>NZ_JAPDOE010000001.1 GCF_026013365.1 Paenibacillus sp. LS1
ATGTAAATACATACAAATTCCACTTCAGTTAATCCATTTTCTATACATTTTTTTAATAGTATATTGAGGTAAATAAAGTAATTATTCACTTTGATACATCCGAAATTGCTTTGTCGGTTGTTGTGCCATAGTTAGTTTTATGAAAGGAAGGTATAGGTGTGAGTATTTATTACGCTTCAAGCAAAGAGGATATCACTAAGGATGCACTCCAAGAGTTATTTCTTTCGGTAGAATGGGAGTCTGGCAAGTATCCAAATGAGCTTTTACAAGCGATCAGAGGCTCTCATTCAATTGTTACCGCTTGGGAAGAAGGAAAGCTTGTCGGTTTAATAAATGCATTGTCAGATGGTGTTTTAACGGTATATTTTCATTATATGCTTATTAATCCGAGTTATGAGAGTAGGGGTATAGGTAAGGAAATGATGAATATAATGCTTGATAGATATAAAGGGTGTAAAACAAAAGTATTAATTTCTTATCCTCATGCAGTGGATTTCTATAATAAATTTGGCTTTAATATAGAGGATGGAGCTACACCAATGTTTATCTCAGAGTTGATATGATTGAGCTAACAGGAAACGTTAGTTTAGTAACAACAGCGGCAGTCTAAGACTTATTTATCAAGTCTTGTTCTGCCGCTGTTTCTTTTCATGAGTCAGTTTAGCACTTTATTTTTTCTCACATTAGTCGGCTGTCTGTTCGTTAAGCTAAATGGCAGGATAATGCTGGTAAATACCGAATTTACCTATGTTAACAATGGTTAATAGGGGGGGAGGCTATGCAAGAAAGAGAATTGTATGTTTATCACATTGTAACAAGGAAGAAGATGGTTCTAGGTCAAATAATTAGCTTTGACAAAAACCAAAAAAACACCTTGTATCACTTCTTTTTTGATAATGAACAGTTGAATTCCAAATGTGAAGACTTTATTCAAATCTTGCAAGGTCATTATACAAATGAAGGTTTGAAGTTGGATAAAGAGAATGCAGATGTAGCTATTAAATATTGAGAGCAAACAATTAGAGCTATTAGAGAAGTAATAGTTGAAATGGTTAGACTGCAAGAATATCCTGATTATCCTTCACGATTGTCTTGCTTATACGCTGCGAAAAACTATCAAGATGCTCTGAAATGGAAAGAACTTTTTGATTCTTACAATCGAAGGGTTTTCCAGATAGTGAAACTTCGGGTTATTGGGGCTATTTTTGAAGGTGATGGCAGTCTTTTACCAAAGGAAGAGGGTACTCCTTTCTCCCAAAAAATCGAACAAGCCAGAGAATATTGGAAAGGAAATACAAATAACGAACTTCCTGAGCTGTTAATTAACGGCAGAATAGAAGTGGTAGAAATTATTGATGAATTCTCCACTTAATCACAACAAAATCGCTTCAAAATCCATCAAGCTTATGGGAAAGGTTAATTCAAAAAGCGGGGCAGACTGCAGGTTGGCAGGCTGCTCTTTTTTCATTTAGCTAACAGGCAACAGGTAAATAAGCTTGTGAGGAACCCAATCCAGCTAGGTGTACTCAAATTATTTTGCCTGTTCATATTCGGTTCATATAGGCGTCACGAGCAGTACATTTATATTCGTTAAGCTTAGTCTAGCACCAAAGCAAGATACTCTAATAAAGAGATACTGACAGGAGAAGATGCGAATGATACAACAAGAGAAAATGAACGTGGTCAAGAGAACAGTCAAAAAACGAACTTCAATTGCAGCTTTAACTCTAGTGTTAACCATGTTAGCCCCGCTATCTGCAATGGCCGCACCGGCTGCCATCAATAACAACAGTAAACTTACGTATGAGACAACGAAGAAAGCCGTGATCGAAAAAGCCAAATTACTGACTGAGACGTACGGTACGACGAGTCTTCAATATGCACTCATCGATGGTGGAGAGATTGTGGTGTCTGGTCAAACGGGCAAGAACGATCTAAACGATAAGGTGCCTCTTACTTCGAACACCATCTATGGTATCGGTTCAACCAGTAAAATGATGCTTACTGCCGCTGTAATGAAGCTGGTTGACGAAGGCAAGATCGATTTGGATGTGCCTGTTGTGAACTATATGCCTGACTTTAAAATGAAAGATAACCGATACAAACAGATCACACCCCGCATGTTGCTAAATCATTCCTCCGGTCTTCTGGGAAGTTCATTCAACAATGCCACCTTGTACGGAGATAATGACACGTATTCACATGATACATTACTGGAGCAATTGGCGAATCAAAACCTGAAGGCAGATCCCGGCGCATACTCCGTCTACAGCAACGATGGCTTTACATTAGCCGAGATTTTGGTCGAAAGAGTTAGTGGCATCGGTTATACCGCATTTATACACAAGTATTTTACGGAGCCTTTGGATATGAATCATACCAAAACGCCACAAGATGTGGTTAACCCGGCAGAAATGGCGGGAATCTATTCACCTTTTTATGAAGCACAACTTCCAAAAGAGAATTATAATATCATCGGTACTGGAGGTCTGTATTCCACCGCTGAGGATCTGGTCAAATTTTCACGAATTTTCACGGGAGAGGTCAATGGCATTCTTTCCAGTAAGTCTGTACAAGCTATGGAGCAAGAAGAGTATAAAAGAGGCATGTGGCCAGAGGATAGCGATACGCTTATGTCTTACGGGTTAGGGTGGGATAGTGTGAACTTGTTCCCGTTCAACGAATACGGCATAAAGGCTGTTATGAAAGGCGGAGATACGTTATCTTATCAGTCTTCATTAACGGTACTCCCGGAACACAACATGGCTGCAGCCGTTATCTCTTCGCGCGGGTCGAGCTTAACCAATCAATTCATTGCGAATGAATTATTACTCAGCGCACTTGAGGAAAAGGGCGTTATTACAGAACGGAATCCGGAAAAATCATTTGGCGTACCCGTGAAGGCACAAATGCCTAAGGAAATCTCCAAGTTTGCAGGTATATATGGTGGCAATAATTCAGTTACGAAGATCAAAATAAATCCGACTGGACAAATGACTGTATCTTCACTTACAGCTCCGAGTAATCCAGCTCAAGAATACACCTATACAGCAGATGGTACTTTTGTTAACGACGAAGGTACAGAAAAGTTGAAATTCGTTGTGGAGAAAAACGGGAATACCTACCTGTGGTCTCGATCTTATATATCCGTTCCAGGACTCGGACAGCTGGCTTTCTCAGAATATAATGCGGAGAAGCTTGAAGCCAATGAACTATCCAAAGAGGTTACGGCCGCATGGAAAAAGCGCGATGGTAAAAAATATTACCTGGTGAATGAGAAATACACATCCATGGTCTATCTCAATGCTTCATCGATCCTGCCTATTCAGTTGAACAAAGAGAATCCAGGGTATATGTCCAATAATAAGATTACTGGAGCTAACGAAGCAGCCAATCCTTTGCAAATTCCGGGTACTGCCGGACGCGATACGATGGACATTCATTTCTCTAAAAAGGACGGAGGAGAGTATCTTACAGCTTTGGGTTATGTATACGCCAGTGAGGAACTTGTAAAACCCATCTATCCGGGTAAACAATCCGCAACAACCATTCAAGTAGATGGATATGCTAAATGGTTTTCGGTACCAGTGAATGCGGAAGGAAAAGTCATGACGGTGAAAATACCCGCAAATAGCGCCTTTGCCGTATACGACCAGACAGGAATTTGTATTAATTACACCGTGGTCAGCGGCAAGAATGAAGTTGTATTACCAGAAAACGGCCGTATTGTATTTGTAGGTGAGGCCGGTTCACGATTTGAAATTTCATTAAAGAAGTAAAATGAATGGAGTTCCAAACAGTTGTACCATAGACGAACTCAACAGGAGAGAACCATCATGATGAAAAAAATATTAATCATTTTGCTCAAAATATTTGGAGCCATCGTTATCGCTTTTGCATTATTCATTGCCACTGTTTATATCGTTAATGTATTTAGCAACAAATCCGAGCAAGGGAAAATAAAGCCCTATGGTCAGTCCGTAGCGGTTGACGGGAAAAACATGAATGTGTTGATTCAAGGAAAAGGCGAAGAAACGGTCGTATTACTTCCCGGATATGGAACACCAGCTCCGGCCCTTGATTTTAAACCGCTAATTGATGAGCTATCTCCATTTTACAAAGTCGTCGTCATTGAGCCTTTCGGTTATGGATTAAGTGATGTAACTGAAAAAGAGCGTACAACTGAAAATATGGTTAGTGAAATTCATGAAGCGTTACAGCAGCTTAATATTGATCGTTACACGCTCATGGGTCACTCTATTTCAGGAATTTACGGACTGGATTATGTGAACAAATATCCAAACGAAGTAACTGCCTTTGTCGGGATTGATAGCAGCGTTCCAACGCAGGGAGGTAACGATGATCCATTTCCAACCGAAACGTACAAACTGCTTAAAAAATCAGGATTCTACCGATTGTTAATGAAACTGGCCCCTGATCAACTGATTGCACCCGACGTTGATGATGAAACCAGAGAACAAATTAGAATACTTTCACTCAAAAATACGTTTAATCTGAACAACCTAAATGAAGGAGAAAACTTTGGTCCTAATTTCAAAGTAGCTGAGAACTTGAGATTCCCCAAAGATCTTCCTGTGATTTTCTTCTTACAAGCGAATGATACCGAAACGGAAGGCTGGATACCCTTGCATGAAGAGCAAGTCAAAGATTCTGTGCATGGGAAAGTGATGACATTCGAGGGAGAGCATTATTTGCATCACACCCGATCCAAAGAAATCGTTCAAGAATATAGGAAGTTTATGAGTGAAATAAAGTAGGGCTGTCAACAAAAGAAGTCGCGAAATCGCGGCTTTTTTCTGTTTAAGAGATGATGAACATACAAGCGCAGTTACTTTATTGGAAAATTAAGGTTGACACCCCTTTTAAACGCGTATACAATCGTATACATGAATACGTTGTATACAAATGTATACACGTAATGGAGGTGGCAAAAATGAGAGATCGTGATATGAATGAAACGGATCGAAGTGTACGTCAAGGTGAACGTCCGAAACGTGATATGAGTGACAATGAGCAACGTGGTGAACGTTCAAGACGTGGCGGAGGCCATGGTGAACATCAGGGAAAACGAGGCCATGGTGCGCAAACATTCCGTCGCGGTCGGATTCTTGTATTTCTGGAGCAGATGCAGAATCGAAGAACAACGCTCGCCAGACAACTTGGACAGGAGGAGTATGAGCATATTCGCCTGATGATAAGTGGCGAGTTGAAAGCCATTGATCAGGTCATCGACGAGTATATTCACCTTTTCGAGTTGCAAAATGAAGATGTAAGCCCCAATAAAGATCTGGAGAGTGAGAGTGAATAAGTATGATTCGTCGTTTTTTTTCGTATTATCGTCCATATAAAAAACTGTTTTTAATTGACTTTGGATGTGCTGTCATCGCAGGTTTGCTGGAGCTTGCTTTCCCACTTGCCGTCAGCAAATTCATTAATGAATTGTTGCCCGGTCAGGATTGGCCTCTCATTATGCTTGCCTGCGTCGTGTTGTTATCCATCTATGCACTTAATACCGTATTGAACTATGTCGTTACATATTGGGGACATATGCTAGGCATTAACATTGAGACCAACATGCGTGAGAAGATGTTCGCTCACTTGCAGAAGCTGTCTTTCCGGTTCTTCGATAATCGCAAAACGGGCCACTTGATTGGTCATTTAACGAATGATCTGAACGATATCGGTGAGGTGGCTCACCATGGACCTGAGGATGTATTCATCGCAGTGATGACATTAATCGGATCGTTCTGGCTGATGGCTAACATTAATCTGGAGCTTGCGCTGCTAACCTTTATCATTATCCCAATCATGGCTTGGGTCATTATCGTATTTGGCGGGCGGATGACAAAAACGTATCGGCGACTTTTCGGAGACGTTGGCAATTTCAATGCACGCATTGAAGATAACGTTGGTGGCATGCGTGTTGTGCAATCATTCGCCAACGAAGAACATGAGAAAGAGCTCTTTGCGGTCGATAATCAGAATTTCCGTAAAACCAAACTGCTTGCCTACAAAACGATGGCGAAAAGTATCTCGGTCAGTTATATGATGATGCGACTGGTTACGGTGTTTGTCATGATCAGCGGGGCTTGGTTTTATATCGATGGCAGAATCAATATGGGTGACTTTATGGCCTTCCTGCTTTTATCCAATATCTTCTTCCGCCCGATTGAGAAAATCAATGCTGTCATTGAAAGTTATCCAAAGGGCATCGCTGGTTTCAAGCGGTATCTGGAGATCATTGATACGGAGCCTGAAATTGCGGATAGCAAAAACGCCGTTGAATTCGAGAGTGTGAAGGGTGATATTCGCTTCGAGAACGTCTCGTTCGGATATGAATCCAGTCGGCGTATTCTGAATGATATCAGTCTGTCCGTTCGACCAGGCGAAACGGTAGCCTTCGTTGGACCTTCGGGTGCAGGCAAGACGACCATCTGCAGCTTGCTGCCCCGATTCTATGAGGTAGAAGAGGGACGCATCACTGTAGATGGTGTGGACATTCGGGACGTTCAGCTTCAGTCGTTGCGCAAGCACATCGGGATTGTTCAACAGGATGTATTTTTGTTCTCGGGTACCATTAAGGAGAATATTGCTTATGGTGACCTGCGTGCAACGGACGAACAAATATGGGATGCCGCCCGTCGTGCCTCATTGGAGGAATTAATTCTTACGTTGCCAGACGGTATGGATACGGTCATTGGGGAGCGTGGAGTCAAGCTTTCCGGAGGACAAAAGCAACGGTTATCCATTGCTCGTATGTTCCTGAAAAATCCACCCATTCTTATTCTGGATGAGGCAACCTCTGCTCTGGATACGGAAACGGAAGCACTTATCCAGCAATCACTCGCAGAATTGTCGGTGGGTAGAACGACACTCGTGATTGCGCACAGACTGACGACCATCAAGAATGCAGATCGAATTATCGTAGTGAACACGGATGGCATCGCTGAGCAGGGTAACCATGAGGAATTGGTCGCTGCTGGAGGAATATATAGCCGTCTTCATCAGGTGCAATATAGTCACTCTTAATCCATATAAATTTAATTTACACTGGCCACTCCGATGACAGAACAACCTTGTATCTAAAACAAGTAAACCTTGCTGCGCATATGCGCGGCTTTTTTTATTGATTGGATATTACAAGTGAGGTTATAACATGCTAAGGAAAATATAATGTTGACAACGTCCACTAACCTGATTATTATAATGTTGACAATGTCCACTAAAAAGGAGGGTTTGACATCGACTCTCAGTACATAAATCCAGATATACTGGCTGACATGCGACGTTTTAACCGTTTTTATACCAACATACTCGGTGTACTCGACAAACATATTCTCGGAACAGGGTATTCGTTTGCAGAAGTACGGGTCATTATTGAGATTGGAATTCGGGGAGAGAGCATTGCGAACAATTTGGTGGATACACTGACTATTGATCGCAGTTATATGAGCCGAATCGTGAACAAGCTGTCCAAGGAAGGACTGCTGGTGAAAGTGGATTCTGCTGCCGACAGCCGGGTCAGTCTGATTCGTCTGACAGCCAAGGGTGAGGAACTGTATGCCCAATTGAATGATCGATCCGACCAACAGATCCTGAAATTAATGCAAGAATTAAATGAAGAAGAGATTCAAGAGGTATACACCTCCATGATGAACATACAAGAGAAGTTGAACAAGAAGGCAGGAGAGACAACACGATGATACGATTTGAATGTGATTATAATGAAGGTGCACATGAACGCATTTTACAAAAACTGATGGAAACTAATATGGAACAGACGAGCGGGTATGGTACGGATGAACACTGCGAACGTGCGAGAATGCTTATTCGTCAGGCCTGTGACAACGAGCAGGCTGACGTTCATTTCTTGGTTGGTGGTACACAGACGAATACAACGGTGATTGCCTCCATTTTGCGTCCATTTCAAGGTGTGATTGCTGCGACATCGGGACACATTGCGGTTCATGAGACGGGAGCTATTGAAGCTACCGGACATAAGGTGCTCACAGTTCCAAGCGAGGACGGAAAGATCACACCTGAGCAGGTTAGAGCAGTCTACGATGCGCACATGAATGAGTCGTCACCGGAACACTGTGTACAGCCAGGTATGGTCTACATATCCCAGCCAACGGAGAATGGAACGATGTACAGCAAGGCAGAACTGCAAGCATTGCATACAGTGAGCAGAGCATGTGGTCTTCCGTTTTTCGTGGATGGAGCACGTCTTGGGTATGCACTCGCTTCACGCGATTGCGATATGACACTTGCTGACCTTGCGCGCTTGTGTGATGTGTTTTATATCGGGGGAACCAAGATTGGTGCATTAATGGGAGAGGCGGTTGTTATCCTGAATGATGCGCTTAAACCTGATTTTCGTTATATGATCAAACAAAAAGGGGGTCTGCTTGCCAAAGGCAGACTGCTCGGAATCCAATTCGAAACGTTGTTCGAAGACGGTCTGTATCTGGATATTTCCCGTCATGCCGTGGATATGGCCATGAGAATTCATGATTCACTCGAACAGCAGGGAGTACGCTTCCTGTACGACTCACCAACCAACCAGCAGTTTCCGATTCTGCCTGATCGATTGCTTGAGAAATTACGCAGCGGTTATACGTTCTCCTTCTGGGAAAAGGTTGATGATACACACAGTGCGGTGCGGTTCTGTACCAGTTGGGCGACTCGGCAGGAGAATGTGGATGCACTGACTCGTGACATCGCTCAATTATTGCACGAAGAGATCCAGGTACCACAACGGGTCGAGGCGTTGGTTTAAATTTACTGAAAAAAGGACAACCCGTCGTGGTTGTCCTTTTTTGGTTTGCCTTTTTGAGATAGTTGTGAGATAGAGAGTGCATACTCGGTTATTCACTCAAGACGATATCATATTTCTCTTTCAACCGTCGGATATCAGCTCTTGGCGGTGCACCGAACATGCGTGCATATTCGCGGCTAAATTGAGAGGCACTCTCGTAACCAACCCGGAACGCTACATCTGCCGCATCTCCAGATTCGGCCATCAGGAGTCGCCGGGCTTCCTGTAATCTTAATTGTTTCTGGAATTGTAATGGGCTCATGGCTGTGATCTCTTTGAAGTGACGATGGAATGAAGAGACGCTCATGCTGGCAGTCTCAGCCAGATCTTCAACGCGAAATGGCTGTTCCCAATGATGAACGATGTACTCAATCGACTCCCTGATCCGATATGTGCTGCTGCCTTCCACTGCAATCTGCGCCAATTCTCCTCCGTAGGGCCCCTGAAGGAGGCGGAACAGAATTTCTTTAACGTATAACGGAGCCAGGAACGGAATTTCTCCCGGCGTATCCAGCAATCGAACAAGCCGGAGTACAGCGTCCTGAATGGACGATTCCATCTGACCTACGAACATGGCTCGTCTGGCGTTTTCGTTGAAAGTTACCTTGATATTGCATTCGTTCAATACTTCCAGAATTTGGTTCGGTGTGAATTCGAGCTTGAGACTTAAGTAGGGTGCATCGGTGGATGCCTTGATAATCTGCCCGATGACCGGGAGATTCATGGAAGCAATCAGATAATTGGAAGGTCCATATTCATAACGCTCCTGCGCGAGCAATAATTCTTTCAACCCTTGAACAATCACACAAAGTGAAGGTTTATATACTCTGTATGCCGGTTCGCTAATCCTTGAATGGTGATAGACAAACAGAGAAGGAATCGCCGTTTCCATTGCACCATTATGATTGGAATGGCGTTCAATCAAGTCACTCAATTCCTGTTTTGGTTGAAATAATTCTTCGGTCATACGTTTTCCTCCTCACGGGTTTAACCTAGTTACATTATAAAGCTTACCGTACAGAATCAAAAGGGGGCCTGAGAGGATCAGGCAATCAATTAAGACGATTGATATACCGCTTGCAGCCCATGAGTCGGCATACTAAGAGTAATGTTAACAGAGCCAAGCAATTAAAGTTTATTCGAAAAGTTGGGTGAACAAGGTGATGAAGTGGTTATCAATCCATGTCAGGCGAATTTTGATTGACAGGCTCGAATCACAGATCAAGTTGGAAGAAAATTCCGTACATCGAGATATATACTTCACATGCTGGTTAGAGCTAGTTTCCGAAGAGGTGGAGACAACACCCTTTTACAAAACAAATTCAAGGAGAGTGTGAAATATGGAATATGTGAAATTAGGACGTACAGGTCTGGATGTCTCCAGATTATGTCTGGGTTGTATGAGTTACGGTGTACCTGAACGCGGAATGGCACCGTGGTCCTTGAATGAAGAGCAGAGTCGCCCGTTCATCCAGAAGGCGTTGGATGCTGGTATTAATTTCTTCGATACAGCCAATATCTATTCCGATGGAACCAGTGAGGAAATTGTTGGACGTGCGTTGAAGGACTTTGCCCGTCGGGATGAGATTGTTCTGGCGACCAAATTGTTTTTCCGCATGAATGAAGGACCGAACGGTGCGGGGTTGTCCAGAAAAGCCATTATGAACGAGATCGACAACAGTCTCATGCGTTTGGATACAGATTATGTAGACCTGTATCAGATCCATCGATGGGATAACACAACTCCTATTGAGGAAACGATGGAAGCTCTTCATGATGTAGTTAAGGCCGGAAAGGTCAGATACATTGGAGCTTCTTCAATGTATGCCTGGCAATTCATGAAAGCTCAATATACAGCGGAACGCCATGGCTGGACGAAATTCGTCTCGATGCAGAATCATTATAACCTGTTGTATCGTGAAGAAGAGCGTGAGATGCTGCCTTTATGTCTGGAAGAAGGAGTTGGTATTATTCCGTGGAGTCCTCTTGCTAAAGGACGTCTTACCCGGGATTGGAATGAACAGACTGCTCGTTCAGGAATCGACCCGGTCGGGAAGGCATTCTATGAGAGTGCGATGGCGGATGCGGATCGTCAAGTGGTGGAGAGAGTCATGAAAGTAGCTGAGCAACGGGATATTCCTCGTGCACAGGTCGCTCTGGCATGGTTGTTGCACCAAGAAGCAGTAACAGCACCCATTATCGGTGCGACCAAGATTCATCATCTGGAGGATGCGATCTCAGCCCTTTCCGTGAAGCTGACTACGGAAGAGATCCGTTTCCTCGAAGAAGCATATGTACCCCATCCGGTAACAGGAAATCTCAGTTAATTAGAGTGCTTTATCTGAAAAGTCGCCATCTGGCGGCTTTTTTTGAATGATATAAGAAGTGAATTGACAGTTCCATTATATTAAAGTTATTATAGATACATTAGATCCTTAATTGAAGAGGAGATTATATTCTATGAATAACGGACATTCATCCGATCAAGCGAACGAATTGTGGAGCGGTCATTCCATTCCGTTTACAACGTTACAGGGAACACCTATCTTATCCTTGCTCCAGCCATCACATGGGGAAAGAATCCTTGATTTAGGTTGCGGCAACGGGGAGCTGACAGCCAAAATTGCAGCGGCAGGAGCACTGCCAACAGGTATAGATTTTTCAGAGGAGACAATTAGGCAAGCTAAACTGAAATACCCGGATATGAATATTCAAGTCGAAAATGCTTGTCATTATCGGACAGAAGAACCGTTCGATGCGGTCTTCTCTCATGCCGTTCTGCATTGGATACAAGATGCTCCAGCTGTAGTTCAATCGATACAGTTAGCGCTCAAGACGGGTGGCCGATTCGTGGCTGAGTTTGCTGCAAATGGCAACACGGCTATATTAATTACAGCGGTACGGGAAGAACTAGATGCCCGTGGATACAAATGGGAAGGTAGGAATCCGTGGTATCACCCAACCATTGGCGAATATGCGAATTTACTGGAGCAAAACGGTTTTCGAGTTAGTCTGGCCCATTACGTGGACCAGTTTACCCCGTTCAAGCCAGGTGCCAGAAAGTGGTTGACCAGCTTTGCTGAGTATTTATTCAAGGGAATCACGCTTGCAGAACAGGGTGTTATTATGGATACTGTTGAGAAGAAGGTACAGCCACAACTGATGCGGGATGCACAATGGTATCTGGACAGAAGCCGACTGCGAGTTGTAGCTATAAAGGAATAGGGGAATACGGGATGAAAATGGATAAACCCAAGATTCAGGAGCAGTTACTCGAACCGGAAACGATTGTATTTCTCGAATCCAAAGTTGAGTACAAACACAAACTGATCGAGAACATCATGCTGGATCAACAGGAAGCGAGTAAGGTTTCATTTGAAAATGTTGTATTTAGACATGTGACGATCTCGGAGTCAACTTTGGAACAGTTTGAGTTCACCGATGTCCGGTTCGAACACTGCGACTTCTCCAATGTCAATCTCTCTGGTGCCTTTATGCATCGGATCGAATGGCATAACTGCAAGTTTGTCGGAACTGATTTTTCCAATAGTCGATTGCAAAATGTCAATTTCCTTCATGGTTTAGGAGACTACAGCAACTTCCGTTTTGCCCATCTGAAACAGGTCTCCTTCTCGGAATGTACCTTGATTGGTGCGGACTTTGCCTATCTTGCACTTCAAAAAATGGAGTTCATTCAATGTAACATCGACCAAGCTTCCATGACGGGGACCAAAATGAAGGATTTTGATCTTAGCGATTGCCAATTTGACTCTTTGGTGCTGACCATGGAAGATCTCAACGGTTGTGTGATTTCACCGCATCAAGCCGCCACATTTGTAGGATTAATGGGCATCATCATTAAATAAATGGAATGATCCTAATATCAGGGTTGCCAAGATAGTAGAAGTGTGTATAATTGGAGACACATTAGAATAAAAACAGGTTTTCTAGGGTTCCGCGACGGTTGTGTCGGTCTGGTCCGAGAGTAAACCCGCAACCTGTTGGTTGTGCCACGGAGGGATAAAAGCCTGGGAGATGAACTGCTTCATGCAGTTTGTTTCCCGGGCTTTTTTTGTTTTTTCGCTAATGAACCCTTACGGGTTGTACAAAAAATGTAGAAGAGAAAGGGCGTTACAGGAATGAATAAAACGTGGATGTCGGTTGTGATTGCTGCTCTGTTTGAAGTGGGTTGGGTCATTGGATTGAAACATGCCAGTGGTCTGCTGGAATGGGGGCTTACACTAATTGCGATTATCATTAGTTTCTCCTTGATGATTGCAGCTTCGCGGACACTGCCCGTGGGAACCGTATACGCAGTATTCGTTGGCCTGGGTACCGCAGGTACAGTGCTTGCAGAGATTGTTTTGTTTAATGCACCTGTGCAAACCGGAAAAATGATACTCATTGGTGTACTTTTACTCGGTGTAATTGGTCTTAAAATGCTAAGTAAAGAGAAGAATAAGGAGGTGCAGCTCTAATGAACTGGGTATTTCTTATCTTGGCAGGCGTATTTGAGATGATCGGAGTGCTTATGATAAACAAGTTGCACAAAGACCGTAATCTCATTTCACTGGTTCTATTGGTAGCCGGGTTTGGTTTGAGCTTTATATTTCTATCTCTGGCGATGAAAACTCTTCCCATGGGAACAGCATATGCCGTGTGGACTGGAATAGGAGCTTCCGGCGGTGCCATACTTGGCATGGTATTTTACGGAGAACCTCGAAATGCCTTGAGAATTGTGTTTATCGCCATGGTACTCGGATCAGCAGTAGGTCTTAAATTGGTCAGTTGAAAAAATGAAAATAAAAAGATAATTTACAGATTGCGTTTTTAATGGTATCCTTATACGTTACGTGTGAAATAAAAGATACGTCTTATTGATAGATGTGCGTAAATGAAGGAGACAACATGACATTTAACGACTTAAATATTATCCCCTCTATTATGGAAGGGTTAAGCAAAGCAAACTATACTAATCCTACGCCTATACAGGAACAGGCAATTCCAGCTGTATTAGCGGGCAGAGATCTGCTGGGATGTGCACAGACAGGAACAGGCAAGACGGCAGCATTTTCGGTGCCGATCATTCAATTATTGAGCGAAAGATCCAAAGGACAAGGATCGAAGTCCACACGACATATTCGCTCATTGATTTTAACACCTACACGAGAACTAGCTATTCAGATCGCGGATAACATCAAGGTATATAGTCGGTATACGGACATTCGTTGTACGGCTATCGTTGGTGGTGTTTCGCAAAAAGTGCAAGAGCGGGCGCTGAATCAAGGTGCAGATATTATTATCGCAACGCCTGGCAGATTGAACGATCTGATTAACCAGAGACGTATTGATCTGAAGATGGTTGAGATTCTCGTTCTGGATGAAGCAGACCGGATGTTGGACATGGGCTTCATTCATGATGTGAAAAGAATCATTGCCAAAATGCCGAACAAGAAGCAGACACTGTTCTTCTCAGCTACGATGCCTCCTGAAATTACTAAAATGGTTAAAACCTTGCTGGTTGATCCAGTCAAAGTAGAAATCACACCGGTATCTTCCACAGTAGACCGCATCGAGCAGTCTATATATTTGCTGGAGAATGGTAAGAAGCAGCAGATGTTGAACCAAATTTTGGAGGATAAATCCATCGTCACGGCATTGGTGTTCACACGCACGAAGCGCGGTGCTGACCGGGTTACACGTGATTTGGCCAAAGTGAATGTTACGGCACAGGCTATTCATGGCAATAAATCTCAGAACGAGCGACAACGGGCACTGAACAACTTCAAGAGCGGGGCCACGCGAGTACTGGTGGCGACGGATATTGCGGCAAGAGGAATTGACGTGGAAGAGCTGTCGCATGTCATTAACTTTAACCTGCCTAACATTCCGGAAACGTATGTTCACCGTATTGGACGTACAGGTAGAGCAGGGAAAAGCGGGATGGCCATCTCATTCTGTGAGAAAGACGAACTTCCATTCCTGAGGGATATCGAGAAAGTAATCAAGAAGACGATTCCTGAAGTGAAAGGTCATCCGTATCCAATGACAGGTGTACCTGTGTTTGAAAAAACGAACAAAGCACCAGGCAGTAAACCTGCCTTTAACAAATCATCTGCAGGCAAACCGGCCAAGTCCAAGGCGAACCCGGCACGCAAGCCCAAATCCGAGTGGTTTGCCAAGAGTGGCAAAACGACTAGTAGTCGTTCAAACGATGGTAGATCCAATAGTAGTCGTTCAAACGACGGCAGATCCAACGGCAGTAGATCACACAGCAGTAGCAGTAAACCCAATAATGGCTCGTTCAGCCGAAGCAGCAAAACACGAAACGATAGAGCCAATTAAGATTTAAATAAATCCAGATAAAACCTTCTCCATTCATATGGAGGAGGTTTTATTATGAGCTTTTATGTGTAACAAGCTTATTTACATACGAACTTACATTCGGTATCATTATATCGTCTATTGTGAAAGGGAGGTACTGACTTGAAAGATACAGTGATTGAATACGGTTTGAAGAAGAAAGGTGCGATCAAGGATTATCCATTTGGGCCTAATCCAGTCGCGATTAAGGTTGCGGGTAAGATGTTCGCGCTTATTTTTGAAAACGAAGAGAACTGTCGCTTGAACTTAAAATGTGACCCCATTATTGCAGAGAACCTGAGAGAGCAGCATGAAGCCGTTCAACCGGGATATCATATGAACAAAAAACATTGGAATACCATTACGCTGGATGGTTCATTGTCAGATGAGGATGTCTACGTCATGATCGATCACTCTTATGATATGGTTGTCAAATCCCTTCCGAAAAGCGTTCGGGAATCTCTGGCCGAATAGTGAAGCATTTCATGTAACTCACATTAATCATCACTTAACAGGTCACTGACCTGGAGTTTCTCATATGTCTCGGCTGAAGTCTGCCTATTCGTCGCGTAGTCGATTTTATAGATACAGGAGTAGATGACGTTTAACACATATTCAAAAGCAATCTGGGAAGAAAATGATCCAATCTTGGCAAGCTTCACTTCATCATTGGGAACTCGGATACAGATCGTGCTGAGCTTCGCCAGTTCGCTGTGACGGGTTGCTGTGATGGTGATAAAAGGAATATGTTCGCGCTTAAAATGATGGGCCGCTGTAATATAACTCTGAGATTTTCCATGATAGGTGAGGAAAATAGCACAATCTTTTGTGGTCAGGTTGACGGTATGGTGCGCCCATTCAGACAGCTCGGTGGCAATAACTACATATTTGTTTATTTTGAACAGTTTATTTTGAAAACTTTTCGCCCGGATCTGCGAATCGCCCATGGCGTAGATGAATATCCGTTCAGCCCGATCCAATAATTGCGCTGTGAGTGACAGCAAGTCATCGTCCATATAAGCCACATTCTTATCGATGGTTTCCTTCATTAATTCGGCAATTTCTTTTGCCACCTGAAGCGAAGACTCACCCAGACTGAACGGATAATTAGGGTCCACATTGGATATGTTCTGGGCGGAGTCCTTCTCAAATTCCCGGGCAAGTCTGATCATGAATTCTTTGAAGCCTGTGAGTTCAAGTTTGTGAATGAGTCGATTAATTGCCGAATGTGAGGTATAGGTGACTTTCGCGAGTTCTTGCACATTTAAATGAAGAATACGGTCCTTATGTGTCAATATGTAGGAAGCGATGCTTTTTTCGTTTGGTGTAAAGTTATGCATGTCGGTTAATTGAGTTAGTATTTTCATTAAGTTCACCCCAGGTAAGTTGAATAACGTCGATTACGGGCGTTCATTAAACATTTTGTTTACAGACAGACCGTCAGGCATACCTAAAAATGGTCGATTGTACCGTTATGGCGGCAAAGCCTATATTCAGAGCTGTCTTCTTTTATAATAAATGAAAAAGAGCCTTGGGGGGAATGATTATGTTAACCATCGGATACATTGGTAATGGTAAAAGTGCGAATCGTTACCATCTTCCATTTTCATTGAATAGGGATCATCTGAACATAAAAACCATATATGCACGCAATCTGGATAAAACCGAGTGGGATCGTGTACCTGACGTAAACTACACGGATGATGTCTCCACGGTGATGAATGATGAGGAGATTCAATTGGTAGTGGTCTGCACTCATACAGAGTCCCATTACTCATACGCGAAAATGGCACTTGATCACGGCAAACATGTGCTTGTGGAGAAACCGTTCATGTTAACCCAGGCCGAAGCCATATCCATCTTCCAATATGCGAAAGAGAAAAATCTGGTGATCCAATGTTATCAGAACAGACGGTATGATTCGGACTTCCTTACAACGAAGAAAGTGATTGAATCAGGGAAGCTGGGGGATCTGCTGGAGGTAGAGATGCACTACGATTACTACCGTCCGGAAATCCCGAACAACATCTCTCATTTTTCCAAATATCACAGCTATCTATACGGACATGGGGTGCATACCATCGATCAGGTGTTGTCCTATTTCGGCAAACCGGATACCATCCATTCCGATGTGCGCCAACTGCTTGGGGAGGGAAGAATGAACGATTACTTTGACCTGGACTTTTATTATTCCTCACTTAAAGTGTCCGTCAAATCAAGCTTTTTCCGCTTGAAGCCCCGTCCAAGCTTTGTGGTATATGGCAAGAAGGGTATGTTCGTGAAACAAACGGAGGACCGGCAGGAGGAACATCTGAAATTGTTTTATCTTCCGAAGGGACATGCTGACTTTGGCGTGGATCTCCCGCAGCACTATGGCGTCTTGACATATCTGGATGATGAAGGAATCTATCATGAGGAAAAAGTGGTTTCGGAGATTGGCGACTACGCCCGAGTGTATGACGATATCTATCAAGCCATTGTGCATGGCAAGGATAAGGTCATCAAAGATGAAGAAACGATTACCGCAATGGGGATTCTGGAACAAGGTATAGCCGCGTGCAAATAAACAAATAAGCGTTGAGCTTACGATTATAGATCCGTTTCGAAGAAAAGGTAAGTAAAGATAAACGACAAAGAGCCACCTTCCGGTGGCTTTTGTCATTCAATTTCAATCTGAAATCAGATAGAATGCTTTCGGGTTCGTGAGGTATTAAGTTAAATCCACAACCACTTTAACCGTTCCTTTGGCCTGAATGGCTGTATTAAAAGCTTCCTGGATATCATCCAGTTTATATACCTGTGTTACAAGGGTCGACAATTCATGATGGAAGTGGGTCAGATGTTCCACAACCTTGCTGAAATCCTCGTGCGTGTATCCACTAGAACCTTTCACTTGCACTTCTTTGGACATCACCTGTTGCAGGCTGATAGGCACCTCGGTTTTGTAAACGGCAATAATGGAGATTCTGGCCTGCGGTTTGACGATCTTCATGATCTTCTCGAACAACACCGGAGCACCAGCCGCATCGATAAATACATCGACATTCGGCACCTCAACGCCGTATACATTCACGGTACCGTAGTGTACAGCAAGTCCCTCTTCAAGTGTAGTAGCCGAGGTATTCACGGTTAGAGCACCGAGTCCTGCAGCTTTGGCGAGACGCCATTCATCGATATCGACAACACATACCTGTTTCATGCCCTCAGCAATCAGACTTGCAGCAGCCAGCAGGCCAATCGGACCCGCGCCCATGACGACAATTCGATCTTCAGGTTTCGGATCTGCACTGAATGCACCATGTCGTCCTACGCTCATAGGCTCAATCAATGAGGCTACTTCTGCCGGAACACTTGCATCTATTTCATATAAGTTATAATCAAGCTTGGCTTCTTCCACCAGTACATACTGGGAGAATCCGGAGCATTCCAGCGATTTGCGCCGTCCGACTTTTTTGGCGGTAATGGGATTAATGCCTACACGCATCCCGATGTGGATCTCCGAAGCAACGTCAGATCCGATCTCAACAACTTCACCAACCATCTCATGTCCAAATTCAGAGCCCAGGCTGATGCCCATATCCCCTTGACCCACTTTAACAATATTAATATCGGTTCCGCAGATTCCACCGCGCAGATTTCGTACCAGAACATCGGTTGGACCAACAACCGGCATTGGTTTTTCTTCCACACGAATATCATTTTTACCATAATAAATAGCTGCTTTCATCATGACTCACTCCTTATAACTGATTATCATTCACTGCTTGAGCGACTGAGTACGTTTATCATGATGCAGCGATGTTTCCGTGTTGTTTGAATATTGTTTATGAGATATTAATTTAAGAGATGATAGATAGACGGTTTAAACAATTTTTTAACATCTGGACATTATAATGAGGACATGTAGCTCGAAAGGATGATTAGATGATCAAAATACTTGTGGTAGAGGACGACATTAAACTGAATCGTATTATCTGTACATATCTAACCAATAACGGATATCACGCTATCGGATGCTTTAATCCGCGAGAGGCGTATGATTTGATGTATAACGACATGTACGATCTTCTGATTTCCGATGTCATGATGCCAGAGATCGACGGATTTGAGTTTGCCGAGACGGTGAGACAGATTAATAAAACCATTCCCATTCTTTTTGTCACAGCACGTGACGATATTTCCTCGAAACAAAAGGGGTATCAGGCAGGGATTGATGATTATATGGTCAAACCCGTGGATCTGGACGAGCTCGTCCTGCGTGTAGGTGCGCTGTTAAGGCGGGCCAATATTGCCCATGAGAAGAAACTGAGTGTAGGAAGTCTGTTGATGGATGCAAATGATATGACAACAACGGTGAATGGAGAGGAAGTTTCCGTAACTGTGCGAGAATTCAATATCCTTTACAAATTGCTTTCCTATCCCAAGCACACCTTTTCCCGTGCACAGCTGATGGACGAGTTCTGGGGCATAGACAGTCAGACCAGCCTGCGTGCAGTGGACGTATACATTGTGAAACTTCGGGACAAGTTCTCCGTGTGTGAGGATTTTAAAATCGTGACAGTGCACGGACTTGGCTACAAGGCCGTATTGCAATGAGCAAGACACAGATCACGGACGTGCGAATTAAAAAGCCACTACTATCATGGAAAGAGTTTCTCGGTACGTATCTCTTGTTGTCTACGTTGACCGCAGGACAAGCTCTCATCTATAACGCCTATCTGCCCGTGGGTTATGTCCCATGGCCTTACATTTTCGGTATCTCGGGTTACTGGGTCATCGTCAGTCTTATTTTTTGTCTGGTGACGGCAAGGCAGAAGTATAATGCCTTCGATAAGCCAATGCGCAAACTCAGTGAGGCTGCGAAGCAGGTAGCGGAAGGAGATTTCTCCGTATATCTGGAACCGATTCACCGGGCGGATAAGCAGAACTACGTGGATGTGATGTTCGAGGATTTTAATAAAATGGTAGAAGAGCTGAACAGTATTGAAACGTTGAAAAATGATTTCATCTCCAATGTATCTCACGAGATTAAGACACCGTTATCGGTCATCCACGGCTATGCCATGGCGTTGCAGCAGGATGATATACGTCCAGAACTCCGAAAAGAGTACACAGACACCATCATTTCTTCCACGAACAAACTTGCGACTCTCGTCGTTAATATCCTGAAGCTGAACAAATTGGAGAATCAGGAAATTATCCCTGCTGCCGAGCCTTATGATCTGTGCAGGCAGCTTGCTGAATGTGCTCTTTCTTTTGAACAGACCTGGGAAGAAAAAGATATTGAATTCATGGTGGATATCGAAGATCGTGCCATTATTCGTGCGGAAGAAAGTATGCTGGAGATCGTATGGCATAATCTCTTCTCCAATGCGCTCAAATTCACATCTCCCGGAGGGAAGATCATCCTCAAGCAGACATCGGATGAAGACACCATTACAGTCATGGTATCGGACACAGGCTGTGGCATGAATGAAGAAACGATGAAACATATCTTCGATAAATTCTTTCAAGGGGACCCCTCCCATCACGGAGAGGGGAATGGACTTGGCCTCGCTCTTTCGTTGCGTGTCATTGAGTTGGTAGGTGGTGCTATTTCGGTGGAGAGCGAACCCCAGAAGGGCACAACCTTCACCGTTAAGCTAAAAGTGGGAGAGTAACATATAGCCTATTTCCGTGAGCTGTAATAGCTAAGCCTGAATTCGAAATCATCGAATTCAGGCTTTTATTCATATTTCGTAAACATTTCATAAGCAACTTATAAACATTTGCTCGGTACGATAGGAACATCCAATGAGGGATATAGGAAAACAATTGAAGGAGTGATGACACAGATGAGTGAGATGATCAGAACAGAACATAGCTTCGTCGGCTATGAATATAAAGACGTTATTGTTAAGCAAGATGTTGAATCAATTTATACGGATGGATATGCGCACTTCGGCTGGATTCTGGAAGCTACTTCAACACCATTTCAAAACGTGGGTTCCGTCACGATGAAGTTCAAGCGGGATCGCAAGATTCGGAACAAAGCGGAGTTGACCCGCCTGCAAAGACAATTCGAATCCTGTGTTACCGAGATAGCAACATTGGAACGATTCAAGATTATGGGAGCTTCTGCCGTTGCTTATATCATCGGAATTGTCGGTACAGCTTGTATGGCTGGCTCGGTGTTTGCATATCAGGCCAACATGCTGCCTCTTACCATTACTCTGGCGATCCCTGGTTTCGCAGGCTGGATTATCCCGTATTTCAGCTATTGCGGGCTTCGCAAGAAAAAGTCCAATAAGGTAACGCCTTACATCGACAAGAAATATGACGAAATATACGAGGTATGTGAAAAGGCGAATGGTCTGCTCGCCAAGTAGTGTGAATATCCTATGAAAATGAAGACATACTTGAAGTCCATGTGGGCCCGTTACCTTGGAAATAAGCAAGATCGAACGGCCATGATCAACGTTGCTTCCCTTGTTATCAATGCTTTGATCGGAATAGGCAAGTTAATCCTGGGGATCTATCTGTTTTCCGGGTGGTTCATTACGAATGCTGTGTATTATCTGATTCTGTGTGTAGCCAAAGGGCAGGTACTTCAACAATATAAAGTTGCCAAAGGAATGGAGACTCCCCAAGAGAGATATGCATTGGAGCTTACGGTCTATAAGCGCGGAGGTCTTTTCCTTTGCTTTCTGGGCGTGTCCTATTCAATAGT
Source organism: Paenibacillus sp. LS1 (assembly GCF_026013365.1). Taxonomy (GTDB): domain Bacteria; phylum Bacillota; class Bacilli; order Paenibacillales; family Paenibacillaceae; genus Paenibacillus. Next base: position 21,912 of record NZ_JAPDOE010000001.1, read on the forward strand.
CTGCCTGCGAATGTATCTGATCGGCGATGCCTTTATCTATAGCGGCATGATTGTGTATGTCGTAGCTACAGTTGCCTTTACCAAGCTGGCTTTTGCCATATATGGTACCTGGGCTAATCGTCATCTCCATAACCCAATTATGTCTACATTGAAAATGATTAATTTCACCGATGCCATGGTATCCATCGTCGTGACGCAAGCGACACTGCTTACCATGCAAGCCTCACCTCTTGCATTAAAAACCAGTAGCCTGTTTGGCATGGGATGCAGTGCTTTATTTTGTCTGATGGGAGTCTGGATGATGTTCCACAAGAACAAGGACTCCAATAGGGAGCAGGGGAGTGCAACAAACGAACAGGGAGATGAATGAGGAGGGATTCACATGGAATGGTGTTATGTACTCCTGCTCAATATCATTTTAATCATGACCAAAATCATCGCAGAGCAGTTCACAAGTCGTTGAGGGGGAATTACCATGCAAGTTATGGACAACAGCTTTTTTAGAAACAACACCGCCAAAGTAAATAAAATCATTGCCACGATTCTATGGCTGACACTGGTCGCATTCTGCTTTTTCATAAGTAGTAAGCAGGTTGAACTTGCAGTCGTATTCTCGCTGTTCGTTGAGCTTTCCATTGCAACATTTTTGATGTATCGTAAGAAAAAACCGGTCATGACCATGGTTGTGCTAATGATTGCGATTCTGACTGCAACCACGCAATATATCCAATCTCCCGGAGCAGGTATGCTTATCGTGGTTGTGCTCTGTGTCATTTCACTCTATCTGAACCGGGTTCTGTTGTATGGATTCGGAGCCATGTATAACATTGCTTATATCGTGATCTATTATGCGGACCATCAGCAATACGATACGACCTTTTTCATGACCATTGGGTTCATTGAATTGACCATTGTGGCTCTGTATTTTGTATGTAAACGAGGAAGAGACTTGATTCAGGTCGCCCTCGACAAAGAAGCAGAAGCCAGAGATCTTGTGAAGGCACTCGATAATATGGTGAAGGTGATTCGAGAGAACACATCTACGTTAAATACCGATATTGCCAGTTGTAATGATGATATCCGTAATCTGAAGCAGATGAGCGACACCGTAACATCGAACATTCAGGAAGTGACGGAAGGCATTCGCGATCAATCGGGCAGCATTACACATATCAGCGAAATGATGAACACGGCAGATGCGCAGATGGTGGAGATCAATCAGATGTCACATCGCCTTGCCCAAATCTCGTCCGATAACGGACAAGTTGTTCGTCAGAGCTCGGATCGAATTGTGCAAATGGGCAATCAGATGAACATGATTAACGGAGCGGTAACCGATTCCATGACGACCGTCCAGGAATTGAACCAAAGCATGGATGATGTGAATACCTTCCTGGCGGCCATTAACCAGATCGCGGATCAGACCCATCTGCTGGCATTGAATGCCAACATCGAAGCATCAAGAGCAGGGGAAGCTGGAGCTGGCTTTGCCGTCGTAGCCCATGAAGTCAAGAAGCTTGCACAGGAAAGCTCCGATACGGTCAAACAAATTAATGAGATCATTCATAATATCAAAAGAAAGACACAGCTCGTGGTGGAGAAGGCCGCCATCGGCAATGCTGCCGTAAAAGAAGGAGAAGCGATCACTGGACAGGTACTTGAGAGTTTCGACCACATCAGGTCCACATTCGAGCATGTTGATCATTACATAGCTAAGGAATTAGACATGACGGATCAGATGAGCCTGATCTTTACTCAAGTACGAACGCAAGTGGATCATATTTCCGATATTTCGCAAGAACATGCCGTCGCAACGGAAGGTGTACTGGCAACGACACAAGAACAGGAAAATAACATTGATGTTATCTACGAATTCATTGGCAGAATAAATCATTCAAGTCTGCGGTTGCAGGAACTCATTGGTAATCATAATAAGGAGTGATAACGATGGATCAACAACAACAAATGGCAATGGTACAACGTATGCGTCAAAATGTCGTCGGTACAGGTGCAGCTCTTCAACCCAGTTCCGCGTATGCTGTCACAGTGGAAGAAGTCATGATTCCTACGACAAAAGGTGATACGCGTGTACTGGTGTATAAACCGGATAGGGATCATTCCGCTCCTCTGCCAGTTTTCTTCAATATGCATGGGGGTGGCTTCATCTTCGGACAAGCAGAGATGGATGATCCATGGTGTCGCCTGATCGCTGATCGTGCTAATTGTGTGGTTATCAATATCGATTACAGTCTTGCACCAGAGCATAAGTTTCCAACAGCGGTACACGAATGTTACGACGCTGTAAAGTGGGTACACGCCAATCCCGAATCCTTATCGGTTAACCCGTCGCTATTCGCCATTGGGGGGCATAGTGCTGGTGGTAATCTTGCTGCAGCAGTATGTTTGTTGAATCAGCAACGTGGAAGCGAGCTGCCAATTATTCTTCAAATTATGGATTATGCCGTGTTGGATGTGGCTACAGATCCGGCCGAGAAACCGAGTTTTGAAGAAGCGATTCCAGCCGATATCGCCAGAACGTTCAACGCGATGTACCTTGTTACGCCTGAAGATGCACATGACCCGTTAGCTTCACCTGTGCTCGCAAAATCATTAGAGGGAATTCCGGAAGCATTGATCATTACTGCGGAGAAAGATTCACTAGCTCAAGAAGCGAGAACATATGCAGCAAGGCTGAAAGCAAGTGGTGTGAAGGTGACTCTTAAGGAGTATGAGGGGGCCGCTCATGGATTTACGCATTTCGGCGACCTCCAGATGGCTGAGGATGCCTGGTATCGGATGAGTGACAAGATTAGAGAGGCATTTTCTAAATAATTTAACGTGTATCAAAATTATGTTAGAAGGAATCTGGTTACCTTGAAGTCGCCTAATGGCGGCTTTTTTGGTTTATTTGTGTAGTTGTTTCAAGTGCTTGTTGAAACCAAGCTTCTGAGCTTACGGATCTGTTAATAAAGTAGATTAAGAGCGTTCTTGAAATTATTAACGATATTGTTAAGGGTAGGCGTTGCTAATTAGGAAATAATGACCAATAACAGGAGGTTTATTATGAATCAGTATACGAGCCCATCCGATATCCCGATACTTGGGTTGAGAACGGAGGAGCACGATCATGTCCTTCTTTAGAACATTGTCCATTCGGGCCAAGGAAGATGAACTCATGGATGACTTCTCGCTGGGAGGCGAGGAGCTGCGTGAAGCACTCCGACATCTGAGAAGGCTTAACAAAATATTTGCAGCACCTGGCCCAACTCTGGCTGGTGTGGAGAAGTTATGGAACTCTGTCGGAAGGCCGGATAAGCTGACTCTTCTGGATGTGGGGGCAGGTTCAGGAGATGTGAACCAGAAGCTGCTGCAATGGGCGGATCGTCAGGGCATTCAATTGGAGATTACACTGGTTGATCTGACGGAAGAAGCGTGTGAGGAAGCGAGACAACTATTCCGTGATGAACCCCGAGTTCGCGTACAGCGTGCCGATCTTACACAACTGCCTGATGCTTCCGCAGATATCGTGACAGGCTCCCAGTTCGTGCATCATTTTGACGGAGATCAGCTGGTTGATATGGTTTCTCATATGCTGCGAGCATCCAGACACGGTGTTGTCATTAATGATATTCACCGTCACCCCGTATCCTATAAGGCGGTCTGGATTACAACACGTATGATCTCGCGCAATCGTTACATTCGTCATGATGGCCCGCTTTCCGTTGCCAAAGGTTTTACAGGGAAGGATTGGCGGGAACTCAAACAACGGCTAAATCATGACACGATGACCTATGAATGGAAGCCTTTATTCCGGTACTCTGTTGTTATTCCCATGAAAGGCAGGTGATCTTACGTGTCGAAATCCATAGATGTCATCGTTATCGGAGCTGGAATTGCTGGCAGTACGTGTGCAATGCAACTGGCGGAGAGAGGGCATCGGACCCTTTTGCTGGATCGCCAGGAGTTCCCGCGTCACAAAACCTGTGGTGAGTTCATGTCACCAGAAACCAGGGAGATGCTGGAGGTTTTGGACATTCACCTTCTGGACCAAGCGAAGAAACCCAGCACCATGGATCATGCCAAAATCGTTATGCAGCAAGGCGGAGTGATTGAAGCACCGCTGCCAGGATTCGCTTATGGTATAAGCCGATATGAACTGGATCAGATTTTGCATCAGAAGGCTCTGGAAGCCGGAGCCCAGATTATGACCAAAGCGACCATTACGAGCATCGAGCAGCTTGAGGATGCCAGTTATGAGGTTCAGGTGAAACAGGGAGATGAGCGGATCAGCTACAGAGCCAAAGCCGTCATCGGAGCAAATGGCAGTAAAAAGCTTCGAGGGATGGCTTCCGCACCTGATCTGCGGGACCAAACCGTATATGTTGGCGTTAAATCTCACTTCAGTGACATTGAGATTCCCGCACGCGTGGAGTTATATTTTTGCGATGGTGGCTATGTGGGGATTTCTCCGATTGAGGATGGTACTGTGAATGTTGCCGCATTCTTGACATTGGATACCGTGCAGGGAAGTGGCAAATCCGTTATCGACTTTTTGCAGACTGCATCCCAGACGAATGTAAGCTTGGCAGCCCGTTTGGCTGAAGGAAAGCCTGTAGACGGAACGCAGGTGTCGATTGCGCCGCTGCATCTATCCAATGTTCCTGAACCGTGGTCCAAATATCCGCATATTGGGGATGCCATGCTGGTGATACCACCCCTATGTGGAGACGGGATGTCCATTGCCCTTCGATCCTCACTCCTGTGTGCAAAGTGGACTGACAAGTACCTGCAAGGCGACATTGAACATGCGGATTGGCAGAGTAATTACACGTTGGAAGCAAGTCGTGAATTCACCCAATTGCTCAGACGCGCAAGAAGAATTCAGAAGCTGGCTTTTGCCAAAACGAATAAATTCTATCCGGGTCTGGCTCGGATGATCCCCGGTTTAGCCGCATATGTCGTGAAGGCCACGCGGTTATCCGAGATGAATGCAGCGCGCTAATAGGCTGAAATTTTGCTCAATACTTATGCGGAAGAGGTTGCTAACGGCGGCCTCTTTTTTTGGTGTATAATAGAATCTAATGTAATGATAGAGAGTTAATTCAGATGAAATGTCGGGAGGCACTATTTAACATGAACTATTTATTTTCCAATCGTATCGCAGCACTGCAACCATCCATTATTCGTGAGATTCTGAAGGCTTCTTCTGGGCAAAATGTGATTCCATTCTCTGCGGGAAACCCCGCTCCGGAAACCTTTCCTATTGAGGCGATTCGTACGTTTACCCAATCCATTCTGGAACAGGACCCGGTCACGGCTCTGCAATACGGAATCACCGAAGGATATATTCCCTTGAGAGAAGCATTGACTCAACATTTGAAGACTGGTTTTGATACGGGTAAGCCATCCGATCAATTGTTCATCGTATCTGGAGCACAGCAGGGGATTGAACTGGCCTGTAAAGTGTTCTGTAATGAGGGGGATACCATCATCTGTGAGAGTCCGAGCTTTATCGGTTCTCTGAACTCCTTCCGGGCATCCGGTGCGAAGCTTGCCGGTGTTCCGATGGAGATGGACGGTATGGATATTGAAAAGCTAGAACAGGCGCTGCAAACGGAGCCCAATGTGAAACTGATCTACGTGATTCCAAGTTTTCAGAATCCGACCGGTGTAACGACAAGCCTTGAGAAACGGAAGGCCATTTACGAGCTGGCTAAGAAGTATGGCGTGATGATTTTGGAAGATAATCCTTACGGAGAACTTCGATTCAATGGAGACGATGTGCCAACGATCAAATCAATGGATGATGAGGGTCTGGTGATCTATGTTGGATCATTCTCCAAAATTTTGTCGGCGGGACTGCGCGTTGGTTTTGTACAAGCGCCACATGAAGTTGTGGAGAAAATGGTTGTCGCGAAACAGGGAGAAGACGTACATACGGCTATGCTTCCACAGATTCTGGCATACAAGTTCATGACAGAGTATGACTACGCGGGGCATATTAACAGCATTCGTGAGGTATATCGGAGAAAAGCAACATTGATGATGGACAAGCTGCAAGAGCATATGGGGGAGTTCATTACCTATACCCAACCGGATGGTGGACTGTTCCTCTGGTGTGATCTGCCAGCACATGTGCCAATGCTTGATTATGCCAAGACTGCGGCAGCCCAAGGAGTTGCGGTTGTGCCGGGGAATGCATTCCTGGTGAACGAGCAAGATCCTTGTAATGCGATCAGACTTAATTTCTCCACGCCGTCGGACGAACAGATTGTGAAGGGTGTTGAAATCTTGGGGCAGGTCTTAAAAGGTTATAACGTTTAAAATTGCTTCAATGTGATATATCTACGAAAAGCCGCCAATTGGCGGCTTTTTTGGCTTTCTCGTTCTCAGTTATCAATCAACGCACTTAATTCTGCCTGAAATACCTTTTGATTCTTCTGATTAAATGTACTCAGCAGCACGGTAACAATCCCATTTCCTTTACGTCGGGGAAGTAGGTCAATGACCTCTGCAATGACATGCAGTTCATCATCCGGGAAGACGGGCTTCAAGAATTGAATGTTGTTCATTCCCGTTCCTGCCACAACATGCTCTCCATAGATTCCGACCTCAATCCATAACTTAAAGGAGATATTCATCGTTTGCATGCCAGAAGCAATTAAACTACCGAAGCGGCCCTGTGTGGCCTTTTTTTCATCCAAATGCATATACTGTGGATCATAGATTTTGGCAAACGCAATAATATCGCTCTTGGATAATGCCAAGGATTTTGTTTCGTAGCGCTGACCTGTTACATATTCGCTGAATTTCATGAGGGTACCTCGGTTTCTTTAATGTGTTTTTTTCGCAGTCACGCCCTGAAAAGAGACATGATCAGACTGACGTGTTAAAATGCTAGTGAACCATCTGGTGTGTATTTCAGTCATATTGAAATAAATAGATGAAACGGTCTTTGAGGAGTATATATCATGATAACGATTAAAGATGTCGCCAAGATGGCTGGTGTAGCCAGTTCAACCGTATCTTGCGTACTCAACGATAAAGGTAATGTAAGTGAGACAACAAGGCAGAGAGTGCTCGCAGCAGCAGGCCAACTGAATTACGTGAAGAACGGCCCTGCATCTGAAATGAAGCGTCAGAGTACACAAACGATTGGTGTGATTGTCCATGACATGTCCAGTCCGTATTTCTCGGATTTGGTGAATGGAATACAGTCGATCGCGATGAGCCATGGATATGATATGATCGTCTGTAGCTCACTGGGTGGAGAGAAGTCGACAGCCCATCGTTACATTCGTGAAAGAAGAATCGACGGAGCTATTGTCATCGCTCAAAATATTGAAGATCAGTTGCTCATTGAGGCATCTGAAGCAGGATTTCCGATTGTTGTCATGGATCGGGATCTGGATGCTCCACATATTGTAAAGGTTTTGATGAGTGATACGCAAGGTGGGTACCTGGCTACCCGTTATCTGATCGATAAAGGACATCGGACCATTGCCTATATTAGTGGCCCAGCCCATTCGGAATGTAATCTGCAGCGTTATCAAGGTTATCTCAATGCCATGGCAGAAGCAGGCATTGAAGAGAACCCGGCATGGAAAATCGGTGGACAATACTTGAAGCAAGATGGCTACCATGCAGCCAAGAAACTGCTCGAAGGAGAATTGCCATCCGCAGTATTTTTTGCAAATGATGAAATGGCCTTTGGTGGTTTGGAAGCCTTCAGAGAGCATGGGATTGCAGTACCTGAACAGTTATCCGTAATTGGTTTTGACAATATCCCGGCATCTCAGTATGTGCAACCACCTCTGACCACATTTCGGCAACCGAAGACGGATGCGGCTCAGCTTGCAGGTCATGTTCTCTTTCAACGGTTAAAAGGAGAGTCTGTAGAGAATTTATATACACTGGATATCCAATGCGTGGAACGTGATTCCGTTCGGCTCCTCAACCTGAGTTGAGGAGTTTTTTCGTTCAATAGAATTTTAAATATTCAAAAAGAAAGGAGTGTGGCAATTTATGCATAATAATAAAGACGAGAGATTCTTGCATAGGAAATAAATGGAGGGTGATTAGATGGGCGTACCCACGTTTCTGGAGACAGGCCATATGGAAGAAGGTTTTCCCATTCGGGTGATTCATACAGGTGATCAGTTTAATTTTGCTGCACACTGGCATGATGAGGTTGAATTGGTTGTTGTTAATGGAAAAAGCGCACGAATTGGCGTGAATGACCATGTTCGTGAGCTGGGACAAGGTGATGTGCTGCTGATCAAACCAGGTGATGTACACTGCTTTTTGCCGGGGACCGAGCACCTAACCATAATCTTGTTCCGGCTGGAATTGTTAACAGGAAGCTTCACGACTGAAGCCGAGATACAGGAGCTTGGCGAACTCTTCAATAAAACAACCGTTATTCCGTCGAATGCAGGAAGTCGCAACAATCTGGTTCAATATATAGATGTCATCATAGCCGAGAAGAAACATCAAAAGCCGGGATATCGATGGTTGATGGTTTCCCGGCTGTATGATCTTATTGTTCTCTTGTTACGTACAAAGGCACCAACTACCGATCAACTAACGCCTTCGGAATGGCCGTGTACTTCGTCCAAAAAATTTGAATTCCTTGAATCAGTCTGTGAATATCTGGAGGATCATTATGCTGAACCGATCAAGCTGGAACAGGTAGCGGAACATATTAAATTCAGCAAGTTCCATGTCTGCAAATTATTCAAAGAGATCAAAGGAGTGACTTTGATGGAATACTTGAATCATTTTCGAATTATCAAATCCGAGTGGGCGTTATTGTTCCGTCAGGATTCCATTTTGGATATAGCCATCGGCCATGGGTTCAACAATGTGAACTCCTATAATCGTCTTTTTAAAAAATATAATGACTGTACACCCTCTGAATTTCGCAAGAAACACCGTACGAATATCACAAAATATGAAGGGTAATGCACAATATTTGTAGAGAAAGACCCCTCCGAAATCAATATACTCTAATAAAATGTAAGCGTTTCCTTTTAGAAGGAGGGGGCCTATGAAGAAGTGGTTTAAGCCAACTATTGTATTCGTATGTGTAGCGATGTTGTTAGCTGGTTGTCAGCTCAGTCCGTCCAATCAAACCAAGCAGCAGGAAATAACGGTGTGGAGTTTTACGGATGAAGCTGGATATGCCATTGAGAAATTCGAACAGAAATATCCCGACATCAAAGTGAACTTTGTCAATATTCCCGGCAACTTCTATATCACCAAGCTTAAATCTGCGCTCCAGACGACCTCGAAGGCTCCGGATGTATTTATGATTGAAAATGCCAATATTCGAGAACTGATTGATGTTCCATATCTGGAGAATTTATCGGCTTCGCCTTATAACGCCAATGAGCTTATTCAGGAACAATATGCTTTTGTGCAGGCCAATGAAAAGGACAGTGAGGGAAATGTCAGAGCGATAGGTTATCAGGGAACACCTGGGGGCATCTATTATCGCCGGGATTTGGCGAAGAAATATCTGGGGACCGATGATCCTGAGAAGGTGGGTTCACAGATTGATACTTGGGAGAAGATCTTCGAGATTGGAGAGAAGGTACAGAAGCTTAGCGGGAATAAAGTACATGCATTGGCGAACTGGAATGCCATATCGAACTCATATGACGGTATACCGTGGGTGAAGGATGGCAAGCTCGTCATCGATCCAACCTATATGGAGGTGCTGGATCTTGTACGTGAAGCGCGTGAACGCCATGTACTTGCCGAGTATGAAGATGGAAGTGCTGGTTATGCTGCATCCATGCAAAAAGGGGAGGTCATGTTCTATCCCGGGGCAACCTGGGGCTTGCAATACACGTTCAAGGCGAACGCCCCGGATACCGAAGGCATGTGGGGCCTTGCCCCGGGACCGTCAGCCTTTAGTGCGGGTGGGACCTATATCTCGATGTACAGTAAAAGTGACAAAAAGGATCTGGCCTGGAAGTTTATTGAGTTCTACAATTTTGACCACGAGTTTCTGTCCGAGTTAGCGAAAGAGCAGGATTATTTTACGAGCAATATGGTTGTGAATGACAAACTTGCGCCTTCGCTCTCATCGCCCTATCTGGGGGGGCAAAAGCATTTCGAGTTTTTCTCGGAGGCTGCCAAGCGGGTTCCTGTGTATGAACGCACCAAATATGATGCCATTATTAACAGTGATATTTATAAAAATGTACTCCAGTTGTATCTCAATCAGGACATTCAGAACAAAGATGAAGTAGTGAAGCGAATCAAACGTGATGTCGCCTTGAGATTTCCGGAGCTGGAAGTGGATTAGCTTAGGACGTGTCTCAAAACTCCTTGGGAGTTTTCAGATACGCCCTATAAGTAAGCGAATGAATGTACACATCCAATGATAACTGGGGGGACAGAATATGTTTGCCAAAACGATTCGAAAGGACCATTACGGCTACTACTTCATTGCTCCGTTCTTTATTATTTTCACCATTTTTGGACTCTATCCCATATTGTATTCCCTCTATATCAGTTTCACCAACTTTGATGGAATCACGACACCTGACTTTGTAGGGATTGGTAACTACGTGGCCGTACTACAAGATCCGTTGTTCTACAAAACCTTGTTCAATACGTTATTCATCTGGGGAGTTTCCGTGGTTCCGCAGCTCACAATCTCACTTGTGCTGGCTTTTATTCTGAACGATAAGCTGCTCAAAGGGCGGGACTTTTTCAGAGCCGTATATTTTTTCCCCAATATCGTTACGGCTGCATCACTCGGGTTGCTTGTCAGTCTGATCTTTGACTGGCAGTCCGGGGGACTGAATCATTTTTTGATGCAGATCGGGATTATTCAAGATCCAATTAATTGGAAAAATGACCCTTGGTTTATGCGGCTAATTGTGTCATCTATCTTGTTTTTTCAATATTTCGGTTATTCCATGGTCATCTACCTTGCAGGTCTTCAGGGTATTGATCCGTCGTTGCTGGAAGCTGCCCAGATGGATGGCGCGAAAAAGAAGCATATTTTCATCCATATTATCGTACCGATGCTCCGTCCAATTATTCTGTTTCAGATGATTACATCCATTATTGGTGGCATTCAGATTTTCGATCAGCCGTTTACACTGACCAATGGAACTGGTGGTCCTGACCGAGCAGCCATGACCAGTATTATGTATCTCTATAATGTAGCATTTCAGAGCACGCGTTTTGGTTACGGTGCCGCTATAGCATTTTGTCTGTTCATCATTATCATATTGTTGTCCGTTGCATCCTTCATCATGACCAAGCGGAAGAGCCGTTCATAGGGAGGGAAGTTCTCATGCAAACTGCAAAATCAATTGAACAACCAAATGCGGCGATTCAGCAGTATGCCAAGACCAGACGACTGACGGCAGGCAAGATCATCATTTATTTGCTGCTGAGTGGTCTTGCCGTGCTCTGTATCATTCCATTCTATCTGATGCTCATCTATTCCACACATAACAATGCCACAATTGCTTCAACTTTCACATTTCTCCCCGGATCATTTTTGGTCGATAACTATATGAATATGGTATCCAAAATCAACATTTGGCGTGGGTTTGCCAACAGTATATTCATTGCCGGAACATCGACCGTGTTATCTCTGTATATAGGTGCTCTGACTGCATATGGCTTTGCCAAATTTAAATTCAAAGGACGGAACTGGTTGTTCCTGTTTCTGTTAGCGACCATGATGGTGCCGGGGCAACTGGCCCTCATTGGCGTGTATCGACTATTCAGCATGTTGGGACTTCTGGACAGCTATGCTGCAATTATTTTGCCTGCTGCGGCTAACGCATTTAACGTATTTTTCATCAAACAGTTTATGGAGAGCAGCATCCCGGATGAGATTATTGAATCTGCACGGGTGGACAGTGCAGGTGAATTCCGGACGTTCAATCAGATTGTACTGCCCATTCTAGGACCGGCGATCTCGGCCCTTGGTATATTCACGTTTATCGGTTCATGGAATAATTTTCTAACACCACTCGTTCTGTTTTTCTCTCTGGACAAATATCCGCTACCGGTACTGGTTGCGCTAGTTCAAGGGTACTATGGGATGGATTATGGACTCTTGTATTTGGGTGTAGCGATCTCAATCTTGCCTATTATTGTTGTATTCTCTGTATTTTCCAAACAGATTATTGGAAGTGTTGCCTTGGGTGCGGTGAAAGGATAGTGATTCATCGAGATTTAATAGCGTTCGGTATCATAAGGGTCGTCCATACGGACGGCTCTTTGCTGTTCTTTATTTTGCGTATATATCCCATCTTATAAGTAAAGGATACCTTTAACTGAGAATATCTGGACGGACGGAGCATGCACAGAAAGGGGAGACGGTATGGACACATCACCGATAACACAACAGAACCTGCCGTTAACCGGATACCTAGCCGTTGATCAAGAAATGTTAAGCTCCGTTTTTGCAGGTTGCTCGGATGTTGTGTTCCATACATTCCAAACTGCGTGTCATACATCAGCGCTATGCATATATTGTGTTGGTTTATGTGATACAGAGCGGCTGGAACGACAGGTATTCACGCCCCTTCAGGAGACGGGGATCGAAGCTGCGCAAGTCCCTTTCGCATCTGTTAAACATATTGAAACAGCCACTCAGGCGGTGCAGGCCATATTAGAGGGAGAAGCTCTGTTATTGCTGGACGGTTCAAAAGTTGGAACAGCATACCCTTTATATCAAGCTGCAAATCGTTCAACGGAGGAACCGTTAGCTGAATCGACTGTACGCGGTGCACGGGATGGATTTACAGAATCGTTGACCATGAATATGTCACTACTGCGCAAACGTATCAAAACACCTGCATTAAAAATTCATACACGTAACATGGGAGATCGCACAAACACCAGTGTTTCACTTATCTATATGGAAGGCATTATTGACCCCAAACTGGTGAAGGAAGTAGAGGTACGACTTGACGATTTGAAGCTTCGAGACGTACTGGAGAGCCAGTATATTGAAGAAGGTATTGTCGATCAGCGATATTCACCATTTCCACAGATGATTGCGACGGAGCGTCCGGATGTCGTTGCATCCAACTTGCTGGAAGGTCGGTTTGCTATTCTCGTTGACGGAACGCCGTTCACCCTGATCGCGCCAGTCACCATTTTTTCCATGTTACAATCCCCGGAAGATTATTATCAAAATGTATTCATGAGTGTTTTTGTACGCTGGCTGCGATACATTTTTTATGTGTTATCCATGCTGCTTCCATCGGCATATGTAGCAATTACCACGTTTCATCAGGAGATGATTCCCACCGTATTGCTTCTCAGTATTGCCCGGGCGAGAGAAGAGATCCCTTTCCCGGCACTGGTGGAAGCACTCATTATGGAAATTGCCTTTGAAGCACTACGTGAGGCTGGCGTCCGATTACCGAAGCAGGTCGGATCAGCCGTCAGTATCGTGGGAGCCTTAATTATTGGGCAGGCGGCGACTAGTGCAGGAATTGTGTCAGCCCCCATGATTATCATTGTGGCGATTACCGGGATCGCTTCTTTCATGATCCCCCGTTATGCTGCCAGTATCGCGACCCGACTGTTGCGTTTTCCCATGATGTTTCTGGCGGGAACACTGGGACTCACGGGTGTCATGCTGGGCGTCATCTTGGTTGTCATACATCTGAGCAGTCTTCGTTCATTCGGAACACCTTATCTGTCACCGGTAGCGCCTACGATGGCTAAGGAACTCAAGGATGTATGGTGGCGTCCATCTCCAAGGAACAAACCGCACTAGACCCATCTATACTCAAGCAACCAATGCAACCAAGGGAGCGGGATCACACATGTTGACGGACAAAGGAAAAATATCAGAAACTCAATTGGCATTCATGGTCTTTCCCGCCATTCTCGCGACGGCCATCTTATCTGTGCCTGGAATTACAATGCACTATGCAGGACACGACATGTGGATGACTCCAATTCTGGGTTCTCTCGTTGGACTGGCTGCCATTGGTATCTCCATTGGTCTTGATCGTATGTACCCTGGAAAAACGCTCATTCAATCCAGTGTATCAATCGTTGGTCGGATTCCGGGTAAGTTATTCGGTCTGATATATATCGCTTTCTTACCGCATCTGACAGGCTTGATTATTCGGGAGTACGGTGAATTCATTGTCAATAATGCACTTCCAAGTACACCTTTGTTTGTTGTGATGGGTACGATGGTTGTTGTATGTGCGATTAATGTCAGACTCGGGATTGAAGTTGTTGGACGAACCTCTCAGGTGTTTGTTACCCTGCTGATTGTGCTACTGGCGTTGATCTTTATATTGTTGATTGGTGAACTGAATCCTGCCGAGCTGTTTCCCTTCATGGAGAAAGGACCAATTCCCATTATTACAGGGGCCGCTGCACCTGCTGCATGGTTTAGTGAATATATCGTGTTGGCTTTTCTGCTACCTTATGTGAATCAAAAAAAACGAACAACCCGGGTCATGCTGGGTTCCCTCGTATTGACGACAACTGCAATGACGGTTACCAATCTGTTTTGCCTGTTTTTAATTGGTGATTTGACGGATACATTCGTATTTCCCGTCATGATCGCAGCAAGATACATAACCATTGCGGACTTTCTGCAACATATCGAGTCCCTTATTATTGCAGTTTGGATTTTCGGTATTTTCGTTAAAATTTCCGTTTTTCTATATATCTTTGCTACATCCACAGCGGAATGGTTTGGGTTGAAGGACTACAAACCCGTTGTTGTTCCGCTTTCGTTCCTGTGTATGGTATTTGCTTACTGGGTTGTGTCCGGCGGATCTGGCATTTCCAGTCTGGTTAGCGCTTCAGCCAACTTGTATACGATCAGCATTTTATTAATCCTTCCGGCTATGATCTACGGTGTTGCATGGCTGAAGAAAGGGTGGGCCCATTTTCGAAAGAATCGAGCGAACACCTGATTGATGGGGGAGGAGCACTTGCGAATATATAGAGTACTACTAATGCCAATATTGTGTTGTGTACTTTTGAGTGGATGCTGGGATCGCATTGAAATTAACGATTTGGCCATCGTGCTGGCTACGGGGATCGATTACGAAGAGGGCAAAGTACAATTGACTTCACAGATATTTGTTCCGCGCAAAGCTGGTGGAGGAGATAGCAGTGGGAGCGGCGGCAGTCCGAGCGGTGTCACAATGATTCGAACAGCAGAGGGGCGTACGATTGCCGAGGCGTTGAATCGGTTGCAACGGAAAGTTCCCCGGAATATGTTCTGGGGGCACTGCGAAGTCATTATCATTAGTGAACAAGCCGGCAAGCGCGGTATTCGCGAGTACATTGATTTCTTCCTGCGTTACCCTCAATTCAGGGAGCATGCGTATGTCTTTTCCAGCGAAAAGGCGGCGAAAGATATCCTGGCGTTACTTGATCCCCTGGAGCGGAGTTCTGCTGAATCGTTGCGTGAGATGGCCAATCTGAAGCTAGGTACACGTGTCACTGCCCTTGAACTGGCTAAATCCATTGAAGGACCAAGCAGTTCCGCCATTTTGTCTCGCATGTTAGTCTTACCCCCAGAACCCGATCAGGATAAACTGACGACTACACCGTATGTGAAAGGTCTGAGCTTGTATAATAAGGATCGCTATGTCAAAACGGTTAAGGAACCAATGAGCGTAGGTGTATTGCTACTCGCAAAAGAGCTGAACAACATTATCATGCCTGTTGAGTTTGAGCCGTTAGAGGGTTCGTTCTCGATTCGACTCATTGAAATTAAAACGGCCTTGAAGCCACGAATTGTAAACCAGCATTGGAGCATGAAGGTGGATATCCAAACCAGCGGAGAAGTGGTGTTAAATACGACGGATGCCAATCTAACGGATCCCGCTGTGTTAACTAAACTGGAACAGGAATGGTCTGCCAAACTCACATCTCTGGCTCATGATGCTTTAGACCTGTCCCAGAAGGAGCTGCGCTCCGATTTCTTCAAATTTGCAGTTGAATTTCGCAGATATTATCCGAAGCAATGGAAGAAGCAGGAGAAGAACTGGGAAACCCTCTATCCTGAATTGGACGTGGAAGTTAAAGTGGATGCACACGTAGTGCGTACTGGTAAATCAACCGGACCACAGGGGATACCGAATGAGGACGAAACTTGAACAGAATTTGCTCCTGTTAAAAGCTTGAGAAAGAGAGGTGATTGCATGAAACTGGGCTCAATCCTTGGAATTCTGATGCTGGCGACTGCGATAGTATATGGAGAGTGGAGGAGTAGCAAAGAGAAGCGAGCCAGAATAGTGACAGCAGGAATTACTGCTGTGGCGGCTGTCCTTGGAATCATTCTTCTCTTCCAGCCTCGTTTGCCCGGTCCGACCCAGATTGTGAAGCTTGTATTTGGAAGTGTAGATAAACTTATGAAATAAAATGATAGCAAAGAAGGACCAAGTCTCTGACAAGCAGAGATTTGGTCCTTCTTTTACTTTTAAGCGAACTGTCATTAATGCATCCACTCAAAGATTTTTATTCTTTGATCACAGAAGCATTTACGGCATCTTCCATCTTCGTGTTGTAGGAACGGAACAGACCCAGGCGCCAGAAGGCGGCTCCTTTGAGGTCATAACGTTTGGCAAGACCCAGCTTATCATCCACAGAGGACGGTGTTTCACTGCTTAAACTGATACCGAGTAGCAGCTTGTTTTTTGGGACACCAGCTTGAAGAGCTAGCTGTATCGCTTGGTCCACAAGACTATTCGGTTCGGGTACCTGGGATTTGGTGCCAACCGGATTATACTGATAGGCCATAATGATCAGATCATCTGCAATGGAGGAAAGTGTCTTGTAATCATATCCTTTATAAGCACTGTTTAGCGGCGGTACCGCCAGAGATAAGGCCGTGTCCTGGGGCAAGGAACTCTTCAAT
The DNA here is from genome assembly GCF_026013365.1 of Paenibacillus sp. LS1. Taxonomy (GTDB): domain Bacteria; phylum Bacillota; class Bacilli; order Paenibacillales; family Paenibacillaceae; genus Paenibacillus. The sequence goes on from NZ_JAPDOE010000001.1 coordinate 38,803, forward strand.
TGTTTCACATAAGCATTGAGCAACTTCTGTTGTGCTACCGCATCCAGTTTAAAACCCAGTCCTTCAAAATCCAGAACAACTCCGCCAAAACCATGCTCAGCTACCGCAGCAGTTATACTTTCAATCGATTTCTGCCGCAGGCTGCTGTCACTCAGAACTTTGGTCAGTTCACCATTTCCATCCAAAGCATACACCATGAGCTGTGGTTGGATCTGCTGATCCGATGCGTCAGCAACGATGGACTGCGGCGTAATATCACCCGCAGCAGCAGGGAGGCGGTACTCATCCCCTTGAAGGGTGAATTGTCCATTGCGATCAATGCGGCTCCAGCCAAATGCTACAGAATTCATAGAAGCAATAAGATCCTTTTCTTGAAAGGATTGCAATGCATAGAAGGCTCTCAGATGCATTTCGCGCTGTGGTGAGACAAGGGAAACGGTTTTGGTGGCTTGATTCCAACTAACACCTACACCAAATTGGTTACTGAATGAACTGAGTGGAATGAGTACACGTCCTTGCCGCTGAACAGGTGCTGCAGGGAGTATAACTTTTTTTCCATTTACGGTGGCTGTGGTGCTTCCAACTTGTAATAGCACCTCAGTAGTTTGTCCGATCACATTATTGGTTGCTTTTACAGTCTGTGATTTGCTGTTCCAAGTAATATCGATACCAAGAGCTTCTCCAACAGTCCGAAAAGGGACGTAAGTGACACCTTTATCAATCCGGGGTGCCGCATCAAACTTCAGGGGAACATCATCCAGTAGAACTGAAATGGCCGGAGCAGCGTATACTCCAGCAATATTTGGGGTGCTTCCAAGGACTGATAGGCCCAATACGGTAACAGCAGCGATTTTTCCTACACGTTTAATGAACATCGTATATTTCCTCCAACTTCCTACATAAGTAGTAGAATCATGTTTTGAACAGAATCTATTAATCTAGCATATGTAGCATAACAAAATTTTCATATCGTTCCAATATAAGAGTTCGATGTTTAAGTCATACGGGTGGCAGGAATCGTAATATACTCCAATAAACATTACGGAAGGAGTGTGCTTTTTGCCAAACTCTACGGGCTTTATTTACAATCCAACATCGGGTGAGACCCAATCCACTCAGCTCATAGTGACTTGCATTAATGATTCCCTCAATGCACCTGTCAATATTGAGCTGGAAGTTTTCAGGTGGGATACCTCTCAAGCTGCGCGTATACCCATTGGTCATGATCTGTTTGAATTACTTCCCCAAGCGACGAGAAGCTTAATCTATCCACTGATCAATGCGGCTTTTTACGAGGTACAAAGTGATTATTTCAGTGCTACAAGTACGGTCATCCATGTATACGGTGTTAACTCTACAGGCCAGATCATTCAGCGTGTGCTCCAATCCGAGATGACATTAATTGACCGATTCACAAATATCCCTTAAACGAAAAGAGGTGAGCAGATGGCCGTTGTGAATATAACTGGAGCGTTAGCAGGCAGTCAATTTGAACCTTCGATTGCAGTTAATACGCTGAACCCCAATATTATATGCGTGGTCGCCGTAGATACCAGTACCGGTCCCACATTGACTGGATTCTATCGTTCCATTGATGGAGGCAGTACCTGGTCGACCACTGTACTTCCTCAACCAGCTGGATATGCAGGAGCGGAAGCGCCAACAATAGACTACACGTTTCCCAATACTTTTATCGTTACCGTTCATTTGTTTAACGGGATCAATGATGGGACGATTGCAAGTTATACCTCATTTGATGATGGACTAACGTGGCAGCCGCCCGTTATCGTACAGGCGGGTTTCGGTACCATTGTTCATAATGATGAGCCGTACATAGCCGTTGATCGATCCCCAGGAAGCCCGTATAGAGGCAATGCATATGTCGGATACACACCGCTTGCTACCACTTCTTCCGCTATTTTTACGCAAAGGTCGCTCTCGCAGGGGATATCCTGGGAGCCGCCTGATCGACAATCGAATCCTCGAGGTATACATGATCGGGCTGCGCTGGCTGTTGGGTTTTCAGGTCAAGTCTATGCGGGATATATCATTACGGGTCCTGCCAGTCCTTCTGCGCTATTGCGTATTTCTTATGATGGGGGGATTACCTATCAACCCCCTCTTGAACGACAGGCTACGTTCATCTCATCCGTTGTACCTGCACCTTCGCCCTTGCCTGTACCGAATTACGCTTTTCGAGTACAGACCAACTTAAGTTTGGGCGCAGACATATCAAGTGGACCCAACAGCGGGGCTCTATATGGCGTTTGGAATGATGCACGTGCCGGATATACCGATATTTTCTTCTGCGAATCTCCCGATGGCCTTCTTTGGTCAGATCCAGTCAGTATTACAGGCGCCCCCCCGGGTACGCAAAATTTTTTCCCGTCGATTACCGTATCCCCCTTTGCAGGGACCATCAGGGTTATTTATTACACCAATCGAATTGACGGGTTCCTCCTGGACGTCTTTGTTGCGGAATCTTTTGATGGGGGGGCCAGCTTCACTAACCGACGAATTACAACTACTTCCTTTAATCCAAATGGCAATTCCCCGATGCCCACAGTACTGATTGGAGACTACATTACTGCGGCAACAGTTAGTCCGGATAATCTGGCAGCGGTGTGGATGGCTACAACGCCGCCTTCGGGTAAGCTAGATGTTTATTTTGGAAACTAATTCAAATTAAATAGAACACCCCCATATCTTAATCTATATGAACAAACAGATTAAGAGTATGGGGGTGGAGGTATTCGTTTTAATCCGAAACGACAAATCCGTCGAAACTCTCGGGACCTACCCGAACTGTTCCGAGCAGGTTGGTACTGATAAATGCGGTGTAAGTTAATTGTGGTACGATCGGAATGTTAAAGTCACTGGCAGAGAAGACAATCACTTCGGGGTTAAGCAGACCGCTCAAACCATACGTGTAGTTCCCAGAGTAAACGATCGGATCGGTTGCGACTGTGCCTCTTACAATAATGATCCTCACTTGAAATAGAGCAAGCGGTAATTGTACCGTTATGGTTCCTTTTAGGGAGACTCTCAGATTGGTTCCCGCTCCAGCCGTTTGCAGACCAATCTGGGCAAATAACTGAGGCGTGTTGATCACTGGAATCGGTATGGAGATGGAATTGAACAAAGCAGCATTTTGCGATGATCTTGCATCAAGGAATTGGGACAACGCATATACCTCCTATCTGTTCAGATAGAATAATATATTCATTATTCAGAGATTTGCATGGACGTTGGTGCAACGCTGGAAATATTAAAGACAAACTGACTGCCCAAGTGACTTGTTTCTTTAAGCCAGACAACGCCACCCATTAATTCAGCGAGTTGTTTACAGATGGACAAGCCCAGTCCTGCTCCTCCATACTTTCCTGAGTTACCATGAATCTGCGAATAGGATTTGAACAACAGATCCTGGCGATCCTGCGGGATGCCGATGCCCGTATCCCTTATCTCATAGGATACATGGAGTGTACCTTCTGGATCAGCAGATACCTGAGTGGAGATACATACTTCACCTTTCTCCGTAAATTTAAGCGCATTCCCAACGAGATTAATTAGAATCTGACGGACTTTATGCTGATCGCCGATAAGCATCAGATGATCATCTATACTGTATGCTGCGTATAATCGGAGTCCTTTTTTCTGTGCTTCAGAGGAAAACAACTGTAGTACATGGTCAACGGTTTCAGTGATGCTATAGGGATGAATCTCCAAAGAGATCGCACCTGCTTCCGCCTTGGAGTAGTCCAGAATCTGATCCATCATAGCTAGAAGGCTGGCGCCACTTGACTCGATGACATTAACATATAACGATTGATCCTCATTTAGTCTAGTAGATTGCAACAGGTTTGCCATTGCAAGAACACCATTCATTGGTGTGCGGATTTCGTGACTAAGGACCGCAAGAAGATTTTTCTTCTCTTCAAGCACTCTTGCAGCGGTCTCTTCCGCATCTTTTAACTGTTGCAGAGTCGTTTCCATCTCAAGAAGACCGGTGAAAAATGAAGACAGGGAGACAAGCAGGTCCACGTCCTTCTGTTGATAGGAGTAGAAATCCTGATCAAATGAGCAGAGGGAGCCGTAAATTTCTCCGTTCTCATTATGTATCGGTACACCGACAAATGAACAGCCGCCTACGAATTCCGTAGCGTCCATATGTTTGGTTAATGGATGAGTCAGATTATTATTTATCACCAACGGGCCTTGGGTATATTCTGTCACAAGTGCACAGTATGACTCGGCGTTGTCAACGACTAGCCCCTCACCCAGAATTAGTTTGTCGCGATTATATACGTTCAGAACTTTAGTAGATAGGTGATCCAACTGAGCGATACAAAACGTATTTGCAGGAATTAACCTGCTCGCTGTATCCATAACATTAGCAGCCGAATCATATAATTTATGTGAGACAATGGATAGTACATCAATGAATTCTGTTTTCAACATTTTGAATTAACTCCTCCTGATTGTAGAAATTCGTTGTGCACTTGTATTCAGTATATATGAATTTGAAGAATAGGGCATGCATGGTTTTGACACAGGAAGACGGAAATGAGAAAATATAATGCTGTGGAACATGTATATATTAATAAAATGTTGGAGGCAAATCAATGAATCAGCGTTTTCGAATTACCCGATCCATGCAAGAAAGCAATACAGAACAATCCATCTCCCTAGAAGAGTGCAAACGCTACTTCGCATCCAAACCCGATTTTACCTATTCGACGGTTCTTAACATTGTCGGAGCGGAGAGCACCATGTCCATCGATGGGGACTTTTTTATGTGGGACCTTGAAGGATCACAAATAGCTTTTCGTTTGTACATGGGAGATCTGTATGTAGCTATTTCTAACGAAGCGATTGTACCCAAAATGATTGAAATTGCAACGGATCTGCACGCAGATATCGTTGAAGGATAAAAGAAGTAGCGAACTAGCGTTTGAACAAATAAAATCTTGTTAGTCGTAGTATACTTTGGATAATCCTGTAAAAATGAGTCTGAAGGTTCATTTATCATTTATATTCCGTATGTTAGCTTGTAATATATGGAATATAAATTATTTACAGGAGAGTGAAACTTTTTGAAAAAGAGTAAAATGATATTCATCACATTCATGACCATGATTCTTGCTTTTTCCATAACAGGAATGGGTCAAAGTTCAAAGGCTTCTGCAGCTACAGCACGTACACCCATTGTATTGGTACATGGATTAACCGGTTCAGATAGCAATTTTACAGCGATTGAGAGTTATTTGCGTAGCCAAGGGTGGACGAGAGAGGAACTATTCGCAATTGATCTCCCGAGCAAACAAGGAAACCAGTTGTTGAATTCCGCAGCAATCAGTCGATTCGTAGATGATGTACTACGCGAAACCGGCCACACGAAAGTCAATATTGTAGCGCATAGCATGGGCGGAGCCAATAGTCTCTATTACATACTTAACCGTGGAGGCGCTTCCAAAGTGGATAAGTTGATCACCCTGGGTGGGGCTAATCGATTGACTACAACTACAGCTCCGAGTGGAATAAAGGTGACTTCGATCTATTCCACCAGTGATACGATTGTGTCCCCGACACTTTCCCGGTTGAGCGGAGCCAACAACATTTCCGTATCCCTCGTATCACATATCGGTCTGCTGTTTAACTCACGAGTGAACGCCCTGATCAAAACGGCTTTGAATGAGTAGCCGCATTACGAAATGCATATTCTTCATAGATATAAAATGATGAACTTGAACACGACTGACCACTCATGGCAGTCGTGTTTTCGTATTGCGGAGTGAAACAAAGAAGAGGTCCCTGCTGGAGAGCAAGGACCTCTTCTATTTATTTTAACGTGTCGTAGATGCGCTTGCTGCTTCATGTTCAACTACACGTTGCAGTAATTCCTTCAATGCCTTCATGGGACGGCCTTGGCGTTGGCCTTCAATTATCGAGTTTCGCAAAGATTCCACATCCTGAGTGCGTACCTTGCCACCATGATGGAAACGATTGAAAGCTTGATAATCGAGAGGTAACATATCTCGTTCCATTTTAAGTTGTATTTTTGCTGTCATACGTGCGCCCATCACAACACCCATCATTTTGCCGACGAGGCCATGATTAGGCAAGCTTGCTATTTCACCTTGGGCACGGCAAGCTAGCTGCCAAAGTTCCGTATTGGCAATAACAGTTGAGAAGGGAGGCCAGCCCAAAATATCACAAGCGGCATATACAGGAAAGCCGATACTGGAGTATATATTGAACATGGCCGGGCTTACTTGACCACAGCGCGAGACTTTAGATTGATTGTACAATGCTATAAATTGTTTTGCTGCTGCTTTGTTATTGGTTTCCACTTGGAAACCGACGTTGTTCGTCGGGTGTTTGTAACAGACGATGGCTTGAGCGATCTGTTTGGGATCGGTGGGCTCATGGACAGGTAAATCAGCCGAGGATTGATGACTCAGCGTACCCAGTATTCCTCTGAGCAACTGTTCTTCCCGAATCTGCATCACCTCAAGGTAATGTTCACGGATTCCACTCCCAAACCCGCACATAATGACAATGGTTGTGGAGTTCCGCACAATATTACCTATACTGGACAGCAGTTCGATGCCTTCTGGTGTGCGACTGGCATGACCATCCAAGGTGACAATAATATATTGATATTGCTGACGCTTGATAGCTGTTACATCTTCAATGACATGATAGCCGCTAAATTCTTTGAGAGAAGCATCGTTATAACAATAGAGTTTCTGCGGAGCATTGAAAGCTTCTGTTCGTCCTTTTCGCACTAGAAAAGTCAGATCAGCACCAGCTAAGTGAAGGTGGTAACCCACTGAAAATCCAACGGCTCCTGCGCCTACAATTAAAACTTTGGGTTGGTTTGAGATGGTTGTCATATTGATTGCTCCTCTTATATGGTTGAAATAAATTATGCGTTTGGATACTTGTTATTAAATGAACATCTGTTGATTTGATATCGCAATGTCAGTATAATCTACTCAACTCTGCAATCACAATCATCAATAGATGTGGTAGTGTTATGAATTCAACAGTTGGGCTTACGTTTGTTGAGAAGATGATCATAAGAGGGGTTAGCTCATGGTTGGAATCAAAAATAATAGAAGAACTAAATATACGATGGAGCTTATTAAAGAGGTCTTTCTAGAGCTGTTAGAGAGCAAAAAATTACCTCAAATAACGGTAACTGAAATATGTAAGCAGGCGGATATCAATCGAGGCACGTTTTATTTGCACTACAAAGATCCTTATGAATTGTTTGAAGCCTTGCAGATGGAATTTACGCAAGAAATCATGGAAACGTTAGGACAGGGGACAAGTCCCTGCACAACAGAGCAATCGATGGTTAATCTGCTGAACATCATTCAGGATAAGAAAACCATCTATCAAATCCTGATTTCGGAGAGTAAAGAAAACAACTTTTTATCACAAGTTTTACTGGAAGACTTTCTGCTGAAAAATGGAGAAGACGCGGACAGCCAGAAGACATTTACAATGGACTATACGCTCACTTACATGGTTCATGGTTCCTTAGGCATCATTAATCAATGGCTGGAATCCAATAGCGAGGATAGCCCGCAAACGATTGCTCGTCTTATTTCTTCTTTGGGTCATCAGAATATGGCTAAAGGAGATCGTAGGCATGAAGACGCAACCAAATAATCGAATTAAAGTTCATCCAGGCTTTTGGGCTGGATTACATCAATTAGGGATTGGTGCTGACGACGTAGCTCGCACTGCACAACTGCCTCTTGAGGTAATCAATCAACCTGTAGTGACCCAATCTCAGTACTTTGCAATCTGGCAGGCCTATTCAGATCTCATTGGGGACACTGCCGAAGGCATCATCAAACTTGCAACTGGATATGAAATATCGAAGTATCCTCCGCCTGTTCTGGCGATGTACCATGCTCGTGATTATCGGGATGCGTTGAATCGAATGGTCCGTTACAAGCAAATGTGCCCTCCCGAGAGCTTGCAGATGAACGAAGCAGGGGAAGAATGTATCATTGAACTCGAATGGTTACATAAGGAGCAACCAGGTCCGCCATTGCTGGTGGGTATTACGCTGGCATTCTTGATCGAACTTGGACGGAGGGGCACAGGACAGCTATTGACTGCAAAAAGGGTTGAATTCTCGCAACCAATGGGTGACGTAGCCATACTCGAAGCTTATTTTGGCTGTCGAGTCCATACCAATTCCAACTATAATCGGGTGACGCTAGGGCGGAAAGATCTGAGTCTTGCATTTCTTTCGTATAACGAGGAGTTACTGGAGATTCTGACCCCGGCACTAGAACGGTCGCTGGACGAACAGGAGAGCAGTCGTTCTATTACTGAAGTGGTGAAATGGATCATGAAACGCAGCCTCATAGGAAAGCGTCCTGACATTCAGACGGTCGCCAAAGAGCTTCGTATGAGTGATCGCACCTTGCAGCGGCGACTGACGGAGGAGAACACGAATTTCAAGCAATTATTAACCGAGGCCAGACGTGAGCAGGCCCGAGAGTACCTTGCAGATCCTTCGCTCGATATCAAAGAAGTGGCATTCCTGGTTGGATATGAAGACCAGAATTCGTTCTATCGTGCGTTCCGAAATTGGGAAGGGGATACACCTTCAAATTGGCGTGTCAGGCATTAATACTGGCGCAAAGTGCTAGTTACTAGTCCCTTCAGACTGCGTAATATTATACCTATCCGGTGCATGAAGCTATTGGCAATGTCCAGAAGCAGCTGCCGGATAGTTGTAATCATGAAGGAGAAATGCAGGATGGATATGGGACTAAAAGAGAAAACAGCTTTAGTTACAGGATCAACAAAAGGAATAGGTAAAGCAATTGCTTTGGAACTCGCCCGAGAAGGTGTTCATGTTCTGATTAATGGACGCAATGATGAAGAGGTGGAACGAACTGTTCATGAAATCAAGTCCAAATTTCCGGAGACCTCTCCACAAAAAGCCACGGCTGATCTTGTGGATCTGGAGCAAAGACAAACTTTATTCGAGAAGTTCCCTAAGGTTGATATTTTAGTGAATAGCATGGGCATATATGAAATCATGAGTTATGAAGATGTAAACGATGAAGTGTGGGAAAAATATTTCCGTACCAATGTTCTGGCTGCCAATGGCTTGTCCCAATTTTATTTACCTAAAATGGTGAAGAACAATGACGGACGTATTATTTTCATCGCGAGTGAAGAAGCGCTTATGCCCTCAGGCCAGATGCCGCAATATTGCATGACCAAGTCGATGTTGCTGTCATTGTCCAAAAGTTTGTCCAAACTGACAGCAGGGACCGAAGTTACAATCAATACGATCCTTCCAGGGCCGACACTGTCTGAGAATGTGCGTGAGATCATTGAGGGCATATACCCTGATGAGGCGCTGACTTTCGAGGAAAAAGAGAAAGATTTTATGAAGAGCAATCTGCCTCAGTCCGAATTACAGCGATTCATCAAGCCAAGTGAAATAGGCAGACTCGCGACTTTTGTATGCAGCCCGTATGCTCCTGCCTTTAGAGGATCTCCCATACGGATGGACGGGGGCATGGTTCCCATCATATTTTAGAATTGTTCAGGATACAGCATATGTATCCATAAGATGTCGCCAGCAATGGCGACTTTTTTATTTGTAAATGATCTATGCGAGGAGCATCAATCGAGTTTATAATACAGGTATGATTTTCGAAAACGGTTTCTGTATCTTGGAAGCGATTACTTGTATCGATTAGTTGAATCTAAAAGGGGACAATATCATGATAGCTGCAATAAATCTGGAAGGTTACTGGAAACTCCAACTCGATGAACATAAGGTGGAAAGCGGTCTGAATTTCTCAGACGTGATTACATTGCCAAATACCACATCTCATGCGGCCAAGGGCAAGAAAAACGAACATATGTTAATCGGTGCGCTAACGGATGAGTATTTATTTGAAGGCTATGCCTGGTTTACACGAGAGATAGAAATTCCTGAACACTTGGCTGGCAAACGTTGCTTCTTACATCTGGAACGAACGAGAGTTACCACAGTCTGGATTGATGGGGTGGAGTGGGGAACGCAAAACAGTCTGAACACACCTCACCGTTACGAGATTGAGGCTGGACTAACCGCTGGGACACATACAATTACGATTCGAGTGGACAATACCGATTATCCAACCAAAGGTGGTCACCTTACATCCGAAGACACACAGACGAATTGGAACGGGATCACCGGGAAGTTGGAGCTTCAATTTTTTGAGCGTGTTTATCTGGATAATGTTCAAGTTTACCCCGTTCTGGCGACTCGATCTTTCGACATTAAGGCAGCACTTGTCGGTGAACTGCGAGGAGTACGAATCGTGGTATCAGCTGTTGCTGTCAGTGCAGATCCGGTGTATACGACCGAGGAACAGATTTTCACCCCGGATTCTCAGAATATCGACCTCACATACAAGATTGGCGAAGATGCCATGTTATGGAGTGATGATGAACCTAATCTGTACCAACTTCACATTCAACTGCAAGATCAGGATGGCGAAGTGCTGGATTCCACCGAAGTATGGACAGGATTACGGGAATTCCGGGCTGCCGGAGACAAATTCACCATTAATGGTCGCAAAACGTTTCTTCGAGGCAAACATGACGGGCTGATCTTTCCGCTCACGGGATACGCGCCAACCGATGTGGATGAATGGGTTCGCATTCTCGCTATCTCCAAGTCCTACGGTATCAATCACTACCGTTTCCATACCTGTTGTCCTCCGGAGGCTGCTTTTATTGCAGCGGATCTGCTCGGCATCTACATGGAACCTGAGCTTCCGTTCTGGGGAACCATTACCGATGAATCATCAGATGGGCACAATCAAGCAGAGCAGGATTACTTGATTAGCGAAGGATTTGCAATGTTGCGTGCTTTTGGTAATCATCCTTCGTTTGTCATGATGTCCATGGGAAATGAACTATGGGGCAGTAAGGACAGATTGAATTCGATCCTGAAGGCGTACAAAGCATATGATCATCGCCATCTATACACCGAAGGTTCCAATAACTTTCAGTTTGTGCCGGACATTCTGGAGGAAAGTGAATTCTTCTGCGGGGTTCGTTTCTCCAAAGAGCGCCTGTTCAGAGGTTCTTATGCGATGTGTGATGCTCCGCTCGGTCACGTGCAGACCGACTTGCCAAACACGTTGAAAGATTACGATTCGAACATTGTACCGGAGCAAGGCAGCGATGCTGACCCTTCTGGGCAAACGGGGGATAAAGAGATTCAGATTCAGTATGGGACTGGCTCCAAAACGGTGCAGGCCGAAGCCGGCAGTGAGCAACTTGTCTCACAGGTACCGATTATCTCGCATGAAATTGGACAGTACGCCACGTTTCCTAATTTCGATGAGATTAACAAGTATACGGGTTCTCTCAAAGCGAAGAACTTCGAAGTGTTTCGTGAGCGTCTGGAAGCCAATGGACTGGGACATCTGGCGGAGGCCTACTTCAGAGCTTCTGGTAAGCTCGCGGTCGCATGTTACAAGGAAGAACTGGAAGCGGCTTTTCGTTCGCAGCAACTAGCAGGCTTTCAACTGCTGGATCTCCAGGATTTCAGTGGTCAGGGAACAGCGCTGGTGGGTGTACTGGACGCATTCATGGATTCCAAAGGCATGATTACACCTGAGGAGTGGAGAACGTTCTGTTCCGATGCTGTGCTGCTGGCGAGATTCCCCAAATATAATTATCAAGCGGGTGAATTGTTCGAACCACGCATTGAACTAAGTTACTTCCGGAGACAAGCGTTGGATGGACTTCAATTGAAGTGGGAAATTCAAAGCGAGCAGATCGAAGGAAGCATCCTATTGGAAGGGAAAGCAGACCTGCCTGCGACCCATGGAGAACATTATGTGAATATCACGGATCTCAGCATTCACATCCCTGAAGTCTCCGATATGACCCAAGTGGAGCTCAGACTGTCCATTCCGGGCACGGATATCCGTAAGTCGTACGACCTGTGGATCTACCCAAATCAGCAAAAAGTGGACCTGAGCGGTTTGAATCTATTTACCGAACTCTCGGAAAAGGCGTTGGCGTTGCTTGAGCAGGGCGAGGATATTTTACTTTTCCCGAATCCCAGTCAGATGCAACACGCGATCCAAGGTTTCTACAGCACCGATTTCTGGTCTTACCCTATGTTCCGATCGATATCGGAGAATATGAAGAGAGAAGTTCCTGTGGGCACAATGGGCTTGTTAATTCAACAGGACCATCCGGCCTTCGAACATTTTGTCACAGAGGAGTATTCGACTTATCCGTGGTGGAGCATCGTTTCGGAGTCGTCATCCATCATTCTGGATGAGCTGAATAAAGACCTGCAACCGATCGTGCAGACCATTGATAATTTTGAACGAAATCATAAGCTCGGACTGTTAATGGAGTGTCGGGTGTGGAATGGGAGAGTACTGATGGGAGCGCTTAATCTGGAGAACCTAATGGGAACGCTGGAGGGAAGACAGTTGTTATACAGCTTCCAGCGTTATGTAGAGAGTCCAGCATTCCAGCCCACTACCCGTCTGGAAGTCGAGGAACTTCGCCAATTGTTTAACTAAGATATAGGGAAGAACAGGCAGCTGATTCCTTATTCTTACAACGTTATTCTTAGAAATACGTGCTTATAAGCCCCTTCCATTCGTGGTAGGGGCTTTGGCATTTGTTTCATTCTCTTGCACTTTAGGGTTAGAATAATGCATTTCAGCCCAATTCGACTCCGAAACCTATGCTAAAATAGTATATTCGAGAGTGAAATTCAGAGACGATGTCGATGAAAGGCGGATGTTCCCCCATGTTCAATATTGCAATCTGTGATGACGAGGAGCAGCAGCGAGAACGTGTGAAAACGATGCTGGTCTCCTTGTCTCTAAAAACCAATTTTGATTTTCAAATTAGCCTATTCACATCTGGTGAACAATTACTCTCCCATTATAGAGATGCCGGAGATACATTTCATATTCTCATCATGGATGTGGAGATGGGCGGAATGAACGGGATTCAGACCGCCAAAGAGATCAGGAATATGAAGTTTCTGGACGTACAGATTATGTTCTTGACCAGTTACCCGGAATACATGGTGGAGAGTTTTGATGTCATCACCTTTCAATATTTGATCAAACCAATCCAGCCGCAAATTTTTGAGGAAAAGATGGTTAAGCTGTGTCAATATTTTCAGGCATTGGACAAAAAGTATGTACTGATCAAGTCTGACTATGAAGAAGTGCTTTTGAAATATGATGATATTCTGTGGATTGAGGTCGTCAAAAGTTTGACGATCAAGAACAAATTGCAGTTTGTAACACATGAAAATGTGTATGAGACCAAAGGTGTTCTATCCAGCTATGCATCCGGTTTGAAAGACCACGGTTTTTTGCAGGTTCATCGCTCGATTATCATCAACCTGATGCATGTACAGAAGTTTGCAGGCACACAAGTGGTGATGCTGAATGGAACGGAATTGCCCATAGGCCGATCCAAGATCAAGGAAATCAAGGATGCCTACACTAAATACATGATCATGAGGATTCAATGATATGGATACCTACATGATCTTTTCCATCATCTTTGTGACCTTACTTATGGCATTTCAGGCGAATTTTTATTTTGATTCTGTGTTGGGCAAGTCCAGGCGAAAGCCGCATAGAGCTATTTATTTTATCGTTTTCATTCTGTTGGATTATTTTTATTTGGCATTTTCCTTCTCGGACATCGTTTCAACTGCTATTGCTCTGTTATTAATCTTCAGTCTGGCACAATCCTATGAAGTGGAGTTCAAAATCAAACTTGTTTTTACCATCCTGTATGGGGTTCTAATTACCATCGCGAATACGATAGCTGTATATATTCTCGGAGTCTTGGAATCCACTGGAGATTTCATTTCATGGGAACAGTTCAATGGTGAAGACCACTGGATTCTCTCCAAAGTGATGCTGGTTGGTTGCAGTATCATGTTCATTGTTATTCAAGTTGTGCGTCTAGTAGCCAAACGCAGAAGTTTTGCCGTGCATTATCGTTATTATTTGCTGTTTCTCATTGTACCTATTATTACGATCTATCAGATTAATGTAGCCTCCATATATAGTGAGAAAAACATATTTTACATCCTTTCTGTACTAGGCTCTCTATTTCTCAACGTGTTCATTGTTTATGTGTTCGATAATATGGTGGAAAAGGTACAGCTTGCGCATGAAAACGCCCAGTTACAGCGTCAGATGGACTATCAGGATGCCAACTATGAGAAGACCGTGCACAGTTTCAAAAACATTAAATCCATCATTCATGATATTAACCAGCAGTTTCTGTATATCGATGAATGTATCCAACGTAACGAATTGGTGGCGGCGAGTGACCATATCCAATCTACATTAAATACCATTGAAGGTGCGTATCAGCGGGTGAACTCCGGCAATTTGGTCATTGATGCTCTCGTTACGAATACCCTGGCTATGGGGCAGGCAAACGGGATCAAAATCGACACCAAAATCCAGCTGTACTCGCAGCATGTCCAGATTGATCGATACGATCTGTGTGTGGTGCTCGGTAATATGCTCGATAACGCAATTGAAGCTTCCAAGAAGGTCAGACAGGCGGAGGATCGATATATCCTCATTGCCATTCACTCCACATCATCTGCACTTGTCATCCAGATTATGAATCATGTTGAGCAACCGATAGTTGACTTGAAAAGTGAAAAGCCCAATCCCGAGTACCATGGGATCGGTCTAACCAATATATCGAGAATGTGCGAGAAATATGGTGGACATATGAGTATTGAGCATCAGCATCGGAAGTTTAACAACATGGTCGTGCTTCCGTTCCACACCGACAATCCCTGAACCTGCCGTTCAGGGATTGTTTTTTTCCATTCAGGGTTCTTTTGCGTTCGATCTGTATCTTCCCGGATATGATGAATTCATTCATAAGAACATTTGAGGGAGGACATGGGATGAAGAAATTAATTAGTCTTTTATGTACAGCGGTGCTTGTCATTACACCGCTGGCAGATGTCAGCGCAGAGGCGAATAACAGTGCAACGATTGAGGCACGTGCGGAGCAGATCGCCAAGGCGATGGTGCAAAATTACGGTGTCACCAGTGTGCAATATGCGATCATGGATGAAGGAGAATACATTTTATCAGATAGTGTAGGACTGCACGATAAGGCATCACAGAAGCCAATAGACAAGGATAGCATGTATGGCATAGGCTCGGTTAGCAAAATGGTTGTTACGGCAGCTGCCATGAAGCTGGTCGATTCCGGCAAAATAGATCTGGATGAGCCGCTTACTTCGTATATCAAGGACTTTAAAATGGCAGATGCACGCTATACTCAAATCACACCGCGCATGTTGATGAATCATTCATCCGGTCTATACGGTACACATTATGGAAACAGCATGTTGTTTGACGATAATGACACCCGCAATCATGATGAGTTATTGCTTAAACTTCAGTCCGAAAAACTGAAATCCAAACCTGGCGAATACTCCGTTTACGCCAATGACGGTTTTCAATTGCTTGAAATCCTGGTTGAACGGGTGAGTGGGTTAAGCTACAGCGAATATATCGCCAAGTACATCAGTGAGCCGTTGAAGTTGGAATCAACGAAGACACCACTAGATTCCTTTGACAGAGCGCAGTTATCCGAAACCTATTGGCCTACACTTGAGATGACGATGCCTACCGAAAATGCAAACATTATCGGTACAGGCGGGGTGTACTCTACCGCAGAAGAATTGAATCAATTCGGAGAGGTTTTAATGGGGAACAGACCGGATATTCTGTCCGAATCTGCTGTGAAGGCTATGCAATCTCATGAATATCGTAAGGGCATATGGGTATCTGATGAGCAAAATACGATCAATTATGGCTTGGGGTGGGATTCGGTTGACCTTGCACCTTTTAGCGATTATGGGATTACCGCGCTTGCCAAAGGCGGAGATACCATGTTGTACCATGCCGTGTTAATCACCATACCCGAACATGATATTTCAATGGCGGTTTTATCCTCTGGCGGATCTTCCGTCTACAATCAGATGTTTGCCAGCAAAGTGCTGCTGGACGTTCTGGCGGATCAAGGCATCATTGATGATGTTCAGCCTGATCAGACATTCTCACCACCTGTCAAAGTGAAGATGCCGACGGAGTTGAATTCGTACTCAGGCCTATATGGTACGGTTGGTTCAACACTAGATATAGAGATCAAGGATGGTGAGATGCAACTGCCTGCCTTGCTGGGAGGAATTATTCCGGAGCAGAACTATGTGTATACAGGCGACGAACATTTTACAAGTGCGGATGGCAGTGTGAAGGCCAGCTTTGTGAAAGAACGCAATGACAAGGTGTATGTTAAAGTTCAGGCGATTATAACGCTACCCGGTTTAGGTCAAACGGTGATGAACACGTATGATTATCAAAAGTTGGAGCATAACGCGCTGGATACAGCAACGAAAGAGAAATGGACAGCGCGCAACGGCTCGAAATATTACGCGTTGGATGAAAAAATAACGTCGATCTTTTATCTGCTTCCATCGATGCTGATCAAGAATCTGTCCGTTGATGCCGAAAATGGCTATGCTAATGGCACGCAAATCATGGATGCCAATCATGCAGAGAATATCGCCGAGATTCCTGTAATGAACGGAAGAGACGCATTCGATCTGCAATTCTATACAAAGAATGCCGCTGAGATTTTGATTCAGGATGGGCAGGAATACATTGCCGAGGATGCGATTACTCCAATCTTTGGTGGGAAAAAGGGGCTGACGACCATACCAGCTAACGGTCAGGCCCGGTGGTATGCAATCGATGCCCGTTCGGCGAACAAATCCATCACAGTGGATTCTCCGGAGAGCGGAGGTTATGCGGTGTATGATGAGAAAGGCGAGATGGTTCACTTCTCTGTAGCAACCAATCAGGAGTCGACGAAGCTCCCGAAAAGTGGTTTTATCGTTTTTGGTGGTGATGCCGGGGATGTCTTCCAGATCCAATTAAAGTAAAGCAGAAACTTCATTACTACAAAGTTACGTTTGTAACTTTTCACCGAAAAAATATAGTTATCAAGAAGTCGCCTAGTGGCGGCTTTTTTGATATTCTCTTTGAATAATTTAACAATCTGGTAACTATTTGGCCTAATCACACGTTATGTTTATGTAGTTATATATCAGGCTAATTTTCAATAGGAGGAATCGCTATCCATGATCAATATACGTAAACGTCAAATGAATAAGCGTTGGAAAAGAAGAACAGGAAGACCCATCATTGCATGCATTACTGCCGGAATGCTGATGGTTCACGGCGTCATCGGCGTGTTGCCATCTCAGGCACATGCTGAAACATCGGATGTATCCATCCGTAACTGGTATTCGTATCAACGAATCACAGTGCCTGAACTGAAACCTTCTTGGACTGCGAAAGTAGATAATTATTTGAATATGAACGAGACGTATGTTGGAGTTAATGCGATCGCAGAAGAGGGGAAAGTATTCACGTTTGCTGGATCGAAGCTGATTGCACTTGATGCGACAACAGGTAAACGGTTGTGGACTTACGGCAAAGAACTGACGCCTTATATTACCTATCAAAATGGCGTTCTCTACGGACTGACCATTGATCACAAGCCATATGCCTTGAATGCAAAGACAGGCAAAGCAAAATGGCAGTCAGGCACATCCACCTGGATTGATACGTATAACCGTACGGAAGCTCTGATTCCAACGTTGGATACCCTCTACGTAATTAAGGGGAGTACAACGTTTGCACTGGATATCCAGTCAGGGAAACTGCGCTGGGAAGCAGATGAACCATTAGGTGAAGGTCATGGTACTGAGTATCTGGGAGAATCTAATGGTGTGGTGCTGAGAACCTTTTTTGTCCAAGGGGCACTTACATCCACACAGCTTAATGCATATGACAAGAAAACGGGCAAGAAGCTATGGGGTCATTTTGGTCAAGGGGAAGCTATTCAGATCAAAGACGGTCTTGTGTACTCAGCGGACTACTATTCTTCAATGTTGGGAAATGATGAGTCTTCACCAGAACGCAAATGGAAAGTCAATGCGTACAATCTGAAGACCGGTGTGTTAAAAGGAAGTCAGGAGTATAAGTGGACCATGCCGGGGGATCCACCGTATGTGAATGGGTATGGAGGGATATTTTCCAATAAAGACAAACTATACATTCTACAAGGGAATACGATAGCGGAGTATCCGTTGAATTTGACCAAGTCGGGAACGGCGCCACTTCGAACTTTTCACCGTCCTTACGGGGAAAATATGGTATGGCTTGGCGTTACACAGGAAAGGTTGCTCTTCAAAAACGGAAACACGGGAGAGCTCACAGGCATCAAGCTGGCTAATGGTCAAGAGGTCCAGTGGCATGGTGATGCTCCCGTTTCTCAGATTGATGTTTACGGCAAAGGGATGTATCGAGCACAACGTAACGGCACTCTGCTTGCCCTCAATATGTTGTCGGGTCAGCCGGTCTTCCGCGTCTCCACCGGTGGAGATCTGCACAACACAACGTTGAAGACAAACGGGATGATCATTGTTCAAGCCGAAGGCAAACTACTGGGCGTTAAGCTGCCAGCATCGCTGAAATAAATGATTTTAGTTTTAGCTGTATCTGTCGTTGAACGAAAATCATTTGAAAAGACCGGATTACGAGCACGGTTGCTCATAATCCGGTCTTTCTTATTTTTGTGCGTAAAACACCGCAAAGTCCAAGGATTTGTACATGCAGTCCGCTACACGAAACCCTGCGTCCTCTAACCACTCCAATTGATCCTCGAGCGTGGCATTGATATCGACCTTTCGTCTTTCGATCGAAGCCGAGATGGCTTCCTCAGACAGACCACTTCGATGAATCCCTTCTAGCCAGCAATGGCGGTAATAGCTATCCGTATCGGGGGTTCTTCCCTGAACCTGGTCTGCGTTGATGAAGCGTCCACCTGGTTCTAACAGCTGGTGCACAGTTTCAAATACCTTTTTCTTGTCAGCGTGTGTGAGATGGTGAATAGACAGGGAGGAAATAATCATATCGTAGGAACTGGTAAAATCGTAGTTGGAGTAATCCCCGACGACATACTGTACTTGGTTAGTATCAGCAAATCTTCGACGTGCTCCTTCGAGCATTTGATCACTAATATCGATCAGGGTTAATCGCGCGTTGGGATACTTTTGCAGGACCAATCCGGAGAGCAGTCCCGTTCCTGCACCCAGATCAAGAATACGTGGAGAATCAAGCGGGCTTACCATTAGATCCAGGGCCATTCCATAAAAATCATCAAAACAAGGGATAAGCTGCTTACGCTGCACATCATAATCTTGGGCTACCTTATCAAACAGCTGCTTTACTGAGAATTGCATATGCTCATCACTCCTTCAGGTTTTCTCCATAGTTTACAAACGGGAAGTGATCAAGGGAAATATCGATTATGGATAAGTTCATAGGTTGGACCTATGGGTTCCGAGCCCCTACCATGGGTAATAACCCATTTGACTTAGAGCACACTCTAAGGTGTAGACTAGCAGCAGAAACGATTCCAAAGGAGATGAACAGAATGACACAGGAGAATAATTTTAAAACTTTACAACATAAAATCGGCTCTGGCTTCAACCATAACAGCACAGCGCAGGATGTATTGAGAGATATGGACTTATCAGGGCAACTTGCTATTGTAACGGGTGGCTATTCAGGATTGGGGTTGGAGACGACACGCGCGCTTGTGAATGCGGGAGCACGTGTCGTGGTTACTGCGCGTCGTCCAGCGGTCGCAAAAGAAGCACTAGCTGGTTTGGAAGGCGTTGAAATAGACGAATTGGACCTCGCTGATTTATCCAGCGTTCGTGCTTTTGCAGAGCGGTTTCTATCGAGTGATCGGAGCATCGACATGCTTATTCTTAACGCTGGCATCATGGCTTGTCCGGAGACGCGGGTAGGTCCTGGTTGGGAAGCTCAATTTGCAACCAATCATCTGGGACACTTTGCCCTGACTAATCTGTTATGGCCAGCACTCGCAAGTCAGAGGGGAGCACGAGTTGTTTCCTTGGCATCAGCTGGACATCATTTCTCGCCGATTCGTTGGGAGGACATCCAATTTGAGCATGGTTATGAGAAATTCCCTGCCTATGGACAGTCCAAAACAGCAACGATTTTATTCAGCGTTGAGTTGGATAGACGTGGTGCTGAGCAAGGCGTACGGGCTTTTTCTGTTCATCCAGGCGGAATTCTGACACCACTACAGCGTCATATGCCAAAAGAGGAAATGATTGCACTGGGCTGGATCGATGAATCTGGACAAGTGGCTAATCCAGCATTTAAAACACCTGAGCAAGGGGCAGCGACGCAGGTCTGGGCAGCAACCTCTCCTCAGCTTGAGGGAAAAGGCGGCGTCTACTGCGAGGATTGTGACATCAGTGAATTGGCTCCTGCGGATGGAGGCTTCTATGGGGTCAAGGAGTATGCGATTGATCCCGAACAAGCTACTCGTTTATGGGAGCTATCGGCCAAGCTGACTCAAACGGACATTGAGCTCACCTGAACATGTAGTTAACTTGTGAAAGAGAAAACGATATTGCATGAGAAACGCCTTGCGGTGTATATCCAGCCCAGATGCTGGTTCCGCAAGGCGTTTTTTGTTTATTTCTGAAAACATCCATTTAAATCCATGAAAATTTTCATATATCTTTAAGTTAAAACTAATCGTATCCTCATCTACTTCATGCTTAATAGAGGATAAGCTACGATACATCATACATAAGGAGAAACGCCTATGAAAATCAAGAAAAAACTCGGTACGGTCAGGAACCGTCTGGTAGCATCATTTTTAATCGTATTGTTGCTTCCCAGTCTGGTTATCGGAGGATTCGCCTATCTGACCGCCAAACAGCAAGTAGATACACAGCTCGCCAACATGGCCGACACGGACATATCGCTCGTTAGCAGCATGGTCAACCAATACATACAAGCTAAACAATCAGATGTGGGTCTCTTAGCCGAATCCATTGCATCGATGAATCCGGAAACCGCATTAAAAGCCTATACCAATAACCATTTGGAGGTCGAATCGGCGATCTTCGTTAACAGCGACGGACAGCATGTATACGCTTCTTCCAGTCAGAGCCAGCCAGACAACGATAAACCTCTGGAGAGCGAATACTATACGAAGGCGATTGCCGCTCCAGGACAGGTTGTTCTGACAGAGCCGTTCACTTCGGAACAGTCGGGTAACACGGTAGTGACCTTAGCGAAAGCGTCCAGTGACAGCAAGTCAGTCGTCGCCGTAACCCTGGATTTAAGCACTCTGCAAGAAACTGTAGGCCAGATTAAAATTGGAGATAACGGCTTTGTCGTCATTTTTGGCGCGAATGGCTCCATGATCGTAACTCCACCGTGGGGAGCTGATGGTCCACAGGGTGAGGAAGCGGAAACTGCTAGTGCAACAACGGTCAACGCTTCTTCCGATGCAGAACAAGACAGCCCTCAAGGTGAGGGAGGACCCGGGACAACGATGTTTGAGGGCGACTCCGGGCAAATTGATCAAAGTTCTCCTGAAGGAGAAACACGCCAACTCGTCTATATTACCAATCAGCTTACAGGCTGGAAAATCGCAGGGGATCGCTCGCCGATCGAGATCGTACAAGCAGCCAAACCCATCTGGAACAATACATTGATGGTCATCTCTTTGTTTGCCCTGTTAGGTATAGGGATGACCATTTTGATCGTGCGTTCTATCACGAAACCGCTCAAAACATTGAATGATGTATCTGGGGAAGTCAGTCGGGGAGATTTGAGCCGAAGCGCAGCCATCCATTCGAATGACGAACTGGGTCAGTTGGGTGATGCCTTCAACCTGATGGTCGGTTCCCTGAATTCCATTGTATCCGAAGTGCAAAATTCGTCTAATCAACTGGTCGACGCTTCAGAACAGTTATCCGCTAATGCAGGTCAAAGTGCTACGGCAACAGGGCATATCCCTGAAACGATTGAACAGATGGCAGAAGGTGCTGACAGACAGGTCGCGCTGGTTGAAGAAAGTCTGCGTACCATTCATCATGTGGCGGAGCAAATCGGTCATATCGCCAATAACGCCTCAGCAACAGCTATAGCTACAGAACAGGTTGCAGAGAAATCCAAGGAAGGCGGACAGGCCATCAATGGCGCTGTGACACAAATGGGAACCATCCACCATTCCGTCAACCGTGTGTCGGATGTTATTAACCATCTGGTTCAGACTTCGTTGGAAATCGGGCAAATTATTAAGGTGATCTCCGACATCTCCCGTCAGACCAATTTACTGGCTTTGAATGCTTCCATTGAGGCTGCAAGGGCAGGTGAGCACGGTAAAGGTTTTGCCGTTGTAGCCAGAGAAGTAGGCGCACTCGCGGAGCAGGCAGCTAATTCAGCGAAGCAAGTCACTACACTAATTGGCAGCATCAACGAAGGAATCCAGCATGCGGATCAATCCATGGTTGAGGCGATTGGTGAAGTTTCCAAAGGGCTGAACGTAATGACTACAACGGGCCAGCTCTTTGACGAAATCACCTTGTCCGTGGATACGGTGAATAGCAAAGCCAGCGAGGTGTCCACCATGGCCGATGATATCGTTCAAGAAACCTCCCATGTGGTAGCGAAAATCGAGGACATTTCTCATGTTTCCCGGGAAACGGCGGAAGGAGCACAGACGGTATCTGCGGCAACCGAGCAACAGCTTGCTTCAATGCAAGAGATTAGTTCATCTTCATCTTATCTGGCTCGCATGGCATCACGTCTTCAGGAACTCACGGAAAAGTTCAAAATCTAAAGAGAATGCGATTAATTATAATGAAAACAACATAATCTCAAACAAAATCTCCTATTTAGCATATAATAAAGAAGGAGCATCTCAATTCGCGATGGTGCAATTATTTCTTTATGAATTCAGGGAGAGAAAATCATGAATATTTTTGAACATCAGATACCTATGGAAAAAGTGAAATTCAATGAACCGTTAAAAAATCACACGTTTATTAAAATTGGTGGTAACGCAGATATTCTCATCCATCCAACAACGATAGACGAAATCACAAAAATCGTAGAGATTGCCAACATACATCAATTGCCTCTGACGGTTATTGGCAAAGGGTCGAACGTCATCATTAAAGACGGGGGCATCCGAGGAGTAACGATTTCTCTTAGCCACTTCGATCAGATTAAAGTGAATGAGGACAGCATGATTGCGCAAAGCGGCGTTGATATCATTGATGTATCCAGACTCGCTTTGGAGCACAACTTGA
This sequence comes from Paenibacillus sp. LS1, assembly GCF_026013365.1. Classification (GTDB taxonomy): domain Bacteria; phylum Bacillota; class Bacilli; order Paenibacillales; family Paenibacillaceae; genus Paenibacillus. The sequence goes on from NZ_JAPDOE010000001.1 coordinate 62,111, forward strand.
CCGGTTTGGAGTTTGCTTGTGGCATTCCCGGCAGCACGGGGGGCGCACTTTACATGAATGCTGGTGCTTATGGCGGTCAGATCGCTGATGTAGTTGAACGTGCGACTGTGATCACCAAAGACGGCAAAGTGTTGGAGATCCCGCGAGAAGAGATGAAGTTTGGTTATCGAAATAGTCTCTTCAAGATGGATCACTATATCATACTGGAGGCCGAATTCGGGCTCAAAAAAGGAAACAAGGATGACATTGCAAGCAAAATGAAGGAATTAACGTTCCTGAGAGAATCCAAGCAGCCGCTGGAGTACCCTTCTTGCGGGAGTGTATTTAAACGTCCTGAAGGACATTTTGCTGGAAAACTGATTCAGGATTGCAACTTGCAGGGCACTCGCATTGGAGGCGCTGAAATCTCCATGAAGCATGCTGGTTTTATCGTAAATGTGGATCACGCTACTGCCCAGGATTATATGGATCTGATCCAATTTATTCAGAAGAAAGTATATGATACGTTCCATGTTGAATTGGAAACCGAAGTAATCTTTCTGGGAGAATAACTTCGATGAACGACTTGAAAGGTCGCCTTTGGCGGCCTTTTTTGATTGTGGAGATTGCACGAAATAAAGTGCCTGTATGCTAATTATGGTAATATTAGAATGATTTTGTTTAATATTTCATCGTTATCATAAGGAGTGAATATGGAGATGTTCAAGCGTAACAGAAGAATTTTACTAATCGCGGCAATGGTGATTTTACTGTCGCTCTTGACAGTCGTTACGTATATGTACATGAATGAACGATCTGGCGGACTAGCTGATCGAAGGATATCCAAAGTTTGGGGATTGAATGAAACAATACATATTCCTATAGCGAACAGTCCTGAAGGGGCCGTTCAAGAATTTAGAGGCAAATTTTATACCTCGCAATTCATTCATCAGGAGGCTGTGGATGGGGGCATGATTTTGTTCGCACAAAAAAAAGGTCGAGATAATAACAGTAATCTTCAGATGGAGTTTGCCCGGAAGAACATTTTCGGATGGAAATGGGTATGGGGCGGAGGATATTCCATCAGTGAACCTCTACAAGCTAAGTTTGCTTTGAATTATATGAGCATACCGAAACTAGAAAAAGTCTCGGCCCCGTTTCCCATGCTGTTTGGTGACATCATAGACTCAACTATCCGACGTGTAACTGTTGAAATCAAAGAAAATGGAAAGCCCGAGACATTCGATGCGAAGCTCGTTGAGACAGGTGAGAACCAACAAATCTGGTACGTGTTCCTGCCTTCATCAGCGAATCCCCCTTATACGATCAAAGCATATGATGAAAAGGGGAACCTCATAAGCAACAAGGATATTGAAGAGTCAGATGGCAGTGGCTCATTACTTGTCGGTGAATAACTTCGATGATGTACGAAGAGCCGCCTTTTGGCGGCTTTTTTACGTATCAACCTATTCATGACTGGGGATACATTCAAGCCCTAAGCCTTTCGTCTGCTTGAACACTTTTCGCTTAAATAAGGAGACGACCAACTGATATTGAAGCAAAATTATTGTGAGGATCAGGATAAGAATCCACCAGTGAATCTGGAACGGGATATAATCCCCGGTTTGTAATGAGATCATACGCAAGATCGCACGCGCTGTTAGGATTGCAAAGGGTACAGCGAGCATATACAGAAGGACAAACAGTGGCTTGTATACATCGACGAGCATACGGTTAATGTCCCGATGGCTGTATCCAAGTAATCGAAGGATATGCATATCCTTCTGGCTATCCTGAACGTTAAGCAGAATGACCAGATATATCAGCAGGAAACCGACAAGTATCCCTGCCACTTGATTAATGACAGCACTGGATTGGCTCGATACTGCATCGCTACGCAGAGCAGCTAACTTGTTCTCGGCAGTAACCACTCGTGCATTTGAATCCTGAGAACTATCGTTACTGTATTCCCCGTTATGCATAGATGGGCTAACGTTCATCCACCTCGCTAATTGTGTTTTGGATGTATAGATTGTATCTGCTTCACCATTTCGGCTAATCTCCCGGACAGAGACGTTATGCGGTTGATGATTAATGATCAGTTGAACGGTATCTCCGGATTGGATTCCATACAACCTGCAGGTCGCTTCACTCACTACAATACCATCCAGCTCAGCAGGCAGAATTAGGGTGTTTTCATGATTCATGAATTGCACCTGTGTTCCCTGATTGTCCATGCCGACCAACTCTCCTGAGAATTCTTGACCATCAACTCCTATTAGTTGGACGGACTGTCTAAGGTAGTACATGCTAGTTCCATGCGAGGTTGCTTCATCTTCCCTCAGATCCGGGTAGCGGATATCGTACATGTAGTTCATGCCTGTCGTCTGCGATTCCAGGGCGACACCGCTCGATTGATACAATGAAGCACTCATGATAAATAACAAGGTCATCAGAAAGATTGCTGTTGCACTTAAAAATATGGCATTCCACTTGCGAAGTACGACGCGCAGAGGAAGCCTTAATGTTTCCGGCAAAAGGCCAATTACGGATTGAAAAGCTGCGGTTAATCTTCCGTTCGGGAGAGGTTTAATCGTGTTATGCATGACATAAAAGGTTTCCTGGCGTAAAAAAGGGAAGATTGCCATCCAGGTGACCAGCACCGTTCCGATGACAGGGATCCAAAGCCCGAACAAGATAGAACGGAGTTCCAGGCCACGTTCCCAGAAGGGAAAGGAGTACATTTGAGCATACATTTGGATTAGGACAGACGAACCGAAGAAACCCAAAACCATCCCGACGAGTCCTCCCGCGGTCGATAGGATCAGTGAATAAACGAGTGGTGCGCAGCTGATCTGTCTTGCCGTATATCCCAATGCCTTGAAGCAACCGAAATCTTGACGGTGAAGGCGGATGAAACGGGTGTAGAACATGTAGAAAATAAACAAAGTAATGAGTGTGAACAAAAAAAGAAAGCTGTGGGCCAGGCTTTGATTGGAATCGATTGCGATCAGTGGTTCAGTGCTACTTTCAAGACCAGAATCGAAAGCTAAATATGAGAAGGCGGGGTCACTACTTAAGCGCAATTCAGCTGAGCCGGAGTCCACACCTGGTTTGAACTGTGCTGCGTAATAACGCTCTTCCTGACCGTTTATCATATGGTACATATCAGGGGTAACGACTCCAAATGTGGCTTGATTATAATCCTGCTTCAGGTCATTGAAAGGAATAAACGATTGGTAGTCTGGCAAAAACATGGAGCCAACGATGGTGAGATTGTGATTGCCAATCGTAATCGAGTCTCCTATAGTCAGGGCATGATTATCCATATACTGCAGCATTAGGGCAACTTCCGTAGAAGCTACCGGCAGTCGGCCTTCCAATAGATAAGGTACATTAAGCATCTGGGGTGGAGCTAGCAGATAATAATTTGTACTGATTTGTGTAACTTTCTTGAATCTTTTTTCCTCGATAATAGCTTCTGTATGTATCTTCTCCAACACACGTGAACGATCTGTATCCTCTTGCAATTGGAAACGGAAATCTTCCAAATGCTGTGTCTCTGCGTATTCTTGAATACGAACCTGATTACGATCCACCGAGAATTCTACAAAGAAATACATAAACGAAGTCAGCACAACCATGAGAAATAGCAGGATGGTGTATCCACAGTTTTGCTTCAATAAACGGTACACATGCTTGTTAAGATAGCGCACTAGTCTTCCGCCTTCCCATTGTGAGTATCACTATGCCCAATGCATCTGCGCAGCAGTAATCGGGTGCTCGTTCAATCGATCCTGATAGATGGAGCCGTTCTTGATTGTAATTACGCGCTGAGCAGTCTTGGCAATTTCAGGGTTATGGGTGATGAACACAATGGTCACTCCGTATTGCTGGCGGGCAAGATGAAGAAGCGCTATCACATTTTTGCTGTTCATCTCGTCCAATGCACCCGTGGCTTCGTCGCAGAACAAGATACGGGGTCTCTTAATTAATGCCCGTGCGATGGCTACCCGCTGCTGCTGCCCACCAGACAGTTGACCGGGAAACTGATTCAATATGTCCTCTATCCCCAGAAGGGCAGCAAGCTCCTTAACCGTGTGGGGTTCCCCTGTGCCAGAGAGCCCAATGTATATATTTTCTCGAACCGTAAGATGGGAGAGCAGGTGGTAGTGTTGGAAAATGTGCCCCAGATGCAGTCTGCGAAAGTCGGCAAGTGAATCCTCGTTCAGTTCAGTAATGTCCTGGTCATTGATGAAGACGTGACCGTCCGAGGGTCTGAGCAGTCCTGACATCAGATTTAGCAGCGTGGATTTTCCGGAGCCACTTGGGCCAATGATGGCTGTAAATTCACCTTCGGCGAGATCCAGACTGATTTCACTGAGTGTCATTTCATTTTTCTTAAAATGTTTCGTTACGTTCTGAACGGATATGGCGATGTTCATTAGGCACGCTTCTTTCATAAAGATGAGTTTGGATGAAATCTAGCTGTTCGCGAATAAAATCTTCAGTCAGATGAGTAGACAGGGCAAGCACTCGTAGTCCCTCCAGAAAAATAACAATATGAGCAGCGGCCGTGCGGCTTGCCTGAACCTGTATTTCACCACGTTTGACCCCATAGTCGATCAGTCGACTAAGCTCTGTGATGCTATGATCCTGCTGACGGTGAAGCAACTCGCGATCTTCTGCATCGCGGTGTGACAAGAAGAACTCATACGCAGCGGTCATGATACTGTCATTGATCTCCGCCAGCTCGATCTGTTGACTTGACCAGAAAGCATCCATGATCTGCTGAAATGGCGTAGCCGCTTCCATCTGGGCTGTAAAAGCTTCTTGCGTCTGTTGGCTGTTTTCCATCAATAACGTTCTGAATATCTCCTCTGTGGAGTTAAAATAACGATAGAGGCCTCCTCGGCTAATTCCGCATTGATCCACAATGTCTGTCATGGTGACAGCATGGAATCCTTTCCTTACAAATACCTGATATGCGCCTGCAAGGATCATCATTTTTTTGGACAACGATTTTTGGGTCATAGTTTCCTCCTAATGTAACAGAATCCAAAAGTGACACTGTTGTCTCTTTTTTTGATTTTATGACACTGGCGTCACTTTTGTCAATTGAAATTGTCATCATGTGGGGAGGGGATATTTAAAGAATATTAACATAGCAAAAAACAGCGGCATTCGAAGACGTATACTCCAGTCTAAGCGTGCTGCTGTTCTTATGGTTAGGGATGTAATGGTGGTTAGATGGGTTTTGGATCATCTGCGGTTCTATTGGCCTTCACATATTTGAGCTGCGCAACGATGATGACACTGATGATCACCAGCAGGAACCACGAACTGATCTTGCTAAAGCTAACCAGTTGCCAGGCATCATGCTGATCAGGGTATTTCCAGGCATTGAAGAATGTAGCGATGTTCTCTGCAGTCCAGATGAAGAACCCGACAATGATAAATGCGAGCGATAACGGCATTCTATAGGTCGTTGCCCGTACCCGGTAGATAATCCACGTTTTCCAGAAGACAATAAATACAAGCGCCGTCAACCACCAGCGAAAATCGGGAATAAAATGATGCGTGAAAAAGTTAATATAGATGGCTGCTCCGAGCAGAACGGAAGGTAATAAACCAGGCCATCCGGTCATGTCCATGCGCAGTCTTCGCCACACCTGACACATAAAACTGGCTACACTTGCATACATAAATCCACTATACAGAGGAACCCCAAGGATTTTGGTATAAGCTTGCTCAGGGTATGACCATGATCCCATCCATACTTTATAGATTTCCAGCACCAAGCCAATAATGTGAAATACACAGATGACCTTGATTTCATCCCGGGTTTCCAAGCCACTTCGATACATCAGGTACTGCACACCAAGCAGTACAAGCAGAATGGCATCATATCGATGCAGGAAAGGAATCGGGATTACGCTGGAGAGAGCCAATGTTCCAAAGATCGCTACAGGAAATATGCAGCTCATGGCCTGATGATAGCCGAAATGAAGTAGTTGTATTAGAGGTTTCAATTCAAGTTTCGCTCCTTTCATAACACGTTTGAGCATAATTCAATAATATGATTTAAGGGTGTTCATCATGGGAGTTTTTTTGCCTACACTTCATAATATAGAGTTCATCGGTGAATAAAAAGAGAAAAAAACACGCAAATCTGTTCTTGTTTTCAAATTAAAACGAATACCCTTCATTGATAATGATTTTCAATTAGATTAGAATGAAAGAATAAAAAGCTCACACGTCTCGCATAACGAGAGGCATGTGACTCTACCAGGAGGAATGAATATGTTGATTCAAACTCGAAGCATTATTGTCCAAAAGGGATATAGCGATAAGATTGTGGAACGTTTCAGTGGTCCAACTCCTGTTGTGGACATGCCCGGTCTAATTGATTTTAGTGTCATGGTCAACAAGAAAAGTACAGAGAACGAAGAAGTAATGGTCATCATTCGCTGGGAATCGGAAGAAGCATGGAAGAACTGGGAGAAAAGTGATGTTCATATCAAAGGCCATCGTGAGAAGAGAACACAGGAGAAACCTGATTATCTAATAAGTACAACCGTAAATATGTATCAGGTACAGACCGTGAAGACAGGTAACGGTTCCGGACAAGGGTCATAATCAGGCAGCGATTCTTGGAATTGGGCAATTCTATGAAAAGGCTCTATGAGAGTGTGATAGGGTCGCTCCATGTATATTCTCTCGTGGTTATGTTAAAATGAAATTCGTACAATTACATTAGACAAGGAGGCCGCTATGCAACCGATCAAACCTCAAGACATTCAACTCCGGATCAATCAACTTGCTGATCAGGACTTATACGTACATCTAGAACTTACGTCAGGTGCTTACGCACAACACATGGACAGTACAAAACATCCAGCATCGGCATTCATTACTAATGCGGCCATACGATATACGCAGGGGTCCATTTCAGGTACAGGTCCATACCGTGTTGGTCTGAAAACGACGCAGGGATGGCTTTACGCCGAAGGACTTACACATATTGATGAGCAGGAACAAGAAAGACTGATTCTCGCCGGTCACGACAGCCAAGGTAAACTAGTTGTGGCGTTACAATTAAGCCGAGAGATGTTCTGATGAAAGCGGAGGATTGAATAACCATGAATACTACACACAACGAGCATGAGCGCATCTTGGTGGTATATCCACATCCAGATGATGAAGCTTTCTCTGTATCGGGAACGTTAGCCAAATACATAGATGGCGGTGCCCATGTAACCTATGCTTGTCTAACACTTGGCGAGATGGGGCGCAACATGGGGATTCCTCCATTTGCCAACCGAGTGACGTTGCCTGGCATCCGTAAACAGGAACTCATCGAAGCTTCTGAAGCGATTGGTATTCAGGACCTCAGGATGCTGGGCTTCCACGATAAAATGCTGGAGTTCGAAGACCCACAGTTACTGGAAGACACCATCATGTCACTACTGAAAGAGTTAAACCCCACGCTGGTCATTACGTTCTATCCAGGGTACAGTGTTCATCCCGATCATGATGCAACGGGAGCTTCTGTTATACGTACAATTGCTAAAGTTCCAGTAGCTGAGCGTCCAGTGGTTCACTGTGTGGCATTCGCTAATAATCAGGAACAGTACATTGGCAAGCCGGATGTATTCGTTGACGTAACCGAATTTTTGGACAGAAAGATGGCGTCCATTCGTGCCCATCGTTCACAATTCCAGGCAGCGGAGCTTGTCGGAAATACTGAGCTGAATGATGAAGAAATCAAGCGTCGTTTCGGTAAAGAAACATTTTGGACCTACCCATTTGAATGATATAATTACGTAGAAGTCGCCTATATGGCGGCTTTTTTTGTTTGACATCACAATATCGACACAAAAATGTAGGGTCTATAGCCTGATTGAGCTATATGGAAAAAAAATCGTTTTAAGTACACTATGATCAGGATTGTGATAACGCTTCATTTATTGCGTTGCTTCGATGGATGAGGAATGTGGAGGGTTGATTATGAGTGGAAAGGAGGGATGGTGTGTACAACCAACGTATATTTGGGGTAAACGTAAGACCTGTTGAACACAATGCCACAGCAATGAGTATCTGCAACAAGGAGCTAGAATTGCGTAGGAAGTTATATGCCTAATCCTTGGGTGAAGTTAGGTACATTCGAGAGTCGTAGGAAGAGTCGGGTTCGGGGACTAGTTTTTCTAATCGGAATGATGATTGTCTTATTGTCTTTCCCGTATGGTACGGCCACGGCCGTCTCCGGAGAGCGTGATCTGATTCCGCTTCAGCCTATGATTGACCGTTCTGCGCCAGGAGAAGTGATTGTACTTGCATCAGGTCGATATTCAGGCCCTGTAACGATGGATAGGAACATCACCATTCAGGGTGATCCTACGGTCATAGTCGTGAATGAGGAAGCCACCTCTACGATAACCATTCGGTCGGATGGGGTCAAGTTGAGCGGGTTTACAGTTGAGCATGATGCGAATGAACAGACCGCAGCGATTCAGATTGAAGGGAAAAATAGTGAAATCACGGATCTGCATATTCAGACTCAGGGTTATGGGATGATCATCCGGAATTCGAGTCAGGCGACGATTCAGCGGAACAACATTACTTGGGTCGGGTCTGATTCTGCAACCAGCAGCCAGAAGGGCAATGGTATTGATCTGTATAACTCCCATGATAGCTATATTGAAGGCAATGAGATCACCGGCATGAGGGATGGAATCTATCTGGAGAACAGTCGCAAGTCTATCGTGCAAAATAACAGGCTGTTACATACAAGGTACGGCATCCACTGTATGTACTTTGACGGCTCTTCTGTCATGGACAATACCGGAGAGGAGAACATGACAGGTGCCATGATCATGGGCGTCAAGAATACGGTCATATCGGGCAATTCTTTTCGCAAACAGAGTACTAATGTTCATTCCCAAGGGATTTTATTGTATGACGTGCATCAATCCTCAATTCACAACAATGTGGTGGAGGGTAATCGTGTCGGCATGAATATTGCAGAATCCTCGGGCAATGAGATCCGTGGCAATGCGGTGCTTCGGAATTTCGTTGGCATCCAGCTCGTTCTGGCAGAAGCTAATGAGTTTACACGTAACCGAATGGTGTCCAATGTCATTGAAGCTTCCGCGCTGGATAGCCCGAATAATGTCTTGATGGAGAACTACTGGGATTCCTTTCAGGGGCTCGATCTGAATCGGGATGGGATCAGTGAAATTTCCTATGCCATCAATCCTTTTTATGAGCAACTGGTCAGTCGAAATTCAGCGTATCAGCTCTTTTTTCAATCGCCGGGTATGGTCTTTCTGAGTGACTTATTTACAGAGGGCAGAGAACAATGGACTACCGACAAGGCGCCACGAATGAGCATGGATACGGGATCTGATTTGAACATGTCAGTGGAAAGGGCAGCAGGATCCAATGTGGTGTGGATGCTTGGTTTAATTCTGCTGGGCATAGCAACTTTTATAATCATCTATATGGGGGTATTACGAAAATGAACAAAAGCTTGAACAGAAGATGGACATTGGTCATGGTACTTATGTTTGGCATGGTATTGTTAACCGCTTGCGGAACAAAATACGCGGCATTGCCGATCAATGAAGACGTGGATATCTGTGCGATCTGTAAAATGCAGGTGAAGGACGATGCGTATGCAACGCAGCTCACTACGAAAGACGGCCAAAATTACAAGTTCGATGACATCGGGTGCATGAACCAGTGGAAAACAGAAAATGGCACGGACAATATCGGCATGGACTATGTTCGTGATTATAATGACAAGGAATGGATTGAATACAGCAAAGCCACGTATGTATACGATGCTTCATTGCGCACGCCTATGGCCTATGGAATTCTTAACTTTAAGGACAAGCCTTCGGCCGAAGCTTTCATTGCAGAGCAAGGTGTAGGGACCATTATGACCGCTGAGGATCTTGCTTCTCATGACTGGAAACAGAATACAGAGAATATGGACATGATGGGTGAACACGGGCATGATGCACACGGACATGGTGAAGAAGGGGCAAGTGAAGGAACACACCAGGAAGGTGAGATGGAAGAAGAGTCGGGTCAATAGGTATGACAATAGAAAATGGTGATCAATGATGGCAGATATGATACAGATTGCAAGACGAGAAGTGAAGATGGGATTTCGCAATCCATGGGCCTATTCGTTTCTAATCCTTTTTTGCACATTTAGCTTAAGCTTGTTACTCCTGAATTCGCAGAATCTGGTTCAAGGATATTCGGGCACAACAGGTTCGATGTTGAATCTTATTCTCTACCTTTTGCCATTAATGACGTTGTTCCTCGGTTCCTTCTCATTAACATCCGAAAAAGAAGACGGTAGCTGGCAACTGCTGTCCACGTATCCCATCGGCACGATGTCCTTTATTGTAGGGAAGTATCTTGGGCTGTCGATTGTTTTGATCACCATTGTTGCGTTTGGATACGGCCTGATGGGGGTGATTAGCGGGTTAATTGGGAATCCACTGGATGTCATGACATATCTTCTCTTTCTGGCATTTTCTTGTGGACTGGTGTTGTTATTCCTGACGCTGGCTCTATTTATCGGTTCGTTGTCACGCAATCGGTGGCAGGCGTTAACCATATCCGTGACCGTATGGTTCTTCGCTGTCATTGGATGGCCGACGTTATTGCTCTCTGTGCTGGGATTGATGCCTTATCTGTGGGTCAAACCGCTGTTGATTATACTAACGCTCATCAATCCGGCTGAGCTGGTGCGATTGTTTGTCGTGATCAAACTGGGAGGCGGCTCCATTCTGGGACCGGAATATTATCAATGGGTGGAATGGGTGCAGCAACCAAGTGGCAGTTGGATTTTCATCGGGATATGCCTGTTCTGGATTGCCTGCTCTGTCCTGGCGGTATACGCGATCTGGGAGAGGGGGCGTTCTCATGGATAAAGTGGGACTCGAAGTGATGGGATTGTGCAAATCTATTAAAAAGCAGACCATCGTTGAGGATATTTCCTTTCACATGAATTCTGGCCAAGTGCTTGCCCTCTGTGGAGGGAATGGTGCAGGAAAGAGCACGGTGCTGCGTATGATCGCTGGAATTCTTCGGCCGACCACGGGTGAAGTTGTCGTGAATAATGTTCGTTGGTTAAAGGAGCGCAAGCGTTATTCGCAGCAGATTGGATATATGCCGGATGATTATCAATTTAATCAGGGACTGAATGCAGAGGAAGTACTTCTATTCTGGGCTTCTCTGAGGAAAGTTCCCAAGGAGAGAGTACAGGAAGTACTGACCATGGTAGGTTTGGCGGATCAAAAGAACAAACGGGTTACGACCTTCTCCAAAGGCATGCGCCAACGTGTGTTATTCGCCCAGGCTGTGCTGTCGAAACCTCCACTGCTCATCATGGATGAGCCGACGAATGGATTGGACCCATTCTGGATGCAGGAACTAGCTCAGCTGCTCAAGGGAATCAAGCAGGATGGCCACATGGTCGTGTTCTCGACCCATCAGTTGGAGATTGCAGACGATATTGCGGATCAGGTGATATTCATGAACCATGGACGCAATGTTGGAGAGGGCTCTACTCACGATTTCCGTGATCAATTCGGTTCGCTCCATGCAGCATTTCATCAAAGTCTTGGCTTAAAGTGAAGGTGAGTTTATTGCAGAAGAAGAGGTTTAATAACAGGCGTATACTTACAATTTTGATTGGTGTGATCGCTTTGCTCACAGGTGTATGGGCCGTTTTTGAAAATATGTCGACACCCGAGTCTCAGCGAGGCAACGCTATTCAAGCAGGTGCAGTAGCTCCTGAGTTCACAGCGATTAATTCAGCAGGCGAACAAGTCAGACTGTCCGATTATCGAGGTAAAGCCGTCATGATTAACTTTTGGGCTTCATGGTGCACACCCTGTGTAAGGGAGATGCCGCTCGTTCACCAGATTGCTCAGGATTATCAGAACGACGTGGAAACCCTGTTTGTCAACGTGGGAGAATCGAAGGGCACGATTCGTGAGTTTATGGATAAGCAGGCGTTTGATTTTCCTGTGATCATTGATGTGACGGGCAACATATCAGGCATGTATCGAATTACAGGTTTGCCGGCAACGATGGTTATTGATAAGGACGGGGAGTTCCGTCATATATTGCTCGGTGAACTGACCGAAGATACACCGTTGCAGCAATGGCTGGAAGAGAGTATCTAGTCGTAAGCGTTGGATGGTGAGAAAAGGGCAGGAACGCCTGAGATCGCCAATGTTACAAGTGAAATGAATGTACGTTAAAAGTAACCACATAAAAAGCCGGACACCCCATTTAACGAAGGGGTGTCCGGCTTTACTTTTGAAGCTATGCTGCTTCGCAGCCGATTACAATACAGCAGCTGAAGCGTGATTGGTACGAGCGATTCTGGTTGCATCAACCATGTTGCGCAGGGAAGCGACCGTTTCTTCCTGTCCACGGGTTTTCAATCCGCAGTCCGGGTTAATCCAGAACAGCTTCGGATCAAGAACGCGTAGGGCACGTTCAATCATGCTGCTCATTTCATCCACACTCGGAACCCTTGGGCTATGGATATCATATACGCCAAGACCGATACCGAGCTCATACGTATTTTCTTCAAAACTATGAATCAGTTCACCGTGACTACGGGATGTCTCAATGGAGATAACATCCGCATCCATAGCTTCAATGGAATCAATCATGTCATGGAATTCGCAATAGCACATATGCGTATGGATTTGAGTCGTTTCATGCACTGTGCATGTAGAGATACGGAACGCTTTGACAGCCCAAGCCAGGTAATCGGCTTGTTCATTTTCTTTCAGCGGAAGCCCTTCACGAACAGCTGGCTCGTCAACCTGGATCATGCCAATGCCTGCCTGTTCAAGTGCCTCGACTTCCTGTCTCAACGCATACGCCAATTGATAGGCAATCTGCTCACGAGCAATGTCTTCGCGTACGAATGACCAGTTCATGATGGTAATTGGGCCAGTCAGCATGCCTTTGACAGGACGCTCAGTCTGCGATTGGGCATATTTCGTTTCTTCCACCGTCATTTCACCAGTAAACGCAACATCGCCGAAGATAATAGGTGGCTTCACGCAACGTGAACCGTACGATTGTACCCATCCAAACTGTGTAAAGGCAAAGCCGGCCAGTTTCTCGCCAAAGAATTCAACCATGTCGGTACGTTCAAACTCACCATGTACCAACACGTCAATTCCGATCTCTTCCTGAATCTTAATCCAGATATCAATCTGCTCCCGGATGAAAGCAGCATACTGCTCGTTGTTCAATTCGCCTTTACGCCACAACTGACGTGCTTTTCTGACTTCAGCAGATTGTGGGAAACTACCAATCGTTGTTGTCGGGAAGAGTGGCAATTGCCATTTGGCCTGTTGGGCTTCATGACGCTCTGCAAAAGGACGGGAGCGCTCTGGCTGTTGAACACTGATGGAAGCAACGGCTTTCTGTACAGCGGTACGGTTCCGATCTTCGGATTGCTGAAGCGCTTGAAGGGTAAGCTCTGCTTCGTTAATTTTAGCGGTGATTTCTGCACTTGGTGAAGATAAGGCTGTAGTCAAAAGAACAATCTCATCCAGCTTTTCATCTGCAAATGCAAGTGCATTCTTCAGTTCGGATGTAAGTTTTGCCTCACGGTCTGTCGTAACTGGCACATGCAGCAGGCTGCATGACGATTGCACGATGATACGTTCAGGCGTCACGAATTCAGCCAGTTCATTCAGCAACTTCAGTTTTCCTTGAAGGGAAGCTTTCCAGATCCCACGTCCATCAATAATACCTGCACCGAGCACTTTGTCTGCCGGGAAACCGGATGTCCGAATGGACTGTGTGTTACCAGAGAGACCGTGTACAAAATCAAGTCCTAGACCTTGAACTGGCAATGCCACGATGTCACTGTAGTTTTCAACAGATTCAAAGTACGTTTGCAGCATGATATTCAGACCTGGAACGGCTGTTGCAAATGTTTCATATATTTTATTCAGACGCTGTACGTCTTCATCGCTTAATTTGGTTACCAGAATAGGCTCGTCGATCTGCACCCACTGAACGCCTTCGTTCGAAAGTTCTTGAAGCAATTGAGTATAGAGTGGGAGCAAGCGGTCCAACCAAGCGTCTGTCTCGGTTTTATCATAGCCTTTGGAGAGCTTCAGGAAGGTTAACGGTCCAACAATAACCGGTTTTCCTTCAATGCCGAGTTTTTCTTTTGCTTCACGATAAGCGAGAAGCGGTTTGTTCTCCGTCAGAGTTGGGGAAGCCCCGTCCAGTTCAGGTACAATATAGTGATAGTTCGTGTTGAACCATTTTGTCATTTCGCTTGCTGCGGCATCTTTCGTTCCCCGGGCAATACCATAATATACGGACAACGGAACAGAACCACCATCATATGCAAATCGTTTAGGAATAATGCCGAACATTACGGCCGTATCCAGGATATGATCATAATAGCTGAAATCATTCACTGGAATGATGTCGATACCTTTCGCTTGCTGCTTGCGCAAATGATCGATGCGAATCTCTTGCAAACGTGTGTGAAATTCTGTTTCCTCCAGCTTACCTGCCCAGAACGCTTCCAACGCTTTCTTCCATTCCCGATCAGCACCAATACGCGGATATCCCAATACACTACTTTTCGTCATCGCTTAAAACCCCTCTGCTTTTATGTTACACAAAATTTATCACAGATCGGGAGTTATAATGTAATTCCATTAAATTATACCTAGTTATAGCCTAGGGCTATATCAAAGAGATCATTACGTTTGAAATAGACCCCACTAATGTTACAATGGTGAACTACGTTCATACGAATGATTGAAAGGAAGGCGGTACGCATGAATCTCTATCATATTCAGTCCAACGTGCACGGAATCAACAGAGTAGCATCATTTTTGGAAGACAATTACATTGGAATCGCTTGGTCAGGTACAGGAGATCTGGAGCACACGCCCCCTGAGCGATGGAAGGAACAACTGGTTCAGAACGATCGCTTGGATGAGTCGGAATTGGCAGGTACACTTGCGACACTACATACGTTTGTTAACCTCATGCAGGATGGAGATTATGTCTTAATTAGCGATGATGAATGGACGTATGTCGGGGATATCGGGGATTATTACTACGACGATTCCGCTGGTTCTGAAGAGGACTTGATCTGTCACCGACGCGGAGTTACATGGCTGGGGCGCATTCCTCTCGCTGAGCTGAACGACAAAGTGCAGGCACTGCAAAATGACTCATCCATCCTTGCGAAGTTTGAGTATCCCATATCACAAGCACAGCTGGATCGCGGACTTGCAGTCAGCGTAGCGGCTGAAGCAACCAACCCACCCTCAACGAGGGTAGATGAAGCCACGATTCAAACAGCTCTCCATGTGCTAAGAGAAGCGTTACACAGTGAAGAAGAAGAGCTGCGAATTCGTGCGGCTACAGCCATTTTACAGTTTGCAAAACAATAGAACGATGCATAATGATAAAGAATTGTAGTGACTAACAGCGACCGGAAGGTTGTTCTGTCATCGGAGTGTCCAGTGTAAATATTCGTTAGTTCATTTTAACTAGCCCTGAGATCTGTTCATTCACATTCACATGACTTCGTCCACCGTGGTAACAAATCACAGATGAAATGTCGAGTTCCATATACTTTTTCAAGGAGCAACGAGCCGTCTCGATATCCAGTGTAGTAGGGCCATGAACGCCCCCGAGTATGCCGTCGACACTGTACATTGAATCTCCAGCGATGAGCGTCTTGCTACCCATCAAATAAAGGCTGATATGACCTGGCGTATGACCAGGTGTATGAATAACGCGAATGCCGCCGCAAAACGGCAGTTCCTGACCATCGATTACCGTTTCATCAACTTTGCCCTTTGGAGGGTACTCAAGGTGAGCGTCTTTGAGAAGAGGGAGCTGCCCCTCAATATACGGCTTATCCAGTTCATGTGCATATACCCTGACATGATCACCACACTCCTGCAAAATCTCTGGAAGACAGCCGATATGGTCCATATCCTGATGTGTCAAAATCACTGCATTAAGTTGGCCAATCGGCACGCCTACCTTTTCGAGTTCAGTACATAAATCGTCATATTGTCCTGGGAAACCGGCATCGATTAACACAGCCATTTCTTCATCCCATATCAGAACAGGGTGAATCAAATTCCCCTCAAAATCAAGCTGAAGCATTTCTATTTCTTTTGAAATTTCCATCGTATCAGACCTCCAAGAGTTGAACTTCATATCTATCGTTTCTCATTGCATTTCTTATGTAAACGAATAGTGACGGCGATAAGATACGCTCGGGTACTTATAGAAATATTCAATGAATGAGGGAATTGACGCTTGCTGTTGGGAATGATAATTTATATATATCAATAAAACCAATAAGTCCAATAAGATAAAGGGGGTATGTGGGATGACACATATCGTGCGTGCAGCAGCTGAGGATATTCGAAGCGAGGATTCACTGCAATTGATTAAGGAACTGAGTGAAGAACTCGGTTTGTTATATGGCGGTGATGGAACAGCGGGATTTCAACTGTCAGACGTTGAAGTGCCACGGGCGGCCTTTATCGTTGCCAGAATCGATGGGTATCCGGTTGGTTGCGGAGCACTTAGACCCCTTGATGAAACATCTGTTGAGGTTAAACGCATGTATACTCGCAGTGGTTACCGTCGTAAGGGGATTGCGCAGGCTATTTTGGCCGAGGCGGATCGTCTTGCAAGCGAACTTGGTTATACCAATCTCAAACTGCAAACAGGTCCCCTTCAGCCGGAAGCAGCAGCGCTGTATGAGCGCGTAGGGTATTATCGAATCCCTATTTTTAGTGGAAATTGGGACAGAGTGTTGGCCTACCAGAAAGATCTGGTGCATGAAAAAGTATAATTCTGCAAACGAGTCACAGCTTCCATTTCACTGAATGGAAAGAGGACAAGAAAAGTCGCCTATGGGCGACTTTTTTTGCGTTTGCACTTTCTAATCTCTCTAAAGGAATAGACCCAAGATTTTAATTCTTTGCGGAATGAAGGATCGAAGGGTCTTGATGTTGGACCCCCCACTCACATAGTCCTTCCAAAACGGGCAAAAGCGTCTCAGCTTTCGCGGTCAGTCGGTACTCCACTTTAGGAGGGACTTGAGGGTACTCTTTCCGTTCCACCATACCATCTGCTTCCAATTCTTTGAGCTGTGAACTTAGCGTTTTATACGTGATGGCGCCGATTTGTCTTTTCAGTTCATTGAAGCGGACAGGCTGGTTATCAGCCAGAAGATACATAATCACCATTTTCCATTTGCCACCAATAACGGACAACGTGTATCCAAAAGGGGTATCTTGAATGTTTTTAACTTTACCGTGGTATTCAGCCATACTCATCATTCACACTATCCTTCCGGGTAGTACCTATCCTAAAAGACCGTACTATTTATTTGTTTGGGCTCAGTTTATACTAACCTTACTTTGAAGTAAAGGGGATTTACGATGACTCAAAATACAATACGTCTGCTTATGCCACAATGGCAAGGTGGAGATAATCCTAACTACTCTTTTGGAGCGGAGCTGCTTGCATGGCTTGCACCTGATAATGATCAACCTCTTATTCATGTTCCTGTTGAGGCTTATGATGGAACATCTCTGGTAAGCGAGAACGGGATAAAAGGCAGAGCACAGCTACTTCAGCAATTGCATGCTGCTCAGCATATCATTCAAGCTCACCAACCTGATCGCATTGTCATGTTTGGCGGTGACTGTTTGGTTGAACAAGCCCCGTTTGCTTATTTAAATGAACGGTATGGCGGAGAACTTGGTTTGATATGGATTGATGCACACGGTGACTTGGTTAAATACGCGGGTTATGACAATGGTCATACATTGCCGCTCGGTAATCTTCTTGGAGAAGGAGATCCGGAGTTTGCCAAACATGTGAAAGTCCATTTGAAGCCTGAACATGTCTTCATGGCCGGGTTGACAACCCCCACGGAACAGGAAACCGAAGTGATTCAAAGATTGGGTATCCGAACGGCTGGAACTGAAGAATTAACTCATGGCATGGATTCGATTAAGAAGTGGATTACAGAAAACGGTATCAAACATCTGGCAATTCATCTTGATCTGGATGTGCTTGATCCCAACATGTTCCGTTCATTGTTATTCGCCAAACCAGGGGAACCTTATGTGTTTTCACCAGCGGGAACCATGCAATTACCTCACTTGCTTCATCTGATCAAAGAACTGTCTGAAGAAACAGATGTAGTTGGATTAGGGATAACTGAACATCTGCCGTGGGATGCCATTAACTTGAAAAATTTGCTTGGAGAAATACCTATCCTGAACCAGTGATGTAGGTTATAAGTCGCCAGAATATATCAGAATACTGATATAAGGAGTCAAAATATAGGAAGATTACAGATAGAAATATCAATATTATTGTATGGGTGGTTCGACGAGAATCAGAAATTAAACAAACTGAGGAGAGTACACCCAGATGGTCACGTTATTGTTAATTATTATCTATCTCGCATTTATAGGGCTGGGATTGCCAGATGCTTTACTTGGCAGTGCCTGGTCCGTTATGAAAAACGATATACATGCGACAACGGAAATGGCAGGTTACATATCGTTAATGATTTCTTTTAGTACAGTCGTGTCCAGTCTCCTAGCCAGCCGATTGTTACACCGATTCGGAACAGGTAAAGTCACATTATTCAGCATCCTCTCAACAACGATCGCGCTGTTGGGGTTCTCGATCTCTGAGAATTTTGTATTCTTGCTGATTCTGGCGATCCCTCTCGGTCTGGGTGCAGGTTCGGTGGATGCGGCACTAAGTAATTATGTAGCATTGCATTTCAAGGCCAAGCATATGAACTGGTTGCATTGTTTCTGGGGAATTGGCGCAGTTACAGGCCCACTTTTTATGGCATATTGGCTGAATCAAGCAAACAACTGGCGTGCGGGATATGTTACTGTGGGGTTGATTTTGCTTGGGATTGCGGTGATCTTATTGTCAACGTTGTCTCTGTGGAAGATCTTCGAGAAGGGAAGAGTAGAGGAGTCAGGCGATGAGAAGAAACGGGTAAGCAACCATGAGGCTATACGTATCCCAGGCGTGAAAATGTCGATGCTGGCCATGCTTTGTTACAATGGCTCCGAAACTGCAGCCGGTCTGTGGATGGCTTCATTCTTCATCGGAAGCAAAGGCGTTTCTCCAGGTACTGCCGCAGCACTATCCTCCCTATTTTTCATTGGCATTATCTTGGGACGCGTAATCTCAGGTTTTCTATCGACTCATGTATCCAGCAAAAATCTCATCAGATATGGTGGAATCGTTGGATGCTTCGGATTGGTTCTCCTGGTTATGCCGATTCCTTATTGGATTGCCGCCGGGGCTTTATTTATCGTGGGATTGGGCGGAGCACCGATCTATCCAAGCATCGTTCATGCGACACCGGAACGCTTCGGAGAGAAAGCTTCCCCAAGTGTAATTGGACTTGAAATGGCTAGTGCCTATACAGGCTCAACACTGATCCCGTTAGGTATGGGGCTCCTAGCCAGCCAATGGGGAATGTCCATGGTACCCCTGATCCTGCTGATTCTGTTCAGTGTCATGTTCGCGGCTACAGAGCTGGTTAACAGAAGCAATAAGGCTACGCGTCTGACCATCTAGCTCTTGCTATGGGTCATTTAGGCTCTGCCACTATACAACAAAGGAACAACCATCGCTGGTTGTTCCTTTTGGTGTGTGGACTTTTTATAAGAAGATCAGTAACAATGTACCTGCTACAAAACAGTAATACGAAAAGTATTTCAGGTTGCCTTTGGCCATAATGCCCATAAACCATCTCATGGAGAAATAGGTGACGAAGAGCGTCGTGATGAATGCAATCAGATAAGGGATCGCCAGCTGTGATCGATTCGGATCATTGGCGATGTCGGATACCCCCATGATGAGTCCACCAATACTTATGGGAATGTACAGCATAAAGGAGAACTTCAAAGCTGTTTCCTGTTTCATGCCGACAGCGATGGACGCAATTACAGTTGCTCCTGAACGGCTAATTCCTGGAATAAGAGCGACCGCCTGAGCCAGACCTACCAACAATGCATCTTTCGTAGACAGATCGCCATCTTGCTTACGACCACGAAGATTACGAATCAACCATAAGGCAACCCCGGTGATCAATAGCGCGATGGAAACGGTATATACGGACGAGAAGATTTCTTCAATCCGATCCTTGAACAGGACCGCAACGACTGCCGCAGGGATCGTACCAATAATTATGTATAAGCAAAACATGAAGTCTGCTCGATATTCTTCTTTACGAGTACGCAGGTAACCAAGAGCACCAATAATCAACTTTTTGATATCTTCCCGGAAAATAAAAATAATAGCGATAAGCGATGCCGTGTTTGTTAGAATTTCAAATGACAATCCATTCTGCTTGATGCCCATGAGTTTCTGAGCGATGATCAGATGACCACTTGAGGAGACGGGAATTGGCTCCGTTGCCCCTTGAACAATACCTAAAAACAAATACTTTAACCACAATATAATCTCTTCCATGTTGTCCTCCTTGAATACGTTTCATTGGCTTTCCAATGATCTCTCTTTTTAATAAAAGTGACTTGTCTACTCTATTGATGATAGCTGTTTAACTTGGTGACTTGCAAGTTAGAGTTCTTAGAGGGGGTGAAATAAACATAGCTTGTCAAATCCTGCATAGCATGATATCGTTGATAACGATTATCAATATCAACGAAGAGGTGGGTTTATTTTGCATAAACAGAGAAAAGCAATATGGATCATGATGGCGCTCATATTCCTGCTTGTACTTAGTGCATGTGGTCAGGCTGCCACGACGAATAGTGCAACCGGGGACAGCACGAATACAGCTGGAGAGACAGAAACAAATACTGATTCGGATTCATCTTCTTCCCCTGATCAAGCGGCAACTGGCAAAGAGGAACTCGTTACATATCAATCGGATGCAGGCGAAGTACAGGTACCTAAGAATCCTAAGCGTATCGTTGATTTGACATCATTCTCGACGGGGTACTTTGTTGCTCTGGATGCACCGGTCGTTGGCGCTTTATCAGGTGCGATGAACAACAAGTATATCAAGGAACAACTTGAAGCAGCGGGCACCAGCGATCTGGGTGAAGAGCCTACCCCGGAAAAGCTGATCAGCTTAAAGCCTGACCTCTTTATCGTGTACACTGGCACAGAGGGCATCGATAAGCTGGAGCAGATTGCACCTGTCGTACAGATTACATTTGGTAAGCGCGATTTCAAAGATCTGATGCTCGAAATGGGTAAGCTCACCAATAGAGAAGACGCAGCTGAAGCTTGGAATGCGCAATGGGAAGCGAAGATCAACGAACTGAAGCCTAAGGTTCAGGAAGCTGTAGGCGATCGCACGGTTTCCATCTTGAATCCGTACGCCAAAGGATTATTTGTATTCGGTCATAACTATGGTCGAGGCGGTGAAATTATTTATGGGGAGTTTGGTCTCAAAGCACCAGCCAAGGCCCAAGCTGAAGCAATTGACAGCGGAACTGGATGGGCTTCGATCTCCATGGAACTATTACCGGAGTATTCGGGTGATATCATCTTCACCAGCCCGTGGTCGGGAGATACAACCGATCCCAAGATCGTGTATGATAATGCACTATGGAAGAACTTGCCTGCGGTGAAGGCCAATCATGTGTTCCAGCTTGACCCCACTTCGGATTCGTACAACGATCCGTTAACATTGGAAGGTCAGCTGCAGTTTATTTCTGACAGCCTGCTTTCGGCGAAGTAATATAAGACTGCATAGATGGTAGTACGGAGCATTTCCAAGCGTCGTTACAAGACGGGGAATGCTCTTTTTTATGAGTGAGTTATTTTATATAGGTCGATCAAGGATGGATTTTGACCAATTTAATTAAGCTTGATACAATAAGATAACGGTAGACGAATATTTAAAATCAAGTGGGGTGATCTAGCTTGCAACAAAAAAGTGAACGTTTGAATGTATGGTTGTCTTTGTCTAACATTCATACCAATCTGAACGAGAAGTTGGAACAAGCCCTTCTTCAAGAATATAACTTATCTTTGAAGGAATTTTATGTTTTAAACTTTATATTTAATGCCGAGGGTAAGGAATTACGCCTACAGCAACTACAAGAACTGGTGGGGTTGAGCCAAAGTGCTACATCCAGGCTTGTCGTAAGGATGGAAGCCAAAGATTGTGGCGCTCTGGAAAGACATGCATGTGAAGATGATCGGCGTGGTATTTACACTCGTATTACGGAGCTTGGAGAGAGTAAATACAAGAAAGCACTTCAAACGTTTAATCAGGTCTTGCAAACCAAATTGGAACAGGATGGATTTGAGACTCGATTAGAGAACCTCACGAAAGAATTGTTCTAAGGCTAGGGTGAATATAGGGTAATGTATTAATTTACCCTATAGGAAGACTTGACACTCATTCATATATCCGTTAAATTAAATGCATGCGCATGCTTTTATTGTAGATGTGGTGATTTATTTATAAGGAGGCATTGAATATGAAGGTGTTCGTCGTGGGATCAAATGGACAAATTGGTCAACAGCTTATCCAGCTTCTGAAGAATAGTGAAGAGCACACCGTACTTGCCATGGTACGAAAACAAGAGCAGGCAGACAAATTGTCAGCACAGGGTGTGGATACGGTGCTTGCCGACTTGGAAGGTACGGTTGATTCGATTGCAAATGCTGCAATGGGTTGTGATGCAATCGTATTTGCAGCCGGCTCTGGCGGTACAACAGGGCATGACAAAACACTCCTGATTGATCTGGATGGTGCCGGGAAAACCATTGAAGCGGCTCAAAAAGCAGGTATTGATCGATTTATCATGGTCAGTGCAATCCAGGCCAATAACCGTGCAAACTGGCATGATAACATCCTGCCGTACTATGCAGCGAAGCATTATGCTGACAAAGTGTTGGAACTCAGCGGATTAACCTACACGATTATCCGTCCAGGCATTTTGAAGAATGAACCAGGAACCGGGAAAATATCTGCTGCTGAGAATATCACATCCGGTAACATTGCTCGTGAAGACGTAGCTCAGGTGATTATGGCAAGTTTGAGTGAGAAGAATACCTATAATCGTTCATTTGATCTAATCGCTGGTGAGATTGCAATACCTGAGGCACTGAGTAGACTCTGATCCAGAATGAAAGATTTTACAATATCAGTAGAGTTAAGAGAGGACTATAAATGATGGGATTCATGCTTTTGTCCTTCATATTAGTTTTTTACATCGCTGTTCGTCCATTTTGGCCGCTAGCTAATCTTAAACATATAGATTATCAAGAATTTCTCAGACAACAGAGTGATTTTCGGCAATATAAGGTGATTGATATCCGAGATGCAACAGATTATTTGGCTGATCCTACTCCGGATACCATTAACATCTCACTGGGACGTCTTGCTTTTACATGGGAAAAATACCTTCTACGAGAAGATAACGTTATTATTATGTCTCCTGGTATACTCCAATCCAAAAAGGCTGCACGTATATTGAGAAAGCGTGGGTTTAAATGTCTTTATGTGATGAAGTACAAGGTTGATGTGATTTCATGAAATATACAGGAATATTAATTATCGAAACTTTGATGCTTGCGCATGCATTATAATTAGTTTGCTATATGAAAAGGGGAGTTTATTTTGCTGACAGATTTGTTTAGTCCATATTCTTTTAAAGGTTTAGAGCTTAAAAACCGGGTTGTAATGGCTCCAATGTGCCAATATTCAGTGGATCAAAAAGATGGTATAGCAACAGATTGGCATTATATGCACTACGTTAGTCGTGCTGTGGGAGGAACAGGTCTCATCATCATTGAAATGACAGATGTGGAGCCGGATGGCCGCATTTCAGACTTTGATCTTGGACTATGGTCGGATGAACAGATCCCGGCTCTGAAGCGGATCGTCGATGCGTGTCACAGTTATGGTGCCAAGGTCGCTATCCAGATTGCTCATGCAGGTCGCAAAGCAGAAGATGCTGAGGTTCCAGTAGCTCCGTCCGCGATCGCCTTTGATGAGAATTCCAAGCAACCTAGAGCGCTCACAACGGATGAGGTTAAAGGAATGGTTGAAAAATTCCGGAGTGCTATAGCTCGTGCTGTAAAAGCGGGATTTGATGCGATTGAGATTCATGGTGCACATGGTTATTTGATTCATCAATTCCACTCTCCACTAACAAACAAGCGCGAAGACGAATATGGTCAAGATTTAACGTTATTTGGCCGGCAGATCATTCAGGCTGCGAAGGCAGAGATGCCCAAAGACATGCCCTTGTTGATGCGTATCTCCGCAAAAGAATATGTAGAAGGTGGCTATGGAATTAACGAAAGTTCCGAGTTTGCCAAAGCATATCAAGAGGCAGGCGTTGATGTATTTGACATCTCATCTGGCGGTGAGGGCCCTATTGCTGCATGGGGCAGACCAGGAACTCATGCGGCATATCAAGTGCCTCTCGCTAAAGCAATCAAAGAGACTCTTGATGTGCCCGTGATTGCTGTTGGAAGACTCGATGATCCTACGTTGGCGAACGCAGTCATCGGAAATGAAGAAGCTGATCTCGTTGCAGTGGGCAGAGGTCTGTTAAGAAATCCTTACTGGGCCTTGGAAGCTGCGTCTGCTTTGCGTAAGGCAACGGACGTTCCAAAACAATATACGACTGGTTTTTAATGTATTAACAATTTTATGTTAATGATTTAACGATCTTCATTAATACATGATTAAGAAAGGACTCCTCTGACAAAACAGAAGGAGTCCTTTTTGTGGTTAAACTAGATGAGGTAAAGGAACGATATTAACCAGTAACCAGTCAAGAGATGGTAGTCGTTTCATCCGCTCTGCCTCTCAAGCGTTTAATATCTTCTCTGGGCGGATATCCGAACATGCGAGAATATTCACGACTGAATTGGGAAGGGCTCTCGTAACCTACCTGAAATGCTACATCTGCTGCATCGGTGGACTTGGATAATAACAAGCGCCGAGCTTCTTGCAGCCTCAGTTGTTTTTGAAACTGAATTGGACTCATGGCAGTCACTTCTTTAAAGTGTCTGTGCAGCGAAGCAGTACTCATATTCGCCAAATCTGCCAGATCCTCAACCCGAAAATTTTGATCAGAGTGATTCATAATATATTCGATAACGTCTCTGATGCGATAGGTGTGGCTGCCCTCCATGGTAGCTTGCTCCAGGGCAATCCCATGGGGTCCCTTCAGAACTTTATAGAGAATTTCCTTTTTGAACAAAGGAGCGAGTAGTGGAATATCTTCTGACTGATCTTCCAACAAACGGGCTAACCTGACGACTGCATCCAGCAGAGACGGCTCAGCTTGGCTGACAAACATCGCTCTTCTTGTCGTTTGCCGCGGCCTTGCTGGGAAATCGGAATGGTTCAATACCTCCAGAATCTCACTGGATGTGAATTCAAGTTTCAGGGCCAAATAGGGAGCCTCAGAGGAGGCTTGAATCACTTGTCCACTAACCGGCAAGTCAACGGTTGCCACGATATAACTTCCTGGACCATATCGGAAACGATCCTGTCCCAGCAGGACCTCTTTCTCACCCTGAAGGATGATGCAGAAGGAAGGTTCATTCACTCTAAATATAGGTTCAGTAACGATCGATTCACGGATTAGAAATAATGAAGGGATCGCAGTTGAGTGCACTCCATCCTTGTTGGAATAACGGTCAATGCGTCTGGCTAATTCGACCTGATGTTCATGTATTCGATCAGACATACATAGTTCTCCTTTTTCGATACAACATAATAAGTTACATTCTATCGTATTTAGACTCTAGGCGGTAGAAAACGGATAGGAATAGGCAAACATTTGATGTGAATGGATAAGACATGGTGATAGCTGGCGCATATTCACAAGTACACAGGTCATGATATACAACAAGTACACAAGTTATACACTTACGGATTAGCTAATACATGATCAGATAAGAATGAAAAGAGGTATCTCTGTACATTTTATTTACTGATCGTTCCCAATGTGTTAGATTGATTTTGGGAGGGAAGTCGAATGGCTAGAAGTAAAGAGTTTGAAGTGAACGAAGTATTGGATAAAGCAATGAAGATCTTCTGGGAACAAGGTTACGAGAAGACGTCGATGAGTGACCTGGTTGAGCATATGGGCATTCATCGCAGAAGTATATATGATACGTTCGACGATAAACATACGCTGTTTTTGCAGGCTATGGATCGCTATAAAGGGAAGATCAGCACGACATTACTTTCAGAAATTAAAGCGTCCAAGACGGCAGTGGAAGCACTGCATAAAATTTTCGATGTTATGATCAGTGAAGCAGAGGATACACCATCGGGTTGCCTGATCGTAAACTCGGCGGTAGAGCTGGGCACACGTGATTCGGATGTAGATACCCGATCTCTTGAATCCTTTAACGACACAGAGCGGATGTTCGAGCAGATTATTCAATGGGGACAGCGTGATGGAGAATTCGCTTCAGACCATGATGCGAAGGAAATGGCTGAGTACCTGCACAATATTTCCGTCGGCATAAGAGCAATGGGAAGAACTTCAATGGATAAAGAAAAATTAAACCGGATTATCGATGTATCGATAAAACTTTTGGAGAAATGATGAGCAGAGACGTACCACAAAAAAGCAGCTTGAAATCCGTCAATGGACTTCAAGCTGCTTTTTTGTGCGCCAATTTTTTAGAAGAAAAAGCATAAGCCATCAATTGGTGATGGCATTTTCTATCGGTTTAATTTTGTGAATCTCTTCGGTTCCAGCTTCCAAAGCCGTTTCGTAGTAGGAGCATTTGTGCTCAATGACTTCCATGGTTCTTCTTAATTCCTCCATTTGTGCTTCCACAATCGCTTTTCGCTCCGTAAACATGTCATATCTTTGCTTCAGCGTGGAGTCCCCTTCAGAGCACCATTCAATGAAGTCCTTAATGTCTCTAATAGGCATTCCCGTTAGTTTCAGGCATTGAATGATCTTTAGAAAATCAATGTCGGAGTCTTTGAACAAGCGTGTTCCGCTCGTGGTACGTTCCACAAAAGGCATGAGTCCTTCCTTATCGTAATAACGCAAAGTATATACCGTAAGGTCTAATTTTTTGGCAACTTCACCGATTGAATAGGTCATTTAGAATGAATTCCTTTCTACATGGGGTAGACTTCGAGTTAACTCTAGGATTGATCCGAGTGAATTCTACCATGCTGTATAACTGCATGTCAAAGTGCAGCGAAGATAAAAAAATAAGATAAACATTTGACCTAGAGTTAACTAGAGGGGGTAAGATTATTTTGAACTTTAAATTACTAGGAGGTCATCCCATTGATTATAGCTAAAGCCAGAGCCGTTGACGGACCAGACCAACAATTCAGAAGTGCTGAAATTAAACGACGTGATCTGGATACCAATGATGTATTGATCGAGATTAAATATGCGGGTATCTGCCATTCTGACATCCACACTGCCCACGGTGAATGGGGTCCTGTGAATTATCCACTCGTTCCTGGACACGAGATTGCCGGCATTATAACCGATGTAGGAACAGGAGTCTCCAAATACAAAGTCGGTGACCGAGTAGGAGTCGGTTGTATGGTTGACTCTTGTGGTGAATGTGTTAACTGTCGCAAAGGTGAAGAGCAATACTGTCTCAAAGGAAATATTCAAACTTACGCTGGCGTAGACAAATACGGTGAGCCTACGCAAGGTGGATATTCAACTCACATTGTTGTCGTAGAGGATTTCGTCGTTCGCATCCCTGATAACATTGCACTTGATGCTGCTGCACCTTTGCTGTGTGCCGGTATTACGACATATTCACCACTTCATCACTGGGGAGCTGGCCCAGGTAAGAAGGTTGCCGTTGTAGGTATGGGTGGTCTAGGTCATATGGCTGTCAAAATTGCACATGCGATGGGCGCGGAAGTAACGGTTCTCTCCCAATCCTTGAGCAAAAAAGAAGATGGACTGCAATTTGGTGCAGATCACTACTTTGCCACAAGTGAACCGGAAACATTCGAGAAACTTGCAGGCACCTTTGATCTGATGATTAACACAGTAAGTGCGAATATTGACATTAACGCTTATTTCTCACTGCTCACACTGGATGGTACACTCGTGAACGTGGGTGCTCCTGCAGAGCCTCTAGCTGTTAACGTATTTTCTCTTATCGGCCATCGCCGTTCATTCGCAGGATCCATGATTGGTGGCATCCGTGAGACGCAGGAAATGCTCGATTTCTGTGCAGAACATGATATTGCGCCTAATATTGAGGTCATCTCCGCTGACCAGATTGACGAAGCTTACAAACGTGTATTGGCTTCCGACGTGAAATATCGCTTTGTTATCGATAACAGCACAATTTAATTGTGAAGTGTGATTATTGATAGTTATAGATAGAAGAAAGCAGCTGCCGATAAGGTCAGCTGCTTTTCTGTTTGTTAATTAAAGGGCCGTTCTATAACCCGCGTTCTTAACGCAACGAACAGAAGATACTTGCGTCTAATAACTAGTTGGAAAAATATGAAAGAGTGGAGTGAAAAAGATGACAGTATCATTTTCACATCAGCCCGAAGGGTACGAATGTCCATTTTGTCGTATTTGGGGTATCGAGCGACCTGATGAGGGAACAAAACAAAGAGATATCATATACCAGAATGAAAAGGTAACGGCATTTATAGCGGGCAAATGGTGGCCAAACAATAAAGGACATGTTCTTATAATTCCTAATCAACATTTCGAGAACATCTTTGAACTCCCCGCGGAGTACGCTGTTGAAATTCATCGCGCGGCTCAGCTTACAGCATTTGCAATGAAAAGTACATATGGATGTGATGGGATTTCGACGCGGCAACATAATGAGCCTGCTGGTAATCAGGATGTATGGCATTATCATCTCCATGTTTACCCGAGATACGTGAATGATCAACTTTATCTGACCAATGGTTCGCAGTCCGATCCAGATGAACGTGCTCTCTATGCGGATAAGTTGCGCTCTTGGATAAAGGATAACATTTAAGGGCAGGTAGGGTTTATGAATTTGATATTCATGATAGAATAAGATTGAATTGGACAAAATATGTAGTAGATTTCTTGTTATAGGGGGAAACAATGGAGACCTTTGCAGAATTTATAGCACGCATCGATAATCCGGAACACCAGGCACGAACGGAAGAAGTTTTGAACTGGATCACTGAAAAATTCCCGAATTTAAAGCAAAAAATAGCCTGGAATCAACCGATGTTTACCGACCATGAGACCTTTATTATTGGCTTTAGTGTATCCAAGCAACACTTGGCTGTCGCTCCCGAGAAGGCAGGAATTATTCGTTTTTCGGAAGAGATCACGCAGGCTGGTTATGATCACACCAAAGAGTTGGTGCGGATGAAGTGGAAACAGGAGATTGATTTTTCGTTACTTGAGAGAATGATTGAGTTCAATATAGCGGATAAGGCAGAATGTTCAACATTTTGGCGTAAATAAATCGCAGTAAAAAAGAAGACCCCAACTTCCGGATACGGAAAGAGGAGGTCTTCTATATTTTAAGCACAAGCGATTATTGAGCACCTACTACGGGGTGAGGTACATAAGGCTCTTCAAGGAATGTTACGTCTTCTGAGGTCAACTTAACGGAAAGAGCACCTACCGCATCTTCCAGATGCGATAATTTGGTGGCACCGATAATGGGAGACGCTACAGTGTCTTTTTGCAGTAACCAGGCAAGAGCAATGTGTGTACGAGGGACACCGTATTTTTCTGCGATGGATGCAACTCGCTCAACAACAAGTCGATCCGCATCGCTTGTCGCATTGTATTTGGATTTCTGTATTTGGTCTGTCTCAGATCGCAGTGTCGATACGGACCAATCACGGGTCAACCTGCCCGAAGCAAGAGGACTGTAGGGAGTCACACCAATCTTTTCTTCTTTGCATAAAGGCAGCATTTCTCGTTCCTCTTCACGGTAGATGAGGTTCAAGTGATTTTGCATGGAGACAAACTTGGTCCAACCATTTTTCTCTGCTACATGCAATGCTTTTTGGAACTGCCATGCAAACATGGCCGAAGCGCCAATATATCTCACTTTACCGGACTTCACCACATCATGTAAGGCTTCCATGGTTTCTTCAATAGGCGTATTGTAGTCCCAACGATGAATGATATACAGATCGACATAATCCGTTTCCAGTCGCTTCAGGCTTTTATCGATCTCACTTAGGATGGCTTTTCTGGAAAGGCCAGAACCGTTTGGTCCTTGATGCATTCGTCCGTGTACTTTGGTTGCAATGACAACCTCATCCCGATTTGCGTAATCTTTCAACGCCCGACCAAGATACTCCTCACTTGTACCCAGAGAATATATATTGGCTGTATCGAAGAAATTAATGCCTAGATCCAGGGCTTTTTTGATCACAGGGCGAGAATTTTCTTCATTTAGTACCCATTCATGAACCCATTTACTGGCGTCCCCAAATCCCATACATCCCAGGCAAAATCGAGATACGTCCAAGCCTGTGTTACCAAGTTTTGTATATTCCATATCATATTCAAATCCTTTCTAATGTTTATTATTGCCACCTGTATGGTGATCTATTTATACATTATTATGTCATATCGAATGAACCAACCTGTACCACATTTCTATCAAAGTTTTGCCTATTCCTATCAGAATCTCTGAATTTTAATCATTTGAATCGGTTGAGGTTCTCATATAAAAAACAAGCCATTCGTTTCTCCGTCGGAGATTCAAATGGCTTGTTCATTAAATATTATTTAATCATTGTTTGATGAATCCAATCACTTATCTTGGTTAATTTAAGATTGGCTTTGATGTTATCCTCCAACTCTTCATACCGGGGAAGAAGATCGGTATGCCCATCGATCCATTGGTACAATCCTTTAAGACCTGCTGCTGTCTCACTTCCCAACAAAGGCTGAATCGCTGCTTCAAAATGATCAAAAGGTAGAGACATGAAGCTGATCTTTTCACCTAATACAGCACTGAATTGTTCCGCTAATTGTTCACCTGTCAGGGCTTCTAATCCGGGTGCTGGGATAATGCTTCCTGCCAGTTCCGAATGAGTCAAGGCATAATAGTGGAATTGAGCTGCATCGTTTAAGCTAATCCAGGAGATCGGCTTGTCTGCTGGTACTGGGTAGGCCAAAACGCCATTGTTCAGTATTCCCGGAATCAGGAAGTTTTCCAAGTATACAATGGGTTCCACAATGATATATGGAAGACCACTTTGCTGCAATTCATGGATAACTTCACGTTTCAATTCAATTCCTTTGGAATGGGTGATAGGGTCAGGAACATAGGTACCCGTGTTAACTACAATCAATTTAACGTTTGCCTGTATAGCAGCATCAATTGCATTTTTGGTATATTGTCTGATCTTTTCTGGTTTGAACTCCACCGGCAGGTTCAGGAATACTTTACTTACACCTTCATGCGCCGTATGGAGCTGTTCCACATCTGATAGATCCCCGATGAAAGCTTCAATGTTTTGTTCCTTTAGTGTTTTGGCTGTTGCCTCATTTCGAGTAATCGTGCGCACCTCACAACCGTGTTGAACGAGTAATTGAGCGACAGCGCCGCCTTGGGAGCCCGATGCTCCATATACTAAAAATCGATCATTCTGTGTCATAGTGGTCAATAACTTCCTTTCAATATGTCATTGGAATGGATGAGTTAATACTCAGCATTGACCTCAGCTTAACGGATTTAGAATAGGAGCGTAAGTACGCACATTAATGATATAAAGTATCCCTTGAGATACTATGGGAAGGCGTTTTACATATGTTTCGATCCCCAATCACCTAGCTGAAACAAGATCGAAGTCAGGCTTTGTCCTTTTTCTGTCAGGGAATATTCGACTTTAGGCGGAACTACAGGGTGGGTAACACGGTTTATTAAACCAGCTTCTTCAAGTTCTCGTAATTGCCTGGTTAACGTGCGATGCGTAATGGGGTCCAGCATTTTCTGTAATTCATTGAATCGAATTGTTGAATGGAGGATGAGCCGATTTATAATTAATAACTTCCATTTCCCACCAATCATATTGACTGCAAATTCAACCGGACAACGGTCCTCCACAGGTTCTATATTCATATTTATGTATCCCTCCCAAAAGCATCAACTCATGTTTCATGTTTCGTTCATTTTATCGAATTTATAAAGGGGTGTATAGCTTACAGCGCAAACCATGCCCAGGACATAAAAAAAGATGCCCCAAGTGTAGCTCAAGGGACATCTTATTCAATATAATTTATTGTTCAATTCAGACAGAGAAGAAAAAAAGCATTGAACGTGAAAAAAAGCCATGATATAATCTATAGCGCAATTGACATTTCGATTAAATATAAAGATTGAATCATTATTTCTCCTAATTTAATTTTACATCCGACATTCCGATTTGTCAATGCTCTTTTTTTGGTCCTAATAAATGGAAAAGGGAGTGGACTCATTCATGGATAAAACAGTGGAATGGAAGTTGGAAGAGGAAAGACTAGTGCAGGTGAGGAACAAACTTCAGGCACGACTCGACGAGCTGGAACCGAAGGTTGCCGGACTACATGAACAGGCTGCCGAAATTCGTAAACGGTTCTGGGAAGAAGTGACGATTAATACGGGTTCGTACACGGATTTTGAAGATGCATTCTATACCATTAATCAGCAATCGAGAGTGTTGGCCGAGAGGGAGCGCGGGCACAAACTGTTAACTCAGCAATGGAAAAATACTAAGAGACTGCTTCCAACACCGTATTTTGGTCGTTTCGACTATAAGGAAAAAGGCATGACTTTTACTGAACAGATCTACATTGGCGTATCATCTTTCATGGATGAGGATGGGTTGAACTTTCTAATCTATGACTGGAGAACGCCAATTGCGAGTTTATACTATGATCACTCTCCCGGGCCAGCAGGCTATGACACACCTTCAGGACGAATCGAGGGCAAGATGGAGCTTAAACGCCAATTCCAGATTCAACATGGGCAGCTTCTTAGCATGTTTGATGCAAACGAAACGATTGGTGACGAATTGTTGCAGCAAGTGCTCGCCAAGGGTGCAGACTCACAAATGAAGAGCATTGTAGCAACCATCCAGAAGGAACAAAATGCGATTATACGTGATGACCGAAGCCGAATGCTTATCGTTCAGGGGGCAGCTGGCAGTGGCAAGACATCAGCTGCGTTACAGCGAGTCGCCTACTTACTTTATAAACATCGCCAGACTGTCAAAGCAGATCAGATTGTACTTTTCTCGCCGAATCCGATGTTTACGAGTTATATCTCGACTGTACTCCCGGAACTTGGGGAAGAGAACATGCAGCAGACGACTTTTCAGGAATATCTGAACTATTGGTTGGATTCCTCCTTACGACCAGAGGATGCCTTTGATCAGATTGAATATGTGCTGACAGCCCAAGAAGATCCAGGTTATGAAGCTCGTCTCGAGGCGATCAAGTACAAAGCTTCCGAGACATTCCTGCAAGTGCTCCAAAACTACGGCACGTGGCTGGGGCGGGAGGGCATGCGGTTCAACGGCATTCAATTTCGGGGACGTGAATTCATCACTGCGGACCGAATTAAGGCCCAGTTTTATAGTTTGGATCAAAATCTTACCTTGTCCAACCGTATTCTTCTTTTGCAGGAATGGTTGCTTAGAGAACTTGTGACGTTGGAACGATTGGAGCGGGAAGCGGACTGGGTTCAGGAGGAGTTGAACTATCTGGACACGGATGAGTACGTGGAAGCTTTCCGCATGCTGCACAAAGAAAAGCCTGTGTTCGATGTAGCGGAAAAATATGCAGCCCGCGAGAACGGAAATAACAAGGCAGTGCAAGATGAGGGTGCCTTTAACTTTGCAGTGCGGGAAGAGGAGCTGCTTCGTCAGAAACTGGTGAAAGGCATGTTTAAACCGTTAAGGAAGAGTATACGGAAATTCCAGTTCGTGGATGTAAAAGGCATCTATGAACAACTCTTTGCGGATGAAGCCACATACAGGGAACAGACGAACGGGGCAATCCCCCCGCAGCATTGGCCTGAGATTTGTAAACAGACCAAGGCAATGATCCTTCAGAACAAGCTGTTCCATGAGGACGCTACTCCTTATTTATATGTAAAAGAGATGATCGAAGGCGTCCGGACGAATACGGAGATTCGTTATGTCTTCGTGGATGAAGGCCAGGATTATTCGGCGTTTCAATACGAATATCTCAAGAAACTGTTTCCTCGTGCCCGCATGACCGT
Organism: Paenibacillus sp. LS1; assembly: GCF_026013365.1. Classification (GTDB taxonomy): domain Bacteria; phylum Bacillota; class Bacilli; order Paenibacillales; family Paenibacillaceae; genus Paenibacillus. Next base: position 96,395 of record NZ_JAPDOE010000001.1, read on the forward strand.
GCTGGGGGATTTCGGGCAAGCGATCTTTATGCAGGCTACGGATTTGGCAGCATCCAACTCGCCACTGGTTCACCTTTACGGAGAAGCCGAAACTACATTAATACGCCTGGTACGCAGTTATCGTTCAACCAGAGAAATTGTTGAATTTACGAAATGCATGTTGCCAGGGGGAGAAGAGATCAGACCGTTTGAAAGGGGAGATCAGAAGCCTCTTTTAACAAGACTGAAGGACGATAAGCTACGTGGTGCGCAGATTCTTGCAGACATCGCCGCGCTTAAGGCGGAGGGGTTCGATTCCATCGCTGTGATTACAAAGACCGCGGCTGAAAGCCGTGACGCCTATGAAAGGTTGCAAAGTCAAGGCGGCGAAGGGTTGCAGCTCATAACAAAGGACACACAGATTTTCGAAAAAGGAATCATGGTTATTCCTGTGTATCTCGCCAAAGGCGTTGAGTTCGGTGCTGTCCTGGTCTATGATGCTTCATCCGTTGTTTACAGCCAGGAATATGATCGCAAGCTCCTCTATACGGCCTGCACACGAGCTATGCACCGACTTCATCTATATAGTACTAGCGAGTGGTCCCCTTTTGTGCAGGCGTTACCTGCGAATCTGTATGACATAAAATCATAATCCATATGTAAATCCGTTCTCAATGAAGGACCAAAGAAAGATGCTCGGAGCCTTATTTCAAAGGTTATCGGGTATCTTCTTTTTATGAAGACATGAATCATAAAAGTTATTCTTTACTGATCGTTCTTAATGTGATAGATTGTTATTGGGAGTTATGAGAATGATCATTCCCATAACAGCTCGAAAATGAATGCATTCTCAATGAGAGGGAGTAATAATAAATGAATATTTCCAAACAAGTTGCTATTGTAAGTGGGGCTAATCGAGGGTTGGGCAAGGAACTTGCTCTTGAATTGCTTGCGCGGGGAACCAAAGTTTACGCTGGCGCACGGAACCCTGAATCCATTGATCTGCCGGGGGCTATTCCACTGCAACTCGATATTACGGATCCACAATCTGTCATGGCTGCTGCTGAGGTAGCTAGTGATGTAACCCTTCTAATCAATAATGCTGGTTCCGCTACGGGTGCTTCTCTGCTCACAGGTGAGCTGAACGATATTCACTTGGAGTTCAATACACATGTATTCGGTACGCTTTCAATGATTCGTGCGTTTGCACCGGTGATTGAGAAGAATGGAGGAGGTTCGATACTGAATATCCTGTCTGCTTTATCCTGGCTCAGTCTTGGTAACTCAGGTGCATATTCAGCTGCAAAATCCGCTCAGTGGGGAATTACAAATGCATTACGTCTGGAATTAGCCCCTAAGAAGGTTAGCGTTGCCGGATTGCACGTGGCGTTCATGGATACGGATATGACGGCAGGTATCGACGCACCGAAAACGAGCCCAACGGATATTGCCAAAATTGCAATAGATTCAATCGAAGCGGATCTCTACGAGATTATTGCTGATGATACCAGTCGGAATGTACAACAGGGTCTTGCTGGTGGTGTTGCTGCCCTTTACCCGCAATTGTTTCAAAAATAGAGAGGTCTAGATGCATTTTCTCTTTATAAATAAAGCAACCCCCACCAGATATGGTGGGGGTTGAGTACGTCATGAATACTCCCATTCTATGCCTTGAGAACCGCGAGAATATGAGGTTTAGCCTTTAACTGCACCGGCAGTGAGGCCGCTGACAATATATTTTTGCCCGAACAGATAGAGGATGAATACAGGCAGTGAAGTGAGCACGAGATTGGCGAAAATCAGGTTCCAGTCCCGGCTGTATTTGCCGTAAAAATTGTAGATTGATAGTGGCATCGTCCATGTGGAGCTGTCGGTCAGGAAGTACACCGGAATCGTAATGTCATTCCAGACGGACATGAACACCATGATCGCTACCGTTGCGTTAACGGGCAGGATGAGCGGTGTGACGATGCGAAAGAATACGCCGAACACACTTGCTCCTTCCAGAAATGCTACTTCGTCCAGCGCTCGTGGAATGGTTTTGATGAATCCACTATATAAGAATACACTGAAAGCCGTGTTTAATGCGGCATAGATTAGAATAACGCTGGTGATGCTGCCGTAGAATCCTAATCCCTGCACGACCCGTATAGTCGTAATAATCGACATCGGCGCAATCAGTCCCATGAAGAAATACATGTAGATCGTGCCGGATAGTTTGGTTTCCCGACGTGCCAGAATGAATGCCGCTGCCGAAGAGGCAACGATATTAATGATGGATGATACTCCAGTAATCAAAATGCTGTTGAAGAACGCTCGCGACAGACCACCTTCTTGGAAGACACGAACATAGTTCGAGAACTGCCATGTCTCGGGGAAACTCAGGGAGAAGCTGAGCACTTCGGCGCTGGTTTTGAATGAACCAAAGATCAGAATGACAAGCGGCAACAGAACGATAAGGGAGGCTAGAATCAGGAAACCTTCCACGATATAGTTGCGGATGGCGAGTTTGCGTGTATAGCCCATGTTATTCCGTAACCTCCTTACGCCGCATGAAGATCAATAGCGGTATAGCAATTATTGTAACGACCACGAACAGAAGTGTGTTGACCGCGGTTCCGAGTCCCCAGTTGCCTTCGCCGAAAGATCGCAGAATGATCGTACCCACGACCTGGGAAGCGTTACCTGGGCCACCACCGGTCATGACATATACTTCGGAGAATACTTTAAGTCCACCGATCAATGTCAGCATCAGGTTAATGTTAATCGCGGGCAGCAAGAGTGGCAGTGTGATCTTGAAAAAACTTCTCCACGAGCTTGCGCCATCAATCTTGGCTGCTTCGTAATATTCTTGAGAAATGGACTGCAGACCAGCCAGATAGATGGCCATCTGGAACCCGGCGCTCTGCCAGATCGAGACGATGGCAATTGTCCAGATGACAATGGATGGGTTGGTCAGCCAAGCTTGGCTTAACGAATGTAACCCGACTGACTCCAACAAATTGTTAATCGTACCTTCGGTACGCAACATGGGTGTGAACAGAATGCTGATCACAAGAATGCTGAGTATGGAAGGGGAGTAGAAGATCGCGCGCAGCAGGTTCTTTGTTCTTAATCGCATGTTAAGGCCTACGGCCAGCAATAGGCCGATGACATTCTTGCCCACGACGGTAACAATCGCAAATATCACAGTGTTTTTCAGCGCCAGAATGAGCGTTTTGTCCGAGAAAATTTTCTCGAAATTATCCCACCCGATGAACTTCAGCTCCAGTCGATCCAGCCGCCAATCCGTGAATGAGTAATAGAAAGCGGCGAGAGCAGGTACGACGAAAAAGATGGAGTATATAATCAGTGCGGGAAATATCATGTAATACGAATACAAATTTTTAGTCCTTTTCATGTCTCACACTCCGTTATAGCTAGGCAGCATAACGATCGTCCATGTTATGCTGCCTTATATTTCACTCTTTAGAAACCAGCTACACCTTTATCCTGCATCAACTGACTGAACTTCTCATCCCAGGATTTAAGTACTTCTTCCGGTGACAAACCACCTGCAAATTGATCTTGTAACAACCGGTACAGTTCGTTACGATCAACCTGCATGTATGCATCCGTTGTTAGCACGGTTTTCTTCGGCGTAATATAATTGTCAACAATATCCTGCTTGTAGGCCGGTAACTCCGGCGTTGTAACGTCACTGAAATTGGATACGTAAGCTTTGGCATCCACGATCTGTTGTGCAACTTCCTTGGAAGCGATGTAGTCCAAGAACTGTTTGGCTTCTTCCAAGTGTTTGGACTTCTTCGGTATGAACAGTTGTCCGCCGAGTGGACTTGCACCGAGACTGGCATTGTCCGACGATGGAATCGGGAATACGCCCAGTTCCATGCTTGGATCTTGCTCGGCCACACCTTCGATTAACCAATCGCCCATAAACATCATGGCAACTTCCTTGTTCAAGAATTTACCTACAGCCATGTCATAGCTGTCGCTGAGCACATCCGAGTTGGTGTACCCCTTGGTATACACTTCATATTGTTGTTCCAAGAATGTTTTGAATTCCGGAATATCCGACCATTTTTTCTTGTTGCTGTTCAAGTCATCAAAAAATGTGGGATCATTTTTGGCTACAAAATCGGCAAAAGCTGCAGCAGGCCAGATGTTGGCAGCCCAGGCATCTTTGTAAGGCATGAATACAGGCGTAATGCCACTCGCTTTAATTTTTTCACAAATTGCCAAGAATTCTTCGTAGTTGGTTGGAATCGACAACCCGAGTTCTTCAAAGATTTGTTTGTTGTAAACGACCCCTTGCATTCCGGTATCCTGGCTGACATGGAAACTGTAGAGGTGTCCACCAGAAGAGAGGACGTCTTTGTTCACAATTCTGCTCGCCCAAGGCTCGTTATCCAGAATCTCGAAGTTACGTTCAAGGTTCAGGTCCGTGACTGCGCTCGCCAGATTGTACTGAATAATGTCAGGTGTTTCATCTACAGCCAGTTTGGTTTGCAGTACCGTCGTCGTTTGTTCCGCTGGAATCAACTGCAAATTGACGCGAATGTTCGTTTGTTTTTCGAATGCATCGAGAATGTCTTGCTGGATGAAGGCAGAGTCCTGAGAACTTTTAGAGATCGCCAGCTCCAGTGTGACTTTGCCACCCTTACTATCCCCGCCAGCAGCTGTACCGGAATCCGTACCTCCTGATCCACAAGCGGTTAACGAGATGGATAATAAACTGGCCAGAATAATGGAAATCGCCTTTTTTCTTTTTATTGTTTTCAATGCAAATCCCCCTCTAAAACGTGTAGTGAATCCGTTTACAAGTCCGATTATAGATTCTTTTCTCTCCCCGGTACATGTCTGTGCTTGAACGTTGATGTGTAAAATTCTGAACTTGAAATCGCTATCATTTCATGAAGTACCGTGATAGAGTAGACATGAATGTAAGGGATTTCACATCATGTCGGAACAGGAGGGCACCTCTGAGAATGGCGAAGCTCATACATAAAGCAACTCAATTCAGTTTGCAGACGAAGGTGTTTTTGACGTTTCTGGCTCTACTTTTGTTCGTACTGGGCTGTTTCATCGTGTATGTAAATGTCATCGTTGTCCGTCCGCTCAAACTGAAAACGGAGCAGGATACGCTCGTGACGGCTACGAAAGTAAGAGAGCAGGTGGACCTTTACGTAGAACAGCAGAACCAGATGTCGCAGCGAATATTGTCCAGCAAAGACATTTTTGCAGCCATGGACAAGAGCTCCTCAGCTCATAGTAATTATGAAAGACTGAAGCAGATTCGGATCATCAAAGACATCATGTTTCAGGCCATCGGGCCGAGCATGAATATCATGGACATGTCCATTTATGACAAGCAAGGCGTTCTCCTGACGTCATATCTGGGTTCGGGCAATCCTCCGGCGATTTTGAACACCATGATGAAGAGTAGCCAGATCGGACGGGATTGGACGGAAAGTGGTTTTGTTCTGTTGCGCCAAGCCGATACCATTTCCTTTGTTCGCACAATTAATGATCAGAACGGCAAGGTGTATGGATACCTAAGTATTCAGATGGAACAGGCCTATATACAGAACCTAACGGAAGGCATAACAGCAGGAGATGTCTATATTTTGAATGAACAAGGGGAGCAGATGACAGGCTCGGAAGCAGGTGTGACATTTGCCAATTGGACAAAGCCTGCATCAGACGAGGGACTGGATGTCGACAAAGACGACAATTATATCACGCATTCCACATCACCCAGTACAGGTTGGATCACGTATATCATAACACCCAAAAAATCCGTACTGGGCTCTATCCATTCAGTTCAGACGATGTCCATTCTGCTGATTACGGCACTGATGCTGGTTTCATTTGTGTATATATTCTTGTCGACACGTAACCTGCTGCTGCCTATCCGCAAGCTCCGCAGTCAGATCTGGCGTATGAACTATAGCAATATGAATCTGAAAGTGGATGAAACGCCGAAAAATAATGATCTGTTATTGCTGAATGAAGCCTTTCAGGATCTGATGGAGCGGCTACAGCAATCCATTGACCGTGAAAAATCAGCACTTCATGAAGAAGTAAAGGCGCGTAATTCGGCGCTGCAAGCCCAGATCGCTCCTCATTTTATTCATAATGTTCTATATCTGATCAGTATTGCTGCGCAAGAGGGGAAGACCAAAGTCGTATCAGATATGTGCAAGCACCTCTCGGACAGTCTGCGTTATATTGTCTCTTCACCATACGCACATGTGACCTTGGCTGAGGAGCTTCAACATACGAGGCATTATTTGTCCCTTGTACAACAAAAGTACGAAGAGGATCTGGAGTGGGACATCCGTGCGGACGAGTTGGCGAACGAAATCCGGTTGCCACGGTTGGTCATTCAGCCTTTTGTGGAAAACTGCATAGAACATGCCTTTGCCAACACCGCACCACCTTGGCGTATCCAGATTACCGTGAAGCAATATAACGGATTATGGGCATTGGAGATCAAGGATAACGGGGAAGGCTTTCGACCGGATAAGATTCAGGAGATTTTAGCCAATATTCAGACATCGGGGACCGGAATGAACCAGACTGCCGATCGTGCCACAGCCCTTGGTAACATGGGGATTATCAACAGTGTCAATCGACTCAAACTAATGTATAACAACCGGCTCTTTATTAATATATTTAACAATCATACAGAAGAAGAACATGGAGCAACGATTCAGATCATCGGCTCATTGACGAAGGATTTTTACTAGCTAGGAGGTATAGGCGATGTATAACGTTATGATCGTTGAGGATAGCAAACCGATATTACGTAATATTAAAATGCTCTTGGAGACGCTGAGCTTCCCGATTCGCGTAGCAGCTACGGCAACGAATGGGGAAGAAGCCTTGGCAGCGTTAAAACAGGAACCGATTGATCTGCTGTTGACCGATATTCGAATGCCGAAAATGGATGGCTTATCCCTGATAGAGCAAGCCAAACTTGCCAACCCAGAGCTGAAGGTCATTCTGATTAGTGGTTATAGCGATTTTGAATATACAAGAAAAGCATTAAACTTGAAAGTATTTGACTATTTGCTAAAACCTGTAGAGCGAGAGGCATTGGAAGAGGTTATGGGTCGGGTAATTGAACAACTCGACCAACAGATGTCCAAGGACCTGCTGGATTTGCAGGAAATCATTCATCCCCAATGTGAGACTGCGCCGAAACAAGGAGAGCATTTTCCTCCTTTATTCAGCCAGATGATGATGATTATATACAAACAGCCCTTCACCGCAGGACATGAACGATGGGTACAGGTGGAGCTTGAGAGTATAATGCAGGATTTTTTTAGATTCCAATCTTGTCGTGTGTACACCAGTCAAACCCCGTATCAATTTGTCGCTTTCGTCAACAAGAGTGCACTTGACTTGTACTCTTCCGTACATGAATGTCTTGAATCGTTGCGACGGCATCTGATGGCGCATGACATTGATGCCTTAATCGGAGGACAACTGCTGTTCGCAGAGTCTGGTAATCTTCCTGAACACTATCACCGCATGTCGTCCATAGTGTCTGAGCAGCAACGGTTGAAACAAGGATTAGCGCTGGATACCGGGAATCCGGTGTCGATGGCCAGATCTGAGACAGGCTGCCTGGATTCGGTGTTGGAAGCTGCTTTTGTACAGATGATACAGGCTCGTCAGAAAGAACGATTTACGCTCAAGCTATCCGAATTGCTGAATCGATGGGCGGAGGAGAATGTACATATCACCGAGGTGGAGCGGTTTATCGGATTGATTGTAGACACGTTCGCTCATCTGTACGAGGAACAAGGGTCTGGCATGAGATTGGGTCTGGAGCTTCGGGCAAGACAATTCGCTGAGGCACATTCCTACGCTGATTTTTGCCGGGAACTGACGGAATGGACGGGACAGTGCTTCGATATGCTGCAATCCCACGTTCGAAAAAGCAAGGCGATCCTGTTCGAGCAGATTGACGATTACGTAAAACTGAATAAATACTCTCCATTGTCGATCAACGACATTGCCATGAAATTTCACGTTAGCCCGTCGTATGTCAGCAGAGTAATCAAGAATGCAACGCAAATTACGTTTGTTCAGTATTACACCCAGCTTCGCATTCAGGAAGCCTGCAGATTGATGGAATGCCAACCGGACATGAAGTTCAAGGAAGTATCCGATCTGCTGTCGTTCAGTGATCAGCACTATTTCTCGAAGGTGTTCAAGGAATATACGGGGCTAAGTCCTACCGAATATAAACAACAGCTGTCTGGTAGTAAGACCCAATCATAGCTAACAAACCCTTTTTATCTATGGTATAATACAAAACAAATACGGCTTGTTACTGAATTCATTCAGGCAATACCTATGTATATACATGCTCAACGTTTCTTTGAGTGTGTGTATACATGGGTTTTTTGCGTTTACTTGCTGATTGATTCTACTAAAATGAATAAAGAGAGGGCGATTCATTTGAAAAAGGCAAAGAAAGAAAGTTCATTTTTGAAGAAAGGAGGAACCGTTTTACGTTTAATGAGCACCAGACTAATTGCAGCTTTCCTTATGGTACTCATCATCCCAACTGCACTTATCGGATATTTTTCATATGATAGTGCCAAAAATCAAGTGCAACAAAAAATGACAGATCCCATCAATACCATTTTAACCATGACAGGGCAGCACATTAACAATCTGGTGGGGGAAAAAGCATCATTATTGAATTATATCGACAGCATGTATGGAAACACCCCCAGCCAGCCCAACAACGAAGTGGTACAAGTAGGAATCGACCAATTATCTGATACATATCCTGATATTTTGGCCATAACCGTGGGCAACGACCAAGGTGGTGTTATATCATCTCCAGCAATAGCGGATGCAACATACGATCCACGCAGCACAGAATGGTATGCCAATGGTGAAAGTAACAATGGATCACTCTATTTTTCGAGTATTATGAAAGATCCGGAATCCGGGAAGATTTATGTAGAGATTTCAAAAGCTCTGTCAAATGAACAAGGTGTAGCAAGTATTAAACTTGATCTGGAGCGATTAGCAAATGAAATATCGAATGTGGATGTAGGAGGCAATGGAAGTCTGATTGTGGTTGACTCTAATCGAACCATCGCGGCTTGGTCCGGTGCCATTGTAAAAGGTGGGGGAGGAGAGCTCGGCGGAGCACTCATCGAGGGAATTCCAGTCCATCCGAATACGGCTTCGAGTTCCGATGAACCGATGACATTCTTCCAATTTGTTAGAACGGATCTGGCGTATGATCTGGAGGTATATAACGGCGTTAATGCGTTGACTGGTTGGAATGTGATTGCTTTGATGGGCCATGAAGACTTTATCGCCGCAGCGAAACCTATTATGGTATCGAGTCTAACCGTCATTGCTATATCTGTATTGATTGCAGCAGTAATTATTTTCTTCATTTTGCGATCTTTTATCGTACCTATGCAAAAACTGAGAAAGGCAACTCGCAGTGTAAGCGAAGGGAATCTGTCTGAACGAGTGAATCTTAAAACCGAAAACGAATTTGGTATATTGGCAAATGATTTTGACCAAATGACCAGTTCTCTTCAATCGGTAGTTGCTGAACTTCATCAGACATCATCGTTGTTAAGCCACTCTTCCCAAATGATTCAGGAGAGTACTGAACAAACGACCCAATCGGTTCAACATGTAGCTGAAACCATGCAACAGACTGCCGAATCAGCTATTGTTGGGGCGGAAAATTCGGAACAGACAGCGAATGCAGTCGAAGAGATGGCCAGAGGTATCAGTACAATCGCAGAATCTGCGAGTGCGATTGTGGATTCGGCTGAAGAGACGGAGCGCGCTGTCACTAACGGTGGAAAAACGATAAACCAGGTCGGAGCACAAATGGAACATATTCTCGTAGCTGTTGAAGAAACCTCGGCATTGATTAACGAACTGTCCAGTCTATCGGCTGAAGCCAATCGAATGAATAAAGCGATTGCGGATATCTCTCGGCAAACCAATCTTCTGTCACTGAATGCTTCTATTGAAGCATCAAGAGCAGGAGAACACGGAAAAGGTTTTGCTGTCGTTGCAGGTGAGGTGCGTACGTTATCTATGCAATCCAAACAAAGTGCGGATGAGATTGGCGCTACCATTGGCAAAATGCTCGATCTGATTGCGAAATCCACATCTCTCATGAATGATAAAGTTCGCAATCAAGTTGGTGAGGGAATGCGGATCAGCCAAGAAGCTTCTGCGACCATATCCAACATTGAACAATATACAACGCATATCGTGGATCAAATTCAGGATATTTCCGCTGTCTCAGAACAGTTGTCAGCCAGTACGGAAGAAGTCTCGGCTACCGTTGCCGCGATGAGTCATATCTCTAAAGTGTCAGCTGACAGTGCTCAGACGACTTCAGCAGCAGCCCAAGAGCAAATGGCGGCGATGGAGGAGATATCGGCATCATCTGCACAGTTATCCAAAACAGCTGAGAACATGCAAGAATTGGTTCGCCGGTTTAAGCTTTAGAGTAGATGTATGTAAGTGTGTAAGGAAAAGTGAATAGCCAAGGCGCTCCATTTGGGGAGCGTCTTTTTGCGCTTAGAGAGATTAGTAAGAATGTGACGGCTCATCCCCAAACATATCCTTTTGATTCTTTTTTCGAAAACTTCGCGGGGATTCACCAACTGTTTTGGTGAATAGAATCGTAAAGTAATTCGGGTTATCGTAACCAACCAGTTTGGCAATTTCCCATACTTTTTTGTTGGTTGAGACTAATAATCGGGTGGCTTCACCCATTCTTCGTTGAATCAGGTAGTGATAAGGCGAGGTGCCATAGTGATTTTTATACATATGAATTAAGTAATAAAAATCGATGTGAAATTGATCTGCCAATTCCTTCAGTTTAATGCTTTGCCGATAGTTGGTATCCAAATAGTCCTTAATGCTCTCAACAAGGGTGTTACTCCGGACACTCTCTCCATCAGGAAGCTGCTGACGGGACTGCCGATCGATGATCATAAGGATAGCTTTCAACACATGCCCAGAAATAGACTCGTATCCATGTTCCCGGATTGAAAATTCATTGAAGAGAGTCTGCATTAACGAATGAAGCTCATCGGAATATCGGTTGGCTCGAATGATCGGCTCGTTAGAGGGAGGAATGACCCAATCCTCGTGGGTACCTTCTGTAAAACGAAACCCACAATAAAAGGTGGATAACGGGAATTCAGGATTGGACTTCTCCTCGTGAAGAGTACCCTTGTTATAAATGAGCATGTCGCCTTTTTGAGCCCAGTGTTTGGTGCCGTCAATGGTGAACAATCCTTTGCCTTCAGTTACGTAGATAATCTCGTGCAGATCGTCATGTTTGTGAGTCGGAAAGCTCCAATGGGGATTGTCGGCCAGTTTTCCTACATAAATAATGGTGCAATCTCCATTTGCATGCAGTTGGCCGGATTCGTGGTGTGTGTTCATCTATGTCTTCCCTTCAGAATCTGTAATGATAGTCTGTGTTGAAATGACAACATACATAATGTTTTGCAATAAAACCACAACAACCTTGATTGTCGTCATGGCAATCTGACAGTACAATTTCACTATCCAAAATGTACTATATATCGAAAGTGGAGGGATGGGAAAGCAGAAAATACATGAATTAATGATGGTAGACAGAATTAAAGCGTTTGCAACAATAGAAAGGAATCGTGAGTATTGATTTATGACTAAAAATAGAGAGAACCTACTTATTTTAACGCTTACGCTCGTTAGCTTTGTATTGGGAACAACCGAGTATGTCATCGTGGGTGTGTTGAAGGAAATTGAAAGTTACATGAGAGTATCACTTGCTGCCGCGGGCATGCTTGTCTCCGGTTTTGCGATTGCATACGCAGTGGGTACACCATTTGCCGTGGCCTTCTTGGCTAAAATATCCAGAAGAAGTTCCATATTGATTGGATTCGGAATCGTATTAGCATTAAATCTGTTGACCGTGTTCTCAACAACGTTCTATTCTCTGATGGCTATTCGCATCGTGTCGGCCGTTGCTTGTGGACTTACGATATCGCTTTCGATCTCGATCGTAAGCGACGCAGTGAACCGGGAGCGAAGAGGGGAAGCTATCGCTTGGATTCTGGGTGGATTTTCAATCGCGAATGTACTGGGTGTGCCGCTCGGTACATTTATCGGACAACATCTGAGTTGGTCCATGACGTTCGTCGTTACGGCATGCATTGGTGTTGTGCCGTTGGTATTCATGTTCCGTATTTTGCCACGCCGAACAACAACGATCGCCGGTTCGTTCAGTGATCAGATGTCTCTCTTTTTAAAACCACGGATATTGCTGGCCTGTCTGATCCCGGTACTGGGAAACAGCTGTATTTTCGTCGTTTTTACGTACATTACGCCACTCCTTAGTGAGACAATGGGTGTCCCTGTACAATGGATTAGTGCCATACTCCTGATCTATGGCGCCTGTAGCATCCTGAGTAACTGGATTGGTGCCAAAATAGCCAAGGGTGACTTCCTACCCAAGCTCAAGCGACTTTTCGTCATCCAAGCCATCCTGTTCCTGGGCATGAGTTTTACCGTTTCTAATGTGTGGATGGGCTTGGCATTCCTGTTCCTGATTGGATGTGTGTCATCCTCGATGAGCGCGGCATCCCAGTTATATTTGTTTGATGTGTCTGGAACGATCGCGCCGGGGTCCAAAGCATTCGCATCTACACTCCTGCCTGTGGCAGCCAACGTGGGTATAGCGCTAGGCTCCGGTGTCGGCGGGATTGCCGTCAACATGGGTGGTGTGCAGTGGGTGCCTCCAGTGGCTGTGATGCTTGCGTTGCTTGCTTTTGTCATTACACAAATATGCCAGCGTTCCATCCAATTGAATTCATATGAAGAAACCATTGTAAAAGCAGCTTAGATGAGATGATTTTTAGACTAATGGGATGAATGTATATATGTGAGATTTGAACGACAAACAAAGTCGCTGTTCTAGCGGCTCTGTTTGTTTTTATTTTTCCAGCACTCCGGATGATACCGGTTCGTAGATTATAAAGGTAGGAAAATGCAATAATTCAGTGAATTTGTATATGAAGAGATCTGATAAAATGAATGAAAAGATAGGAGGGGAACCCATGAAAAAGCCGATGATCGGTGTGCTGCCTTTGTACGATACAGACAAAAAAAGTTACTGGATGCTTCCGAATTATATGAACGCCATAGAGGAAGCTGGTGGGATTCCAATTATGCTGCCTTTGACAACGGATATCGAGATTATAGCAACTCTGGCTGATGAGTTCGATGGGTTCCTGTTCACAGGCGGACATGATCTCAATCCTGAGCTCTATCATGAGCATGCAGAGATCGCCTGTGGGGAGTTGTGTATTGAACGCGATATTATGGAGTCTAACCTGTTACAAAAAGTGATTGAGCTTGATAAGCCTGCCTTTGGCATCTGCCGAGGACTGCAGCTATTTAACGTTATTATGGGTGGAACGTTGTATCAAGACATTCCAACCAGCCTTCAACTTCATGTGAACAAGATCGTTACTCACAAGCAAAGTCCGCCTTACTCGAATCTTGTACATGATGTACATATAGAGCAAAATAATTTGCTTCATGATATCTTGCAAACCGATACGATACAAGTGAACAGCTATCACCATCAGGGAATCAAGAAGTTATCGGATAAATTAACTGCCGTGGCAGTCGCTGAAGATGGACTCGTTGAGTCGGTAGTCATGGCAGGCCGCTCGTTTGTTTTGGCCGTGCAGTGGCATCCAGAGTATAGCTACAAAGTAGATGACTATAGTCAGAAGTTATTTGCGGCATTTGTTAATGCTGCTAAATCCCCACGCTATAATATCCTTATTGAAGACATAACCGCATAAAAAAGATTAGGAACAGAAAAAAGACCTCCTGTTTATAAAAAACAGAGGAGGTCTTTGTATTGGTGAATATAGTCGTAATAGTAATCATGGTATTCCCACTCTATTGGCAGGATTATTTATTTTAATCTAGACTTGGTGTTGGCATGCTCTTCAGCATGAAGGGAAGCAATCAGCTTCTCGCCTTCAACATCCAGGTTCGGCAGGATGCGATCCAGCCATTTCGGAAGTGCCCAAGCTTTGTCTCCAAAAATAGCCATGATGGCAGGGACCAAGCCCATACGGATGATGAAAGCATCAATCAGAATGCCTACCGCCAAGGTGAAACCAATCTGCTTGATCATGACATCATCGGTGAAGATGAATCCTGCGAATACAGAGACCATGATCACCGCTGCGGCAACAACCACGCGACTAACCTGGTTGTACCCATGAACGACGGATTCGGTTCCGCGTTGACCATGAACATATGACTCCCGCATGGAGCTAACGAGGAAGACCTGATAGTCCATCGCGAGGCCGTACAGGATACCTGTCACGATGATCGGCATAAAGCTCAGCAGCGGGCCGCCGGTATCGAAACCAAAGAGCGAATGCAGCCAGCCCCATTGGAATACAGCAGTCGTGATTCCGAATGTAGCCAGGATACTAAGCAGGAAGCCAATTGTTGCTTTGATGGGAACGATGATCGAACGGAATACGAGTAACAGGATGATCAGTGACAGCAGGATGATAATGCCTACATAGATAGGGAACACCTGCGCCAGTTTGGCTGACATATCGATGTTAACAGCTGTAAGTCCAGTAACTCCGAGCTTCACATCATAGTTCTGAGCGATACCGGAATCAGCCGAGCGCAGATCATTGACCAGTGTTTTAGTTAGCGCATCGTTAGGACCTGTTTTTGGAATGAGACTAAAGATCGCCAAATCTTCTGTCATCCCAAGTGGTGTAACCTGTGCAACGTTGTTTTGACCTTGCAGCTCCATCATCAGACCACCCAAGAGTTCCGGGGTGACTTTGGTGGAAGATTGATTAGGCTCTGCGACCAGAATAAGTGGTCCGTTGAATCCTTCTCCGAAGCCTTCCGAGATGGCATCATAACTCTGTCTTGCGTCTGTATCGAGATTCGCTGAGGAAGCGCCAGGGATACCCATTTCCATTTTCGCGATCGGTGTGGCCGCAAAACCAAGAATGACGATGATGGCGATAATGGTAGCCCAACGATTCTTGATAACGAATTTCACCCATCTGTCCGCAACTCCGTGGCTAGTGGCTTTAGGATGTTTCGTGCTTTTCTCACGAGCTTTGGCGGAACAGATGCGTTCTCCTACCAATCCCAGCAAAGCCGGCAACAGGGTTAAAGCAACGAATACGTTGATGAGCACGGTGGCAGCTGCGACCAAAGCCATCGTAGACAAGAAGGTGAGACCGATGACAAGCATACCGCACAGTGCAATAATGACCGTTAATCCGGCAAAAAATACCGCGCTGCCCGATGTGCCAATGGCTCTTGCCGTTGCTTCTTTTGCGCTCAAGCCTTGATCAATAATCATTCGACGCTGGCGATTGACAATGAAGAGCGCATAGTCGATTCCGACAGCCAATCCAACCATAAGAGCCAGAACGGAAGTGACACTAGGCATTTCAATGAATTTGGAGATTGAGAACGCACCACCAACTCCAATGGCAACACCGAGGAGTGCTGTGATCAGAGGCAGACCTGCTGCAACGACGGAGCCAAGGGTGATCAGCAATACAATCACAGCAATGACCAGTCCAACAATCTCAGCCGAGCCGACCCCAATTGATACCGCTTTGAGCGTTTCGCCCGGCAGCACCGTAATATTGGTTCCTTGCTCTACCGTCATAACGGACTGAATCACGGAATCAAATACATCTTGCGTGATGGCAGACTGTTCGATTGTAAATTGGAACTGGAACAGTGCGATACTGCCGTCCGAAGAGATCAGCATGCCAGGTACAGGAACACCATCCACCATTAAAGGTCCATAGGGAGGAGGTGTGGTTGTTGCGGCTTGCGCCGAATCAGTAGCCTGAGCATTCTGAGCCATCTCAGCTGTAGCACCTGAATTACCCGCTTCAGCTGCGTAGTCCGCAGGGTTAATGACTTTGTCTAATCCGTAAACTTCATTAACACCTTTCATCATGGCCGCCAAACGTTCAGGCGTATCCAAACGCTCGTTGTCCGGTGCTTTGAACACAACGCTTCCTTGACCGCCGGAGGCGGCTGGTAGTTCTTTTGCCAATTGATCCAGAACCTTCTGCGACTCTGTACCTTCAATCTTCATTTCAGAACTGATGTGAATACCATTGATGCTGATCATGGAGATGACAATTCCCAGAATTAAAACCCAGCCAATGATGAAGGTTGCAGGTTTGCTAAAAGCGGTTTTCCCCACTCGATATAATAATGTAGACATTTCTCTATTTTACACTCCCTCTAAGATGAATGTGGATGGTTAGCTTGTTCGAATCCTGTTCGCAAGTGACCAAACATGGTTTCTAAAAATTGATCGAACGTTACAGCACCGGGCTTGGTATCTTCAGTAATGGTTTGTCCGGGCAGCAACACATTGAGTCTTCCATCAATTAATGGCAGTATGGTGCCGTACATTGCATTAATTAGAAGATAAGTATAAATCTCGTCGTGCTTTCCGTTAGATAAGTCTAATAAGGTTTCTTGTGCCTGCGTCTGCATGCGGTGCATGGCTCCAAGGTAGTGCGGTTCAAGCACGGGATAGGTCTGGGATAGCGATAGTAGCTGATGTAGTCTTCCTATTAGTTCTGTTGTAAGCTGCATTTTGATCAGGTCATACAGTACGTCAAGCAAGGAGACATTTTCGGGCATTTCGCTAAGTAGAGCTTCGAGTTCCGTTGTATTCTGAACGGATGTTGCGCCTCTTGCTACGGCTTCTTCTTTACATGTGAAGTAGTTTGCAAATGTTCTACGTGAACAACCCACCTGATGTACGATATCTTCCACCGTAAAGCCATCAAGGCCATGTTCAAGGGTAAGTTCAAATGCAGCAACAGCAAGCGCCCTTTCAGTTGCTTCTTTTTTCAAATGTCGCAAGTTTCTTTTGGTCATTATTCTCCGCTTATGCGTTCACCTCCAGCACCACTATGGTGTAATTATGTTTATGAAGAGCATCCACACTGAGCATGCACGTTGTGAGGTTTATCATAACAAAAATTTGCCCAATGTGCAAATTTACTCATTGTGCAATTATTTTGATGTTACGGACAGGCTTCGAATCAATACTTCAACTCCTGAGGAATGAATGTTAAAATCAGAGAAAAACCTGGGGCGATGACGGGACATGAGTAGTCGTAAACAAAGTTTATTGGAAACAGCACTTGCACTATTTTTAGAGCATAGTTATGCAAATACAACAATTCAGATGATCTTGGATCAATCGGGTGTATCCAAAGGCACATTTTACAAATTCTTCAGTTCGAAAGAAGACTGTTTATATTCGATTATTGATCAGCGTATGCAAGAGGATGTTTTCATTCGTAAAGAGCTTGAGCAAAATCACTATACATCGGATTATGACTTGCTCGTAGATCAGATTGCTATTCCTATGTCCGTACCTAATAAAGAGCGAGTATGGGAATTATATTGGACTGGTTTTTATTCCGGGGAGATCAACTCAGCGAAACTAGCTACAGTTCAGCTAAATTGGCTGTCTACACGCTTGATTCAGGTGTACGGGAAGGACATCAGCTTGTATGCCAACGAAGGTGCCATATTGTGCTATGGCATATTACATCAGATTGCCAACACTTCGAGAAGTCTAAATACACAAAAACCGGTATGGAGCGAAGTTGTTCCCAAAGTATTAACGTACATTGAAGTGATACTAAGAACAATGCACCAGAGAAATGAACATATTTTCGACTTTCAGTCTCTCTATTTCCTGAATGCGGACGAGCGTAACCGTGATATGGGTCTGGATATCGATACTCTGTTGGAGGAATTGGAAGAGTTCAACAAGCGTGTTCAAAAGTCCAAGGAATCTGCACCTTTGAAGCAACTCTCGAAAGGGCTTTTGGCGCTTTTACAGGATAAAGAGGATTTAAATATTCCCGTAATCGAAGTTGTACTTCAAGCATTTCACAAAGAGTACAAATCCAGTGCTTTTCAAGCAGAAGCCAATAGACTCACTGAAGCTTGCTGGTGGTTTTTGGAACTGGTGAAACAACGTCATTAATATGGGGGTTGGCCCAAAAGCCGACCTTTTTTTTATGTTTTTTGTGCTTATAATTACCTTTATTATACTAATCGTATATTAATAAAGTTCTTTTATAACAGTTGTTTAATGCTGTTTAATCTATTGAATTTGAAATTAAATATACGAGTAGTATATAATCGAAATGAACATATATTTCCATAGATTTGAAATAACTTCACTTCGAAAGGAAGATTATTATGAATCATTCGAATAACCAGACATCAGAAAAAACAGAATTTAATTTATTTAGCGAAGAAAATAGTAAAGATCCATTTGCTATATTTGCACAGATGCGTTCCAAAGGATCCGTTGTCCCGATCCCTAATCCGATGGGTGGAGCAGGGCAAACCTGGATTGTAACTCGGATGGACGTTGCCATGGAAGTGTTGAAAGATCATTCTCGATTTACGGTAGATATGAACTCTATTGATAGTGGCAATGATATTCGAAAGAATCTCTCAGGCGAGCTTGGCTCATCCGAACCCCAGACCTTTTTTACCGGAAAGTCGATGCTCTTTGTTGATGAACCGGATCACCGAAGACTCCGTAGCCTGGTTTCCAAAGCGTTCACGCCTAGGTATATGGAAAGCCTACGTCCACGCGTCCAGGAAATTGCCGATGAATTAATTGACCAATTTCAAGGAAAAGGAGAGATGGATCTTGTAAAAGATTATGCCTATCCTTTCCCAATCAATGTTATTTCTGAGATGCTAGGTATACCTCTGGAAGACCGACCTCAGATCCATGTATGGTCTGAAGCTATTGCGAAAGGTCTTGGTTTTGGTAAACAGGACCCTGCCGTAGCACAACACTTGCGATCATTCGCAGAGTACACCTCACAGCTTGTGGCGAATAAACGAGTAGAACCTTCAGATGACCTCATTAGTCAATTAATTGCGATTGAGGAGGAGGGAGATCGACTGAATGAAGATGAATTAATATCCATGATCACGTTATTGATATTTGCTGGACATGAGACAACTTCCAATCTGATTGCAACCGGTTCTTATCTTCTTCTGACCCATCCCGAACAACTGGAACAACTGAAACAAGATCTGAATCTTGTTCCTTCTGCGGTGGAGGAGTTGCTGCGATATAACGGACCCGCCACTTCTTCAGGTCCTCGTTATGCAACGCAAGACACGGAGCTGGATGGACAATCGATTCAAAAGGGAGATGTCGTAATTCCTCTTCTGAAATCAGCGAATCGGGACGAACAGCAATTCACTGATCCGGAAGAATTGCATATTGAACGCAAAATAAAACGGCACTTGGCCTTTGGACACGGCATCCATATGTGTCTCGGTGCTCCACTTGCTCGTGTGGAAGGGGACGTGGCATTTACTACGCTTTTACGTCGGCTACCTGATCTTCAACTCAGCGTTCCTCAGGAAGAGATTCATTGGCATTCCGCATTGTCATCACAGGGCTTGGCAGCATTGCCTGTGAAATTTTAATAGATTAACTTAGTGTGATTCACTGGAGTATGACGAATTTTCGTCATACTCTTTATTTGTAATGATGATAGAATGGTATGAACAAGAAGCATTTCAATGGAGTGAACATGCTTAATGTAAAAGATAAAGTTGAGTACATAATTTTTGTTGTGGAGGTAAACCTTATGAATAAAGATGAACTTTTCATGCATAAAGCCATTGAAATTGCTCTGCAAGCTCGCAAAGAAGGAAACGAACCATTCGGAGCCATTCTGGTGAAAAACGGAGAGGTCGTCATGATTGGGGAAAATAAAATCAACACTTTTTGTGACCCTACGCATCATGCAGAAATTGGCCTTATCCGAAAGTATTGTTCCGAACATCATGTGTTTGACCTGAGCGAATACACTCTGTATACGAGTTGTGAACCGTGTGTGATGTGTTCCGGTGCGATGGTTTGGTCGAATCTGGGGAGGCTGGTGTACAGTGTATCCCATGATCAATTAGCTGAAATTGCTGGTGGCAACATCATGATCGCGTGTGAAGAAGTATTCGACAAAAGTCCTCAAAAGCCTGAAGTAACAGGGGAATTACTTAACACAGAAGGCTTAAAAGTCTTCGAAGGATATCAATTTCATGCCTAGTCCTCATCCGGACAAAAAAAATATTTTTTAATTATTGCTTGATTTTTTTTTCAACGTCTGATAGTGTAAGACCTGTGATTTTGGGAAGTTAATTTATCAATATGAATTAGAGCTTTCCAGCAGATAATTTTGACCACTTCCACCAGGAAGTTAAGGCCATACGGACAGCCGGGTCAAATGCCGATTGGCAACTTACGTTGCTTTATTGATTGAGTTCAAAGCTCAAATTTTATAAGTTGGTTACTTTACAACCAGTGCAATTGCACATCAACTTGTGAAACGGTCAATAAGAGTGGTAAAGGCGAATTATTTGCTATATAGACTCTGATCCAATATTGATATACATGAAGGAGCTTTCCGCCAAAGGAGTTCTTGTGAACTTTTTTGGTCATGGAGACTTCACGTCTTTTTTATGATGTATATCGATAAGCAAGTGTGATGATGCGCGATTGCGGGCATTTTTCACCTTGCTTTTTTTGTTGTCTTGTTGTTGTCAGCGTATTAAACCAATTAAAAAAAATACATATTGGGATAGGAGAATGTAAAATGGGAAAAGCACTAATCATCGGCGCCGGCGGCGTTGCTTCCGTGGCAGTACACAAATGCGTTCAAAACAGCGAAGTTTTTGAGGAAATCTGCATCGCGAGTCGTACAAAATCCAAATGTGATGAACTCAAAGCCAAGCTGGACGGCGGAAAAACAAAAATTACAACAGCACAAGTTGATGCTGACAATGTTGACGAACTGATCGCTCTAATCAACGAAGTTAAACCTGATATCGTTATGAACCTTGCTTTGCCGTATCAAGATCTGACCATCATGGATGCTTGCCTTGCAACTAAAACAAATTACATGGACACAGCGAACTATGAGCCACATGATACAGCGAAGTTCGAATACAGCTGGCAATGGGATTACAAAGAGCGTTTTGAACAAGCAGGCATCACTGCATTGCTCGGTAGTGGATTTGACCCAGGCGTGACTGGCGTATTCTCCGCTTATGCCCTGAAGCACTACTTTGACGAAATTGAGTACATCGACATTCTGGACTGCAATGGCGGCGACCACGGCTATCCGTTCGCAACCAACTTCAACCCTGAGATCAACATTCGCGAAGTATCAGCGAACGGAAGATACTGGGAGAATGGTGAATGGATCGAAACGAAACCGATGGAAATCAAACGTGTCTACGACTTCAAAGAAGTTGGCGAGAAAGACATGTACCTGTTGTACCATGAGGAACTGGAATCTTTGGCGAAAAACATGCCAGGTCTGAAACGTATCCGTTTCTTCATGACATTTGGTCAAAGCTACCTGACTCACTTGAAAGCTCTTGAAAATGTAGGCATGACTTCAATTGAGCCTATCGAATATGAAGGCAAACAAATTATCCCACTGCAATTCCTGAAAGCAGTACTGCCTGATCCAGCATCTCTTGGACCACGTACTGTGGGTAAAACGAACATCGGTTGTATTTTCAAAGGCAAAAAAGATGGTCAAGACAAAACATATTATGTTTACAATATCTGTGATCACCAAGAGTGCTACAAAGAAGTGGGTTCCCAAGCGATCTCGTACACAACAGGCGTTCCAGCTATGATCGGTGCAGCAATGGTCATGACAGGAAAATGGAACAAACCAGGCGTATACAATGTAGAAGAGTTCAACCCAGATCCGTTCATGGAAGAGTTGAACAAATGGGGCCTTCCATGGGTAGAAGACTTCAACCCGGTACTCGTTGATGAGCTGCCAGAAGAAGTTAAAGAATCGGAGCTTGTTCGTTAAAATGCGGTTTGAGCAATTACCGACACCATGTTTTGTTGTTGACGAGGCGCTTATCGAGAAAAACCTGAAAATCCTGAACGGTGTTATGCAGCGTACAGGTGCCAAAATCGTACTGGCTCAAAAAGCATTCTCCATGACTGCGATGTATCCGCTGATTGGAGAATACCTGAGCGGTGCAACGGCGAGCGGTTTGTATGAAGCGCGTCTGGGCCATGAGGAAATGGGCAAAGAGAATCATGTCTTTGCTCCAGCATACCGCGCAGAAGAGATCGACGAGATTCTCTCCATCTGCGACCACATTATTTTCAATTCATTTTCGCAGCTTGCAAAATTCAAGGATAAGGCGCTTCAAGCTGGCCGTAAGGTGGGCTTGCGCGTCAACCCTGAATGCTCTACCCAAGAAGGACACGAGATCTACGATCCGTGTTCTCCGGGTTCGCGTTTTGGTGCGAAACTGGAGGATTTCGATGCAGACCTGTTGGAAGGCGTCTCCGGACTGCACTTCCACACGCTGTGTCAGCAAAACTCCGACGATCTGGAGACTACGCTGAATGCAGTGGTCGAGAAATTCGGACAATGGTTGCCGCAAATGGAATGGATCAACTTCGGCGGTGGACACCATATCACACGTGAAGATTATGATATTCCAAGGTTGGAAGCTTGCATCAAGCGTATGCAGAACGATTATGGTCTGGAAGTATATCTGGAGCCGGGAGAAGCTGTTGCGCTGAATGCGGGTTATCTGGTGACTTCTGTGCTGGACTTCCATAAGAACGGTATGGACATTGCCATTCTGGATACTTCAGCTACATGCCATATGCCGGATGTGCTGGAGATGCCATATCGTCCGCCGCTGATCGGTTCGGGAGAAGTGGGCGAGAAAGCCCATCTGTATCGTCTTGGTGGACAAACCTGTCTGTCTGGTGATGTGATTGGGGATTATTCATTCGATCAACCTTTGCAAGAAGGCGACCGTCTGGTATTCGAGGACATGGCGATCTACTCCATGGTGAAAACCAACACGTTTAACGGCATGCCGCTTCCAGCGATTGCAGTTAAACGAAAAGATGGCGATTGCGAAGTTGTCCGTGAATTCGGATATCAGGATTTCAAAATGAGGCTGGCATAATTACTTCATTATATAGTAAGCATTAATATAGAATTGATTATAAACATAAAAAGAAGGGAGCCTGGAGACAGGTTCCCTTTTTAACGTCCAATAATGTTTAACGATTAGATTAGAAGATGTTTATTAGCCAGGTTAGATGATGTCTAACCGTTTCCGGGGATTCGGTTTCGAGTTCAATTTCGAGTTCAGTTTCGGATTAATTTTGTGGTTTCGAGGCTGCTCGTGCAGCGTACGGAAAAATTGGTTCTCTTAGTTCAAAGTCATATGTTAGCCCATCCACAATGCCGACCACGCTCTCGCTGTCATACAATTCAAGTAAAAATCCAGCCATTTGTTCCGCCGTATGGAACTTCGGAACTCTGCCTTCATATTCAAACTCGTCTACATTAAAGGAATGTTTCGCGAATTCCGTCTCGGTTGCAGCCGGAGCGAGCACTTTGGCCTGCATTGCTGCGTTCTTGCCTTTTAACTCTTGCGCAAGTCCTTCGGTAAAGGCACTTACATAGAACTTGGTTGCGCAGTAGGTTACAGCATCGGCCACAATCGTATATCCTCCACCAGAGGAGATATTAATGATCTGTGTGCCATCGACATCTGCATAATCACGTACATACGGGGAAGAAAGAATCGTAAGAGCTTCTATATTAAGATGTAGCATCTGTTCAATCTTGGGCAGATGTTGTTCGCCAACGGAAGCGAAATTCCCGAATCCTGCGTTGTTAATCCATGTCTCAATGGAATAAGCCTGAAGACCTTCATAGAATTCATGCACATTAGCGGCAATGGACAGATCCACTGTACGAATGACAACATCCAGATCAGGATTGATTTCAGCTACTTTTGCTTTCAATTTGTCCAATTCATCGGTTCTGCGAGCTGCCAGGATCATATTTTTGCCACGAGCTGCAAAAGCTAAAGCCGCTTCATATCCAATGCCTGAACTGGCACCGGTAATCACTGTGTATTTCATGGAAACTCCTCCTGGATCTGATTTCATTTTTTATTGTGATGTGACCACGAGTTGATTATACTGATTAGAGCTTACTCTAAGTCAAGCAGGAAAATGGAGGGGAGGTTAACCATGCATACCATTGGTGAAGTGGCAGAATTACTCCATATTAGTGCGCATACGTTGCGTTATTATGAGAAGGAACAGATTGTGATTCCTCTCCGGGATGCCAGTGGAGACAGACGATACAACGAGTCACACCTGAAATGGCTACAATTTGTGATCAAATTAAAAGAGACTCAAATGCCCATTGCGATTATTAAGAAGTATGCATCCTTGTTTCAGGAAGGGGAGCATACGGCGGCAGATCGTTTGAAGCTTCTGGAGGAGCATAAAGAGTCGATCCAAAAACAGATGCACATCCTTAACACAGCCGATGAGATGCTTGAGCATAAAATTTCGTCGTATCGAACGCTCATCGGACAATGAAGTAACACACACAAATGACGATCTATTTGCCAAAACAGTGATTTTTATTATAGACTGTTTTTTATCGGTTGTTCATCAAGGGGGAAATGGAATGCATCAAATCAGAAAACAAAAGTCAAACAAGTTAAAGATCCTCTCCAAAGTATTATTGATTATCATTGGGGGATTTATAACGGCATATGGTCTGGAAGCCATATTGATCCCGAATAATGTCTCAGATGGTGGTGTCACAGGTCTGAGTATCGTAGGATCACAGTTGTTCGGATTACCACTAGGGATGCTCATCGGAATTATTAACATTCCATTTGTGTGGCTAGGGTACAAGCAAATCGGTAAAAGCTTCGCGTTATATTCAATCATCGGTATTGCTTCACTCGCGATCAGCACCAGTCTGATGCACCATGTTCCAACCATTATTGAAGGCGATACCTTGCTCGTTACGGTTGTCGGCGGGATTATCATCGGTTTCGGTATGGGACTTGCATTGCGTAATGGCGGGGCATTGGATGGCATAGATATGCTGGCTGTACTTCTTTCGCGAAAAGTACCTTTTGGAACCAGTGATCTCATTCTGTTCCTCAACATGTTTGTCTTTATTGTCGTTTCTACCGTTTTCGGTCTGCAAGGAGCGATCTTGTCAGGACTTGCGTATTTTATTGCTTCTAAAGTGATACATATTGTTGAAGAGGGCTTGAGCGGCTCCAAAACGTTTAAAATTATTACGAATCAACCTGAGATTATGGTTGAAACCATTCGGGACCGACTAGGTCGTGGAGCAACGTATACCGAGGCTTACGGAGGCTACTCTAACGAGCAATTCAAAGAAATCACTTGCGTGATTAACCGGATGGAAGAGAGTAAAATTAAAGATATCATTCATGAAATTGACCCGACTGCCTTTGTAGTCGTATACGATGTAGCTGAAGTAAGAGGCGGCAATTTCAAAAAGAAAGATATTCACTAATCACGTATTAGTAACTATAAAAACGCGCTGAGAGGATCTCTTAGCGCGTTTTTTTGTATTAGATATATTCTTTATGAGATCCCTCAATGCTATTTCCGGCTGCTCCAGCTAACATTTTTCACTGAAAATGGTACTGAAACTGCTGTCAACTCCTTCAATAAACAAAGGCACAGCATAAACATTGCCGATGTCTGACAAATCCTGATTTAAATTCATATCCTCAATAACCAGAATATATTTTCCATCCACACGATCTTTTCCCAGGATCTTCTGATGGAAAGCGATAGCTTCATCCTCATGAAGTGAAGAGCCCGCAGAGATCATATCCATGCCAATCGCTCGTAGCGAATCAAACACCATGAGGTAACTGGCAGCAGATGCGGCAAACCCAGGGTTATGATCACTATAACGAATAGGGTCTGAGGAACGTAGCTTCCCAAAACCTGTGCGTATGAGCAGCAAATCAGAGCCGGCAATTAGGTTCTCATATGGCGTTAAATCGGCTTTAGTGATCAATTCGTCATCACTTTTGGGAATGTCGAGGATCGAAGGATGATGGAAGATAAAATCGTCAATTGGAATCTCACTCAGTTTTTTCCCTTTGGGATTAAAGTGCCAAGGCCCATCAATATGAGTGCCGCTATGGTTAAGGGATGTGATGATAAATTGATTGTACTTAGCTCCTTTTTCTATACTGGACTGCTGTTGAATCTCAACAGGCGGATTATCTTTGTAAACTGGAGTATTCACGCTAAGAGGATAGGACAAGAGCAGTCGCTTCATTTACCGTACTCTCCTTTGTAATCCACGTTCATAGTTTCTAACAAACCCATCTAACATGTAGTGGCTCTTATATATTACACGATCAGATACAGTGCTTGAGCATATAATATGTAAGGTTCCTGGTGTTAATGCATAAGCATAGCTCTCTTATGGAAAACTTCTGTAGTACGAATCATTGCATGACTTAATAAATGGGAGGTTTGCATAGTGACAAAGCAGGACCCGCAAGAGCTTTTGAAACAAAAACACGAACTGGATGAGCAAAAAAGACAGTTCACTAATTTTTCCCGAAATATTTCCGGTCATGGTGAGGTTGAAGCTGGTCAAGAGTTCAGTGTTGACCGGGTACCAGATGACCAAAACCGTATGAAATCGGTTGAGAACAGACGCGGCGAAGTTTAAAAAGGTAGAACGTAAGCCGATCCTTTTTCATGGATCGGCTTTTTCGTGCGTAGCATTTTATCGAATAGGAAGATATATGTTGTAGTTGAGAATGATTATCGATAGAATGGAGAAAAGTGAAAATATCCGCTGATTTTGCTGATTTTTTGCTAACTTAATGGGTTGTGGAAGGTGAAGGAAGAGATGCAGGTAGAAGAGCATGTGAAGTTATGGAATCTGGCCTCAATTAAAATATGGGATGTGCGTCACGTCGTCGTGCGCGCTGGCGAACCCATCCATGCCTATCGATTTCCAATTAGCGGTTTTATATATACAGTTCGCGGCAATGCAACGATTATGCTGGATGACACGATGTACGCGATCGATCAGATGCAAGTCTTACATGGAGGCAAGGGGGTATGGATGAATATCTCCCTGAACGAGGATTCATTCGAGTTTTATTTGATGTTTTATCGGGCTAATTTGTCGTTATCCAATACTCGTGAGAATCAAGCTCTGCTCAGGCAACATGTCCCTTTTCATGTGCAATATGCTTTTGCCCCAAGCTATCCCATTGACTTATATGATAAAGTCCAAAGAATAGAGCAACATTGGGAACGGACGGATGCGTTCTCGAAATTTCAGGTGAAGACGTTATTTTATCAATTTATTAATGAATTAATGAGGCAGTTAAGTGCACAAGGGATTGAGACTGCCAAACCCGATCTGGTAGCTCAAGCCGTTCGTTATCTTCAAGAGAACTACATGTTGCCCGTTATGGTCGATCCGCTTGCAGAACTTCTGGATTGCAGTGCAGGACATCTGTCGAGAAAGTTCAAGAAAGAGACAGGCAGCAGTCTGATTGCCTATTTAACTCGGTTACGGATGTACAAAGCCAAGGAGCTGCTGTTACACACAGATGCATCTCTTCAGAAGATTGCCGAGGCAATCGGCATTCCGGATGTGATCTATTTTAATCGTTTATTTAAAAAGCATGTTGGCCTTTCACCAGGTCGTTTCAAACAAAAATGTATCGCCCTGCCAACCGGTCAGAATAATGCTATCCGAGAATCAGAATTGTCCATTGTCAGTCCCCTGCATCGCGGTTATGATCCTATTGATGATGATAATTATTATCAATACAAACCCAAAGGAGAATCACTTACATCTATGAGAGCGAGAAAACCCGTTGCATTGCTTTTGATGCTAAGCCTTACATTATTAATATCAGCCTGTTCCCCTTCTCAGGGCAATTCAGCAACAAGCAGTAATGGAACAAACGGTAACAATGCTCCAACCACCGAAGTCGCGCAATCCACCGAATCAGCAGTACAGGAACGTGTTGTTAAACATCCTTGGGGAGAAACGGTCATCAAAGGTGATCCTCAGCATATTATTTCGTTGTTCCCGGCTGCAACGGACTATTTGTTAGCACTCGGTATTGTACTCCAGGCAGCATCCAGTAATGAGGAGGGAAGTGATCAGTTTCCTACCTACCTGTCCGATCAACTTCAAGGAAAAGAAAATCTGGGCTGGCAGGTTGATCCCAACTACGAAAGCATATTGGCGGCAGAGCCAGACCTGATCATCGGTCAGGATTTCATGAGTGATGCCTATGACAGCCTCAGCAAAATTGCGCCTACCTTGCTGGCAGAGAAGCTGCAGGACGAGCAAGGTATTATTCGTATGAAAACCAGCCTGTTACATATGGGAGATATGTTAGGAAAGACGGATCAGGCCAAACAAGTCATTGAAGAATACGAGAAGAAGGCTGCAGAAGCCCGCGAGGAAATCAAGCAATCCATCGGAGACGAAACCGTAATGTTCCTGCGTTTATCCGATAAAGAAGTGCGTTATTACAGTAAAAGAAACTATGAAGTTCTGTACGACGATCTCGGCCTGACACCTCCTGTATCCATACCTGACCCGACGGATTCAATGAAAGTAATCTCCATGGAGTCGTTACCATCGATTAATCCGGATCATATTTTCCTGTTGTCATCAGACGAGAATGAAACGACAGAACTGCAAAAAACAGCAGTGTGGAGGAGCCTGAATGCTGTTAAAAATAACAATGTCTACATCGTTGACTACGGCTTGTGGTTCCAAGGCCCCGGAGGACCTATCGGACAGACCAAGATTATTGACGAAGCGGTAAATTTCCTTACCCAATAAATAAGGAAACGAGACAGGGGGATTAACGCATATGGAAACGTCCGTCGTGGAGAAGCTCATTCGTGAACGAAGAACCATTCGTCAGTTCAATGGCAAAGCGCTGGCGAAAGAAACGATCATACACTTGCTCGAAGCTGCCGTGTGGGCACCCGTGCATTCCCGTAAAGAGCCTTGGCGCTTCATTTTATTTGTGGAAGAAGGTCGGAAGCAATTCGCTGATGCCGTACTGCATACGTTCTCCAAGGATGAGCGAGAGCGATGGGGAGAGAAGCTGCAAAAAGACTATTGTGTTTCCATCCAAGCTCATCTGCTTGTTGTGATCGAGGCCGATCCGAGACAACGGGTGTGGGAAGATGCTGTGGGCGCAAGTGCTGCGTTTATTCAGAATATACAACTTCTGGCATGGGAGCAGGATATCGGCGTTGTGTGGAAGACAAATGAATATAATTTCGATCCTGATTTCTACGCCAAGACCGGTGTAAGACCAGGGGAGAGAATTGTAGGCACACTTCATCTGGGGTACTTTGATCAGGATAAGATTCCCAAGCCTCGTCCTCGTACTCCAGTAGAAGAGTTATTGACCTGTGTCTCGCTGGCAGGAGAAGACGTGCAACAGCATTAGTTGTCATTAGTAGCGTAATATCAGATGTTCAAAAATTCATAGAATATTTCTCACCAAGCCGCTAAATTAGCGGCTTTTTTGACGATCTTTGGATTTTGCGTAACAGTCAGGCTTTCATTTTGTTCCAATGTCCCGGATTGGTATCATCTGGGATGATTAAGTTAATAATATCCTGATAATGATCTGCTTTATTGATCATATATTGAACTCGTTGTTGGGCTTCTTCCAACTGAGCAAGGGCGGCTTCTTTCTGCCGTAAAATGATCTCATAACGCGCTTGTATGGTTGAGTTTCCCTCAAGGCAAAGATCCACATATGCTTTAATATGTTCAACAGACATACCGCATTGTTTCAGATATTTTACGCCCGTAAGCCAGTTTACGGATTCTTCGTCAAAAAGACGGTTGTTGTTTTTGTCGCGCTGCAGATTTGGAACAAGTCCTTTATCTGTATAGAAACGAACCGTATGTTCGGACAGATCGAGCAGTTTGGCGACTTCTTTGACGTTATACATGACGAAACTCCTTATGTTTTCAAGTATGGAATAAAAAAATGATAGAAAAAGGTTGACTTCGAGTTACTCGAAGGTGATAGCCTAAGTATAGTTTAAGGTTATTAGACTGTAAATCTCAAAAAAACAATAACTAACAAGGAGTGTCAGTCGATGGAATTTGTAACGTTGAATAACGGAGTTAAGATGCCTATTTTGGGATATGGTGTGTACCAGATTGCTGATCAGGAAGAATGCGAGAAATGTGTGCTTGATGCAATCAGCGTGGGATATCGTTCTATTGATACAGCGCAAGCATACCGTAACGAAGAAGCGGTGGGCCGTGCTATTCATAAAAGCGGAGTGCCTCGAGATGAATTTTTCATCACGACCAAGGTGTGGATTTCAAATGCAGGATATGAAAAAGCCCAAGCTTCCATTGAAGAATCTCTGCGGAAACTCCAACTGGAATATCTGGATCTGGTCCTGATTCATCAACCATTTAATGATTATTATGGAACATATCGCGCAATGGAAGAGTTATATAAAACGGGGAAAATCAAAGCCATCGGAGTAAGCAATTTCTATCCGGACCGATATATCGATCTTGTTCAGTTCAGCGAAGTCGTACCGGCAATCAATCAAGTTGAAACCCATGTGTTCAATCAGCAGACAGAGGCACATGAGATCATGAAAAAATATAATACGCAGATTGAATCCTGGGGACCATTTGCGGAAGGAAAAAATGACTTATTTACGAACGCAACGTTGCAGGAAGTAGGTCAAAAATACAACAAATCGACAGCCCAAGTCGCTCTGCGCTTCTTGCTTCAAAGAGGCGTGGTTGTTATTCCGAAAACGGTCAACAAAAATAGAATGGAAGAGAACTTCAATGTGTTTGATTTTGAATTGACTTTGGAGGATATGGAAAAGCTAGCAGCTCTGGATACAGGAACAAGCTCCTTCTTCTCGCACTATGATCCTCAAACCGTAGAGTTCTTAACTGACTACGGCAAGAAAGGACTGTAATCCGACTTATTCAATATCGTGCTCATTGGAGACTAACTTGTGAAATTCCCACAAACCAGACAGATCATCTGTCTGGTTTGTTGTATTACAGGAAGAGAACCTCAGTTAACCAGCTGTTCCTGTTACGATCGTTGTAGCAATATAGGTGGTGGTCAATCGTTGTAAAAGGTCGTATATTATTAATATGTGGATTGTGGGAGTGAAGATGCACCACATCGCAAAATGATAAACGATTTTACATAGAAGGACGGGGAAATATGGATTTTAAACCACTAGCTTCATTTATTGACCGCATGACATCCTGGCGCGTACCGTGGGCGGAGGTGCTGGTGATGCATCGAAATGATACCGTTTTCCATTATCGTAATGGTTACGCTAACCTGGAGGAGAAAACGCCCATCGGCGATGGAGCGATCTTCAATCTATACTCCATGACCAAAATCATGACCTGCGTTGCAGGACTGCAACTGGTGGAAAGAGGGGAAATGCTGTTAAGCGATCCGTTGTCCGATTATCTGCCAGAGTATGCTGAGATGACGGTAAAGAAAACGATGGCGAACGGGGAGATCCGACTGGAAAAGGCGACAAGAGCCATTACAGTACGTGATTTGTTCACCATGACCGCCGGGTTCTCGTATGACGTTGGTTGTCCAAGCATTCAGGAAGACGTAAAAAGAACCGATGGTGCATTGCCGACACGCGACTTCGCGAAAGCGCTTGCGAAAGAACCATTGCTGTTTGAACCAGGGACACACTGGAACTACAGCATGTGCCATGATGTACTGGGAGCCTTGGTGGAAATTGTAAGTGGCAAACGATTTGGTACCTATCTGCGGGACGAAATCACGGGACCACTGGGTATGAACGACACAGCGTTCAATCTGAACGATGAGCAGCAGTCGCGCCTGATTCCGCAGTATGCTTACAATGATGAGCTTGAGAAGGCTGTACGTATGGATGGTAACGGGTTCCGTGTAGGTACCGAGCTGGAGAGCGGCGGTGCAGGGTTGTTATCAACCGTTAGCGATTATGCACTGTTTCTGAACGCGCTTACTGGTCGTGGTACAAGTCCAGAAGGCGTACGTATTTTGTCTCAAGCTTCAGTGGAACTGATGCGAACAGATCATCTAAACGAGATGACCCGCGGTGATTATTCCTGGGATCATATGTATGGATACGGCTATGGATTGGGTGTCCGGACACATATCTCTAAAGCAGGCAGTGGCTCACTTAGTCCCCTTGGTGAATTTGGGTGGAGCGGCGCTGCTGGTTGTATGGCCATTATTGATCCGGATTCAGAACTTACGGTCATGTATGCACAGCACCTGCTGAACAGTCAGGAACCATACGTTCAACGCCGCCTACGTAATGTGGTTTACTCCTGCTTGTAAATGATATCTTAATCGTATTTACTTAAAGAGCCGCTAATTAGCGGCTTTTTTCATGTTATATGGATCGAAAACGATTCATTAGATTGTTATTTCTTTATTAGAAAGGGTATGTTATCATTCTTAGGAAAATAGTACTAGCAGGAGGATATGCTTATCGAATATTAACCTATATTTATTTACATAGTTTGATCAAGATTACACGTTAGCAAGTACCTTTTTGAATGTTGAGATTGTACACGGTTTAAAATTAGAAAAGCCTACTAGATTTTATTCTTTACTCAAAGGAGAGTCAACGATGATACACCCTAAGCACCAATCAAAATGGGCTTCTCTGGCCTTACTTACCTTATTCGTCTATGTTCTGAGCGCATTGCTGCTACCACCCCATGCTGATGCCAAAGGAGAGCAAATCTCCGCCAAACAGCTCGAAAGCATGAGCCGGCTTTCATTTACGCTTCGTGATGCCAAGCAAACGGCTTATACTGTTTATATTTTTGCTTATGATGAACAGAAGAGTATGCTGACCGAAGAAAATGGTTGGACTAACAATAAAAAAGGCGACAAGAGTTATTCAGGAACGTATCGTGCGGCCTTGCTGAAAAAAGGTGCAGCATACGGAACAGTCCAAGCAGCAAAACTGGATCTGAATACGATTATTTTGCCTCAAACCTGGAACTTCGTTGTGAAGAGCAAAGAGGCTGGTACACCAGATATGCTGATGATCACTGACTGGGGAACTTCTAATTTCAATGAGGTGAAAACGTATATTGTTCGTTCTGGGGAATTGCGCCGTGTAACATTTGTCGATAATAAGGGTAAAAAAATCGACGATTCCTACTCTGCAAGCAGAGATGATGGAATCCGTACTCTTTCAGGTGCCCGAGTACAGTTCAAAAATTACAACAACCTTCAATTCGTCTATGGAGTTAACACGTTTAAGCTGAATGTGAACAAATTGGAATTGCGATTGGAAGATACACGTAACCTGCGTTCAAAAGCTTGGCCGAACTCGGGTGTTGGTGATCGCGCTTACCTGAAAAGCCTGAAGGAAGCCGCTTTAAAGGGTGCATTGCCAGGCCGGACGGACGTTAAGATTGGCATGACGCTTCAAAATGCGCAAAAAAAACTGGGGAAACCAACCTCTCGTTCAAACGAGGAATGGGGAGCGTTCTATTATTATTCTAAATTCGGCGTCGGGTTTGATTCATACATGCACGAGCTTACCAATAAATCACGTATTGCCGTTTTTGATTTGTACAATGAGAAGCAGAATCTTTCACCATGGAATGTGAAAATATGGATGGGGAAACCTTCCTCAGAATACTACAATGAAGTGGTTGGTGGTTATGAGATGGTATACGAGTTAGGTAATCACGCCATTGTATTCAAC
Source organism: Paenibacillus sp. LS1 (assembly GCF_026013365.1). Lineage (GTDB taxonomy): Bacteria > Bacillota > Bacilli > Paenibacillales > Paenibacillaceae > Paenibacillus. The sequence continues at coordinate 130,170 of NZ_JAPDOE010000001.1, forward strand.
TATGAGGAAGAAGAGGACTTGATTGACTTTACGAGTATATATTAAGGTATAACATCGTAAGAAACGAAAGTATATCGTATTGGTATATACATGAAAAGCCGCTGATCAGCGGCTTATTTTTTATCCATGGCAGTGGTTGCGTAGTCTATTTTATTGGAGTGTTATTAGCGCTTTGCACAGAACGTACACGATTGACTAAATAAATGCCGACCGACACAAACAGCAATGCGGCCAGATTTTTCAATTCCAAAATTGTTTCCCCCAGGAATAACGCTGATAATAAGGCGCCAAACACAGGGATAAGGAAGTTGTATACAGACACTCTTCCTACTTTGTTATATTTGAGAAGCATATTCCACAAACAAAATGCGACAGATGACAGCAAGGCCAAGTAAATCAAGTTACTGGTGGATTCCAGGGTGAAATGGGTGACTCGACCGCCGAGTGATAGACCTAACAGCGTAAGTACCAGTCCGCCGACGAACAGGCTGACCCCTGTTATGATCAGAACATCGATCGTAGCGGTGAGACGTTTTGCGTAAAGGGCTGTGACGGAAAAAACAAGTGCGGCAATAATTACGAAGCCTTCGCCTGTGAATGAAAAGGAAAAAGCAAGCAGATCCGTATGGAAGTTCACGATGATCACGCCGACGAATCCGAGCAAGCAACCAACGATTTTATTTCTGCTTAATTTGTCGTTCTTATAAATGAAGTGCGCCAGAACCACGCTGAAAAAGGTCGTCGTTGCATTCATAATGGAGCCTTTGACACCCGTCGTATTGGCTACACCAACGTAGAAAAACATATATTGCAAACCCGTTTGCAATATACCTAGCATGATAAGGCTTGTCCACTGAGGCCTGGACAATTGGAGTTTCTGTTTTCTAACAATACGAGACAGGAGCAAGAGCAGCATACCCGCCAGTGTAAATCGGTATCCGGCAAATACATACTTTGAAGCAATATCTTCCGGCAGAATGTTAAATGCAATATATCCAAGTTTGATGGACGGGTACGCACTTCCCCATAACAAGCAACACAGGCTTGCCACGAGCATGACAAAAATGGGATCACTAAACTTACTTGGTTTCTCAAGGGCATTTCTCTCTATCACTTTCGATCTTCTCCTCGCATTTCATGCACATATGTATGTATGAATCTATTAATATCCTCACTGACCATATCACATAACGCCAATGTTTGTAATCATAATTAATAAACCGCTCTTCAGCTGATAAGATTATAAAGAATTAACGGTTCATGAGGAGTCTATGTTATAGATTCCTTTCTAATAAAATCCCAACTTGTTCTGCGACAATGTGAGGTTGCCGGGGTAATCCATTCGTGAAATAGGATTCCACGATACCAACAATTGCTGTACCAAAGAACGTGAGAATCACTTCTTTCGTTAGTCCTTTATTTTTTCCCTCCGTTACATTCACCTCATCTTCCAGTTCTTCGATGACGAGAGCGAGGAAGCGACTGCGGAAAAAAGGGGCTCCTTTACTCCGTATCATAGCTGAGAAGAATGAATAGTGACTTTCAAAATAATTGAACCACAGCACATTGCTTTCTATAAAATCCAGATTGGATGCTTCCCTGCACAATTTTCTTAGTTCATCGATATGTTCTTCAATTAATTTATCCAGCAAGTCGAATTTGTCCGAATAGTGATGGTATATCGTTCTACGGCCGACATTTGCATAATCAGAGATATCTTGCATTGTAATGGTATCAAAAGGTTTCTCGTTCATGAGTTTGATAAAAGCGGATTTGATCGCTTCCTGAGACTTAAGTATTCTTCGATCTGTGATAGAAACGATAGTAATCACCATTCTTTCCAGAGAGTAATTGCACAAATGTTGTCCCCTTGCGCAATAAGGCACAGATCGGGTTCATTTGATCCTTGCAGAGGCAGTGCAATTATTTTATATTATACACGAATGTGCGATATCGCACTTATGTGTTTTAAATAAAATGAACACAATTCGTTAAAATAATTCATTGGAGGTACTCGAAATGGCTAAACATGAAGAAGTTAAAGATGGAGTTATTTTCCCGGTAGGAGAAAAAAACGAAGCATATGCACAATATTTTGTAGGGCAAAGTTATCTCCAATCCTTGGTTGCTGATCCCAAAGTGAATGTGGGTGTTGGGAATGTAACGTTTGAACCGGGATGCAGAAATAACTGGCATATCCACCGTGGTGGATTTCAGCTGTTGTTAGTGACTGGTGGGGAAGGTTGGTATCAAGAAGAAGGAAAACCTGCTCAATTCCTAAAAGCCGGCGATGTTATTGTGACTCATGATGGTGTGAAACACTGGCATGGGGCCGCTAAAGATAGTTGGTTTGAACACATTGCGATCACTGCGGGCACACCGGAATGGTTGGAACCTGTGACAGATGAAGTTTATGGGAATGCTACAAAATAAATCGCAATTAATGTGATCAGGAATATGGCAAAAGGTGACTGAATGTCATCTGGTAAGCCTTCTGTAATGATAGGGAAGTCAAGAAAAGCCTTACCGAGATCGGTAGGGCTTTTCTTGCTTACTACTTATAAAAGAATGATGAGTAAGACGAGGGATAGAATTCCTAAGCGTTAACTCAATAATAGTTTTAATGTTTCCTTGACGGAAGTTGGTTTGCGACCAAGGAGCATCTCAAAATCGGAATGAGCGTTCTCCAGTCCGCCCTCGCGAATTCCCTTTTGAATCATTACCAGTAATGTGGCAGCGTCATTGGGTACATTCGCATCTTTTAACATATCACTGTAAGAAGCATCATCCACAGCTAATAGAGGAATACTTTTACCCGTAACTTCGTTAATTGCATCCACGAATTGCTGCTGGGTTAAGTTTTCGCCGGACAATTCGTAAACTTTATTATCGTGATTTTCTCCCGTGAGTATGTTTGCTGTTACTTCAGCCAGATCCGGACGGTATACCCAACCAACTTTACCTTCCCCCGCAGAAGTAACCCAAGGAGCACCATCTAAGCATTGCTGAATCGTCGCTAAATCATTCTCAACATACCAGTTATTACGGACAAATACGTACGGAATACCCGATTCTTTAATGATCTCTTCACGTACACGGTGAATACCCGCCAAGAAGAAATCACTCACATCCGCACGTGGGGCACTCGAATATACCATTTGTGTAACGCCAGTTTCTTTTGCCGCCTCAACAGCATGGGTCTGCTGACGAATAGAAGATTCAATATCGCCGAATGTTGAAACGATAAATACACGATCTATGCCTTGGAATGCTTTGACTAACGTATCTTTTTGTTCGAAGTCCGTTTCGCGAACCTCAATACCTTGTACTGCAAATGCTTGTGCTTTCTCCGATTGAGTGTCACGTACACCTGCAATAATATCTGAAGTCGGAACGCTCTCCGCTAAATATTCTACAATCTTTGATCCCAAATGACCGGATGCACCCGTTACTAAAATTTTCATCATTTTTCCTCCAATGTGGACTTGATTACCCTTGATTGTCCGTCGCTAATTTCGACTTTCGGGTATACAACACTTGTTGTATAATCAAAGTCTATATGGCTTGTTAGCATTGAACAATCATCAATAACTGCAAATGATCGTATATACGACATTTCATCACAACTGTTGAAAAAATAGGAGGGGATTACGTGGAAAAAACGTTAGACCCACGGTTCATCAGAACACGAAAACTGATTATGGATGCATTTATGGCATTGGTTATAGAGAAGGATTTCAAGGATATTACGATTAAGGATATCACGCAAAAAGCGACCATTAATCGAGCGACGTTTTACTACCATTTCTTTGATAAATATGACCTGATGGAAACCGTGTTAAGTGAAGATATATTGCGGGAAGTTTTAAAAGATGTGACTTCGCATGAAGCTTTAACACCAAAGGTCTTATATGATATATTCATTAGTTTAATCACTTTTCAAAGTGGGCTGGCTAATCAGTGTTCACGAAGTTATGATGCATTTACGCCTAAAATTGAAACGGCTGTAAAGGAAACGATGGGCAGGGCATTTAAAAAATTGCTGAAGCAACAGCATTCAACATGGCCAACGGACAAGTTAGAATTGCATAGCATTATGCTTAGTTGGAGCTTATATGGCATGTCAATGAAGTTCGTTAAGAATGGTGATCTGCCATCGGAAGATCTAATGAAAGATACGTTTAATACGCTATTGAATGTAGAACAATATGCTTGAATTTTCCTAAATCAAGAGCAATATAGGTACTGAGAATACGTTAAAAGGCTGTTGAGATTTCCTCAACAGCCTGTTTTTTTATCTGTTAATTGTACTTTATGGAATGAATTCCATATACGAAGCTTCCCTATATTTCTTCCGATAGTTCGATGGGGAGACTCCAAAGTGGCTGGAGAATTGCCTGGAGAAATAGTCGGGTGAATGGAAGCCAACTGCCAGAGCAATCTCGGTAATCGGCCGCATGGTATATTGAAGCAATGGTTCGGCTTGTTTCAAGCGATGTTTCATTAATGTTTCCATTATGGAATCTCCCACTTGTTCTTTGAACAAATGAGACAGACGGGAAGAGGATAAACACACCTTTTTGCCCAAATCTTCGATAAGAATATGATCCATGTAATCCTGAGAAATAATGTTCAGTACTTCCTGAACGCGTGAATCCAATTCCTTCTTCGATTGATTCTGACTGGCAACCAACAAGATGACCTCTTCCAGTGCATTCAATGTTAGTTCATCCCTCAACATGGAATCCTCGTATAATCTGTAGGAGATTACTCTGTTAAAAGCAGATTCAATGGCTCTCCGGGAGCTTTCCTTATCGATATGGAGTTGAAAGATCGGACCATCTGTATTGCTGGAAGGTATCCAATCCATCCAAGGTAGACGTGGAATGAAGTGAGCCCACATTTTATCCCATACATGTCCTTGCTCGGTGAAATAGTCTTGCGCGGTTCCAGGAGAGACAAGGGTCAACATTCCAGCTGTACAGCTCAGGTATCCACTGGCTCCGTTATGAATACGTCCTTTTCCCGATAAAGTATATATGATTAGCCAATCCTTGGTTCCCTGTGCACGATAACAGGAGTAACCGTAGGGCTGAATATAGTGGTCGGACACCAGAATCCCCGGAGGATGTGTGTATTGTTGTCTTGCTGCAAACATAGCAGGATCGTCTGGTTTGTTAGCCATATCCTCATTCCTTTCGCTTCACTACATATTCTAAAATAATATACGAGAATAACTCGAAATGAAAGCGTTCTATTTTAGTGAAGGTAAGAGGTGAACCGCATGTCATATCAACAACATGACAAGAGAATACTTCAACTTGCGGGGAAGTGGAAATACGTACTGGATCCCCGGGATATCGGCGAAACCGAACAATGGTACGAGTCGTTCATTTCCCAATCGAAGAGTCTGGTAACACTCCCTGGTACGCTGACTGTCAACGGCATTGGAGACGCAACAGAATGGAGCGATGAGATTGATCGGGAGTCGGTTCGTTCTCTACGGCAACGTCATTCTTATATTGGTTCAGCATGGTACGAATACGAAATCGATGTGCCTGCTGAGAGAGTTGAAAAACGGTTTGTCATCTATCTTGAGCGGATCATGTTTCAATCCACCTTATGGGTGAACGGTCAACTTGCCGGGCAGCAAGATCATTTATCCGTTGCTCATGAATATGACGTGAGTACATTCATTCAACCTGGAAAGGTCAACCGGCTCACCCTTCGGATTGATAATCGGGATGTTCAGAATCTGGGCAATCATTCGAGCGCTTATACAGAAGAGACGCAGACGATCTGGAATGGAATTATAGGCCGGATGGAGCTACATATTTCAGAGCCGTTCTGGGTCAATAATATACAGGTCTTCCCAGAGCCGGATCTGCGCTCCGTTGTAGTGAAGGGTACATGTCATAATAAAACCGATACTGAAGCTCATGCCAATTTGCAAATATCCGCACATATCAAACAGGGCGTAGCACCGCATGTGGTTCCTGAGATAGAAAAAAGCATGCATGTCTCCGCCTCATCCTCCGAGAACTTTGAATGGAAAGTAGATATGGGTGAAAATCCCTTGTTATGGGACGAGTTCAATCCCAATATCTATGAGTTGAGGATAGAAGCACAAGTAGTATTGGATGCACGCGAACCGATTCGTATCTCAGAAAATAGGACATTTGGGTTGCGATACTTTCATCGCAAGGATAGAGAATTGCAGATGAATGGAAGGCCTGTCTTTTTGCGAGGAACCTTGGAGTGTTGCATCTTTCCGCATACAGGTCATCCGCCGATGGGCATTGAATCTTGGCTCAAGTTGTTTCAGGCAGCTAAGAACTATGGATTGAACCATATCCGTTTTCACTCTTGGTGTCCACCTGAAGCTGCATTCGAAGCTGCTGATCTATTGGGGGTTTACCTGCAAGTCGAGTCTCCCATGTGGATGGATACGTGGAATATGGCAGTAGGGACGCATTCAGAGCACTACACGTACTTGCCTCAGGAGGCTCGCCGAATTGCTCATGTCTACGGGAATCATCCTTCTTTTTGTATCTACAGTAACGGCAATGAATTGAATGGAGACTTCGACCTGTTGCACCGGATGGTAGACGACTTGAAATCGTTCGATGACAGGCGTTTATACACGCTCACCACCAACTGGGATCGGCAGCTTGATCCAGCAGATGATCTGTTTATTGCCCAATCGGTTGATGGTATTGGTGTTCGCGGACAATATTTCCCGGAAGAATTAGCATTGTCCACTCAGCTAGACTTCCGAGACGCCGTAGCCAATCGACCAGTACCTGTTATTTCACATGAAGTGGGACAGTATGCTGTCTACCCGGATGTACAAGAGATGGAGAAGTATAGCGGAGCATTGCGTCCGGTTAATCTGGAGGTCATCCATTCAGATATGAAGAAAAGAGGTTTACTTGGTGATCTTCGTTCATTCGTCCACGGTTCAGGCATGTTGGCGTTGCAATTATATCGCGATGAGATAGAAGCCGCTCTGCGCACGCCAAGTCTTGGAGGATTTCAGTTGCTGGATTTGCATGATTTCCCTGGTCAGAGCACCGCAACCGTGGGTCTGCTTAATGCATTTTGGGAATCGAAGGGCTTGATCGAACCTCAACAATTCCGAGAGTTTTGCGGGCCAACGGTACTGTTGCTTCGCATGCCGAAACGGATCTATACGAATACAGAACTGTACGTGGCGGAGATCAACATTGCCCATTTTGGAGTAAAAGAACTGCCCCCGTCCTCCATCCAGTGGACAATTGCAGATGGGCAGGGCCGCACGCTCGATTCAGGTTCTCTGCTTACAGATACGATTCCTTTTGGATCAGGTCAACCGTTAGGTCGTTTGGTTTCAGACGCACCAGATCGAATACAGAAAAGCGACAGACTGACGATATCTTTGGAACTGGAGGGTAGCGAAATACGAAATGAATGGCCGTTCTGGGTATACGAATGCAGCGGGAAGGATCAGGAACTTCCTCAGGACATAATGGTAAAACATAGTCTAGACGAAGGAATGGAGCAAACCCTTGAAGAGGGAGGGACCGTTTTATTTCTGGCGAAGGAAAGTGACTTAAGAAATACGACCCCAGGGAAGTTCTATCCAGTATTTTGGAGTCCGGCACATTTTGCAACTGAAGCTCCATGTGGCATCATTGTGCATTCTGAACATCCAGCCTTGAGCGACTTCCCGACCAGGGAGTACGCGGAATATCCATGGAAGGACCTGCTGGAGCGATCCGTAACTCTTGTGGTGAACGATAATATTGCATTTAACCCGATTGTTCAGGTCATACCCAACTTTGTTCATAACCGAAAACTGATGAATCTTGCGGAATATACCGTTGGAAAAGGAAAACTGATCATCTGTGGAATCGATATCGAGAATGATATGAACAGTCGACCTGTCGCAGCGCAGCTTCGTAGAAGCTTAATCGACTATATGTCCTCAGATTCTTTTGCCCCCAAAGTATCGATGGAGTTGAATGAGCTTCGCCAATTGCTTGAGAAAAATGAGCAGCCTGCCATGACAGGAACTGCTGATCTATGCAATTCGGAACATGAGCTTGCCTGCGGGAAGTTAGCATCGAGCGATAGCATGAACGATGGCAATGATGCCACGAACGGAAACGATGGCGTCGATGAAACGTACTGGCAGGCACAAGACGATCATCCAGGCCACTGGTGGCAGGTAGATTTGTTACAGGAACGTTCCATCACAGGAAGCAAAGTAAGATTTCACGAGCAAGGTAACTTCTTATATGTGATTCAGGTTTCAAGCGATGCAATCGAATGGTGTGTGGTCGCTAACCAGACTGGGCAGACGTCACATGAACAGACACGGATGGATCAGTTTGAAGCAAAGGGCAGGTATGTAAGAATCGTATATAATGGGTTACCGAAGGGAGTTAGGGCAGGACATCGTGCATTTGAAGTGTATGGCAGCTGATCCAAGTAATATGAATTGAAGGAAAATAACGTTACCCTCAAGTGACGTTATTTTTCTTCATGCAAGCCCTAGTTAATGACTTGATTTCTTTTTAAAAGCCCCCATAATTGTTCCGCCACATCTTCCGATGACTGAGGCATATCATTCATAATCCACCATTCAATGATGCCGACAAAGGCTGATGCCATAAACTGAGTGATAAATTCTTGGTTATAGTGGCTATTGTCACCATCCATATTGATGTTAATCCTTATGTGTGTTGTCACGAGTTCCAACATCTGTTCACGAAATGCAGGAATTCCTTTGTTAGAGAGCATGGAAGCGTAAAAACGATGATGCTCTTCGAAATATCGAATTACAGGTAGAAATGAGGATTGAATGAGATCAACCGTTTCGCCATTCGCATTCGTAGTCGTGGTTGCGGATATCATTTTGTTTAAGTTTTCTTCAATGCACTTGTTCAACAGATCATACTTATCACTGTAATGAAAGTATACCGTCCCCCGATTGATGTTAGCTCGATCAGCAATCTCGTTGATTGTAATGTCCTCAAAATGTTTCTCAGCAATGAGAGAAATAAAGGACTGGAAGATCGCTTGCTTCGTTTTGACCACTCTTCGATCGATTTTAATGTGCACTTGGTAACCTCCACCCCGAGATATCTAACACTTTGTGATTGAACGTTGGATATCGAACAAAAAGCGCCAGATTAACGATTGTAGTTATTTTTGTACTCCTTATAATAATCAATAAGTCATACTTATTCAACAAATGTTGGATTAAAAAATGCTATGGCTCAGACGATACATCAAGGAGGACTAGTATATGTCACTGGAAATTTTACAAGCAAAATCCGAATTGAGAGATTTGGTGGACTCGTATGCTACATTAACCGATGCCAAAAAAATTGCAGATCAGATGCTCTTATTCACACCGGATACACGGTTCAAAGTATATTTTGGTGATCAACTGATGTCCGAAGTAACCGGAACCAAGCAGCTGGAAGAAGAGTTCAACGGTCATGTGGCGCTGGTGAAACGCTATTTCACCACGAACGCACAGCATGTAGTTAACGTGGAAGGTGATACTGCAACAGGCGTTGTATTTTCTCAGATCAAAATGGTTAGGGACGAAGATGGCAAAGAAATTCTCACGGATTATAGTGTTCAATATCATGATGTTTATGTCCGCCAGGGCGAAAAGTGGTTGATACAGGAGCGTACTTCACAATATATCATCATCGAAGCAAGACCACTGTAAGCATAATGAGATAAGTAAAATAATGGTTAAAGAAACGACGAGAGTGTTATCTGACGCTCTCGTCATTTTTTGTGTTTTACAGCATGCTATTTTGGTCGTCGAACAGGCAGTATGGCTGGAATTTGCGTATATCGCAGTGCACTTTCCAATGGACTTGGAGAAATTTCCAGAATGAAAACGCTTGTCAAACCGAAAAGAATATGATAATTTAATGTCTGTAACCGGTTACACATAGAGGAGAGCAACTTATGACAACAATTAAAGACGTAGCTCAGCTGGCTGGCGTATCTGTAGCCACCGTATCCAGGGTCATTAATGATAGAGGTTATGTACATGCGGATACACGCAAGAAAGTCGAAGATGCTGTGAAGGCGCTTAACTTTTCGCCAAATGAAGTGGCTCGCTCATTATATAAGCGCAAGTCCAAACTGATTGGCCTGTTGTTGCCGGATATTACGAACCCTTACTTCCCGCAGTTGGCCCGCGGCGTAGAGGACCGGATGCAAGAGCAGGATTACAGACTGATATTCGGAAATAGTGATGAGGATGAAAGGAAGGAGCAGGATTACATCCAGACGTTTATCCAGAACAACGTGGTCGGTGTGATCTCTTCAACGAACTACCCTCATTCTTCAATATATGAAAAACTGAAGATTCCCGTCGTGTTCCTGGACAGAACTTCACTGGATCGTCCATCCGTGTATGCGGATGGCAGGGAAGGTGGAAGACTAGCTGCAAGGGAGATCATCAACCGCGGCAGTCGCCGGATCACGGTTATGCAAGGACCGTCACAGATCAGACCTGCGCAGGATCGCTTCGAAGGAGCGATTGAAATCATCCGTGATGCAGGGCTAGACTATCACGTCATTCAAACGACCTCATTTTCGATTAACGAGGCAGGTGTATGGGCTGAAGAGTTATTCAAGAAATATGCTGACACAGACGGAGTTATTGCCAGCAATGACATCGCAGCCATGGCCGTACTGCATGAGGCATCACGAATCGGAAGAAAGGTTCCTGATGATGTACAAGTGATTGGTTTCGATGATATTCCGATGAGCAGCCTGTTGTCACCGGCATTGTCCACCATCCGCCAGCCAGCATACGAGATGGGAAGAGAAGCAGCGGGATTACTTATCCAGCTTGTGGAACAAGCTGCAGTAGAGAACAAAAACATACAGTTGCCCGTCAGCTTCATCGAACGGGGCACAACGAGAAAGGTGTGATCAGATGGCTAAAATATGCGTAATTGGAAGCAGTTCGATGGATCTGGTTGTTACTTCTGCAAGACGGCCGGGAGCGGGTGAAACCGTTCTTGGCGATAGCTTCAAAACGGTTCCTGGTGGCAAAGGAGCCAATCAGGCTGTCGCCGCTGCACGATTGGGTGCCAAGGTTGCGATGATCGGCCGGGTAGGCGACGATGCTTTTGGCAAAGATATTTTAGAGAACTTTAGAGCAAATGCTGTAAATACGCAAAATGTGAAACCGGTTACACATTTAGAAAGTGGAACGGCTCATATCATTCTGGCGGAAGGTGATAATAGTATCGTAGTGGTTGAAGCGGCGAATCGCGAAGTCACTCCTGCCTATGTCGATGAAGCAGCTGAAGTGATCCGCGATGCAGATATCGTACTCATTCAGCAGGAAATTCCGGAGGAAACGGTTGTGCATGTGAGTGCACGATGTGCTGAATACGGAACACCTTTACTACTTAATCCCGCTCCTGCAAGAACATTGCCTCAAGAAGTTATCAACAATGCTGCATATATCACGCCGAACGAGCATGAAGCTGAGATTTTGTTTCAGGGCATGAGTCCGGCACAGGCATTGCGTAAGTATCCTAACAAGTTGTTCATCACGGAGGGCAGTAAAGGCGTTCGTTATTTTGATGGAGCTGAGGAAATTCTGGTCCCAACGTACAAGGTCGAGGCTGTCGATACTACTGGGGCGGGGGATACGTTCAACGCCGCATTTGCAGTCGCTTTGGCAGAAGGCAAACCGCTGCAAGAGAGTATACGATTCGCCAATCGGGCTGCATCGTTGTCCGTCACCAAGTTCGGAGCGCAGGGCGGCATGCCGACGCGTGATGAAGTAGAGGAGAGCTTGTAATGAAAAGAAATGGCATGCTGAATAGTCACATTTCCAAGATTCTGTCTGATCTGGGTCATACGGACATGATTGCGATTGCGGATGCAGGTCTACCCGTACCAGAAGGTGTACTCAAAATCGATCTGGCCCTCAAACTGGGAACACCGAGTTTTCGGGAAGTGGTGGAAGTGATCGCAGAAGATATGGTCATTGAGAAAGTCATTGTGGCCGAAGAGATTCACGAAGGCAATCCCGTAGCCATGCAATACATCACGGAGAAATTCGGGGTAGAAGCCATCGATGCTTCCGTCAGCCACGAACAATTCAAAGCGTTAACCCGGCAGGTGAAGGCGGTCATCCGCACAGGTGAAGCCACACCTTATGCCAATTGCATTTTACAATCGGGAGTCCATTTCGGTTAAGAAGGAGGTTGCGTAATGCACATTCAGATGCAAGACATTCATAAAGCATTCGGCACCAATCAAGTACTGAGCGGAGTGGATTTTGAACTAAAAGATGGTGAAGTTCATGCCCTGATGGGGGAGAATGGAGCCGGCAAATCCACACTGATGAACATTCTGATTGGTCTTCATCAGCGTGATCAGGGGACCATCACCATAGACGGAGAAGAAAACTATTTTGCAAGTCCGAAGGAAGCAGAGAAACTGGGCATCACCTTTATACATCAGGAGCTAAACGTGTGGCCTGAAATGACGGTGCTGGATAATCTCTTCATCGGTAAGGAACTGACATCATCCTTTGGGTTGCTTAACACAAGACAAATGAAAGCGCTTGCCAAAGAACAGTTCGCCAAGCTTTCTGTACACATACCGCTGGAGCGTCCTGCGGGAGAGTGCTCCGTCGGGCAACAACAGATGATCGAGATCGCCAAAGCGCTAATGACAGATGCCAAGGTCATCATTATGGACGAACCAACAGCAGCACTCACAGAGCGCGAAATCCAGAAGCTGTTCGGCGTAATCAGCTCGCTGAAGAAGGAAGGCGTATCCATCGTGTATATTTCTCACCGAATGGAGGAGATCTTCACGATCTGTGACCGAATTACCATTATGCGTGATGGAAGAACGGTAGACACGCAGGCTATTCCGCAGACAAGCTTTGATGAAGTGGTCCGGAAAATGGTAGGTCGGGAACTTACGGAGCGTTACCCTGCCCGGAATCCTTCCTATGGTGAAGTTGTTCTCGAAGTAAGGAATGCAAGCAGTAAAGGTCTATTCGAGAATATTAACTTCACCGTGAGAGCGGGGGAAATACTCGGTTTCTCAGGACTCATGGGTTCTGGACGAACAGAGATCATGAGAACCATCTTTGGTTTGGATACGTTGGATAGTGGTGAAATCTTCATCCGCGGCAAAAAAGCGAACATTCGTAAACCGGCTGATGCCGTGAAACATGGAATTGGGTTTATTACTGAAGACCGCAAGGATGAAGGTCTGGTATTAGACTTCTCCATTCGCGAAAATATGGCGTTGCCAAATCTGTTCAGTTTCTCAAGCAAAGGCTTCATCTCAGCTTCCAAAGAACAAGAATTCGTAGATACACTGATCAAACGGCTCCAGATCAAAACGCAATCCTCCGAGACCGCAGCAAGGAATCTTTCCGGGGGTAACCAGCAGAAGGTCGTTATCGCGAAATGGGTTGGGATCGGTCCAAGTGTACTTATCCTGGATGAACCCACGCGCGGAGTGGATGTCGGAGCGAAGCGCGAAATCTATGAATTGATGAATGAACTGACTGACCGCGGCGTTGCAATCATTATGGTATCGTCGGAGCTACCTGAAGTGCTTGGCATGAGCGACCGGATCGCGGTTGTGCATGAAGGACACATCAGTGGCGAGGTTGCAAGGCAAGTAGCCACACAAGAACACATTATGACATTGGCCACAGGGGGACAGTGATATGACAACAATGCAGGAAAACAAAACGGCCAAAAGCGGATTCCGTTTCTCAAACGTGATACAAAAATTAGGACCGCTGCTCGGCTTAATCATTCTTATTCTTATCGTATCGGTGTTGAATCCAAGTTTCTTGGAACCGCTTAATATTTTGAATTTATTGCGTCAAGTCTCGATTAATGCGCTGATTGCTTTCGGTATGACGTTTGTTATCCTGACGGGCGGAATCGATCTGTCGGTCGGCTCGATCCTGGCTTTATCCAGTGCTTTTGTCGCGAATATGATGTTGTCTGGCTTGGACCCGATCTTGTCGATCATTATCGGTGTAGCGCTCGGTGGTGTCATGGGTATGGTGAATGGACTCATGATTACCAAAGGCAGAATGGCGCCATTTATTGCTACATTGGCAACCATGACGATATTCAGAGGACTGACATTGGTGTACACGAATGGTAATCCAATTACAGGACTCGGGGATAACCTGTTGTTCCAATTGTTCGGGCGCGGTTACCTGCTAGGCATTCCGGTACCTGCAATTACGATGCTGATTACTTTCATGATTCTGTGGATTGTTTTGCATAAAACGGCTTTTGGTCGCAAAACGTACGCTATTGGTGGTAATGAGAAAGCCTCCATTATCTCGGGGATTAAAGTCAATCGCGTAAAAATTATGATCTATTCACTGACAGGTATGCTCGCTGCTTTGGCAGGTGCAATTTTGACATCGCGCTTGAACTCAGCACAACCAACCGCAGGTACATCCTATGAGCTGGATGCAATCGCAGCCGTTGTATTGGGTGGTACAAGCCTCGCTGGAGGACGCGGACGTATCGTAGGTACACTGATCGGTGTTTTGATTATCGGCGTGTTGAATAATGGATTGAACTTGCTGGAAGTAAACTCATTTTACCAAATGGTTGTAAAAGGCATCGTCATTGCCATTGCCGTCCTGCTGGACCGCAAGAAAACAGCATAAGGGGAGAAGCGAATATGAAAAAGTGGACGATAACACTCGTAAGTATGCTGATGATCATTGTTCTAGCCGGGTGCTCTCTGGAGCCACCGGAATGGGCCAAACCTAATCCAAACAAAAGTAACGGACAGAAGAAAATAGGTTTGTCGATATCTACACTGAACAATCCATTCTTTGTATCACTGAAGGACGGGGTCATGGCTGAAGCCAAAAAACAGGGAATACAGGTGATCGTGGTTGATGCGCAAAACGATTCGGCTAAACAAACCAATGATGTGGATGATCTCATTCAGCAAGGCGTTAGTGCACTGTTGATCAACCCCGCGGACTCTGCAGCGATTTCCACAGCGGTACAATCCGCTAATAGTGTGGGCATTCCCGTGATCACGTTGGATCGCTCCGCAGATAAAGGTGAAGTGGCGGCATTAGTGGCATCGGACAACGTAAAAGGCGGACGTATGGCAGCTGAATACTTCGTAAAACAACTCGGTGAAGGAGCCAAAGTCATTGAACTTGAGGGTGTGCCTGGCGCTTCCGCAACAAGAGAGCGGGGTAAAGGCTTCCACGAAGTGGCTGACAAGCAACTCGATGTAGTTTCCAAGCAATCTGCTGATTTCGATCGGTCCAAAGGATTGAATGTCATGGAGAACCTGCTTCAGGGTAATCCTGATGTGCAGGCGGTATTTGCCCATAATGATGAGATGGCACTTGGTGCAATTGAAGCCATCCAAAGCTCGGGTAAAGACATTCCGGTTATCGGATTCGACGGCAATGATGATGCAATCAAATCCATTCAGGATGGAAAATTGACGGCAACGGTTGCTCAGCAACCTATACTGATTGGCCAACTGGCGCTGCAAGCAGCTCTGGATGTGCTCAGTGGCAAGCAGGTGGAGTCATCGATTCCCGCTGAATTGAAGCTGGTAACCAAGGAAAATGTGAATGAGTAAATCATCATAAAACATGTATCTTCGTTTTGGACATCAACATAGGACTAAACCCAGCCGCTAAATTAGCGGCTTTTTTCATTTCAGAAGAAGCGTGCGGACATCACATCAATCAGATTATTGACTTTTTAAAAGCATATTAAAGATGCCCTAATTGAATTGTAATCCATTTTGTAGTTTTGGATTGCTCTAAAAGAGTATTTTGGATATGTATAACCAATCCATCTGTTGATACACTAGCATGACGTTCTACACAGTCTTGACAATACATAAGGAGGAGCTAATCTCAATTATCCATTCCTGTGCGGAATAGAAAGAAGGTGGCTGACATGAAACATCTAGTAGAAGAAAATCTTCAAGCTGTAAGACAGCAAATGGCACTGGCCTGCCAGGCTTCCGGTCGCAACATAGAGGAAATTCAGTTGTTGCTCGCGACCAAAACGGTACCGCTTGAGAAACTAGAGGTAGCGATTCAAGCAGGTGAGGTTCTATTCGGAGAAAACAAAGCTCAAGAACTCCGAGACAAATTCCCACTCATGCAGCAACACGAACAGGTGGAATGGCATTTTATCGGACATCTGCAAACGAATAAAGTGAAGGACGTTGTTAAATATGTTACGCTCATCCATTCCGTAGATCGTTTGAAACTGGGTCAAGCGTTACATAACCAGCTTCTCAAAGAGAATAAGACCTTAGACATTCTTGTGCAAATTAATACGTCCTACGAAGAAAGTAAATTTGGTGCCTCTCCAGAAACAGCATTGGAACTGGTAGAGCAGTTGTCTCAATTCGAAACGTTGAACGTGAAAGGGTTGATGACCATTGGAAAACTGAATGCAACGAACGAAGAAACACGGCATTGTTTTCGACTGTTAAACCGTATTCGCACTCAGATTAAAGAGAAAAACATTCCGCGTGTAGAAATGGATATTCTATCGATGGGCATGTCCGGTGACTTTCAGGTCGCTATTGAAGAAGGAGCCACAATGATCCGTGTAGGAACAAGCGTATTTGGCCCACGGTATTTACCGGACGAATATTACTGGAATGAAAACACACGCATCGATGATTAAGTGAGAGGTAGTGTTAAATATGAAGACAGCATCCCCTTCGTTACGTGGCCGTGATTTGATATCGCCGGTGATCGCCGCTTTAATATCCGTAATTGTTAATTACGGGGGTACGTTTATCCTTGTTTTTCAAGCTGCAAAAGTGGCTGGTTTAAGCCCGGAAATGACCGCGTCCTGGATTTGGTCCATCTCGATTGGGGTAGGAGTAACAGGAATTTGGCTCAGTTATCGATATAAGGAACCGATTATTACAGCCTGGTCTACACCAGGTGTGGCGTTTCTAGTTTCGGCATTAGCGGTAACCCCTTATCCGGAAGCAATTGGCGCTTACATGATTTCAGCAGTTGGATTTATTATTTTAGGTTGGTTAGGCATGTTTGAACGTTTCGTTCGACTTATTCCCCCAGGCATCGCTTCCGGATTGTTAGCTGGTATTTTACTACAGTTTGGTATTTCGGCCTTTGGAGGGGCGAAGGTAGATCCTTTGCTTGTGATTGTACTGTTTGCAGGCTATATCGTGCTAAGAAGGTTTACTTCCCGTTACGCCATTGTTGGCATATTGGCAATTGGTTTGATTTATTTGATATGCATGGGGAAAACAGACTTCAGTACGATCCAATTGGCGGTAGCATCGCCTGTATTTGTTGTTCCAACATTTTCGTTAAATGCTTTACTTGGCGTTGCGCTACCGCTGTTCATTATTACCTTGACAGGGCAGTATATGCCCGGAATGCTTGTTCTGCGTAATGATGGATTCAAGACAAGTGCCAATCCCATTTTGGCCGTAACAGGTTTGGGTTCGCTTCTTGCTGCCCCATTCGGATCACATGCTTTTAATGTGGCAGCTATTACAGCAGCGATTTGTACAGGGAAAGATGCACATGAGGATCCTACAAAGCGGTATATTGCAGGAATTGCTTGTGGTGTTTTTTATATTTTTGTCGGCATTTTTGGCGTAACATTGGCTGCTCTGTTTTTAATTCTTCCTGCTACCTTTATTGCAACATTAGCGGGATTGGCCTTACTTGGAACCATTGGTGGCAGTCTTGCCAATGCATTAACGGACCTTAAGGGACGTGAAACTGCATTGATTACGTTTTTGGCGACAGCAGCGAATGTGACTTTGCTTGGTGTTGGTGGTGCATTTTGGGGACTGTTTGCAGGAATGATGGCACATCTACTGATGTATAGTAAATTTCCCAAAAAACAATTTGGATCGAATAGATAACCCTAAGGTTGGGAGGAAGCCCAAGGTGATTATCTAACACACGGAAGTCTCGTTAATTTTTCATTGAAGGTGTTCTGAGTAACGCCAACGCATTGGCAGAAACTTTAATGAATGAAGGACTCACCCTTGTATCGGGAGGAACAGATAATCATAAGCGAATAAAAATGCAATCCCTCACGATACAGCAAGTCCTTTGGTTACAAGCGTTATTCGTTTTGGAACTCCGGCTATGACTTCAAGAGGGCTTGGAGCCAGGGAACTGAAAGAAATTGCTCAGCTGATAGGGCTTGCTTTTAAAAATCCAAAGAACTCGGATGTAAAAAATCAAATATTAGGTAGTGTCCGTGAAATCACTTCGCAATTCCCTTTATATGAAGACCTCAAATAGCTCAACAGCAGACACAAATAGAGCCTGCAATTGTTCCTAATGGATAACAATCGCAAGCTCTTATTTTGCTTGCGTATCTTAAAGCTTACTTTTTTGAACAGAAGAGATGTACCATAAGTGAGATTTAAGACACGCCTTAGTAAGCTATACCTACACGAGACTGTACATACTCATCAGACATTAATTGCTGATAAGCAAACTCCGCAGTATCGATTACAGATATAGAAGTTCCGCCGTCAGGCAAGTAGTCGCGCTCAACCCGGTATTTACCAAGAGATTCTCCATCATATAAGTAGGTAGGGCACACAATGGTCCATTCTAACTTTGAAGCTTTGAGAATGTTGTACATCTCCAGATGCTCCTCAGCTGCCCGCGTGGACTTGCGTCTGGACTCAGGCGATTGAAAACGAAGCAAGCCAGGACCCGTTCGACTTTCCAATATGCCAGCTGTACCAATGGTAATGATTCTTTTGATACGCTCCTGAGCCATAGCCTCAACAATATGTCCCATGGATTGCGATAATGTAGTCGTTCCATCGGTACTTAAGGAACTAACAACGAGATCCACACCCTGTATGGCGTGATGAATATCCTCTTTGACTAAAGCGTTTCCTTGATGCAGAACGAAATTGTCATCGTTGATTTGTACCTTTTCCGGGCTTCTAACCAGTGCGGTTACATGATGATTGGAACGTAGCGCATAAGGGACGAAATGACTTCCAACCCGTCCGGTGGCTCCCAACACTAAAATTTTCATCACAAAAAACATCCTTTCGAATCCGATTGGAGAGCTTGTTCTCCATCATAATACAATCTTTGCAAGCCGATGAATGCCTTCCTCAATCTGATCCTCATCCACTTTCGCAAAACCTAATATCCATCCTTTACGATGACTTTCCAGGCAATATTTGCTAAGCGGATATACGCGCACGCCTTGATCAAGGGCAGCATTCGTCATCGCTTCTTCGTCAAATGACGTTTCAGATTCAAGGAGCATATGCAATCCTGTTTCCACACCACTTAAAGTAAATCGTGAGCTTAGTCCTGAAGCAACAATGGCTTTGGTCATGACTTCGTGTCTGCGTCGATATATGTTCCGAACTCTTCTCATATGACGCATAAAATGACCACGCTCGATAAAATGAGTTAGCGTTAATTGTTCCATAATCGGCAGATGACGATAGGTTAATTCATGAACTTGTGTAAGGCGATCAATGGCTTTTTTGGGTCCGATGATAGCGGATAGTCGAATGCCAGGTGCAACCATTTTGGAAAAACTCATCATATAAAGCGTATTCTGAGGTTGTTGACTGAATATCGTCGGAAGTGGATCTCCACGGTACCTAAATTCGCTATCGTAGTCATCCTCAACAATCCAATATCGATGATGAGCTGCCAAGTGCATCAATTGTTGCCTGCGTGGCTCCGACATAATAACGCCAACGGCGCATTGATGAGAAGGCGTGACAAAGACGAGTTTAGTCTGTGGGTGAATATGATCTACACATAATCCATACTCATCAACTGGAACGGGATCGACTTGCATCCGGCGGTATTTCATCGCCATCCAAGCAGCCGGGAAGCCGGGATCCTCTACCGAAACTCTGTCTCCCTCACTTAAAAGTGCCTGAGCAATTAAATCAATGCTATGTTGTGCACCTGAGGTTAACAAGATTTGATCAACATCGATATGAATGCCTCGTTCAAGTGACAAATAACGTTGAATCTGCTCTCTTAACGCCAGTAACCCTCTGGCATCACCATAAGCCCATATATCCAGATTGGGTTCAGTAGAAGCTTGTAAAAAAGATTGCCTCCAGGATTTTGTGAAATTTTCATCTAGATAAGGCTCGTGGGGATTAAAATCAATTTCTACTTTGCGATCGTCTCTATTACCGAACCAACTATGCAGATTACCAATCGAATCGTTTAGTATCGGTAGTTCGGGCTGGATAGGCCCTTTCATTGTGACCTCTTCTGATGAACGAGGTGCATATGTCCAATCACTAACTCTTGTCCCGGCCCGTCGGGAGGTTACCGTATATCCGCGGCTAAATAATTCCTCGTAGACAATCTGTATGGTTGACCGTGAAACACCAATTAATTGAGCAAGTTCGCGTGAGGGGAGTAGCAATTCACCAGGTTGCCATTTCCCGGTTGTAATATTATGAATCGCTTGATCCAGAAGTTGCTGCCAGATCGGGCGATGGTCATTCCGATTTACTTTTAGCATTGATTCAACTCCAGTGTTCATACTGAATTATGGATTGCATTGACTTATGTAATTATGGATATTTGGCACTCCAATGATTGATATATTATTATAGCAAAAGTTTAATTTGCAAACAAAACAAAGCTAGACTAAAGTGATGTTTCCCGTGAGTCCAACCTATGTGGTTGGTTCTGCCTAGTTCATACTCGATTCATATTCAAGCCACAGATAGTTCATCTTCTTCGGTTACACTACTGGAGTACGACCACAGAGATTCCTAATCCATAGACTAGACAGGAGAAGATGAGATTGACACGAAAGAAACGAACTTCGATCGCGGCCATTACATTGGTGCTCGCGATGATGTCCCCAATGTCGGCCATGGCCACACCCGCTACCAGTAACGGTAGTAGCCCTACGTATGATCTAACTAAAAAGGCAGTAGGCGCGAAGGCCAAGGTACTTACTGAATCATACGCTACGACAAGTGTGCAGTACGCACTGATGGATGAGGGCCAGATTGTGATCTCCGGTCAGGCAGGCAAAAATGACCTGAAAAACAACATCCCGCTTTCCTCTAATACAATGTATGGCATTGGTTCAACCAGTAAAATGGTGCTCGCAACCGCTGTAATGCAGCTAGTGGACCAAGGCAAGATTGATCTTGATGAGCCTGTCGTGAAGTATATTCCGGACTTTAAAATGAAAGACAAGCGGTACCAACAGATCACACCACGCATGCTGCTGAATCATTCATCCGGACTTCTCGGAACGTCAAGCAACAGTGCAATACTGTTTGGAGATAATGATACCCACGCACATGATACGTTATTGGATCAATTAGCGACGCAACATCTGAAGGCCGATCCTGGCGCATACTCCGTGTATAGTAATGATGGTTTCACATTAGCTGAGATTCTGGTTGAGCGGGTCAGCGGATTGAGTTTTACCAGTTTCATGCACCGGTACATAACCGAACCCCTGGGTATGGAGCATACCAAAACGCCCCAGGATGTAGTGGAACTTACCCAAATGGCAGCAACATATTCCCCGTCATATGAGGGACAGCTTCCATTAGAGACCACAAACATGATTGCTTCTGGAGGCCTATATTCGACTGCTGAAGACCTCGTTCAATTCTCGAAAATCTTTACAGGTGAGGTTGAAGGTGTTCTTTCAGAGGAATCTGTAGAGGCCATGGAGCAAGAAGAATACAATAGAGGCATGTGGCCGGAAGAAGGCGATTCGTCCATTGGCTATGGTCTGGGTTGGGACAGCGTGAACCTGTTTCCTTTTAATGATTATGGCATCCAGGCAGTAACCAAAGGCGGCAATACGATAACCTATCATTCCTCGTTGATTGTGCTTCCGGAATACAATATGGCTGCTGCCGTAACCTCTTCGGGTGGTCATAGCTCAACGGATCAATTGCTGGCAACTGAACTTTTGCTGGGCGCACTTGAGGAGAAAAATATCATTTCAGAACGCAAGCCGGAGAAGTCATATGATGCACCTGTGAAAGCAACCATGCCAACAGAACTTTCACAGCACACAGGCATGTACGCTGGTGGGGCCAACATGTTAATGAAGCTAAACGTAAAAGATGATGGGCAATTAACGCTATCTAATCTGTCGTCTCCTAACAGTCCTGCCCAGACATATACGTACACCGCTGATGGCTCATTTGTTAATGATGCAGGTACGGAAAAGCTGAAATTCGTTCAAGAAGTCAACGGAAACACGTACTTGTGGTCTCGGTCGTATCAGTCTGTGCCTGGGCTTGGGCAAGTTGCTTCCTCGGAATATAAGGCAGAAAAGCTTGAAACCAATGAATTGTCGGAAGAAGTAAAGGCCGCATGGCAGAAGCGGGAAGGAAAAGCGTATGTGTTAGTCAATGAAAAATACACATCAACACTGTACAACACAGCGATGCCGATGATTCCCATTCATACGTTTAATGAGCTACCCGGTTATGTCTACACGAATAAAATCATTGGAGCTAACCAAGCCGTGAACCAATTGCAAATTCCTGGATTGGCAGGTCGTGACACGATGGAATTCAATTTCTATGAGGAAAACGGCGTGGAATACGTTACAGCTGGAGGCAACGTGTATGCTGCTCAAGACATCATAAAACCGATCTATTCGGGAAAACAATCGAAGACAACCATTCAAGCGAATGGTCATGCCACATGGTACTCGATTCCAGCATCAGCTGCAGGTAAAGAAATGACCGTCAAGATGTCTGCAAACAGCGCATTTGCTGTATACAACCAAGCGGGCGTAGGCATTAATCATACAGTGGTCAGTGGACAAAACGAAATTGTATTGCCTGAGAACGGAACCATTGTGTTCGCGGGTGAAGCTGGTTCGAAGTTCGATATTGTATTGACAACCAGAGCAAATTAATAGATGATAAAAAAACTGTACAACAAAAAGTCGCGTAAATCGCGGCTTTTTTTAGTTTAAATTTTAAATACATGGTTTAAAGGTAAATGTCACTTTTTATGATTTACCATGTAATTTGGGTTTCGCAAAGCTCACCTGGAGGGTAAGTATAAGAGGACATTTACTGGATGGAAAAAAACTTACGGAGGAAAATGTTGCAAGTGGCAAGGCAGAGCATTGATTGTTAATATACAGTAAATAATAACAATCTGATGTGCAAAAGTTCGACATAAGGACTACAGAAATACTTATGAAAAGAAAATAATGAATATTCGGACAACACCGAGACGGGGAGGACATATGAAAACAACGAAGATCTCATTTTTTATACTTTCACTGATGCTGCTCCTGGTGAGCGGTCTAACAGGATGGGTGGGCAACGCCACCGCAGCATCCGATTCCGGTAAGACTTATGTTATCGGAACTGATGTCACATTTGCTCCATTCGAATATGAAGATGAGAATGGTGATTTTGTTGGTATCGATATGGATTTGCTGGATGCTATCGCCAAAGACCAAAATTTTAATTATCAAATCAAAGCTCTAGGATTTAACGCAGCTGTACAGGCACTTGAGGCCAATCAGGTCGATGGTGTGATCGCAGGGATGAGTATTACGGATGAGAGAAAAGCAAAATTTGATTTCTCAGAGCCGTATTATGATTCAGGCGTTGTTATGGGAATTAGTGCCAATAATGATACCATAAAAAGTTACGAAGATCTTCGTGGTAAAAAGGTCGCTGTAAAAACGGGAACAGAAGGGTACAGCTTTGCTGAGTCCATCGCCTCAAAATATGGCTTTACCGTTGTCCCATTCGATGAATCATATCAAATGTATGATGATGTAAAGACCGGTAATTCGGTGGCCTGTTTTGAAGATGAACCCGTTCTAAGGTATGGGGTAAAGCAGAATAATGGTTTGAAAATCGTTACCGCCAAAGAAGACGGGGCTTCCTACGGATTTGCGGTAAGTAAGGGTAAAAATCAGGAACTTCTGGAGATGTTCAATGCTGGTCTTGTGAATATCAAAGCTAACGGTGAGTACAAGCGCATTATCGAAGAATATGTTGGAGAGAATGCCCAAGTCGCAAATCTGGGGCGTTGGGAGTTAATACAGAAATCTCTTCCTGCCCTGTTTAAAGGTCTGGGAAAAACACTTTTATACACGATTGTGTCCCTGTTCTTCGCGTTTATCATCGGTCTGATTTTCGGATTTATGAAGGTGGGACAGAACAAATTCCTTCGTGGTGTTGCCACCGTATTTGTTGATATCTTCCGGGGTATTCCGCTGATTGTCCTGGCATTCTTTATCTATTTCGGGATTCCACAGGCGATGGGCTTCACGATGCCATTGTTCCTGGCAGCCATTCTGACGCTCAGTCTGAATGCAGGGGCGTACGTAACCGAGATTATTCGAGGCGGGATTCAATCGATTGATCGTGGTCAGATGGAAGCAGCCCGTTCATTGGGCCTTCCTTATCGCAAAGCGATGATAAAGATCGTCATTCCGCAGGCAGTGCGGGTTATGATTCCGTCCTTCATTAACCAGATGGTTATCACGTTGAAGGATACGTCAATCTTATCTGTCATTGGTCTCGTAGAGTTGACACAGTCGGGTAAAATCGTTATTGCAAGAACGTTCTCCTCGTTTGACATTTGGTTAACGGTTGCTATTATGTACCTAATTGTTATCATCACATTGACCAAAATTGCTGATTATCTGGAGGTGAAGGTTCGTCGTGGCTAAAATTAAAGTTGAAGGTTTGAAGAAAAGTTTCGGCACGAATCAGGTTCTCAAGGGGATTGATGTGGCGGTCAACGAAGGAGAAGTCGTCTGTGTCATCGGGCCTTCCGGTTCAGGGAAAAGTACTTTCTTGCGCTGCATCAACCAATTAGATGATATTACGGCAGGCCGAGTTATCGTGGATGATCAGGATCTGAATGACCCTAAAACGAACCTGAACAAGGCTCGTGAAAATATTGGAATGGTATTTCAACATTTTAACTTGTTTCCTCATTTTAGCGTCTTAAAAAATATAATGTTCGCGCCAAGAGAACTCGGGGTTTTAAACGCAGAAGAGGCTCGAAAAACAGGCCTTAGCCTCCTGGATCGTGTCGGATTGTCTGATAAAGCGGATAGTTTCCCCAGTCAACTCTCCGGTGGACAAAAGCAACGTGTAGCGATCGCTCGTGCACTTGCCATGAATCCGGACGTCATGTTATTTGATGAACCGACTTCGGCGCTGGACCCTGAGATGGTAGGAGAAGTTCTTGGTGTTATGAAGGACCTCGCGAGCGAAGGTATGACGATGATGATCGTTACCCATGAGATGGGTTTTGCCCGTGAAGTAGCTGATCGTGTGATCTTCATGGACGGTGGTTATATTGTCGAGCAGGGCACTCCTGAAGAGATATTTGGAAATCCGAAGAATGAACGGACGATCAGCTTTTTGGAGAAGGTACTCTAGCACTGAATCGAGAATGAACACATTGAAAGTCGCTATTTTAGCGGCTTTTTTTGTTATAATTATGAGGTGATTTAATAGAAAGACCGATCAAACTAAGCCAAGAAAGTGAGGTCTATACTCCATGGAAAACGTGTCACAAGAAGATCAACTGCAATCCATAAAAGCCTTTCAATCAACGATCCGCAAATCGGAAAATGCCTTAGTGAATATGACTCAGAAAAGGAATAATACAACATTGTTACAGAAACGTCTCCAAGCTTTATACATCGGCCTAGCACTGCTGGAAAAGGTATGGCATCAGAAATCTCATTCCTACACTGAGGAAGATATCGCAGAAGCCCGCATTGTCTTGATTGGATTGTTTCCTTCCCTTGAGAACATGTATGCCAAGTCCAAAGAAGGTAGCCCGCAAAAGACTCTTCTGGAAAGAAGAATTAAAGCATTTCATCTGGCCGTTCAAGCCATGGATACATATCTTTTATCGAGTGGTGACTGAATGCAGTGCATCTTAACGATGAACTTGAAATGAGAGAGAGGTCTGTCTAATGAACGACAGACCTCTCTTTTTCTTTTGCATGCTTAGGAGAACCGATAGAGACGTACACCATGCGCTGGCACAGTCGTAGCTAAGGAATTCTCGCTAAATTCAGCTGCTTCTCCGCTCCACATTTCGGTACCTTTCGTAATGCCGGAGAGGCCGATTTCCTCAATAAACAAATCCGCAGGGAGAGTATTCTCACCTATGTTGAATACAGCGACGTAAGAGGAGCCATCCGCATGCTGGGCAGTCCACACAATAAGATCTTCTTTGCGTAAGGCTTCTCTGGCTCCGTAACTCTCGCGATGCATTCGCAGAACCTCACGATTGGTTAACAGGGATAATGTCCAGTCATCGTTATCTCGCAACTCACCACCGAAGATGAGAGGGGAACGGAAGATGCTCCACAGCGACATCATCGTCAACTGCTCGTCAGGCGTGAACCGAGTCCAGCGATCCGCTCCACCACCATCTACAGAACGGATACCGATATGACCCAAAGGCAACATATCACAGTCTGGCCAGCAGCCTGCTTGGGGAACGCCCTGCCATGTTCGGCAGCGGTCAAACATATCCAATAACAGCGGCCAAAGGTCCCAGAAATCGTCCGTGACCCGCCACATATTGGCATGCTCGGCTAAGAATTCGGAGTATTCTACCGGAGCAGGGCCGGGAGAGAGACTTAGTACCATTGGCCGACCAGAGCGCTCAATCGCTTTGGATATCATTTCGATCTCAGGCTGATGGGTGTCATAGAGCCTTGAAGCAGCAATATCGTCTACTTTAACCAAGTCAACGCCCCATTGTGCATACAGTTCAAAAAGCGAATCGTAATAGGCCTGTGCGCCTTCTTTTGAGCTATCGACACCATACATATCCGTATTCCAGGGACAGATGGAGTTCGGATGAGCGATATCGCGCGCAGTCGCGGTTGTACCCAGAATCGGAGTAGCCGCATGTGCAGCCTGACGTGGAATACCACGCATGATGTGAATGCCAAATTGCAGACCAAGACTATGAATGTAATCGGCTAATGGCTTAAATCCCTGTCCATTTGCAGCGGAAGGAAAGCGATTCTCAGCAGGCATAAGCCGTGAATATTCATCCATAATTAGTGGAACGAACGGACGATATTGCGAAGAATTGGCCAAAGGCTCGTACCACTGAATATCGACCGTAATATAGCTCCAGCCGAAGTCTTTAAGATGTTCTGCCATGTACTCGGCGTTGCCACGGATTTCGTCTTCCGTAACGGCTGCACCGTAACAATCCCAGCTGTTCCAGCCAAGCGGTGGAGTTGATGCTGCAAGTGTATGATTCATGTTAATGCTCCTTTATGGATTAATTATTGCTCTCGCTAAATTCATCATAATAAAGGATTTTATTAATATCTACAGTAATGTTGAGTGTGAAATAGCAAAATATTGCGGTTAGTCAAAGAACAATTTACGGTACACAAGGCTTTCTCCGCCACTACGAAATTCGCCTGGCGTAACTCCCGTTATGCTACGAAAGGCTTTGATAAAATAACTTCCACTGGAATAGCCGACTTGTTCGGCGATGACTTCAACACTAAGGGTAGTTCCGCGCAGCAGTTCCATCGCTTTCTCAGTGCGTACACGGGTCAGATAAGCACCTGGCGTCAAGCCTGTACTGGAGGAAAAGCGACGTATAAAGTGATATTTGGAAAGGGAAACCTGCTCGGCAAGGTGATCGATACTGATCATCTTGGAGTAATTGTTTTCTATGTATTCAACGGCTATTCGAATGTTCTCAGACCAAATCTCCCTGTTGTGCAATGTTGTTTTCTGTAGTCGGGTCAATTCTGTCATGAACTGATACACGCTGGATGATGCGATCAGAGGATCAGTAATTCGGCCTGCAGCCGCATCAGTCACGATCATCCGCAACAGTCGGATCGGTGTACAATCAGCGGGAAGATAGGGAACTTCTCCCGCTTCACGAAGAAATTTTCGCCAATGGGGCAGAATAAGAGTGGGCCTGAAAAGCAGGAACAGAAACTCCCAAGGTTCTTTTGATGCTGGATGGTAGTAATAGCGATGTGGCCCTGGAATTTCTGCTAAAAAAGCTTGTCCTGCGGTAACATGATGAATACGATTATTCGACTCAAATACACCTTCACCCGAAATTGTATATTGGAACAACAGGAGAGGCCCGTCCGAACGCTCGAGTCCATCCCAATGATAAGAAGGATCGGTTATTGAATCACA
Source organism: Paenibacillus sp. LS1 (assembly GCF_026013365.1). GTDB lineage: Bacteria > Bacillota > Bacilli > Paenibacillales > Paenibacillaceae > Paenibacillus. The sequence continues at coordinate 158,403 of NZ_JAPDOE010000001.1, forward strand.
ACCAGCCGCAAACAGTACACACAGTTGGAGCTCCTTGTCTTCGGCGAATCGAAACCCATAGGTTCCTCTGGGGATATTCATATCAGTTCTCCTTGTTGCCCTGAATTTTTACTGCGCTCCGCGAATGAATATATCTACTAGCTTTTGGGCCAATGAAAAATTCGAACCATATTTGTGCAGGTTATCTTCCCGATTACCCATAAGCATCAAAGTCGAGAAGGTTTCTGCCAGGAAAAACGGATCGTCCGTCCGCAGTCTATTTTCATCCATTGCCCGTTGGAAATGGGCGGCTAACACTTCGTGAATCTGATGCTCCGCGTTGCGTATATCCTGAATTTGAGCATGGTCGAGAAAAGGCTCAGCTTTTCTGAGCATAGTTTCAATCTCCGCATGTGGATTGCCCAATCTGGCCTCAGCCAGACGAACAAGCCCCGACTCCAAATTCTCGGCCTGATCAAGCATTTGCGAGGTTAATTGACTCACATTGTGTAGCATCGTTGTAAAGGCAACCTTAAAAAGCTCTGGTTTGCTGGTGAAATGATAATAAATGGTTGGCTTTGACACGCTACATGTTTTGCCAATTTGCTGAAGCGTGACCGTTTCGTAGCCATACTCCATGAATAGCTTTGAAGCCGTTTGAATAATAGTTTGCTGAATAGAGATATCTTCGTCGCCATGTTTAGGTCTTCCAGGCAAACGTTTGGGTGATTTTTTTGTCATTGGACTTCCCTCCATGAATATTTTATGACAAATAACGATAGTAAGCAAAATCACTTGTAATTATACTTACCGGTAAGTATAATTTATAAAGAGTTAAAAAAGGCAACACATTATTCTCATGACAAGGTGGTTTTAGGGTTGAAGACAGCACAACGTACAAACAAATGGAAAAAGATAATTATGTGGACAATCTTGTCCATCGTTATCATCGTGGCCGGAGTTTTCGTATATCTCAATTCAGTTACGTATAGTCCTTCTGAACGAGCTGAAACGGCGATGACAAGCGATGCTCAGGTTAATGTCACCAAGATTAAGGACGGTTACCGGTTTGAACCCTTGGGTACAGAGGTAACCGAACCGAATATTATTTTTTATCCGGGCGGTCTAGTTAAACCTGAAAGTTATTCTCCACTTGCCAGAGAAATGGCAGAGCAGGGTCACCGTGTATACATCGCGAACATGCCGATAAACTTGGCGATTTTCGGTCAAAACAAGGCTGATTCCTTTATCGAGGAACATCCTAACGAAGCGTTTGTTATTGGCGGCCATTCATTGGGAGGGTCATTCGCAGCACGGTATGCTGCGGAGCACAAGGAGAAATTGGAAGGCGTCTTTTTCTTGGCCTCTTATGCAGACGAAGGGGGTAGCTTGAAGAATACGGACTTGTCTATCTTGCAGATTACAGGCTCGGATGACGGAGTGCTTAACTGGGAAGACTGGGAGAACTCCAAAGCAAATCTTCCGGAAGATACGACATATGTGAGTATTGAGGGTGGAAATCACGGTCAATTTGGCTCATACGGTATGCAAAAAGGAGATAATCAACCTGCTATTACGGAAGAAAAGCAGTTGGAAGAGGTTGCCGTAGCACTGGAGAACTGGATGGATACATTAAATTAAACTATTATATTAATGTATTGAATGGATAATTATCGTGGTACAATTGAAGTCGCTATTTTAGCGGCTTTTTTTGTTGAAAGAATTGCTTTAATTACTACAAATCGTTAACATTAAAAGCATTGTCATCGAAGTAACAGCAAAACGAAGGGCAGCAAGAGCAAGAACATCAAAAGGAGAAAAGATTATGTTTTTCAGAAAATTCGCTTACACATTATTGATCATCATCGCCGCATTATTGTTCTCGGGTTGTACTTCACAGTCACTGCTTGATCTCGGGTCACCTCAAGCTTCGGAGGATATGGGATTTGATGAGGTTGCCGACTATATCTCGGAGCACAATGAACTCCCACCAAATTACATTACCAAGAAAGAGGCCAGGGATCTGGGATGGGAACCAAGTGAAGGGAACCTGCATGAAGTGGCACCAGGTAAAAGCATCGGCGGCGACGTGTTCGGAAACCGGGAAGGACTACTTCCCAAGAAAAAAGACCGCATATGGTATGAAGCCGATATAAATTACGCAGGAGGTCGGCGCGGAAGCGATCGAATTCTATACTCGAATGATGGTCTAATCTATCAGACGACAGATCATTATAAGTCATTTGAACAGTTAAAATAAACGGAGGGAATGCTATGAGCATCATTCAGATTAACGGAAACGATTTTCACAGCAAGGAAGAGCTTCATCAAAGTCTTCAAAACCAGCTTGAGTTAGATGAGAGCTATGGAGGCAATTTGGACGCACTATGGGATGTCTTGACTGGGGCTGTAAGCATGCCACTTACTTTTCAATGGATCGGCTTTGAGAAAAGCAAAGAGATTCTTGGAGATTACGCTGACCAAGTCATGGAATTGTTGCGGGAAGTTGAAGCAGAGATCCAAGGATTCACGTTGGAACTATATTATTGAAAAGTATTATTGGGATTATGAGGCGATGGGCAACCATCGCTTTTTTGGTTTTCCATAGTTTGACTGAGACTCATGTCTAGATCATGCTATTTTCATGGCTTAATAATCAAGGTTGGGGTTAATAGACTTCCTTATACTTTAAGGATGGAATAGGATAGGCAGGATTTTAATCGTTTGTTAACGCTCGGATATGTAAGCGTATACTATTCCGAAGTGAAGCATCGTATTGTCTGCATTAGTTAACACGAATAACAACATCTAGGGGGCAGAGAAATAATGAGAGCCGTATCAAAAGTGCTAGGAGCTTGTCTCGTAACAAGTGTTGTGCTAGTTTCCGCTGGTTGCGGAAATGCTGCAGAGAATTCCGAATCGAATACCAGTGATCCCAACAGTCCGATTACATTTAGCTTTTTCGGCGCAGATGCAAGTCCCAACTGGAATAAAATGCAAGATGCGGCAGGAAAGAAAATTACGGAAGAAACCGGTGTAAGCATTGATGCAGAATTCGATATCTCGAGCGGAGGCGGCAACGACCGTATCTCCCTGATGGCTGCCAGCGGTGATTATCCCGACCTGATCTTCCCCAAAGGCAACTTAACCAGACTCGTTGATGCTGGTGCAATGGTTGATTTGACGGATCTGATCGAAGAACATGCCCCCAATTTGAAAAAAATCTACGGTGAGCACTTCAATCGGTTGAAATACAGTAATGATGATCCTTCAATCTATTGGATTCCAACGAACGGTGCAATCGATCAAGTTAGCTTCGACGCCACGAACGGTGCGGCTATTCAACATCGTGTAGTCAAGGAACTCGGGTATCCTGAGATCAAAACCTTAAACGATTTCGAAAATGTGCTACGTGACTTTTACGAGAAGAATCCGACAACAGAAGATGGCCAACCTACAATTCCACTGACGCTTAGTGCAGATGGATGGCGGCGAATGATCACCGTTACCGATCCAGCTGCCATGTCTACGGGTGGCCTCGGAGATGGCGAGTATTTCATCGATCCGGACACTTACGAGGCTGTTCTCCATTACAAGCGGCCAGAGGAAAAGGAATATTTCCGGTGGTTGAACAAGATGTACAATGAAGGGTTGCTGGACAAAGACAGTTTTGTTCAAAAAGATGACCAGTATAAGTCGAAAATCGCCAGCGGACGCGTGCTTTCTTTGCTTGATCCGAACTGGGGATTCAGTGATGCGGAAAATGCGCTGAAAAGTGCAGGGAAAGACGACATGACCTACGGATTCTATCCGGTAACACTGGATGACAGTTTTCAGCGCAAAGACTTCCAAAATATTGGTTTTGACGGTTATGGCATTGGCATAACCGTCGATTGTGAAGATCCTGTTCGGGCCATCAAATTTTTGGATTGGATGTCTTCTGAAGAAGGGCAAGTATTGAGAAACTGGGGCGTTGAAGGGGAGCAATATAACGTGGAAGACGGTGTTCGCACCATCCCGGCAGATGTACAGGAACGTAAAAACAAAGACAATAACACATTTACCAAAGAAACCGGCGTAGGTTTGTACTACATTTTTGGTGCCCATTACGGAGATGGTGTTAAAGATTCAACGGATAACTACTATACAACCAATTATCCCGAACAGATTCAGCAAAGTTATTCTGATGAGGAAAAAGAAGCGCTGAAAGGCTATGACATCACCACATGGAAGGACTTGTTCCCTTCCGAAGAGGAATTCCCGGTAAAAGAGTGGGGCGCGGCTTACAATATGCCGATTCCATCCGATAGCGGGGATTATAATGTGGTTTACCAGAAAACGCAGGATATTATTCAGAAACGGATCGCCGAAGCGATCACATCCTCACCGAGTGCCTTTGAAGGCATATATGACAATATGATTGCTGAACTTGATAATGCAGGTGCAGTAGGCATGGAACAGCAGTATACAGAGTGGATTAAAGATCGCGTTAGACTGTGGACGGGAAAAGAGATCAATTAACTAGCGGATACGATCACAATAATTAATTGTTTGCAGATCTGAAGTATATCAAGAACTAAAAAACATCGAGCCATGCAGGATGGCTCGATGTTTTCATTTTACATTTTACATTGAATAAGCTGGTCATGATCTTGGTAATGCCTCCATCACATCACGCCGTCGTTTGATATATCTACCCGGGGAAATGCCGACCATTTTGGTAAAACTGCGAATAAAATTGGCGTAGTCACTGAATCCTGACTGAAAGCACGCATCCGTAATGCTCATTCCTTCAGACAGGTGGAATTTGGCACGTTCAATACGGCGACCCAAAATGTAGGACCGGATCGTCAATCCGGTATGCTTCTTAAATTGGCGGCTAATGTAGGTGCTGTTCATATAGAACACTTCGGCAAGTTTGCGAAGTGTAATGTCTTGATGTAGATGTATTTCAATATAATCCATGGTTTCACGAACCAGTTCAGGCATAATGTCATGGGGAACAAAGGAATTGTTATGAAACCAGACGTTAATCATCAGCAATAATTGGGCTACGGCTGCATTTATTTTGATGTCGGTGCCATAAGCATCTGATGCCAGCAATCCTTCGAGTTCATTCGTCCATTGCAGCATCTGCTTCAAGCTATAATCGTCTAAATGTACGATGTTGCCTGATCCTTTGGGGCGATGATCAAAACATGCCAATAGATTGGTTGAGGCTGTAGACAACTGATATAAATATGTTTTTTTTAGATTGATGGTTACTCGTTCATACTCAGATTCATCCAAAATATAGGCTCGGTGCATCTCCTCAGGTGACATTACAAGTAAATCCCCAGGCTGCACATGATAGCATCGATTATCTACATAGAAATGAACATTGCCACGAAGAAACAGGTAGATCTCATATGCATTATGGCGATGGTAAATGGTATCCAGCTTATACGTAGTAACGCGGTGCAGATATAGGAATTCAGGCTGGATAGGGTCATAGAAACACTCAGAGGATCCACTCATGAAGCACCTCCTGTCATTTCACGCAATAAATAGAGCGGTTTACGCAATGAAATTGTATTCAGCTTACCTTAAAATGTAATCATCCTATCATGATACCTTTTGTATTGCAAACGCTTTCGAAGCAATGAGACAACTAATAACGTTTACAGGGGGAATTCTTTCGATGAATCATAATTCTACATCACATGCTGGTGAACAAAAGCAAGTCCTGCCTGCCAATCTGGAGAGTATAAACGGGGAGATTGGAAAGCTTCGTCCCAACGGTAACCCTCTGATGGCCCACAAATTCGGAGCCGATCCCTATGCTTTGGTATTTAACAATCGAGTCTACTTATATATGACTAGCGATAAGCTGGAATATGATCAGGAGGGTCTCCCTCAGAAAAACAGCTATAGTTCAATCAACCGGATCACGGTAATTTCTTCAGATGATTTGGTCAATTGGACGGATCATGGCGAGATCAGAGTGGCCGGACCTCAAGGCGCAGCGACATGGGCTTCACAATCCTGGGCCCCGGCAGCTGCTCATCGAATTATTGAAGGAAAAGACTGTTTCTTTCTTTATTTCGCAAATAATGCCAGTGGAATCGGTGTATTGTCCGCACCAACACCTGTAGGTCCATGGGTAGATCCTATAGGAAAAGCACTCATTACAAGAGAGACTTCGGGAGTAGAAGAAGTGACCTGGTTATTCGATCCTGCTGTGTGCGTAGATGACGATCACCAAGCCTACATATACTTCGGTGGTGGTATTCCAGAGGGGAAGGCCGAGAGACCGGACACGGCAAGAGTGATGCGATTGGGAGATGATATGATCAGCGTTGTTGGCAAAGCAAAGGTCATCCCGGCGCCATATATGTTTGAGGATTCAGGAATACATAAATATAATAATATGTACTACTATACGTATTGCTCCAATTTTGACGAGGGTGATCGGCCAGAGGGAGATCCACCACCCGGTGAAATCGCATATATGACTAGCGTTCAGCCAATGGGACCATGGACATATCAGGGAACGTTGCTTCAGAATCCGGGTCACTTTTTTTGATGTTGGCGGCAACAACCATCATGCTATATTCCAACTGGCGGATCAGTGGTACATTGCCTACCATGCCCAGACGTTGTGCCAAGCCATGAATATACCGGAAGGTTACCGCTCAACGCATCTCAATCGAGTGGAACATGACGAAACCTCTGGTCGGATCAAGAAGGTGCAAGCAGATTATCAGGGCGTAGATCAGATCAAGTGGTTCGATCCCTATCAACAGGTGACTGGTTCGACGATTGGTTGGAGTAGCGGCGTATCAACAGAGCAATGTCTTAACTCGAATGAGACGTCTGCTGAGATGGCAGCATCAGATTCGAATGTGATTTCTGCTAAGTTGCAAAGTGACAGTTGGATCGCTATATCGAACGTCGACTTTGGTAGTGAGGGACCTACAATCTTCAAAGCCCTTATTTTGAATCAAGCAACCGAAGGTGTGTTAGAGCTTCGGCTTGATCGTTCAGACGGACCGTTAATTGGAGAGCTGATTATCCCTTCCGCGACCGGATCACTTCACTGGGTGGAGCTAACAACTGAAGTTACGGGTGCGCAAGGTGAGCATGACTTGTATATTATGTTTAATGGTTCAACAGATAGCTCGACCATCCTATTACGAGAATGGAAGTTTAATAGACAAAATGAGGTGTAATTGAAGCATGTATCCGAATCCAATTATTTGGGCCGATTACCCGGATCTTGACGTCATTCGTGTAGATGACACATATTATATGGTCAGTACAACTATGCACATGATGCCGGGATGTGTCATTCTGCGTTCATATGATCTCATTCATTGGGAAGTAGCCACCTATGTATATGATAGGCTTGACGACACACCAGCCCAGCGGCTGGAGAATGGTCAGCACATTTATAGCAAAGGCATGTGGGCTGCATCCCTTCGTTATCATCAAGGTAAATTCTATGTGATCTTTGTCGCGAATGATACCCGAAAAACATACTTATACACATCCACCTCCATCTTGGGAGTATGGAAAAAGCAGATCATAGAAGGTTTCTACCATGATTGCTCCTTATTTTTCGACGATGATGAACGGATATATCTCGTGTACGGTAATACCGAGATCTATCTGACCGAATTAACCTCTGATCTGTCTGGGCCAAAACCTGGTGGATTGCATCGCTTGATCGTAAAAGACGAGCAGCCGTACCACCTGGGTTATGAAGGAGCACATTTCTACAAGATCAATGGTAAGTATATGGTGTTTCTGATTCATATCACGAAAGCTTCCGGGCGAAGAACACAGGCATTTTACATGGCTGACTCACTTGAAGGTGTCTTCACGGGTGGAGAAGTATTCAATGATGATATGGGTTATTTCAATTCAGGTGTTGCTCAGGGCGGTATCGTGGATACACCGGATGGAGACTGGTATGCCATGCTGTTTCAGGATCATGGGGCCGTTGGCCGCATTCCTGTATTGGTTCCGCTACATTTTGATCAAGATATTCCGGTATTTGCAAGCAAAGCTCCGAAACAGATTGATATCCCAAGCACCAGACCTGAGCACCGTTATAACCCGTTGGTAGGTAGCGACCTTTTCAATTATACAGCCGAAGAAGATGGAAGTGTACGCCTCCGCGATTTTTGGCAATGGAATCATACACCTCATGACGAACTCTGGTCCCTTACAGAGAAACCGGGAGTTTATCGTGTTCGAACCGGACAGATCAGTCCGAATTTGACTTTCGCCGTAAACACGCTTACCCAGCGTTCCATGGGACCCGCTTGCGAAACAACAGTGACGCTCGATGGTAGTAGTCTGAATGACGGGGATTATGCAGGGTTATGCTTCCTGATCGGTTCATACGGTATGATCGCTCTTACGAAACAGGAAGGTAAGTTTTACTTGGTCATGCATGCTAGAGATAGTGAGGATTCAACGATATTTGGTAATCTGATTGATCAGGAGCCTGCTACTGAACATGCACGTATTCCAGTATCAGAGCCAGTAGTTAAACTGAAAGCATCCGGAAATTTTGAGAACAATCTGGATGAGTGCTCTTTTGCCTACTTCGATGGGACTGAATGGGTAGAGATAGGGATTGTCCATAAAATGATATATAAACTGGATCATTTTATGGGTTGCCGGATAGGGTTGTTCCTATATTCAACTGAAATGGTTGGAGGAACAGCTGATTTTTCGAGTTTCGAATATCGCGTGATTCATTCTGATTGAGCACAATGATGAGAACAGTAAGAATCTGTAAAAGCCGCCCAACAGCGGCTTTTCGTATTCAATGGGTATAAGTTGTTGTACAATGATATGGATTCAAATCGACAGAGAGAAGAGAGTTGTTCAAACCGAACTGGGGGCATGTCATCATGTATAAGAGATGTCTGGACATAACAAGATGGACCTTCATTCTGTTTCTTGCTGTGTCCATACCAGCAGGTCATACCGAAGGGAACTCCAAACAATATCATCCGCAGCCAGATGGGCAGCAGATTCAACTTCCCTCTACCATTGAGAGGTATTCCCCTCCCATAGAGGTCTCTTTTGTCAGGGAAACTGGAGATGACCTTGAGCGAATGATTAACCAGTTGCCTGGTGAGACGATGCTGGATAATCGTTGGACTCGTTTGTACGAGAAAGAACTAGGTATTCAAATTCATTATGACTGGATTGCGAACGGGGATGTGTACAGTCAGAAGCTGGGTGTATCCCTCGCTGCAGGACGTTTCCCGGATGTGGTCAAAGTGAATCCATATCAACTTAGACAACTAAGCAATGCTGGAATGATCGAAGATTTAACCGATGTGTACCAAGAGTATGCTTCCCCACTAACAAAGCGTATTTTGGAGGCGGAGGGAAGAGGAGCATTCGACGCAGCAACCATTGACAGCAAACTTATGGCGATTCCCGAATCATCTTCCTCCATTGAGACTGCGCAGTACCTCTGGATTAGAACAGATTGGTTGGAGCATTTGGGGCTACGGCCGCCTGAAACGATGGAAGATGTGCTTCAAATATCGAAAGCGTTTACAAAAAGAGATCCCGACGGTAACGGAAAGCAGGATACGTATGGTCTCGCACTAACAAACCATCTATGGGATCCCGTCATGGGAGCCGCAGGATTTCTGTCTGGTTACGGGGCCTTCCCTAATATCTGGGTCAAAGATGCAGACGACAACCTCACTTATGGAGGCATACAACCTGAAGTTCGCGAGGCTCTGCAAGTACTGCAAACGATGTATTTTGACGGCCAATTTGATCCGGATTTTGGTTATAAAAATGGCAGCAAGGCTTTTCGTTTGGTTCAGGATGGGAGAATAGGAATGCTATACGGCGAACAGTGGACATCTTTTATGCTTCAGACTACACGGGCTACAGATACAGATGTAGAATGGCAGGCATATCCCATTGCGGCGAAGTCAGGCAGAGAACTGAAGGTACCTCTCCGTTCTAACACAGGGCAATACTTTGCTGTAAAAAAAGGGTTCTCGAACCCGGAAGTTGTCGTGAAGCTCATGAATCTGCATCTCGAAACGAACTGGGGGGATCAGGCAGAGTACGAAACCTACTACAACGATGATTCCCGAGCGGTGTGGATGCTTTCACCGGTTACGCCCTTTCCCGGCAATAAAAATATAGATGCATACAAACAAATCCGTGATGCCAGAAGCACAGGAGACTTCTCTGTTCTCCAGAATGAAGCTCTAGCCATTCACAAACGGATTGCAGCCTATGAATCGGAAGGTATGGATAGCGGCTGGGGCTGGAAACAAACCTACGGACCTTCAGGCGCTTTTAGTATTGCAGATTCTTACGAGAAAAATGGCCAACTTCTCTATGATCAGTTCACGGGCGGTATTACGGACACGATGGTTGATCGACAGATTATTCTTCGGGATCTTCAGCTTGAAGCTTATATGAACATTATTCTCGGTAAGCCAATAGATGAGTTTGATCGATTTGTAGAGAACTGGCGCAAGCTGGGCGGAGATCAGATTACATCTGAAGTTAACGCGTGGTATAAAACCAACAAGCCAAAGGAGCGCTAACGTTCTCACTCCATTTACTCATATAAGGAACTAATCCTACTAATCCTTCCTTTGGCATTGGAGGTGGATGCATTGATCAAGATCCCTGCTAAATCGTGGACTAACAGTATATTTGCTCGATTAATAATTACTTATCTCGTATTCGTGCTTCCCCTTATTCTTCTTGGTGTGTATCTATATCATTGGAGTTATGACAATGCCAGCCAGGAAATATCCTTGTCAACGGAGAGACGGCTGAACCAATATGTCGTGGAATTAAACAGGGAAATGGAATGGATGGAGTTACAGCAGTTTGATATTGTGGAGGATCGAAAACTGAATCGTCTGGCCATTCTCTGGGACATGATGGATCAGGTTGAGCGACGTGATACATTGAATTATTTATCGGAACGGCTCGCTACGTTCAAAAACAGCACGGCTTACATCAAGAACGTTCATGTACATATCCCTAAAGTCGGCAAAAGCATTTCTGCGACACAAGGTATCGATGATTTCGATGAGAGTTCATATATGTACTTCAGTTCAGGGATGCAAGGCAAAGGTACACGCTTCACTGTGAAAGACGAAACCTTGAATTTGAGTGCCGTCAGGCTGACAGGAACGAGAGGAGAAGCTCCGCTATTTGTTATTCAAGTGGAGCTGGATACCGAGCATTTTCAAAATGAACTAACCAGGCTTAATTTGTACCCGGAGAGTGCAACTTTTCTGATTGAAGACAAAACGGGGCATGCCATCACAGATAAGCAACAAAGTACTGATATTCTCGCGAATTACCGTACGCACAGCGTAAAAGGTACACTTGATGGGTTTCGGATGAAGGTGGGAGACACCATGTATCATGTGAGTCAGTTGCATATGGACTCCCTGGGCTTGTCTGTAGCGACATATTTGCCCGAAGAAATTGTAACGAAGCCACTTAGCAAGTTCTATCATTGGGCTTGGCTGTTCGCCATTACATCATTTGTTGCTATCACGGCGTATCTTTATTCAAGCTACAAGCTAATTCACATTCCATTGTTATTGTTGGTGAAAAGATTCAAAAAAATGGAGGGCGGCGTGCTGGATGTCCCCATCGTGCACAATCGGAAGGATGAGTTTGGGTTCCTTTACACCCGTTTCAATCAAATGATTGAAAATCTTCAATCCTTGATCGATCGAGATTTCAAAAAAACAATGATGATGCAGCGGGCCGAGTTGAAACAGCTTCAATCGCAAATCAATCCTCATTTTCTGTACAATAGCTTCTTTATTCTGAATTCGCTCGCAAGAATAGGGGAAACAGAACGTATTGAACAATTCACCAACATGCTGGGTGAGTACTTCAGGTTCATTACCCGAAATGAAACAGATCATGTCCAGTTGAAAGAGGAAGTTGAGCATTCGCGAAACTATACGGAGATCCAGCAGTTGCGATTCTCCAGACGAATCAAAGTCGATTTTGGGTCACTTCCTGCTAATATGGAACATATTCACGTTCCCAGGCTCATTATTCAACCAATTATTGAGAACGCGTATGAACACAGTTTAGAAAAAAATACGGCCTCCGGACTTCTACTTATCCGGTTTAATATTGAAGGTTCGTATGCTGAAATCACGGTGGAAGACAACGGCAATGAGTTAGATGTGAGACACATCCATGCCCTTCAACAGCGCATGCACAAGGACGGAGGCGCTGAAGAAATGACGGGATTAATGAATATTCACCGACGTCTGGCTCTGACGTATGGAGAAGGAAGTGGCCTATTCCTATCCAGAAGTGAACTACAGGGATTAAAAGTTACAATTCGAATCCAGTTGAAGGAAGGGGAAAGCGAATGTATCGACTTTTAATTGTAGATGATGAAGAGATCATTACGGACAGTCTCTATGAAACGTTTGCGAGACATATGCCTGATCGGCTTGATGTATGCAAGGCTTATTCCGCGACGGAAGCTTTGTCTTGGATGCGCAGATCAAGAATCGACATCGTCCTAACGGACATCCGTATGCCGGGTATAAGTGGTCTTGAACTGACGGAGCAGATTCAAGCCAGTTGGCCCAATTGTCGTGTCATTTTTCTCACAGGACATAGCGATTTTGATTATGCCTATCGAGCTTTTCAGATGTCCAATGTGCGTTATTTACTCAAAACGGAAGGCTATGACAAGGTGATGTCTGTTGTCGAAAATGTGATGGAAGAGATCCGGCAGAGTCACAGTATGCTTAAATTATTGGAACGATCTCGTGAAGTCAACTCCCAGCTTGCAGTAATTCAGCAAGAGGAGTATTTGCGTAAGCTACTTCAGGATTGTACGGTAATGATCTCTTCTCCGTTAGAACTGCAAAATGAATTAACTAAACGAGACATTCCCTTGCAGGTGAACTCGCCAGTGTATCTCATACTGGGTCGGTTTAACACCCCACCAGAAACAGGATCGGAGCTCACACAACTCCAGGAATCTGTGCGCATTATCGGCTCTTCGCTAATGCATGAGCGTACAGTGTACGTCAGTGTAACGGATCATCATGGGGATACGATCTGGCTGCTTCAGCCGAAGCAGGAGCAAGAGATGGCGAATGATAAGCTTGTACGATTCCTAGAGGGTACATTGGAACTGATACAGGAAGCTTGCATGGTATCCCTTGGCGTATCCATTGCATTTTCATTAAGTGGGCGAAGCTGCAGTTGGTCCGAGTTAACCAAACAATATGAACGTCTGAGATTAATTCAGTGGATGAAAATTGGAGACGGTGTATCCATGGTACTCACGGATCTTCGCAATGATCTTTCGGCTGGTGTACCCAAAGAATCCATACGTCTCTCAAGTCGAATCGAGATTATGTCGGGCTATTTGGAAACGGGACGAATCCAGCCATTTTACGATAGTTTTGAGGAGCTTGCGGGCGAACTGTTACAACAGGATATTACGATGGAACGTGCGATGGAGACATACTACCATCTGGCATTGTTGTTGCATTCGACGATCAATCGATGGGGGCTCCAGGATAAAATACCGGATCAACGAAGTTTGCTTCATTTGGGGGAGTATACATGCATGAAGGATGCTGTACAATATCTCTACCTTGTTGCCGACGAACTAGTCCGTTTTAAGAGATCGAATGAACAAGAACGCGCCAACATCGTAATTCATTCCTTGTGCAGTTACGTTAAGGAGAATCTTGAGAAAGATCTCTCGCTGGTAAGATTGGCTGAACTTCATCATTTTAACCCATCATATCTGTCGCGATTCTTCAAGCAGGAAATGGGAATCAACGTGTCAGAGTTCATTGATGACTGCCGAATAAGGAGAGCCAAAGAATTGCTTCAGAACACGAATCTCATGGTGCGTGAGGTTGCACTTCAAGTGGGGTACGAGGCTGCGCATTCATTTACTAGACTTTTCAAGAAACTAACGGGAATGACCCCGCAGGAATACCGAGAATCTCTTCTGGTACGCTAGATATGAATCATGCCGAAAGGGCATAAACCACAGTCAATTCAGACAATGCAAAAACCGCAGGGAGAACAAATCCTGCGGTTTTTTGTGGTTGATATTCAATGGATGAACATACAAATTCGGAGATTCGCTCTTAAGCGGAGTGGATTTTTTGACGTCTATAGGCATTTGGACTTGAGCCAGCATACGTTTTGAACTTTTTATAAAACCAATCGATGTCTTTATAACCTACTTCAACAGCAATCTCGTATATTCGCAGATTGGTGGATGACAGAAGCTGCTGGGCTTTTTCCATACGTTGCTCGAGCATGTAATCATTGAAAGACATCTTTTCTTCCAGCTTGAACTTCTGTCCAAGGTACGCGCAGTTAAAATGAAGCATGTCAGAGATCTTCTTCAGCGTGATTTCATCACCCAGATGCTCCCGAACATAGTCTTTGACAATACGAATGACATGGCTTGAATGCATGGGCTTACCGTTCATTTGAACGGGTGTTTTGAAGAACGACGACGTTTTGTGTGCCGGGTCGGTTTCAAGGTGAGATCTAAGTGCATGCAGACTGTTAAGTAAAGAAGAAGGACTAACAGGATACGGGAGATAATCATTTACCTGATACGTCAGGGCTTTGCGTACGAACCTGAAGTGATCTCTTCCACCCATCAGGAGAATAGGTATCTGACTTTTTTTTCGAATGTCATTGCATAACCAGAGCCCCGCGGTATCAAACCTCTCTGTATGTACCATAACAAGGGAAAAGTCTCGTTCTGACAATGCAGTCAAAGCCTCAGACGATGAGAACACACAATTTCCTACGGTGTACTGGGATTTGCTCCTTTGCAGAAGCTGCTGCAACTCTCCGCACAAACGATGGCTGAAATCCACAAGTAAAATGTCATACATGAAGTAATACCTCACCTTCTCCTAAATTTCAATCTAATTAATCAACTGAAATATGGCTTGATTTTATTATGCGAATAAAAGAAAGCGCATACAATGTGCATATTTTTGTAGACAGTGCATTTCTTTACCAATTAAAACCTATAATGCACTTTGCTCGCACAAAATTACGAGAATCTATATTCACTCCGGGTAAACATCTGTATTCTGGCAGGTTGTTTGCGCTTTCATTTGAACGATACACTGTGAGAGCAAAAGACAATCAGGGGGGAAGACGATGAGAAAAAACAAGTTCATGCTACTGAGCCTGGTATTTGCGGTCTTGTTGGTGATTGCTGCATGCAGTTCTGCACCTACCGCTCAACCCGAGCCGGAAAAGACAACACCACAGGAGGAACAAAAACCCGCGGAAACTGAACCAAAGAATGAAAACTCTACGCCAGAAATGGATTTTGACATGGGCGGCAGAACGATCAAAGTGGTTGCTTGGTGGGACATGGAAATACAGGGGAACAACCCGGACAACATTCAACGCCTTGAGAATCTCGAAGCGCTGAAGAAAAAACACAACTTTAATATTGAATACGTTTCTATCGATTTTGGCGAATATCAGGAAAAGGTGGTTGCTTCCCTGATGGCCGGTGAACCGCTTGGCGATCTGGTGAGATTGGGCAAAAACTATGCCATTCCGGCATTGACCAAACAGGATCTGTTATGGCCGGTGGATGATTATATTAAAAACGACAAGGTATTCAACCAGAAAACAACCAAGGAATACATGCAGTATGAAGGCAAAGGTTATGGCTTTACCGAGGACCAGTCCTCGTTTATCAACGGAATTTTCTATAATCGCACGCTTATGCAAGAGCTCGGCCTGAAGCCACTTCAGGAGTATGTGGATGCCGATGAATGGAACTGGGATACATTCATCAGCGTTGCAAAGCAAGCGAACAAGGATCGAAACAATGATGGCAAGCTGGACACCTGGGGACTCGCTCAAACGGGCTTGCTGGAACCGATTCTGTATTCCAACGAGGCTTCTCTGACCAATGAGGATAAGCAGAACCTGGAAGATCCAAAAACGAAAGAAGCGTTGAACTTCCTGTCCAAACTGGCTACCGAGAAGGTCGGAAGAGCTTCTGAGGGCGGCGACTGGACAGAGCCATCCACGTTCTTCCGGCAAGGTAACACCTTGATGTATTCAGGTGCGATGTACGAAGTCGAAGGCATTATGACGGATATGAAGGATTATGATATTGGTTTTGTACCGTTTCCAAAAGGTCCAAGTGCAACAGCGTATCACTCCGGTGAGTCACGTTACCAGGCTATAACGATTCCTAAAGCGGTAGAGAATCCGGAACAACTGATGTACATCTGGGAGAAAATTAACGAGATCGATTCGATCTATGAGTATCCGGGGCAATCCACACTGGAGACACATCTGACCGATGAAGCAGATATCAACAACGCCAGAGAGGTTGCGGAAGGTATGTTGGTTCTAGACCATAACACATTCCCGTCTTTGCCTTTCTGGGACTTTGACGCAGAGCTCAAAGAAGGGGTATCCGTATCTACGTTGATCGAGAAATACAAGGCTCCTTTCCAGGCTGCGATTGATGAGGTATACAAATAAGCATCACGTTACACGGGCAGAACGCACCAGTGAAGGTGCGGTCTGTCCGGGTTAGTCAATCGTCCAGTTCTCGCAACACTTAGAGGAAAGGGGATACATTCAAACATGCGGTCACGTAAGAAAAAGGGACTAATCCTGGTTCTTGTCCTGGCCTTGGTGCTCTCCATATGGACACTATATCCATCGCGGGATCGTAATCCGGGAACGGTACATGCGCTTGAGGACTTTGAGGCGGTATCGGGGACCGAGGATTCATTCAGTTATGAGCATTATCTGACTGCTCATGACAATACGGCCAAACCGGATGAAATTGTACGCATCGAAGGTGAATCTTATGTTCAGGCAGAGGATGGGGAATTTGAGGTTGTGCAAGGGTACGCCGGATTAGACGGAAGTGCCGTAATTACGCCGGAAACCGGAACCATCCGCTGGGAAGTTCCCGTTCAGGTGAGCGGTTTGTACAACATTCGCATTCACTATTATCCCGTAGAAGGCAAAAGCTCAGGAATCGAACGCAGGCTTGAGCTTAACGGTAAGGTCCCGTTCAGAGGGGCCGATATTCTTCTGTTTGACAGAGTATGGGGGAATCGCGAGGATAACGTCCGACAGGACGATCGTGGCAATGACCTCAGACCAAGACAAGTGGAACAGCCCGAATGGCAGCTGACCTCCTTCAAGGATAGCGCAGGGTACTTCGAGGAACCGTTTCAGTTTTATTTTGACAAAGGCAATCAGCAGTTATCGCTCACTTCATTAAGAGAAAGCATGGCAATTGATTATATCGAGCTGTACCAGGAAAGCGAAGTTCCTTCCTATGCAGAGCTGGAGCAGACCTATGTCTCACGTGGCTTGAAAGAAGCCGCTCCTGTCATGCTGAAAGTACAGGGGGAGGAGGCTGTCAGCAAGTCATCTCCTACACTGGCACCGATCTCGGACCGATCAAGCCCTTCACTGGAGCCTTATAATGTATCGAAAATTCGGATGAACGCCATCGGGGGCATTAACTGGAAGCTGCCGGGCGAATGGATTGAGTGGGAAATCGACGTGCCGGAAGACGGACTGTACCAACTCGCTCTTAAGGTGAAACAGGATCAATTGCGTGGGATCTATGCCACCCGCAGTCTGACGATTAACGGCGAAGTTCCGTTCAAGGAAATGAAACGCATTCGATTTAACTACAGCCCGGCTTGGCAAACTCAGGTCTTGGGTTCGGGAGAAGATCAGCCATATCAGTTTCATCTGGAAAAAGGGAAACACCGAATCCGAATGACGGTTACACTTGGCGACATCGCTCCGCTGCTGCGGACCGTGGAATCCAGCGTGCTGGAACTGAATGAGATGTATCGCAAAATATTAATGATCACCTCCAATAGTCCGGACCCACTGCGGGATTACCAGCTGGAACGGCGTATTCCGGAGATGACGGAGGTGTTTGAACGACAAGCTGACACCTTGCGCTCTGTTGCAGATTACCTGGAAAAGGCCACGGGTGAGCAAAGTGACAAAGTGGCCGTACTGCACGCCATGGTACTGCAGCTTGAAGATATGGCGGCCAGACCAGAGACGGTTCCCAAACGGCTGGATACGTTCAAAATTAACGTAGGCGGTCTCGGCACGTGGATTCTATCGGTACGTGAACAGCCGATTACGTTGGATTACCTTGTCGTATCTCCGCCGGGTGAATCACTGCCAAAAGCGGAAGCGAGCACCATCCAGCAGGTGAAGCACGAACTGGGCGCATATGTTGCCTCGTATACCGAAGATTACGACAGCATTGGTAACGTGGAACAAAAGAAGGATGCCATCACCGTATGGATCACGACCGGACGGGATCAGGCCCAAGTTTTGAAAGGCATGATCGACGATTCTTTTACCCCGGATACGGATGTGTCCGTGCAGTTACGTCTCGTTCCGCCTAATATTTTGCTGCCCGCAACACTCTCGGGGGAAGGACCGGATGTAGCCATGCAGATGGGCGAGGACATTCCGGTGAACTATGCGATGAGGAATGCAACAGCGGATCTGAGCCAGTTCCCTGATTTTGAGGAAATTTCGGGCAGGTTCCGCGAAAGTGGATTGACGCCTTACCGCTATAACGACGGGGTATATGCCCTTCCGGAGCAGCAGCATTTTCCAATGCTCTTTTACCGCAAAAATATTCTGAATGAACTGGGCCTCGAACCGCCGAAAACGTGGCAGGACGTGTACAACGCCATCGCCGTGCTGCAGAAGCACAACATGGAGTTTTATCTGCCGATAGAGGATACGCTGAACAATGCCAACCTGGTTCCGAATTCAACCTTTGCGATGTTGTTATATCAGAATGACGGAACGTTCTACACCGATGACCAGAAGAAAAGCGCACTGGATTCGGAGATTTCTATGGACGCGTTCAAACGCTGGACGCAATTTTATACCAATTACAAGTTTCCGCTCAAAGCCGATTTTCCGAATCGCTTCCGTACTGGGGAAATGCCAATCGGGATTGCTGATTACACCACGTATAACATGCTGACGGTTATGGCTCCGGAAATCCGCAATCTCTGGGACTTTACGATTGTTCCGGGTACACAGCTTCCGGATGGGTCCATAAGGCACGAAGTAGCCAGCGCAACGAGCGCGGTGATGATGCTGGAAAATGCCGACAACAAGGAAGCGGCGTGGAAGTTCTTGAAGTGGTGGACTGATGAGCAGACCCAGATTGAATACGGGAGAGAAATGGAAGGCCTGATGGGAGCGGCTGCCCGTTATCCGACGGCCAATATCGAAGCCTTGAAGCAATTGCCTTGGCCAGTGAAGGATTATCAAAATCTTGAGAAACAATGGGAATGGGTACAGGGAATCCCGCAGCTTCCGGGAGGTTATTTCACGGGACGACATCTGGACAACGCCTTCCGCAAGGTGGTCAATGCGAATGAAAATCCGCGTGAAGCCTTATCGGACTATGTGTTGTACATCGATGATGAAATAGAGTTGAAACGCAAGGAATTTAATCTGAAATAGAGGAAAGGGAGGGTAACGGTTGCAAGCTAAAACTACTAAGACAGCCGCCGCTCCTGCCGTCCATACCCGCCAGGTCGGCTGGTGGTCCCTATTGAAGCGGGATCTGTATCTCAGCAGGCATTACTATGTGTTGATGGCACCGTTTATGCTGATTTTTTTCATGTTTACTGTCATTCCGGTTGGCATTTCACTCGGGCTCAGCTTTTTTCACTTCAATATGCTGGAGCTGCCGCGATTTGTCGGCTGGCAGAACTATTCCCGGCTTTTTCTGAACGACGACGTATTTCTGATCGCGCTCAAAAACACGCTGCTTTTCGCCGTAATTACAGGCCCTGTCAGTTATGTTGCCTGCTTTTTGTTTGCCTGGATCATTAATGAGCTGTCTCCTAAAATTCGGGCGGTCATGACACTGGTTTTCTATGCCCCTTCCATATCGGGCAACGTTTTCTTCATCTGGCTGATCATCTTCTCGGGTGACAGCTACGGGTATATGAACGGCTTCCTGATGCGCCTTGGCGTCGTACTGGAACCGATCCAATGGCTTGCAGACGAGAAGTATGTACTGGCAATCGTCATTATTGTACAGCTGTGGCTGAGCCTGGGAACCAGCTTCCTGGCCTTTATTGCAGGACTGCAAACCATTGATCGTTCTCTGGTTGAAGCAGGAACCGTAGACGGGATCAAAAACCGCTGGCAAGAGCTCTGGTACATCACCTTGCCTTCGATGAGACCGCAGCTGATGTTTGGTGCGGTAATGCAGATTACCGCTTCCTTCGCCGTAGCCGAGATCTCCATCGCACTGGCAGGTTTCCCAAGCGTGAACTATGCGGCACATACCGTTGTCACACATCTGATGGACTTCGGAACCATTCGTTTCGAGATGGGGTATGCCTCGGCCATCGCAACAGTCCTGTTTGCCCTGATGCTGGGAACGAATATTTTCACGCAAAAAATGCTTAGAAAGATAGGTGAATGACGATGACCAGCAAAGTACGTGCCGTGTTTGGCATGCCAAAAAGGCTTAATCGGTCATTTACCGTCAGCCTGATGTTATTTGCATTGCTGGGCGTGTTCGGCTCCTTTATGGTGCTTCCGCTCATCTATGCTGTCAACAATGCATTCAAGCCGCTGGATGAGCTGTTTATTTTCCCACCACGCTTCTGGGTGAACAATCCGACAACGGAGAATTTTGCCGATCTGATCAACCTCATGGGCAATTCGTGGGTGCCGTTATCCCGCTATATTGCCAACACATTGCTCATTACGATACTTGGCACAGCGGGGCATATCCTGCTTGCATCTGCAGCGGCTTATCCGCTGGCGAAGTATCGTTTTCCGGGTTCCAAAGTGTTGTTCACCATTGTCATTCTGTCCCTGATGTTCTCGCCGCATGTTACGGCGATTCCGAACTACATGGTCATGTCCTGGCTTGGCTGGATTAACACTCATGCGTCCATTATTGTGCCATCACTTGCGTTCTCGCTGGGACTTTTCCTGATGAAACAGTTCATGGAGCAGATTCCCGATGCTTTGCTGGAGGCAGCCAAAATCGACGGAGCCAATGAATACCGGATATTCTGGAGCATCGTGATGCCCAATGTGAAGCCGGCATGGCTCACGCTTATGATCCTGCAGTTTCCAGCATTATGGGGAACGGATGGCGGGAGTTTCATTTACAGTGAAAATCTCAAAACGCTGCATTATGCGCTCAGTCAGATTGTGCAGGGAGGGATTGCAAGAGCCGGTGTAGGTGCGGCTGTTGCCTTGCTGCTGATGATCGTACCGATCACTCTGTTTATCATCTCTCAGAGCAGTGTTATGCAGACGATGGCCACTTCGGGCATGAAAGAATAGAAAGGAGGCAGCGAGGTGCGGAGAAGCACAGGGAAAAAACGTAAATCGATCATCATGGGCATGATCTGCCTCCTGTTGTTCGTTCAAGAGGCGCCCTATGTGAGTGCAGACGGTAAAACGGATGCGTATCATTATTCCTTCTGGGGTGACGCAGTTCCTTCACCGGCGGCATATGAGGCAACAACCATTATCACCGGCAAGAAGCTGAACACAACTCCTATGAAAGAGCCAAGTGACATGCATGTTACCGCTAATCAGCATGTCTTTGTGCTTGATTCGGGCAATGGCCGCATCATTGAGATGGATCGCAACTTCAAGCTGGTACGGACGATTGATTCGTTTGTGCAGGAAGGTAAGGAAGATCATTTTAAAAATCCACAGGGATTGTACGTCATGGAAAAAGGCCATCTGCTGGTCGCTGATTCGGATAATCAACGGGTGGTCCACCTGGATGAACAGGGGAAGCTGGTCAAGATCGTGTCTGAACCAAAATCGGATCTGTTAAAAGCAGACTTCCAGTTTAAACCGATGCGGATTGTTATGGACAAAGGAGATCGTATCTACGTCATGGCCGAAGGTGTATTTGATGGATTCATGGAGTTCAGCGCCGATGGTACATTCTCTTCCTTCATTGGAGCGAACAGAGTTCAGGTGGACCCGGTGGAGTATCTGTGGAAACGGTTTGCAACACGGGAGCAGCGCAGCCAGATGGTCATGTTCACTCCAACGGAATTTACCAATCTGGATATGGACGAAGAGGGCTTTATCTACGCCACAAGCGGGGATCGCGGCAAAGATCCGGTCAAGAAGCTGAATGCCCAGGGTACAGACATCCTGCGCAGAGAAGGCTATCAGACGCCGCAAGGTGACTTGATGTATACGCAGGAAGCCGGCGCATCTCGACTGATTGATGTGGATGTGGGGGACAGTGACATGTATTCCGTACTGGATTCCAGCAAGGGACGAATCTTCACCTACAATGGAGACGGATATCTGCTCCATATTTTTGGCGGCATCGGGAACCGCCTGGGCCAGTTTAATACACCTGTTGCCCTGGAACGTGCGGGAGACCGGATGTTAGTTCTGGATAAAGCGCTGGGTGAAATCACCGTCTTTCAAACAACTCAATACGGACGTACACTCCACGAAGCGGTGCGCAGCTACTATAACGGTGATGAAGATCAATCTTCCGTGCTGTTTGCCCAAGCTGCCGAGATGAACGCTAACTTGGAATATGCATATGCGGGAATTGGCAAAGCATTGCTTCGTCAGAAGGAATACGCCGAGTCTGCGAAATATTTCAAGCGGAGCATGGAACCCAAAGGGTATTCCAAAGCTTTTCTTTTGTACCGCAAAGAGCTGATGCGTGAGCATTTTTCATGGATGATGTCCGGACTATTCCTGGCTGTCGCTGCGATTGTCACCGTCATCATCGTTCGCAGGCAGAAAAGGAGGACTACGAATGCAGGCATCAAGTAAGCAACTATACCAGTACCCGCTGCATCTGATTTTTCATCCGTTTGACGGATACTGGGAATTGAAATATGAACGGAACCAGAGAAATTCACTGCTGATTGCTTTCATGATCCTGGTGCTTCTGGTTATCACCAAAATTTTGCATGCCCAGTACAGCGGTTTTCTCATTAACCTCAGTAATCCAAAGTACCTGAACAGTCTGCTCGAAATGGTATATGTCATTATTCCGGTGCTGTTTTGGTGTGTGGCTAACTGGTCGTTAACCACATTGATGGACGGGGAAGGAAAGTTCTCCGAAATTTTCATGTCAACGTGTTTTGCACTGGTACCATTGTTACTCATTCATTTTCCATGGATCTGGCTGAGTCTTGTGATCTCTGCGCAGGAAACTGCCTTTTATTATTTCTCCAATGCACTCGCCGTTGCATGGACGGTATATCTGTTATTTGTGGGGAATATGACGGTTCATCAGTACACACCAGCCAAAACGGTGCTCACGATGCTGCTGACACTTGTAGCGATGGCGTTTATGGCATTTCTGTGCCTGTTATTCTTTAGTCTTGTACAGCAGATTGTATCGTTTGTCGTAACCATCTATCAGGAATTAGTGCTTCGGGGCTAAGGGAGGAGGAAATTGTTATGAATTATACCGTAGCCAAAAAAATAACAGGAATGCTGCTCGCGGGCAGTCTGCTTCTTGGCGGTTGTCAATTCTCGCCAACACCGCTCGCTCACGTGACAGTGACTGCCGCTGATCTAACGGACTTTCCCTCCCTGCCTCCCGGAGAGAAACTGAAATCATCTTTCAGCGATGTCCGCCTTCCCGGCATGGTAGGCATTGCGCAGAATGCTGCGCTGCAGTTGTTCATTAACGAAGAGACTGCCGAGATTGCTGTGATTCACACGCAGAGCGGCCAGATCTGGCGCAGCAATCCTGCAGATCGTGAGCAGGATGGGGTTGCAGCCGGGATAAACAAAGACCTTTTGTCATCACAAACGAAGCTCAGCTTCTTCAACAGCCTCGGACAGAGCGGCACCGTGAATTCCTTCACGGATAGTGTTGCACACAAGCAGATAAGCTACGAGGTGCTGCCAAGCGGCGCGCGGGTCCACTACCAGTTTGGAAGCACTGAGCGATCCATAGAAGACTTGCCGATGAAGATCAGCAAGGAGCGATTTGAACAAAAGCTGCTTGCACAGCTAGACAAGGCCGGGCAACGGGCCTTGAAGGTCGGCTATGCGGAAGACAAGGATGAAGGCGCTTACGTCCGGATTGATAAGGCGATGCAAGGATTGCAATTGTCCCGGGCCTTGAAGGCTTTTGACACAGCCGGTTACACATCGGAGGATCTGGCTCAGGATCATGCCGAGTTTGGCATTGAAGAGGAACGAAGTGGACCACGGCTGTTTATGCTTACGATGGAATATGAGCTGGATGGAGAGGATCTGCTCGTACGTGTTCCGTCCTCAGGCATTCATTTTCCGGAGGAATATCCGATCAACAGCATATCTGTAATGGATTACTTCGGGGCTGGGGGTTCAGAAGAAGAGGGCTCCATACTGGTGCCGGACGGTTCGGGAGCGCTGATCCATTTTAACAATGGCAAACTGCAGTATCCTGCCTATCAACAAGATATATACGGACCGGATATGACCATGAAACTACGGGAAGCAAGTTCGAATGAAGCCAGAGCCAGGTTGCCGGTATTTGGACTGATTCGGAAAGAGGGAGCTTTCCTGGGCATTATTGAAGAAGGGGATGCCGTTGCAGTTGTGAATGCCGATATCAGCGGCAAACTGAACAGTTACAACAACGTATATCCAAGCTTCTATGTCGTGAACAAGAGCGATGTGACGCTTCAGGCAAGTGATATGGTTCGTACACTTCCGAAATTCCAGAAGAAACCGACTCTGTCCGACTTCGTCGTTCGATATGCTTTTGTGGGGTCGGATAAAGCCTCGTACTCAGGGCTTGCATCTCTCTATCGGGATTATCTGATGCAAAACGGCGGACTTCCCGAGTTGAACGCCAGCAAGGAGCAGAGTAACGTTCCCTTTTATCTGCAACTGTTCGGTGGCATGACAACAAGGCAGCATATGCTGGGCATACCGTATGATTCAACGGAGGCTTTGACCACGTTTGATGAAGCCAAAAACATTCTCTCCGCCTTGACGGAGAAGAAGGTATCCAATATTCAGGTGCGTTATGCGGGATGGCTTAACGGCGGACTTCATCATCGACTGCCGGATTCCATCCAAGTAGACAGCGCGGTAGGCGGGAAAAAGGGATTGAGGGAATTCAGCGCATACACACAAGAAGCGGGTATCGGTTTCTATCCCGATATTGCTCTGCTGAATGTGCAATCCAAAAAAGGGTTCAAACCGTCCAAAGAAGCTTCACGCACATTAACTCAGGAACCGGCGGTCATGTATCCGATGAACCAGGCCATCCAGCGGCGGGACCGGGATCGTTCACCATCCTATGTGCTTTCGCCCAACAAGCTGGAGGACGTGACGGCAGACATGTTAGATGAGCTCAGGTCCCTTCAAAAGGATGGACTGTCGCTAAGCCTGAATGACCTGGCAGGACAGTTAAACAGTGATATGAATCCGAAAAAGCTGATGGACCGAACACAAGCGCTTGGCTCCGTAAAGAAGGCACTCGAACAGATCCAGCAGCAGGTTGAATCGCTTGTTGCTGAAGGCGGGAACGCTTATGCCCTGCCATATGTAACAGGTCTGACAGATGCGCCGATGAACAGCAGTCGTTTCAAGCTGGAGGATGAAGAGATTCCGTTCTATCAGCTCGTTGTACACGGCAGCATTGGCTATACGGGGACGCCATACAATCTCTCCACATATACCAATGCAAGGCAATATGTGCTGAAGCTGATTGAATATGGAGCCAGTCCTTACTTTGCATGGTTCAATGCGCCAAACCATGTTGTGAAAGAAACGGATTATGATGATCTCTACGCGGCGAATTATGAACAATGGATCGATCTGGCTGCCGAGATCTACAACGAGGTGAACCAGGTGAACCAACCGTTTGCCGGACGTTCCATGATGTCCCATGAATCCCTGGAGGAGGGCGTCTTCCGGACAACATATGAAGGTGGCGGGTTCGTAATTGTCAATTATAACGACTTCCCTGTAGAAGTTGACAACGATACAGTGGAAGCCCAAAGCTATGTGACTGGTGGTGAGCAGCTCTGAAGACGCTCCTGAAATGGAAATGGGGAAGTCGTACGTATGCTCAGCAGAAAGCCATGTGGGGCGTAATCTATGTGCTTCCCTGGCTCATTGGTTTTGTGTTGTTTTTCTTCATTCCGCTGTTAGCCTCTCTGCGATACAGCATGAGTACAATTCAGGCTAACGCGGAAGGCATAGCGATTCAGTTCAACGGTGTTGCCAATTACATTCAGGCGCTGACCGTCAATACAAGCTTTAACCGTGCGTTAATTGAGGCGATTACAGACGTACTCATCAACGTACCGCTTATCGTTATCTTCAGTCTGTTCCTTGCCGTTATCCTGAATCAGAAGTTCAGGGGCCGGGCTGTAGCGCGGTCGATCTTTTTCCTGCCCGTTATTCTGGCATCGGGAGTGATTATGACACTGGAGAGCACCAGCCTGATTGAAGCGGTTAATCAGAGCAGCACAGGTGGAAGCTCACTCGGGACATTTGAACTCGAAAATCTGATGGTTAACGCCGGAGTGAGCGATTGGATCGTCACGTATCTGAGCAGCGCCGTAGATCGGATCTATCAGATCGTCAGTCAATCGGGTGTACAGATTTTGATCTTTTTGGCAGGCATCCAGACGATTT
This sequence comes from Paenibacillus sp. LS1, assembly GCF_026013365.1. Lineage (GTDB taxonomy): Bacteria > Bacillota > Bacilli > Paenibacillales > Paenibacillaceae > Paenibacillus. Next base: position 185,097 of record NZ_JAPDOE010000001.1, read on the forward strand.
CCCCTCAATTGTATGAGGCTTCGAAGATGGAAGGCGCGACGGGTTATGAAGCCTTTTGGAAAATTACGTTCCCAATGGTCAGCCCGCTTATTTTTGTCAATGCGATCTATACGATCATTGATTCGTTTGCCAATAACGCCATGACGGAACTGATCCGGGATACCGGATTCGTCAAATTTGATTTTGGATTAAGTTCTGCCATGGCATGGGTCTACTTTCTCGCCATTGCCTTCATTCTGGTTATCGTAAACATCATTTTCTCGAAGCGAGTCTTCTATCAAGATTAGAAAGGAGGGTGTCCCACGTGACAACATCACGATTATTATCGCTGGAGCATTGGAAAGGCTGGCTGTGGGCCATGATCCGATTCGTTCTGATTACCGGGCTTTCCTTCGTTATCCTGTTTCCCATATTTCAGAAGGTTTCCACATCCATCAAAGCTAAAGGTGATCTGTATTCAGCAGTGGTGGTGTGGATTCCACAGAACTTCTCCATCGACAATTTCAAAGAGGCGATACGCGTAATGGATTACTGGGCAACGCTATTTAATACGTTTGCTCTGTCTGCAACGACAACATTGCTGACTACAGCATCCTGTGCACTTGCAGGATACGGATTCGCCAGACTGAAATTCAGGGGAAGCAACTGGCTGTTTGCTGGTGTAATTCTGACGATTCTTGTACCGCCAACGACCATTCTCATTCCGGTATACCTGAATCTGAAAAGCTTTGACCTGATGGGGCTTATGACGCTTATAGCCGGCAAACCTGTTAATTTGCTTAATACCTATTGGCCGTTTATTCTGACAGCGATTACGGCCAATTCACTTAAAGCCGGCTTGTACATCTTTATCTTCCGGCAATTCTTCAGAGGTATTCCGAAGGAAGTGGAGGAGGCGGCCTATGTGGACGGCGCGGGCATCGGACGAACATTTTCAAGAATCATGCTACCTAATGCCATTCCGTCCATGGTAACAGTCATGCTGTTTTCCTTCGTATGGCAGTGGAACGACAGCTTTTATACGACAACTTATCTGACTTCAAGTAAAGTCATGTCAACCCAGTTATCGTCCCTTCCGTATAATCTGGCCCAGCAGGTTACTGACGGTGCAGCTTCCCAGGCCGATCCGTTCTATCTGAGCATGATCCAGGATACAGGAATTCTTCTTGCCATTCTGCCTTTGATCGTCATCTATTTGTTTGTGCAACGATATTTCGTAGAGAGTGTAGAGCGTACGGGAATCGTCGGTTAAATTAAGTTCTTCTGTAAGTTTGGAGTGGAATCAGAGTGGAATCAGACTGGAAGAGGGAGGAGGAACTTCATGCAATATTCCATCTGTGAAAAGGGGGCATGCAACAATCTCATGAACGTCTGCTTACACCAGAACCGCGACCCTTCCCTACGCAGGATCCCCCTGCTGGTGTGGAACGGATTGCGGGAGCGGGCACCGACTGAGCGATATGTTTGATCAGAGATACTCTGACGGAGCTTACCTCACAATATGGCAAGGCAATATATCAGATCAGGAGGAATTAAAGTGAAGAAGTTCATGACATCTTGTAAACTTGTACTCGTTCTGGCTTTATTGATCACAATTGCTCCATGGGGAGGCAGTCGCGCCGAAGCATGGGTGGGCATGCCGATGGGCAAGCTTCACGTAAACGGCAAAAACCTGGTGAACAGCAACAACCAGCCTGTGCTTCTGAACGGTTGGCATCAACCTTCAGGTGCCTACTGGACATATCAGGACAGCAATTATTATCTCAACCTGCACGGCAATAACCGTCATGCAGCTACACTGGCTTATCTGAAAGACATTACCGATACTTTTGCGGACACCACCCCGAAATACGGAAGCAATCATGGCTGGAATATGAATCAGGTACGTCTGTTCATCGATCGTCAGGACATGGGAGATGTGGCTGCTGGTACATATAACTTTGCCGGTGTGCAGACCGTTACGCAAAATGTAATTATTCCGTACATTCAATATGCCAAAACAAAAGGTGTCTATGTTGTCCTGGGACTGGACTTCACATTGAAGGATGATCAGGCAACAACACCTGCCAACCTGCAAAAATTCAACGAAATCTGGGGTTATCTCGCTTCACGCCCGGAAATCAAAAGTGCAGAGAACGTTCACTTCGAACTGATCAACGAACCAGTGAAATCCTATGCCAATGGACATTGGGGTGGATACAACGGGGAAAATGACTTTGTGGATCACTGGAATGACTTGCGTAATTTCCAAAATTCCATGATTTCAACAATTCGCAGCAAAGGTGCGGACAACGTCATCTGGGCGGCAGGTCTGGGATACAACCAATTTTACAGCTTGACGGCAAGCCATCCATTGACTGATCCGCTCAATAACTATGGATATGCGGTTCACTGGTACCCTGGTTATGGCGCATATGACAACTTCTCTATCCTGCAAGACCAGTGGAATACCAACGTGAAGGCAGCCGCTGACAAGTATCCGATTAATATTACCGAGGTAACCTGGTTCAAAAACAAACCTGGCGATTCGGCCTATTGGAACTTGTTTAATGGCAGCAATGAAGGCTTTGGTAACAATACCAAAACAATTTTTAATGCATCAGGCAATGTCAGCATTGCAGCACATATGAACGGTTTTATTCTAGGTGAAGGACCACGAAGCTCCTTTGCTGATCCTACGGCAGGCCTGAAGTGGGACGGGGATGCTTCACGGAGCGCGATGGGACGGTTCCTGTTTAACTGGTACCATGAACGTGCTCAGACTTACCCGGGCAGTGGAACAGGTGGACCAACAACAGGTCTTGTATCCGGTGCTACCTATAAAATTGTAGCCCGGCATTCCAACAAGGTTATTGATGTCCCAGGTGGTCAAAACGAAAACAATCTTCAGCTCCAGCAGTGGAGTGATCTGGGCGGCAACCCTCAGAAGTGGGTACTGACCTCGATCGACAGCGGCAACTACACTTTGACAAGTGTGAACTCACCTGACAAAGTCATCGACATTCGCAACGGTACCAACACCAATGGGGAAGTGGTCCAGCTCATGAGTAATCTGAACACAACCGCTCAGCATTTCAAAGTGAATGACCTTGGAAACGGATACTGGAGTATCATCAACGTGAACAGCAATAAAGCGATTGAAGTCGCCAACGCTTCAACTTCGGATGGAGCCAAGCTGCAGCAGAACACCTATACGGGTGCAACTAACCAGCAATGGAAATTTGTTGCCGTCAGCAATTAAAAAGCATAATGTTAAACAAAAACCTCCCCAAGCCACTCTTTGTCTTGGAGAGGTTTTTTGCGTACATTTTGATGCTTTGGCATGGAGGCCGTCCCAAGGTAGATACCACTATATTTGTGCGCCAAACGCAAAAAGACAATTATTTTTATGCAAGCATTGTAGGCTGTAGTAAGTAAATGTACCATAAGGAAGAAGTTGTACCTTCACCAGGAAGAAATACCCGTTGTATCATGGAACAGCTACCTTATCACAGAGAAATGTAAGCGCTTGATTAAAACGGGAGGGTACATATGCAGCTCCTATGGTCCAAATTTTCACCCGTGTTCCGCCGTTTCCTCATATCGTATCTTGTCATTCTGATGATTCCTCAAATTGCGGGATATGCCTCTTACCGAGCTTCCATTGAAGCGGCTCGTTCCAGCTCCATTGAGAACAGTTTGAAGTCGCTGAGTCTTGGCAAAGAGATCATTGAGCGAAATCTTCTTCAAGTCGAAGCCTTCACTAGACAGCTTGCCGCCAATCCCGATTTGCAAAATTTAATTGCTGGCCCGAAGCCGGATGATCTCTACAACGTCTACGGGATGAACCGCATGCAGCGGAGCCTCTCCATGTACAGCAGTACCAATGATTACTTGTCTCATTTCTTCATTCACATTCCAAACTACAATGCCATCATTACACCAAGAACCGTGTATTATCGTCCAGAGCATTATTATGCTGCCAATCAGCTGGAGGGTATGTCGTATGAGCAATGGCATGACCAAATTCTCAAACAACCTCACTTTAACGAAATCATACCGCTTCGAAACTATAAACGTGAAATACTCGGCACTGTGCTTGAAGACGTTCCCGCCATTACGTTTCTGCAATCTCTGCCTTTGAACAGCTTCAACAAACCGCAAGCCACGATTGGTGTCATGATTGATCAGGATCAGATGGCCAGCCTTACTCAAAATATTGTGGATCAATATGGCGGCTGGACTCTCGTCACTGATGCGCAAGGACAGATCATTTTCTCCCATGGCATTGAACAAGCCGAAGCAGAGCAAATGGTACAGAGTCGCCAGAGAGAAGGTAATGATGCGGAAACGGAGCTGAACGTGCAGAATGTACAGCCTGGAAGTGATGGTCGGCTGCTGATATCGATGCAATCCAGTCAAAATGGATGGAATTACATGGCAGGGATTCCGGAGAAAGCACTCATGACAAAAGCGGACCAAATCAAACAAGTCACGCTGGTCTTTACTTTGGCAACCATTGCCTTGGGACTGTCATTCGGGCTGGTTCTGGCCTATCGGAACAGTGCACCCGTTTACAGATTGTTGGCCTCTTTTCGGGAACAAATCACCGATTCCCCAGGCAGACGGGGCAATGAATATGATTTTTTGGCAAGCCATATTAATAATCTCATTGCGAATAACGACTCACTTAAAAGCGCCATGAATGAGCAGATTCCGTTATTGAGAGACGGTTTTATCAAACGGTTGTTAACCGGAGAAGTCTATACTTCACTGGAGTTGGAGGTTATCTCATCCCAGGCGCACATTTCTCTTCATAGCAGCAAGGGCTTGGCAGGCTTAGTGAAGGTAAACGGATATGCCAATCCGGACAGTGAGGAAACTATCCATGAACTGGGTGTCGCAAGACTACTCGTCAAACAAGTACTTACAGAGTGGAACGCTCAGGTTCTAATCACGGATTGGGGAACCGATCAGATTGCTTTTGCCTGTCCATTGGATGAGAACCCACTAAATGAAGCTATTGGGAGATGTGAAAAAGAGCTGAACAGCTTGATGGAAGTGATCTACCGGGAGCATCGGATATCCACAACCATTGGCACAGGTGCAGCTTACGAGGTCTGGAATGATGCAGGACGTTCCTTTGACGAAGCCAAACAAGCTCTGGATTATGCCATTCATATGGGAACAGATCATCTGGTGAGATTTGAAGATACGATGAAGGAAAATGAAATGTTCTATTATCCGATTGAGTCTGAACAGCGGCTGCTGAACACAATCAAAGTTGGGGAGCCTGAAGAGGCGATACGCATTCTGGAGCAATTATTTCTTCGTAATACAGAGGAGCGGGAACTGTCCTACGAGATGACACAGCAGTTCATCATGGAGCTGAAGGAGACTTTTCTGAAGCTGGACGAACCAAAATTCAAGCTGGATGCCTCCCTGCTGGAGGAATATAAAACTCGGGTGACATCCATTCAGATGACAGAAACGATCACTTCGCTGCGTGAAAAATTTAAACAGTTAACAGAAGACATCTGCGGTGATTTTCAGAGAAGAAGAGCAGGAGCACATGCGGATACTGTAAACGAAATGATTTGTTTTATCCAACATAATTATGGGGATGCAAACTTGACGATTTATCGGATTGCGGAGCACATGAGCAAGTCCGAGAAGTTTATATCCCAACTGTTCAAAGAACATACAGGAGAGAATCTTTCCGATTATGTAGAACGGGTACGCATTGATGCTGCCTCGAACCTGTTGCACTCCACTGGTCAGACCATTGACGAGATCGCGGAGGCCACGGGGTATAACAGTGCACATTCATTCCGCCGAGCTTTCAAGCGGGTACGTGGTATTTCCCCGAGTGTGTTTCGGAAAATGGACGTTCCTAGCGGTTAATGTAGGCTGTTTCTCGGGAACTATATTCGCTTTTTGTACTTTGCCGGCGCAACTGTACCTTTACGCATCCCCAGCCCAATCTTATGATTACTCAAAAAGTAAGCGCTACCAAATCGAGCTGGAGTTCAGAACGATTGGGAGCCAAGAATGGGGGGATGATTCTGAGAACAACAATGACCAGTGAAACGAAGTCCATGGAGAAACCAAGTAAACCGTCTATCTTGAAGCAAGCATTAACCAGAAGCTGGAGGCGACATTGGCAGCTATATCTGCTGATTCTGCCACCGATTGCTTACTTTATTATTTTCAAGTATGTACCCATGGTGAATGCGGTCCTGGCATTTAAAGATTACAACGTCATCAAGGGGATCTGGGGCAGTCCGTGGGCCGGAACCAAGTATTTCGAATTACTTTTCAAAAATCCGGCGTTTGTCATGCTGATCAAGAACACGCTCTACATTTCGTTTTACAGCCTGATCGTTTGTTTCCCAATTCCTATATTACTGGCGCTGGCGCTGAACGAAATCAAAAACATACGATTCAAAAAAACAGTACAAATGGTGACGTATGCTCCATATTTCATCTCTACCGTTGTTATGGTCTCCATCATTATGCTCTTCCTGTCTCCTAGGCTGGGTATTGTCAACACGATTGCCGGTGCCCTTGGGTTCGAAGCGGTGAATTTTCTCGGTGAGCCCGGACTGTTTCGATCCATCTACGTATTCTCCGATGTATGGCAGGGGATGGGGTACTCCGCTGTGATATATCTGGCTGCTCTGGCAGGTGTTGATCCATCCCTATATGAAGCGGCCAAAGTGGACGGAGCCAACCGTATACAGAAAATCATTAATGTTGATCTGCCTGGACTACTTCCGGCAGCCGTCATCATTCTGATCCTGAGTGTAGGGAATATCATGGCTGTTGGGTTCGAAAAAATATATTTGCTGCAAAATCCGCTCAATCTGTCTGCTTCGGAGATCATCTCCACGTATGTCTACAAAATAGGATTGCTGAATGCGAATTACAGCTTCGCTACTGCGGTTGGCCTGTTCAACTCGGTGATTAACCTGATTCTACTATTAATCGTAAACGCGGTCGCCAAGCGACTGTCCAATACAAGCTTATGGTAACGGGAGCGAAAGGAGGAGAACCAACCCATGCCTAACACACAGACACATGCAGGTCGCTCGCGGATCAAGAGCAGCAGTACGATCCGTGAATCCTGGGGAGACCGCGTATTTATAACAGTTGTTTACTTCATGCTGACTGTGGTGCTGATTGCCGTGCTGTATCCCTTGATCTATATTGTGAGTTCTTCGCTCAGCAGCCCTGCTGCCGTCTCCTCGGGAAAAGTCTGGTTGTGGCCCATTGACCTGACGTTCGACGGTTATAAATCTGTATTACGGAATGATCAAGTACTTACCGGGTATGCCAATTCCCTTTTCTATACAGCCTGCGGCACCTTCATCAGCGTGGCACTGACCATTATGATTGCTTATCCATTATCCAAAAAAACGTTTGTTGGTCGCAGCTCGTTAATGATATTTATTACCTTCACCATGCTGTTCTCGGGCGGTTTGATCCCTACCTATCTGGTGGTTAAAACTATGGGACTGATCGATACCCGCTGGGCGCTGCTGATTCCCAATGCCGTATGGGTATGGCAAGTCATCATTACCCGTACCTTTTTTCAGAATTCGATACCGGAAGAGCTGTCCGAAGCAGCAGACATCGATGGCTGCAGTGACATCCGCTTTATCTACAGTATTATCCTGCCACTCGCCAAACCGATTATCGCCGTATTATCACTTATGTACGCTGTTGGTCAGTGGAATGCATACTTTGACGCCCTCATCTATCTAAAATCACAGTCGCTCTATCCGCTACAGCTGATATTGCGCAGTATTCTTATTCTGAACAGCAGTACAGGGAACATGGATGCATCGGAAATGATCAAACAGCAGCAAATGGCTGAACTCATGAAATACTCGTTAATTGTGATGGCCAGCTTGCCGGTTCTGATCATCTATCCTTTTGTTCAACGGTATTTCGTGCAAGGCATGTTGATTGGCTCAGTCAAAGGATAAGTTCATTTCTATCTATCTGTGAGGAGAGGATTGCATTGAAAAAAGCAGGATTCATCATTCTTGCCTATCTGCTGTTTACCTCGTTGGTACTTGCCGGATGTTCAAGTTCTGATAAGGGGAACGGGGAAGGCAGCGATCCGTCAGGCAAGACGGCCATTAATGTGTTTGCTCACCAGGGTTCGGATACCAACCTGTCCACTAACAAATTCACGAAAAAAATGGAAGAGAAGTTTGATATTCAGTTCAACTGGACTACGGTTCCATTCGACGGTGCAGCGGAGAAAAGGCAGATTTCACTGGCTTCCGGTGATTATCCGGACTTGTATCTGCTTATCCCTTGGGTAGATCGTTTCTCCCAGACAGACTTGTTGAAGTTTGGTCAACAGGGGGTTATTTTGCCGCTGAATGAGCTGATTGAGGAGCATGCTCCCAATATTAAAAAAGTGCTTGAAAGCAATGACTATTATCGGGCCATGAACACTGCTCCCGACGGAAATATCTATGGTCTGACGGGTCTGAATGAATGTTTTCACTGTTCATACCCGAACAAGATGTGGGTCAACACCAAATGGTTGGAACAACTCGGTTTGACCGAACCTTCTACGACAGAGGAGTTTAAGGAAATGCTTCGGGCATTTAAAACGAAGGACCCGAATGGGAACGGTAAAGCCGACGAAGTACCGTTAAGCGGCTCGACTGAAAATTTCGGCGTGCACATTATCCCATACTTGATGAACGGTTTTATCTACGACGACGATCGGAATTATCTCATTGTTAATCAGGGGAAAGTGGAGACCGTAGTGAACAAACCGGAGTGGAAAGAAGGGCTTGCCTATATTAAATCCCTGTACGATGAAGGGTTGATTGATCCAGGGGCATTTACCCAAAATGTCGGGGCCTTCAAAAAAATTGGCGATAACGCCGATGCACAGCTTCTCGGTGCAGGAGCAGCGATGCATCCATCGTTATTTGTAACCACAGCCGAAGGTTCACCCTACGGGAATGATTACAATCCCATCCCTCCATTGAAGGGACCCAATGCTGCTTATGCTACGTACAACTATCCGATTGATCCCGGAGCGTCCTTTGTACTGACAAACAAAGCCAGTGAGGAAACGCAGATCGCGGCCATAAAGCTGCTGGATTATTTCTACACCCAAGAAGGGACTATGGCATCTTATCTTGGAGAAGAGGGCACAAGCTGGCGCAAACCACAGGAGGGCGAAGTGGCGCTCAATGATCAGATAGAGCCGCTATATAAAGCCATTCCGCTTCCTTCTGGTGAAGAACCTCGTAATGACAGTTGGGCTGCATTGAGTCAGTACAACCATCATCGGGCATATCGGGACGCCGAAGTACAGGGAACAGACATCTATGCCAATGATGGTTATGAGCGACGGCTCTATGAGGCGACATTGTTAATGGAGGGTGAGGAACCGAAAGAGGTTTTTCCACATTGGGCATTGTGGGTAGATCCGTCCCTTGCTGATGAAGCCAGCATGATGCAGACCAATCTCAAGGATTACATCGATCAGAACGCCCTGCAATTTATTACAGGTGCCAAAAGTCTGGATAAGGATTGGGATGAATATGTGAAAGGCCTGGAGGGACTGAACATGAATCGATATCTGGAGATTATGCAGTCTTCCTATGATACTTCGTCTGTTTCCAAATAATTAAAGTATCTGAATCATATCCAGTCAGAGCGGAAAAGTTACTGCCTGTATTTGCACAAACAAACGTTACCGGTTCGCAGTCAGTACTTGCGAGCCGGTAACGTTTGTTGTTTGTATAGATTAAATCGTAATATCATTGCATCCTTCTTAAAATTCTGTGGTTGAACCTGTCCTATAAGCCCAATATTCACAGGAAAGGTTCAACGGCTCGTGCACATTCCCTTGGTTTAGTACATGCGATATTGTCCGCTTAGAGCCAGCATGCTGAAAAAATACAGGCAATTGTCGTAATAACGTCGCTCTCCCTGACGCAGAGGTGTGTTCCAGAACTTACGAACGAATGTGTCAGCATGTGGACCGTCCGCAGCAAGTGATGCCATAGCATTGGTAGCCAGCAAACCTACAGGATGCAGTGAAGGTTCGTCGAAAGGTTCACCTTCTATTGTATAACGACGATAATCGGACATTTCAATATCACTGAAGAAGGATTGAATCCGGTTGGATTGATCGATCTGCCATTGATCCTTGCGGAACCACTCCCAGTCCAGCGCAATATTGGCAGCAGTACGATATGCATCACTGTAAAAATGCCTGAAATCTCCATGTGGCTGTATTGGAGCCGGAGAGCCGTCATAGTTCGCGTATTCAGGTGAAAGTCCGGTTACGGGATGGCAAGCTGTATGCAGATAAGCCCGACTTACTGCCGCCGCTTCATTCCAAAAAGCCTGATCAGCTTCATCCGCATATATAGCGAACAGTTCATAAAAATGAGGCAGATGGTAGGAGGGATCGCTAAACGGTGTCTCGGGTATGAATTTGATCAGTTTCGTTTCCGGGTCCCACATCGGGTCACCTTCGCCGTCTTCGCCCTGATGTATACAGGCACGAAGGATCTTGCGTGCTTGTTCCTTGTAATCATAAGGTTCAGCGCCATCGCCCCAGCGGTTGGAGGCAAAAAAAAGCGCCATGGCAAAGAACTCTTCACCGTCCGGCGCCGGTCCTTGCGACAAGCGTGTTCCGTCAGGCTTGCAATGCCAAGCGAAGTAATCTTTGTATCGACCCTCGGTATGCTGCATAAACGTGTGGGAGAAATTCCAGAGTCGGTCAAATTCTTCTTTTTTGTCCATTTGCACAGCCATCATCATGCCATAAGACATACCTTCAGAGCGAACATCGAAATTACCGGTATCCAGCAAATAGCCTTTGTCCTCACCCATGGGATAGTATATTCGAGTATTCTCATCGCCATAAAACAACTCTTTCCATGTGTCTTCCAATCTGGTGGTAATTTCATTCTCATCATAGCCTAATTCGAGAAACAGATTCGTATATGTACGCGTATGCAATGCATCCTGTCCCGTGATATTCATGGGTACTCTCCTTCGTCATGTGGTTTTTCAAAATTATAACATGGAAATAGTATACAAATTAAAGCGTTTACATGAAAAATTATAGGTGTTCGAATCTACGTGTTATTCTAGCCAACTTGAAATGATATAGTGGTTAAAATCCTATAGTTTGCCAGGTTGTTGTAAAATTATGTAAGCGCTACACTTTGGGAGAAGGGATCACATCAGCACTAATAATAACGCAAGTTGTGAACCTTCACATGTTGTTCGAGGATGATCAGAATCTAGCCGAAAGGATGTGATGGCGAGTTATGCTCCAGGATTCAGGAGATATTGGTGGGAACACAGAATTCACTGCACCGCGCGATCCAGTGGGAGTGCCAGAGTCGACAGTCGAGCATGATATTGACTTTGGATCACATGGATATCGCAATATGATTGACCGATCTCTTCTGAACAAAGGAAATAATGTCAGATTAAAACGAGCCATTGAGAAGGCAAAAAACGGCGAGCCTGTCGTGATGGCTTTCATTGGAGGTTCCATTACCCAAGGTGCTGGTTCGGCACCGATTCATCTCCAAAGTTACGCTTATCGCTCGTATCAGTCATTCAAGTTTATGTTTGCGCTTTCAAAAGACAGTCCGATCCATCTGATTAAAGCAGGTGTGGGCGGAACACCTTCAGAATTGGGGATTGTACGTTATGATCGGGATGTGCTACGGGAAGGTACCGTTCAGCCGGATATTGTGATTATCGAATTCGCTGTCAATGACGCAGACGATGAAACCCAAGGCAATTGTTACGAAAGTCTGGTGCTCAAAGCACTTGCTGCAGATAACAAGCCAGCGGTCATCTTGCTATTCAGTGTATTCGAAAATGACTGGAATCTGCAGGATCGTCTCGCTCCAGTGGGCTGGCACTATGACTTGCCAATGGTAAGTGTAAAGGACGCTGTCGTAGATCAGTTCCACAAGACAAAAGGTGAGGGCAACGTTATTTCCAAGAAGCAATTTTTCCATGATATATATCATCCGACTAACTTGGGGCATCGCATCATGGCCGATAGTTTGGAATACTTGTTCGACGTGACGAATCGAACTGAGTGGGACGAGCAAGATCATGATATTGAAAAGGCACCGCTAATTGGAAATGGCTTTGTGCATGTAAAGTTGTTGGATCGGAAAAACGGCAACAATATCGCCCGAATCGATGCAGGTTCTTTTGATAAAACGGATACGGATCTGCAGATGGCTGAGATGGATGCTCATGACTATGGTACACCCCAGTTCCCCAACAACTGGTTGCGAACGGGAGAGGGGAACGACACCCAGAGCAGCTTTAAGATGAGTTTGCGGTGTAAACGACTTATTTTGGTCTTCAAGGATTCCGGTAACGACGAATTCGGAACCGCAAAGATCAAGGTAGATGGGAAATTCATCAAACAAGTCGACCCGCGACAGGTGAACTGGACCCATTGCCATGCCACACTCCTTTTTAACGAAGATCATGTCGGTGAACACTCCATTGAGATTGAAATGGCAGAAGGCCATGAACATAAATGCTTCACCATTCTGGGCTTTGGCTATGTGGATTAACTGAGGGTTGATAGTCACTCATAACGATATGTTCGGTGAGAAAGGAGAATGACATTGATATCATCAGCACCAGCGGGATATGACCAATATCGGGAGAATATACCGCGCGGAGTAATGGAAATTATAGACTATCCTTCAACAACGGTGGGAAATTCGCGTAAAGCGATGGTGTACACCCCACCACAATACTCTTCCACCAATGCGTATCCTGTACTCTACCTGTTGCATGGTATTGGTGGAGATGAAGCCGAATGGCATAATCATGGATCTCCGCAAATTATTCTGGATAATCTGTGCAGCGATAACTTGCTTGAGACGATGATTGTGGTCTTCCCTAACGGTCGTGCCATGGCTAATGACCGGGCTGAGGGAGACCTGTTTGATCCTGAGAAAATTCAGGCATTTGAAAGATTTGAATTCGATCTGCTTCATGATTTGATACCTTACATCGAGTCCAACTATCCTGCGTACACAAGCCGGGACAAGAGGGCGATTGCCGGTTTGTCCATGGGCGGAGGTCAGTCTTTGAATATCGGATTGGGCAATCTCGGCCATTTCGCATGGATCGGTGCTTTCTCCGCAGCTCCAAATACCAGACCACCAGAGATTCTTGTTCCCGATCCATCAGAAACCACGTCACTTCTCTCGCTGTTATGGTTCTCTTGCGGTGATCAGGACAATCTCATCAACATCAGTCTCGGAGTTCACCAATATTTGACACAACACGGAGTACCACACATTTGGCATGAGGAAAGTGGAGGACATGACTGGCCCGTGTGGAAGAATGATCTGTATTTGTTTACACAACGCTTATTCAAGTAAGTTACCAGGAGAATTTCATGTCGGTTGGCGTTTCACCCAAATCTATTAAAATATCAGGAGGTATTATCCTATGTTCAAATTCAGCAAAAAATTAATGACGGTTGTTCTTGCAGCTTCCATGAGTTTTGGCGTCTTCGCGGCAACATCCAGCGCAGCAACAGATTACTGGCAAAATTGGACAGATGGCGGAGGAACGGTCAACGCAGTGAATGGATCGGGCGGAAATTACAGCGTGAATTGGCAGAATGTAGGTAACTTTGTTGTCGGAAAAGGGTGGACATCTGGTACGCCGAATCGAGTGGTCAATTACAATGCCGGCGTATTTTCTCCTTCAGGTAACGGCTACCTCACCTTCTATGGTTGGACCCGAAACGCTCTAATTGAATATTACGTGGTGGACAGCTGGGGAACGTATCGTCCAACCGGAACGTACAAGGGCTCTATGACTAGTGATGGCGGAACATACGATATCTATACAACGATGAGATACAATGCACCTTCCATCGATGGTACGCAGACTTTCCCTCAGTATTGGAGTGTTAGACAGTCCAAGAGACCGACCGGAGTCAATTCTACCATTACGTTCAGCAATCATGTGAATGCGTGGGCGAGCAAAGGGATGAACCTTGGAAGTAGTTGGTCCTATCAGGTGATGGCGACGGAGGGGTATCAGAGCAGCGGAAGTGCTAACGTGACTGTTTGGTAAAAATGACGATGTGATGCAGATGAACGTCTGCATTTGCAATTGGAATTAATATATTCCGGAAGCGTTGAGGACCGCTATTCACCAGACTAACGGCCCTCGACGTTACCGGATTCAAGCTTGGCTAAGGAGGATAGTTGAATGAGAAAGCTGGTATGGTTAACTGTAATCACCATAGTTGTTAGTTTAACTGCCTGTTCAGCAAGTAACTCTGAATTAAATGATGATATGGTATTCGTCGAAGGAGGAGCCTTGAAGAGCAGTAAATCTAGTCAAATTGAACGAAAAGAAGAGCTGGACTCCTTCTATATTGGCAAATACGAAGTGACTCAACAAGAATGGATGGAGGTCATGGGGGAAAATCCGTCTGGCTTCAAGGGAGATGACCTGCCTGTTGAAATGGTGAGTTGGTATGACGCCGTGGAATACTGTAATCAAAAAAGTATAAAAGAAAACCTGAAACCTTATTACAACATAGACAAAGACACACAGGACACGAATAACCACAATGAAAACGACAATATAAAATGGAATGTAACGATTAATGATGACGCTAACGGTTACCGTTTACCGACAGAAGCAGAATGGGAGTATGCTGCAAGCGGAGGTCAAAAGAGCTTAGATTATACCTACAGTGGAAGTAATAATCCCGATGAGGTCGCTTGGTACTGGAAAAATGCCGGTGATACCATACTAAATGGTGATTGGAGCTGGCCCGCTATTGAGAGCAATCGTAATCAAACCCAAAAGGTCGGTACCCAGGAGCCTAATGAGTTAGGAATCTATGATATGTCTGGAAACGTGAGGGAATGGTGCTGGGACTGGTACAGTGATTCGGAGACTGCAAATCAATCTTGGCGAGTGGTAAAAGGCGGTGGCTGGATTGGCGGCGTTAATAATAATGAAATCTCATTCCGAGGCAAATTTGATGCAAATGGTTATGGTCCTGATCAAGGATTTCGGATCGTACGTGGAGAATAGCGTTCTTTTCCGAAAGGAGACCTGCTCACAGTTCTACCTATACTTCGTCGGGTGAAAACCTATACTTTATCAGGTTGTTGTGTGCAATTGTAAGCGTTACACTTGAATTGCATGTTATGAGCGTGTTGCTCTTCTAGTTGGGCGAGCAGACAACAATCCTGCTGTTGTTCTGCTGTTTAGCGTGTTCGAGAATAACTGGAATCTACTATATAGAGGTAGACAAGTTTCATGTAACTGATCACGGAGGAATGGCAGGTGAGGTAATGTACAAGGTTATTGTTGCGGATGATGAGCCGTTTATGCTAGAAGGATGGAGAACCATGATAGACTGGCAAGCCTGTGGATATGAACTCTGCGGGACAGCAACGGATGGAGAAGAAGCGCTTGCTTTATTCAATGCTGTTGAACCGGATCTTGTCGTTACTGACATTCAAATGCCTGTTATGGATGGTCTGGGCTTGATCCACACCTTGCGAGAGGATCTCGCCTACACCTCGAAAATTGTTATTGTTACAGGATACTCCGATTTCAATTATGCCAAGCAAGCTATACGGTATCAGGTCGATCAATATGTGCTTAAACCTCTTGTCCCTGAGGAAATTCACCAAATTCTTACGGAGATGATTGAGCCTCTGGACAAACGTAGGGAGGAGCTCAAACAGCAAGATGGGATCAAATTTACAGATGATGTTCATATAGATCATCTTAATGAACAACGAATAAGTGAAGAATATGATTTAGAGCAAATGATGAATATTGCCAAAGACATATTGGTATTAATTGAAGCGGGGGACACAGATCCCATCGATAATGCAGTGAGTGAATTGATGTTGATGACTGAGAACGCAGAGGTTTCATTGGAATGGATACACCATGTCATCCGATACATTCATGGCGAGTTGCTACGAAAATATGGTAAAAGGGAGGTTTGCAGAGAAATATTATGCGAGAAGGAATGGCATGAGACTGCAAGTTGGTCTCTCGGAACATTGCAAGAGCTATGTGTTCGGATATCTGAGCAATTATCCCAGCCTGATCTGAAAAAGTTGGGTACAGGGCGCCTTGTTGCGGAAGCCGTTCATGAACTGCAGCAACACTATAGAAGTAAAATTAAATTGCAAGATGTGGCTAATCGTATTCACGTTAATTCTGCCTATCTGGGTCAGCAGTTCAAGCGGGAGATGGGGGTCAGTTTCAGCGACTATGTACACCAGCTTCGAATTGCGGAGGCACGCAAACTTCTGCGACGTACCAACATGAAAATCACTGACATTGCATTCAAGCTTGGATATCATGATGCCGAGTATTTTACTCAAAAATTCAGAGCGCATACAGGGGAGCTTCCATCCGTCTATAAAAACAAAAACCAAGGGTGATCACATGCGCCACAAATTCTGGATGTTCCGTAACGTTAATGATATTCCTCTCCGATCTAAATTTCTGCTTATTTATGTACTTAGCATCCTCCTTCCGGTAATAACGATTAATATCTTCTTCTATCAACGAACCTCTGCGGACATCAAGATTCGAGAACAGGAAAATCTGCGTAAATCCATCGACAGAGCGGCGGGGGAGCTACTGGGCATGATTGATGAGAGCGTAGCTCTGAGCCGAATTATCGCGGCAGACGATTCTCTCTATGAGCTACTTGATCGAACCTATCATTCCCCCGTGGATTATTACAACGAGTACCATGCATTTCTGCGAGATAAATTAACACGTTATATGTCGGCCAATATTTTGGAGGTGCGTATCTATACCGAGAACGATACCATTCAGACCGGCAGCCATTATATCGTGATGAAAGACAAGAATATACTTCCCGGATTAAAACAGCTGAAATCCACCAGCGGCGGTATTCTGGTGGTGGACTATATTGAGCCATCCGGATTTAACGCCGGAAGAAGGATCAGCGTGATTGGCAAAATGGATACCTATACTTCGTATGCGAATTATGCAAAGTATTCCAAGATTGATCTGGAAGTTAGCCGGGTATACAGCATTTTAAATCGTGAATCAGACAGTCTTCAGCTTCGTCTGGTGGACAGCAACAATCGTACAGTCGTTTCAAGCGGAGATTTTGGTGAAAACGTATTGTCCCAACCAGTTGACGATTCGATATCTAAGGCAAGCGGGAATTCTGCTTACACGCTCGAAAAATCGTTGGGTAATCTCGCCTACCTGAAGGGCTGGAAATTGATTGGCGTTGCTGATACGCGCCACCTTGACCATTTGCTAAAAGAAGCCCTTCATTCCATTTTGGGGTTATTCGCCATAAGCATTGTGGTCCCGTCTGTGTTAATCTACATTATTTTGCGCTCCTACCACTATCGGATTCGCAAGCTCTCCAGACATATGGAGAAGGTTCGCAATGAACGATTCGATCTTATCGAAATTCAGGAGGGCCGCGACGAAATTGGCGGACTTATTCGTACGTTTAATATCATGATTGGTAAAATCCATACGCTTATCAATGACGTGTATAAACTGGAAATTCGTCAAAAAGACTTGGAACTGGATCAAGTAAGGACCGAATTGTCCATGCTCCAGAGTCAGATGAATCCCCATTTTTTATTTAACACATTGAATGCCTTGCTGGTCGTTAGTACAAAGAATGGATATACAGAAGTAGTTGAGATTATTAAAAGTCTGTCCATGCTGATGAGACAGCTACTCAGTCATTCTGATAATTTGATTCCTTTGCAAGAAGAGCTCCAATTTACGAACCTGTATCTTCAGATTGAGAAGTTTCGCTTTGGAGAACTGTTTGATTACACCTTCGAGGTTGATCCTGACGCAGCATCCTTGCTTATCCCTCGCATGAGTATTCAACCGCTCGTTGAAAATGCATGCAAACACGGATTGCAGGCGCGCAAAGATGGAAGACAGATCAAGGTGACGGCGAGACGAAACGCATCTGAGTTGGTTATTCAGGTCATTGATAATGGAATTGGTATGGATACGGGGAGACTAACCGAGCTTCTGAGAGATATTCGTTCTGAAAGACCGAGGAACGGCGAGCATGTAGGCCTGCGAAATGTCTATCGTAGGTTGGAACTCTTTTATGAAGGGAATGCGATCTTTGATCTAAGTAGTGTACCTGGAAAGGAGACTATCGCGGGATACCGTATACCGATCTCCAGGCTGGAACAGAGGAAATAGGAGGTAGACTCTCATGTATAAAGTGCTGTTAGTAGACGATGAACCTTATGCCATTGAAGGGTTACAGCTTCTGATCAACTGGGAAAAGTATGGTTTTGAAATCAAAGGTGTATGTGCTAACGGGGAGGAAGCCATTCGTATGATGCAACAAGACCGACCTGATCTCGTGGTGACAGATATTCGTATGCCTGTCATGAATGGCCTGGAACTGGTCGAAGAAGCACGGCGTTTGGAATATGAATCTGTACTGTTCGTCATCACGAGTGGATACAGTGACTTCAATTATGCCAGACAAGCTATTCGATTAGGTGTCTCCAACTATCTAACCAAGCCGGTTGATAGTGCAGAAGCAGAGGAAATGTTGGAACGACTCCGTTTGCAGTTGCAGGAACGTGAGAAGCAAGAGCTTGTTCGGGAACATGCAAAGGTGCAAAAGATCAAAGCATGTTTGTCCACACTGATCAGGGATAAACAGAATATATCGGAGCAGGAGATGTCTGAGTTCGCTCCTCATTTGAATAAGTCCCATTGGACCTACCTGCGGATTACTTTCCAGGGAGATGTTCAGGAAGCTTCTTCAGTTGCTGAACAAACGGCTGAACTTACAACCTGTTGTTATGTAATAGATAGAACAAGAGGCACATTGGGACTTGTATGGGGAGTGGAAGCGCTCAGCAGAAGCGAGGCATCTGAATCCATCAAAGCTTACACCCAGCGCTTATTGAACAACATGCAAAATAACGGCTGTGAAGATATTCATATCGCCGTCGGGTTAATGGTCAGCAATCTTGAACAATTATCTGAATCCTTCCACACCGCACAGGAAGTTGGACGTTATTTGTTTTTTAACCAAGAGTGTCTTTTGTTTGCCGAAGATATCGAATTGGAGAAGTGGCAGTTTGATCCGGAAACTATGTCAGAGGTTGATCGTATTGCCGATCTGCTTGAGAACGGTTCTGTAGATGAACTCTCAAGTTCCATTCGGGATGTCTTTGAACTGTTTCTGCAGATGAAGGTTGCGCCAGAGATTGTACATATTTTCTCCACACATATCATGTTCCATGGACACTCCCTATGTAAAGAATTGGGAGGAGAGCCTAATGCTCTAATGAATGATTCGGCGAGCCGAATTCTGGAGAAGAGTCATCGAAATATAGAAGAGGTTGCTAGCAATCTGGAACATTTCTGTTTGCAGTGCAAATCGGAACTGGCTATTCTGCGTGAGAGACAAGTTGGGGGCATTCAGGCAAAGGTAGCTGAATATGTGCAGACGTATTACAGGGAGACCTTTACGATCCAGGAGCTCGCAGAACGATTCTACGTGAACCCGGTCCATTTAGGCCAATCCTTTATACGCAAGTACGGCAAAGGCGTAATAGAGGTGGTTCATGATCTGAGAATGGAAGAAGCGAAACGTCTGCTCCAGGACACAAATCAGACATCAAGTGCAATTGCAGAACAGGTAGGATATCGCAGTTACCAGCATTTTCTCAAACATTTCGAAAAACGCACAGCCATGAAACCTTTGGAATACAGGCAAAAGTTCACGACTTAATCCGACAAAGAAAAGAACCCCTCCTGATGAAGACCTGCAATTACAGGGGGGTGAAACTTAAATGTATATATTTTGTAACCGCATACATTTCTTCATACTAAAAACAGTAAGACATACTACTTCCAAGGAGGGCAAGTACATGGGGGGACTGAAAAAAAAGAAGCTTTGGGGTTCCGTATCACTCGTTCTGGCTTTAAGTTTGGCACTGGCAGGATGCAGTGGTGACAATGAGAAAGCGACTACACCGGATGGTAAAGAGGTATTGAACATCTCGGCCTTTATCGGAACGCCGAATCAGGCGCCAGCTAAAGATAACCGAATCTACAAGAAGATCCAGGATGAACTCGGCGTCAATCTTGAGATGGAGTTTCTGGTAGGTGATCTTCAACAGAAGCTCGGCGTTATGATCGCCGGGGGTGATTTCCCTGACTTGATCACAGCAGACACCAAATTGGTCTCAGCTGGTGCGGTCATTCCACTGGAAGATCTGATCGAGGAGCATGCACCCAATCTGAAGAAGCATTTCGGTAAAGACTGGAACCGGATGAAAGACTCCAGTGACGGACATATTTACTGGTTGCCTAACTATGGCGTGTATACAGGGGAGTTCATTAGTAACTATTATTCTGGCCCTGCCTTCTGGATTCAGAAGTCCGTACTGAAGGATGCCGGGTACCCGACTCCTAAAACGCTGGATGAATTCACACAGTTGATCCGTGATTACGCAGCCAAGAATCCAACCATTGATGGTCAACCGACAATTGGCTTTACTACACTGGCTTCAGACTGGCGGACGTTCCCATTGCTTAATCCACCAGAGCATCTTACAGGTCACCCCAATGATGGCGGTGTGGTTGTAGATGAGAATGGAGTGGCGAGTGTTTTTGCCGACAAGGACATCTCCAAACGATATTATAAGGAACTGAACACATTGTATAATGATGGATTGCTGGATAAAGAAGCCTTTGTTCAGAACTACGACCAATACTTGGCCAAAATCTCATCAGGACGCGTACTTGGCATGTTCGATCAGCACTGGAATTTCCAATCCGGTGAAGACCCACTCGTAGCTCAGGGTAAGATTGGTCAGACCTACGTAGGCTTCCCGCTAGTCTATGATACAAGTATTACAGATCATTATCTGGATCGTCCGGTTATCAACTTGAATAATGGTTTTGGTATCAGTAAAGATGCTGAAGATCCTGTAGCACTCATCAAATTCCTCGATAAGCTTATGGACGAGAAGTATCAGAAGCTCCTGTCATGGGGTGAAGAGGGTGTGGATTATCAGGTAAATGAAGAGGGAAGATTCTATCGTACGCCAGAGCAACGGAAAGAGCAGGACGATCCCGCATGGAGATTGATCAACAAAGCAGAAGGTTTCTACGCTGCGGCACCGAAGCTCGAAGGAACATTTGAAGATGGCAATGCGATTGGAGCGATCAACCAACCTGAGGAATTCTATGATAACCTCAAACCGGAAGATAAAGAACTTCTGGACGCATACGGCTTCAAAACATGGAGTGACTTCTTCTCTCCTGCACCAGAGAATCCGGTGTACTATCCAGCATGGCAGGTCGATCTGAAAGAAGGCTCGGATGCTGCGGTAGCGAACAAGCAAATGACAGACACTTCATTAAAATTCTTGCCTAAGGCAATCATGTCAAAACCGGATGAGTTCGATAACATATGGACTGAATATGTAGACGCTTACAAGAAAATTAATGTTCAATCGTATGAAGACCGAATTAATGAACAATTGAAATGGAGAATCGAGAACTGGTCTGTTAAATAAAAAAATGCGGCAATGATTCCCCTCGGAAGGTATCAACCAAAGGAATCTCAGGCGGGTGCCTTCCGGGAAGATCATGCATAATGTCGCTGCAAGCCAATAGGAGGAGTGAAAGATGGCGAACACGCCTGGAGCCATACCGGAGCAAACTACCCGTACAGCCGTTGCCAAAACACCATTATTAAAACGGTTGCGCGGACAAAGACAACTGATGTTCATGTCATTGCCCATCGTTGCGTACATTCTCGTATTCTCGTATTATCCCATTTGGGGTTGGGTTATGGCCTTTCAGAATTATAGTCCTGCCAAGAGTTTCTCCCAACAGGAATGGGTCGGGCTCAAGCACTTCAAGTTTTTGCTGACAGATGATGCATTTCTAAACGTGCTTCGTAATACCATTGCGATGAGCGTAATCAATATGGTACTCGGATTTGCGACAGCAATAATATTCGCCATTTTACTTAATGAGATCAAACATAAGTTCTATAAGCGAACCATTCAAACGATATCGTATTTGCCTCACTTTCTCTCATGGATCATTGTGACAGGCATCGTGGCAAGCTCCCTGTCTGTAGACGGCGGGATTGTCAATGTGGTGCTCATGAAGCTGAACATCATTCAAGAACCGATCATGTGGCTTAGTGTTCCCGAGTACTTCTGGGGCATTGTAGGCGCATCTCATGTGTGGAAAGAAGTAGGCTGGAATGCCATTATCTATTTGGCGGCCATCACGTCTATCGATCCCTCGCTTTATGAAGCGGCAGAGATTGATGGTGCGAACCGATATAAGAAAATGCTGTATGTGACTTTACCCGGAATCAAATCCATTGTTATCATTTTGCTGATCATGAATATGGGCTGGATTTTGGAAGCTGGATTCGAAGTTCAGTATCTGTTGGGTAATGGTGTGGTTGTGGATTGGTCACAGACGATAGATATATTTGTCCTGAAATACGGACTTCAGATCGGGAATTATTCTTTGGCTACCGCGGCAGGTATATTCAAGACGGTGGTTAGTATTACGCTGATCTTTGCAGCGAATTCTATTTCCAAACGGCTCGGGGAAGACCGATTAATATAAGGGGGACTAGAGATGGGAATCAATAAATCTCGGCTTGAACCGATTGTCTTCCATACGTTAAACGGTATACTGATGATCGCAATCGCGATCGTTACCCTGTATCCGTTTGTGAATACACTCGCTGTATCGTTCAATGCCGGTAATGACACCATCCGGGGTGGGATTTATCTATGGCCTCGGGTATGGACAGATCAAAACTACAGAGCTGTATTTGCAGGAGGGACCATCTTCAGCGCCTTTGGCATCTCGGTAGCGAGAACGGTGCTCGGAACAGTCTTGAGTCTGTTTCTGACCTCCATGCTGGCGTACACATTAAGCCGAAAGGATTATATTTTACGGAAACCAATCACCATTTTCGTTGTACTTACAATGTATTTCAGTGCAGGACTTATTCCAACCTACTTCCTAATGAAAGATTTACATTTGTTAAACAACTTCCTGGTGTACATTATCCCTGGGCTGATCAGTGCCTTTAATATGATTGTTATCCGAACCTATATCCAGACACTGCCCGAAGGACTAATTGAATCGGCCAAAATCGATGGTGCTGGAGATTTCAGAACATTCATATCCATTATTCTACCGCTGTGCCAACCGGTTCTGGCTACGGTTGCACTGTTCATTGCGGTGGGTCAATGGAACTCCTGGTTCGATACGTTTCTGTATGCGTCTTCTAAGCAAAACCTGAGCACTCTGCAATATGAGTTGATGAAACTTCTTTCTTCTTCCATGAACTCCAACAGCAGTGCAGCCGTTGCCAATGGTGCAGATCTCGGGGCTGCGCGTAACATGGTTACACCTGTATCTATTCGGGCAGCGATTACGATTGTAGCCGCATTGCCGATCTTGGTCGTCTATCCATTTTTGCAAAAGTATTTTGTTCATGGCTTGCAGCTTGGTGGGGTAAAAGAGTAAACTTAGATGCAGTTGCAGATAACCGATCAAAAACGGTCACGATGGTGACCGTTTTTTTTATGTTTTCAAGCGTCAGACGATGCCATGTCAATTGTGCACAAATCTAATCTGTTCAATAATGTTGTTGACAATTAAATTAAAGTTACTATACTTTATATTTACTTGATTCACCAGTCAGTCTCTCAAGAACTGTGAACAGCGCCTGACAATCCCGAACTCTTACCATTTTATCGAGGAGATTGAAGAGAAAATGAAAGTATTAATTGTGGAAGACTCCATATTCGTACAGAAATTGCTTCGAAAGCTGATTGTTGATCATATTCCAGAATGCGAGATTCAGATTGCTAGCAATGGAGAGCAAGGATATAACCTATTTCAGGATTTCCGACCTGATTTTATAACAACCGACCTGCTGATGCCTGGCTTGAACGGACAAGAAATGCTGCGAATGATCCGGGAAACGGATAGCGAAGTCAAGATTATTATTCTATCTGCAGACATTCAGAAGACGACTCGGGATGAAGTAGAGAATCTGGGGATCTCCGGATTTTTAAATAAACCGTTAACCGCGGAAAAGGCAAATACATTGATTCAACTGATTCAGGCGGCCTATCATGCTGAATGATTTACAGAAGGATTTGCTTACTGAACTTGTGAACGTTTACGTGGGACAAGCGGCTAACATGTTGTCAGAGATTGTAGACAAACGTATCGTTTTGAATATTCCGGAAGTGGAGCTGATCTCCATATCGGATGTTGATCCTGGAGATCGAAGATACAACATTTTCTTCAGTGAAGGTCATCTGTTCAGGTCGTCTTTGCAGTTTGGCTACGAATTTCAGGGAAAAGCATTTCTGATGTTTCCTGTTGAGCAGGCTAAAGTGCTGGCCAATATCTGTCTTGGAGAACTGGGTGAGACCATTATACCGGATGATCCGAGCTTGATGGATACCGATCTGGACGTGCTAAAAGAAGTTAGTAATGTGCTGCTTAATGCCATTATTGGAGAATTCGGAAATTTCCTGGAGATCAAACTGGAATATGTACTGCCTGATATTGAGCTGATCTATGTCACCAATTCAGATCAACAAATACTTTTGCAGAATGAAGTATATGTGCTGGTGCTGCACACGTCGTTTTTACTTGCCGATACCGATGTGACAGGCATTATTGTTATAGCGCTGAGTATGAACTCCATATCGAGCCTGTTGGCCAAAATGGACGCTTTGCTGGAGGCAGACCATGGGTAATCTCGTATCACAAGCTTTGAACAAAGCCAATATGGGAATTATGATTGTCGACAGGCAACTGAAAGTTGTGGTGTGGAATGGCTGGCTGGAACGCCTTACTGGCAAGAGTAGGGAAGAAGTCGTTGGCCAGAATCTGCTTGAAGTGTGTCCACGCTTTAAGTCCAATGTCTACCTGAATATTTTGCAAAATGCGCTGTATCATGGTCAGAGCAGGTTTTGTTCAAGCGCTTTACATAAAGCGTTTATTCTCCCTAGTGAAGGCGAGGATGAACATTTAATCAGGCAAAATATGCATGTTGAACCGCTCTATCAGGAAGATCGCTGTTATGCCCTTATTCAGATTACTGATATGACAAACATGAATACCCGGGTATATAAACTTAAAAACCTGATTAAGGAACTGGAGACCGAGTACACCAAAATCAAAATTTCCGAGAAGATCAGCAAGCATATGTCTTTGCATGATCCACTTACGGGTCTGCCTAACCGTCTTGCTTATAATGACCGTCTTGCATGGTCCATCAGCAATGCCCAAAGAAATGATAGCAAACTTGCTGTCATGTTTGTGGATGCTGACGGTTTCAAGCAAGTGAATGATACGTATGGACACGATGTTGGTGATCAAGTGTTGCTGGAGATGGCAAAGCGATTAAGTGAAACGATTCCAACGACAGACACTGTAGCACGTCTCGGCGGGGATGAATTCATCATATTAAGCCACCTGAAGGATGATCATGACGCTGAAATCATTGCCAAACAATTGGAGGCTGCATTCAGCACCCATTTCAAGATTGCCGGAAATTATATCAATGTTTCGATCAGTATTGGCATTAGCCTTTTTCCAAAGCATGGACAGGAACCTTCCGAACTTTTGAGACATGCGGATCGAGCCATGTACAAGATTAAAAAGAATGGCAAGAACGGATACGGAATCTTTGAACCAGAAATTGATCAAGAAATCTAAATATGTCTTTTAATAAAGTTGCTACAATAGCAACTTTATTTGTGTATACAATTACCATAAGAAAAAATACGTTTTCTCCTAAACGGTGAACGCCTGGTTCCTTCATATTTGAAAGGGCAGGCGTTTTTTTTATATAAGCTTTGAATCATTTATTTTTAAAAATCGGTTGAATATCGATGTAACTGCTCCATATCCAACACCTTTATTGTTCTATTTTCCTTAATGATGATCTGCTCCTCGGCCAAATCGCTTAACAATCTTCTAATATGTCGATCGGAGATGCCCATCATGCTTGAAATATCTTTCATGACAAAAGGAATCGTTACTGCTTCAAATTTTTCCGAGGTTTGTAGAATATATTTACACAGCTTATTTTTTGCAGGATACAGCAATGACCTTGCATTTTTTACTGAAGACTTCATGAGTTTATCCGTGAGAACCGTACACATATGCGATAAAAAAGAGACTGATTTGGTCAAATGCGAATGTACAATCTGCAAAGGGATCAGTAGAATGGTTGACTGTACAACAGCGACAGCAGTATGAAGATAATTGCATTGTTGAAAAAATTCCAAGTCACCCAACACTCCGTTTTTTTCTACATAATCGACAACGGCTACGTTTCCTTGATCAGAATAATTGTGAATGGCGACCCTGCCTTCAATTACGATATAAAAGTACTGCAATTCGTTGCCTGAGACGACAACCGTCTCGTTTTTCTTATACATTTTCACTTGCAATGTGGTCAAAGCTTCATCGGTAATGATTTCTTGTAAATTCGCTTTGAGAACGGCAGCTGTGATATCAGGATGAACCTTTATGGGCATAACACGTGAGGACTCCTTCGCTAACTATTGTAGATCGTCCATTTTCTCCCGATCATCATACATAAAGTGATTATTTGATGTACTCTCCAAAAGGCGGACATTTGTCCTTATTAACAGCCCTTTTTTAATATTATACTTACCTCGAATTATAAAACAACGGAGTGGTACATAGGGGGAGCTTGTGATGAACAGTATTGTTGATGATCAAAGTTTGGCTAGTGCGGGGTTAGTGAGAATGCAGTGGTTTAGAGAGAGAATGCCATTGGTCACAGAAGTGAATCAATTGTTTCAAGAGCAGCAAGTCCTTAAAGGAATGACTATTGCGATCAGTATGCATATTGAGCCCAAAACGGGATTTTGGGTAGAGGGTCTTCTAGCTAGTGGGGCTGCCCATATCTATTTAGTCGGGTGTCTTGGAACAACGAAGAAGGATACCGCTGCATATTTGGCATCACTCTCTAATGTTACGGTTTTAGCGAAAGAAGGAGATTGTTATGACGATCACAAACGTTACCTACAGATGGTCATGGAACATAAAATCGATCTCTTCCTCGACAATGGTGCAAGCCTGATTCTTGCTCACGATGAACTGAAACCTGATTGGAACCCAATTGGTGCAAACGAAGAGACACGTACAGGAAAGTTGTTGATTGAGAAGAGTGGGGTACAGCCTGATTATCCCGTGATCGTGATTGATGACTCGCCCTTGAAGCAGACTTTTGAGAACGCGCTGGGTGTTGGACAGTCTGTTGTAGATGGTTTCATGCGCACAACCAGTCTTCTCGTTGGAGGGAAAAAGGTTCTTGTTGTGGGATACGGATATTGCGGCAGCGGCATTGCTAAAAAGTTCCGGGGATTAGGCGCGACTACGTTAGTCTATGACATGAATCCTGTTTATCTCTTAAATGCAAAAACAGACGGGCATTGGGTCGGCGAACTGCACGAATTAATTCCCGAAGCGGATGTGATCATTACAGCAACTGGATCTTTTAATGTTATTACCGAGCAGCATATACCTTTGTTCAAAGAAAAAGTCATTCTTGCTAACTCAGGGCACTACGGGTTTGAAATCAATGTGGAAGAATTGAAAAAAGCTTCTCAGTCCGTTGAAGTCGTCAAAGATGGCATTGAACGAATAACTTTCACAGAGAAAAGTATTTATGTACTTCACAATGCCAATCCTGTTAATCTGGCAGGAGCTGACGGTAATCCCATTGAGATTATGGACATGGGCTTTGCACTAATTTCTTATTCTGCCTATCGAATAATTACGAATGTGGAATCACTGCAACATGGTTTGCAGCCCGTACCAAAAGATATTGATGGTCAAGTTAGTAAGTTATTTATGAAATCTATACAATAGAGAAGTCGACTTGAGATATACCCCTAGAATAAAATTGGGTAACTACGATCTATCTTATGATATTCTGGGGGAACATAGCTGAATTGGTTAAGAGTATAGAAGGTTGATTCTTAAGCTATGATTTCTATTTCGTTTGATGTAAGATTGACAAGGAATTAAGTTTATATTTTTACATATGAAGTTGAAAAAGTAGCTATTAAGAAATGTAGTAAGAAATTAGCCAGGGATACTTATAAAGGAGTGCACAGATTGAACGAAATAGTTAGTATGTTAATTATATTTTTGGTGTTGTTTTACTATATCCTATTAAAATACGGAATACCGATTATCTTAATAATAGTTGGGTATTTCATATTCCAAGGTTACAAGAAGCGCAGGGGTGTAAGAACGAGCGATAAGTCGGTGGCTCCTGATGGTAAGCAAGCTAATATTAAACCATAGGATTAATGTTGGTATGACCACATTTAGAGGGACCAGAGCATGGCCCAATTGAGAGCCGCTATATTAGCGGCTTTTTTGGTTATTATTAGAAAAGGAGAAAACATATCCTCCCCCCTTAACAAAGATAAGTAATAAGGAACCCTATTGATCATATTGATGTGCCTATACTGGCTGAAAATGCTATTGTTGACTGAAATTGATCATATAAACATCTTTTTCACGTCGTGTTCTAAGCTTACGTTGTCTCGCCGTATTCTTTACCGTAGTCCGCCATCTTTTCAAGGATCGGAAGTAATTTAATTCCTTTGTCTGTTAATGAGTACTCGACCCGTGGAGGAACTTCCGGATAGACATCACGTTGAATAACACCATCATTCTCCAACTCTTTAAGCTGCTTCGTGAGAGAGCCTTGAGATAGATCCCCAAGGAATTTTTTGATATCCGTATAACGACGTGTTTCATCTTTTAGATACCATAATATAAAATATTTCCAACGACCGGAAAGAACATTCTGAGTAAACGCTATGGCGTACATGTCACTTTTTCCATCTATAAACTCTTGATCAAATCCATCATTGCATACTCTCATTGCTATCGCTCCTAATCCAAAGGTACAAAAAGATGTACTATGTTCACTTAAATTGCCCTCTTTGCAAACGAAACAAAAACATCTAAGATGATGTCAACACCACAACAACTTTAGTTTACCTAAAATGTGAAAGAATAATAATGTATCTCGATTGGATAGTTAGCAAGCTAAATAAATATATCATAAAAAGGAGTGACTGATAAGGGCTGGAGACAAACCGATATTCGACCATAACATAAATTGTAACAAGGGGATGTTTTAACAATGAGTGAAAAAATTCGTACAGGTATCATAGGGGCCTCCATTAATAACGGGTGGGCGAGTGGAACACATATTCCAGCTATTCAGCATTTGGATGAATTCGAGCTTACAGCGGTTGGGACAAGTAATATGGTGAGTGCAAAGAAAAGCGCAGAAGCTTTCTATGCAGATCATGGCTTTGATAATATGGAGGAGTTGGCTCAGCATCCTAATGTGGATATGGTAGTTGTCAGTATTAATGTCAAGGAACATTATAACGCCGTTAAAGCCGTCGTGCCTGCTGGCAAACCAATCTATTGTGAATGGCCACTGGGGTCGAATACAGATGAAGCCTTGGAAATGCAGGAATGGATAGCGTCCGCACAATTGCCAAATGCGATTGGATTACAGGCCAGACAAGCTCCGGCCGTTCAATATGTAAAAGATTTATTGGCAGAAGGTTATGTAGGTAAAGTGTTATCTGCCAACCTGAAGATCTCTATAGATGGCATGGGTGGCGTTGGTGACAAGTCGAGTGCGTACTTGTTTGACCGGAAAGTTGGAGGGAACTTGCTGACCATTGTAGGTGGACACAATCTGGATGCATTTACCTATATGCTTGGGGACTTCACAGAATTGTCTGCCACCAACGCTCAACAGTTTCCAGAAGTTGAATTGGTTGATATTCAGAAAGTCATCAAGAAAACAACGGATGATCAGATCATGATTACAGGAAAATTGACTAATGGTGCAGCAGCCAGCGTTCATATTCAAGGTGGAGTTAAACATCAGACAGGACTCACACTTGAAATTTTCGGAGACAACGGCACGATTGTTCTGAGCGCCCCTGCATCCATTCAATTCGGATCACATCAATTACGCGGTGCAGGATCTACGGACAACGAGCTTCGTGAACTAACCATTCCCGATGCCTATTACTCGGCTCCACATTCTCTATATAACGACTCCGGAATTGTTCTAAATATGGCTCAGGCTTATCGTAAGTTTGCCAAAGATATTCAAGAAGGTACTACCTTAGCACCTACTTTCTCCGATGCGGTGAAACTTCATCAGTTACTGGATGCCGTCGAGAAATCAGCCCAGACAGGTGAACGCCAATTTCTATAATCATCAAGGAGAAAACGTTATGAATAAAAGAAGTGAAATGCAACTGGCTTTACAGATGGTTTCGGGTTATGGAGCCGAATTTAGCGCATGGAGAATGCCTGGCACGGATCCTGCAGCTTACACCAATATGGATAGTTATGTAGAACGGGCTAAATTGGCTGAACAAGGAAAATTTCAAATGATTTTCATCGCTGATACTCCAGGATTATCCAATAATTTAGGCCCACAGACACCTATGTTCCCTATGGACCCCATGTTGGCACTGATGGCAGTAGCAAGAGAGACACAACACATCGGGCTTGTGGCTACCCTCTCTACAACATTTAACTATCCCTACAACATTGCACGTCAGTTCAAAGCACTGGATGTTATCAGTCATGGACGTGTGGGATGGAATGCGGTTACCACATCCGATCCTGCAGCAGCGGCAAACTTTGGGGCACGTGTGGCAAGTCGCCAGGAACGCTACGACAGAGCACATGAAAGCATCCAGATTGTTCAGTCCTTATGGGGAAGTTGGGAATCAGATGCTTGGACGTTAGATGTGGAGGGAGGGGAATTTGCGGATATGGACAAAATCCAGACTATAAACCTTCAGGGTCAATATTATGCATCTCGTGGTCCTTTGCCCATTCCGCCCTCTGAGCAAGGGCAACCAGTGATTTTCCAGGCAGGGGGAGGAGGTGAAGGATTAGAACTAGCTGGGAAATATGCTTCGGGAGTGTACGCCAATCCTTATGATATTACGTCTGCCCGTGAACACAGACAAGCCATAAGGCAAAGTGCTGCACGTTTCGGTCGAAACCCCGATGATATCAAAATGTTTGCAGGTTTTATGTTTTCTCTGGCTTCAACGGAGGAAGAAGCTCTGGATCGTCGGAAACAGCTTATGAGTTTCAATCCTCAGGAAATCCCCAGCAGGGTAAGTTACCTCGGATCCATGGTTGGTTTACCCTTATCGGTAAACTCCGTAGATATAGATCAACCTTTAGCGGGAGATTTCTTGAAAAATGCATATGCCAACCCCATGGACCCACGTTCTCCGAGAGCCTTAAAGTTATTAAAAGAAGGACTCTCTGTAAGGGATGTTCTCGCTCACGGGGTCATCAACTATCATCCGGTTGTTGCAGGCACCCCGACACAGGTTGCTGACTTCTTGGAAGAATGGTTTTTGGCTGAAGCATGTGACGGATTCTCAGTCGTGCCCGATGTATCTTTTGATGGCGTTGCAGATTTTGTGAATCAGGTAGTACCTATCTTGCAGGAGCGCGGTTTGTTCCATAAGGAATATGAAGGGAAAACACTACGCGAGAATATGGGCGTTCCTTACGAATACGGATTGCAGGAAAATGGAATCAACGAATAAAGGAGAGTTTTTATGAATAACACACTTGAATTGCTTCATAACCATACATCGTTTCGTTCTTACACATCTCAAACCCTAACTGAGGAACAAATAGATGCAATATTTCAGGCAGCGAATCAAACTTCATCGTTCAGTCTTCTTCAGGCGGTATCCATTATTCGCATCACAGATCCAGTTCTTCGAAAAAAAGTCAGACATCTCTGTGTCGATCAACCCTATATTGAAGAAGCGGCAGAATTCTGGGTCTTCTGTGCAGATTTCAACCGAAATCATGAAATCGCTCCGGATGTGGATATTGAATATATTGAATTTCTGTTGATTGGTTCATTCGATGCCGGACTGATGGCACAAAATGCGTTAACCGCGGCTGAATCGCTGGGACTTGGCGGAGTGTTCATTGGTGGGGTCAGAGCCAATATTAGCGAACTATCTGACGTATTGAATTTACCTAAATATGTAATCCCTCTGGTGGGATTATGTATCGGTAATCCAGCTGGAGATAAGCCGGAACTGAAACCTCGGCTCCCTCAATCCATGGTATTGCTTGATAATCAATACCAACCAGTGGATCAAGAGAAATTAGCAATCTATGATGAGACCATGCTGAAGTATTATGAAAATCGTCCGACGAGAGCTCCTTTCACCGTAAAAAAAGTAAAAGGATGGAGTGACCATATCCAGGATCACCTCGAGAGAAGTATTCAACCGCAAATGATGACCTACTTGAACAAGCAAGGTTTTGCCAAAAAATAAGCTTTACGATAAATCCAATCTTTGTTATGGAACTTGGTTAGGAAAGGCCCTTATAACGATACTAAGGCGAATTGACACCTATATAACCACATGATACATTTAGTCTGCTAAATATAATTCGGATGTTAGGGAGGGATCGTTCATGACAGATACAGTAGATTGTGATATTCGACAGTCTTTAGATCGAATTTCCTCCCAAATGCGTCGAAATTATAGTGAATCTCTTCGGGAACTTAATCTCTATGTAGGACAAGATAATTTGTTGTATCGGCTGTGGTTGGGTGATGGGGTAACACAGATGCAACTAAGTGAACATATGAAATGCGAACCACCAACGGTTACAAACATGGTCAAATCGTTGGAGCAGAACGGATTTATATATCGTAAACGTGATGTACAGGATGCAAGGATTATGCGTATTTTTCTAACCAATAAGGGTAAAGAATTAGAAAAACCGGTTGAGCTTAAATGGAGAGAGCAGCAAGAGAAATTACTTCAATCCATTTCTTTAGAGGATCGGTTAATATTGAGGCAATTCATGCAACAAATGGAGCGAAACATACTATAACTTAAGCCAAGTTTCACCAAACTAAATGGAATGAACGATACAGAGTCGCTATTATAGCGGCTTTTTTTATTGCTGAGATAGGATTGTGATAATTCAAGTTAATTTTGTTCATTTAGATGCTCATCAGATTACAGTACACTGAAAGAACATACAAACGGAACACACTAAACATGAAAATGTGAGGAATTATAATTCGTTGGAGGGTTTAACGTGAAGACCAAAAATATCTGGTTTAACCAACCTGCTGGAAGATGGGAAGAGGCATTACCTATCGGAAATGGAACTCTTGGAGGCATGATTTTTGGGAAAACACAGATCGAGAGAATTCAGCTCAATGAAGATAGTCTATGGTACGGTGGTCCGATGCAGCGGAATAATCCTCAAGCACTTGAATCTTTATCTCAGATCAGAAGCCTGATTTTTGACGGCAAGATTAGTGAAGCAGAAGAACTCGCATCAGTTACTCTGGTAGGTGTTCCTGACGGGCAAAGACATTATGAGCCATTAGGGGACTTCTATATCGCTATGGATCACAGTGAACATGAACCGAATGAATATCAAAGACATCTCGATCTGGAACAAGGCAAGGTAAACGTGAATTATACCGCAGATCAATCCATTTACAGCCGTGATTATTTTGCTAGCTACCCGGATCAAGTACTCGTTGTTCATCTCAAATCTAGCGTGCCTGGAAAGTTATCTTTCTCCACTGTTTTTGGCAGGGGAACCGTTCTGGAATCAACACCATATTCCGATATTCTTAAGCATCCTGTGGGTTTCCAATCCTATCTGGACCGGATCGAGAAGCGTGGAACGAATAACTTGATCATCCGGGGAAGAAGTGGGGGGGAAGAAGGAATCCGATTTTGTTGTGCGATTCGCCTTATATCTGAAGGAGGGCAGGTTCACTATTCAAGTGGTCAATTTTCTTTGAAGCATGGTAATTCAGCGACTATTCTAATCTCGGCCTGCACAGATTTCCGAGTACATAAGGAACAACTCGAAGCGGAGTGCCTCCGCAGAATTGATGCTGCTTCCGCAAAACCATATAGCGATCTGCTCGCGGACCATGTCTCGGACTATCAATCCTTATTCAAAAAGATGGATATACATCTCGAAGATGAAAATAAAGATGTGAGTTGTTCCGAACTTCCAATCGATCAGCGCCTTGAACGGCTTAGAGCTGGTAAGCATGATCCGGAATTGATGAGTCTATACTTTCAATTTGGTCGTTATCTGCTTATCTCAAGCAGCCGTCCAGGTTCTTTACCGGCAAACCTTCAAGGGATATGGAATAAAGACATGCTTCCTATATGGGATAGCAAATATACGATTAATATTAATACACAGATGAACTACTGGCCTGCAGAAAGCTGCAATCTGTCTGAATGTCACGTTCCATTGTTTGATTTTATAGAGCGACTGCAAGTCCGAGGAAAGGAAACCGCTAGAACCATGTATGGATGCAAGGGGTTCGTTGCTCATCACAATTCGGATATCTGGGCAGACGCTGCTCCGCAGGATGTATGCATGACATCGACGTTTTGGATCATGGGGGGAGCATGGCTTTCATTACATCTATGGGACCACTACGAATACAATAAGGATGTTCAATTTCTCAAAAAAGCTTACTCCACGATGAAAGATGCGGCTATGTTTATTCTGGATTATCTAATAGAGGATCCATCCGGCAATTGGGTGATATGTCCTTCGTCCTCACCGGAAAATCGCTATATATTAGATAATGGAGAGTCCGGGGCTTTATGTTTTGGTGCTTCAATGGACAATCAGATTATTAGAGAACTCTTCACGCGTTGCATTGAAAGTACCCGAATCTTGCAAGAAGATCAGGAATTCGGAGAAGTGCTCCGTAGTGCTTTAACCAAAATACCGGAGACCTCTATTGGAAAACATGGACAGATCCAAGAGTGGAATAACGATTATGATGAATTGGAACCTGGTCACAGACATATTTCCCATTTATTCGCTTTGCATCCTGGAACGCAAATTACGCTGCAATCAACCCCTGATCTGGCTATGGCAGCTCGCGTAACACTCGACAGAAGATTGGAACACGGTGGTGGACACACAGGATGGAGCAGGGCGTGGATTCTCAACATGTGGGCACGATTAGAGGAGTCGGAACTTGCACACGATAACATCGTGGAACTTCTACGTTCCTCCACGTTACCCAATCTGTTCTGCGACCATCCTCCATTTCAAATTGATGGGAACTTTGGAGGTACTGCAGGGATTGCAGAGATGCTTCTCCAGAGCCATGACGAAGTAATCAGATTGTTGCCTGCTTTGCCAGCAGCTTGGCCAAAAGGATATATTCATGGTATTCGGGCTCGTGGGGGATTTAAAATAGATCTGGAATGGGAAAATGGTCGTCTATTCAATACCAGAATTCGCTCTATTGCAGAATCAAGAGTAACCGTATCCTATCTGGACCAAAAGATAGAATTAAATTTTCCTGGCCCAAATGATATGATTGAATTAAAAGGGGATAAATGGATTAACAAATAAGAACTTACCGATTACCTGAGCGAAGACCGGCTGACAAAATTGCCGGTCTTCGCTCTTTTTCTTTGCTGAGATAAGATAAGATACAGGCAAGAGTTAGCGTGTTCTTGTTCAATGCAATGTGTAAAGACGGTTCAAATATAACTTTTTCAGATTTATGGTAATTCTCTCATATTCGTTTTTGTCCAGGGCAAAGGAACGGTGCATCTCCTCTGGGCTAAGAACGAGCAGAACGTTACGTTGCAAATGGTAACAACGGTTCTCAATATAGCAGTTCACATTGCCACGAAGAAAAAAGTAGAGCTCATATGCATTATGTCGATGATAGAAGGTTCCCATATTATATGTGTAGTGGTGCGATAAAGATACAAAAGCTCACTCTAGATCGGATCAAACAGGGATTCTGAAGTCTCATTCATATTAGAGAAATGACCTCCTTGTCGTTTCACGCAA
The DNA here is from genome assembly GCF_026013365.1 of Paenibacillus sp. LS1. GTDB lineage: Bacteria > Bacillota > Bacilli > Paenibacillales > Paenibacillaceae > Paenibacillus. The sequence goes on from NZ_JAPDOE010000001.1 coordinate 221,166, forward strand.
TAAATATAGCCGTTTATGCAATGAAATTGCAGACGTGAACCTATAAAATGTAACCATCTAGCATAATGGATACATAATTGAAAGCGTTTCCGATAGGAAGTGTATAACGCGATTGGAGGAAATGATGGGTCTGATTTTCACGGCACGAAGTAGAGAGCAGGACAACGTAGAGTACACGGCATTGAACGAGCATGCTCTCAAGGATGACTTAAAAGTAATAAGCGGGGATGGTAGTGTTGGTACACCAGCCAGCACTTGGTTTTGTCTAATGCCATGAGCAAGCGGATCAGTCATCGAAGGACTTGTGGGGGACTATTGGGATTATGCACAGCACAAATGAATTTCTTTTTCGATAACTATGACAGACATCAAACTATATCCTGCCGATAGGAGAACATGCTACTGGCGGTTTATTTTCGCTTGTGGAAGGGGGCTGAAAGGATGTTAAAAATATTGTTGGTAGATGACGAGGTGTATGTACGAAAGGGGCTGCATGAACTTATTAGCTGGGTTGAACTTGATATGGAGATTATCGGAGAGGCAGAGAATGGTCTAGAGGCACTGAAAATGATTGAATGTCTGCAACCAGACGTGATTATCACAGATATACGTATGCCGATCCTCGATGGGCTTGGTCTAATACGTGCCGTAGAGGAAATGTCACATCTTGAGCCGGTGTTCATTATCATTAGTGGTTATCATGACTTCAAATATGCTCAACAGGCAATCAGATACGGCGTTCATGATTATATCCTGAAGCCTATTGATGAGGAAGAAATGACGGTGACGTTGCAGAAGTCGGCTAATCTCATCTGCAATAAAAGAGCACGTATCCTGTTGGATGAGAAAAAGGTCGGCGAGATCATGCTTGAGGATATGATTAAGGGCAATGTTAGGAGAGAGGATGAACATCGGTATGCCGAGCTGCTCGGAATCCGTCGTAACTCCAGTATGCTCATGGCTCTGATTGAACTCCAGACAGGATTAGACGAAAGAAAAATTACCAATGAACAGTTCATTGAAGCGGTACGTTCTCTGGAAGATGATTTCTTCAAAATGTACGTTATAGAGCAACAACGCGGTACATTTTCCTTATTGCTGCTATGGGTTGAGCATGATCAAAGGAACTCTGCATTACAAGACAAACTGAATAGTATTCATATCGAACTGAGCAGAAAGCTTAATTTGGACATCGGTCTTTACGCAGGAATGCTTGTAAAAGAAATTGGGAATGTTCCACAATCCAGTCAGGAGGCTGAAGAAGCTGCCAGGCATAAATATGCAGAAACTGGTGGTGTTGTGCGTTATACAGAGATCAAAGATAAACCACTGTTCGTTTTCAATGTATACCAGGACGAGGTGGATCAATTAATCTTGAGCTTGGAAGAGGGCAACAGGTCTGCTTACTACGAGATTGTAGAAGAGCAGTTCCAATTGTTTCATAGGAATCGATTCTCCCCTCAGGCTGTTTCAGGTTCTCTTATGCGCTGTATAACGGCCATTCTGGCTGTGGTCAACGAAATGGGTGGTACTGATGAAGGGTTGCAGCAACTGAAGGAGTTAGTTCAACAATCTCATGAAGGCTGGAATTTACGACTATTGAAAAATGCTTTTCTAATGGCGCTGGAAGAAGCCGAGGATTATATTTCCCATTTACGGATTGAACAGTCCAAAGGGGATATCGGCAAGATCAAACGGTATATTGATGCGCATTATACCGAGAACATTAATCTCAAAAGCATTGCTGCACGCTTCTACATGAATCCCGTTTATCTTGGACGATTATTCCGCAAAAGCTACAATCAATATTTCAATGACTATCTGCTAAACCTGCGGATTCAGGAAGCGAGAAAATTACTGCGTCAAACGGATCTCAGGATGTACGAGGTTGCTGCACGTGTAGGATTTCAAAATGCGGATTATTTCGTCACGCAGTTTGAGAAGCTCGTCAACATGTCACCTACAGAATATCGTAATCTACTATAAGTTGTTAACCCATTACGCTGCACAGATTGAGAAGCTGACCTTAGTGGAGGAACTCAATCGGATGTCCAAGGAGCTTCATGATACACTCGGGCACTTCTCATGCTGCCAAGTTGTTTTTTGACGATATCGAGAGTCAGCAAAAGGAGTTCGTCGCTTTTGAGGAATCGGCTCATTACCCGCATTATGAGGAGAAAGAAAGATTCATGAAGTGAATGACGGATACCTTCAAAACGCAACAAATTATACAGCAGTAACGTCTATTCATCCATAGAATAGCAACAGGAGTGAATTAAATGCATGTTAAATGGAAGACGATCATTGGAGCCGTTCTCGGCTCTATGCTTATAGGGGCGGGAAGTGCAGCTGCGGAAGAACGTTTTGTCGATCTGCAGCACTCGAAGTGGGCAGAGGATGGCATCACTTATATGGCGAAACGGGGAACAGTGGCCGGATATGGCAATGGGATATTCAAGCCTGGGGCACAGGTGACGAGGGCACAAGCCGTCACATTTATGGTTCGGGAGCTTTATCCGGAGCAGCTTCAAAGAGCAGTGGAAGGCACAACCTATTCGGATGTTCCAACTACACACCCCTTTTATAGAGAAATTACAATTGCAGCTAAAAATGGACTTGCGAGCGGATTCCCTAACGGGACCTTCCGTCCGGACGTACCGCTGAACCGCGCAGAGACTGCGGCGTTTCTCACACGTGCGTATTCACTCGCGGAAGGAAAGGGGTCCGCAAAATGGACAGATACGGACAGGCATTGGGCAGCAGCACCTATTCTTATCATGAGTTCCAATGGTCTGGTCGGCGGTTATTCGGATGCTACTTTTCGTCCAAATCAATCTGTCACGCGCGCTGAATATGCCGTGTTTATGTCGCGTGTGATTCGGTTCGAACGCGAAGCCGCCATTCGCACGCAAGATTGGGACAAGCTGATATCCTATATGACGGTAAGTGAGCAAGTTGGCCAGATGCTTATGCCTGACATTAGGCAGTGGAATGGTAAAGCGACGACGACCGTTAATGAAGGACTGAAACGCAGTATCCATGATCAGGACTTGGGCGGACTTATTCTTTTTGACAAAAATATTGTCGATGTGAAGCAGCTTACAACGTTCACACATGATATACAAAGAGAAGCAGGTGACATTCCTCTATTTCTTAGCATCGACCAAGAAGGTGGCGTTATTAAGCGAATACCAGGAGGAACGAACCTTCCCGGTCAGATGGCGCTTGGTGCAACTGGAGATGCAACACTAGCCGAAGCAGCTGGTCAGCTGACAGGAGAAGAGCTGAAGGCACTGGGACTGCAGATCAATTTTGCGCCAGTGCTGGACATCAACAGCAATCCAGATAACCCCATCATTGGTATACGGTCGTTTGGCTCGGATGCGGATATGGTGACACGGCTTGGTCTGGCAACGATAAAAGGGCTACAGCAATCAGGGGTCATGGCAGCAGTGAAGCATTTTCCGGGACATGGAGATACAACGGTAGATTCTCATCTTGGTATGCCTGTGCTTGCCCATAACCGAGAACGGCTTGATGCGGTAGAATTAAAACCGTTTCGGGCTGCAATTAAAAATGGTGTAGAGATGATTATGACCGCGCATATTGCTTTCCCTGCCATAGACAACGAACATGTCACTTCGCTCAAAGACGGTGAACAAGTGCCGATTCCTGCTACCTTATCAAAAAAGGTACTGACACGACTTCTTCGCGGAGAGCTGGGATATGAAGGACTCATCGTGTCGGATGCCTTTACCATGAATGCAATTGCGGAGCATTTTGGGGAGAATCAATCGGTAGAGCGCGCCGTTTCCGCAGGTGTTGATATCATCCTTATGCCGAAAGATTCAGCAGCGGCCCATCAAACGTTGGTGAACGCAGTGAACAATGACATTATAGCGGATGAAACCATACATGCATCCGTGAAGCGAATATTGGAGATGAAATCGAAATATGAACTGTTTGAACGCAGTCAAACTCTTGCGCAAAAGCTAACTCAGCTCAACGGTATCATCGGATCGAAGGCCCATCGAGCAGTGGAGCAGACAATTGCAGAGCGAGCAGTCACTCTACTCAGCAGTCGCGACGGTGTGCTTCCTGATCCAATGAAGCAAGGAGACCGAATTGTCATTGTCGCAGCCGAGCAGGACCAGGCGAAACAGATTGAGAAGCAACTATTGCAAGCCGCTAATAACCTGTCATTAAAGACAGAAATATCAGTTGTTGGTCAAGGCAATATGAATGGAACCCTTCAGGCGATTGGCAAAGCCAATTATGTCATTCTTGCATCTTACCAATTCCGTAATGTTGCCAGCCAGTTCGGTTGGAGCGATTATCAAACCTTGATTGATGCGATGAACAAGAGTAATCAGCGATACACCCTATTGTCACTCGGTAACCCTTACGAGATGATCTATTTGCAGAACGTGCGCTCAGGGCTTGCTGTGTATGGAAACCAGGAGACGAATACGTCTGCCGGGATCAAAGTTTTGCTTGGCCAACTGAAAGCTGGAGGAACATTGCCCGTACAAACGGATTAACGCCTCATTAATAATGAAGAAAAAAACGGATTCCAGCATACGGAATCCGTTTTTTATTTTAAACTTTGATTTACCGATCCATGCTAACATGCTATCCTTCGGGTGTTTCCTCACTACAGACAAAATGAAGCAGCATCTTCACAAATTGCTCCGTCATCCGAGTATCCATTGCACTGGATTTCGACGGATCGATCTTAACAACCCGTTGAAGCATGCCCATCATCGTTGTGAAGATAAACTGAGCCAGATCGAGCGGAGGGGACGGATTCTTAATACTACCGTCAGCAACGCCTTGGGATAAAGCGCCCATCAGGAAATGTTTTTCTTTCCCGTTCTGGTTAAACTTATCATACTGTTCTCTCAATTCTGGACTAAAATCATACATCTCATAGTTGATATCAAATAATTGAATGAATCGGATGTAGTCTGGATGCTCCTGGGCAAAAACAACCCATGCATTCAACATGACCGTGAGCTGCTCTCGACCGTTCATGTCCTCAATTGATGTACGGCTAACCTCATCGGTTAAATGTTCAATCAGTTGCATCTGAATGGCTAGAAGAAGCTCATCCATCGACTGAAAATGTTTATAGAAGGTCACTCTACTAAGTTCAGCTTTCGTGCATACATCCTTTATCTTCACCTGGAGCAATCCATATTTCAAAAAAAGCTCTTTACCTGCTTCTATCAGATCATCACGATTTTTATTTCTCAATTGTTGATGCCAGTTTTCATTCACTTGTATACAGTTGTCCTTTCCTTGAACGGAATGCTTTCATTGTAAGTGCAAGAGAAGCAAGAAGCATAATTGCACCAAAAATATACGGGAAGTTGATGTTTTTGTCAAACAGTAGCCCTGCGATCAGTGGGCCGAATACCGTTCCCAGACTGGAGAATGTGGTGTTCAGACCAGACGCATAACCTTGCCGATCACCTGCGTTTTTGGATATTAGCGTGCTGATTGCTGGTCGCAAGAATGAATTGAATGCAAAATATAGCGCAGAAGCAAATAATAGAAAGACAAGGTTGACCTTAATTAACATCAGCAATAACGCTATGGGTGTAATCATTAATGAAAGACGGATGAGCTTAACTTCACCAATTCTCTGCACGAACCAATCCAGTAGCCAAATTTGCACAACAATACCGATAATCGCTCCCAAGGTGATGATGATGGAGATCGTTGCGGCGTCAAATCCGTATTTTTGCTCTGCAAAAAGAGCGAATACCGTCTCATAACTCATGAGGCCAAAGGTCATGACGAGTAGCAAAATTAAGTATTTGAAATAAGGTACTTTAAACGAACTCCAGATTTTTTTGCCCAGGTGATCTCCCTTTTGTATACGAATGGAGGCCGTTCTTTTCTCAGGCGGAAGTGTCTCAGGCAGTAGCAGTGTAAGTAAAGCCGCTATCAATCCCAAACCAGCTGCGAAGAAATAAGGAATGCGAATGCCCATCTCGGCAATTAGACCACCCAGTCCAGGGCCAAGTACAATTCCCAGATTCATGGCTGCGCCAAAATATCCCATACCCTTCGCGCGAGTCTCTGGCGTTGTAATATCAGCTACATAAGCGAGGTTCGCAGGGACCATTAAGCCGAGACTGATTCCACCAATGAATCGTGCGACATACAGGAGAGGCAGCGAAGTGGAAAGTGCAAAGATCACATCCGAAACAACGGAAAGAAACATTCCGGCCATGATCAATTTTTTGCGCCCAAAGCGATCAGACAATTGTCCCCCGAGTGGTGAAAACAAGAATTGAGCCGCCCCAAAGGCCGCTACCAAAAATCCGGCGACGGTACCTCCCGCATGAAAAAGCTTCAGATACTCTGGCAATATGGGAATAAGCATTCCTTGCCCCAATAAAGCAATAAACAGATTCAACATTAGAATGAAGAGCGGCAGGCGAATTGATTTTGGCAATGTACTCATGTACGTATTATTCTCCTTTATTTACACAATGTTAACCTTTACAGTATGTAAACCATATTAATGGACTAGAAGGAGATTTGTAAATCTTTTTTTAGTGTGACAGTGAATTAAACGTTAATACGGTACTTCTCTCACCAACACCAGAAATGGTCACCAGATTGTCCATGACATTCAGCGGATGTTGAATGGCCTTACAGAGGAGTCTCCTATATCATATTAAAAAACAGCATGAGAAAGAGAGGAATCAGAGTGAGTGCTAGAACAATAGTTTCATTGGAAGAATCATGGTTGTTTCAGGCAGATACCGAGAATCTGGGCATGGAACTACAATGGTATAAAGAGGGGCCTCCCTTGGGTGAAACCGTTAAGATTCCCCACACGTGGAACGTGCAAAATGGGTTAGAGGAGTTCCGTGGAACGGGATGGTACAGTCATGATTTTTACGCTCCTCTGGAATGGAAAGGGAAATTACTGCGGTTACAGTTTGATGCAGTTTATCGAGATGCGGTGGTTTGGGTAAACGGAAAACGTGTAGGAGAACATACTCAATCAGGTTACACTCCATTTGTTATAGAGATCTCCGACACAGTCATCTTTGATACAACCAACCACATCGTAGTATCAGTGAATAATGAAAATAGCAACACGGCTCTTCCCATGGGAAATAGCTTTGATTGGGCTGACGACGGCGGAATTATTCGCGGCGTATCGCTGCTGGTTAGCGGTCGCACGGCAATCGACTATTCCAAACTTCAAGCGGCACCTTTCTTCTCGGACGATATGGACGGAGCTGTAGCTCCATACGGCATGTTATCTGGTGAGATTCGGTTGTGGGAGCAACCACCACATGAGTCCGAGTGCAAATCTGTAAAACTGAAAGTGATCATGTCGTATGAAGAAGACATGTTAACTTCGAAGGAATGGGAAATGTCCAGCGATGAAGGTATTCTAAGCTTTCAAGACATCAAGGTGGAACACCTTAAGTTGTGGCATTTTGATCATCCCCATTTATACACAGTAACCATTTCTTTATACTCGGATGGTGTCCTTACAGATGAGGTATGCACAGCAGTAGGATTTAGAGAGATTAGCTCAGAGGGAAATACATTGTTGCTGAACCGTGAGCCGGTACGTCTTATGGGGGTTGAATGGATGCCAGGATCGAATCCTATGAGCGGTATGGCAGAATCGGTAGCACAGTTAGAAGAGATGCTTCATCATATAAAACATGCGAATTGTGTTATTACCCGCTTTCATTGGCAGCAGGATAGCAAGTTGCTGGAGTGGTGTGATCGTAACGGGTTACTGGTACAGGAGGAGATTCCACATTGGCAGACTCCACAAGATCCTAATGATGAATGGTTGAACATTTCAATTAAGCATGCCCAAGAAATGATCCATCGTCACTACAATCATCCTTGCATCTATGCATGGGGTATCGGCAACGAGGTGAACGGACAATCCACTGTTACAGTTCGGTATTTTGAGAAACTCAAATCTCTGGTGCACGGACTTGACGATACGAGATTCATTAACTATGTGTCTAACACTGTGCATGAGAATCCTGCCCAGGATGCCACGGGTGTAGGTGACATGATCATGTGGAACGATTATATCGGGACATGGCATGGTGAGTTGGACAGGCCGGAAGTTATTCAAAATATGACTAGGAATTTACCAAATAAACCTCTCGTGGTAGCTGAATATGGACTATGTGAGCCTGCTTTTAATGGCGGGGATGAGCGTCGTACACAGATCCTGATGGAAAACACAAGGGAGTACCGGAAGCATCCTGCCATTGCAGCACTTATATACTTCAGCCTAAACGATTATCGTACGCAAATGGGGGAGGAAGGCGAGGGAAGGCTGCGCCAACGGGTGCATGGTTCCATGAGTTTAGATGGCACGCCCAAGCCTTCTTACGAAGCTTTGCGCCGATTAGCTTCACCAATCAACCTCAACGTGGAACTGGTTAAGGAGAAGGCCCAAGTTGTAGTAACCGTGGAGAACCGAAATGACATTCCATGTTATCGGATATCTGGTTATACGCTGAGACTGGTTAACCCGCTCGGTGATTGCATTACTGAACACATCCCGGATTTATCACCTGGGGAGAAGCACATGTTTTATTTTACCGACATTCCTGAGAATCGATGGAACGAACTTATGTTAGATATCATCAGACCCACCGGATTTTCGGTGAGTAGCGGTTTACTGATGACATACACGTAAATAACTGGAGGTGGGAACGCGTGAAATTAGAAGAGTTGTTCACGGTACATGTGAACATCGAGAAATCATTGGATCTACAGAATAGCGAAGGCGATTCGGTTGTTATGATTCCTTTTACAGGCAGCGCAACAGGAAAGTACTTTGAGGGAATCGTGTTAGGTGGAGGCGTGGATACTCAAATCATAGGAAAGAATGGGGATCCGCATACTCTCTCGGCAAGATATATGCTCCAAGGAACGGACAACACAGGGCATAGCTGTAAAATTTATATCGAAAACAACGGAAACATCGACAAAGCGCTGAAAACTGCATTGTTCCGCACTTCCCCCAAAATGATTACGAACAGCGAGGCTTTATCCTTTTTGAACAGTGTGACGCTTATTGGCGAAGGTCATCCAACGGAGTCTGGAGTAGATATAAAAATATATAGGGAGCTATTATAACGCGAAACATATGATAACTATTTTGTTCATGTGTCGGGGCGCAAGATAGCCTGTTTTGAAGAGTCAGAGTCGCTAATGAGCGGCTCTTTTTGTCGTCATGCGATTTTACGTCAATATTTATATGTATTCTTTTACATTAAATTAACAAAGTATGGGTACGGCGCGGACATTCTTCACCTATAGTATGATGAGCGAAAATAAACCGATATTAAGCGGAATAAGGAGAAAACTATTCAATATGATCATCAAAAAAATCGGAATTTCAGTAGTATCACTCACCATGTTGACATCAGTAAGTATGTTTGACGTATATGGTGCAGCTTCAAAACGCATGATCGAAGTGTCCGAACAATCGGCTAAGGTGGTTGTGAACGGTCAAAGGGTGGAAGGAGAATCGTTTCTATATAACGGAGTAACTTATGTACCGGCAAGAGCGATTGGGGAAGCCTTGGGAAAAGAGGTAGACTGGGATAACAACACTCAATCGGTGTTTGTTGGACAAAAGATTAACGATGAGCAGGGGTACCGTGGTACCAAAACGCCATATCCTTTCAAAGAAGCAAGTTATACAGAAGCTCCTGATGGATATGAGCCCGTATTTATTAACTACGTAGGAAGACATGGTTCCAGACATCTATCCAGTTCAAAGTACGACAAGACGCTTTTTGAACTGCTCGACATCGCTGAAAAGGATGGGCAGATTACCAATCTGGGTAAAGAGCTGAAGAAGGAAATTGGCAAACTGATGGTGGTTGAAAAAGATCATTATGGATTGCTATCCACCACGGGTGGAGAAGAACTGAAAGGAATAGGAAGCAGAGTCGGGCAGAATTTCAAAGAACTATTTACATCAGATAAAAAAGTAATTGCACAAGCAACTTTCAAAGATCGAACGCCACAGAGCAGAGATCAGTTTATTGAAGGGTTAAAGGATAGCTTGGGGGATAACAAGGTAGACATTCTGGCTTCAGCCTTTGAAGAAGAGCAAGATCCTTATCTACGTCCCTACGATTTAGCTACAAGGTATAACGAATATGCTGAAGATGGAGACTGGGTTAAGTTATATGAGGAATATGTCACACAGAGCACAGGAACGCGTTATGCAAAAGAAGTACTTTTGCAATTTTTCTCTGAAGACTTCTACAAGCGGTTGAACGCTGGAGAGTTCGAGCTGAAGGATGAGAAGGGAAAAGTGAAGCTCAGCAACCCAACCGAGGCTGCTTCTAATCTATATGAACTGTACATCATCTCTTCGAATATTAAAGGAGAAGGTGAATTCGAATTCGGGCGGTATTTCACAACCAATCAGTTAAAGTGGTACGAGAGCGTTGACAATATCAATGACTTTTATGAAAAAGGTCCATCCTTAACTTCAACAAATCTGCCGCAGAATATCATTTCACCCCTGGTCAAAGAACTGATCGTGTCAACCGAACAGTCCATTCAACAGAAAGACACGGCTGGTATATTTCGTTTTGCTCACGCAGAAACCATCATTCCACTATCTTCATTCCTGGATATCGCTGGAGCGAATGTTAGTGTAGATAAGCCGCAGGACGTGACCCAAAACTGGAATGGCTCGGTCATCTCACCAATGGGGGCAAATATCCAATGGATTCTGTACTCCAACGGTAAAGATGTTTTGGTGAAAATGCTTAGAAATGAAGAAGAAATCGCCTTCCCAATCGAAACCAAGACCTACCCATACTATAAGTGGGAAGATGTGAAGACATATTACCAAAACAAACTGCAGAAGGTAGGCGTAAGCTTGGACAGCAGTTTGGAAGATAATATTGAACTTTTACAGAAGAAATTCTAATTGGTTGAACGAAGAAAGCAACTCCACTCAAAGGAGCTGCTTTCTTTTTTTGCATTTTGAATGAAATGGATCAATAAAAAAATCCTAAAACAAAATGTGACCAAATGCCGTCCTTAAGAGTGTTAGAGGTATAAAGGAGGGCATACCAACCATGCAGCGATCAGTTCCCCAGCTGGGCGATCATGTGATGAAAGTCTATGAGACATACGCGGATACGCTGTTCCGGATTGCCATGGTGCACCTCGGCAGACGAGAAGACGCGGAGGAAGCCACTCAGGATACCTTCATCAAACTAATAGAAAAAGCCCCTATATTCAACGATGCGGAACATCAGAAAGCATGGTTGATACGGGTCATCACCAATCATTGCAAATCCTTATTAGGCAGAGGCTGGCGCAAACGGGAGGTCAAACTGGAGGGAGTCGATCCTCTTACAACAGACAACCCTGAAGATCACGCGCTGATCGAACTCGTGTTGTCACTGCCCGTCAAGTATAGATCGGTGGTTCATCTGTATTATTACGAAGATTATCCAATCCGAGAAATCAGCGAGATCCTGCAGATTAGCGAATCAGCAGTGAAAATGAGATTAAAGCGAGGAAGACAGTTGTTAAAACTGGAGCTGGAAGGAGAGGAACTGTGATGAACGAAGAACAATTCAAACAAAACTACAAGAAAGCGGTGGATCATATGAAAATAAACGAGCAAATGAAAAAACGGGTAGAACAATCTTTAAACACGCAACATCAGGGGCCAAAACGCCATCGCAAACCATTATACATTGCAGCAAGCGTCGTTATCGCTGCCAGCATCGGACTCGCTGCGCCAAGTGTATGGCAACAATTCAATGGACCAACCGCACCAACACCCCAGGTAGCAGGGGTTACCCCAGGCGCATCGTTTGACCCCATTGTAATTCCGAAGATGGAGCTACCGGATTCAAACGGCAAAGGTGCCATGGCGAGCATGTTACCAGTGGTTGTCTATGAGGGGAACGTCTATTTACAGTCCGAGACTTTACTTGAAGGCACCAGTGCGCTCAACCTACGCGGCGAAAAACTCGGTACCACTACTGGCGGCATCGATGAGTGGAGCGGCCAGGATAAATACACGGAGTTTGCTTCCAACATTGGCGAAGCAGACATCTATATGGTTAATGGCTATGATAAGGACTTCCGGATCATGTCCTACACCGAGATCGATGGTCAGGTGTATGCTCAACTATTCGACAAAAATAACGGGATCACCATCAGTAGCGGAGCCGACTTGATCGGAAAGCTTCATCTCGAAGGCAACATCACTTCTGCGCAATGGGAGACGTTCGACAGCTGGAACAACGGATTGCAGCAGCTTCAGCCGTTAGCAGCGGACGAATCACTGGAGAGCTTCGTCTCTGCGTTATCTGCTGCCAAACCGATTGCAACGAGTCCGGAATTGGAAGAGAACCTTTACAGCAAGGAAGATCGCAAGATCATCTATCTCACGTTGGAAGACAAAACGCAGGTCCCACTGGTTCTGTTCGGTGAAGGTCTGGTTCGTTACGGTAATGTTCCGGCATTCCTGGAAGTTGAGGAAGGCGCGTTTCAATCATTCTGGAACAGCCTGGGCGAGTAAGGAAAACACAGCGATACAAGTGCAAGGAGTAGATGGAGAAGAGCGAACAGGGCATGAAAGTGCTTTGTTCGCTCTTTTTATACATAAAAATTAGAATATCATATTAATCCATATACATTATAATAGGCAATTGTAATTATTGTGTTGAGTAATCCACACATCTCGAAGATTTGCTCATTGTAACTGTCCTGTTTCTGTTTAAAATAATGAAAGTAAGTTGATCAGTGATCTATATGAAAATCCAAATAAAAGGAGACAACACCAATGCCCGTAATTACAGTTGAAGCAGCAAAATTGTCTAAAGAACAAAAAAGAAAGTTAGTACAAGAACTTACCGAATCAGCTTCAAATATTATGAACATACCTCAGCAAGCTTTTTTTGTATTTGTGAAGGAGAATGATACAGAGAACATAGGCGTTGCTGGACAGCTTATTGCAGACAGACAGCAGAGCGATTCGCTTAAAAGCGAGGAAAACAACACACAACAAGGAGACCGACTATAATGAAAACACTCATTCTTGTATTTCATCCAAATTTGGCAACTTCTCGTGTGAACAAGCGATTGACCGAAGAAATGGAAAAGCAGTCCAACGTTACCGTTCATCGTCTATATGAGGCTTATCCTGATGAGAAAATTGATGTAGCGGCCGAGCAACAATTGATGGAAGGACATGACCGCATTGTTTTGCAATTCCCTTTCTACTGGTACAGTAGCCCATCATTATTGAAAAAATGGCAGGATACCGTCCTGACTTATGGTTGGGCTTATGGTAGCCAAGGAAATAACCTACATGGAAAAGAGCTTCTTGTTGCCGTTTCTGCTGGTGCCCCAAAAGAAAACTATATGTCAGACGGGCATTTTAAATATTCGATTACAGAGCTGTTACGTCCATTCGAGGCAACCAGTAATATGATTGGAACTCGCTATCTGACACCATACATATTGACTGGCGTAATGCAACACCTGTCAGATGAGGAACTTGAGAAAAGTGCCGAGGATTACGTGACGTATGCGTTGAACCCAAAAGTTGAGCAGATATCTAGCTAATAAAAACTCATAGTAAGAAGGTGATCTTAAATGAAGAGTGTTCGATTATCAAATAACACCAATGTACCACCGATTGCTTTGGGCACTTGGTCTTGGGGAACCGGCGAAGCTGGAGGAAATACCGTGTTCGGGAATCAACTGACAGAAGCGGACCTCCAACCAGTCTTTGACGCAGCTATGAATGCCGGACTCTGGTTATGGGATACAGCAGCAGTATATGGAATGGGTTCCTCGGAGTCCATATTGGGGAGCTTTGCCAAACAACATGATGCAGTCTTGATTTCTACGAAGTTCACACCACAAATTGCGGGCGATCACGATAAAGCAATGGAGGAACTTTTAGAAGAAAGTTTAGCAAGACTTCATGTGGATCATGCAGACATCTACTGGATACATAATCCCGCAGATGTAAAAAGGTGGACCCCACAACTAATTCCTTTAATGAAAAGTGGAAAGGTTCGTCATGTAGGAGTATCCAATCATAATTTGGATGAAATCAAACTGGCAGCCAGTATATTGGCGGAGGAAGGCTTGCGAATTTCAGCTGTGCAAAACCATTACAGCTTGCTTTATCGCTCGTCCGAGAAAGCAGGAATTATTGATTACTGTACAGAGAATGATATTGTATTTTTCTCCTACATGGTACTGGAACAAGGAGCATTAACAGACAAATACAGTGCACAAAATCCTTTACCTAGTGGTACAAGGAGAGGGGAAGCCTTTGGTCCTGATCGCCTTGCTAAGCTCGAAAGTTTGATTCACGTTATGAGAGAAATAGGTAGCAAGTACAGTGCCTCTGTTGCCCATATTGCAATGGCATGGGCTATTGCGAAGGGTACCGTTCCGATTATCGGTGTAACGAAAACGAGCCACGTCGAGGATGCTGTAAAAGCCATTGAAATCACTTTGTCTACGGAAGACATCACTAAACTGCAGATCGCAGCAGAAGAAACGGATGTCGAGGTTCCAGGCGAGTGGGAAAAAGCAATGCACTAACTGAACTCTTATAAACAAATAATAAATCCTCATTTCCTAGCAGAAGTGAGGATTTATTATTTTGTTGCTTCTGTTTGAATCCTGCAAGGTAAGGGGATCAGAAGTTTCTATCTAACAATACCCCAGTCTGTTCTGCCATAACCCGAGGAGGTATGGACATTCCATTTTTGAACCACCATTCCACACTTCCAACAACTGCGGCTGCAAGAAATTGAAGAATAACTTCGTCATCCATGCCTTTATTCTTTCCTTCGGTAGTATCAACCTCAATCTTATATTCCTGGACAACCAGATCAATGAATCGGCTGTGAAAATAAGTGGCACTTTTCGTGTTTAACATGGTTGAGAAAAATAAGTGGTTTTTGGAAAAATATTCAAACCAAACGTAGTTCCCTTCTTGAAAACTCATTTCGGATGCAGCGTGGCATAGATCACGGAGATTGCCAATATGCTCTTCGATAATTTTATCGAGTAGGTCATATTTATCCATATAGTGTAGGTAAATCGTGCCTCGATTAACGTTTGCCCTATCTGAAATATCACGGATAGTAATTTCTTCGAAAATTTTTTCAGCCATCAACTCAAGTACTGCTTTCTTAATAGCGTCTTGAGATTTGATCACTCTTCGATCCAGTTTAACCATTCAAAAACCTCCGTCTTAGACCCTAACATTGTATTATTCGGAAATCCTTTATCATGAGAGAACACTGTTTCAATGCTCGGTTTTTAGCATTATAAACACGGTTTGGTTAAATAATCAATATGCATATCATTCACTGTAAATGGCTTTCTTTAGCGTCAGCGGGAATCGAGAAACTCTTATTTCATTGATTATAATAGTCCTTTTATTCAAAACAGACCTCATTTAACAGTATTCATTTGATAGGATTAGGCAATAAAATGATATGAATAGGATATAGTTTCTTTTCTCTTTCAATGTAAAATGAGTACACCTAACTTTAACTAAAAAGAAACAGGAGGTTTGATGAATATGAATCGAATTGACAAGAGCCAAGAAACATATAAAAAACTATTCGGCGATGGAGTTC
Organism: Paenibacillus sp. LS1; assembly: GCF_026013365.1. Taxonomy (GTDB): domain Bacteria; phylum Bacillota; class Bacilli; order Paenibacillales; family Paenibacillaceae; genus Paenibacillus. The sequence continues at coordinate 236,843 of NZ_JAPDOE010000001.1, forward strand.
CAGCGGCATATGCTAAACATCCTGAATTTCAGGACATATTGAGTCGCTTCATATTTGGTGAAATTTTCGATCAAGGTGCCCTTGATGATAAACAACGCGAGCTTATTACCCTGGTCGTACTTACTACGAATCAAACGTTGCCTCAGCTCAAGGCACATGTTCGTGCCGCGCTAAATGTTGGACTGACACCCGTGGAGATCCAAGAAGCAATCTACCAATGTGCACCATACTTAGGATTCCCGAAAACTTTAAATGCCATATCGGAAATGAATGAAGTTTTCGAAGAACAACATGTTGCACTGCCTCTTGAGAGTCAACAACGGGTTGAAGAAGATAACCGCCTTGACAAAGGACTTGGTATCCAAAAAGAGATTTTTGGCGATATTATTGAGAAAAACCGGAAAAATGCCCCGTCAAATCAAAAGCATATACAGGACTACCTTTCAGCATTTTGCTTTGGTGACTTCTATACCCGTGGAGGTCTTGAGCTGAAAACACGAGAGCTACTTACTCATTGTATACTAAGTGCACTCGGAGGTGCGGATAGTCAAGTCAAAGCACACGTTCAGGGTAACATCAATGTTGGCAATAATAAAGAAACAATGATCACCGCTCTAACTCACTGCCTTCCCTACATGGGATTTCCCAGAACACTAAATGCTTTAGCTTGCGTTAATGAAATCATTCCAGAGAAATAATCTTCTTTATTTGAAACAACAGACAGTTGATTATCCCAATCAACTGTCTTCTTCTGGTTAACAGGAAGGTATAGTAAAGAAATGAATGATTCAGGAGACACTTAAATGAATGTAAATCAGGAGGAATTATGGAGTTAAGAGTACTTCGATATTTTTTGACAGTAGCTCGTGTAGAAAATATCACACATGCTGCAACGATCTTACATGTGACACAGCCTACGTTAAGCAGACAGTTGGCTGATCTGGAAAAAAATTTAGAAACTCAATTGTTTATACGTGGGAAAAGTAAAATAACACTGACAGAAGCAGGCATGCTTTTACGTCAAAGAGCAGAAGAAATTCTCACACTTGCGGATAAAACAGAGAAAGAGTTTAAAGATCAGAACAATCTGGTTGGAGGAACCATATCGATCGGGAGTGTTGAATCATTAACGTCCAATGTTATTTTACAATTATTAAAAGACTTCAATATGGAGTATCCGCAGGTTAAGTATCACATCTATAGTGGAACGGGGGATGACATAAAGGAGCGAATCGATAAAGGACTGCTCGATGTGGGCATTTTGTTAGAGCCCATTCACATTGAGAAATACGATTTCATCAGACTGCCCCAGAAGGAGCGCTGGGGAGTCCTTATGAAGACCTCATCACCTCTTGCACAGAACGAATATGTAACTTCAACCGATTTAGCCGGAGTGCCTCTGCTCATATCCAGCCGATCTGTCGTACAGAATGAGATTGCAAGCTGGTTTGCAGATGAATATGCACATCTAAACTTCGTTGCGACCTATAATTTAATATCTAATGTACTTAACCTTGTAGAGGAGGGGTTAGGGACGGCAATCTGTATTGAGGGTGCGCTTGCAATGAAGCAGTCTGACACATTATGCTTTAGACCTTTTCATCCGGAACTTCAGTTTCCAACAGTGATTGTCTGGAAAAAACATAAGGTATTCAGTCAAACTGAGGTACGTTTTTTGGAACATATCAGGCATGCCTTTCAGGCATAATAAAGTATAAATTATAGGTATTGGCTATAGCTGTTTATCAGATGATATTTTAAAGGTGTAGTGAATGCAGCCTTTATGTATTACAGATAAATAGCTTTTTTGTTGCATGGAAAGTTATTTAAAGCGCTTTCGATTTTATTCATTTAGGCGGCAACAACAAGAGGGGGCATTATGGGATGAGCAAGAAATACGAGAAGTTGGCTCAAGATATTGTAGAGAAAGTGGGCGGTAGTGAGAATGTATCCACTCTGACTCACTGTATGACTAGGCTTAGATTTGCACTGAATGATACCAGTAAAGCAGATCAAAAAGCGCTTAAGTCGTTTGATGGCGTTATTGATGCGGTTGAGAGCGGCGGACAATTTCAAGTCGTTATCGGCACACATGTTGAAGACGTTTACAAAGAAGTGATCAAACAACTTAAACCTAACGCGAGTTCATCGGGTGAACCAACTCAAGCTAGAAAAATTAGTATTTTGGGGAAGCTAATCGATTTCGTCTCCGGAACATTTAGTCCGATTGTTCCTGCTATTGCTGGTGCTGGGATGATCAAGGCACTACTCGCTCTGCTTATTTTGTTCAACTGGATTTCAAAAGATTCCCAAACCTACTATGTCGTAAGTCTTATGTCGGATGCCATTTTCTACTTTTTACCATTCTTGTTGGCATTTTCGGCTGCAAACAAATTAAAGTGCAGTCCCGTGTTAGCTCTCGTTTTAGCTGGTATTTTGCTCCATCCAAACTTGACGCAATTGCGTGTAGATGGAACTGAAGTAAGTGTTTTTGGAATCCCGCTAACTCTTGTATCTTATAGTTCATCTGTAGTTCCAATTCTCTTAATAGTTTGGTCACAATCATATATTGAATCTATGTTTAAAAGGATCATTCCGAATGCAGTGAAAATTATTTTTGTTCCCATGTTCACTATTTTAGTGACGGGAATTCTGGCCTTAACCGTATTGGGACCACTGGGGTCATTTTTCGGAACGTATTTAGCGATGGGCTTTGAATTCTTGGGCGCACATGGTAGCTGGCTGGTTATTTTCCTGGTTGCAACCTTCTGGCCAATACTGGTTATGTTTGGACTACACCATAATATTGTTCCTCTGTCCATTGCTCAAATCACCACATCAGGTTATGAGAATATCCTCGGTCCTGGAGCGATGATCAATTGTATAGGTCAAGGTGTTGCGGCATTAGTTGTAGGGATGAGAACCAGGGATAAAGCATTAAAACAAATTTCTACTTCCAGTGGGATCACAGCGTTGATGGGAATCACGGAACTAGCTCTTTACGGTGTAAATTTACCGAAGAGATACCCACTTGTCGCGGGTATGATTGGAGCTGCCAGTGGGGGACTCTTTGCAGGGCTAATGGATGTTTCCCGTTACGCAACAGGCGCTTCAGGAATCCCGGCGATTCCGCTGTACATTGGTGAAAATATCTGGAATCTATATAATATTTTGATCGCCCTTGTGATAACAACTGTTGTAACTGCTGTGCTTACCTATTTGCTCAGTTTGAAATATGAAAAAGACGCACCTTCACAAAATACTGTTTCAAGTATGAATGAGGTGAGTAGTGTTGCGGATGAAGTCATACCATTTAAAGATTCCGTTATTGCAACTCCACTTAAAGGTCAACTCATTCAACTTCAGGATGTACAGGATGTCGCGTTTGCCTCAGAGGCAATGGGTAAAGGAATTGCTATTGAACCCAGCGAGGGGAAAGTCATTGCTCCATTTGATGGTATGATTGTGTCCCTATTTCCTAAGAAACATGCTATTGGACTATTATCCGATGAAGGAGTCGAAATTCTTATTCATGTCGGCTTAAATACAGTAAAGCTGAACGGAAAATATTTTGAGGCTTTCGTGGAAGAAGGTCAGAGAATCACGAAGGGACAGACTTTGCTGACATTTGATCTGGAAAAAATCAGAGAAGAAGGATATGTCACTCAAACGCCTGTTATTGTAACCAATACGTACAGTTACTCGGATGTGATTGCAGAAACAAGTCAAAAAAATATTGATTTTAACAACACATTGTTGGTTGTCAAAGCTTAACAAAACTACAAGTTAGGAGTGTGTTTTAATGACTTTAAGAAAAGACTTTTTGTGGGGTGGGGCAGTTGCTGCTAATCAATGTGAAGGTGGATATGCCGAAGGCAACAAGGGACTATCCACAGTTGATGTGATACCGGCAGGGAAAGATCGTGTTCCTGTCATGCGAGGGCAATTAAAAATGTTAGAGTGTGATCAAGAGCATTTTTATCCAAGTCATGAGGCTATTGATTTTTATCATCGATATAAAGAAGACATTGCTTTATTTGCAGAGATGGGCTTTACGTGTTTCCGTTTATCTTTGGCATGGACACGGATCTACCCTAATGGAGATGACGAGCTCCCCAACGAAGAGGGCTTGCAATTCTATGAGAATGTATTTGATGAATGTTTGAAATACGGCATTGAACCTCTTGTCACCATCACCCACTTTGACGTCCCTATTCATTTGGTGAAAACCATTGGATCGTGGAGAAGCCGAAAAATGGTGGATTATTATGAGAAACTGTGTGAAACGATCTTCTCCCGTTATAAAGATAAAGTGAAGTATTGGCTTACCTTTAATGAAATAAACATGCTGTTGCATTTACCTTTTGGAAGCTCAGGTCTAGTGTTTGAAGAAGGTGAGGATGAGGACGCTGTGAAATATCAGGCAGCTCATCATCAATTGATCGCAAGTGCAAAAGCGACTGAAATTGCGCGTAGAATTAACCCGGAAATGAAGATTGGCTGTATGTTAGCAGGTGCCAACACTTATCCGTATACATGTGCACCAGATGATGTCTGGAAAGCCATGACAAGGGATCGCGAGCATTACTTCTTCGTCGATGTACAATCCCGAGGAGAATATCCAAACTATGCCAAGAAAATGTTAGAACGAATGAATATTCACTTAGCCATGGAAGACGGGGACGAGGAATGCTTGAAAAATAATACGGTTGATTTCGTTTCGTTCAGTTACTATGGTTCACGATTGACCAGTGCAGATCCGGCAGTAAACACACAAACGGCAGCTAACCTGTTTCCGACACTGCGCAATCCACATTTGAAAACGAGTGAATGGGGATGGCAAATCGATCCTGAAGGTCTAAGAATTACAATGAACTCCTTGTATGATCGATATCAGAAGCCACTATTCATCGTTGAGAATGGATTAGGAGCGATAGATACTCCTGATGAGACGGGATATATTACGGATGACTATAGAATCGAGTATTTGCGTCAACACATCCAAGCCTTCATAAAAGGAGTGGAAGAAGATGGCGTTGACTTGTTGGGTTACACATCTTGGGGTTGTATTGATTTAGTAAGCTCAAGTTCTGGAGAGATGAGTAAACGATACGGTTTCATACATGTCGACAAAGATGACGCTGGAAAGGGTACGTTGAAACGCAGCAAGAAAAAATCCTTTGAATGGTTCAAAAAAGTTATCCAAAGTAACGGTAAAGAACTCTAATCGACTGAGCAGTAACGTATGAAGTCATCGACTTATGCGTTACTGCTTTATCCATTTATCGCAGCATCGAGCGCTAAATGCTGGCCATATGGAGCAAATACAAACAGTAAAGGAGTTGATTTTTATAACATCCATGGAGAAGCTTAAAACATATTCGTTATTGTCCGTTGCGTTATTAATTTCTTCAGGTCCAGTGATTGCCGCTAACATTCCTGCGATAGCCAATGATTTTCCAGAGATATCGGTAACACATGTAGGATTATTAACGACCATACCTTCATTGTTTGTTATTCTTGGTGTGTTAATCGCTAATCGACTTGAACTTTTGATTGGTAGGAAAGCAACTATACTCACTGGATTAGGACTTGTTCTCATTGCGGGAGTATTTCCTGCATTGTATCATGACCTTTTTTCGTTGCTGTTCATTTCTCGCTGTTTGTTTGGGTTAGGTGTAGGTTTGTTTAATCGGCTCATCATTCAGATGATCAGTGATATGTATCATCTGAATCCAAGTAAACAAGCAACCGTAATTGGCTTAGAAAGTGCCTTTGAGGGATTAGGAGGCATTTGTCTGACACTACTCGTTGGTCAACTATTGAAAATGGGCTGGCATACATCATTTTATGTCTACGCCCTGGCACTTCCTATTTTCATCGCGTTCCTGATTTTCGTTCCTTCTGATAAAAAAGAGCTTAATAGCAGAGAAGAGGTCACAACGAATCCAAGCCACACAAATAATAAAAAAGCCCTTCAAGTCATGATTGGCTATGGTCTCTTATTATTTGTGATTGTAGCTATCTTCATCAATTATAATTTACAGATTACTCCTTTGATTTTGGAAAAAAATATTGGAAGTGCGACAAACGGAAGCAATATGATTGCATTTATAGGTTTGGGAGCTTTTGTTGCCGGCTTTTCTTTTGGAAAAGTATACAAAACATTCGGGAATTATATCGTTCCATTATCGATTCTGTTACTCGGAAGCTCGATGTTCATTACCACAATATCGCAAAGTATCATGCTTACTACCGTTTGCTCAATGATCATCGGGTTTTCATTCCGCTGTATAATGCCCTATTTATTGCATACGTTTGCTCAACAAATCGCGAAAATGGCAAAGTTGGGTACTACCATTGTTCTGATCTCGTATAACTTGGGAGCCACACTTTCGCCGTATGAAGGAAGGTTAATTACTCAACTGTTGCAACTAGATACAGTGCAATCATTGGTCTCCAGTAATGCAATGATCCTATTGTTGATGTCAGTAGCCAGTTTTGGAGTAGTAACCCTTCATCGCAAAAAGAAGAATATTCAACAAACATAGAAAACAGGGAACTTCTTGATATGGAGTTCCCTTGTTTTAGAGTGAGTTGTATAAACCCTTTAATTAGAATTTTTGTAATAAACCAAGTGCTCGGTCCACTCATCATTTTCGTGTATAAAGCCTTTACGTAGGCATTCAAATTCCATACCAACACTCTCTGCTAGTTTCATGGAAGGGGTGTTATCCACATTAATATGAGCTTCTATGCGGTGGAATTTCAGATGTTCGAATGCCATATGAAGAGCCTCATTTACCGCTTCTTTACCATAACCTTTTCGCCAATACTGATTATGGATCGTGTATCCGAAGCTTCCCCATTGAAAATGATCTCGGGCCAAGGTCGCAATATCAATCATACCCAGATATGTACCATCATGCTTTCTAAACACACCAAATACATAAACGGCATCTGTACGCGCTAACTCCTGGTGTCGATCTACCAGATCATGAAATCAATCCAGTGTACATTCACTCATATCCATTTTTCCTTTATCATGGCGGTGTTGGGAAGGCGAGCGGTTTTCAAATGCATTCAACCAATTTTCATAATCGTCTTTCTGTAATGGTCTGATGACTAACCGTTCTGTCTCTGCAATATAATCAAATCTTTCTGCTTTTAATTTCAAAATGATATCTCCTCCGGATTAAATTCCCCCTCAAGTCATAGCACTGAAATAGTCCATAACTACGCTACGAAACGCTAAAGCGGCTTTTGAAATATAAATGTTTTTGTGCGAAAGAAGAGCAATTTCCCGAACGAGTCTGTGCTCCTCTACCTGCAAGAATCTAACACGTTCATTCGGGTTTCTGGCTGTGCTTGGTATAAATGCGAGACCGATCTCCGCCTCCACAAGGGCGGTTAATCTTGCAGGCTCATCACCTTCATATACATACTTCGGTACAAAACCAACAGATTGACATACGTAATCTACCATATCACGAACACCATACCCTTGCTTAACCCCTACAAATCGCTCGTCCTTAAGCTCAGTTAATTGAATGCTACTTCGGTCTGCATATCGATGACCCATAGGAACGGCTACTACGATCGGATCGTTATATAGTATCTGACATTCGATGTCGTCACCTTGAATCGGAGGGGAGGCCAGACAAAAATCTACCTCGCCCCGATGTAGAAGTCTGGACATGTTTTCTAACGAAACCATTTGCACATGGAACTGAATATCCGGCTTGTTTTTCCGGAATTCCCGCAGTATACCTGGCAATGTGCTCGCCGTAGTCACCGCCAATTGCAGTGTGCCCTGATCCGGGTTGGAGAGGTCAGCAATTTCCCGCTGTCCCTGTTCCAGTTCGAATAGGGCTTTTTCCGTTCGGTGAAGAAATGTTCTTCCAAAGTCATTTAGTCGCAGCTTTCTTCCGATTCGATCAAATAAAGGGACTCCCAGGTCGTCCTCTAATCGTTGTATCGTTTTGCTCAGGGAGGATTGCGTAACATGCAGCTTTCCAGCGGCTTCGGTAACATGCTCGCATCGGGCCACCGTCAGGAAATATTTGAGTTGAAGAAGCTCCATTTGTACCATCCTTCATTCCTTCTAGTTCATTAAATCATAACATACAATGCGTTGGAATAAATGAATAGTTTCAAGTAAGATGACAGCAGAAGAAGGAGAGGTGCACCAATGAACGTTCGAAAAAAAGGATTGATGTTAGCTGTTGGACTCGGAATCATGTTGAATCCGTTAAATTCCTCCATGATTTCTGTGGCTATCTCAAGATTGCAACTCGTGTATCAACTTGATTTTACAGCCGTTTCGTGGATTATTTTATCGTTCTACATTGCCAGTGCTGTGGCTCAACCCGTCATGGGCAAGTGTAGTGATTTGTTCGGGCGCAGGAAGATTTTCCTCATGGGTCTTGTTATTGTTTTCGTTTCATCCATGTTAGCTCCATGGTCTCCCAGCTTTTCATGGCTTATCGTATTTCGAATCGTTCAATCGATTGGCACAAGCATGATGGTGGCTGTCGGAATGGCGATTGTGAGAATGAACGTGACTGAAAAACAAGCATCCGCCTTGTCTACCTTGGCGATATTCCTCTCTGGAGCAGCTGCAATTGGACCTTTTATTGGTGGTGTATTGATTCATTGGTGGGACTGGCATAGCATATTCATCGTTAATATTCCGTTTGTCATGGTAAGCTTTTGGTTCGGCTGGAAAAGCATCCCGAAGGACGAGACATCTCCGTCTATCTCTGGTCATATGTCCATTCGGCAATGGCTTGCGTTAATTGATGCACCAGGTATCCTGATGTTTACGGTAGCCTTGGTGACTCTACTCATTGGTTTACTTTCAGTGAATTCCACAGGAGATATTTCATCTTGGCATCTACTGACAGGAGGAATCGGGATAATTGCACTAGTTATATTCATCCGACATGAATTAAAAGCAACTACACCTTTTATCCCTCTGCGAACGTTTGCCAGATACCCCGAAATGACGTGGGTCAATGTGCAATACATGCTGGTGAACATCCTGTTTTACGCTCTTTTTTTTGGCGTTCCTACGTACTTGAAGCAGGTACGTCATCTCAACGAAGTCTATACAGGAATGAGTATGCTAGCCTTGGGGGTGTGTTCACTAATTATTTCTCCGATCGCCGGGCGCTGGATTGACAGATCGGGATCACGACCAGCTCTGATCGTATCCGCTGGTTTAATGACAGTCGGCTCGCTATTTATCGCCGTCATGAACGAAACTTCCCCAATCGTCATTATCATTGTTGCTTTAGCTTTATTTGGCATAAGTAACGGCTTAAACGCGGTTGGCATGCAAGCAGCTCTGTTCAAAAGCACACCCAAAGAAATGATCGGTGTAGCATCGGGGATTTTTAATACATCACGCTACCTGGGGACCATCTTATCGTCATTATTGATTGGGATCGTCATGAGAGATACATTCAGTGTGACAGGATTTCAGATACTTGGCGTCATCCTTACAGTGCTTGCTGCATCGTTAATCATTATGAGCATACGTAGCAAGGAGGATGGGGTGAATCCAGAGCAGGTAAACTAAGCGAAACTGCCGTTTAATACCACGGTTGCACCCAATGAAGCAATAGCTCCATTGGGTGTTTTTTTTGTTTTTCACCAAGTTGTCAGAAAGAGTTGATCCTTTCTTGAACGTTTAGGGTAGAAGACGTGACTTTGATTGAATTAGATAAAAATAAAGATATAATAATTTTGATTATTAGGTCTTGCAGAGCATTTTCTATGCATTCGATATCAGGAATCAACAGGAGTAAACGCAAAGAACATGTGGCAAGATATCGTTGTCATTTACTTTGTGAAATTTTTCTCTTAATTCGTTCACATGAACGATTAGGAACGTCCAAACCTGGTATTTAATGCAACTAATGAGTAGCAGACCTGGTCCTAAGCAAAAATTGATCACAAAAATGAAACAGAGTTTGAAAGGAGGCAACACAAAGAATGGCTATTGATACGGTGTTATGGAGCAGGCTGGTGACGGGTTTGACGCTCGGATTCCACGTGATTTTTGCAACACTTGGTGTCGGCGTACCATTGATGATTGCTATTGCAGAGTTCATCGGTATTCGGAAGAAGGATCACCATTACATACTTATGGCAAAGAGGTGGTCCAGAGGGTTTGTCATATCTGTGGCTGTTGGTGTTGTGACTGGTACAGCGATATCACTGCAGTTGGCCCTGGTATGGCCGAATTTTATGAAGCTGGCCGGGAATGTCATTGCACTGCCACTATTTATGGAAGTATTTGCATTCTTTTTTGAAGCCATCTTCCTGGGAATTTACTTGTATACGTGGGATCGGTTCAAAAATCCGTATATCCACTGGCTGCTGACTATTCCGATTGTCGCCGGGGCAGGCATGTCTGCTGTGTTTATTACAACAGTGAACGGATTCATGAACCAGCCTGAAGGTTTTGTCATGGAAGCAGGTCAATTCATGGCAGTGAACCCCGTGCAAGCGATGCTGAATACGGCGACGTTCTCCAAAGTGTTCCATGTATTAAGCTCGGCTTATCTGACAGGAGCTGCCCTGTTAGCAGGAATAGCAGCCTTTGCGATGCTGAGAAAAGGAGTGTCAGCCTACCACAAAAAAGGCTTGAATCTCATGATGGCCGTTGTGCTGGTATTCAGTTTATTAAATTCCTTAGCTGGAGATGTATCTGCCAAGTTTTTGGCTGAGCATCAGCCGGAGAAACTCGCAGCGGCCGAGTGGCATTTCGAGACAGAAAGCGGCGCGGATTTGATTTTATTGGGATGGTTGAATGCTGAACATGAAATTATAGGTGCACTTCATTTGCCTAAAGTGCTCAGCTTCCTTGCCTTTGGAGACTTTAACGCCGAGGTAACCGGGCTGAACGAATTTCCACCAGACGAGCAGCCACCACTGCTTGTGCATTACTTGTTCGACTTAATGGCTGGAATAGGTTTCGCTCTACTTGCTATATCAAGTCTGTACTTCCTGTTTGTGTTTTGGAAGAAACGTAATCAGTTTAACAAGTGGATGCTTCGTATGGTTGCACTTAGTGCACCGCTTGCTTTTCTGGCTGTTGAGATGGGCTGGTTCTATGCAGAGATCGGGCGGCAGCCATGGATCATCCGAGGTTATATGCGGGTAGAAGAGGCCGCTACTTCTTCACCGAGTGTGAGAATTTTATTTTTCGTCTTCTTGCTTCTCTACATCCTGCTAGGCGTTATGTGTGTCGTCGTACTGAGACGGTTGTTCAATAACAATCCTGCTGACCTTGAGATGGAGAAATGGTTGAAAGAGAAGAATAATCAATCGGCCGAGAAAGGGGAGCAGGTCTGATGAGTTATGAATTGATTGGGATATCGGTACTCTGGCTGTTTTTGTACGGCTATCTTATTGTAGCATCCATTGATTTTGGAGCAGGTTTCTTCGCCTTTTATGCACGCCTGACGAAGCAGGATCACCTGATTAATCGTCTGATCTCTCGCTATCTATCACCGGTCTGGGAGATCACCAATGTATTCTTTGTCTTTTTCTATATTGGCATCGTCGGATTCTTTCCGGATACCGCCTATTATTATGGCTCCGCGCTGCTTGTTCCAGGAAGTATTGCCGTCATTCTACTTGCCATTCGTGGGTCGTTCTACGCTTTCGAAAATTATGGTTCCAAAAAAAGTATCGTGTACTTGTTTTTATACGGAGCAACAGGTTTGCTTATTCCGGCGTCGTTGTCAGTAGCACTGACATTGTCTGAAGGTGGCTTTATTTTGAAGCAGGGGGATACCGTTTCCCTGGATTACTGGGCGCTGTTTACCAATCCATTATCGTGGAGCATCGTTGGTCTAGCCATCGTGTCCGTATTGTTCATTAGCGGATCATTTCTCACATTTTACGCTTCACGGGCAGAGGATCATTCGGCATTGAAGCTGATGCGGAACTATGCATTGTTCTGGAGCACACCGACCATTATTCTCGCGCTGACTGCATTTATATATTTGGGTCAACACAATGAGCGTCATTTTCAAAATATGATGGATTTATGGTGGCTGCTGGCGCTTTCCGTTGCATTTTTCATGATTGCCATGTGGCTGTTATATAACGGACGCCGTTATGGTATAGCTTTTATATGTATCATGCTGCAATTTTTCACAGCCTTTTTCGCTTACGGCATTGGGCAATATCCTTACATTCTTGATCCATACATCACCATTCAGAGCAGCGCCACATCGCCTGCAATGGGCTTCGCTCTAGTGGTCGTGTTTATCGGTGGTCTGTGCCTGTTAATTCCTTCTCTGATTCTGGTCTTCAAACTGTTCCTGTTTGATGCGGATTATGTGAAAGGGAAAAAATAAAGGAGGAGCGTTCAATGAAGAGGAGAGCCAAATCCAATCTGATCTCGCAGCAAATGTCTTTACAACGAAAAAACAGGCTTTTCCTTGCGATCATCTCGCTGGCGCTTGGTGTAGCTATTGTAAGTCAGGCCACATTGGTGGCTGAAGCAGTCCAGCGAATCTTTGTAGAGAAAGCTTCCTTTTCATCCGTGATCCTGTTGCTTGTTCTATTGCTGGCTGTTATGGCTGTACGCACACTGTTGACGTATGGCAATGGGAAAGTGGGCTTGCATATGGCAGCCCGTGCCAAGACGAATATGCGAGCAGCCGTTTTACAGAAACTGACGCAAGCCTCCATGCCTTCAACCCTTCGTGGACAGACGGGAGGAAAGGTCAGCGTTGCTTTGGATGCTGTGGATGAAGCCGACAGTTATTTCAGTCAGTACATGCCACGAATGATGGAAGCTGCGATGATCGCGATTCTGATTCTGGTTGTTACGTTTACGCAGCACGCCAACACAGGCTGGATTATGCTTTTTACGGCGCCATTTATTCCACTGTTTATGATTTTGGTGGGGCTCCAGACGAAGAACAAATCAGAAGAAAAATACGCGCAACTGGCCGAGTTCTCCGGTACGTTTCTGGATTCGCTTCAAGGGCTGGTTACGTTGAAAATATTCGGACGGGCGAAACGTCAGCAGCAGGAGATTGAACGCAGCAGTCTGGGTTATCGTGATGCCACCATGGGCATTTTGAAGATTGCATTTACAAATACATTTATGCTGGAATCGATCGTGATGTTAAGCATCGGTATCGTCGCGCTTGAACTGGCTATCCAGTTACTCGTTTTCAAATCGATGACCTTCCACACGGCCTTTCTCGTGTTGTTACTCGTGCCCGAGTTTTACAGTCTGTTGAAGAATACGGGAACGGCATTTCACAGCGGGCGAACTAGTATGGGGGCGATTCGTAAAGTGGAACAGATGCTTGCGGAAACCAATATCAAGAGCACACAAATGGAGCGGGAAGAAGGATCGGATCAAAGCGATATAACCGATGTCGATGCAACAGCACAGACGGAAGAGCTCCGTACAGCTCGTGCCGAGTTGATAACAATGCCCCCGACCATTGAACTGAACGATGTCCGATTCCAGTACACGCCTGATTCCTTTGGATTTGAGACAGGACAGATCTCGATTGGACCTGGAGAGCAGATCGCTATTGTAGGCAAAAGTGGCTCAGGTAAAACCACGCTGCTTCATCTCATAGCCGGTTTGCTGAAACCAGATTCGGGGGCGGTTCTGGTTAACGGAACAGAGATTTCGCAACATGATGAGGCTGCATGGTTCGAGCGTGTTAGCTACATTACACAGCATCCATATATTTTTGCAGGTACATTTGCCGAGAATATTGAGATTGGCGCGGGTCGAATCGTCTCCAGAGTTGAAATTGAGCAGGCAGCAGAGGAAGCAGGACTTTCTGGCGTTGTTGCACAATTGGAGCAGGGGTTGGATACATTTGTTGGTGAAGGTGGCCGGGGGTTATCTGGAGGGGAAAAGCAAAGACTTGCCTTGGCACGTGCTTTTCTGAAGAGACCAGCTGTCATTTTGTTCGATGAACCCACCGTGGGCTTGGATCTGCATACTGAGCGGGTACTGCAACAATCCATTGCGTCATTAGCCAAAACGGCAACGATGATTACGGTGGCACACCGTTTATATACGATTCAACATGCGGACAACATTTTGTTTATGGACAATGGGGTATTAGTGGATTCAGGTCATCATAACGAGCTTCTAGCACGTTTGCCGCAGTATGCAGAGATGGTGGATGTCCAACGGAAAGGAGGGTTAGCATGAATGAGCTGACGATCTTGTCAAAAGCGATGATTCAGGAGCGCAAGGATATCTTGCTTTCGATATTGGGCGGATTCATCGCCGGCATAGCAGGTGTAGCTCTCTTTTCCGCGAGCGGCTACATGATATCTCAAACGGTATTTGCGCCACCGTTGTACACCTTAATAGTACTCACCTCGATGGTTAAACTGCTCGGTTTCCTTCGGGCGGCAAGCCGCTACGGAGAACGGTTGTATTCCCACAGGGCGACATTCTCCATGCTGAGCCGTTTGCGGACGTCCTTTTTTGCCAAACTGATTCCCGTAACGCCGGGTATATTGAACAAAAATCGAAGCGGGGATCTGCTTGCGCGAATCGTAGGTGATGTCGAAAGCTTGCAGAATTACTTTTTGCGAGTCGCATATCCACCAATCATGGTCGTTATGGTGTTTTTGGCTACCATGCTGTTCACTTCGGCTTTTTCGATCTGGATTGCGTGCTTGTTAGTACTAGGCATGCTAATCACAGCATTTGTTGTACCAGGCATTGTCTTGTTAGGTCAGCGAAAAATACACGGACGTGTCCGCCAGCAACGAGCTTTGCTGTCCACGGAAGTAACCGAAGTGTTGTATGGTTTCCGTGATCTGAAAGTATACGGCCAATTGGAACAGCGTGAGCAGCAGCTCCAGCAGGCTTCCGCTGCATTGGCAATAGAACAGAAACAAGCGGCTTCGCACTTGCTGCGCGGGCAATCCATGCATGTTTTTGTAACGTATCTCGTTACATGGGGTGTGTTGGCACTGAGCGCTTTCTTAATTGTGAATGGAGCGTTTGCCGGTGTATTCCTAGCCATGCTGATCCTGGCTACGCAGACCGTGTTCGAAGAAGCTGCGGCAATGGCTATACTACCTTTGTATAAGCAGGATAGTGAACACGCCGCTCAACGACTGTCGGAAACGGTGCCGACCTCCGATGTGCAACCTGCACAGCCAAGCGGTGAAGTGTCAGCCGATCAGGCGGTTTCGATTGAACTATCCGGTGTTAGCTTTCAATATGAAGGGGAATGGAGACCGGCGCTGAGGGAGCTCTCCCTGCAACTTGTAGCAGGTTCCAAAACAGCGATTGTTGGCCCAAGCGGGTCAGGTAAGTCAACGATTATCGATCTGTTACTCAAGCTGCGTGCACCAACGTCTGGCGATATACGATTAAACGATGTTCCGGTGAAGGAACTGAATGAAGAGAGCATTTGGCAAAACGCGAATGTCGTGTTGCAGCAAAGTCATTTCTTCCGGGGAACCGTCCGGGATAACCTGCTGTTGAATGGAGAAGAGCATTCGGATGAACAACTGTCGGCTGTGCTGGATAAAGTGCAATTGCCGAACAAGTTGTTGACCGATATGGTGTATGAAAAAGGGGAGAACCTGTCGGATGGCGAGAAGCAGCGGTTAGCTCTGGCACGGGTCATGCTGCGTAAAGGACGATTATGGCTTCTGGACGAACCGACGTCTTCACTGGATTACGTCACAGAGCAACGTGTATTGCAGCATCTTCTGGCCCAGGCAGCCGAAGATACACTTCTCCTGATCTGCCATCGGCTGACGGGATTGGAAGAGATGGATCGGATTGTGGTCATGGACCAGGGCAAGATCGTGGAATCGGGTTCTTTCACCGAGCTGATCGAGCAAAAAGGTTATTTTTATGAAATGAAGCAAATTGAACGACAAATGATTGGAGATACAGGGGCGTAAAAATGTAAGATCAGTCCTGATCGTGGTGTCAGTAGTACTTCATAGCAGGCTAAAGAACAGTCACTGATGTTATCTGTTATCATCAGTAAATCGTTCTTTAGTCTTTTTGTCTATCCATTGAGATTAACCGTTAAGTAGGCAAACATTCACGTGTATGAACTCAAATGATGTATAATGACGCAGGAACTCTATGATCAACATGAAAATAATCTAAATTCAAATAGCATGAGCTGAGGTGTACGATGAATCGCTTATTACTCGTAGAAGATGATGAAAATCTGGTGTTTGGTATTCAATATACATTGTCCAGTGAAGGATATGAGGTCGTTGTGGCAGGTAGCTTGGAAGAAGCCAGGCAGGCACTGCAGGCAGAGTCGATCGATCTGATTTTGTTGGATGTCAATTTGCCTGATGGATCGGGATATCAACTGTGCAGTGAGATTCGGGTAACGTCGCAAGTGCCTATTATCTTTTTGACAGCTTTGGATGAGGAAGCAAATGTAGTCGCAGGACTTGATCTCGGAGCAGATGATTATGTAACCAAACCTGTTCGAACCAGAGAACTTATTTCACGCATGAAGGCCGTATTGCGACGCAATAACAAGGGAAAACAAGAAGTAAGACAATGGATATCCGACAACATTCAGGTGCGTATTTTAGAAGGAACGGTACTTAAAAACAACAGAGAGATTACACTGACGGCGCTTGAATATCGACTACTATTGTTGTTGATCTCTCACCCCAAGCAGATATGCAGCAGAAGTTCGATTCTGACTCATCTATGGGATCTCTCGGGCGACTTCATTGATGATAATACGCTCTCTGTTCATATCCGCAGGTTAAGAGAGAAAGTCGAAGATATTCCCGCAGCACCACAATATATCGTAACGGTTCGGGGGATCGGATATAAATGGAACGTGGAAGTTATAGGAAAATGAACATGATCGAAGTCCTGCGAAATCCAGAGTGGAAATCCATTGCCATTAAAGTACTTGCTCTGCAAGTTATTTTGTCGTTCGTGATGTTCTTTTACATGCAGCATCAAGTCAATAGCATCAATACAACCATTGTGAATCAGAATAGCGCCCTAATTGGGCATTTGTTAATGGAAGATCCCCAGTTGGAGAATGAGGTGATTCACTTCATTACTCGAGGTGCCCAGGCCGATGAACTTGCTGAGGGGCAACGTATCCTTGCCCAATACGGTTATCAGACGGGTATGTCTTTAGAAGATCAGCCGGCTCTTTCAGGACGAGCATTACCCTTGAAAATAGCGGCTCAAGTATTGTTGTTCCTGATCCCACTCATGGTATTGCTTCTGTGGGAGTATCGTAAATTTTTCATGAAAATCAGAACTATTTCTCATGCAGCAGAGCAGGTTGTGGAACAGCAATTCGATAAAAAACTGCCTGAGACGGAGGAAGGAGACTTCGGCTCACTTGGCCGGAGCTTCAATGCGATGGCTGGAAGACTAACCAACAGCCTGGAGCAACTCCAACAGGAAAAAACCTTTCTGCGCAATCTGTTATCCGACATTTCCCACCAGCTCAAGACACCTCTGGCTTCTCTGATTGTGTTCAATGAGAATCTGCTGAATGAACCCGGGATGAAAGAAGAAATGAGAATAACGTTTCTGGAACGAAGTCGGCAACAGCTTGATCGAATGGAATGGCTCATCATCAGCCTGCTGAAGCTGGCACGGGTCGAAGCAGGTGCAGTCGGATTTCGAAAAGAACGGATCGAGCTAAGGGAGATGGTGGAGAGCGCTGTCTATTCACTTCGGACGGTAGCAGACCAGAAACGGCAGACGATCACCATCCTCGGCAGTGAGAATGCGTTTGTGCAAGCAGATGAAGAATGGCTCAAGGAAGCTGTTATAAATTTGATTAAAAATGCACTGGAACACACCCCAGCAGAGGGAGAGGTTCAAATCCATTTGGAAGAAAACGCACTGTTTGATACGATCGTTATTCAAGACAACGGCGAAGGCATTCATCCCGATGATATGCCTCACATTTTCAAGCGATTCTATAAAGGCAAGAATCATAACAAGCCCAACAGTATAGGCATTGGTTTGGCTTTGACCAAATCGATCATTGAGGAACAGCATGGGATCATCACGGTGGAGAGCGCGCTCCGAGAAGGGACTACATTCAGAATTTCATTTTTCAAAAAAGAGTGGACTTAAGAAGAAGCTTACGAAAATGTAAGCTTCTTCTTCACTTCAACGTAAGGTTCCACACCTATACTAACAATCAAGCAATGTTAATCACACAACTGGAGGTATAATAAGGTGGAAATTTTGAAGACCAATCATTTATCTAAAATATACGGAAGTGATGAGGCAAGGGTGGAAGCGTTGAGAGAGGTTAATCTGTCCGTCAATCAAGGAGAATTCGTTGCAATAGTTGGGGCCAGTGGTTCTGGCAAAAGTTCATTGTTGCATCTGCTCGGGGGAGTCGATCAACCGACAAGTGGTCAAGTCCTCATTGATGGTGTGGACCTGTATTCTCAAAGTGAAAATGAACTCGCGGTGTTCAGAAGACGCAAAATCGGTTTTATTTTTCAATCGTACAATCTGATCCCGGTTCTAACTGCGGAAGAAAATATCAAATTGCCAATGCTACTTGAGAACAAACATGTGGACGAGGGTTATCTTGAGGAATTATTAAGCGTGTTGGGACTCAGCGATCGAAGGCAGCACCTTCCGTCCCAATTATCAGGTGGGCAACAGCAGCGAACTGCAATTGGACGCGCATTGATCAATAAACCATCGATTATTTTGGCTGACGAACCAACAGGCAATCTGGATAGCAAGAACAGTAAAGAAATCGTAGATCTGCTTACCTACTCCGTCAGAAAGTATAATCAAACCTTGATTATGATCACACATGATCTGAATGTAGCCCAGAGAGCGGACCGTGTTGTAAATATAAAAGATGGCACACTCTTGCAGCAAACTGGGGTGAGAGATCGTGAATAAGTATACTAGTCTTACCCAAAAATATTTGCTAGGGCAGAAAAAAAGATCATTACTAACGATCGTCGGCATTATTTTGTCCGTGACACTACTTACAGCTATCGGAACCATTGGCCTCAGTTTCAGAGACAAGGTGGTTCGGCAAACCGTTCAAGAGTACGGGGATTACCATGTTTCTTTTAACGGATTACCCGGAGAAGCCGTCTCAAAAGTCGTCAATAACTCTTCCGTAGAAAGTGCTGGGATCATCAGCAGAGAAGGATATTCAGTCATCAGCAAAACAAGTGAGAAAGAAAAGCAGGAAAATCCGTTTGCTGCACCGTATCGATATTTGAATCTCAAAGGGTATGATGCCGATGCGATGAACAAGCTCCAGGTTCATTTGGATTCGGGCAGACTGCCCAAAAATTCGCATGAAGTTATTCTTTCGACCTGGAGTCTGGATAGTTTTGCGACCAAACCGAAACTTGGTGATTCACTAACCCTAAGTCTTGGCGAGCGAACTGTCGCATCAACCGGGGAGATCAAACCCATCAATGGCCTGGGTGATTTTGGCTGGGATCTGGATGAAGATTTCCGTCCCCAAAAGGAGAGAGAATTCACCGTTGTGGGATTTATGAAGCCAGCTGCTAATGCTTCGTGGTCTTCCAGCTTCATCTTACCAGCCATCACGTATGAAGATAATGTAAAAATCGATGTGGACAAAAACTATTTTATCTTTGTCAAAATGAAATCGATGAATCAGATTCAGGCGAAAACGGAAGCGATGATATCTTCATTGAAGCTAGACGAAGTGGATCAAGGCTCTGCTATAGCGTTGGATAAGGATATTCAATATAAAAATATTCGAGTCGAATATAATAATGAATTACTTAAGCTGTATGGCAAAAGCACCTATGAAGGTGTAAACCATAGTTTGTTATATGCATTCGCAGCAATCATCATTATTATTATGGGTTGTACGAGTGCGGTGATATATAATACGTTTCATATTTCTGTCTTGGAGCGGATCTCCCAATTCGGAATGCTGCGGTGCATTGGGGCTACCCCAACACAAATACGTAAATTAGTTCTCAAAGAGGCGACAATACTCAGTCTGATTGCCATTCCTGTTGGATTATTGACGGGAACTGTCTTTATGAAGCTTCTGTTCTACAACATCAGCTTTTTGGCGTTGGGATTTCTGAATGATATGCAAATGGTCATCTCCCTGCCAATCCTGATCATAGCTGGTGTACTGGGATTATTGACTGTTTATATATCTGCTATCGGACCTGCGAGATTGGCAGCCAAAGTATCGCCACTTGAGGCGGTGTATAGTTCGGGAAGCACGAAGGTGGAGATCGTAACATCTGTCCGAAACTCAAAGCTGCTGGGAAAACTATTGGGTATTGAAGGACAGTTTGCTAGTCGAAACATCAGACGCAACAAAAAGCGGTTCCGCATCACTGCTTTTTCCATAGTGGTCAGCATGATTCTATATATTGTCTTTAGCGGACTGGCTGGTTTGCTGGGGCAGACATCACAATCAGATATCGATTATTCCTATTCGGTTCTATATGGAGGATCTTCCCAACGGATCGATGATTCTGTATATGCTGACATTATTAAGCTTGATGCAGTAGAACATGCCTATCCGTTTTACATTAATCAAGTGATGGTTACCGTTCCGAAAGAAAAAGTTAATCCCAAGTACTATGAACTCCGTCCGGGAATGTATTCTGTTGAAGAAGGAAAGGGATATCGCACAGATAACAATTACCTCGAATCCTACGGAAATAACGGACTGGATGCTCTGAAATCCAGACTAACGGCTGGTACGATCGACCAAGAGCAGATGGACCGGGAAAATGGCGTTATCGTCAATCAGAAATTAAGAATGACAACCGAGGAAGGCAGACAGATCATTATTAATCAAACCCAATTCAAGGTTGGGGATCACATCAAAGTACGTGCCTTGGACTCGGATGGGAAGGGTCAAGGATTCACAACACTGACGGTAACTGGAATTACTGATCAAGGCTTGTTGTCGAGCAGCTATAATGAGAGTGCTGTTATTGAATTTATAACGACGCCGAAAGTCGTAGAGAAGGTTACAGGTAACGATAAGTACTCCAGAATTTTTATTCTTGCCAAAACTGATATTTCCAACAAACCGATCACGGACTATCTCAAATCCCTGACCCAAAAAGATGCCGGTTACAGCTATACAGATAAGGTACAGCAACTTGCCCAAGCCAAAAACGATGCGACAACCGCCAAGATCTTTTTATATGGATTTATCGGTGTCATTGTCCTGATTGCGTTCCTGAATATACTAAACACCGTCAGCACCAATCTCATTTTACGAACCAAAGAATTTGCGGTGCTCAAAGCTATTGGAATGACACAGCGCAATGTAAGGAAAATGATCTTGTTGGAAGGCATTTTATACGGCCTGTACTCTGCGCTATACGGTACTGTACTCGGAATAACACTGAGCTATGGGATACATTATCTCTTCAAAGGTGCTTTTGATATAGCTTGGACGATCCCATGGGTCAGCATGGTTCTCGCTTGTGCAGGTGCCATAGCAACAACTCTGATTGCCACAGTTTGGCCAATGTATCGATTAAATCAAACGAGTATTGTGGAGGCTTTGAGAAAGGAAACTTAGAGACGTCGGGTAACTATAAAACAAATTATTGCTTGAAAAGTCGCATAGATTGCGGCTTTTTTTTGTTTTAGAGAATCTAAAAAAATAAATGGGGTTGACTTTTCTTTTGGTTGAGGGGGGTACTTGACATGCGTGTGGTATGATCAAAAAGTTGAAAGTTCTCCACAACAGATTTGGAGAGAGAATGAGATAAGTATGCAAGAGGAGGTTTTACATATGCACGTAACACAATGCGCTGCCTGTTATCGCGGTTCTGGTCAACGTTCTTTCTAATAGAGGTTTTAGCACTGCGCAGGTTCTGCAATGCAGTGAAAATTAGGAAGACACAGAGGAGTGAAGGTTTTGCAAACAGGTACTATTTCAGAAGAGCAAAAAGTTTCAAATGTTAAGGTGTTACCCATTATGTTTGCATTAATGCTTGCCGGGATCATTGGTACATTTAATGAAACGGCAATTAATATTGCGATTAGCGATTTAATTAATCAGTTTACGATCACGGAATCCACAGTCCAATGGTTAACGAGTGGTTATTTACTCACACTGGGAGTCTTAGTTCCACTTTCAGGATTGTTAATTCAGTGGTTTACAACGCGGCAACTGTTCCTGACATCAGTCATCATTTCCATCGTAGGATCAGCGATTGGAGCGATGGCAGGAAGTTTCGAAATATTGCTATTCGGTAGAATACTTCAAGCGGCTGGCGCAGCCTTGCTCTTCCCATTGATGTTTAATACTGCACTCATTATATTCCCAGCTGAGAAACGAGGGAAAGCGATGGGGCTAGTTACTCTTGTGTTCACAGCAGGACCAGCTTTGGGTCCAACCATCTCAGGTCTATTGATTGATAATTTGAGCTGGCACTGGATATTCTGGGTATCGTTAATGACGCTGGTGATTGCTTTAGTAGTAGGCGTTACATTTATAAAAAATGTAGCACCCATAACTAAACCACGTATTGATATTTACTCATTGGTTTTGTCAACCATTGGTTTTGGCGGATTGGTTTACGGTATTAGTACTGCTGGAGAGGGTGATCATGGCTGGGGTAACCCTGTAGTTATTGTATCTCTGATCGCCGGGGTTATCGCATTGATCCTTTTTGTCATTCGCCAACTGAACATGAAAGAACCCCTTATGAACTTGAGAACTTTACAGAATCCGATGTTTGCTATCGGTACCTTGCTGGTATTCATCTGTATGATGGTTGATCTGGCCGCTATGTTTATTCTTCCCATGTTTATGATTCGTGTTCTTGAATTAAGTGCTCTGGCAGCTGGGCTTATCCTTCTTCCAGGCAGTATTGTTTCTGCTGTACTGTCTCCCGTTGTAGGGTCACTCTTTGACAAATTCGGGCCTAAGTTTTTGGTCGTTCCTGGTCTAATCTTAACTGCGGCCACCCTATGGTTCTATTCTGATATTACGGTTGCATCCTCAATCGCTTTGATCGTTGTATTGCATACCTGTCTGATGGTTGGAATTATTATGGTGTGGATGCCTGCCCAGACGAATGGTCTGAACCAGCTACCTGCTGAGATGTACCCGGATGGTACGGCGATTATGAATACGCTGCAGCAAATTGCAGGAGCAATCGGGATTGCAATGGCAGTGAGTGTCATGACAACGGGAACTGCAGACTTTATGAGGAATGTCGCTGATCCTTCAAATCCAGCTAATGCAACATTGGCATTGACTGCAGGTATGCAGAACGCATTATTATTTGCAATGTTTGTGGCTCTGGCAGGTC
This sequence comes from Paenibacillus sp. LS1, assembly GCF_026013365.1. Classification (GTDB taxonomy): domain Bacteria; phylum Bacillota; class Bacilli; order Paenibacillales; family Paenibacillaceae; genus Paenibacillus. The sequence goes on from NZ_JAPDOE010000001.1 coordinate 260,162, forward strand.
TTGTGCTGGGCGTATTTGTTAGACGAGTGAATGTGCAGAAGTGGTCAGGGGACTCCGATTGGTCATAATGCTTCTCAAGAAGAAAATGAGGTGAGCCTATGCATATGTCTGAAGCCGATCTCATGGAACTCCTTACATCGAACCCGCATGTGAAAATTCGAGAACCAGATCCGCGGTTAGTGAAACCTCGGGAACCTTTAGTTGCTCAACGTCCAACCTTTGATAGCCAAGCGGAGGAACGCTTCTATAATAAGCGGGTTGTTCCTTTGATTATTGCGGGTTACCTTCATAAGCTAGAGCTTCATAAAACATTTGAGATCATGGAAGCTGTAGAACACTGTGGCAAGAAGTACAGAAAACGTGTCTATACCCCTGACTTCTATATGGAACTCAAAGACGGTTCTGTTGAAATCGTCGAGGTGAAAGGACGGATGATCAAAAAAATGCAACGTGATTATCCTCTTCGTCGTCAGCTGTTTATTTTAAAGTACTGTCTTCCGAATAACTGGAAATTTATTGAGGTACATGATGATGAGATATAGCAAGGATGGATAACCCGATACAGAGGAGAGTGTTTGGAATGTCAAACCTAAATACAGTCATTTCACTTGCCGAGGAAGAGCAACAACTTCTCCAGCATGCTACGGAATTAGTTCCATTTTTAAAGGAATACGGTACGAAAATTGATAAAAACATGCACATACCGGAAGAAGTTATCGAAAAGCTTTCAAGTGCAGGACTCTTTAAACTTAGAACACCGAAGAAATATGGTGGCTTTGGAGTTAGTGTACGAGCAATGATTGAGATTGTCTCTGAAGTGGCGAAAGGCAATGGTTCCGTTGGATGGGTGATTCAAAATATAAACGGAAATAATTATAGTGCATCACAGCTACTTCCCTCAAATGTGGTGAGTAAAATCTTCAATCAAGTCAACGAAGTAAGATTTTGCTCGGTACTTCAAGCCAGCAAAACAGTGGTGAGGAAAGTTGAGGGAGGTTATCTGGTTGAGTATGGTCGTTGGGCCTTTGGTTCCGGGTCTAAGCATGCAACACATGCATTGTTGAATTTAAAGGATGCGATTGGAATGCAGCAAGATACCAAAATGCAGCTTGCTGTTGTTCCAATGGATGAAATTAAAATTATTGATGATTGGCACACGATGAGTCTAAAAGGATCAGCAAGTAACAGTTTGGAAATGAATAATGTTTTTATTTCCGATGAGTTTGTCGCTTATGAGGATGCAGAGCAAGTTGATGAAAGCATGCTGCAGCATCTAAAAGGCGAAGACCGATTCAAACCTTATTTATTTTTGATAACAAGTCTCACCACTGGGATTAGCACAATTCTGGGACTTGCAAGAGGAGCGTTGGAACACTTTGTTGAAAAGGCACCCCTTAAGGGAATAGCCATGACAATCCACAAATCCCAGGCAGACATTGGACATATCCAGTACAAGGTAGGACTAGCCGCCATGAAGATTGAATCTGCTCATCTTCATATCCATCGATCCGTTGAAATTCTAGAAACTTATGAAAAGAATCATGAGCTCCTGGATCAACAAAACTTCGTACGAGTTCAAACGGATATTGGATATGCGGCCATGTTATGTTGGGAAGCCGTTGAAATGTTAGTGGTCGAAAGCGGCGGAAGTGTAATTCTGGATTCGAACCGATTATCCCAAATATTCCGTGATATTCGTGGTGGGGCTAATCATGCGTTTACCACAGCTTCTACTTGCATGGAACTCTACGGAAGAGTGCTTCTGGGGCTGGAACCACAGCATATTGTAACGCTAAGCAGTGCACATGTAATCAAAAACACGTTAAAACAGGTGCACGTATAAAATACTGACAATGTCACGTCACTAAGAGCCACTGATCTGAATAATCAGATCAGTGGCTCTATATCGTCATACAACAAGACATTTACCTTTAGATAACAGCAGATGATTCAGACGCTTTATTTTTCTTGGCAAGTGGTTTTTTCCTCAAAGTTCGATCATACAGATAGGGTTTTCCGTGATACTCCCAAGCATTCTTTTGTTTCTGCTTTTTATGTATATCCACCTTTATTTCCAGATTGGCAACGTTGCTCTGGAATTCAGTAGCAATTCGTTTGCACCATTTCAGTCCACTTTCTTCAGATGCACTGAAATGAACGCGTAAGAGATATCCGTTCACCGTTAATTCAAACTTGTATAAATTCATGATATGTATCCTTTCCAGGTAGGGAATTCTATACTGTACAACATTCGATAATCTAATTATAACAGGAACATACGTTCTGTAAAAGTGATATTTACGTTAGGGAGTGAATTTTAAATATACTCAACACAAATATAATAAGTACATATATTATATTTAATACTCATTTGATTTTTCTTTACTCCCGCTTAATACATGCTTGTTATACTAACTCGTATTTGAATATGAGAGGGGTAAGACAGCATGAGAATTTATGGACAGCGCTGGTTAGCAATTATTCTTGTCATGGTCATGATTGTTCAGTCGGCATGGTCATTTGTAGGAATCCAAATTGCTGGAGCAGCTTCGTATGAAACTGGACATCTGGCAAAAAACGTAGTAATCAGTCAATTTTACGGTGGTAAAAAAGACGATGTGGAGGATACCTACAGTAATGACTTCGTCGAGTTACATAATCCCACAGGAGAAGCGATTTCTCTGACGGGCTGGTCCATTCAGTATGCAGACAGTCAGAAGAGCAAGTGGAAAAAGGTTGATCTGGGGACAGTGAACCATTCCATCCCTGCCTATGGTTATTATCTCATTAGTCTTGACAGTAATGGAGCAGTCGGAGCTGCGCTTCCGCAAGCTGACGAGCAATCTTCCGCCATCAAACTGAGCAATAAAAGTGGCAAAATTGTTCTTCTGAGAACAGATTCGACTTTAACGGCAATGGACCCCACGACAGATCCCCTGAATGCAGACATAGTGGACTTCGTTGGTTATGGTGCAGATGCCTATTGGGGAACTCCGGCTTCTGAAAGTGGCAAGCAAAGTACAATGCAACGTTTGGTCTTCGATCCTTTAAACCCAGATCAACCTGCTAACGCTGCTTTATTCCCGGATCGCGGTAACAACTGGGATACGCGTGACAATGGCAGAGACTTCGAGAAAGTAAAAGGAGCACCGGTTCGTAACTCTGGAAATACGGCAGCTTACGTTATTCTTGAACAGGAACAAACGATTCAAATGCAGTCCGAATCCATGGTAAGCAATGAGGATAACAAAGTTATGCTGACTGCTGTTGGAGGAAAATTGAAACAGGGTCCATGGTCTTCGAGTGAGTTTAACGTGCTCGGCCTGCCTAACGGAATATTTGCTGAGGCAGCTGCGAATGGAGATCAGATTCAATTGACTTTCAATGGGGATGGGACGGGTCGTGTTCTTGCTGAGTCCGAGTTATTCTTCGAGATTCATCCCGAGGCGTGGAACCAAATCAACAAACCATCTTCTACGTTAAACGTTTATCAAGGCAGCCATCGCGTTACAATAGCAAAATTCACGCCTGATCATCAGATTGTGGCATCACCCGATTCGAACTCTGCTTTCATTCACATGACAGGTTCACATGACCTTAGTACGAATGTTCGAATTGAACTAAGTCAAGGCCTTCCAATCGATGGCATCCTTGCACCTGAAGCTTATACGTTAACAGGACTTCCATCCGGAAACTGGGAACTGGCTGCGGTAGGTGAATCTGCTGATCGCTCCGTTACCATCTCTATCGAAGGCAGATCAGATACTCCAGTGTCTGAACAAATGAAGCTTAATATTGTTCTGAATCAAGAGGCAATACAGGACGGTAATGAATGGCTCGCTTCAGAGGCAATGGAGCTGACACTTGGTCGGTACATTAAGCCGGTTCTTACGGATACAGCACGAAAAGATTGGGTCGAGAAAAGTATAATTGCGGACAATACTTTCTTTAATGATCCAGTTACCAAAGAGTACAAATATGGAACTGAAGGCCTGGCCGCGAATGAGTACACTTTTTTAAGAGGCACAAATGCTTTGTTCAAAGCTGATCTTGCTTCAGGTCTAATAACTTCCCCTGCTGAAGTTATTAAGGATTGGGCGAACAAAGACATTCTGACCTACACTGAAGGTGATGCTCACATTCAAAACGTGGGTACATTCAATGACAGCACCAAGCAGATGGTGTTCGGTCTGAATGATTTTGATACCGCTGGGATTGGAAGTTTTTATGAAGAGCTCCTTCGCTTCGTTACAAGCGTGTACATTCTTCCGTATGATAAAGACAGCTCAGGTATTCAACATCTGCAAACGTCTGATTACCGTGATGTATCAAGGGTCTTTTTGGAGACATACAAAGATACACTCGTGGATATCCAAAATAATAAGGGTCTGAAAGGTACCAAATTGACAGCCAGTAATGTAACAGATTATACGAAAGCAGTCATGAATAGCGTTTCGAAGAAATCATATGAAGAAGCACTTGAAAAATTACTCGGAAAGCGTGCGCTGAATGGCAAGCTTAACATTGCAGGTAACCCCGATAAATTCGAAAAAGCTACTGAAGCGGAATTAAGTGCGTTGCAATCAGGATGGGAAGCATATAAAGCAGAAGTAAGACACCATTTTCCAAACCTCACAGATGAGCAGTTCGAGGATTACTTTACCATGAAGGATGCCGTACGACGTATTAATCAGGGTGTAGGCAGTATTGGCGTCAAACGGTTCAACGTTCTGATCGAAGGTCCGAGCGACAATCACACAGATGACATTTTACTGGATGTGAAAGAGCAGACCCCGGACGCTTCTGAATCCAAGAATGCCTACCTGAACATGGGTGTTGACGTTGATACCTATCTGGGCACGTTGGTTGCAGCTCAGCGTTCATACCTGATTCGTGAAGTTTCGCCTTTCAAAGGAGACTATACGGACAAGACTTTCCAGAGTAAAGAAGAGCTGCAGCAATACTTGATCGACGCTGCCAAATCATACGCATATGCGAGCTCACGTTTGGATTCGATATCCGATACGTTGAACTATGCTTACGAAGATCGTTTCGTGTCGGATATCATTCCGAGCTGGGATGCACTCGTGCCAGCAATCCTGAACGCAGCTGAGGATTATTCGCAACAGATCGTAACCGATTTTAATCTTGTGAAAGAAGATATGCGATCAGGTAAGTTAATTGATGTAGCCACACTAGATAATTTAACTGTTAGCCAAGGCACGATGCAACCATCCTTTAATCCTGAAACTACACAATACCGTGTTACGGTTGATGCGAACACAGAGAGCATTGATATCACAGCGAAATCCACAGATGCCAAGGCAGCATTAACGGCAAAAGGAAGTTCGTATGCTAACGCTCACTCCCAGACGTTCGCTTTGTCTTCAGGACAAAATCAAATCCCGTTTGTCGTGACTGCACGAAACGGATTAACTCGTAGCTATAATCTGACCGTATTACGTGGTGCGTTAACGCAACCCACGCCTTCGAATCCATCAGGCGGTGGCGGCTCAGCCGGTTCAAGTGGTACGAATGGAAACAGTGGAACACCATCTAATACTAATCAGGTAATACCTGCCGGTGGCGGAGAATTCGCATTCCAAGGAGTCACCCTACGGGTACCGAACGGTGCACTACAGGCGAGCACTACAATGGACATCACCAAAGTTCCAGATGCAGCATCATTGCTTACAGGAACACCATATCAATTGTTGGGAGATGTATTCCAAGCCAATTCTAAGATGTTTCTTACACCGGTGACAGTAACCTTACCTTTCGACCAAACCAAAGTTTCACCAAATCAGGAAATCCGTTTGTACGGTTATAATGAAGCAAACAAACAATGGGAACCGTTTAATGAGGTTAAAGTAGATCGGGAGAAAGGGACCATATCTGGATCAACGAGCTATCTGGGAACATTTGCGATACTCTTATCAGCCGGACACGGCATATCCTTACCTGAAACTTCGCTAACGTTCAGCGATATCCAAACACATTGGGGAGCTGCCAATATTTTTGAATTGGTGTCGCTCGGGGTCATTAATGGGTATCCCGATCAGTCGTTTAGACCTGACCGCAACGTTTCCCGAGCTGAGTTGATCAGCTTGATTGTTAAGGCTTTGAAGCTAGAGACTTCGGCAGAATCAGACTTCACCGATACAGATGCTCATTGGGCTCATGATGCTATTACCACAGCACATGCACTTGGGATAGCAAACGGCTATAGTGATAATCGTTTTGGACCGAATGAATGGGTTACGCGAGAAGAAATGGCTACCTTTGTCGTGCGAGCTGCGCAATGGGAAATCAGTAATACATCGATCAGTTTCACAGACGCCTCGCTTGTATCCAATTGGGCTCAACCAGCGATTTCCAAAGCCATTGCTGAAGGTATATTAAACGGATATACAGACGGTAGCTTCAAGCCTAAGGACAAAACAACGCGTGCTGAGGCAGCTGCAATGATCCTTCGTCTGATTAAGCTTCAACCATAACGAAACTCTAGAATGATATTAACAAACAAAGGCTATTTCAGGATGTAAAGATCCTACGAAATAGCCTTTTGTTATTTATTGATCCATGAGGAATATATTTTTTTGAAGATCCTCAACTCAAGAAGGTTCGCTAGACACCTTTGCAACGGATCGTTTAATGGTAAAATATCTAAAAATGGTTCATGTTGGGGGATGCGCATGTATAAACTGATGATCGTTGATGATGAATTGCTCATGCGGGTTGGAATTCGTTCCATGCTGAATTGGGAAGAGTACAACTTCTATGTTGTTGGTGAGGCTGGAAATGGAAAAGAGGCATTGAACCTTGCGCTTGAAGTGATGCCTGATCTAATTATTACGGATATCAAGATGCCGATTATGGATGGGCTGCAGCTTATACAAGAGGCTTCGTATGTACTGAAAACCTGTAAGTATGTCATTCTGAGTAACTTTGACGAATTTCATTATGTAAAAAAGGCACTAAAACTTGGCGCTTCAGACTACTTGATTAAAAGCGAGATTACAGAAACTGCCCTTATCGATCTTCTGAGTACCGTTGGACAGAAGCTACAAAGCGAACATGTTCATCCAACCTACACATCTTCTAGGGCACATGATTATTCCAACAGCCTAAGACATCTAAAGGACACCTTCTTCCAAGATATTGTAAGCGGATTCATAAGTGAAAAGGATATTGTCACTAAAGCGGAAGAACTGCATTTTCGTATACGATCGGACCAGTTGGTCGTCATCAAGTTCGTCGTGAACTATTACGAGGATGCGAAGAGGAAATATATTGAAAAGGGGGAGAAGCTACTCTGGTTTTCGATGCTTAATATTATGGAAGAGATCATTCCATCGAAATGGGAGAAAGAGATTTTCGTTGAAAGTTCTTCTGAATATTGGCTTATCGTTAATGTACTTCCAGAGAGCCAATCTGTACACGCCGACTTGAATAAACTATGTAATAAATTGCTGTCTTCAATCAAGGATTTTATGAATCTATCACTCACGGCTGGTGTGAGTAGAATGACTTCCGGTTTACCTCACATTAAAATGGCCTGCCAAGAGGCAGAAATGGCTCTACAACAGGGTTTCTTCACAGGGAGCAACCAAGTGTTGTATTACGGTGATATGGTTCAATCCCCCGATAGAAATGAAGTAAAAAGAGCTCTGAGCCCGCAACAAGAAAGAGATTTTATGAAGTTGTGGGTAAGTAAAGACATCCAAAAGGCGAAGGAGTTCCTTGAAGGAATTCGTTCGGACCTGGAAGCGCAGCAGGCGGATGAGAATAGCATTCGCAAGCAATATATCATGGTAATGGAAACGATACACTCCCATCTATCCCGAGCTACGGAAAGAGGTGCGCCTTCTTTAACAGAGAAATCGCCATATGAAACTGTTCTGAAGGGTGAGTACTGGGAGGATATCCACCAGGATATGCTTGCTCACATTACGCATTACTTTAAAACCGATTCCCAAACGAAGCAGGAAAGTACCTATACAGACCTCGCCATTGCATTAATCGACAAGTATTATGCCGAGGATATTTCGCTGCAAAGTATCGCTAGCCAAATCAGTGTTAATCCGTCGTATCTCAGCCGATTGTTTAAGCAGGAAAAAGGAGAGAACTTTATCACGTACTTGACACGAGTTCGGATTGAACATGCCAAGGCGTATCTATTGAGTAGAGGAATGAGAGTGTACGAAATCGCAGAAAAAGTGGGCTACCATAATTACACGTACTTCAGTAAGATTTTCAAAAAATCGGTAGGTGTCACTCCAGAGGAATATCGAGAACGACAGCAGGCATGAATGTAACCGGTGAATAGAGGTGCAGCATATGAAGCTTGTCCAGCCCTTCCAAATCAAGCACAAAATTATGGTGATCTGTATGACAGTCATTATCCTTCCTGTATTGGTAATGACAATCAATTCGTACTACTCGTCAGAGCGGTTATTGGCACAGAACTATACAACGTTGCTAAGTGATCTGGCCAAACAGACGAATATTCGTATCGACGAGTTCCTCAAGGAGATTGAGAAAATCACGCTGTTAGCCAGCAATGGCCTTAGCAACAATCTATCTGCGACCCATGAAGGAAGTTTTCCGATCCAGGATTTTCTACGGGAGGGTAACGAACAAAATGAGATTGCCGCATACAATATTCTGATGAATTATATCATGATGAAGGACCGTGTATTCTCCATTTACCTCTACAATATGAACGGGGGACAGGATCTGTTCGTCAGTCCACACCAGCCCATTGACCCAGACTTCAAAGTGGCGAACGAATTGTGGTTCAAAAAGTTCATGCACGATAATGATCGAACCATTACGCTCACAACACGAATCGATGAGCAATTGGAGAATAAAATACTGGGAGTGTCACATGCTCGCAAAATTCATGATGTGGCTAGTGGTGAACTGCTTGGCGTGATCGTTGTGAGCATTGATATCAAATTCATCGAAATCGTCAATCGAAACTTACAGGAAGGGCTACGTTCCAGATTCATGATCGTTGATGAGAATGACAAGATTGTATATAACGTAAACGACCGATTAATTGGTACACTGTTCCGTGACAACGTTCGTCCGCCTGAAGCATTAAATGTCGTAGTGACCAGTCCCCTTAGTCAGCAAAAATGGACAACGTACCTATATATGCCCTTGGATGAGCTGACTGCTGATGGCAAAATATTGGGCCGTAATCTGGTGACACTCGCCATTGTCATTGTTCTTTTTGCTGCGGTTATATCCATCTTTCTATCTCATGTCATTACAACTCCGATTAAGAAGTTGCTCCGAAATATCGCTTTGGTCGAGAAAGGTCAATTTGAACAAGTTGAACCTATTGCCTCCAGAGATGAGATTGGACATTTATCCATTCGATTCAACAGAATGTCGCATGAATTGAAGCGGATGGTCGAACGGATGCAGCAGGAAGAGATAGAGAAAGCCAAGGCCGAGATGCGTGCGCTCCATGACCAGATCAAGCCTCATTTTCTATATAACACACTGGGGTCGGTGAAATGGATTGCCTCGATGCAACAGGCTGACAAAATCGTGGAAATGACCGATGCACTAATCTCGATGCTTCGTTATGCAACCAAATCCGATGGAACCCTCGTAACCATTCGTGAAGAACTCGATAATATAGCGAATTACGTAACGATTCAGAATGTCAGGTACTATGATTGTATTCAAATGAGATATGAGGTTGAGGATCGAATGCTGGATTATCGCATGCCCAAAATGATTCTACAGCCCATTGTGGAGAATGCGATATTTCATGGACTCGCCGAACTCGAAGAAGACGGAATCATTACCATTCGGATTCAACCACAGCAGGATGAAGTTGTGATCCAAGTCTGCGATAATGGCGTCGGTATGGATCATCATACGATGCAGAATTTAATGGAAGAGAAGTCCGGTGCAGGTACGGGAACGAATGGCATTGGATTGCATAATGTGCAGCGGCGGATTCAACTTCATTTTGGTAAACCCTATGGAATACAGGTGGAGAGTAAAATAGGTGAAGGTACCATTTTCTCGATTCTGCTGCCGGCCATCTCAGAGTTTAGATAGAACAAAAGGGCTCGCAGGTTGAACTGCAAGCCCTTTGTTTCACCCTTTGACGCTACCTAGCACCAAACCCTTGGTAAAGTATTTCTGTAAGAACGGATACACGAGTAAAATCGGAATGGCACCCAAGAACATTTGAGCGGCACGCCCCGTTCTGGCGTTCATCATGGATAACAGTTGCGTATAATCTGATCCAGATTTCAGCATGATTTGCTCAAAACTCTGCAAGAGGGTCTGGAGGTAGCTTTGTAATGGATAATTGGCTGGATTGTTCATATAGATAATACCATCGAACCATGAATTCCAGTGGGCGACGATACTGAACAAACCGACTGTTGCGAGAGCGGGCTTGAGGAGTGGGAGTAGAATACGAAGCAATACCTGTACAGGCCCAGCACCATCGATAATTGCTGATTCTTCAATTTCCTCGGGCAAACCCCTTATGAAATTCATGAGAATAATCATGCTGAATATGGGGAGAGCCCCAGGCAGGATCAGAGACCATATGGAATCGATCAGTCCCATTTTGACGACAACGAGATAGGTTGGAATTAGTCCTCCACTGAATAACATGGTTATTATGAAAAATCCCATATAGATATTACGTCCCATTAATTTTTGTTTTGACTTGGAGAGGGGATAAGCCGTGAGCACGATCAGAACCAGATTCACCAACGTTCCGAGAACGGTTCGCTGGATGGCAACCCAGAGGGAGGAGAAGAAGGACCCTCCAGTTAACGCAAATTCATAGGCCTTTGTTGTGAATTCCACAGGCCAGAACGTAACACTCCCCGCAGATACAGCTGCGCTGCTACTGAATGAAACAGCAAGCAGGTTGATAAACGGCAGGATACAGAGTAGAGAGATCAGAAGCAATATGGTGTAGTTTAGGATAAGAAACAAACGCCTACTCATACTTTTATCATAGATCATAGTGTTAGTTCCTCCTTCTTAGAAGATGCGATAGCCAGCTACCCTGTAGGCCAGGATGTACGATACGGCAACCAGAACACTGGAAATGATGGATTTGAATAATCCAACAGCGGTACCGATTGAATACTGTGCCTGCTGAATTCCCAGACGGTAGACATAGGTATCAATAATATCACCGGTCTGATAGACAACAGGGGAGTAGAGATTATAGATTTGGTCAAAGCCAGCATTGAGTACGTTTCCAAGTGAAAGCACGGTCATTAAAACAATGGTTGGCATGAGGAGAGGCAATGTAATGTAGATGGTCTGCTTCCACCGTTTCGCTCCGTCGATCACAGCGGCCTCGTAAAGTCCCGGGTCAATACTGGTCAAGGCTGCTAAATAAACAACTGTGCCAAAGCCGAAGCCTTTCCATATATCACTCACGATCATCGTCCAAGGAAAAATAGAGGGTGTGCCAAGAAAGGAGATCGGTGCAATCCCGAAAACGCCTAGAAATGTATTGATAATGCCTTCGGAGCTAAGGATATCCAGCATGATGCCGGCCATAATGACCCAGGAGAGGAAGTTCGGAATGTAGACAAGTGTTTGGAATGTACGTTTAATTCCACTGTGTAGTACCTCGTTAAGCAGTAATGCGAAAATAACGGGCACGATTATACCACCGATAATCTTGAAGACAGACATGTATAGTGTATTCCAGATCGTTCTTACGAAGTTTGGCTGATTAAAGATGTGGTTAAAATTATCCCATCCTACCCATGGCGAGTTGAACCCGAGGCCCGGATTGTATTTCTGAAACGCAATAATAAGTCCGTAGAAAGGGATGTAACTAAAGATGAAGACCAGAACCAGGCTTGGGATCAACATGAGATGGTAAGCACGCTGTTGCTTCCATTTGCTCAGCATTCGTATTCCTCCGTTCTTGGTGCGATATATTGTAACCGCTACCAAGAAGAGACGAGAACATTAGCATCCCTTCTTGGCAACAGACTTATTATTTTCCGTATGCCTCATTGACTGCCTGGGTTGCGTCATCGCCTCCGGCTGCACGCCAATTCTGGACAATGACATCGAAATAATCGATACTTTCGCTACCCATAATAATCTTGGTGAAGCCTTCGGTCAGGATATCATCCAAGGTTGTGCCGTAGCTTGATAGGATTTCTGGCGTAACACCCCATAGGGCCGTCTTGGTGTAGTTCTCGCTGTCCAGTACTTTCTTGGCAAGACCATACGCATTCTTTGGAGCACCTTGTTGCAAATAGTCGCCGACTGCTCCTGGTGTAGCATTCTCCATAAATTCCACACTGTTGTTATATTTTTGCCACATTCCCGAAGTCGTGAGTGCACTGGTATCCTTCGATTGAAGGGCAGCGGAGACCGCCTCAAATTGCTCGTAATCGGAATCCGGATTAAGTACACGGAATGCTCCAACAACATGGGCAATATCGTTGTCCAGCAAGGCGGATAGTGTTTCTGTAGATTCCTTGCCATTGCCTTCATCAACGATATAAGCATAGTCGTTCAAAATTTTGATCACTTCTTCAGGGCTTTTGAATCCCTTTTTCATAACGATATAATTGTTGTTGGCGAAGAAGATGGATTGTTTGGCTTCTTTCCCATCGACGGAAGGGATGATATATGGGTAGAAGATGGCGTCCTTACCCAGATTGGATACCGTATCGACACCCGGGTTATAACCCCACCACTGGTAATAAGGCTGCATGCCCACTTTGCCGGCTACAATGTCCGCGTTCATCGCATTAAAGTCTTTGATTGCAAATTCCGGATCAATGATGCCCCGCTTGTACCATTCTGACCACTCAGCCAGCGCATTCTTCATCTCAGGCTGTACGGAACCGTACACGAGTGCTCCACTATTATCCTCCATCCACATATCCGGATGCGCATTCCATGCAATAGCGAGCAGGTTGAGGTAATCTAACGATTGGTCTACCGCTATACCATAACCACCGTGCTTTTCCATAAATTTTAGTGCGATATTCTTGATGTCTTCCACAGACTTCGGATCCTGGACTCCCAGTTCTTCTTTCCAGTCGTTCCGGATCCAGATGAAGTCTGGTTGTTCAATTAATCCCCAGTGCATCTGTGGTATGCCGTACAGCTTACTGTCCTTCTTTCCAGATTCGTAACTGTCTGCATCTGCTTCCATATAACCTTTGAGACGATCTGAAGCGTGTTGATTAAAGACCTCGGAAAGGTCCATGACCATGTCTGCTTCGACCAACTGTCTGAGTTGTGATGGATTCACTCTGAATACGTCAGGAAGATCGTTCGAGGCGATAGCCAAATTCAGTTTTGTATCGTACTCATCGCTGACCCAGTCTGTTTTGACATCGATATTAAACTTCTCTTTGTAGCGCTTAATCCACACATTGTTTGTGATGTCGTCTCCTTTTGGATATTTCGCAGAAGTGTATTCTGACGTCACGGTGTGGATCGTTGTCGTTCCAGCCTCGTTGGAATCCGTGTCCGTCGTTGAACCTTTATCAGTACCGCTTCCATTGCTACAGGCTGCGAGTAATAAGGTTGACATGCACACAGACAAGACTAAGGCTTTTGTTTTCTTGATCATTTCTTTTCCCCCTTATCAGTCATATTTCAATAACGCTTTCTTGAAAATATTCTAAACGAGAAAGGGGGAACGGGATATAAAGGTTATTGACGAGAACCGGTATCTTTTTTTACTTTTGAGTTGTAGCGCAGAAAAGATAAATGAGCTTTGTGCACTTTTTTTACTTTGTACTCCTTCTTTTTTTACTCACGTCTCCAAAAATTGCTTTAGATGACGATCGATAACGAGTGAATCCTCTTCGTTAGCTCCGATGCCAAAGCAGTGTCCCCACTTGGACTCTATGGGTTGATACACAGCGTTCGGCATATGTTGAACATCATACGAACTATCTTCTGGTGTGAAGAACAAGTCACTTGATCCTGGCATAACGAGTGCAGGAGAAGTGATCTTGCTTAACGCCTGTTCGAAGTTGCCGTCATCTACGGGATTATCGCTAATGTCTCCATATATTCCTGTACGTAACATGGTAATCAGGTCATTGGCATCGAAGGTTAAAAACACCTGGTCCCAGTAATCTTCCACATAAGATTTCAAGGTATCGTAACCTTCGGTTTGATACAATTTCTCCAAATAATACGCCTGCGAAAACCCCCATGGAGCATAAGCTCTTCCCATTGCTGCGAGACCGGCAACTGGAGGACGCTCATATCTACCATTTTTAAAATTCGAATCTGCCTGTAACGCCGCGATCATTGCTTCGAATACCAACTGTGTATGGGGTCTACTCTTTGCCGTTCCGCCAAAGGGGGCAATACGCTCGACCATCTCAGGATAACTGGTTCCCCATTGATAAACCTGCATGGCTCCCAGAGACCAGCCCACAACAAGTTTGATTTTGGAGATACCGAATTTTTGAGTGATGAGTTGATGTTGGGCACGCACATTGTCATACATGGAGATGAGAGGGAAGTTGTTCTTATCATATGGGGCAGGGGTATTACTTGGAGAGGAGGATAATCCGTTACCCAACATATTGGGCACAACGATAAAATAACGACTGGGGTCCAGTGCTTTGTCCATTCCAATTAACCATTCATTATCTGTGTGAAGTCCAGCAAACCACGTTGGAACGACAATTACATTGTCCTTTGTGGCATTTAAGTTTCCATAGGTCTTGTAAGCGATAAAGGCTTGAGGCAGCTGTTGCCCCGATTGAAGTAGTGTATCTCCAAGGTTATAGGTTTCATAATCGTTCATGGATAGATCCTCCTTAAAATATAGTAATAACTTGATTTCACTCTACAATACGTCTATCATCAATTCAACGAAACGTTATCGAACATAACATTCATTTATTTTGAACATAGGAAGTGACTGATTCATGGAAATACGCCAGCTAAAAACCTTTTGGACACTTGCATCGACCTGTAGCTTTCATCAAACTGCTGAATTATTGAGCTATGTACCCTCTACCATAACCATGCAAATCAAATCGCTGGAAGAAGAGCTCGGGGTGAAATTGCTGGATCGATTAGGCAAAAAGGTCGTGTTAACGGATGCTGGCCAACAGTTTCTGCCTTACGCCACTAAGATATTAAACGATGTGGAGGAAGCAAAGTGCATATCCAGTCAGCACGGAGAATTGGCGGGAACGGTTGTGATCGGAGCAGACGAAGTGCTGTGTGCATATCTTCTTCCAGCCTTGTTCAAACGCTTCCGAGCGGATTATCCGGGTGTGCGGTTATTGTTCCGCCCCTTGTCTGGCCAAGAGCTTAAATCGAGTCTGAGAGAAGGACATGCCGATGTCGTTTTTGTATTGGATGAGCCTATGAATTCCAAAGACCTTCATTCCGAGTTTTTAAAGGATGAGACCTTTCAAATGGTCGTTTCTCCCGATCATATGTTAGCATCGCTTTCCGCGTTGGTCATTGATGACTTCCACAAACAGCATTTTTTACTGACCGAAAAGAACTGTTCGTATCGCACTCATTTTGACCAATCCATAACAAAGAAAGGTGCTGATGCTCTGACAGAGCTGGAGTTTCAAAGTGTAGAAGCCATTAAACAATGTGTTGCGGCTGGTCTAGGGATCGCTTTATTGCCTGAAATGGCTTTGAAGAAAGAGTTGAGCGAAGGGGAAGTGGTTGCTCTGCCGTGGGATTTATCAGATGTATCCTTTTCTGCGCAAATGCTCTGGCATCGGGAAAAGTGGATCTCTCCGTCTATGGCTGCTTTCATGGAGGTCGCCAAGAGTGAGTTGATTTGATTGTTCAGAATTTGTTTAGATGTATGTGTTAAAATGTTCTTTATGGAGATCGTGAGGTTAAATGGAATCAACCTTCAACAACATGATACAGATATATATGGGGGATTAGTAATGGAGAGAAAGATTAGAAATTCTGCAAAAGCATTGATCATTAAATACGGGAGAATGCTTGCGATCAAGCAGGATGATAATGGCGATGTGATCTATATATTGCCTGGTGGGAGCCAGAATGCAGGTGAAACGCTGACGGATGCTGTGAAGCGTGAAGTTGGGGAAGAAATCGGAGTCGATGTAGAACCGTTATCATTGGAATTCGTCATTGAAGGGGTATACGGTGAAGCTCTTCATCGTGTAGATTTTGTTTTTTTATGCGAGTACATAGGTTTAATGGACCATGACAGTTCTATTGTGCCAAGTGACGAAAATCAAGTGGAATATGAATGGCTCGAAATTAAAAATATAAACGAACTACCTTTATTTCCTGCAAAATTACGAAAGCAGATCATTCGATTGGTTGAGGGAGAAAAAACGGTTATGTATTTGGGAAGTGAAGAAGATGAGGACCTGTGTGGTTAGATGTGCACACGGGTGTGTTATTCGTAAACAAGGGGCAGTCTTGTATGTATAAAGGAAAGGCTATTTCAAAGGACATGATGGTCCAGAGAAATAGCCTTTTTGCCGTTAAACAAAGTGTACAGAGCGATTAGAAAATGAACATCTAAGGAGCTACATTTAGGCCAGGTGTTATATTTCTGGTTCCTTCACGCCTGCTGTCATATTTTTCTGACCCCATATTACCATGGATTCAATTAAAGGAACCAATTCCTTGCCCGATTCAGTGAGCGAATACTCCACTCTCGGTGGCACCTCGTTATATTGTTCCCGATGCACGATGCCGTAATGAATCAAATCCTTCAAACAGTTCGTTAGCATCGTTCCGGTAATGCCAGGCAGTCTTCTTTTTAATTCATTGTAACGTATACACTCATTTTCGCTGAGGATTGCCAGGATCGGAAGATTCCACTTGCCTCCAATGACCTGAAATGCATAAGTCGCTGGACATAACTGATCGAAATTAAACTCGTATTTCACTTGATACCCTCCAATAGTATACTTTTTGATACTTAGTCAGAAAAAGAATCGTACTTGTTCAGAAGATTGTAGACATTATAATCAAACTAAGACAAGAAAATCAATTCATAAGACAAGATAGAGGCGGGATAAACGTGGGTAACGAATCTATGATGTGTGATCTGGAAACAGGCATATGTGGTGTGAACGAGGAAGAGGCGATGCAAGAAATCAATCTGAATCACGTTGAGAAAAGGATAACTCTTTATTACGCAACAGATCCGATATGCTCTCACTGCTGGGCGCTTGAGCCTGTGCTTCATCGGTTTATTGAGGAATACGGTCATTATTTTACGCTGCAAATCAAAATGGGTGGGCTCCTGGCTAACTGGAATGGTTTCTCGGATGGCGCTAACGGGATTCAGAAGCCTTCGGACGTTGCAGCGCATTGGAAGGAAGTAGGTGAGCATTCACGTATGCCCATCGACGGTTCCTTATGGCACGATAATCCAATACTTTCTTCTTATCCGCCATCTCGCGTATTTAAGGTCATTCAGAGTACACATCCTGGGAAAGAGCATGACTTTTTAAGACGTGCGCGTGAAGCCGTGTTTGCATTTAATCGAAATATTGGAGAAGATGATGTGCTGACGGATATCGTCAATCATCTGGGCTTGAATGGAAAACAAGTGGTTGAAGCGGCTGCACAGCAATCTGCACAAGATTTATTAGAGGAAGACTTTGAGAGTGTGTCTAGTTTGGGAGTTAGAGGTTTCCCATCCATTATTATTGTGAATGAAGAGAACCAGGGTATAAAAATTGTCGGAGCGCGTTCTCTTGAAACATATGTGCAAGCACTTCAGCAGGTGCTCGGTGGTGATCTGAAACCAAAACAGATAACCTCGTTGGAACAGAAAATCAATGAGGGACACCTTCTTTTTTCTAAAGAAATGGAGGTCTTGTACAATATCGAAAAGAGTGATATTGAATCATATGTGAAATCTGAATTGGCAGAGCACACATATCGTATGGGTCATATTTTGAATGAGATGTATATTGAGCATGTGGTAGGAACCATGTAAGAATCTTCCTGCTTTCAGCACACGGATGTACTATTCGCACAGGCAAGTCGTCCACCCATTGCGTAGACTGAAGTAGATCAAGTCAAGTGAGGTGAATTCCATGGCTAAAACCAATGAAATACACGTCCGGGTGAAACGGCTCAAGGATCGCCCAGTCTGCGTGACTCTTCATAATGGCGAGACGTACGTCGGGTACATCTCTGGCGTTAACAGCGAAGGCGTAGTGCTTACCGGGGGAGGAAAGCTTACTCAGGCCGCAATCACAGCACCCTCATCTGAAGGCAGTGCTCGCAAAACCAAACCGAAAGCAGGGGCTACGAGAAAAACAGCATCCTCTCGAAAACGTAAACGGGTGAACAGCACACGTAAGTCGCAAGTACGATCCCGGTCGATGTCTCGCTCAACGTCTAGGCAAGCCCAGGTATCATCTTTCATGCCTATGCTAGGCTCATTGTTAGGTGGCTTTGGCGGTGCAGGCTCGATTGGAGGTATGTTAGGCGGTGGTATGCGGTTGTTTGGCATGATCCAGCGATTTACACCTGTGGTCAAAATGGGGTATGGCATGATTAAGCAGATTCAGCCATTTATGGGGGCAGTTCAAGGGCTGATGACTCCAGCAAGCCAAGCAGCTCAGGCTGAAACCGAAGGTGAAGAGGAAGCACAACAAGGATAATACTTGAAATGAAAATCGTGAAATAGAACACAACCTTCGTTGCATTTGGAAAGGAAGTATTGCTAGTGTGTTGGGTGATTTGATCTCTTTCTGATCTGTTCTGTTCCTTATCTTCTCCGCTAGATGCTAACTGCAAGCTGCTCTCCGTACGCCAAACGGAGGGTGGCTTATTTGCTTATGCTGTATAAGAGGAATAGAAACTGAAGATTTCCAATACGCACCAAACGTCTAACTTTGGAACTATGTAGTTGGGCCGACTACCCTCATGCAGCAAAAAGCACCGTGCGCAGGGAGCTGCACGCGGTGCGAAAAGCAATGCTGTATTGCAGAGTGGAAACAGATTCTATTCCGCTGCTATGAAGCCTTTAAGCCTGTTTAGTTTTCAGACGAATGACGTTCCACGACGCTTTGTTCAGTACAGCTTGCACTTTACCTTGATCTACGGTTGTGTACCCACCGTTATGAGGAAGGACGTTGCGCGGGTTTTCTTTCGTATTGGTTGCTTTCAGATCGTTATTCTCCAGTACGATATGTTCCACGAATGTCGTTTCTCCGAAGGAGCGCAGGTCTACGTTGAGTTCCAACTGCTCATCCAGATGTCTGTTCACCGCAAAGATTGTGATCGTGCCGTTTTCTTCATCATGCACACTGATCGCTTCAAGGTAAGGCACGTCCGTGAAGTCTTTGGAATCATATTTAGGTGAAGAGGTGATGGACCGCAGCACTGTACCGCGTCCGAAATTGGAGGCGTGCAGGAACGGGAAATACGTTGTCTGGAACCAGATTGCTCCGTTATTTTCCGTCATGATTGGTGCAATGGTGTTAATCAACTGAGCAAGACAAGCCATTTTTACACGGTCGGCGTGCTTGAGTATGGTAATCAGGTAACAGCCCACGGCTAGTGCATCTTCATGCGTGTATACATCTTCAAATTCAGGAGGAGCAATCTGCCAGCGTTCTTCCATACGGCTTGTGCCAATGGATTTCCAGACATTCCATTCGTCCAGGGACAGCATCAATTTTTTCTTGCTGCGTTTTTTGGCTTGTACAAAATCACAGATCGAAGCCACACTATCAATAAATTGATCCAGGTCCAGCGATGTCGCCAGGAAGTCATACGTGTTGTCCCTATTGTTGTTGTAATACTGATGCAGGGACAAGTAGTCCACATTTTCATAGGTAAGATCCAGCACGGTTGCTTCCCAATCTGCAAATGTACTCATGTCACGGCTGGAACTGCCGCACGCCACCAGTTCAATCTCCGGATCAACCCATTTCATTGCTTTGGCTGTCTCATTGGCAATACGTCCATACTCATGTGCAGTCATCGCACCAATCTGCCAAGGTCCGTCCATTTCGTTGCCCAGACACCACGTTTTGAATTTATGTGGGTCCTTGTAGCCGTGAGAGATCCGCAGATCACTCCAGTATGTGCCGGATGGATGGTTGCAGTATTCCACCAGGTTTCTCGCCGCGTCGATACCCCGAGTACCCAGGTTAACCGCCATCATAACTTCGGTTCCAACCAGCTTAGCCCAGTCTGCAAATTCGTTCGTTCCTACGGCATTCGTTTCAATCGTCCACCATGCTAGTTCAAGTCTGCGTTTACGCTCCGCTACCGGACCGACGCCGTCCTCCCAATTGTAACCGGATACGAAATTGCCGCCCGGATAACGAACGATTGGCACATTCAAAGCTTTAATCGCTTCGATGGCATCTTGACGAAAACCTTGAGCATCTGCCGTCGGATGACCTGGATCATATATACCGCCATATACGGCACGTCCCAGATGTTCTATAAATGAACCATAAACACGCGGATCTACTTCAGCAATCTGAAAGTCTTTATCGATAAGCATTTTGGATGTAAGCAATGGGAAAACCTCCATAGAATTAATTTTAGGTGTATAAGAAACATTAATTTCACTTTGAGTTCGCATAAAAGCAAAATCAACTTATTGATTTGTTATCTAATGTGTATCATAATGCTATTATATTGAGCAAGCTTATTCTACAGGGTTCGCTAAATAGCGAATTCTAAATCATTAATATATTGAATTCTAGAGAGATAGGGAAGTGAAGTTCATGATGCTTGGCACGGATTCCTCATCCTTGATCATATATGAGGCGCTCGCCAGCGAGGCCCGTTTAAATATCGTTCGCTTATTATTGCAAAACAGGGAGATGCATATCAATGCGCTCGCCAAAGAGCTATATCTGAGCAAAGCTATCGTTAGTACACATGTGAGCAAATTGCAAAAAGCAGGCATCGTAGGCAGTCGCATGAAGCGTGAGAATGGTGGAACGTATAAATACTGCTTTATTCTGCAAGAATTTATGACTATCAATCTCTCTCCTGAACCAGTGGATGCTCCTTACCATGAAGTCTCTATTCCGGTAGGTCAGTATACAGATTATGAAGCGTGGCCGACCTGCGGGATTGCGACAACTACGCAGATGATTGGACAGTACGACACACCGGCCTGCTTCATGGACCCGGACCGGGTGAATGCGGGTATTCTTTGGTTGGCACGAGGTTTTCTGGAATATAAGATTCCCAATTATCTGAATACAGAACAGCATCTCCAGGAAATTGAAATTTCACTCGAACTCAGTTCGGAAGCACCCCAAGTCAATGAAAACTGGCCGTCGGACATCCGCTTTTCCCTTAATGGAAAACACCTGGGAACATGGACAAGCCCAGGGGACTTTGGGGATCGTAAAGGCAAACACACACCACTATGGTGGAAATTGGACGTCAACCAGTATGGTGTACTGAAGGTGCTGCGCATTAACGGAGAAGGGACATTTATTGATGGACAGCGCATCTCGGATGTACGTATCCATGATCTGCAATTGGATTCTTCCACCTACTGGACGTTTGGATTAAGACCGGAAGAAGGGGTGCCTGGTCGGGGCGGACTTACCTTGTTTGGGAAAGGGTTCGGCAACTACGATCAGGACATTTTGATTCGGTACTATTACGAGGATGCCGCGTTGAAAAAGGACTAGAATAATCTGGAATTTTAGGATAAGGTATAACCATCTGAACAAAAAGGAACAAGAGGGACGTGAATCCCTAATTCTCCGAGTGTCTTTTTTGCCTGACAGAAAGCGGGAAGATTACATGGCCGAACTGGAGTATGTCCGGTATTTATTTGAGCACGGTGCACGTGTCTCGAATGTAGTCAGCTCGAAAAAGGGTCATCTGTTAGAAGAGATCACCACTTATGATGAGCATACGTTCTTTATCTGTATGTTTGTGAAGGGTACCACTTACCGAATACTATTATAATAGCGGAAAAGTTCTGGGCAAAATGCATCATCTATCGAGAAAGAGTACACTCCCGTTCATCGCCGGCATCATTTGATGGACAATTACAGCGGTGAATATATCGATAACCTGGTACCTGAATCATTCTCTTTGCTTAAGGAGAAGATGGTCGCGCTACTGAAATGTCTGGAAGAGGATATACCGTATAAAGGGTTTTTCCATGAGATGTACTCCACTGAAACTCCTTTTGAGTATGAGGAACGCTGAAGGGACCTGCACTTAAACTACGTCATGAATAACCAATGATTCATCAAGTATGGAGGCAGCCGGATGTACCGGTTGCCTCTTTGTTTGTCTGCGGCATGTTATTCGAATTTGGAAGGAGCTACGTTGTAAAATTTTTTGAATGCTTTGGAGAACGTAAAGGGATCGGGATAGCCCAGAAATCCGGCAATTTGCTGGATCGTATATTTTTTCTCATACAGATAGTCTCTGGCCCGGTTCATTTTGATCTGATTGATGTACTGTCCGGGTGTAATACCCAGAATTTTTTTGAACAACGAAATAAAATATTTCTCAGAGACGCCAGCAATAGCGGCAAGTTCGTTAACTCGGATGGCACGATGCAGATTCGCATCCACGTATGGGAACACGTTCTGCAGAACTTCCAGACTTCCTTCAATTTTCCTCGGTTTTTGGTCTTTCAGAAACTCACCGTGATACAGCCCTTGCCCATGTAATTCCAAAATTTTGGCGATGACGAGAAGGAGAGAGGCTTTCAAGTAAAGTGGACTGGCGGAAGCGCCGCTACTCTGCTTGAATCTTTGATAGGACGAGGTGAACAGCGTTGATTCCTCTTGAATCAGATTGCCAGGTACAATGCCGGGGAGTTGAAACTCGCCGAGAATCCGCTTCTGCTCAGCGATGCTGAAATCAAAGTGCATGTATACGAATCGGCATAACTCTCCGGTCGTGGAAGCCGTGTAGGGCATATCCGGATAAAAAAACACCACGTCACCCGGTTCTGCCATATGCTCGATTCCATTGATGGTAATTTGCACGGAGCCTGCTGTAATGAACCACAGATCATAATCGGAATGAGACTTGCGCTCCGTCCAATTACTGTCGTGTGTTTGTTCCAAATAAGAGCTCATGCGAAGTGTGATATACTCCGAAAGTTCGTCGATTATACTCATATTTATAGTTCCTGCATGCATCTAACCCAACTCATTCCTCTCTACTTTATGACATCCTCTATTTTTAACTATCATATCAAAGGTTTTACTTCTTGTTAATTATCGTACGATATGACATGTTTTGAAAACTATCACACATTCCGATTCCAGCTCACTCACCTATAATGAACTTATATCGTTATGAGGAGGGGTTATTAATGAATGCTACAAACACACAGCATCCGAAGGTAGTCGTTATTGGGGCAGGCAGCCTGTTTTTCGGTCGTCAGTCCATCTGGCAGATGGTTCACTCCCCCTATTTGAATCAGGGAACGCTGGCTTTGGTGGATACGGACGAGGAACGGCTATCGAAAATGGTAACACTGGCGGAGAGGGTCGCTCGGGAGAACAACGTATCCTTAAAGATTGAGGGTTCGGTGGATCGAAGACAGGTGCTTCCGGGAGCTGACTTCGTTGTACTCAGCTTTGCGGAGCAATCGGTGAAGTATCGGGGCATTGACTGCCAAGTTTCTCTAAAGTATGGAATTCGCATGTGTTCCGGCGATACGATTGGTCCTGGCGGAATCTTTCGCGCTATGCGGGAACTGCCGGTTATCATGGAGTGTGCCAAAGACATCGAGGAGCTGTGTCCGGATGCGTGGGTGATCAATTATATTAACCCGTCTACCGTTCACGGCATCGCTTTACATCGTTACGCACCGAAACTCAAATCGTTTGCACTGTGCGATAGTCATCATATGCCGCATAAAAAAGCCTATTATGCCGTACGAGCCGGTATCATTGGAGACAATAGCCAGTTCACGGAAGAGATCAATCAGAAATTCGATTTCCGCATCGCTGGTGTCAATCATTTCACTTGGCTGCTCAAAGCCGAATATGAAGGGGAAAATGTGATGCCTACAATCGCAGAAGCCATGCGCAAGCTGGCAGGTGATGAGAATAATGGCGGTGATCGCGGCGCAAAAGCTCTTTTCAACGATGCGATTACCTATGAACTGTATGATATGTTCGGAATCATTCCCACTTGTACGGCGCATACGAAGGAATACGTTCGGTATTGGCAGGGCCATGGCAAAACTGCGGACGCCATCCCGCCATTATCGATCTGGGAGACAGAGGACAGATATGAGCGTCACGACGAAATGTGGCGCCAGGTGGATGACTTTCTAGCGGGGAACATCCCAATTGCCGATTACATGAGTAGCTTCGGACCAGATCATGCGACCGACATCATTGAGAATATGGTAGGGAACTTGGGCAAAAAATTCTTCATCAATACGCTCAATCAAGGCGCAGTAACCAATATGAATACCGATTCGTTCCTGGAACTACTATGCGATGTAGATATGGACGGGGTGAAACCACTCCATGTAGGCGAGATGCCGCGTGGGATAAGAGGGATGCAAGAACTTGTGCTGGATACCCATGAGCTTACAGTAGAAGCTGTTCTGGAACAGAGCTATGAGAAACTGAGAAGGGCGATGCTCACTGATCCGCTTGTGAATTCCATCAGTGACGCGGACAAGATCATCCATGAATTGTTGGAACTGGAACGTGAGATGATTCCGGACGTTTGGTACAAGGATAGACTGCAGTATAGCTAAGAACAGATAACGATCAAAGACCACGTCGATTCCTTCCAAGGGACTAACGTGGTCTTTGCTTTTATCTTTCTAACAAGAGATCCTACTCCACTTTAAACAAGCCAGCATGGTCTTCATAGTACGAAGTAATAAAATCACGAAATTCTCCAACAACAGGAGATAACCATTTTTGTTTGACCCAGGATAGGCTAATTGGATATATCGCTGAATCATCAGCAATTTTTACATAACGTAACCCCAGTGTTCTACATACGGAGATAGGAAGTAGTGCCACACCCTGATTAAGCCTGATAATTTCAAGCAAAGTATGAGAATCGACCTCAAATGCAAGGTTGGGCAGGAAGCCTGCTTTTTCACAGAGCATGGTTGTAAACCGGCTGTACTCCTTATTATCGGCAAGGGAAATAAAGGGCTCATTTGCAACAACATTTAATGAAATGCTTGTTTCTCCGCCGTGTGCATGATTAGTGGGCACAACCAGAACAATGTCCTCCTCAACAAGAACAACACTCTCAATCTCCTCATCCTGAATCGGATGTCCCGTAATGCCCAGATGCATGTCGCCTTTCTTCAGTCCTGTAATAATTTCACTGCGGGTTCCAATGCCTTGATGAAGCTTGGTTTCGGGGGAACCGTTGATATAGTCACTAATAAGACCTGTGAGGAACCGAGTATTCGTAATCGAGATCCTGATTGTATTGGAAATCTTCTGTTCCTCCGCTTTAATCTCCATCTCTGCATTTTCAATTTCAATAAAAATCCTGTTCACATGTTTCAATAAAATTTCACCTGAGGAATTCAATTGAATGTTTCGTCCTCTCCTATGAAATAAGGGGGTGCCCAGTTCATCCTCAAGTCTTTTGATCGTCAAGCTTAGGGAAGGTTGAGCAATGTTCAATTGCGCAGCTGCCTTGGAGATATGTTCAATATAGGCAACGGTCTGAAAGTATTTGAGTTGAAGCAATTCCATTCATTCGCACTCCTTATTTATTCTGATAAATATATATAGTACTTATTATGTATTATATTAAATTTAAATATTGATGTAGAATTTTTTTATGAGATACAGATCAAATTTTAAATACCAAAATTCAACTAAATTTATGAGGTAGGTGTCTTTGATGAAAATCGATGTGAATAACATAGCTAAAAATCTGAATACACCCCTAACGGCACCGGCATACCCAATGCCACCGTACAAATTCGTGAATCGTGAATACTTGAATATTATTTATCGAACCGATGAAAAAGCTTTAAGGGCAGCTGTACCAGAACCTCTCGAAATTACTGAACCCCTGGTTAAATTCGAAGTGATGTGGATGCCGGATGTTTCTGGGCTGGGTGCTTATACCGAAGCTGGACAAGTTATCCCTGTGGAATTCAATGGGGAGGAAGGCGATTATGTGCATTCAATGTACGTAGACAATTTCCCCGCAATTGCGAGTGGTCGAGAGCTCACCGCCTATCCGAAAAAGCTGGGTGCGCCCAAGTTATATACCGATTCAGATACACTTGTCGGCACACTTGATTATGGAACGTTGCGTGTAGCTACGGCAACCATGGGCTATAAACATGTGGAGATGGATAAAGAATTAGCCAAACGTGAAATTTGCCGACCTAATTTTATGATTAAGATGGCTACCGACTATACCGGGAATTTAAGAATATGTGATCTGATCCGTACTCAAATTACGGACATCGAAGTGAAGGAGGCCTGGACAGGACCTGCACGGCTTCAACTGTTCGAACATGCGTTGGCACCTCTTGCAGATCTGCCTGTGTTGGAAGTGGTGTCCGCTTCTCATATCCTTACCAATCTAACCTTAAACGCTGCACAACCTGTATATAACTACCTGGAAGAAAAATAAGGAGGATAAATAAAATGAGAATTGCAATTGTAGGAGCAGGATCTTTGGGAACCATCGTAGGTGCATACCTTGCGGATGGCGGACTTGACGTTGAGTTAATTGATGCATATCAAGAACATGTAGATGCTTTAAATCAAACGGGTGCTAAAGTGACGGGTACCACAGAGTTTCAGGCCAAAGTAAAAGCAATTACTCCTGCTCAGAAATCAGGACAGTATGACCTCGTGTTACTTTTAACCAAACAACTCTACAACGATTCCATCCTTCAGGAGCTACTTCCATTCTTGAATGACGACAGTATGGTGTGTTCCTTGCAGAACGGGATTCCGGAAGAAAAAGTGGCGTCCATCGTGGGTGAAAAACGTGTCATTGCTGGCTCCGTTGAATTCGGCGCTACGTTCATCGAACCAGGTGTGTCAAGTCTGACTACCGAGTATACTCAATTTAAACAGTATGCTTTTCAGATTGGCGAATTAAATGGTGAAATCACCGAACGAATTCAACGCGTGAAATCGGTGTTGGACCTTGTGGGTGGAACTCATATTTCCGATAACCTGGTTGGAACTAAATGGTCCAAATTGTTGATTAACAATGCCTTCAGTGGTTTATCGGCCGCATTGAATGGTGAATACGGGGACATTATCGATCAAGAAGCCGGCATTGTGAGTGCAGTTCATATTGCGGACGAGACAATTAAAGTTGCTCGTGCCAATGGGGTCACTTTGGTTAAAATGAATGGATTCGACATCGCTTCACTCGAACTGAACAGCGAAGAAGATATCCCTGAACGGGTGAAAACATTACGTTACGTGATGGAGCCCTCCAGACTGCTCAAAGCAAGCATGCTTCAAGATTTGGAGAAGAACCGCAAAACGGAAATTGATTATATTAATGGGGTTGTTTCTAGCAGAGCAGAAGGTACTGGAATTGCGACACCTTATAATGATTTAGTTGTACAACTGGTTAAATCTGCTGAAGAAACTCAAACCGTTCCTCATTTTGACACGAATATAAAAGCTTTTGAAGAACTATTAAGTGCACAATAATAATTCAATTATTTCAGCTGAAAGTCGCTAATATAGCGGCTTTTTTGTTGTATAGTAAATCCTATCAGGTTTGATTTTACGACGGACAGAATATTTTTCGTAATTTCTGTTTCCTAAGATTATACAAAAAGGGGAATTAATTTTGATATAATATAACTTGCTTGTTATTTTACTATTCGAAGGAGATACATATGAGGAACTCTTGGGCAGAATTCGTCTTTTATTTGGCTGTGTTTGTCTTTGTTTTGTTTATGACTTGGAATGACTATTCTTTATTTTTGACAATAGGGGTTGTGCTTATAGCCACTCTTATCGCATTTATTAAGCATGTTTTTTATCCTTTAGTATTTGATAAGCGTATAGATCGTCTAGAGTCCTTTTTATCTAAGCAGCAAAATACACCTGGGACATACATTATTTATGTTCTTGCGAACAGACTTGATGATGAGGTAGAACTAGTCATGGAGCAAATTATGCAGAAATATAAACGGAAATCGACGCAGGCCTCGTTCAAGGCAGCTTATGGATTATATCGCAAAGATATGTTTGCTATTCGGCAAGCTGTACCTCATATTGGATTATCGGACTACCGTACATATTATGAAACCATTTTACTCTTGGAAGACGGGAGAAGTGATGAGGCGCGGGAAAGACTTCAATCCATTAAGAAAAAGTGGATGCGATCAACATTGCTTGCCTATATTGAACTCAAAGCAGAAAACCGCAATACCGCCATCCAGCACGCACATGAAGCACTTAACTCTTCCAGAGGTGTTGATCGTTATGTTTTGTATAAGGAATACGAAAGAGTATTACCAGAAGTTGTTGAGCACATATAATAGAATGGTGAAAATATTTTGAAAAAATAAACCGTGTTCCGCGGTTTATTTTTTTTCATTTGCTGGCACAAGGGCCAGTCCATCCTTAGCAAAAATAGAGGGTAGAACAGTCAATAACCTCTCACGGGTAAGGGGATCATCGTAGTTCCAGCCAGCTTCTACTATATGTACTTTACTGGGTGCTAGCATTCCAACCAAACTTTGGAGTGTAGAAGGGATATGTACATTCAACTCCTCCTGAGGTACCATCACGAAGTTTCGGTCTCCAGTGTATTGCGTGATTTTATTAAAATCGATTTGTATCCACGGTCTGCCATCAACGATCAGCTGATTTACGGATTCAGTGGGTCGAAAGCCAAGTGATTCATACACGGTAGCGGCAAATCCCGTCTGTCCCATAACATATATGTTCTTGCCCAGCACCAGATAAACAGTTGCTCGTTCTCCTGCAATGTAATCATCCGCCAATTGTCGCCGTATCCTCCTGACACTCTCCTCATAGCGGTCGATCCACTGTTCAGCCGTTCTGCTTCGACCGAAAAGATCCGCAATATAACGAAGACGCTCAAAAGTGCTGGTTGATTCGCGATAGACGATGGTAGGGGCAATGGCGTCCAGTCGAGGTAACTGCTGCTCACTATAGTTGCCTAGCAGGATAAGATCAGGCTTCAGTAGGGAGACTTGTTCTGGTGCGCCTTGCAGTCCAATGTCCGGGATCTGATGCAGTTTGTTTCGATATATGACTTGTGATTTCATTGTAGTTATACCCGCGCCGACTGGACGGATACCGATAGCAAGCAACTCACCAAGGGTATTGGTGCCTGTAGCTACGATACGCAAAACCGCATCAGGAAGAGAAATCTGCCTGCCGAGGGAATCGGTTATCGTTCTTTGCCTGGTACGCCTTAGTATATTGGCGTATTCCCGTGGAGGGTGTCCTGTGAGCTGATGAAAGCGCCGACTGAAATAATACTCATCCTTAAAACCGACTTGTCTGGATATTTCACGCAAGGTCTCGGTAGAACTGGACAGTAGCCTTTTAGCATGCTCGACCCTAAGATCTGTCAAGTAGTCTGTCGGCTTCTTACCAGTTATTACCTTAAACAATTTGCTATATTGCCATCGAACCATCCCAGCCATTTCGGCCAAGAACTCTACGGTCAGATCTTCGTTGTAGTGCTGTTCCATATAGCTGAGTGTACGCTGTACCGCTTGATCATTTTGCACTGGCGGAGGAGCACTTTCAAGCTGAGCCATCAGGCCAAGTATCAGTTGCAGCCTGGCCTGAGTAACTGCTAATTTTGAATGATAAGTAGGCGTAAATTTCTTCTCCTGCAACCGATTCTGCTTGTTGGATTGCAAAGGCGTCGGAGAAATCCAGTCCTCACTTGCCAACGCAAGTTTTATAGTAGAAAGAGACAGCCTGTAAGGAAAGCCCAGAATAAGAGGAGGGCAAGCCGGAAGCAGAGTCAACTGATCCACTTGAAAAGCAAGAAAGGTCAACCGGGCTACATGCGCTGGCTCTTTTATCGTTTGGAGAATGTAGGATTGCTGAGTAGGGAGCAGAATACAACTGCCTTGGCTCAGATCTTGGGAAATCTGGTTTGTTAATAGCCGAATTCCATGATCCAGAGCAATAAGCAGTGTATATTCATTGGTATCCTTGCTTTTGGTTGATGGATTATGATGTTTGGTTTCCTGCAGTGGTGTGAGCTGAAGCAGATCATGCTGCTGCAGTTGGATGTATAGGGAAGCCATTTGCATTCGGGAGCACTCCGATCTAGTGATAATAATTCTCAATTACTAGTTTACCACATTTTACACGTTAGAGAATGTTTGGTTGCAAACCTTATTACACGCAGTATAAATTTATAAAATCAAAAAAATCCTCCATAGCCCAAAGGGTTTGGAGGATTTTGACGCCATCATCAATGCGTTATTATTGATTCATCCATTTTGGTAATTCATCAAGCAATTGCTCCAGTGCCAGCAGGTTGTCGGTATTCCATTCGGCTGAAGCTGTATAGACGTGTCCTTGCTGAACGGCAGGCAACGTTTTCCACAAAGTGCTCTGTAGCAAGCGTTCAGATTCAGCTCGACTTTCGTCATTATCGAGCGTAAGGACAAAGAGATGATCTCCTGCATAGTCCGGCATTCGTTCTTCCGAAAGTTGGATAAATGTTTGATCCTTGTCGATAATGTTTTGCTGAATTGCTGGTGGAATTGCAAATCCTTGCTCTTGATACAAGACTACACCCAAGGAGCGATTACCCATCACGTAGAGCTGTTTACCCAACTGCAAGAAGATGGTCGCTGTCTCGCCCTCTGCCACATTCAGCTTGTCCCACATCGCTTCCGCTTTTGTATCAAATCTGCTGATCCATTGCTCTGCCTCATCCTGTTTGCCAAAAATGTTGCCAAGCTCTCGTACGCGTTCTGTAAATGGCAACGCCGAGTTGAACGGAATGGTAGGCGCAATCTTCGAAAAAGCAGCGTTTCGGTCAGCATCTTGGTTATAACCATTCAAAATCAAATCAGGCTGCAAGGCCGTAATTGCCTCCAAATCACCAGGGTTCCCGACATCCTCAATACCTTCCAATCGGTCTACAATATAGCTTTCGGAAGCATGAATCAGATTGGCTCCAACGACGGGGATATCCATTGCCAGGAGATCTCCAAGTGTTGAACCAAGATAGATCACTCGTTGAGGCTGAGTTGGTATTTCGATCACTTCGTCTGTTTGGGTTGTATAGCTTTTTGTCGTTTGTTCGTTGGTCTTCACAGGTTCTTGTGAAGGAGCGCTTTCCGAACGGCTGCATGCTGCAAGGACGGATAGAAGAAGAAAGCATGCTCCCCATATGAATAGGTGTTTCTTAATTGTACTGTTCATCATTGTTTCCCCCTGAGTTCTCTTTTTCCCATTGATAACCATTATCAATTACAATGTAATTATAGGTGCCATTTCCGGGGCTTACAATGAAAAAAACGCAGTGAATTTATTTGTACATATGTCAATGCGTGCATCTAATTGTTCGTTGCATTATTTTCGATCCGCAGGTGCGCTGTCATCGGAGTATGCGTGATCAAAAACAGCTTGCTATATAAGGAATTAATAACCTTGGATAATAATGACATTGACAACTGCAGGTTTTTCCAAAATAATAGGATGTAATTGAATACTGGTACCTTTAATTCAGTCCAGAGAGGCTGGCAAGGGCAGCGGATTTCATAATCACGCGAGAATCAGGGCATATTTCGTAATAGGATGCTCTGTGTCTTCGCGCGGATTATGATGCAAAAAGAGGCTACTTGTCAGTGTATAACTTGACGAGTAGCCTCTTTTTTCTGCTTTTTTTGGTATCAGATACACTTTATGTTGGGGGTATTCTGATGAGCAAACAAGATCAAGAGTTTTCATGGCAAGCTGTGCCGAAATCGCAAAGAAACCACTTTTGGAAGACGTTATCCGTCATGCTCGGTTTCACATTTTTCTCGGCAAGTATGTTGGCAGGAGGGACGTTGGGCGTAAGCTTGACGTTCATGGAGTTCATTGGCATCGTACTTGCAGGCAATCTGGTGCTCGGTATCTATACAGGGGCACTGGCACATATCGCTGCCAAAACGGGCCTGTCCACACATTTGCTTGCTAAATATGCGTTCGGTGCAAAAGGGTCGTATCTGCCTTCGTTCCTGCTGGGATTCACACAGGTTGGATGGTTCGGAGTCGGCGTAGCCATGTTCGCGATTCCGGTCGCCAAAGCCATGGATTGGAACGTGTACCTGTTGATCATCGTGTTTGGACTTGCCATGACAGCGTCAGCCATCTTCGGCATGAAGTCACTCGTCATTCTTGGATATATCGCGGTTCCTGCAATTGCCATTCTCGGTGGTTACTCCATGTTCGAAGGCGCAGGTTCGCTGGGGGGTCTGCAAGGGTTGCTTGATTACACGCCGACTCAGTCGCTTACCGCGGCGGCAGCATTGACGATCTGTATCGGATCATTCATAAGCGGCGGAACGCTGACACCCGATTTTGCCCGGTTTTCACGGACATCCAAACAGGCAGTTACCGCAACAGTGATTGCCTTCTTCCTGGGTAACTCACTCATGTTTCTGTTCGGTGCAGTTGGTGCAATGGCTTATAACCTGGCCGATATCTCGGAGGTCATGTTCCTGCAAGGATTAATCATCCCGGCAATCATCGTTCTGGGCTTGAATATCTGGACAACCAACGATAATGCGCTGTACGCTTCAGGTCTTGGTTTTGCCAACATCACCAAAATTTCGAAGAAATTCTTCGTCATCGTAAACGGCATCGTCGGTACCGTATTCGCCATGTGGATGTACAACAACTTCGTCAGTTTCCTGAACGTACTGGGCGCGGCGGTACCATCCATCGGGGCTATTATTATCGCAGATTACTTCATTGTAAAACGGAGAAACTATAAGCCATTTGCCGACATGTCATTCAAAAATGTAAACTGGATAGCGATGGTCGCATGGGCCATCGGCGTGGCATTCGCCCAACTGGCTCCTGGTGTAACACCATTGAACGCACTGCTTGGTACAGCAGTGGCCTATATCATCCTGATGCTGATTGTTCCTGCGAAAGAATCCAAAGAAATGGGGAAAATAAATGATTATACAGAACGCAAAATTGCGGGGTAAAGAAGGACTATGGAATATCGTTGTGAAAGACGGGAAGTTCGAACGAATCACACAATCCCTGGAAGTGACCGAAAATGAAGAGATCCTGGATGTCAACGGATCGCTTGTACTCCCACCGTTCATTGAACCGCATATTCATCTCGATACAACGCTCACAGCAGGCGAGCCGGAGTGGAATCTAAGCGGAACGCTGTTCGAAGGTATCCAGCGCTGGTCAGAGCGCAAGGCTTTCTTGACACATGAGGATGTCAAAACACGTTCCAAAACGGCACTGAAGTGGCAATTGGCACAGGGAATCCAGCATGTGCGGACCCATGTGGACGTTACCGATCCAAGCTTGATCGCCGTTAAAGCGATGCTTGAAGTAAAAGAAGAAATGGCTCCATATATGGACATCCAGCTTGTTGCTTTCCCACAGGAAGGCATTCACTCTTATCCAAACGGGGCAGAATTGCTGGAAGAGTCGTTGAAAATGGGCGTTGACGTGGTCGGCGGCATTCCACACTTCGAATTCACACGAGAATACGGCGTTGATTCAATGAAGGTCGCGTTTGATCTGGCCGAAAAATACGATCGTCTCATCGATATCCATTGCGATGAAATCGATGATGAGCAATCCCGTTTTGTTGAAGTCGTTGCCAAGGAGGCTTACGAGCGTGGACTGGGTTCACGCACAACAGCAAGTCACACGACAGCGATGGGGTCATACAATGACGCTTATACGTACAAATTGTTCCGTTTGCTGAAGATGGCTGATTTGAACTTTGTCTCCAATCCGCTGGTCAACATTCACCTGCAAGGGCGCTTCGACACGTATCCGAAGAGAAGAGGTCTGACGCGTGTCAAAGAGTTGCAGGAAGCAGGTCTGAATGTATGCTTCGGTCACGATGACATCTTCGATCCGTGGTATCCGCTCGGCACAGGCAACATGCTTCAAGTGCTGCATATGGGGATTCATGCTTCCCAGTTGCTTGGTTATGACCAGATCGTGAATTCAATCGACCTCATTACGAAAAACAGTGCAAGAACGTTACACATCGAGGATGTATACGGAATTGAAGAAGGTAAGCCTGCCAACTTCATCGTACTTGAAGCAGAGAATGAATATGAGGCTGTTCGGAAACAATCCGGTGTACTTTATTCCTTCAGAGGCGGCCGTAAAATCGCGGAATCGAAGCCGCGGGACACATCCATCATTTTTGAAGGCGGTACGGAGAAGGTTACGTTCAATAAATAAGTAGCTTACATGACTTGGGTCTCAAACTACATCACACAGAAATCATATAACCATTAAAAGTCGCTATTAGAGCGGCTTTTTTTGCTTTTTGTGTGGTCTATGCAGTATCCTATATGGATTACGAAAGGTAGTAACAATCAAATTGAAAAGACCTCTACATATAGAAGAGGTCTTTTTAGCATTCATATTCTTACATAAAGGAGGGTGCTTTACTTCTCTACAACAAACCTGCCCATTTCAGACCATGCCAGATCCCGTCTTGCTCCGCACTTGCTGTAACATGTGACGCCAGTTGTTGTAGAGGATGTGGGGCGTTGCCCATGGCAATGCTGTATCCTGCATAACGGAACATCTCCATATCATTGAAGTTATCGCCAAAAGCATACACCTGTTCAGGGGAAAACCCCAAGCGGTCTGCGAGTCGGGAAACCCCTTCGGCTTTGGAGCCTCCTGCAGGTAGAACGTCCATGGACAACGGATGCCAACGTATAAAGTGTAGATCACGGAACCTATCTCGATATACCGTTTCCTCTTCTGAGGAGCAGAATAACATCGTCTGATAGATGAGTCTGTTTGTACAAAAGCTCCTTCTATACCCAGGATGCGTGACACCAAGCGAAGTTAGACAAAGGTCTACATGTGCATGATACTCCTGACTGCAACTCATCTGTGAATGATCCAGATAAACGAGTGGATGTCCCGACAACTCAGCGAATGCAGACAATTGATTCAAAGCATCCGAACGAATGGCTTTACTGTGAATAAGTTCTCCTTGATGCATCACATATTGTCCATTGAAACTAACATAAGAATCCAGTTCCAGATCAAGCCGAATCTGTTCCAACATAAACGGAGAGCGCCCTGAAGCTAAAGCGACCGTATGTCCGGCTTCCTTTAAGGCAAGAACGGCTTGTTTCGCGGAAACGGGAATTCGATTATGGCGGTCGAGCAGCGTACCATCAATGTCAAAGAAAATCAGTTTTGGACTTTGAGCCACAACGTCACACTCCTTCCCCGTCGACGGAAGAAAGACTCAGACTGACTTGCTCATTCAAGCCGAAAGGAAAAGGGGAGATGACTTCCCAACGTTTCGTATCACTGCGAATATCATAGTGAAATTCTTTCCCTTGAAACTGGACATTGGCGATCTCGCCCAATATTCCAGCTTGACTTGAAGGCTGTAAATGGAACTGATCCGGCCTAACAGGATACAACCCGTTGGATTTAAAATAGTTTGCGACCTGCTTGCCAGGCCAAGCAATATTCATACCGCCCTCGGGGATGAACATGTCTCTATCCCAGTGACCTTTGACCAAATTGGACTTCGATACAAACCTCGCCACGAATTCGGTCTCTGGTCGCAAATAAATCTCCTGCGGAGTTCCAGCCTGTTCAATCCGGCCATCCTTCATTACGATAATTCGGTCAGCCATGGCAAGGGCTTCCCCCTGATCATGCGTCACATAGACTACAGCTGATTTCGTATTCCGATGTACTTGCTGAATCTCACGCCGCATATCCATACGAAGCATGGCATCCAAACTACTGAGGGGTTCATCCATCAGCAACAAAGACGGTTGGGGGGCGATGGCGCGTGCGATAGCAACGCGTTGTTTTTGTCCTCCAGATAGCTCATGCGGCATACGTTCTGCCAGATGGGACAGCCCCGACATGTTCAGGACTTCCTGAATGCGGTTCTGCTCGTTATTTTTAATATGGGAAGGCGTTGATTTATGCGTTCGGATGGGAAAACGGACATGCTCCGACACATTCATATGCGGCCAAAGTGCGAAGGACTGGAACACCATGCCGATTCTGCGTTTTTCCGGAGGTAGCAATGTCCCTGAACCGGCCACTACCTTGCCATCCATCAGAACATTACCACTGCTTGGCTGCTCAAATCCGGCAAGGATACGCAGTAATGTGGTTTTTCCACAGCCTGATGGTCCAAGAATCGCCACGAATTCGCCATCCTCAATCGTTAAGTTAATGGAATGAAGGGCCTGATAACTTCCGAATGATTTGCTAACCTGTTGAATCTGAATACTCATGACTTCACTCCCTTACGAGTTGCCCAGCGTTGAGCAATGAGCAAAATTACGCCGCCTGCCGCAATAAGTGCGACAATCAGACTGGACAAGGCAGTTGAATAGAGGGTATCTCCCGCCTGTTCAAAACTAAATATGGTAACACCAATGGTCTGTGAACCTGATGAATACAACAATGCCGATACAGTAAGTTCGGTCAAGGCGGTCAGGAAGACCAACATACCTCCGGTCAGAATACCCGGCAGCAGTAAGGGTAACAGAACAGCAGTCCATTTACGCCAGAAACCGGCTCCGGAGATCCGCGCTGCTTCTTCCATGGATGCATCCAGCTGCATAAATGAAGTGACACTTGAGCGGATCTGAAGAATAAGGAATCGACAGATGTAGGCAATAAACAAGATGGTCATGGTGCCATAGATGCCAGGGTTCCAGCCAGGAACCGGCTCCATCCACACCAAAATCATGGACAGTGCGAACACAATACCGGGAAGGGTATAGGGAACAGCAGTGGCCAGCTCCGCCATTTTATTGAATCGATTAGGCTTACGTACCCGGATATAAGCAAACCCTGAGCCAATAATCAGACAAGCCAGCATCGTGACAAGAGAGAGGACAAGGCTGTTCTGAATCGCCTGCCATACACGTTCATTCTCAAAGAGGATATATCTATAATTATCCAGGGTCATATTGGCACGAGTCAGACCGAGACCATACGCTCTTTTTAAAGACATCGAGATCATTGAAGATAACGGAATAATCGTAATCAGTGCGAGACCTGCCCATATAGCGAAGGCTAGCGGCTTACGCATGCGACCTAACTCATATCTCGGGGTAAGGTCGGGTTGCATCGTATCCGAAGCATGACTTTTTCGTAAAAGAATCCATTGCAACAGACTGCCGACTACCGCAGCAGCACCGAGCAACACAGATAACGATGCCCCACGGGCAAATGCCGAAGGTCCGAATCCGATAATCTCTTCATATATAAGTGTACTGAGAACAGAAATATTCACAGGCGTGCCAAGGAAGGCAGGTATCCCGAAATTGTCCAGCGAAGCCAGGAAAACCAGCAATCCGCCTGCCGTTAGACCCGGAAGGGCAAGTGGCAACGTAATCCGGCGGAAAACATCGATCCTGCTTGCACCGCCGGCTCTAGCCGCCCACTCCAGATCACGAGGAATTTTACGTAGTACATCCAACGTAAACATATACACTAATGGAAAATGGTGAATCCCCATTACAAACACAATACCGCCCATACTATACATGCTCCAAGGAGCCAGATCAGGATGAATCCATTGCAATACATGTGCAAGCCAGCTCTGTGAACCGGTAAAAGAAGACCAGGACAACGTGAGAACATAAGAGGGAAGAATAAAACAAAGCATGATTCCCATATGCAGAGCCGATTTGTGTCGTATATCCGTATAAGCGACGACCCAGGCTAGTGCGGTTCCAATCACGAGTGAGAATACAGTTGAACCGATGACGATATACACGGTATTGCGCAGTGTGGACCAGAAACGTTCCTGTTGAAGCAATTCGTTATAATGAGATAACGTTAAGCCTTGTTCACCCTGAAAGCTGAGAAGAACCAGCTTCAGGATGGGGTATACAAAGAATAACAGGACAGCTATAGCACTCAACAGGGCGATCAATCGATTCCAACGAAACAGGCCGGGGAGGGAGAAAACGGACTTACGCCCGTTATCTTGTCCCCTTAGAACGATCATGTTTCTCTTCAATTTCTCCATTCCGACAGCTCCAATCCTTACTCGCCAAACACATTAATGAATTGCTGTTTATCTGTTTCCCGATCAGCTGCAAGTTTGGCCGCATCGCCAGACAAAATCTTCATCTCCGATACACCTTTCAATCCTTCCGGTGGTGCAACGCCTTCGCGAATAGGGGAGTAACCGATCTCAGCAGACAACTTCTGCCCCTCTTCAGAGAGAATGAAATCTACAAAGGCTTGAGCAGCCGGCACATTAGCAGCTTCTTTCATGATCCCGATCGGTTCTGTGATGATGGGAACACCTTCTTCTGGATAGATCAGTTCAACCGGAGAACCTTTCGCTTTTTCACGTGCCACGAGGTAATCCACAACAACGCCATATGATTTTTCACCGCTGGCTACAGCCTTCATAACCGCACCGTTTCCTTTAATTACGGACATGCCGTTCATCTTCGTCTCCTGAAGAAAATCCCATCCAAATCCATCTGTACGGCTAAATACACCGATGTTGTATGCTGCTGCGCCAGAGTATAGGGGACTCGGCATAATACTTGCATCCTTACTGTCCGGCAGGGTCAGCACTTGCCACGATGTCGGTTGAGTTGTGACCTTTTGGGTGTTGGTAGCGAGTACCGTTGCCATAACCTTCGTGCCGGCGTACATGCCATCCGGATCAACCAGATCGGTGGGAATTGCACTTAGTTCCGGCGACTTGTAAGCTTGAAGAAGATCGTCCTTTTTCAAATTTTCAAAGGTAACTGCATCGGCCAGCAGGAGTACATCCGCTTGAGTTTTACCAGCTTGGCGTTCTGCCTGAAGTTTCGCAGTGACTTCTTCTGTTCCAGAACGGAAGATGCTGACTTGAACATCTGGATATTTATCGTTAAACGCATTGACCAGTTTGCCTGCATCTTCCTCAGGCTGGGATGTATAGAAGGAAAGCTTACCTGAGACTGTGCTCGAAGCTGCACCTGAACTATCTTGATCTGGGGTGGCTTGTCCCTGTGCAGAACAACCGCTGAATACAATCATGCCTGCCAGAAGGGGCAGTAGTAACGACTTTTTGAATGGAATCACAGATAATCTCTCCTTTGGTGTCTAGCTGATCATGTATTGGGTTACGAAATTGGGAAAGTGAAAGTAATAATTAGAGCAAGTTATAACAAGTACGTATGGATTGCCTGCGCAACACCATCTTCAGTGTTACTGCCAGTAACAACATTAGCGATTTCCTTCACATGAGGCTCTGCATTTCCCATGGCGATTCCTAATCCTGCCCATTGCAGCATGTCCAGATCATTATCATAATCCCCGACTGCAGCTACCTGCGCACGTTCGATATGATGTTCATGACACAATCGCTCCAGTGCTCCACGTTTACTAACTCCGACGGAATTAACATCAAATCGCAAGCTTCCGGTCCGTGTACACCGGAACACCCCTGATTCATCAAGGATACGAAATAGTTTCTCGCGTGAGTCTTGGTCTGTACAGATAACCGCTGCTTTGAACAGCATGTCTGGCATCTGGCTTACAAAGGTTCTGAAATCCTGTCCAACTTCGACGAAGCGAATAAAATCAGCCTGTTTAGCATCAAGTTCTTCTGGCGAATCTAATTCCGGTCTGTTGACCTTATTGTTCACGGCCCAGTTTCTATTGATATCATTAATCTCTTGAACATAGAGGACATTGTATCCATAGAAATGGATGTAGACGCCTTCTTGCTCGATGATATCCAACATAAACAGCAGATCTTCTATTTTGAGTGCAACACCATCAAGCAGTTGTCCTGTCAAGGGATCTACTGTCACTGCCCCGTTCAAGGCTACCAGTGGGAAATTCATGGAGACTTCCCGAGCGTGTAACCATACGGAAGCGGGGAAGCGTCCGGATGCAATCGTGACATTCACATTTGCTGACATTAATTGTTGAATGGAGCTTCGTGTCTTGAGGGTTATCACTTTGTCTGGATTAAGCATCGTGCCGTCCAGATCAAGGGCTAACAATTTGTACATGAACATATTCCTCCTGGAGGGATTAACTTACACAACATACATACGAAGTGGTTCGGGTATATCCACAGGCCCTTGGAAAGAGCGACTTGCTTCATCCCGCATATACTCCAGATCGCCATCTCCGGGAAGATGAACAAGGACAAGCTGCTTGACGTTTGCCTGACCAGCAATCATGCCTGCTTGAAGGGCATTCATATGTCCTTTGCCGGTCGTGTGCACGCTGCCCTCACAGATCGTAGCCTCGCATAGAAAGATGTCTGCATCACGAGCAATTTCGATCAGGGAATCACAGTAGGAGGTGTCACCGGAATACACCAGTACTTTGCCTTTATATGTGATCTTAACGGCGTAACATGTAATGGTATGCTTCACCTGTACGAATTCGATCTCCGCGCCAGCAAGCTGAATCTTGGATGAAGGATCAATGGAGATGACCTCGGTATGTTCACCATATAGACCATTCAGAATTTCCACTGGACTATCCGGCGCATACAACTTCAGTTTATTCACCATACGACCATTGCGAATCGCTCCTGCTACAGCATATTGGAGGACTCCCAGATCCGCGATATGATCATGGTGCAGGTGAGACAAAATAACACCGGATAGATCTTCCACGCATGTCTCGGTGGGGAGCTTACTCATCACGCCGCTGCCACAGTCCAACAAAATCTGCCCTTCATCTGTGGTTACAAGGTATCCCGCAGTTGCTCCGCCAGCGGCGGGATATCCACCCCAGTAACCTAATATCTTCACATTCATCTTTGCACCTCTGTCTGTCTTGATCTGCATTCTTTACAAATGTTCCGTACAGTTACAATTGTAAAAAGGGTTTGTTACTCTCGTGTCAAACGAAAGTCAATCTTTTGTAAAAATGCTTTTGGAAAAGTTATCCTGGCTTGACTCCGCCGCGAATCCCATTTTATAGTGGGAAATGTGTTAGCAGGGAAATTTAAACGTAAAAGGCGGACTTATATGTGAATATAGACGAACGCAAAAATATGATCAGAGTCTGTAAGATGTACTATTATGAATCCTGGACACAGGAGAAAATTGCTGAGAAGCTTGGTGTATCCAGGCCGGTCATATCCAAGATGCTGCAGCATGCGAGGGAAGAGGGCATTATTGAAATTGTCATTCACGATGATGATTACGAGACGTCCAAATTGGAGAAAAAACTGGAAGACTTATTTAACCTCAAACAGGTACTGGTCGTTCCAACGAAGGATCTGAATAAAGAGTTGTTGTCGAGTGCAGTAGGCAAGGCTGCCGCGCAATTTGTTCAAAAACTGATCAAAAACGGTGACCGTGTTGGTGTCTCATGGGGCAATACGCTCTATCATATGGTGCGAGAGTTCCCTTTGGAGAAAAAAGAGAACGTCAAAATCATTCCACTGGTCGGTGGAACAGGAAATTCACGAAATGAGATGCACTCTAACCAGATCGCCTATGAGTTATCCAAAAAAATGGGTGTGACCTGCGATACATTGTATGCTCCCGCAGTCGTTGAGACAGAAGAGCTAAGGGAGCAAATTATTGGCATGTCTAATATTTCGGCTGTTCTGAAAGAGGGGGAGAATATCAATCTCGCTCTGGTGGGGATCGGAAATCCGTATTCCATGTCAACGATGGAACGATCGGGTTATCTGAATGAGCAAGTGTTAGCTGAATTAGAAGCATTGAATACGGTTGCGGATATTAATTCCGTATTTATCACTCGTGAAGGAACGATCACAGATCATCCCATTAATCATAAAGTGATTGGCCTTGGACTTGAGCAGTTAAAGAAGACAAAAACAGTGGTGGGCATGGCCTTTGGTCTGCATAAAATCGACTGCATTCTGGCTGCTTTACGCGGGGGATATATTAATATGCTCATTACGGATGAAGCGACAGCTAGTCAAATTACGAAAATTTGATGTTCGAGGATTATTATTTCGATTCACACTTGAAGCCAGGAGAACGAAAAAGTTCTCCTGAGCCCATCCATGAAGAAGAACACAACATTCAGCCTGCCTTTAGGGCTTCACTAGATGCTTGCTTTCCGCCTTTTTTACGTATTAAACTAATAATCAGCAGCAACAACGGCAACAGGCCAAATAAAAAAATGGACATATTGCCGAGAAAATCACCCAAAGCTAACGTTTCCTCCAGGTTTTTAGGCAAGTACGCAATGACATACAAGACAGGTAACATCGCGAATTGTATGCTGGTAATAGGTTTGATACGAAACAAATCTCGAATACCTATAGACGCAAAATAGTGCTTAAAGGCATAGGTCGCGAAAATTTGCATCAGCCAAAACACGATGAACAACGATTCATAGCGCTCAAAAAGAAATCCCTCAATTTCAAAACTTCGAACCATGTCGAACGTCGGCCACATCCGCGTCTGAATTCCTGGCAAAGATAAATTTCCTACCACGGTGACAATTGTGATCAAATATATGATCGTACAACTAAGTATGCTATATATAGCGGCTTTATTGCTGGCTTTTAGGTCCGCCATATAAGCTGTAATAATTAGCAATACTTCATATCCGGAATAGGAGAGACACGAAGGCTTAAGCCCTTTCAACACAGGCATAAATCCATCGCCAAGTAGCGGCCGGAGATTGTTGAGTTCAAACATTTTGCTGCTTAAAAGGAAAACCAACGCGAGTAGCAATAGTGTAACAGGCATGACAAGCGCAAAGACTCGGGTGATGACCTTAAGGCCGCCGCTTAACATGTACATGCCAATCCACAAACTAACCATGATGGTTACCCAGCTAGGTGTACGCTCAAGAATATACATGCTTGTAATTTCAGCCATGACTCTGACTTCGAATGAACAAAGAACAACAAAATATACGATAATTACAAGTCCCAACAGATAAGAAATCCAATGACCTGTGATTTCAGGAAGAAACTCGAACACCGTTTTACCGGGAAATCTGCGACATAACGTTACAAGCATCAGGCTGATGACGGTCACGATAACCCCAGATAGAATGACGGAGATCCATACATCTGGTGTTCCTACTGCTTTACTAATCGTCCGAGGGAGTGTTAGAATTCCAGCTCCAAGTATTGAGTTGATAACCACAACAATAACCTCAGAGGTATTGATTTTGGTTGTGGCTTGTTTCATTGGCATCACTCCAAACTGGAGATTTTTTTGTAGTATCGCCCATTGAAGTTATTTTATGTAAGATGTTGAAATCAAACAAGGACTCGTTGTTATTCAAGTTTGTTTTTTTCCTCAAGGAGAATATCCACTTTTTGAATCAAAACCATTAGTTTCTTGTCGTAATGTCTATAGGTATAAAATCCAATCAAGGCCTTACACACAAAAAATAAGACAGCTGCAATGACAATAAGGAGATAATTATGTGCGAATTGCTTTAACCATGTATTGATCTCATTCAATCTTATAACCCCCTCTGTTTAGGCTCTCATTCAACATAAGTTACCCTTCAATATGCAATTGTATTAGCTAGTCTTATATGAAATTTATAAAATGTAATTCTTTACATAAGTTTTACCTTTAGGAAATGAACCCTTGATCTCCTCTTGTTATGCTAGGTTTGTTTGGAGTTACATAAGCCAATCTATCAAACAGATAAGGGAGAGAATTATGATCAGTCACCTCTACAAAAAGATGTTACCCATCCTGTTATCGCTTTCTTTGGTATTCGGATGGTTCGCGGGATTTGGGGGAGCGAGTTCAGCTCAAGCCGCATCGTTATCTGAGCCTGACATTCTGTTAGAACGCAACGCCAATTGGAAATACTTCGATCAGGGACAGAATCTGGAATCGCAATGGCGGGCTTCATACGATGATTCATTGTGGGAGTTTGGATCCGCTCCTTTTGGCTACAAGGATAACGGCAATGGCATAAGCACTTCCTATTTCGGACCTCTCAAAACGGAAGTAAGCTATGGTCTGGACAAAAAATTAAAACACCGTACAACCTATCTAAGAACAAACCTGACCGTCAACAAGGATGTAATTGATGGTTACGGACAGATTCTCGGCACATTCGGTATTGATGATGGGGCAGTAATCTATGTGAACGGTGTGGAAGTCCGCCGCTTTGGCATGCCTGAAGGCGAGATTCAGTACACAACCAAAGCAACCTCAAGTCAGGACCTACCTGTAATGTATGAGGATATAGATCTGACTGAGCCGCTGAAAGCCTACTTGCAGGATGGCAACAACGATATTGCAGTCGAAGTTCATCAACAAAGCGACAGCAGCTCAGATTTGTATTTTGACATGGAGCTTAAAGCATTGGCGGAAGCGCCATCACTGGATATCAGTAAAGTAACGGTTACCTTCTATGGTGATGCAACAACGAGTAAAGGCTTCACTTGGTATACACCTCTTGCATCCACACAAAGCACTGTCCAAGTGGTACCAAACCAAGGATCGGCTGCTGACTTCAGTCAGGCGCAAAGCTTCAATGG
Source organism: Paenibacillus sp. LS1 (assembly GCF_026013365.1). GTDB lineage: Bacteria > Bacillota > Bacilli > Paenibacillales > Paenibacillaceae > Paenibacillus. The sequence continues at coordinate 304,790 of NZ_JAPDOE010000001.1, forward strand.
ACGCTCATCCGTGGCTTCCAATTCCCCGGGAGAGATGGTGCATAAGGCCGAAGCAACAGAACTGACACCCGATACCTCCTATTATTTTCGCGTTGGCGATCAAGACTTAGGCATATGGAGTGAGGTTGGCACATTCAAAACAGCTCCCACTAACGGAGCCTTTACGTTTATTGACCTGACGGATACTCAAGCGAAGGAAGAGGATGAGGCTATTCTATCTGGCGCTACACTCTCCAAAGCGTTGAGCCAGGTTCCAGATGCAGAGTTTGTTGTTCATAATGGTGATGTTGTAGAAAATGGAACGTCAGAGCAGGAATGGAACTGGTTACTTGGTCATTCCCAATCCAGTTTGATGAACACGACCCTTGCACCATCCGCAGGCAATCATGAGAACAAAAATTATGCATTTTACGATCACTTTAACCTGAAGCAGCCAGACAATGCTGCAACAATAACAGGTGCATATTATTCTTATAATTACAGCAAAGCTCATTTTATCGTACTGAATTCTAATGAAAACTCCTCTGAGTATGCCAACTTCTCTAATGAACAAGTGGCATGGATGAAGCAGGATGTTGAAGAGGCAAAAGCTGCCGGAGCAGAGTGGATCATCGTTAACATCCATAAAGGGCCGTATACAACATCCAATCACGCTACGGACAGCGACATCATCGGCGCGAATGGTGTACGAAAGAAAATTGCCCCGTTGATGAACGAACTGGGTATCGATCTGGTACTTCAGGGACATGACCATATCTATGCACGGACAAAACCAATTAAGAGCGACGGTACGGCTGAAGACGTTACCAAAATAACGGAGACGCTGAACGGTCAGAGTATCGAATACGCAGTTAAGCCAGATGGAACGATCTATATGATTCCAGCTACCGCAGGGGCAAAAGTATATTTCAAGAACCAAAAACCCGAACTAGGTGAAGCATATTTCAGCTTGTTCGAACGTGCTGAAGAGAACCATGCAAGGCAGTATGGTGATACTACGAGTGCAGCCAGAGGACAGGTTCAGAATTTCGTGTCATTCACAATCGATGGCAGCAAGCTTACTGCTGTAACGTATGAGATTGACCAACATACCCATAACGGTGAGCCATTCATTGTAGATCAATTCGGAATTCTCAAAGAAACAGATACAGTTCCCGTTCCGGAACCAATTAGCAAAATAACGGTAACGTTCCATGGAGATCCGACCAAGAGCAAAGGTTTTACATGGTATACTTCCGATAAATTAGTGCAAAGCGACCTTCAAGTCGTAGAGAAAACAGCAGCAACACCTGATTTTAAACAAGCCAAATCGTTTGAAGGGCGTTCTGCCCAGCCTGCCAATGCTCCAACGGAGCGCATGCACAAAGCAGAAGCGACAGATCTGAAAGCGAATACGACCTATTTCTTCCGTGTTGGCGACGCTAACAAGCAAGTATGGAGTGCAACAGGTACGTTCCGTACAGCACCGGCAAAAGGCAAATTCACCTTCATTGATCTAGCGGATACGCAAGCTAAGGAAGAAGATGAGGCTATTCTGTCCTCCGAGACATTGGCCAAAGCACTAACAACGGTACCCGATGCTCAGTTCGTTGTGCACAATGGTGATATTGTTGATAAAGGTGTCAAAGAAGAACAGTGGAACTGGCTGCTTGGACACTCACAGGAAAGCCTTTTGAATACGACCATTGTCCCTTCCTCCGGGAATCATGAGGATGAAAACTATGCTTTCATCGATCATTTTAATGTACAGCCTCCGGCGAATTCGGCAACAGAAACAGGAGCTTATTATTCTTACGATTATAGCAATGCGCATTTTGTGATATTGAATTCCAATGAGGATTCAACGGAGTATGACAACTTTTCGTTAGAGCAAGTCAAGTGGCTGAAGGAAGATGTTCAGGCTGCCAAGAAAAAGGGAGCAGAGTGGGTCATCGTTAACATTCACAAAGGCCCATACACAACATCTAATCATGCAACAGACTCTGACATTATGGGAGCAAATGGGGTACGCTCCAAGATTTCTCCGATCATGGCGGAACTTGGCATTGATTTTGTTCTCCAGGGGCATGATCATATCTATGCCCGCACGAAACCGATTGATCAGAAGGGGAAGGCACGTCAACCAGAGATGATCACGGAAATACAAAATGGACAGAAGATGGAGTACTCTGTGAATCCCGATGGCACAATCTATCTGATTCCGGCAACAGCGGGTCCAAAAGTATATTACAAAAATCAAAGCACAAGTCTGGGAGAGGCCTACTACAGCCTTTTTGAGCGCGCGGAAGAAAATCATGCGGCTCAATATGGCCCGGACCCAAGTGACAGCCGTCGTCCAAAACGTAGCCAGGTCCAAAACTTTGTGGGTATTACGATAGAGGGTAGCAAACTGACCGCGATAACGTATGAAATTGATCAGAATGTGAATGGGGCCACTCCGTTCATCATCGATCAGTTTGGTATTGTGAAGAAGACAGAGACAACGAATCCCGGACCTGGTACATCCAATCCAGGAACGTCGAATCCAGGCACAGGTAATGGGTCCAGCAGCGGAAATAACTCCTCAGGAAACGGTGCAGATACGGCAACCGACAACGGTCCAGACAACGGTACTGGCAACGGAAGTAATCCGGGGAATGAGACGGATACAGGATCAAGCAATAATGGAAATGGTGAAAATACACCACCATTGAAAGATACGGCCGGGCACTGGGCCAAGTCTGCCATTGATCGGGCGCTTGCAGCTGGATTCGTGAATGGTTATGGCGACGATACATTCCGTCCCAACCAGAAGGTTACACGTGCGGAATTCATCACAATGCTGGGTCGTGCGTTGAATCTGAATAACGTAACCGACAACGTTCAGTATACGGATGAAAACAAGATTCCATCTTGGTCCAAGCCTTACATTACAGCTGCTGCATCCTTGGGTATTATCAATGGTTACGCAAATGGTTCTTTCGGTCCAGGCAAAACATTAAGCCGCTCCGAGATGGTCACCATGATCGTGCGGGCAGGCGGAATCCCTACGGATTCTAATGCGAAACTAAACTTCAAAGATGCCAACGGTGTTCCAGCATGGGCAGTTCCGTATGTAGCTTCTGCTGTAGAAGCCGGACTGGTAGGCGGTGTGGGTGGTAATCGTTTTGCACCAGCGCAGACAGCTACCCGGGCGGAGGCAATCACACTTATTATCGGGCTTCTGGATAAGGTAGAATAACTTAAAGGAAATAATACAAAAGAAACCAATGGGAGACTTATCTTCTCTCATTGGTTTCTTTTTGTGCAATGTAACAGCAATTATTCTTTCCATAAATGGTATACTGAACGCAAAACTAATATTTTTTCAGATAAGGATGTAGGTTATGCCAAAGAACGATAATATGTTAGCGATTCTATGGATGCTCAATTCAGGCACCAAAGTAACTGCAAAACAAATGTCCGAAAAGTTAGAAATCAATATAAGAACTGTATATCGATATATTGATGCATTATGTACCAGTGGAGTACCGATCATTTCAGATACTGGACACAATGGTGGGTATAGCTTGCTGAATCAGCATATCAAAGCACCTCTCTTATTCGATATTGAAGAAAAAAAGGCACTTCTCCAAGCTGCTGTGTTTGCAAAAGAAGCTGGATACCCTTTGAGCGAGGCATTGGATAATGCGACATCCAAGTTGAAAATGTATTCGAATGAGGAGCAGGAAAACACACTTCGTCGTCATTTAGCCGGATTTAACGTTATTAATCGCATGGGAGACCCTTCCGTTCAGCCGATCTTGGCGGAATTGGAACAAGCCGTGGCTAACTGTTGCTCTGTCGAAATTGACTATCGCACAAGCGGTGAAGAACAACCCAAGAATAGGGTAATAGACCCCTATGGAATGGTTCACTGGAATAATAAATGGTATACCATTGCGTTTTGCCATCTGAGACATGAATTCCGCAGTTTTCGGGCAGATCGTATTCTTCGAATTAAGCGTACTCCGCTCCGTTTTGAGCGTTCGGAAGCTTTTTCAGCTCGTGAATATTTTATGCAAAATTTGTTACCCGATGTAACGGGAAAAGAGGGGTTAATTTCCTTAGTTATCGAAGGTAGATCAGAGGCATTAGATGACTTGGGGTTACATTGGTTTATGGGACATTATCTGAAAGAACGGACGCCCAATCAAGCCATCTTTTTATTTGAGGAAGAATCAATTGATACATATGTCCCCTATTTTCTCCTATCCTACGGGAAATCCATTCAAGTCATCGAACCACAGCGTTTGAAGGACAGACTTGTTGCTGTTGTGTCCGAGTTAATGGAATACTATCAACGTTAATAACTTCACTGACAGTAGATGTCAGTGAAGTTATTTTATAATTAGGACAATCTCGGATTACTGAGAAGGAAGGCGGAGTAGAAACATGAGTGAACAGTCAAAACATCAGGCAGTATCAGGAAAATATACAATGAATGGTACACCTAACGGCGTTACATCGATTACCCCATTTATAACAGTGAAGGACCCTTCTGAAGCAATAGAGTTCTACAAATTTGTTTTCAATACAAGAGTGAAGGATATCACGGAGCATCCGGATGGAAATGGTAATACAATGATCGTTCATGCGGAATTAGATTTTGGAAATGGTTTTTTACAGCTGGGAGCAGCGAACCCGGCATATCAATTGGCTCTGCCGCCAGATCAAGATCATGCATGTTATTCTTTAGGGATTTACGTCATGAATGTGGATGAAACCATTGCAACCGCCGTATCCAGAGGGGCGAAAGTAAGAGAAGAGATTATAAACTTTGCGTCGGGTGATCGATTCGGAAGTATATTGGACCCTTTTGGCGTGAGATGGTCTATTCTAACCCGGATTGAAGATTTGTCGGAAGAAGAGAGTAGTCGGAGGGTTGCTGAGTGGGCCAAAAGTGTTAGCGGATGAATAGTGGAGTTTAGAATAAACCCCTCTAAGGTAGAATTACTAGCAATAAACTGATTGAATTAATAAATTTATCATAACGAAACATGAAGCCTTCTTTCCTTCGGAGAGGAGGTTTTTATGATTCGAAAGAATTTTAGTTGACACATAGCCTAATGTTAGGATATATTTACCCTAAAGTTAGGATAAATAATAATAGGATAAAGAGGAGATTGAATTTATGAGTGTTCTATCCATTGTTTTGCAAGTGATTTTAGGGTTAGGTTTTCTTATGTTTGGGTTTATGAAGTTTGGGTCCAAGCAGATGGTGGAGGGATTTAAGCACTATGGATATCCTGGAGCGTTCCGAGTATTTACAGGGTTGATCGAAGTCATTGCAGGAGTTTTAGTTATTGCAGGTATTTGGAATGAGGGTTTAGCTGCATGGGGTGGTTTACTCATCGTGGTAACGATGATCGGTGCGATCATTACTCACATTAAAATAAAGGATCAATTGAAACAAATGCTCATGCCGATCATTCTACTAATTCTGGGATTGGTCGTATTGCTAATCAATTACGGATCTTTGTTTGTGTGAATGGTCCGTTAAACTAAGGAGTGAGTATAATGGGAATCCAAATTATTAAACCCAAAGATCAAGCGAGTGGTCAGTTCGATGGTGGTAAAATCAAAGAACAAAAACCAATCGGTTTTTCGGGAGAAGGCTCCATCATTACTCGACTAGGACCCCTATTTTACTGGGCTTGGGCTTATTCTCAGGAACCAGCAGAAATCGGCTTCCATCCACATCAAGGCTTCGAAATCATCACTTATGTAATCAATGGTAAGGCATATCATCGGGATACACTGGGTACGGAAAGTGTTGTACAAGAAGGAGGAGCCCAGCTCATGCAAACAGGCTCTGGTGTGCAACATGCTGAGGCGTTAAAGGAACCGACTGAAGCCTTTCAAATTTGGTTTGAACCACATCTAAGCCAAGCCGTTAAACGTACACCTATTTATTCGCAATTTGATTCTAATCATTTTTCGTTAGTAGATATAGATGGTGTGAAAATCAAAACACTTTTAGGAAACGATTCTCCTATGCAAATTGTGACTGATGCTCAAATGTGGGATGTACGTATTTCTAAGGGAACAGTATATACGCATAGCCTTTCCTTGGGTCATACATTGGCTGGTTTAGCCATTAGAGGAGAAGGATCTCTTTTATCAGATACAATCGAAACAACTCATTTTTCACAGAAGGATTTTATTATCGTTCAACCAGAGGAAGAGGAGAAAGTAGCCATACAAGCTATTGATCAAGACCTTCGAATCTTGCTTATTGAAGTTCCGACTGAAGTTGATTATCCTTTATACAGAAAACCAAGATGACAAATACTGTTTTTTGGGAAGGTATCTAATAGGAGGTCCTGTACATGTTTCAAGGAGATGAACAAAGTCAGATCGATTTACGGCTTTTCCGTGTGTGGGTAAAGGCTAGTAAAACTGTTTTTGATGATGTTGTAAAAGATATAGAGCGATCCGGCATTAGTAATGAGAACTTTATGGTTCTGGAACTACTCTACAATAAAGGACCACACACGGTCCAAAATATAAGCGAGAAATTTTCGATCCCAAGCGGGAGCATCACATATGTAGTGGATAAGCTTGAAAAGAAAGAATTAGTAAAGCGAGAACCAAGTCCAACAGACCGTCGATCTTCAAATGTAGTCATAACGGATCAAGGTCAAAATTTATTTAAAGAGATATTTCCTCAACACGTTGAGGTGATATCTAAGAATCTGTCTTCGATTACCAATGAAGAAAAAATACAGTTAACCAATCTTCTCAAGAAACTCGGACTAGGCGCTAGCAAGATCAACGAATGAATTGAGATGAAACCGATTTTTGGTTTCTAGGCCTCCATGGAACTCATATGGAAGGACAGACTAAGATGGAACAATATCGTATTCACCAAGAAAAAGGTATGGAGATCGGTCTCTATTCCATTGGAGATCATTTAAGTAATCCACTAACAGGGCATCGCATCTCTGCACAGCAACGGATTAATGAATTAATCGAAACTGCCCAGCTGGCCGAAGAAGCAGGACTTGATGTATTCGCAGTAGGGGAGAGTCATCAGCCGTTATTTGCAACCCAGGCACATACTGTGATCCTAGGAGCAATTGCCCAAGCAACCAAAACCATTAAAATCGCCAGCTCGGCAACAGTCCTGAGTACATCCGACCCGGTCCGCGTATATGAAGACTTTGCAACGTTGGATCTCATTTCAAATGGACGTGCGGAGATTGTAGCAGGACGTGGTTCACGTCTAGGTGCATATGAACTATTAGGTTATGATGTGCGTAACTATGAAGAATTGTTTGAAGAGAAATTGGCTTTACTGCTGAAGATTAACGAAGAAGAGCATGTTACATGGCAAGGGGAATTCCGGGCACCCCTACATCATGCCGAAATCATTCCCCAACCATTACATGGGAAAATGCCGATATGGCGTGCAGTAGGAGGACCACCAGCAAGTGCGATTAAAGCAGGTTTAGCAGGGGTACCCATGATGCTAACGACACTTGGTGGACCGTCAACAGCATTCAAAACTGCTGTAGATCGTTACCGTGAAGCTGCACGAAGCGCAGGCTTTGATCCTGCAGGATTACCCATCTCCACCACGAGTCTCATGTACGTAGCTGAAGATAGCCAAACAGCCTTACGCGAATACTACCCACATATTAATAACGCTACGATTCAATTAAGAGGTAGTGGTTACCCTGAGCAACAATTCTTGGCTTCTACCGATTATCGAGATGCACTCATGGTGGGCTCTCCTCAACAAATTATTGAAAAAATGTTGTATCAATACGAGATGTATGGTCAACAACGATTCTTAGCTGAGATCGATGCAGGTGGCGTCAGTATGGATCAGATTAAAAAGAACATTGAACTACTAGCAACAATCATTATGCCTGCTGTTAAGAAACATACACAAATCTAATGAATAAAATGATTGCTAACTAATTTATTGTGTGATACTATGATCCAGTAAACGTTTACATCGATAACGAATTGAATATTAGCAGTGTTTGGCTGTTACTGGTAAAGCAGGCATGACCAAAATGATTTTGCATTTTCCTTATGTGAGTAGGGGAAGGCATATCGTTTTGGTCTTTTTTATATCCAAATTCAGAAATGGGGCATAGGCATGGATTATCGCAAGTTGGGACAAGACATAACGGAATTGGTTGGAAAGAAGGATAATATCGCTCGGCTTACGCACTGCGCAACCCGACTTCGGTTCGAATTGCACGACATCTCCAAAGCGGAGACTGAAAAACTCAAAGCACTCCCAGGTGTCATTACCGTTGTGAACAATGGTGGACAATACCAGGTTGTCGTGGGCAATGAGGTGCAGCAGGTCTATCGTGTTATTACTCAGCAGATGGGTTCGGCAACCCGGAGTGCAGACTCCAAATCAGATTCTGGCAAAAATAACGGACCAAAACAAAAACAGAGCTGGATTTCCAGATTCATCAGCGTGATCTCAACGACATTTACTCCGGTCATTCCGGCAATCATTGGCGCGGGTATGATCAAAGCAATATTGGCCGTACTTGTGCTGACAGGCCTCGTAACGACGGAAAGCCAAAACTACTATATCCTTAATACCATTGCGGACGCGGCTTTTTATTTCATGCCTATTCTGCTGGCTTATGGAGCTTCCATTAAATTTGAAACTAGCCCCATTCTGGCGATGACAGTTGCCGGCGTGTTATTACATCCGGGATGGAGCGCCCTGATGGCGGAAGGAAAAGACGTGTTTTTCATTGGTGTGCCAGTTCGACTAACCGATTACGCGGGCTCCGTGCTGCCAATTATTATCGTCGTTTGGCTCATGTCCTATATTGAACGTTTCGCGGATCGGGTATCGCCCTCGATGATCAAATTTTTCACGAAACCAATGATTGTACTATTGATTACAGCACCACTTGCATTGGTGGCGATCGGGCCTTTCGGAACGTACCTGAATGATCTGGTTGCGATGGGTGCAGAAGCGATTAATGCCAGAGCCAGTTGGCTGATTCCTTTGTTAATGGGAACTTTACAACCATTCCTGATCGTAACAGGTACCGCATGGGCGATGACGCCGATTGCAACGAGCCAACTGACCAAAAATGGATATGAAATGATTAACGGTCCGGGAATGCTCGCGTCCAATATTGCTCAAGGTGGGGCTACGCTTGCTGTAGCATTGAAAACGAAAAACAAAAAACTGAAGCAGCTCGCTGCTTCATCCGGTTTCACTGCTGTGTTGGGTATCACTGAACCATCCTTGTACGGCGTAACGCTGAAACTGAAGAAACCTTTGATTGCCGCAATGATTGGTGGTGGTGTAGCAGGAATATATGCTGGTCTGACCGGATTAGTACGTTATGCCTTTGTTTCTCCGGGACTTGCCGCATTGCCGGCCTTCATTGGTAGCAATCCGATGAACATTGTTCATGCTATTGTCACTTGTCTGATCGCCTTTGTCGTTACCTTTGCTCTGACATGGATCATTGGTTTTGAGGATCCAGTGGATGATGATGAAGGCAATACCATCGTTAATGATGACAAGACGCATTCCGGCCAGCCTGTACAAGACAACACCCCAGGCACGAAGTCTGCTGCAACAACAAATGCAAATGTACCGAGCCAAAATGAGATACGCCCACTTACGATTGGCAGCCCGATGCAAGGAGAATTAGTGCATCTGGACCGTGTACCAGACGATGTCTTCTCTTTGGGATTACTGGGTAAAGGCGCTGCGATTATTCCTGCAAAAGGAGAACTGTATGCACCGATCGCAGGTGAAGTTACGGCATTCATGGACTCCAAACATGCAGTCAAATTAAATGGTTACAATGGAGAAGAGTTACTCATTCATATTGGCGTTGATACCGTCAACCTGAAGGGGCGGCATTTCGACTCTTCCATTAAAGTAGGGGATCGGGTACAACAGGGTGACTTGTTGATCAGCTTCGATATCGACGCCATCAAAGCTGAAGGCTACGAAGTCATAACCCCGATCATTATCGCCAATTCGGATCGTTTCCCGGACATTAAGCTGGAGAAACGGAGTTCTGTGGAGGTTGGAGCCACCATTATTCACCTTTCATAACAACCGTAATACGGTCTCTCACATATCTTGATTAATATTAAAATGAAGGAGGGTTTGAGATGTTATATCAACACATCAAACCATTCCCCAATGAATTTCTGTGGGGAGGATCTACCTCGGCTTATCAGGTGGAGGGAGCCTGGAACGAAGATGGCAAAGGCTTGTCCGTCATCGATATGTGCGATCATCCGGCTGGAACCGCCGATTTCACAGTTGCGAGCGATCACTATCACCGATTCAGAGAAGACGTGAAGCTCTTTGCAGAGCTGGGCCTCAAAGCGTATCGTTTTTCCATTGCATGGACTCGAATCTTGCCTGCAGGCACTGGGGCTGTTAATGAGAAAGGACTCGATTTTTATCACCAATTGATTGACGAATTACTGCTCCATGGCATTGAACCCATTGTGACCATGTATCATTTCGACTTACCTTACGAGCTTGAGAAAACCGGAGGATGGAACAACCGAGAGACGATCGATGCCTTTGTCGAGTACGGGCGTATCTTGTTTGAGCAATACGGGCATAAAGTGAAATATTGGTTGAACATTAATGAGCAAAATACGATGATTCTCCATCCTGGTGCCATTGGTACACCGAAAGGCGGTCGTTTGCCTTCCAATAAGGAACTATATCAGCAAAATCATCACATGTTTGTGGCTCAAGGCAGAACGATGAGACTATTTCATGATATGATCCCGCAAGGCAGGATCGGTCCTGCATTAAACATGACTTCCATGTACCAGGCAACCTCCAGACCAGCAGATGCAATCGCTGCACATAACTGGGAGACGATTCGTGGATGGGGGTTTCTCGACTTATCGGTGTGGGGACGGTATAATCCATTATTCTGGAGTTATTTGCAGGAACGTGGCCTCGAGCCGGTTATTGAGCAGGGCGACATGGAGGACATCCAGTCCGGCCGTCCCGATCTGGTAGCTATCAATTATTACTCTACGGCAACCATTGCCGCCAGTATGGGGGATGCATCGGATGTTACAGCTCGTGCAGGGGATCAGCAAATTATGCTTGGCGAGCAGGGAGTGTACCGGGCAGCGGAGAATCCATATACGGAAAAAACGAAATATGGCTGGGTTATTGACCCGGTTGGCCTAAGGCTGACATTGCGTAAGGTATGTGAACGATATGGTCTCCCGATTTTAATTACCGAAAATGGCATAGGAGCTCCGGATGTACTGGAAGCAGATTACACGGTTAACGACACGTACCGAATTGATTTTATCGAGAAACACCTGGAGCAGATCAGACTGGCTCTAACGGATGGCGTGGATGTGATTGGTTATTGCCCTTGGTCCGTCATTGACGTAGTAAGCACCCATCAGGGGTATGGGAAACGCTACGGCATGATCTATGTCAACCGTGGTGAACAGGATCTGAAAGACTTGAAGCGCTTGAAAAAGAAAAGCTTCTCGTGGTATCAGGAGGTCATTAAACAGAATGGCAGATGTATCGGAAATTCGGATCAGGCGGTCACGAAAGAATAAAGGATCGTGATGAATGCATGAAAGTAATCAAAATATTGAATAATAGCTTGCTTCTGACCAAAGATGAACAGGGACAAGAAGTGATTGTCATGGGAAAAGGCTTGGCATTCAAAGGCAAAGTCGGCGAGCGACTGGATGAAGAGCACATCCAGAAACGATTCATTTTGCAAAATAATCCCTCTGCCCAGGCTTACGTACGAACCATCGAAAACATGCCGGAATCACATGTGAACGTCATTAACAAACTCATTTCCAATGCCAAAGAAAAGCTCTCACTTGATGATCAAATCTTCTTTACACTTATGGATCACCTGTCATTTGCCATTGAACGTTGGAAAAAAGGTGTATCATTACAGAATCGTATGTTGTGGGAGATCCAAAGGTTTCATCCGGTTGAATTCGAAATGGGCATGGAAGCCGTCCACTTGTTGAATCAAGAACTTGGCATTAAGCTTACGGAAGAGGAAGCGGGCAATATTGCCTTTCATTTCGTCAATGCTCAAAGCCATGAACAGAATATGGAGCGCACGATGCAATCCGTTAAAATGTTAAAAGATATTTTTAATCTTATTCAATACAGCTTTGACATGCAGTTGAATAAAAACTCCATCCATTATGTGAGACTCGTCACACACCTGCAGTTTTTCATCCAGCGTTTACAAGAGGGCCGCTTGGGCAATTCGCCGAAAGATTTCATCTTTCAGCACATGGTGAAGGAGCATCCACTTGAGTACAAATGCGCGGAGATGATTAAAACCTACGTGCAAAACATGCTGGATATCTCCATCTCAAACGAGGAATTATTATATCTGATGATTCATATTGCTCGAATTGTGCAGGAGGAGCAAGGTGACGAGGGGCAAATATAGCGTTGATATGTTTGCGAATATAAAATAACGAAATGATCATGTAGCTACGACCGTTCTCTGGTATTTCACCGGAAAACGGTCGTTTGGTTTGACTACCCTTGGAAGACTATGTTCATCATTGTGGCTTCACGTCTAACTCAAATGTTGGTCGAGGTAGCATTTTCACACTTGATTTTAATCGAATGATCGTTTAATATAGGTCCAGTGAATGATACGTTGTCTATGAGGTGGAGGGATACTTGGGTATCAAAAAACGACGTTAGAATGCTCTTCATATAGCGCATCCTGGATTGACTTTAATCAAACGATTATTTAATATCATGTACATGAGACATAAAGATGAGAATAAAAGAGAGCGTATTTTTAACGCAGCAATTCAATTAATTAATGAATATGGTTTATCGGAAACCTCGATGTCCAAGATCGCCAAAAAGGCTAACGTATCGGCTTCAACGATATACGTTTACTTCGAAAACAAGGAGGACATGCTGAATAAACTGTATTTAAGCATCAAGAAAGACATGAGTCTGGCCGTATTCCACAATTATGATGAGTCGATTTCGATCCAATCTGCTTTTGAGCATACATTGAAAAATTTTTCGGACTTTATTTTAAGCCACAAAGATGAATTTTTATTTGCCGAGCAATTCTCCAATTCACCACTTCTTCATAAGTTGTCCCTGATGGAAGGAGCCAGTTTATTCGAACCTCTATTTAAGTTGTACGAGAAGGGCAAGCGCGAACAGGTCTTTAAGCAAGTGGATACGAGTTTGCTTCATATGTTTACGTTCAATCCAACCATGCAATATGTTAAAGAGGTTTTTGGCGGCCGGATCGAGTTGGAGCAAGTTCGCTTGGACGAACTAGTTCAGATGACCTGGGATGCGATTAAAGCTTAATAAAGTATTATGTTAGAGGGAATTACATTCACTATGGAAATCCCTCTGTTTTAACACTATATATTAATCGAATGATCGTTTATTTATAATTGAAAACTGATTCACACTTACTATTATTTAGAAAGAGGTAATGTAATGAACTCACAATACAACAACATGTTTGAATCTTTTACACTCAGCAACGGAGTAACGCTTCGGAATCGAATCGTTATGGCACCTATGACCACTTGGTCCAGTAATGATGATTATACCGTTTCAGATGCGGAAGAAAACTATTATAAAAAAAGAGTAAGTGGTGTAGGGCTGGTTATTACAGGATGCACACATGTCCAACCTAACGGGATCGGCTTCACGAATGAGTTCGCCGGTTACGATGATACGTTTATTCCGAGCTTGCGTAAATTGGCAGAGGCGGCAAAAAGTGGAGGAGCTCCTGCAATACTTCAAATTTTTCATGCAGGTAACAAGGCACTTCCAAATCTAACTCCCAATGGAGAAGTAGTGAGTTCCAGCGCTGTACAGACGGAAGCCACAGGATTTGCACCTTCCGTTCTACCTAGAGAGCTTTCGCATGATGAAATATTGGACGTGATTCACGCGTTTGGGGAAACGACCAGACGTGCAATTGAAGCAGGCTTTGACGGGGTTGAAATTCATGGTGCTCATGGATTCCTGCTGCAAAACTTCTTTTCTCCATTCTTCAACAGACGAGAGGATCAATGGGGTGGTTCCATAGAGAATCGCTTACGCTTTCCACTGGCTGTCATTAATGAAATGAAACGTGTCATACAAAAACATGCTTCCAAACCGTTTATTCTCGGATACCGGATTTCTCCTGACGAACATCAGGAAGGTGGTCTAAGAATGAAGGATACCTATGTGCTGATTGATCGCCTGATTGAAGTGGGTGTTTATTATATCCATGCTTCACTGGGGGATGTCTTTACATCCAAGCCAACTGATACTCAAGGTGACAAAACACATCTGGAATTCATTGCTGAACATGTGAGTGGTCGAGTAACTCTCCTGGCTGCAGGTTCGATGGTAACTCCAAATGATGTTAATAAAGCTATGGATCAGGGCGTATCGCTGGCTGCGATCGGACACGCGCTCATCATGAATCCGGACTGGGTCGAGAAAGTTCAAGCTGGACAGGAATCCGAAATCACAACAACGATCAAGGCTTCACAGGTAAGTGAGCTTGAACTACCAGAAAAACTGTGGGGCTTCATTCAAGCTTCTGGTCCATGGTTCAATATCGAAGAATAACAATTACCATCAGACTGAAATATCCTTTCATGTGATAAGAGAATTAGGCAAACATGTAAGACAATCAATATACTCGTATTATGGGTGACCATGACATAATAAAGAAGCAGTTTCCCACACATGAGAAGTGAAATACGAAACAAATGTGCGGAGACATTATGCTGGATAAAAAATGGTGAGATGATAGCGGGCTACGACAAATATAAAATTTAGACGGTTCACGTATACTACTCATTTTACTAGGAAAGGGAGTTATTCATATGTCAGTTTGGTTAATTACGGGTTGTTCCAGTGGTCTCGGCCGCAGTCTTGCAGAAGCTGTACTGAAGCAAGGAGATCAAGCGATCATCACAGCCAGAAAAATTTCGGATATTCAGGATATCGTGGATGTGTATCCAGATTCGACATTAGCTCTCCAATTGGATGTCACAAACCATGAGCAGATTACTCAAGTCGTGCAAAAAGCAGAATCCCGTTTCGGGCAAGTGGATATTCTTGTGAATAATGCAGGGTATGGCTACCGTGCTGCTGTGGAAGAAGCGGATGAAGCACAAGTAGACACATTGTTTGCTACCAATTTCTTCGGGCCGGTCGCCATGATCAAAGCCGTATTGCCTGGCATGAGAGCTAGACGCAGCGGAACTATCATGAATGTTTCTTCCATTGCCGCTCGTAACACTGCACCGGGTTCCGGTTATTACGCGGCAACAAAATGTGCTCTGGAAGGTATGTCCAGAGGGCTGAAAAAAGAAGTCGATCCGCTAGGCATTAAAGTGATTATCGTTGAACCGGGCGCATTTAAAACTGAGTTCTCCGGTCGCTCCTTGGAGCAGTCTAAAATCACTTTGGCCGATTACGCAGAAACATCTGGAAAACGTCGAAAAGAACATGATCAATCCCATGGACTGCAGCCGGGTGATCCCTCTAAAGGAGCTCAGCTCATGATTAAGGCAGCCGAAGCTGCCGATCCGCCCTCATTATTATTATTGGGAAGCGATGCAGTCCGAGTGGTCAGCACTGCGCTCGAAGATGATCGTGCTCAAGTGCAGGCTTGGAAAAAGGAAAGTGTAACTACTGACTTCTCCAGTTAACGCCTGTGGGAGTCGTATCCCAGTAATATAGAGAAAAAAGGTACTATTGTAGCTGTATTAAAGAAATTCGTTGAAGAAGCCATCAGCTTTATGTCTGGTGGCTTCTATTTTTGTAGAATCAAAACGTTTGACATATAAATCGTTAAAACGTATTATTACGATATAACGATTTAGGAGGAATACATTTGAACACTCCCGCTTTTGATAGCACTAATTTAAAACAGTTCGACGAACCTGCTGATCTGCTGAAAGCTTTATCTCACCCCGTTCGTTTGTGCATTGTACGTGGACTGATGCAAAAGAAGAAATGTAATGTTTCATATATGCAAGAATGTCTGGATCTTCCCCAATCCACTGTATCTCAGCATTTGCAGAAGCTTCGCAGTGCCGGTATTGTCGCTACTGAGCGGAATGGTCTTGAAGTGTATTATGTGCTTGCCGATCAACGGATTGAACAGATTATAACGATTTTATTTGGAAAGGAAGACGGTGAATCATGAGTAAAAAAATACTGATTGTTGGCGGTGTGGCTGGGGGTGCATCTGCGGCTGCACGGCTACGCCGTCTGGATGAACATGCCGACATTATTATCTTTGAGAAGGGACCCTATATATCATTTGCCAATTGCGGCTTACCCTATTATATTGGGGGCTCGATTGATGATCGAGAGCGTCTTCTGGTACAGACGCCTAAAGGCATGGCAGATCGCTTTCGTATCGATGTGCGTATAAGAAGTGAGGTCGTTGCTATAGATCCGCACAAGCGTACAGTTACGGTACAAAGCCAAGAGCGTGGTCAATATGAAGAAAGCTATGATGAGTTAATTTTGTCACCAGGTGCAAAACCAATCATTCCCGATCTACCGGGCAAGGATAATCCACTGATATATACCGTGCGAAACATTCCTGATATTGATCGAATCAAAGAACAAATAAATGCAGATAACAACAGTTCTTCAATCGTTATAGGTGGAGGATTTATTGGAGTTGAAATGGCAGAGAATTTAAAGGAAGCCGGGTTAGATGTAACGTTAATCGAGGGGAATGGACAGGTACTCACTCCATTTGATCCTGAATTGGCAGCAGCGCTGGCACAGGAAATGGAGCAGAATGGAGTAAAGTTGCTGTTCTCTCAGCGTGTTCAGGGATTCCATTCACTTGAAAAAGGCATTGGAGTAGAGCTTGCGGATAGTCAGGTTCTGACTGCTGATCTGGTTATTCTGGCAATAGGGGTAACTCCAGATACTTCTTTTGTGAAAAGTAGCGGCATTTCCCTAGGCGCACGAGGACATATTATTGTAAATGAAGCGCTGGAAAGCAGTGTGCCGCATATCTATGCTGTCGGTGATGCCATCGAAGTAACTGAAACCATTCATGGAACAAAGACAGCTATTCCACTAGCAGGACCTGCGAACAAACAAGGAAGAATTGTTGCCGGTCGTATTGCAGGACTTCGTTCCACCTATAAAGGAACACAAGGTACATCCATTATCAAAGTGTTTGGAATGACAGGAGCAACTACGGGTAGCAATGAAAAAACATTAAAACGTCTTGGTATTGATTATAGAACTGTAATCGTGCATCCGGCCTCACATGCATCGTATTATCCAGGTTCCAGCGCGATTACGCTTAAGTTACTTTTCACACCAGAAGGCAAGATTTTAGGTGCACAGGCAGTCGGTTATGACGGAGTGGATAAGCGGATTGATGATATAGCTGTAGCCATACATTTCGGAGGACACATCCAAGATTTGACCGAGCTTGAACTGAGTTACGCACCCCCTTATTCTTCAGCAAAAGATCCGGTTAATATGGCTGGCTATGCAGCAGAGAATATTATAGCTGGACGTGTTCAAACATTCACCTATGATCAGCTGTCTGAACACCAGCCGGACCATTCTATACTACTGGATGTTCGCAGTGATCTGGAGCATCGCAATGGCAACATTCCGGGTTCGATAAATATATCGGTGGATGAGCTTCGTCAGCGGTTAGATGAACTAGACTCATCCAAAGATATCTGGGTATACTGCCAGGTTGGTTTACGTGGATATACAGCTTCACAAATCCTGCGTCAGCATGGATTTAGCGTCAAAAACTTGAGTGGAGGCTATAAAACATATCGCCAAGCCCAGTTTAAGCCAGCTCCATTTTCTCCTGCAAAAACAAATCATCATGAACCTGGGCCAGGCTTGAAGGAATCAGGGCCAATTCCCACTGCTGCGACTGAGCCACAGCGTATCGATCATGAGTTGAACGTATGCGGTTTAAGTTGTCCCGGTCCGCTGATACAAGTGAAGCAGAAGATGGATCAACTATCGAATGGAGAGACCTTGCGGGTAAAAGCCTCCGATCCAGGGTTCTATGAAGATGTAAAAGCATGGGCAACCATGTCTGGCTCCATACTCGTACACCTGGAACGAATCAAAGGCGGAGTTATTGAGGCTGTAATAGCCAAGAATACCGCCCCAACCGTATCTGATGCACCTAATAGTGAGGCTGCCAGCACGATGGTTGTCTTCAGTGGCGATCTGGATAAAGCCATTGCTTCTCTTATTATTGCGAACGGGGCAGCAGCAAGTGGACGCAAAGTAACGATGTTTTTCACATTTTGGGGATTGAGTGTTATTCGTAAGCATCAACCGCAGCCTGTACCCAAAACGATGATCGGTCGGATGTTTGATATGATGCTGCCGCGCAGCAGCCATAAGCTTGGCATGTCCAAAATGAATATGCTTGGAATTGGTCCGAAGATGATTCGTGGCCTTATGAAGAACAATCATGTTGCTTCGTTGGAAGAATTGATTCAGACTGCATCTGCGCAAGGCGTTGAGTTTGTCGCCTGCCAAATGTCCATGGATCTGATGAGTATCCAGCGTGAAGAATTAATAGACGAGGTCAATATTGGTGGAGTAGGTTACTATCTAGGACAAGCATCTCAAGCCAATCATAATCTGTTTATTTAGAGTAGGCTTGTTTATTCATCCATTCATGTACTTATTAGCGGTGTTCTAAAAAAGACAATTTAAGCCCCTGTCGAGCTTTAGCTGTAGCTAATAGTTCGGCGGGGCTTTTCGTTTCTACTTTTTAAATTTCTCTTCCATATGCCTCGAACTGTGTCAGTGCTGGAAATAATGCAGGATCATCCGACTGAATTAATTCGCTCAGTTTCACCCATTCCACTTGCCTTGGCTCTAATAGGATTTCCTGTGATTTTCCAGATTTCTCAAGAGATACAGTCTTAGAGCTACCATCTGAAAAAGACAAGGTAACCTGCTTCCAGTAATTATCATGGGGGAAGTCGGCTCTCAGGTACAATACGATTTTTTCGATTTCAACAAGTCGTCCAAAATGAAGGATGAATTCTGCATCTAATCGTTGGTTAATTCCCCATGATTCGAATGGCCACTCTCCATGGGAATAGGTTACTGTATTGCCGTTAATGGCATTACGCGCAGCAAACACGGCCTCACCACGAGTCTCGACATTAGCCGAAGCATGAGGATATAACGTTGAGTTGGTATGGTGATCATGTGAATTTACAGCCAAATTTTTGTAGGAACGGATCTCCTCAGTGGATGCAACCCGGACAGTTAGCAAATGTAGTTGACCTGTAAATGACTTGGGAGAGTATGAGGTTTTCTTTTCATTAAAAGGGATGCGTAGACGGTACTCTAGCCCGGACAGATATACAAAATCCGGATTCAAAGCATCATCCAGCTGAATGTACAAATACACATTTTCCCTAGAGCTTCTCAGAACAATAGAATCCCCGGGTTGATACGGTTGATCGTATACCAGATGAGTGTGGTTGGTATCGGTATGTTCGGCAAGGATCGTTCCATCCTCACGCTGTACTTCAATCGTTAAATGAATCATAAATACACCTCGATTTAAAAGATTAGAATGACGTTCACTGTAGGGATGTGAACTACTTACAATCCATATTTTTTCAAAATTGTAGCACTCGTCTCCAGAACTCACAAGAGAAATTTTCCAGGCTATCGAAGAACATGAAAAAAATAGAATTTGCCTACTTTTATCATCGGAATTTGGGTTCACTTCTGGTCGATTTTTCTATACGCTTCATGAAGAAAAACAATCCAAGGGAAGGAGATATTAGTTTTTGGAAGCGTTTTCTTATAAACTCGACATTTTAGCGAACCAGGAGGCTGTGAAATGAAGAAGTGCTGCAACCTTATGAAATGGATGGTCATTCGTGTGTTGGTCGTAAGCCTCAGTGTGGTTATAGCATCTGTCCCTGGCAAGGTGGCCGCCGATGATTCGGTGATTCATTCCCAGCCTGCAATTTTGGAGACGATTAGCCCGGAAGGGTTCGTTCATCCTTCTGTGGGTTTCACTGGAAATGCACTGAAGCTGATGCAGGAGAAGGTTGCCATTGGCGCAGAGCCATGGGCGAGCGCTTTCGAGGAATTCAGGACTAGTCCTAGTGGATCACTGGATTATGATATTCGGAACCAAAGCAAACTTGATAAAACAAAACCGGCATATACGAAGATCGATAATGATGCCAAAGCCAAGGAAGCTAAGGTAGATGCGGAAGCTGCATTTACTGATGCCGTGATCTGGGCAGCGACAGGTGATGTTCGTTACCGTGAAAAAGCGATGACCATTGTTCGTCTGTGGTCTCAGATTGATCCGGCCAATCCGAAAGGATTTACAGATTCGCACATTAGTATCGGTGATGCCATGGCGAATATGGTGAGAGCTGCCGAATTGCTTCGTTATACGGAAAGCAGTGGGGAATGGGCGTGGACGGATGAGGACACGACGAATTTTACGCAGAATTATCTGATGGCCTTTTACGATGGTAACTTCTATCATAACAACGGCCGCTGGATGAACCAGCATGGTATTATCACCCAGGCCTATATGATGGCGGCTGTTTTCTCGGATAATCAGCAATGGTACCAAGAGGCTGTGGAGTGGGCTACCGCCAACAAAACGGCTACGTTCAAAGGGCAATCCGGTGATATTTTTCATCAGATTCGTTATGTCACGCAAAATGAACGAACGGGTGCACCGGTTGAGCCTCATGTACAACTTGTGGAAATGTTCCGCGACATGGGCCATGCTTCGGGGAATACAGCAACCTTATCCATGATTGCCTACATGGCTGAAATCCAGGGCACCAAAGTTAATCCGGATATGGCTTCACCAACGTTTGGAGAAGTAACGAATGCTGCGGACGGTGTGGGCATGTTCGAATTCCTCGATAACCGGATATTGGCTGGAGCCAACGAGCTCGCCAGATATAATCTGGGTTACGATATCCTGTACACCCCGGTAAATATCAGCAATGCTGTTATTGGCGATCCGGCCGGAAATTACGCAGATACGGTCAGTGATAACGGCAGAGGCTTGGG
This sequence comes from Paenibacillus sp. LS1, assembly GCF_026013365.1. Lineage (GTDB taxonomy): Bacteria > Bacillota > Bacilli > Paenibacillales > Paenibacillaceae > Paenibacillus. The sequence continues at coordinate 325,893 of NZ_JAPDOE010000001.1, forward strand.
TTACGCGTCAGAGGTCACATACGGATACTATATGCATCATATGGCTCAGCCAATGGACCCCGACGATGAACGGATTAAGTATTTAGCGCAAGCTATTGAAAAGCAAGGTGGATTGGAAACGATTCCATCTTATGTTCTGTTACAGGGAACAAAGGACTTGGCGACAGGTGAGGTGGTTGGTCCTCCGAAGCCGTTAAGCAATCCGCCATACACGGAAGTAAAAGCGGCATATGATCGATTGCAGGCGTTCGATTATATTGGCAGGAGCGCAACAACCAGCACGAGCACGTTTCAGGATTTGGACGGTATGCGTTCGGTGCTGTATGACGTTCGTTATGAGAATCAGTACACCTGGTATGATCTCGATTTGGATGACAGCTACAACGAGATTACGATTCGAGCTGCAAGCAACTCAAGTGTGGGCACCAAGGTGGACGTGATTCTGCTGGATGGTGTAGACGGGCTTGACCACACTAATGTTACGACAGCCGATCTTGCCAAAGGTGAAGTGTTAACCACATTACAGGTTCCGAACACCGGATGGTGGACTAATTATGCAACCGTCTCAGGCAAACTTAGCAAGCCTCTGTCGGGCAAGCATCTGATCGCATTCAAATACTATGGCAGTGCAAATTGGCTGTCCTATCAGATTGCGTTTGACTGGTTTGCATTCTCGGATAGCTATGCAGGAAATGAACATGCTGCGCTATCAGGTGTTCTCTCTGGAGGAGCTACAGAGACTTCGGACGGTGTGAAGCTGAATGACGGAGGGGAGATCTCATTCAGCAAAATGAATTTTGATAGCGGTAATAACAGCATTGAATTACAGGCCAAAACAACGGATGCGGCGGGCCAACTGCTGTTATACAGCGGTGAAACGCTGGTATCAACCTACAAGTTGCCAAATACGAGCAATGCCATGGTGAAATTCACCTCCGAAGTTGCAGCAGCAGACTTGGCCAAGATCAAGGGCATTCATGATATTACCCTAAAGTATAAAGGCAGCTCACCGATTACAGTCAAGTCATACCGGAATATCGAGCGCAACCGCTTGGCTAACGTAGATACATCCGGCAGTCAAGCCAATTCTATCGCTGATCAGGCCATTTCGATTTCAGGTGCATTTGAAGTAGGCAAAGAAGGCAGGCGCTCTTATATTCAGACCAAGAATGGAAGCCTCGTTTATTTGAGCAAGGCTGCACTTCAAGTGGATCGTACCAAGGACAGCATCGTTTCCTTCACGGTCAGAACCAATGGGGAGGCCACATTGCAGCTGCAAAGAGATTCATCGACTGCCCCTTTTGCTACGATTCGAGTACCGGATACAAACGGTGAGTGGCTTCGAGTAAGCACGAACATATCAGATCAATATGTGAAACCGGATGACTACCCAACCTATGTGAAAAGTCTTTTTGTGTCCATTATGACGAATATGGAAGATACGGAAGTCATGCTGGACAGCTATACACTTGATCCTGCGGATACCCCGCCGGTAATCAGATTGAAGAGTGAACAAGGATTCGAGCTTACAAGTGTAGCAGCTTATGAGAATGGCGCTGATATGAATTTGAAAGTATCCGTTGAAGATCCAGACTCGGTGAATGTGTCTTTATCAACGGATAATCAGGCTTATATTGACAGTAGCGGACTGAATCGCAAGGCAGGCGGGACGTTAATTGTTAAACCGGCCGGACTTGCGCCAGGTGAATATGTTTTCCATATCTATGCAGAAGATGATACATCCAATTATGTCGATAAGGAAGTGAAGCTGACCATATACCCTGAGGAGGAGAATAAGGCCCCTGAAGGACTGACCGCAACTTTAACCGGGCCGAATTCCGTTCTGCTGAACTGGCAGGAGGTCAAAGGAGCAACCTACTACGCTATCTATCGCAAGCAAGGATCAGCGGGCACCTATACGAAATGGAAAGAAACCACTTCGACTGAATGGACCGATGCTGATCTGAAATCCGGTACTCTATACGCTTACCAGGTTGCTGGTGGCGGCAATGCAGGAGAAACGGCGAAAAGTGAAGCTGTGAGTACAACCACCCTTTCTGCCATTCAAGTTACGGAGTCGATGGTCAAGGCTTCATCCAAGCAATGGGATGCAAGCGACTCAACAGGAATCGGGACTCCCGAGAGTAATGGATGGCGTGCGTTCGATGGCAATACAGAAACGGCACCTGATGCTTTGACCAACCCAAGCTGGATTCTGATTGATTTAGGTCAAAACAATGCACCGATCCTGAGCGGTGTGAAATTTTATCCGCGCAGTACACATCTTAATCGAATGAAGGATGCTGTCATTCAAGGCTCGAATGATGGTACAACGTTTGAAAATCTGTACACTGTCGGAACCATCTCTACTGCCAAATGGTACTTTGCTGGAATTATGAACGATAAGGGATATCGATATCTTCGGTATTACACACCTAAGGGCAATGCCAATGTGGCAGAACTTGAATTCTACCAAAAAGTAGTACACGTAGATGAGCCTAACCAAGCCCCCATGTTTGCCGATTTGGCTCCAGTGACGGTGACGGCAGGGCAAGAGGTGAAGCAGACGCTTATCGCTACGGACCCGGAAGGGGATTCCATCACGTATGCGGGTATAGATCTGCCAGCAGGAGCGAAGTTGGATACAGCTACGGGTGAATTCAGCTGGACGCCAGAAGTAGCAGGGAGCTATGTGCTCCACTTCAAAGCGAGTGATGCCAAAGGTGCAGCAACAGCTGTTATCTGGACCATCACGGTAAAAGAAATAGCAGAACCGCAGCCAGAAACGGAAAATTCGGCTACGCTACGCGGACCCTTAACAGCTGCGCCGGGGCAATCAGTGGACTTGAACATCGGTGTACATGGCGTCACGGATGGTTTCACAACGGCACAATTGACCGTAACTTACGATACGTACAAGTTGCAATTCCCCACAACCGAGGATGAACAAGGACATATTATTCTGGGTGATGAAGCAGTGACTTCTTCAGAAGAAGGCTTGCAAATCATCGGAACAGGGGTGAGACCGGAATCCGGTGAGATTCTCCTTATTGTGGCTAACACGAACCAGAATCAAATTACCAATTCTGGCGATCTTATCGCTCTGCATGGGCAAGTCAAGGCAGATGCGACCACTGGGCAAGCACAAGTCAGCTTAAGTGATTTCGAAGTTTCCGCAGACGGAAATTCTAACATGCTGGATACCTCGACAGCGTCAATCGCTATTCAGATTCAAGTCGATAAGACACAGCTGACGGCTGCAATCCAGTCCGCACAATCCCTGCATGCCACGGCAGTGGAAGGAAGCGATATAGGACAGTATCCGATTGGGTCCAAAAATATATTTGATGCCTCAATTCAAAGTGCAGTGACCGTTCGTGACAATAGTGGAACCACTCAGGCGGAAGTGAACACAGCAGTCACTGCTTTACAATCGGCGATTACTACATTCCGAAATAGTGTTCATACGGCAACACCTCAGCCGACAGACCATACTGCGTTGACAGGACAGATTCAGTCTGTGCAGGGCAAACTGGCTAAAGCTGTCGCAGGAACCAAGATTGGTCAATATCCGCAGCAAGCTATAACGAGATTACAGACCGTTCTCAATGCGGCTATAGAGGTGAAAAACAATAACTCAGCATCACAAGCGAATGTGGATGCAGCGGTGGCCCAGCTTCAATCGGCAGTAAATACATTTGCATCCCAATTGATCACCCTCATATCAGGTCAGATACACGTGAGCATCAAGGACTTGTCACTGATTGCGAAGTATTATGGCACCAAATCAACGGATGCAGGCTGGAATGTTATTGAGAAAGCTGATTTGTTTGACGGAGGTGAAATCACAATCCGTGAGTTGGCTGCTGTTGCTCAAATGATTGTTGGTGACTGGCTGGAAAAATAAAAATAGGAGTAATCATGGGTTGGCGCGTAATGGCGCCTTCCTTCTGATTATTCATGTGACGGGGAGGGCCTCCATTGAGTTTGAAGGCGAGCGTGAAGAAAATGAAAATGAGAAAGGTCTGGACAAGTCTTCTGGTGCTACTGATGTCTTGTGCAACGAGCGTGAATGCAGCCACAGAAGCAGAGCAGTCAACACGTCCAAGTTTTGAGTTAAAGCCGGTGTCTGTCGACAACACACTGGTTGAAATTTCGGTCATCGGACATGATCTTGAGGATCTGTACGCTTATGAAATGAATCTGCAGTTTGATGCGAATACGCTTCGTTTCTCCAAAGCAAGCGCAGGAAATGCTGGATATACGGTCGTGCCGAAAGTGGAGGGGAACAATCTCCAGATTGCGCATACCAAAGTAGGCAGCGTGAAAGGCGATAGCGGGGATCAATTGTTGACGACCCTACAGTTTAGCGTGCAACGTGCCGGTAAAAGCACGATTACACTTCAGAATCTCAAGCTCGTGGATTCAAAGCTGATTATGTCTAAAATGACACCTGCATTGCAGGAGACCATACAGACGGAATCAGGGACCATCTTTAGTGATATAACGGGGCATTGGGCAGAGGATTCCATTCAAAAGGCGGTAGCAGCCGGATTTATCGACGGCTATACGGATGGCACGTTCCGTCCCAAGCAGGAGGTCACCCGTGCCGAGTTTGCTGTTATGTTTAGCAGAGCGCTTAAGCTTGACGTGAATGATTTGCATGCAGCATTTGCCGATGCGAACCAGATCCCGGCTTGGGCTTCCTCTCATGTGCAAGCAGCAGTGCAGAAGCAGTTTATTACCGGTTATGCTAATCACACGTTCCGACCAAGCACGAAAATGATTCGTGCCGAGATGGCGTCGATTGCTGTTCGCGCACTTGGCAAGGAAGGCCATGATGTGACTAACGTGAATGAATTTGCTGATGCAGCCGATATTTCTGCTTGGGCGAAGCCTTTCATTTATGAGGCTATAGAATTAAACATTATGCAGGGTATAGGGAATAATCATTTTTCGCCAAAAACGAATGTGACCCGCGCAGAGGCAGTTACCGTGATTTTGAATGTGTTGGGTAACAAAAATTAATTCAACCATAATTTTAAGATCGATTACATTTTGTTTTTTGTTGTCCATTCACAACTATTAAAGGAGTGATTTTATGTCACAACGGTCTACCAAAGCAAAGCTCATGAGTACCATGCTAATCATCATCATGCTTCTGATCCCCGCATATGGTGTAGTTTTACCGAAAACGGCAGAAGCAGCTACATTCGCTCATCCCGGGATTATGCACAATGCTGAGGATCTCACCCGAATGATTGCCAACCAGAACACAGAACCCTGGAAATCAGCCTTAGCCAATTTCAAAACAGATAGCAAAGCCTCCTCAACTTATACCAAACAAGGACCTTTTAGTATGGTTTGCAGGAACGATTCGACACTTTCCACATGCACGAATGCCAACAACGGAAACAGTGCTTTAGAGAATGACGCGCGAGCTGCATATTATAACGCGCTTCTGTGGAATGTGACCGGAACACAAGCGTATGCCAACAAAGCCATTGAGATTTTGAATGCCTGGTCAAGCACATTGACTACCATTGCTGGAACTGATGCACAGCTTGCTGCGGGAGATAATGGCATTTTCCTGGCTAATGCAGGCGAATTGTTACGCTATAGCAACTCTGGCTGGGCTTCGGCGAATATTACACAACTGGAAACGATGCTGACCAACGTTTTTTATCCTCATATTCAATCACCCGGAGATGCCAATTGGGGTGGATCAGCGATGAAATCCATGATTTCCATCGCTATTTTCTCGAACAATCAAACGATGTTTGATTCTGCAATATCCAATTTCAGAACGAATGCTTGTGCTTCGGTTACACGAAACGTAATGTCTACGGGACAAATTTCTGAATCCGGTCGGGATCAGATCCATGCACTTGGCGGACTTGGTAACTTGACAGTAGTCGCAGAAATCGCATGGAAACAGGGTGTGGATTTGTTTGGAGATGGAGATAATCGACTCTTAGCTGGTTCGGAGTATTGGTCTAATTATAATCTGGGTAATGAACCAACGTCATGGGATTCAACATACGGACGTTGTACCATGGGACCTTGGAGTGGCATTAATGGAACGGGAAGAAGTGCTTCCATTGGATGGGCTCAAAATGAAATAATATATGCTCACTATGTAACGCGTAAAGGATTGACCGCGCCGTATACAACCAGTTATATGAATGGCATGCCGGCGACAAATACCGATAGCGCGCTGCTCACATTTGCATACAGACTGGGCACCATTACCGATTCAACGAAACCATCAGCACCATTGGGGTTAACAGTCAAGCCGTTGTCAGACAAAGTCGTTAATCTAAGCTGGTCGCCTTCAACCGATAATGTTGCTGTGAGTGGTTACAAAATATACAAGAATGGGACCATTGTGGGGTACTCACCAACTACGGACTATACCGATGCAGGACTGACTGCTTCCACAGCTTATAATTATCAGGTAAGCGCATATGATGCAAAATCGAACACATCTACAACAAGCAGTACGGTGACTGCCACAACACTGTCCTCTGCGACTGCGCAGATTTCGTTCTCTTCACAGGACATTGGCAGTGTAGGCGTTGCGGGAAGTTATAGCTACAGCGGCGGAACATATACAGTCAAAGCTTCGGGAAGTGATATATGGGATTACGCGGATCAATTCCGATTTGCTTATGTACCGTTAAAAGGGGATCGCACGATTACCGCTCGGGTTGCCAGCCTGACGAATACACATTCGTCTGCCAAAGCAGGGGTTATGGTTCGGGAATCTCTGTTTGAGGATGCCAGCAATGTGTATGCCGCTATGAAACCAGGACTCGCCGTATTCCAAAATCGGACGGCACCAGGTGCAGTAACGAAATCTACAACATCCGCAACGGTAAGTGCACCATATTGGGTTAGAGCGACCAGATCAGGGAACACTGTTACAACATATATTTCTGCAAATGGCACGACATGGACGCAGACAGGTTCGTCATTAATTTCTGCTGCGAGCACAGCCTATGTAGGTCTTGCTGTGACATCTCATGCGAACACGACGCTTACAACGGCTACATTTGATAATGTAAGTATCCAGTAGAGACATTGTATGATTGGTCTGGTTCGGATCACTTAATATTGATGTCATCATCGTAAAATAGAGCGAGCCAAACACTCTTTATCCGTATTATATTTCAAATAAGAAACAAGAAACCTCCAGATTCCACTTTATTAGTGGGGTTTGGAGGTTTTTTCATGACAAATGTTTTGGAGGCTAACTTATCTTAGATCACATTATAATGCATTCTTTTTCTGATTTATCTTGTACTTCAAAGGTGTGACTTGATACGTTTTTTTGAAACACGAGATAAAATGTGAAACATTCTGGAAGCCAACGCGATGGCTTATTACTTCCACGGGCAGGGTTGTCGTTTCAAGCATATGAGCGGCTACTTTAATTCGTTTTGCAGTAAGGTACTCGCTCAAATTACTCCCAGTTTCTTTTTTGAAAAGCCGGGATACATAGGATCTTGTAAAATGCAGTTGATCTGCCAGCTTGTTGAGTATGTTAGATTCCATATAATGTTCGTCCAGCCACTGCATAATCAGTTCGGAATGTTCTTTCTTACGACGTGTAAGCGTGGACTCCAATTGATTTTCAGGGAAGATCCTTGCCACAGCACTAAGAAACTGAAGAATAAATACGGTAATTTCCTCTTGAGTGTCACCTTGTTCCATATGAGCAATTTGTCCATAATCCTCCATACAGTAGTTAAAGAGGTTCATATCTCTGCTGAAGTCAAATGCGCGCTCAATCTCACTGGAATAGCACAAACGATCAAACCATTCTCTGCGACGTGGATATTCTTTCAAATATTGATTCATAAGCGAATGGTTTACATGGATCACTGCACGTTCGTAAGGACATTCATGAGTTACTTTAGCAAAGACTTTGTGTATTTCGAAAGGTTGAAATACAAAGAGCATACCTTTCTTGATTGGATACGTCTTGTTATTCATCACCACAGTGCCATTGCCTTCAAATACAATCAAGAACTCGCAGCACTGGTGCCAATGATAAAAACTGCTGTTTGATTGACTCGTTCGATGACGATCTGTCCACACCACAGGTTTTCCATGAAACGGGACTGATTCAAAACCGACTTCCATGAAAATCACTCCACACCATTTTTACTAGATTGTAGCATTGCTTTATCTTTTGTCAAAAGTGCAACAGAACGGTATTTTCATTAAACGCAGCAAAACTATTGCGGGTTTTAGCATGATACACTGATGCTGTTCTAACTAAATGATGAATGAGAATCCAAAACAGGAAAGCGGGAACTGGCATGTTAAATACAGAAGAGCAACGAGTCTGGTTACAAGATATTGAGCAACGGATCATTCAAAAATTAGACTGGGTGAGTGACAAATCCAAAAATAAAATTCCATACACAACCGTTCATGGTGTACATGATGACCGTTCTGTTGAAAATCCCAGTGGTACACATGCAGATGGCATTAACTGGTGGACCAATGGTTTCTGGGGCGGAATGATGTGGCAGATGTACCACAACACGGGTCAGGAGAAGTACCAAGCTATTGCAAATATCTCAGAAGACAAGCTCGATGCGGGCTTGCAACAGTATTACGGTTTGCATCATGATGTGGGGTTTATGTGGCTGCCAACCAGTGTCGCAAACTATAAACTGACCAAGAATCCTGAATCTCGAAAACGGGCGCTGCATGCTGCCAACCTGTTGGCAGGACGCTATAATCCGATGGGTGAATTTATTCGCGCATGGAACGACATCAGTGGAGAAGACACTCGAGGATGGGCCATAATTGACTGTATGTTTAACATCCCCTTACTCTATTGGGCAACGGAAGAAACCGGAGATCCCCGATTCATGCAGATTGCCCTCAAGCATGCGGATACGGTCATGAAGACATTCGTACGTCCTGATGGTTCCGTCAATCATATTGTAGAGTTCGATCCGTTTACAGGAGATGTTGTAAAATCATATGGTGGGCAAGGCTATGGTGAGGGCTCTTCCTGGACGAGAGGTCAGACGTGGGGATTATACGGTTTTATGATGAGTTATATTCATACAGGCAAAGCAGAATATCTTAATACAGCGAAGCGCATTGCACATTATTTTATCGCTAACATTCCTGACAACGGAATTATTCCGATTGACTTTAGACAACCGAAGGAGCCAGCATATGAAGATTCAACGGCTGCAGCAATTGCAGCCTGCGGACTTATCGAGATTTCCAAGGCAGTCGAACTTCATGAGAAGGATCTCTATCTGAAACCTGCACTAAAATTGTTGAAAACGTTGGACGAGGACAGAGCAGACTGGACCGAAGATTGCGATTGTATTCTCAAAAATGGATCGGCAGCGTATCATGCCAAAGAGCATCATCAATCCATTATTTATGGAGATTATTACTTTATCGAAGCCATTTATAAGTTAAAAGGAACCGACTTGTATTTCTGGTGAACTTTGGAGGACTTGCTTATATAGCTTGTCCTCTTTTTATGTTTGATTTTTTATTACAAAACAAAGTTGTTTTTCCGTACTAAGGGCGTTGGATTTTACCTCTTAGGTTATTTGTGTTCCATGTTAAGATGGGTTCACAACCAACAAACAAGCATATACACAAGGATCTGGAGGAGGCCTTAGACAAAGTGACGACAAACACAAAAGTTCAACCGTACACTGCCAAGAGCATGAAGAGAACAACTACATTTTGGGCTTTGATCAAAAGAGACTGGTTCCTTTACCTGCTGCTGGTTCCCTTTTTATTATGGTATGTCATGTTTGCATTCAAGCCGATGTATGGCATACAGATTGCATTTAAGGACTACAGCATATTCAGAGGCATTCAAGGGAGCGAATGGGTAGGTCTTCAACACTTTCAGGATTTTCTGCAAAGTGAGTATTTCTACAGGGTGTTAAAGAATACGTTAATCATCAGCTTGTACGCGTTATTATTTGTATTTCCTGCACCGATCATCTTCGCTCTACTTCTGAATGAAGTGAAGAGTTCCAAATTCAAAAAAGTTGTGCAAACGTTTACTTATATGCCTCACTTCATATCAGTTGTTATCGTTGCGGGTATCGTTACGAACTTCCTGGCTCCCGGCAATGGAATAATCAATCTGATTATTGAGAAGTTTGGCGGTGATAAAATATACTTCCTGGCTGATGCCAGTTTCTTCCGAACTATCCTGAACTCCATGAGCATATGGCAGGGTACCGGGTTTGCGGCCATCATATATATCGCAGCGTTATCAGGTGTCAATTCGGAACTGTATGAAGCCGCAGTTATTGACGGAGCAAGCAAATGGAAGCGTACACTTCACGTCACGATCCCGGGAATTCTGCCTACGATCATGATCATGCTCATTCTACAGATCGGTAGCTTGTTGGAAGTGGGCTATGAAGCGATCATTCTTCTCTACCAGCCAGTGACATATGCAACTGCGGATGTGATTAGTACCTATGTCTATCGTGAAGGTATCGTAAACGGAAGGTATGATATGGCAGCAGCTGTTGGACTGTTTAACTCGGTTGTTGGATTTATTCTAATCATCGCTGCAAATAAACTAAGCAAGAAATATACAGAATCTGGACTATGGTAGGTGATCGCTTATGATGGAGAGTCGTGGAGAAAAGATATTCTATGTATTCAATTATATTATTCTGGGGTTGTTCGCCTGTCTGACCCTGTATCCGTTCTTATATGTTCTGTCTGCGTCAATAAGTTCCCCGCAGGCAGTGGTGACAGGGGAGGTGCTTCTGTTTCCAAAAGGAATTACATGGGAAGCGTATACTTCCGTGCTGGGTGAGAAAGGGATTTGGACCGGTTACGGCAATACGATTTTCTATACCGTTGTTGGTACGTTGACAAGCATGATTTTGACAATCTGTGGTGCATACCCACTGGCGAAGAAAAGGCTGAAAGGTCGGACAACGATTAACCTGATCATTTCGTTTACGCTCATTTTCAACGCTGGCATGATTCCGATGTACCTGAACTTCCAAAGCCTCGGTTTGCTGGATAACCGCTTTGGTATTATTATCGGGTTTGCAATCAGTACATTTAACTTCGTTATTCTCCGCACGTTCTTCCAATCACTTCCGGAGGAGATTGAAGAGGCTGCACGCATTGATGGTGCGGGAGATATCGGCGTGATGATGCGTATTGTCATTCCCCTTTCAAAAGCACCGCTGGCTACAATTGGATTGTTCTATGCCGTAGCCAGATGGAATGGTTACTTCTGGTCGATGATCATGTTGAGGGATGAGAGCAAGTTTCCATTACAGGTTCTGCTGAACAGACTCGTCGTACAGATGAAACCGTCTGAGAACATGATGAACGATGTATCCTTTACAACAGGAGAAACCGTCATTTATGCTACAATCGTGATTGCTATTATTCCAATTATTGCGGTGTATCCATTTATTCAGAAATATTTTGTTAAGGGTGTCATGATTGGTTCGTTAAAAGGATAAGGATTATCCGAATGTTGTCCCATCCGACTACATTTTGATATAGAAGTTTGACTATCACAGAGGGGGCATTTGTGTGAAAAGAAAAACATTATTATTAATGGCATCTCTATTGTTAAGCGCATCCGTACTCGGAGCGTGTAGTTCAGACAATACCGCGAACAACACGCAAACTCCATCCCAAGGTTCACCAAGCCAAGAATCAGCTAATCTGAGCATCTTCTATTTTGATGATGCGGGTGTAGTCAAGATGGACTCTCCTGTTCTGAAAAAAGCGGCTGAACTCACCGGAGTAACCTTGAACAATGTGGCTTCGGCTGGTGGGGAAGAGAAGCAGGCCTATAACCTGATGCTCGCTTCCGGAACACTGCCGGATATCGTTAGTTATTACACGGCTGACTTGAATTCCATTGGAGCCGAGGGTGCATTGGAACCACTGAATGATTATATCGATAAACTGGCGCCTAACTTCAAGAAGTTCCTGGATGAACATGAAGAAGTAAGAAAAACGATCACCGCTGCTGATGGAAATATATATGCTATTCCTTTTGTCGCTGATGGTAGCGCTTCCACTGGTTGGTTTATCCGCCAGGATTGGCTGGACAAGTTGAATCTGGAAACGCCAAAAACGGTAGACGAATATTACGAAGTATTGAAAGCTTTCCGTGATCAGGACCCGAACGGAAATGGCAAAAAGGATGAAGTACCTTTCATGCAGCGCGACAATATAGTCGGTGCGTATAGCTTGTTACCCCTATGGGATGCTTATCATTCTTTCTATATTAAAGATGGAAAAATTGTATTCGGCCCCTATGAGGATCAATTCAAGACCGGGATTGAGAATATTGCCAAATGGTACAAAGAAGGTTTGATTGATAAAGAGATCTATACCCGTACCAAGGCTCGTGAAGTATTGCTAGGTAATAACACGGCCGGTTCCACACACGACTGGTTTGCAAGTACATCTAATTTTAATCAGTCTCTGAGTAAAGATGTACCGGATCTGAACTTTATCCCATTTGCTCCACCTGCAAGTACATCTGGCAAAGTCTATGAGGTCGGCAAACGTGCACAGCTTAGCGGATTTGGCTGGGGTGTTACGTCGCAAAGCAAGCATATTGAAGATGCGGTGAAATACTTTGATTTCTGGTGGAGTGAAGAAGGACGCCGATTGTTCAACTTCGGGATTGAGGGCGAGTCTTACACCATGGTTGATGGCAAACCAAAATTCACAGAGGAAGTGTTAAGCCAACCGGCGGTTAACGGATATCTGGTTGAAGCCTTTGGCGCACAGCTGCCGAAGATGGGGGCATGGCAGGACTTCTCATACGAGGAACAGTGGACCAATGAAATTGCATTGAAAGGTATTAAAGAATACCAGGAGAACAACCTGATCTCCGATGATTATGTACTGCCAACATTGAACTTCACGAAAGATGAACAGAAACGTTTGGATGCGTTGAAAGGGCAGATTGATACGTATTTTGCAGAGAAAGCACAGACCTGGGTTATGGGTGGTGAAAGTGTGGAGAGCGGATTCGCTGCTTACCAGGCTCAACTGAAAAATCTCGGTATTGAAGAATATATCCAAATCTACAATGATGCGTACGCTCGTTACTTAAGTATTCAATAGTGGTGTAGCGGTGCAGCAGAGCAATAGGGAAGCCAATTGGCTTCTCTATTGCTATATATTCTTATTCGGCAAGTGCGTTATACTATGAATTATTGATTAGCGGGAGAATGCATATGAAAAAATGGCTACATTCCACTACATTTCGAAAGCGTATTCAATTATCGTTGATTTTGTTTACGATGATCGCTGTGGTTGTCTGCGGAGGAACATCCTATCTTATTGCCTCCCGAATATTAGAGAACAAATCGTATTCACTGAATCAGGGCATTATCGATAAATCAGCGCAATCCCTGGAAGAAAAGCTGCGCAAAATACGACTTGCCGTACTGACCTTTATGTCCAGCGATCAGTTTAATCAGCTGCTCAAGAAAACCGCTAAGGTAGATGAACTCAGCTATTATGATCATTTTAAGTTGAACCAATCGTTACAAACGCCGATTTTTCAGATGAAGCTCATTGAGCCTGGCATAACGTCCATTTTGATTAACACACCTGTTGGTGAGTACTTTTCCAATCCGGATAATCGAACCGGGAGAATCCCGTTCTCTGAGAGCAACGTATATCCTTTTCTGGACAAGGTTCATCTCCCAGGATGGGTGGAGTCACACCCGGATGATCTATTTGGAACCGGGCAGAACGTGCTGAGTTTGATGTTTGTACCTATTGTGCAGAATGCGCCCGCAGACACACATATTGTGGTGGATGTGAGTGAGAGTGCTTTGAAGGAGTACTTGCTCAAAAACAGTGGAGACGCTATCCCCGTTGTGTTTACGGAGAATGGCAGACTGGCGTTTGAGGCCGATCCCCTCTCCAGTCAACTTGCGGCCGACGCGGATTTCAGAAGCCGTTTGAAGGACAATAAAGGGCATTTTGAGTATACAGTCAACCATATTCGTTATCTGGTAAATTACTCTACGGTGGCCTTCCCGGATAACTGGTTGATTGTGCACCTTACAGAACGAAATGTGCTTTTGAAAGACGTACGTTTAATTCAACTCGTCACGGTCAGTGTCATCGTCATTTTCGGTCTGTTAGCACTGCTGATTTCGGGGAAATTAACGAGTTTGCTGCTACGTCCATTAAATCAGCTACAATCCGTCATGAAGAAGGTCGAGCATAATGATTGGTCTGTTCGATTCCAAGGGGAATACAAGGATGAATTCACTCATGTTGGCTTCAGGTTTAATAGCATGCTGGATCAGATTGAAATCCTCACAAGGGAACGGATGGATGCACAGCATGCCGAACGAATCGCTGAGATGAAAGTATTGCAGGCACAGATGAATCCGCACTTTTTGTACAACACGTTAAATACCATATTGTGGAAATCTCACTCCAACAAACAAGAGGAAGTTCGCGAGATGATTATGTCCTTGTCCGTATTGTTCCGCGTAGGGCTGAACAATGGGGAAGAACTCACAACGGTAGCCAAGGAACTGGAACACGTAACCCAGTATTTGAAAATTCAAAAGCTTTGTTATGCGAGTCTGTTTGAATATACGATTGAATGCGAAGAGGAGATCAAACCGCTTCCAACGCTTAAACTGCTCCTGCAACCGTTAGTAGAAAACAGCATCCTGCATGGTTTCAAAGACTATCGCAATGAGGGGCAGATTCATATACGGATTACAGTAGTCGATGGATTCCTGCAGATGAAGGTGAGTGATAATGGTCAAGGATTCGATACTCTTGAGCATGATGTTAATGATCCTCATTTTGATGTGTCTGCGTGTGAAGGTTTTGCGCTTAGAAACATAGGTAAGCGGCTTTCCTTGTACTATGGAAACAGAGCAGAATTCAATGTCAACAGTACACCATTCCAACAAACAAACATCGAAATTCTCATTCCGCTTGAAATCGAGGGGGCATCTTAAGATGAAGCAAACATTTTCAATGGTCGTAGTCGATGATATTCCTGCTGTCGTTGATGGTATAGCACATGACTTGCCCTGGGGAGATCATGCGATCGAAGTGGTAGGTACCGCGTATGATGGTCTGGATGGATTGAAGCTTATTCAGGAGAAACAACCAGATATCATCGTTACAGACATACGCATGCCGAAGCTGAGTGGAATCGAAATGATCGAACAGGCGAAGCATTCAGGTGCCAAGCTTATTTTCATCAGTGGATATTCAGACTTTAGCTACGCACAGCAGGTTCTTAATCTTGGCGGGTTTGATTATATTTTGAAGCCTTTTACACCCGATGAGCTATTGGAGACCATATGCAGAGCCAAGGCACAGTTGGAAAAAGAAAAAGAGAGTCGTCATCATCTCATGGATGTGGAACGGAAATTACGGGAGAGCATGCCCTTGCTAAGGCAGGAGTACCTGAATCTGCTGGTGCGATATTCTTCCCATCCGGAAACGGTGAAGGAGAAGTGGAATTTTCTCAACGTCAACATGAATGACCATTATTTCACAGTATTTACCGTGGAGATGGATAATTATTATACGAATAAGGCAGGAGTAAGCGAGGTTGAATTACAGCGATTCTCATTACAGAATATTTTGGAGGAAACGATTCGTACATACACTGGAGCCGTTGTATTCAGGGACGATATTAACCGGTTCGTGTGTATTGTGAACGATCGTCCGGACGCAGAGAATGATGAAATGCTCAAGATTGCTGAAGCTTGTCGAGAAAATGTGGAAAGATACACGCGGTACTCGATATCCATTGGTGTCGGCACCAAGGTGGAGCATATCCACCAATTGCCCATAACGTACCAACAGGCCATGTATGCCTTATCATATAATTTTTACACTGGCGGTAACAGTGTATTTGCCTATCCAAGTTATGCTGACAATCATGCGACCTATGTGAAGTTTTCATCCGAAAAAGAGCGTGAACTGGTCTATTTGCTTCGTTCAGGGGCTACCAGCAAAATCAATGAAGTGCTGGACGGCATCTTTAGTGAATGGAAAGATAGTCAGGCTATGCCTACACCCGATAAAGTCAAAGTGTTCTGGATTGAGTTGATGGTCAACGTTCGTAATGCTATTAACGAAGATCTGGAGCTGGAAGAACCACATTTCTTCGATCGCAAGATTCATAAGCTGACGTATGATACGGACTCAATAACCGAGTTACAGTCCATCGTGGCCGAGATCTGTCATATGTATTGTGAGAACATAGGCAAGAAGCAGAAAGAGACGGCACATGTGGTCATTAATGAGTCCATCGCCTACATTCGAGATCACCTGCACCTGAATGAATCTGTAGCCGATTATGCCAAACAGGTACATCTAAGCACGAGCTATTACTCCAACCTGTTCAAAAAAGTAACCAACCAATCGGTATTGCAATTTGTGGTGCAAGAACGAATCGAAAAAGCCAAAATTTTGATTTTACAGGGAATAACGCTTCAGGAAGTTGCCATGGAGGTGGGATATGATGAACGATCCTATTTCAGCGACGTCTTTAAGAAAAAAGTAGGCATGACGCCTTCCGAGTTCAAGAAACAATATCAAAATTAATCATTGGCGTTCGTACATTTCGCCAATCAAAGCAGAGGGCTAAGGAGAAAATCCTGAACCTCTGCTTTTTGGAATTCAGTTGTTTTTTGGTACCATTGCAAGCGGATTTTGGCTTCTCTTGTCACTGAAAAATAGTTAGGATACACATAGATAAGCATTTTGCATTAAATCCAGGGAGAGTCTGTCAATCAGAAAAAGTATGATTACGTTTGTTGCAAGCGCTTTACTTTATAGCCGGAATGTGAATTCAATAGTGATTCCATATAACAGATCGAGAGGAATGTTGACATGCTGAATGTTACAAAACACTGGGAAGATCCGACCACCCTTCATGTAAATCGAGAGGACGCAAGAGCCTACTATATTCCTTATCAAGATGATGTGACTGCCAAGACACGTAAGAGAGGCAGATCCCCTTATTTTCAAACACTAAACGGTCAATGGAAATTTCAATATCATGCTAGTGTGGCACAAGTGCATGAAGCTTTTTATCAGGAGGGTCATGATATTAACCAGTGGGACGATCTAACCGTACCTTCCTGTTGGCAAGTCAATGGATATGATCAGCTTCATTATATTAACTACAACTACCCGATTTCATGTGATCCGCCATTCGTACCCGATGATAATCCTGCGGGCTTGTATGTAAGGGATTTCGAGGTGCCATCGGAATGGGATGCCAAAGAAAGGTATGTTGTATTTGAAGGTGTGAATTCCTGTTTCTATCTGTGGGTCAACGGTCAATATGTTGGATACAGTCAAGGCAGCCGAATACCAGCAGAATTTAATCTGTCGACATATCTTCAGTCTGGATCCAATCGCATGGCTTTGATGGTACTCAAGTGGTGTGATGGAACCTACATTGAAGATCAGGATATGTGGCGATATTCAGGAATATATCGGGATGTGTATCTGTTGGCACGGGACAAAACACATATTCGCGATGCATTTCATAAACAGCAATTTGCGGCAGGGGGCAATCAGGTCACGCTGGTGTCAGAGATTGAAACCACAGGCCGTTTGAACGTGAAGGCTGAACTTAAAGATGCCACAGGCAAGCCGGTTGCAGCAGCCGAGGGTGTAATTGAAGACAAAGGTTCGTTGAAACTGGATGTGGATCAACCCCGGATGTGGAGTGCAGAAAATCCGGTCCTGTACGATTTATATGTTACAGCAGGGGATGAAGTACTGCTCTCTTCTGTAGGTTTTCGAACGGTAGATGTAGATAAAGGCGTATTCCGGATCAATGGCAAGGCAGTCAAGCTGAAGGGAGTAAATCGTCATGATTCCCACCCGGCGTTGGGACAGACCATTCCATTGGAAGCGATGATCGAAGATATCAAATTGATGAAGCAATATAATGTCAATACGATTCGGACAGCTCACTATCCCAATGACCCACGTTTTCTGGAGTTGTGCAATGAATTCGGCATGTATGTCATTAATGAAGCAGATCTGGAATGCCATGGCATCGGGCAAGCAGGTAATTTCAAGGATGGCTGTCACCATCAACTATCTGGCGATCCGGCTTGGAAGGAAGCGTTCCTTGAACGGGCGGTTCGCATGGTAGAACGCGACAAAAACCAGGCCTCAGTCATCATGTGGTCGCTGGGTAATGAATCAGGCTATCACGTTAACCACATCGCTATGGCTGAATGGATTCGAAGCCGAGATGAGTCCAGACTGGTCCATTATGAAGGAACAGCACCACAAGCCGGAGGACATCCCAATACGGAATCACTTGATATCGAGAGCAAGATGTACTTTACCTACGATGAAGTACGCAATTATGTCGAGGATAATAATAACCATAAGCCGTTGTTCCTCTGTGAATACAGCCACTCCATGGGCAACAGTTGCGGGGATCTAGGGGACTATTGGGATCTCATCTATGCACATCCGCAGCTTATGGGGGGATGTATCTGGGAATGGACGGATCATGGAATTGCGACCAAAACAGCGGATGGTGAACCTTACTATGCTTATGGCGGAGATTTTGGAGATTCTCCAAATGACGGGAATTTTTGCATCGACGGGCTGGTCACACCTGATCGAAAGCCACACTCGAGTCTGATTGAGCTGAAGCAAATCCATGCACCGATTCGTGTAGAAGCTTTCGATCTGTCGCAAGGATTGTTCAATGTGATCAACCGTCATGATTTTGTAGACCTGTCCCATATTGGACTACATTGGAAAATCACATCGAATGGAGTCACTGAACAGCAAGGGCAGATCTGGCAACTTGAAGCAGAAGCCGGAAGTGAACAGCATATTTCTCTTCCATATGACTTTACTGCATTGAACGGTCAGACGGCGGAGCTGACCCTGTCCTTCTGGAACAATCAGGAGACCACATGGGCGAGTATGGGGTATGAAGTTGCTTTTGCCCAGTTCGTCATTCATGAAGCTCAATCCTTAGCCCGAATTCAAGAGGAGATTACAGCGAGCCCCATAGCATATCGCCAGATTCAGGCAGAAGAGGTTCAAGGAGCTTTGGTAATAACAGGTCAAGGATATCGTTATGTGTTTAGTCTGGATAAGGGAGCTTTTGCAAGTATTACACGGGAAGGGCTGGAGATGCTTGCGAGTCCACTTCGTTTCCACATTTGGCGTGCACCGATTGATAACGATACTTATATGCTGGGCAAATGGCGTGAAGAAGGGTATGACCGTGCCAAAACGAAAATATATGGAACGACATGGGAGCATACGGAAGACGGTGTGTCCCTGAACGTCCAATTCTCGATCGGTGCATCGGACAGGTATCCGATTGTGCGGGGTGAAGGGGTCTGGATTGTGCATCATAACGGTGTAATCCAATTGCAAACCCAGGTGAATGTACGTGAGAATTTCCCTTATCTGCCGCGGTTCGGGTTGGAATGGATCATGCCTGCCGGGAATGAGGAAGTTGAATATTACGGGTATGGCCCACATGAGAGCTATCTGGATAAACATCGGAGTGCACGCAAAGGCAGATATCTCACTTGCGTAGATGATCTTTTCCAGGATGATTATGTGATGCCACAGGAGAATGGTTCTCGTTATGGAACAGAATGGGCGATGGTTACGAATATGCTCGGCATGGGTATGAAATTTGCTTCTTCCCGTCCGTTCTCGTTCAATGCATCACACTATACACCGGAAGATCTGGCAGCTGCTTCCCATACGTATGATCTAAAACCGAGACAGGAAACGGTCGTTCAACTGGATTATAAAATGAGTGGCTTGGGTTCGTCGTCCGTTGGGCCGCAATTGCTGGAAGCTTATCGACTGGATGACAAAGCATTCACCTTCGAACTGTGGCTGAAACCGATCTTCAAAGAGGACGAATAGGCGTGATGGATACAGCATGTGGAAAGGAGCTGGAAACATGAGCGTAGTCAAGAACGCTGCTAATCATAATGGGTCTGCGATATGGTTCGACGAGCCAGCGAAAGAATGGAACGAGTGTCTGCCCATTGGTAACGGTACTTTGGGAGGCATGGTCTACGGCGGTATAACTCAGGAAGTTATTCAATTGAATGAGGACAGCTTATGGTATGGCGGTCCTACGGATCGGAACAACCCGGATGCTGCTGCAAACCTTGGACGTATTCGGGAGTTACTTATGGAGGGGCACCTTCAGGAAGCTGAACGTCTTGCATTACTTTCTTTGTCGGGAGTTCCCGAATCTCAACGTCATTATTTGCCATTGGGTGATCTGAATTTAACCTTTCGATCCGCATTGCCGGGAGAGGCTATTACAACCGAGTCCTACCGCCGTGAGCTGAACCTGGATGAAGGGCATGTCGCGGTAAGTTATACGCAGAACGGAATAACACATCGGCGGGAAATATTTGCTAGTTATCCTGACCATGCAATTATTATTCATCTGACAGCTGATCTGCCAGGAAGCATCGATGTGGATGTACAATTGTCGGGCGGTGTACGCAAACGTCATATGGATGGAATAATTCGCTTAAGCGACAATCGCATGGCGATGCATGGAAGTACTGGCGGGGGCGGAGTCAACTATGCGGCAGCCTTACAGGTACGTTCCGTTGGAGGCTCCGTACAGATGATTGGGGAAACAGCGGTTGTAGATGGCGCAGATGAGGTCATCATTTCACTCACTGCGGCAACCTCATTCCGGTACGACCAACCGCTGGAGGAATGTGATACGCGTCTGCAACAGCTTGCAGACTATACGCTGGATACGTTGAAAGAACGGCATCAGGCCGACTATCAGGCATTATACCAGCGAATGTCACTCCAGCTAGGACCATTAGATAAAGAATTGGAGCATCTTCCTGCCAACGCACGACTGGAACGTGTACAGGCGGGAGAATCGGATCAAGGGTTGATTGGTCTGTACTTTCAATTTGGTCGGTATCTTCTTGTAGCAAGCAGTCGGCCCGGATCATTGCCTTCCAACTTGCAGGGCATCTGGAACGAACATCTTAACCCTCCATGGGATAGTAAATATACGATCAACATTAATACCCAGATGAATTACTGGCCAGCAGAATTATGCAACCTGTCTGAATGCCATGAGCCGCTGTTTGAGCTAATTGAACGGATGCGAGTGCCCGGGCGACACACAGCCAAAGTTATGTATGGATGCGAAGGGTTTGTCGCTCATCATAATACGGATATCTGGGCAGACACCGCTCCACAGGATACGTATATGCCAGCTACACATTGGCCGATGGGCGCGGCCTGGCTATGTCTTCACATGTGGGAGCACTATCTGTACAGTGGCGATTTGCCCTTCCTTGGACGAGCGTATGAAACGATAAAGGAGTCCGCTGTCTTTTTCCTCGACTATCTGAGTGAACTTCCAGACGGGAGACTGGTGACGAGTCCGTCTGTTTCTCCAGAAAATACGTATATGTTGCCCAGTGGTGAAAAAGGTACGTTATGCTTCGGCCCAGCCATGGACAGCCAAATTCTGCATGAGTTATTTACAGGTTGTATCGAGGCATCGATTCAATTGAACAAGGATCAGGAGTTCCGAAATCAACTGGTTTCGGCACGAGATCGCCTTCCAGGGATCGAGATTGGGAAACATGGACAGATCATGGAATGGCTGGAGGATCACGAGGAAGCGGAACCGGGACATCGTCATATGTCCCATCTGTTCGCCCTGTATCCTGGTAATCGCATTACACCAGCGAATACACCAGAGCTAAGTCATGCTGCACGAGTAACACTAGAACGTCGATTGGAGAACGGAGGAGGTCACACAGGGTGGAGCCGGGCATGGTTGATTAATTTCTGGGCGCGGTTGCTTGATGGAGAACAAGTCTATCAAAATCTGATATCTCTGTTACAACACTCTACGTTACCGAATCTGCTGGATAATCATCCGCCATTCCAGATTGATGGTAACTTTGGTGCGACAGCCGGCATCGCCGAGGCATTACTGCAAAGTCACACTGGAACATTGTCACTTCTCCCGGCGTTGCCTCCAGCATGGTCCGCGGGGAAAGTAACGGGCCTGAAGGCACGCGGAGGCTATATCGTGGATATCGAATGGTTTACAGACGGTCGTCTAATCGCCAAATTGATCGCTACACAGACCGGGATATACAACATTCAGGCACAGAAGATCAACGAGGTCAGACAGCAGGGAGATCAGGGAGGAGCTATTCTGTCAGACGATTTAAGCACAAGTAGCGAGCCAATAAAGTTGAATATGGAAGCAGGATATACCTATGAGATATTTGGCAGATACCGTGACTAAAACGAATGGACAACGGAGGGTTACAAATGAATATTAATTTTCAGGGCAACTCGAAACCATTAAATCATATATGGTCTGCATGTGTGGGGGCAGGTAGAGCGAATGAAGGACTGCGTGCAGACTGGCAGAGTCACTTGTCCAAGGCAGTAGAACATGGAGGATTCAGATACTTGCGATTCCATGGTTTGCTTCACGATGATATGCATGTATACAAAATCGTTGATGGACAGGAAGTGTTTAATTTCCAGTATGTTGACGCACTGTTTGATGCGATGCTGGATCGGGGAATTCGTCCTTTTGTCGAATTTGGCTTTATGCCAAGTGATCTAGCGTCCACGGAAAGAACCCAATTTTGGTGGAAGGGTAATATTGCTCCTCCGAATGATTATACCAAATGGGCGAATCTGATCTCGAAGCTGGTGAAGCACTGGGTCATTCGATATGGTCTGGAAGAAGTGAAGAACTGGTACTTTGAGGTGTGGAATGAGCCAAATCTGAGTGCATTCTGGGATGGGACGAAGGAGCAATATTTCAGGTTGTATGAAGTGTCTGTTGCAGCAATCAAGGCTATAGATGACTCTCTTCGTGTCGGTGGACCGGCTACGAGCAACTTTGTGCCGGATGCCCGGTTCGATGGTGAGTTGGAAGATATATCCACCCATCTAACACTGGTGACAGAAGACCTGGATTCGCTGGAATGGAAGGGGGTCTGGATCGAGGATTTCCTCGCTTTTTGTGAGCGAAAGAAACTTCAGGTTGATTTTATCTCAACTCATCCATACCCTACAGACTTTGCACTGGATGGACATGGCGAGTTTCAGGGAAGATCGAGACATGCCGGCTCTACCAAAGAAGATATTGAATGGCTTAAACGTGTGATCGCGAGCAGCGCCTATCCCGATGTGGAGATTCATCTCACTGAATGGAGCAGCAGTCCTTCTTCCCGGGATTGCAGTCATGACTATTTGCCCGCAGCAGCATATGTGGTCAAGACGAATCTCGACGTGTCTGAACTGATCAATTCGCTGTCCTACTGGGTGTTCACGGATGTATTTGAAGAGGTAGGTGCAGGGCCGGCAGCTTTTCATGGGGGATTCGGCATGCTGAACTTGCAAGGTGTACCGAAACCGACCTTCCATGCGTATTCATTCCTGAATCAACTCGGACAGCATGAACTTGCACGTAGTGAGGGTTCGGTGATTACTCGTACAGATAACGGAGGACTTCGCGGGTTGTTTTACAATTATCCCGAAGACTATACAGGGACGGTACCTATGTCTGTTTATCCAGATCAAACGGTAGCACAGACAGCACAATCACTTGGCAGCAGCAGAACGTTCAATCTGGTTGTAGAGCAGATTGCGCCAGGTACCAAATTTGTATTAAGAACCGTAGATCGTGACCATGGTGTTGCTGTGCAGTTGTGGAACGAGATGGGCAGTCCCAATTCCCCGAGCAGGGAGCAAACTCAGCAATTGATTGCCTACGCAAATCAACTGAACGAACGGGAATTCATTGCGGACAGCGAGGGTCGATTAACACTCGATTTCAATATTGGCGCTTGGGCGATCGCCTTATTGTCCGAAAAGGTATAGCGGCGAATATGTTCAAGGGAAGGGAATAGTATCATGGTGAAAACGAAGGAAACTGGCTCCGTCCTGACATTAGCCAAACGTTGGGTGGAGCGTGCAGTAGTAGGAACTGAACCGGGGCAATACGCCGACTACGATTGGAAGGTAATTGTCGCGCTCCTGGAAGTAGAAGAACACGCGCAGCGAGACAAGTCGTGTACCCGGCAACTACTCGATGGAATGGACCAATTCCTGAGCCGGGTACATTGTTCCAACCGGATCATCAATGAAGAGAAGAACCTGCTTGAATATTCAACATATCGACGAGAGCTTACCCGTCTTGTATTCAAAGCCCGGGCCATACTGCTCATAGAGGCAGAGCAATACACGGAAGGTGCAAAGATAGCCCTGCTGGATCAGATCGAGCGGGCAGAGGCCGCGCTGAATGGAACGTACACAGCGCCATTTGTTCGCAATCGTGCTTTTGTGAAACCTCGAGCGGATGAAGATATCCAGGCAGTGACGGAGCATTGTACGATGGCACCCAGCTACAGCATGGGCACATACGGGCTTGGACCTGCACTGGAGTGGTACACCTATCAGCACATTATGACGGACTGTTACCAGACGGAAACGGTATATGCTTCTTCCATCGGATGTGTACACGAAAGTAGTCCAGAGCTGTCGCAGGGTGACCGACCAACCGTAGAACTTAATCCGGGTAGCATAGCCTATTTATCATTTAAGTTGCCTTCTGTAGGTCAACGTAGACTTCGCCATGCTCGTCTACGGCTAGTCAATCATCATATCGATGGTAAACGCGCAGATCTATATGCTGTAGATCATTCCAATCGCGATTTCATGACACTGGAGCAGCTGACATATCGCCAGGTAGAACAGCAACTGGAGATGATGCCTGGTACGGATCATTATCTTCGTTCTTTCCAGCTTGGCTTCGCTGAAGGGTTCAGTTATGCCGATCTGTCCAGGTATGTCATTCGTTCTATCGAGGACGGTGAACAAGTACAGCTGGCACTGTCCCTCGCAGAAGGAGAACTGCCTTGCGGATTCTACACCTGCAATCACCCCGAGGAGCAGAAGAGACCGCTGATTGAGCTATTCTGGGATGATGTGCAGAAGGATGCATGGCAGCAAAAAGCAATCGAACTTTGCCAGCGAGCGAAGCGAATCCTGGAGGATGAACAGCCGGGTAGCGGACTGGGACAGGTTAAACCTGAAGCTTATCGGCAGTTAGAGCAGGAATTAGCCAATATGGAATGTATAGCCCGCTCATCGCTAGAGCGGGAAAGCATATCAGAGTCCGGCAGGGCGCTGGTTCGTCTTCTCAACGCGATGCGTGATCTGCGGCATAGCCGGGTATTACGCAGCGATTTTCCCGGAGCGTGGAATTTGTTTTTCACCGAACAGGGACTGGATGACCTTAGAGCAAAAATTGAACAAAATGCGGAGCTTTCGCGTGAATTCGGGAAGGTCAGGGAATGGACTGAACGCAGAAGTCTGTCCGATCTGCAATCGTATGTATCCGTCATGCAGGAACAACCGGACTGGACTTTACTCAATGAACAATTCGGTTTGTGGACCCGCTCACGGCTGCTTACCTTTACCCCGCCAGAAAACGCAGTGTCAGCATCCCTCGCCTTCGTTCTTCCTTCAGAAGAGAACAAGGAACATGGCAAACTGGGGCATGTCTGGATTGATCGTGTAGACATTCTGCCTGCACATGATGCCAATCTGGAGATTGAAAATAGCGGGTTCGACGAAGGAAATCAACTTCCGAACCATTGGACGCCCGTGGCAATCAAGGGGGAGCCCATACTGCGCAGGGAAGATCAAAAGGAATATGTACAGGAAGGCAATCATTCCATATATCTGGAGAACCCGACGTCGGAAGACGAGGGGGCTTGGGCGTATGAGAAGGACATCCCGCTGCAAGGCGGGGTGAACTACACGCTCACTTATTTTGCAAAGGTCGAAGGGAAATTTAAGCAGGGAGTTCAGGCTGTACTCACGTTCAAGGATGCCTCTGGGAGAGAGGTAGGTTCTTTCCGAGGCCTTCATAACAAGAAATCCCTGCCAGGAAATCCTGAGCTTCAGCTCACGGTGTCTTTTCAGGCAGATGCATTGATGTATGCTTTGACGGGCGAGCGGAGTTATGCTGAAAAGGTAAAACTCCAGATGTTATGGCTGCTGAATGATTATTGTCAGGGTGTAGAGTCCTGGCTTGTTCATAATGTACGTCCTGACGGGCTGGATGCATATGGTGCAGTACAGATCGGACGTGTCACTACGCTGATTGCCACCTCATATTCACTGATCCGGGAAGCGAATGTATTCTCTCATGAGGAATACGACCGGATGATGGCGCAACTGGATTATCTGATCCGTGATCTGATGGATCTGCGTGATCGAACCGAACTTGGAGCATATCGTGCCCAGCAGGGGACCAGTAACTGGCAGACAGACATGGCGGCAGGGGCAGCTATGCTGGCGATGGCATTTCCGGAGATGCCACATGCAAGACAATGGCTGGATAATGGCCGCTTAATCCTGAAAGGTCAGCTGGACTATCACATTAACGAGGATGGCTCCTGGCCCGAGTCGATCCGTTATCTGTTCGCTGTCATTCAGCGTTATGGCACATTCGCCAAGACGCTTCGTCACATGACGGGAGAGAATTGGTTCCAGGGTACGCGCTTTAGCAGTACATTCCAATATGCGTTGTCGGTACAAACACCGCCCTATGTGTTTTTTGATAACAAAATCAGTACACCCAACTTCGGAGATCATACGCTCGATGACGGTGTGGGCTTCGCAGTTCTAGGACTTTATGTGGATGAGATTTTCTCTTCTGATCCTGAACTCGGAGCACAGGTATATGAGACATGGACGAGGGCTGGAAAGCCTTTATGCGGATTCGGGGTGGAATCGAATATGCTGGAAAACTTTTTCATGCCATCCCGGATCGATACCTTGGCCTCTGATTCAAAAACACTGAATTTGACTTCACAACGTTTCGAAGATATTGGTTTATATTTGTTCCGCCAGAACTTTAATAGTCCGAATGAACGCTACCTGTCGGTAATTTCAAGCCAGACACCTGTAGGACATGGACATCATGATCAGGGTTCCTTTATTTGGTATGTGAATGGGATTCCACTGGTTGTCGATCCAGGGGTGGAAAGTTATTTTGACAGCACATTCGCTTGGTATAAAGGTTCATCATCCCATAGCGTAGTACAGTTCCGTCATAAGGGGCAATACGTCGATATGCCGCGGGTGAGTGAAGTCCAGCATTTACGTACTTCTGATCTGTTAGATGAGATTACGATACGTATTCAGAGTCCAACAGGTGCAGGCAGCCATACTCGTCATATCGCATACGTGAAAAATGGACTGGATGCCCTGATTCTATGGGATGTGATCCGGGATGCGCGAGAAGGAACGAGAATGAATCTACCCTTAGCCGCTACATCAACGGTCATTGAAGACCGTCGTGCTTTGTCGAGTGGCCATTATGGGATAGACGTGGAGACAACCAGCCTGCTTCCGCAGCGTGTTGACATCACCCATGAGTGGGGGAGAAGCTGTGCCCTTGCACCACCGGTGGAAGGAAAGTCACAGTTAAGCTATCTGAGAGTAAAGGCTGGAGAAAACGAGCCAATACTGACAGTACTTTATGCTCATCCAACAGGTAGCGAAGGTCTGCACATTAAGCCAATACCTTGCTCGGAAGAGCGTATATCAGCTTACCAGATCATGAATATGGATCGTGTCGAAGCCATACTGGTTGTCAACACAAGTGACGAGCGTACAATAGCAGAGTTGAATTACATGTACTCGTTAATGGATACACGCAACAAGGAGATCATCCCGGAAATGCAGAGCCAGATCCGCTTATCGCTGGATGGAGGACAATTGCGCGTATTCGTTCCGTTTCAAGATACAGATCAAATCTAATGACAACTCATACAGGAGGGAGAGCGGTTGGAAAACCTGCCATCAGACCTATATGCGCAAAGAAAACAATGAACATCGTTATATAAACTCGGGGTTCCCCCAGCCTTGGGGAGACCAAGGTAATGGTCGCTATTGTAATCCTGTACTTCCAGGTGATTATAGTGATGCAGATGTGGTACGGGTGGGGGATGATTATTATTTGGCCTCATCGACCTTCCAGAATTCTGGCGGCGTAGTCATCCTTCATTCCAAGGATTTGGTGAATTGGAAGACGATTAGTTATGCCATCAAGCATGTCTCTGTGCTTGGCCCCAAATTCAATTGGGATCAGATGGATAATTATGGCCATGGAATTTTCGCACCATCCATTCACTATCATGAAGGAGTATTCAGAGTATACGTGAATTGTTATAAAGGGGAAGGTTTCTTCGTTGCCACAGCCAAACAGGCGGAAGGTCCATGGCAAGTAAACCAGTTAAAAGACAAGAATGGCAAGCTGCTTCGAGTAGAGCCATGGACAGACCCGGATGCATTTTGGGATGATGATGGAAAAGCTTATCTTGCCGCGGCATATCTCGGGACCCACTCTCTTTACATCTTTCAAATGAGCCCGGATGGCGCCCATCTACTCGACGTGGATGTGGATGACCTTCCAGGTTCAGGTACGATTTTTTATCAGATTGAAGGTACGGAAGGTAATAAAATATTTAAGCATAATGGTTATTACTTTTTATTTAACGTCGATTTTCAGGGAAGAAGTCCTGCAGGACGCGGAGGTTATATCAAGCGCTCAAGGCACTTATACGGTACCATGCCTGACGGATCGGCAGGAGGACCAGGCGATCTCGGATCGTATGACATTCGTTTTATGGGTCATCAGTTTCCCTCACAGGGTGCTTTCATCGATACACCGGATGGAAAATGGTATTTTATCGGCCAATACGATGACGGTGGCGTAGCCGGACGCAAAGTACATCTGATTCCTGTGACATGGATTGATGACTGGCCTTATTTTGGCGAAATCGAGCATGGTTTTCCTAATGGCAGAATGACTTGGGAAGCTCCAAAGCCTGTGCAAGGACATCCTGTCGAACAACCGCAAGGAAGTGACGAGTTTGATCAGCTTCATCTGTCACCTAGGTGGCAATGGAATCATGAACCTCGTGCAGAATATTGGTCTCTCGCCGAACGGCCGGGACACTTGCGACTGAAGGGTTTCAGGCCTCTCAAGGGAGGCGGCTTTTTCCGGGCTGGCAATACGCTATCTCAACGATATCTCATGACAACAGGGCTACAGGTTGATACCAAGCTTGATCTAGCGGGAATGTCGGATGGGCTTCGAGGAGGCCTGGTCCATTTTAATGGGGGCGTGGACTATGCCATGATCGGCGTTGTACAGCAAGATGGAAAGAGGAGAATGTATACTGAGGTAAACGGTAAATCGGAATATGGACCAGAGTTGGATGCGAATCAGACAGAGATCTGGCTGGCTACCCGAGTGAATGCCGAGTGTGTCAGTGTGTTCTATTACAGTACGAATGGGACAGAATGGTGTAGATTCGGTAACCAGTACCCTTTGCGGTGGGGAGGGTATCGCGGCAACAATATAGGGCTGTATTGTTATAATCAGACGGAAAATCAGGGCTATGTAGACATCGATTATTATTATTATTCTCATACTGGCCCGCGAATGGAGGGAGAGGTATATGTTCCTCATAACGATATTGTTCTTCGCCAAGGTGAGCAGATCAGGCTTCCGCTGCTAAAATCCGATGGATTTGGGCGCACAATTGAGATAAACTCCGAAGCCACGTTTCATTCCATGAACTCTCGGGTCGCCACGATACAACTAGACGGTACGATAACGGGCGTCGGAACAGGAGTAACAGATGTTGTTATCATGTTGAATCAACGTCCGTACATTGTGAGCGTACGTGTCATTAAACAGATATAAACACTATCGTCATGATAGTGTTTTCTTCGTTTTAATAGGAATCATCCCTTAATGTATCTCTATTAATAAACATTTGGAATAATATGTACCCTAATAATTTAATTGAATAATTTTTGTTAGTATGTTTGAATGTAAGCAAATATGATATAGGCTCGAATCGTGAGAGCTAGCCAGAAGGGTGATTTATATATGGAAATTCTACTTGTAGACGATGAACCGCTTGCCTTGGAAAATGTATACGAAATTGTTCCATGGGAGCAGTATGGATTTCACGTCATAGCCAAAACAACAAGTAGTTTGAAAGCGCTTGAATTGTTTCGCAAATACCGTCCGCTTATCGTCATAACAGACATTTCCATGCCGAATATGGATGGGCTGACATTAGGCAGAAAAATACAAGAATTGAATCCGGGAACCCGCCTGATCTTCCTGACGGCCTATCGCGATTTTGATTATGTACGACAGGCTCTTGAATTGAAAGCATCCAACTATGTCCTTAAGCACGAAATAAGTCAAAATCGCCTGCTCGATGAACTACTGCAAATCAAAGAAGAAGTCCAATTGGAGACAACCAAGCTCAACCGGTTGAAACAAAATATCATTTATGACATGGTTGCAGGCAAGGCTCAGTCCGAAGAACACACAGATGTCTTGCTCAGACCATTCCTTAAGGAGCTTAACGGATTACTTATTATGATTTATCTGAAGATCCCATCCCTGTACACGCTAGACGGAGAAATTCGCCACGAAGTGTCCCCACTGAATGAAATGATACTTAAAGAATTGGAGAAGTTACACGCGAACCAACATCAAGAGTTACATTGGCTTTCCATGTTTGCTACAGAGGATGGTGGACATATAGTAGTCCTTAAATGTATTAATCATCACAGCTATTTATTTTGTTGGAATGAGGTCCAGAGCTTTTCAAGATGGTTGCAGTCTCAATACGCAGTGTACACTCAAGCTCCAATTAGACCCAACCTATATGTGACTTTACTGACGAAACGGGAAGAACTGCACAGTAGCTTTCTAAAACTCCTCAGTGCATCGCGGAATGGTTTATTTTTGACCAATGGTACGGTATTCGCTGTGCAAACAGAATCTGATTCCTCTTTTTCTAATCAAACGGATGATCATCAGTTGTTACAATCCAGACTTAAACCTGTTATTGAAGCTCTGAACAAAGGTAACGCAGAGCTTTCCTTGTCTCTGCTCGATAGACTTTGGGATGAAATACTGGACAAGAATCAGGATGAGAAAGGACTGCGTTACGTTTTGCGAGAGCTGGGACGCGTCTTGTCAGATCAGTATCAAGCAGCACCTCATCTCTTGCTTGGGCGAAATAGTATGGAGATTAGAGATACCTTGAAGCAACTTATTCACACCTCCCTGGCTTCAAATCAAACGTATTCTCGTTGGGTGCTGAAAGCGATGGAATATGTTCAGGAACATTATGGGAATTCTGATCTGTCACTAGAGTTGATTGCTCAACACTTGCAAATTAGCATTGCCCATCTACGCGCCTTATTTAAAAGAGAGACGGGGCAAACTTTATCGGATTATATGACGGAGTATCGGATCGAAAAAGCAAAAGAAATGCTTCGACAAGGTCATTATAAAATTTATGAAGTTTCCGAACGAGTCGGGTATAACTCAAGTCAATACTTCTCAAAAGTATTTAGAAAATCAACCTCCAAACACCCAAAAGACTTCACGTAGGAAGCGGTGAAACAACGATGAAACAACGAATCAAACACAAAATTCTAGGCAGTGTTATTCTTATTGTCACATTATCATTAACTGCGTGCGGATTGCTCGCTTTAGGTTACTTTTACTCTTTACTTGAACGACAGACCCTCCGAGACGGGGAAATCCACTTGCAGCAGATCGAGGTGCAAATGAATCAACTTATTGAAGATATCCGCAAATATTCTGCTAATATGGCAAACGACGAATTGATCCAACAGTTTGCGACCAAGACCAACTATGATTCGATCTATAGTGAACTTTCCGCATATTCAGATGTTGTACAACAACTGACGAAATTCAATGTATTACGGGATTATTTGGATTCATCCGCTATTATTCGGACGGATGGCAGGGTGTTCTGGTCATCCCTTACCTTTGATACGTATTACCAGGATGAAATGAATAAGCCCTGGTTGCAAAATGTCCTCCATAATTCAGCCAAAAGCGGATTTACCCTTCCTCATAATTCGTCTCTTTCTGAAGGAAAACAGGTTATTAGTTTTTTTATTCGAGTGAGTGATACTTCAGGTGGAAGTGGGCTATTACTTCTAAACATTAGAATGGAAGCGTTCACGGATATTATCGGATATTTGGATTTGTCATTTGATCGATACGCCTGGTTTAACAACGGTACAGATTTACTTTTAAATCATGGTTTTACATCGGAAGACCACCCGATTATTGTAGAACAAGCGAAGAAGGCACTGCCTGAGAAGGTAGAACAGAAGGGATTTTACCTGAGCAAAAGTTTGCATAATACCGAATGGTCAATCATCACCTTCATATCTCGTGACCGTTTCTACGAGTCTATTCAGACTGCAATTATATATTTTTGCTTCTTTTTTGCTGTCTGCATAATATTATGCTTCTTGATGTTCACACCCCTTATTTCCAGTATGACAAGACCCATCTCATCCATGTCACGAGCGATGAAACAGGTCAGCATCGGTAATTACGATATTCAGTTAAACTTTAATACCAAAGATGAACTGATGATATTAAAACACGGATTTGAATCCATGATCAGCAGCATTGAACAACAAATGAGAGAACAACGGGAGCAAGAAAAGCGCCAACGTCGTATGTCCTCTGAACTCCTTTTCGCTCAGATTAACCCCCATTTTATATACAACACACTTAACACCGTGGTCTATCTATCACGAAAACGTCGACTCGAGGCGATAGAGGGCATGGTAGAAGCACTGATTGCCATTATGCAGGATGCTGTTCATGTAGGCGGACAAGACTTATTTACAAACCTTGAAAAGGAACGGACTCTTACACGACATTATGTAGTCATTCAACAATATCGTTATGCAGATCGTTTTGAGCTGGAGTGGGATGTTCCCGATGAGTTACTTGGCGCATGGATTCCGCGAAGTCTGCTGCAGCCGTTAGTAGAGAACTCCATTTTTCACGGGTTGTCTGAACTTGAGCATGGCGGACTAATTCGAATAAGCGCAATGCGGGAAGGTGATTCAATTATCGTTTCCGTAGCCGATAACGGTAGTGGAATGGAAGCTTCCACGTTAGACCGTCTGTTGAATGGAGGAAAGGGTCAACTAGCACAAGTGAATGAGAGTGGTACGAAAAATATCGGCATCCGTAATATTCAGCAACGAATTCAATATTTGTGTGGAGAAACTTATGGATTGGAAATGAGAACGGGAGTGACAGAAGGCACAGAACTGCGATTACGATTACCTTACATGGAGACACCTCCAAATTTGTAAGCGGAATCATCGAATAGTATACAAAACCATCGATTTGTCCCATTGTTCCGAATTTTGGGGTTAGATAGACTAAAAGAGCAGGGAAACAAGCACAACTGATGGTCGAACTACACAATGCAAAAGGGGGAATTCATCATGCAAAACACAATGAAACAAAAGCGATGGACTATCATGCTGTCAATCTTTATGGTAGTTGCATTACTGGCCGGCTGTGGTTCTAAAGATGAAGGTTCAGACAAGGCTGCAGAACAAGGTCAGGCGGTGGATTCAGGCACAATTACAATGTGGGGGTGGAATAAAGCTTTTTATGAGCCCACAGTCGAAGCTTTTAGCAAAAAGTATCCAGACATTAAAATCAATTTTGTTGAGGTTGCTGCCAAGGATTACTTGAAAAAAATCCAAACTTCCGTTGCTGCTGGAGGCGATCTGCCTGATATTATTTGGGGAGAAGCAGGCTTTCGCGGTGCATTATTTGCATTAAACATCCTCGACGATCTCGAAAGCGCACCTTACAACTTTGATAAGTCATTGCTATTGGATTCAGTAGTTCCCCAGTTGCAAAATGACGCAGGAAAACTCGTCTCACTTCAATGGTCTGTTTCGCCAGGTGCGATGGCATACAAACGCGATCTAGCCAAGCAGTATTTTGGAACGGATGATCCGGAAAAATTGGCAGCTATGCTACCGAATTGGGACACATTCATCGCAAAAGGTAAGGAACTCAAAGAAAAAAGTGGTGGCAAAACGTCTATGCTCGCTGGCATGATGGACGCTTACACCATCGTATATCCACAATACCCTGAGCAATTTATTAAGGGGGATGAAGTGGATACTCAAGCAGTCACTTCTATTTTCACTACTCTAGAAAACATTAGAAATGCGGACATCACTGCTAAGCTGGACATGTGGTCTCCGACTTGGAATGCTTCGTATGCTCAGGATAACGTATTGTTCTATCCTGCTGCAAACTGGACACCAGAATTCGTCATTCAGCCGAATGACAAAAACAGCGACGGGCGATGGGGACTCATGCTTCCTCCAGATGGCGCGTACAGTTATGGAGGAACATCGCTCGGAATTTGGAAAGATTCGAAGAACAAAGGTATCTCGTGGAAGTTCCTGGAGTGGTTTGCTGCAAGTAAAGAGGGTGGCGATCTGAATATGAAAATTGATGAATCACTCGTACCTTTAAAATCCTTGTTCGAGGATCAGACTATATTCTCATCCGGAGCTGACAGTTATTATGGCGGCCAAGATCTTGGCTTGTTCTGGACAGAAAAAGTTCTTCCAACAATGAAGAGTAACCCGTACACCAGATTTGATCAGGATATTTACAACGCTTCATCTCTTGCGATGCAAACGTTTACGAAAGATCCTTCTTATCATGCTGGACAAGCTCTAGAAAACTGGAAGAAGGAACTGCAGAAAAACCATCCGG
Source organism: Paenibacillus sp. LS1 (assembly GCF_026013365.1). GTDB lineage: Bacteria > Bacillota > Bacilli > Paenibacillales > Paenibacillaceae > Paenibacillus. The sequence goes on from NZ_JAPDOE010000001.1 coordinate 360,655, forward strand.
AAATTCAGTTTAAATAGCAATCCAGTGATGGATAACCGGCAGAAAGTTGCCGGTTATCTTTTATTAGAACACACAGAGAGGAAGTCAAATCATGAAAGTCATGGCAAAACACAAATGGCCGTATTTGTTTATTACTCCGTACTTCTTAGCCTATGCCGTATTCGGTCTGTTCCCGTTGCTCTTTACATTGTACATCAGCTTCACGAATTGGGACTTGTTTGGCAATCACGATTTCGTTGGCTTCGATAATTACAAGCAGTTGTTTTTTCATGATGCCTATTTCTGGAGGTCTCTAGGAAATGTACTTTTATATCTTGTTGCATATTTACCGGCGCTCGTTATTGTCGGGATGTTATGCGCCAATATGATCGAGAGCAAATTTATCCGAAGTAAAGGTTTATTCCGTTTGGGCATTTTTACACCTTATATGACAACTCCGGTCGCTATAGGTATTATATTCGCCATGGTTTTTGACTGGCAGGGTGGAATGTTGAACAACTTCCTCGTTCAGATTGGTATTATTAGCGAGAAAATTAACTGGATGGGAGAAGCAGATACGGCAAGATGGATCATTATTTTGATGATGTTCTGGAAAAATCTCGGTTACTTTATTATGTTCTACTGTGCTGGTATGGCAAGTGTGGAGCCATCCATATATGAAGCAGCTGTTGTCGACGGCGCCTCACCTAAAGACGTATTTCTTCACATTACGATCCCTTTGCTGAAACCCATTAACCTATTTCTAATCATCACTTCAATTATTGCAGGACTGCAGCTCGTAGAAGAACCGATGCTAATGTTTAGCGGATGGGCTTCAGGCTCAGCTCTTGTGGGAGGACCAGAAGGTTCAGCATTTACACCCATTTGGTACATGTTTGATGCTGCATTTAATGGCTCCTCATTCAAATACGGTAAAGGCGCAGCAATTGCCTATTCGACATTCTTGTTTATTGCCCTATTCTCACTTGCAGGCATCAAATGGCTGAATCGGAAGGAGGACTAACATGAGAATTTCAAAATGGTCCGTTATGATCATTTTATCGCTGATCACGATCCTGTTCCTGCTTCCATTTTACATCATGGTCGTTATGGGGACCTACTTCTCTGAAGATTTGTTCAAACAGCTTCCTTTACTCCCAGGCAGTTATTTTATCAAAAACCTAAAAACTGTTCTGTCTGGCGGCTTCCTGCTTAATTACTGGAACAGCTTTTATGTCGCCGTGCTATTTACTGTGATTTCTGTCGTGATGTCAGCCATAACGGGATACGCATTCGGGAAGTTTAATTTTCCAGGAAAAAAAGTGTTCTATTTGATCATTTTGTTTACGATGATGGTGCCTGGACAATTAGGGCTCATTGCCTTTGTTATGGAAATGAAGTTCTTTCATTTGAACAATACGCATATCCCGCTGCTTATCGGAGCATTGAACAACGCGTTTGGCGTTTTCTTCATGACACAATTCAGCCAATCCAGTGTGCCTACGGAAGTGATTGAAAGTGCACGTATTGATGGATGTGGAGAGCTTTCGATTTTCTTCCGAATTGTTACGCCTTTTTTAATGCCTGCCCTCAGCACACTTGGGTTGCTTGCATTTCTGGGTTCGTGGAACAATTATCTGCTACCGCTTGTAACGTTAAACGAACCTGAACTGTACACCCTTCCGCTGGGTATTGCTAATTTATCAACCATGTTCCGTACCGACTATTCGGCCAGTATCCTTGGCCTTACACTAGGAACGCTTCCGTTAATCGTTATTTTTATGTTCGGTTCTAAAACACTCGTTAGAGGTTTGACTGGAGGCGCAGTTAAAGGATAAATATACAAAGACTGTCCGCTTTAACATATCACTATGATCATAGGAGGCACATTCAAATTATGCTAAAAGATCAAAGAAGATACGAAGGAAATCAATTTTTGCTTGGCGTTTGTTATTATCCGGAACATTGGAACCAGAATATGTGGAAAGATGATTTTGAACGAATGGCGGAAATGGGATTTAACGTCGTACGAATGGGTGAGACGGCTTGGAATATTATGGAGCCGAGCGAAGGGGATTATAAGTTCGAGATGTTCGACACAGCAATCGAACTGGCTGCTGCCGCTGGACTGAAAGTTATTATGGGAACACCCACGTATGCCCCTCCGGCATGGTTGACAACGAAATATCCAGAAGTACTTCGTGTGGACTTTCGTGGCGTTCAAATGGAGCACGGTTCCAGAAGGCATTACAACTATACTTCTGCAGAGTACTTGCGTCTCTGCGAGGCTATAGTTACAAAAATGGCGGAACATTATAAGACGAATGATTCTATTATCGGTTGGCAGATTGATAATGAGTTGAACTGTCACTCAGATGTTAGTTTCGCAGACAGTGACCATAACGTTTTCCGTCAGTGGTGTAAAGAGAAGTATAAGGGCGATCTGAATGAACTGAATATCGCTTGGGGGACGGCTTTCTGGGCACAAACTTATAATTCCTGGGAGCAAATATGTCTACCAAAACCCACAGTCACGTATCATAGCCCAAGTCAGTTGCTAGATTTTTACCTTTTCACTTCTGAAAGCACCATTCGGTTTGCGGAATTGCAATATAATATATTAAAGAGAACCCTACCCGAGGAACAGTTTATCACTCATAATGGACTATTTAGCAATATTGATAACTATGAATTAACGGAGCGTACCGTCGACTTCATGTCATATGATTCCTACCCTGCATTCCAGCTGCTTCGTACAGACATTAAATATCCGAATAAGGACCGACTCAGTGGTAAACATCTCAGTCGTGTGCGAGGTTTATCGGCTAAATTCACTGTATTAGAGCAACAAGCTGGACCAGGTGGTCAAGTCGGAAATGTGTTGAACGCGGATCGTAATGATTATTTACAAGCAACACCAAAACCAGGTCAAATGAGACTCTGGACTTGGCAATCCATTGCTCACGGAGCAGACGGAATTCTGTACTTCCGTTGGAGAACATGTCCTTACGGAGCTGAATCGCTGTGGCATGGGCTTAATCTATATGGAAATCAGCCGCATTGGAGGCTGGATGAAGCCAGACGTGTCGCTGAGGAAACCAGCAAGCTGGAGCAAATAATCATCAACACGGACGTCGAGGCAAGAGCAGCAATTATGTATGATTACGCCAATGACAGTAACGTAAAAATTGAACGATATACCGGTTATGAATATTGGAATAGTGAGGAACAGGTGTATTTATCCTTGTCCGAGCGTCATCTGGGTATAGATATGCTGTCCAAGCAAAATTTGAATACAGTTCGTGACCTGAGCCAATATGAGCTTTTGTTTTATGTAAATGCTCAACTGCTAACTGTTGAAGATGCGGAGAAGCTGACGGCTTATGTTGAGCAAGGAGGAACGCTTGTACTTGGCCCACGAAGTGGTTATAAAGATGATCGAAATCAGGCTTATATGACTGCTTCTCCTGGCGTATTACAACATTTAACCGGCGTTCACATCAGTGATTTCACGATGCTTAATCCGGATGAGAAGAATGAATTATGTTTTAATCATAAACCGGCACAGACGCCAAGTCATGTGTTTAACGAAATATTAAAGCCGGATTATACCCGAGGTGTAGAAGTTGCTGCCACATATCAGAGCGACTATTACGCAGGTGAACCCGCAGTAACGATCAGGAAGCTGGGCAAAGGAAAAGTCATCTATTTTGGTACATTCTTCACTTTTGAAAGCACAAATATGTTACTTGATATGCTTCAAATAGCGGACCCGGTTATGCCTTGGGCAGAAATTCCGAAATCCGTTGAAGTTATCACAAGGAAAAGGGCTGCAGGAGAGTACTATATACTGCTAAACTATGCTAAGGAACCTGCAACTGTCCAATTAAAGCAGGCTATGACTGAAGAAATATCCGATAAGCTTCTTGAAGGTAAAGTAGTGATTAACCCTTATGATGTTTGGGTGTTGCGTGCCTAAATATGTATAATCTCTTCGGACGTTGCCATGAATTTATGGCAACGTCCTTTTTGGGTTGAATTTGATTAGCCTTTTGTGGTCGAACTCCAACTTCCTAAACTCATGCGAGATTACCAAATGATAACATTTTGTTATCATTATTAGCATTTTGTTATATGTAAGCGCTATCCAAAGAAATATAATCCATTTATCTGGATGTTAATCCGTTCAGAAATACTGAGACCCAATCAAGAGGAGGAATTGTATGAAACGGTTACGTCAATGGAATATTGCAGCTTTGGTTCTTGTGCTTGTACTCGGGATGCTTCCATTTTCAAATGTCTCACATGCAGCCAAGGCAGTTACGGAATTGGAGGGAAATCATGTGAGTACAAACTTTGAAGACGGTACGCTTCAGGGATGGACTCCACGTATCGGTAACGAAAGCCTGACAGCGACACAGCAGGAAGCACACGAAGGTCAGTCCAGTATGCTGGTTACCAACCGTGAGCGCTCCTATCATGGACCAATGCTATCCATGAAGGATCTGCTTGAGCGTAATCAAGAGTACGAAATTACGGCATATGTAAGACTTACCCAGGAGCCCACCACGAATCAAACACTACAGCTCACCGCATATAAAAAAACAACTGCCGAAAGCTGGAATCCGATCGGCAGCGTGAAGATTGCCAAGGCAGAATGGAATACCTGGCACAAGATCACCGGAAAATTTCAGTATAGCGATGATCCCACTGAATTGAATTTGTTCATCGAAACACCATACATCTCCGATGATAGCGTAGATACGTTATCGTTCTATGTGGATGATGTATCATTTACTCTGGCCAAGCAACTGGAGATTGAAGAAGGGATTCTGTCTCTGGAGGACCTGTATCAAGATGATTTCCCCATTGGAGCAGCGGTGTATCGCTGGCAGTTGGATGGCGCATATGGACAACTGCTCACGAAGCACTTTCACAGCCTAACAGCAACCTATGAGATGAAACCGAAGTACATGTCTCCTTCCGAAGGTGTTTATGAGTTCGAGGCAGCGGATCAATATGTGCAGTTTGCCGAAGAACATGGGATGGGTGTACGCGGACATGCGCTATTGTGGCATATTGACGCAGCAGAGTGGATGCTAAAGGATCCCCAGGGTAACCCTGCGAGTCGAGAATTACTGCTTGCCCGGATTCAGAATTACGTTGAAACCGTTATGACCCGATACAAAGGTAAGATCTATGCTTGGGATGTGGTAAACGAGGCGATTGCGGATAGCAATGGTGACGTCAACGGTTTACGTAAAAGTCCCTTTTATGAACTCATCGGGCCGGATTACATTGAAAAGACCTATGAATTCGCTCGTGCAGCCGATCCGGATGCCAAATTATACTACAACGAATACTTCACGGAAATCCCTGAGAAAAGAGAGCATATGGTTCAGTTGGTCAAACGACTGAAAGAGAAGGGCCTCATCGATGGAGTAGGTTTACAATCCCACTATAACCTGGAATCCCCGCCCATCGAGGAAATTGAAAAAACGATCAACATGTTCGCCGAACTTGGATTGGATATTCAGATCACGGAACTGGATGTCGATAGCGGAATTCCATTCGGTGAAGATATGCCGGAAGAAGTTGCAGTAAAACAGGCGTATCGATATAAGGAACTGTTGGATTTGTACAAAAAACATAAAGACCACATTTCTTCAGTTACCTTATGGGGACTTCAGGATGAAAAGTCTTACAACAATCAGGCGATGCTTTTTGATTCAGCCCTAAAAGCCAAAAAAGCATACTGGGGACTCGTGGATGAATCCAGCTTGCCTGTTATGACACAGAGAGCCGTATCACTTTCAGGTAAACCGGATATCAAAAAACAGTCCTATGATCTGCTCTGGAACAAAGCGGTGTCTACTCCACTGAAGGGCGATTCTTCGGCATCAGCCAGTTTTCGCACCTTATGGGATCAAAGTAACCTGTATATCCTTGTGGATGTTCAGGATGCGAAGGCAGATGTGAATGACAAAGTAGAACTCTTTGTCGATCTCAATAATGGCAAGACCACCTCCTATGAAGCAGATGACCGACACATAATCATAAAGCGCTCGGGCAAAGCTGAGGGCGCGGAGCGGCGTTCATATCGTGTACGTGAGACAAAAACTGGATATTCGGTTGAATTGTCCATTCCATGGGGTGGTATACAAGTCGGATCAGAATATGAAGCCGGTTTGGATATCCGTGTGACTGATGGCGCTGCAAGTGGGACACAACCTTATAGTCCACTGTACTGGAATGATCGAACACAATCTCAGGAACAAGATACAAGCAAATACGGCGTGATTCAACTTGCCCCTATGCCCAAATCTGCACAAGCTGTGCAAGGGATTATTCAGATTGATGGGAAGAAAGACGCCCTATGGAATAAGGCTGTACCATTTGAGGTAAAACGGTTGAATCAGAACGAAGGTGCAGAGGCAGTGGCTCGCGCAATGTGGTCAGGTGAGTATCTATATCTGCTGATCGACGTCACTGATCCAAACATCATAACAGATAGTATCAATCCATGGGATCAGGATTCGGTTGAGATTTTCCTGGATGAGAATCACCAGCGCACACCGTATTTTCAATATGATGATGCCCAGTTCAGAATCAGTGCAGACAATGTGGGAACCTTTGCAGGCAGTGCCTCACCCGGACGTCTTGTAAGTGCTGTGAAGAAAACGAATAAAGGATATCTCGTAGAAGCCAGAATCAAATTACATTCACTGACGCCCAAAGCAGGAGATGTTCTCGGTTTCGATCTTCAAATTAATGACAATCAGGGCGGAGGCAAGCAGAACGTAGCCAAATGGAATGATACGACCAATGAAAGCTGGAGAAATACTTCCCAGTACGGAATACTCACTTTTGTCGGAAAGAACAAACTCGGGCATTAAACCGTTCGCAGTAGCAGCAAAAATGGAAACTATCATGACAATGGTAAAACTCAACCTTTGTTATGATGGTTTTCATAGTTTAAATACGTCACCGAAGCTGATGAGGGGCGATAAAATCTGTCTTGACTATATTTAACAGCCATTGATATACTAAATGGACGTTATTTTCAACTACATACAACCGTTTGCGAGGGAGCCTTAACCGGCTGAGAGGGTGTTAAACCGACCTTACCTGATTTGGATAATGCCAACGTAGGGATGCAACGATGAAACGCTGTACTTGGGTAGCTCATGCCAATCCCTTGTTGTAGTGTATTTGTCTGCGAAACATCCTATGGATGTTTCGTTTTTTTGTTTTTAGATCGTACAATCTGAATTGGAGGAACACATGTTGACTATTTCAGAGCGACTATACCAGGCAGCACAGCCTGTGTGGAAGGAATGTCTTGAGCATCCCTTTGTTAAAGGGATCGGAGATGGTTCCTTACCGGTTGAACAATTTCGTTATTATTTGCTGCAAGACTACTTATACCTGTACGATTATGCCCGTGTATTTGCACTTGGCATCGTCAAGTCGCACGACCCCAAATTGATGCAGTTTTTTAGTAAAAACGTAGATAACATCCTGAATGGTGAAATGAAAATTCATCGTTCTTATATGGAGCGATTAGGAATTACAGAGGATCACGTTTTTCAGGTAAAACCTGCACTGAAAAATGCAGCCTATACTAACTATATGCTCTCTGTTTCCCATGCGGGCGGCATAGCAGAAGTACTCGTATCCATTCTGGCCTGCTCATGGAGCTATGCAGAGATTGGTCAAGTCCTTGCCCAAAAACCAGGTGCAGCTGATCATCCCTTTTATGGAGAGTGGATTACAGGATATGCTTCCTCTGAATACAACAGTAGCAATCAATCCCTTGTGACGTTAACGGATAAGCTATTAGAAGGCTGTAGCGAGGAAACGTACCAACGGATGGAAGATATTTTCGTGATGTGCAGTCGCTTCGAGCTTGATTTTTGGGAGATGTCATGGAGGCTGGAGCCTTGAGTTCACTGTTTGTTAATTCAATTAGAGAGTAGCGTCCATAAACAGGATGTTGCTCTCTTTTTCTCTATCCGTTGTGCAAAACAGCCTGCTAACCTTACTTCTATATTAACAATTTGTTATGGAAGTTATTGTTTTATCATGTTGACTTCAGAGCGACGAATCTATACTGAATATACGGAGATACACCTGAGTACGGCTCGTATCTCTGGAGACAGTAGAGAAGGGGAGCGCACGAATGAATAATGCAAAAGAGACAACACCAATTGGAGCCGAAGTGAAGCGTCCGAGTCCTCGGCGTCCCCATCGCAAAAAAAGCTTCAAGCGTACGCTGGTACTGGATCTCATGTTGTTGCCAGCGGTAGTCTTGACGTTCATATTTGCGTACATACCGATGGGCGGATTGGTCATTGCTTTTCAGGATTACAAGCCCTGGCTTGGGTTTGCCAAATCTTCCTGGATTGGCCTGGAGCATTTCCGATTCTTGTTCAGCATGCAGGAGAATGTGCAGGTGATCTGGAACACCCTGATTATTGCCGGCATGAAACTGATAGGAGGTCTGATTGCACCACTGATATTTGCCTTGCTGCTGAACGAAGTACGAAAAGAACCCTTTAAGAAAACAATACAGACTTTCGTTTATCTGCCGCATTTTCTCTCCTGGGTTATCCTTGGTGGAATATTGCTGGACATGCTGGCAACGAAAGGCATGATCAATCAATTTCTCGGAGCAGTGTTTGGTCTTGAACCTATCTTTTTTCTGGGGGATGGTACCTGGTTTAGAACGGTCGTTGTCACAAGCGATATCTGGAAAGAATTCGGATTCGGGGCGATTATCTTTCTCGCCTCGCTGGCAGGGATTAACCCGGCGCTGTATGAAGCTGCTGAAGTGGATGGAGCGAACCGCTGGCAACAAACCTGGTCCATTACGATTCCTTCCCTTATACCGATTATGATCGTAGTAGGAACGTTATCCCTGGGCAATATCTTGAATGGAGGATTTGACCAAATTTTCAACCTGTATAATCCGCTGGTTTACGATAAGGGTGACATCATTGATACCTTTGTCTATCGAGTAGGTCTTGTGGATGGCAAGTTTGGATTCTCGGCAGCAGTCGGCTTGTTCAAATCGGTGGTCGGATTCGTTCTGATCGTGATCGCATACCGAGCAGCTTACAAATTTGCGAATTATCGTATTTTCTAGGAAGGAGACTTGATGACATGTATCATAAAACCAAACCCTACAAAGTATTCACTGTGTTCAATTATACGTTTCTTATTCTGTTATCCTTGCTCTGTATCATTCCATTGATCCATATTCTTGCGGTCTCCTTCAGCGGGAAAGCAGCTGCCAACGCCAACCTGGTTGGACTCTTTCCGGTGGAATTTACGTTAGACGCGTACGCCAAAACATTAGTTAATGAAAATTTCTTGCGTTCCCTGTGGATCGCTGTACAACGAACGGTACTGGGAACACTCGTGAGTATGATCGTTGTGACTCTCGCGGCATATCCACTATCCCGGGAGAATCGTAATTTCAAAAGGCGGAATCTATACACGTGGTTTTTTGTATTCACGATGCTGTTCAGTGGCGGATTAATTCCATTCTACATTCTAATTCAGAAGCTGAATTTGTTGAATACGATGTGGGTGCTGATTCTCCCTGGAGCGGTATCCGTCTGGAACATGATCCTGTTGTTGAATTTCTTTCGCAACGTCCCCAAAGAGCTGGAAGAAGCAGCCTTCATTGATGGTGCAGGTTACTTTCGAACTTTGATTCTTGTGTTTTTACCTGTGTCGATGCCAGCCATTGCCACGCTATCCCTTTTCTCGATGGTAGGCCACTGGAATGCTTGGTTCGATGGATTGATTTTTTTGACGGATCACGAAAAATATCCGCTTGCGACTTTCCTCCAGACAATCATTGTACAGCAGGACTTTAGTAAGGTGTCCGTACGTCCTGAGGACCTGGAAAATATCTCGCAACGAACGATCAAAGCCGCTCAGATTTTCATTGGCATGGCGCCCATTTTGATTGTGTATCCATTGCTGCAGCGCTTTTTCGTTAAAGGGATTGTGCTTGGTGCTGTGAAGGAATAACACGAGGTCAATGCATTTAATAGGTTAATTCAATTAATTTCATTTATGGGGGAGACAAATATGTTTAAAACATGGAAAAAGCCGCTTCGTATTTTACTGGCTACCACGATGCTGTCCGGTGTACTCGCGGCATGTAGCAGTGAACCTACATCTGAAACCGAGACTAGCGGTGGTGATGGTTATTATTCCGCCCAGTTTGAGAATGGAAAGTATGTAGAGCCAGTCACGATCTCAACAGTTTTTCCGATCACGAGCAGTCTGAAATTCAAAAATGGGGAGAACATCGAGAATAACGTCCATACCAAGTGGGCCAAAGAAACGCTCGGAATCGACATCAAATATCTGTGGACCGTCAGCGAACAGAATAATGCGTACCAGACCAAACTTCGTCTCATGTTGACATCTGGTCAGAAAATGCCGGATATTATCTCCTTCCGCGGTGACCCTACGCTAATCAGTGATTTAATTGAATCGGGTCAATTCACGGATGCGGGAGAACTGTTCGATAAATATGCATCGGATACGTACAAAAAAGCAATGGCGGAAGATCCGAACGTGTGGAATCCATATATCCGTGATGGTCAAAGAATGGCACTTCCCATCCTGGAGAACGCACACAACAATGATCCAGTAATGTACATTCGGGAGGACTGGCTCAAAAATCTGAATTTGAAAGCGCCAACAACACTCGCCGAACTGGAAACAGTTATGGATGCTTTCGTAAACCAGGACCCGGATGGAAACGGTGTGAAGGATACCATTGCTTTATCCGTAGGTTTTAAGAATAACCTGAATACATGGATGTCCGATTCCGGCTGGATTTTCGGAATGTTCGGAGCGATGCCTAATCAGTGGAACAAAGCGCCGGACGGCTCGCTGGTTTACGGCTCAGTTCAGCCTGAGATGAAGCCAGCACTTGCCAAGATGAACGAATGGATGACTAAGGGCTATATTGACAAAGAAGCAGGCCTTTATGACGAGACCAAGGCAACTGAGGCATTCACCGCAGGAAAGTCCGGTATCATTGTTGGCCCGTACTGGATGACAGGCTGGCCCATCCCGGATCTGGAAAAAAATGTGCCGACGGCTGAATACAAGGCTTATCCGCTTCCCGCCGGTCCTGACGGCAAGATTGGACGTCATGGAACGCCAATTAGTGCAGGAGCTGTTCTGATCAATAAGGATATGAAGCATAAAGACGCTTTCTTTGTATATCAGAACTATCTGTACGATAACTGGGCTAATCCAGAGAGCACAACATTCGTAAACGGATTTGCTAAAGGCTATGACTATGAGATAGGTCCAGACGGAGAGGTATATAAAGAGCTGCAAAGCGACAAGATCCCAGGTGGTTGGATCGATGCTATACGTTATACGTTAACTTTTGATGGGGCGATAATACCTAATCTGATGATGAGTACATTGGCCAAGCTTGCAGACGGTCAAAAGCCAGCCAATCAGTATGAGAAGAACTTGTCGGAACGAATACCTGAACAGATCATGGCAGCCAAGATTGTCATCGACCAGAAAGATATTGTTATGCCTGAGATGTTCACGGGTGTACCAACAAAAACGCAGGTATCCCGGGGCGATATGCTGAGCAAGTTGGAAAAAGAAGTATTGAATAAAATCATTTATGGCCAATCCCCAGTCGATGATTTTGACAAATTCGTTGAACAACACTCGACTTCGGGAGGCAAAGAAATTACTGAAGAAGTGAACGCGTGGTATGATACTGTGAAATAAATTACTAACCGCACTCGATGTACACTGGCGAATGAAGCCTGTGTGCGTCAAGTGCGGTTTTTTTCTTCATTGCTCCCGGTAATCTTGAGGCGTCATACCGAATTTGTCACGGAATACCTTGATAAAATATTGGGAGTTAGCGTATCCCAGTTTGTCGGAAATCTCATAAATTTTATCCTGCGAATGGTTAAGCAAGTACACGGCAAGGTCCATTTTGACGCTTAGAATATACTCACTCAAGCTTATCCCTTGAAGTTGTTTGAACAGCTTAGAGACATAGACCGGATGCAATGACACATGATCTGCAATGGACTGAAGACTGAGCGAATCCAGACTATTGGATACAAACGTCTGGATTTGATGAATGACATCATGTTGTTCATCAAAAGACTGTTCTTCCAGCTTCGTTCGCAGCCGTTCAAGAATATTTCCAGCCCAATCCGTAAGTTGCGATACCGAACGAAATGCAACACGTGGAATCCATTCGTTACCGACCAGATCTGATAACAGCGTATGATTTTTGTGGGCAATGTAATGATAGGCGGATAATAATACAATTCGAATCTCATCCAGATGTTCTTCTGTTTGTTCAGGCAGAGCACTGTATGCAGCCTCAATTCGGTGCAGACGCTCTTGGAACGATTCCCACTGTCCCGTCTCGAGCAAGTGATTAAAGGTTGGTGGTTCATACAGAATATGCAATGACCGAACGGAAAGGGTACGTGACCTCTCTGCGAGGGAGAGGAAATACCCTGTGCCATTGCCTACTTGCTTTTTTAGCGCCGAAATGGCTTGCTCATGCATATCACGGATATCCTGCTGGAGTGTGCCCCTATGGCTGAGGATAACGGAAATACCTCCGTTCAGGTATTCGTTGACATTGTGATGCAATTGCAAGGAAAGATGTGTAAGATCCTGCTGCTGCTTCATAGACTGCTCGTTGTGCATCGTCACTGAAGGGGCACTTAACGCGCTCGTCCCAACAGGCTTCAACAGAAATACCAGGTAATCGTGATGATCGCGACAATGCCAGGTATGAAAAGCCATGTTGAATAACTCACATGCAATATTGGTCACGGCATATTCAAACAGCTGCAGACTGCTCGTTGTATGTCGGGTGAAATGTTCTTCCAGCCGAACGAGAATGAGCTGAACATCATCTCCGTCCCTGAAGGGCAGATGATAATGTTGCAACTTGTCGTTCAGTAAATCTTCTGTATAACGGTTACCCTCAATCAACTGATTCAGCAGCTTGTCCTTCAGCGAAGGCAGATGTTCTCGAAACGAGTTCATTGCTTGTTCATAGGATAAGGCTCTGCGAATCTGATCTTCGATCGATAGCACCGTTTTTTCTAGACAGGCTCCTAATTTTTCCACATCAAGCGGTTTTAACAAATATTCCACAACGCCATGTTTGGTCGCTTCTTTAGCGTACTCGAACTCGGCATAACCGGTGAGCAAAATGCAGGGCAGGTTGGGTTTTACAGCCTTGATCTGTCGGATCAGTTCCAATCCGTTTAAGACAGGCATTGAAATATCGGTAATGACAATATCTACGGTCTGTTCATCCAGAATCGATAAAGCTTGCATACCGGAGTAAGCCTTGTGAATGCGCTCAATACGATATTGATGCCATGGAAACGAGATCTCAAGATCGTCAATAACATATGATTCGTCGTCAACTAATAGTACCTGATGCATCTGCAATATCCTCCTTATGTATGGTAATGATGCACAGGGTTCCTTCGGATAAGCTGGAATGAATAAACAATCCCGATCGTTTGCCGTATGTGAGCCTTATTCGCTGATTCACATTACGTACCCCTGTTCCGATTTGTTCTTCCGGACGGGTCAATACATCCATATGTTTGCGAATCTGTGCTAGTCGGTCCGCCGGCATTCCTACGCCGTTGTCCGCAACCGTTATACGTATAGCCTCTTCATTTTGCTCCGCTCGAATCGTAATTTGGCCTGAACCCATGGAGGGCTCGATGCCATGTTTGACGCCATTTTCAACCAGCGGCTGCAAAATCATGCGCGGGATACGGATGGAGAGAAGTTGGTCCGGCACATGGATATCAAAGGTAATACTTTTTTTACGCATATGTATGATGGACATGTAATGATTCACAAAACGAAGTTCTTCGCCCAATGTGGAATCCATATCTTCAATTCGGTGAATGTAACGGCAATAGGAAGCCAGCTCCAAGGTCATGGCTGTAACGGATTCATAATCCTTTATACTGGATTTGCTTTGAATATAGTTGAGGCAGTTGTACAGGAAATGTGGATTGATCTGGGCCTGATATTGCTTCAGCCGGGCCTCTTTGACGGAAATCTCCCCAAGCAGAACCTGTTCAATCAACGTCTGGGTATTCTCGGCCATCCGATTGAATGATCGACCCAATATTCGGAATTCCAGGGTGTGTGTTTCATCGACACGGCTTGAGAAATCTCCCCGGTCGAATCGGTCAATTGCTTTACGCAAACGAATGATCGGCTGTTGAACCTGATTACGCAGAGCCAAGCTGTACAAAAGAGAGAGCAGAAGCAGAGCAATAAGTGCCAGCACAAACAATGTATTGTTACGTGAAATCGATTGTCGAAGCTGACTGGTGGGATGATAGTCGATAAAGTACAAGTCCAGAATACTCGCTTTCATATAACTAATGAAATAGTCCTTGTCCTGAAATGAGATATCGAAGAAGCCACTATCATTCCTGATCTGTGGAATAACCTGAGAATCGGCTTGTGCAAGTTGAAGAGAGCCTGTTCCCCGGATCGCGGTTCCATAATGGGAATCATACAGCATCGGGGTCCCGGAAGTGTATTCTGACATCATTTTCTGCAGCACATCCAGTGAGATCCTGATTTCGATGTACATGGGACCTCGATGTCCTTTGGTAAGATGAGAATAATATCCTGTACCGTCCTTGTTCATGTGCAGCGTCCATTGATTGAGCGGATCTTCGGACATGGAGAACGGTCGAAATGAAAATTCGGGATCAGAAGATACGGTATCCTCTTGGTCCGGATAATAGAGAATAATTGTATTGTTCCATGAGGTTGAAGCACTGTTAAGAGCCAACTTGTCAATCAGCTCAAGTTTGGCTTTATATTTCGCAAAGTCATTTCCGTAATGAAGTACATACGTGTAACCCCTGACGGATTGATCCTCCGATAATGTGAGCGCATTCATTAATACCTGTTCAAATTGATTAGACAGTTGAGAGGACATGAATCGTACTTCACCGAGTTTGTTCTTTTGCAACTCACGCTGAATTTCTTTTACGTTTAATTGATAGATCCACCAGAAGATAAGCACGATGAGCACAAACATCAAAACCAGACCCAGCGCCAGTTTTTGAAAAATAGATCCATTCTCTATTGCATACTTTGCTTTCAACATGTGGTTTCCTCCCATACAACGAGAACGATAAAGCTAAGCTTTATTTTACAATATCTTTCTCTATTAATCACCCAATTCCCTAATCTGAAGATAGTGCAATGGATTGTAAACATAAGCGAAGCAATGTGCTCCAGCTATACATATAATGAAGAAAAAAGGCACACAACACATCCATGAATATTCGTAGAGTGAAGGAGATGAATATCAATATGAATCCTATAGAAAATTCATATAACAACGATATTGGAGAATGGATGAAAGATACAGTAGGGCTTCCTTGTTTCGATTATATCGGGGAGATTCCTTATTCCTCCAGATTACCTGACGGTAGAGCCGTTAAACTACCCGAAGATCCGTGGTTTCTATTAGGAAATTATCAGCTAACACTTTTTACACATGTCAGTGGAGAGTATGAGTTAATTACAGGACAGCGATCCTGGGGACGCATGAATCAGGGCGAGACCAAGAACTCCGGGATGAATCGGTCTGTGCTGGATATTCTGGATGGCGGTAATATAAAAGAATCCATCACGCTAACCGGAATGCAGTCTCTGTCTGCAGATCCATCTGTATGCAAACGCAGCTTCGGTTGCGGGTTCGCGAATTATGCATACACGATTGGAAACCTGTCGGTCGAAAGGAATTTGTCTGTCAAGCCATCGCTTTCTCCCTATGACGGAGCATCAGCTTTTCTGCTTACAGTGACGATCCACAACAGAGATGATCAAGAGGTGGACTTGGCTTATTTCGAGGCAGTAACCGCGAAATACAAGGAGATTCAGTATCAGACTGTAGCACCGGAATCTGCCAAAGTACAGTATCAAACTTCGGTATTTCGCGATGATAAGAACCAGCGAATCGGGGTTCAATTTCAAAGTGTTGCGGATGATCCACTGTTGTTCCCTTCCAGAGAATCGATGTCCCAATACGAGGGATTTCCACCGTCTCTGTTCATGCAGTCGGTTTCTGGCGATACAGATCTAAGCCATAACAACAGTGAAATCTCTGCCCGACATGCGTTTACGATACCAGCCGGCGAGAAGAAAGTCGTTCAGCTGATCATTGGATTCGCGTTCGAAGATGAGCCCGTTGGCATTGAAAAAATCGTAAAAGAGCTTGCGGTACAGCCAAGTGAGGGAAGTACGCTGGATAATCGGCAAGGTCCAGCTTCCGCATTTGCCCAAGAATGGTTGAATATTATTCCTTCATTTGAAGATGAAGCGGATAATCAGCTCAGGCAGGAACTGAGGTGGCATGCTTACGTCTTGGAGGCCATGGCAACCTATAGCCATTTTTACAAAGAGACCAAGATTCCTCAAGGCACCATTTACGATTACGATTGGGGAGTTCATGCCAGTGCGAGGGACAACTTTCAACACGCGCTCCCATTGGTGTACTACAATCCGCAACTGGCGCGCAGCGTGCTGCTCTACATGCTAAAGCGAACAACGCCGTTCGGAGAGATTCGTCTGGTGGAAACGGGTCATGGGTATGCGGGGAACGAACGATACTTTACGAGTGACCAACAATTGTTTTTCTTCATGTTGATCTCTGAGTATTTGAGCGTTACCGGTGATTATGCATTTTTGAAAGAGGAGACTGAGCCATATCCTGTCATTGATCAAGCCAAGACAACTGTACTGGATATGGTGGAAAAATGTTTCCTTTTTCTGCTAAGCGATATCGGAGTGGGTTCACATGGGCTGGTCCGGCTACTGAATTCAGATTGGAACGATGCAGTCTATTATATTGTTGACGTTCCATATAACAAGGTGTTATTCACGGGTGAATCTCACATGAACTCTGCGATGGCCATTAGCATTCTCCAACAACTGATCCCTGAACTTCGTAATGCGCAAAAGGTACCTGCCATGGCAACGTTCGGAGCCAAAATCGACAACCTCTGCACCAGTATGAATCTGTATCGATCGTCTGTTCTGGATGCATTCATGAAGGATATGGGGAGCAGGGCATTTCCAAAGCGTATGTATTTCAATGATCAAGCCTATGGCGAAGACAATATGTTTCTTGAACCTCAGGGTTACACATTAATGATCGATGAGCTGCCCATTGAACGAAAGCAAATATTGTACAGTGAGCTCTCTCAACGGCTATATTCGGGAGAAACCTTGGGCGCACGTGAGCAGCAGCAACCTGAATTTGAAGATGAACACTTCGATAAAGGCTCGAGAGAGAACGGAGGATTCTGGTGGGCATTGAATGGTCCTGTCATACTGGGTGTTTTGCAATTTGACCGTGTAGAAGCCAAGAGACTACTTCAAAACATGACATTTGCTAACTACGCCCAATCGTTCCCGTCATACTGGTCCTCTTATTGGTCCGCTTCTGACAATGTGGAGTCTTCCTTAATTCCCGAAGTTGGATTACCTGACCAGTCAGATGACTATGCCGCCATCCCGGTCTTTTGCGCTCATCCTCACGCCTGGATTCTATACTGCTGGCTGAAACTCAATACACCATCGGCCTAATTCATTTGCCGTCTGTATTGTTGCGGAGTCATTCCAAAATGTTTTCTGAAGGTTCGGTTGAAGTATGACACATTGTTGAAGCCGGACTCCATGGCGATGCTGATGATACTATCCTCCGATGTGGTGAGCTTGAGACAAGCATATCGAAGTCTTCTTTTGATGATATAAGCAGAGACAGGCGTGTTCATGACGTTACTAAAAAAAGTGGAGAAGTAATTTGGATTCATATGCACTTTATCAGCTAGTTCCTGAAGGGTTATCGACTCTGTAAAATGGTTGTCTATGTGGTTAATAGCCTCAATAATCCGTATATATTCATTCTGAAACTGAAGCACTTTCTCGGAATACTGGCTGGTTGTTTCGAAGCTTCGGTACAATATCGCAAGCATTTTCAAAAGAAGAGCTTTGATGACCAGTCTATATCCGGTTGCTTGTTCATTCCATTCCTGTTCGATATCGAAAATGATCTGACCGATATTCTCTGAAATCTGGTTGTCTCGGGTCAGACGATGCTTAAAATGGTCAGACCATTCATAGAAGGCCTTGATATATTGATAATCCATCTGCTCATTCTGCCAGATCAGATCTGGATCAAAAACAATGATCTTAAGTTCCATCTCTTGCGAGGTGCTTAGAGCGGCGTGGTATTCGTAGTTGTTGATGATAAAGATATCATCCTTCTCAATAGGATAAGAACTGTCACCAATGAGATACGTGCCGCCAGAAGCCACAGCGTAATTAATCTCAAGACAATAATGATTATGCATAAACATCGTTCCATTTTCACGGTCATCCCTTGAGAAACCTTTACCATTGTAAAATGCGAACGGAAAGTTTTTTTCCAGGAGAATGAATTCGGTTTTGTATTCCATCGATATTCCCTCTTTTGGCGTAATGGTATCAACCGTATCGTATGCTATATCTGAAGATCGTGCAATTACTTATTAAATGAGGGCAAGGCGCTGGCAGGGCGGCCATGATTGGACGTTCGATGGGGTATACACAAAACCAATAGAAAAGGATGGTAAATAAACATGGAAAAAGTGTACAGCGACTATTTCAAAGCCGGAGAAAACATCATTCGAGATATTCACGATACGCAGATTGAGCATATTGAACAAGCCTCGCAACTGTTTGCACAAAGTATTGCCTCGGATGGGTTGGTACATATGTACGGTTCCGGACATTCGCGTATGGCCGTTGAGGAAGTGTTCCCGCGTTACGGGAGTTTCCCAGGTTTCCATCCGATCGTGGAACTGTCCATGACCTTCCATAATCAGGTCGTCGGTGCAAACGGTCAGCGTCAGGCGATGTTTATTGAAAATATAGAAGGACTGGCGAATCGGATCATGCGCAACTTTGTGTTTAAACCCGAGGACAGTTTCCTGCTCTTCTCAACCAGTGGAACCGGAAATGTCGTCATTGATATGGCTTTGGAAGCACAGGAACGCGGACTGCCGGTAGTGGCAATAACAGGTGTGGAGAACAGCATTCAATCGGCGCCTAAACATTCCACTGGCAAAAAACTATTGGATATCGCAGATATCATCATTGATACATGTGTTCCTCCTGGCGATGCAGCTGTTCAGATTGATACACTGAAATATCCTGTGGGGCCAACATCCACCATTGCTAATACGTATATTGTCAATCTGATCAAAGTACGTACTGCCGAATTATTGACTCAAGCAGGCCAGCCACCGCTGGTGCTCACAAGTGCTCATTTTATCGGTAAAGAAGCATCGGAACAAGTATTTGAAGAAACTTATGACGATTACCGAAGAAGAGTGTGGCGTAATCAGTAAGAGTGAACCAACCCATGGTACAAGAGTCAAACTTCTACAAAGAGAGCAGGGACACGGGTGAGTACAAGTGTTATACAGACCACTTCCGGTAAAATACCAGTGGATGCCATTCATTACGCACATAGTCATGAACATCTCTATACACATGCTACACCAGCCATCGCAGCTGAAAAACCGGAAATGGTGTTGGACAGTGTCCAACGAATCGGTGAAGATATTCAGCTATTCAAGGCTGCTGGCGGAAACTTGATTGTTGAGATGACAACGGTGGACTACGGAAGAGATGTTGCAAAATTGCATGATATAGCAGTTAACAACGACATTCACATCATCACCGCCGCAGGTTTCAACAAAGGATCATTTAACCGTGGCCTGCTAGAACACCAAACTATTAATGATGTGACAGCTTATTTACTACATGAACTCGTTCACGGCGTTGGAGAAACCGGGATTTTGCCTGGAGTATTGAAAATAGGAACCAGTCTGCGCTGTATCCAGCCATGGGAAGAGATCGGATTACGCGCTGTCGCCAGAGCGAGTAAGGATAGCGGTGTCCCGGTATCCACACATACCCAAGAAGGTACGATGGCTGAAGAACAACTCGATTTGTTTAAGGCCGAAGGACTGTCCCCGGATCACATTGTACTGTGTCACCTGGATCAAAATCCAGACTTGGAACTGCATCGAAGACTTGTGGAACGGGGCGCCTTTCTAAGCTATGATTCGATCCCCAAACCGCAATATAAAACGGAGCTGCGTTCAATCCAGTTTATATCGAAATTGGCTAAAGCAGGGCTTCACACTCAAATTGTAGTTGGTGGTGATTTTTCGAGAAAAGGGTACTACAAAGGATATGACGGCACCATTGGACTGGATTACATTCTAAAAACCTTCATTCCTAAACTCCGGTCATACCTCGAAGATGAGGGACAGAATGCTCAGAAGATTATCAACGACATCATGCGAGAGAATCCCAAGCGAGCATTCGCACTGCGTCATCCATGAAATTGAAGCATCTGGAAAGGCGATCCAAAGATTGGAGGAGCAAGTATGTGTTTTGAAGATAAGGTTATTGTTGTTGTCGGAGGCACCAGTGGTATTGGCCGGGAAACGGCCTTTCAATTGGCAGCTGCCGGGGCAAGTATAGTTATAACGGGACGGGATCAGAACAAGGCTGAGGATACACTAAAAGAACTGAAAAGTAAGGCTGTTCACCCGGATCATATGGTCGCCATTGCAGGGGACGCGACCAAGACAGAAGATGTGAAAGCAGTATTCCATGAAACGATGCATCGGTTTGGCAAGCTGGATATTCTCGTTCATGTGGCAGGCATCAGCGGAAGGAAATTCGGTGACGGCCCCTTGGATGAGTGTACGGAGCAAGGCTGGGATGTTGTCATGGAGTCCAATCTGAAGAGTGTATATTTAACGAATCATGAAGCATTGAACCTTATGAAAGCACAACATCACGGAAACATCATCAATGTTTCTTCCGTTTTGGGACTAGTCGGTGCCCGTGAGCATTTTGTAACACATGCATATGCAGCCAGCCGTGCGGCAGTGATTCAGCTCAGCCGATCAGCTGCGGTGTATTATTCCAAGCATAATATTCGTATTAATGTGGTGTGCCCTGGTTTACTGGATACGCCCATGTCACAACGAGCCATTAACGACAATGAAATCAGGGATGCGCTGACCTTGCTGCAACCATTAACACCGCATATCGGTTATCCCGATGATGTCGCACAAGCCATTTTATTTTTAGCTTCGGAAGAATCCAAATTTATCACAGGCATTGCACTGCCTATTGATGGCGGTTGGACTGCGCAATAAAAGACCTGTACCGACCACTTTGTGTATCACAACAGTTATAGGGGAGGTCATTGAATGACCACGAATATTATGGAAACCGATGTATTGGTAATTGGTGGGGGTGCTGCCGGAACCATCGCTGCTATATCTGCGGCAAGAAGAGGTTTGCGCGTTATATTGATTGAATCACAAGGATGTCTGGGAGGCTCCAGAACCGCAACCGGCGTAGATACATTTTATGGATTTTATACACCAGGGGAGAAGAAACAAAGACTTGTTGGTGGCATTCCCTGGGAAGTTGTTACCCGTTTGAGACAGGATACTGCTTGCTTTGAGCGTCCCAATACGTACGGAGCAGGAACCGGAATTACGTATGACGTGGAGAAATTAAAGGTGATATACGAAGACATGGCCATCCAGGCAGGCATCAGGCTGCTCTATCATACGTATGCATGTGAAGTGGAAGTGAAGGCAGGGGATATTGCTGCAATTACAATTGCCAATAAATCCGGTTTAACCCAAATCAAGGCCAAATGTTACATTGACACTTCCGGAGATGGAGATATTGCGGCCCGTAGTGGTGCTCCATTTGAAAAGCTTGACGTGGATCAACTGCAATCGCTGACCACCATTTTTTTCATGGGTAATGTAGATGTGGAGAAGGCGAAGAAAACAACCCACGCTGAAATGGCTCACAAAATGAAAGAGAGCAATCGTAGCGGTGGTTATGTCTTGCCAAGGGAAGATGGTTCCTGGCATATCACGCCACATCCGGGGGTTATTCAGACCAACATGGTCCGTGTCCCGTCTGTGGATGCTACTGATCCCTTTGCTTTGACACTTGCAGAGATTGAAGGCAGGAAACAAGCGCAGGAATACGTGAGATTTCTCAAAAATGAAGTTCCCGGATTTGAAGAATCGTTCTTGATATCCACTAGCCAGCATATAGGCGTGCGTGAAACCCGTCGAATTCTAGGCGAATATATTCTGACAGAGGAGGATGTGATCCACGCAATCAAATTCGATGATGGTATCGCCTGTTGTGGGGCACCTGTTGAAGATCATACCTCGGGAACAGAGACTCGCTGGGCTTATGTACAAGGAGACGGATTCTATCATATTCCATACAGATCATTGATACCTAAACAGGTCAGTAACTTGTTGGTAGCTGGCCGCTGCTTGTCCGCGACACATGGCGCTCACGCATCTGCAAGAAATTCAGCTCAATGCATGGCCATGGGAGAGGCAGCTGGAGTAGCGGCCGATTGTTATATTCAGGATCAGAAACCATTTCGCGAATTAGACTTCACCCAATTAAAGGAAGCCTTGATTGCACAACATGTGATTTTGAATATCTTAGAAGAGTAAGTTGTCATTCAGGAAGTATTGCTCCATGATCTGCTCGGGAAACCTGGTGCTCTGAAGCTTCGTTTCAAATAGGTCGCTTGAACCGAACAGTGAATGGAGTAACCCTTTATTCAACACTAATATCAAATGATCATCCCTATAGTCAAAAAGTATATCTGCTATCCTGTGCAGGAATCAGACCATGTTTGATGAAACTCTTAAATAATCCATCACCTTCAACTGTATCGGTTATGTCATCTGCAATTTCAAGGAGACCTGGTTTGGCATTGCCCATGGCAATCCCTAGTGAACAATATTCGATCATTTCGGCATCATTCATGCCATCTCCGATGGCTACCGTTTGTTCACGAGATTCATTTAAATGATCCAGCAGATCAGCAATAGCAATTGCTTTATGAATACCTGGAATCATAAGTTCACCGCTATCCTCACCAAAGAGGGAGACAGTGCACTGAATGACCTCGAACTTTCCTTCAAACTCTTCTTTGATCCGTTGAAATGGGACATGACTTTCTAAGAAACAAACCTTATTTACATCATCTTTATATAAGTTCGTTTCTCCATACGTAAGGCCGGTAATAAAAGGGTGAGGAGAGTTTTCCATTTTTTCTCTGGCAGCACTATCGTTTATCACATCTCCATACACCAATTGTTCCAAATGAGGCTTTAAATGCTTACTTGCATAAAGCGCCGAATTCGATTCTAAATAGAAATCAATCTTATGTTCATTAAAGAAATCTACCATATGCCGAACATCTTCGGGCATTACCTTTTTATGATAAATTACCTGATGATCAGACTCTACATATCCTCCACCTGCACCTATGAGACCATCAAATCCAATCTCCCAGATCGCATCGTAGACTTCAGCTTTTGAACGTCCTGTACAAAGGTATAACAAATGACCATTTTCTCTCGCTATTTTGCAAGCGATTTGTGCTGACATGGGGACTTTACCGTCATTGCCAACCAAGGTTCCATCAATATCAATAAAAACAATTTTTCTCTGATCCTGTTTCATATCCAATCTGCCCCTTCTCTTATGTGTTATCGTCTGATATGCGTTACAAGACAACCGTAACTCTTGGAACCCGTTTCATGTCAAATGTTTTTTTTCGTGATTTTTAATAATTCAGAAAAATGACCTATTAAGCTCCCATGCAACTTCATGTGTAAGTTTTAGTCTACGGTGAAGCGCTCAACAAAATTGCGTCTGATCCGCCAATTCAAGCGTACGCCTCCTAAAGTGAACACCTTAGCAAATATAGCCACATACCTATTAATTTGTATCATTCAAGTCCGCTCTGTGCCTTATCATCTTCCAGTAAACGTGAAACGGCTTCCTGATGCCTTCTGAGCAGTTCTTTGTGAACTTTCAGAGGTTTCACAACCTTAACTTCCGAACCAAATGACAGTAAGAAGGAATACAACCGTTCACCCTCGTCCAAATAAAAGACTATATTCAGCTTGCCATTGGACTCTCTCCGGATCGAATCAGGATCAAAGAAGTCATACACCCGATAAGCAATGGTTTGTTCAAACAATAGCTCGATCCGAATCTGTCGCGGCCCCACCTGACCCTCTTCGTCTACAATTGTTTCTTTTAAAAAGCTCTCAAATTCCCCGGGGACGAAGCGAAGTTGCGTGATGCGCTTGATTTTATACGTTACGAACGGTGCAGGCTCATTTTCAATTTGTTTTACTCCTTTGAAGTACCAGGTGTTGTTTTTGAAGATCAGCTTAACGGGCAAGACCGTCTCCTGGCTAGATTCCCCGTTGGAGTTCACATAGTGAAACGAGAGCAGTTGGCTGGCAAATATGGCCTGCTTCATCTGATTGAACAGTTCCATTTCTTGTTCAGGGACACTGCCCCACGGAGAGTATTCGAACTCAATCCAGTCTAGTTTGTGCTCAAACAATGTGGTCAATCTACTTAGTATGCGAGCACTGTTTAAGTGCGGAATTGCACTGACACTGTACAGTCCGAGCAAAATTTTGTTTTGTTCATCCTCACTTAGTAGCGACTTATCCATGACAAAATTGTCCATCAGATGGATCCCGCCGTGTTTTCCGGTTGTAGTATATACGGGAACTCCTGCTGCGCTCAACCTGTCAATGTCGCGGTACACTGTACGGGTGGATATTTCAAATAAACCCGCTACTTCTGAAGCCGTAACCTTCTTTTTTTCTAACAACAACAAGAGCATCCTGAATAATCGATTATTTTCCATTCCATAATTATATCATGACAAGATGTGTCAAGATAAGGTTGTTACACTATAAAAGTAAAGTTTATTATTAAAATACGAGGAGGATATATTATGAGTATGAAAGATGGTTTCTTCTGGGGTGGAGCAACAGCTGCCAATCAATTCGAAGGTGGATGGAACAAGGGCGGTAAAGGTCCAAGCATTTCCGACATGGTGACAGGTGGAACCCATGCAGTACCGCGGCGCATTACGCCTGAGCTGGAAGAAGGGACATATTATCCAAGCCATGAGGCTGTAGATTTTTATGGACACTATAAAGAAGATATCGCACTAATGGCTCAAATGGGCTTCAAGATGTTTCGCATGTCCATCAACTGGTCGAGAATCTATCCAACAGGCTATGATTTGGAGCCAAATGAAGAGGGGTTGCAGTTCTACGACAACGTCTTTGCTGAGTTGAAAAAGTACAACATAGAGCCGCTTGTGACCATCTCCCATTATGAGACACCTTTCGGTCTCACCGAAAAGTACAACGGCTGGGCTTCCCGCGAAGTCATCGATTGTTATATCAGATATTGTACAACCCTTTTCACTCGATACAAGGATCAGGTCAAATACTGGCTGACCTTCAACGAGATCAACAGTCTAGCACTGCCGATAGGATCATTCTTGGCCGGAGGCATTCTGTTTGAAGGTGCGAAGTTGCTTTATGATGATAAGGATACTCCGCAAACCCGGTTTCAGGCGCTCCACCATCAATTTGTGGCAAGTGCACAGGCTGTCAAGCTCGGACATGAGATTAATCCGGATTTCAAAATCGGCTGTATGATTGGTTATCTTACAACATATTCCAACAGCTGTAACCCGGATGATATTTTGCTGGCACAGAAAAGAGACCAACTTTCAAACCTGCTTTGTGGGGATGTGCAGGTTCGCGGTGCTTATCCGGGATTCGCTAAACGTTTCTTTGAAGAGCAGGGAGTTGAAATCAATATGCAGCCCGAAGATGCAAAAACATTACGTGAAGGCTGCGTTGATTTCTTTTCCTTCAGCTACTACATGTCTATAGTAGAAAGCACAGATGATTCGCTTGAGAGAACCGGCGGAAATCTGTTTGGAGGCTATAAAAATCCATATCTGGAGACGTCCGAATGGGGCTGGCAGATTGATCCTAAAGGCTTACGTTATACGCTGAATCATGTTTATGACCGTTATCAGATTCCATTGATGGTGGTGGAGAACGGCTTAGGTGCTGCAGATGTGGTGGAAGCAGATGGTTCGATTCAGGATGATTACCGCATCGAATATTTGAAAAGCCATATTGAACAAATGAAGGAAGCAACGGCAGACGGCGTGGACCTCATTGCTTATACCATGTGGGGCTGCATTGATCTGGTCAGTGCATCAACTGGTGAAATGAAAAAACGATACGGCTTTATCCATGTCGACAAAGACAATGATGGCAACGGCGACTTGAGCAGAACGCCGAAGAAGAGTTTCTATTGGTACAAGCAAGTCATTGAATCAAATGGTGAGCAACTATAAGTTGCAATGAGTGTGTTTTTGAACGTTATACTAGTTGATACACAACCTAAACGCATACTTGAATTAACCGAAAGAGCCTGCCAACAGCAGGCTCTTTCCTATTATTGGGTCATGTAGTAATTATTGCTTATCCTATTTAAGTAGGGACAGTATAACAAGAAAAGCTATGGGTGTGGTACCATCGTGAAAGGATACAGTGAAATCAAAGATAAGAAGTGAGAATCTAAGAGTCCCAGACATTTTTTTGTATTTAACCGTTCAATTCTGTGCACGGAAGAACATGAATGGAAAGAACGTTCACACTGCGAAAGAATTGAATAAGAAAGTCAGCCTCAACGTTATTTAATCCCAAAACATAGGAGTGTTTTTTGCGTATCTCAATGAAAGGAGAATAATTTTAACCTGAACTAAGTGCTACTAATTATAACCCAGTGAACCTTTAATAAGGTCTATCATAGGTGGTTATTCATATAGAAATAGAGCGAGTGGGCACCTCATTTCAATAGGTGCCCACTCGCATTGTTTTTTACATAATTTTAAATTTAATTCTATGATTACGGGAAATGATTTTGCAAATAAGTTGAACAGTTGCATACTTAGCTTTCAGTACATTCAGAACTTCGTCAGGCAAGCGGTCATTTGCCTTTACTCTAGTCTCTTCAGATCAGTTGGAAGTCACAAGACGCTGTTGTATATTGGCATAGTTTGCATACATGTCTAAATCACAACAGTCAGAAGATCTTCATTGAATGAGATACTCTTTTTCTCGGTTTCTATAACATCAAGATAGTTATGCGAGTTGGTGATAATCACAGGTGTGGTTAAGATATAACCGGCCTCTTTTATTGCATTTATATCAAATTCCAATAGGAGATCTCCTTTTTTTACCTCCGCACCTTGTTTAACTATAGGCGTGAAATGTTTGCCCTTCAACTTTACAGTATCCTTGCCAACGTGAATGAGAATCTCCACACCGTTGACACTTGTAACGCCGATGGCATGACCAGATGGGAATACATTTGTCAAAACACCATCTACTGGAGAGTACACCTTACCCTCGGTCGGTTCGATAGCAACTCCTTTACCGAGTGCACCACTAGAGAATGCTTCATCATTTATTTCGGTTAGAGAAATTACGTTGCCTTTGAGTGGGCTAATGACAGTTTCCTGTTTGACCAGTACCTCGGTTTTTACAGCCTCATTATTTTCGATTTTGACTTCATCATCCTTGAATTTTCCAAAGAACATCAGCAGAAAACCTAGGATAAAACTAATGATCATTCCGATAATTGCACCATAAAATCCGCTGTCTATGCCCTCAGGGTTAATATAGCTTGGAATACCGAAAATGCCTAAACCGGCAAAAACATAGGTTTTGGTTCCCATTATACCGATAATGCTACCACCGACCGCTGAGGCGATACAGCTTAGAATGAATGGTTTTTTGCGTGGTAACGTAATTCCATAAATCCCAGGCTCTGTTACACCGAAGATTCCTGAGATAAAGGCCGGTATGGACAGGGATTTCAATTTAATGTTCTTGGTTCTAAGCAAAATCGCTAGTATGACACCTGTTTGAGCGAAAGAAGCAGCGAAGGAACCCGTAAGAATTGGATCGTATTTCAATATACTTAAGTTGTTGATTATGATGGGCATAAATCCCCAGTGCAGACCAAAAATTACAAATACTTGCCAGAATGCACCCATGAGAGTGGCTGTAATTACCGGACTCAAGTTATAAAGAGACAGTGTGCCCTCTCCCAGAAGCTGGCCCGCCCATGTTGAAATCGGTCCGATGAAAATCATTGCGAGTGGAACAACGATCAGCAAAGTACAGAATGGAACTAAAAAGGCTCTTACAACACTTGGAATAATTTTCTTGAAAAAGCTTTCAATCTTGGAACCCACATACGTCGAAATGATGATTGGAATAACGCTAGATGTGTAATTCATTAGAATGACCGGAATACCCAAGAAAGTCAGATAGACCGGCGATTCAATAACTGTTCCGCTAAATAACGTATACAACGGCTGGCCAGACGCTGTTATGCTTGAGAAGGTTGGGTAGACCAGAGTTGCGCCGATTCCCATTCCGATAAAAATATTGGCATTAAATTTTTTGGCGGATGTGTACCCCAAAAAGATAGGGAAGAAGTAGAACAAACAGTCTCCAATTGCATTCAGAATTACATAAGTACCTGATGTGCTGGTAAGTAAGCCGATAGAAAGGAGTAGCGCTGTAAAACCTTTAATCATACCTGTAGCACACAGAACTCCCAACGTTGGTGTGAATACGCCAGAAATGACTTCAATAAATTTGTTGAACAACCCAGTCTTTTCATCGGATTTTTCTTCGGAAGCTGTTTGAAATCCACCGGCAGTAGCGATTTCTGCATAGACATCGGGCACATGGTTGCCTATTACAACCTGGTATTGTCCGCCACTCTCAACAACTGTGACGATACCGTCCATGTTTTTCAAGATATCGGTATTGGCTTTGCTTGTATCTTTCAGTTTAAATCGTAGACGAGTGACACAGTGGGACAGGTCACTGACATTTTCTTTGCCTCCGACATTTTTGATGATATCTTTAGCTAATTTTTCATATTTCATAAGTTTGTGCTCCTTCGTGTTGAGTCATATAAAAAAAGGCAAGACTTATAGCTCAGCGTGAGGCACGCTGTCTATTCTAGTCTCGCCTGCATTACCAGTAACAATCCGTATTTTTATTATATTGATCTTTCTGTAACTCTGTGAACGTGAATGGTTAAATACAATTGTTCATCATCAGATAGTTTAGTGTGGAGATATTTCTCTATCTTCAGCATGCAGTCATAAGCTTTTTTATACTTGGACTTCACCTGCTTAAGTAGAAAATCATCGAGTAATATCACTTTCTCTCTGTGATTCAGCCTTTGAAAAAAAAATCTCAAGTGGGTGATAAATCGTTCATAACTGATTGATTCTTCATCAAGATCAATATTATACGAATATCTAACAATATTTAATATGTCTTGAATCTTCTCCATTTGTTGCGCGATATTCGCTACATTGGCATATGAGCTATTCACCTGAGCATTTATAAGATGAAGGGCGATATTACCTGCTTCATCCTCCGGCAATTTTTTATCTACAGTTTCTTCAATGAATTCCAATACCTTTAGGCCAACAGCGAACTCTTTCGGGTAGAATTTTTTAATTTCCCAGATCAAAGGATTAACAATTTTGATTTCTTCGTCGAACATTTTGAACGTGTTGTTAATGTGATCCGTGAGTGTAACATAAATGTATTCACTAAGAGGTGCTTCCAGCCGATTCTTAGCGTACTCTATAATGTCATAGCACAACGATACATATTCGGATGGAACATCTTCCAAGAGTAATTTGAATTTCTCAGAAGCATCTCTCTGTTCAAGAATAAAAACCTTTTCTATTAGAGTTTCATCAACCAAATCTCCAATATTTTTCTTGAATCCAATACCGCGACCCATTACGACAGATTCCTGTCTGTGAAGGTCTTTGGCTACAATCGCATTGTTGTTGAATATTTTTTCTATAATCATCTGATTGCTCCCCTTCATCGGGTATAAAGGTAACCTCCATTAATTCAAAAGAGAATATTATAAAATACTCATTTTTCTGGCTCGACCTTTTTCTATTGCACATCACTCATTCCAAAGCAAAGTTTGGTAACTAAGGTAAAAACGAGAAAAGGCGAAATCCAAAACATGTGCTTCCACATGTTTTGGGTTTCGCCTTTTCAGTAACAATCCCAAAATCATGATATCATGCACTTAACATTTAAGCAATCGCTTTCTTCAATGTCACCCTCCTACTTAAGATTTAGTTAATCGACAACCATGGTAAATGGTTGATTTCATTTTACATGGAAGAGCGAGGGGGGGGGGGGATAGCATGCATAATATGCGTAAAGAATTAGGAATGTCGATTTAAAAATGACCCAATGTAGTATCTTTGTGACCTATGGCCAATATCCCTTATATGAGACCTGAGCTCTTACTCTTGATAACGGAAGTAGGAGTCTAGGTCTCTAAGGTCGTTTCACAATTCAGAAAGCGATTTCAAAACCTGCGGAATTACTGCTCTTAAATTCAATTTTTTATCTGCCAGCAACATAACCACCATCTACAGACAAAGTAACGCCTGTAATCTGACTTGCTAGGTCTGAACATAGAAAAACGGCTGCATTAGCTTGATCCTCAGCGGTTTGCAATTTACCAGATGGAATACTTGATTTGAAGACATCAGCTTGTTCAGGTGCATCATCCAACCAACTCAAAATTGGAGTCGCTGTCATTCCTGGACAGATTGCATTGACACGGATGCCATGCTGAGCATACTCCATAGCAACACTTCTTGTCATTCCATTCATTGCGAATTTTGTAGCGGAATAGATCGCTTGATTTTGTCCACCAATCAAACCAAATCCAGAGGATGTATTAACGATTGCGCCTCCACCCGTTTTTAACATCGCTTGAATTTCGTGTTTTATTGCGTAATATGTTCCATACAAGTTTATTTTAACTACACGATCAAAATCTTCTGAGGAAGATTCAGCCATTGGGGCTGGGGGCAATGTAATTCCTGCATTATTGTGAGCAAAACTCAGTTGCCCAAATTTTGATACGGTAGCTTGCACGAGTCCAATAATATCTTCTTCTTCAGCTACATTACATTTGAAAAAACTTGCAACGCCTCCGAACGCCTCAATTAGTCGTACAGTTTCAAGTCCCGCTTTTTCATTGATATCTGCTACCATAACCTTCGCACCCGCTTGGGCAAAAGCAAGGGCGCTTGCTCGACCAATACCTGAGCCTGCTCCTGTTACTAATCCTGCTTGTTCTGTGAAGTTTAAATTAAACATCGTTGTGATCCTCCTGCAATATAGTATATTTTTCAGTTTAGAATTCAATTGAGCTTGGAAATAATAATCTTTGCTTGAATAACTCTGTGATGTCTGTATATCATTTGAAATGAAGCCATTTCATTTCTAATGCACAGATTAATCATTACCATAGAGAAACAGATTATCCCAAACATGAATCCGTCACATCTCTAATTATAGAATTTTAAATATAAAATTTAAATAATCAGAGATAGTCCGATTTGTAGGATAATAGACATTTAAACAATCATATGTTGGATTGAAGAAAGGTGTTATTGATGAAAGCTGAACATGACCTTCGGGTAGTAAAAACACGTGAACATATTAAAGAGGGTTTTTCTTTATGTGTGAGACAAAAAACATTTCGATCTATTACCATCAAAGATATTTCATCAGCCGCCAGGGTAAACCGCTCCACTTTTTATACTTATTACAGTGACAAATATGAACTACGTGATGAACTTGTCCTAACAACCTTGAAAGAGCTCGATAACGTAATTAATTTGCCATTTATCACGCTTGCCCCTCAAAGCTCACATCAGACACGTCTTCTGATTACACAGCACCTTATGTATTTAGGTAGTCAAAAGGACTGGTACATGAGCATATGGAATAAAAACATGGAACTTTACGTATTCGAGGATATGCAGTCCTTGCTGGAAGACAAAATCAGAATAAGCTTGAGCCAGGGAAAGGGAGGGGAAATTAAAGTGAGAACTGAGCTTTTTGCTCGGTTATATGCTTCCACAGCGATGAGCATCCTGAAGTGGTGGTATGAGATATCTCCCACAACTTCCGCAGCAGAAGTAGCTGATATTATATATGATCATTGGAAATTAGGGATGCAAAGGACATTTTTCCACGGTGATGAGACCTACTAAGCTTTTCGTTTTCCAAGTTGAAAAATGACTGAGATGAGGTTAAAAAGGAGAATAGCAACTCGTTCATCAGCATGTATCATGGAGTCCTGAAATTAGAATGACATAACTCTCCCGAGTATACAGTTTTAGAGACGCTCTTTAATAATGCGTTGGCAAAAGTTCAATTGCCAACGCATTATTTGCGTCTTAAGCCTATATGGTGATAAAACGTGCGATTTTTCTTCCAGATTACGTCCCCTATTTAAACGAAATTACGCCTAATCGACTGTAGAATATCCAATCATTTTTGAAATAAACTGTTCCTTCAAATTAACTAAGTTCTTACATGGTAATAATGTACATAGTTCCTTTGAATATGCTGGAAAGAATGAACAAGCCTGATCGTTTGCCATGTGTGAACAACCGATTTCCCTACGCCGTTGTCAGAAATTGAGTCTAAAGACCCTTATTTTTTTGTCGAATTTTAAAAAAACACAGGAAAAAAGTATTGCTTTGCGATATAGTTTCGTTATAGAATAGTTTCACGGAAGAACAGTTCATAAAGTGAACTAAATTTCGAAAGGAGGATGAAGATGAACACACCGGATGCGAAAAGCTTGGTGAATCGTTATTTAGATGCTTCTTTTCTAGTAACCAAGCAGTTTGATAACCGAATACGTGATCATGTAGGGCAAACTATGACCATAGACCAATTCTGTGCACTCCGTCTAATTGAGGAGAAACCTTCCTGTACACCCTCTGATCTAGCAGAACTTCTATGCGTAGGTAAGAGCAGCATTACAGCCATGGTCAATAAGCTTGTTGCTAGAGGATTGGTACACCGTGAAGGTGATGAGCGTGACCGCCGGGTAATCTATCTTAAACTGACGGATACTGGACACCAGGTATACAGGGAGACAGAGCGGGAAATTCAAATGCTTCTGGAACCGTATCTAGTTCATTTTACACCTGAAGAGGTTCGTAATTTCATTGAATCTTTTGAGAAGCTTGCAGCTTTGCTAACACATGAAGGAGGACGGGAGAACAAATGACAACGATATTGAAAGCACGATGGTGGTTAATGGGGCTATGGGTAGTTGTAACCGCGGTATTGATGTTTACTGCCCCAAATATGAGTGAACTGATTCGGGAGAAAGGACAGATTTCGGTTCCGGAAGGGTACTCTTCCACCAGGGCATCGGCGATTTTGGATGAAGCTGCAGCGCAAAAGGGAGAACAGCAGGGCAGCCAGATCGCCCTTGTATTTTATAATCCGGATGGTCTGGGTACCACGGGGATACAAGAGGCAGAGCAGGCTGTTAAGCAATTGGAGGCTGACAAGGAAAAGCTGGGAGTTCTGTCCATTCTGGAACCTTTCTCTGAGCCTGAATTGTCCGAGAAGATGATTTCAGCTGACGGCAAAACCATTCTAACGTCGCTATCCGTTGATCAGGGAGATCGCACAGTCAAGGAAATGCGGGACGACCTGAATGAAGCATTGAAGTCCGTCAATGTAGAACACTACTTAACCGGTAAAGGTCTGATCGACGAGGATACCATTGACAGTTCACAAGAGGGGCTTAAGAAATCGGAATATATTACCGTTGTCTTTATTTTACTTATCCTGTTCCTGGTGTTCCGTTCGTTTGTAGCTCCGTTTGTACCCCTGTTGACGGTGGGGATCAGTTACATTGTATCGCAACAGATTGTCTCATTCCTGGTGGATAGGCTCGACTTCCCGATATCCACGTTTACCCAGATCTTTATGGTCGCTGTTATGTTCGGGATTGGTACAGATTACTGCATTCTGCTGATCAGTCGGTTCAAGGAAGAACTGGCTCATCATGAGAATACTTGGGATGCTATCATTGCTACCTATCGTACTGCCGGTAAAACGGTACTCTTCTCCGCACTTGCGGTGCTGGTTGGATTCATTGCCATCGGCTTTGCCCAATTTATTTTGTACCGCTCTGCGGTTGCTGTAGCTGTTGGCATTGCAGTCATGCTGCTTGCCCTGGTGACGATCGTACCATTCTTCATGGCGGTGCTGGGCAAAAAGATGTTCTGGCCATCTAAAGGTTCACTTGAACATGCCGAGAGCAAGATTTACGGCGCAGCAGGACGCTTCTCTCTGAAACGTCCATGGGCTGCGTTGCTCATCATTGCAGCTGTCTGTGTGCCTCTTCTGGCAACCTATGATGGCAAACTGTCGTTCAACAGTCTGGATGAAATTGGGGAGAAATATGATTCAGTAAAAGCATTCAACATTATCTCCGACAGCTTCGGTCCGGGGGAATCACTTCCAAGTCAGATCGTCATTCAGAACGATGAAGCGATGGATAATGCGAAGTATATGGCCGTTGCTGAGAAAATTAGCCGGGAAGTAGAGAAAGTACCTGGGATTTCCGGTGTCCGTAGTATGACACGACCTACGGGTGATGAGATCAAAGATTTTGAAGTTACACAGCAAGTGGGAACATTATCGGATGGACTGGGAGAAGGCAAGACGGGTCTGGACAAAATCCGTGATGGTCTGAGTGAAGCCAGCAGTCAGCTGAGTAAAAATGAACCACAGTTAAAAGAAGCTGCCGATGGAGCCGGTGAACTGACCAAAGGAACCACTCAGTTGCAATCGGGTATCGCGCAACTCAGTGACGGGCTTAAGCAGATTGAAAAAGGTATCCGAGATGGTTCCGCAGGTGCGGGTGATCTGAAAGCAGGACTTCAGCAAGCCAAAACGAGCGCAGATCAACTTGCACAAGCGAACAATCAGTTGCTTGAAGCCTATCGTCAGGCGGAAGCAGGAGTCGCTGCATTGGGCGAAGGAACCCGCGAACTGGAGCAACAGCTGAACGGGGTTTCAACGGCTTTAACCAGTCTGTCTGAATCTTTCACAGCACTCGAAGAGCGTTATCCTGAATTGCAGCAAGATGCGGACTACCAGCTTATCAAAGGCACGATTGGTGAAACTGGTTCTGGTACAGCGCAGCTCGCTCAAGGTCTGGGTCAGATTAAGACCAAGCTTGGAGAAGCCGCTGCTGGAATTAATCAGGCCAATGAAGGCTTTGCCTCCGCAGCAGCCGGACAGAAGGCTCTTGCCGATGGTCTAAGCCAGATTGTAACGGGAATCAGTCAGCTTGAGACAGGTCTGAAACAGGCCGCTGATGGTCAAGGAAAAGTCATTAAGGAGATACCTTCCATCCAGAACGGGCTTGGTCAGCTTCAAGGTGGACAGGAGAAAATTCAGCAAGGCTTCTCGGATCTGAGTGGTCAACTGACACAATTGACAGATGGTTTGAATCAAAGTGTCGATGGTATTAAACAGGTATCCGGGGGACTGGATTCAGCGCAGGACTACCTGACGCAATTACAAAATTCACCGGATTCCGATCTGGCAGGCTGGTACGTTCCTGAAGAAGCCCTGAACAGCAATGACTTCACACAGGTATTTGATACGTATCTGTCCCAAGATCGGAAGACGATGACGATTGATGTTATTTTCGCCGAAAATCCATACGGAACAGAAGCCATTGATCGTGTTCCTGACATTGAGGCGGCAGTACATCGTGCGGTACAGGGCAGTACGCTTGAAAAAGCCGATATTGCCGTAGGTGGAGTTACCAGTACGTTTGCAGATCTGCAGGAGATCTCAAATAACGACTATACACGTACTGTAATGCTGATGCTGGCGGGCACATTTATTATTCTGGTCGTGCTGCTTCGTTCCGTGATTATGCCATTGTATCTGATCGTTTCCTTATTACTGGCTTATTTCACATCGATGGCGGTAACCGAAGTGGTTTTTGTTAATATTCTCGGATTCGCAGGCATTAGCTGGGTTACTCCGTTCTTCGGATTTGTCATGCTAATTGCACTGGGTGTGGATTATAGCATCTTCCTGATGGACCGTTTTAATGAAAACAAAGGCATGAAAGTGCAGGATGCTATATTGTACGCGATGAAGAACATGGGGACCGTGATTCTATCTGCAGCCGTCATTCTGAGCGGTACATTTGCTGCCATGTATCCATCTGGTGTTCTCTCGATGATGCAAATTGCCACAGTAGTCCTTAGCGGACTGATCTTGTACTCTCTGTTGTTCCTGCCATTCTTCGTCCCAGTGATGGTGAAGATGTTTGGCCGCGCCAATTGGTGGCCATTCCCTAACAAGGAACAGTCAGAGTCTGTTGAATCGAATCATACGCTCAAGATGTAATTACATTTTAATAGATGAGTTCTGTTGATAATGACTCACTAAGCAAATAACAAAAGAATTGTATAAGTGGCGACTTTCTCCGACATTTAACCTAGGAGAGGTCGCCTCTTTCTGCCGATTTGACTCTTTAAAAATTGATTGTTGAGGCAACACTATAACACTCGGTTGTTTTCAAAACTATTGTAGGACAAAGACCTAATTCATGTTCGATGTCCTGAATACTTGGAGCACTATCACGATACTATCTCTTAGTTGGGGCTTTCTTCTTTAGAATGTCTAGCCATAAATAGGGTTCATATTATCTCTACTCGAATTAAATACACATAGTCATGACAAAAAGGATCAACCAGATAGAACTGGTTGATCTCACATTACGAAAGGGCAGGATAGCGTAGAGCTAATATTTCAAATATATTATTTTTGGTTTTTCCCGGGACCGCAAGTTTTCAAGCCCAGCCTTAGAGCCATCCGTTTGAATGTTTCTTTAGAATGCTTACATTGGGTTCCCAATGTCGCTAATGAGAATTCCATAAAACCATATCAGCATAAGTATCTCACTTACGAAAATGATTTCTCAATATTTATAAGAGCAGCGGCGGGCGTTGTATTAAATTTGGCGGAAGGAAAAGAGAGTTCTAACTTTTTGCTGAAGTATCTCTATTAAATGCTAAGAAAAAAACCATTATAATAATACAAGCTGTTCCAATCCATTGAAAGAATCCAAAAGAATCTTTCAACCAGAATACTGTGGTCAATACAGCTGCTAATGGTTCCAGGCTCCCCATAAGACTTGATTCTTTTGGAGATAAGCTGTTTAAACTTTCGATATAAAACCAAAAGGCCAGCATCGTTCCAAATATAATCACGAACATCAAGTAAAAATAGGCTTCAGGCGGCAAGTTTACAAAATTCATGTCCCAAGGCGGATGTATAAAACTTATAGCAACTCCCCCGATAATCATCGCCCAGCCAACAATAATTAACGAATCGTATTTTTGGAGAAAACGAATAGCATACAGGGTATAAAAAGCGAGGGCAACACCTGATAATATTCCCCAAACAACTGCATCAGAGGGTACGGATAATTGCGACAATGAACCATTTGTTAATAAGAAAAAACTGCCAATGAGAGCAAGCGTTACTGTATAAACATCTTTCTTGGTTGGAGCTGATTTTTCACGGATTAACAGGTACATAATGATCATGACAGGAGCAAGATATTGTAATAACGTTGCTACAGCAGCGTTTCCCCTTTCTATAGAGGCCATATAAGTATATTGAACCCCAAGCATACCAACAAGCCCTAATATAATGAGCTGGAACGAGAGCTTTTTATCAATCAATATCTCAAAAATATTTCTGCAACTACCCGTTTTCCAGCATTGTATTGAAAGGAGTAATATTCCTGCAATGAGTAATCGAATCGTAACGAGCCAACCCAGATCGATGGCATATTGTTGGAACAGCTTCTTTGCAACAGTTCCACCAATGCCCCAAAATATAGCTCCAATAAAAACGAATAATAAGCCTTTCCCTCTATTCATATTCAACACTCCATTAAAGTATTAAAATAGTATCTTGCTTTGACTATAATAAATTGAAAAGGCATAATTATATACAAATATCAGATATTAAAATATAAATATATTGATTTCGGGGTGGAAGCGATGCAAATTAAAGACTTCATAGTAGACAAGAATTTTAAAGAGCTAACCCATCATCGTACTACCGTAATATCAATGGCATGTTATCGCACAACGATCAATCATAATATAAATGGATATATTCCTATGCACTGGCACGAAGAATTTCAATTTGTTCTGATCATTAAAGGACAAGCAATCTTTCAAATACAAGAAGAACAAGTGATAATGGATGAGGGAGAAGCCCTATTTATTAATAGTGGCTGCCTGCACCTTGCTAAAGATTTAAACAATTCTGGATGTATCTATACTTGTTTGAATGTTTCTCCGAGTTTTATTCTTTCTCAAGAGCTATTTAGAACTTATGTATACCCTTATATAGAGGCGACTAACTTATCCTACATTCTCCTGACTACAAAAGAACAGTGGGCAACAAATATTATTGATGCCATATTGGAGATCGACCGATTGATCCAGCAGAGTCCAGCTATATATGAAATAGATATTTCAATAAAGTTAGCTCAGATATGGAGGAATCTGATTGTTAATGGTTTTCAATTAGAGTACAAAGAATCCGAGATGTTAAAAAATCAAAGAATGAAGGAAATGTTGAATTGGATACATTTACATTATACTGAAAGAATTGTTTTAGAGGATATAGCTAGGGCAGGACACCTCAGCAGGTCTGAGTGTTGCCGATATTTTAAACGATTTGTGAAGGAAACACCCTTAAATTACGTGATGGAATACCGGATTCAAAAAAGTCTGCTCTTACTGCAGCAACCCCAATATAATGTCACTGATGTTGCTTATCAAGTCGGATTTAATAGTACAAGTTACTTTATCAATCAATTCAAAAAATCTATGAACATCACACCATTAGCATATAAAAAAAAAATGAAGTGAGGTAATACGTTACAAAACTTCTGATTCAATGAAAGTAAAACAAAGGCGGTTAGTAACAAATTTAGATAAAGTGAACTATTACAACCAATCTAAGACAAAAGTAGAATGTAGCCTTGTCAAGTGATTATCAGAAACTTTAAAATCCCACTAAGTTGTTCATAACCGTGCCATACCATACAAATTGCATAACTAGTTCAGATATTTCTTGCGAAACTGGAGGGGAGATATTCCAACACTTCGCTTGAAACAGGTAGAAAAGTAAGGGGAATATTGAAAGCCCACTTCTGCCGCTATACGATCAATCGACCATTCCGTGGAGACTAGAAGCTGCTTGGCCCACTCAATCCTGAATTGTAGTGAGTATTGAACCGGTGTAACACCATATTTCATTTTCATACAGCGAACGATGTAGCTAGGGTGGAAGTGTAGTGCCGACGAGAGTGTTTCATTGGTGATCTCTTCTTGGTAGTGTTGCTGGATAAAAACAGCTACTTTCTCGGCAAGCCGTGAAGCAGGTGTTTTGGCCATATCGGAGATGCCATTCTCGAGTATAGCCAGAAAGCGGAACAGGAGTTGCTGCTTCTCCCAGAAGGAATCACCTACCGGCAGTTCCAGAAGCTGTTGCATTAGATCAAATGCGAGCTGGGGACTTAGCACCGTGGATTTCTTAGGTATTCGTATGGATTTTGGCTTATCGAATGGCGATAAAGGACTTACCACTTCCGATTCTTCTATTAAGGGACTCTGATGCCAGTCCACATGCTCAAAATGAACCCAGTAAAACGTTGTTTCCTGTTCGCAGGGCCTGAATGAATAATGCTCACCTTCCGGCAGTAATAATAGTGCATCACCTATGCCGAGTGTCCATTCCGTCCCGTTCTCACCGATATGTAATTCCCCATCAACCACGAGCAGTACATCAAACAGGCCGAAGTTTCTTCGATTAGGATGACGGTCGCCTACACGAAACGTTGAACGACCCGATTCCCAGTAATATGGAAGAGGTGGGGTTTGTAACGCAACAATTAATTCTTCCTTCAATGAATTAACCTCATTTTTTAGTGTCATTTTGTATAGAAAAAAGCTCATTCCATTCCTATTCTCACTTTAAGAAAAAGCATATACTCGACTTTGGAAAGAGTCAAATTTTATACTTTTGAGGTGTGTATAATGGGACAGAATCAGATCCAAATTCAAGACCAATTTTGGAATACATATTCCGATCTTGTACGAGAAACGGTTATTCCCTATCAATGGGAAGCTCTGAACGATAGGGTAGAGGACGCTGAACCTAGTCATGCTATTCGAAATTTCCGTATTGCTGCTGGCTTGGAGCAAGGAGAGTTTGGCGGATGGGTATTTCAGGACAGTGATCTCTACAAGTGGTTGGAGGCCGTTGCTTATTCGCTCCGTCATCATCCAGATCAGAGGCTAGAGCAGATCGCCGATGAATCTATCGAATTGATCGGCCAAGCCCAACATAACGATGGTTATCTGAATACCTACTTCACGATCCAAGAACCTGGAAAGCAATGGACCAATCTTTACGAAGCTCATGAGCTGTATTGTGCAGGTCATTTAATTGAAGCAGCGGTTGCTTATTATCAGGCGACAGGCAAGCGTAAATTGCTAGATATCTCTTGCCGATTCGCTGATCTGATTGATCGTATGTTCGGAACCAAACCAGGACAGATAAGGGCTTACTGCGGTCATCAGGAGATTGAATTGGCTCTGGTTAAGCTACACGGGATTACGGGAGAAGAGCGTTATTTGAACCTTAGCCGATACTTCATAGATGAACGGGGAAAGCAGCCCAATTATTTTATCGAAGAATGGGAAAGCGGAAGACGAACAAACATCTGGTCCCAGGGAACGCCTAATCTTGAGGTCTATCAATCTCATCTTCCTGTTCGTGAGCAGAAGGTAGCTGTTGGGCACTCCGTTCGGGCAGTTTACATGTACACGGCGATGGCTGATCTTGCGCGACTAACAGGTGACGAAGAGCTGAAGGAGGCCTGTGAAAGACTCTGGTCGAACACAACAGGCAAACAAATGTATATTACCGGAGGTATTGGTTCGACACATCTCGGGGAAGCCTTTACGTTTGACTACGATCTTCCGAATGATTCCGTTTATGCCGAGACCTGCGCCTCGATTGGCTTGATTTTCTGGGCACGTCGCATGCTTCAATTGGAAGTTAAGAGCGAATATGCGGATGTGTTGGAGAGAGCACTGTACAACAATGTGCTGGGCAGCATGTCTAAGGATGGGAAACACTTCTTCTATGTCAACCCACTTGAGGTATGGCCAGAAGCAAGTCTCAAAAATCCAGATAAACATCACGTAAAGCCCGTCCGACAAAAATGGTTCGGTTGCTCCTGTTGTCCTCCAAATGTTGCACGGTTGCTAGGTTCGTTAGACGATTATATTTACGACGTGTCTGAGGATGGCAAAACGATCTATACCCATTTGTATATAGGAAGTAAAGCCTCGTTCGAGCTTACCGACACCACAATAACTTTGCATCAACGCTCTGAGTTACCGTGGAACGGTCATGTTGAATTCTCGGTTCAGCTTCCCAAGGACAGCGAATGTGCGGAGTTCGAGCTTGCGCTGCGTATACCGGATTGGTTTCAGAACGGACAGCCCACTTTGAAAGTGAATGG
The DNA here is from genome assembly GCF_026013365.1 of Paenibacillus sp. LS1. GTDB lineage: Bacteria > Bacillota > Bacilli > Paenibacillales > Paenibacillaceae > Paenibacillus. The sequence continues at coordinate 402,259 of NZ_JAPDOE010000001.1, forward strand.
TGAACGGCAAGATATTTATGTTGAGAAGGGTTATGCGAAAATAAAACGCAGCTGGTCTGATGGAAATACTGTGGAGTGGCTGCTTCCGATCGAGCCGAAGTTAGTTGCTGCGCACCCTTCAATTCGGGCAAATGCAGGCAAGGTGGCTATTCAACGCGGCCCGCTCGTTTATTGCGTCGAAGAAGCAGACAACGAAGCACCGCTCACTTCACTCGCGTTGGCTGCGGAGCCGCAGTTAACAGCGTATGCTGATCCAGATTTGCTAGGTGGTTGTGTCGTGGTAGAAGGGGACGGTCTCGTGACTGACGACAGCGATTTATGGTCAGATGAGAAGCCGTACCGTTCTTATATTAAGCAAAAAAAGGAAGTACGTTTTAAGGCCATTCCCTATTATCTGTGGGGCAATCGCCTTGCTGGTGAAATGAGCGTGTGGCTGCGTTATTAAAGAGAAAGTACGGACAATTGAATCTTTCTTAGCGTTCTATTCGCAAACGAGTATAATAGAAAAAAACGAAGGCGGTTAATCCACCTTCGTTTTTTTCTGTTTCATGACACTGCCTAACGATTAACCGTTTTTGTGTGCTGCCAAAAATGGTTTGATACGCATTGGATTTTGACCTGTGAGTTCTTTCAAATCCTGAGTTACCAGCTCATATTCTCCTTTAGCTGAAGCCGCATCATAAGAAGCGAGAGCTTCAACTTAGCTCTCCAATATGTTTGATGAAACGCTCGAACGAATTAAATTCGCTCGATTTTTACGTTTACGAATGATGCCCTCCAGCAGAGGTTTTTCAAATATGAATGGATCATGTATAGTTTCCAACAAAAAACAGCTCCCATATAATTAATTATTATAAATGTAATATTCCCTTGGCTTTAACATTTAACAAAATGATACAACACCCCTCCTGACAACAGCATGTCAGTAGCATTTCACTCGATTATCTTAATTAAATCCAGGGTGGAGCAGAGGGGAGGATTATTAGCATATTAATCCATACGAAATGAGAAATCTTCCGAGGCAGATACAACTATAAAACCACATTTATCCATATGTATAACTATCTATTCGGTGACGAAATGAGAACCTCTTCTTAATTAGTAGACACAACTAATAAGAAGAGGGAATTTTGAGCGGTTATCATTTTCGTTCAACTAACTTTAGTTGCTGTTTACTTTTTTTCGTATTCTCAGACTAAGCAATGCTCCTATAGCAGCAATACAGGCAGCCAGCACAAAGGTATCTCCAAATGCTCCAATACTAAACAATTCCACTTGGTTGTTATCTGAATCATATACGCTAGATCGATACGTTAGGAAGCTCGTTAATCCTGCAATAGCAAAAGAAATCACAATGCTGGATGCTGCAGAAGTTAAGGGTGTGACTCTGCTAATGAGTGAAGACGGTGCAGATTGAAGGATAAAAGTATTCAGGGACATCATGCATAATCCCATGCCCATCCCTAATAGTGCTATGGAGAAAACAACGAATGGTAACGAAGAGTCCATGTTCAGGTTTGATAAGATAAGCAATGCGGTGGCGATAATAGACAGTCCCGAAAAAGCTAAAGGACGAATTCCTAAATAATCATACATTTTTCCACCGATGGGCATGAGGACTCCTGAAGTAATAGCCATCACACTCATAATTAACCCTGTTGTGAGAGGGCCATATCCTTTGAATAATTGTAAATATTGCGGAATAAAAACTAATGAGCCGTTCAGAGCCATGTATTGTATCCAGCTCACCGTAATTCCTTTCCTAAAGTCAGCAGAAGAAAATGCACGCAGTTCCAATAGGGGATGCTTATGTTTTAGCTCGTTGATAATAAAGAGGGTCAGTACTATTCCTCCACCAATCAAAGCAGTTAATCCCATAGTATTCATTCGCAGACCATCACTAATATGGGTAATGCCATAGGTGATACTAACAAATGACAAGGGGCCTAATATCATACCTGGAATATCCAAAGCCAGGGTTTCTTTTTTTTCTGTGACGGGTAAAAATTTAATTCCTAACACGAGAGCAAGTATCCCGATTGGAACATTAATAAGGAAAATCCAATGCCACGTTACAAATTCAACCAGCCATCCCGATATAACCGGACCACTAGCGGGAGCTAATAACATAGGAATACCGAGCAAACCCATAACCTGCCCTTTTTTTCCCTCCGGAGCGATTCGAAATACCATGGCCATCCCGATGGGCTGCACCATTCCTCCTGCCAAACCCTGAATGACTCTAAACGCAATCAATTGTTCTGCCGTCTGAGCAAACGAGCAAAGTAGTGAGCTGAGAGAAAATAAAACAACGGTGATCAAAAAGGCTTTTGAAGCGCCCAGCCGATCCGAGATCCAGCCAGCGAGCGGGATCGTTGCTGACATAGCTAACATATAACCCGTTATTGTCCATTGTAATGTTGCAAACGTGGTCTCTAAGTCATGCGTTAATTTGGGAATCGCTACATTCATGGCTGTACTGTCCAGCATAACCATCATCATACCTAGAACAATAGCTATCAATGGACGAATCAATGCCCCTAATCTAATTTCTGAATCCAAACTCAACGTATCTTTACTCATCATTTTTCTCCATTCCCGCATGGTGTTGATCTTCATAATTGATTATTGATCACGTCGATCATTATAATAAAAGAAGGTAGCAACTCAATGATCATTCATTCACCCTGTGTTCATTAATCAACATAAACCGGGGAGATGATCAGTAAATGACAGAGGAATTTTTGAAAGGGAAATGAATATATGGATATAAACGAGGATAAACGTATTATTCGGACGAAACAGATTCTTAGATCCGTTTTTATAGAACTCGCCACGGAAAAGGGATTAGCGAATGTAACCGTAAAAGAGTTGACGGAGCGAGCAGGGCTAAATCGGGGAACGTTCTATCTACATTACAAGGACATCTATGATTTTTGTGAACAATATACTAACGATATCTTACATGGCTATAAAAAAGTCATCATGAAACTCAGTTTTCTACGCAACACGCAAAAACCCTTTATTGAACCTCCTTATGCTTATATCAAACCCTTTGATTACGTGATTGAGAATAAAGAATTTTTCAAGTTCTTTATGGGACCACATGGCGATCCTGCTTTTGCGGTAAAATTAAGGGAACTGCTGAGAAAGCAGCTGCATCAGTCATTTCAGGCGAGACACGGTCAGTTCGTTGAAATTCCGACAAAACAACAATACGTATTTTCCTATATCTCTTCTGCCTATGTCGGCACTCTGGAATTTTGGATATCGCAAGGAATGGATTTATCATCTAAAAATATTGCTGTTCTTTTCTCTGAAATATCACAATTAGGTTCGTCCAGTTTGGCGTGATCTGCTTCAAGAACCGTGTTGGATGTAACTGAACAAACAAAACGATTTAAGCTGCGACCATTTCTCGGTATTCTACTGGGGAACGGTCGTTTTATTTATTTTGAGTCAATCGATGATAACTATGTAAAGGTCATGAATGCATGAATTGTAGAATATTGGTCATTCTACTTGAAAACAGTATGTGATGTAAGGAGATCTGATCAGGTGATGTGGAAACAAATACTGGATCATATACCTGACTGGAATGCCTGGGCGGGCACCGTGTGCCTAACGTTAGTACCTTTTCTCATTATGGGCCTGTTTCGCCAGATCAAGCTTATGGATGCGCGGCTGGGCCAACGAAAGCAGAGAATGGAGAGTCCTCCCGCTGCAGAAGAACAGTCGGGTGACCCTAGTCCTGTTCCAACGGTCACAGATGATAAAGCTTTGTTATATACAGATGAACTTGTGACCAACATGAATCGCTTCAAACAGGTTGCGCTGGATATGGATGATATTAATGAACGAACATTTTACCTAAGTAACCTGGATTGTCGTGCTGTCTTGTATTTTGTCGATGGTTTAACCGATAAGATGGCGCTGGATCATAACGTGCTGAAACCAATGTTGGAGTGGGGAAACACGCCACTTGAGCACGGGAAGTTCACTCCCGAACAGCTGGTACATTTACTGGATCAGCAGCTGTTACTCGTATCTGAAACAGAATTTGTGAAGGAGGTCACTCCGAGCTTGCGCAAGGTACTATTTGGCTCCGTAATCCTTTTGCTGGATGGAGTTCAAGGGGCGCTAATTCTGGGAACGCCAAAGGGGAAATCAAGATCGATCGAGGAGCCAGTATCGGAATCGGTTCTTCGGGGGCCAAGGATTGGCTTCACGGAAGTGCTGAGTGACAATACAGCCATGCTGCGCAGACATGGGGAAACCAATGAACTTGCAATGGTCTCCTGCAAAGTGGGAAGCAGAGTCGAGAAGCAACTGATGATCGTCTATTTTCGGGATATTGCTAATCATGAACTGGTCGACGAAGTCAAACGGCGTGTGCGCGCAATTGATGTAGATGAAGTACTGGAGTCTGGTTATGTGGAGCAGTTAATTGAAGATAATTTCCTTAGCCCATTTGCTCAGATTCAAAATACGGAACGACCAGACAGGGTCATGGGGGCCTTGTTGGAAGGAAGGGTTGCCATCCTGCTGGACGGGTCACCGTACGCCCTGTTAATGCCGGTTACCTATGCCATGATGCTGCAATCACCCGAAGATTATTATGAACGCTGGATTCCCAGTTCGTTTATTCGATTTTTACGCTTTGTAGCGACCCTGATTTCGCTATTTGCCCCAGCCATATACATTTCGTTTATCTCGTTTCATCCTGGACTCATTCCTACCAACTTGGTGATCTCAATCATCGGAACGAGGCAGGGTGTGCCTTTTTCCACGTTAATTGAAGCACTTATTATGGAACTTGCGATTGAGATTTTGCGGGAGGCGGGATTACGTTTGCCGAAGCCTATCGGCCCAGCCATGGGGATCGTTGGTGGTCTCATCGTTGGACAAGCTGCGGTGGATGCCGGCATTGTAAGTCCTATCCTGGTCATTGTTGTTGCGGTGACGGCGATATCTTCTTTTGCCACACCTATGTACAGTGCCGGTATTGCGATGCGGTTATTACGCTTTCCCATCATGTTCACCGCCGCGATGTTCGGATTATATGGTGTGATCATGGCTTTTTTGTTCTTGGTCATCCATATGTTCAAATTAAAAAGTTTTGGCATTCCCTATGTAGGAATGGCTGCCCCGCCTTCCATTAAGGAATGGAAAGATTACTTGATTCGTGCTCCGCTACAGTTCATGCGGCAAAGGCCTGGGCTGTTACAGACCAAAGACCGGAAACGCAAGAGTTAACACGTAACACTTACAACAAGGAGGAACCATAATGGCATCTGGGCTGAATGATTCAGGCAAGCTTACAACATTACAGGGCGTAAGTCTGATCATTAGTTTTATTGTTGGTGTGGAGCTCTTTACGTTACCCAGAGAAGTCGTACATGCTGTTAAAAGCGCAGATGCCTGGTTGTCCGTCATTCTCGGAGGATGTGTAACGTTGGTTCTGGCGTGGATGATGATACGGCTAGCCCGAAAATTTCCAGGGATGAACTTCTATGAATTTGTGCAACAGATTGTAGGTACATGGATTGGCAAGATGATTGGTTTGGTCGTGATAGTCTATTACATTCATTTGGGAAGTTATGAAATGCGGGCGATGGAGGAAGTTACATCGTTTTTCCTACTTGAAGGTACACCATGGTGGGCCATTCAGGCCCTATTTGTCTGGATCTCCTTGTACTTATGCATGGAGGGCACGGATGTGATCGCAAAAGTATGCCAGATCATTGTTCCGATCACGATCGTAATCTATCTCCTTATTTTATTACTTGGGGTGAAAAACTTTGACGTTAGCACCTTGCGTCCTTTTTTATCCAAAGGCATGTCTCCCGTCTTTCATGGCATGAGTACCACTACCTTGGCATTTAGCGGGAGCGAAATCATGTTATTTATATTAGCCAAAATGGAAAAACCCGAAAAAGCAGTTCGAATTATGGGATGGGGAGTTGGCGTAGCTATCGTGCTCTATACAACCGCTACTATTCTGTGCATCGGTGCATTCACTGCGGAGGGGGTTATGACTCGTGTATGGCCTTTTTTCGATCTCACACGCAGTGTTGAAGTAGATAATTTACCGTTGGAACGGTTCGAATCCTTACTCTTGTCAATCTGGGTACTAGAGATTTTCGCGACATTTAATATCGCTTTTTATTGTGCGGCATTGGGATTATCCCATGTGACAAAGCTTTCTTATGCACGAAGTCTCTGTATTCTACTGCCCATCATGCTGATCGTATCTCGCGTCCCTCGGGATATCAACGAACTATTCCAATTGGGGAGATATATTGGTAAAGCCAACCTCATTCTATTCTCCGGTTTGTCTCTGATCCTGCTACTCATTTCGCGCTGGAGGTCAAAGTCGACATGATCTATTCCCGAAATGTTGCTCTGTTTATATTGGTCGCAGTAGCAAGTATGTTAATGACCGGATGTTGGAGCAGCTCACCTATTGAAAAGCGGTATCTGGAGGCAGGTATTGCCTACGATAAGGTACAACCTGAAGAAAGAATTGCTTCTGAGCGCGTAGATTACCCTCAAAAACAGAAGATTCGGCGAACCGTGCAATATATTTTGCCTGAAGCAGGAGCTAAATCCAACAACTCTCCAGGGAAAAAGTTTTATAACAAAGAGGAGATCGGGGACTCCATTATGGAGATGACAAGGGAGACGTATCTTACGAACCGTTCACCTGCCGGTTTCCATCTAAAGACAATTGTGATCAGTTCCAAGCTACTGCAAGAGATTCCGATGCATGAGTTACTTGATTTTTATCTAGCAGATAATGATATTCGACTTAGTCTCCAGGTATATACAACGACAGGAACAGCTAGTGACGTCCTTAAGGAAAATGCCTCCGGAGAGATTCCTGCTTTCCTGCTCAAAGAGCTGTCTGCCAACCGCAAACGAATCTCCCGCCTCATCAAACCCGTTACACTTGCGAACCTGATCGGACCACTAAAATCGGAATCCAGCTATCTTCTGCCAAATGTCAGTGTGGAACAAAGTGCCTTAAAGATCAAAGGTGCGGGGGTGATGAAAGGCAACACTCAAAAGTACGGTGGCTATTTAAATGAATCCTATGTGGAAGGTTTGCAATGGATAAAAGGTGATATTTCAGGGGGCATATACAAGATCAAAGAACCTGAGTTACAGCAGCAATTCGTATATGAGATCAAATCCGTCAAGAGCAAAATCAAGGCAACCGTGCACGGGGATGATATCTCATTTCACGTTGACATGAAGTCGGAAGGGCGCCTCTCTGAAGTCTTTGCATCCGACGTTAAGAAGATGAATAATCGGACGCTCGAACAGCATTCCGAAATCGTGGAAGGTGAGATTAAAACGCTCGTAGAGAACACCATGGACAAGCTAAAAAAAATGCATGTTGAGGTGGCTGACCTGGGTAAAGCGCTGCGCATTCAGCATCCGGCCGTATGGGAAAAGGTCAAAGGAAATTGGGATGACACATTCACCACAATTCCAGTGACCTTCAGTGTGAAGCTGCATATCGATGATTATGGAGCCTCTACCATGAGTATGGATTAAGTTGGAGGCCTATTGACACAAGATCTGCTTGGCCTCCTTTATTCTGATTTGATTGATGAATGGGTACTGGCTAAGGATTTTTGCATAAATATCACTTTTTTGAAACCTGCTTTGGCAGTAAATGGGCCGGATTTCAGTTCTTTTTGGAGCATATAACCGAACCGCTCATATAATTTTTGTGCTGAAGGATTCGTATCCACGACCTCTAGATTGATTTTAGGAATTTGCTTATTGATCGCAACTTGTTCCAACGTACTTAATAACAATTTACCAATTCCACGACCACGAGCTTTTTCAGATACGGCAATAGGGTCGATGTGCAATACATGTTCGTGATACAAATGAAATTTTAAATAAAACGTATAAAATAAAAATCGCCAAGTCGCTACAAATGGGGAGTACACGTTCCGAAAAGCTGCATAATTGGCAGGTGTGAACGCTTTTTTTCCTATATTGTAACCGAGAAATCCGACCACTTCTCCATTTCTTAATGCGTAAATACCTTGTTCAAATTGAATAGACTGAGATAATAGTTGTACTGTTTGTTTTTTCGTTTTTGCATAAAACCACAGATGTGTTACTTTCAATGGAAAAGCTTCGTAAAATAAATGAGCAACTTGTTCTTGTTGTTGTGCATTAAGCTGCTGTGTGATTTGAATTTGGTCCATGGATATCTCCCCAATCCTTCATTTAAGAGTTAGTTGATGTTCTATCATCATTTTCCTAAAATGCAGTAACGTGAACAATTCACATTTCTTTGGGTTGTAGGTACATTTCTTAGATTTCTTCGTATGTTGCTCGAATGTTGCTTGGGATTCGTTGAATTGGAGTGAAAGGAGGAGCTCACAAGATGAGTAGTACGGGTTATTTCACCGCCAGTTCTCCCATGAATGTAGAGTTTCTAAACGTAAAAGATGAACCCTTCCGATGGCATAATTCCATTGAAGTGGTAATTGTGTTGGAAGGTAGCATTCATATTGCCATTGCAGATGAGCAAAGAACATTAGGTGCTGATGCAATAGAAATTTTCAACATCAATCAAGTTCACCGTCTATGGCAGACCGATGAAAACAATGTCGTCCTCCAAATAAATATCGATGCTGAATTTGCAAAAGCTTATTTTCCGGATTTATCATATGTCTGGTTTGCGCATGAATTTAGCCCTGGGGCAAATCTAGGGATAGAACGAGTAGAAGGAATTATTGATGCCATATGCACGTTAATAACTCCGATTGTAGCTACGCGTGAGATGCCATTTTTAACGTTAAAGAATACAGTCGAACAATTGTTGGACCTGCTCATTATGAATTTTGATGCGAAAAGAATGTTTGGAGGGAACCCGACCAAGCTGCAACGAATAGGAAGAATATATGATTACTTATTCAATAACAGGGGCTTTATTAACAAGGCATCTTTGAATGAGATCGCCAAACATACTGAGGAATATTTAAATTTGGATTATTTGTCATCACAATTCAAGTTACTAATAGGAGACACGCTGCAAAACTTACTTCATTACTTGCGTATTGAGCATGCAATCAAACAATTATTGACGACTGATCGGAGCCTGGTAGAAATATCAACAGAGAGTGGTTTTTCTTCGCCTAGATATTTTTATCAACGATTTAATAAGATTTTCCCTGAAGGACCGAAAGTATTTCGTGAACAACATAAAAAGAAACAGAAGATGAAAGAACACTGTAGGGAAATCATCGATCCGGCATTCGTTCTTGCAAGGCATCATGTATTATTTAAAATTCCGGATACTATAGACAGCGCACTAAATAAATGGATTCACATCGATATATTTGGACCTCATGAACAAAATTCAACTTCTCCATATCTGATTAAGGTATCTGAATTGGTAAAAGGTGATTCACATGCGTATTTTAAAATGATCCTTCAGGTAAATAACTTATGCCCCAACAACGTTTTTGGATTGGAAGAAACTTTGGATACAGCAAACCGTGAGGATATTCAAGTTTTGACATGGTTAATCAACCAATTCAGGGAAAACGGTATTTCTCCTGTATTTCTTGTTAGAACGAGTAGTAACGCTATTTCAGAACAGATAACCACCATACAAGGACTACTTCAAAACTATATTCTCACTTATGGCGCAGAACATATGAAGGGATGGAGAATTGAACTTCAATAATAGAAGGAACAAGAGAACAACCACACTCATGATGTTGATAAAAAAGTTGCGAAGCTTTGCTGCTTTGGATATGATTATCTAATGTGCAATCAAGGATAACACTTATGTAATCAATTGATGATAAAGATAGTGAGGTAGAAAAAATGATCGCAAGAACAGAAGAAGATTTTAATGGTTTGAAGGAAATAGGCAAAATTGTGGCTTCAATTCGAGATGAATTGGTTCAAAAAACCATTCCGGGCATAACGACTAAAGAACTTGATGATCTGGCCGGAGAGCTTTTTGAGAAAGCTGGCGCAGTCTCTGCTCCAAAAAGTGAATATAATTTCCCAGGGTTCACTTGTATTAGTGTTAATGAAGAGGTGGCACATGGTATTCCCGGAGAGCGGGTTATTCAAGAAGGGGACATCGTCAATATTGATGTGTCTGGCTCCAAGAATAGTTATTTTGCAGATACGGGAATCTCGTTTGTCGTTGGCGAAGGCGAAGAAGTGTTAACGAAAATATGCGATGTTGTTAAACAAGCATTTGAAGCAGGTCTTAAAAAAGCAAAACCAGGTTCCAAAAAAAGCGGGATCGGAAAAGCCGTATTCCAAACTGCCAGACAGCATGAATTAACGGTTATCAAAAACCTAACAGGACACGGTGTTGGACGTGCGATACACGAAGCACCTGACCACATCTATAACTATAATGATCCATCGGATGATGAATTGTTAAAAGAAGGCATGGTTATCGCATTCGAGCCATTTGTCTCCACTTCAGAAGAAGAAGTATTCCAAACAGGAGACGGCTGGACCTTTGCTACTAAAAACAGCTATGTAGCTCAAATCGAACATACAATAATCCTTTCTAAAAATGGTCCAATTATTGTTACCCTTTAAAATGTTCCAATTAAAAGTCGCTAATTTAGCGGCTTTTCTTGTTTTATTGGTACGTTATAACAGATCGTATTATAAACCCTTGCATATTAATTTATGTTGAAATTATGGAAGGATTTAACGTATATTAAGGACTGATCTTTACGTTATATACAGAGGTGATTGATTGAGTACATCAAAAAAGCGCGTCCAATTAATAGATGGACTGCGCGGATTCAGTCTGGCCGGCATTGTGCTGGCGAATATGCTGGCTTTCCAATACGGAATGTTCGGCCAGAGTAAACCCCAACTGTTCGGGATCGCCGGTGCAGACCAGGCCTTTCTCTCGTTCCTGCTTATTACTGTAGTGGGCAGTTTTATGCCGATTTTTGCATTTATGTTCGGCTTTGGCATGATTAAGCTATCGGAAAGCCTAAAATCACGAGATTTACGACCCAAGTGTCATCTGGCTCGACGCTTTCTACTGCTGTTTGGTATCGGATTGCTGCACATCATCTATCTGTGGGAAGGGGACATCCTGACGTTCTATGGCGTACTCGGTTTCTTCCTGCTGATGTTTCTTAATCGGAAGCCCAAAACACTGCTCATTTGGGCGTTAATACTACTCGCCGGAGCGGGGTTGCTAGGTCTACCGGCATCCAATCCGACGAACCCGCTGGCTATTGAGTCCACGCATATGGAGAACTACATCATTCAAAGTCAGGATGTATACGGCAGCGGCACCTACGCGGAGATCAGGGATTTCAGCAATAACGGCGATCCATTCGGTGGGGATTTAGAGGTGTCATACGCCCTCATAGCCTTGGTGCTGGCCCCACTTATGACGATACCGATGTTCCTACTCGGTATGCATGCTGCAAGAATTGGTACGTTTAACGATCCGCAAGCGATGCGCCGTATATATCTTCGCCGGGCATCGTTATTGATTCCAGTTGGTTTGATACTCAAAGCATACGGTGTATTGGCGCCACAATTGGGTGCGGAAGGATCGCCAGGAATCGGAATCGGGGGAACGCTTGGAGGAACATTGCTTGCACTCGGATACATTTACGCTTTTGCGCTGTTGTATACGGGAAGTCGTCGTTCCAGCCTGATAGGCAGGTTCGAGGCGGTTGGCCGTCTCTCGCTGACGAATTACCTGATGCAGAGCGTAATCTGTACGACCATCTTTTATGGATATGGCATGAGACTGTTTGGTCGTGCTGGCGTGTTCATCGGAGCGATTATTGCACTTGCTGTCTACGGCATTCAATTGTGGCTCAGCCCATTATACCTTAAGAAATTCAGCAATGGACCGGTCGAGTATGTTCTACGAATTTGGACATACCTGTCTTGGAAGGGTCAGCCCAGAAAGAAGAAAAGATCGAACACAAATTTGCATGAAAACGCGCCTGGTGTGAACTGAGATTAAAGCGTTACTGTAAAACGTCAAAAGAAGCCCGTTCTGATAAAGAAAGGGCTTCTTAATCGTATTGATTACTTTCCTAAACTTAAAGATAGATACGTATTTCTACACTTATCTTCAACGTTAGTTAAGAGTAGATTGTTTGTATTAGCTTGGAGAATTACCAAAATTAATTTTGTGTGCTTATATTACCTTTATTTGTTATACTCACTGAAGAAATAAGAAATCCCCCTAATGTTTCCTAATATAATTAGTAATTATTTATAGATTCAACATATCAACACGAATACATAAGCTAACTATCATAGTGCAGGCAGCGTTAAGGTATACGAAATAAACGATGTAGCGTATATCTCCGACTGTTTCCACTCGGACTTGAAAGGATCGTTATTGTGCTAAAAATAATTAATTTTCTTCTTTTCTTGCTGATCATTTGGGTAGTAATTCTGTATCCTTTTCGTTTAGCTTGGTTTGAAGGCTTAAAGCAGATTCCTGCAGATCTTCATGGTATTTATTTACTTTTCTTGTTCTTTGGATATCTGATCTGTTCATCTGGTATGGGACTTATCGTTGGCAAGATGTTTTTTAAACGGAAAGAACAGTAATTTCGGGTGAGTATCGATATATTTCGCAAAAAAACACAAAATTATATGAAGCCACGTACTAAAAGACTCTCTCAAGAAATAGAAGATTTGCACTCAGGGAAATATTTTTCATAGATTAATGTGCAGGAGATCAGGTTGAATTTTCACAGTGATAAGGGGGATTCTGCATGTCCGTTTCAATATCTATTGAAATCAGTTTATCAAAGCAAATCTCAAGAATGGATATTCTTCACAAACTAGAAGAATTTGGTTGGTCATATAACGATCAAGGAAAAGTAACTTTTCTACCTGTTGGGGATGAGGATGACTTTGATTGGCAGCACAAAGATATTCCTATAGACGAGTTACTAAAAATTCTAGCTATAAAGGATAATCAAGGAGAATTACTTGGAGTGGCTATGACTTGGAAGGATACACATGTAGGGGGCACTTTTTTAATTAAAGAGAACGGCACCATACTGATAAGCCCTGATATCAATCGAAAAGTCCTTGATGTAGAAAGTTATAATAAAGTTACTGATATAAATTGGTATACAACTAAACTAGTACCTATATTTGGTCCATTGTTTCAGTCGATTTCTTATGGAGAACATGTGTAATTTTTTATAAGATATTAAAATACTCCCTTGGAGCATACGGGAATAACCTCAACTAAGAAGGATTCCCCGCAGGGATTCATGTCTGATCTAAAGAGAAGAAGGAGCATCGAAATGCCCCTTCTTTTTTCAACTTTTTTTTAACTTATTCTAATGCTGTATTGCCATTACGTTGACTTTGTTTTTCTACATACTTTTCTTCAAGATCGTCGAAGTAATCGAGTTTTTGGGCTATTTTTTTAAAAGCTTTGTCTAATTTATGTTGCTCTTCCATTAATTTAGCTTTGTGTTCTAAAATAATCTCTTTCTTGCTTGAATAGTCCAATCTCCCTCTTGAGTAAGCTCAACGATCTTTCGCAAGTCTGCAATAGATATATTCGTAATCCGCAAACAAGTAATCAGATCCAACCAACTTAAGTCCCCTTCGTTAAAAACTCTTCTTCCACCTTGATCACGTTCAACGAACGGCAGTAATCCTTCTTGTTCATAATACCGTATCGTATGAGCTTCGATTTTAAATATCTTGCTGGGGAAGCGTTTTGCTTTTTAGATCCAGAGATTGCTTCATTGAAAGAAAATGCAACTCGTCTATGTAAAAAATTCAATGAAATTGATACTGTAAATATCCAAGAACAACAAGAAGTAATCCGAAGACTATTTGGTTCCTGTGGTACTAAAGTTTATATGCAGCCACCGTTCAATTGCGATGTGGGTAAAAATATTCATGTAGGGGAAGATTTTCTGACCAATTACAATGTTACAATTCTTGATGTCGATACAGTAACGATTGGGGATTATTGCATGATCGGCCCTAACACTACGATCTCTACGGTAAGTCATCCGATGACAGCCAAAGGAAGAAGAGAGAAGTTGTCCATCACGAAGCCTGTTAAGATTGGTAATGATGTTTGGATCGGAGCAAACTGTGTGATTCTACCAGGCGTAACGATAGGAAACAATGTAATTGTTGCTGCCGGCGCTGTTGTATCCAAAGATGTCCCTGATCATTGTGTTGTTGGGGGTGTACCTGCCAAAGTAATCAAAGAGCTTGAATCGTAGGTCATCACCAGTCGCGGGACAAGAACATAGTATCATTCAAGTCGCTATTCAAGCGGCTTTTTTTTATTTTATCCATGTAATTTCCTATCTAAGGTGGCGAGAACAAGAGCTTGTTCTAATTTCGATTAGATAATTATGCATATCCAATTCGTCACTTGTGCATTCAAATGGAGTTAAATCCTTGTTAAACTTTATTTCTGATAATGAGAATCATTATTAATTATCAAAGCATAAAGTTTTACCTCAGGTCTCTTAGGAGTAAATTATTGAAACGAAAGGTTGGTAGAAATGAATTCAAATCGACAATTATGTATTGGATTATCCTTAAATGCAACATGGAATAAAGGTGACGGGTGGCGGCACCCGGATAGCGGAGTGGAGCAGTCAGGAAGCATTGACTATTATATTCATTGGGCAAAAATAGCGGAGAAGTTCAAGCTCGATTTTCTTTTCAGAGCGGATTATCTGTATATTAGCCCGCAGATGTTAGGCGATTCCTCCAACTTTGGTAGCCCGGATCCTACACTGTTCTTTGCAGCAATCGCTCGTGAAACGAACCGGATCGGACTGGTTACGACCATCTCTACCACGTTCAATCCACCGTATGTTGTTGCCAGACAGCTTCAGTCTTTACACTGGCTAAGCAATGGACGTGCAGGCTGGAATATTGTCACTTCTATTGAAGGAGCCGATAATTTCGGCAATTCACCTATGCCATCACCGGAAGAGAGATATGCAAAGGCAATGGAGTTTACGGATGTGGTATGCAAGCTTTGGGAGAGTTTCCCGGATGAAGCCATTGTCATTGACCGCAAATCAGGCATGTTCTCAGATAAGAATAAAGTGACTGCCATTAATCATTCTGGTGAATTTTTCAATGTAAAAGGGCCGCTAACGTTACCTTCTCATTCATCCGGAAGCATTCCTTTGTTTCAAGCTGGTGCTTCAGATATCGGGCGGAATTTTTCCTCTTCCGTCGCGGATGCTATTTTTGCAGCAATGCCTGATCTTGAATCAGGAGTGGAATTACGAAATGATTTGCGAAGAAGAGCTTTAGAACATGGGCGCGATCCCAATGCCATCAAAGTTTTGCCGGGTCTGTATTTTTTCCTGGGCGATACGCACGAAGAAGCGCTTGAATTGCATAAGGCTGCACATTCACACTTAAGTCTTGAACGAAGACATGCCTCACTCCAATCGGTAATGGGTCTTGATTTAACAGGTTGTCCATTAGATCAACGGGTAACTGCTGCAATGCTTCCCGATCCTAATCAAGCTGTCCGCAGCCGTACACATGCAGAATTACTACGCCGCTTTATTACAAAATATCAGCCGACCGTGAAAGAAATCCTGGATCGACCGGAGGTTGTTGGATCAGCTCATTGGGTATCTGTGGGGACCGTCGAGACTGTAATGAATGATATTATCGAGCGGGTTGAGGCTGGTGCGATTGATGGATTCATAGCGTTGCCGGGCGGTTCAGAAAAATCGATGACAATATTCTTCGAACAGCTGATTCCAAAGTTGGTTGCACGAGGAATGTTCCGGAGCGAATACGAGGGAACTACTTTACGAGATCACCTAGGGATTTAATAGATCAATCATTAATGAAGCAGTGGTACAAAATAATTGATAACTTATCGGATGGGGAGCCATATGAACAGACTAATTGGATGGATTGCAACATTAATGATACTAACAGGAGTACTGGCCGGATGTTCCCAAACTTCCAGCACCGTTACGCCTGAAACCAGCAAGAGCGAGGGGGAGGCATGGCCAAGAACCATTCAGGATGCTAGCGAAAATGGAGTGGTGCTTGAGAAACGACCAGAGCGCATAGCGGTGCTTCATCCTTTATACTTAGATTACTTTTTTGCTTTGGATACACCTCCAATTGCATCAACTAGCGCGGCAGAAGCGATGAAGGAGTTTGCTACATTACAGCCTTACGCCGGATCTGCCGAGATTATTGACTTGGGTAGTGACTCAGCGAATCTGGAAAAGATTATGGAGGCTAACCCTGATGTAATCGTGACCTTTAAGGGTTCAGTGGATACCATATATGATGAGTTGAGCAAGATTGCACCTGTCGTCTTAATCGACTACACCGACACATGGGAAAAAACGACCAAGCTTTGTGCTCAGATTGTTGGTAAAGAGGAGCTTGCGGAACAATTGATTCAGGAAACCCAAGAAATGATCGCAACCACGAAAGAGCATTTAAGTACACTTGAGAATAAAACCTTTGCCTTGTTGCGGGTAGACGGAAAATCCAATTTTAATGCGCAAGGATCTAAAAACACGATGTACTACAATCAAAATGCAGGTTTTGGGTTGTTGGCACCAGAGGGATATCCTGAGGGAGGAGAATCCCTTACGTTAGAGGGGCTTTCCAGCATGAATCCTGATTATATTATTATCCAGCATCGTATTGACGTCGCAGAGGCAGCAGTCAAGGATAAGCAATCTTCAAAGGTATGGAACTCACTGGAAGCGGTCAAAAACAACCATGTGGTTATCTTTGATAATTCCCTGAATAGCGCAAGTATCCTGGCTGTCCGTTTGGCTTCAGAATATTTTGTGAAATTGGCTGAACAATAGATAGGGAATATGGACAGATTTATGTGAATACGTTACGTTTCTTCTTGTACCCGCAGCCAAAAGGCTTGCGGGTTTTCTTTTCTTTTTCTCCATGGATTTGTTATTTACAAATCTTACTTCATATATTATAGTCATTAGAGATAGATTATATCTTTAATTCAAATCCCAAATAAGGGATCCGAAAATGTTCTTACAAAATACGATTAGAAGAGGAGTATGAATATGAATCCAAAAGTACAAAGAAAAATTGAGCACTTGGAGAATATTGAGAGGTTCCCGGCAGAGGAGTTATTTGAGTTCATACAGCTTAATAAAGAGGACGAACTATTAGATCTTGGAGCTGGTACAGGTTATATAAGCTTTGCTTTTGCTAAATATGTAAAAAACGTAGTTGCATTCGATTACGATGAAGATATTTTAAAGTATCTTGAGGTAAAAGCTAAGGAGAAAGGCATAACCAATATTGAAACCACTGCCGCGAATTTTAAAGAAATGCCACTCGCGAACGAAAGATTCGAGAAAGCTGTTGCTTCCATATCGTTACACGAGGTTCAACCTCTTTCAATTGTACTGAATGAAATCCACAGAGTATTAAAAGACAAGGGGATCTTTTTGTGTATTGAATTAGAGAAGTCAGAGGTGCCTACTGTACCTACTGGACCAAGAGTTTCATCGAATGAAATGAAAGAGGAAATCATTAAGGCAGGTTTCTCGGTTATTGACACGATTCATTCACCGACGCAAGTTGCTAACCAACCCGTCTATATCATCATTGCACAGAAGAATAAATAAGTTCAATTTACAGAAGCCACTCCATTACTAATGAGTGGCTTCTTCTTTACATGCCAATGTAACTGATGTGGTCTAACTGCATCTACAGCTTTATTTATTGATCATATTCCTGCGGAACTACATACGTTTGAATTCTAACGAATCACGGAGACGTTATTTCATTAAGTTGGTCCATTTTTATAATGTTTAGGCGGTTTTATGATGGAATAACGATACATGCTGTATTCCTTAAGAATCCGCCATTTAGAGTACGATAGGTGATCCCTTTGGAAAAGGGATCTAGTTACTAGGTCACGAATATTAAATATGGGCCATAATTTGCTTGAGACACTTTGAGCTAAAGAGGAGGCAATCCATGTTTGATATTGAAAGAATAAAAGAGTTAATTCCTCACAGATATCCATTTCTTTTGGTTGATAAAATCTTGGAAATTGATGAGGGCAAGAAATCTGTCGGAATTAAAAATGTAACAATCAATGAGCCTTATTTTATTGGTCATTTTCCCGACCATCCGGTAATGCCTGGAGTCGCGATTATAGAAGCGCTAGCACAGGTCGGTGGTATCGTCATGTCTAAAGGAGAGATCATTAATCATGAAATAGGTTTATTAACTGGTATTGATAATTGTCGATTCAAACGGCAAGTAGTACCTGGAGACCAACTCCTTCTTACATTTCAGACAACTCGTATCAAGGGGCAGATTGTTAAAGGGAGAGGTTCCGCCACAGTAAACAATGAACTGGTTTGTGAAGCTGAAATAATGTTTGCATTCAGTTCAATTTAAGATTTAAGTTCACGGGAAAGATTGTTCCAATTTTTATATTGGGGGTGGGGTTAGGTATGGATCTTAAAATACGAGAAATTATATCAGATGATTATGCTGAAGTTGTTTTTTTATGGAACGATGTACTTGGAATTCGTAATGTTAATGATGCAAACTTCCGAGTGACTATGGAAGAGATGAATAAGGACGGGAAATACAAAACATTTGTCGCATTAATAGAAAATGATGTGGTCGGTTTTGTAACTATTGTTCAGGCATTATCCGTAGGAGTTCCAATTGGTTATCTACATATTCAAGCACTTGCTGTTAAAAGGGATTTTCAAAATAGGGGGATAGGTACAAAACTACTAAGGCACACTGAAAATTATGCTAAAGAACGGGGAATATCAAGTATTATTTTATGTAGTGGAGTTAAGCGAACCGATGCCCATGCTTTTTATGAGCATAACGGCTATGACAGAGATTCATACTGCTTCGATAAGTTGATCGACCTAACCCAAGGTTAAACGCTTATTAATTCACCTCCACAGCTTCCTAAACAAATTAAACAAAGATCATTGCGTCATTCATGAAAGTTTATTTATTAAGTTTCTTTATTAATTGCACTAAAAAGACCCAACTCACTCTTTAAACACAAGAGTAGGAAGTTAGGCTTTTTCGGTACTACATTGGACATATAATTTATGTGAAATTTATTCTAACGAAGTCATTTGTGGATCATATTTCTGCGATACTGGTAGGGCGTAACCCCGTATTCCACTTTAAACAATTGGATAAAATACTGATTCTTTCTGTAACCGACCATTTGCGCTATATCGTTGACACGGAGTTCAGAATCTTGAAGCAGTTGGGAAGCTTTCTCCAGCCTCTTCTTAGAAATGTAATTTGACACATTTTCGCCCGTCTCTTGTTTAAACAGTTTGGAAAAGTAAACGGGATGTAGATGTGCGACTTTCCCCAACTCATCCAGACTAAGGCCATGTGACAGATGATCTTCGATATACGTTTGCACTTTGTCGACGATGGTTTGAATGGACATCTGTTTGTTGTTTCTGATTCGACTGACCCGATGCATGAGGGTTGACCTTAGTTCATCAGGTTGACCTAACTGGTTGAATATCCAATCCACGGTTTCAGAGTCATCCCGATCCGTGTCCGCCAGATATACATATAACATCGTCTCTAGGAGAAAGATTATTTTTTGCTTTCGGAGACGGAGTTGATCATATTTTTTAATGATATTTCCGGCAGATTCCCAATCACTGCATGATGGAGAATGGTTGAATATGCCAATGAAGTCTTCTGAGCGTACGTCCTCATTAAGGAAAAACCTGTAGAACATCTGCCGGGTCACGTTACGTTCGGTCAATGAAAAGGGAGGGGACACGACCGATTGCTCCAGTTCGATAGTCAGTTCCTCAGCAGCTTCTTCCGGAACAAGAGCGAACAGTCGGGTACCCGCAGTCCAAATGAGACGATCCAATTGGTCTCCGACTGTACGTTTTATAACGTTCTCATGTTCTGGTGTGAACCCCTCCAGCTTGAAGCAGCAGAAACGTTGTTCCCCTAAGAATTCAGTATAAGCATCATATTGCCTTCTCAATGTCTCGTTTTGACCAAGCAGCGAAAGCAGGTACCCCAATCCATCGAAGTTCTCCCATGCCATAGGTTGAGCGGGTCGTGTCTTTGTAATATTCTTGATGGCTTTAGACATGGCTTTCTCCACATCATCTTTGTCTACAGGTTTGAGCAGATAGTCAAGCGCACCTAAACGGATTCCTTGCTGTGCATACTCGAACTCGGAGTAGCCGGAAAGGATGATGACTTTGGTTGGCAAACTATGTTGGTGGATATGTTGAAGCAGATCAATACCCGACACCTCGGGCATTCGTATGTCAGTGATCAGAATATCGATATGGTTTTGAGTCAACATGTCACGGGCTTCAATCGAATTGGTCATCGTCTCGATCTGATGAATGCCGAAGTTTTTCCAATCGAGCAAGTGCTTCATATACTCAACGACATAATGTCCGTCATCCACAATTAATAATCGCATTAGTTATCTCCTTTCACCTCGGGTATGCTGATGAGCAGCAAGACGGACAAGCCGTCCCAATCATTCGTAGCAAAATGTAGCCCGCTACGTTCGCCGTACGTATTTTTCAGACGCCGATTTACATTCCAGAGCCCTACGCCTTTAATTCCTTCAGGCGGGGTATCGCTCTCAAGCCGAGCCTCCAGGCTGCGGATATCATCCAGCGACAGACCTTTACCGTCATCGGATACCTTGATCGTTATCGCAGCTTTCGTCTGTTTGACATCAATCGTCACCCGATGGGCCCCTTGTTGTCCTTCAATTCCATGTTGAATTGCATTTTCAACCACGGGCTGGATGATCAGCGGCATGAGGGGAAGGGAGGCCAGTTCTGGCGGCAGATTAATGCTGTACTCCATTTTTTTGCTGAGAGCCATAATAATCAGGAAATGTTCCGCAAACTGGAGCTCGCTTTCCAGCGTGACTTCATGTCGGTCCAACTTGGTTAAATAACGATAATATTCAGCTAGATGCTTGCTCATGCGCATGACAGAATCAGGTGAAAACTGAGCCACCGACATGATGAAAAACAAACTGTTGTATAAAAAATGAGGGTTAATCTGAGCTTGAAGTTGTTGAAGTTCCGCACCTCGTCTCAGTTCCGTTTCAGTCTTCAAGGATACGAACAGATCCTGGATTTCGGTAACCATATGGTTAAAACTTCTGAATAGGCTGTAAAACTCTTTGCCCGTATTTTCGGTGATCCGCGTGTTGTGATTACCTTGCTCGACCTGTGAAAACTTTCTCTCCAACAAACGGAGATTACGGTAGTAGTTCCGATAAAACGTAAAGATCACAACCAGACCAAGCGTGAACACGGCTAAAATGCTGGCAAAGAAAACTTTGCGATTGCGGTCAAGCGGTTGCAGAAAATCGTTCGTCTGTGTATATGTAATCAGGTAACCGTCGATCGATTCAATATATCGCGAAAGAACATAGTAGTCATCCGAATTGGTATGATAATCATATTTTAAAGTGACTTCTGGCTGGGGCGTAAGCATTTCAGTAACCGCTTTCAACAGATCGGTGTCAATTTCTTTCTCACTCCATAACTGCTGGGGGTCAAAAAGAAAAAAAGCGTTCGAACTGTCGTTATTCACAGCCTTTTTTAGCAGGCTTTTTAAATAATCGGTATTCAGCTTTACACCAACCACGTACTGAGTCGGTTCATTTTGTCCTGATTTCTGGATGTAAGGGTAGAGGGCAAAGTAATACAAGCTGTTACCGACGATTTGCCATCCCCGCTCATGAACATCCTTGAACGGAAGTCTTGCCTCCTGGGTATTGTTCGCGGAGAGAAACGCTTCTTCAGTCTTCCAGTAAATGCCGATCGATTCAATGGATCGACTGGAAAGGAGCGTTTGCCGCAAGCGATCCACGATATCGTTTTTTTTCATTTGGGAATCGTAATTGCTCAGCTCGATAACATGCCTCTGGTAGAACCGCACATCACTGTCAGCTGCATACTGAACCCCGTACATATTAGCCTCGTATATAATTCCGTCTAGAATGCCTTTCACATAATCAAGCTGGTTTTTGGAAGCGCTGATCAGATTTTCTTCAAGTGTTTTGGAGCTCAATCGGTTCATCACGAAAAACAAACTCAACGTCAGCAGCAGAAAAAAAACAAAGAAATAGATGAATCGCTTCATATACATTTTTCTGATCATATGCGTTTCCTTTCATATCGCCAAACGTAGAAGTTTAAAATCCATATCGGATTAACTTTAATATAAGCCAAACCTTCGAAAAGCGGAAGGGCAGCATCCGCGATAAATGAAAGCGTTTTTAAAATGCTTCAGCGTGGGGTGATAATCTTGAAATTTTGGCATTTTGGAGTGAAAGCGCTTTTGTTAAGCTTATCTTCAAGGATCGCTTTCGAAGAGCCATCATAGAGGAGGTATGCAACATTAACGAGATCGTGCCCGCCAGATCCGCAAAAAAAACAAAAACAAAGCTTCCCCAGCGAACTTCATTCAAAAAGGAACTCAAGAAAAGCTGGCCTTTGTATGTACTGTGTATTCCCGCTTTTGTATTTGTCTGCATCTTTTCTTACGGCCCGATGGTAGGTTTGCTCATGGCATTTCAGGACTACAAACCATGGCTGGGCATCACAGGTTCACGGTGGATCGGGTTAGATAATTTCGAACGGATTTTCCAGTACAAAGAAGCTACACAAGCGATCATTAATACGCTGATTATCGCCGTTTCCAAAATTATCGTCGGTATTATCGTTCCGATCGTCATGGCTATTCTGCTGAGCGAGATCCGAAATATGGGCATTAAGAAAAGTGTTCAGACACTGGTGTATCTGCCGCATTTCTTGTCCTGGGTTACCGTCGCGGGGTTGATGATCGACATTCTCGGATTAGACGGAGGAATCAATCACATCTTGACCCGGATTTTCGGGAACGATCCCATTTACTTCCTGGGTGATCCTGATCTGTTTCGATTCACGGTTGTGATCAGCGACGTGTGGAAGAGCTTTGGTTTCGGCATGATTGTTTATCTGGCGACTATTGCAGGGATCAATCCTTCTTATTACGAAGCGGCCGAGATCGATGGCGCCACACGCCGGCAGCAAATTCGATACGTCACCTTGCCTAGCATGTTGCCTATGATTATCGTCATTTCTACACTGAGTCTGGGCAATATTCTGGATGCGGGCTTTGATCAGGTCTTCAATCTGTACAATCCGCTTGTCTACAGTACAGGAGATATCATTGATACCTATGTTTACCGTTCATCCTTGTTAAACGGGCAATACGGGTTCGGGACAGCAGTAGGACTGTTTAAATCGGGAATCAGCTTGATCTTGATCGTTGTCTCCTACAGGCTGGCCTATAAATATGCCAATTACAAAATATTCTAACAAGGAGGGAGAGGGATCATGTACCATAAGACGACAGGCTATAGAGTATTCTCCTATTTTAATTACGCATTCATGATACTGGCGGGTCTGGCGTGTTTTCTTCCACTGCTTCATCTGCTCGCGCAATCGCTCAGCAGCAAAGCGGCCATTAGCGGTAATATGGTTTCATTTTGGCCGGTCGGGTTCAACGTGGACGCCTATATCAAAACGTTCAATAATTCCAACTTCAACGGTGCCATGCTGACATCCATCACTCGGACCGTTTTGGGTACGACCATCAGCATGTTTATCCTTACCTGTGCAGGATATGCCCTATCCAAAGAATTCCGGGGACGCAACGTGCTCATGTGGTTTTTTATCTTTACCATGCTTTTCTCGGGGGGATTGATACCTTCTTACATATTGATCACTGCCCTTGGATTAAAGGATACAATTTGGGCACTTGTGCTGCCAGGAGCTTTCGGTGCTTATAATTTGATTCTTCTCGTCAATTTCTTCAAAACGATTCCCAAAGCCTTGGAAGAAGCAGCTTTCATTGACGGAGCGTCCTTTTTCGTAATCCTCAGCAAAATATATTTACCATTATCTCTGCCTGGCATCGCAACCGTATCCTTGTTCATTATGGTGGGGCACTGGAACTCCTGGTTTGACGGAATTTTGTACATGTCCGATGCGAGCAAGTATCCGCTGGCTTCGTTCCTACAGACTGTTGTGGTACAGAGCAACATGCAGAATATGGCGATGAGCCAATCCGAAGTCGCAGCCATGTCGGAACAAAGTATCAAGGCAGCTCAAATTTTTGTCAGCACGCTACCCATCATTTTGGTCTATCCATTTTTACAACGATATTTCGTGAAGGGAATTGTACTAGGAGCTGTAAAAGAATAGAAAACAAATTGAGTGAGTGAAGGGGGCATGTTTCCATGAAGAAAAGAAACGAGTTATGGAAAATGGTAAGTATGGTTATGCTGTCGGCTGCTCTTGTGGCTGGCTGTAGCAAAGGGGAGAGCGCATCCGAAACCGCACCGGTATCGGTGCTTAAGGACGGAAAATATGATCCTCCATTTACGATCACCATCGCCAAACAACAGGATGAGAATGCTGGAAAATACATCAATGGTGAAACGTTGAATGACAATGTGTTGACCCGTTGGGGCGAAGAAAACCTGGGTATCAAAATTCAAACCACCCTGCTGGGAGGTGATGCTTCACAATATAATACCAAGCTGCGGCTGGCCCTGACAGGTTCAGAGAAGCTGCCCGACGTTCTGCCCGTTTATGATACCATGCTGGTCAATGATCTGATCGAGTCGGGGCAGGTCAAGGAGATTACGGAAGACATCTCAACCTACATGCCTGACCGGATAAAAGAAATATACAAACAATACCCGACCACCTTCAATCCAGTGGTTAGGGAGGGTAAGGTCTACGGGATGGCGATCGCGCCGAATCTGACGGAAGGCGAAGTCATGCTGATTCGCCAGGACTGGTTGGACAAATTAAATTTGAAAGCGCCAACAACGATTGAAGAGTTTGAGCAAGTCATCGCGGCGTTCACCAATGAGGACCCGGATGGGAACGGCAAGAAAGACACATATGGCTTTACATTTTCGGGGAAAGATTCCTACAATACGGGCTGGGTCAGCGATCCGGTCATGATATTCAGCGCATACACGGGCAAGCACCTTCCAAGGCAATGGTATAACGAGAACGGCAAACTTACTTATGGATCTGTGGCTGATGGCAAAAAAGAGGCACTGGCCAAGTTACGCGATTGGTATGCGGAAGGCTACTTGAACAAAGAATTGGCCACCCAGGGGGCCTGGGACGCACTGTCCGATTTTACGGAGGGGAAAGCAGGCATTATCATTGGTCGTCCTTGGCTATACGACAGTGTGAAAGACGTAGAGAAAAATGTTGAGGGTGCGAAAATTAGTGCTTATCCGACTATTCAAGGCGTGAACGGAGATAAGACCTATCAGTCCGCCCAATTGAACGATGGGGTGTTCATGTTTAACAAGGACTTTCAGAACATGGAAGCCTTCTTCCTGTACTACGATAAAATGTACGATGCGGCGTTCAGCACGGGAGATTTCAAATTCGGCTACGCTCAGGGATATGATTACGATATCGTCAACGATGAAGTCACTTTCGATCCAACGAAATTCAATACACCATTAGAGGCTGTGCAAGGCGTTGGGAAAATGGCATTTACCAAAAACACACCGAGCGTGGACGGTCCCGGCCAATCTTACTTCGATCTGGCGAACGGTGTCGAAGCCGATACAGGCGTCCTCATTCAGAGCGCTTCAAAGGATCAAACGACCCAAGATGGATATCGAATTTCGTATGAAAACAGGGATGTTTTACTGCCAAATGAGTTCAACGGTCCACCAACGCCAACGATGCAAAATGTGTGGGAACAGTTGACCACCATGGAACAAGAGACATTCACCAAAATCATATATGGCAATGAGCCACTTGAAGCATTTGATACCTTTGTCCAACAGTGGCACGAAAAAGGTGGAGACACCGTTATCCAAGAAGTTAACGATTGGTACAACCAAGCCAGTGAGACCGATGTTATGACACTGATGAATTTGAAATAAAGTCAAGTTTCACCTGGATCAACCTTCCGGCAACAGGAAGGTTGGTCTTCTAAAAAAGGAGATGATGAGACATGATCAAAGGTAAATCGTGGATGGCTATCGTCATTGCATTGATGTTGTTAACAGTTCATTTAACGTCCTCAGCTCAAACCGTTCACGCTGCTGGTGAAGAGACCCATATTGCTGCAACACTGTTTGTGCTGAAGAATGAATCCGAAGTATCCAATGCCAAAATCCATTGGGCACCTGTGCAGGGAGCGACTGCATACGAGTTGTATAGATCCGAAAACAATGAGCCCTATCATTTATTACAGACCCTAACCGGTACAACGACGGATGATTATGACCTCAACATAGGTAGTAACTACAAGTATCAAGTGAAAGCATATGGCGGAACTTCCTTGTTAACCTCCGCTGTTTCGCCAGAATATACCCCCTACAGCCTTCCAGAGAACCTCACAACTTTTGATAACACAACGCAATCAACGCTTATGCTCCCGAATGAACTTAAAGTTGGAGACACCTACTACAGATTCAATTTTGTGCAAAAGTCATCAGGCGGTTTTGGTGAAATGATTCAACAGACGTCAACAGATGACATCACCTATGGTAACGACAAAGTGGTCCTGTCCTACACGGATCATCCCGATCTGGCGAATTCTAAATTTGAGGGGATCAATATCCTCTACCATGCGCCAACGAACAAGTTTGTTTTTTGGGCTCACTATGAAAACAGTACAGACTACACACTTGCCAGAGTATCGGTGGCTTCGGCCACGCCTGGAGAAGACTTTACATTTCACAAAAGCTTTCGGCCGGAAGGGAACCAATCCCGGGATATCTCCATTTTCAAAGATGATGATAATTCGGCGTATCTAATCTCTACGGCCAATAATAATTCGGACACGATTTTGTATAAGTTAACCTCCGATTGGTTGGATGTGGATCATCAAGTTTCTGTTATTTATCAAGGTCAACATAGAGAATTGCCTAAGATGATCAAAAAAGATGGCATTTATTATTTGTTCTCTTCCCAAGCGGCAGGGTGGTATCCGAGTATACCTTTGTATTCTTCAGCAAATAGCATAGACGGAGATTGGTCTGAATTACGGACGATTGGCAACACGTCAACCTTCTCCGCTCAGTCGGGCTCCGTCATGCGGGTGAAGCCAGATACGGGCAACAACGTCGTTATGGTTGCGTATCGCTGGCTGTTCGGTTGGGCAGGCACGCAAAATGGAACAACGGAGGAACGACTGCTTCCCGTTTGGTTCTCTGATGGTTATGCATTTTATGATTATTTTGATCAAGTCCTATATAACACAAGCGATGATGTTGTCGTTCCCGTTCAAAATGGAAAACTACTGTCACAAGGTAAACCGGCAACAGCGCAAACGGCTACCGGAACGAATCCGGCAAGTTATGCGAATGATGGTAACTATCAAACCGAATGGGTCGGCACAGGCAGTTCCTGGCCACATTGGTGGAAGGTCGACCTCGGCTCCGTTCAGCAATTAAATAATGTGCAAATCTCTTGGTGGATGCAAAAAGGCTCCGAAGGTTTTTACAAATATAAAATAGAGACCAGTACGGATAATGTAAACTGGACCGTGGCATTGGATAGAACCAACAATACATCTTACGGTTTCACCTCAGATACGCTATCGAGCACTACTGCCAGGTATGTACGAATTAATATGCAAAATGCGGCACTTCACAACAACCCTAACAACTGGTACACACCAAGATTATGGGAGGTAAAAATATTTGGAACAAGCACAGAATAATCAATTAACCAATGGTGGCATCTGGAATGATTCAAGTGGTCAGCCGATCCATGCCCATGGTGGACATATGTTATTCCATGACGACTATTATTACTGGTATGGCGAAGATCGGAGGGACGATATATATGTGAGTTGTTACCGTTCCAAAGATCTATTCAACTGGGAGTTTCGAAACCATATCTTGACCACCTCTACACCAGCTGCACCCATTCGAGTCCGGACGAATCTGGCATTAGTGAACGATAAAGGTGGAAAGGTGAATCTTGAACGGCCTAAAGTACTGTTC
The DNA here is from genome assembly GCF_026013365.1 of Paenibacillus sp. LS1. Classification (GTDB taxonomy): domain Bacteria; phylum Bacillota; class Bacilli; order Paenibacillales; family Paenibacillaceae; genus Paenibacillus. The sequence goes on from NZ_JAPDOE010000001.1 coordinate 430,352, forward strand.
AACACGGTGACAAAGAAGTTCGTCCTCTGGGTTCACTATGAGAATGGTAATAATTACAACGATGCCGCATGCGCCATTGCCACATCTGATTCTCCGGATAGCCATTTCATTTACCATGGCAGCTTTAATCCATATGGTTATATGTCGCGTGACTGCACACTCTTTCAGGATGATGATGGAACGGCTTATTTTATTTCGGCTGCCAGAGACAATGCGGACCTTCACATCTATCGTCTACAGGAGGATTACCTTAATGTCAAAAGCCTTGTCGGAAAGCTATGGCAGGGGGAGTATCGAGAAGCCCCAGCCGTCTTCAAGCGGAACGGGAAGTATTATATGGTGACCTCATTTTGCACGGGTTGGGCTCCCAATCAAGGGAAATACGCGATGGCTAATACGATGGATGGTCCATGGGGGATGCTCAGCGATTTTGGCGATGAAACGACGTATCTAACGCAACCAGCGTTTGTGTTGAAGCGATCAGAGGAGGAGTACCTGTACTTTGCGGATCGGTGGAACAGATCGGATTACTTTCAGTCCAGCTATGTGGTACTGCCCATTGAATTCAATGGGGACATTCCGATTCTAAATGATTATTTCACGTTATCTTTGGGAGAGGATACACATTTAATTCATTTTGAACGATAATTTGAACGATAAAACGACTGATGAGAAAAGACTTTGATCCTACTGAGAATGTAGGTTCAAAGTCTTTTGAATGAATTTTATAATTTCAAATCCAGCGAATAGCCATCACGAAGTACGGATAAATGGTGGAGCTCATGTCCAACCATAATAACGGCGATTGATCGAGCTGAAGCAGGATTATCACTGACGATCCCTCTACAGAGCCAAGCTTCCGGCGTGAGGTGACGAAGCATAAGGAGGGTTGAGCGACGTGTGACGGCATATTCTTCACTCAAATCGGCCAGGGTATATGCATTGAACGGGTGGGTCTGCATAAACACGTCCTGATCGTAGCCGGGATGATTCGCTTGGTCGCCTCTGGCGATACGAAGCAATCGGCTGCTCATGATTCGTTCGTTATCCAAAAGGTGGCCGATGACCTCTTTCACGCTCCATTTTCCTTCGGCGTAACGATAATTTGCTTGATCCTCTGCCAATGAAGAAAGCAGATTTTGTACGATGTTGGCCTGTTGCTCCAACATTTCAATGATGTTCCCTTCAGGAACAAGCCGGATATAGCCTTCATAAAAAGCTGCATATTCATCTGTAGTTGGTCTTTCAACCATGGTAATGCCTCCTTTGGGGTTCGTAGATCTGGAATATATTGTAGCATAAATCTTACTTCCAGCATCTAAATTGGCCCTTCCGCTTGATAGATGGAAGGGCTGCTTCATGTAATTTAGGCAGTTTTTCAAGGTTACGTGTTATTCCACTCCTAATCCGTTCGTCGTATCCCCTTATTTTGAACAAATTTCTCCAAAACCGCAATATCCTCCGTCACTTTTTTGAACGGCAACGTGTCCAGCACCTGTTCCCGGTAACTCTTTTTTGCCGCTGCGCTTAGACGGGAGTCAAGTATGCTGAGTATGCCAAGGTCCGTTTCACTGCGGATCAAGCGACCCGTTCCTTGCCGTAACCGCAGAAGCATGTCCGGTACAAACACCTCCATGAACGGATTCTCCGTTACAGATGCCTTATATTCATAAACAGGATCCGATGGAACAGGGAAGGGCAGACGGAAAATGATAACCTGCGACAGATCAGGACCCTCGATATTCACGCCTTCCCAGAATACACCGGTACCCAGGAGTACACCTTTGCTTTTCCTGAATTCGGCGATGACACTGTCCTGGGAAGATCCTTCTTTTTGAACATGCACTGCCCATGAATTTTCATTAGCACTTGAAATCAACTTCTTGTGAATGTACTTCATGTCCTCCTTTGCTGAAAAAAGGACGATTGTTCTTCCGTGAGTTAAATTACAGAGTTGAACCATTTCCTTATAAGCTGCTTCAAGATAGTTTTCGCGCTGGTCATGGTGGTAATAGGGAACTTTGTTCGAGATGTACATCATGGCATGGTTGGTATAGTCAAAAGGGGAGGATTTGCGATCCATAAAATCCCCCTTATAACCGAGGGACTGCGTCAAATAAGAGTATTGTTCCTCCAATGTATCCCCGCCTTGGCACAGCGTTGCCGACGTCAGGATTACAGGTACCTTGGCATTAAATAAAATGTATTTCAGAAATTGGCTTATATCTTTGGGACAGATACTGATCGTGGCTATTCCCAGGGGACTGCTTGCCCATAAGAGATAGTTGTCCTCCAGTTCAGATAAGACACGAATGAGAGTGACAAGCCCGTTGATGGCTTCAAAAGCGTCATCGATCTCCCGTTCGTGGCGGGAAGTCAAAATGGAAAGCCGTAGACTGAGATCTTTCAAATTGTTCGAGACTTGGTTTAAAGGTATTCCTTTGATATCCGACACTTTGATTCGGTCGTTATCCTGCTTGGCATGGTGGAGCAGATCCGCGTTTACCTGTTTGAAGATGCGCTCAGCGCAGTTTTTTATGAACTTAGATTGTGAGAAGAGACTTTTATCCCCAGACTGCTTCATGAGAAGCTGCACAGTGGTATCGAGCGTGCGGCAGATTCCCCGATAAGTGAACTCAAGCGTTCTGGCATCTCGAACTTTTGCTTCCAGATTATGCGCTTCATCAATGACGATCAGAGCAGGCTGTTCCGAGATAATGCTCTTCGTACCTTCTTTTTTCTTCATCAAATCCCGTATGAGCAGATCCTGGTTCACGATAATAAAATCAATCTCGTGAGCTTTTGCATTTAATTTCGCTCTCATATCGTAGAACAAGCATCCATTTTTATGATGGCAACGTTCGAATTTGCAATCATTCACGGAAACGTGTGACCATTCAGCATCACTAATTCCAGCTTTAATATCGGCTCTTTCATCAATTTCATAATCTAATATGCGCTGGGCGAGGGTAGACACGGAGGAGTTTGCATCACCAGGACTGATTAATTCAGCTGCTCTGCTTCGGCAGGCATACTGACCCATGCCTTTGCCCACGACGGAACGAACCATTGTGAATCCCAACCGGCTACCAATGATCCTTAAATCTTTATGTATCTGTTCCGAAAGCTGAATGGAGGAAGTAGCTATAATAACTGGTTTTTGAGACATTTGATTCGTGAGCAGACTTGGGATCAGGTATGCAAAAGACTTACCGATTCCGACACCAGCTTCAATCATGGCATTATGTCCATGGATATAAGCATCGGCTATATCGAGAGACATTTCTTGCTGTCCGATCCGCTCTCTAAGACCAATTCGGGGGAATCGGTCATAAATTCGGAAGATGGCGTTAACCAAAGAACGTTCGATTTCCTTGTTCGGTTCCTGCTTATTTATTTTATAGAGTCCATTTAACCAATTCATAACGATCGCCCCTCTTCCGAATGATGATCTTCTTGTACTATATTTTGGAGACGATGTACCTCACAATGAGGCTGTGACGGCATTTTTCAATCTGGATACGCCTTCCTGTAACTGTTCATCTGACAAATGTGCAAAAGATAAATATATACCATACTTCGTACCAACTGACGTTGAACTGCTGACTTCTGAGTATACCACACCTTGTGACTTAGCCGATGCCCGAAAGGCCTCATACGTGGACACATTACCTCGCCACCAGCCAAACACGTGCAGACCCGCTTCATTCTCCACCCAATCAAACCATGTAGAAAGTTGCTTGTTCAAAAGTTTGAGTAACAGATCGAATTTGCGACTGTATAATCGATTCATCCTGCGCAGATGACGCTCATATTGACCGCTTGTCATGAATGCAGCTAATGCCCGTTGTTCGATCAGGTTGACGGGTCTTGGCTCGTATAATGCCTGTGCCTTTCTAAAGGTATCTGCCAAGGTAGGTGGAAGAACCACAAAACCAAGTCGTACTTCAAAAGGCAAGGTTTTCGTAAAGCTGCCCAGGTAGATTACACGTCCTGCTTTATCAAGTGTTTTCAGCGGTTCAACATGCATTCCGCGATATCGGAATTCACTATCATAGTCATCCTCGACAATCATGGCATCATGACGATGTGCCCAGTCCAGCAAGGTTTGTCTGCGTTCAAGGCTGAGCATTTCGCCAGTGGGAAACTGTCGTGACGGCGTGACAAACAACATACGCGCTTCCCAGTCTTGGGGCACAACACCCTGACCATCTAGATTGGCTTCAATCAACTTTGCACCCGCAGCCAAAATGGCTTTAGAAATCCCGACATAACAAGGGCTTTCCGTCACGACATGATCCCCAGGATCTGCAAGTAATTGAGTGAGAAGAGCTATAGCTTGCATGGAGCCTGCAGTCACTGCAATATGATGCGGATCGACTTGAATTCCCCGCATTCTTCGAAGGTAGGCGGCAATGGCTTCTCTCAATCTCGGATCCCCGGTTGAACTAACCATCGCAGAGGTTGTTTCCAGGTGATGCTCACGCTGCCGTATCTCTGCATACAATCGATTATTCCATTCATCGTAAGGGAATTTGGATAAATCAGGTTGGTATTTGCTAAAGTCGATCACTTCGTCGCGATCCATTCTGGAATCATGTGTATGAGCATTGGCTGGTGCATTTCTTTGAATCGACTGCTGTTCAAACTGCTGAATACGATTTCCCCAGGCTGATAAGTGATGGTTACAAGCTTTCACGGTGGACGAATCATTGCTTAAATCCAACTGATAAGCAACAAAGGTTCCTCTTCCATGCTCTGATTGAATGTAACCTTGAGCAGTCAACGTATCATAGACCTGATTCACGGTTCCTCTGGAAATGTGATACGTCGCGGCTAACTCTCTAGTCGAGGGTAACTTCTCACCATGCATAAGATTGCCTTCATGAATAGCATCACGAATGGCATGGTAGAGAGCCTTCATCTTGGTATATTTTCGGTTCAAATATGAACTGTAAGCTACATGAAATTGCATAGGACCTCCAGAGTTATAATTGAAGTGGTACAATAAAAACCGAAAATATTGGATCTTTTTATATGACCATTCTCATTTTATACTAAATCATAGATTAGAGCGATGCCTTTATTGAAAACCACCCAAAAGTTACTTAGGAGGACTACAATCATGCAAACAGGTACAGATCGTGTAAAAAGAGGAATGGCTGAGATGCAAAAAGGTGGCGTCATCATGGACGTTATGAATGCAGAGCAAGCTAAGATCGCTGAGGCGGCAGGGGCAACAGCTGTTATGGCTCTTGAACGGGTACCTTCCGATATTCGCGCAGCCGGCGGTGTAGCTCGTATGGCAGATCCAACCATCGTTGAAGAGGTTATGAAGGTTGTATCTATTCCAGTTATGGCTAAAGCACGTATCGGTCATTACATAGAAGCCAAAGTGCTTGAATCCCTAGGTGTGGACTATCTCGATGAAAGTGAAGTTCTTACGCCTGCAGACGAAGTGTTCCATATTGATAAACATGAGTTCACTGTACCATTTGTATGTGGAGCGAAAGATTTGGGAGAGGCTCTTCGCCGTATTGGTGAGGGAGCATCGATGATTCGTACAAAAGGTGAGCCTGGAACGGGTAACATTGTTGAGGCAGTTCGTCATATGCGTCTAATTAACAGCCAGCTCCGTAAAGTGCAAAACATGTCCAAGGACGAGCTGTACGCTGAAGCAAAAAACCTGGGTGTAGCTTATGAGCTACTGCGCGAAGTACATGAAAATGGAAAACTTCCTGTCGTTAACTTTGCAGCAGGCGGTGTAGCTACACCAGCAGACGCAGCACTAATGATGCACCTGGGAGCAGATGGTGTGTTTGTAGGATCAGGTATTTTCAAATCAGATAGCCCGGAGAAATTCGCTCGTGCAATCGTTGAAGCGACTACACATTACACGGATTACAAATTGATTGCCGAAGTATCCAAAAACTTGGGTGCCCCTATGAAAGGGATCGAAATTTCTAAATTGGCTCCAGAAGAGCGCATGTCCAACCGCGGTTGGTAAGGGGAATAGAACATCGGTTTGAGAATACATGGAATATGAATGATATCGAGCAAAGCCGATCAATGGATACAAATTGATCGGCTTTTTTGGTTATTCTTGACGAAAGCAAAAGCAAAGACGAAGAGGGGAATGTCCATTTTTTCATCAATTGAGAATGATTATAATTATCATTTACGAGATTCGACATTTACTGTATACTGACAATAACTATTTTACATAATGCATAAATAGAAAATTAAGAATCGAAAAGGGAGAGAATTAAATGTCTACACGCTTTAAAAAAGGAATGTTATTTTGTTTTATTGCTGCTCTTGTTTTTGTACTTGCAGCATGCTCCAGTAATAATGGCGGAACCGATGAGGCAAATAATAGCTCACAGGAAGCAACGAATAATGTTGCAACAGATGAGGAGACATCGGATGCAAATGCTTCGGGTGCTGCTCAAACCGCATATCCATTAACCGTTTCAAACTATACGACTCAAAATGGGACATGGGTCGCTAAAGAACAAACTTTTGATAAGGTACCTGAACGGGTTGTTGCCAATACACAAGGTGCGGCTGAATTAATGATCCGTCTTGGTTTGACTGACAAAATTGTTGGAGTTGCAGCGCTTTTCGGTAGTGTACCTGACGATATCGCTGATGAATTCAAAAAAATTCCTGTGTTGGCTGAAGGCTATGTCGGTAAGGAAGTGACCATAGGCGCTTCGCCTGACCTGGTTGTGGGGCGTGGTGGATTGTTTGAGGATGCTGATTGGGGCGTTGGAACAGTAAGCAGCTTAAATGATATGGGGATTAAAACGTACGTGCAAAGCACCAGTGTTCCTGATGCATCGTTAGATAGTCTGTATCAGGACATTACTGAATTAGGTGAGATATTCAACGTACAGGCGAACGCAGCGGCATATATTGAGACGCTTAAAGCTCGCGAGACTGCGTTGTCGGCCCGAGCTAGCGCTGAAACGATCAACTATGCATCTTTTTCAGATAATGGTGATGGAACGATTGGAATTTATAACGGAAATGGTGATACGTTTATTGAAAGTGCAATGTCATTAATCAATATGCATAATATGCTGATTAATGAAACCGGCACACTCAGTCTGGAGAAACTAATCGAGATTAATCCGGATGCCATGATTATTTCTAGGTATGCTGGTGGTATTGATCCAGAAGAAACGATTGAAAAGCTGTTAGCCAACAAGCAGGTACAGAACATTAACGCAGTTAAAAACAAGAAAATCTACATTATTGATTTCAACAACTTCTGGGGTTACGGAGATTCCATCTTCACAGGTGTAGAAGGACTCGCCGATGATCTCGGGTTGTAATGAAGCCAAGAACAAAAACATAGTACCATTAAAAGTCGCTATTTTAGCGGCTTTTTTTGGTTATCAGGGACCTAATTTCTGTTTCAAGCTGTTCCCGGTCAGCCCGCTGAATGATAATGAGTTTCTGAACACGCTATCTTAATACAACTTGACTTGTGAATGTATTATCATTATAGTGTGAATCAGTTCACACTTCACATTAAGGAGTAGTCTATGCCAAAAAATACTTTCTTTCGTTTAGATGAGGCAAGGCGCGAGGAAATATCGAATAGCGCTATGCAGCTTTTTGTTAATAGCCTTTACGAGGATATATCTATGAAGATGGTTTTGGATAGTTTGTCCATGCACCCCGGAACATTTTATCGGTATTTTGAAGACAAAGATGACCTATATTGTCACTTAATACGTAATGTGACCCAGAAAAGAGCTGCATATTTTAATAACAGTAATGAAGATTCCCTTTACAGCTATTTCCTTACTGGCTTATTTGGTAACGTTAATGGCATGGTGACCGAGCCACTGAATGAGTTGGAAATCAAACTAACTAAAACATTTTCATATATTCCTGAGGACATTTTACTGAAAGTATATGTGAATGTGTTAAAGGGCGAGTCATTCCCCATGATCAAGGACATTTTACGCCGAATGAGGGTTGATGGATATCTAAGGCCTGATGTTGACGACGATCTGATTTCTTTTATGTTTGAGTCAATGCAGCTTAATTTAATCTTGTTTTTTAGGGAATTCGATATTAAGGACTCTAAGCTGCAACATAAGATCAGCAAGTACTTTGCTGAATTTATGGGTCATGGGCTGCTTGAAGATCATAAATATTCTGAAATGGTTAGCGATCTCAAGGGGGAAAGAAAATGAAAACCTATGACGTATTTCCAGAACCAATTGGCGGCTATACTGTCGGTCGAACCCAGATGGATTTTGAGTACACGGCATCAGATTACTCAAAAAGAGAACTGACCGCTTTTGTGTACTATCCGTCTGACAGTAGCGAAGGTAAGACTACATCAACGTACATGTTTCCTGAAGTCTACGGGATGTTTAATGAGCAGCCACTTGTCACTGCATTGAAGGATGTTTTCTCTATAGATATCAAGACCCAGTGTTATGACGACCTTGCTCTCTCTGGGAAGCAAAAGCGCTATCCGGTGTTATTCTATGTTTGCGGTGGGGGTGGTTCTCCAGAATGGGGTACAGTGCTCTGTACAGACTTGGCAAGCATGGGGTATGTTGTGGTAAGCATCGGCCATCAGAATAGCACGATGTATAAACGTAAAGATGGGCGCCTGTTTAATGTATCCAAGGATTTTTCGGATGTCATTACAGCGTTTGGTGAAGATCCGGAGATGCTGGCGTTGGCTGGTAAGATGGAGATGCGTCCTGACGATGAAACTGCCATTGAGATGTGCCGTAACGTGCTTGCACTACCGATACTTTCCAAGATAACAGAGTATAGTGAATTACAGGCAGAAGATGTGAGGTATGTAGCCGATTATCTTTACAAACTGGACTCTGGAGAGCTGAATTCCATCTTTAAGGGTAGATTACTGCTTGACATCGGCATGGGTATAGTCGGACATTCTTATGGAGGGCCTACGACGGCGATGGTTTGCCGGGATGACGACCGGTTCGCCTGCGGGATTGGCTTGGATAGCAGTGCGTTTGGACTTCTTGACAGCGATCTTAAGAAACCCTTCTTGTTCCTGTTTTGTGAACCTAACTATAATATGAATGCGGTTATTGGCGCTAACAATAGCATGGAAACCTATTATTTCTCAGTTGATCGTGTTGCACATTTGGATTACTGTGACATTGTGTTTACCAGTGTTAATGAGGAACTCAGAGGTGAACGGGATGCTATGGAGATGCGAAATCTTGTTACAAACTATGCGAAGAACTTTTTTGATCATTACATACTGCAGAAGGCAACAAGTGTGGAAAGTCTGGCATACGATGGTGTGGAATTGATCAATAAGACCAGCAAAAATTGACATAACCGAGAGGCTACTGATTAATATATGTAAATTAATGCATGTCCAAGAGCTAGCCGTACAGACGCAGAGCCGATAACCTATTACGCGGTTATCGGCTCTCTGATATTACAAATTGAAATCCTGGTTCCAATAACTGACGCTTATTCGGCCTTAGTCCCGCCAGTGTTTACTTCGCTTCCAGGCTCCATCAACATGATATGACATTCCTTTTCGGCGGAAGGCTTGATCTCAACTCCCTTGGGAACAATGTACATCTCACCCTTAGAAATCTTCACTTGCCCATCACGAAAATCAATAATCATTTCCCCTTCGAGCACGAAAAACAACTTATCGGTTTCTTCATGAACGTGCCACTCAAAATCTCCAGCAATCTTAACGATCTTAAATTGATAGTCATTCATTTCACCAATGAGTTTCGGAGACCACAGATCGTTTAATTTTGAGAATTCCTCATTTAATTTAATAGCTTGATAGTGCATCGTCATTCCTCCTGTGTATTAAGCCTTTATATTCAGTATACGGATTTAATTTTTGGTATAACATGGATGCCTGTTGAAATCAGGATGGATTATTGATGAACTTCTGGCGATACTCCGTAGGAGAAATACCATTTTGTTTCTTGAACACTCTACTAAAATAGAAGGGATCAGCAATGCCAACGGTTTCAGCAATGTGTTGTACAGACGCGTCACTTGCAGACAACATTTGTTGCGCCATGTTTATACGATATTTCAATATATAATCTGCTGGCCCCATGCCCGCATGTCTTCTAAATACATAAGAAATTCGATTACGATTCACATTATATAGCTCTGCGAGCGATGTTACTGTCAGGCTTTGATCATAGTTTTCATGAATATGAGTAGAGACCCGTTCGAATAAAGCATCAGATTCATTACTATTTTGCCGATGATCCACACATATTAATGCCTCATTCAGCACATCACGGAAGAGCATCTCGGTCTGAAACTTTGACATGCCTCCACGCTGATTATACACATGCCAGAGTCTCGTAATTAGTTCGATCAGACGAGGGGATTGACCCGTTGATAATTCGAAATGCTGATGGGAAAAGCTTGATTCATCGAGATCTGAACTACATATTCGGTATAAAACAAGGATGTATTCCCAGTCGTTTTTATTAAACACGGTTTGGTCCAGTTTCATTTTCGCACCCCCGTGTACAACTTTTCCTGGTGAGAAGATATAGGGTGTACCATCAAATTGGAATTGAATCTTTCCTGTCAAAGGAAATACAAATCCAGGAAAAGAATCGGTAAAGTCGGCGTGGGGCACGCCTGGATTTCTAGCATATCGATATATTCCTTCTACTTGAAAAGGAATATGTGCAAAATGCGCTGCCAACTGATTCACATCTACTTTCACATTTCGTACCTCGTTTCAAAAGTGTTTGCTGGTCATGCTGAGATAAATCGCTGTATATCTTACTCCAACACTATTGATAATCATTATCACTGTCAATATATAAAATGAAAAATGATGCTTTTGGCTACGCTCAAACCAGCATTAAACGGTTCCATGCCGGGTAAGCGAACCAACATGGCGAATGCGCAAGCACTTTGTAAACTATGGGCAATGAGGTCCATCTCGTGTTAATATGTGCACTAACTAATTCAATAACAAGGTACTACGTATACAATAAACCCAGTTGGGGATTGGAGTATCGCTTCTTCGGTCACCTTGACACTGGAGTAAAGGAGGCAGTATGAGTAAATCGCTGATCATCGTTGTCCTGATAAGCAGTATGTTGATCGTTCAAGGTTGCGTGCCTGAAATGAGAAACGACTCCAGTGTGGAGGAAAAGGCCATGACTTCAGCAGATGAACAGCTGTTCAAGGCAGTAGAGGACAGCGATACTGAACGCATCGAACAAATGATTCAAGCAGGTGCCAATATCAATGCTCAAGATCAGAGTGGACGAACGGCTGCCATGATTGCAACCTACAACAATGATTTGGCATCAGCTACACTATTAATTGAAGCGGGTGCAGATGTGAATATACAGGACGATATGAAGAATAACCCGTTTCTGTATGCTGGAGCTGAAGGATACTTGGATATTTTGAAGCTGACAATTGAGGCGGGAGCGGACCCAGCGATAACGAATCGATATGGAGGGACAGCGCTTATTCCAGCTTCGGAGCATGGATATGTGGATGTAGTGAAAGAACTACTAACTCAAACTTCGGTGGATGTGAACCATGTTAATCAATTAGGATGGACAGCACTACTCGAAGCGATCATTCTTAACGATGGCAATGTACAGCAGCAGGAGACGATACAATTACTCATTGAGCACGGAGCAGATGTCAACATACCGGATCGTGATGGGATATCACCGCTCAGTCATGCGAAGAATAAGGGCTTCAAGGAAATTGAAAAGATTTTGGTTGGGGCTGGTGCGAGGTAGATCACTGTTATATGGTCAAAGAAATACAAGTTAATGTTCAGTTTTCGGTGGGAATTGATGCCGGACCAGATCATCGTATTACACACAAAAGCCGCTATAATAGCGGCTTTTGTAGTATAAAGAACCAAGTCTACATCCCAAGCAAGAACAGGATTAGAACTTACATTGTATTTAATTGGATGATTATATATTTAGATATCAAGCTTACGATTACTAATCCACTTCACCATTTCAGGATCGTTATGGGAGAAGAACAGGCTCTGTTTGGTATCTAGCGCAGTAATCGACTCGATATCTCCGTGGCTTAATTCGAAATCAAAGATATTGAAGTTCTCAATAATTCTTTCTTTACGAACCGATTTTGGAATGACAACGACTTCTCTTTGGGTCAACCAGCGCAAAACCACCTGAGCAACCGATTTGTTGTACTTTTCACCTATAGATACCAGTACCTCATTCTGGAACAAGTCATTTTTCCCTTCAGCAAAAGGTGCCCAAGACTCGATCTGAACATTATTTTCTTTCATGAATTGTCCAGTTAAGATCTGTTGGTTGAAGGGATGCGTTTCGACCTGGTTTACAGCAGGAGTTACTTTGTTTTGCAGAATCAAATCGATTAGACGATCAGGCTGGAAGTTACTTACTCCGATTGCACGCACTTTTCCTTCACGATACAATTCCTCCATTGCACGCCAAGAGCCATGTACGTCTCCAAAAGGCTGATGAATTAAATATAAATCCAAATAGTCCAATTGCAATCGTTGCAAGGATTTCTCAAATGCTAATTTTGTACGTTCATAACCTGTATCCTGAACCCAAAGTTTCGTTGTAACAAATAATTCTTCTCTCGCCACACCGCTACGTTTAATGGCTCTACCAACGGCTTCCTCATTTAAATAAGAAGCGGCTGTATCAATGAGTCGGTAACCTGCCGATAGGGCATCTATAACACTTTGTTCACATTCGTTTGCATCTGCAATCTGAAACACGCCAAAGCCGAGGATCGGCATTTCAACACCATTATTTAAAGTTACTTTTTCCATTTGTTTTCCCTCCAGTTATAGCATGTCTATATTATGGCACTCCTGATCCAAAAACAGATATCTAATTCGTCTTACATGCTTGCCTAATCCTCTTAGCACCATACTTCTATTAATAACCCATCAAAAAAACGAATGAATAAAGTCTAAAACATCCACATAGTTCGTAAATAACTGTGAACAAATCGTTAATTCATTGACATTTCATGTTAATTTTATTAGAATACGAAATGGACTTCAGGTTAAAACAGATATGAGTATCCTTAGTTTTGGTTTAGACTTAGCTGTTAAATCCTAACGACGAATATAGGAGCGATAATAATACAATCCTATACGAAGATTAGGATTTTTTGTTTTTAGCTTTGGAGTACAATTTGAAGGTTGGAGGCTGGCTTTACCATGGACAATTGGTTCAAACTAAAAGAACGAGGCACGAGCATTTCCACAGAAATTATCGCAGGGGTTACAACATTCTTCACAATGGTATACATAGTTATCGTAAACCCAGGAATACTCAGCAGTACGGGCATGGACTTTAACGGAGTATTCATAGCAACGGTACTGGCTAGTATTGTGGGAACTCTGATTATGGGGCTATGGTCCAATTATCCGATCGTCATCGCGCCGGGTATGGGTCTGAATGCATTCTTTGCCTATAGTGTAGTTGCCGGATATGGCGTGTCTTGGCAGGTTGCACTGGGAGCTGTATTTATAGCAGGGATTTTGTTTATTATTTTATCGCTTACTTCATTCCGTTACATGTTGCTTGATGCAATTCCCGCAAGTTTAAAACATGCAATAACAGCAGGGATCGGATTGTTTATTACAACGGTAGGTCTGCAAAATGCCGGCATAATTGCCGATTCAGAATCGAATTTGATTACGATCGGGAATTTGGCTGAGCCAATGACTTATCTGACCATTATCGGATTGATTATCACCGTTGTGCTGATGGCTTACAATGTGAAAGGTTACCTGTTCATCGGCATGGTCGTTACAGCGATACTTGCCTGGATCATGGGACTATTCCAAATGCCGGAATCGATTGTATCCATGCCGCAAGGCCTCGCGTCAACGGCTTTGCAACTGGATCTGGCTGGCGTATTCTCAAATGGCTTGTATACGATCATATTTACGTTCCTGCTGATCACACTGTTTGATACAACGGGCACGATGCTCGGCGTTGCTGAACAAGCAGGATTGCTCAAGGAAGGTAAATTCCCACGCTCGCGTGGCGCACTGTTGGCCGATGCCGTAGGAACAACGAGTGGCGCTTTGCTCGGAACAAGCCCAACCTCTGCTTACATCGAATCCAGTACAGGGGTCGCTGCAGGCGGAAGAACAGGACTGACGGCGGTAACGGTAAGTGTGCTGCTTGCGCTGACATTGTTCTTCACACCGATCGTAAGTGTAATTTCAAGCATTCCGGCGATTACTTCTCCGGCACTGATCATTGTTGGGTACTTTATGATTAACGTTATCAGCAAAATCAAATGGGATGATCTCGAAGAAGCATTTCCGGCCTTCCTGATTATCATCCTTACTCCGTTGACGCATAGTATTGCGACAGGTATCGGCGTAGGTTTCATCTTTTATCCGGTGCTCAAGCTGCTTCGTGGAAAAGGTAAAGATGTTCATCCGATATTCTACATTTTTGCGGTATTGTTCTTCATCCAGCTTGTGTTCCTGGACCACTAAATGGTCTAATCATAAGGAGAACTGCTCTAAACAAGCAGCTCTCTTTTTTTTGTTTGTTCATATTCAGTTCATATTCCCGTCACGAAGGGTACATCTTACATGGTTACACTATACCTATGTCGCAAGAGCGGCTCTACAGATATAAAGACAGGAGAAGATGGATGTGGCAAAAACAGTAGATATAACAACAACGGGGACTAAGGGCCGTAAAAAACGGAACTTATGGTTAAAAATAATTGGAGGTATTGTCGGCGCGCTGGTGCTATTCATGGGCATCACGTTTGTCGTTCATACAATCAGTAATGGGATCGAGAAAAAGAAAATTGAATCGTATGGCCAATATGTCAACGTTGATGGAAAAAATATGAATGTGTCCATTCAAGGCAGCGGAGAACAAACCATTGTGCTTCTGCCTGGACAAGGAACCCCGTCGCCCGTACTTGATTTCAAATTGTTAATCGATGAATTAACCTCTGATTATAAAGTTGTGGCAATCGAGCCTTTCGGTTACGGATTAAGCGATAAAACCGAGACGGAGAGAACAACGGAGAATATCGTCAGCGAAATTCATGAAGCTGTACAGCAGCTCGGAATTGATCGTTATATTCTGATGGGCCATTCCATCACGGGACTATACGCTGCGACTTATGTGAACACGTATCCGGATGAAGTTTCTGCTTTTGTCGGGATCGATAGCAGTGTTCCAAATCAACCTGGCATGGATGTTAAATTACCTTTGAACTTAATGAAGTTCCTGCAAAAATCAGGTCTAATGAGAGTGATTCAAAAAGTGAGCGGTGATTCCTATAAATCACTTGCATACGATGAACATACTAAAGAACAGATGAAGTTGATTGCGAATCAAGTCTCGACGAATCCGACACTGATTGATGAGCTTAAACACCTGGGTTCCAATTTCAAAAATGGAGAAAATCTCACGTACCCTCGTGATCTGCCGATGCTTCTCTTCGTACAGTCCAATAACGAGCACAATCCACAGTGGATTCCGCTACATGAAGAACTAGTGAAACAATCGGCACAGGGCAAAATGATCCCAATGGAGGGATCGCATTACCTTCATCATACGAAATTTAAAGAAATCGCCGAGGAATTCAAATCTTACATGAAACAAATTCAACCCATTAGTAATTAACTGTAAACGAAAAAACATAAAAAAACGAGTCACCACAAGGTGACTCATTTTTTTGTTTACTGCGATAAGCCTTCTGTTACTTTGTCGATGTTCCATTTGACCATGGTGATGTATGTGTCTCCGTCTTCACCTTTTTTAGCCAGGGAGTCTGTAAAGATTTTCGAGTGAATAGGGGCACCTGTCTCAGTAGATACCGTCTCCATCGTCTTCGGATTAACGCTGGTTTCTACAAACAGAGCTGGAATCTGGTTTGTTCTGATAATATCAATAATCCGGTTCATCTGATCAGGAGTACCTTGGCTATCCGTATTGATTTCCCAAATGTACGCCGCTTCAAAACCATAAGCCTTGGAGAAATACTTGAATGCACCTTCACTTGTTACCAGAATCCGTTTCTCCGCGGGAACTTTGGCAATTTGATCTTTGGCATACTGATCGGCTTCCTCTAATTTGGTAACATAAGCAGCTTGGTTGTCCAAATAATACTGCTCATTTTCCGGATCTTTCTCAATGATACGCTTCGTAATAATGTCCACATACTTGATTCCGTTTTGAATGTCTAGCCAAGCGTGTGGATCTTCCTGCGTTTCTTTGCCTGCTTCGCTAAGATACATCGGTGTTACTTCTTCCGAAACTACGAACGCAGCGTCCGTTTTGTTAGTAACCTTCAGGAGATCCTGGAACCAACCTTTTCCCGTTTCGAGGTTAAGTCCGTTATAGAAGACCAGATCCGCCTCTGATATTTTTTTTGTGTCTTGTGGTAAAGGGTCATACATGTGCGGGTCGGTTCCAATGGGAACCATGCTGTATACTTCGGCTTTGTCACCCGCTACATTCTCCACCATATCCGCAATAACGGAATACGTGGCTACAATCTTTAATTTATCATCTGGTGTAGTCGATGCCTCTGTGCTATTAGATGTTGTATCGGAACATGCGGATATAATAACCATAAGGGTAATAAAAACACCAATCATTTGTTTTTTCATTGTGCTTTCAATCCTTTCTTAAAAAAGTTGTTTTTCGGTGTCAGAATAAAGGAAATGGCGAACCCACTTACACCAACAAGCACAATCGTTGCACTCGTTGGAAGGTTGAATTCAAAACTAAGTATTACGCCAACGACTCCGGATAATGCTCCGTATACCGAAGCAAAGATGATCATATGAAGCAATTTGTTAGTCCATAGATAGGAGGTCGCTGCCGGTATAACAAGCATCGCAATTACCAGTACAATCCCCACCTGGGAGAGGGAAGAGACGGTGACGACGGAGAGCAGAAGCATGAGCAAGTAATGATAAAAGTTGGTGTTCAATCCGTACGCTTTGGACACGACCGGATCAAACGAACTGATCAACAACTCCTTATAGAACAAGGATACGACAGCGATTACGGCAAGCATGATGACAAAGGACTGCGCTAATTCTGACTGTGGAACAGCCAAAATATTACCGAACAGGATATGCGTTAAGTCCAGACCGCTTTTTGCAAACGTGATGAGAACGATGCCTAATGCGAAGAACGAACTTAAAACAATTCCGATGGACGTATCACTTTTAATCGTGCTGCGGTTGGTGATAAATTGAATCAGAATGGCAGCAATAAGTCCGAACACTGACGCGCCAAGCAGCACGTTGATCCCCAAGATGTAGGATATGGCTACTCCCGGCAAAACAGCGTGTGACAACGCATCACCCATCAACGACATTTTCCGAAGCACGATGAAGCTGCCGAGTACCCCTGATACAATACCCAATATAATCGCAGATAGACCTGCGTTCAGTGCATACACCGGAATATCGAGCCATGTTGACAACATGTTAATCATTCTGAACATCTCCCAACCCTTTAATCTGGATATTGCCTAGAGATGATCCATACGCGGCCTGTATGTTCTCCGTTGTAAAGGTGGTGGATACGTCTCCAAAAGCAACCAGCTTTTTGTTGAGAATAATGATCTTGTCAAAATACTCTTCAACCTCATGCAAGTCATGGTGAACAATTAAGATTGTTTTACCTTGCTCCCGAAGTTTTTTCAGCAGATCCACAATGATTCTTTCGCTCACGAGGTCAATACCTACAAAGGGTTCATCCAGAAAGAAGATATCTGCCTGCTGGGCGAGCGCTCTTGCAATGAATACCCGTTGCAGTTGTCCCCCGGAAAGGTTGCTGATTTGTTTGTTCGCGAGATCAGCGATATCCACCAGTTCCATACAGTGGTCCACGTAGGCTTTTTCTTTTTTTCCGGGTCTTCTGAAAAGCTTCAGCTTAGGGTAAGTTCCAGTCAGGATCGTGTCCTGTACCGTGATGGGGAAAGTCAGATCAACATCGCTTTTCTGTGGTACATATGCGATGTTCTTTTTTTCTTGAGCAATCGCGGTGCCGTTAACGGTAACGTTACCCGTACGTTTCTTGATGACGCCCAATAAAGATTTGATGAACGTTGATTTTCCCGCTCCATTAGGTCCAATGATACCGATCGTGAATCCGAGTGGAATATCGATATCTACATTTTGAAGCGCAGGATTACCAAAGTAATCCACATTTAGTTGACTGATTTGTATCATGGTTTTTCGCCCCTTCAAACGTTGACTCTATTAAAATATATTTCCTTAGTATAAAAAACATTCGCAAGCGCTAGTTTGTTTCCTTAGGGAAACTTTATTTCCTTAATCAATATATTATTGAGGCGGGCTTTTTGTCAACCATAAAATATTTTGTTGCGACAACGGATTGACCACAACGTATGGCTTTTATGGCACAACAAAAACCCTTCTATAATTTCTTGGGAAAGAAGAGAAGGGCTGATACTGATTATTTATGCTTAAGTTGAATGATGTCATCCAATCAAATAAAACGTATTTTTTTGCTACTGTACCAAATGTTCCAGATCCGGCTGCAACTTGTTTCGTAGAACATACAGCATGATGGCACCAACAAGGAACGCGACGACATCCGCAATGACGAGTGACCAGATCACTCCATGAAAGCCGCTCATTCGATTGGCGATATACAACACAGGAATCAGCGTGATGCCTTGAATGATGGACATAATAAACGCGGCGGTTCCTTGGGCTGTTGCTTGGAAGATCCCCATAAACAAAGAAGTCATTCCTGTAATGAACAAGGATAAGAAGGTTACATGAAGAATGTAGCTACCCATTTCAATTAATTGCGGGTCACTTGTAAATAAACCAATTAAGTGGTCGGAGATCAGATAGACGATAACGCCGAACACGACGGCTAACCCCAAAATGGACTTGATCGTAAATCCAATGGTTTGTTTCATACGTAATTTGTTCGCTGTAAATGAGAAGGCAATCAACGGCACAACTCCCTCGCATAAGCCCATCAGAATAAACTCAGGAAATTGCAATAAACGTGATGAGATTCCATATCCAGCTATAGCCTGATCGCCATATTCGGCAAGAAAAAGGTTAAGAATAAGCGACATGGCACCCAAGAAGACACTCATAACAAAAACAGGAACTCCGATTTTGAAGACGTTACTCAAGATGTCCTTGGAAATTTTGAACCATTTTAAGGAGACGGTTAAGAATTGACTCTTATAACTCATATGGAACGCGTAAAATGCACTCGCTACCAAGTTAGCAATGACCGTAGCAGATGCAACGCCGATCACACCCCAATGGAAGACAAAGATGAATAGCGCATCGAGAATAATATTCACGACAACACTGAGAATCATACCGATCATCGACGTAATTGCTGCCCCCTCGGAGCGTACGATATTCTCCAGCGTGAAGAATAATATGACGAATGGTGAACCAATAAGCATAATCGTGACATAGTCTTTCGTAAATCCAAAGGATTCAGGCGTTGCCCCCAGCCCATGAACGATTGGCTCAATCAACGGGAGTCCGACGGCAATCACAATAAGTCCGAGAACTAAGCTGCTGTAAAAGGCAAATGAAGACACATGCTTCAGATCATCAACTTTTTTCTCACCCAGCAAACGGGAGATGAATGTACCGCTACCTATACCAATTAAGTTGCCTAGCGCCATGATGACCGCGAATAACGGCAACGTTAGTGCGAGTGCGGTTAACATTGCCGTATTCCCCAGTGTACCAAGGAAATAGGCGTTCAAGATGGAATAGATGACACTCATTGACGTGCCTAGCATCATCGGAACTGCAAAGTGAGCTACGGCTTTGGCGATCGGTGCTTTTTCAAAGTAATGGAGGTTTTCTGCATCCATGTGAGTCACTACTTTCTGCGTTAATATTGATCTAATCTAACACCGTTAGATTGAACCTTACAGTGTTAGATGTTATCATGAACTTATGAACCTGTAAAGCATAAACTTACACTGTTAGATAAAAGGGCGGATACTGATGAAAAAACAACAGCCTCACATTTCGGAAGATAAGATTTTGGAAACTTCGTGGGAGCTTTTGGCGGAAGAGGGGATTGAGAAGTTCAGCATGAGACGCTTGGCAGACAAGCTGGGGATTCAGGCTCCATCTCTATACTGGTACTTCAAGAGCAAGCAGACACTCTACCAACGGCTGGCCAACCAGATATCGAAAATTATTTTGGACGAGTTTCAGTCTGAAGGGGACTGGAAGGAGCAGATGGAGGGGCTTGCGATCACCGTAAGGAGTGTGCTTAGCCGATACCCGTGTTCCACACAACTCATGATGATGACGCTGCCCCACGAACCGGACATGATTCGATTTACCAACCGCATGTTGCTCTGTATGGAATCAACACCACTAGAGCAAGAGCAGAAATTACAAGCAGTTCTCACGCTTGTGAACTATGTATTCTATTTTGTTCTGGACGATTATCAGCATCAGCGCAATATTTCTGCTGTTCTTAAGGACCAGGAAGCACTTCAGGGTGAAGAGATGATCAGCCTTCTGGACTCTATGAGTGAGAAGGAAGCTGGACTATTCAGCAAAATGTATAAGAATGGTCTATTTGAGGTGATGGGAACCGACGGAGCGTTTGAGTTCGGCTTGAAGCTGATTCTGTTGGGCATCGAACAAGTGATAAAGGAAGAAGAGAAGTAGAAGCTCATCGGATTCAAATGAATGGTATGATCCCCTCAAGGTAGACAGTGGGAAAAGAGAACATTTTAGAATGATCTCAACCATGTAAACCGGAGGGGATTTTTGTTATACGAGGAGGACAGCTGGCTTTCGAGAGCAGTGTTCGAAAACAAATATCATGTCATGGGTAAGAAAATAGTCCCACAGAATGCGATTACATATCATAGACTTTGCACAAAAAATCAATATATCTTAGATGGCGTGACGTTATGATCAATTGACGACAAAGAAAAATAAGGAAAACTTCCTATAAAGAAGGAGTTATAAATCAGCGATATAATAAAAGGAAACTTGTTCAACTATTCTATTGATGTGGGGAGATTTTTTCAGTGAAGAAAGTGGCTAGTTTATTAGTGATTGGTTGCATGTTTACAGCATTGTTTATGACATTTTCTGTTTATGCGGCCGGAAGTTCAAACATCTATTATGTTGCTTCAACGGGTAGTGATACGAATGCAGGCACCAAAAATGCACCATTTAAAAGTATAACAAGAGCACAGTCAGCGGCATCTTCTGGAGATACAGTATACATTCGAGGAGGAGTGTACGACGATTTTGAGATCGCAAGAATCGACAACACTTATAATTACGTACATGATATAACAAAGAGCGGGATCACTTATGAAGCATATCCTGGAGAAAGACCGGTATTTGATTTTAAAAACGTACCAACGAATCTGCGCGTAGCAGCATTTTTTGTGGGGGATAAAGTAACCGACATCACATTCAAAGGATTCGATGTAATAGGTATCAAAGTAGGCGATCAAGCGCAATCGGAAGCTTTCAGAATTAGAGGACAAGCTGATTTTGTACATATGGCTGCTCATGATAATGAAGCTATTGGTTTCTACTATACTGGAAATGGAACAGGAACCGTTCTGAATTCAGATGCGTATAACAACATCGGCCCAACGCCACTATCTGCAGGAAATATTGATGGATTCGGTGCTCATGGAGGGGACGTCTCATTCATTAACTCCCGTGCATGGAATAATAGCGATGATGGATTCGACAGTATCAGCTCCAAAGGGACTGTAATATATGACTATTGCTGGTCGTTTAACCATCGGGGCAATCAGGATGGGGTCGGTGACAAAAATGGATTCAAAGTCGGGGGCTATGCCTATAGAACAAGCGGGTTCCCAGATACACTACCTGTTCACACGGTTAAGTATTCTCTTGCTGTGAATAATGGAGCGAATGGCTTTTATGCCAATCATCAACCTGGACAATCAGCTACCTGGACGAACAACACAGCCTACAATAACAGTAGAGCAAATTTTGATATGCTGGAGCGTGTTAGTCTAACGGACATAACGAATATTCCAGGGTACAGAGAAGTATTACATAATAACATTGCGTTTACGGGTCGGGCAATCGTTAATGATAACAATTTGCCGGAGAATGTAACTAATAATTCGTGGACGATTAACGGAGGTCTTGAGATCACAGCTGATGATTTTGTGAGTTTGGATACAACTCAACTATCAGCGCCAAGAAAATCGGACGGTACTTTGCCTGATGTTTCATTCATGCTTCCTGTATCTTCGAGTCCTCTTAGTCAATACAACTTAGGCTATCTTGCTGACTAATCATTTGTGTGTTGAAGAACGACAATTGGTTGAGAGAAACAATGATCCAAATGATCGTAGAACAATCTACCTGTCCCTGACTGATGATGGAAAAGACCTTTTTCTCAGGCTTGATCGAAAACTTCGAGAACTTGTCCAACCTGTCATTTATATGATAATCAAGAGAAAGTGAAGTGCACCCCTAGAATTTCATCGGATAAACCAGTTGTTGATTCCAATGTCTATTCTGAGGGGTGCACTTCTTTATTATCCTAATTTTCTGAATCGATTAAAGCGCAGGAACTTAGGCAGTGCAGTATGGTAAGATTTCAGCCCAAAGTACATCAGCATGCCTGACAACGTAATTAATCCGCCTATGAATTGAAAAGGAGAGATGGTTTCTTCCAACAGTAGATAAGCCAGCATAATGGCCAGAACAGGTTCACCGATAATACCTACAGAAACCGTTGTTGCCCCAATGGATTTGAGCAGCAGATTGAAAATGTACTGACCAAAAATGGTGGGGATGATCGCAAGTAGTAGGAAGTACATCCAATCGGATGATTCGTAATTGGTTAAAGAAAGGTTATTCCATAAACTGTAGACCAGCAGGACACTTCCGCCAATAATAAAGACAACAACACTATATATATTCGCATCGATTTTTCGACTCACTTTCTGTCCCACCAGCATATACGCCGACACCAGTATGGTTCCTATCAGTGACAGACCGTCTCCGATCAGAGCTTCTCTTGACACGCCAATATCTCCCCAGGCGATAATCACCGAACCGAATAGGGCGGTAATCAAACATAGCACGGTAGGTATACTTGCTCTTTCCTTAAACATAAAGTATGACCCGATCATCACAAACAAAGGTTGCAGCGCCAGAATGACCATGGAACTGGCCACTGAAGTATACACCAGCGATTCCATCCAGAACAAGAAATATAGACCAAGAAGCAGGCCAGCCAGAAAAACGGTGCTCCAATCCTTTGAATTCATTTTTAAGAAACGAATCGTTTTCCAAGGGATAAACGGAAGCATAATAATGGCTGATATATACAGCCTGTACATACCGGCTATAGCGGTCGGAGTATCCGAAGATTTGATCATGATTGAAGAGACGGATACCGACAAAATGGCGATAAAAAGCAATACATAAGGATGAAAAAACAGCGACAATTTATTATCTTTCACATATAAGCCTCCAAAGTTCTTATCCGGTCGTCTGTGCACAGGCTATTGTGATAAGTCAAAGATTTGATATAATAATATCATTATTTTTGTGAATTTCGTGCAGTTAAATCGCTATATAATATAGATATATCGTCAAAGAAAGGAACATCATAGCATGGTGAAGCAACTTTATGAGGATATTTTGTATTCCGATCTTTCGTTTCCCTATATCATGTACACACATACACGTCATGCAAGTATCCCCGAAGGCAGAGGGTTCAACGATCTGCATTGGCACGAAGATCTACAGATCACATTAGTCACGAAAGGTAAGCTGGTTATTCAAATTAACGGAATTGATCATACATTGGAAACGGGTCAGGCGATCCTGATCAACAAGAGAATTCTTCATATCACAACAGAGCTGACGCATGATGGTCAATATGTTAGTTTCAACTTTCCCGAAAAGCTATTAGCCTTTCATGTAGACAGTGCAATGGAAAAAAATTATGTACTGCCTTATACCAATTCTTCTTTGGTTTCGCTTGTGATTAAAAAAGATTCGGAGTGGGAAACACAGATATTAGACATGCTTTGGGATATGAGGGAGACGTTTAATGCAGATAAAAAATGGGGATGGGAATATGAAATTTCAATTAAAACAGTACAGTTATGGTTTGTATTAATATCCAATATTTCAGTTCCTCCCGGAGAAACCCCAAGAAGCGAGAAGCGTCAGCAGGAAAGATTACAGTTAATGCTCAGTTTTATCCATCAAAATTACGCTCATCCAGTCACGCTTCGTGAGATTGCTGATGTAGCACATTTGAGCATTTCAGAGTGTACCCGATGTTTTAAGAAAACGGCTCACATGACACCTTACGAGTATTTGATCAAATACCGAATCAAGAAGAGCAAAGATCGCTTATTATCGACGAATGATACAGTAACCGAGATTGCAGAAAAAGTAGGCTTTAATCACGTGAACCACTTTATCCAGTCTTTCAGAAAGCACGAAGAAAAAACACCGAAAGAGTTTCGGTGCTCTCCATACCCTGATAGTCATGCATAAACGCTAAACGAATATTCTTTTACGTTTATAGCGAATTTTAAAATTTTGCCTGAATTTCTTTTAAAAACAAATCCGCAGCAGTCGAAAAGACCTGATGTTTTTTCCAAACCATATTCAAGCCAGATTCAAGTCTCGGCTCTAGGGGTCTGAAACAAAGGTCGCTTTCACTGGACGTATTCACTATTTTATCAAGTGTTAATGCATAACCAATGCCTTCTTCAACCATAATGGCAGCATTATATGCAAGATTGTAGGTAGTAACGACGTTTAATTTGTCAAAATCTTCACCAAACCAGTCCGCAAATTCATTTTTCGAAAATGTCTGCTTCATTGACTGTCGTGAACAGATCAGTGGAAGATGTAATAAGTCTGTAGATCGAATCGTATCTTTGGAGGCGAGTGGACTTTCTTTTCTCATAACCACTCCCCAAACATCCTTGTCGGAGAAGTTGATATAATTATATTTGGAGACATCCGCTGGCTGGATTAGAATACCGAAGTCAAGGAGTCCCTTGTCAAGCCGCTCAGTTACATCATCTTCGTTACCACTGTAAAGGTGATAGCGTATATTGGGATATTTATTTTGAACTTCTTTTGCCACTCTTGCAATCTGTTTCATGGCTTCCGTTTCTCCACCGCCTATATAAATATCTCCACTTATGGTTTCTTCCATGGATTCAAATTCTGCCTCTAATTTATCGACCATACCCACAATTTCTTCAGCCCTATTTCTTAAAAGCATACCTTCATCTGTGAGAATAATACTGTAACTACTGCGAATAAATAATTTCTTTCCCAACTCTTGTTCAAGGTCTTTCAATTGTCTGGACAAGGTGGGCTGCGTAACATGCAAGAAATCAGCAGCGCGTGTAATACTTCCTTCTCTCGCGACCGTAAGAAAATAACGCAATACTCTAATCTCCATCGTAACTCCTCCTTTATCCTTTACATTCTACAATAAACCTAACAGAAATGCCTTTTAAGCATATCTTGATATAAGATATGAGTATTTGCTATGTGATGTATAAACGCTAAACTAAAGAGCGTGGCAACTAGAGAAGAAACTGAAGGGAATGAAGGATATGGATAAGACAAAGGTATGGTTTATTACTGGCGCTGTTCGAGGTATGGGCACAACTATTGCGAAGGCTGCTTTAAATGCTGGACACAAGGTTGTGGCTACCGGCCGGAATCCCGATGCGGTGGTTCGTGCGATCGGTGATTCCGAGAATGTAATAGTTGTCCCATTAGATGTTTGCCAGCCTGCAGATGCACATTCCGCAGTCAAGGCGGCAATTGAACGGTTCGGGGCGATCGATGTACTCGTAAATAATGCGGCACATTTCTGTGGAGGGTATTTCGAGGAACTGACCCCTGACCAGATTGAACATCAGCTACAGGTGGCATTGGTTGGTTCCATGCACGTTACCCGGGCCATATTACCTGTGATGCGCACCCAACGTTCAGGACATGTTATCTCGATCTCTTCGGGCGCTGGCATTTCAGGATTTGAGTTTAATTCGGCCTATAGTGCAGCGAAATTTGCGCTTGAGGGATGGATGGAGGCACTGGCTCCTGAGGTAGCTCCATTCGGTATTTATACGACTATAGTCAATCCCGGATTTTTCCGAACAGAATTTCTTACCGATACATCCTCGACTTTCGCTAAGCCCTCAATTGAGGACTATGATGATCGGAGAGCTGGTCATCTGGAATTTTTCAATAATCAGAACGGGCAGCAGCCTGGAGATCCAAAAAAACTTGCCAATGCTCTCCTTCAAATTGCAAACGAGGCCCAACCGCCGCAACGCTTCATTGCAGGAGCCGACGCGATCGACATTGCAGAGCAGAAAATTGCTAATCTTAAGACAGAGATCAATGCTTACCGGGATCTCTCTAAATCCATGGCATATGACAACTAAACGAAACCACCTGCTTGTATTCATTCTGACCTTTGGTGTATTCGGTATATTAAATACGGAAATGGGCGTAATCGGAATCTTGCCTTTGATTGCAGAACATTACCAGGTCAGCATCTCAACCGCTGGTTTAATTGTGAGTCTTTTTGCGCTTGCGGTTGCTGTATCTGGTCCGATTTTGCCCTTATTATTTTCGGGCATGAACCGCAAGCATGTCATGTTGTTCGTGCTTGGTATTTTTATTGTGGGAAGCCTGGTCTCCGCCATCACATCAAACTTTACAGTATTAGTCATTGCACGTGTCGTTCCGGCCTTTTTCCATCCTGTCTATTGCTCATTGGCATTTACCGTCGCTGCGGCGTCAGTCCCCAAGGAAGAAGCGCCGAAGGCTGTGGCTAAAGTATTTGTTGGCGTGTCGGCAGGCATGGTGCTTGGAGTACCCCTTTCGAGCTTAATTGCTACCAGCACATCGTTGTTCTATGCGATGTTGTTCTTTGCCGCCGTAACAGTCATCGCATTCGTAGCAACACTTCTGTTCGTGCCCTCAATGCCAGTTACGAAAAGAATCTCGATCGGTACTCACCTATATGTATTGAGAAGATCCGTGATTTGGTTATCCATTGCTGGTGTGATCTTCATGAACGGAGCCGTATTTGGGGCCTATAGTTACCTTGCTGAGTTTCTGAAAACCGTGACCAGATATGACTGGAACACCGTCAGTGTGATGTTATTTCTATATGGCTTGGCCAATATGGTTGGGAACATGCTGGCAGGGAAACTGCTCGCTAATCACCCGTTAAGAACAGTCAAGATGTATCCAATTGCACTAATTGCGGTTTACATCTTGCTGTTCACCTTCGGACAATTCAGCGTGCCAACAGCCTTCCTTATTTTCATTTGGGGAATCTTAGGAGGCATAGGGGGCAACATTACTCAATATTGGGTGGTATCTGCAGCACCAGAGGCACCCGAATTGTCGAATGGGATCTTTCTAACCTCTTCCAACCTGGGAACAACACTTGGCGCTAGTGTATGTGGACTAATCTTAACTGGAATAAGTACACAATATATTGTAGTTGGAGGAATCGTATTTCTAATATTTAGTATTGTAACGAATTACTTCAGAATCTCCATGACTGGTCGAATAAAGAGTTCAAATGTCGAAGGATAAGCAGACGAACGTAGTGACAGGCGTTTTAATTAGTCTTTCGGCATTTTGCTCTCGTCCATGTACAACAGGTTCCAGCGGTGACCGTCCAGGTCAGCAAATCCTGCACCATACATCCAGCCGTCTATTTCACCCGGCTTGCCAAAGATGGTTCCTCCAGCAATCTCTACTTTTTGAATAAATGCATCCACTTCTTCTCTGCTATCAGCACCAATGGAAAATATCACTTCTGCACTATGAGAAGTATCTGCGGTTTTGGCACCTGTAAATTTCTCAAATGTTGCGTCCGGAAATAGTAGAATCGTCGTTGAGCCTATGACAAGCTGGGCTCTCTCGTTGCCAACATTCTCCCCATGGAATCCAATCGCATTGAAAAAGGTAGTGGATTTCACAACATCTTTCACTGGTAGGTTCATCCAGATTTTTTGTGACATGGCTGCAGCCTCCTAGTATATACTTTCAACTACGTTTACTATACTCTACTTCTAGCAGGGTTTGAACCCTGAGAGTGTTCTCTATATAATAACCATAACGCTTACCTAACTTACCTAAGTGAGGGATAATTTGAAAGGATGGCGATGGTGGATGAGCGAACCTTGGGCTGCTTCAATGAGTGGTGTTCCGTGGGATGAGGAAAAAATGAAGAACGCTATTACGCAATTGCGAAACCGCGCTACGATAAATTTTGTTGTTGGGCTGGATGAGATGCATAATCTACGTCAACTGGATGAACATGTGTTTGCCAAACGCCCGGATCTGATTCTATCTATTTCTAATACCGACATGAAGGGGCGTTATACTGAAGAATTTCTGGAGATACTCGCCACATTAAAGCATGTCACCGCTTTGCAGCTGGATCTCAAGCAACCACAAGATCTGAGTATACTCGGTGCGATGAAAAGGATGGCGTTTCTCACCATTCGCTCGCCCAAAATTCAAAATTTGGATTTCATCCGCAACTTTAAAACCTTAGACTATCTCGCACTTAGCGGGAAATATTCGGATCTCTCACCAATCGAGGACTGTATTCGCCTACGTACGCTTGTTTTAAATTGTGCCATTGATCAGCTTGATTTTGTTGTGGACCTGCCGTTCATCGAGTATTTGGCTATCGATCAATGTACATTGAATGGTTCACTTGAGGTGCTGGCTGAATCGAATATCCGTATGCTGAGATTATCCTCGGTCCGTAATCTAACCCAGATTGATGCACTGGGGGCGCTGCAAAATCTAGTCTATCTACATCTATCATTACCTAAGATCGAGCGATTGTGTGACTTTTCAGGGATGAACAATCTCCGTCAGCTAGAACTGGATTTCATGAAATCATTACAGAAGATCGATAACCTGTGGACTGCGGATCAATTAGAGGTACTGGTCTTGAAAGAGATACATAAGGGGATCAAGGTGGAAGCTTTCGAACGTTTGACCGAAATGCAAAGTCTTCGCCAGGTGGATTTCCGTTATATCGATCACAGCAAAGGACGTATTGCGGCCATGCGTAAACGAATGATCGATTTAGGAAAAGAGCACCTTCTCTATGAGAATATTGCTGAGGAAGAAAGAATACCTTCCACGGGACTGGTGCATTTGTCAAAAATCCTAATGTAAACATGACATGACTACATACTCAGTTATCGGAGTATAAAAAAATGGTTCGATGGAAAGTCGCTATTTTAGCGGCTTTTTTTCGTGTTTTATACATGGATTGAACATTTTGTTTGAAAATAGCCCTTCATTTGAATGAATATTGATCAATTAGACCTTTTTGTCCGTCCTGACTTCACACGTCCATTTTTTCTCGTATAATAACAAAAAAGATATAAGGGGGAACTCAAATGCTTACAGTTGGATACATTGGCAATGGCAAGAGCACAAATCGATATCATCTTCCTTTCGCGTTGAACCACGATCATGTGATGGTAAAAACAATATATGCCCGTAACCTGGATAAAACGGAATGGGATCGAGTACCGGATGTAAAATACACGAGTGATCTTGATGTCTTGATGAATGACGATGAGATTCAGCTGGTTGTTGTATGTACGCATCCAGAATCACACTTTGATTATGCCAAGACAGCACTGGATCACGGTAAAAATGTGCTTGTTGAGAAACCCTTCATGTTGGACAAGAAGCAAGCTGAAGACATTTTCCAGTACGCCAAGGAGAGAAATCTAATTGTCGAATGTTTTCAAAACAGACGTTATGATTCGAACTTCCTGACCACACAAAAGGTAATTGAATCCGGAAAGCTTGGAGAGTTACTGGAAGTAGAAATGCATTATGATTACTACCGTCCTGAAATCCCAAACAACACCAACCATTTTTCCAAATACAACAGTTATCTGTACGGACATGCCAGCCACACGCTTGATCAAGCCATATCCTATTATGGTAAGCCGGAACGAGTTCATTATGATGTCCGTCAGTTGCTGGGCGAAGGCAGAATGAATGATTACTTTGACCTCGATCTGTATTATGGAACGTTAAAAGTATCTATTAAATCGAGTTTCTTCCGTTTAAAACCTCGGCCATGTGCGATCGTTTATGGTAAAAAAGGGGTGTTTGTCAAAGAAACGGAAGATCGTCAGGAAGAGCATCTAAAGTTATTCCACTTGCCTAAGGGTCATCCTGACTTCGGAATCGACCTGCCACAACATTATGGGACCTTAACGTACATGGATGATGAGGGTGTGTACCATGAGGAGAAAGTCGTTTCCGAAAAAGGAGATTATACCCGTGTGTATGACGCTCTCTATCAAGCCATCATCCATGGCAAGGAGAAAGTCGTCAAAGACGAAGAAACGTTAGCTGTTATGGAAATCCTTGAAAAAGGGATTGAAGCCTGCCGCTAAGATAGGCTGGACCTACCCAAGGAGATTATATACTCCCTACGGATCTCAATATGTCCGTGGGGGGAACACTTTTAACAAAGAAAAGAAAGCGCTTGCTATAAAGTTTAACAGATGTATGATCGCCAAGAAATGACTGCTCCCACCTAAAACACAACATTTTGAGAGTCTTATACTTGATGAAGGGAGGCATTGGATGATCATCCAAAAAATCTTTAACAATAACGCCATTGTAGCTAAAGATGCGCTCCGGGAAGAGTTTGTAGTTATGGGTAAAGGCGTTGGATTCAAGAAAAGTGTAGGAGACACACTAGATGAAAACCTGATCGAAAAACTATTCATTCTGAAACCCAAAGAAACATCAGAAAAAGTGCATGTTGAAAAACGAGAAATATCTGAATACTGAATTAACAGATGAAGATCAATTATATCTCACGATTCACATCGAAAGAATCACACGAAAATCAATTGAATAAAATCTGGGATTGTTACTGGTCATGCAGGCGAGACTCATTGGACAAGGCGTTTTCCGCTTTGTTCCTATGGTCTTGCCTTTTTATTTATATCCAATGTTGGAAGGATGATCACTCATGAAGTATGAGGAATTGGCAAAAGACATTATTCATCATGTTGGTGGAAAAGAGAACGTAGAAAGCCTGGCGCATTGTGTAACTCGTCTGAGGTTCAAACTGAAAAATGAGGGTAAGGCAAACACCGATGTCCTGAAAAATATGGACGGCATCATCACCGTAATGCAAAGTGGAGGACAATATCAAGTCGTAATTGGCAACCATGTTCCTCAGGTTTATGCTGATGTTGTGGCTATAGGCGGACTTCAACTGGACTCCGAACAGTCATCTGGAGAGTCCACCAAAGAAAAAACGAACATTTTCAACACCTTTATCGATGTAGTTTCCGGCGTGTTCACCCCGGTGCTTGGCATCTTGGGAGCAACCGGAATGATCAAAGGGCTAACTGCTCTCCTCGTAGCTGTCGGATGGCTCAGTACAACATCAGGAACCCATCAAGTGCTGAGCGCGATAGGTGATTGCCTATTCTACTTCTTCCCGATCTTCCTGGGATATACGTCAGCGAAGAAGTTTAATGCTAACATTTTCATCGGAATGGCGATAGGTACTTGTCTGGTGTATCCAAGCTTCTCAAGTCTGACCTCAACAGGCCAACCGCTGTACACCATATTTGGTGGGTCTGTGATTGAATCGTCTGTGTATCTGTCCTTCTTGGGGATTCCGGTTATTCTGATGAATTATGCAT
Source organism: Paenibacillus sp. LS1 (assembly GCF_026013365.1). Lineage (GTDB taxonomy): Bacteria > Bacillota > Bacilli > Paenibacillales > Paenibacillaceae > Paenibacillus. The sequence continues at coordinate 462,140 of NZ_JAPDOE010000001.1, forward strand.
CCAGTGTCATTCCAATTATCATTGCGACGTATGTTGCTTCAAAAGTTGAAAGGGTTTTCAAGCGAATTATTCCGAACGTTATCAGTAACTTCTTTGTTCCATTCTCTACATTGCTGGTGGTTGTGCCAGTGGCACTGATCGCAATCGGGCCGGCTGCGACTTGGGCAGGTCAATTGCTCGGGGCAGGAACGATGTTCCTCTATAACTTGAGTCCGGTAATCGCAACAACTTTGCTCAATGGATTCTGGCAGGTGTTTACTATTTTTGGCGTACAGTGGGGATTAGTACCGATTGCTTTCAACAATCTTGCCATACTGAAGTACGATCCAATGATCATTACCGCTTCCGTGCTTACTGTATTCTCACAAGTCGGTGTGGTACTGGCCATTTTAATTAAAACCAAAAACAAGAAATTGAAATCCTTGTCCATTCCTGCCATTATCTCGGGTATCTTCGGAGTGTCAGAGCCTGCAATTTACGGGATTACGTTACCACTCAAAAGACCGTTTATTATGGGATGTATTGCAGCAGCTGTCGGCGGTGGTATTACCGGCCTAATGGGAACCAAAGCATATATGGTTGGTGGTATGGGAATCGTTGCTTTTCCAAGCTTTATTGGACCAGAAGGAATAGACAGCGGATTCTATGGCATGATTCTTGGCTCTATTGTGAGCTTTGGTCTAGGATTCCTGCTGACGTTCTTCCGTGGATTTAAAGATCCTCAGCAAACGAACAGCAATCAAGATAGCGATGGAAAAGAAAGTGCTGGCAACGAGGTAGCAGTTAAGCATGACATCGTACAAAGTCCGATGAAAGGTAACATTATTGCTCTAAGCGATGTAAAGGATGAGGCATTCTCCAGCGGTGCGCTTGGTAAGGGGGTAGCCATTGAGCCCACTGAAGGCAAAGTATACTCACCTATCGACGGTGTGCTAACGAATGTGTTCCCATCCGGTCACGCCATTGGCATAACAAGTGCACACGGCATTGAAATTCTTATTCATGTCGGAAAGGACACGGTCAAGTTGAAAGGGAAACATTTCACACCCAAAGTGAAACAGGGAGAAGCCGTTAAACAAGGAGAACTTCTATTGGAATTCGACATGAATGAGATTAAAGAAGCTGGATTCAGTCTAATCACACCTGTTATTGTGACCAACTCGAGTGATTACCTGGATGTCATTGAAACGGAGAAAACAAGTGTCATGTATCATGATGATTTGCTTAAGGTCGTGAACTAATGAGCGTATTTAAAAACGGATTTATGTGGGGCGGTTCAGTTTCCAGCATGCAAGTGGAGGGAGCTTGGGATGAAGATGGCAAAGGTCTTACCGTGTACGATGCGAGTCAGATGAAAAGCAATGCCGAGACCGCTTCGGATTGGAAAGTAGCCATTGATTTTTATCACCGTTACAAAGAGGACATTGCTCTGTTGGCAGGCATGGGCTTTACAGCTTATCGATTTTCGCTCAGCTGGGCCCGCATTTTGCCGGACGGAGAGGGGATTGTGAACGAAGCGGGGTTGCAATTTTATGATCGTGTCATAGATGAGTTATTAAAATATAACATCGAACCCGTAGTTTGCTTGTACCACTTTGATATGCCGCTTACTCTGGCGAATAAATATGGAGGTTGGCAGTCACGGCAAATATTCGAGGCCTTCAAAGCCTACGCTCAAATCGTGATCAAGCGCTTCGGTACACGCGTGAAATATTATATTCCTTTTAACGAACAGAATGCAGCCGTGTCCATCCAGATGAAGAATCTGGAAGAGGTTATCCCGCAATCACACACGCAACATACGGTCGCAGCGGTGCAACATCATATGTTCATGGCTTCGGCAGCAGTACGAAACATCGCACGGGAGTATGCACCACACGCCATGGTAGGGGGCATGGTTAATTTTGCACCCTTTTACCCGGCGACCAGTAAACCGGAAGATGTACTAACCGCTCAGAAAGCGAATCGCAGATATAATTACCGGATGTTAGATGTATTTGCGAATGGAGAGTATCCGGCAGATCAACTGCATGAATGGCACTTGAATGAGGTAACACCGCCCTTTCAGGAGGGCGATCTCTCTTATTTGAAAGAGGGCAAGATGGACTTTCTGGCTCACAGTTACTATCAATCCTTAACGATTCAGAGTGGTATGGAAGTGACTATCGAATCCATTTGGGACTTTTTTCTTGGAGGGAAATCACTAAACAATGCATATTTGAAAACAAGCGAATGGGGCTGGGCTATTGATCCGGTTGGTCTGCGGCTTACGGTCAAAGAGATATATGACAACTATAAGTTACCGGTATTCACCATAGAGTGTGGAATTGGCGTCAAAGAAGAGCTGGATGAGAATGATACGGTGCTAGACGATTATCGCATAGCCTATTTTCGCGAACATATTGAGCAACTCAGACTAGCAGTTTCTCAGGACGGCGTAGATCTGATGGGCTTTCTCACATGGGGACCTATCGATATATTAAGCTCACAAGGTGAAATGAAGAAGCGTTACGGGTTTATTTATGTCGATCGCACCGAAACAGATCTGAGAGATTTGAAGCGTTACAAGAAGAAAAGTTACAACTGGTTTAGAGAGGTTATTTCCAGTAATGGAGAAGACCTGTAATGAATAAATGAATGAATGAACGAAATGATCATGTGGTTACGACCGTTCTCTGGAATACTTCCGGAAAACGGTCGTTTGTTTTGTTTAGATTCACTATTGCACAAATGAATGTTCCACCCAACGGCTTACTTTCTCAATAAATTGAGCTATTTCTTGCGGAGTTTCCTTCATTCCATGTTTAATCCAATTTTTAACGACTGCTGCACTGCCGCTTGAAATGAATGAATAGTATGATTCAAGCGTATTCACATTCATGTGAGGCATTTGTTCCTTCCATACTTCAATACTTCGATCATGCAAAATATAGATCACCCGTTCCAAATAATCTCCATTCCCGTGATCAGAGAACAGGATGGTACACAGGTCACTGTTATCAGCAATATGTTCGCAGATTTCAACGAATGAACTTTTAACATGTACATCATCCAGTATAGAACGTTCTATAAGCTCCTTAATAACCGCAAAAAATGATTCTTCAATGCTTGAAAGCAAATGAACTGGAGAATGATAGTGCATATAGAACGTATTACGATTAAGATTCGCTTGTCTGCATAAGTCAGTCACGGTAATTTTGTTAATTGGACGCTCTTTCATAAGTGCTAAGAGACTTTCTCTTAATACCATTTTGCTATATTGAATTCTGCGGTCTTCTTGCATTCCCCTTAATTACCCTCCTAATGATGCAAAATCATCGAGCTAACAGACACCATTCGTTGTTTCGTTCGTTAACTATCATTTGTTATCGAACTGCCTGTTGTTTATCGAACAGTGTGTACATATACTATAACCAGAGTAACAGATTATTAGCTTTTGGAGGAATAATTAATGAAAGTAACCTATGCAATGATAGATAAAGAATTACGTCTGAAAGGCAGGATTTTGAACATCTTAATGAGTTCATCAAGTGAAGACCGATTCTTAAAAGATATGCTCAAAAGAAAAAAACAAATTGAAAAACGAAAAGGGAAGCATCTGGAAGGGATGCACTGTCGGGAAGAATGGATTGAACGTAAAGACGGATCTAAACAGCGTATGCTTATCTATAGACCTCATCATATCCAAGAAAACCTTCCGGGTATCCTTTGGTTACATGGAGGAGGCTACGCACAGGGAATACCAGAACTGTTCGAAAACATGTACCAAAAGTTAATGGATACAAGTAATTGTGTTATTATCGCGCCGGATTATCGTTTATCTATTGAAGCACCGTATCCAGCAGCGTTAGAGGATAGCTATGACGCTCTTCTGTGGATGAAGCAACATGCTAAGGAGCTCGGAATTCGGAGCAATCAACTCATGGTAGGTGGGGAAAGTGCAGGAGGAGGGTTAACCGCAGCTCTTACTCTCTATGCGAGAGATCAGGGGGAAGTGAATATCGCATTTCAAATGCCGCTGTACCCCATGATCGATGACAGAATGATCACTGAATCAGCCCAAGATAATAATGCCCCCATATGGAACTCTGACATGAATGCATGGGCTTGGAAGCTGTACCTCGGAGAGAATTACGGAAAAGAGGTATCTCCTTATGCTTCAGCTGCAAGAGCTACCGATTATAGTAACCTTCCACCCACAGTCACTTTCGTCGGTGATGTGGAACCCTTCCGGGATGAAACGATCGAATACGTTAAGCAATTAAAAGAAGCCGGCATTCCCGTTGAATTCACGTTATATAAAGGCTGTTACCATGGATTTGATATCATTAATCCCAAAGCCGAGGTAAGCCAGGAAGCTACTTCATTCTTAATGAAATCTTACAAGTATGCAGTAGCGCATTATTTTGCCGAACAGCATCACACTTGAATAGAGGGATGTATGTCTGGAATGGAAATAAACCAAAAGAGCAATCTCCAATGAGGTTGCTCTTTTGGTCATGGTTTATTTTGCGTAACGGTGTATACGCAGTTTCTTCCGCCGGCTAAAATGTATTCTCCCCGTTCAATATGAACATTATCGCCTAGAACCGTTTTGAATAAATGTAATTCATTCTTGCATAGTCCGGTACATACCGCAGCCGCTTCACAGATGGGGCAATGCTTCTCAATGAGTAGGAGACTGCCATCATCCTGCTCCTTAACCTCAGCCATATAACCCTCATTGGTACGAATCTCAGCCAATTTCTCCAATCTCTCTCTAACTTCCGATGCATCGCCAAGATGCTGAAGATATTGTTCTTGCATATTTTTATTTCGCACATCCAGCAGCTTGTCCAGCCCTTCAATACCAAAAGCTTCTTTCATCGAATTGATGAGGCTAACGGATAAATCCGAATATCCACTTGGGAAAAAACGATTAGCCGCAGGAGTTAATATCCATAGCTTGGTAGGTCGACCCATGGGACGTGCCTCATCCACAGTTGTAACCAATCCTTCTTCTTTTAGAGCATTCAAATGTTGCCGAATAGCCATTCCGGATAACGAAAACTGAGTGGAGAGTGCCACAACATCCATTCCCCCGCGCTCCTTTAAGAGATCAATGATCGCTCTCCGGGTACTGGTCGAGGCATCCTTTTTGGTTTGATTTCCGCTCATGGTGCACCTCCTTTTGAAGCAATTGAATCTACATCACTCCCTACATTTTAAACAAAAATGTTGACAAAGTCAAAGTCGAACTGTAGCTTAGACATTATAAACAAAAATGTTTACTAAGTATCCGGATACGATGTATACATACCAATTTTCTTGGAGGTCACATTTCATGTCGTCTAATCATCAAAGTATTTTCAGCCCGCGTTTTTTTGCACTGTCCATAGGAATCATTTTGTCAGTGATGGCCGTTGGATTCGAAGGTCTATCCGTCACCACCATTGCTCCTTCGATTGCTGGAGACTTGAACGGCCTTAGCCTGTTCGGGTGGATATTCAGTACGTATCTGCTTGCGCAGATTATCGGGACGCTGGTCGTCGGTCGGATCATTGATAAAAGAGGACCTGCAGCACCGTTCACTTATGCACTTCTGTTGTTTATTGTAGGGCTGATCGCTGCCGCAACCGCAGGCGACATGTATACCATGATAGGATCACGGGCCCTGCAGGGTTTGGGTGCCGGAGCTATGATGACTTGTGTGTATACGGCTATATCCTTAAGTTACCCGGATGAGTTACGTGCCAAAATTCTTGGAGCATTCGGTACAGCCTATGTTCTTCCGTCCATGCTTGGTCCATATGTAGCCGGTCTTATCGCAGATCAGTGGTCCTGGCGCTTTGTTTTCTGGGGGATCTTACCCGTGCTGGTGGTTTCAGCATTGCTTAGTTTACCTGCCTTTAGGAAATTGAAAGTGCAGAAGACGGGAGGGGATACCGGATCTTCATCCACTTGGATGGCGCTACTCTTAACGTTAGGTACAGGGATTTTCCTGGTTGGTTTAAGTATGCTTCCGAGCATTATGGGATTTGTTTTAGTCGTAATTGGCCTAGTATTGATGTTATTTCCGCTCCGTAAATTGCTACCGAAGGGAACACTTACGTTGCGAAGAGGTATGCCAGCAATTCTGGCAACACGTGGGTTGTTCTTCGCTGCCTATACCAGCACACAGAATTTCCTGGTATTAGCTCTAATCGACGTGAAAGGAATTACACCTTCACAGGCCGGATTAATTGTCGCGAGTGCTGCATTAAGTTGGTGTATCATTGCGTATCTGCAAGGACGGTGGGATGCGGCAGATCAGGGCCGTGGACGTCATATGAGAATTATTCTCGGGGTAGGGCTGCTTGCCATAGGGATTGCCATCGTATTTTGGGTACCTGTTGTGACAGTTACCATTGCAGTCATTGGTCAGATCATTGCAGGAGTCGGTATTGGATTGGCGCATCCGATTAGCGGTGTTGTCGCATTTTCCCAAACGGGGGAGGAAGGCGTAGGCCAGACCTCTGCCAATCTGCAATTTGCAGATTCATTTACACCGGGGGTAGTGATCGGTATTGGTGGTTCCATCCTTGTAGTGTGTCAGGCTGGCGGTATGTCACTTCAATCCGGCTTAATTGTAGCCATGGGGTTCCATCTCTTGTTGATCGTCATGAGTATCATTGCCAGCACTCGGATCTCACCACGCAGATGAATATGAAAGTGGGTGTACAGACCATTGTTCACTGAAGATCCGAATAAACTATTTACAGCTTATCGCATCATCGGAACGAAATGGACCATCCATATTTTATGCACTCTTTCTCAAGGTCCGAAGAAATTCGGTGAAATTTGCGATAACATTCCTTCCATTTCCGAAATGATCCTCTCCAGACGTTTAAAGGGTCTTCAACATGATCATTTGGTCAAAAGAACAATACGGACACGCCCTACACAAATTATTTATGAACTTACGCCAAAAGGAGCTGCTCTTGCAGCATTCATACCTTGTCTAATGGACTGGGATACCAAATTTCAAAATGATACCACCGGGAGGAATAAAAATGATCATTGAGGTCAGTGATACAGCATCGGACAAAATCGTTGAGATCTTATCAAGTGCGGATATCCAAAATGCCTTCCTTAGAGTAGGCGTTGATGAAGGGGGATGCAGTGGTTTATCTTATACCCTTATCGTGGACGAACAGCAGTCAGAAGAAGACATTGTGTTAACTAAAAAGCAATTCAGAATATTGGTTCACACCAATAGTATTCCATATATTGATGGCCTTGAAATTGACTATGAAGAGAGCGGAATGTTAGGCGGATTCACCATGAATAATCCAAATGCCAAAGTTTCGTGTGGATGCGGGGCCAGTTTCAGAATGGCCAACTATCGTGGCGAAGTGAAAAAATGTGATTAAACGGAAGGATTGAGCACGATTCCACTTTTTAAACATATATCTTCACAAAGTAGAGAGAACTGCTTTGTGAACGATATCCGCAAACCGTGTACATTGCTATGGGTACGATCTTAAATAAAAACTTGGACTTCTATCAGCTTTGCTTTGAAGCATTAGGGGATCTACCCGTGAATGTTGTTCTATCTTCAGGAAAATACACAGACATGGAGGCACTGGCGGATCAGATTCCTCCTAATTTTATCGTCAAGCCCTACATCACACAGTTAGACATGCTGCAGCATACAGATGTTTTTATTACACATGCTGGAATGAACAGCACGAGTGAGGCTTTATATTACAACGTTCCGATGGTAATGATTCCGTTAACATCGGATCAGCCTCTTGTCGCCAATCGGGTACAGGAGTTGGGCGCGGGGATTACTTTAAATAAACATAACCTCAGTGCAACTGATTTGAGAGAGGCATTAACAGAAGTACTACACAATTCGCAATATAGACGGCAGGCTTATCTCATTGGTGAATCTTTAAGGCAGGCTAGCGGTTACAAGCGAGCTGCTGAAATGATCATGAATCGTATGGGTTCAGGAGGAGTACTTAATGAGTTTTGATAACGCAGCCAGCTTCATTTAGGCATTGAAAATAGACGATCCTGTTAATCCAGGGTCGTCTATTTTTTAACGTTGAATGATCTTCTGTGAACTTATAACCAAGCTGTACGAAATAGATAATGCCTCTGATCCATGATCAGTGAGTCTAGTTCGTCACCTCGGCCTTTTTAATTGGTAGTAAACGGTTTGTTGCGAATACGACCATTACAACCAGAAGAGCTGTTATCCCGATCAAAAGTTGGATATTGCCTAAAGGATACAAAAAACTCCCAATTAGTGGAGCAGTAGCCATACCAAGATAACGAACAAAGTTATAGACACCCATTGCCGTAGCACGCTCTTCAACAAATTCTGAGGACAAGAGGGTTGGCATCACAGGTGTTGCAAGTCCCATAACAAATCCAGTAAGCATCAGAGAGAGAAGCAAACCAATTAGAGAGTAATCTGCAGCAAAAATAAAAATCACAAGACTCACAATGGTCATTATACCGGCCCAGAAGAGTGTTCGAACTGAACCTATACGGGTTTGTAAACTTCCACTCATTTTACTTCCAACAAGATTGAATATCATGAGGGCGAGGGAGAAAAATCCAATGCTTGCAGCGCCTAAAGCATACTTCGTTTGTAATATTGTAGGTAAAAATACGATGAATGTGTAAAAGACATCATACATGATAAAACCACTCAAAAGAACTACAACGCCGGTTTTATTTCCTAGAATTTTTCCAAATGCTTTTAAACCTAGTCTTGTTCCTGTTGGTTTTATGTTGACCGGTTTTGTCTCAGGTAATATAAATATGGCTGCTATCAGGATGAGAAGAGCACTGACTGCTGCAAAACCAAACGTACCCGTGTAACCGAATTGACTACCGATAATGCCACCGATGAGCGGACCAACTGCTGGTGAAATTCCAAGGATCATCTGATATGTAGCCATACTTTCGGCACGCTCTTTACCCTCAAAAACATCTCCGATCATTGTAGCAGCTACTAATGGAACAGATGATGCGCCTATTCCTTGAATGACTCGAAAAATGAGTAACATTTCTATTGAACCTGAAAACATGCATCCTATAGTAGCAATTACGTAAATAATTATACCCGGGACTAGAATTTTCTTACGTCCATTACGATCAACAATGGGGCCAAGTATGATTTGCATGGTTGCCATGGCCACAGTGAATAAAGTAACCGTCAGATTTACTAAATGTAATGACGTATTTAGATCTTGTTGCAGATCAGGTAGCAAAGGAATGTACAGGCTTTGAGCAAGTGATACAATAGCGGCAGAAATTCCCAAGATGAAGAGCAATCGTCGTTTGTTCATAAAACACCTCCAAATTATATTGACTGACTGTCAGTCATATTGTATATTGAGCTTATAACATTGACTGACAGTTAGTCAAGTTGTACATTTAAACTAATATAAAGGAGTGACAAAGGAGATCTGACAATGACACGTGTAAGCAAGAATCCCCAGGAACGAAAAAATGAAATACTGACTGTGGCTATGGAATTATTCAACTCGAAGGGCTACGAAGATACATCCGTCAGTGAAATCGTAAGAAAAGTTGGTGTTTCACAAGGAACTTTCTACAATTATTTTCAATCCAAAGAAGATGTACTTCATGCTGCTTGTGAACGAACACTAGCATCTCGTTTGGAAGCAATACATCATTTAGTTGAAGATAGCGAGCTCAACGCGCGAGAAAAACTCATTCGTATTTTTATGGATGCAACCCCTGACGAACATGATGAGGATGTATTTGAATATCTTCATAAGGAAAGTAACAGTACTTTGCATCAAAAATGGATTGTTATCGAAATTAATGCATTGATTCCCTATATCAAAAAAATCGTTCAGCAGGGGGCAGAAGAGGGAGAGTTTCTTGCTCAACAACCTGAGCTTAAAGCGGAGTTTCTTTTGGTAGGTGCTGCATTTTGGCTTGATCGTGGTGTGTTTACCTGGAATGAACAAGAATATCTGGAGAGAAAAAATGCTTTGAACGGGATCATTGATCAGCTACTTGCTGTTAATAAGCAATGATTTGCATAGCTTAAACAGACTACGGGAAGAAGGAATACAAGAATGACTGCATTAACAAAAGATTTTAGTGAGGTTTTACATGGCCGTCGTACGATAAAGAAATACGATCCATATTTTAAAATTAGTCGGGAAGAAATTATTGAAATGCTCGAAGATGCTGCTTTGGCACCGTCAGCATTCAATTTACAGCCTTGGCGATTTGTTGTTATTGAAAGTGACCAAGGTAAGGAAGACCTGCTCGAAATTGCGCCTTTCAACTTTTCACAAATTAATACTTCGTCAGCGGTTATCGCCGTCTTTGGTGATCTGAATTTTGTTGACAGCGCAGAAGAGATTTACAAGGAAACCGCTGATCTTGGCTATATAACGCAGGAAATTAAAGATAAGATGCTGGCTATGGTTGTACCTATGTATAATCAATTTTCGACGGATAAGAAAAAAGAGTCTGTGTTGCTGGATGGCGGACTTGTCTCTATGCAGTTTATGCTTACGGCACATGCTCATGGTTATGCGACAAATCCAATGTCTGGCTTTAACAAAGAGAAGATTGCAGCAGTGTTGGGATTAGATCCAGAACGATATGTTCCAATACTGCTCATTTCAATCGGCAAGGCAGCTTCAGATGCGCGCCCGCCTGTTCGTCTTCCGATCAGCCAAATTACAGAGTGGAAATAACAGAATTTTCACTCGAAAAAATGCCTCGACTATAGTACCAATGAAAGTCGCTATTTTAGCGGCTTTTTTTGTTTTAATAGTCTCAAGACTTGACCTACAGTCAACTCTATGTCTTATACTTCGAATAGGCTTGAAAATTATATAAAGAATTGGAGATTTATTTAACATGACGAAGAGTACAAATTGGAGTGTTTTTGGACTGGCAATACTCCTTGGTTTATTTTCTACATTAGGTCCATTCACGATCGATATGTATTTACCGGCATTTCCGGAGATTGCACAAAATATGAATACAACAGCATCACTTGTACAATTTAGTCTTACTGCTTGTTTATTAGGACTAGGTGTAGGACAACTTGTTATGGGTCCTTTGAGTGACGCGTACGGTAGACGTAGACCATTGTTGATCTGTATGGCAGCTTATATTATTTGTTCCTTGGCATGTGCTTTTGCTCCGAATATCGGACTATTGATTTTGTTTCGTTTCACACAAGGATTTGCGGCTTCAGCTGGAATTGTCATTTCCCGTGCGATAGCTAGAGATCTGTACAGTGGACATGAACTCACCAAATTTTTCTCTTTGCTTTTACTTGTAGGGAATTTGGGGCCTTTGGCAGCACCGATTGCAGGAAGTGGGGTTCTTTCATTCACGACATGGATTGGCGTGTTTATCTGCCTTTCATTCCTGGGGATTTTCTTATTAATCATGACAAAGTGGAGTTTAAAAGAAACACACCCCGTAGAAAAACGTATGGTTCCCGACTTCAAACAACAATTGGGGAATTACAGAATGCTTCTGCGTGACCGTAAGTTTGTAGGCTACATGCTGGCACAGGGAATCATGACGGCAGGGGTCTTTGCTTATGTGGCCGGAACACCATTTATTTACCAAAATATATATGGCGTTACACCCACTGTATTTGCTATATTGTTTGCTTCAAACGGAATCAGCTTAATCATCGGATCTCAAATCGTGGGTCGATTGGCAAAACGCATACCTGAGCAGACCCTTCTATTATCTGGTCTATGGCTTGCTATAATAGCAAGTGTGGCTGCTTTGGTGGTAACTCTGGCTCATGGTCCACTTTTCGCTTTGGTCATTCCATTGTTCTTCTTTGTTTGCTCGATCGGCATTACGTCTACAGCGGCATTCCCGCTTGCTATGGAGAGTCAAGCCAAGATGGCCGGAAGTGCAGCAGCACTGCTCGGAGTCGTTCCTTTTCTTCTGGGTGCATTGGTCGCGCCTCTGGTCGGTATTGCAGGTGAGGACACTGCCGTCCCGTTAGGACTCACTTTATTAATGACCAGTATCATTGCAATTGTTACTTATTTCCTACTCGTTAAAAACGTCCCGCAACATACACCTAATCATGCCCAATCTAATGCTGACTTCTAAATAGAAGGAACAGCTGGACAAGCATTGGCGTGAGACATGAACATGATCCCATTAGAAGTCGCTAGCATAGCGGCTTTTTTTGGTTTAAGGGCAGAATAAGTTTAATCTCTCTTGTACAGCATTCTGGACTTCTTCCGGAATCTCCTTAACCTTGAGATCTTCACCTAGGAACAGCAACCAATTGGTGATTTCGGTTAATTCTTCTGAATTATGAACATTCATATATGTCTTTAGCACGGCTGTAGTTTGGTACGGATTCGTATAGGCAATTGTAAACTTCAGAGGATGGTATTTTTTGAATTGGGTAATCGCCTTTGGACCAAGTTCCAGCACAAGATTGATAACTTCTTCCTGTGTACTTAGTTGCTCTATAATCTTTTTAGGACTCAACCTTTTTTTCGTCGGGTATACTTCTACATGAGTGACGTTGTCGACAGATACGATACGTCTCTTTTCTTCCTCTAAGTCATAACCTTCAATGATCCAATGGCCTTTTTGATGATGAAGGTGCAAGAGCACCATGGGATAGGACTTTGTTTCCTTCTCTTCTTGGACAGTAACTAACAAATAATTCTCTAAGAGAAGAATTTGGATGAGTTTTTCCAAGGTAGGGTGGGGCAGGTCTGACAGATCAAGCAAGTCTGGATTATGGGGATTGGTGCCTTCAAAAAGCAATATTTGATTCAAATGTACCAGGTCATCTTGCTGATTTTCGGAGATAAGACCCAATAATTTTTCAGCTAAAGATTGACGACTCTTCAGATAAGGAAGCTGTTGATTTCTTGTTGCCATAAAGGCAATAAATAGCGCTTTGATTTCATTATCGGTAAACCGGACAGTGGGTAAGAGAGAATTGTTCATGACAAAATATCCGCCATCCCGACCAACTTCAGCGACAAGCGGCATTCCCATGGCTTCAATTTCTCTGATATCTCGAATAGCCGTTGAACGAGAAATGTTAAATTCTCGCATGATTTCAGAAATGGTAAAGTGGGCACGGTTATTGATATATCGCGTGATGATATTAATGCGTTCAACTTTTTTCATGGTGCCCCCCTAAACAGTATCAATTTTTGACATGATTTAAGGTTATTATAAACCCATCAAGTGAAAAGACAAATCAATTGATAAACTAAAGAGGACGGTGTAAACCATGAGTAATTATCATTTTGAAGAAAAAGAGAGCTTTATCGTGTTAGGTATTGGAACAGATCTTAAGAGCGACTATACAGACTATGTTGGCATCAGCAAGGAGAAGGCGGATTTTTGGTCCACGGTGAAAGAGGATGGAAGCCTGGACAAATTAAAGTCCCTAGCAACAAACGAGTACATTTTTGCTGTAAACGAAGCAGTGAATAACAAGATGATGCATTATGCTGGTGTCATGACAGAAGAAACTTTGCCAGAAGCAACGAGAGTCATCCAATTTCCTAGGGGAGAATACCTGGTTGTGAAGGGCGAAGCAGAGACAGCTGATGCGTTAAGCAATATGCTAACGGGCATTGCCTTTGGTCAAGCCCTACCGACAGAAAAGGATTATGCCTATGTTGGTGGACCAAATACAACGGTTGAAATGGGGGAGAGAAACGGTATCGTATATGGTGAAATGTGGATTCCTGTTGTAAGGAACTAACGAGAAGGGGAGACTGGAGAGTACGTCGTATATCGTTGATTGAAAGTCGCTAATTTGATGTATCCTCTGTTGGTAGGTAAGAGTGGCGTGCTCAGGAGTACGCCACTCTTACCTACACAACTTCTTTATAGTTTTCCCGCTGTAACCATCTGTCTTATCGTGGAAAGGGTTGTCTCTACCGCTTCTATATAACTCTTTTCCATCTTACTTGAGAACTCTTTCTCAGCTGCTTTATCTTGTTCTCCACTTCTTAGTTCGAAGGTAAAGGTAAATCTCACAGATAAGTTACCATGTTCATCTTCTTCGATTTCGTTTTTAATAAACCCTTTAGTTGGCCCACCTAGTGGTTCAAAGACGATCATCTGTTCAGGGAAAAAATTAACTCGTTCATGCATTTTCTCTCCGTACAGTACGACTTCACGCAGTAGAGATCTATCGTCCTGTTCTATTACTCTGCATTCAGTTATCGCACCTACAAAACGGGTTGCATCTTCTGCTTTCATAACAAGACCTGTCCATACTTGATTTCGATTCAAAAAGGGCTCATTATTCGTGCTATTGTTGACAGGGATACTACTCGATACAGTAAACATTGATATCACTCCTATTTTTTGATGAATTTATCGTTTTCTACCGCTAAATTGTCCGGCCAGCGTCATTGGAGCATCAAGTTTGACGAGGAAGAGCACAAGCGAAGCATCTTTATGAATAAGCATTGTAGACATTTCGGAAGGCGAGTACGTTACCGCGTCCCCTTTATTTATGGCAATGTCCTTAATTGAAATGCTTCCATCCATTACATATAGCCAAGGCTCCATGCCCTCTATGATAGGAGGCTGCAACATAGTCCCCGCTTTAGCATGAGCATCATAAACCGCTACTTGTTGTCGAAGCTCCAGCGGAGCCTTCATTTCTTTCGGTCCTGCAAGTAACGTCCATTCTCCGTTAGCAGGGATGACAGATCGCTCATAGAATTGAACGTTTGAAGGAAGATCAGTCTCTTCCGGTCGAATAAAGATTTGTAGCATTTCAACACTACTATCTGGAGTGGATTCCTCATGATGTATACTTTTCCCAGCATTCATCATCATTAGATGGTTGGGAGATACTTCAATTCGATGTCCTGTTGAATCTTCATGAAGCATTTTTCCTTTCCACATATAACTAAAAATCTCATCATTACTATGTTCATGCATTCTTACAAGCGTTCCAGGTCCAAGAGTTGCGTGATCAATCCTGCTTAAAGGGCCAAAAGCATAATCTTCCAATGAAGGATCTCCCCATATTAATCCCGGACGCAACAAAGTAATTTGAAATTTCCCTTGGTCGATTCGATGTGCTTGATCAGCTTTGAATATTTGCATTTAAACTCCTCCTTGATTGTGTAAAACAATTCCATAGATGCTATCTGTGTATAGAAAAGGGTACTTAGCTCGCCACAGTTCATATTGAGCGTCATGGGCACAGAGTTATTTCACATAAACGCTCTCTAAAATTAAGTTGCCAACCACTTAATTAGTGTAATGGATTATTAAGTGGTTGGCAACCTTTATTTCGATTTGGGAAATTTCTAAGTTTCCTTTCTTTTGCTGTTGCCAAAAAATAGTGCTACAATAGCTAAATTATTGAAAACACACTAATGTAACGTTGACGCTAAGTACGTTGGATTGGATTCTACATAAAATCAAGAAAGATACTAACTAGAAATTTATGAAAGTGGAGTGCACAAATGAGTAAAGATAAAAAGATGCCAGCACCTCACGAGATTCAAGAGGTATTTAAATCGCTCGATTATCCTATAAATTTTGCGATTTTGGCCATTATGCGTTCTCACCGTGCTGTAGCAGCCAGTTTACTTCGGGAGATCGGTTTATTTCCTGGACAAGAACTTATGTTAATGCAGCTATGGGAGGAAGATCACCAGTCTCAGATTTCATTGGGGAAAATATTACGTCTCGACCATTCAACAGTTGCGAAATCCGTGCGAAGACTCGAGGAATCAGGTCTAGTTAGTCGGAGCCGATCAGAAGAAGATAAGCGTGTGACCATCGTTTCACTTGCACCGGCAGGTCATGATTTGAAAATTCATGTTTTAACTGCATGGAGCAAACTTGAAGCAATGACTACAGAGGGACTCACAGAAGAGGAAAAATCAATTTTTATAAATTTGGTGAAGAAAATGGTGTCTAACATTGACTCTTCGTATGAAATTTGACTTTTAAAGTCACGAACATAGTACTATATAGTTCTGGATTATAAGATGATTCCAGTCTTTATTGGCTATGCTTACAAACTTTTTTTATATACATAAAGTCAATGGAAGGCAGGAGATATGGCAGTATGGTTACGCTGATACTTTCGCTCGTTATGATTATGAACATATTACTCTCAGCGGTATTTTTGTTTTTTGAAAGGAGAGACATCGGTTATACCTGGGCCTGGCTCATGATTTTTTACTTCATTCCTATTTTAGGTTTTATCGTTTATCTCTTTCTGGGCCGTAACCTCAAAAAGAAAAATTTCTACGGACTTTCAGCTGAAGAGAGAAGTTCACTCAAGTTAATTGTCGAGAACCAAATAGTGACATTGAAGGAGCAACGTAAGGAAAGCAACCCCCTGCTCATGAAATATGCTGATCTGATTCAATTGAATCTCACTTCATCCAATGCAATCCTAACCAATGACAATGAGATATTCATCTTCGATGATGGACAAGAGAAATTTGATTCTTTATTTGCTGATATCAAGCATGCCAAGAAAGAGATTAACATCCAATATTACATTATACAACCGGATTCCTTAGGGAAGAAATTACGAGATGAATTAACCATTAAAGCTAAAGAAGGCGTAAAAGTGCGAGTTCTCTATGACGAAATTGGTTCAAAGAAACTTTCACTGAAATTTTTCAGAGAACTGATCTCTGCCGGTGGAGAAGTGGAGGTCTTTTTCCCATCACTGATTAGGCCTTTAAATTTCCGCATGAACAATCGAAATCATCGCAAACTTTGTATCATTGATGGAGAGATTGCTTATATCGGCGGATTTAATCTGGGAAATGAGTATCTAGGCATGGATAAAAAGTTTGGATACTGGCGTGATACACATTTTAAAATGCACGGAGATGCCGTTAATCATATTCAAGGTAGGTTTATTTTGGATTGGAAACACGCCAGCAAATCCGGTCAAGTAAGTTACGAACAATTCTCCTTCAACACAGTCAAGCTTGGCGGTTCAAGTCCAGTTCAGATTGTGTCTAGTGGTCCTAACTCACAGGTAGAACACCTGAAGAATATGTACATTAAGCTTATAGTAAATGCTAAAAAGAGTGTGTATATTCAAACGCCTTACTTTATTCCTGACAGCACGTTTATGGATGCATGTAAAATCGCTCTCCTATCCGGGGTGGATCTGCGCATTATGATTCCCAATAAGCCCGATCACCCGTTTGTATATTGGGCAACTTGGGCGTATGCTGGTGAATTATTGGACTATGGCGCGAAGATTCTGTTATATGACAATGGTTTTTTACACGCAAAGACCATTGTAGTTGACGAAGAAGTCGCTTCAGTAGGCACGATGAATATTGATTCCCGGAGCTTTAGGTTGAATTTTGAAGTGAATGCAATTGTATATGATGAGCGAGTTGCGAAACAACTTCAAGAATTGTTTCATCAAGATAGCCAGTTAAGTTCAGAGCTTACTTCTGATCGTTATAAAAATAGGTCCCTTATTATCAAGTTTAAAGAAGGAATATCACGTCTTCTTTCACCTATTTTATAGCTCAGCTTCACTGCCGATGTTATACTCAACCAGGCACGATAAAACTTTTACTGAAGTGCTTCTTAACGACTAGAGTATTATCAAATCTTTCTTTTTAAGTCAACAGTTAAAAGCTCTCTTCCAAATGGAAGAGAGCTTTTCCAATTACACGACAGCATGTAATTAATTTAAAACACCGCTGCCGACTATTTTAACCTTTACTTCTGGGTGAAAACGAACTTGAGCATATTGTTTATTCCAGTCAAGGCTTTTCCACAAGTCAGGGTAATGGGCAATTAAATGTCTGCCAATCCCGAAGGAATCACACCCACTTTGCTGAAGTGTTTTGATAATTTGTTCTGCGTCCTGAGTCATGTCATCGGATAGCTTACGGTTCAGACGATCAATCGTCTCCTTTTCCTGCAGATGGTTCATTGCATACTCAACAATAGTTACAGGAAGTTCAATATGAAGATTTACATCAATCTGACTGTCATCAGCCACTTTTACAGCGAGTTTGCGCTTAATCTGTTCGGTATTCGCTTCGTAAGTGACATAGTTCCGTGGATTGTTGGAAGGGCCAGAATGAATCTTTTTGACAAAACGTGCCGCTTTATTCCATTTACCACTCATAATAATGTATAGAGGCGCCTGTTCGGTATTGAGACTCCCACTGAATCTTTGCCCATGAAACAGGGCGATTCCCCGAGCATCAATTTCTTCTCCATCCTTATAGAGGTATGGTAGCGTAAAATCCTGTCCCGGATCCAGCATGGGAGGGAGAAGAGTCTCTAACGTCATTTCAGGAAAAATGCATAATTCCTCCAGACTCTTAATTTTTTTCGTAATAAACTCACCAATTAATATGCTGCCAACTCTTTTCTGGTGTAACAACTCTCCGGCATCGCCATCGACAATCCCAATTTTCACATGCGAGGTCGGGTAATCGGGTTCCCGATATAAGACATCTAAGTAAGGATAAATGTCATTTTGTGCAAGTTTGTTCCCGTATAAGATCATCCCATATTTGAAGAAACGAATATCGCCAGTCACTTTAGCGCGGATTCTATCTGTGCTTTGACGAACGGATCTCCCGGTACCTGAATGGACTTCATTAACGCTCCCTTGTTGACTCTCAAAATCATCGACAATTTCAAGCGTCTGTTTAATTTCACCTTCTGAGGTGATATCATACGCTGAAGCATTAGCCAGTCTTGCATCTTTTAGACTATCCTGATCCCAGCAACCCGTTACCACCATGAGCAGGATCAGCATACCAAGAGCTATTCCTTGTTTGCTCATATCATCTTCTCTTTTCGTTTCAATATATAAGACAGAACCAGTAGCAATAGAGGTAAAATCATGAGAAAAAAGTAAGCCGATCTATTGGCAATCGTACTAATCAACTCAAGGTTTTCCTTCTGTTGTGGCAGATAGGCAATTACGCAAGAAGCAAGAACGACATAAGGCACGGCTTTTTTATGGTGTTTTTGTTTGAAGAGGTAACTTATACCATAGGATGCCGTATAGTAGTAGCCACAAATGGCCCCAAAAATTGAAATTAACCAGATGGGAAGGAACAGGAAATCGGCCCGATCCATTGTCCCGAGTGGGATAGAGCGGAGCAAATAAATGACAGGTTCAGGCATTAAGTCAACTTGCTGGGGACTGAAAGCCGTTGAACAGATAAACACAGTAAATGCATACAACAATACGACTACAGCACTTGCAGAAGCAACGGACTTAAGTTTACCACCGCTGTTACCTTCAACCATGGGAAACACAACGAGAAAAAATTCAAATCCGAACATAGCCATTAATGTTTCAGTTGATCCACTAATGATATTGGGCCAACCTGCTTCAGTCATAGGCAAAAGATATAACAGATTTATTTCCTTGAGTCCGTAACTGATCAATACCATCATGGGTAAGACCAAAAAAGAAATAAGTACAAGCACGCGGGCAATAACTCGCAATTTTTGACGAACCAAATAGATGCTGCTAAACAAAAAAAGGGCTAGTATAGCCCACCGTGGAGTATCCTGTAGCATCCAGCGATTAATTACACCGTAGGCGTTCACCAGGACAGAAGTGCCCATTAACAGGAAATATCCGATGTAAGCAATAATCAGTATCTTCCCAATCCACTTCCCTGTAATCAGCGTTACAATTTGGTAAATGGAAGAACTAGGGAATCGTCGCATCAAAAGCCAGCACAGCAGTATGACAAGTTGAATCAGGAATCCTCCAAGGAAAACGGAAATCCAACCACCGCCCTTGGACAGAAGGTGTATCCGGTATGGGAGGGACAAAATATCTACACCGATTTCGAATTTGAGGATGAGAAAGAACAATTGTCCCCGAGTGATCGTAGTTTCCTTATTCACGTTTTTTCCAACTCCTAGAGAACTTCTGTTGATTCAACTGCTGCGGACGGGCATCATGAGGACGCTGACGAAGCGCCCAGATGGGAAAGCGGATCCATACATCCTTCATGTCCTTTAATCGGAAAGGGGCGACTGGAGCAAAATAAGACGATCCGAAGTTTTCCAGCTTACAGAGGTGAATCGTTAGAATCACCAGACCAAATGCGATGCCGATATATCCAAAAAGCGCCGCTCCAATCATCATTGGAAAACGGAGGATACGTACTGCTGAACTCATCTCATGCGAAGGTACCAAAAATGACGAGATGGCAGTTAGTGATACTACAATAATCATCGTATAGGATACAAGCCCTGCACGAACAATGGCATCTCCGATAACCAAACCGCCAACGATGCCGATGGTCTGGCCCACTCGGCTGGGAAGTCGGACCCCGGCTTCTCTTAATACTTCAAAGATCAGTTCAAGCAACATGGCCTCTACAAGAGCAGGAAAGGGGATGCTTTGCAATGATTTTTTAATGGTGTGTGCCAGCTCGATCGGTAAAATAGCGGAGTGAAAGGAGATGGTTGCTATATAAACAGCAGGTAATGTAAAAGCAATAACAAAACTCATCATGCGAATTAACCGTAAAAACGAACTGACAATCCAGCGACCATGATAATCATCCGGGCTTTGATAAAAAGCAAAAAACGTAACTGGAGCGATAAGAGCAGAGGGACTTCCTTCGGCAAGTATGGCGACGCGTCCCTCCATCAAGTTGGCAATAACCCTGTCAGGTCTCTCTGTACTCAGCTGCTGGGGGAACAGAGAGAAGGGATTATCCTCGACAAACTCTTCAATAAAGCCTGGAGCCAGGACCATATCTGAGGATATGGATGTAATTCGCTCTTTCACCTCGTTCACCAACTCCGGATTGGCCAAATCTTGAAGGTATACAACTGCGATTTTGGTATGCGTCTTCTCACCGACGTTAAAATATCGAACGATTAAGGATGGACTGATAATTTGTCTGCGGATCAGATTCAAATTAACGGAAAGCTGCTCGATGAATCCATTGTGCGGCCCTCGAATAACACCTTCGTTTTCCGGTTCGGTTGTGCTACGGGCATACGTTTTCTCGGTAGAAAGAATATAAAACTCCGGGTATCCGTCGAGTATGTAAAGACATTTTCCTTGAATGAGTGAGTCTATTCCGCTTTGCAGATCAGTATCTTTTCGACTTTCTAATGTGGTGAACGATGGATAGATTTCCGAATGAGCTTGGTTATTCAGTGCTGTTAAGACATGTGTCTGAATGATCTCCTGATCTACAAGAGAATCGATGTAGAGAAGCACACTCTGTACACCATTGAATAGAAGTGGTTGTTGTTTCAAATCGTCAGTACAATAGAGTGACTGCTCCACATAAGAAATATTCATTTGTAATTCAGAGCATGCATGATTGGTTGGAGTCATATATCCACCTCGTTTCAAAATGCGACATGGATTATTTTGTGCAAAATCTAGACTATTATTCAATAACTCACAATTGAATTAGAAACTTTTTCCTAAATCTAGCGTCTAATACTATGACTTTTTGAGGGGATAAAATTACTAGAGAGCAGAAGGAGCCAAAGACAACGCATGAATATGAAGAAGAAATTGTCCATTTTTACCGCTTTAGCCGTTTTTCAAGCATTTGCAGTCGGTTCTGTAAGTGCGCAGTCAACACCGCAAAGTGACACAGCATCAGTAAACACAGCCAACGTAGAATCGGTTGAGGTGCTAAAGGAAGTGCAACCGATTGCAGAGCGTGAAGTGAAGACGGAGAGCACTAATGCATCGCTCAATACTCCGACCTCTGATGAAACGAAAACTGAGGTGGAGAAACCCGCGGATTCTGCCACTCAGGATGGAAGCACAGAGGAGGTTGAAACGCCAGCTACGCCTGCTCAAGTAGAGCAACCATCCGTTGATGGGAAGTCTCCAGTAGGTTCGGGCGGAAACCTAACGTTGTACATGAATAGCAACAAAATGGAGCAGGATGGAAAAACATATCTTGCTGGTCAGCCCATGACAGTGAAAAACGGTGTATCCTATGTTGCGATTCGTGCATTGGTAGACCGTGTGGGATATGGCGTCAAATATGATAACAAAACCAAGGAAACCATCATTATCAGCGGTGACAATGAGCTTCGATTCACTACAAACAGCAAGGACTATACCGTCAATGGAGAGACCAGAACGATGAAAGGCCCTGCTTATCAGCAAAAGAATACGTTCATGGTGCCGCTAACTTCAATTACTCAAGCTCTGAACATCACCTATAAAGTGAATCAGCCAGCTAAGACGGTTGTGCTGAATCTCAATACGAAACCTGTTGCAAGCTTTACGATTACCCAAAAAGAAATCTTTGCGGGTGATAAAGTGGACTATGTGACTTCTTCCAGTTCTCCAAATGCACTGGATATCGTTGACGAACGCTGGACTGGTCGTCAGGAATCATTTGATCAAGCAGGTACATATACAATTTCATATCAGGTTCAGGATTCCAACGGTCAATGGAGCGATCCCTATTCAACTACGATTGAAGTTTTGACTCCTAATCTTCCTCCTGTAGCCATGTTCTCTACGGATAAAGAACAATATAAAATGGGCGAAAAAATAACATACACAGATCAAAGTACAGATGATGAAAATAATATTGTTAAAGCGGCATGGGAGAACAATTCACTTGCTTTCTTTGAACCAGGTCCAAAAACGGTGACACTTACGGTTACTGACAATCACGGCGCTACAAACACGTACTCCAAAGTCATCACCATAACGAATGAGACCTTATATTCATTTACCGATTTCAATCTACTGTTCACGCCGGTAGGACAGAAATTTACCTTTAACGGCGGCGAAGTGACTACGATGGAAAAAGTACCTTATACGTACATGGATGAGCCCAGTTTGCTGATCCGTAGCAACAGTCCGGAAACCGTAAATACGGAAGGCATCGTATATAAAGAATCATCTTCGGGGCAGACCCGTTTCATGATTCACCACGTAAACAATACAGGCAAAAGAGTGAAAATGTATGTAATTGCAACCAATAACAACCCAAATCCGGCAGTATTTGAACAACAAAATATGGGCTTTGCAGGACCTACACCATACGCTACCGTAGCTGGGAAATTGTCTATTGATAAGTGGTTCAAGTCGATTCAGACCGGAGCTGATCAAAAGAAAGAGTACCTCCAACCTGGAGAAAGTAAACTGATCTTGACCGAACTTAATAAAACGCCGATGAAAGAAGGACAAGTCATCTCGCTCTATTCGGATGCTTATAGTGACTATTCTCTGGACTATAACGTTATCCTGGTGGAAGAAAATAAAGATCCGTTCGAGGCTTTGCCATTGCTACCTGTGCTTGATCGTGACGGAGTGCATAACCGTGGAACGTACCCGAATGCGACTCGCGTCATAACGTACGATCAACAAGTGGGAACCAAGCCAGCACGTCTGCCACTTGGCGACAATTCAAGCGATCCCAATCTGGTAGGAACAGATCCTATGGCTTACACAGACGCGTCCAATGCGGGTAATTTCGGCGTATTGTACAAAATAACGTTGAATAATGTCGCTCCGCGTACACTTATCTCCTTTAACCCTCGTGGTGGGAAGTACTCCGGAGTAGCTCTGGTAAATAATCAGTTGGTTGCGATTGCCGAAGGTAACGTCGCGGTTAGCAATTCAAGTGAACAAAGTGTTCTTTACCGCACAGGGTTAACTGGAGAGAGCGTAACGATTCTTTTCTCTGCCGCGCCAGGAAGCAACCTGCCGGTCAATCTGCTCTTTACACCGCTCCCATCGGAGAAGTAAATGTATATAAGGCTTTATAATTAAATCAAAGGCAACCGAACAGGATGATTCGGTTGCCTTTTTCCGTTTTCGCTAACTAATTCGTTAAGCTAACCGGCAGGAAAGCTGAATAATTAATCGAATTGATTGAAGAATGGCTTTAAGTAACGAAGTTCGCGGAAGGAAAGAGGAGGAAATCGTAATGGATTTGGGATTAAAGGATAAAGTAGCGCTAATTACAGGCGGCAGCAAAGGGATCGGGCTAGAGACAGCAGTGATTTTAGCAGCGGAAGGTGCAAAGGTGGCAATCGTTGCCCGCAACAAAGAGGCGCTCCAAGCTGCGGCGCAACGAATTAAAGAAGCTACTGGTACAGATGCACTAGTCATTTCTGCAGATATTTCAGTAGAAGCAGAGGTACGAGGTGCGGTGGAACGGACTGCAGAGCATTTCGGTGGACTGGATATCTTGGTCAACAATGCGGGAACCTCTGCGGCTAGGCCGTTTGAAGAGGTCGGTACCGAAAGCTGGGCTGCTGACCTGGATTTGAAATTGTTAGGAGCAGTCCACAGTTCTAAGGCGGCAGTTTCTCATATGCGCCAAAGAGGTGGTGGTTCTATCCTTAATGTGACGGCGACTGTTGGGAAGACACCCTCTGCGTCATCTTTGCCAACATCAGTCAGCCGAGCTGCAGGTCTTGCACTTACGAAGGCGATGAGCAAAGACCTCGCCAAGGACAATATTCGTGTTAACGCGGTGTGTATCGGTCTGATTCGTAGCGATCAGATTGAACGGAAATGGCAGGCTTCAGCACCAGAGAAAAGTTGGGAGGAGTTCGCTTCCGACCCAATTCATGACATTCCACTTCAGCGAATAGGTCAGACCGAAGAGGCGGCAAAAGTCATTGCTTTTCTCGTGTCAGGAGCAGCCTCCTACGTAACAGGAACTGCCGTTAACATAGACGGCGGTAAATCCTCTGTACTATAAAAAAAACGATTTAAGCTGCGGGCGTTTCCCGGTATTCCACCGGGGAACGCCCGTTTAGTCTTTTCTGGAATCGGTTCTGGTTATAGAACAGAATATATTCTCTCGCTGACACACTTCCTTAAAATCTTATAAGAAATTCTTGATATCTCAGAAATTTATCCAATAGGCGGGTGCTATTATACAAATACAAACAAAGACGAGGTGATGAAATGCAAGCAAAATTGGCAGCGGACGCCATTCCCATCTCCAAAAAGCGAAAGACATGGATAAGGACGATACAAAAGCACAAAGTGATGTATGCTCTCTTATTACCAGCTTTAATTTACTTTGCGGTATTCAAATACATTCCTATGGCGGGAATCATGATTGCTTTTAAAAACTACAACCTGGCTCTGGGACTATGGGATAGCCCATGGGTGGGATTCAAAAATTTTACGGATTTTATGAACGGAGTCTATTTCTGGGACATCATGAAAAATACGATCATCATATCGTTGTATAAGCTATTGTTCGGTTTCTCCGCTCCCATCGTACTTGCTTTACTCCTCAATGAAGTGTATAGCCAATGGTTTAAAAAAATCGTACAGACAATCACTTATTTACCTCATTTTCTATCATGGGTCATTGTTTATGGAATTATGGTAGCATTACTAGCTCCAGGCGATGGTCTCTTTAACATGATTTTGAAAGATTTTGGTGTTGAACCCATCTCGTTTCTAACGGAACCTGCCTGGGGCAGAATGCTGATCATCTTATCTGAAGTATGGAAGGATATTGGATGGGGGGCGATTTTGTACCTTGCAGCCTTAGCAGGAATAGATCCAAGCTTATATGAAGCGGCTAGAATGGATGGCGCTTCCAAATGGAGACAGCTCTGGCATATCACGTTACCCGGCATTCGAGGAGTCATTATTCTGATGCTGATTCTTAAATTAAGCCATATCCTGGATGCGGGTTTTGACCAAATATTCATGTTTGCCAACACCTTTAACCAGGAAAAGATCGATATTATCGACACATGGGTATACCGGGAAGGGTTGGAGCGTCTTAAGATTGGCTTGGCTACTGCTGTAGGATTGTTTAAAGCTGTCATCGGATTTGCTTTAGTATTGGCAGCGAATAAGCTCGCCAAAAAATTCGATGGGCAAATCTGGTGAGGTGGTCTTTAGAATGATCCATTTGACAATCGGGGAAAAAGTCTGGCAAACCGTCGTTTATGTGATTCTTATTTTTTTATCGCTACTTTGCGTGCTGCCCTTCCTATATGTGGTTGCTGTTTCCGTGACGCCTGAATCGGAAGTACTGAGAAGAGGAATTGTGATTATACCCGAATCCTTCACCTTTCTGGCCTATAAAGAAGTATTCATCTCACATGGGATCTGGCAGGCGTATAAAATTACGTTATTTCGAACGATTGTAGGCACGGCGTTAAATGTGTTTTTTACCGTAATCGCGGCCTACCCGTTATCCAAAAAATATTTGCCCGGAAGAAGTCCGTTTTTACTCTTCATTGTGTTTACCATGATGTTCAGTGGGGGGTTAATTCCAACATATTTGCTAATCCGCTCTCTGGGATTGTTAAACAGTCCTTGGGTATTGATCATTCCAAATCTCATTAGTGCATTTAATCTGGTGATCATCAAAGGTTTTTTTGAGCAATTACCTGGTGAAATTGAGGAATCGGCTAGGGTAGATGGTGCAAGTGAGCTTCAAACGTTATGGCGGATCATTTTACCCTTGTCCTTACCCGTCCTGTCCACCATTTCTTTATTTTACGCAGTTGGGCATTGGAACAGTTATTTTGATGCCATTGTATATATCAATGATTCCAACTACATGCCACTTCAAGTGATTTTGCGCAACATCCTGCTTAACGTCGCAACTCAAAGCGCTGATTCCCTCGCCAATTCCGGGGCTGTCAGTACGTTCGCTGTGCAAATGGCTACAGTTGTCGTGACTACGGTCCCGATTTTGATCGTTTATCCATTTTTGCAAAAGCATTTTACCAAAGGTGTGCTCCTGGGATCCGTTAAAGGTTAAAAGTTGTTCCAACCTAACTTATTACGGGGAAACCGTGATAATATACAAGCAAAGGAGAGGTCAATATGCAGCGTAAAAAGATTTCATTTGCTATTCTGTCGGCAATCTTAGGACTTGGAACGCTTTTGTCAGGATGTGGGGGAAATGAAGAAGTTACATCGACAACTTCGAATAATTCGCAAGGCCAGTCTGGTCAGTTTGCAACCAAAATGAAGATCTCAATGTTTAACCAAGGCACTTTTAACGCTGCTGCTCCGGTACCTCCACGTGATGAAGATATTCAACGCCAAATGTTGGAAGAAGAGATGAATATCGACTTGGAGATGATGATTCCTCAAGCGGGTCAAGCAACAACCAAACTGAATACACTCATTGCAGGCGGGGATATTCCAGACTTAATCTTCTTGAAGAGCCGTGCTGATCTCGCGCAATATTACGACCAAGGTGTTCTTGCGGATTTGACACCGTATTTGGATCAGTTTCCTGAACTACAGAAACGGTTTGGCAACGACTCATGGGAGGCCATGTCCTACCAGGGGAAAACGATTGGAGTTCCAGGCTATGATAATGTAAACGGTATCAGTCGCAGCTTCTTCATCCGCAACGATTGGCTGAAAAAGCTGAATATGGAGGTACCAACGACACCTGATGAGTTGTTCGAAGTTATGAAAGCCTTTACAGAGAAAGACCCGGACGGGAATGGCAAAAACGATACGTACGGATTCATCGGCGGTATGAATAAAGAAGGCAATCTGCAAACCTACGGCTTTGATAGCTTGATGTGGATGTTTGGTGTAAATCCTCCTTCGGCCGTTGAGATAAAAGATAATGAACCGGTATTTCTGTTTATCGATCCCAAAATGAAAGAAGCGCTTGCTTACATTAATAAAATGATGGCAGCCAAGGTTGTTGACCCGGACTGGGTGACGATGAATTCACCTGATTTGTTGGACCAAAAGATGTTTAAGGGTAAAGTTGGCTTCATGATCAGAGATGCTCGTAGACTGGAACCGGATTATCAACAGAAAATGAAAGAAATTAGTGGAGAGGTGCCCGAATGGATCGTTATTCCTCCGATGAAAGGTCCTTACGGGGATCAGATTGTAGAGAGAAAATCATTCCAGGGCAATTCATGGGCCATATCCGCAAAAGCGGACGAGGACAAAATTATTCGGATCTTGTCCATGCTAAATTATCTCTTTACGGACGAAGAAGCCTATCCGAACTTTGCATACGGAATCAAAGGGATTCATTGGGATGTTGTAGACGGCAAGATCAAAAATAAAACCTCAGAGTTATCGAAGGAAATGAAAGAGAAGTACCTGTGGGTTGATCATTATAGAATGCCACGCCGTGGTGATGATGCGGAGTACTTCAGTTTCCAGAATCCGAAGACAGCGGAAGCTTTCAAAAACAATCAGCAATATGTGGGGCCAACGTTGCCCGGAAATTTATTGACCCCAGACCCAAGCGATACCTTGGATGCTGACCGCACACGTTTCATTAATGAAAGCTTAGTTAAATTTATGACGGGCAAAGAGCCTCTTTCCAACTGGGACAATTTCCTCCAAACGTTAGATACCAAGTTTGACATGCAGAAATATAAGGAAACAGCAATCCAGCAATTTAAAGAAGCCGGTCTTATCAAGTAAAATAAACGAAGAGAGAGTGGCTATTCGTAGCCCCTCTCTTTATTAGCATATGCTATTCTTAGTTTAAAACGGAACTAAAAGGAAGATGATGGATGCGAAGAAGAATCAGCTTGCCTTTAAAATTATTTTTTATCGTGTTTGCCTTTGTATTAAGCTGCATCATCTTGATAAGCCAATTGTCTTATCGCTATGTGCAAAAGGAAATAAGAAACAATGACATTTTTTACACCAATCAAATCCTTGACAAGGTAGACCAGTATTTCACCGTTAATTTTTCCTCCTTCCAAACGATCCTCTTCTCGGTCGAAACTTCGGTTAAGGCAAACATTAACAATACCGAAGTGATTAAAAAGCAATTAAGAGAGCTCTATGAACTCAACAGTACTTACGTCAGTAATATTTATTTGATCAAGAGTGATTTATCCATTATAGGCGGAAGTACACCTACCCGAATATTCGATGAACCTTTATCTGAAAGAGAACCTTTATTTGATGCGGCTGATAAGAATAGAAGGGCTACCTTTGTTAGTGAACCTTACAAATCGAAGTATTCCGGCTGGACCGTTACGATGGTTCGATATCTGAACGGTGCTCCGTTTCCTATGGCCATTGCGGTTGATTTGGATCTAAATGCCATCGAAGAAACCTTGTTCAAGATTAATAAACAGGAACAAATGAATCTGGCTCTGATCACCCAGTCAGGTAAAATCATTGCCGGCTTTTCTGAGAATAAAGGACCTCTGAATATTCAAGATCATTCTTTTTCGATCGGCGAGACGTCAGCGGAAGAAATTCTGGATACGGCAGAAACAAGCTTTCAACTGAATACCAAGGATGGCATTCCGGTTTCCCTTTTGAAAAAACCAACGGAGAAATTCAACTGGACTATTATCTCGATCAATGATGAATCACGCTTGAAAGCAGCATTGTCCAGATTGGAAATCTATTATATTGAGCTTCTTGCTGCAGGTCTTCTCTTAAGTTTGTTCATTTCTTTATTGGTTGCTAAATATATCAGGAAACCACTCTATACGCTCAAAACAAAAATGAAACAGGTAGAGCAAGGCATCCTCACAACGAAAATAACCATTAACCGAAACGATGAGTTTGGAGATCTTTCACGAGCATTCGATCGTATGTTACAGCAAATTGTGGAACTGATTCGCCGGGCCGAGCTTCATAATGAGCTTGAGCGGAAGTTGGAAATCCAGGTGTTACAGTCTCAAATTAACCCACATTTTCTGTATAACACACTTGGTTCGATCAGCAATGTGATACGTCTCGGACAAATAGAGAAAGTAGATGTGGTGATCGGGTCGCTTATTTCATTATTGGAATACGGGATAGATGACGCTTCAGAGAAGGTTTCCCTACGTCAGGAACTACGCAATGTAGCGGACTATATCGAGATCCAGAACATTCGGTATAACCGAAACTTCAATCTGATTGAAGATATCGAAGCAGGGTTGATGGATTTTCCGGTTTTCCGAATGCTGCTGCAGCCTCTTGTGGAGAATAGTATCTTCCATGGTTACAACGGCGGGGGAATTGAGGGCCCTATTACGATTCATGCCTACAGGGAGGGTGGCAGCGTCATCATCGAAGTTGTTGACCAAGGTGAGGGAATTCCGGCCGATAAAATAAAGCATATTTTAACCTCAGAACCGAGTGAAGAGGAAGTGAAAAGAAAAAGAATCGGGCTGAATAATATTCAGGGTCGAATAAGACTTCACTACGGAGATCCATTCGGACTGGATATTATTAGCATACCTAAGGAAATAACCCGTATACGCGCCTTATTCCCGGCAGAATTGCAAAAAGGAGATGCATAATGGGGAGAGACTATACCTGCTTCATTGTTGACGATGAAGACCTGATCATTCAACGATTGGAATTGTTTTTTAATGAGCTCTCTCATAGGGATCGACGATTTGTTCTGGTGGGAAAAGCGAATAATGGGCTGAATGGGATCGAGGAGATCATAAAACTTAAGCCGGATATCGTCATATCCGATATCGTAATGCCGCGAATGGATGGCATCTCCATGATTGAGCAGCTAAAGGCAGAGCTCCCCCATACCCAATACATACTGCTGACCGCCTATTCATCCTTCGAATACGCTCAGCGAGCGATTCAAGCCAACGCATTGGAGTACATTGTAAAGGTTCCACTGAGGGAAGCCGATTTGAATCGAGCGTTGGATAAGGCAGCCGGAATTTTAAATGAGTTTGAGAAAAAAGAAGCGGAATTTCACTCGTTAAACGTATCCGTGCTTGAAAATAAATACAGAGTCCGCAAGCAATTTTTTAACGAATTGATCCGAGGTGAAATTCCTTCTCATCGGGCATCGGATTTTGCCAATCGCATGCAGTTTCATTTCTTTCAAGCGAACTATTGCTGCTTCATCGTTGAAATGAATACGTATGAAAGTTTCCGAAACGAATACGCGGCTGCAGATCAAAACATCTTGAAGTATGCGATTACCAATATCATCGAAGAAACGGTGATGAATGGTAGTAGTGGGGTAGCTGCGGATCTGTCCGATAATCGTTTTATTGGCTTTTTATCCTGGGAAAATAACCGCAGTGATATGGAAACGGAATATGCTTGCCTATCCTTGGGAGGGCAGATCATCTCTCATTTGCATCATTATTTGAATAAAAGGGTGTCTGTCGCTTTTGGTGGTCCACATCGAGGCTGGGAATCGATCAAACAGGCATACACGGAAGCTAAAAATGTGAGTGAGGACTTCTATTATCATACCGAGAAAGTCGTGAAAACACCGATGCATCGGTTCCAATACCATAATGACAAAAAAGCAGACTTTCAGCAGAAGCTGGCTGATTTTCTTATACGGCTAAAACGAAAGGTTTCTAAGGAAGAGCTGGACAATGCACTTGCTGATCTGTCGCAATTTGTTACGGACCATAAAATCCACAAGTCTATCATGGCGCCAATGATTAGAGACTTGTACAGAGACATTACCGTGAAATTTAAATCGGGGAATAAGATGGCCACGGAAGTTCCAGACTTCCCCATGGAATTTATGGCTTTTCAGGAGCAGCTCGCCTATATTGGCGACTTCACATTCCAATACGTGCATGCGGGCCAACTGTTACATCGTGCAGAAATTATGAGTGCTATGCATTTTATAGAGACAAACTTGAAACAACGTTTAACGTTGGAGGCAATTGCGGAGGAAGTGAATCTAGCGCCATCGTATTTTAGCAGCTTATTCAAAAAAACAATGAACGAAGGCGTGATCAGCTACATCAACCGTAAAAAAATCCATCTTGCTCTCGAGTTGTTAAACGTCCGGGATTATTCTTTATTGGAATTGTGCGAAGAAGTAGGTATCGTCAATGAAGGGTATTTTTGCAAACTGTTTAAAGAATATACGGGGGATACACCTAAGCAATATCGGATAAAAATGACACGGTAGGAATTCAAATAAGGATGCAAAAAATGTATGATTTTTTCGCGAAATCCTGTAAAAAAAAAGGGGCCAAAACCATTACCATGATAGTAGCATCTAATCATGGAGGTTATCCAAATGGAACTTATGAAAGCAGATTTAACCGTCGTAGGTGGAGGAATTGCCGGGATATGTGCTGCCATTGCTGCCGCACGCCAAGGTCTGCAGGTTTCACTTATTAATGATCGGCCGGTGCTTGGGGGAAATGCGAGCAGCGAGGTCAGAGTTCATATCAACGGGTCGGCATATCTCGGAAATAGTCCATCCTATTATGCCCGCGAGGGCGGGTTGGTAGAAGAACTCAAGCTGAAGATCTTTCATTATAATCCGTTATACAACAAGAAGCTTATGCTTTCGCTATCGGATACGGTCTTGCTCGACATGGTTTATGATGAGCCCAACATTTCTCTATTTCTGAACACATGCGTGCATGAAACAGGCATGGAGAACGGCAGAATTCAATGGGTGGAGGGCCTTCAATTGGCTTCCGAAAGAAAATTCCGTTTTGAAAGCCCTACCTATATCGATTGCTCCGGTGATGGAATTGTTGGATACCAAGCAGGTGCTCACTTCCGATGGGGAAGAGAGGCGAAGCATGAGTACCAGGAGGAGCTGGCTCCAGAAGTGGCGGATCATTACACGATGGGCGATACGATTCTGTTTCAAGCCCGTGACGTAGACTATGCCGTTCCTTACAAAAGGCCTGGATTTGCGTATGATATTACGAAATTGGAGTTTTTCGATAGTATCAGAAAAGGATTAAACCATCGGTCTTTTCCAAGGAAAATCAACGGGCTTGGCGGATTGTGGTGGCTTGAATACGGCGGACATATGGACATTATCAAGAATAATGAAGACATCGCATTGGAACTGCGGAAATTGGTGTACGGGATCTGGGATTATATCAAAAATAGCGGTGAGTTCGATGATGTAGACAATCTCATCCTGGATTATGTATGCCCGATTCCGGGAAAACGGGAGTCGAGACGGTTTATAGGGGAACACATGCTGTCTCAGAACGATCTTACAGTAAAGCCTCATTTCGAAGATGCGGTATCTGTCGGAGGGTGGTATATGGATCTGCATGCGAATAAAGGCATCTACGATGAAGGGCCAGCTACCGCGTGGAACTTTGTGCCGGGATTGTATAATATCCCTTTTCGTAGCTTATTTTCACGCAATATTGCTAATCTCATGTTCGCTGGCCGTAATATAAGTGCTACCCATGTTGCTTTTGGGTCTACAAGGGTCATGTCAACTTGTGGTTGTATGGGGCAGGCGGTAGGAACGGCTGCTGCGTTATGCGTAAAATATGATACAGGCCCTGCGGACATAGTCAAAGCCCATATGGGTGAACTTCAGGCGCAGCTGCTTCGAGACGGGCAAACAATTGTAGGGCTTCAAGAGCCGTTAGAACCTTATTTCGCTGACGGATTAACGATTCGTGCCTCGTCTCAGCGAAGCTATGAACAACTTTATCCAACCGAAGAGATCTCCTTGGAGAAAGCGTTATGTTTGGTCTTGCCGATTAAGACATCTGTGGTTGAGAGTGTGCAGATCAAAATTAAAAATAGATCCGAGCATTCGGAAATGCTGCAAGTGAAGCTGTATGGCGGGGATCGGAAGGAAAACTATATTCCCACCAGCGAGCTGAAGGGCTACAACTTAGTGATTTCAGCGGGTCACGATGACTGGATTACACTGGACCTCAGCTGCAAGAAGCCAGAAGATGACAAAATCTACATCGTATTGGAAGGTACGGCGGGCCTTACTGTGCACAGCAATGAGGAGAAAATGACTGGAGCGGTGAGCTTCCTTTATAAGCCGGAAGAGCCATCCAGGCTGAAGAAACTTAATAAGAGCATTTGCTTCAAAGACCTGATACCATCCCAGGATATGTATAATCCCGCAAATGTCATCAACGGTTTTTCCAGACCTTATGGTTTGCCGAACAGCTGGATTTCGGAACGTATAGAAGGACAGGAATGGTTGGAATTTGGTTTTGCAAGCCCTAAAAATCTGGATGAAATCCATCTTGTTTTCAATTCACAACTGAATTTGGAGCATTTCGACGATCCGATCGAGCCACTGATCCAAGATTATGATGTGACTTTAACCTTGGAAGACGGAACCAAGAGTGAAATTAAAGTCCGTGGGAATTATCTTTCGTTGAATAAACATCAGGTGCATGCACAAGGTGTAACCCAAATCCGGTTTGATTTTTGTGCAACGTATGGTTCGCCTTATTATGAAGTGTTTGCTGTAAAATTTTTTGCTCCTAAAAACGCTAAGTGAGGTCGGGTGAAGTCGAGATGAAGGAATTTTTCCCACGAAGGGGGCTGCCTAATGTCATTCAGAAGTTGGAAAATAGGGAAACCGTGACCATCGTCTATTTTGGCGGCAGTAATACACGTTCGAAAGGATACAGGGTCATGACGGCGGATTGGCTGCGAGGGCAATATCCCCATGCGGATATCCGCTCTGTGAATGCAGCCATTGATGGGACAGGATCGGACCTCGGCTGCGCCCGTTTGGAGACAGATGTACTGCGTCATCAGCCTGATCTCGTGTTAGTTGAATTTGTTGGCAACGATGGCGGAGTTCCCGAATCCAAGGCGCGGATCGAAGGCATTGTCCGACAAATTCGCAAGCACAGCCGGTTTACCGATATCCTGTTTGTATATACGGTTAAGGAGCGGGATTTGACCTCATTTCAATCCGGCGAATACCAGAAGGGAGCTCTTATGCAAGAGGAAGTCGCCGACTATTACGGCATTCCTTCGATTCATCTGGGCGTAGCCGTCAGTCAATTGGTATCGGAAGGAAAACTTATTTTTACTTCAAGGGCAGACGTGTCCATTCCCGGAGCCGTTATTTTTACGCATGATTCGATCCATCCGACGATTCCCGAAGGACACCAGATTTACACGGACACAATCACACGGTCATTTAAGAAAATCAGTGAACTACGAGATCACGTGGGAAAAGTCGAACATCACTTGCCGCAGGACCCCTTGGTCCCGGCCAATCCTTGGGAGTATGCAACCATGCTGCCACTGGATCGTCTTACTCATTTTTCCGCAGGGTGGTCTTACGTGACCTCTGATGACTTTCCTTTAGTGCGTGAGTATGAATGGTTGTTTCCCGGTCTATGGCGAGCAGTTGATCCCGGAGAGACGATCACAGTGCAGTTTGAGGGAACCCACATCGGCTTATTTGATATTGGGGGGCCGGATTCCGGCAGATTGAAGGTGACTGTGAATGAGGGGGAACCCTTTCTTATCGATCGATTCACTTCATATAACGATCATAATCGAAATCAATATGTTTTCTTACCGGAGCTACCTAATGGGAAACATACAGTTCACTTCGAGATCGATCACGAGAAGACTGACAAAGCGGCCGTGTTTGAGGCGGTCGGCAATGAACGAAGTATGGAGCATGTTCGGCAGCATCCTGCTTGGTACGATCAAACGGTCATTCAGCTTGGAAAGTTGTTATTGGTGCAGCCTCCATTATAATTGATTAGTCCTCTTGGAACACCTATATTCTATCTGACTGCAACTGAGCAATCAATTAGGATGTAGGTTTCTTTTTTTTACTTAAAATCGTATAAGAAATTCTTAAAATGAAAGAAATTTCACCGTGATGTAACATGCTAAGATAAAAACGACAGAGCGGGATTAGGCAGAAGGGGAAGGTTAATTGCTTTTTTACAATCATTTGAGCAAAAGGCAACTCATTTTTGAAAGCGTTATCATTATGAGGAGAGGCTGTGAATTGTATGGTCAAAAGGAAGCTGTTTTTATCAATCGTTTTTATGTTGACGATCGTAGTTCCTTTCAGCCTGATCGGAATAAGGGCCGCTTATGCGGAGACCTTACCTTATCAGACCATTATCATCGATGACGGTAGCATTAAGATTAATGATGTTGTGACACCTGATGCGGGTAACGAGAACAACGGATATTCGGCTTCAAATTGGACTACAAGCACAGGGGTAAAGGGGTATGATCTTTCCAGCACCAAATATACAAGTACAGCAGGCAGGACGATAACATGGAATCCACGCTTGGAAGAAGGAACGGCGAAAATATCGTTCTATAAGCTGGACTGGGCAGATAAAGCAGATAGCAATGTGAAAATTGAGATCGTTCATAATGGAACAACGGATGTAGTCTTTATGGATCTTAGACCCTCATCTGGTGCTCCAGCAGGGTGGGTTGATTTGGGAGAGTACTATTTTTCTGGAGTTGGCGAAGAATTTGTTCAATTGACCCGGTCTACCGGCACCACAAACACGATCCTTACGCGCGCGGATGCGGTCAAGTTCGAAGGGAATATAAAGCAGAAAGAGCCACATAAGACAATTATCATTGATGATGGGAGCCTCACAATTGATAATGTCGTCACTGTTGATTCAGGCAACGTCAGTAACGGGTTCTCCGCTCCTTATTGGACGACAAGTGCAGGAGTGAAGGGATACAATAATTCCAGTTCCAAATTTACAGACGCTGTAGGTAGAAGCATCACCTGGAATCCACGCTTGGAAGCAGGGACGGCGAGAATATCGTTCTATAAGCTGGATTGGGCGGATAAAGCAGATAGTAATGTGAAAATTGAGATTGTTCATAACGGGATTACGGATGTTAAATTTTTGGATCTTAGACCTTCGTCAGGTCCATCCGTTGGATGGGTTGATTTGGGGGAGTATGAGTTTAGTGGTGATGATAGCGAATTTGTCAGGCTGACTCGAACACAGCCTTCTACGGGTACAATTATTACGCGGGCCGATGCAGTCAAGTTCGAGGGGAATATCCGTCAACAAGCACCACCGCTGCCCCCGCTAAGAAGCCGCATATTAGCGAATCTCAGTTACACGGAGAAAGGCAGCATCGAAAATGCGAACTATAAGGCAACCTTCTATGAGGCAGCATGGGATGGAGGCAAATCCATCGTTCGGGACATGTTCTACAAAAACACGGACACGGGAAACTGGGTTCCAATAAATAATGAATCGGAAAGACTTGAGGAGCAATGGGTTTTATTGGATGGGAATGCGGGCAGCAGAACCAATTACTACGATACGATGAACAAACGCTGGATTACATTCGACGGAGTCCATTTTCCAGACAGTCACACGGCGGTATTAACCGATTCCTCGCATGGAAGTGATTACGATTTTGAAGTGAACTGGTCCATGGCAGAGGATACACCCGATGTTTCCTTTGCCTTCACGCCTCGCCGCGACGGTAACTACGTGATTGGATACCAGTCCTTCACAACAGAGTCTGTCACGGGCATCAATGAAGTGTTAAATGGATTCAGGTCGCATGCCAAAATGGTAGGTACGGTTGAATCCACAAGCTTGCGAGAACTGAGCGCTCCGATGAGTCTGGTTGAGAAGAAGGATGGTGCGGGAAATCCATTGACGTATGGTGTATTTGTACCTTCGGAAGAGCTTCCGGTTGAATTTGAACCGACGGGAGGCGTTACAAAACAACGGCTTGGTATGAGCTTGGTCAACAACGAAGGCAGCGTGCAGCCCATTATTTAC
Organism: Paenibacillus sp. LS1; assembly: GCF_026013365.1. Classification (GTDB taxonomy): domain Bacteria; phylum Bacillota; class Bacilli; order Paenibacillales; family Paenibacillaceae; genus Paenibacillus. The sequence goes on from NZ_JAPDOE010000001.1 coordinate 499,574, forward strand.
GCCCCTCAGTTGGGGACTTATTCGCAGATGACCGCAGAAAGTACCTATCAATTTCATATGGGGCTAATCGCGCAAAAAAGTAATCTGTATGAGTCTTACGCGGATATTCTACGCAATGAGTACGATTATTCAGCATACCGGGAAAATGTATCAGATCAGTCGCTTACTGACGCGATGTTTAATATGATCGATTTGCTTAAGATAGAGCCGCTAGGGGATGACTCTGTTAATTATGTCCCATCACCCAGCGGGTGGTGGAGCCGTGCCAAGGGCTTTATTGATATCGAAAACGAGGACAGCGTTCGAACAAGCTCAAATGCGGTTCTTTTGGGAGCTTATTATTTAACTGGGGACGACCAGCTTTACGATACGAGAGCACTACCGTCCGTCCAGTATGGCGTATCGCGTAATGGTATTGGTTGGTCGCCAACGCAGAAGAAAGTATACGGTGTGCCTTCCTTATGGAAAATGGCTACTCTGCCGTTTGATGTATCAAGTGTAGCCGCTGTTCATCAGATGATGGGCAATTCGGCAGGCATTGGTGCACTCGCTCAGGAAGAGTACCTCGTGCGTGACCCAGATCAGAAAGACCGGGGGCCTGTTATTCAGCCCCTGATGATGTATCGGATGACGGGAGATGCGCAGTATTTGCAAGCTGCGAAAGATGCAGCCGACAGCTATATCACGCAACATATCGATACGCCTGCATCCGTGGATGTAAGTAAAAATGAGTTCATTTATTATTATAGCAAGCTGTGGATGGAGATCTTGGAGCTATATGAGGAAACGCAGGATCCCAAATACTTGGATGCCGCCTATAAGGAAGCCAAACGGTATGCAACCATGTTTGTTGCTCGTCCAGTTCCTGAAGGTAACGTTACGATTCCTCAGCCGGAGACATATAATTACGCCGAGTCGTTCCATTGGCCGGAAAGTGGTAAATTTCAATATCCAAGACTCAAGCTTCCCGAAGATATTACCGGAGGTGTTCAAGCGAAGCGTTGGCTGGTTTCACCGAGCGGATTGACGTTTGAAGCAGGAAGTACAACCGGCTATTATCGGATGAATGCTCAGGAAGCGCCATTCATGCTGAGATTGTCGCTTTATACAGGGGATAAACTACTGCAAGATATTGCTCATAATGCGGTTATTGGTCGATATTCCAGCTATCCAGGCTATTATTATAAAGGCTTCGCCGTTAGCCAGCTTGAACCGGACTTTCCTCTGGAAGGCCCAAGTGGGGCTACATCTATCTATTATCACCATATCCCGGGGCAGCTGGGGCAAACGATGGATTATTTGATTAGCGAACAATCGTTGAAATCAAACGGGAGTATTACATTTCCTTCCGTATTTGAAACGAATTTTTTATGGTTCAAATATCACCTCTATGGGAATAAACCAGGTCAATTTTATGGGTTCTCCGACGTTTGGCTTTGGATGCCCAAGGGGATTATTAAGACCAACCATCCTCAATTGAACTGGATAACGGGTGAGAGCGGGGATAAATTCTACATCGGGTTAAGCAATGCATCGTCAGAAGAAGTTCAAACTCCGATCGAATTGAATGAACATATCATTGGATTCAACCCGGCACAGGATTACACCGTAACAATCATCCGCGACAATGGTACACCAGAGCAAACGGTTATGAGTGGCGGAATCATTCAAGCCACGGTTTCAAGCAAGGGAATCACCGCGATCATTGTAGAAGGACTTAACATTGATGTACCGCTGCATCAGGTCAGAACGGCTGAACCATCGGATGCAAGTTATTTCTTTGATACCCACAGTCCAATCGATGCAGTTAAAGGCATGCTGCTCGTCAAGCCTGACGAAACGGTCTACGATGCTTATGTGCAGGCAAAAACGACAAAACCCGCGACAATCCATTATTCCTTGGATGGCGGGGCAACGTATACAACTATTCCCGATACGATATACCCGATGGAATGGTCGATACGGGTTAATGATGTATCCCAAACCTTTACGTATTATGTGGAATCGGAGGGGAAACAGACCCGCAAGCGGACACTTTATCTGCCTGATGAGGTAACCGAAACTCCAGTCCAACCCGATGGGCAGGATAGTTCATCTATCATTGTGGATAATACGGAGGCCGAGACAGAAGGCATCTGGATAAGGGATACGACGGCTAACGACTATTATTATGATAATTATGTGTATGCCAAATCTACGACCGGCACAGCGACAAGCAAAATGAGATGGCGGCCTGAACTGCCGGAAAGTGTCACTTACAGTGTGTATTACAAGATTCCGCAAATCACCGCTAGGAGTGAAAATTGGGCAACGAATGCCTCTTTTACCGTTTATTATAGCGGGGGCTCCGAGACAGTTACTGTTGATGAGACAGCAGCGAATGGTACTTGGGTGCACCTAGGGAATTATCCTTTTGCTGCAGGCGATAGCGGGTACGTGGAACTAACCAATAAGGCCAATAAGTCCAGGGTCATTGCCGATGCAATCATGTGGGTGGACGCGAACAGTATCCCCCAATTGGAGTCTGTCTTGATCCTGTCCGATCGGAACGAGCTGCAGATGACTCAAAACGCACAACTGAGTGTAATCGGCTATTTGGATAACGGTTTGATTGGTGATCTAACACAGGCCAATGTACAATATTTCGTTGATCGTACGGATCTGGCTGAAGTGGATAGCGATGGTAAATTGACTCTGCTCGATCTCGATGGGGATACGGATCACATTGAGGTATGGGCTACGATCACGATTGACGGAGTGACCTTAACCACACCACCTTTGAACATCACGATCAAGGACCTAACGGTTATCGTCGATAGTACGAATACAACTGGGTTATATACGACAGAAGGGTCATGGAGTCAAAGCAATTTAGCCGGATACAAAATTGGGGTTAAATCCCGATACTCAACCGTTCAAGGATCATCTGCAACGTGGAAAGGCCAGTTCCCAGAGGGGAACTATACGGTCTCGATCTACAAGCTCGTCCATACGACGGCAAACGATAATAATGTCAAAGTGGAAGTGAAGCACAAGACGGGTACCGAAATCACCTATATCGATGCAACGGTCGGCTCATCGGGTTGGGTTAATCTGGGAACGTTCGACTTTACGGGTGACGGCAGCGAGTATGTCAGGTTAACTAGGGTTACGCCTACAACGGTAGACCCGCCAACGCTTCCTGCGGATATGATCTATACGAGAGTTGACGCAGTTATGTTCGAACGGCAATCCGATGGTTCAGAGCTGCTTGCAAATGAGCCGCCAGGTGAGCCAACACTTTCTGAACAATAAAAATAACCCTAAGAGCCGAGTGGATGAGAACGATCCATTCGGCTCTTTTTGTCTAGGGGCATAGGTCTAGTTATATATCATAAATAACAACCAATCACACATTAAACACTAAAGTTTGCTAGATCCAACTTTTTTGGATTCCCGTAAAACTCTTGCCGCATTCAGATTATGTTTCGCAACACTTAAAACGTTTCTCTAGACCCACACAAATCTTCAATGATACCATCATAAACGTGCTAGAAATGAAGATAGCAGGGGGATATTCATTGTGGATCAACTAAAATACGATAATCTAAAGTTGGGAGAGCGCGGAGCAGTCATCAGCATTATCGCCTACATATGTTTGACGGTATTAAAACTGGTCATTGGAAACATGGCCGGATCAGAAGCACTCAAGGCGGATGGATTAAATAATGCTACCGATATTGTGGCATCCATTGCCGTACTGATTGGTTTGAAGTTTGCCCAACGCCCAGCGGATAAAGATCATAGATATGGTCACTGGAGAGCAGAGACCGTTGCATCACTAGTTGCTTCTTTCATTATGATGGCGGTAGGTTTGCAAGTACTGTTTGAAGCCATTGGTTCTGTGTTTCAGGGTACGCATGAATCTCCGGATATCATCGCCGCGTACACAGGTATTTTCTGCGCGGTTATCATGTATCTGGTCTATCGCTATAACAAGAGACTGGCTACCCGCATTAAAAGTCAAGCGGTCATGGCTGCAGCTCGTGATAATATTTCCGATGCCTGGGTAAGTACCGGTACGGTAATCGGGATCGTAGGTTCCCAATTTGGCCTTCCATGGCTTGACCCTGTAACTGCTGTGATCGTAGGTTTCCTGATCTGCAAGACCGCTTGGGACATTTTCAAGGAAGCCACGCATCATCTGACCGACGGTTTTGATGTTGAACTTATTCAGGAGTACAAAAAGACGATTGCCGGAATTGACAGCGTAGAGACGGTTAAAGACGTAAGAGCGCGGAATTATGGTAATAACGTCGTAGTAGACGTTGTCATAACAGTCCATGCTGGCCTGGACCTTCAACAAGCACATGATATCTGTACAGACGTAGAGAACGAGTTGATGGAGGAACATGACGTATACACCGTTCACGTTCATGTGGAACCTGATATGCTGAAAGAGTGCATTTAATATCAGGAACATAAAAGAGAGACTCAGTAAAAAACCAGTGAATGAGATTACAGTTCACTGGTTTTTTGCTGATATTCATTTTTCATCGCTTCAGTGAACGTTCACTTGGTATACCTTCAATAGTTTACTGTATCCATAAGCAAGAACAAATGGCAGAAGGTATGACAAAAAGGTCCAAAGAATATTCCATCCATTAAAATAAATGACATGCCCCATCATTTTGGCAAGCCATTCTATCAATGTCAGCAACAATGATACAACGAGGATAGCCAACCATGGATTGGCATTTTTGACTAAGATGGCATACATCATCAAGCAGCCAGCGATCGGATAGACTCCAAGATCCATTGGAAGAGCAGCAAAGGATTGGTTACGAGTATTCGGGAGAATATTCCAGAAGTAATTAAACCCGATATTGTTGATGCATGCTGCAATGGCCACACCAAGTGGATAATATAGAATAAAGATTGTAAAGTTCCGACGCAGAATCCATATACCCAATATAATGGGAATGACCATACCCAACAGAATATTTCCTAACATGCACTTCTCCTCCATATATAAAATCCCATGATTGCACGGATGATTATGTTAAGGTACCCATCACCAAGGATATAATGCATCATAGTAAATCAGGGTACATGCAACGCTCTCTCCAGAAATGAAAAAAAGCCCTTTTCTTCGTATAAAAGAAGAGAAGGGCTGATCCTGAGAATTGGATTACTGATGTTTCTTGAGAATATCGAATATGATCTTTGCGTTATCTGTATTGTCGATTAACCCGGAGAACCGATGACTTGCCGGGCCGTAGGCATATACCGGAACATCTTCGCCTGTATGACCACCTGTTGTCCAGCCCGTAAACGAACGATTATCGATAATCGCTTCAATGGCATTATCAATCTTCGTTACATCCGCACTTTTGGCTGCTTCTTTCACCGATTGAATCTCTTCCGCCTTTAACTCCAGTTTCAGATAGCTTTTCAGTGTTTCTTCAACTGAAGCACCTTTCGCAATTTGTGCTGCCATGAAGTCTGGAGTACGAAGTGCAGCTTTGATCGGGTCTACGAAGAAGTTGTATTCTCCATCTTTCCCTAGAGTAAGTCCGCCCGTGGAGTGGTCGGCAGTAGCTACGACAAGTGTTTCACCGTCTTTTTTGGCGAAATCAATGGCTGCCTGAAATGCTGCTGCAAAATCCTCCATCTCACTCATCGCGCCAACGATATCATTATCATGACCTGCCCAGTCGATCTGACTGCCTTCGACCATAAGGAAGAAACCTTTGTCGTTAGAGCTGAGGCGATCAATAGCTGTATTTGTCATCTCAGCCAATGATGGAGTTGCGGCAGTGCGATCAATAAGCTTGTCCATTCCTCCATCCGCAAACAGTCCAAGAACTTGTTGATTCTTATCGGCAAGGAGAGCGGAGCGATCCGTCACATAGCTGAAGCCGGCCTTCTGGAACTCCTTCGTCAGGTCACGACCCTCACGTACAAAATTGGATTTCCCTCCACCCAGCAGCACATCAACTTTATGTTTGCCATTAATCAACTCATCATAGTAATCATCTGCAATCGCATCCATGTTCTTCCGACTAATATCATGGGCACCGAATGCAGCTGGTGTGGCATGAGTAATCTCCGATGTAGCCACGAGCCCCGTGGACTTCCCGTTTTCTTTCGCTTGCTCCAGTACGGTTTTGACTTCTTTCTGTTCAGGGTCTACAGCAATGGCCGCATTATAGGTTTTTACGCCTGCAGACATAGCCGTTGCTGCGGAAGCAGAATCCGTCACATTTTGCTTGTCATCATCCGGATAGGTCATTTGTGCTCCCACAAGATAAGGGTCAAATACAGTTCTGTCCATGCCCTTCGTCGAAGGATCATCCTTCATATAACGGTAAGCGGAGGTATAAGAGGTTCCCATACCGTCCCCAATGAGGAAGATGATGTTCTTGACCTGTTTTTTCTCCACACTTACGGCTTGAACGGCACTTGCTTGTCCGGCTGACAACAAAGTAGAAGCTGATACAGCCAGAGTTAGCGCCACCGCTGGTAATACTCTTTTGGATAATTTCACAAATAATTCCTCCTCGTTATATCTCAAACATGAATGCATGAATCTATATTCATTTGTTCAACATTAAAAAGATTATCATTTATTTGTAAATGCTAACCAGGTTTTTTGTATACCTGAAGTAAAAACAAAATAAGGAGATGGCTTCATTGTAGTACAAAAATATACTCATCCCCGTGTTTTTGAAGTATGATAAAACATAAGTAGAACGCTTTCATTCTTGTATGATAACTACCATAAAGTCAAAATTCATTTCCAGGAGGCTCATACCATTGTCCAAAACAACTCCAAATTATGATGGGTATCTCTTTGTACATTTTATTGGCGAACAGCCAGACGGAGAGCAAGTCTATTTCTCCTATAGCAAGGACGGCCTTCACTGGAAGGACCTTCATGGCGGATTACCTGTACTGTTTTCCGACCTTGGGGAAAAGGGGGTAAGGGACCCGTTTCTGGTTCGGTCGGTCAAAGATAATAAATTTTATCTGATCGCTACGGATCTCCGCATTGCTAGCGGGAAAGGATGGACTCATGCCGTTCATGCCGGGAGCCGTGACGTCATCGTGTGGGAATCCAGTAATCTTGTGAACTGGTCATCCCCATGGAACGTTACATTGGGTATAGAGGATGCCGGATGTGTTTGGGCACCGGAAGCGGTGTATGATGAAGCAACAGATGAGTTTCTCGTATTCTGGGCTTCCGCGACACAGGAACCTCACGAGCATGAACGAAAGCAAAAAATATACAGCGCCCGTACAAAAGATTTTCGCACGTTCTCCGCATCGGAAAAGTACATAGAGCGGGATAATCATATTATTGATACAACGATTCTCCCTTCTGCCAGTGCTTACTATCGGTACTCCAAGGATGAAACGACCAAAAACATTCGGGTAGAAAAAGGGGACTCTCTCGACAAAGAGGCGTTCGATACGCTTCAAGCTCCAGTACTGGAGGCTCTGGCGGGTGTTGAGGGACCTCAAATCTTTAAATTCAATGATCGGGAGGAATGGTGCCTGATTGTTGATCGGTTTGCAGAAGGTAAGGGTTATCTTCCTCTGTTGACTAGAGATCTGGGAAGCGGAGAATTCCGGATTGTGCCTGAAGGTGATTTTGATATGGGAATGACTCAAAAGCGGCATGGGAGCGTCCTGCCAATCACAGCCGAGGAATGTAGCCGGCTTCTAGCGGCTTTCGGATAATCATCAGATGCTTCTCGGAACAATATTTATTTCGATCACAACAACACAAGGATGTCTCCCGATATGCTCATGGCGGGGGACATCCTTGTTTTAACCTATGAATACAAATTATAGCTCTTGGTAACGATAACCTGTAAATCGTAATATGAAAGGAACATCTAACATGCCAGAATGGGCGGAAGTTGCATTTCGAACTTTATCTGCTGTAACTATTTTATTTTTAATCACAAAAATTTTGGGCAAGCGTCAAATCTCTCAATTATCTTTGTTTGAATATATTACGGGTATTACTTTAGGGAATTTGATAGGATACATCTCTTTAGACACGGATACGAAGTGGTATCTTGGTTTTGTGGCACTTTTTGTATGGGTATCTGTATCTACAGGAGCGGAGTTTTTAACGTTGAAAAGTAAAAAGTTTCGAGATATTGTTGATGGGAAATCAACGATACTAATTGAAAATGGAGCAGTCATCGAAAAGGCGTTAAAGAAAGAACGATTAACAATTGATGAATTTTTGGAGCAGCTTCGAAAAAAAGATGTGTATAGAGTTGCCGATGTTGAGTTTGCTGTAATGGAACAGAGCGGAGAGGTCAATGTTATGCTGAAAAAAGAGTATCAGCCACTTACCGCCGATTCGTTAGGCTACCATATTTCCTCAGAGAAAGAACCAAAAACCATCATTATGGATGGGCATATGTTGCCTGGAATTTTAAAAGAAGCAGGATTAAGTGAAGACTGGGTCCAGAAAGAACTTCGCAAGCTTGGTGTGACATTGAATCAAGTGACCATCGGACAGGTGGAAAGTAACGGAGAGCTCTCTGTACAGACGGGTCAAGATTTTTTGCCTAAGTCTGCAAATTCAAACCCTAATGATCAAATAACCGAGTTAGTTAAACAATTGCAAGATGAGTTGAACATGCGTAAGCAGCTTGCATTAAATGATAAGGATCGGCTGAAGTATCAGGAAGCGCTAGATCAATTTCAAACTGCAATGCATGCGTATCAAAAACAACAATAGATACATTCCTTAATCCAATAACATTAATGGGATGAGTGTACGCTTTCTACCTACAGCAAGTGAAGATTCGGAAAGTTACATAGACTGGTGAAAATCGTTTATATCGGAGGGACAGAAAATGGCCCTATTGTAGGTCGCTATAATAGCGGCTTTTTTTACTGTTCGGGAAATGTCACATTATTAAATAAATATTGGTTGAAATTGTTAGAAGGATAATCTATTTCATTACCTTCTGGATTGGACTTATTGACACTTCGTACATTAACATAGATTGAGTGAGTCAATGATCTGTACAATCATGTACCGTTTTTTTGTGTCCAGGGAGGCTGTTTTTCTAAATAGTACCTGATAGAGGTGATCAAGTATGAGTGATAATTTGATAAACAAACCGTATACAAGTTCCCGATCTGATATCCAGGATGTTTTGCGTGATTCTCGTCTGCCTGCTTTGATCTGGGGCATTCTGATTTATTTTTCTGCATTGTACTCCCAGCTACCGATGTTGCCCACATGGTTTGAATTTATGATGTTTACAGCTCTCATTCTGGTTCACATTCTGCTGCATTGGTATGCCGGATACGTTGTTGATCGAAGACCCTGGATTTATTTTGTGACACAAGGAGGTATTGTCTGGGGGTGTGCGTTATTTATGCCTAATGCTCATTCGCTCATCTTTGTAAGCCTATTGACGGCTTTGGCCGGGCAGAGCATTGGCGTATACGCTCAACGGATGAAGGTGCTCCTAGTATGTACCTTTTATTGCACCTTGTTTTCTGTCTCCCTGGTTTGGATCGGGACTACCGAGGATTTGCCTTCTACGGTACCATCTCTTTTCTTCGTCATGTTTTTCGTAATCGGCTATGCTTCTTTATTCTATAAACAAGTTCGTGCCAAGTTGCGGACCCAGTCATTTTTACATGAATTGGAACGAGCGCACAGGAAAGTGGAGGAGTTAACGATTGCCAATGAACGTCAACGGATGGCCCGCGATTTACATGATACCTTGGCACAAGGGCTCGCAGGTCTTATCATGCAGCTTGATGCCGTGGATGCACATTTGGAAAATGATAATAACCATCGTGCCCACGAGATTGTTCAGTTGTCGAAAGCCCAAGCAAAGCGCACGCTTTCAGAAGCGAGAAGCGCAATTGACGACTTGCGTTCGTATTCTGCAGAGGTCATAGATATTTCTAAAGCGGTACAGGAAGAGGCTGAACATTTCTCACATATGACAGGGATTCGTATTGCCACTCAGTTATCGATCGCCCATCATGTGGTGCCGAAGTTGATCTTCGAACATAGCTTACATATCATCCGAGAATGCTTGGCCAATACAGCAAAATATGCTAATGCTACGAACGTGGAGGTTGTGGTTGTAGCACGCGAAAACATCATTGAGCTAAGCATTGCGGATGACGGAATAGGGTTCGATACTAATCTGATCGAGAAACAATCTGGCAGTTATGGTTTAATTGGCTTATATGAACGAACCAGAATTATGGGTGGGGAGATCAAAATTGAAAGTGGAAAACAAGGAACCGACATTTCAGTTCGCATTCCATTACAACAGGAGGACACCAACGTATGACAATTAGGATTCTTATCGTGGACGACCACTTCGTCGTTCGTGAGGGACTTAAGCTGATCCTGGAAACCAATCAAAGGTACGAGGTTGTCGCAGAAGCATCCAACGGTATGGAAGCGGTTCGACGAGTGGACGCTTACAAACCGGACATTATCCTTTTGGATTTAAACATGCCTGAAATGGGCGGCTTAGATACCATGACAGCGCTCAAAGCTAAAGGAGTCGATATACCGGTCATTATTTTGACTACATATAACGAGGATGAGATGATGATCCGCGGACTGGCATTAGGTGCTAAAGGGTATTTACTGAAGGACACGGGAAGAGAGATGATATTTCGCTCGATTGATGCAGCGATGCGGGGTGAAACGTTGCTATTACCAGAGATCAGCGAAAAAGTATTTGCTCACAAGGCATCAGAAAAGGGGAAAGAGTCACCCTCATCGAAAATATCACTTACAAACAAAGAGCTGATCGTGCTTCAAGCGATAGCCCGTGGATCTCGAAGTAAAGAAATCGGCTTCGATATGGGCATATCCGAACGGACTGTAAAGACTCATTTAACGAGTATCTACAATAAATTAAGTGTAGATTCGAGACCGCAGGCCGTTGCCGTCGCGGTGGAACGTGGAATCTTGCATTTATAATCGAACGATTCATATATTTGCCCGATCGTACATTTGGGTTTGCCCTTTTGTACGATTTTTTATTGTTCTCCTCCGTTTATGATAGATGCATGAACACAAATTGGAGGAAAAATGATGAAAAAAAGACTGACAACGATTCTGGCAACTGTTCTCTCACTGACCATGCTCTCTGCCTGTAGTAGCACTAATAGCGGGACTTCCACACAGGAGGGAATTCCAAAAACTTCCAATAACGTTGCTTCCGCACAGAATGAGTTTCCAAAACCGATGGGAAGTTATACGGTCGGGCGTACACAGATGGACTTCAAGTACACAGCATCCAACCATTCAGAAAGAGAACTGACAGCATTATTTTTCTATCCGTCCGACAGCAATGAGGGCAAGCCAACGGCAGAGTATGCATTTCCAGAGTTTCATTCACTGAGAGATGAGCTTCTAGTTAAATTAGGGGGTACAGCGGGTGGTGAGCAGCTGTTTGATTCCAATTTCAAGACATGGTCTTACGACGATCTGGACTTGTCTGAAAAGGAAAAACAGTATCCGGTTTTATTCTTTGTTCATGGCGCAGGCGCTTACCCGCAACAAGGTACTTTGTTCGCTCAAGACCTGGCAAGCGCCGGCTACATTGTGGTATCCATCGGTCATGCCGAAAGTGGTGTGTACAAACTTAAAGATGGACGAACGGTTGGGTTGTCAGATGAATTTATGGACGAAGTAACGAAATACGGAATGGAAGCGGCCACCCTAACTCCACCTGAAATTGTGACAGAGAAGCTTGAGGAAGAAGAAGCTATTGAGATTGCTCGCAAATTAACTTCGGCGCCTGAAGCAGTCAAGTTTGCAAAATATGCCGTTTTACAGAGCGAGGATATTCGATATGTTGCAGATAATTTATACAAAATGAATACAGGTGACATGGAATCCATGTTTAAAGGTAGATTGCAGCTTGACCTCGGTATGGGTGTGTTCGGACATTCTTTCGGAGGAACGACAGCAGCGATTGTTAGCCGTGACGATGACCGATTTGTCGGCGCTGTGAATCTAGACGGTAATATGTTAGGTGCCCTGGATAGCGATTTTAAGAAACCCTTCATGCAGCTCAGCACCGTGCTTGCCTATAATACGAATGCATTTCTGCTTGAATCCAACAGCAAGGACACCTATTTTGCCATTATTGATAATGTAGTCCATGGTGACTTCTCCGATTCCTTGTTTACAACTACGGATAAAGCAGCCAGAGGAACCCGGGACGCGATGGAACAGCGCAACATTATCACTTCTTATACAAAGGCGTTCTTTGATAAATATATGTTGAAAAAGGATACGGATATTGACAGCCTTACCTTTGACGGCGTAGAGATGATTAAAAAACCTTAAAAGCCTTAGCATTGATTGGCCTGGAGTTTGGAAAGGGTAACGAGAGAAGAGGGCGGACGGATATAACCGCACGAGATTTAACTCCGGACTCTTGAAACCAAAATGTAAAAAGACCTTACGTTTACTTTGAAACGTTAAGGTCTTTCTATCATCCAACAGATTCGAGATCATAAATCATACTTGTTACCCACATAATGAAAAGAGTGAATATGCGTTTTGGTGAGTTCAATCACGTTCTTGATAAATGACTCACGTGACTCACGATATCCGCTTAATATCCAATTGTTCAATAGTCCAAAAAAACCGTATGCTGTATAGTACTTAAAATAATCCATGTTAACTGGGGAGTTGTTGATCGTCTCAAAGACAAATTGCTCCTGATAGATTTTGAGTATGGTTTGTGGAAAGCCTGTATGCAGACCAGGTAACGTATCATCGTACTGAATCAGTTCGAAGAAGTCACGATGTTCGTATATATAATCCACGATTTGAAAAGATTCGACATCAAGCTTGTTTGTTAAGACCTTTTGACCATGCCAATAGGGTTTACCTACGGCGCACCTCAATCCTTCGAGTGTCATACTCAGCAATTCTTCGGCGAGAATGTACTTATCCTGATAGTGTAAATAAAATGTACTGCGATTATAACCCGCCTGATCAACGATGTCTTTGACAGAAACACCATGGAAGCCTTTCTTCTTAATGAGCTGAATCAGAGCAGTTTTTAGATGTTCCTTGGTTCGATTACGATGTTGAGTTGTCACAATAAGTTCATCATTCATTCAAAAAAACTCCTATAAATATAGACATAGTTTTATAAAGTGTCTACGAGGTAGACACTTGGTCATATCTTAATGATTGGATTGTTACAATTTTAAGCATAGAATTAGTTTTGTAAACATCATATAGCACTATTTATATAGGCGCTATTCAAAATATTATACTGGGGGATTTATTTATGGGCAAACTTCAAGATAAAGTTGCAGTCATCACAGGAGGAGCATCCGGGATTGGTGCAGCGACAGCTCGCTTATTCGTTTCCGAAGGAGCTAAAGTGGTTTTGGTGGATCTGAATGAAGAAAAAGGCAAGGCGTTCGAGCAGGAACTGAAAGCGCTTAAAGCAGAGGCGCTCTTTATTAAAGCAAACATAACGAGTGAAGAAGAGGTTTCTGAGATTTTTAAACAAACCGTAGAAGCATACGGTCAAGTGGATATCGTATTCAACAATGCAGGAATTGGACGTGTTCATCCGACCCATGAGCTTGACTATGCCGAATGGCGCAATACAGTCAATGTTGACCTGGACGGCGTATTCTTGGTCGCTCGTGAATCGATCCGCGAAATGCTGAAAATTGGCGGGGGCACCATCGTCAACACGGCGTCCATGTACGGATGGGTTGGATCGCCTGGTTCAGCAGCCTACAATGCAGCTAAAGGCGGCGTTGTGAACCTGACTCGTTCGCTCGCACTCGAGTATGCTGAGCAAAATATTCGGGTGAACTCCCTTTGCCCAGGCTTTATCGATACACCGATTATCCCGGAAGAGAGCAAGCAAGCACTTTCTGCGGCAACACCGATGAAACGTCTTGGTCAAGCAGAAGAGATGGCGAAAGCCGTTCTGTTCCTAGCTAGTGACGATTCTTCATATATGACAGGAAATAGTCTGATCGTAGACGGAGGATACACCGCTCAATAAGAGCAGCGTTGTCGAAGTACAAGAACGTAGTCCCATTGAAAGTCGCTATTATTATAGCGGCTTTTTTTTATTTTATCGGAAAAAGTGTAGCTCCCGCACAAAGACAACTAGCACACAGCGAGTTTGGCTATTCATAATAAATGGCCTCGTACGGAAATTCTAACTTATTCATGCGATATTCTTTGGGAGACATGGACATATATTGCCGAAAAACTTTGCCGAAATAGCTGGGACTATCAAAGCCGCAATGTTGGCCAATCTGGGAAATCGGAAGTTCGGTCGTGCGGAGTAGTCGGATTGCAACTTCAATTCGTCTGTCTTTGAGATAGGCTAGCGGTGAAGTTTTCTCGGATTTCTGAAATAACCTGCACAAGTAATGTTTATTGATATCACAATGGGTGGCGAGCAAATCCAGCGTCAATGGAGATGCATAATTCTCTCGGATGAACTTTTTACATTTCTCAATCGTTGTTATGGATAGGGCGCCGATATCCTTCTCCGCATCCCGACTCGTCTGTACCAGTATAAGCAACCACCGATAGACTTGCATGGACAAGCGATACTTGTCCGTAACCTTCTCTTGATGAATCAAATGGATAATTTGCCATAATTCTTGAATCAAGGGAGAGTCCGCGTTTCGTCGTATGACATGTCCCTCAGTATCATGGATCATATCCCAGATTCGATTGGCTTCATCCCCGCGAATGTTTATCCATATAAATTCCCATGGTTCGTTGTTCTCTTGTTTATAGTAATAGCAATGTTCTCCGGAGATTTTAACAAATAGGGCGTGTCCCTTTGGTAAAGGAATCGTTTGATTTTCAATATCCAGATAACCCTGACCATTAAGCGTGTATTGAAAAACCACGTGCCCCGGGTCCGGTCTATCATCACTTGGACAACGGTATTCCTCGCTAGAAACGATCTGCCATCCAATAGAGTCAAGTGTCATGATTGATGTATCGTCATTCCGAAAAGCATAAGAAACCGTATGAACCATCGTTTCATCTCCTTCCTAAAAAAGTCAATTATATTATATAATACGTCACATTTTTTAGATTGTCTGTCTTTTTTTAGACCTGTAAGATAAATGTAAGCGGTAACATAAAGAGGAGGTGGCTGTAAATTGTGTTCATTTGACAACAAACAGGGCAGGATCGAACTGATGATTCTAAAAATGAATTCTTAGATAAGGAGGAGTTAATCGAATGATCCGAAGAACTGTTTCCATCCAGAAATCGATGTTTGTCTCTTTTTTAGCACTCCTTATGGTTATTTCACTGGCTGTTCCTCCAGCGCCGATACGTGCAGAGTCATCAAGTAGCCAGCCGGGTCGCCAAGCTGAATATCTTAACCGGGGTTTGGTTGCGGTTCTTGTAGACAACGGCGTTTTTTTAAGCTGGAGGTATTTGAACAATGATCCGGATAATATCGCTTTCAATATATATAAAAATGGAACCAAAGTGAACACGTCGCCCATAAGCGATGTGACAAACTATGTAGACACCACTGGTTTCGACAGCTCACAATATCAGATCTCCACCGTTATTGCTGGCAAGGAGCAAATGCAGCCGGAGGTTGCATCGGTCTGGCATAACGATTATCTGCCTATCCCGCTGGATAAACCAGCCGACGGACGGACCAAAGACGGTGGAACCTATACGTATTATGCAGGTGACGCTTCCGTAGCTGACTTGGACGGCGACGGTGAATATGAAATCGTATTCCTGTGGAGTCCGAGCAATTCCAAGGACAATTCGCAGGCAGGTTATACCGGCAATGTGTATATCGATGCCATCAAACTGGACGGCACCAAGCTGTGGAGGATTGACCTGGGAGTCAACATCCGCGCCGGAGCACATTATACGCAGTTAATGGTGTATGATCTCGATGGCGATGGAAAAGCCGAGGTGGTTGTCAAGACGGCTGACGGCACTAAGGACGGCCAAGGCACGGTCATTGGTGACGGCACTAAGGATTATCGCAACGAAGGCGGATACATACTGTCAGGACCGGAATATCTCACGTTGTTTGATGGTGAGACCGGAGCGGCCGTATCCACGGTGGACTATGATCCACCAAGAGGCAACGTCAGCGATTGGGGTGATGGCTACGGCAACCGTGTAGACCGGTTCCTCGGCGCGATTGCTTATCTGGATGGCACGAAGCCAAGTGTCGTGATGAGCCGGGGTTATTATACCCGCACAGTACTTGTTGCTTATGATTATGTTGGCGGGGAACTCGTCAAGCGCTGGACGTTCGATACAAACGAAGCAGGATCACAATACCAATCACAGGGCAACCATAATCTAAGTGTGCTGGATGCCGACAATGACGGCAAGGACGAAATCATGTTTGGCGCCTTGGCCATTGACGATGACGGCAGCTTATTGTACAGCACCGGACTCGGTCATGGCGATGCCATGCACGCCGGCCAGCTCGATCCGAACCGGGATGGCTACCAGGTCGTAAGCGTACATGAGCATTCGGATGCGGCATATGGACTGGAGATGCGCGATGCGGCAACAGGTGAAATTCTCTGGGGTGAGAAAACAGGTTTTGACACCGGTCGCGGCATGTCAGCGGACATTGATCCGAACTATCCGGGCTACGAATCATGGGCCACAACCATTACCAACGGGCAAAGTGTCCCTGTAACCAATACCTACTCAGCTGCCGGAGAGGCTATCTACACTGCGGAAGAAGGACCCAAAACTGCCAATTTTGCGATCTGGTGGGATGGAGATCTTCAGCGGGAGCTGTTTGACCATGAGTGGGATAACAGCACAGCCAAAGGAATTCCACTCATTTATAAATGGGATTACGAAAACAAAAAGCTGGATGAAATCTTCCGAGCAACCGGTACGTTAACGAACAACCATACCAAAGGCAATCCGGCGCTTCAAGCGGATATTCTGGGTGACTGGCGTGAGGAGATTCTGCTGCGGAGCGAAGATAGCTCGGAGTATCGTCTCTACACAACGACCATTCCTTCAGACTATCGCATCCCTACGCTGATGCAGGACCCTGTGTACCGACTTGGCGTAGCTTGGCAAAATGTAGCCTACAACCAGCCGCCTCATACCGGCTTTTATCTTGGAGCGGAAGCTACAGCATTCCCTAAAGCCGATCTCGCGCTGACCCGCGAAGCAGAAATGCCGGAGCCGGTTTACCGCTTTGATTTCGGTACAGAGACAGCGTCGGGAAATACAGCTATACAGGACACTCTTTACAACCAAGAGACGGGGTACGGATTCAAGGATACAAGCGGTGTTACCGTAGGAGAAAATGAGGTTTCGGTTGCGACAGGTACAACATTTGCTGTTGACCTGCCCAATGCCAACTACAAGGTGACGCTACGATTAGGCAATGATGCGCATGACTCGAACGTCGGGGTCAAATCCGAATTCGTCCAGAAGATCGCCGTAACCAATGTGACAGCGGGAACACCGCTAGAGTATTCCTATAATGTTGCATTGGTAGATGGACAGCTCGATTTTCTATTCACGGGTACAGCCATAGACATCCAAGACGTTATCATCGAGAAATATCCAGAGAAAGCGGCTGGTGCGGCAACGACGATCTATATGGCCGGTGATTCAACCATGCAATCTTACAGTGAAATACAGGCTCCTCAAGAAGGATGGGGGCAGCAGTTCGGACGTTATTTCTCCAATGGAGCAGTGATCGTGAACGATGCGATCGGTGGTCGAAGCAGTAAATCCTTTATGGTAGACGGTCGTTTGGATACGATCCTGCAGCGAATTAAGCCGGGGGACTTCTTCTTCATTTCCTTTGGTCATAACGACGCCAGTGCAGGGATACCGGACAGGTACGCGTCACCAGAAGACTATAAGATCTACTTGGCTCGTTATGTAAACGGTGCCAAACAGCGCGGCGCTACACCGGTATTGCTCACTCCGGTTGGACGCAGAGATTTCAACACGGTGACTCAAGAATTCAACGTCAGCTTCCCCGCCTATGTGCAGGCAGCCAAAGAAGTGGCGGCGGAGCTTAATGTGCCGCTGATTGATCTCAGCAAGCTAAGTATTGCGTACTATGACAAAATTGGTAATACAGCTACGGAGAAAGTGTTCCTTTATGCTAATCCGGGTGAATATCCAAAATACCCGAATGGGATCAACGATAATACGCATTTCAGCAGCTATGGTGCGCAGAAAATTGCCGGACTCGTTGCCGGTGCGGTCAAAGACTTGGAGCTGAGCATTTCATCGCTGGTCATTGACCCGGATATTACCGAACCTGAGCCTGAGCCGGAAATCCAGCTCTATGAGGAGGATTTTGAAGGCGATGCTGCCAACTACCAGTATGCGATGGTCAATGCCACGGGTATTGCAGGAACCATGACCGGAACGGTAGTTGAAAAATCCGGAAATAAGGTACTTTCCGTCGCGGGTTCCGGATCGGGCAATCGGGCCAAAGTGTTCCGTCTGTTCGATGCCGTGAACGGCGATCAGGTGAACGTGAACTTTGACTGGCAATCCGGTAATGTGAGTGCCTATCCATCAGAAGGTCATCTCACGGTTCAGGATTCGAACGAAAATGCCCTGTTCACGCTGTTTACGAAAACTGGAAGCACCAAAATTCATTATTTTGTCGGTGCATATAATCCGGATTACGGCACAGGTGATACAGCCATACCTGAAGGGGGAACGGCTACAGATATTTCCAAGAACCAGTGGGTCAATGTGGATGCTACCGTTAATTTTGCCGAGAAAACACTTGATCTGACATTAACGAACCTAGCGGATCCGACAGTTACACAAACGATTGCAGATATCTCACTGAGTTCCGCCGCATATGCGGACAATGTCAGATCCATGCGGTTCCTGGGAACGAGAAAAGGCGGTGGAGGCACGTTGAACTGGACTACCCAGATCGACAACGTGCGAATTGAAGGCACGCAGCTCTCTTCGGAGGGTGGCGATCAGACTGCATTGATCACTCTGTGTGATGAGATCAAAGCACTAGATCTGTCGGATTATACAGATGCATCGAAGGCCGTAGTGAACCGGGCTTTGGCAGCTGCGGAAGCCATTTTCAATACGGAAGCTACCCAAGCTCAAGTTGACCATGCGTTTAACATGTTAACTGTCGCGAAGGATTCATTGACAACTGAACCGGACGAAGAGATTAACGAATACAAATTCGACTTTGGTTCTGGCGGCGCAGCCGACGAATACATCAAAGTCGATGCCAAAAGAGCGTACATCGAAGGCAATGGGTATGGCTTTGCTGATACTGCGCTGACCAAAGATGAGAACAGGGAAACTGGAGATTTGCTCAAAGAGGATTTCACACGGGTAAACGGCACCTCCTTCCTGGTGGAAATGGAGCCGGCTAATTACCGGGTAACGATGACCATCGGGGATGCGGAGGAATCGACCAGCGCGAATGTCGTTGTAGAGCAGATGACCAAGCTGCCGCTTACAAGCATTGCCAAGGGCGAATTCAAAGAAATCACGTATGATATTGCCCTGATCGATGGTGTCTTTAACTTCAACTTCACCGGAAATGCACCGAAGATCAATGCGCTGAAGCTGGAGCGTCTGCCAGATCACAGTGCAAGCGATAAACCGGTTATTTATTTGGCTAGCGATTCCACCGTGGCTAATTACGCGGAGAACTATCGTCCGCAAGCGGGCTGGGGCGAAACGTTGGGTGAATATTTTGATCCAAATGAGGTCAGTATTGAAAACCGGGCAGTCGGAGGATTGAGCAGCAAGACCTTCCTGAACGGCGGATATCTCAACAATATTTTGCTCGACATTCATGAAGGTGATTATTTGTTTATGCAGTGGTCTCATAACGACTCCACACCTTCACGTCCAGAGCGTTATCTTACGCCCGAGCAGTTCAAGGTATATTTGAAAGAATACATTAACGGCGCTCTGCAAAGAGGTGCGATTCCGGTTCTGGTCACGCCAGTGAACCGTCGTGATTTTACCGGAGAGGTGCTGAACAAGAGCTTCCCGGAATACGTACAGGCGATGAAAGAAACGGCGCAGGAAACAGACACGCTCATCATCGATCTGAACCAAGCCAGTTGGGAGCATTTCCAGGAGCTTGGCACAGAAGGAACCAAATCGATATTCATGTGGGTAGGTACAACCGAAGACAATACACATTTGCAAATGAACGGTGCAATCAAGGTGTCTGAACTCGTGGCACTACTTGTGAAGGAATTGAATATACCGCTGTCTGACTTTGTTACGCTGGAAGGAGAATCTCCGGAGCAGGAAGCCCCGCATACCACGGCAACTGTACAAGGAGAATCGCAAAACGGCTGGTATACTTCTCCAGCACAAGTAACCTTTACAGCAAGCGATGAAGATTCCGAAATCGAAGGGACCTATTATCAAATCAATGGTGGCGAAACGGTGAGTGGCACACAGTTGACCCTAACTGAAGAAGGTACACATACCATCACCTACTGGAGCGTTGATGTTGACGGTAACAAAGAGAGTGAACAATCTTTGTCCATATCCATTGATCTCGTACCTCCAACCATTGAAATTCAAGGTCAAACCGAGTACACCATTGATCAGCACGTGGAAATTGGCTATACAGCCTCCGATACGGGTTCTGGTGTGGCAGAACCCGAGGGTGTACTCCTGGACACACCGGCCTATACACTGGATCCCGGTCTAAACCAGGTCACGGCAACCGTCTCCGATATGGCTGGCTGGGAACAGACGGTTGAATATAGTTTTGCGGTTATTGCTACGTTCGATAGTCTGATTAATCTGACCAACGCCTTTGCGGATGAATCGATCGATCCTAATGCCGGCGTTCTCGCTGATCAGCTTGCGAACACGATACAACAGGCCAAACAAGCAGCAAACGATCGTGAGGGAGCAAAAGCGCGTCAACTTCTTGCATCCTATGGTAATGACGTTCAGGCAGCTAGAGGAACCGTATTCACGGATGAGCAGGCAATTGTGCTGCTTAAGTGGGAAGAGTGGCTCCATCAGGCAACGCCACTAGCGAACGGGGCCCCTGGCACTCCGGTGTTATCTGATAATAATGGTTATGACACAGGACTCAAAGACGGAGACTATACAGTCACGATGAATCTGTGGTGGGGAAATAACGGCAATCAGTTCAAGCTGTATGAGAATGGAGAATTGATTAAGGATATTTCTCTGGTCGATCAATCCCCATCCGCCCAATCTGTTCAAGTTGATATTACTGGAAAGAAAAATGGCACCTATATCTATACTGGGGAATTGATCAATGCACTGGGCACAACCATGAGCGTCCCGCTGACAGTCATCGTCACGGATGCTTCCCCGGGGCAAGCCGTTCTGTCGAACGACAACTGGGACGGTGACGGCAACTTTAATGTCACCATGAATCTGTGGTGGGGAACAAACGCAACCGAATATGAACTTTACGAAAATGGTGTATTAATTGACACACAATCTCTGCAATCTCATTCGCCTGGTGCACAGGCTGCGGTTACCGCAATCTCTGGAAGGGGACCTGGAATCTACGAGTATGAAGCTGTACTTCGTAATTCTTCAGGGGAAACCAGATCGTACAAATTAAATGTAACGGTTCGCGAGTAGGTTAGGTATATCAAAAGTGCTATTCCTCAACATGTTGAGGCGTAGCACTTTTGTCTTTTTCGAGAATTCGAACGGTACATGTTCTATCCCCAGACTAGGGAGAAAACATTGTATCATCGATTAAGATACCGGTCAGGATGATGCCACCGTTCGGTATGAAAGCGTTTGACTTATTTGAATATCAATCTATAATGATGAAAGGAAATTGGACTTGGACGAGGCCTATGGAGAGAACGATAAACGGCATAGCTGTATGTATATTCACAGCAAGCTTCCATAAGCAGGAGGCTTGCTGTTTCATTTTCAGAAGGAGAATAGGTCCCCATGACACTCAAAAAAAGAATCTTTTTATTGTTCTTTCTCAGTGCGTTTATCCCCTTTATCAGCATATTTGCTATTTCTTACTATACTATTGACTCTATTTTCGCAAATAAGATCGATGATGGCATCCGTAGCAATTTACAGCAGGTGACATCCTCATTGGAGAACTCCATCACCAATCTGAATCACGTTACGCAGCAATTATCTTACAGGGGTACTTTAGGCAAAAAGCTGGATGAATTCTTGAATCCGTCCTCCGATATCTTTGAATTGATTGAGGCCAGAGACGAATTAAAGAGTGAGTTAAGCGTAGTCACGTTTACCAATCCGAATATCGGATTGACCTTATACTATTTCCAGAAAGAAGGCACTACGCAGTTCGGCAACTTTCCGATTAAGGATCATTTTTCTCCTGAGTCTTTGCCGGTGCTCTTCCAAACCTATGGCATTAAGTACTATGGTCCCCACACCAGTATGAACCGATTTGATGACCAACTCGTTCTGTCTGCCATGCGAAAAGTACAACTGTCTGAAAGGAACGACGTTTACATTTATGTAGAATCCGGCTTTCGCCTTACACAGGATATCTTGGGTTACAATCAATACAACGGCGCCTTATCTCATCTCATCCTGGATGGTACAGGAAACATTGTGTACAGTGAAATACCCGAGGCCATGAAGGTCGGGGAGAATTTTTCCAGCTTAACGGTCGATCTTGCCAAGGACGGAATATCCCGCGGGTATCATTGGTTCAAAGAGGATGCCTCACAGAAATGGAGTGTCGTATCTGTCATTTCACAGGCTCAATATCAACAGGAGAAAAACCAGTGGTTGCTTCAAATATTGCTGGTCGCTTTATTTTTCCTGGGCTTTACCGTGTTTCTTGCTTGGCTTCTGTGGAAGATGGTCTACAAACCACTCGGTCTGTTCCATTCGGAAATCAACGGGATGTCCAAAAATCCACAAACGACAGGGAGTCGAGCGCGCACTCAGATTCCCGAATTCGATTTTCTGTTGGGTGAATTTTCGAATATGCAGCATCAAATCGGTGACCTCTTCAAAGAAGTGCAGCAAAAAGAGAAGATTCGTGCAGACCTGGAAGTGGAGAAGCTACTCTATCAGATCAACCCGCACTTTCTAATGAATACGCTGGATACAGTGCACTGGCTGGCCGTCATGAACGGACAAGGGGAGATCGATAAACTGGTGCAGTCCTTGAACAAACTGTTGTATTACAATCTAGGCAAATTAGGGCAAGTATCCACAATGGAAGAGGAAATTGATGCGTTAAGGCAGTATCTGATTTTGCAGCAAATTCGCTATGACTTTGAATTTGACGTTCGCATCACAGCAGATGAACAAGTGCTTCAAATTCCTGTGCCCCGCTTTATTCTGCAACCGCTGGTTGAAAATTCACTATATCATGGACTGAGTGACGAAGGGTTTATTCAAATTGAAGTGACATGCACCTCAACGCTGAACATTATGATCCAAGATAACGGTGCAGGCATGACCGAAGAAACCATTCATAATCTGCTAAACAATCGTGTAGCTGAACATCAAAAAGTCGGAATGGGTATCGGACTCAATTACGTTCACCGCATGTTGAAGGCACAGTACGGGGATCAAGCACAACTGGTGATCGAGAGTGAATTGGGAACAGGGACAAGCATACTGCTCGTATTGCCTATTAAAGGAGAAGATATCTCGTCATGATTAAAGTATTGATTGTAGATGATGATAAGTTGGTACGCAAAGGCATTAGCTCTGCGATGCCATGGAACGATTTCAACATGGAGGTTGTAGGAGAGGCAAGCAACGGTGCGAAAGCACTGGATTTCCTGAAATCCCAACCGGTGGATATGATGTTGACGGATCTTGCGATGCCGGTCATGTCAGGGATTGAACTGATGCGTGCTGCGAGGCAACTCTATCCGGAACTTCATATCGTTGTGTTAACACTGCATCAGGATTTTGATTATATCCAGGAAGCGCTCAGACTCGGAGCCATCGACTATATAGCCAAAGTCCAGCTGGAGAAAGAGCAATTCGAACATGTTCTGCAGCGCATACATACCCGGATTAACGGGTTGACAAACACGATCAGAAAGATGCCTTCGCAGAATGAAATCAATGTCCATTATCCCAATGTGTATGCACTTGTTTCACAGGATCGCAAATCCGAGCATACGTGGCCAATGGATATAACTGCGCATGAAGATGAGATGAGGTGGGAGGTTGAGCGTAATAGCTGCATGTGGGCTGCACCCCCGTCGGAAGAGGATCAACTATTCCATCAATTGAAGGAGTCTCTCCATCAAGTTCCCCATAGTACGTTGTTGGTTTTGTCTGATGTACATGAGCGAACATGGTCACAAATCAAAAACTGGATTATAAATTATACAGAGACGTCTTTATTCTATGCGTACAACCCCAATAACCAAGTCATTGACGTTTCGATGAATGAGGAAGATACATTTTCAAAAGAACCGCAGGATGAAGACATGGACCTTATTAAGCAAAGTTGGTTCCAAACACCCTGGACCCACCATGACAGTTATTACAACCAACTTATGGACCAGTTCAAATCATTACGATTACATAAAGGTCAGTTGATGGGTTTACTTTACTCAATCGTTATGGAATGGAACCACCTGTTTGCCCAAACTTCGCTTGGAAGAATCGCCATGATCCATTCTTTCGATTCCTGGTACGAAGTTGAAGAATGGATCAAACAGACCGCTGCAAGCATTCGCAAGGCGGATGAACAGAGCTCGTATTCGCAGGAAATCGTCGATGCCGTTAAAAAAGCGGTGATGATCGTGCAGCAGGATTTGGAACAGGCCTATACAGCTTCAGGTCTCTCCCAACAACTCAATATCAGCCGAAGTTACTTCAGTCAATGTTTCAAAGATCTGATGGGAAAAACCTTTAATGAGTACTCCCGGTTCATCCGGGTAGAGAAGTCCAAAGAGTATTTGCTCAATACAAACAACACGATTTTCTGGATTGCGGAACGAGTGGGTTATACGGATGAAAAATATTTCAGTCGGATTTTCCGCGAACTGACAGGTCTTCTGCCAAGCGAATATCGGCAGCTAGGTAGAGGAAATAAATAGCCGACAGTTTCCTGTTTTAGGAGCTGCCGGCTTTTGTTTTTGATCGAGACAAGGGGAGATAGACGAATGTCGGTCAGTAGGTAGGATAAATGCTCACAAGTTTACAATGCTTTGTAATACCAATTGAAAACTGTAACCATTTCTCTATCCAAACGGACGTGTAATCCCTATCACGAGGGGTCTTCACTCCATTTTATAATGAAAGCGTAAACATAATTGAACATCAGAATAAAGGGGAATCGAACGAGATGAGAACAAAATGGTCCATGAAAAGCAACCTGTTAACGAAGCGTCTGGCTGTACTATCCATGTCTGCCTTGATGATTGCAACCCTCGCGGCGTGTGGAGACTCTTCCAGTCCTCCTACTGCAGAGGAAGCAGGCAAATATGAGGTAACGCCCGGAGATCCGTTCAGTGCCTATAAAGACGAAATCACCGTAACCATGGGACGGGTGACCACAGCCAATCCAAAACTTCCGGCTGGAGATACTTACGAGAACAACGCGTATACTCGGCTGGTCAAAGAAACGTTTAACGCTCAGATTACAGACCAATTTGAAGCCAATGGTGAAGATTATAGCCGGCAAGTTTCGCTCGCCATTGCATCAGGGGAATTGCCTGACATGATGCGTGTCGATTCCAAAGATGAACTCAAAGAACTGGTGGATAATGATCTGATTGAGGATCTGACAGCCATTTATGATCAATATGCTACGGATGATATCAAGCAGATGTACGATTCCTACGATGGCCGCGCATTAGACAATGCAACGATCGATGGACGTTTGATGGGACTTCCGGCAACTTCCCTCGATTCCGCACCTACGATGGTTTGGGTCCGCCAAGATTGGCTGGACCTGCTGGGAATTCAACTGGATGCAGACGGAGATGGCGCCATCTCGCTCGAAGAAGTGGAGAAAACAGCGCTGGAATTTTTAAAAAGAGATCCTGGCCAATCCGGGAATCCGGTAGGTATTCCGTTTGTGAACACGATGAATACAACGGATTATAATGGTTCTGCCTATACGATGCTGGGTGTAGCCTCAACCGAGGGAGCCTTCCCGCAATATTGGATGAATGGTGAAGATGGCAAAATCGTGTATGGTTCCACGACAGAAGAAACGAAGAAAATGCTGGGCACCATGGCCGATTGGTTCAAAAATGGCATCATTGACCCGCAATTTGGAACCCGCACGTTTGATGATATTACCGCACTCTACGCCAATGGCCAAAGCGGTATTGCTTTTGGACCGTGGCATATTCCAGACTGGGGACTGATCAGCGCGAAACAGATGGATAAAAATGCGAAATTCTCGGCTTATACACTGGAGGATGCAAACGGCAAGGTCAACGTAGCCCATGCCAATCCATCCAATCAGTTTATCGTGGTGAGAAAAGGGTATGAGCACCCTGAACTGGCCGTTAAGATTCTTAATTTGTTCTACGATAAACTGGCCAATGATAAAGATGCCGCAACAACCATGCCTGAAGCTGCCAAGTATCAGGAGACCGGGGTAGACGGATCTACGAGACCTTTTAATATCGAAGTCAACTCGGCTACATCGCTGCTGGATGATTACTCTGACGTTGTTCGCGGGATTAAAGGAGAGATCGGCCTCGACGAGGTTCGCACAACCGAATCGAAAAACAACATCGGAAGCATCAAAACCTATTTGAGCGACATGGATACGGATGATGTGACTGCTTGGTCCAAATATCATTCACGGATCAACGGAGTGGGACTGATCGACAAACTGACACAGGAAAACAAATTTGTCTGGATGACACCTGCTTACTCTGGCACTACACCGAGCATGAAACAGACATGGGCCAATCTGACGAAGTTGGAGCAGGAATCGTTTATCAAAATCATAACGGGTTCAGAACCGCTTGATTACTTCGATACATTCGTCAGCAATTGGAAGAAACAAGGCGGTGATCAAGTTATTCAGGAAATTGAAGACGAGATCGCATCGAAACAATAACATCTATGAACTGTGGCAGGGCTGCGATTCGCAGCCTTTCTTCAACGAAAGGGGTTCGTCCATGAAACAGGGTAACTTGAAAACAAGGGGCCGTCTTGGCCCAGGTGCCATGTACCATATCATGATGCTGCCAGGCATTTTGTTTTTGCTTGTATTCAGCTATGTTCCGATGGTCGGCATTATTACGGCTTTTCAGGACTATATACCGGCCAAGGGCATGTTCGGCTCCGAATTTGTAGGGCTGAAGCATTTTATGTATATGTTCAAGCTGCCGGATATCGCGCAGGTCGTCAGCAATACGTTGGTGATTGCGATTGGCAAGATTCTGCTCGGAACGATGATGGCCATCATTTTTTCCGTTTTGTTAAATGAAATTCGTATTAAATACGTGAAAAAATCCGTGCAGACGATTGTTTATCTACCGCACTTTCTATCCTGGGTTGTCCTAGCATCCGTCGTTGTCAACATGTTCAGCTTGGACGGAATTGTGAATCAAATGTTGGCGTTCTTTGGCCTGGAGAATATTAATTTCCTTGGCAGCAACACCTGGTTCCAGCCACTGATTATAGGAACTGACGTGTGGAAAGAGTTTGGTTACAGTTCCATCGTTTATTTAGCTGCGATTACATCGATTGATCCCGGTCTATACGAAGCGGCAGGAATGGATGGAGCCAGTTGGTGGAGAAAAGTGTGGCATATTACGCTGCCGGGCATGCTCCCCATCATTCTGCTCATGGGTGTAATGAGCCTGACGAATATTTTGAGCGCTGGTTTCGATCAAATCTATAATCTGTATAACCCGGTTGTCTATGAGACGGGCGACATTCTGGATACCTATGTCTATCGGATCGGTCTCGTTGGACGACAGTATAGCTTCGGTACGGCAGTTGGCTTGTTCAAGTCGGTCATCGGCATTGTTTTGCTCATGTCTGCCAACCAGTTGGCCAAAAAATATACGGACCGAAAAATATTCTAAGGAGGCCAAACCTGTGTCCTATTCTGCAAACTTCAAAGAACGAATTGGCCGGTTTGTCATCTATGCCATCGTTATCATGCTGGCATTGGTCTGCCTTCTTCCGTTATGGAATATCGTTGCCATTTCATTCAGCAGCAGCGAGGCGGTAACCGCGAATGCAGTAGGTCTCGTTCCAGTTAATTTCACAACTGCGGCGTATACCAAAATTATCGATGATGCACAGTTCTGGCGTTCCTTTGGCATATCTGTTCTACGTGTTGTGCTTGCCCTTGTGCTTAATATGATTCTGATTATTCTGATGGCTTATCCGTTATCCAAATCGAAGAGGGATTTTAAAGGCAGAAACATTTATATGAATATCATGATTTTTGCCATGTTGTTCAGTGGAGGCATGATTCCAAGTTACCTGCTGATCAAAAATCTGGATATGCTGAATACGATATGGGCACTTGTTCTACCAGGTGCTGTCCCGATATTCAGAGTCATCCTCGTGATGAACTTCTTCTCCGCTGTACCTAAAGCGCTTGAAGAAGCAGCGTTCATCGACGGGGCCAATCCGCTTCAGGTCTTGTTCAAAGTGTATGTTCCCGTGTCTATTCCTGCACTGGCGACCGTCGCCTTATTCAGTATTGTGGGTACATGGAATGACTTTTTCGGTGGTTTGATCTATATGACCAAAGTCAGCAATTATCCGCTAATGACCTATATTCAGTCCCTTAACGTGAATATTGCCGACTTGCTTCAAGCCGGTACAAATTCCAGCGAACTCAGCAACCTGACTGAAATTTCGAACAAAAACCTGAATGCGGCCAAAATCGTAATCGCTGTTATCCCGCTATTGCTGATTTATCCACTGCTGCAAAAATACTTTGTAACTGGCATTGTCGTAGGATCGGTCAAAGAATAACATTAGAAAGGTTGAATGGAACATGGAAAATAAAAAATGGTGGAAAGAAACTGTTGTATATCAAATATATCCACGCAGCTTTCAAGATCATAACGAAGATGGCATCGGCGACTTGAAGGGAATTATCTCGCGATTGGATTATTTACAGGAACTGGGCATTGGTGCAATCTGGTTATCACCTGTTTGCAAGTCCCCTCAAGATGATTACGGATATGATATTTCAGATTATCAGGATATCGATCCGATGTTCGGGTCTTTGGAAGATATGGAAAACTTAATTCACGAAGCCAAGAAAAGAGACATTCGGATCATCATGGATCTGGTGTTGAACCATACATCGGATGAACACCCCTGGTTTCAAGAAGCCAAAAAAGGCAAAGACAATCCGTACCATGACTACTACGTCTGGAGAGATGGCGTGGAAGGAACGCCTCCAAACGACTTGGGGTCCACCTTCGGTGGTTCAGCCTGGGAATGGGTGCCTGAGATCGGGCAGTATTATTTACATCTATTTTCCGTAAAACAGCCAGATCTCAACTGGGAAAACCCAAAAGTCCGGCAGGAAATATACGATATGATCAATTGGTGGATCGACAAGGGTGTTGGTGGTTTTCGACTTGACGTGATCGACTTAATCGGTAAAGAACCGGATTTGAAGATTACGGGAAACGGACCTAATCTGCATAAATACATCAGGGAACTGAGCAAGGAGACCTTTCAGAAAGCGGAAGACCTGCTAACCGTTGGAGAAACATGGGGTGCAACTCCGGAAATCGCCAAACTGTATAGCAACCCGGACGGCAGTGAATTTTCAATGGTATTCCAATTTGAACACATCAGCCTTGATGAACAGGAAGGTAAAGGAAAGTGGGCTCTTAAACCTTTGGATGTGATGGCATTAAAAAAAGTGCTGTCCAAGTGGCAGACGGAGCTCAAAGGAGATGCCTGGAACAGTCTGTTCTGGAACAACCACGATTTGCCTCGAATTGTATCTCGTTGGGGAAATGACGGAAAATTCAGGATCGAATCGGCTAAAATGTTGGCCACCCTTCTTCATGGCATGCAAGGTACGCCTTACATATATCAGGGTGAAGAATTGGGGATGACGAATGTCCAATATGCGATAGAGGATTATCGAGATATAGAATTGCTCAACTTTTATAAGGAAAGAATGGGGAAGGGTTGTCCTGAACAAAGCGTGATGGAGTCAATCTACGCCAAGGGCCGTGATAACGCGCGAACACCTATGCAATGGGATACTTCTGATAACGCAGGTTTTACACGAGGGGAACCTTGGCTTAAGGTGAATCCGAATTATGAGCATATCCATGCCGAGCAATGTTTGAATGACCCTGAATCCATATTCCATTATTACCGGAAGTTAATTCAACTAAGAAAAGATCATGAAGTCATCGTATATGGCGATTATGAGCTGCTCTTTCCAGAGAACCCTGACGTGTTTGCTTATACTCGCACGTTGAACGGTACTACGATTCTTGTGGTATGCAATTTCCAGGAATATACGACCGAATTCCCGCTTCAGGAGCAATTAACAGAATCCAATCAGCTTTTGATATCCAATTATACAGGTGAGCTGTCGGATCGTGAACTGCGTCCATACGAGGCAAGAATGTACCTTATTCATATTTAAAGCATAATACGTAATACGTTATATCATGTTCAGTTCTCAAGAAAGAAGGATTGTATTCAATGAAAAGAGTATGGTGGAAAGAAGCAGTAGCCTATCAGATCTATCCGAGAAGTTTTATGGATTCCAACGGAGATGGAGTTGGTGATATCAAGGGGATCATCTCAAAACTGGATTATATTCAAGATCTCGGTATTGATCTGATATGGATCTGCCCGATGTATAAATCACCAAACGATGATAATGGTTATGACATCAGTGATTACTGTTCCATTATGGATGAATTCGGCACGATGGCGGACTTTGATCAATTACTGCATGAAGTGCATCACCGTGGCATGAAACTCATCATGGATCTAGTAATCAATCATACAAGTGATGAACACCCTTGGTTTATTGAATCCAGAGCTTCGCTGGATAACCCCAAACGGGATTGGTACATCTGGAGAGATGGAAAGAACGGAGATGAGCCGAATAACTGGGAGAGCATCTTTGGCGGTTCTGCTTGGGAATATGATGAAGTCTCCGGACAGTACTATCTCCATCTGTTCTCCAAGAAACAACCAGACTTGAATTGGGCAAATAAAGAAGTTCGGAAATCCATATATGAAATGATGAATTGGTGGCTGGATAAAGGGATTGATGGTTTCCGTGTCGATGCCATTAGCCATATTCACAAAGAAGAGGGTCTCTTGGACATGCCGATCAGAGAAGGCGTCAAATACATCTCTTCTTTTGAAAAGCATATGAATGTCAAAGGAATCCAGAATTATCTGCAAGAAATGAAAGAGAATACATTATCCAGATATGACGTTGTGACTGTTGGGGAAGCGAATGGAGTAAAGGTAGAGGACCAAGAAGATCTGCTGGATTGGATCTGTGAAGTCAGAGGGAAATTTAATATGGTCTTTCAATTCGAACACCTGGACCTTTGGAAAAATAGCACAGACAGGCAACTGGATGTTCCCAAATTGAAAAACGTCTTGACGAAGTGGCAAAAATCACTGGAAGGCGTCGGCTGGAATGCTTTATTTATTGAAAATCATGATCAGCCTCGCAAAGTTTCAATTTGGGGAAATGATACGGAGTATTGGTATGAAAGTGCCACAGCACTTGGAGCCATGTACTTTTTCATGCAAGGCACACCTTTCATATATCAGGGGCAAGAGTTAGGCATGACGAACGTGGCTTTCCCTACGATAGAGGATTATAACGACATAGCCGATCGAAATTTATATCAGATCAAACGCGAAGAGGGGATGTCGCATGAGGAGATCATGAACATCATCTGGGCTTCAAGTCGTGATAACTCCAGAACGCCGATGCAATGGTCTTCAGCGAGCGAGGCCGGATTTACCAACGGTACGCCATGGCTGAAGGTGAATGACAATTACGTCAATATTAATGTAGAGAAACAACTTCAGGAACCACGTTCCATCCTTCACTTTTATAAACAAATGATTCAGCTGCGAAAAGAGCACGATACGTTGACTTATGGGATCTATGAGCTTCTTATGCCTGATCATCCGAGTGTATTTGCTTATACACGTACACTGGCAGACCAACAGGTGCTGGTAGTAAGCAACCTTACTGAACACATCGTGGAGCTTGAGGAAGAGGAGATTGGACTGAACTTCTCAGAAATCTGGCTTACCAACTATGAGAATGGCATGCTGCCAAGGATATTGCGACCATTCGAAACAATTGTTGGTTTAAGCGATAAAGTATAAGTAGCATAGGCAAAAAGGCGTCTTATCATTGTCTGAATGATATAGACGCCTTTTGCTGAGAATATTCGTTTTTGCCCCCGAAGTGTCACCATCAGGATTAATATTCAATTAAACCTGATCATTCTCTTCTAGATAAATAAATGCCTCCTCCAACAGGTGGATCAGCTGATCACTTTGTACTTCACCAAGGTGATGGATCAGCCCTTCAAAGATCGAAGTGTATTTCTCATCCGCCTCGTCCGCACAGGCATTCCCTTTCTCAGTCAATGAGAGAATAGATACCCTATTATCCTTGGGGGAGGTGGAGCGAGATACATAGCCAAGTTGGATCAGATTATTAATCATCTGCGTTACCGTCGGAGAGGTCACCTGCAGCACTCTACTTATTTCAGAGACGGTTGCGGTGTGACTTTCTCCTTTGCGGATGGCGAGTAGAGCACGTACTTCACTAGCTTTTAGTCCCCACACCGTTTTCTTTCTCCAATTCATTCTGGCCATCTTGGAAAACAATTCGACGAATTTGTCGATATTCGGATCTTTCTCTTTCGTATATGTCAAATCTTACACCTCATTTATGTATTTCATTTATTGCTTCATTGTATACAACATCAACCATTCGATTCAATCCCAACACGGATGCTTGAGCTTTTTCGGTATTAGAGTTATAGTATACTATAATTTAATTAGGTTGGTAACCTATATATTTAAAAATGGAGAGTAATCTAATCCCGAAGGAGGATTCATCATGTTTGGAAATCTCAAAGAATTGCCCAAACCAATAGGGAAATACGTCGTTGGTCTGACAGAAATGTCTTTTACGGATGATACAAGAGTGGGTATATTTGAATTTGCTTCAGAAGAGCCGCGACACGTTCCGGTTATGATTTTTTACCCTGCGGACCAGCATTGCGGCAAGCCCCAGTCATCCTATACCTCAAAAGAAGAGGCTGAACATTTCAACAAATCCTCGCGCGGTTTGATTTCTTCCAAAGTCCAACATCTTAAAACACATACTTATCGAGACATTCCACTGTCTGCCGAGTGCGAAAGTTATCCCGTTATATTCTTCAATCATGGTTATTCAAGTCAGATGTCGCAAAATACAGTGTTATGCTCCGATTTAGCCAGTAGCGGTTTCATTGTCGTTTCCATAGGGCACCCGTATGAAGCAAGCATACTGAAGTATCCTGATGGCCACATCGTCAAATCCCATACATCTCTCATTAATGAGTTCAAACAAACCATGAGTCCTGAAATTCAAAAGAAATTCAAAGGCATGAAAAAAAGAGAGTACACAGACGAAGAGATTCTTCCCGCTGCTGCTGATTTTTTTGATTATTTCAAATCCACCAAAATCTGGATCCATGTTCAAATCTGGGCGGACGATAATCAGTTTATCGCAGACAAGCTTGAACAACTGAACGACGGAATCCTGCCATCCCCGCTTCAAGGGAAATTAAACTTTCAAGCCGGCATTGGGGTTACCGGACACTCTTATGGGGGATGTGCTGCAAGTCAGGTATGTCTTGATGATGCTCGTTTTAGCTGCGGGATTAACATCGACGCCCCGACATACGGAGAGTTTTGGGACAAGGATCTGCGTACACCATTCATGGTTATAGGTAGCAAAACGGTAGAGTACCTTGCCAGGACGACTTTCCTGTTGAATTCAGAGGATAGTTATCTCATCACAATCGATCAGACGGAGCATATGGATTTTACGGATTACATCTATTATGCTCGGCAGTTTAAGTATTTGAGATTGCTGGGCAAACGAAAGATGGATCTATTGCGTGATGTAGTGTCTCACTATCATATTTCTTTTTTTGATCATTACTTACGTGATGATCGTAGTGCTGACCTTCTGCAGTTCCGATGGGATGGCGTGCACACACGCAGCAGAATAAAGTAACTTTGTCGAAGGACAATAACGTAATAGAAGGCGTGATTGCTGGGTATGGTTGAGGGGAAAAGAACTAAGCGGTTTTGTCCCACGTTGTGATCAGTGTAGATTTCGAATTATGAAATTTAATGAAGCTTGCCATTCTCCAAATGGCAATATAGGACAGGGCGATTACATTATTCAGGAATCCCAGTGTTTTGGGATCAATGTCTGTGATGAACATGAAGTCAAGAAAGCGGATCGCAAAAATAACAACAATGAACACATAGAGAGATGCACTCCTTTTATAATACATCCCGCCATCTGATTTCCGTTCAAATTGCGTCACCAGAATTAATGGGATCGATAGAATCGCACCTATCGCATTCATAGTAAGCACCTCGTCTGTTTTTGTGTAACCTAAGTATCAAGGATATTTAATTTTTTTATAAGTGAACAAAGTCATTCGTTTGGATGACTTTTGTCATCCCGACAGGATAGAGCAACACAGCTAGAAGTATATTAGTTATCGTTCTTTTCCATGGCAGTGTACTACTTTCGTATGACTACAAGCTCCTATAAATCTCTCTACAATGTTAGATGGGATTGAATTATAGGAGCTTTTTTTGTGCGAAGACAATCAGGATACTTTTATCGGTTGTTGTGCAATGAATGAATACAAGGAGCGATTATCAGTGAAACAAACGGTTACAAATAAAGTGACAGGTGAGCAAATTACGTTTATAGAGACGGCAAAAGATACGAACGGTGAATATTTATTAATTGAAGTCGCACTTCCACCACGGGGCAAAGGTCCCCCCCTACATATTCATGATCACTTCGAAGAGGAATTTGAAGTGATCGCTGGTACGCTCACAGTTACCTTGGGTAAAACAAAGCACTTGTTAGAGACTGGAGAACGTTGCATTGCCCCGCTCAGAACGCCACATACATTTACAAACGATCACGATTATCCTGTTGTATTTCGCGTTCGATTAACGCCACCAAGCAAGTTCGAGCAATCCGTACGCATTCATTACGGGCTTATGCACGATGGATTAACCGATGAGAAGGGCAATCCTAGATCTCTCGCCCATACCGCTTTAGTATTAACATTACAAAACACACTGATCATTGGTATTCCACTGTGGCTGCAACGCTGCCTCTTTGGACTAATCATCAAGCGTGCCCGCAAAAAAGGCATTTATGCATCGCTAGAAAAGTATACCGGACAGGAAGTCTGAATAGATAAACGATGAAGAGTTGACGGTTTTCAACAACTATTGAAGAACTAATCGAGTTGATCCAATAACACTGATCACAGATTACTAGAGCAAGAATTAATAACATTACAATAAAAGGCGTTTGCTCAGAAATTGAGCAAACGCCTTTTATTATTTAAGTTCTAACCATTCATACCTATTTAAAAGTGTAACGTCTGCTTCCTCTTCCTGTATTATGTAAGCTAGACTCTACATGCATCATAGATTAAAATTCATTTAAGTAAGTATCTTAATAAATCCATTTCATCAAACCAAAATTTTGATTATTAAATTCTGATACATATCCTTTTCCCGAAACGAAATAAAACTTAGATAGGTGTGCATGAACATCAAGATTTTAAGAGACTACATCACAGATCCTCCAATAGAGCTTACTATGTTCATTGAACTGTCTATTATGCTGGCAGAAATGGTGCAGCGTGAACACGAGCAGAATAGGATCATTGCATACCTTAGTCCTGACCATATCAGCGTGCAGTGGCAGGGGAAAACGGCGCATATAACCTGGCATACGAAAAGTCATGCAGCTTATCATTCTCCAGAGCAATTTGGGCGACTCAATCTCGTGCCGAGTGAACGCAGTGATCTCTACGCATTAGGTGTTATTCTCTACGAGTTGTTGACCGGGCAATTGCCCTTTCATGCTGACAATGATGAAAACTGGGATACCGTACACACCCGTAAGGTTCCTCAACCCTTATCCGATATTCGACCGGAATTAGACAAAACACTGCAAGCGATACTGATGAAATTACTCGCCAAATCACAGGTGGAGCGTTATCAGAGTACATATGGGGTGCTTGAAGATCTGAAGTTGTATCAGAACATGATGAATAACGGTGGAGCGTTTACGCCACGGGAAGTGGGACGTTTAGATAAAATCCGGACGCTTTCCCTATCCGATTCATGGTATGGACGTCGTGCCGAAGTGGTGCAAATGGAGGCCGGACTGGAACAGGCTTTTCAAGGAATGGATGCCTTTCGTTGGGTGATAGGCAGAGAGGGAACGGGTAAAACGACGCTTGTCCATAGAATCCAACAAAACGTCGTGCGTCATGGAGGCCGGCTGATTACTATGAAAGCGGAACCTTCTCAACAAAACATGCGGTGTGGGCCGATCCTTCAGGGGATGCGGGAATGGATCTATCAACTGTGGAGTGAGCCGGTTGAACTCATTACACGTCTGAAATCCAAAATTCAAGCCGAGTTCGGACCAGAAATGCAGGTAATCGTCTCCTGCTGGCCCGAGGCCAAGCTGTTGTTCAACAACGATGCAAAGGTAGCACATATCTCGGGGGAAGCAAAGGTCTGGGATCGGTTTGAAGAATTACTGCCCGACTTGATCTGTTGTATGGCAGAATGTAAACCACCGCTTGTTCTGTTTATGGACAATCTGCAGTGGGTTGACAGTGGTACACAAGACATCATTCGTGAACTTGTATTATCACAAAAAACGCATGGATTATTCCTAATCGGGGCTTATCGTACGGAAGAGGTAATCACTTCCGCTGAGGATGAAACGAATGCTGATCAAGAGGGATTTCTGGCTTGGTTAAGCCAAAGATGCCTTGCGAATCCAGAGGAACAAGTGACTCTGCCGCCTCTGGCTTACGAGGATGTAAGGCAGCTGATCTCGGATGTTCTATATGAAAAATCCGCTCGCATTCAACTTCTGGCACGGTCTGTCTACGATCAAACAGGTGGTAATCCCGGCTCGGTTCATCGCTTGCTGGATGGATGGTTAAAAGAGAACAGATTAAGCTTTGATGAGAAACGACGTCAGTGGGTATGGGACTCAGAAATAACCCGGCAACGAAGCAGATCGGAAGAACATCTGCGTCTGCTAGAGACAGACTTCTCCAAACTTGAGGAAGATCGTAAGGAGTTCTTGGCTATGGCGGCCACAATAGGTCCGGTATTTCCGTTAACACTCTTGGCCGAAGTGTGTGGCATAGCAGTGGATAGGGTATTTCGTAATCTTCAAGAGGCGGAAGCGGAAGGGTTTATTTATCCGGAAGACGAAGCAGGGCAAGAACATGGACAGGATTCAAATTATGTGTTTGCCCATGAGTTCATTCACCGAATAGCATATGCCTTCGATTCAGGACGCAATATCCACCGACACCTAGCAATTGGACGGATGCTACTGGATCGCACGCCGGAGTCGCGTGATGACCTGTCAAGAACAGCGATTGATCATCTGAACTTGGCAGCTTCCGTATTATCAGAGCAAGAATCGAAGCAATTAATCGAGCACAATCTTCAAGCGGGACAAGAGGCGTTGGCATCCGCGAGTTATGCGAAAGGGAAGCACTATGCCGAAAATGGGCTTCATCTGTTGGCAACATGCAAAGTTGATGTACCAGATACACTCGATGTCGGATTGCAGCTGGTATTAGCATGGACAGAATATATGGGTGGCAATAGCGCACGTGGGAAAGAACTGCTGGTGGACTTGAACCAAGACAGCGATCGACTGAGCCGATCAGAGCGGCTCAAAATCTGGGTACCTTTAATCCGATTCCATGCACTCGCGGACAATGAGACTGCGGTTCAATTTGGAATGGAGGCGCTAGGATCCTATGGTTGGAAGCTTGGGAAGAAAAGTACACTGTTGTCTATAGGAAAGGAAGTGACCCAAACCGCGATCCTTTTACATCGAAAACGGGAGAAGCATCTTCTGCTGTCCGACCCACTCGATGAGGATTATGAAGAATTATGCCATGTAATGGAGCTGTTGTTTCTTCCATTGCTTGCACACGATGCACGATCGCTTCTGGAATTGTATGCCCGATTTATTCGTTATGGGTTGCATAAAGGGGTGAATGAGTCCCTAGCCGCAATGATCGGAGCATACGAACTGATTGTGCAAAGGTCATTTCCTAGCTTCGTTCGAGCGACTCCGATTGCTGAACAGGTGTTTCTACAAATCGCCAACACCTCTACATTCAGGAAAAAGCATGTATTTACGTTTCTGAGCGGAATGATCAAGCAAATGGACAGTCCTTTGGAATCTTCTGTTGTCCTGTTCATTGCGATGCGTCAAGCGATGGAAGCCGGTGATCATGACTTTGCTAATCCTGCCTTAATTTTCAGTGTTATGTGTAATCATGGGAATGTATATGCCCTGAATGATTTGCTCCAATACTTTGAGGAGAACATGCGACAGGTTGCCGACGACAAGATACTGGACATGATGCGGCTGACGAGCAGTTACGCAGCAGTGCTGCAAGACGATTCTCTGATCGACAGTTTTGTTGCTATTCCACAAGTGCCGGCTGACAGCGAGTTGGAGCAACGGGACGAGGACAATTATAGCTGTGGTCGCCGGCTTGAGGTGGCGTATCTGTCGGGCAGGTACAAGGAAGCGCTATATTGGTCGCAGCGAGGAAGGGGAAACGAATTACATCTGGATTGGATGCAAATTCGTAAACACCGCGTTTACGAGGCTTTGGCATTAGCTGGATTATATTTCGAAACAAATAGAGAAGAACGTAAGCGGATCCGCAAGGCCATACGCGCGCAATTGCGATTGATGAAGAGTTGGCGAGGATTCTTGGACAGTACGTCCTCCGCTTACTTGCTAATCAAAGCAGAGGGTGAACGGATCTCAGGGAATTCGGTGGGCGCCATGCAACAATATACGGCTGCAATCAGGCTGGCGAGAACCGAGAAATACGTGTTGCTGGAAGCCATTGCTTGCGAACGGCTTGCGGTATGTTATCAAGATGATCTGCTCAGCCGATCCGGAGCCGCAATTACGATGATGGATGCATGTGCGGCATACGCCGAATGGGGAATCACCTTCAAAGTAACTCAGATTAGAAGCAGAGATGCTAAATTGCTGGACCCGATATACAAGCGTTATGAAGGTCCTGTATTAACGGATCGAATCCAAATGACTCAAACCGGCACATCGTTACCTCACCAGAACGGCTCCAAGACGGGTGAAGGCTTGAAAAGTGAAGAGGAACTCGAGCTTGTGCAACGATTCTTCCATGGGTTAGCACAGACGAATCCGGCCGACTGGAAGGTAAATCTCTTGGAAACGGCTTTACGACAAACTGGAGCAGAGCGTGTTCTGTTGTTGAAGCGTCAACATAATGAATTCCTTATTGAAGCTAACCGTTCTGAATGGACTGATCAGGAAAAAGGAGCCGGCTTGTATGCGGAGAGCGTCTTACGTCATACAACAATGACGGGCAAACCGCTAATTTTGCATGACGCGCTTCAGAGTTTTTGGGTGAAGGATGCTTATATCGCAACAAGAAAGCAGCGGTCGCTTCTGTGCATGTCCATTGATGTTCCGGGAGAACAAACCTCCTATCTACTCTACTTGGAAAATAAACAGATGCCGGGTGTGTTCACAAAGAGGGATGTTCAGATGTTGGAGCTTATTGCAACACGGATCATTTATCTCAAGCTGCTGGAAGACGAAGCTGCGAATACAACAATCCCATTTGCTTCCGAAAGTAACGCCTCGTCTGTGGTTCCTAGTCCCAGTCAACCAGGGCTGACGGAACCGCTGACGGAACGAGAAACGGAAATTATAACAGCAATTGCAAAAGGCTTGTCGAACAGAGAAATTGCCGATCTCTTTGGCATCGCAGAGACGACGGTCAAGACACATACATCTAGAATATACGGCAAGTTGGGTGTAAAACGGCGGGGGCAAGCTGTCGTCCGTGCCAGAGAGTTACAATTGATAGAGTGACTAACAAGGAAGCGAGCCTAAAAGGGCCGCTTCCTTGTTTTTTTTGTGGAGTACTACTTTCGTAGGACTTAAATATCCTATGACGAGACTATGATGTTGAGATGGAGTCAAATGAAAAGAGGTCATTCTGAACAATAGGAATGGTATGAAAGGAAGTGTACATGGTGAGAAAGAGAGTTGTCTCGATTGCAAGTATGCTCGTTGTAATCGTGTGTATGGCATGCATCGTAATTTTTAATAATCAAAGTTTAGCTTCTGCCAATGTAGTTTCATCACCTATTTATGCAGCAGAGGATACAACGATCATTTATGAGTCTGGAATGATTTATGAAGATGGGCACCTCGGGTATCTGGATGTAGGCTATCAAGGAACATTTGGTGTTCCTTTAGAGGCTCAGGTATTACTAAAGTATAATTTGCCAACAATCCCTGCAGGGTATGAAGTTGAAACTGCGAGTCTGTATCTGCCTGTAACAGGTGGTACTTTTCAGGCAACAACTAATTTTTCGCTAAAAGTTTCAACGAGTAAACAGCATAGCTGGGCACAGGATAGTGGAATAACATCGCCACCAGCTCTAACGTCAGGTTCTACACAATCAAGACAATTAGCCAATAATGTACCTCTACTTAAACCTACATTGGCTCCCTTTAATTTTACTAGCTACATATCGGGGGAATCCGCGAAACCTGATCCTAGAGCAACCTTCATTCTAACGGGGATGACGGCTCAAGAAGCAACTGAAGCAGGAATAACATATGCTGATCATTTTATACAAATGACCGAAAATCATGCACATGATGGCAGTTTGGGCCCGTATTTAATTATTACGTATTCTGAAATTGTTGATATTAAAATAACTGGAGTCGAAGATGGCGGTCTATACAATACAAATATAACACCAACATTAAACACTGGTACAGCAACTTTGAATGGAAGTCCATTTACAAGTGGAACAACAATTACTGCTGAAGGTTCATATACACTAACAGTTACAGCAGGCAGTCAATCAGAAACAATCCAATTCCGAATAGATAAGACCCCTCCAACTGGAACGGTCATAGTAAATCAAGGTAACCAATACACAAATAGTTCGTCTGTACTTATTTCAATAAGTCCTGATGCGGGAGTAACTGATATCACGCATATCCAATATTCGATTAATGGAACCCCATTTTCAGAAATAGCTTATGTACCAGTCTTTATGTTATCTATAGGAAGTAATGATGGAGATAAGGTCTTAAAATTTAAACTAGTTGATCGCGCAGGGAACCAATCAACTGAATATCATAGAACTATAACACGGGATACCGAAGTGCCAACAGGCTCTATTGTTATTAATAATGGCAACGTGTATACAACTAATCGTGAAATAACGCTTAATCTATCTTTAGGCAACGGTGTAACAGATGTGGTAGCGGTACAATTTTCTAATAACAATAGTTCTTGGTCAGGAGTTGAAGCCTTTAGTTCCATAAAGAGCTATACGTTACCAACTGGAGATGGTAATAAAACGGTGTATGTTCGCTTCATCGACCGAGCAGGAAATATGGGCTCGGCCGAAGCAAGTATTGTACTGGACACTACAGCTCCGATCGTTACAGGTGTAAAAGATGGAGAGAGCTATAACTCCTCCCGAACCATTATCTTTAATGAAGGTACCGCAACATTGAACGGCCAATATTTTATAAGTGGCTCACCTGTAAATGCTGAAGGTTTCTATGTACTTGTTGTTACAGATGCCGCGGGTAATACGATCACCCTTTCATTCACCATTATTAGGTATAGCGTAGGCTATGATGGGAATGGAGCTACTGGAGGAGCGGTACCCCTAGATAATCAAACCTATGAAGCGGG
The DNA here is from genome assembly GCF_026013365.1 of Paenibacillus sp. LS1. Lineage (GTDB taxonomy): Bacteria > Bacillota > Bacilli > Paenibacillales > Paenibacillaceae > Paenibacillus. The sequence goes on from NZ_JAPDOE010000001.1 coordinate 541,637, forward strand.
GAGTAATGTAACAGTTGCCGATAATGTTGGAAGTCTAGTGAAGACTGGATTTACGTTGATTGGTTGGAATACGGAAGCAGATGGAAGTGGGAAAAGCTATGTAGTGAATGATACTTTCCATATAAACGAAGCTGATGTCTTGTTGTATGCGGTGTGGGAAATTAATCACTATACTTTGTCATTTGAATCAAATGGAGGCAACGTTGTCCCAACTCAGAATATTTCATACAACGTATTAGCAACAGAACCGACTGCACCAAGTAGACCAGGTTATTCGTTTGGTGGTTGGTTTAAAGAGGCAACCTTCATTAACCAGTGGAACTTTACGAAAGATGTCATTACAACGGATAAGACGTTGTATGCGAAGTGGATTATAAACAATTCTTCTAATAATAATGCAGGAGGAAATAATCCAACGCCTCCCCAAAATTCAATTGTAATTTTCGAAACGAATGGAGGGAACGTATTAGATCAACTGTCTGTCGCTTATGATACAAAGCTGGCAGAGCTGCCAATTCCCACAAAAGAAGGTTATACATTTGACGGATGGTATCATGATTTGGCGCTGACTAACAAGTGGGACATCACCAAGGATCGAGTGACCAAGGATGCAAAACTGTATGCAAAATGGGTCAAACACTTACCACCGGTAACAACACCAGAAGAACCAAAAACTGAACAACCTATTGTTACCTTTGACGACCTTTCAGGACATTGGGCAAAAGAAATGATTGAGGAATTAGCGAGTCAAGGGATAATTGCAGGGTATCCCGACGGTTCATTTCATTCAAATGAAAATATCAAGCGCCATCACATGGCTCTACTATTCACACGTGCTTTCGAGTTTGAATCCATACGTGAGGCAGTTTCATTTTCAGACGTATCACCGAGCCATCCTTCCTATGAAGCCGTCATGTCACTGCAACAAGCAGGAATAGTCGATGGAGCAAATGGGGCTTTTAATCCAAATCATTCACTGACTCGTGCAGAGATGGCCAAAATTTTGACGCTGGCCTTTGAGATAAAACCAGGTGGAACAGTTGCTTTCCAAGATGTACCTGCAACACATTGGAGCTATAATTACATCGCTGCACTGGCAGAACTAGAGATTGTACTCGGGGATAACGGCAAATTTAAGCCGAATGAACTTGTGACACGTGCACAGTTTGTGGCAATGATGTACCGAGCATTGAATGTTATACAATAATCTTCTGAGTACATTAATCAGCAACGTACTCGCAAGGTGTGTACCCTAGTTACGGTAAATAGAAAAACACGAGGGACTGCATTCACGCCTCGTGTTTTTTCTGTATCATCCTAACTCGTGGATGTCTATTGCAGAAACGGTCGATATAATCGGAACATTGCCCAGGTTCATCTTCCATGATACGAAATTCGCCTTACTCACTTCAACTGCCCTTCAAGGCCTGCCACTGAATCGTTGGATTGCTTCCTCGGTCACCGGCGTGAAGAGGTTAACGAGATTGCCGTCAGGATCGCGAAACAGCAGAGCACGATTCCCCCACGGCATTGTGGTAGGTTCCTTCACCCACTCATCGACAAACGGCTGCAATCTCTCGTATTCGGCATCGACATCCTGGACGTGGAACTCGATGATGACAGTATGATTGTTGGCCGCCACAGCGGAACCAGCGCCGAACAGTTGCACCGTCTGGGAGTGGCCGATCGCTAGAGTGCACGATGGCATAACGAGTTCGGCAAAGACAGGTGCAGGGCGTTCCGCCGAAACACCCGTGATTTTCTCATAGAACTCGACGAGACGATCCACGTCATCAGTAATGATGCGCACAGAAGCAAAATTCACGAGATATCATCCTTCCTATAATAAGTATTACGATTACTTATTCCGACTATACGAAAACACTACTGACAACGGTATGTCAGTAGTGTTTTATGAAGAAACCACCGTCCACTAGCCATCATTCTATAGAAAGTATTAGAGTTTCATAGTGAGGGTAAGGGCTAAAAATCCATTGTACTTGGTGGTAAACAGTGTTACTCTAAAGGTCTGTGTTCGACAATATATTCAATACTAATCACCAATTTAGTTATAAAGAAAGGTAACACTATGATAAAACTTGAAAACTTATCCTTCTCATTTCCACAAAAGGAACTATATAAAAACATTTCATTTACGTTTGAAGAGGCACAACATTGTGCTTTTATCGGAACAAGCGGCAGTGGGAAAAGTACACTGATCGATATTCTAATGGATCCGGAACGATATTTGTTTGAGGGCAAGTTAGAGATAGACCCCGATTGCAGAATCGGGTATGTGAGTCAGTTTTTGCAAGTAGACAAAACAAAAGAAATGACCGTTTTTGAATATATCGCAGAAGAATTCATCAAAATACAAGATGAAATTACAGCGATTTATGCGGAGATGGCCACCACATCGGATATGGATTCCCTGATGGAAAAGCTTCAATTGGCTTTGGATGCCTTCGAAGCGATGGATGGGGATAATTTCGAAAAAAACATCAATAAACAGTTAAACCTTGCCAACCTCATGAAGCTCAAAGATCTTAGTATATCCGCCATAAGCGGCGGGGAATTCAAACTTATTCAAGTGATGAAAGAAATGCTAAATCGTCCAGACTTCATGATTATGGACGAACCCGATGTATTTTTAGACTTTGAAAACCTGAACGCGCTTAAAAAATTGATCAACACCCACAAAGGAATGCTGCTGGTCGTTACGCACAACCGATATCTATTGAATCATTGTTTCAACAAAATCATACACCTAGAAAACACAGAGCTCCAAGAGTTTGACGGGCGCTATATCGATTATAACTTCTCGCTGCTTCAGACGAAGATTGAGCTGCAAGAAATCGCGGTTGCTGAAGCTGAAGAAATTGAGAGATACGATCACATCATCGACAATCTTAGAGAGATTGCCACGTATAATTCGGAAGCCTCCAGAGGCAGAGCGTTAAAAGCCAGAGTCAAGTTTCAAGAGAGATTGGAAGCACGTCGAATTAAAGAGCCATTTGTCGATATCAAACAGCCGAATATCCGTTTTGGAATCGATAAGGAAATGGAAGACACCGTTGTGGTTAACGTCAATAACTATAGCGTTTCCTTTGACGAGTTGCTTTTGGAAAATGTGAACTTCAAGATCAAATCGACAGATAAAGTAGCCCTGATCGGTCCTAACGGTACCGGGAAAACGACTTTACTCCGGGAAATCTTTAAAAACAATCAGGATTCCATTGAAATCAATGCAGATGTTAACGTGGCTTATTTATCTCAGGTTCAGGGCGAAATGCTAAAAGATTCGAATACCATCCTAAATGAATTCATTGATTCCGGGTTTCAAACGTATGATGAAATTAGATCATATCTTCCAAACTATGGCTTTGAAGGAGAAATCCTTGATCAAAAGATCGAATCGTTATCTGGCGGAGAAAAAAACATGCTTCAATTGGCTAAAGTTTCTGCCAGTCAAGCCAACATATTGCTCCTGGATGAACCGACAAGCCATTTAGACATCTATACACAAATCGCATTGGAGAAAGCCATTGAGGACTACAAAGGTGCGATTATCATGATTTCTCATGATTTCTATTCTGTTGTAAATGGTATGGATTATGTTTTAATTATCGAGGACAAAACGATTAGTAAAATGAGTATAGAAGAATTCAGACAGATGATTTATGCAAGTCATTTTGATGAAAACTATCTAGAAAATGAACAAAAGAAAAAGTCTGTTGAAATGAAAATTGAATTGGCTTTAAAAGATACCAATTTTGAACTTGCAAAGAGTTTGGTTGACGAGCTAGAAGAGCTGATTAAGTTGCTTTAAGCTACAACGCTTTGATTGAAATGATAGACCAGAAAAAAGTCGCTATTTTAGCGACTTTTCTTATTTAGTAATCCAATCCAAGGTCAATCATGTTTATGCTTAATACATCGCAACTGTATCTAATAAGAATCGGATCAGAATCACATGGCTTGATCCGTTGGACGAACTAAAATCTCGTTGACCGCAACGCGACGTGGACGAGTTACAATAAATTCAATCGTTTCTGCAATATCTTCTGCTTCAAGAACTTCAATATGGCTCAGAATATTGGAAAGTTGCTCACGCACGTCTTCACGTAAGTGATTACCTAGTTCCGTTCCCACTGCACCTGGCTCTAAAACAGCCACACGAACGTTAAGTCCGGCCGTCTCTTGCCGCAGTGCTTCAGTAAACGCTGCAACACCAGATTTCGTGAGACTATATACCGCTTGCCCTGCCGATGGTTTGCGTCCAGATACTGAACTAATATTAATTAAATCAGTAACTTTCCGGTCGGAAGTCAAGGCTGATTGGATTAGATACGGTAGTGCAGCATGGGATATGTATAACAACCCATTTATATTCACGGATATCATTCGTTCCCATTCGATTGAGGGCGCCTCTACCACACCCCCGATTAACATGAGTCCTGCATTATTGATAACGGTGTCCAAACGTCCATATTTATCTATAACCTGCTGAACTGCATGTTCCGCTTGCTTCTTATCTGTTATATCTGTTTCTATTACAAGAACTTCACCTCCAAGGTTTTTTAGCTCGGAAGCCAGATTCTCCAATCGATCTTTACGACGTGCGACAAGGACAACGGTTGCTCCTTGAGCAGCGAGCCTTCTGGCAGTGGCTTCACCGATTCCACTACTTGCTCCAGTTACCAACGCCACCGTATCTTGCAATTTCTTAAACATGTTATATTCCTCCTCAAATTTTATTCGCTAAGCGCTAAGATGTTACTGTTGTAACGTCTTGTTGAGCTCAGTATAATGTGTATAACATAAAGATATCAATGCATTTGAAGGCAAGTGTGACATAAAAGGAGATGTTGTAATGTCAAACCCATCTAATCAAGTCAGAAGTGCATTGACGAAAGAATGGATCTTCAATGCACTCATGATATTAATGCAAACCAAAAATCTAAATAACATATCTATTACCGAGGTGTGTACAAAAGCTGGTGTTTCACGCATGGGGTTCTATAGAAATTACAACATCATTGAGGATGTAATCGTGGAACGCATTGATCAAGTGTTTACTGACTTTTTTGATCAGGCATTAGCAGGGGAGAACTTTGATAATTATTATTCAACCCTATTATTTTTCAAATGTTTCAGGAATGAGAAAATCTTAGTAGAAAATCTGGTCAAGTCCAACGTTAGTTACTTATTGCTGGCCAAGTGTAATGAATACCTGCACAAATTAGCCACAAGAATTGTAGTTAAAACCTACGACGATTCTTTCAAAGAAAACTATATTGCTAAGTTTTATGTAGGTGGATTTTATTGCGTTTTAATCGAATGGGCGTTAAATGGCATGAAGGAAAGTGATACGTACATGGCTGATATTTTGTATGAGTTCTGTGGCGTCACTATTCCGAAGGGCAATGCTGAAAAAATAGTGTGATAACAGGTGGGGAACAGCTCCTGGTGAAGCTCCTAATAATCCACTTTGGGTTTATTTATTGATTCCTCTTGGCGCTATTGTAATTACGTCTCTTTTTGATGATCCTCAATGGTTGAGTAGCTAACGTATATTTATTCTTATAAGATAAATGTAAATCACCCTGTATGCGGATTGATCCGCATACAGGGTATTTAATTCTAGAAACAGCTAAACGAGCTGATTTGCCGCAGATCAATGCCGCTGTACAGCCAGAAGAAGCCATTCCAGCGGAAGCCAGCCACCGAATTTCTGCCGACAAATACCGGGAACATCCAGAAGCCGGGACCACGATTCGGCCAAATATATGTGTAGCGGAACAGACAGCCGGATATGGCTCTTGGATCTACCGCAAATAGCGAAGCGGGTTGCTGTGGAATGAATGATGGTGGCGGCCCGGTAGGTGCCTGTATGCCTTGTGGTCCGCCGCCTCCACCCCCGGGGAACGATGGAGGACCGGGCATTCCACCGGGTCCTCCTGGACCCCCAGGTCCGCCGAATCCTCCACCAGGTCCAAAAGGTGGCAAAAATGTCATATAACATCACTCCTGTTCATTTGTCTAGTGTATTGTATGTAGGCAATTGAACAGGGGAATGGGTGGGAGCCTATAGAAGGTCGCAACAAATGGAGATCATCCATCTGCTCACTTATTATATTGTTTGTTTCAGATAAGTTCTTACGAAATGAGCTATGAAGCTGTTCGAGCTGGTGGGGATATCCGTCTTGTTGAACGCAATCCATTTATCCTTTATGCATAGACGTAAAGTAGGTACCGTTCTTTACCAGTGGGATGTGGGTAAATGAGCGTACCTATCTCTTGTTAAATTTTATTTGGATTCAATTCGACCGATTGGATTTGGATCTTCTGACAAAGACTTTTGAACTGCGGACCAGCTGTCATGTTCAATATCGAGCGCATGACAAAGATAAGCCCATGAGGCCAGCTGAATTAAGGATACATATTCTGGATTTTCATCTGTTGTTTCCTTAACCTCATAACCTGGTATTCCGCCAAGTGAGTGTTCTGCACCGAATAGGGTGAGCAGGCTCTCGGCTCCTGGGCTTAAGAAGTAGGGGTCAGACATCCATTCCGGACCGCGGACGGTCAACTGATACTTTTGCGGGGTGTAGTCCTGGTCCCCAACGATCACAAGCGTGGGCGTGGTCATGTGCGTGAAGCTCACGTTCAAGTGAGGCATATTCTCTGCCGCGAACAGTGTCAGATTGTCTCCACCTTGTCCAGCAGTGGCGAACAGCACGCCCGCTTTGATGCGCGAGTCGGACAGGTCCACGTCTTTCTTAGTTTCTGGGTCGAGGACTCGCAATCCCAAAAGATTACCCGCTGTTTGTCCGCCGAAGGAATGTCCGGCGGCTGCTATTCGGCTTCGGTCAGTACGTCCACTGAGGCCAGGTACGGCAGATTCAATAAGGTCTAAATTATCAAGGATTCGCTTCATGTCCTCGACTCGGTAACGCCAAATCCGTGATTTACGAGGATCATCATGAGTAAGGCCAACCGTTCTCGAATCGAGGAATGTAGGTTGAATGACCACGAAACCGTGAGCAGCCCAGAAGTCGGTCAAAGGGCTATAGCCGTCAAGCGAAGATCCATTACCGTGTGCGAAAAGAATTATTGGCAAATTTCCTCCAGTTATTGGGGCGGATATTTTCACTAACAAATCCTCACCACGACCTGGGGCTTCTAGTGCTATCGACTTCACAGAGACGATGGTAGAGGGAGCGTTCATTTTGATTTTCATATTGAATATTCCTTCCTTTTTCTTTTAACAATTAATATTTATGAGTTCGCCTTTGTTCTGTTATAACAGGACATAAGTGGAACGGCGTTCCTATTATATACGGAACGTCGTTCCACTTGCAATGTATTTATAAAAACCCTTTATATTGAAAGTAATACTTCCTAAAAGGCTTGATGGAAGATGATTTTATAATACCCACAGTATTTTTAGATTATATTGGATTATGTAATACTCCTAGTTTGAAGCTATGATTATGTCTTGTTAATATTAAGAATAGGACAGTAGCTAATTTCCATTGACGTAATGTAGAATTAACTTATGGGGGATATAACTTATATGAACGACAAAACGGAAGACCGCAATGAAGGATTGGAGCCTCGTCAGCAGGCAGTTCGAGGAGTCCGTGCCGATGCACAACGCAACATTAATGCTTTGCTACAATCAGCAATGACAGTGTTCGCAACTTCGGGGGTAGATGCTCCAGTTCGCGAGATTGCGGATAATGCTGGCGTAGGAGTTGGAACTGTTTACCGTCATTTTCCACTACGATCAGACTTAATTGAAGCTGTTTTTCGTCAAGAGATTGATGCTTGTGCAGATGCTGCAGTAGACTTGGCCAATAAATATAAACCTGTTGAGGCACTAGAGCGATGGATGTTGTGTTACTTGGAGTTCATAGCAACTAAACGCGGACTTGCTGCAGCTCTACATTCTAACGATCCGACATACGGAACCTTACCTATTTGCTTTGTAGAGGAATTAAGTCCAGCTCTGAAGACATTAATTGAAACGGCAACAGCGGCAGATGAAGTAAGTGTCAAGATTACACCAGATGAATTGTTGTGGGCCGTAGCAAGCCTCTGTACAGCAGTAGACAACGGTGATATAGAGCATGCCAAAAATACTGTTTCTCTTCTTGTAGATGGGTTGCGTTACCGTGCGAACCGTTAACACTTTGACAGAATCTATGTCGAGAGACATGAATATGTATTCCCGTAAAGCCGCTATTTTAGCGGCTTTCGTATTATAAGGAACCAAGTTCTTTTCCCAAAATAAGCATGCTTGCCGATTTGTTTGTACTGATGACGTGACTGGAATCCGAAGGAAGTCTGTATTTACAGAATGCACAACCTTAAGAATAGGACGTAATCCCTCTTGAATATAGGTTCTGGACTAACTTGAATAATTCTTCTGACGCTGGAGCCAAAGACGAAGAACATTGGGATGTTTCCCAGCGGCTTATCTACTTTATTTGTACAGGTTATTTTCCAGAGCAGAGAACAGGAACATAGTCCGATTAGTAGATACCTTATGCAGCTTGATTTAATTGATGAGTATAAAACTACGGTGTCTCCCGTCCTGACCAATAACACATTCGTCCATATCATCTTAAAATTTTATAGAAGATTAATAAGCTAAGAAAAACAGAATGACCCTTCTCAGAAATGAGGTGGGTATCCTGTTTATAGATGTTTGGATTTTAAAGTGCCCTCAATCATTATGGAGAGCATTTTATGGGGGAGTAGTGTAGTTTAGTGTTAACCTTCTGATTTAGTGTTAATCTTCTGAACTAGTGAGTTGAAATTTTCCGATAATGTTCTCGTTGCTATCGTACAAGTTTATATACTTATCTACTTTTGGTTTATTCATACTCTGAATTGCTTCTTCCGGAGTTTGTGGCAAATCTTGATTCATATCTGAAGTCTTGATGTAACCTTCAATTCCGTCTACACCAATAGCCTTAACTAGATCTAATTCTGTTCCATCATGATAAATAAATGAACCATATGTTTGACCGTTATCATTGATTTTTATTTCCATTTGATCTTTAGAGGGACTAGTATCAGCAGATGCAGCTCCCCAGCCATAAACACCTATTCCAACCCCTAAAGCAAACGTCACACCAACCGCTATTAATTTTAATGATTTTATTTTCATTAGAATGTCCTCCTATGTTGAATGGTAAACATCAGTCCAATCTATTAAATCACTCAATTTCAAATAAATGTAACATTGCACTTCGTAATTGTAAACCATTCGGTGAAGATAGGCCGGTTGCTAACTGCAGGATAGTTGCAGTGGAATATGACGATGTAGTCAAAGGTGCTTTTTTATTTTATTTGAACACAAGGAAAAAATACTTTTACAATCATTGTCAGTGAGTTATAATACAATCACCAGATGAATTACCCAACAAAGTGAAATATTGTAATTAGAAATCGGAGGTATCGTTATGGTCAAGAAGAAAATGTCCAAAGTTCTTAGCGCAGCTTTAATCGTTTCTATGCTGGCTACTGGCGTAATAGTCGCTCTTCAAGGTAAAACAACGTTAGAGGCATCTGCAGGGGATAAAAAGGTTGAAGTTATTAAAGCACAAGCGTGAGACCTTACTATGAAGAAGCTTAGGTGCGACTATACAGTCCCAATTAGAATATTCGAAGCACCTGATACGAAAACCTCAGCTCGGTTAACCCAGCTGAGGTTTTTTCATTATCATTATGAATCGATACCGAGGGACGAGATCATGGTTCCATTAGCGATTAAGAATATAACTAAACGGTTATTTTCCTCGTTAATTCATTAAGCTAACGAGCAGGTTAGCTTAAATTATACTTGTTAGACGGAGATTGAGTAGCATAATTAACTCATTGTGAATTCGACCATTTCGTTGGTCGAATTCTTTTTTTCTATTGCGCGGTCAGAATTTGTGGACCTTCAGCTGTGATGGCGATTGTATGCTCGTATTGAGCGGCGAGCTTGTTGTCCTTCGTCCGTGCGGTCCAGCCGTCAGAATCAAGTGTCATGAAGTAGGTGCCTTCGGTGATCATAGGCTCAATCGTGAACACCATACCCTCCTTGATCCGGAGACCTTTTCCGGGCTTGCCTACATGCATATACGTTGGCTCCTCGTGCAGGTCACGGCCTATGCCATGAGCTAGAAGGTCGCGCACAACACCGAAACCGTGCGATTCCGCATGCCGCTGAATCGTGCTTGTTACATCGCCGAGTCGATTGCCGGGCTGCGCCTGCTCAATGCCCATATCAAGGCATTCCTTCGTAACACGCATCAACTTTTCGGCCGTCGGTGAGATTTGCCCAACCGCATAACTCCAAGCCGAATCGCCGAGCCAGCCGTCTAGCTCCGCGACCGTGTCAATCGTCACAATATCGCCTTCCTCAAGTGGCTTATTGCTAGGGAAGCCATGCGCGATTACATCGTTGATCGAGGCACAGGTCGCATACGGATAGCCCTTGTATCCCTTTTGGTATGGCTTGGCACCGTGCTTTAAAATCATTTCCTCGAATATGCGCTCTATCTCATTGGTTGTGATGCCCGATTGGATGAGCGGGGCAATTGTACGATGGCATTCAGCCACCACTTGGCACGCCTTACGAATGGATTCAATTTCATGCTTGCTTTTTAGAATGATCATGTTCGTATCAGGCCCCCTTCGTAATAGCTTTCATAGCGAGTCGGGCAATTCGATCAACGTCCAGGTCGGAATTGCCTGCATAGTAGTGGACTCCACAGCAACCGACAAGCACAGCAAGCATATGGTCGACGCTGTCGTCTTCGCACTGGGCGATCGTTTGGAGTGGCACGTACAGTCGTTCCATAAACCTACTCTTGGCGTGATGTCGATCCCTCTCAGGCAAGCCTGTATAATGTTCCGTTGCCATTTTGTAGACGAGATATGCGCGAGCATCTGATTGCCACAGCCGGAGCAGCGCTGCACAATACGTCAACAACTGCTTGTCATCCGAGGGGCTGTCGGTGATCTTCGCCCATTGTGTGATAACTTGCTCGCATCGCTCGAAGCCGCTCCCCAACACATCTTCTATTAATAAATGCCGATTAGGATAATAATGGTATACTGTGCCGTAACCAAGCCCTGCCTCGCGGGCGACATCCCGAATATCAAAGCTGCCTCCGGTGCGAAAGGAGGAGCGCGCGGCGACGTCCAGGATCTGTTCTCTGCGCTGCATACGGAGAAACGCAAAACATCTGTTGTGTTCAATAAAATGAAGGCTCAATCAGTTATAGAAAAGAGAAAAGACAAGCGGCATTACACAAAGAGAGAAGGGAGTGTAGGCTGTAATGCCGACTCAGAATATACATGGGGAAGACTGGCGAGAAATTTAAATCAAAGGAGATACACAAGAGAATGATTTATTGGAGTATACAGACATTAGAGGTTTGGAACCAAGCCAAAAAAAGGTGAGGATCCAATCTGGCTGTGGATCAAAAAGCTAATGTAAGAAGTAATTGAAAACTCCTGTGTAAATCTCAAGTCGCTAATAAATGTAAATCATAGAGAAGTAGAGTGAAGTTGTAATGTCAGATACTATAGTTGATAAGCATTATCATTCATGATATATTGTTCACAAGTAAATAATATAATAGTGATTATTTAAAAAAAACCTATTATTTAAGCGATATTTTTGTTTATTAGTAAAACAAGGGGCGATCAAAGAATGATTTCAAAAGATCAATCAAAGCAGTTGCTATATGACCAATTTATCCGTTTTTTACATGTGTATGAGAACCACAAGGATACAGAAATCGAGCATTTCCTAAGTGTCGCCCAGCGAGAAAGCATCGAGAAAATTCCTCAGCATTTGACCGCAGTTCATATGATAGATTGCATAGGCAAGCATGAGCCTATTAACAACACGGGTATTGCCGAGGCGATGAATTTGTCCAAGGCAAGTATCACCAAAATAGGAAACAAACTGCTGGAGGAAGGATTCGTCAAACGCACGAAAATGAATGACAACAAGAAGGAGAGCTATTTCCGGTTGTCACCGCAAGGCAAAAAAATCTTTGAACTGCATGAACGTCTGCACGTTCATGAGGCTGAACGCTTCTATCGTACTCTCGACAAATATTCGGAAACAGAGCTAAAAGTAATCCATCAATTTCTTCAAGACAGCAGTATAACTATTGAATCCAGAAATAACGAAGGAGAGTGAAGCATTTGAGTCTTACGGAATTGATCAGGGCGCGCAGGAGCATTCGCAAATGTAACTCTACGCCGGTGGACCAGGAGTTAGTTGTTGAATTACTGCGTAAGGCTAATCGGCTTCAACCATTTGTTGAGGATGGCTCGTGGCGAGTGGTATATGCCGGAACTTCAGAAGCTCGCAAACGGTTGGTGGACTGCATGCTGGAAGAGATGTCGCAGAGCAAGCTCGGCAAGCTTATCCCCGGGAAACTTCTGGATGTTTTTAAAAAGAGATTTACCGATATTCCTGCCCACGTCATTGTTATGTCGACTGTAGGACCGGATCGTCTGACCAATGATCGCAATTATGCAGCTGCCTGCGGGATGATGCAGAGCTTCCAACTGCTGGGTTGGGAACATGGGTTAGGCATGTTATGGGATACAGAGCCCATGATTCAGCATGAAGGGTTTTTCAAAGGAATTGGACTGCGTGAGGATGAAAGATTTGTTGGTATTCTTCATATAGGATATTACGACAAAGTGCCAAGAAGTAGGAAAAGAACGCCAGCCGAGCAGAAGTGGACTGTATTGCGAGGGCAGTCCACATAGAAGAGGAGGATGATGTTAAGATGAAATTGTCAGATCTGGAAGGAGACATGGAAGCTCCGAGTGAGTTTTTGGAGCGACCGGTATCGCAGGATTTAATCCTTGAATTGCTCAATCATGCTGTATGGGCGCCAAATGATGGACTCCGAGAGCCGTGGCGATTTATCTTTGCTGATAACCGGTATGGGGACATCATGCAGGGATTGCAGGAGAAGGCTCCTGCGTATCTTCTGGTCTTGGTGAAGGAAGAGGCGGATCAACATAAGCGGGAAGAGGACTTTGCAGCTGTCTGCTGCCTTATTCAAAATTTCCGCTTGCTGGCTCATGAACAGAGACTGGGTGTGCGTAGTACCTTGCATGACTGGATGTACGACCCGAGCCGTACTGAAATGTTTGGGGTAGCCAGTAACGAGCGCATTGCTACAGTTCTAGAATTGGGATACGTTGCAAATCAGTCGAAAGGGAATACGGGGTTACCTGAGACTCAACTTCATTTTGAACTTCTTTAGGGTGGATATGATGGGATGAGAGTCCAGAGGAAAATTTTTTTTACAATCATTGTCAGTACGTTATAATACAATCATTAGGTGAATTACCCACTCGGCTCGTCATCGTCTTGAGCCGCTTATTACATAATAAATATAGGAGGTATGATCATGGTCAAGAAGAAAATGTCCACAACCCTCAGTGCAGCTTTAATCGTTTCTATGCTGGCTACTGGCGTAATAGTCGCTATTCAAGGTACAACAACGTTAGAAGTAGCGAAGTCCGCAGGGGATAAAAAGGTTGAAGTTATTAAATAAATCATACGCGAGACCTTACTGAAGAAGGTGCGATTCTAGTAGTCCCAATTAGTGGGGGTAGTTAAAAGAACCTCAGCTCGGTTAACCCGGCTTGAGGTTTTTTTCTGTATTACTTGGCAGAGCTTCCATCCAACCTTAAAATAGAACTTATGACGATGCAATTCACGCAGGAAGATGAAACGTTGAACATGATGCTACCAGTAAAAACCTTCAAGCTTAGGTATGAATTGGCTAGGACTGAATTTTTATGGTTACCGTTATTCTCTGACTCTCGTTGCTTTTAGCGGGAGTTTTTTTATGATGGGGAAAGGCAATGCTAATAATCACCATATAAATAATATTATTTTTTCCTTGAAGGGGGACATCTGTTATGGATGAGCAATTTTTAGATTTATTGGCCGAGAAATATGATACAGAAGAAAAAATTATAACAGAGATTATCAACCTTGAAGCGATCTCCAATTTGCCGAAGGGAACCGAGCATTTTGTCAGTGATTTGCATGGGGAGTTCCAGGCTTTTCAGCATGTACTACGGAACGGTTCAGGTACCGTCAAAGAGAAAATCAAAGAATTATTCCGGGACGCTTGGACGGATCAACAAATCAATGATTTTGCGGCGCTGGTTTATTATCCAGAAGAAAAAATACAGTTGGTTATAGGGGAACTGAGCAATAAACAGGCTTTAAACCAGTGGTACAGACAAACGATTGAGCAAATGCTGAAACTTATTTCTTATGCCTCTTCCAAATATACGCGCTCGAAATTGCGTAAAGCTCTGCCAGAGCAGTATGTATATATTGTAGAAGAGCTTCTATATAAGACGGATTCGACCAACAATAAAGATCCTTATTACGAGGAAATATATCGGCAAATTATATCCTTGGGCCAGGCGGACAAGCTCATTATCGGCCTGTCTTATACGACCCAGCACCTGGTCGTTGACCATCTTCATGTGGTTGGAGATATATATGACCGGGGGCCGGACCCCGATAAAATTATGGATACGCTAATAAACTACCACTCTGTAGATATTCAGTGGGGAAACCATGATGTCCTCTGGATCGGTGCATACGCGGGTTCTCTGGTCTGCCTTGCAAATATTATCCGAATCTGCGCCAGATATGATAATCTGGACATCATTGAAGATGTCTACGGAATCAATCTACGCCCACTGCTAAACTTGGCGGAGAAATACTATGAAGACAATCTGCCCTTCAGACCTAAGCTACAGGCTGGCCATAACGTGTCAGAGCAGGAAATTCTGCAGATCACCAAAATTCACCAAGCCATTGCCATGATTCAATTTAAACTTGAAATCCCGATTATCAAGAGACGCCCATATTTTAATATGTCGGAAAGAATTTTGCTAGAGCATATTGATTACAACAAAAATGAAATTAACATCTGCGGGAAAACGTACCTGCTGGAAAACACCTGCTTCGCAACCGTAAATCCGCAGAAGCCTGAACAATTGCTGGAGGAAGAACGCCAAGTGATGGAAAAGCTGCTATTCTCCGTTCAGCATTCTGAAAAGCTTGCTAGACATATGAACTTTCTCATGAAAAAGGGCAGCCTTTATTTGAAATATAACGGGAATTTGTTAATCCACGGCTGTATTCCTTTGGATGAAGAAGGAAATATGGAGGAAATGCAGATTGAAGACAAGACATATGCGGGCCGTCAATTGCTTGATGTCTTTGAAGAGTATTTACGTTACGCCTATGCGCATCCGGAAGAGACAGAAGATCTGGCGACGGATATGGTATGGTACATCTGGACAGGGGAATGTTCATCGCTCTTTGGAAAGAGAGAAATGACCACTTTTGAACGGTATTTTATCCAAGATAAAGAAGCACATAAGGAAAAAAAGAATCCTTACTACCATTTACGTGAAAATGAAGAGATCTGTCGAAAAATCTTGCTGGAATTTGATTTGAATCCGGATCATGGACATGTCATTAACGGCCACACACCAGTCAAAGAAATTCGTGGAGAGAGCCCTGTTAAAGCAAACGGAAAAATGATCGTAATTGACGGCGGTTTTTCCAAAGCCTATCAATCCACAACGGGCATTGCCGGATATACCTTGTTGTACAATTCCTTTGGCATGCAGCTCGTCGCCCATCAGAAATTTAATTCAAAAGAAGATGTATTACGTAACGGAACGGACGTGTTATCTCTAAAAAGATTGGTGGACAAAGAACTGGCGCGGAAGCTAGTGAGGGAAACCAATGTCGGGGAGAAACTGCTGCAGAAAATTTCAAATTTGAAGGATCTACTCGAATATCGCTACATGAAATAAAACGATTGCTAAAAGTACACACCCGGATCATTAATGTTGACCTCGAGTGTCGAGGGACACGAACGTATTCCCAGGAAGTCGCTATTTAAGCGGCTTTTTTTTATTTTATCGGTACAAGTTCTTATCCAAACTAAGGACAAGAACTTGTACCGATTGCCAGAATGGACAAGACCATAATCCGATTGCCTGAAGGCAGGTACCATTTCTATAGAGGTCAAGTATACATTACCTGCCGGTAATTTCATTTAGCGAGATTTCTTGTTCCTCCAGCAGTCGTTTCAGCTTTTGGCGCTGCCGTTTTTCCTTCTGACGGCGCTCTCTGTCTTCAGCCTGCAGAGCCTTGAGTAGGGAGACACACATCCCGATAAGGACAACAGCGAACGGCAGGGCGGCCACAATGGAGGCCGTCTGGAGGCCGTTCAATCCCCCGCTAATCAGCAGTACTACCGCGATGGCGGACTGCAAGATTCCCCAAGTTAATTTCACTCTTGTACTCGGGTCCAGCTTGCCATCTGAAGTCAGCATGCCCAGCACAAAGGTAGCCGAATCAGCCGATGTAATAAAGAAGATCATGATCAGGAGTGTAGCGATGAATGCTACGATCGTGCTCAAAGGCAGATGCTCCAGCATAAGGAATAAAGCGGTTGTCGTATCTTCCTTGACGGCCTCTGCCAAATGAGCGGCATTGAACAATTCCAGGTGAAGTCCTGTTCCGCCGAAGACTGAGAACCAGATAAATCCGAAAAGGCTTGGAATAACCATGACGTAAATTACAAATTCCTTGATAGTTCTTCCTCTGGATACCCTTGCGATAAAAGTGCCGACAAAAGGAGCCCAAGAGATCCACCATGCCCAGTAAAATAACGTCCATGTTCCAATCCAGGTTTCTCTTGAGAACGGCGTCAATCTCAAACTCATATTAATAATATTTTGCATGTAACTGCCCAAGGTTGTCGTGAATGTGTCAAATATAAAAGAAGTCGGTCCAGTCACCAATACAAACAACATTAATAGCACTGCTATAACGAGGTTGGTATTGCTCAGAATCTTAATACCTTTATCCAGACCGGAGGTTGCCGATATTAAAAACAGTACGGTTACAATTGTGATAATGACAACCTGGGACATTGTCGAGTTAGGAATACCGAATAAGTAATTCAGACCCCCACCGATCTGAAGTGCACCCAAACCAAGCGAGGTCGCAACACCGAAGATGGTGGAAATGACCGCCAGAATATCAATGAACTTACCAATCCACCTTGCAGCAAGGCGCTCACCTATCAGAGGAATAAAGGTGGAACTGATCAGCCCTTTGTAGCCTTTCCGGAACTGGAAGTAAGCAAGCGCTAATCCGATGACGGTATAGATAGCCCAAGGATGCAATCCCCAGTGGAAAAAGGCATAACGCATGGAAAGTCTTGCTGCTTGCGATGTTTCGGGTACCGCCCCTTCTGGTGCAGATAAATAGTGGGACAGCGGTTCAGCAACTCCCCAGAAAACCAGCCCAATGCCCATACCAGCGCTAAACAGCATGGACAGCCAGGAAACCGTAGAATATTCTGGTTCATCATCGTCATCCCCGAGTCGAATACCCCCAAATCGGCTGAACGCCAGATAGAAAGCGAAAATCAGGAAGAAAAGTGTCGCTAGCAAATAAAACCAGCCAAAATTCTGAATAGAGAAGTTGTAGGCAACGTTAGCCACATCCGCCAGCTGATCAGGAGCGACCGCTCCCCATATTGCGAACAGTACAACGATGATAATTGTGATTGTAAATACCATGAAGAGACCTCCGTTATGTAAGCTTCATCCAACTGTTCCTTATTATGCGCTATTCCAACTTCTAATATTTTGGAAAGCCAGCTGTTGATAAATTAAAACAAACCGCCGTGTAATGAAACACCCGCGGTTTGTTTTGATCTTGCCCGAATAATATATTGCCTATCATCGCTTGCTAATCTGAGATTTTGGATTGAAGAGACGTTGTTCTTGAGTAGATGCGATTTTTAACAGAAGTCGTATAATAATCCAATGATAGTACGTTCAACTGAACCAAAGTTTGATGTGATGGGATCAAGATCGCAAGAGTAGTAAAATACAACGTCGAATAAAAATAGGAGGAAGATATGGACTACAATTCACTGAAGGAAGCGGTGTTCGAGACGAAACGGTACCGTAACTGTACCATAGCGGCAGGTCGTCGTCATACCGTTGCTCTTAAATCTGACGGAACAGTAACAGCTGTGGGTGATAATAAATACGGTCAATGTAAGGTGAGCGATTGGTGTCATATCGTCGCAGTTGTTGCTAGTAATGTTCATCTGGCTACGAACACCGGTAATGCCCATACCGTTGGTCTTAAAGCTGATGGTACTGTAACAGCTATAGGTTGGAATAAGCATGACCAATGTAATGTAAGCGAATGGCGCGATATAGTAACAGTTTCGGCAGGTTGGTGCCGTACGGTTGGGGTTAAATCAGATGGTACCGTGGTTGCGGTGGGGCGAAATAATGAAGGGGAATGCAACGTGAGCAACTGGCGCGATATTGTATCGGTCACGACGGGGGACTGGCATACAGTCGGTTTAAAATTAGACGGAACGGTAACAGCAGTTGGTAACAATAAGTATAACCAATGTAACGTAAACGACTGGGACGACATATTGGCTGTTTCGGCGGGGTATCTCCATACTGTTGGGCTTAGATCGGATGGTACGGTAGTGGCTGTGGGTAGAAATCATGAAGGTGAATGCGACGTCAGTGGTTGGCGCGATATTGTAGCAGTTGCAGCGGGGAGTTATCATACGGTTGGTCTTAAGTCTGACGGTACAATGGTTGCTGTGGGTTCGAATAAACATCATCAATGCGATGTAAATGGCTGGCAAGAAATTAGAGCTGTTTCAGCGGGGTGTGCCCATACGATTGGACTGAAATCGGATGGTACGATGGTTGCTGTGGGTGATAATGATTATGGACAATGTGATGTAAGCGGATGGAGTAGCATCCAACAATAAAATGGTGAAGTTGAAAGTAGATCAGCCGGTTTCCTACTTTTGCAGATTGAGTATAGTATAGATTCGTTTGTATCTCAGAGAGATCTCCCATGAAAAAACGCATGAAAGATCTTCATTATTAAATGCCTGAAGTAATAACTTTCTTCCTCACTTGGTTAACGTCTTCGGAAGGCTCCGCCGCGTGCCAGAGCAAAAAAGATGAGCAGGGCAATAATCGAGCCAACGATGGCTGGAATAATATGAAATCCGCCAATCACGGGCCCCCTTGGTCCCAGCAATTCCGTTCCTAACCAGGAACCGATAAAACCCGCAATAATGTTCCCAAGTACACCGCCCGGTACGTCCCGCCCAATCAAGTTGCCGCTTAACCAGCCAATAAGTCCACCAACAATGAGTACCCAGAGCAGATCCATGGATTGTTCTCCTTTCTTCGGGGTTATTACAAGTTATGTTGGGCTGAGTGGAATATACCTCACCTTCCAGTTGATGGAGGAATCTAAAGCGCCTGTGCTAAGATGGGTTAATAATTGATTGAAGCTGGTGAAAACAAGGCTAGATAGGGGTGTACAGTTGAAGAAAATCCTAGTCATTGATGATGAAATCGCAATTCGAGATTTAATTGAGCTGGTGCTAAGGCGTGAAAACTACGATGTACAGACCGCAGAGGACGGCAAAACGGGCATGCAGCTGCTCGACTCTTTTCAACCCGATATAGTGGTACTTGATCTGATGCTGCCAGACTGCTCCGGATATGACTTGTGCAAGGAGATTACCGGACAGCGTGCCATTCCAGTGATCATGCTTTCTGCCAAAAATGAGATAATCGACAAGGTGCTCGGACTAGAGCTAGGCGCGGAAGATTACATGACCAAACCCTTTGACAATCGTGAATTACTCGCTCGGATCAAGGTGATTCTGAGAAGAAACGAGAGCAAGGAGGAATCAAGTGAAGGAACAGAAGTGAAATCTACACGCATCATTCATGAAGAGCTGACATTTGATCTGGAAAGCCGAAGGGTGCTGAAAAACGGTGTACCCGTGTCTTTAACGGCCAAAGAGTTTAAAATTCTGGAAACGTTACTGAAAAGGCCAGACAAAATCTTTACCCGGGATGAGCTATTGCAGATTGGATGGGGATATGACTTTATGGGAGACAGTCGCAGTGTGGATATGACCATCATGCGATTACGGAAGAAGCTCGAGGATAACGCGGACGAACCGAAGTATGTCAGAACGATCTATGGATTTGGCTATCAACTTGGAGGTGGCGAGGCCTGAAGTATGCAACCCGGTTACTGCTGAATTATTTATTCTTCTCCGTGCTGTCCTTTGGCATCATCATTTTTGCGGTGAATAAAGCTATCGATTACTACAGCTTCATTACCATTGAGAAACAGATGATGGAGAAGGCAGATCTGTCGGAGTTGTCCTTCCGTGAGGTGTTGGCACAGCACAGGTCATCGTCAGGAGAGCCCCAGACGAAGGAAATTGTCAGACTTGCTCTGGAGAAGCTGAAAGCTTCAGGCAAGGAAGTACGGATTTATGACAGTTCCATGCAATTGCTGGGCCTGGCTGTGGATGGCATCATCATAAATGATGGCAAACCGCTTATTTTTGACAAAAATATTGAGAAAGCACTGAGCGGCAGTTATGCCTACACCGTCACGGAAAATCATCTGCTTTATTTTGCGACGCCTATTCAGGATCAATTCTACGAAAACGCTTATGTGTATGAGTTCGTGGAGGACATTTCCTACTTTTATGCAATTATGGATCAAATCCGTTATATCCTGTTTGTCGGCGCAGGCGGATTTATTATACTGATTACGTTATCCAGTCTGTGGATTGCTCGCAACACAACCAAGCCGATTAAACTGTTGCTTGGCGCTGCGCAAAGTTTCGCTAGACAGGAGTTTCGGAGAGTTCATCTAAACCGGAAAGATGAGCTGGGCATGCTGGCAGATGGGCTGGATTCCATGGGGCGGCAGCTTCATGATTACATTCAGTACCAGAAACAATTTGTCTCCAACGTATCTCACGAGTTAAAAACACCCTTGGCAGCCATTCGTGGTTTCTCTCAATACTTGGTTGAAGGGGAGACGGAGAACAAGGAGTTGCAAAAAATCTATGCTCATCTGCTGCAGGAATCAGATCGGCTGACGCGCTTGATTAATGAACTGTTGTTGCTATCCCGATTCGACAAGGCTGGTTCTAACGAACTGGAAGCCCGGAAGACGGAAATGAACGAACTAGTTCAGCAAGTTGCAATGAATATGGAAGCGAAGGCCAAGGATAAAGGGATCGAGATCAGCGTCAGTCAAGTGAAGGAAGAACCGGATGATGAGGGTACGACAAGAGTTTACGCCAACGTAAATCCAATGCTGATGTCCCATGCGATCGCCAATCTTGTGGATAATGCCATCAAATATTCAGGCAGTCCATCGCTAATTGAATTGAAGTTGGAACATACGCCAAGCGAGGTAGTTATACGGATACGTGATCAAGGGATCGGTATAGCGGGCGATGAGCTGGAGAGAGTGCAGGAACGTTTTTACCGCGCAAAAAATGCAAGCACAGCGAACGGTTCAGGTCTTGGACTTTCCATTTGCAAAGAGATTGTAGAGCGGTTTAATGGATATATCGACATGGAAAGTATAATCGGGGAAGGAACGACCGTTACGATTGTGTTCCCCCGTGCGTAGTCCTGCATCTAAACCCAAGCCTGAATAGGTAACGTTACAAGATTGGTACATTTCTGTTATGAGACTAACAAATGTTTTATTTATAATCACTTCATAAGAACAAATCACACATTTATGGAGGGATCATGATGAAGTTAACAAAGAAAGCTGCAGGTTTTATCGTACTAGGTGCTTTACTAACGGTGGCATTAACTGCCTGTCAGTCCAGTGATGCTACATCTCCAGCAACCGGACAGAACACAGCGAATGAACAAAGCAAAGGTGAAGGAGCAACCAATTCTACTGCGCCTTCTTCAGAAAATTCGGAAGAAAAGGGTACTGAAGCGATTAAGGAAGGTTCGATGGAAAAGGAAGGCAATGTGGTGCTAAAGGAGCTTGCTTTTGTCTATAATGAGCACACCATTGCGATTTCGGATACAGCAAATGAAGAGCAGATGGAACAGATGCTGGGCAAACCGGATAACCTGAAATCTCATACGTACAGTGCCGACGATGGAACAAACATGGATACGTTAATCGGTTTTACAGAAAAAGTTTATACGTATCCTGGTCTGGAGATTAAAACAATCAGTATACCAGAGGGGAAACAAGACTCCATCTTTCATATTGAAATCACAGACCCCAAGTATGCGACAGTGCGAAACATTAAAGCAGGAGATAGCCTGGATACACTCAAAAACGCCTACCCTGAGGGGAAACTGCTTGGTGATGGAGCCCCTAATGAGGAGGATGACTTCCGTTACGAGCCATCCAATTATGTGGATGTGATGTCGTTTCATATCAAGGATGCCAAGGTGGAGAGCATTCAGATCTACAGCCTTCTGGACTAACATTTAGTGATCGATATTGGTAATCCATTCATACAATTTACCTTTAATACCTGCCCGGAGAAGGGCAGGTATTTTCTCGTACTCCATAACAGAAATATCTTCATACATTTGGAATATTAAACCATACAAAATGAAAGGAATTACGAGGAATATAGATACTAATAGACACATTTATCCATATCTTTCGACGCAAAATCTATAATTTTTGAATCTATTTACATTTCTCTTCCTACAATTGTTCGTTTTGTGCTATTTTCTCGTCGTGATAATCCTATCATGCCAATCATCCGCTAAGTTACAATGATATCAGTTAAGACAAGAGAGAGCTGCTGACACGAATCCGGAAATAAGTTGAAACTAAATAAGCGTAGAGAGGAAGACTATGATGTATAAATTTAAGCGATATCAGAAACCTGAGATTTTGAATAATCATTTGAATCTTGGCGGGGAAAATCCTGAGGGCGAAAAAATTGAAGTGACAAGTTTATATATAACGCGTAATGGTAAACCTACTATTCCTGTCATGGGTGAATTTCATTATTCCAGATATAATAGAAGCGACTGGTATGAAGAACTTTGTAAAATGAAGGCAGGCGGGATTACGCTTGTATCTAGCTATGTATTTTGGATCTATCATGAAGAGAGCGAAGGGCAATTCGACTTCTCCGGTGACAATGATCTCCGTGCATTTATATTGGAATGTAAGAAGGCCGGGCTTGAAGCCGTCATACGAATTGGACCATGGGCTCATGGTGAATGCAGGAATGGCGGACTACCCGATTGGCTGCTCCAGAAACCATTTAAGCTACGTGAAAATAATCCAGAATATCTTAAGAAAGTACGTACCTTTTATGAGAATATTTCGAATCAGGTACAAGGGCTTTTCTACAAAGATGGAGGAAACATCATTGCCGTTCAGTTGGAGAATGAGTTAACGAATGATGATGAGCATCTGGCCACGTTAAAAGAAATTGCTATGGATTGCGGCATGATTGCTCCAATATATACGGTAACTGGATGGAATGCTGTTGAGGGTGCACGCATTCCTGTTGATGAGGTGTTTCCTGTATTTGGAGGATACTGTGATGCTCCATGGGACGATCACCTAAATCAACTTCCGCCATCTCCTCATTATTTCTTTACTGGTATGAGAAATGACACAGGCATAGGCACTGATCTCCTTCCTCAAGAAATTGAAAATGATGAGCAATGGCGATTGCCGTATGAAAGATATCCATTTGCAACTTGTGAATTGGGTGGAGGTATTCAAGTCACACATCACCGCAGACCCATAATTAGAGGTATGGATATCTATAGCATATCACTTGTAAAGATTGGTGATGGTAACAATCTGATTGGCTACTACATGTACCATGGTGGAACCAATCAAATTGGCAAGCTTTCGACTTTCCAGGAATCCAAATCAACAGGTTATCCAAATGATTATCCCATCCTTTCATATGACTTTCAGTGTGCATTATCAGAGTATGGAGAAGTTCGAGAGCAGTACAGACTACTGAATACTCTGCACTTGTTTGTACAGGACTTTGAGGAGACACTTGCATTGATGACCAGAGTAGAAGCTGAGAACTCAGTTTCAAGAGAGGATACTTCATCTTTGCGATATGTGATGCGGACAGATGGTGAGAGTGGATATGTATTTGTTAACCATTATCAAAGGCTTTCTAAGCTTCAGGATATTCGAAACGTTGTCATTGATACAGGTAGTGTCATCTTCCCGTCGATTGATGTATGTGGAGAAGTAAGCTTTTTCATGCCGTTCCGTATGGAGCTGTCAGGTATTGTTCTCGACTATGGCACAGTGCAACCGTTATGCAGAGAAGGAGATACCTACTTCTTTGCTCAAATTCCTGGAATTACACCAGAATATCAATTTAGTGATGGACATAATATAACAGCTCAGGCGGGGTTAGAATCTGCATTCCAGGTCCATGGCACCACAATTGTTACACTGAGTTGGGATCAGGCACGATATTTGCGCAGACTGGATGGGGAGCTTTATGTAGGTGATGAATGTGACCTGTACAAAGCTGGTGACGAAATTCGTTCTGTGGAAGAAGGTGAATTTCAATATTGGTATTGGAACGGTGTAAGATTTAATCAAAAGTCCATTCAGCATTCTTATACAGCACCTACTATTACGTACGATGATATAGAACAGCCTCCTTTTGAGCCGAAACATACAGAGCAACTCCATATTGGCGGAGAGCGAAAAGTCAAATGGCAAAAAATCTCCGTTATAGGATCCGAAGGGTTTTTAGATATTGATTATTATGGTGATGTTGCGCAAATTTACGCAGATGAAGAACTCGTTGCTGACAGTTATTATTACGGAGATGTGTGGAGAATACCAGCAAGACTACTGGATGGTAAGGAATGTTACCTTGCGATATCGGAATTGCGAAACGATTTCTACAGAGAGTTTGAAAGTTATAAACAACATTCATGAATTTTTCAAAACAAGGCTCCTGCATTGATGAGGAGTCTTGTTTTTTTAACCAGAGGATACTAATCATTAATTTTGTCCATAATCTCGTTGGAAAAATAAGTTATTCCGAGTTTCTTTCCCACAATTCCTAATTTATAATCGTATATGAGTATTAGATACAACGTACTTTCAACATCAAGCACTTCAGAACAGTATTGTCTTTAATCTTAAAGGAGAGATCTAGCGGGAGCATGTTACCATTTAGGCTTTTTCATAATAAAACCAACATCGAATTACCTTTGTCATTGTACAGCTGCGGATTACATCACCAGCACCCGATGTATCGACCTATTGGTTATCCAACATTTCAATGCATGATTTGCTTTGCAGGATCAGGAACCTTTCACTTTGATAAACAGCCTTATATCAAGATGAGGAGGGGAGATATCTTATTTGTACCAAGCAAACTCGCTCATGATTATGGTCCTTCGACAAATGAACCCTGGTTATTAGGATTTATAGGAATTGAGGGGAGCTTTGTTGAGTCCCTTGTTAACGCACTTCAACTTCCAATCATGAAACCAATCTCAATGAGTGAACCTAAATTACAGCAGCTGGAATCAGATATTAGGGAGCTATGGTATGTAAGTGAGCCTAAGGAGCGTGATCCTTACCATGCAGCCTCGACCAAAATTTATAGTATGTTAACCTACATCGCCACTATGACTCAAAGTGAGAAGCCCATACAAAACTATCGAAGTAGTACAAGTGCAAAAGATATGCTTCCCGCCTCTGTACAATATATGGAGCAGCATTATATGGAAGACTTAAGCCTTGCTAATATTGCCGATACGGTCGGTTATTCAAAGCAACATTTTCAACGCAAATTTAAAGAGATTTATGGCGTTAATCCAAGTCATTATTTGCAACGCCTCCGATTACTTAAAGGGGCAGAGCTACTGTCTGAGCATACAGAGCTGTCTGTAGGTGAGATCGCGATAATGGTAGGCATGGATTTAAACTATTTTGTACGTTTATTCAAACGTGAGCATGGAATCACTCCTGCTAAGTATCGTGTCAAGGTTAAATAAATTAATCCCGTATCAGTGAGTAGTGATCTTACAATTAGGAAGATATAATCTACTAGTTTTAGCCTAGTTTTTGCAAACCATTGAACCACACGGATTTGATTGACAAGGTATCAGGAACGACTCTCTTATCCCGAAAAGGAGAGTATAGAACTTCTTTGACCTATCAGGAGACGTCACTTCTTCACATTTTGAAAAATGAATTTGAACCAGGGGTCAGTCTCACTTTTCCTGTTGATGATTTGCAACAAACCATGCCATTTAACATCGACAAAGTGAGTTTTTCTTAGGGGATATATCGGTAAAAACGAAATCCTCTCATGAAAATGGCAGATTTCAATTCAACATTAAAGTGAAGTCGATCGTCAGCATAACTGAAAAGTTTCTTGAATTTGAGCTTTTGGGAAATTCCGAGGAAATGGCAAATAAATTAAGCAAGGAAATGAAAAAAAGCATGGAGGCGCTTATTAAAAAGTGTCAAAACTATAATATCGATCCTTTCGGGTATGGCTTTTATGCCAGGGCATATCAGTATCCCTTATACAAGGAAGCACAGGCCGACTGGGGGAAAGAACTATCTCGAGCGCATTTTGATGTGGAAGTTGATCTTCGAATCGGCTCCACTGGAGCAGTAGAGTAATTGAACTAACGAGAAATTATAATTGAACAAAAACAGGGAGCATACCACCGCGGTATTGCTCCCTGCTTTCGTTGAAGATAGCTATAATTTCGGAGGGCACCGGATGATACAAAAGGTGTCCATTCCGAATTCAGACAATTTTACCGGAACGATCGTTTTTTTTCAGGGCAGCGTACTACTTTCGTATGACTTCAGCTCCTATAATTTTGTCTACAATGTCTACGTGGAGAATGATACGATCCTTTGGTTGTTCGATGATAATAAGGAACGTTCTATCCGTTGTTTGGAGCTTTAGTTGAAATCGCAGGGCTCGAATTCTGCAGATGATCGCAACCGAGATGAAGGAATAATAATTCATTAATATGGGGGAAAGTTAAGTGATAAAAAGATTGAAATTATCCATTGTATCTTTGCTTGTAATGACGTTGGTTGTGGTTTCTGCTGCTCAGGCGTCTCCAATCGGCCAAATAGACGAGATCTCTATTATTGTTAATGATAGTGTAGTCCAGAGCGACGTCAACCCCGTTGTCCATAAAGGAACCACACTTATACCTTTAAGGGTCCTTGAAGAATCGCTCGGTGTATCTCTTAACTGGAACAGTTCTACACAAACCATAACGGTTATTAAAGGAGATGCATCGGGTATTCTAATTATTGGCAACCCGACTGCCAGCGTTAAAATCGGTGATGTAGAGGAAAAGGTCGCGCTCGATCAACCTGCTAAGATCATACAGGGCCGGGTTATGGTACCAGTACGTTTTATTGCGGAATTATTCGGAGCAAAAGTAGTATGGAATTCCACTATCAAAACCATCATCATCAATACTTTGCCATCAGTTGTCGAAGAATCGCAGAATTCGACAGGCGATGGAGCGAAGGGAGATAAAGGCGATACCGGAGCGACTGGACCAGTTGGAGCACAAGGAGCTTCGGGTCCAGCAGGACCACAAGGCCACGTGGGACCGCAAGGAAATCCAGGGCCAGTAGGAGCGCAAGGTCCAGCAGGGCCGCAAGGAGATCCAGGCCCAGCGGGGACTTCTTTTACCTCGGAAGGATTTTCTGTTACCCGTACGAAATACTCAATCAATAGTAGCACGCTATTTTCGAATTGGAGCGAGGCGTCTCCATATTACGGAAGCCCTACATTTAATCCTGCTACAGGGATATTTACGGCACCGGATACTGGTAGATATGCCATACATGCAACTGTTAATTATAAGATTGACGCGCCAATCAATGTAAGCATGGGAAGAGAGATTGATCCGGTTTTTACTGTAAAGAAGAATGGCAATATTGATTTAATAAAAGGTTATATGCCTTTCCTTGACGTTAATATAGCGTTAGTTTTAACTATGAGAACTGTACTAGGTAGTGCGACGGTGACGTTAACCGGTGATGTAGAGCTGCAGGCAGGTGATCAAGTCGGGTTATATTACGAAGCTGATGGTCTACCCATTGGATTCAGTACGGATATAGTATGGTCGATTCATCGGCTATCCTAATACAAGGTTACATGAGGTGGGGTTACAATAATAGAGCCGCAGAGCGGCTTTCGTATGATCAGGTTAGCCGGTAATTACTGGTTAGCCTTTTTTTGTGGTCGTTTTACGATGAGGGGAGCAGGGAGGATCTGCGGCTTTAGACTACCGGCCCCCTCGGTCCCAACAGTTCATACCCTAACCACGATCCAACAAAGCCAGCAATGATATTTCCGAGTATGCTACTAAACCATTTCCATTTTAATCCAAGGGTAGTAAAATCGGTTGTACCACCACTAGTCTGAATGCTAGTGCAGATGGGGAGGGAAATGGAAAGTATAGAAAGGAGGCGCGCAGGTGTTCATGTTTCGACGTCCTTTTATTTTAGCCTTGTTGATGATATGCCTGATGTCAGGCTTGTCTGCTTGTTCTGAGTCAGAGCAATCGGAAGATAGGGGTGCTCCGACAAAGGCTGACTTCACGGAGCAGATACAGAGCCTTAATCTGAATCTGGAAGAACCGTCATGGAAGCTGGATACCACCCCCGTGAATCTAACGTGGTTCGTTGGAGCCGAATGGTACGGGCACACTTGGGGTGAGAGCCTGACTTCCAAATATGTCACCCAAAAAACAGGGGTCAATATCGAATTTGAAGTATCAACTGGTGAACCAAGCGAGATGTTATCACGGATGTTGACGACCGGTAGTCTGCCGGATTTGATAACCATCGGCTCCTGGGAGAGTGCGGTTAACAAACTTCGGGAGAGTAATCTCATCTATGCCCTGGATGAGCTAGCCAACCAGTATGATCCTTACTTTTACAAGGTAGCAGGTGATGGTGCTCTACAATGGTATCGGCAGGAAGACGGCCATACCTATGTCATCCCCAATGATGCGTACAGTCCCGAACAGATGCGTTCAACCGGCTTGACGGGAGCGAACCAAACCTTTCTCGTACGTAAAGATCTGTATGAGTCAATGGGCAAACCGGACTTTACCACACCGAAAGGTTTTCTAAATGCACTGCAATTGTTGAAGAATCAATATTCTGTTTATAAAGGCCAGCTGATCAGTCCATTTTGGGCACAGGGGAATGCATTCTATGGGATGACCGAATATTTGCAAAATCTGCTTGCGATCCCCCATGAACAGAACGGTAAAGTATACGACCGAATGACAGATCCCGATTATATTAAGTGGCTGAAAACATTTCGTACCGCTTACGAGCAGGGCCTGATTAATGTGGATTTTCTGGTCGACTCCAGTGCACAGGTGCAGGAAAAAACCAACCATGCCCAATATTTTATGATGATTCGGGAATGGACAGATATATCGGACCTCAATTCGAAATTGGAAGTCCTTACAAATCAGAGTTCATACTATATTGCTGTAGATGGACCTCGGAGCAGCAGGGGAGAATCCGCCAAACTGTTTCCCGGCAGCATGGATGGCTGGATGGTTACGATGATTAGCAGATCCACGGAAAACCCTGAACGAGCCATCCGATTTTTGACCTATCTGACCAGCGAAGAAGGCCAAAGGGATTTATTTTTGGGCAAAGAAGGTGAAACCTGGGCAATGAAGAACGGCAAACCCCAGTTGACGGCGGCAATGGTTCAGTTGCATGACACGGATAGGGAGCGTCTGGAAAAGGAATATGGCATTATGGATACCTACTGGATGCTGCGAAACCCTGCTTTCGTTAACAAGTGGAGACCAGAGAATGCGCCATCCATTAAGCAAATGGAAGAGTTCGCCAACCAACAGGCCGATCTGGACAGCGGCATCTATAAGGGACTAGATCCTATAGGGGATTCCGATATTGCGTTAGCTTGGTCACGTATTTCTCAGAATTGGGAAGAAGTACTGCCAGAACTGATTACAGCGAAGGATGAAGCTGCCTTTGACAAAATTTTCGAAAATTTTCTGATACGTCGTGTGAACTACGGCTTTAATCAGGTGATGGAATATCGCCAGGCTGAACTGGAACTGCGGAAAGCCAAGATAGCCAGATAACCATTCCCTACATTGTTAACTATCAGCAAAATAGTAATATATGGTATAAAAAAAAGGTGGTGAATGCATCAGAATGAAATACCTACTAACGAGATTGAGGAAGCTTTATCGCAATGCCCGTATATCCCAAAAATTGTTTCTGGCATTTAGCCTGATGATTGCCATACCTGTTATTTTGATATCCTTTGTGTATATCCGCATGCAAGAAACCCAGCTATATAAGGACGCTATGGCAACGGGCAACAGCCACGTTTCATGGCTGAATGAACAATTACGCAGAAGAATGGACATGATTGAGAACGCTTCCAACACAACCCTCACTCAGAAATCTTTTGTGGATTTTATTCATTCCAATATGCTTGTAGATGGACTACGTCTGGTGAAGTTTAAGCAGAACCAGTTTGAGCAAATGCTTAATATTATTCAAAGCAATGTGATGATCAGTGAGCTTAGCTTTTACGTCGATAACCCAAACTTGTATGAAATCTGGCCTGAAATCTATCATTATAAGAAATTTTGGCCGCAGGATTATTGGGTAAAGCTTCGGGACGAAGGTGGTGCGGCTTACCGCTTATTTTCTTTTAGGGATGGTGAACACACATTATCCTACTATCGTCTGGTTCGCCTTCAAGGGCAGGAACAAAAACGCCCTAGTATTATGGAAGTGCGAGTCCCACACAGCATGTTTTTCAGCAACCTGCTCCAGGAGAGCAAAGGGGACTTCTTTTCAGTGTTGATGAACGCAAGCGATCCTCCCCAGTATGTTTACAATCCCCAACATGAGTTTTCTGAGAAGTATGGGCAGGGGATGGAGGAGATCCTTGGCAGTATTCATCGCCAGCTGGATGTATCTCCGCAGAAAAGCCCACTTCAGGTCGAGGTAGGAGATCAGAGCTTCTATGTATTGTATCGATACATCGCTCCGTTGAACACTTATGTGGTCGATATCGCTTCCCATCAGGCATTGATGAAGGGGCCGCGCAGTTGGTATGCATTTGTGGTAACGATTACATTAGGTGTATTGCTGCTGATTATGCTACTCGTATCCCAAACGACGCGGCGTATTTTCCGGCGGTTGGACAGCGTACTGGGTTCCATGCGTCAGGTACGGAAAGGCGAGCTGGATGCAATGATTGATACAGGCCTTGATGAGAACGAAAAAGGGGATGAAATCGATGAAGTGGCGGTGAATTACAATAAAATGTTACATGAGGTCAAACGTCTAATGACACAGGTCGTGGATAAGCAGTTAATTGCCAAAAACGCACAGTTGCACTCCTTGCATTCGCAGATTAATTCTCATTTTTTATATAACGCCCTTGAATCGATTCGCATGGTGGCAGAGGTACAGAGGCAACCTGCTATAGCCAATTCATTGGTGTCGTTGGGCTCCCAGCTACGTTACAGTATGCAGTGGCGTAGCGATACCGTTGCTTTTCGTGAGGAGCTTGCCAATATCCAAAGTTATATTGAATTTATCAACTTTATGGAAGGCGGCAGTATCGTTATGACGGCGGATCTTCCTCAGGAGATCCTTCGCTACGCCATTCCCAAGATGTGTATGCAGCCCATCGTTGAAAATGCAGTTCATCACGGGGCACCTTCAGGCGGCAGGGTAACTATAGGGATTACCTTTTCTGTGGAGAATGACAGTCTGCTTTTCATTAACATAAGAGATAACGGAGAGGGGTTAGATCCTGAGATGTTACACCGTCTTCAGGCAATACTGCGGAGCGAATCAGATACGCCCATGGTTACTAGCAGGAGCGGACTTGGTTTGGAAAACGTGAATAAGCGGTTGCAGCTTCATTATGGCAAGAATTGCGGTCTTTGGATTGATAGTGTGCAAGGTGCATATACCTGCGTAACGATACGCTTGCCTTGGGAAAATGTAAATCTTGGAGGGTGGTAGAGCATGATGAATATCCTGATTGTGGACGATCAAAAACACATTCGTGATGGCCTGCAGGCCATGCTACATCAATTTCCTCTGGAGCTGAGCAACATATACTGTGCCGCGAGCGGGATTGAGGCGCTGTGCCTATTGCGGCAGCATTGCATTCACATCGTGATTACCGATATTAGGATGCCGGATATGGATGGGTTGGCACTCATGGCTCAAACTAAAGAGGAATACATGGATGTGGAATACCTCATTATCAGCGGTTATAGTGATTTTACATATGCCCAAAAAGCGATCGGGCTTGGGGCAAAGGGCTACTTGCTCAAACCTTTGAAGCGAGAGGATCTGCAAAATTCCCTAGAGCTTGTATGGCAAGAGATCCAGACACGGCAGGCACTTACGCATAATATGCAGCATGTATCCCGTCTCGCCCAAGAGACTGATCGTAAAGAATTAAGAATGTTTATGCAAGGTGCGTTAAGTGATGACGCATGGATTCTTCAGATTGAGGAACAAAATGATGCGTTATGGCGTAATTATCGCCTCGCCCTGCTGCGGGAAGAAGTTAGCATTAACCAGCCCGGAGCCAGCAGCGCTCATAACATGGAAGCCATTGCTTATCGCGTGTTTGGCAGAGAAGGTTGTATTTGCCTGCAACATCGCCCACACCTGATCCTTGCGGTGGATGCGTCCATAGATCCAAGTGTTTTGCCTGCATCGCTCAAGGAAGAAAAGATCAGTGCCCTAACAACCATGACTAACCCGATTCAGGGGTTAAAAGACCTACCAGAAGGCTATAACCAAGTGCTTGAGCTCTATCGCCACAGTTATCTGTTTCCTGATCAGTAC
Organism: Paenibacillus sp. LS1; assembly: GCF_026013365.1. Classification (GTDB taxonomy): domain Bacteria; phylum Bacillota; class Bacilli; order Paenibacillales; family Paenibacillaceae; genus Paenibacillus. The sequence goes on from NZ_JAPDOE010000001.1 coordinate 574,506, forward strand.
AGTATCTCCCCAGCACATATTGAGCATATGGAACAACAGTGGCAACTTCCCTATGAAGACTTATATGAACTGTTCCAGTCGATTGGAACAGATAACAGTGGAACAATTACTCAGGGTATTTCTGCAATATTTCGCAAAAAGGTGCTGCAACGTTATCCTATTCGCTATACCCAACAGCTCTGCGCCGCCACCGTTCAGATGATGGAGGAATACGAACGAGTTATCCGGCCTTACATGGGGGAAGAAGTACTGGACCTTGAATCGTTGCGTAATCTCTTTGATTATCAAGGGATGCGTGATTATATACAAGCACTGCAACAACAGCTGCTTCGGCTGAATCAGTTATATTATGACTATAAGTGCAGCTATCGAAATTCGCAGGATCTAAATGAAGCCATTCGTTTCATACACGAGAGTTACCACAAACCGCTGGACCTCGCGATGGTATCCAATCATGTATCGCTTAATTATGCTTATTTTTCAAATCTGTTTAAGAAGAATATTGGTAAAGGTTTTGCTGAATACCTACGAGATGTACGTCTGGATAAAGCCCGCAAGCTTCTCGCCGAAACCGATCATAAAATTGTTGAGGTGGCTGCTATGGTTGGCTATGAAAGCTACAAAAGCTTTACACGCGCGTTCCGACTTGTGATGCAGATCCAACCCACAGAGTACCGACAGATGATGCGGCAGAAGGCAGATTGAATCAAAAGCCAAAAAAATGGGATACCACAAAAACAATTGTACCTTTTCAGCAAATGAACCTATTCGATAGAATAAAGATATTCCCATATGTAAGCGATTTCCTTAATGCACATGGATTGGGAGAAGCTATTATTCTATTAAAGGAGGGCAATTATGAAACCATCTCACTTTACGGCTAAACGGTTTATGAAAAAGGGACTCGGTATGTTCCTTGTGGTTGTGATGCTGTCTAGTATTGGCATACTTCCAGCTTCAAAGGTTCAGGCAGCGGGAACGACAGTTACCTCAATGGAGTACTTCTCACCAGCAGATGGACCTGTTATTTCAAAATCAGGCGTTGGCAAAGCCAGCTACGGATTTGTTATGCCTAAGTTCAATGGAGGCTCCGCGACATGGAATGATGTTTACAGTGATGTAGGCGTTAATGTAAAAGTGGGAAACAACTGGGTTGATATCGACCAGGCAGGCGGTTATATCTATAACCAAAACTGGGGGCACTGGAGCGATGGCGGCTTCAACGGCTATTGGTTCACCCTCTCCGCAACAACCGAGATTCAACTGTACTCCAAAGCGAATGATGTTAAGCTGGAGTATCAACTTGTATTCCAAAACATCAACAAAACAACCATCACAGCGATGAATCCAACACAAGGTCCACAAATCACAGCAAGTTTCACAGGAGGTGCAGGCTTTACATATCCAACGTTTAACAATAATGCTGCGGTAACCTATGAAGCCGTAGCGGATGATTTGAAGGTGTATGTCAAACCTGTAAACAGCAGCACATGGATTGATATTGACAATAATGCAGCCAGCGGCTGGATCTACGATCACAATTTTGGCCAATTCACGGATGGCGGCGGTGGGTACTGGTTTAACGTAACGGAGTCGATCAATGTCAAATTGGAATCAAAGACTACTTCGGCTAACGTTGTTTATACGATTACCTTTAATGAACCTACAAGAAATTCATATATCATTACGCCATACGAAGGAACAACCTTCACAGCAGATGCGAATGGTTCCATTGGGCTTCCGCTTCCCAAAATTGATGGGGGCGCGCCAATCGCCAAGGAACTGGGCAATTTTGTATACCAAATTAACATCAATGGGCAGTGGGTTGATTTGAGTAACTCCAGCCAGAGCAAATTTGCATACTCCGGTAATGGGTATAACAATATGTCTGATGCCAATCAGTGGGGATACTGGGCCGATTACGTCTATGGTCTTTGGTTCCAGCCAATCCAAGAAAATATGCAGATCCGTATTGGATATCCACTGAACGGACAGGCGGGTGGAAATATGGGCAACAACTTCGTCAACTATACCTTCATCGGCAATCCAAATGCTCCGCGTCCGGATGTATCCGATCAAGAGGATATCTCCATCGGAACACCAACCGACCCGGCTATCGCGGGCATGAATCTCATCTGGCAGGATGAATTCAACGGAACTACGCTGGATACAAGTAAATGGAACTATGAAACAGGCTATTATCTCAATAACGATCCGGCTACCTGGGGATGGGGTAATGCAGAGCTGCAGCACTACACCAATAGCACCCAAAATGTATATGTACAGGACGGGAAGCTGAATATCAAAGCCATGAACGATAGCAAATCTTTCCCGCAGGATCCAAATCGGTATGCACAGTATTCTTCAGGAAAGATTAACACCAAGGATAAACTGTCCTTGAAGTACGGCAGAGTAGATTTTCGTGCGAAGCTTCCTACAGGTGATGGCGTATGGCCAGCACTGTGGATGCTTCCAAAAGATTCGGTATACGGCACTTGGGCTGCATCAGGTGAAATTGATGTTATGGAAGCGAGAGGACGTCTGCCTGGATCAGTAAGCGGTACCATACACTTTGGTGGACAATGGCCCGTGAACCAGTCTTCGGGCGGCGATTATCACTTCCCGGATGGGCAAACTTTTGCCAATGATTATCATGTATACTCGGTAGTCTGGGAAGAGGACAACATTAAATGGTATGTAGACGGCAAGTTTTTCTATAAAGTCACTAACCAGCAATGGTATTCCGCAGCTGCACCGAATAATCCGAATGCACCTTTTGATGAGCCGTTCTACCTCATTATGAACTTGGCAGTCGGCGGAAACTTTGACGGAGGCCGTACTCCAAACGCCTCCGATATCCCGGCGACGATGCAAGTGGATTATGTACGCGTGTATAAAGAACAGTAATTTGCGATTTCGGATACAGCGAATGAAGATCAGATGGAACAGATGCTGGGCAAACCGGAGAACCTGAAATCTCATACTCTACAATAGGCTTATGACCGATTCCCAATATTTCTACCTGGGAATCGGTCGTTTAAATTTAGACTTGATAATTTAGTTCATCGGCTGCAACTCTTGTCGAAAGACAAGAACTTGGTTTCTTTGTCGAAAAGGACAAGAACATTGTGTCATTTCGAATTAGATTGATATTTTATCTGTTTCATTTAAGTTAACTGGCAGGTGATTTGGATGTCAGTATACCATATCTCAACGATTATAAATGAGTTGTTAAGTACAAATGCAATTATTGTGCACTACGCAATTTTAATGCTAGGACTGGCAGTTGCCGTCCACAGTAGGTGCAAGAAGTATAGAAAAGAAACCCCTGAATTTCTCATCATGAGAGATGCAAGGGTTTTTAAGTAACTTATTTTCGAACCATATGGAAGGCAGGTTAAACCTTGCATATGCATTTACGCAGGTCTGGTAACTCGATCTATCTCCTGCAGCGAATGTGTGTAGTGCCGATTCCAGAAACGAAGAAGATCAGCAATAAGTGTTCCTAGCCTACCCCTCTGTGGTGTTGGAAACTGATTATCAACATAAAACGTCAAATGAGCTGGTAGCGCTACACCGGCTGGGGTAGCTGGAATTGTAATTCGTGTATAAGACTGAGTCAATACGCTGGACGTAACAACAATCTGAGAATGATATATTATTTTAAATTAAGAGGCAGATTTATATAAGTAACTGTCTCTGTTAAATAATTTAGCACCAGTAAAAAACTGCTTTAATGCTAGATATTCTTAATACTGTCCTCAAATTTAAGCGATTAAATATTTATGAAACTATACAAAATCGGATAGGGTGGTTTGCATTATGAAAAATGTTTTGGTATATAAAAAAGGCGAAGATTACTCGAATATAGATATTTTCCAAAATTTCACACACATTTGAGCATTTCACGGATGTAGAACAAATGACCTCGACAGCTATTATACTCATGGAATCAGACCAATGGTAAACGTTATAATTCATATAAAATAACCTTGACTTAATAAATGTCTTCCGTATGTCCAAAAGTGTGCACGTAAGATCTGCTCACTTTTTTCTGGACTGATCGGTTCAGATATGTTATATTTCTGAAACGGGAGGTGTTACTTATCGCCAGGACTAAAGAATTTGACAAAAATCAAGCGTTACACGAAGCAATGCTGTTGTTTTGGAAAAAAGGATACGAGGCTGCCAGCATACCGGATTTACTGGAAGTGATGGGCATTAGCCGATCCAGCCTTTATGATACGTTTTCCGACAAGCAAACCTTGTACAGAGATGCCCTGGAGCATTATAAAAAAGGGAGTTCCAATAAGCAGACCATTCTTGAACAAGCATCCAACGTTAGAGATGGAATTCTTCAATTTTTTGAATATCATATTGCTTCAGCATACGATACGAGCCTACCGGGCGGATGTTTTGTAACGAATACAGCTACAACATTGGAGTCACCAGATGAACAGATAAATGTCTTGATACAGACTAGTTTTTCGGATTTGGAACAAGCATTTTGCGAGCTTTTGGAGAAGGGCCAACAATCGGGAGAGATAGATAAAACAACAGATATCAAAACATTGTCTTATTTATTGCTGAATTTACATCAAAGCATAAATATTATGGCCAAAACAGGTCATAATCCAGAACGTGCAAAAGAGATGATTAATTTTGTAATTGCAGGGATATAATTTTTTTTAATGATATTGGAATGATTGTTCCGTTATTATATTCTTCATATTTTGAAGTTGCCATTTGAAGAGTATCTGTAAGACCATTTTTTTTTTGATCATTCTGGAACATTCATTCCGTTATGGAAACAATCCATCAACAATAAGGAGATGCAACCAATGAAGGTATCGTTTATTGGACTTGGAAATATGGGCCTTCCAATGGCACAAAACCTGTTGAAAGCGGGTTATGACGTAGTCATTTTTAATCGGACCCCTGAAAAAGTTGAACCGTTAATAAAACAGGGAGCACATTATGTCCAAACACCACTAGAGGCGGCGAAAGAAAGCAATCTTGTAATTACCATGTTATCTGATGATGCTGCTTTGAGAGAGATTGTTGAGGGACCAAATGGTGTTCTGAACGGATTATCTGAAAATGGAATCCACGTATCTGCCAGTACGATCAGCGTAGATCTGGCTCGGAAATTATCCGCTTTGCATGCGGAGAGAAACCAGCACTTTGTGTCTGCCACCGTAATGGGGCGCCCGGATGCGGCTAAAGCAGCTACATTGCGCATTATTTTAGCTGGTCCTGAACACGCAAGACAACGAGTACTTCCCATGTTAACAGCACTAAGTCAAGAGATATTTGAGATCGGGGATCATGGTGAAGAAGGTAACATTGTAAAAATAGGCGTTAACTTTTTGATTGCATCAATGCTGGAAGCTTTGTCGGAAGCGCAGCTCATGGTTGAAAAGCACGGCATTAAGCCGTCCCGATATATGGATGTTGTGAATGCTCTTTTTCAATCTCCGGTATATCAGAACTATGGCGCGATCATGACTGAACAGCGCTTTGAACCAGCCGGTTTTAAAATGAAGCTCGGGTTAAAGGATGTTGCATTAGCTATCGAGGCAGCCAAGTCAGTTCAAGCTCCACTACCTTTAGGTCAGCTTATTCATCAACACCTCTCTGAAGGAATTACCCATGGTTATGGTGAGTTGGATTGGACGGCTTTAATCCGTTGTCTTGAGCATTCCTCTTAAAGAAAGAAAATATAAGGAGAGATTAATTATGGAAATAGGTGTTACTTCATTCGTAGAAACAAAGCCTGATACTAAGACCGGAGTTGTGATGAGTCACGCTCAGCGATTGCGAGAAGTCGTGGAAGAAATAGTCCTTGCAGATCAGGTAGGACTTGATGTGTTTGGCATAGGTGAGCATCATCGTGATGATTATGCAGCATCTTCACCAGCCATGGTGTTGTCCGCTGCGGCGCCCCTCACAAAACGAATTCGATTGACAAGTGCTGTGACGGTGCTTTCTTCAGCAGATCCTGTCCGTGTGTTTCAGGATTTTGCCACGCTTGACGGTCTCTCCAATGGACGTGCCGAGATTATAGCCGGTCGTGGTTCCTTCATTGAGTCCTTTCCACTGTTTGGTTATAACCTGAATGACTACGAGGATTTATTTAATGAAAACATTGAACTGCTTCTTAAATTACGGGAATCCGAGAAAGTAACTTGGAGTGGAGGCCATCGACCAGCGATACATAATCTGGGGGTATACCCGCGTCCTGTTCAGAATTCTATACCTGTATGGATCGGTAGCGGCGGTACTCAGGAGTCTGCCATACGTGCTGGAATTCTAGGTCTGCCACTAGTTCTGGCAATTATCGGTGGTAATCCAACGAAATTCGCGCCACTTGTAGAACTGTATAAAAAGGCGGCAACTCATGCTGGTCATGATGTATCGCAGCTTCGGGTAGGTTCACATTCTATCGGATTTGTTGCAGAAGATACAGAAAAGGCCGCAGAACTCTTTTTTCCGTCCACTCAGTACGGCATGAATAAACTCGGCAAAGAGCGGGGGTGGGCATATTACGACCGTTCCAGCTATGACGCTGCCCGCAGCTCTGATGGTGCGTTGTATGTAGGGGATCCGGAAACAGTTGCTCAAAAAATTATTCATCTGCGCAAGCATGTAGGAATTACACGTTTCATGATGTATGTTCCCTTAAGCACGATGCCACATGAGTTAGTAATGCGGGCTATAGAATTGCTCGGTAAAGAGGTTGCACCGCGAGTACGAGAGGAAATTTCCAAGTGGGAAGCTGAAATGAGATAAGAATTAACTAAAAAAACATAAATGAACGAATTCATTATTATATTTGGAGGAATTATCATGAGTATTGAGACACGTATATTACCAGAATTAAAAGAGGTATATTCACAATTTCCAGGGTTTGAATTGGAGAAAAATTTAGAGTGGAGCAGAAACTTGGTATCGGCTACCTCTGTGAGTAAATCAGAGCATGTAAACACAACTAGCCGGAAAATTCCGAGAGATAAAGGTGAGATGCTGGTCAAAATATATGAACCTGCCGATCGAACGAATGATTTACTGCCAGCCATGTTATGGATTCACGGGGGTGGATACGTGTTAGGACATCCCGATATGGACGACAAATTGTGCGAACGTTTTGTTCAGACAGCAGAATGTATTGTCGTATCAGTCGATTATAGGCTCGCTCCCGAGCATCCTTATCCTGCGGCAATTGAAGATTGTTATGCTGGGCTGGTATGGATGACGGAGGAAGCAGCAATGCTTGGTATTGACGTGAATCGGGTTGCAATTGCCGGTGCTAGCGGTGGTGGAGGGCTGACAGCAGCACTCGCGCTGATGGCACGTGATAAAGGAGGTCCATCCATTATTCTCCAAATGCCACTATACCCGATGCTTGATAACCGTAACATCACGCCATCCAGCCATGAGATTACGGAAGTGGACGCAATCTGGAGCCGAACGGACAACATTGCTGCTTGGAATATGTACTTGGGCAAGGAGAACGATGTCAGTGGAGGATCTACTTATGCAGTACCATCGAGAGCGGAGAACTTGGCAGGATTGCCGCCAGTCTATACTTGTGTAGGTCAGCTCGATCTATTCCGAGACGAAACGATGGAGTATGTGGCACGTCTTGCTCAAGCAGGTGTGGACGTAGAATTTCACCTATATCCGGGTTGCTTCCACCTTTTCGAAAGTCTTGCTCCAGAAACAGAAGTGAGTCAGCGCGCTGTTCAGAGTTATATGGATGCGATGGCCCGAGCACTTCATCCCAACAGGGTTCTTTAAAGCTGCAGAGGGAAGCCGATCCGCAGTAAAATAGCTAGAGTTTATTGTCCAAAGACAACTTTGTATGCTGCTTCTAACAAGTCGGTGAGTCCTTCTTCAGAGAATCTGTTAAAAGGTATTATTGCAGGTGCTTACGAAATTGAAGCTGAAATTGAAATCCCTGAAGCCAGCACAGTGACCGAGTTTGGTTTTAACATTCGTGAAGGTGCAAATCAGAAGCCGGTGGATTTAGACCTCCGCTCTTGGAAATTCAAGTCGCTATTTTAGCGGCTTTTTTTATTTTATTGGTACACGTTCTTTGCCTCAGGCCAAGGACAAGAACATGTACCAATACCGATTAGGCGTATATCTCATCGTTGTTTTGCGTTAATTCATTATGTGAACGGTCAGGTTAGTTGAAGCTCATTCACGCTGAAGCGCATCACAAGTGAATAAAAATTGTTGCGGCATACTACTTTAGTAGGACTACAATCTCCTTTAGTTGGCTTTAAAATGTCTTGGTAGACTTGAAGAAAATCTATCAAATAGTTTGTGGAAGGATGAGAGAACATAGTGCAGAAATATGCAAAGATTTTATTTATGTTTTTACTAGTTATTGTCCTGCTGAGCAGTTCGATTTCAAACGTATTCATTACATACGTATCAGCTGCTGGTAACGATGTGACGAGTCAAGTAGCTTCTCAATTTATTCAAAGTGTAGATATCAGAACAAAGGTAGGAACAATGCCAGAAGCTACAGTTATTGATACACCTGATCTAGAGAAAGATACGGTACCGTTAACCTTCAATACAGATCAGGCTTTTCAGGGGGATCTTGCTCTCCAGCCAGATAAAGTTACTGTGCAAAAGAATGGAGCATTAGTTAACGGAACAGACATTGGGTGGACAATTACAGTAAACAAGGAGAATGTTGCTGTTAATAATGCAGTGCTCGTTGATATGATTCCAGATAGCCAGATTCTGAATGAATTATCGATACGAGTGAATGGAGGGTTACCATCAGGATCTATAATAGATAACGGAAGCAGCTTATCTATTGCATTGGGCAATATTACAACGCAGCAGATCATTACCTTTACTACGTCATTAAAGGAAACAGCATTACTTGCGGCGCTAGAAGCAGGAGATCCGTCCATTCCTGTAAGGAATACCGCTTATCTTGAGCATGACGAAAACCAGACAACGAATGTGGATAGCCCAAAAACTGTAAATATTCCACTAAATATTTTAAGTACATCGGGAAGCTATGGTGCTACAACGACAGTGAATAATACAAAAAATATTACTTGGACGGTTATCGTGAATGAAGACGAACTAGCATTAAACAATGCTATTATCAAGGATACGCTTCCTGCCGGGTTAACTTATAGTGCTGGAACAGCAACTGTAAATGGGGCTGGTGTTACTCCAGTAACAAGTGGCTCAATGCTTACTTTTAACCTAGGTAATATTAGAAACGAGGTTACAATTACGTACGAAACTGAAATTGAGCCTGCTCGTTTCCAAACAAATGGCTCATATAATTTCACAAACGAAGTAGTGCTTACTTGGGATGGTCTTACTGGAACTGGAGTAGTAAAAAATGCTTCAGTAGGTGTTGGAAGTAACTTAATCAACAAGTCAGGTTCAGGCTATAACCGGGCAAACGGTGTCATTTCATGGTCAATTGATATTAACAGTGAAAATATTGGATGGGCTGCACCAACGATTACGAATATGATTCCAAGTGCACAACAGTATATTCAAGGGTCTGCTCGAATTGTGGACCATCAGGGAAATGCTTATTCTGGCGGTAGTTTTCAATTTAATTCTGGAACTTTAATACTTAATTATAATTTTAATTCTGCTATTGATTCCAAATACACCATTACTTTTGATACAAAGCCAGCTACTACAGAGAACATGACAGCTAATTCTAGCGGTAGCTTTTCAAACACAGCAAGCTTTAGTAGTGGTGCAATTGAACGTAGTATATCAGGCATGCAGAACTATACAAGTAATGTGTTGAAAAAGGATGCGGAAGGTTATGATCTAAATGTAGCTGACCGTAAAATTACGTGGAAGTTGACTGTCAATGAAAACGGAGCAACAACTCCAAGTGCACCGAAAGCAGGAACTGATCCTAGCTTGTACGCTGCTATTGCACTTCCAAATGTACGCATTGTTGATACTATTCCTGACGGACTTACCTTTATACCTGGTAGCTTCAGGGTACTGGATCGCAACAGTAATCCTGTCACGGGTCTGGTAACGGTAAGCGGAACAGATGTCGTAACCTTTGATTTTAATTCCAGTATTACGGAGCAATACACAATCTACTTCGATACTGCCGTCACGGATCTATCCAAGTTTATTTCACAAAACAATACGCTTAATAATGGTAATTTTAACATTACGAATAAAGCGACATTAACCCATGATAAAACGACCAGATCCACTACTGTTTCAGCAACTCAAACTGTCAGCAACTATATTGTAAGTAAGAAGGGTATTCCAACTGCTAATGGAAACAAGTATATTGATTGGGTTGTCTATTTGAACTCTAATGCAGTTAACCTTAATCAGTTGCTGGATGTCGATAGATTCTGGTTAATCGATACGCTGCAAGCGGGTCTGGAGCTTGACACGACAAGTGTAGAAGTAATCGCATACAGTGGAGCAATTAATGTACCTAACAATATTCAGGCAAACGGAAATGATGGTTTAGGCACAGGTATACCAGTACCACTTAATGGCTCTCATATTGTCTATGATGCTACAACCAGAGAATTTAGATTCAATTTGCCGAATGGTACAATTGACAAGGCATATAAGCTCTCGTTCCGTACGTATGTAACAGAAACGGTAGCCTCTGGATCTAGCTTTTCCAACATCATTAATCTATTTGGCTCTAAAAATAATATAGCTGTTCCAATCGATAGTGCTTACCAGTCTAACGATTCACGCCGAGTAACGTTCTTGGAAGCTGGAAGTATGGGATACGGTAATCTTGGTAAATTTATTGTTAAACAGGCAGATTTAGATGATAACAATGTTAAATTATCTGGTGCAACCTTTGCCTTGTATGATCAATATGGCAATAAGGTTCAAGAAAAAGTAACCGTAAATGGAGAACTGGAATTCAATCGAATTAAATATGACTTGCCTTACTATGTTAAAGAGGTAGCGGCGCCAACAGGATATCTACTGAGTGGAAATGCAAGTGTGGACGGCACTCTAACAACTGTTACGCCAATAGGAGCTGTTGTAGAGAATGCGATTCCATTAACACTAACAGCTTCACATACTCCTAATTATTTGGAATTAGTTTTTGCTAATGAAGAGATTAGATCAACGGTGTTCATCAGCCCTGTGAGCGTAAACTTTGATAAGAAGATATCCGCCCAAGCAGATGTAAGGACAACGATGACGCTGAATGGAAACACATTAACAAGTGTCGTTAACGGTTTAACTTTGCTAACGTTAGGGACGGATTATACGGTTGTGGGCAACACAGTTACAATCCTGAAGGCGTACTTGGCGAATCAGCCGGTCGGCACGACAAATTTGATATTTACATTCAGCGGAGGAGCAACACAAACGCTTGCAATCACGGTAAGTGAAACGACACCAGCACTAGGTTCAGGTTCTGCATCAGTACCAAGTTCAACACCAACACCAGAGCCAGCACCGGAGCCAGAGAAAGAAATTGGTTCAACGCCAACACCTAAACCATTCTACATTGATGGAGTTAATATGGATGTAATTAAGGCACTGGTAGCAAAAGCAAATTCTGTACCTGTAGTATCATTTAAGGATGTACCGGCGATTGCCCCGAATGCTAAAGCAATCGGGTTTGCGACTAAGCTTGGGATTATCAATGGATATGATGATGGTTCATTTCGTGCTCGTGCTACGATAACTAGAGCAGAGTTTGCATCTATGCTGGTAAGAGCACTTGGATTAACGTCAGAAGGTTACGCCGAATTTAAAGACACTCAAGGTCACTGGGTGGCCAATGCCATTGCTACATTAAAAACAATAGACATCGCTAAGGGTTACTCAGACGGAACGTTCAAACCGGATCAGTCGATCACCAGAGCGGAAATCGTAGCTATGCTTTCAGAAGTAATGAATACTTCCTTTGAGAGAAACAATAAGTTCAAAGATGTTATAGGCCACTGGGCCGAGGCAGAGATTGGTACATTATCCGATATGGGAATTGTGAAGGGTACACCGGATGGTGTATTCAGACCGAATGCTAATGCTACGAGATATGAATCGTTACTCATGATCTTACGTATGCTGAATGCCAGTCTTGATCATTCGCTAAACGTAGAATAGAGGAATAGAATTATGGCAGTATAAATATGACCTAATCAGTTTTTGTAGCTTATCGTATTATTGTGTTATAGATAATTAATATGATAAATTAAATTGAATGAGAGTTGAAACTGAAGAAATTACTATCGATTCATTAAGCTAACATGCAGGGTAATTCAATCAATTTTATCGAACAATAGGTAGTAAGATGAAATACGAAGTACCAAGTGAATAGGAGTGAGGTTATGAAATTATTGCTAACATCTGCGGGCGTGAATAACAAAAGCATACACGACGTGCTAGTTGATATGTTGGACAAGCCGATCGCCGACTCCAACGCTCTGTGCATTCCCACCGCGATGTACGGACATCCCTGGGTCGGGCCTGGGGTCAAAACGTGGCAGTTCATCAGCGGGAAATCCGAGAATCCTATGGTCGACCTAGGCTGGAAGTCTGTTGGTGTACTGGAGCTCACCGCGCTGCCAAGCATCAGTAGAGACCGCTGGGTGCCGCTGGTTCGGGAAACAGACGTCTTGCTGGTGGCAGGCGGCGACGCCCTCTTCCTACACCATTGGATGCGGCAATCCGGATTGGCCGACCTTTTACCTTCACTGAAGGCGGTTTATGTGGGAATGAGCGCGGGGAGTATGGTGATGGCACCTAACATCGGGGAATTATTTGTTGGTTGGACTGCGCCCACTGGTAGTGATGAAACACTGGGGCTGGTTGATTTTTCAATTTTTCCGCATCTAGAGCACGAAATGCTGCCAAATAACACCATAGCTGCTGCTGAGAGCTGGGCCACAGAGATTCAAGGCCAGGCATATGCGATTGATGATCAAACCGCCATTAAGGTGATTGATGGAACAGTGGAAGTTGTCTCCGAAGGGAAGTGGAGGCATTTTACGCTTTAAGATCCCTCGCTGGTGAATTAACGGAAAATGATAACTGAAGTCGCTATTTTAGCGGCTTTTTTATTTTATCGGTACAAGTTCTTGTCCCAAGCAACGGACAAGAACTTGTACCGATTGCCGAAAAGCTTGCTAAAATGTTCAGCCCGCCAGCTGATTTTTGGCTGGAGCTAGAAGAACTCCCATGATTCTCTAAAAAATGTAGGAACTCAGTGATTAGTCTCTTCAAAAAGGTGGTGGATTGGAAAAAACCACTTTACACCTTTTTGCTAATGATGTTGGAGTCTTAGCCAAAAGGCAGCTAGCAATGACAATAAATTACCGCTCATTTACGTTGCGTAGAGTTACTTGGAATATGGATGATCCTTGTAAATTAATTAGATATATATCTAATTAATTTATGTAGAAAGTCAGATTTTATAACAACATAACAATGGGATAAAATACCTATTTATAATCTATAGTACATGGTAAAATATTCTTACTATTGCCAAGTTTGTCTGATATTTAGGATTTGTTAGACCTATGCAAAGAAAAAGATACTGGGAAGTGATAGTGAGAAAAAGTACATATGGAAAGCAGAGGGATTTAGATCATGAAGAAACTTTTATCAACTGTATTAGCAAGTATATTGACTGTAATCATGATAGATTCGGGAAACGAAGCAGTTGCAGTTGCAAGCACTCCAAAGCAAGTAGAGGTTTTACTGAATACCGTTAAAATGAAGTTTCCAGATGCGAAGCCATTCCAGGATGGCCAAGGTAGTGTCATGGTTCCGATCCGTTTTGTATCTGAAGCACTGGGTGCAAAGGTGACGTACTCCAAAGAAGGCAAAGTTTCCAAAGTTGGGATGGTCAGCAAAGATCATAAAGTGGACATGACGATCGGGCAGACTTCAGCCCTCGTCGATGGCCAGAAGAAAGACTATGGCACGCAGATCATTCTGAAACAAAACCGGACTTTCGTTCCCCTGCGTCTAGTGAGTGAAGGACTTGGCCAGAAGGTAGAGTGGGACAAGATTGGCCGTTGGGTTTGGATCGGGAACAAAGACTTCCGTAGTACAGATGATAAAGAGTTTAAGGTCACGAAGCTGAGTGACTTCAAGGCATACGAAAAATCAAATAACGTTTTCAATAACATCAAAGATGAAAATTATAATGGAATTAAAGTCATTAAAGAGAGTGATCTTCCTTTGAGGTTGGCTAACGGTCAAGTGATATATAGTTTAGAAATGGTCCAACGCACTGGGGGAAACTACATTAAAATTAGGAGTACTCAGAGAGGAACAACGATTCAATTGTTGGTCAAAAATGAGTTTTCAAAGGTACGTAGCCATGTTGAAAATGCCTTTGTTAATAATGGTGATCAAACTGGTTTGAACTTTTATCCAGAGAACAGCAGTACCGATAAGTTTCAGAACCGCAAGTACATTGATGGATATGATTATACAAAATTTAAATTTATCCAAGCCGATTATATCTTATTTTCTGCAGCAGAGCTAGAAGATTATGGTGTCGCTATAGTTAATCCGTTCAAGTAAGGGGCAAAGATTGAATGCAAAGACAATCAGCTCGATACTGACAACTCGGTTTGCAAGATTCGTAAAAAGGGAAGATGAGGGGGAGAAACACAATGAAAGCAAGCGAACGCAGCAAGAACAACAGGCCGAATCGGGGGATCGGCCGGAGATCGGGGCGCAGGTGGGCAGCTTGTCTGCTCGCCGCGGTTCTGGGCCTTACGGTCGTGATACCGGCTTATTCGGCAGAACGCGCATCGGCGGCCTCGGCTACGATGGCCTCGCAAGGAGGGTTTACGCAGGATCAACTTGAAGGACTAGCTTATCTAAACGAGATTCGGGCTAAGGTAGGCGTAGGCCCGTTGGAGCTGGATGCGAGATTAACGCAGGCGTCGCAGGCGCACGCGGCTTATTACAATACCACCCACTTCGAAGGAGTGACGGCCCATCGGGAGGAACCGGGTACGTCAGGATTTACGGGAGTGACGCCGGGAGATCGGGGCAAAGCAGCCGGATGGCCAAACACTTCGGTAGCTGAAGTCATGTCTTATAATAATGCAACAACACGCGAAGCAATCGATTCCTGGCTTAGCACCGCTTATCATCGCGCAATTATATTGGATGACAAATATATATCGGTTGGCATCGGGTTGCAAGATGGTACTGCGGTCATGAATCCGGCCTATGTGAAATTCGAAAAGAATGGTCCGGAAGCCAAAGTGTATCCGTATGACGGCATGAAAGGAGCCGACGTTGGATTCTACGGAAACGAGACTCCAAATCCGCTTGTCCGCTTCGGTGTTGAACACTCGGGTGGCATTATATCGGCTGCGGCAGGCTTCGCCATCGATTCGTTCGAAGCGAGCATCGTGGACTCGCAAGGGCAAGAAGTCCCGTACAACAGTGAACTGAAAGGGGATACGGTATTCTTGTATCCGAAGGATGTGCTGGACGGGTACAGCGTCTATACGGTGAAGCTCGATTATACGCTGTATAAGGAGTCGCAGCTTCGCAGCAAGTCCTGGTCGTTCACGACAGGCAAAGGGCGCACGTTAAAGGGCTTATCTGCCCAATACGACGAATTGGTGCTGAGTCCGGGAAGCAAGTTGCCTATTCAGATCACGGCAGCTTACGATGATGGCACATTCGGAACCCCGAAAACGGCGATCACCTACTCCAGCAGTTCGCCTGCCGGTTTGAAAGTCTCGGCGGACGGCACGCTCGAAGGGGTTAAGCCCGGCAGTTACAAGGTGACGCTCAGCTCCGGAGCGGTGAGAGGGACGGTGCCAGTGCGGGTATTCGAGCGCCTCAAGAGCAAGAGCTATCCAGCAACTAATCCGACTAAGGTCAAAGATATCGCAGGACGCGCCGATCAAGCGGCGATCGAGTGGGCGCTTCGTTCGGGCGTCGCAGGAGCGGACGCAAACGGCAAATTCCGCCCGGAAGATTCCGTGAGCGAAGCGCAGTTCCTCATCATGCTGCTGCGCACCTACAAAATCGATGACGAATCGTACGCTTCCAAGAAGAAGAAGCACTGGGCGGAAGGCGCCTACAACGTGGCGACGGCCCGCAACCTGCTGCTGTTCAGTGCAAGTCCGGGCAAAAGCGACTTCCGGGACAAGCCAATTAACCGTTATCGCGCGGCTGGCCTAATCGCGTCGGCGGACGGCGTGAATTTCGATTTTTCGAATGCGGTGAACTACGTGCTGGCTCATAATTACATGCGCGGGACCGAAGGCAATCAGAGCTGGATGTTCGGTTCCAACGATATCGTTACTCGGGCACAGGCGGCAGTGATATTGATGCAATTGCAGTCCGGCATGAAGCAATTCATCGGCGCACCGAAGTCGGTCACGTCCGAGAAGAAGCTACCTGAACGTCTGTTTCCAGAAGTGTATATCAAACCAGCGCTCGGCAGCAAGACGTTGATCGTCGAATTCCACACGGACGGCACGCTGTCGGTGGAAGGACAATTCGCGGATCAGGCGAACAAGCAGTTGGAGATTCAGATTGATCAACACAAGGATAAAGTGCAAAGTGGGAAGATGCTAGAGAAAACTCCAGTACAGACCGATTCGTCGGGGCGATTCTCTGTATCGTCCACAGGTACGTATAGCGACGCGATCCTGAATGTGTACCTAAGAACGGAAGGAACGACCTATGCTATCGGGGTCAAAAGAGGCACTATGAACGCATCGGATTATTCAAGCTAAGAATAAAGTCCCCACGAACGCGTTCGCAAACTCAACATCAAAAGACGAAGAAGCCTCCGCCTAGGCGGGAGGCTTCTTCGTGTCGCGTAGTAGTTTTTTTATGTTTTTATCGGTTGTTGAATGACATAAAGTTCCCTCCTGCCCTGGAGAGAAGGGACTTGTAAGGTTAATTATCCATATATTGAAACCGACTTCAACTGTCGAGGGACATGAACATGTTCCTATTTCCGGTTAGACGCATAACTAATCGTCATCTTGCCCTTCAATTCATTAAACTAACGGGCAGTAGAGTTCCAATATGTGGTACTATTTGTTTGGGCATTGATGGGGAAATTGTAGTCATTAAGGGGGCAGGTATGGCGACCACAATAGGTCTTATTAGACATGGGGTTACTAAATGGAATAATCTTAGCAAGGCTCAAGGAATATCTGATATACCGCTAAACGAAGAAGGAATAGAGCAAGCAACTGTACTGGCAAAAAGACTTTCAAGCGAAGAATGGGATGTTATATTCTCCAGTAATCTAATGAGAGCTAGGCAAACTGCCGAAATCATTCAGCAATGTTTAGGAGTACCCTTATTCACTGATGAACGTATTAGAGAGATTAATTGCGGGCTAATTGAGGGCACCACCGAGGAAGAGCGTATCACTCGTTGGGGAGCAAATTGGCGTGAGCAAAATCTTGGTATGGAAGATTTCAAAATGGTCGCAAAGCGAGGTCTAACTTTTCTCGAAAAACTGATTAAAGAATATGTTGATAAAAGAATATTAGTTATAAGTCATGCAGCATTGATTGGGCTGTCATTACAACATCTTTTGCCGCAATATTTCCAAAAAACGTATATAGATAATACTTCTATAACCATTCTTACACACACTAACAACAAGTGGGCATGCCAATTATATAACTGTACCAAACACCTTTAGCTATTGTGGACTAAGCTAACGGGAAACGTTAGCTCAATAAAACAAAAAAAGCAGCCGATCATTGTGATTGGTTGCTTTATTGTAGAATGACATAAAGTTACCAACCATGAAATCCCTTATAGAATAAGGTTTTTTTATTTTTTGGTAGGGAACTTTGTGTCAATCAATGTACTGTCGCAGGACAAGAACATTGTACCATTCCTGATTAGAATGTTATCTAAATAGTTGCATGATAGGAATTATGTCGATTGAAAAGAGCACATTACCATAAAAAGTCGCTAAAATAGAGGGCGTGTGAGCTAAGAACAGATCACAAAAAAAAAAACTAATTGTAAAGTAATATCCATTTTTAAAGTTAACGGGCAGTTTAGTTCAATGAACGATGCTAAAAGAAAAAATTGAGGTAAGAAATTAAAAACAAAGAAAAGTATGAGACAGATATGCCCAAATTGTGGGTACGAGAAATGTGTTCCCAAACTGTATATCGATAATCCAAAATATCCTTCTGGTTCGATTCTGAGATGTAAGCAGTGTAAATCGCTTTTTTCGCTTAAAAATGGAGGATGGGTCTTTTGGAAGGAATGGGAATAAGCTAACGAGAACCATATGCGTTTGGCTTCTTTACACCGTGATCCGTGAGAAGTGCAGTATAATAACATGGCGATTTGTGGGTCTGTGTCGCGAGACAAGAACATTGTTCCATTCAAAGTCCTATTATAGCAGTTTTTTTGTTTTAAGGAACCAAGTTCTTGTCCCAAGCTGAGGACAAGAACTTGGTTCCTTTGCCGAAAAGGACAAGAACATTGTGTCATTTCGGATTAGGTAATTATCTAAATAGTATTTTTTGCTTGAGTAAGTTTTTTTGTATCATGAACTAACTTTTCTAGGCAGACAATCATGAACAACATCGCCGGTAAAACCAAACAATATGCCCAGTTCATCTATCGCCTGGCTGCAACCTTTGTCGTGTCAAGGGAAGATGAGTTGCACGGGGATGACGGCGTTCTTAGGAGAATAAATATCTTCCATCTGTTCACATAACAGCTTGACGGCTGTTCGTGCCATTTCCTGTTCATCCTGCTGCACATAAGCTACGCCTGAAAGATGTGGATTATCGAAAGATAGTAAATCGATATTTGAGTGTTCGTTCAGAAGACTGATCGCGGCGGATGTGAGGCGTGCTGTTTCTTCAGTCAAGGAGAAGGCTGCCGAAATTCCACTGTGGTTCTGCAAGAAGTTGCTTACATAGTCCAATGCTTGATCGCTACGTAGAATGTCGAGAGGAATGTGACACCACAAGCTCTTGTCAATCGAGATGCCTTGATCTGTGTACGCCTGCTCGAAGCCGAGCGTGCGGTCCTCGACGGCTGTATTGGCATTTTCAGGTGAGATGAGCGCAATCTGCTGATGACTCTTGGATAGCAAATGGGATACAGCCTTATACGCACCGCCGTAATTGTCGGATGTAATGGTGTACGTCTCAATGTTGCGCAGATAGCGGTCGATGAACACACACGGGAATTTATCGAGCGACAGACGCAGTAATGATTCGTTGTACTTCTCATCTTCTGTTGGAAAAACGATCAGCCCCTTCACACCGAGCTCCGTTAGTGTACGAATGACGTTTGATTCGATCGAGGAGGACTCGCGCGTGATGCTTAGTACCATGCTGAGGCCGGCTTCTTGCAAGAAGTGTTCCGTGTAGTCAACGAGCTTCTGAATGACACGGGTTCTCATCGTCGGAATGATGAAGCCAATGAGCGGCATCGAGGACGCGCTACATGGGGATGGGGAGAAATTGATGCTAGAAACAACAAGACTAGAAGAGACGAATGAGCCTTTGCCTTGTACGCGTATAATTAATCCTTCGTCAGCTAGTAGGGTTAGGGCGTTCTTGACGGTAATTTTACTTACTCTGAATTCGTCCATTAGTTCTTGCTCAGAAGGAATGCGATCCGTTGGCCGAAGCTGCCCTGATTTAATTTTTTGCATAATATTTTCTCGAATTTGTTTGTAGAGCGCCAGCTTTTTCAAATAGTAGCATCTCCCCATAAACTTTATGATTTTATAATCAATTGGTTATATAAAGCTTATTTCATATATATTATAATACGGCGTGTAAAGCGCTTACAATATGGAATCTGAGAAATTCTTGCGAAGGGGTCTTTTCTTTGAAAGGTTAGAATTATGTTAAGGATGGTGGTGCCAAGGTGTATTGAAACCGCTTAAATTAACAGAACTAACTAGTCAGCCGACTTTTCAAATGCATAACAAAAAAAGAGAGGATGACGAACAAATGAAAAAACGCAGTGCTTTAATCTCCATCGTTACACTCCTTATTATGTCACTTGTTTTTACTGCATGTGGTAATCCTTCCGGTTCAAAAACGGAAACGCAGCAATTAGGCGCTAATGCCGGCGAGAATGCAACAGAATTATCATTTTGGACATTCGTAGATTTGCACGGCAAGCATTTGGATAAAATGCTGGGGTTATGGAACCAACAGAACCCAGACAAACAGATTAAGTTAAATGTAACGGTTATGCCTTATGATGATATGCACAACAAGCTCTTGTTGGCAGTTACCAGTGGAAAAGGTGCTCCTGATATCGCGGATATTGAGCTTGGTCAATTCCCTAAATTCTTGGAAGGTGACAACGTTCCACTGGAATCTTTGAATGATGTATTTGCACCATACAAAGACGTGGTTGTTCCCTCACGTGTCGAGATTTATTCCAAAGCCGAACAGGTTTATGGATTCGATTATCACGTAGGTGCAACGCTTGCTTTCTACAATACTGAAATTCTCGAGCAAGCAGGTGTTGACTACAAGACAATCAAAACGTGGGAAGATTACAAACAAGCAGGTATCAAGGTTTATGAAAAGACTGGCAAGTACTTAGGTACTGCTGATACATCAGCTACGTGGCAAGCATCGCTGCTGCTAGCTCAGCAAAACGCTGATTTTACAGATGAAAATGGTAATCCAAAAGTGAACTCGCCTGAAATGATTAAAGCGTATGAAATGTTAGTCGATCTGCAGAAGAACAATGTTATTCATACGATCCCTGGCGGACAACCCGACACAGAAGAAGCAAAAGGCGAATACAACAAAGGCAACTACGCAAGTGCATTGATGCCTGAGTGGTATATGTCCCGCTTTGTAAACGAAATGAAAGACCTTAAAGGTAAGTATGCAATAGCTCCATTGCCTGTATTTGAAGAAGGTAATCCTCGTTCCGTTGGCTTAGGCGGTACTGGTACAGTTGTTACTAAGAATAGTAAAGACGTTCAGTTGGCAAAAGAATTTGTAGCCTTTGCTAAGCTTTCAAAAGAAGCTACTACTGAAATCTGGAATACACTTGGATTTGACCCAATCAACATGGAAGTATGGAAAGATGATGCAGTTACGAAAAACCCTGATAATGAATACGTCCAATACTTTAAAACAAATGCATTTGATACTTTGAATGAAATCAAGGACGAAATTAGAGCGATTAAGTCCGTTAAAGCCTCACCAACCATCGGCAATATCTTCAATACGGTAACTTTGAATGCTATCTTTGAAGATGGCCAAGACGTGAAGGAAGCTTTGGATGAAGCACAAGCAGCAATTGAACAAGAATTGAAATAAATATAATAAGTAAATGATTTGATTAAACCTGTCGGCAGGTATAGTGGTCGGCAGGTTTAACCTTAGTCAGGGGAGATTGAGAATATGATAAAGAAATTTGTATACTCTCAAAAAGTTGCGCCTTATGTTTTTGTATTGCCATTTATACTTATATTTTTGATATTCTGGTTTTTTCCACTTGTAAATTCATTCGTAATGAGCTTTCAAGATAGAATGTTAGGACAGGATCCTAAATGGATTGGTGAAGCGAATTATTCGAAATTACTTACTGATAAAGTGTTTTTGACATCTATTAAAAATAGCGTTGTGTACATGTTAGGAACCTTAGTGCTGTTAATTCCTTTTCCCATGTTATTCGCCGTTATGATCAACAGTAAGTTAATGAAGGGAAGAGAGTTTTTTAAATCTTCGTTCTTTCTCCCTGCATTGACTTCTGTCGCAGTTGCGGGTACCATTTTCCGCCTTACATTCGGTGAAATGGAAGGTTCATTAATGAATACTTTCCTGGGTCTATTTGGTATAGAGCCTATTAAATTTTTGAAAGACGGAAATTGGAGTATGGCAGCGCTGTTAATCCTCGCATGTTGGAGATGGACAGGTGTTAATATGCTTTACTATCTATCCGGTTTGAAAAGCATTGACAATGAGTATTATGAGGCTGCTTCAATTGACGGGGCATCTGCTTGGCAGAAGTTTAGAACGATCACAATGCCATTATTGAAGCCGACCACGGTATATGTTACGACAATTAGTGTTTATGCAGGTTTAGCTATGTTTACCGAGAGCCTGATGATGTTTAACGGTAACAATTCACCCAAAAATATTGGCTTAACCATTGTTGGATACCTGTATAGACAAGGGATTGAGCAGAATAAGCTGGGTTACGCAGCTGCAGTTGGTATCGTTCTGTTAGTCATTGCTATGGTTATCAATTTAACGCAGTTGAAATTTAGTGGAATGTTCAAAAAGGAGGAGGATTAAAGTGGGCAGAAGTCAGACGAGGAGTGATTTCATCTCTAGAATAGTAATTATTTGTTTATTCATTATACTATTCGTTATAATTATGATCCCATTCTACGCAGTGGCCCTATCTTCCTTTAAACCCGGTGAATCATTAGTTAGATATGGTCTTAACCTAGGTTTGGATTTTGAAATCATGAGTTTTGATAATTTCATCTATCTGTTTACTGGACAACATGATTATTTTGTTTGGTTTTGGAACAGTATGATTTTAACAATCGTTCAAGTGGTTTTAACACTTTTTGTAAGCGCATTTGTTGGATATGGTTTTGCAGCATATCATTTTAAAGGTAAGAACTTCCTCTTTATATGTGTTTTGCTCATTATGATGGTGCCTTTCGAAATACTGCTGGTTCCCTTGTACAGCCTAATTAATGATTTGGGAATGGTGAATAGCTATTCGGCAATCATTCTGCCCGGTATAGCCAATGCCGCGACAATATTTTTCTTCAGGCAATATCTACGAAGCATACCCAAAGAGATTATTCAATCTGGGCGGGTTGATGGCGCAAACGAGTATGCGATTTATTTTAGACTAATTATGCCGATTATGAAGCCATCCTTTGCAGCAATGGCCATTCTGAATGGTATGAATAGCTGGAATAATCTATTGTGGCCATTCATGGTGCTCGGAGATCAGAGTA
The DNA here is from genome assembly GCF_026013365.1 of Paenibacillus sp. LS1. Classification (GTDB taxonomy): domain Bacteria; phylum Bacillota; class Bacilli; order Paenibacillales; family Paenibacillaceae; genus Paenibacillus. The sequence continues at coordinate 597,475 of NZ_JAPDOE010000001.1, forward strand.
AATATACACTTCCAATCGGTTTGAAAACGTTGTTAACTCCTTATGGCAATAACTATGACCTATTAATCGTGGGCTCCTTCTTCTCCATCATTCCAATTTTCATACTGTTCATTGCTTTTCAGAAATATTTCATAGACGGTATGACTGCAGGCGCTGTCAAAGGGTAGTGTAAATTATGATGAAACAGGTGATAAGATGGAAATCCAACAACGAGCGTTACACGACATTCAACCATTGATTAAGCAAAGAGCTGATCCTTTTATTTACCGACATTCGGACGGTTATTATTACTTCGTAGCATCCGTTCCGGAGTATGATCGGATTGAAATCCGTAGAGCCCAGAACCTTGAGGGGCTTGTTACCTCAACTCCTGTAGTGATCTGGAGAAAGCGCGAGACTGGTATCCTTAGTGCTAATATTTGGGCGCCCGAACTGCATTTTATTGATGACAAATGGTACGTGTATTTCGCTGCCGCACACACGACGGAAACGAATGAAGGCTTGTTCGACCATCGGATGTACGTGCTAGAGAATGAAAATGCCAATCCACTCGAAGGCATTTGGACGGAAAGAGGGCAGGTTCGTACCGAGTGGGAAAGCTTCGCCCTCGATGCCACTACCTTTGAGCATAATGGAAGCCGTTATTACGTATGGGCACAAAAGGATCCGAATATTGAAGGTAACTCTAATCTGTATATATCTAAAATGCGCAATCCGTGGACGTTGACTGGGCCGCAAACGATGATTTCGCTGCCGGAATATGACTGGGAAATCATTGGTTATAAAGTGAACGAAGGTGCGGCATTTCTTCGCAAGGGTAATCGGGTATTCCTCTCTTACTCGGCTAGCGCCACCGATTTCAATTATTGCATGGGCCTGCTTGAAGCCGATGCGGATGCTGATTTGCTCGATGCCACCTCATGGCACAAGTCGCAAACAGCAGTTTTCTCGACAGATGAGCGCATCTCAATGTATGGTCCCGGTCATAATTCCTTCACGGTGTCAGAGGACGGCGAAGAGACGCTATTTGTATTCCACGCAAGAACGTACAAGAACATTATAGGAGATCCGCTGTACGATCCGAATCGCCATACATTTGTGACGGAGCTTTTGTGGACGGCTGACGGCAAACCCGATTTCCGCGGCTCTGTTGCAGCACTTGCACGTTCTGTACAGTGAACGAGTGTCCCAATAAGATTGGTTGATGGATTGGAGTTCGTTTATCCAACTTGCCAAAGAGAGACAGTTAGAACATCGAAGGCACCCTATTGGGTGCCTTCAACTCGCTCAACAGATAATGCGTCGAACCGAATTACCCGAGAGCGTTATGAAATATCTATAGTTGTAGGTTGTCTTCAGCTTACGATTATTCCTGGCATATTCCTATTGAAAGTCGCTAATTTAAATCTTAACAGGCAGCCTAAATTTTGCACAGTTTTCAAATTTCTTATAGGTTGTAATTATGTAAATTTCAGTTGGAAATGATGATTTCAGCTTGATGTAATGATTTGTAAAATAAGGTTATCAAAAAAGAACAAGGAGAGGTTCCCATGACAAAGCCAGACGTCACGCACCATCCACAGACATCAGGTTATAGCCATAAAATCAATGATCCATTCTGGTCGCATTATATTGAACTGGTCCGCAACGTAGTTGTTCCTTATCAATGGGAAGCGCTCAATGACCGTATCGAAGGAGCTGAACCAAGCCGGGCCATACGGAATTTCCGCATTGCTGCAGGGGATGAAGAGGGCGTTCATTATGGCATGGTTTTTCAGGATAGTGATGTTGCGAAATGGATTGAAGCAGCTTCGTACCTGCTCTCAGCGAAACCCGACCCGGAACTTGAAGTCCTCGTGGATTCTGTTATTGAGACCATAGCTCGGGCACAGCAAGCCGATGGTTATTTGAACACGTACTTCACCCTGCGTGAACCTGGGGTGCGCTGGACGAACCTCGCCGAGTGTCATGAACTTTATTGTGCAGGACATATGATTGAGGCTGGTGTGGCGTACTATCATGCCACGGGCAAGCGCACGCTGCTGGATGTGGTTATTCGCTTGGCCGATCATATAGGCACCGTGTTTGGTACAAAGCCGGGACAATTGCCAGGTTATGATGGACATCAGGAGATTGAACTTGCACTCTTCAAATTGTATGAGACGACAAAAGAAGAGAAATATCTGGAACTGAGCCGTTATTTTCTGGATCAGCGGGGAGCGAGTCCGCATTTTTTTGTAGAGGAATGGGAGCAAAGAGGCCGTACCATACATTTTGGCGAGTTGGATATGGTTCACCGGCACACGTACTCGCAGTCCCATCTGCCTATTAGGGAGCAGTCGACAGCAGAAGGCCATTCGGTTCGACTGGTTTACATGTGCGCGGCTATGGCAGATGTAGCTGCGAAGACGGAGGATACATCGCTGAAAGAAGCCTGTGAACGGTTGTGGAGCAACATCGTAAGCAAGCGAATGTACATTACGGGAAGCATTGGTTCATCAGCCAAAGAAGAAGCATTTACAGGCGATTATGATCTGCCTGGAGATACCGCCTACGCAGAGACCTGTGCCTCAATTGGCCTGATTTTTTGGGCGAAGCGCATGCTGCAGATGGAGCAGGATAGCCGGTACGCAGATGTTATGGAGCGAGCCCTGTACAACACGGTGATTAGTGGAATGTCTCTGGATGGTCAACGTTTCTTCTATGTGAATCCGCTTGAAGTCGATCCGAAGATGCAACGTGTAAATCCTAATTATGCCCACGTGCGAACACGCCGGCAAGGGTGGTTTGGTTGTGCTTGCTGTCCGCCGAACATTGCGCGATTACTTGCCTCATTGGATCAATATGTATATACCCCGGCTGTGGAACAGGCTACGTTGTATGTACAATTGTACATCGGAGGGGAAGGGGAATTCACACTTGAGGGTAGGAGAGCAGCCTTAACCATGGACTCTGACTATACCTCCACTGGAGATGTGAAGCTGATCGTTCGGCCTGATTCCCCAGAGGGAATGCAGTTTACGATAGCTCTGAGAAAGCCGGACTGGTGCAAGATTCCCGAGCTGTGGATTAATGGGGAGAAGAGCGAACAGGATGGTTTTAATTTTGAATACGGTTACATAAAAGTGACCCGATCGTGGAAACCCGGTGATGAGATTAAACTTCACTTCCCTATGGAGTTGCTGCGGATGAAAGGGCATGATCACATCAAAGCCACTTTCGGAAAAGTAGCCATCCAGCGGGGACCGTTTATGTACTGTCTCGAAGAAGTCGACAATGGCCGCGGATTGCATCGCATTCAGTTACCCCGGCATGCCGAGTTTCATATCGGTAGCGGGGAACAGATGCCTCTGGGGGTTCCGGCTCTTACAACCATTGGGCAGAGAATCGTATCCCAAGAAGACTGGGGAATACATCTGTATCGCAGTGATGTTCACTGGGATACACAGCCTGCCGAGCTTCGGTTCATTCCTTACTTCACTTGGGCCAATCGGGATGAGGGAGAAATGAGCGTTTGGATTCGCGAAAGCGAATAAGAAGAAGTCTACTAGCGCTGCTGTAATAAGGTATGCAAAGGGAAAGCTCCCGACAGACCCACAATACGCGCTGTAGGATAACGCGATCTTTGATGAGCGGACAAATGGGCGGGGTGATGAAATGAAGGATGGGCGAGACCAATCCGGCACCTCAGTGGAGTAACGGTTATAGGATTCGATTATCTTAACAATCGACTTAGAGATTCTACTTTAGACGAAAGAATGAACGTCATTTTCGCTGGATCGGTCAAAGGTATTTCGTAAAAGAAACTATACTTACCGGTTTAAGAGAATTAAACCCCTAATGGATATGATCACATATATACAGGAGGTTATAATGACAATGATTTCGAAGAAGTGGAAGCCGCTCATGATCGCGCTGCTCCTGGCATTTTCAAGTCTGCCGCTGCAGGTTAACGCTTTGCCTGAGGCAGCGACGGCTGCGGTAAAGACCGGTATCTCCAATGCCAGCCTGTCGGCCAGAGTCGGCGACTTAGGTCAGATTGAGGAGCTCTATATCAACAACAATCCTACCAATAAACAGGGGAAGCCAATCAATTTCGTCCTGCCTAACACTACATCGCCGCAGAATGGTACCCAGCACCAATGGATGGGGGAACTGATCTTCTCTTACCGTACGGGTGCCAATGGACAATTCCCTGATAACAGGGACGGCTTTGTAGAAGTTGATACCAATAAAACATTGGCTGCCGGGGGATCTACACAAGTCTCGACCATTAATCCGGATAACCGCTATATGAACAAGACCGCATCAGCAGACGGCAAGAAGGTAGAAGTCAACTTTATTGGACAGAACCTGAATTCTACAGACCAGCGGGTAATGAAGGGCTTCGATGTGAAATCCGTTTTTGATATGCAGACCGATGATGGTTCAATGCTTTGGGAAATTACGGTGAAGAACAAAAGCAATCAGTATATCGAATTCGGGGATATCGGCTTGCCGATGCCTTGGAATAACAAATATCAGACCTTATCCGATACCTATGATGACCGTGTGACGGTGCATAATTTCGCAGGTGCTGACAGTGGATATTCTTATGCCATCCGCACCAGTGGTGAGGGGAACTTCATGCTCTTCACTCCGGTGCCGGAGAGCGGCGCTCGAATCGAGTATGTGGATTATTGGATGCATGAAGCAGGAGAGCGACGTGCTGCAGATACCTTTAAGAACTGGACAGGAGACAGTGGTGGCTGGTATCCAGGGCTGAACGTGCTCTATATTCACTCCAAAGAAATCCAGAAAACGGGACGCGGATACTTCACTGATGCTTCCAGCCTCGTTCTAGGACCGGATGAGTCCAAGACGTATAAGTTCAAATTCTCAGCAGTCCGAGGAGGAGACAACACGCCGCAGGAAAGTACCCAAAGCCCAAATAACAGTTCGACCTCGATGGAAGACCGTGAAGCCAATCTGCGGTCCATCCTATATAAATCAGGCATGATTGATGCCGTAGCGGTGCCGGGCTTCCAGACTGCAATCAATATGCCTGTCAAGCTAGACCTGCACTATGACGACAATATCGTTGATGTACAATCCATCGATATTCAAAATGTGGCAGAGAATGATCCGTTTGATGAAGCGCATATTCCGGATATCAAGCCTGGGAAGAGCAGAAAGGAAATGGTTGACAACTCGCGGGCCGGACGTGGACTGTCTGACGGGAACCCTGGCTACAACGAGTCGGTTGAGTTTGTGGAGACCAAGATCGTAAATGGTGAACAGCATCACATCTATTCGCTTCAGTTTGATTCAATCGGCAATAACAGCGTGCGTATCGAATATAAGCTGAAGGACGGCAACGAATGGGTGGATAAATTCACTCAATTTGAATTCAATGTTCTAGCCGAGCTGGATGCAATCTCGGATGCCCATTCCGAATTCATGGTCCAGAAAACACAGGATAAGAACCCGGAAAGTCCGACTTATGGTAACTATTTCGACTGGTATCTTACAAGTGGCATCGATCTCAATACAAGCCATTGGGGGGATGACTGGAGCCATGATAACATCAACTTCATGACGATGAAGAACTATCTGGCTCCAAGTCCCGATGAAATTCGCTCTATCGAGACATACCTGATCGATTTCATGTGGGAACGATACATGAAGAATACGCAGGATAGCTACATCGTTGCGAACTGGCTGAAAGATTCTGGAGCGTACACCGACAAAGATAAGCCTTATACACGTACGTTCTCCGAAATCATGGAAGCTACCGGATTTTTCAACATGTACCGGATTCAGAAGGCTTATCCTAATCTGATCGAGTACCGGGAATCGCCTCAGTTTTATCTGGAGAAAGCTTATAACATCTACTATAAGCGTGTTTCCACCGGGGCCATCGGATTCTATGGCGAGCAGCAAATCCCGCATATGATTGAAGCACTGAAGGAAGAGGGGATGCTGAACGAGTCAGCCAATCTGCAGAAAAAGTTCGCCCTCGACAAGGGACGGAATATGACTAGAGCCACTTATCCTTACGGGTCGGAATTTGAATATGACAATACTGGCGAAGAAGGGGCTTATGCAGCAGCGAAAGCACTGCGCACGTACTATCCAGCAGACGCACTTACAGGTGCAGCTGAGAAAAGTATGGAAATGGCCGATTGGAAAACACGTGCCATGCGTGGTATTCAGCCTACCTGGTTCCATTATTCCGTGCCCGTTTTCCGCGGCGGTGAAGGCTGGTGGAATTTCCAATATACTGCGTCTCTAGCAGGATACATTATGGATGACTGGTTAAGGTATGAGAATGATGGCAGATCGGTGGAGCAGAAGGCCATTGCACAGCAGCGAAATTATGCCGCGAAGATTTCGAACTTCAATGCCGTCAATATGGGACAGATTTCGGCTAATTCAGTTGGCAGTACCTCTTGGAGATATTCGATGTATAAGGGAGGTACAGGTACGAAGGACGTATACGATGGCGGCTCACGCGTCATGAGTAACGGCTGGAATGATTTTTCGGGCGAATCGGAAGAAGGCCTCTATGGTTCCCTTCTCAGCATCAGTTCCGATATTGTCACAGATCCGATATTCGGGCTCTTTGGTTATGGAGCGCTGGTGAGTGACCAAGGAGACAGCTACAACATTACGCCGAAAGACGGTTTCGGCAAACGAATCAATCTGATCGATGAGAAAATCTATTTGGAGCTGGAAAGTGATAAAGTAGAAAGCGCGCAAATTCAAAAAGATGGTAAGGGTTTTACACTTCAGCTCCTGAATCCATCAGGGAAAGAGCATACTTCACGGATTTTGTTCGATGGAGTGGGGATGGAGAATGGCTACTATACCATGAAGCTGGATGGTGCAGCTGCCGGACAGTTCTATGTTCAGAACAATGAAGGCGTTGCCATGTTTCAGATGGGTAGCGTGCAGCGTGCTGAATTGATCATTGAAAAGTCAGCCGGCGGCGAAAATGAAGCTCCGCAAATTACTGTAGAGCTGGCGACACAACATCCACAGGCGTTGATTCCATTTATGCTGAATGGGATTGTAACCGATGATGGCGCGCCTGAAGGGACTCTGTCTTATCAATGGGAAGTGGTCAGCGCTCCGGAAGGCGGCAAGCTAACCTTTACTCATCCGAAAGCAAGCATTACACAGGCTACGGGTACCAAAGCAGGTTCGTATACAGTTAAGCTTAGCGCAAGTGATGGACAACTGATTGGCTCCAGCCAAATCATCTTCGAGCTGGCTTCCCCGCCGGATAAACAGCCTCCGGCAATTGGCCAAGTGATTGCGGTTCAGGATGTTTCCAATAACAGTATCGTAGTATTGTCCGGGGAGGCCATTCCTGACCCTGTGCATAGCGAGGCAGAAGAACCCCAGTTGAAGTATACTTGGGCCGTCAAGCAAAAGCCTGAAGGTTCAGCGGACATTTCATTTGTGGATGGTGACAAAGCAGCAGGCTATGCTCGTGTAAGTACGGCAGGCACCTACACGTTTACCTTCAGTGCGGCAGACGGAGATAAGAAGACCAGCAAGGATATAACGATAGAGATCAAGGAAGATACCGTTGACGTTTACCGGGCATTAAGCGTAGTGACCAAGAAGGATATTGAACCAGAACTTCCTAGAAAAATCTATATTTTGTTAGAGGAAGGGTATCTAGAGCAGGAAATCACTTGGGATGCTATTGATCCAAGAAGCTATGCTAGTGTAGGCCAATTTGAAGCCAGAGGAACGGTCAATGGAAGTGCTTTGGAGGTATGGGCTAGCGTACATGTCGTGAATACTGAGCTGCAAAATGCGGCGCTGACAGCCAAGGCTTCCGCTAGCTTCTCTGGTGGCGACGGATATCCGGAAGCGATGAATAACGGCATTGAACCTAAAAGCTCGGCAGATTTCTCTCCGAACCGAGGTGCCCCCAACAGTGCTTGGCATAACTGGGGTAGAGAAGGAGATCCAGCATGGGTGACGTATGAATGGGATCAGCCATTCCTGGCCTCATCCATGGATGTATATGTATTTCAAGACAACGGCGGGAACTTCCGTCCGAAGGATATGCAGCTTATGCTTCGCGGCGAAGATGGGAAATGGTATACCCCTCGGGACATAAAGGGATTGGGCAATGAACTTAATAAATACAATACAACGACCTTTGAGCCAGCCTATATTACAGGTGTTCGTATGGACATGAAACCTTCCGTTAATGGCAGTGGTATTCTGGAATGGAAGGTATACGGCTATACCGGAGCGGTAGATAAGACAGAACTGATCAAGGTCTATAACTATGTAAATACATTAAATGCTTCGAACCTTGCAGATCCAGGTCTTGCGCCAATCGAAGCGGCGAAGACGGAAGCATCTGCTGTGATCAAGAATATAAATGCCACAGACGAGGAAATTGCCCTGGCGCTCGAAAAGTTGCTGACGGATTTGCGTCTGCTGAGTCCGAATGACGGTAATATGGCTTTCCTCGCGAATGCTTCTTCCAGCTTCACCTCACCTTGGGAGAGTCTGGCGGCAGTGAATGATGGAAGGAAGGATAGCAACAACATTTTGCATTGGGGAACCTGGGGTCATGAAGGCGCAGAGGAGTGGGTGCAATATGAATGGCCGCAGGGTACATCTATCCAGAGTTTGAATTTGGTGCTGTGGTCAGATGGCGGCGGAATCAAGCCGCCTACCCAAATTGTATATTCCTACATCCCGGCGGATAGTGCAACTGATGAATGGGTAACAGCAGGAAAGGTTACGGAGGGAATCAAAGTGGTTGAACATACTCCAGCGGAATCCTCCAATCCTTACACGTTTGACTCGGTGCTGAATGTAAAGGCAGTGCGGGTTACCCTGACCAAACAATCGCGGGCAGGCGATAACGGTGTAGGCCTATGGGAATGGGAAGTTCACCAGGCCATACCCAATCCTGATCGTGAGGCTCCAGTAACACCGGCCGGTGTGGCACCGTCCATTCCTGATGGAGATGACGGCAAATTGATCGGTGTGACAACAGAAATGGAGTATAAGAATGAAGGCGAAGAAGAATATATTGCAATTGCAGGAATTGAGGTCACAGGTCTCACCGCCGGTAAATATTATGTCCGGTATATGAAGAACGGTTCGCTGAGCGCCAGCCTGGATAAAGAAGTCGTTATTCCGGAAGGGCAGACTCAGGAGCAGGCTTCACCCGATGCGAGTGGGTGGGTAATCTCACACGCCAATTCGGATACCGGCTTAAAAGGCATAATTGAGGGCTTGGATGATACGATGGAATACCGGAAGCTGGGCGAAGAGGACTACACGCCTGTTACAGGTTCAAGTATCAACGATCTGGAGCCTGGCAGCTATCAGATCCGGTATGCAGCCACAGACAGCCTAAAGGCAAGTCCGCCGGTAACCGTGGACATTCGCAATGAAGCCAAGGCAGACAGAGAGGCACCAACAGCGGAAGGACTCGTCATTACACCGCCTACAGCGGCAGGCGAGAATGATGGCAGAATTGAAAATGTGACTGTCGATATGGAGTACCGAAAGGCGGATCAAGGTGGTTACATGCCGGTTAGTGGATCCAGTATTGAAGGCCTTGAGGCCGGCAGCTACGAGCTTCGGTACGCCGGGACGGATATGAGCAATCCAAGTCCTGCTATCCTGATCGTTGTGCCTGACGGAACCAAGCAGGAGCAAAGTCCGCCGTCCAGTGCAGAGGTCAAGGCTGTAAATGTCAGTGCAGCCGGGGCAAAGGATGGTAAGATCACTGGTGTAAGTCCTGTAATGGAATATCGGCAAGTAGGAGTGAACGCTGGCAGCTGGAATGCGATCACAGGCACAGAGGTTACAGCTCTTGGTAACGGACTCTACGAAGTAAGATATAAAGAAACGACAACTCAATATGCGAGCCAATCCCTTACTGTCGCTATCAGCAATCCAGCAATCAATCCGAAGCCTACGGAAACACCGCCGTCAACGGATGCTCCTGTGTCAGTGACCACACCTTCACCGGCTCCTGAAAACATCAAAGTCGAAGGAAATTGGATTAAAATTGTGGCACCGAAGACGGATACCAAAACTGGTAAAGCTAAAGGTGCACCCATCCGTCAGGAAGACCTTAATAAGGCTCTGGAGCATGTAAAAGCGAATAGCAGTAATATTAAAACAATCATGGTGCACATTCCGAAAGCAGAGGGAGCCAAATCCTATGCGGTTGAGCTTCCTGCAGCTGCACTAACCGCAGCGCATGCCAACATCAAGATTGAGATTAACACGGAATTTGGAACCGTTGCAGTACCTTCTAATTTGCTGAAGTATGTATCAGGTGCCAAAAATGTGGAACTTTCACTGAGCCAGCTAAATACTATAAAGCTTCATTCAGATGTAAAATCAGTGATAGCCAGCAGACCTGTTATTGTATTCGCTGTGCAATTAGATGGAGAAGAAATGGCAACCTTGAATGCACCGGCTGAAATCAGACTGCATTATACTCCTGATGTTGAAGAATTGGCCAATTCCAAATACCTTACAGTTTCGTACGTGGCTGCAAACAGTACATTTGTTCAGCTACTGAACGGCAAATACAACAGTACTCTACAAGCCATGATTTTCCCAGCGGCAAACACAGGTCAATATGCCGTTGTTTATACGAAGAAATTCTTCAATGATGTCATCAAGGATTCGTGGTACACACCAGCGGTTGAAACAATGGCGTCCAAAGGAATCATCGACGGGACATCAGCAACAAGCTTTAGTCCCGGGCAAAAGGTCACAAGAGGTGAGTATCTAGCTTGGTTGGTAAGGACACTGGATCTCCAAGCAGAGTTTAACACTACTTTCAGTGATATGAAGCAAACAGACCTCTATTATGAGGAAATCGGAATCGCCAAAGCACTTGGGATCGCCCTGGGCACGAACGGCAGCTTCTATCCGGGAACGGAAATTACTAGACAAGATTTAGCTGTGCTGACCATGCGGGCTTTGCGGGCAGTGAGCAAAACCGAGCAGACCCCTTCAGCTGAGGATCTCAAGAGATTTACAGATGCGGCAAATGTAGCAAAGTACGCAGTTGATGACATGGCTGCAATGGTTACAATGGGTTTCATAAACGGGCGAAGCAATGTCATCTTGAGTCCTGGCGGAACGACAACCAGAGCAGAAGCTGCTCAAGTTCTGTATAAGATTTTCTTGCAGCTATAATTAAAGAAACCGACCTTGATCCTGTTTTATGCAGGACCAAGGTCGGTTTCCGTTTAAGGGAATGCTTCAAGCATGATGCTGTGCCAATGTTAATTACCCCATACCTAGAAAAGCTCAAAAACCTAAATTATCCCGTTGAATCGGCGTAGTTAAGTTGAAATTTGCGGTTCATCTACAGGCTGTCGTCCACTTACAACAAGCATAATTACAGCAACAATGATAAGTATAAAGCAGAAGATAAATGAGTATCGGTAACCCACAATGCTGGCTACTCCACCACCAACAAGACTACCAATCAGCCTGCCGATAGTGGATGAATTCGAATAGAGTGTGGAAGCATATCCCGGCATACTAGGCAGCAGGTCCTGAATGTAGCTAATTCCAATCGCAGAAATGACCGCGACAAAAACAGCGAGCAAAATTTGTGCTGCAAGCATTTGCCACATCTCGTTTGAGATAAGGATAACGAAATAATAAGCTCCTCCAAAAATAGCCCCGCAAAACACCAAGATTCGGTTACTATACTTTGCACTAAGTAGACCGAGTACAATCATAAAGGGAATTTCCAGCGCAGCACATATACTGCTGACTAAACCGACATGACTTGTCGTTCCCCCAAGATTGTTTGTAATAAAGAGAGCCGTGTTTATGCTGCTCATCCAATGAGCCGTATACATGAGTACCATAATGAGAAAAGGAATTAGAATATCCCGGTTTTGAGCCAGTCTGAAACTTTTTATATTCGCTTCAGCATTACTGCTCTTCATTTCTGTGTTTGATTTGAGAAACAGGAAAACAAGCAGAGCTACGAGCAGGAAAGCTCCGATCGTTCCCAAAAAAATCCCCTTAAATCCAATAGCAGTGAGTAATAAAGTGCCGATTAACGGACCTGTAATAAAGCCGAGAGAGAAAGCAGAACGCAAGGTAGAATTAGCAAACGCACGCTCCGTAAAATGACTCTTTATCACTGCTTCTCTAGAAATAGCGAACAACTGGGGCATCCCTGGTGCACCAAGGGCAGTAAACACAGTCATGTAAATGAACAACATCGGAAAATCTTGAATGAACAAGTATCCACTAAAGGCCAAGACATTAGAGAGAGTAGAGAAAAGATAAACGCTCTTCCGATTCAAGCCAAGGTCAGAACGTCTCCCGATTAGCGTGCTGATCCATATTCCTGCAATTAGTGTAACGGCTAGATAAAGACCAAACATTCCAATAGATACGCCAAGCTGTTCCGTGAAATAAATAGATAAAAAGGGGGTGCTGAGTGAAATGCCCATTCCCTGTAATGCCATACACATAAAGAGTAAAGCATACGAAGGAATAGAAAATAAGCTGATGAATCGATTGATCATAGTGTAAAATTACTCCTCAGAATTTGTTGTTGTGTAATCACCATTAAATGCTCACATTCATGGCTGAATAGAATCAATCGTACATCTTTATTATGTACTAAATGACAACACAAACAATATAACATTCGTGCCAAATGCTTGCTTAAACCTACCATAGACTCGTGTGACTATACAGTAAATTAAAGGCAGGATCACACCTTTGGAGTTCTATATATACGATTCAAAACAAGAGATCTGATTTTCTAGATCTCTTGTTTTTTGCTAATGTGTCCGACATGGACGATGAGTTCGCGGTGAATGTCCGCTACAGGATTGGCAGTAGGAACTGGTTATCCAAGGGCAAGGATATCCGTTGAGAGGCGAAATCAGAAGATAATCTTATTTAGCATATTAAACCATATAAAATGTAAGAAAAGACGGGTTCTATAATTTCTTATAGACACATTTATCCATACAAAGAATCAAAGTAATTCATCCGATTTCCGATTAGATGTATACCTCGGAAGGATTATCTCCAATCAGCTTTAATTTTGTTTTATAAATTCCACAGATGCGAACTCCCCAGCGCTTGGACCGCAAGTTGCACTGCTTAGTGACGATATGCTGTCCTTCCAGGGCAAGCCTGCCGAGATATCGATTTCATAGTGAAGATTTTTATAGTTCTACAGTTAATAAGAGGGATTTATACCAAACTAAAATGAAGACTGACTATTATAAGGTAGCCAGTCTTCATTTTTAGTTTGGTGAGCGATTGAGCGGTTGCATATTATATTGGCGACTGTTCAAATGAGTATTGGATCATTTATATTTAAATGCTTACAAGACACGTACCAAACACCTTTAGCTATTGTAAATTAAGCTAACGGGAAACGTTAGCTCAATAAAACAAAAAAAGCAGCCGATCATTGTGATTGGTTGCGTTATTCAACTAACGGATAGGATACTTTCAAGATTAGACGCGGTGAACCACACTAAAAGTATCGACGAGTTTATCGTTGTTAGCAACTATTAAGCAGGATAAATACAGTTTCTGGGTCGAATTTGGTTGGCGGTAAGTTAGAATGGGGGGATAAAATATGGAAATGTACGGAAGTGACAAGGTACATTTTCTAAAAGAAATAATGGATTTGATGGAACCCCTAGAAGGCGGATCAATTGAACTACGCGATTTTCTTAATACAGATAAATGGCTTAGTACTGATTACACTTTATCTAACCCAGGAAGTTCTAAAGCTGCATTTGTAAGATTTGTGGGTCTTATACATATGTACAAAATACGAGTTTTGTGAAATAGTGCTAATGATTTAAAAGCTGCACAGTGATTTTCACCCTTGTACAGCCAATTCTTTATAATCTCCGACTTAATCCCAGACTACTTCTGTTCCTGCTATGAAGTCGTGAATCGCACGTCGATCCTCACGCAGACCGACCATAAAAGCACTCACAATAATTCCGATACCTAAAGTTATTACATACACAAGTCCAGCCACAACAACTCGCATCAGCATCGTACCAATTTTTGGCGGTTCGTGTGTGTCATATTTACGGATTCGAATTCCACATATACGCTTACCGATGGTTCGACCATACCAGTAAACTGGTAATAAAATTGAGTATAACGCACTAAGCAGTTTTGCAATCGGCTCATCCGTATCAAAGTTGCCCGTAAGAATACCTGCAATAATCACTAACGGAATTGAAATAATAAGACTATCCAACACATTTGCTCCTAATCTAATCCAAAAACCTGCTTTATACAAAATGCTTTCCTCCAAACTACAATTTTAAACTAAACGGCTAATTTACTTCATGAACTCCCTTCATAAAATATCTAACTTTATGTACACAACTCAGATAGTATAACAGAAAATTTTACCTATTTACGATATAACTCCTATTTCTTATCACTTTCACTCTTTGTGAATTTTATAACAAACTATCGAATTATCTTAACTGCTGTCCGTGTTTACTACTTACTCTTACATTATCGTCCTTAATTAATGCGGCTCCTCACTCTCCAACATAAACACAATAATAATTATGTAAACCAAAAAGGCTACTCAACTTTTGTTAAGTAGTCTTCTGTTCGTTCTGCATCTGCCCTTTTCGCCAAATCTTATTCTCCACAATAGCATAGACTAACCCAACGACGGCAAATATCCATATCGATGTTACTTGGTTCAGATGGTATCCATTCACAAAATATGGATTGTACATGAGATCAAAAACCCACAGCCCGCCCCATCCAAACCCAACCATATAGATGACGGTTCTCACCATAGGAAAGCGTACATATTTCTGTAACAGCCATGCGATCGGGCTAAGAATAACAACATAAAAAGCGAGTAAATAGTGACCGAATCCCAGGATGAGCGATAAAATATATATCAGGCCCCCTGCATTACGTAAGCCGTAATACTCTGTCGTTGTAATTTGGTATCCTTCAATCCTTTCAAGAATGAAGCCTGCCGTTAAGCTTATACCGATAAATATAAATGCTAACACCATGTACCGTTGAACCGCGTTCACCAACATCAGATCACCCCAATGTCTAAACGCAACCCGAACCGCTCAAGTTGCATGTTTTCGAACAAACTACACATTTACACATATGCCGCCATTAAGTTCTGTTAATTGTTAAAGTTAATCCATAGTGAATGCTCTAATCCACCTACACTACTTTTGCCCTTCAAGAATCATCGTACCCAGGCGGTCCATAAGCTCCATTCTTCCCATGGCTGTGTACGAGTAGTTGTAATTATCGACATTGGAGATTTTATAGATCTTGCCATTTTTCACGGCGTTCATGTTATTCCACACTTTGCTATCGACCATCTTGTTCTCACTATTCTCCATCAATAGCAGACGATCCGGATTAACGGTAACCAGAGCCTCCAGTGCGATCTGTTTACCGCCCCAGCCCTCTGGATCAGGGATACCCTCTGTGCGCTTCAGGCCCCATTCACCGTATAACATCTCAGCTGCACCTTTATTGGAATAGATGACCAGATTGTTTGGATATGTCTCAATCACGGCAAAGGATTCACCGTTTACTGCCGCCTCCAGCTTTTGTTTCCACTCTGCAGATTTCGCATCATATTTGGCCAGATATTCATCTTTCTTGCTTTCTTCTCCAAACGTGTCTGCCAGGAACGTCAAACGTTCTCTCCAATCAAAGTAGGAGTATGGCAATGCAATCGTAGGCGCGATTTTGGATAAAGTTTCATACTGATCCGTGTTAAAATCCTTACCCAGGATAATCAGATCCGGATTGGCACCCGCTATAGCTTCAATGCTTAAGGGGAAACCATACCAGCCCAGATTAACGGTATCTGCACTCAGCTGATCCTTAATGGTTGGCGTGAGCTCCTCCGGGTTACCGTAATCCGCGCTCATTGTCGCTACAGGTGTTTTCCCAATGATCAACAGTTCTTCTGTAGAGCCGGATAGATCAACAATACGCTCTGGATTCAAGGGGATCGTAATCTCTTCTCCATTCGGGTTGGTAATCACTTTGGTCGTCGCTTGTGCTGTTGCCTCTGAGGAGTTAGCCACTTCGCTGGTGGTCTGGTTCGTTCCACAGGCCGTCAAGGTGAGCATACAGCATAGTGCAATCCATACAGGAATTCGTTTAAACATCGTCGTCATTCTCCTTTTATGTCAGTTCATTTACTACATCAGGCTTATTTACTTCATTCATCTCATCGAACACTCATCATCCGTTCACTTTTACCTGCCAGCCTTCCGCATCCTGTTGTAATTGCCACAGACGAGCGTAGATACCCGAATAATCTAACAATTGCGTATGAGTACCTTGCTCTACGAGCTGACCTTGGTCCAGTACAAGGATCTGATCGGCATTTTGAATGGTCTTTAATCGGTGTGCAATCAAAATAACCGTCTTGTCCGCGACCAGCTCATTAATCGCTTGCTGCACCGCGGCTTCGTTCTCCGGATCAAGTGAAGCTGTAGCTTCGTCAAGCAATACGATTGATGCATTTTTCAACAAAGCACGTGCAATGGAAATACGCTGTTTCTCCCCACCAGATAACGTCGATCCACCCTCGCCAACGAGCGTATCGTACCCTTGAGGCAGACTGGAGATAAACTCATGACAACAAGCTCTGTGCGCGGCCTCTTCAATCTCGAATTGCGTAGCGTCTTTCTTTCCTACACGAATGTTGTTGCCGATCGTATCCTGGAACAGATACACGTCCTGGAAGACCACAGAGATATCCTGCAACAGCTTCTCCGGGTCCATCTGATCAACGGGTCTGCCACCAATGCGAATGCTTCCTTGCTGTACATCCCAGAAGCGGGCAATGAGACGTGTGACTGTACTCTTACCACTACCGGATGGTCCCACCAGCGCAGTAATGGTATGCGGCTCAATCGTAAAGGACAAGTCTTTCAACACCGGCTGCTGGTCATCATATCCAAAGGTCACCTGGTCAAATGAAATCGCCTGATTGGGCTGTACATGTACATCTCCCGTTCCTGCCATCGGGGCTTCCTGCTGCACATCCATAATGCGTCTTGCACTATATGCAGAGTACCGCATCTCCCCATAACTCATCAGTACAACCGTCAACGGCTCAAATACCTTCGTACCTACCAGCAAAAATAGCAGAAATACCGGTAGGGACAACTCACCGCCTGCAAGCAAATAACTGCCCACGAGAATCATCCATGTCATTCCTGATCGTGCAAGCAACATCGCGCCCATGATCATCGGTCCCATAATGCCTTCCAACCGAATGGAAGCTGATTTCAATTCGTCAAAAGAACGACGCAGCCGTTCAAAACGTTTGCCCCCCATATTGTGGGCCTTAATCTCACGAATACCGCTCAGATACTCCTGCAGCCGACTGGCGGCTTCGTTTTTGGCTCGAACATGGTTCTCACTCAGTCGTGCCTGAATGGAATCCGTAAGCCATAACAACGCCACACCAAAGGGAACCGCAACAAACATGGCTACGGCCATTCTCCAATCCACCAACAGAAGTCCGCCAAAAGCGAGCACCGGAAGCACAATCGCGCTGATCAGCTGCGACAGATTATGAGAGATCGTATGCTCCACCTGACCATAATCACTCAGGATCAGGTTCGTCAGATCCCCAGGATCACGTTTTCCGAAGAATCCTAGCGACAGATGGCGAATATGTTCGGCCAGCTTTAACCGTCCTGAAGCCGCGAGGCTGTAAGCTGCCCGATAGGTCTTGTCATAGAGCGAAGCATAAGCCGCATACTCCACCAGAAGCCAGGCAAACAGGATGCAGCATACAATCCACATTCGGTTGATATCCAATCCTTTGTCCGGATCAGCGAAAGACTTATAGATCGTATTGAATATGTCCACAAGCAGCGCCGCAGGAACGATCTTTGCAATCCCGTCCAGAATCGCTGCAATTACCGAAGGAAGCAGACTACGAGGGTTACCGCCAGATATATTGTATAGATAATTCTTCATCGTACTGCACCTCCAAGCTTCCAGGAAGCCGCACTGATATGGGCCTGCCACATGTGCTCATATACTCCGCCTAATGCACACAATTGATCATGTGTCCCACGCTCGGCAATTGTTCCCTTGCGGATCACGAGTATTTGCTCAGCTGCCCGAATCGTTGTTAGACGATGAGCAATAATCAGTACCGTTTTGCCTTGAACCAATTGGGCCAGACCTTGCTGGATCTTGTGTTCATTCTCTGCATCCGCGTAGGCTGTCGCTTCATCCAGGACCAGAATCGGAGCATCTTTGAGCATCGCCCGTGCAATCGCAATTCGCTGTGCTTCACCGCCGGACAGGTACGTGCCGCCTTCTCCGATTTTGGTATCATATCCGGCATCCAGCTTCTCAATAAATTCATGACAGCAAGCAGTTTGAGCCGCAGCTATAACGTCCTGTAGTGAAGCCGATGTATTACCCATCCGAATATTTTCTTCAATCGTATCGTAGAACAGATGTACATCCTGAAATACAAAGGACACGGTATCCATCAGCTTCTCCGTACCCATCTTCTGAATCGGAATCCCACCAATCGTAATCTCACCTTCCTGTACATCCCAGAAACGAAGCAATAGATTGGCAATGGTCGACTTTCCTCCACCAGAAGGTCCGACAAGTGCAGTCATCTCTCCTGCTTTGGCTACAAAATCAATCTGTTCAAGTACGGGTTTATATGCTTCGCTCTCCTTACGCTCATAAGCAAACGATACCTGCCGAAAGGCAACCTCATATGTATCCGGAACTTTGGGCAACTCAGGTTCTTGAACAACCGGCTCGGCAAACACCGATTCAATCCGCTTCTGTCCTTCCACAATCTCTCGCATCCCACTACCCAGATACATTAACTTCAATAACGGTGCAGATAGACTCGGGGTAATGATCAGAAACAGAATAAACGTGATCGCAAACGACTGATTCCCCGCATTTCCACTCGACAGAAGAATACCCACCGGAACAATGAAGGTAAATAACGAGATCATGATTACAAAAAACAGCCCGTAAGATGTTTTACACAAATCTGTTATTCTCAACGAAATATCTCGGTACCGCGTTACCGCCTGTTTAAAGGTCAGAAACGAATCAGCTGTAATGCCAAATACTTTCACCGCAGGCATACCTCTCACGTACTCAACACCCGTCGCATTCATCTCTTCAATGGCAAGCTGAAAATCACGATAAGCCTGACGGCCTCGTTCGCTACGGAAGATACGGCTTTGTAGCCAGAACCCGATTCCAATCGGAACCAACAGCGTCAGCGCCATACGATAATCGAGCCAGAATAAGTATCCCAGCAGCATTAACGGAATGACGATCGCACTCACCAGATCCGGCAACTGATGGGCGATAAACTTCTCAATTTTCTCCACACTGACTTCGATGATCTTCTTCAGCTCACCGGTTGCCGTTCGGGTGTGATACCCCATGGGTACTTTGGCAACATGTTCCGCAAGTCTCACTCTGAGCTGGTACAAAATGTTGAACGCAGCGATGTGTGAGCACATCCCCCCGATATAGAGCGCAATAAGTCCTCCAATCAGGGCTACGAATGCCACGATCCCCCAATAGATCAACAGATCTCTGTCCATGGCAGAGGGTTGCCCCGCATGAGTTAGCAGTTCCTCGACGATCTTGTACACCCCGATAAAAGGAACAATCTGCAACAGACTCGACAGGGTCGAGAAGATACTTGCTGTGATCAGCAAACCTTTACGCTCCTTCGTCACTTGCATTAACCCGGACACTTCAGATGTGTTGTTCATCTCATCCCTCCTGATATTAATAATCATTCTCAATATAGCGCAGTGCTATATCCGCACATTAATATCTCACAGGGACGTGGGCAACCGCTACCCCAATCCGGAGCAAAAATACCTCAATACGGATTATAAGTAAATGCCACACGAAGGCTACTAGAAAGTTGGATTAAAATATGTGGATGGTGTCATGCCATACTTGCGTTTGAATTGCGCTGAGAAGTGACTCGTTTTATTAAAACCAACCGCTGCAGCCGCCGTAGTCACGTTCATCTGTCTGGTCTCCAGCAGGTAATACGCTGCCTCTAGTCTTTGCTCAATGACATACGCATGTACAGGAAGACCGAACAATTGCTTGAATCCTTTTTTTAGCTTAAATTCATTCAGACACACTTGTCTAGAGAGCCCTTCAAGAGTTGGCGGATGTGCCAGATTCACATCGAGAATCTGCTTCGCCTGTTGCAAGCTGGATAGGTCCGTCCGGGACAACCCATCCTGATTCGCAGGTAACTGGCGCTCCAGAATGCATTCACTGAAATATACTGCGAGCAGCTCAAGTGCTTTTCCGTTTAAATACAGTTGTTTCAGTTCTCCCGAGTACGGGCATTGTGTCATCTCGTTAACAATTCGAATCATCGTGGGTGTCATCTTCGCATTATAGAAACCTCCCCCACTTCCAGCGATGGCTGTCATGAGCTGCTGTATGGGAAGCTGCTGCATCATTCCACTGATCGGTGTCTGATCCAACTTCAACGTAAATCCTTTGAAGTGCTGCTGTAATCCAAAATCACACGTACTGCTCGTATATCGACTGCCATATGCAGAACTTTCCTGGGTATGTACATGGAATTCCCCCAGCTTGCCATCAATGTTCCATGATATGCTCTCACCAATGCAGAAGCTTAACTTGATACTGTCATCCTGCTCCAGACTGCTAAAAGCGGTTGGTCGGTGGAATATCGCATCACTATACACGAGTTCCATAGAGGGATGAATGCGATTCAACTGCCAGTAACCCTGACCAATCTCTTCAGGAATATGAATGATTCGTTCAGCAGAGCTGCTTTGGTAAAATGTATTTAATCTCGCTGCCAATGCACAGCGCTGATCTTCTTTATTTTGAATGGCGTACCATGTCTCTGACACCTTGGATTGCATCTGACTTCTCCTCTCGTTGTCTGTTGTTTCAGCTAATTATATAAGAAAGAAGCCATATTGGACATATGGCCTCGAAGAGATGATTACACACAATCACATATGAAAAGCGTTCTGGAACGCTATCTCAACAATAGCTTGAAAATAAGTCATAACACATACCTACTCGTACTATACGTACCGTTCCAGTTCCCGCTGACCAAGTAACTCCAGATGTTTGTCGACGGGGTCGTGCAATGTCAAAGTTCTCGCATTCCGGTAATACATGTCGAAGTTATTGTCCCGCGTAGCTGCCCTTGCCCCCATCACCTGAAATAAGGAACTGCTCACCTCCAACGCAGCTTCGGTCGCTATTATCTTCGCTTGGGAGGCTGCGATCTGAACGGTCTCCCGCAGTTCTGGTTGGTCATACGAGGCACCAAGCACCCGCGAAGCCTGAAGCACCAATTCTCGCGCAGCGGCAATCCGGGCCGAGCATTCTCCCAATCGAACTCTGACGATAGAACTGTCCTTAGGTGCTATTCCATCTGTTGACCAAGAGCGGGAACGTTCATGGACATAAGCAATAGCTTCCCGATACGCCCCCATGGCAATACCGGTAAATTGTGCGGCAAAATGAATGTTGAACTGGGCGGAGAAAAAAGAATCTACCGTGCCATAGCTCCCTGGTTCACCGATAAGATGCTCTGTCGGGATGTGCACGTTATCCGCCAGCACTTGTCCACTTCCGGTTCCACGCTGCCCAATGCCGTTCCAATCATCCACGATGGTGATGCCGCTGCTCGTCAGATCCACAAGTGGCATGACATATCGCTCATTCTGGCTTCCCTCTGTATCAGCTAAGACCGAGCGCCAGAACGCCCATTTTGCACCGGGAGAGCCGGTAGCGAAGATTTTGGTTCCATTTAGTACATAACCATCCTTGTTCTGTCGTAGCTCACTTTCTAACTTGAATCGGTCTTTACCCGACTCACTTCCGAAACTCGCGAACCAATGCCCTGCACGTGCCTCTTCAAAAAAGAACTCCTGCTGCTTGGCAGACCCCAGTGCATGAACCAACTGAACGCCCGTATTATGCAGTGTGAATACTTGAGAAGTGGACGAGCACCAGGATGCCAGTTCCATGAGGATGAGCGGGATCATCTCAACGTCCCCGGCGTATCCTGCTCCCCAACCGCCCATTGCAGTCGGAACAGCAAGCACTGCTAGACCCGAATCCGCCAAAGCTTGCATCGATTCAAACGGATATATCCCTTCTTGGTCAATCCGCTTGGCATGTACACCAATGACCTGCTGACCCAGTTCTCTCACTTTGGCGAGCAAGTCTTGCTGGGAAGCAGAGTACAAATAACGTTCAGCATTGATCCGCGGTTCACTATATTTTCTAGCCTGCATCTTGTTTCCCTCCAGTGACCTGTACCTTATGTCTGACGTACGCCGACTCGATAATCTGAACCCGGATGATGCGCAGGCAGGAGGGCCTGCCCTTTTCCAAATAACCGTTCACGGAAGGTTCCTTCCTCATACTCCTCTTTGAATATACCTCTTCTCTGCAGAACAGGAACAACCAGGTCCACAAAATCAACATAGGATTGGGGCAGCACATAGGGCTCCAGATTGAAACCGTCCAACCCTGTGAACTCCACCCAATGTTCGATCTGATCCGCTACATCTTCCGGCGTGCCTATAACGGTCAAGCCACGAAATCCTTTTTGCAGAAAATCATCAATCACTTCCTGTACCTTCTTCTTGTCCTTGCTATGCTTCGTGAAGCGGTCTGTATGTGTCTGTCCCATCTCGGTATGAATATTCTCGAAGTATGCATCCGGATCGAGCGCAGTCAGGTCTATACCTGTTACCCCTGCATAACTCGCCAGTGTCGCTTCACGGCTCTGGTAACTTAAGTACTCCTCATGTTTGCGCTGTGCTTCTTCCCGTGTAGGAGCAACAACAACAGAGAGTCCGGTAAAAATCTTGATTTGTTCCGGGTCTCTGCCAAAAGCAGCCGCCCGGCGGCGAATATCCTGTATCTGATCCCGCAGCACTTCAAGTGTCGGAGCTTTCAGGAACACTCCCTCAGCATGTTTGGCGGCAAAGGCTCTCCCCCGCTCCGAGCTTCCAGCTTGAAATAGTACTGGCGTTCTTTGCGGCGATGGCGTCGCTGCATGATAACCCGCAGAGCGGAAATACGTTCCTTCATGCTCCACCTTATGAACCTTCCCAGGATCAGCGAATACTCGGTTGTTACGATCCACGAGCAGTGCATCTTCTTCCCAGCTTCCTTCCAGGTACTTGTAGCTTACCTCCATATATTCCTCTGCCCGGTCATATCGTTCATCATGTGGAATGAACTCGTCCTTGCCGAACAGATCGCCGGCGGAACTGTTACTCGTAGTTACGATATTCCAGCCGACCCTTCCTTGGGTCAGATGATCAAGGGTGGAGAATCGGCGTGCATTCGCATAAGGGGGCTCATATGTGGTTGACGTTGTCATCGTGAAGGCCAGATGCTGGGTTGATACAGCCAGCGCGGGAATCAGCAGCATCGGATCATTGGACGGGGTGCCCGCAGCTTCGCGGAAAGCCAGCTCTTTTCCCTTTTTGGGATAACCATACGTATCGGCAAAAAACATAAAGTCGAACTTGCCCCGTTCCAGAATTCGGGCAATATTGATCCAATAGTTCACATCGTTATAGTTAACCCGATGCTGCTGCGGATGGGCCCAGATGCCTTGTGTCAGATGATTGACACCGTTGACCTCGAATACGCCCAAATGGATTTTTTTCATGCTCAGTCAGCTCCTTCATACATCAAAATATAGTACGGATGGTGATCATCCGCCGGGAAACTTGTGCGTAACACACATTTATTTAGAACTTTCGCTCAAAGCCTATTCACCTTGTCGTATTAACCTCATTGGACATGAGGATTAGTTTCTGATTTCTGATTGGCATCCGTAACCGTACATGTCATCTACTGCTCATCTATACCCATCGCAGCATGATGACAAGCCACCCAATGTCCTTCCTTCACCGAACGCTTTACTGGAACGATACTTCGGCATTGTTCATCCGCGAGCGGACAACGGGTATGAAACGCACAGCCAGATATCGTTTCAAGCGGCGAAGGCATATCCGTATCCGTTACAACGGAAGGCCGCTTCATGGACGGATCAGGAATCGGGACGGCGGACAGCAACAGTTGGGTATAGGGATGCCGCGGCGAATGAAACAGACTCTCGGTATCGGCCTCTTCCACCAGTTTCCCGAGATACATCACACCGATTCGGTCCGAAATATGCCTCACTATGGCTATATCATGAGCAATGAACAGATAGGTCAGATCCATCTCCCGCTGGAGCTTTCGCATCAGGTTAATGATCTGTGCCTGAATAATCACATCAAGGGCCGACACGGGTTCATCACAGATCACCAGCTTGGGATTCAGAATCAACGCACGCGCAAGTCCAATCCGCTGACGCTGCCCTCCCGATAACTGATGAGGAAGTGAGTAGTAATGCTCATCTTGCAGACCAACTGCTTGCAGCATCTTCAGCGCCGAACGAGTTCGTTCCTCAGGCTTACCGATCCGGTGAATGACCAGTGCTTCCTCCAATGCCTCTCCCACCGTAATCCGGGGATTCAGTGATGAATAGGGGTCTTGGAAAATCATTTGCATCTCCTGCCGATACGCTCGCATCCGGCGACGGGACAATCGGTGAATTGGCTGGCCGCGATATCGAATCTCACCGTCCTGCGATGACAGGAGGCGCAACACCGTTTTGCCAAGCGTGCTTTTGCCACAACCCGATTCGCCCACCAGACCATAGGTCTCGCCTTCGTAGATGTTCAGGGATACGTCATCCACGGCTTTGACCTGTTGCTTGCGATAGCTGGTTTTGCTTTTGATTGAGTAATAGGTTCTGAGTCCTGTGATTTGAAGTAACGGCTCTTGCGATCGCGTCTGTGAATCCGGGGTCGCCATCTATCTCACCTCCTGTAACGGAATCGTATCCGCATACCAGCAACGTACGGAACTATCCGCATCCGCAAGCTGGCGAAGCGGTGGCATGTCCGTATGGCATTTCGCATCTGCATACGCACAACGGGAAGCGAAGCGGCAGCCGGACGGGATGTGATGGAGCGAAGGTACACTGCCTTCAATCACAGGCATGTTCTGCTTCCGATCTCCATCGATCCTTGGTAACGACTGAAGCAGTCCAATGGAATACGGATGACGGGGACGCTTGAACAAGGTAGCCACGCTAGCCGTTTCCACAATCTGACCAAGATATATCACTGCAACACGATGACAGGATTCAGCAACGACTCCCAGATCGTGAGTGATGAGCATAAGTCCCATCTGTTCCTGCACACATATGTCCACAACCAATCGCATGATCTGTGCCTGAATGGTCACATCGAGAGCTGTTGTCGGTTCGTCGGCAATCAACAGTTTAGGACGGCAGGCTAATGCCATGGCGATCATAATTCGTTGCCGCATGCCGCCTGAAAGTTGATGTGGGTACTGGTTCACTCGCTGCTCCGGGGATGAGATACCCGTCATTTTCAACAAAGCGATGACCCGTTCGCGGGCCTGACGCCGATCCATCTTTTGGTGTAGCCGCAATGCTTCCATAATCTGATCTCCGATCGTATACACCGGATTCAAGGAGCTGAGCGGGTCCTGAAAAATCATGGCGATGTCATTCCCCCGTACAGCCTGCATCTGCCGTTCAGAGAGCTGAAGCAGGTTGGTGCCTGAGAGGCGAATCTCTCCTTCGTATTCAACCTCCCGCTTCTCATCGAACAATCGTAATACGGATTGGGCGGTAACACTTTTACCACAACCGGATTCGCCGACCACGCCTACAATTTCGCCTTTCTGCAAAGTCATGGACAACCCGTCCACCGAAGTGACCTGCCCCTGTGGCGTATGGAATCGGGTAACCAGTTCCCTGATGTCCAGTAGCGGTTCTTCTACAGAATCAACAGTCACATCAACGACATTCATATCAGACACCTCCCTTGCGAGTTGGCATCCATGCTCTGAAGCCAAACTTGTTTTTCTTCGGTTTCTTTACAGCGGCAGCGGTGTGGGGATCAAGCATGTCACGCAGGCCATCACCAAGCAGATTCATAGCCAGTACCGTCAGAATGAGCGCAAACCCGGGGAATAACGTCATCCACCAGGAGTTGAAAATAAACATTTTGGCCTCGGACAATTGATTGCCCAGGCTTGGCGTAGGCGCCGGAATGCCGGCACCGAGAAAACTCAATGCCGCTTCCACAATGATAGATTCCGCAAATACAAAACTCGCCTGCACCACCAACGCCGGTAGCGCATTCGGTGCCAGATGCCGCCAGATGATCCGAAGGTTCGATGCCCCAAGTACCTCCATGGCCTCGATGTATGTCTGCTCCCGAGTCACGATGGCAACTGACCGAACAATTCGTGCGACCGCCGGAATGAACACGATGATCAGACAGATCGTCAAGTTTTGCATACTTGGACCGAGTGCAGCCATAATGGCGATAGCCAGCAGAATAGCAGGAAAGGCGTAGAGTGCATCCATCACCCGCATCAGAATCTGATCCAACCACTTATACATGCTGGAGTACAGCCCTACGACAAGACCGATGACTGAAGCAATCAGGGCAACCACGATTCCGATCTGGGCTGAATTCCGAGTTCCATGAACCACACGTGACAGAATATCCCGTCCAAAATTATCCGTTCCGAACCAGTGCTGCGCTCCTGGAGCCGTCAGGCGTCTGACAATATCAACCTCCAGTGGCTGGTAGGTGATAATCCACGGCCCAACCAGGCTCACGAAGAGCACAAGCAAGGTCAAGCCTATTCCCCAGACAGCCGATGCATTGGACAGAATCTGCCTGAAGGCCTGCCTGCGCCGAACAGATCGAAAATGCTGTCTTTGAAGTCTTATATGTTGAATCTCCGTATCAGCCATGGATTGCCTCCTCTCGGGTTGTTTTTGTTTTCGTTATTGTTCAAGCCGTACTCGCGGATCAACGACCGCATACAGCAAGTCGACGATCAGATTAACCAACACATAAATCAATGCAATGAACAGCACAACGCCCTGAATAACGGCATAATCCCTCCGCTCAACCGAATGAACAAGCAGCTGACCAATGCCTGGGATGTTAAATATGGTTTCAATAACAGCTGCACCTGCCAGCAGGGTACCGAAAGTCCCTCCGATGACCGTAATGACTGGAATAAGTGCATTTCGCAGAATATGCTTGTAGACCAGCCTTCTCCGGCTTACGCCTTTGGACCTCGCTGTCTTGACGTAGCCCTGATTCATGACCTCAAGAACGGATAATCGCACCATACGGGCAATAATGGACGACATGACAAGACCGATGGAGATGGCAGGCAGTACCAGATGACGCAGAAAGGGAATCATTCCGGACTGGATCGAGGCATAACCTGACACCGGCAGCCACTTCAGTTGAACGGCGAACAACAACACCAGGAACAGACTGAGCAGAAAACCGGGAATCGTAATCCCGAGTAGCGAATAGACGGTTAACAGCTTGTCTGCCCAACCTCCACGGTTCATCGCTGCACTGATCCCGAGCGGAATGGCAATCAGTACACTGAACACCATCGCCAGAATGCTTAGGGAAAGCGTAGGTTGAATATACTCTCCAATCGCGGAAGCCACTGATTTCCCCAGAAAATAGGACTCACCCAAATTACCGGACAAGGCTCCGGATACCCAGATAACGTATTGTTCGAGTAATGGAGCATCCAGACCCATTTGTGAGCGAAGCGCAGAGATTGTCTGTTCATCCGCACCATCGCCCAGCATGACACGGGCCGGGTCACCGGGAATCAGATAGACGATTAGAAAAACAACCACGGACATGATAAACAGTGTAGGAATGAGCGCCCCAATCCTTTTGATAATGTAAATGGTCACCGATTCACCTTCTTTCGGGACAATGCGTCAACCGCGGACCAGAACCTCAGCAATTGAAGGCTCCATTCCGCGGTGCGCATCCGGTTATTTTTGCGATACACGGGTGTTGGCGAGATTCGGAATACCATACAGTGTCGTTAATCCTTCGATGTTCTTCCGAATGGCACTGTATTTGTACACATCACCGATCTTAATCGCAGCAAGATAAGTCCATTCATAAGCCTGAAGCTCATCGTTAGCGGCTTGAATGTCCTCATCACTCTGAGCAGCAGTAGCCTTGGAGAGGAGTTCAGCAAGCTTCGCATCGTCCGCGAATCCGTAAGTTGGATTCAGATATAACAATTGTGATGGTGTGGAAGGTACGATGAACGGTCCCAGATAGATGTCCCAGGCGCCGGCATCTGCACGTTTGGTGAGCATCGTGGCATAGTCATAGATATCGATCTGGGTCTTCACTCCAATGCTCTCCAGCTGGGATTGCAGCATTAATGTGGCACTGTAGAAGGTTCCCGTATCCTTGGTCGTGAGCAGACGTACCACTTCTCCGTTATACCCCGCATCTTGAAGCAGCTGCTTCGCCTTGTCCGGGTTGTTCTGGTTATACGCCTCACTACCCGCTTCGCTGTACCACTTGGTATTCTCTGTATACATATAGCTCGGATTCAGACGATACAACTCTGGTGTGGACGTAATACCCAGCAGAATATCTTCCGCATTGATTACAGCAGCCACAGCCTCCCGATTTTTCAGATTGGAGAACAGAGGTGACTTCTTGTTGAAGACCAGATTGAAGTCTGTCGAGAGATCTTTCACCAGGCTGATCTCGGGATCATTCTCCACTTGCGGCAAGTTATCGACACCAATGTCGATATAATCAAAATCGCCAGCCAAGAAGGACGAGAAGCGCGTAGCATTATCTGTAGCCAAAGTGAAGTAAACATCATTCACCAGTGCTTCCTTATGTCCGGAGAAACCATCAGCTGGTGTGTCCACCGGCTTGAAATCGTCAAATTTGCTAACATGAACGTACTGATCCGTTTTCCATTCCACGAATTTGAACGGTCCTGTGCCGATGTACTCTTTGACTCCCTCAGGACCTGCTGCATCCACAATCTCTTTTGGCATGATCGCAGCAAAGTTCAGCACATGGCTCAACTGGGCCAGAATATCGTTTTTAGGTTCGTTAAGCTTCAGCTGCACAGTGTAGTCATCCACGACGTTAAACGTCGACTCTCCAAAAGAACTCTTGGCACGTGGCGCCAGATCCTTCCAGCGATTCAGTGAAGCCGTCACGTCTTCAGCTTTCATCTCCTTGCCATTGTGGAACAGTACACCTTGGCGAAGATGGAAAGTGTAATCCTTGCCGTCCTCGCTGACCTCATAAGATTCCGCCAGATTCGGTACGGGCTCGTATTTGGAATTGAAGGCGAATAAACCTTCATAGATATTCAATCCAATAGTGGCATTACTTCCCCCCAGGGACAGATGCGGGTCCAAGGTTGGTATCGTTTGGGTGAGTGGAAATTTAAGTTCGGTTGCAGCCGCAGCGGCCGGGGTGTCTCCTGAAGCCGAGTCTGATCCGGAACCTGTCTCTGTACTGCTGCCTCCACTGGAGCAACCAGCCAGGAGCAGAACGGCAACCAGTGCCATGATCCATACTCGGTGGTGAATGATTCTCTGAACTAACGTTTTCATAAAAATCCCCCTTTGATTATAGATAACGGACTTTTCCAACAACATATATAAGTATTCTTATTTATTTAATCGGATTAAAGGCTGCTATACATCATGACAAACGTTTTGTGTACGTTCGTATGATCAGGAAGCTGTTGGATATAAGTTGACTCAGGTTTCGTTCCACTCAAGCAGACTCTCTGCAATCTTGACGTACACCAGAACACCAATGGGCAGCGCTTCTTCATCAATAGCGAATTTGGGATGGTGATGCGGAAAGACAATGTCCTGATCCACGTTGCCCGCCCCAATGTTAATGAACGTACCTGGAACGACCTGCTGATACGCTGAGAAATCCTCTCCACCCATGCCTGGCTGCACATATTCGATCGCATCCTGTCCCAGCACGCCAACAATGATGTCTTCCACACGACGCGTCAGCGCTTCATCGTTCACGACAGGATGATAACCCCATACATAATCCAAGGTGACCTCGGCACCATGCGCATGGGCGATACCTTCAGCGATTCGGCGAAGCTGTACCGGCGCCTCTTCGCGGATTTGTGCGTTAAAGCTACGTACTGTACCCTTGATGACCACTTGATCTGGAATAACATTATGGGATGATCCACCCGTGAATTGCGTAACCGATACAACCAGTCGCTCCAATGGATCGGTGTAACGGGACACGATGTGCTGTAGATTCGTTACGATCTGGGCCCCGATGGAGATCGTATCTACCGAGCGATGCGAGAAGCCTGCATGCCCACCATAGCCTTGTACCGTCAGTGTAAAATTATCTGGCGAAGCCATCATCTCCCCATAGACGATGCCCACTTTTCCAATCGGCAATAGGGAAGCCAGATGCTGTCCCACAATCCAGTCGACACCATCCAGAACACCTGCTTCGACAAGCTCTATAGCTCCACCGGGAGGACTTTCCTCCGCATGCTGGAAGATGAAGCGAATCTCACCATGCAGCTGTTCCTTTCGTTCTGCGAAAATGCGGGCTGTAGCGAGCAGCATAGCGGTGTGACCGTCATGGCCACAAGCATGCATCACACCTGGGCGAGTCGATACATAATCACTTTCTGTCGCCTCGGTAATCGGTAGTGCGTCGATATCCGCACGCAGGGCGAGCGTTTTGCCCGGTTTGCTTCCAATCAGTCTGGCTATAACACTGGTCGGTGTAGGGCGACTGATCTCGAGTCCGGCAAACGTCCGAAGAGTGTTATCAATATATTGAGCTGTCTCTGCCTCCTGAAAGGATAACTCAGGATATTGATGAAAATGCCTCCGCCATGCAATGGTCTGTTCGCGTATTTCGGAAGGTAACTTTTGCAAAATATTGAAAAGGGTCATCATTCATCCTCCTTCGGAATGTAAACATGCTTTTGCTCTCTCAGACTATTATCATTCAGCTGTGATTCTTACTATTCCCGTTCATAGGCAGCGAGAGCATTGACACGATGTGCAATGGCTGCGCCTGCTTTGAGTGCACTGGCAACCAGAATGGTCTCAGCGAGCTCTTCGAGCGTAACACCTTCCGCCTTAGCTTTGCGTGTAAAGATCTCGATGCTGTACGCATTACCGGTCACATGACTGGCCCCAACAGCGATCAGGAGCTTGTCTTTCACACCGATTCGTTCAGGTACGAGCGTACGGTTGATATACTCCACAAAAGACGTATACAACCCTTCATTCGTTTCCTCCAGCCGCTCAATCCGTTCAATGTGGTCCAATGCATACAGTTCGGTATTCGCTTCTTCGTTATATGCATTCCAGGTGTGAATTGAATTGTAAAAGGCTGAGTGTGCATTGATGGCTGCAGCTACTGCAACAGCTTCGAGCAACTCTTCGAACGTAGCTTCTTGTCCTTTGGCTTTGCCGACGTGAGCTTCGATGCAATATGGGCATCCGGTAATGTGTGCTGCTGCCACAGCGATGTACTCCTTCACTTTAACGGTCAGTGCGCCTTCTGCGAATGTCTGTTTGTTAAATTCTCCAAAGGCTTGAAAAGCTTCAGGTGCATAAGCAAACAGTTTGGTAGAAGCTGCGGGAGTTGGACGTGTATACAAATTTTGAGTCATGGTAAAGCCTCCTGTGACATAACGGACTCAATTAAAAGGTATTCCTACTGTTTTAATTGGATATCTGCTATAATAATTGAAAATGTCGGACATGTATAATTGAAAAACATAAATCTCTAATTTATAAATTTTAATACGAGAGGGTTGAACGCTTTGGAAATCCGGCTCATCAAGACATTTCAGGCCATTGTGAAATACGGTAATTTTCAACGCGCCGCTGAAGCTCTTCAATATTCGCAACCTACAATTACGATGCAAATTAAAAAGCTGGAGGAAGAGCTGGGCATGAAACTCTTCGAACGCGGCAAAACGATTACCCTGACCAGCGCGGGCCGGCTGCTGAACGAACGTGCAGATCTGTTATTGAGAGAATACGATGAACTCAATGTCGCCCTGACCGATTTCATGCATGGGGATGCAGGCATCATTCGGATCGGTGCATCGGAGCCTTCGGCTAGCAGCCGTCTGCCGGAGATTTTACGCCGTTTCTCCGAACAAAAGCCCAAGGTTCAGGTGCAGGTCAGAATCAGCACAACCAAAGATTTGATGCGCATGTTATTGGATGATGAGATTGATATCGCACTGTGCAATGAAGCCGAACCTCATATCCAGCTGGATTTCCAGCCCCTTCTATATGAAGAAATTACATTGCTTTTGCCCGCCTCGCATCCCCTTCAACATAAACAAGAAATACATCTGAAAGACCTGAAGGGCGAAACCTTTCTGTTGACTCCGGGAACTTGCTCGTTCCGTATTCGGATTGAAGAAATGATCAGTAGCCAGATTGGACAATTACAGCGGAGCCCGATTCTGGTGGACGGCATCACGGTATTGAAATATTTTGTACAGGCCAATATGGGGATCGCTCTGGCTCCGGTTGTTGCGGTCTCACCTCCAATTCCCGGCACGATCACTCGCCCGGTTCGAAATCTCATGAATGGTCCTAGGCTTGGTGTGTTAACCCGGAAGAACAGCTCAACCTCAAGCAAGATCACCGAGGAACTTGTGGATGAAATCAAACGTCTACGGACAATTCCAGATGAACCTGTCATGGCTCAATCTCTTTAAATGTAATGCTATAGCATCAGAGTAATCACCAGAAGACCCGTTCTTTTCGGAACGGGTTTAATTTTGTAATTTGTTTTTTATAAATGGTGAATTTACATTTTTCAATTGTACAAAATCGGGGTATTCCTATAAGCTCACTTGAAAGTACTCAGAACGGTTGAGCCTACTTGTATGCATCGAAAGGAGTTCTTCTAATTATGAAAAAAATACATCTGGGTGTATTCGACATCCATACTCCGAATCAAATGACCCAAGGCCTATGGGCCCACCCTGCCAATCAGAGCCATCACTATAATCGTCTGGATTTATGGATTGAATTGGTCCAGATTCTGGAGCGTGGCAAATTCGACTTTATATTTTTTGCAGACTCTTACGGTTATCCGGAATTAAAGCCTGAGCTCGCATACCGTGAAGCCGTATACACCCCTTCCAATGATCCCATGCTGGCGCTCTCCGCTCTTGCGTCACATACAAAACATCTGGGTTTTGTCACTACAGCTTCTCCCACGTATGAACAGCCCTTCCCGAATGCGAGACGCTTCTCAACGCTCGACCATTTGACACAGGGCCGCATTGGATGGAATGTGGTAGCTACAGGTGGAACAAGCGGCGCCGCCGCCTTTGGCAGAGATCAGGTGCTGAACCATCAGGAGAGATATGATCAGGCCGAGGATTTCATGGAGGTGAGTTATAAACTGCTGGAAGGAAGCTGGGAAGATGATGCTGTCGTTGTGGATAAAGCCAGTCGGTTATACGCCAGAGCGGACAAAATTCATGTTGTTGATCACGAAGGTCCCTATTTCCGGCTAAAAGCCACTCACGCAAGTGAACCCTCCATTCAGCGCACGCCCGTTCTATTCCAGGCAGGAAGCTCGGATCGGGGACGGGATTTTGCGGCCAAGCATGCCGAAGGTGTATTTCTGAAAGCACCTACGATAGAAGCACTCAAAGCACAAGTGGATGACATCAGACGTAGAGCAGTTCAACATGGAAGGCAGCCTCATCACATCAAAATATTTACCGGGCTATCGGCTATTGTTGGTCATACCCGCGAAGAGGCCACGAAAAAGTATGAGGAGTATCGTACATACCGAAGCAGGGAAGCAGCACTGCTCACCTATCAGTCCTCGACAGGCATTGATCTGACGGCACTTGATCCGAATGCGCCATTCACCGGAATCAAAACGGAGCAAGGCCGTTCCCACACCGAACGTTACACGAAGCATGCAGCGCATATTCCAACGGTAGGCCAAGTCATGGATGATTTTGCAGGCAAGGAATACAGGGGAATTGTCAGTGTAGGTACTGCTGAAGAGATTGCAGATGAGATGCAGCGTTGGGTGGAGGATACGGGGATTGACGGATTTAATCTGGAGCGATACATTCTGCCTCAGACCCATCTGGATTTTGTCGATCTGGTCGTTCCAGAATTACAGAAACGCGGCATGTTCCGAACTGAATATGAAGAAGATACGCTGCGCGAAAGATTATTTGGCAAAAACATCACACGACTGCCCGATGATCATCCAGGTGCTGCATACCGTTATTTCCCAGCAAATTCGAATCGATGAAGCTTTCTTACCACTCGTTAAATAGTCATATATATAACTTATGATCTTACTTATAATGCATGTTCAAAAAAATCTAATTTCCGTACCCAGAAAAGGGGATGAATTTAGTTTTTTAAGACGGCTTCTTCGTATTCCTCTTTTTAACCATGACAGTTGTTGTAAAAGGCAGCTTGCGTTGATCGCAAGCTACCTTTTTTAGTCTCATTACACATCAAAAGCCCCTCAACTATTGTTGAGAAGCTTCAATTTTGACACTCTCATAGTGAATACTCACATATGGAATGCATTCCAGAATGAACCTTCTGTATCAATGATATCTTTGATCTGGACGAAAGGAATCGTAAACGTTGGAAATCCTGCCGCGTAGGGAGCGATATCATATGGATTGAAATAGAGATGCAGAGCATCTGCTGTAACAAAGAACGGCTGATCCGCACTAATCCCCGTATAGGTGTCTGGAAACACATACGAGTATTGAGGATCATTTTTGATCTGATCTCCCACAATCTGGCTCAACACTTTTACATAGTCACTATTTGGCTTAAATAAATCTTTCAGCTCATACAACTGACCATTCGTCAGATTAATGATTGCATAGATCATCGTAGGCATACCGTGTGCAGCACCCGCCGGATAGTTATAACCTGTGAGTTGCAGTTGCAGCAATTGCTGCTGATAGAACGTAATATCAAAATCCCCTGTATACGTGTAATCCAGCTGCTGATCGGCAGGGATTGGTTTAACCTGAGACAGCTGCTTCAACTTGGCATTCAGCGCAAGCTGCTCCGCTTGGTTTGTCAATCCCTCCACCTGCGGATAATATACGAGATAATCCCTGTTCGGTTTGTACTTCTCTTCGCGTACACGGTACGGCGTATGAAGAGGAACGATCGTCTTTTGCCGCCAGATGACCTGACCGGCGCGGTTCACATAAGATAAGCGCTGGTCTACATACGCCTTAATTAGATCTGGTGCCACAACTTCTAGCGTACCCGAACCTTCTACATGGGGATATCCAGTGGCAGGTCTGCCACTCAGATCCAGCAGGTAGGTCTGTCTGCCATCCGATGCGGAAGCAAGGCCGTTTTTGTAATTGCCCACATCACGATAAACGAACTCTGTAAGCCTTCTACCGCTGGTATCTGCAATCGCATACACAGAGCCGATATAAGGCTGCTCCGGGTTAATCGCTTGCCCCAGCGCATAACGATGCTCGCCTAGTTCGCGGATGTCATTATAGGCAGGTTGAATGATAAATGATCCTTGCGTATTAATGACACCATAGTTCGATTTGTAATCCTCTGCTGTATTAACAATCGCTTGCCCGTCGCTAAAAGGAAATGCCGATGAAAACTTGGGCTGAATGCGAATATTACCCCGTTCGTCGATGTACCCGTATTTGCCCGAGGCCTCTTTTTGAAAAGCGAGCAGTCCATCTCCTAATGGTCCCACATAAGCAAATGGATACGTCGCAAGCCGATGTCCATTGCGATTAATGAGCGCATATTCATTGTCCTTGATCTGCACAACCGCTTTGCCATCTTGAAAATCGTTCGCTGACACGAACTGTGCCGGAATCACCTCATTGCCTGAGGCATCCAGATAACCATACAGACTCACCGATCCATCTGTCTGACCAGGATTAGAATCGTAAAACAGCGCTCGGCCGTCCTTCATATTCGAGATATACGAGTATGGACGTTTGGTCAGGACCGTGCCTTGTTCATTAATCATCTTAAATCCTTGAGAATCAATCACCATCGCCCGTTCTTCAGAAAAGGAATTGATGGAATCGTATACAGGTTGAACGACATACTGCCCTTGAAGATTAATCACACCGGCATGGCCGTCCTTCACAACCACAGCTAATCCATTGGGCTGAAACGCTTGCGCGTCATCCAGAACCGGCTCTAGCCGAACATGTCCCTGTGCATCCATATACCCCCAACGAGTCCCACTCGTGGTTCGAACAGAGATCGGATATAACCATGTCGCAACCCTGGCATGACTTATAGGGACCATCGCCTGCTTAATTTTCTTTTCCAGCTCTTGTAGTACCTCTCTGGAAGGATACGCTTCCGGGAAACTGAGTGCCTTCTGAACGGAAACCAGTGCTGCCGGATACTGGCCTGCGTGGAACTGAGCATCCGCAAGGTAATACCAATAAAAGATATAATCAGGGTAATGCTGAGTTAATTGCTCGTAATATTGCACCACTTTGGGATAGTAGGCTGCATATACGTCCGGGGCGGGAACCCATTTCCCATTCTGCCATCGGATAATCTCCACGCGGTAGGCTTCTCCTGTGTCATGAATCCAGAGTGCAATCTCCACTTTCCCATCTCGGCCATGCGGACCAGGCATATCTATAATCTCTGCATAGCTATAATATAGATCGTCAGGGGCCAGATCTTTGAGCCCTGATTCGGTCCACTCATACACAGCGAGCTTAGACCAGATCGCACCAATTCGCCAACCGATGATCAGATTGTTCCTTGCTGTTGAGGTTACAGGGGCTGCAGTCATTAAAGTTACCCCATACCCCAATCCCTTGATTAGTGCCATCTTGATCCAATGTGCTTGAACAAATTTCAGAATGAGCAGGTACAGCTCACCATTCAACTGGTAGACTGTAGCAATCTCCGGCATACCGTCACCAGTAAGGTCTGCCGCGTAGATCGCTGGATGTTGAACAGGTTTATCAATGGTGACGACTGTTGCACCAGCCGGAATATGTTGATTCACAATTTGCGTTAACAGCGGTTCGCTCATGGACATCTCAGTTTCCTCCCTTATGACCGCATTCGCCTAATGGTATGCGTCATAAATCGGGATATGACATCAGAACGAATATAACTGAGAACAATTGAAATTCTCATCCTTTTTCTAAACAAACATTAAATGAAGATATTTTTCGATCTGTAATACATCGAATTCCAGAATAGCAAAAAAGATTTGCAGTGGTCTTGTGGCCTTCTGCAAATCTTCTTATCTTCTATAATTCATCTTATTTACTACATCATATCGCTTCATGTGCCTTCGCTTCGATTACTAGCCAATATCACGCCTCTTCTTGCACACTGAGCTGTACATATTGGGTGAGACGACAATACTGAAATAACAGCAACTCTTCATTACCTTGTCCAAGAGCCACGCTACGCCCTTCCTTGATGAGGTGATTCAACAACTCATCAAGGAAACTCATCTGCAAACGCAAGGATTCCGCAGCGAGCTGCTCAAGTACCTCAATATCTCGGATCGTAAACTGGGATAACCCGCGCAATAGCAACTCTTCTGACCAGCCGCTAATTTTCTGCATGAACTGATTATGCTCTTCCAAGTCTCCCCATCCTTCCATTGCCGATATCCAGTTTCAGACTGAGCACCGTTTGACCCTTCATGAAACTGATCGGGCTAATCCGTTTGGGTTCCACACGAACAAAGGCATAGAAGTGTTCAAGCGATTGTGAACCATATCCTGACTCCAGTCTTTGGATCATCGTTTGCCAGTCAGTTGAGTACGGGAGAGTAAGTGCCAATCGTTCTCCTTCGACACTCTCAACCGTCAGGACAAGATCCTGCGTTTGTTTGACAAAGTTATGGTCCACGATTCGAGCAACTCTGATCACAGCCAGTCGTTCTCTAGGAGCAGCAAACAAATCAAAAGAACGCGATTCCTCTTGAAGTACTGACGATACATCTTGCATGTACTTGCCCATATTCAACGCTTCCACACCCGTTCGTGGCAAAATCGCAAGCTTGGCACCTTCCCCGGAAGAGATCCGGCGCTCTTCATTCACTTTAACTGAATGGAATTGAACTTCTTCACCCACGAACTGGCGAAAGGTCAGATTAGGTAACCATGGTGTGTATGCACCATAATGCTCTGCATACGAGAACTGCTGATCATCATAATATACAGCACGTACATCGCTATAAGTGTAGATTTCCTCATCATCGAAGCAATAGAAGTAATAAGTGATTCCACGGAAACCGGATCGTGTCTCCCACGCATCAGCTCCCAGTCCATACAAGTGAAGTGAAGGCACCGTAAAGTATTTACTGCGAAAACTGCCAATGAGCTGACTCTGCTGAATGACAGATACCTTTTCTTCTTCAAGAACCTGGAGTGCAAGATACAGCTTGCTTACCCGATCCAGCATGGATTGCATGGAGAAACGTATATGTCTGTTGAAAAACAACTGTAGTTCTCCTTGTATCCCTCGTAAACTGCGTTCTATGTCAGGCAGGTTGCCACTATGAGCTGCGATTGCCAAGGTCTCCAGTTGTGCCATATAAGACTGAGGAAGACGGGCCAGTCCCGTCTTCAACAATCCTGCCAGCATAATACGACATTCCTGCACCGTCTGCAGAGAGAACTTGGCTTCGTACACTCGTCCGCTTAATGCATCCGTATCATCCAGGCCTCTTAGTACCCTATATCGTAGCAAAGCTTCAAGCTTGGCCATCTTCCCGGCAGTCTGCGGCACTTTACAAAGTGCTTTTGCAAGGCTCGCTTCCTCCGTAAAAGATACCTCGATATTCTGGCTTTTCAGATGCACCGTAAGAAGTGAATCTTCGATGATCTTAATTTCTTCTGGGTATCTCAATCGGAAAACAACTTCCTCAATCATAGAAGAACTATATGACTTAATTAACACGGTAAGGTCAGACTCCGTCATCCAGCGGAAGCGAGACTCAATTTCACGTGATACCGTATGCGGAATTTCGCTTGGATCGTCCACGTTGGATACTAAGTTTGACTTTGCATCTGTTACGGATACGTCTTTTGGTAAGTCCAACGGATCATTATCCGATATCGCTGAGTCCTTATCCAGCGCATGCTTCTCGTCTGCATTCATCGAATCCTCTGACGAATGTTCCCGTTGATCATATAGAATTGCGATCAGCACATGCTTGCAGATATGTTCTGCCGGGCAGGAGCATTCCCAATGGTCCAGCGTATTTTCGAGCGTACAGTGTGTCCCGTCACTGAGCTGACAACTCACAGATGATTGATTCCATGCGTAAGTTACACTCACACCATTGTCCAACTCTTTCAAAGACCTTTTGTACAACCCCTTGTTGGCATAACGAATCAGATAATCCTCTGTACACAGCTTCGAAAAAATCCGGAATTTCTCCTTGAATCCACTCACGTCATCAAAGCCCCGTTGCTCTTAGAATGTCGTAGATCGTTTCACTGAACACCCGACCTGGAACGTTGCCAAGAGCAATGGATTTGTTATCACCATAGTAATAATATTGCTTGTTACTTGGTTTGAAGAAATGTAGGGATTCCAGTGTAATGTCATCCAATCCCTCGTAATACGTGATGCTCGTACCGCTGAATTGCAATTCTGCAACAAGATCTCCGTACTCTTTATAAAATTCATGATACCAGCCGCCGTCCTGTGCCGGTCCTTTGATCCAACCGTATTTCTCCAGTGCTTTGGGGAAAGCCGTTGGTGAAAAATCAGACTCGGGCAGATGATCGTATTCATTCTTCGTTTTATCCTCATCTTCCGGCTGGTGAATCTCACGATTTAATTGCTCGAATGGCTGCTTGATCTCGTAATCCTCCAACTGCGTTGTCCAACCTTCAAGGGTAGCCTGATCCAATTCCAGCGGGTGTATAAGTCCCACCTGCGCACCTGAAGGCAGATCAACCTCATCCTCGTCCACTGTATTGAATGTGCCATCCTCCATATAACGGAACTTGCTGATCAGAGCGCCATCCTCATACGTTCCCCAGATCAGACCAACAGCAAATTTCTGCATAATTACATTTTGTACAAACAGGGCTTTCCACTCATCAGCAGACCATAGACGTTGTTTGGACAATGACTCTTCCAGACGCTGTGCCTGAATGCTAACCATGGATTTGAGATCTTTTTTCAGTTGCGTGAAACGTGCCTTGGACTGCGCTGCCAATTCAGGATCATCTTTCTGTGCAGGAGCAGGCAGACTCTTCACGGATTTGCCTGTTTCTTCATTTAAGACAACGACTTGCAAGTCTCCATTCACCTTAATCAGGAATGAGCGCTCTCCGTAACTAAGCTGCATGGTTCCTTTTTCATCAAAACCAAGTGTGGTGACCAGACGATCCTCCAGTTGTTCCGAGGTAAGTCCCATATTATCGGCTGCAAGCTGCAACGCTTCTTCTGCTGCACCTTTCACCTGACGGTTCTTCACGCCACGTTTGATCTTGTCAATCGCCATAAGAGCAGATGGATCTTTCAGGTAAGCGAGCACTTTCACAGCATCTGCAGCAATCGCGCCGCGGCTATTTTCTGTCCATTCCTTAATTTGCGGAGCTAAAATATTTACAATCTGAATATCGCCAAAGAGTGCTGATACATACATCACCCATTTCTCTTTTGCAGGAGCACCTTCTTGAATCCAGACCTGGAGCAGTTCACTTGCAAAACGAGCGAGCGATGCCTCACTTACGTATTCACGTAATTCATTTAATCTTTCATTGGGTCCTGAGGTGTGATCCAGCGATTGCACCAATGCATACTGCTTAATCCGATCATCTAAAGGCTGATTGTCTTCATTACGTATAAGTGAAGGGAGATCTTTTAAGGACAACCAGCTCAGTCTCGACAACTTTTTGGCATCTGCCTGATCAGCGAGTGCAGCATGGGCATACTCTGGACTTAAATCTGCGGTATCCAGCAGAATTTGGATCAAGCTCTTCCACTCATCAGACTTCTCTTTCTTCAAAAGCTCACCGTACAGCTCCTTGCTGTTTTCCAGACTGCGGATCGCGGTCAAAGCCATCTCTTTAATCGCCACTTTTTTCTCCGAGAGGTATACGAGTGTATACAATTCCTGATCAGGGATTCGGTTGAATTCGGCTAAGGCCACACCGTTGGCCTTTTTGGAAGAATCCTGCAATCCGGCACGAATCGCTTCAGCCAGTTGTTTCTTCGTTAGCTCATCACGTTGTTCAAAGGTAAGCTCCAGAATTAAAATGCGTGTATCTGTTGGCAGTTTCTTGTACTGTGTCAGCGCATAGTCCAGATTTTGCTGAATGATTCGGCGGTATTCGTCATGTGGCATGGATTTGTATCTGTAGTCGGTCATGCCATTGAGAGAAAGCAGACTGGTTAGCAGTTTCTCTCGTTGCACCTCAGGATCTTGCCCATAACGTTGAAGCAGTTTCTCTCCACTGAATGCGTACGAATTGTACATGTCTGAGACAATATCCAGCGTCCAATCGGGATGGGTGGTCAGGATTGCGAACCTGCGCATTGCCTCCGACTCCAAGGGCAGGAAACTGATGCTTATCAGATTGTGAATACGCTTCTTGTCCCGATTAAGGTTATTAAACAGACCACGACTATTCGGGTCCTCCCAATATTCCTCAAGGGAGTTCTCCCCGCTTAAGTATCTTGCAATCGTAAGTCCTTGACGTCCCCCATCCAAAGGATGCCGAAGAGCGTTGAATACTGCTTGCTCCAGGGACCCCTCCGCATTAGGCAATGTCAATCCTTGATCATCCATGAATTTCTGAATGCAAAGTTTGAGGAATGGTGGTTTGATAATCTCGTATGCTCGAATCGCTTGTTCAGGACGATGCGCGATCGCGGATTGTAACATGTTCCAAGATACCGTGTACGAATTAAGCTCGTCCCGCAACATTTCAACCAACTGATAAGGCTCATCCAGAGGCACAAGTCCAGCAAGCAGATCATTTTGACTCTTTGCTCTAGGGTCCATACTCAGCAAGTAACGGCGAACTTCAAGTGGATAAATCTCATGTAATTGATGTATTGTGTGAAGCAAAACATGTCCAATATCACTATTCGTATCAAGGAACCATTGTTTACCTCCACTAATGTTAATCAGGTACAACAAGGCACCACTCACAAGTACCATAGTTTGATGGAATACTGTGTTTGAACATTGCTCTTTTGAAGAGAAAGACGTATTGGGATACAGCTCAGCTATGAGCCGACTGCGCTTTTCTTTGAGGAATTCATCCTTCAATTCTTGGGATGATCCGTTATGCTTTCCTTGAATATTACTTACCACTACAGGTTCAATCAACGTATGTAGCTCGTCCCGCAACTTATCTGGATCATTAGCCATCACATGTTGAAACAACACGGGTAACGATTGAGCAGAAGATTGAACCTCTGCAAGATGAGAAGCCGTGTCACTGAGTTTTGAATAGAGTTGTAGCAGCATTAACGCATTGATTACATCTCGATAATCCCCCTGGGTGTCAGCCTTTTTGGAATCAATAAGCCACTGGGCACGCTTTAATTTGCTCTTTAATTCAGCCGAGATTTCGTTCTCGCCCGCAAACTGTTTGATCTTCTCCAACCGGGCCAACAACCCACCCATGCGATCAGCGCTTTTGCTCTTCCCGCTCAATCCGTAGGCTTCTGAATCATTTCCCATACAGACAGTAAAAGCATCCGTTCTCCATGAACTTCTTTTGGAATAATTGGATTCCAGATATATCACAATAGCCCCGGCCCGGTAAAATATATCTCCATCATCTTTTTTGGCGAGCTTCATAAGCAGATCAATCGTTTGATACACATAATGACTCGAATTTCCCATCATATTCGGGAACTTGTCTGTCGTTCCCAATACATAATCAATAATTTCGGAGCTTCGGTCTGTTTTTAAAGAATACTCGTTGGAACAGGTCACTGCGAATTTCTCCACCAAAGTTTCTACTGCACGGTCTGCGGTAAGCATTACACGTTCCTCCTCAAATTTAAGTGATGATCTCGCCAATCCAATCTGCCAACTCATTTGGGGTAATTGCGGCTACATGAGCGCCCATATTCGTTAAGGTCTGTGCTGCATGTTTGTTATAGACTGAATCCCCGTTAAAATCGAGTGCGGTGAGAACCAGTAGCTTGCATCCTGCATCGATGATATCTTTACAGGCTTTGTACATCTGCGCAATCGGGTAACCTTCCTCCAGATCACTGACCAGAATAAAGATGGTTTTGCCCGGATTATCGATTAGCGTCTCGCCATAACGCAACGCTTTGGTAATATGTGTTCCCCCGCCGAGCTGTACATTCATGAGCACATCTACGGGGTCTTCCAGCCTGTCGCTCAGATCAACAACCTGCGTATCAAATATAAATAATTTCGTGCGTAGCGCATTCAAGCGATAGAAGATGCTCGCCATTACCGAACTGTAGATGACTGAATCCAGCATACTGCCACTTTCGTCCACACCAATGATGATGTTCCACTTGTTATGAGGCTGTATACTCCCGTCGAAATACAGACGATCA
Organism: Paenibacillus sp. LS1; assembly: GCF_026013365.1. Taxonomy (GTDB): domain Bacteria; phylum Bacillota; class Bacilli; order Paenibacillales; family Paenibacillaceae; genus Paenibacillus. The sequence goes on from NZ_JAPDOE010000001.1 coordinate 641,069, forward strand.
ATTACAAACCTGCGCTTGTTTTTATCGTAATTCTTCAAGTTCTTGGTGATGGTTCGCTTGAAATTCAGATTGCGCAAGGATCGTACTGAACTGGAGGTATAGCGACTGCGTTTGCCCATGATACTGGCTCGGGTCTGCGATTCCAGCTTGCTGCGGAGCTCTTCAACCACAGTTCGCACGATATCCTTGGCGCTCTTTAATACCTCACCTTTCATCCGTCCTTTGAATTGCATAATATTCTTGAGCAGATTCATGTTCGGTTCAAGGGATTCAAGCAACTTTTTGTCCGTTAATAATTCTGTCAGCCCATAGCGGTCAAGCGCCTGTTTCTCCAATATTTCTACCGTTGGTTTGGGAAACAGGTCCCTGACTTTGTGCAACCATTTCGGGACAGTCAGATTAGACGCACCGCGTCCTCCCTCTTTTCGGTAACCTTGTTCTTCACCGTATTCACGGTTATAGAGATAACCCAGAATCTCATCGATTTCCGTATATTGAAATTCAGCCGAAGTGTATTGGTCTGTATTACACAACCCTTCTTCGGCGGATTCACCAAGAATCAGACGCCATCGATTCAAGGTTTCAGCAGAATGATGATCTCCTCGGTTGCTTCCATCCGGATTGGAGGTTTTGTCCGTTTCTCCGGTTTCTTTCGTTATCCGATTCGCTTCATTCATATTAGCTTCCATGCGGCAAACTCCTTTCGAAGCGCTTCATCCCATGCTTTGGACTGAATTAGCATCTGTTCATCGACCGCAGGTCTTAACATCTCTTCCGGTTCAACCTGATGCAGACTCGCCACCCGCTCAGCAATCAAGCCCGTCTCCATTGGTGTAAAATAGGTGAATGCCAACCGTAATTCCGGTACCATACTGATGAAGTCGTCGTAGGATAGCTGTTCTATCAAATAATTCAACTCGGACAACAGCTGATCTTCATATAAAAAAGCGTCACGTGCTACAGAGAATACTCCCTGTAAAAAAAATGCCGTTTGACGGGTCTGATCCGGTGTACCATGGATATACCCACGTGCACGATCAACAATCTCTTCCCTGGGCCTGTCGCCGAGCCCTGAGGAAATAGCAACACACACACCCTCCAGCTGAGCCGGAAGCTGGTGATCAGACAAAAGCTCATTCAGGTGAATTCGGAATGTCTCATCCTGAAAATGCTCCTCTGATGACTCCGCGAGCATGGCTAGCAACTTCAATCCCTGAATAATGGCTTCATGCTCATCCGGGTTGGCTCTAGAGAGCTGTAGCAGCTTGTCTACGGCATTCCTGTAAGCCTCGGATACCAACTCAGGGAGTTGTTGCTCGTCAGATAATCCCAGTAGCCTGCGGTGCTGATGAATTCGGTTCAAGACTTGCAGACTGTTACATAAGGAAAGGAAATTCCCGTCGGTTCTCAGCGCCGAGCGCACCTGTTCATAAAGCTTCATCGCAGTGTCCTGAAGCCCCATGAGCAGCGCTTGGAGCATTAGTCGGGAAAGTTCACCGCTATGATGATCCGGTATTTCTTGCATCTGTTCTTCCATTTTGCGTGTAGCCGCCCCGGCAAGCGTTCCGCCATAGAGAGAGTTCTCTATCAATCTGGCTTCAATACGGGATGAGTACATATAAACCCAGGTTTCGCGTACAAGATTCATGTCACGTTCTGCGATCCAGTCCGGCCCGGATTGCCGTTTAGCGAATTCCGGAACCAGATACGTGATACACTGAATCAATTGACTTATCTGACGGTGTTCCGGTTTCGCATACAGATCCAGCACTTTCTTGTGTTGTCCTGTTGTGCGGATCTGCAGTTTGTGTCCTGTACAACGCACCTTGAAGTCCTCCACGATGGGAATACTGAATGAATTGGGAGCCACGCTTCCAATGACGTCTCCTGTCAATAACTGCTGAAGCTCTTGCAACGGTTTATCGGTCGCTAGGGTAAGTTCCCCCTTCACAAAGGAAGAGAGTGCTGCATCCATCAACTCATAGACGCCGCCTTCCCTTTTCCCCCGAAGCCCGGCAAGACCCTGTATCATGCTGTACGCCTCAATCGCATCACTCGTTGATACATGCTCGTGTCCGTCCCGTAATTGGCGCATCAGCCGGGATAACAAGTCCAGAGCCGTTAGATTATATGGTGTACTCTTCTTGCGAAGCAGCTGGTTCCAGATCTGATCGTAATAATTCACATAAGGCATGCCGCTCGCATATCCATTGAGCCGATCCGCTTCAGCAAAGGTATAGACCATCGGGTACATTTGTTGGTGAACCGGATCTGGATCAACTGCACTTTGTTGAGACGTACCTGGTTTACCTCGTCCATCCAAACGTTGATCTGCATGATGTTTCTCCATTTCCGGCTGTTCCAATTCGGATTCAAGTTTCTCTGATATCAACAGTCCATAGGTATGAAATCCACCGGTAATGACAAGCACACGGTCATGCTCCTGTACCGCTTGTTGAATACGTTGTCTCATATGTGCTTCTCTTGCCAGATCACCTGAAGACTGTAATCTTTCCGTGGAATAGCACATTCGGGATAACGTACAATACGTGAATACATCCTGCACGAACGCCCGAGTGGATTTCTCCAGACCGCCAATCTCAAACACCTTTTCCCACAATTCATCAAAACTGCGACAGTTTGTTTTTTGGCACAACCGATTAATGAAGTCAGACCCCGCAAGCAAGGTCTCGTCCTGGATGGAGATCTCCTTTTGTTCTGTCTGACCAGACTTGGATGCACGAGTGGAGAAGTGACGATAGTCCAGATCAATAAACTTTGCCGGAATGTCCAGACGTTTTGCTTCTTTCAAAGCGACATATTCAGGCGAATACCGAAGCATCGGATAATAGCAGGCTTCTCTCTCCAGTTCACTCTCATAGGTATAGTACAGACTGACAGGCGGTATGGTTGCCTCATCACTCAGCACCGAAATTAATGGATTACCACTCTCTGGTCCTTCGATTAGAATGATATCCGGCTTGTACTCCCCAATTAATCGTAATAAGTGATACGAACATGCAGGGCTGTGGTGTCTAATAGGATAATAGACCGTATGATTACTCAGGTTATATACCTGGGACTCGAACAAGGATTGTAACTGATCAACATCAGGGTCCAGTACTGCTGTTAACCGATCCATTTTCTCTCCTCATAATAGTCCTTCCACATTCCCTCTTCTCTAGAACGCTCTTTTACGACCTTGGAGAAGTAGGTTTTGAGAATGGACAGATCCTTGTCGTTTTCCTTCGCAATGGTTCCCAGCATGTTCTGCACCAACCGATCCAGCGCAATAGCCTTATCTTCGTAATAATAGGAAGTCATCGCACTCTGAACATAGACAGACACCGCTTCCGCCGTACTCATGGATGCTTGAGGGGTATCGAGCTTGTATCCTTCCCGTGTCATGCCGGTGCGCAGTTCCATAAATGTTGTAGCCAGCAATTCAACCACATCCGGATTAATTTCAATATCAATTCCACTATGTAATAACAGACTTCTTGCCTGAGATTCAATTATTTTGGCTTCCATCTTCACGTTATGAATGGGCTTGATCGTTTCGAAATTGAACCGACGCTTCAAGGCACCGCTCATTTCGTTAACACCTTTATCCCGAATATTTGCTGTAGCAATGACGTTAAATCCCGGTTGGGCAAACAGTACACCACCGTCCAGTTCAGGAATGCTCATGACCTTGTCACTGAGAATACTGATCAGACTGTCTTGCGCTTCGGCGGGACAACGTGTAATCTCTTCAAAACGGGTAAGAATGCCTTTTTTCATTCCGCTATATAACGGCGATGGCACAAGCGCAGCTTCCGAAGGACCTTTATCGAGCAGCATGGCGTAATTCCATGAATACTTGATCATATCCTCCGTCGTGCCTGCTGTACCCTGAATCGTGTTCAGACTGGTTCCGGAGATCGCTGCGGTCAGCAGTTCGCTAAGCATGGTCTTGGCTGTTCCGGGTTCTCCCACAAGCATTAACCCTCGATTGCCTGCCAGAGTGACCACGGCGCGCTCTATTAACACGTCATTGCCATAGAATTTACGAGTAATCGGGATCTCTTCTCCATTTAATAACGCCGGCTTATCCCTGCCAATAATAAAATCGCGCACATAGGCAGGAGATAACAGCCAGTTTGGGGGACGTTTCCCCTGATCTTCCTCTCGCAATGCACGTAATTCAACCTCGTATAATATCTCGGCGGGTGGTTTAAGCATCTCCATCGTCAAGGTGTCTCCTCTCACATAAACAGATCGTATGTTCTTATTCCTATCATTTTATCACAGCAGTCCAGCAACTACCCGGTAAAACGATAAAAATGGTTGAAACGTCCTTCTTATCAGCACTCTTCCTAAGTCCTTGGACATAGTGTATAGCACAAATATGAAGGTGAAATATCCTTACAGCCGTTTCAACACACTGGTTTCGGCTGTGAATCAGTATGCTTATTACCTATTTAAAAGCATTGTAGGCCATATGACCTTAGGATTCATTACACTTTCGATCATGTGTTTCAACCAAATGAAGCCGATTATTACAAAGAAGACACAGGCCATCAGCAGCCTGTGTCTTCTTATATGTTAAAATTTCACCCAACATCTATGAATTTTGATCGAAACTATCCACTCTCTCAGAAGTCCCTAATTACATTCTGCGACCACACGAAGCTGAATACAGCTCGTACCACTCATACCGGGTTAGCTCAATCTTCGTCGCGTCACGACAGGCCAGAATACGTTCTGGCCGAATCGAACCAATCACAGGCTGAATACCTGCTGGATGTTTCATTAACCAAGCCAATACAATAGACTCCGGTGTCACCCCACGCTCCTTGGCCATTCGATCAACCAATTGAGCCGTATGCTCAATTTCAGGGCGCTGTCCCTCAACTACCCTGCCAGTAAATCGCCCCTGAGCAAGGGGACCCCAGGCTTGCAGTTGAATATGCTCTGCCTGACAATATTCCATCGTACCATAAGGAAACACGTTGTCTCTGGCTTGGGGTCGATTCACCGTCACACCAGCTTCTACGAACCCGATTTTGTCAAGACTCATCTCCAACTGATTCACAATCAGAGGCACTTTACTATGAAGCTGAAGAAGACGAATCTGTTCAGAACCCATGTTGGACACACCAAAATGACGCACTTTACCGGAATGGTGCAGCTCAGCCAGTGCTTCCCCAATCTCTTGTGGATGGGCGAGCGGATCAGGACGGTGCAGCAGCAAAATATCCAGATAATCGATGCCGAGCCGTTCCAGGATACCATCAACACTCGCCAGGATATGTGCACCTGAGGTATCATAACGCTGCGGTCCTGCATCATCACCTACAAGGCGTATACCACACTTCGACTGTATAATGATCTGTTCACGCAAGCCGGGAGTTTCAGATAAAACTCGCCCCAAGACATGCTCTGCCTTACCACGTGTGTAAATATCCGCCAGGTCAAAGTGATTAATGCCTATTTCGATAGCTGCTTCTACAGCTCGATGACCTTCTACGACAAGATCTGAAGTAATGGGGAACCCATCCCATTCACCCCCAAACCGCATACAGCCAAGAACCATTCGACTTGCCGGAATCTGGTGATGATGCAAAGGAAGTTGTGCGTAAGACATATCAGCATTCACCTCATTTTCATTTTTACGAAGCACAATGATCAATCTTCTCTACATGTCTTCTTCTATCTTCCTCTATTTTCCTGCTCCTTCATCCGTACGGCTCAAAAACAAGGTTTCAAAAGCTTGTCTATTGAATATATAGAGGGTGCAGGTATTATGCAGGAATATGAGAGGAGATTTTGCATTTGAATCCGAATGAAACCAACGAGTCCTCAAAGCCAGCGTTTTTCACCAAAGAATTCACGCATAACCCTTACCCGGTATATGAAAACTTAAGAAAAGAGGAGCCTGTTTTTAGAGTTATGTTTCCTCACGGGGAGTTCGGCTGGATCATTACCCGATACGAGGATGCAGTTCAGATCCTGAAAGATCCTCGCTTCACTAAGGATATCGCCAAACGTTATGGACCTGAAAATCAAAGTATCTTTGTCAATAACATGCTGTTCTCCGATCCACCAGATCATCGCCGTCTTCGGGGACTTGTACAGAAAGCGTTCACCCCTAAGTTGATTGCAGACATGAGAAGCCATATTCAGGACATTGCTGATGAACTACTGGACAACCTTCCGTCACAGGAAAAAATGAATCTGATCGATGACTTCGCCTTCCCTCTGCCCATCATCGTCATTAGTGAAATTTTGGGCGTCCCTATTGAGGATCGTGACAAATTCCGCATGTGGTCCAATACGGTAATCGATGCTTCCACAGCTGAGAGCGCAGAGCTATTCGAGCAGCATGCCAGGGAGTTTACGGAATACCTGACGGCTTGGTTTGCGAAAGTACGCAAAGAACCCGGCACTGATCTGATCAGTCAGCTCGTCATTGCAGAAGAATCCGGGCAGCAGTTGACTGAACAAGAACTGCTTGGTGTAGTCTCCTTATTAATTATTGCGGGCCATGAAACGACGGTTAATCTCATTGGCAATGGAATTATGGCTTTGCTGGAGCACCCTGAGCAACGTGAGTTGCTCATTAAACAGCCTGAGCTTATTCATAAAGCCATTGAGGAGATGCTGCGATACAACGGACCAGTGGAGTTTAGTACATCTCGATGGGCTTTGGAAGATATCGAATTCCGTGGACAACATATTGCTCAAGGTGAACTTGTCATCGTTGCGCTTGATTCGGCTAACCGGGATGAGGAGCAGTTCAAAGATGCTGATGTCTTTGACATTACCCGCGAGAAGAGTTCGCATCTTGCATTTGGTAAAGGCATTCATCTTTGTCTGGGAGCACCGCTTGCACGTCTGGAAGGCGAGATTGCGGTCAGTACACTTCTGAATCGTTTTCCAAATATACAGCTTCAGGCAGACGTGAATGAACTGGAATGGAGACCTGGCATGATTGTGCGTGGTGTCAAGGAGATCCCCGTTCAACTTAAATAATGGCTATTAAACATGAATACATGAAAGTGAGGCACATGACATCATGGAAATGAACACCTTGGTATGGATCGTTTTGCTGCTTCTGATTCTTGTGTTACTGGTCAGAGTCACCAGCCTGCAACGCCAATTGAATGAATTGAAAAGAGATGTCGAGCGTCTGGAGAACGGTTCGACCGACAGCGCTCGCTCTGACTTCAATTACACATTATCGCCGAAGGAAGCACCCCCTTCCCACACAAGCCAACCAGCACCAACGGATCTGGATCAGGAGCTTATTGCACTTATACAACAAGAGAAAAAAATTATGGCAATCAAACGACTGCGTGAAGCCAGAGGTCTTTCGTTGAAGGAAGCCAAAGACTATGTCGATTCCCTGGATCGGTAATATACAACTCACATAACTCTCGAGGAAGTTATTCCAGACTTTCGGCTGCTAAACCAGAAGAAAGGTGGAACCTTCACCGAGAGTTTACTTTTCAAACGACATATGATACTGTTATTTCTATATTACTAGAAATAAGAAATAAAGACGAAAGGACAGATCATGATGCAACCAAACTCGCATGAACTCGAACAAGTCGTCAAAATTCATAAAGCACTGGGTGAGCAAACACGCTACAAAATCATTCAGATTCTATCGGGCGAAAGCAATCTGTGTCCTGCCGATCTGGAGAGCCGCCTTGTTACCGTTGCCCTATCGACTCTGTCTCATCACCTGAAGCAGTTGTCTGATTGCGGCCTACTTACATCGCAGAAGAAAGGTACGTATATTTACTACAGCCTGAACACGGAGACTGCGCAAAAGTTTGTTCCCTATCTGCTAAATAAATAAAAAAATTTGAGTTATATTTCTATATAATTAGAAATATCGAAACAACAACGTACAATATTTCATAGCAGAACTAGGTCGCGTAAGTTTACGGTTATACCATTATTCATTATCTCGGTTGTAACATTACTATTCTCGCAGATGGTTGCATTCAAAGCATTCATGTCTTGTTCTCTTGTCTTTATTTCTATATTTCTAAAAATATAATAATTATAATCAGAAAGAGGTTATGTTTCCATGTCTTCTACGTTTAAAATCTATGTTCTTGCCTTGGTCAGCTTTCTTGTAGGAACGTCTGAATATGTCATTGCCGGCATTTTGGATCGTATTGCAGATACCATGAATATTTCTTTAATTGCTGCCGGGCAGCTCATTACAATTTTTTCGCTCGTATATGCGCTCGGTACACCTATCATTATTGCACTGACTTCTCGCTGGGACCGTCGCAAGCTGTTGCTATACTTCCTCGGTCTATTCGTTGTGGCTAATGTTCTTGCCTACCTGTTGCCGGGTTATGGACTGTTCGTCGCAGCTCGAGTGTTAATGGCTTTAGGAGCGGGCGTTGTTGTTGTCACAGCATTAACGGTCGCTTCTCAAATAGCGGCTGAGGGCAAACAGGCTAGCGCAATCGCCACAGTAATCACTGGATTTACAGCTTCTTTGATTGTTGGCGTTCCGCTCGGAAGGCTTGTGGCTGCATCTTGGGATTGGAAGCTTGTTTTTGCCGGCATAGCCGTTCTTGGTGTTCTCGCCATGCTGGTGATCGCGGCCGCCATTCCGCCTTCCATAGCAGAAACACCCGTTCCGCTGAAGAAACAACTATCTTTACTCAAACAGCCACGAATTGTTTGGGCACTGCTGGTGACATTTTTCTGGTTAGGTGGGTATTCCATTGCCTACACGTATATTTCACCTTACCTTGTATCCGTCGCAGGAATGAGCGAAACACTGCTCAGTTCAGCTTTACTCGCATTTGGCATAGCAAGTCTAATCGGTTCAAAAGTTGGCGGCTTCAGTGCGGACAGATTGGGTGTCAAACGAACGTTGATTACAGGCATGACATTGCATATCGCGAGTCTGGTTCTGCTGAATATAACAACAAGCTCTCATCTCGCTGTCTTCCTTGTTCTGATTTTGTGGTCTTTTGCCGCGTGGTCTTCTGGTCCAACTCAGCAGTATAATCTGGTCACCATGGCTCCGGAATCCTCAGGCATTATGCTTAGTTTGAACAGTTCAGTGATGCAACTAGCGATGGCTGCCGGAGCAGGCATTGGGGGAATCGCGGTCAGCAGCATTTCATTGTCATCCATTACCTGGATTGGAGCTGTCGGGGTCGCTGTTGCCATCATCATCGTTATAGGCTCGTATCGTTCAGCATCTGCGAAAAGTACACAAACCGAGAAATCGCATAACGCTGCCTGATATGAGTTCGTTGTACAAAAGACAAACAAAAAGAGAGGCACTGTACGTATACAGTGACCTCTCTTTAACCATTTTAACGGCTATTCTTTTACAGTTAAGTAGAACTCTTATTGGGCTGTAACTGCTCCATCGATCGGATATACTGCACCATTGATATATGGCGCTTCATCTCCCAGCAGGAAGGAAACGAGGTTCGCGATCTCTTCCGGTCTGCCGAGACGTCCAGATGGAATGCTGTCAACGGTTGCCTTGAACACTTCAGGGTTGTCTTTACCGAACTGAACAACCATCGGTGTCTCAATTGTACCTGGCGCAATCGCATTTACACGAATGTTGTCCTTGCCGTATTCAATTGCAGCTGTGCGGGTCAAGCCCACCACGCCATGTTTGGTTGCTGCGTAAGGTGCAACTGCGGCTACACCAACAATACCGGCTGTGGAGGCCGTGTTCAGAATGGAACCTCCGCCGGTTTTGAGCATTTCCGTAATCACATATTTCAACCCGTAGAATACACTTCTCAGGTTGATATCAATAATCTGGTCAAACTGCTCGATTGTATGTTCGATCAACTTGATCCCAGGACCGGCAATACCTGCATTATTAAAGAACATATCGATTCGTCCGAACTCTTCGACTGCTTTTTTCACATAATTCTCAACTTCAGGTGCTTTACTCACATCTGATTGTACAAAAATGGCTTTACTTCCCAGCTTCTCAATCTGCTTAACCGTTTCAAGACCTGTCTCTTCGACAAGATCCACGACGACAATGGATGCACCCTTCTCAGCCAGCTTCAATGCTGCTGCTTGGCCCAATCCACTTCCTGCTCCAGTAATAATGGCTACTTTTCCTGCGTGACTCATGTTGATCTCCTCCATGTGTGTGTGTCATCTTGTGATTGGATCGATGAATACGATATGAAACTTCGTACATTTAATGATGCAATATGTAGGTCAAAAATGGCATAAAACCTTCCTGACTTTACCTATTCTAATAGACTTACGACATAAAAACAATTCATATAATATGGATTCATACTATATCATATGTCACATATACAGCACTAAGTTGGAGGAGTAGGTAACCATAATGGCCTCTACCCGCTCCTCCTTTGTATGCTAGACGCAATTTACGTCGATTTTCTTAACAACAACTTCGAACGTTGCATGTCCACTTATCGAAACGCCTATCTTAGCAAATTGGTTTTAGCCAATTCAATAATCTCGTCCCCGCGACCATTCAGCACGGCTTTCATCATCCATAGGGTGAATCCTTCGGCTTGTTTGATATCGATCTTCGGAGGTAAGGACAGTTCCTGTCGATTCACCACCACGTCAATCAGCACAGGACCATCATGCTGAAGCGCACGCTGCACAGCCCCTTCCAGTTCAGCCGGATCCTCAACACGAATGCCTTCCATACCCATGGCTTGAGCAACCATTGCAAAATTGGGATTAACAAGCTCTGTCCCGGATTCCAGGAATCCGGCAGCCTTCATCTCCAGCTCAACAAAACCGAGTGCTCCATTATTAAACACCACAACTTTAATCGGTAGATTATGCTGTTTCAATGTCAACAGATCTCCCATCAACATCGTAATACCACCATCACCCGACAAAGAGATGACTTGTCTGCCCGGATCAGCGACCTGGGCACCAATCGCCTGTGGCAAAGCGTTTGCCATCGTACCGTGACTGAATGAACCAAGCAGCCTGCGATTGCGAGACATCTCGATATAACGGGCCGCCCATACTGTCGGAGTACCGACATCACAGGTAAAGATTGCATTTTCAGCTGCGGCATCACTAATGACCTTGGTCAGGTGCTGCGGATGGATCGGCTTTTTACCCGGTTTGCCAACGGCAAGCTCGTCCAGATCTTTGCGTACTTTCACATAACGGTCCACACTTTTACGCAGATGTTTGTCACTGTGTTCTTCTGTCAGATAAGGAAGCAAAGTTTCAATGGTCGCTTTTACATCCCCACATACGCCATAATCCAGCTTCGTACGCCGACCCAGATGGGAAGATTGAATGTCGACCTGAAGGACTTTCGCATCTTCGGGATAGAATTGACGATATGGGAAATCCGTTCCCAGCATCAATAGTACATCACAATCCATCATCGCATGATAACCCGACGAATACCCGATTAGACCCGTGAGGCCCACGGAATAGGGGTTGTCATACTCCAAATATTCCTTGCCTCTTAGCGCAATAACCATCGGGGATTTCAACCGATCACAGAGCTGCATGAGGGGTTCCCGAGCGCCCGCGCAGCCTGCACCGCACAACAACGTGATTTTTTTGCCTTGATTCAGATATTCCGCCAGTTTCACGAGTTCCGGCTCAGAAGGATGTACCACTGGATTGGTCGAATGATACACATGCTCAGGCACAGGCAGATCCGCTGCTTCAAGTCCTGCTACATCCCCCGGCAATACAACGACAGACACACCTGAACGTGCGACTGCTGTCTGGATGGCCATCGTGAGGGAACGCGGCATCTGTTTCGCTGTCGTAATCACTTCACAGTAATCACTGCATTCCTGGAACAGATACTCGGGATGTGTCGCCTGGAAATATTCACTGCCAATCTCGTCACTTGGGATATGTGCAGCGATAGCGAGTACAGGAACACGGTTGCGGTGACAGTCGTACAGACCGTTAATCAGATGCATGTTACCAGGCCCACTGCTACCTGCGCAGACAGCGATACTTCCACTGACCTCAGCGTCTGCCCCAGCGGCAAATGCCGCCACTTCTTCATGTCGTACATGAATCCACTCGATCTTGCCCGAACGACGGATGGAGTCAAGTACCGCATTCAAGGAGTCTCCAACAATGCCATATATGCGTTTGATGCCAGCGTTCAATAAGGATTCAACCAGAACGTCCGCGACTGTTTTTTTCATAAGTGATGGGTCTCCTTTAATTGCTCATTTTGATTATGTTTCCACTCTGTTAATATACCTATTCTTATACCCCAATCTTCTGAAATTCGAACCAAACCATATGTATTTATGGATATATGAAACGAAAAACTGCCCCTTAAACTGTTATTCCAGCGTTAGAAAAATGCCAAAAATCCGTTTGTCGAATGACAAACGGATTACGATTAAACTTGATTGATTCGTATCTCATGTGGATTCCTGAATCTAAAGCGTACACTAGATGGCAGGCATCACATTGCCACCACTTACCGGGATATAGGCACCCGTGATAAATGAAGACAGATTCGAGGCGAGAAAAGCCACCGCATTGGCGATTTCCTGATCTTCACCCCTGCGCTTCAGTGGCACGGTACGTGTATATGCCTCATCATGTCCAGGCTCACTGGAGCGATCACGTTCACTAATCGTCCATCCAGGTGCAACCTGATTCACGGTAATCTGATACTCGCCAACCTCTTTGGCAAGCACTCGATATACCCCATCCATTCCACGCTTACCAGCGGTGTAAGCCGACTGGTGAGCGAAATTTTGCATCGCACATTCTGTATTGATGCCAATGAAGCGACCGGCTCTGACGTTTTGCATATGAGGAATGAATGCTTTGGCAAGATATACACTCTGCATGACACAGGATTCGAACTGGCTCAAATAATCTTCAGGCGACTGCTCCAACACCGTTGTCCATTCATACTGAATGACCGCATTGGCAACGACAATATCCACTCCGCCGAGAACAGACTGAATCTCATCACGCATCCGAAATGCCGTATCCTGCTTCGTAATATCTCCCTGTACAATAACAGCCTGACGACCGAGTGCTTCAATCTCACCCTGAAGCTCCCGAGCCTTCGTATCATTATTTATGTAATGTAGAGCCAGATTGGCTCCACAGGCTGCCAACGTGCGGGCGATCACTCTCCCCAGTTGACCGGTTGCACCTGTAACCAGAGCCGTTTTTCCTGTGAGATCCAATTGCATAACAGCAAAAACCTCCTTAAATTCATTTTATCGAAAACGATTTCAAAATTACATGTTTTTCATCACGAATCAACTTCATGCTAGAGGGATATACAGCATTATTCAATGCTGTATATCCCAGTTCAAACTTATATGCTCTATGAGGAACGATTATTTATTATTATGTTGAATGAGATCAATTTCCTGGAAGCGACTGACTTCCTTTTCCCAACGCTCTGCTACATATTGACGGTGAACCGGGTGATTGTTGTATGCATCATACGCAGCCTGATCCGCAAAGACCATTGAGAAGCTGTAATCGAACTCATTTTTCTCACTGACCTGTCTCAGAACCTGAAACTGCTCTACCCCAGGAATGACTGCCAGTGCATCTGAACTTTCCTTCAAAAAGGCTTCCGCCTCCGGTGTATCTTTACCTGCGTAAAGTGTAAACGTTACCATATGTGTGATGCTACTCATCTCTATTTCCTCCTCCAATATGTCTACTCTGTTTCCTAGTGTACATCCGAATGTGTTGTAAGCGCAATAATTGGTTGAATTAATTTTATGAAATGGATATTTCTATATAAATTGAACTAAGGAATATTTACACCTAGTCACTTCGATGACAGAACAACCTTCCGATCGCTGTTATCCCCAGATTTTTTTGATTCCTTCTATAAAGGTTAAATCCGGGGATAAAGGCGAACGCTCTGCTTCTTCAGGTTCTTTCTGTCCTCTCCGTTTTGTGTAAATGTTTATCTCAATTTATATAGTCACAAATATTAATTTCAAGTAAAATTCAAAAGCCTTTACCCTGAATATGTACACAAAAAAACCTCAGGACGAATCCTGAGGTTTTCTTGTAATGTATGGACAAACTATTTGTTCATGTTGTATTTACGGTTAAATTTATCAACACGGCCACCGATATCCACGTTTCTTTGTTTACCAGTGAAGAACGGGTGGGATGCGGAACTAGTGTCCACACGGATTACTGGGTAAGAGTTACCGTCTTCCCATTCCATAGTTTCGTTAGAGAACTTCGTGGAAGAACTCAGGAATTTGAAATCAGCACTTGCATCGTAAAAAATTACGAGTTGTGTCTTTGGATGGATGTCAACTTTTGGCATAATCTATTTACACTCCTTTAATATGGGTACTTCTTTAGAATCAAACTACATTTTATTATACTCTTTTTTTGTACAAAGTACCAGCAAGATTTGAGGAATAGCTAAAAAAATTATGATTTCTGTGATTTTGCACCCAATTAGGTGTCACGCCGTCCCTTTCTCCAGTACATTTAGCATGTACTCCAGTGCCTCCAGCTCATCCCTGCCTCTTGTCTGTAATCTGACAACACTACCATATCGAATGGGAAGTAACGCCATTCCAAGCAGGCTTTTGACATCTACTCGATGTTCATGCTCAGACTCCATATACGACAAAATAATATCCGAGGAAAAACGTGACGCTTGAGAAGATACCGACATCAGATCATCCCGATGAAAATCAGCGTGAATCATAAATTCATGTACTCTCACAACCTTCAGTTCCTTTCGCTAAGTACTTGTTCACCTATGTGGTGTGTATCATTTTATATATTAAAATCTTCATGAATTATACCATGTTATGGGAGCTTATCTATCCCTTTATTTTGCGAAAAAAACAAAAAAAAGAGTCCTGAACTCCAGGACTCTCACAGTATAGTCTTATCTACCGTTCGGATATACCATGACCTTGAGACTTCCACTCTTATTGTGCAAAGCACGCTCCATCGCCTGTTGTGTCTCTTCCAGTGAATAACGATCTGTAATAAGGGACATCACGTCATGCTGGCCAGAGCTCAGGAACTCAATTCCTGCCGGATACGTGTTGGCATAACGGAATATACCGTAGATATCAACTTCATTGTCTGCGATAAAGGGAACATTAAGTGCAATCTCGTCCTGTGCCGGTAGGCCAACAATTGCAAGCTTGCCTCCACGTCGAAGTGAATACAGAGCGGATTGTAGCGCCTTCGGATTTCCCGCTGTTTCCCATGCGGTATCGACACCCACACCACCTGTTAACTCGCGAATCACAGCCAGCGCATCTTCATTACGCACATTAATGGTATGGGTGGCACCCATGCGGCGAGCCGCTTCCAGCCTAACTTCCTCCAGATCCGTAACAATGATTTCCTTTACTCCAAATGATTTTGCAGCTGCAACCGCCATCAGTCCAACCGGCCCCATACCCATAATCGCAAGAGTCGTACCCGGAGCCAGCTTGCTCCGGCGAGCCGCGTGAATCCCAACGGAGAATGGTTCATTCATGGCCGCTTCCTCGTAGGACAGATGGTCAGGAATCGGGAATACCATATCTTCACGCATCGTCATGTATTGTACAAATGCCCCGTCCACCGGAGGAGTCGCCAGAAATTGTACATCCGGACACAGGTTATAGCGGCCCTCCTTGCATGCCGTGCAACGTCCGCATGTGACACCAGGCTCAATGGCAACCCGATCTCCTATTTTCAGACGTGATACGTTCTCGCCAACTTCAGCAATCATCCCCGCACACTCGTGTCCCAGGATGATCGGTTTCTCCACCACAAACCTGCCGATGCGTCCATGTTCAAAATAATGCACATCCGATCCGCACACCCCCACAGCCATCACCTGAATTAACACTTCATCCGCTGCTGGTTGCGGGACGGGTTGTTCCTCAATAATAATGTTTCCTGGCTCTGTCATGACAGCAGCTTTCATGGTCGCGGGCAGTTGATGTTGTCCCATACGTATCTCCTCCTCATGTATGTCCATGCTGTCTATTGTACATCAAAGAAAACAAGGTATCTTCTTTCTTCATATCACCAAGTTCATCCGCATCTGCAATTCGACTCAATAAATTGTTCTACCCTGTTCATCCGCAATACCACTCTTGCGATAGAAGTACGTATTGATCATGTCCCGCCATTCCTTCGCATGTTCGGCCTGATTGTATTGTAATGAAGCAACTTTCTCGAAGATAACTGGGTCCACTTTCCCCTCCAGTTGTCTCCATGTCTCGGCTAGCGCCTCTGCCTGCGCAGCACCTTCAAAGTGTGTATCATAAATATGCTGAATGACTGTCTTACCTGAATGCAGAACATGGGTGTACGGCACGTGATGGAAAAATAAGATCAACTCATCCGGACAGGTGTCCAAGGACTCATAGTGCTCAGCATTCTCAGGATGATACTGCGAGGTATACCCTGTGCCGCTCTTCACGGTTCGATCTACACCAATGCCGTGACAATCGGCAAAGTGATACGTTCCCCATTTAGAATACTCATACCCATCTACATTCGGCCCATAATGATGCTCCGGGTTAACCATCCAACCCACACCGAGAGGTGCCGTATAATTTTCATAGATATCTAGCGAATTCAAAAGCATACCCGTAATCTGCCGCACGACTTCGTCCTCATGTCCAAACGTCAGTCTCACCCACTCATCGGCAATCTCTTCCGCGGACAGCTTCGGATTCCACGCAAGTCTGCCATATCCATACAGATTCGCCTGCGCGAGCGGATGTCCTGTCCAGCAGGCATCTGCACCAATATTGGATACTGCAGCGAAGCCACTATAAGGTCGTTTATACAGAGAACCATCTGCGATTCGTTTGATCTCTGAACCTTCGCCTTTGGCGTATGTGTCAAAGTCCAATACTTCTTTCCATTGGGGAACCAGATAACATAGATGACGCTGCTGCCCGGTATACTCCTGTGTAATCTGAAACTCAATGACCTGATTCGTATTTTCCATGGCGCCGAAGAGCGGGGATACTGCTTCTCTCACCTGAAAGTCCATCGGCCCGTTCTTAATCTGCAAAATGACATTATCGGCAAACCGCCCATCCAGCGGCGTAAAGTGGTCATACGCTGCCCGCGCACGATCTGTGGAGCGATCCCGCCAGTCCTGCTTGCAGTTATAGACGAAGCAACGCCAGATCACCAAGCCACCGAATGGTCGAAGCGCTTCGGCCAGCATGTTCGCACCATCGGCATGATCCCGGTTATACGTGAAAGGCCCTGGACGATTCTCAGAGTCTGCCTTGATCAGGTATCCGCCAAAATCCGGAATGGTTGCATACACCTTGGCTGTTTGAATGTTCCACCATTCCCGGACCTGCGCATCCAGCGGATCTGCCGAATGCAATCCACCAATCTCGATTGGGCTTGCGTAGTTGGCGCTCAAGAACAGTCGAATGCCATAGGCTCTGAATTCAGCGGCGACCTTCGCCACATCACCCAGATAACGTTCTGTCAGGAATAGGCTCTCACGCCGATGGACGTTAACGTTATTGATCGATATGGCATTGATGCCCGTGGATGCGAGTAAACGTGCGTAATCCCGTATGCGTCCCAAGTCCAACGTAAATTCTCCGTTATCATAGAAAATGGAGTCTCCTGCGTAACCACGCTCAATACTGCCGTCCACGTTATCCCATTGATTAATCATCCGTAGCGCATTGGTTGGCTGCTCGGTAATAAAACTCCACTTGCCGGCAGCTTCATCCGCTTCGCTGGTACTATCTTGTTCCAGTGTCAGCTCTCGCAGCAGATGGAATGTACCATACAGCACTCCTTGGGGCGTCTCTGATCCAATGACCAGTACACCTTCTGCCTCGTCCCTGCGAATGATATAGCCTTCCCCTTGCACAGCAGAGCGCTCGGTTTCGCTAAATGCTTCGGCCACAAAATGGCTTCCAGCCCAAGTGCCTATCTGGATTGCAGAAGGCTGCTCGTTCCGCTCACTAGCTTGAACAGCAGTCAGCTGACTGACCGTCGGTTTCACGCAATATAACTTCTCCAATCCCTGTGAAAGTTCGGTCAGAGCTGTCGTAATGATCTGATGCTTCTCTTCAGCCAAGATCAGCCTGCTCCAGAGTGGAGCTGTCTTCTTGGCAAACCCATTCTCTCCTGACAATGTGGAGTGATACCCCAGCCACGCATCGTATTGTGGACCTGACAGACCAGAATGAACGACGGATTGGCTCATTGTACCGCCTCCTTGCTAGCATAGATCTGAGCAAGGCGATTTCCTTTACCTTCGAGTAGCCATAGAATGGACGTTACTCCACGCGGATAATACTTGCTGCCAACCGCCACACCAGACAGAATCTGGTCACTCCAACACCAGTAGGATTCCTCCGGATGCAACAGCCAGTTGACATGAGCCGCGTCTGCTGCCTTGCCTGTCTCATCCCATTCCACACCCAGCAGTTCTCTGGTGATAAACTGGGACAGATAGATTTTGCTCAGCCACGAGTTATTGCTTGTTGAGGACAGTTTCCAGCCTCCATCTTCGAACAGACAAGTCCCAGGTACAAGAACCGTTTTCAGATGGGTTTGGAGTGCCTTCAGGTAAGGTCCAAAACGACCATTCACATCCAGTGCTGCTTCACAGCCTGTAAAGTAAGGGAACACTAGACCTTCAATCGCCGGAATGATTCGAGAATCATTATTTTCTGCAATAACAGCTGGAATGTAGCCGCCATCAGTCAACTGTGCAGCAATACTGGCAGCGCAGCGATCCGCTTGAAGCCCTGCTTGATGGGACAGATCTGCCAACTTCTCAGTTGCAAACAGCTTCTCCAAGGCAACATAGACCGCCCAACATTTACCTGCCAGATAGATATTATTGCGAGACTGTCCAAGTGACACATCCAGACTATCGTAGGTTGTAATCTCCGCTCCACCTTGGGTACGGCTGCTATCCAGACCCATCAGACCGTTACGCTGATCTGCGTCGGGATGGTCACGATTAAGCATGCTTTCGAAGCAATCCCGGATAACAGGCAGCATGTCTTTCACAAACGCTTGATCCTGTGTCTGTTCAATGTATACTGTCGCGCAACAGAGCCAGTTCACCAGTTCCTCATGACTCATCTGTGAGAAGCAGTCATCAATCCCAACTAGCTCATATGCCGAGTGTCCGGCACGAGAGAACACATTGGCTACACCAATATCATGGGTAAAGGTAATTCCGCCCGGATATAATTTTTCTTCTCCCGGAAAACGAACCTGATCCGTATAACTGTAACGTTTCACAAACCACTCCAGCTCGTTCCGCACCGTCCAAGGATTCAAGGCAAGCTCGAAATACAACTGATCAGCCGTCAGATCAAGTGTGTTCATCATCCGATACTCCCCTTCGTTCACCACCCAGAGTGGCTCTCCATCGGCATCCAGCAGTTGAGTGCTGGCATAATAGCTGTGAATGGAATGAGCAAGCATGAAGGATTGATCTTCGCTCAAAGCAGCCGTTCCAAGGCGCTGTTCAACCTCTTCACAGGATGCGGTCAACTCACTGAAACGTTGTAATGCATACTCTCCTGCGGCCTGAATATCTGCAAAATACCGCGTATACCAATACGTTGTATCCATTCCGGTCGTCACAATACCCCCACGATAGAAACATACAGCGAATTGATATGTACGTTTCTCTCCAGCCGGTACCTCCATCAGCAATGCCGCAGTTCCGCCAAGTCCAAAAGCCAGATTCTCCCGATGCTTCTCCTGTAGCAGCTTCTCCAACGTAAATCCGCGCGCAGGCCATAGTCCATCATCTGCCGACATAATCGCTGTAAGCCGACCTTGTCCAACTCCTGTGATGGAACCACCTTCTGATCCTCCAATCAGACGCATCGCAGAGTACGGATCATTGCCCTGGTAACCAAAGTAGGCTTTGCGGGGTTGTTGACCTTCCGTATTGTCAATCGTCATCTCAACCAATACGGCAGGTACGAGTGCATCCATTAATTCTTCACGATCCCCACTCGTTGGATCAGGTACTGGACGTACAGGCGAGTAGATACGGAACGTCAGATCTCCCGCAATCCACGTATCCGTACCCGAGGTGAATTCACGGGTAATATCTTCATCACGAAAAGCTGTAATAAGAGGTCGTGGAACCTTTGACGCAGTCGTCGACGCCGTGTCCCCATTCTCCAACTTCTCTACATCATAGCGGCTACTCTCATCCTCGGAAGCTTCATAAAAAGGAAGTGCCTGATAATTGTCGCCATCACGAGATTGTAATCCAATATATACATTCTGGTCAGCCGGCTTGCCGAGTTCAAGACCCAGCCCGCCTTTGGCTCCTTTGTAACCCAGTGTAAAACTCGCAAAAGCACCAATCGGTGCGTGATGTGCATTATAAAAGATGGATTTGAAAGTACTCATGAATCATAACCCCTCTCAGAATGGTATGCATACGTTTTCATTAGCCCCATCCTAACATGTGGTTCCACCTCAGACCATGATCAAATCAATCGGATATTTACCCAAATCAAGCTGATAGACTATAATGGATTAAAGCGGTTACACAAAAGCATTCTGTTTGATATAAATTCGAGTTCAAAAAGAGTGGTTTTCAGTACCAAGAAGATGGGATGAAGCTAGAAATGGAGTAGCGGAGCGTAGATAGAGCTACGAGAGCAACCGCAATGTTTCCAAAGGAAACATACTTCGTAAGCCCTACACTTATTTCGGCTGAATGCCATATTCGATGCTGATGATGCCACTAGGCATCCTACGTAATCAAAAGCGCTTTTTTTGAACAACCTCTATAAAGGGGGATCTTCCATGTCTTCAACGTATTTGCCTCCCAATTTGGGAGAAAGTGTACATGAAGTTTTTTACCCGGATGTGCAAACAACGGTCAATCTGTTCGCCATTCATTTGCGAAGTGTCGGTACAGACTGGGATTACCCGGCGCATGAGCACCCTCAATATGAATTGAATTATGTCACGGAAGGCGAGCAACGCATGATGGTGAACGGTACACTGTATATTCAAAAGGCTGGCGAACTGCTCCTGATTCCTCCGGGAAGCATTCATTCAAGTCAGAGCCATAACGGCAAGGGATTCACGTATTTTTGTATGCATTTTGATATTGATGATCCGTTGTTCCTATCACTGCTGGCGCGCATCAAACAAGTACGATTTAGTGCAGATAGTCCGGTTACGCAGCAGATTGAGCCCGTTTTGCGCAAATTAATGTCATCTGCGGATGATGTAACAGCAAGTACGATGATGCAGCGAATGCAGCTGCAATCTGCAGTATTCGAATTATTCGGCCATCTGTGGGAGGCGGTCTCGCAGGAGGCAGCGCAATGGTTTACGGAAGGACACGAGAAGATCGAACTTGCCCATAGGATTCGTAATCGATTGCAAGGCCTGATGAGTCAGCAATTCAAACAAGGACACGAATCGGAAGGACACTATGGCATTGATGATATTGCAGCAGAGCTGGGCATCAGTTCTTCTCACTGTAATCGTGTCTTCAAGCAGGTATTCGGTCAGTCTCCCCGCGCTGTACTGTCCCAGTTGGTTCTGCATGAAGCGAAGCTTCTTCTGGTCAATCCGAAGCTGTCTGTTCAAAATATTGCAATCATGCTTGGGTATAAGGATATTGCCCATTTCAGTCGTCAATTCAAGCGCTGGTCCGGCATGTCACCATCCCGTTACCGACAGGAACAGCCTGCTCTGGAATAAGGTCCAGTAGCAGGCTGTTTGGCTTGATTCAACATTTTGCATAATTCAATTGGAGATGTTCTCTGTATTTATATGAAATGTTATTTCAACAAACGCTTAATCAGCTTCAGCTTGTTATCATATGGTGGATACAGAATCGGCAGATTCAATTTGGTGCTTTTTTTCAGAACACTTTTGAAATGGGAGAAGGTCTCGAAGCTATAATGCCCATGATACGAGCCAACACCAGAATGACCAACACCGCCAAATGGCAGACGCGGATTCGCTACATGCGTAATGGTATCGTTAATGCAGCCGCCTCCAAATGAAACTTCGCGCAGCACTTTATCCTGGACTTGGGTGTCAGAAGTAAACAGATACAAGGCGAGCGGTTTTGGCCGTTTTACGATCTCTGTAATGGCTTCATCCAGGTTACGATAGCTGATGATCGGCAGAATCGGTCCAAAAATCTCATCTTCCATCGTCGCTGCATCCCAGGACTCCGCATCAATCAGCGTAGGTTCAATGAATCGATCTTCCTCATCCGATGCTCCCCCATATATCACTTTGGCCTGATCCCGTTCAATCAGCGTCGTCAAACGTTTAAAATGTCCCTTGTTCACGATACGCCCATAGTCCTTGTTGTGTTGGATATCTGATCCAAAGAAAGACACGATTGCTGTTTTCATCTCCGAAACTAACTGTTCCTTCACGCGCTCATGCACGAGTAAATAATCAGGTGCGATACAGGTCTGTCCTGTATTGAGCAATTTGCCCCATATGATGCGCTCCGCAGCTACTTTGATATCGGCCTGTTCATCCACAATGACTGGGCTCTTGCCGCCGAGTTCCAACGTAACGGGAACCAGATTTTTGGCAGCTGCCTCCATCACAATCTTGCCTACCGGTACACTGCCTGTAAAAAAGATATAGTCGAACGGTGCGTTAATCAGCGCAGTCGTTGTGTCTTTGGCACCGTCAAGTACCTGCACGTATGCCGGTTCGAACACGGTCGCGATCATTTCACGTACAACAGCAGACACCGCAGGTGTATTCTCTGAAGCTTTGAGCACGGCTGTGTTGCCTGCTGCAATCGCACCTACCAATGGTTCGATTAAGAGTTGAAATGGATAATTGAAAGGTCCAATGATCAGAACGGACCCATAGGGTTCAGGTATAATCACACTCTTGGAACCCAAGAGTGCCATTTGCGTTTTGACTTTAACGGGTTTCACCCATTTCTTCACTTTACGAATGGTATGTGTAATGCTGTCCATCATAAATCCGATCTCGGTCGTGTAGGATTCGAACTCACTTTTTCCCAAATCCTGATAGAGGGCTTCTGTGAGTCTGGTCTCGTACTTTTGAATCGCCTGCTTCAGTTGGGTCAGACGGGCAATTCGGGCTTCTGCCGATCGTGTGGCCCCGGAACGAAAGAATTGTCGTTGCTGCTCCAAAATCTCTTCAACTTCCTGACTGGTTACTTCCTGTATCGTCGATGTCATATATGCATACTCCTCTACTCATTATTGATTAAATGTTTAAACTTACGAACCTATAAGGTACATGCAAAAGCATGTTTGATCACCATTAATCTACAGACACTCTTCTTCCAAAGCAGCTACCAATTCCTTCAGCAGTTCCACTGAAGCATTCAATGAAGCCGAATAATAGCGCTGTGTGCCCTTCTGTTCCACAGATATAAGCCCCTTCTCTAACAACAGCTTGAGATGATGAGATATCGCTGGCCGGGATAAGCTGGATTGTTCGGTAATTTCATTCACCGTCATTCTGCCCTTCTCGGTAAGTGTCAGCAAAATGGCTTGACGATGGTTGTCACTTAATACTTGAAATAACGGGATACAGGTTTGAAAAACGCTAATCGCTTTTTGTCCCATGGTGTTCACCTCTGTACTATTCTTCATATATTATTCTCTATTCGATGTCTGTTGGTTTAAACATTCGAACCTAATGATTGAATTGTACTCTCTACTCCTTTGAACTGCAAGTAAATCATTAAATAAATTCAATATAATGACGATAAAGCGCTTCCATACTACCATACAAGTATGGTAGTATGTCAATGAAGGAGTTGAAGTTGTGGAATATACCCCAAAGTTATCATCCAAAGCCGGCTTGTCGCCTGCTGCGAACAGTCTGTCTTCTCTGAACAAGCAATCTTACTCGACACGAGATGCCGTGTACATCACGCTGAAGCAGCTCATTTTGAACCTGAAAATGCCTCCGGGAACAGCCATTTCCGAGAAGGAAATTTCGCTGGAGTTCCAGGTCAGCCGGACCCCGGTTCGAGAAAGTTTTGTAAGGCTTGCTCAAGAAGGTCTGCTGGAAGTGTATCCACAGCGTGGCACATACGTCTCTCTGATCCAGCTCGATCTGGTTGAGGAAGCAAGGTTCATGCGAGAACAGCTCGAACGAGCCGTAATCAGACTCGCTTGCAAGCATTTTCCGGACGAACAGATGATGGCACTTGAACAGAATCTGGCCCGTCAACAGGAATGCAGGGTCAACCCGGATGATCAACGAATGTTCCAATTGGATGAGGAATTCCATAGCACTCTTTTTGCAGGCTGTAACAAAAGCAACACCTGGACTGTCATCCAGCAGATGAATGTGCATTTGAATCGCAGTCGCATGCTTCGCCTGTCCTCGGATCACCAGTGGGATCATCTGATTGAACAGCACAGGTCCATGGTAAACGCTATTCAGCAGCATGATGCCCAGACGGCAGAGCGACTGATGCAGGAACACCTGCATTTAACTGTCACTGATTTGGCTGTCCTGCAGGATACATATCCTTCCTATTTTCAATGAATGAATGCTTCTTACTACTATTCATGATGAGGTGAACGTGATGAGAATGGTGTTTCGCTGGTTTGGCGAAGGCAATGATACGGTAACACTGGATCACATCCGGCAGATTCCGGGTGTTGAAGGTATTGTGTGGGCGCTACACGATGTTCCTGCTGGCGAGGAATGGCCAATGGATAAGATACTCGCTGTCAAAGCGGCAGCAGACAAGGCCGGGTTACATCTGGATGTCGTTGAGAGTGTGAACATCCATGAGGATATCAAATTGGGGCTGCCATCAAGGGATAAATACATTGCGAACTATATTAAAACAATGGAGAAACTGGCTCAGGTGGGTGTGAAGGTCATTTGTTACAACTTTATGCCGATCTTCGATTGGCTTCGCACGGATATGCACAAGGAAATGGAGGATGGCTCAACTGCCCTCTTCTATGAGCACAGTAAACTTGCAGATATAGAACCCCTGGAACTGGTTCGTCGCATTACCGAAAACTCTGAACTCACCATGCCAGGTTGGGAACCGGAACGATTGCAGTATTTAACAGGTCTGTTCGAAGCCTACAAAGATGTGACCGAGGAGCATATGTGGGAGCACGCACGTTATTTCCTGCAAGAGATTATTCCTGCAGCGGAACGGCTGGGGATTCGAATGGCGATCCATCCGGATGACCCGCCATGGCCGATCTTTGGATTACCGAAAATTATTATAAGTCAGGAGAATGTTCGCAAATATCTGAATCTTTATGATAGCCCTTACAATAGCGTGACGCTGTGTAGCGGCTCCCTTGGAGCGAATGCCGACAATGACATTATCGGGATGATTCACGAGTTTAAGGACCGGATTCCATTTGCTCATATTCGTAATGTCAAAATCTACGATAACGGCGACTTTATTGAAACGTCACACCGCAGTCAAGATGGAAGCGTCGATATTGCGGGGGTTGTTGAGGCTTATCACGATATCGGTTATGAAGGTTATGCGAGACCCGACCACGGTCGTCACCTCTGGGGAGAACAGTGCCGACCTGGTTATGGACTCTATGACCGGGCTTTGGGGATCATGTATCTGTGGGGCGTCTGGGATTCCTTGCAAAGGAGGGCAAAAGCATGAGTGAACGCCAATATGAACGCTCATCTCGTCTCGAAGGCAGAACGGCTGTAATCACCGGAGGTGCTGGAGTACTCTGCCGCTCCATGGCGGAAGAACTTGCTCGGCATGGTGCAAGTGTAGCCATCCTGAACCGTACCGTGTCCAAAGGTCAAGAGGTTGTAGCTGCAATTGAAGCTGCCGGTGGCCGAGCGATTGCTATTGCCTGTGACGTAACCCAGGCCGATAGTGTGCAGGCGGCGGCAGATGCTGTGCTGGAACAGCTCGGACCCTGTGATATTCTCATTAATGGCGCGGGTGGTAATAATGCTAGTGCCAACACGACGAATGAAATATTCAGACTGGAAGATCTGGAACAGCGCGACGTCACTACGTTTTTCGATGTGAGTGTAGAGGGATTTCGTCAGGTGATGGATCTGAATTTTGTCGGTTCCCTCATCCCCACTCAGATCTTTGCAAAACATATGATTGAGCGGGATGTGCCGGCAACAGTTATTAATATTTCTTCCATGAGTGCCCCATCGCCCATGACCAAAGTTCCAGCCTACAGCGCCGCCAAAGCAGCGATTAACAACTTCACGCAGTGGCTCGCCGTGCATCTCGCAGAGTCCGGTATTCGCGTCAACGCTATTGCACCCGGGTTCTTCCTGACTGAACAAAATCGCAATCTATTGCTGCAACCAGATGGCTCACCTACGGAACGTTCTAGTAAAATCATTGCGCATACTCCTATGCGCCGCTTCGGCAAACCGGAGGATCTGCTGGGCACATTGATGTGGCTTGCGGATGAAAGACAATCCGGCTTCGTCACAGGCACGGTCATCCCGGTAGATGGCGGATTTATGGCGTATTCTGGTGTTTAACGATTTCTTACACAGACACTCCGATGAAAGAACAACCTTCCAATCGCTGTTATCCCCAGATTTTATTGATTCACTTTTTAGAAGGGGAAATCCGGGGATAAAGGCGAGCGCTTCGCTTTTTCAGGTTTTTTCTTTCCTCTCCTTTACGTGTAAATGAATCAGTTCAACTAATATAGATGGTTAATGAAACCGAAGCTTGGGATACATACCCAGGTTTCGGTTTTTGGCGTTCAAGCATAAGATCATCCAGCGCAGGAAAAGCTTGTTATAATGCATGTTCAAAAGCAAACTTTAGAAACGATCTCTTCATAGAGCTATGGTGAAATAAAGGAAGGTGATACATACATGATGGAAGAAACATGGGTTGTTGCCGTACGGTCTATTATTGCCTTTCTGACTCTGATCATCTACACAAGGGTACTGGGCAAGCAGCAGATGGGTAACTTGACGTATTTTGATTACATTAACGGTATCACAATCGGTTCCATTGCGGGTACGTTTGCAACCGATCTCTCGTCCAAGGCGTGGATTCATTTTGTGGCCTTGACCATATTCACAATTATTACGATCATCTTTCAGTCTATTACACTGAAGAATCGCACCATCTCCAAACTAATGGACTCTGATCCTACCTTGATCATCCAGAACGGTAAAATTCTCGAACAGAACCTCAGGAAAATGCGAGTCAAATTTGACGAATTGACCATGATGCTACGGCAAAAGGATGTATTTGATATTACGACGCTGGATTATGCGATTCTTGAACCTGACGGAAGCCTTTCCGTTGTGTTGAAACCCGAGAACCAACCGCTAACCGCGAAAGACATGCATATGCACCCGCCCAAGAGCAAGCTGATGACCGAGATTATTATTGATGGCCTGCTGATTAAGCAAAATCTGGAGGAAAGAAACAAAGATATCAACTGGCTCAGTGAGCAGCTGAAAAAGCAAAACATCACGATTCAGGATATCGCTTATGCCGCCATATTACCCAATGACAAATTGTATGTTGATCTGTTCAAGGATAAAATCACCGAAAAAATCGATATGGGCGATTATGAGGGACCTTTCTAAACCTTTACATGAAGGAGGCGGTTGAATGAAAACGCGTTTCTGGCTGCTGTATGTGCTTCCGATCTTCCTCATACTTTTGTTCATTGCGATTATGGCTAGCGGAGCCATTCTCAAAAAGCCCTTTGGCACCGATGATCGCTTGCTTGAATCTATACAAACATTGGAGAAACAGGTCGAAGGAAAAAAATGGACTGAAGCCAAGTCTCAGATCGATTACGCAATGCAGGCCTGGGATAAAATCGTCAACCGTATTCAGTTCAGTGTGGAACGTGAAACAATTTACGATATTCTGGGCACCCTTGCTCGGATCAAGGGCGGCGTTGCAGCACAGGATGATAAGGCGATTATGGAAGAGGTTTATTACTTTTATGTACTATGGGATAATCTTGGAGATTAGGTTCAATATATATTCAATAGCTGATATAAGTCCACAAGCAAAAGGCACTCTCCTCTCATGAAGAAAGGGAGTGCCTTCTTTGCATTGATTTCCTTTATAACTGTTACGCTCTTCGTAATCCCCGAGACCGTGACGATCGCGAAGTGCCTTCTTTGCGGAAAAAGAGAGTGAGCGCTCTGTTCGCACACCACAGTGCAAACAAAGCAAACAGCGTGCCCCAGAACAGCGCGGGAAGGAATGTCTGTTGAGCGAGATTCGCTGCATCCCCTGCCCGTGAAGGCTGAGTCCAGGACATAAATCCAACGTATACAGCACTAACAACCGACTCTTCCAGCGTAAGAAACGCCAATAGCAGATAATAGAACTTCACGATCTTGGCACCAAATATCATAATGACCACATTCAGGACAATGAACCCGGTCAGCCATAACATGCCGAACTCCCCTCTTACATATAACAAGAGCGACACCAGAGCTACAGCCGTCATAATCCCAAGTCCCCACATATGCAAGCCTTTGCGATATAAGTAGAACAATAGCCAGGCGAACAGTGATGCACTGATATATCCCGCGAGAGAAACCAGGATCGATCTACCTGGCGTCAGCATGGATGAATAGGTCACGCCGCTATGATCAGCGTACAACTCAATCCGCAGCACTTTACCTGACAATACCAGTGTCATTAGTGCATGACCGAATTCGTGAATCATCGTATCCAGATTACGGAACAAGGACGAGAATGGGATGAATCGTGTTAGAAAGACGGAGCCTAGCAGAAACAGTATCGTTTTGACCCACTTATTCAATCGTGCCATACCTCCTTTACCTTCAAGTAAACAAAACAAGCCTATCCTTTATACTACGCTTTTTTCACTCGATTCGTTTCGGCTTCCGAACTGTAGGGCACAGTACTCCATCCACCAGCAGAAGCTTCGATTGTGCCCAATGAAAAAAGAAGATAGATCATAGCGGCCCTTTTCGGCCTCTAGCGTAACGAGCAGTCGATTCCGCATCCGACGGAGTGCATAGTGTACGAATTGATCTGCAACCTCACTTTGTATCAGGGTAACATAAGCATAGAGGGAATGATCGACAGGTTCATCGAGCGGACTCACCCCTGCACATGAAAATTCCGTCCTCACGCCCGCACTCTGAAGTATGGACAATGCCTTCACAAGTTCAGCATCGACTTCAACACCGTTCCAAATCACTGTTCTCTTCGCGGATACCGTATGTTTGTCACGTTCCGTCCATTGCATCAGCTCGAGCTTGCGCCGTCTCCAGAGATGGGCAGGCTGTTCACTTAACAGCACTTCATGTTCCTCATTTAAATTCATCTAATGCGTCCTCCTGTTCTCCTTGATCCGGTCACCTTATTCAACAAAGCAGAGAGCACATCACTGTGCTCTCTGCTTTGCAAAAAGGCAAAGGAATGGCGATCCATTCCTCAGCATGTTGTATTATTGTACCTTTTTCGGTGAGAGGCATCAAATCGATCTTTTATTATTCGTTCAGCGCCAGTTTCAGAGCCTCCAAATTTTGTCTCATCACGCTAATGTAGTCCATTCCCGCCGCGATCTCTTCCTCGGTAAGTCCCTCAATAGGGTTTAATACAGCCGTTTTGGCCCCCACTTCACTTGCAATCGTCTCAGACACTTTGGATGAAACCAGTGTTTCAAAGAAAATCGTTTTCACCTGATGCTCTTTCGCAAAATCAATGACAGATGCCATCTGCGCTGCTGAAGGTTCTTGCTCAGGAGACAATCCTGCGATGGGCACCTGTTGCAATCCGTATTCCTGTGCAAGGTAACCAAATGCAGCGTGTTGTGTGATGAAATCCTTGCGCTTGCTATCCGTCACAGCCGCTTTGAAGTCCTGATCCAGTGACTCCAGTTGAGCAACGTAGGCATCTGCATTCTGCTTGAACTGTTCAGCATGTTCCGGGGCAGCCTGTGCCAATCCCGCTTCAATATTACGCACTTCCTTTACAGCCAATGCAGGTGACAGCCATACATGGGGATCGAGTCCACCGTGGTCGTGATCATGTCCTGCTTCTTCTGCCTCGGCGTCATGATCATGGTCGTGTTCTTCAGTAGTCGCTTCATCCGCATGATCGTGATCGTGTTCTGTGGCGTCAGATTCACCATGCTGGTGATCATGTTCTCCACCTTCAAGCAAATCGATGTTTTTGCTTGCTTCTACTTGAACAAGTTTTTCGCTACTAAGGCTGTCTTTTACTTGATCAATCCATGATTCCATACCCGCACCGTTGTATACAAGCACATCCGCTTTTTCTATGCTGGCAATATCTTGTGGTGTTGGCTCCCAATCATGAGGCTCCATTCCTGCTGGAACGAGGGTATGCACCTCAGCCAGATCACCTGCCACATTTTTGGTGAACTCATACATCGGGTAGAAGCTGACCTGCACGTTTAATTTTGCTGCTTCACTCTCCACTGGAATGGAAGTGCCTGTCGACGCCGTATTTGCATCAGAAGCGGATTTTTGTCCGCAGCCTGCGACGATAAGTGTGAGACTGAACAACAATCCGAGCGTAGCTTTTTTACTGAATTTCATGTGATGTATTCCTCCTAGAATGGTTGACCAAGATGACGTGCTGTGATTTCGTTTCTTTGCGATGACGCTTGCGGTTATATCGTGCAATCAGCTTTTGCGCTGATATTCCAGTCAATAGGATGACCAACAGGATGAGTGCAATTGTTCCTCCCGGTGGTGTATTTAGATGGTAAGATGTTGTGAGTCCGCTAAAAATACCGATTAATCCTGTAATTACCGCTACAATAATCGCTGCTGTAAAACTACGAGACACTCTTAGTGCCAAGGCAGCAGGCAATACAATGAGAGCAGAAACCAGCAACACACCAACGATCGGCATGGCTGAAGCTACAGTCATTCCTGTCAGAATGGCAAATGCAAACGATAAACCTCTCACCTGAACGCCTCCAATGGAAGCTGTCTCTTCATCAAAGGTAAAGCTATACAACGGTCTCCGGAGCAGGATGAAAAAAAGTAGACCTATGACACATACTCCGGCCATCATCCACAACTGTATATCACTAACCGCGACAATAGATCCGAATAAGTATGAGCTGAATGTTTTGGACAGATTGGTTTTGAGACTCATCAACACTACAGCAAGAGCCAGCCCCGAAGTCATGATGATTGCTACAGGTATCTCGCTGTAGGTTCGGTAACTTCGCCGCAGTTGTTCAACCAGTAATGCACCGATAATTGCTATGGCGAATCCGCAAATCACCGGGTTAAGATTCATGACCGAACCGAGCGCAACCCCTGCGAGTGAGACATGGGATAACGTGTCTGCCATAAGGACCTGCCGCCTGAGCATCAGATAGACCCCGAGAATTGGAGCGATGACTCCAATCAGTCCACCCGCCCAGAAGGCACGTTGCATGAATTCGTACTCAAACACTGCCATTCCTCACTTTCTTGCCGCTCCAAAGTAATCGTTCGATCCAATCGATCCCCCATTTCTTCCAGTCCATGAGTAACCATAATAATTGTTATCCCATGAGCATCAACATAGTGGTGCATCAGATTGTAAAATCCTTCACGGCTGTGGCGGTCCATTCCCGTTGTTGGCTCATCCAGTACCAGAACCTGCGGTTGCCCAGCCATAGCTCTGGCAATACAGATCCGCTGCTTCTGTCCGCCAGACAGCTCACCGACGCGTGTATTCCGATATTCCCACATACCAACTTCCCGCAGACTGCGTTCAACGATGGAATCCTGCTCTGCTGTGAATCTGCGGAATAATCCCAGCCTGGTGTAACAGCCGGACCGGACCAGTTCATTCACCGTACTGGGAAATCCACTATTGAACGATGCCACCTGCTGGGGCACATAACCGATATTGGACTTATTCCCACGTTTCAACTGTGGATTCATATGTATCGTGCCGCTCCAGGGCTTCAATAGCCCCAGCAGCAGCTTTAACAGGGTCGTTTTGGCAGAACCATTGGGACCTGTGATGCCTATGAACTCTCCCACATGGATATCCAGCGACAGTTGATCAATGACCGGCTCTTTGCCATATCCAAATACAACATCACGCATGGAGGATAGTATCATGCCTTTCCCTCTTTTCGTAAATATTACGATTTAAAATAACAAAAAAATTTAGCGTGTTTCCCGATGGATCGTCATTTTTTTCAAACGTGGGGAGTACTTCTTCATCTCAAGTCTCTCCGGATGGTTACGTTTGTTCTTGGTTGTTGTGTAGTTGCGGTCCCCGCACTCGGTGCAAGCTAAGGTTACAATGACTCTCATGGTTGTTGCCTCCTCTTATTTAATCGTAATTATTACTATTTAATGATATTAGCCTATGCTTTTTCGTTTGTCAACTCCATATCTGCGAAAGTAAAATTTTGTATGCACAATATAATTTCATATGATATACTGCTTTGGTATCATTATACTTTACCTACGGAGGAACTAGATGAAGATCAAAAAATCAACTTTTATTGGGTCATTGGTAGCATGCAGTTTGGCTTTCGGTGCCCTCGGTGTAGCAGCTTCAAACGGAATTCAAGATATTGAAGCAGCACTCGACAGCAACATTAGCTTTAAAGTAAACGGTTTGTCTTGGACACCCAAGAATGAAGCCGGAGACAAACTGAATGCACTGGTATATGACGGTGATGTTTACCTGCCTGTAAGTACCACAGCAGAAGCGCTGGGAGCCAACGTATCTCTGAATGTTAGCAACAAAGTGGTAAGTATAACTAATTCAGGTAGCGGTAAGTCAAGCAGTTCGAGTAGTAATAACAGCAGTACAGGTACCAAAGGTTCTGAAGATTCAAGTAAACCAAGTAGTTCAAGTAACTCAAGCACTTCTGGCTCAATCAAGATGACTGGAACTGACGCTCAGATGATAGTCAAATTGCAAAAAGAATCTTTAACATTGATCAAAATGTATGGTAAAGCACTTAAGACAGGTAGCACTAGTGAATTCGATAAATACATAGATGCTAAAGTTATTGAAAATCCCGAGATCGACATTTTTGATCTAGGTAAGCAATCCCAGAAAGATAAATTTAAGACTACAGTCAAAGGTATTATTGCAGCAAATGATAAAAAAACGCTGACTAAATATGCAGATCAGTTGATTAACATCAAATCAGCTGATTTTAAAGTGATTGCAATGAACGATAAAACCAAAACAAGACACAGTTACAAAGCCATTTATTATCCACAAGGATGGACGGGTTCCTATGGAGTGTACCTGACCTTTGTGTTTAGTCCGCAAAAAAGCGGCAATGGTGATTTTTATCTTGGCGATTTGTACTTTAGCTAAAACCCTTAATACAATATCAGCATTGATCTTCAGGGGCACTATTGCACTTGAAGATCTTTTCTTTTTACTTCAACTCCATGCCGGAAAAGGATCTTTCAGTTCACGCCAGTTCATCCTCATCTCTTCCTCCGTAAGAAGAGTCTCATCCAGTGTACGTTCAATCTCCGCCCGGTCCATATCAATGCCGATAAATACTAATTTGGTTACGCGATCACCCCACTCATCATCCCAGTCCGGTATGCTTGGCAATGTATCGCCAAAATGAAGTTGCCTTTCCTCCTCACTCATCGCACCTACCCATATTCCTGCTGGCGCAAGCTGCTTTGATGTACCTGCGTGACTGAAAGAGATCGCCATATGGTTCCTTGTCGCTAGCCACATCAGGCCTTTGGATCGCACGATGTTATCTGGCCATTTCGCAATCCAACGCAGCAACCGTTCCGGGTGGAATGGACGTTTACGATGATAGACAAATGAATGAATTCCATATTCTTCAGTCTCCGGGGTATGTTCCTCTTTCATTAATTCGCGGATCCAACCCGCGGATTGGCTTGCTTTTTCAAAATCAAAACGTCCTGTGTTCAATATCTCTCTTGGATCAATCTGCCCATGTGTCGTGCGAATGAGCTTGGCCTCAGGTTGCATCGCGTGTAGTGCCTTTTCAAGCTTCGTCAGTTCTTCCTCAGAGACCAGATCACATTTGTTCAGAATCAGCACATCACAGAATTCCACCTGATCCGTCAGCAGATGAACGATTCCGCGAACATCGTCCTCCCCCGCTTCCTGTCCACGATCCTTCAGTGTTTCTTTGGAATAAAAATCACGCCAGAACTGGGCAGCATCGACAACCGTAACCATCGTGTCGAGACGAGTGAACTTCGTCAAATCAATGCCAAGTTCCTCATCGATATACGTAAACGTCTGCGCAACAGGTACCGGCTCACCAATACCCGTAGATTCGATCAATATGTAGTCAAAAGAACCATCTAACGCCAGCCGCTCGACTTCTTTCAACAGATCCTCCCGCAATGTGCAGCAGATGCAACCATTGGACATCTCTACCAGTTTCTCATCAATGCGCGATAATCCTCCACCATCTCGTATTAAACCTGCATCAATATTAATCTCACTGAGATCATTGACGATGACAGCAACCCGCATCCCCTCGCGGTTATGAAGCACATGATTGAGCAGTGTCGTTTTGCCTGCACCCAAATATCCACTAAGTACGGTTACTGGAACCCGCTGTTGAACCTGTTGATCTGACATTTCTGCTTCCTCCACTCTGTTTAAGTTGCAAATTTAATCGTAATTATTACTATTAATGATGATCCATCCGAACTATACCGCATTTTTCTTTGGGTTGTCAACTCTAATATGATGAAGAATCTTGATTAATCGTAAAAATGTTGATTAAAACATAGGAATGATGTATGTTGCCGCACGTACAAGCATATATTTTAGCAAAGTCCTAGTTGTGGAGGTCTGTTTCATGAAAATGGCAGCCAATCTGAAGCTCCTGTCCTTCCTGATCCCTTGTGCATTTCTTGTTCCCGTGTTGATCACAATGGCTCCAGACTTGAAGGAAGCATGGAACAGTGAAGCTTTGCAAAATATGAAAACCGTATTCATAGGTATCTTTCTTGAAGCTGCACCTTTTCTGCTCATGGGTGTGTTATTATCCTCGCTCATGCAGTGGTTTGTATCCGAAGAAATGGTCCGTAAACTCACGCCCAAGAATCCGATCGGCGGTGTGCTGGTCGCAGGGCTGCTCGGTATTATTTTTCCCATCTGTGAATGTGGCATGATCCCTGTGGTGAGACGATTGATGCACAAAGGCATGCCTGCCTATATCGCAGTTACATTCATCCTGAGTGGTCCCGTAGTGAATCCCATCGTATTTACCGCAACCTTGCTCGCCTTTCCCTCCCATCCTGAGATTACCATTGCCCGTATGGGACTTGCCTTTGCCGTAGCAGCTTCCATAGGCATGCTCGTGTATGTGTTTGTTCGTCGAAATCCCCTTCGGTTGCCAAAAGTCGCAGTGACAGAGGTTAAGACACATCCTGGGTTTAAAATGGCGCAACCTCATGCACATGCAAATGCTCATGACCACAACCATGTGAAAAACTGGCGCAGCTTCTTCATTCATGCCGGAGACGAATTTGTCGATATGAGTAAATATTTGGTGATCGGTGCCTTGATTACAGCCTGCATCCAGACATTCATTAGCCGCAGCGATCTGATCTCACTTGGCAATGGTCCTGTCGCCTCCTATGTATTCATGATGGGGTTTGCTTATGTATTGTCTCTCTGTTCCACTTCTGATGCTTTTGTGGCTTCTGCATTCTCACATACGTTTGCACTGGGCCCGCTGGTATCCTTCCTTGTGCTTGGTCCAATGCTGGATTTCAAAAGCACCCTGATGCTGCTCTCGACCTTCCGTACTCGGTTTGTTATAAGTCTAAGTCTAGCCATTATCACGCTTGTCTTTGCCGGCTCGTGGTTGATTAATCTGCTGGTATAAAGGTTGAGCAAAATGCTTCATGACCTAAATGGTTAATCAAATGAATTTTCATACTGATGATTAATAGAGATGAGGTGATGATATGAACCACTCTGTCTATACGATGACAAAAGCCCCTGTTCCAAGAGCACACATCATTCAATGGCATAACCTGATTCGTGCGGTATGGATCGGCGGGCTGGCGGTGTACATTATTCACTTGAATTCAAGTGATTCGCTTCATTATTATTTGGCGCCGACCATGCAAAAACTGCTGTTATGCTGCCCTGTTCCCTTATTGTTTATTGCCGTAATTATGGCCTGGCATGGACTGTTCAGTAGAAACGAGGTTCATTGTGACTGTGAGCATCCACCACCCTCGGGGTTCCTTCGTAGTTCAATGGTATATGGTCTGATTGCTATACCCTTGTTGCTGGGGTTTTTGTTACCTGATCGGGCTCTCGGCAGCTCCATGGCCAGTCAGAAAGGCATGTCTCTCACCTACGCCCCTCCCGAAATTCGTCGGAAAGAGCCTTTACCTGATCCGTCAACGCAATTAAATGTACAAGATCTTACACAACAACCAACTGCTGTTCAGTCTGCATCGAGCACCAGAGTACAATTTATTCCCCCAGACGAGTATAGCCGCGAATTCGCTGAACTGGCGGAGAAATTGTATGCAGAACAGGTCATCCGAGTCTATCCTGAGATTTTCTCTGAAACACTCGGTTCGATCGACATGTTCCAGCGACAATTTGCAGGCAAAGATATCTCGTTAACCGGGTTTGTCTATCGTGACAAAAGCATGGATCATGAATCACATTTTGCACTAGGACGATTTCTCGTCATGTGTTGCCCCGCGGATGCGGCTCCCTTTGGCGTGATGATTCACATTCCAGAAGCGGATAGCTTCCCTACAGATAGCTGGGTGCAAATTGATGGCAGCATCGGCTCAGCACAGGTGAATGGTAAGGATACGATTGAGATTCGCGCCACAAAGGTGACACCTGTAGCCGTGCCATCCACGCCTTATATTTATACCAATGCGGACTCGGTGATGGCGTATGAGCAAATAAAGAGCGAGTAGTTGCTAGTAGTAGTAACTTGCACCTCAACGATAAAAAGCCCCAAAGTGATGGATTACATCGCTTTGGGGCTTTCATGTTCAGTCAGACATGAGATTACACCTCGTCTGCTCTAATTATATTATTCCGTTACGATATCATGAACCAATACAGGAGCATCGGCATGATCCGCAATCGTAATGTTTTCTTTGATCTTCGCGATGACGTCTGCTACGTCTTCACGATTGGCATGGATCGTTACGAGGGACTCACCAGCTTTGACTGGGTCACCGACTTTTTTGTTCAGCATCAGACCAACCGCAAGATCGATCTCGGATTCTTTCGTTGCACGGCCTGCGCCAAGCAGCATTGCTGCAGTACCGATTTCGTCAGCGACGATTCCGGCAACATAGCCGTCTTTGTCTGCCGGGACTTCAACCAGGTATTGTGCTTGTGGCAAACGATCTGGATGATCAACAACCGAAGCATCTCCGCCTTGATTGGCCAGGAAATCTTTGAATTTCTCCAGCGCTTTACCATTCTGGATCACTTCTTTTAATTTCTCCTCCGCATGCTCCAAGGAATCTGCCTTGCCAGCAAGGAATACCATCTGACGTCCAAGTGCCAGACACAGTTCTTCCAGATCTTTCGGACCTTTACCTTGCAGGGTGAGAATGGCTTCTTTTACTTCAAGCGCGTTACCAATTGCCAGACCGAGTGGTTGGGACATATCGGAGATAACAGCCATCGTTTTACGGCCAACATTGTTACCGATGCTCACCATGGCATGTGCCAATTCTTTAGCATCTTCCGTTGTTTTCATGAATGCACCAGCACCCGTTTTAACATCCAATACGATTGCATCTGCGCCTGCTGCAATTTTCTTACTCATGATGGAGCTGGCGATCAGTGGAATAGAGTTAACGGTAGCTGTTACGTCACGCAGGGCATAGAGTTTTTTGTCTGCTGGTGTAAGGTTACCACTTTGTCCGATAACCGCAACCTTGTGTTCGTTTACGAGACGAATGAACTCTTCTTTTTCAAGCTCTACGTGGAAGCCAGCAACGGATTCCAGTTTGTCTGTTGTACCACCCGTGTGACCAAGTCCACGTCCGGACATTTTGGCAACAGGAACGTCCAGCGCAGCAACGAGCGGAGCGAGTACCAGTGTCGTCGTATCGCCCACACCTCCTGTGGAGTGCTTGTCTACTTTGATGCCTTCGATGGCAGACAGGTCAATCGTTTCACCCGAGTTCACCATGGACATCGTGAGGTCGGCACGCTCTTTGTCTGTCATATCCTTGAAAAATACTGCCATCGCCCATGCGCTGACTTGATAGTCCGGGATCTCTCCTTGTGTGTATCCTTGAACAACAAAATCAATCTCAGCTGTTGTCAGTTCTTTTCCGTCGCGTTTCTTGGCAATAATGTCTACCATTCTCATGATGATCTCTCCTTGTGTGTGTATTGATTGTATAGAACACTTTGTGCACCATTCGTTCCGGCTCCGGTTCGTTCTTTCGATCGCTGTTGTCTCCAAGTTTTTTTGAATTCCATTTGCAATGGAGAAAACTCGGAGACAAAGGCGAACGCTTTGCTTCTTCAGAATCGATTCCGGTTCCTTCACTCCGTGCTTACAACAAAAGTTTCGATTAAAATCAAATGATTATTGAATATTAAATACAACAACATCTTGTTGTCATCTTATTGAACACTTTGTTGTTAATTCGTTCCGGCTCCGGATCGTTCCTTCGATCGCTGTTGTCTCCAAGTTTTTTTTGATCCATTTTGCAATGGAGAAAACTCGGAGACAGCATATCCTTCCGAAGCAGCTTTCTTTCAGAAAGCTTTTGGGCGAACGCTTCGCTTCTTCAGAATCGATTCCGGTTCCTTCACTCCGTGCTTAAGTCAAGAGTTTCGATCCAAATCAATTGATTATTGAATATAAAATACAACAATTACAGTGTGATTGCTGTGTCCAGAGCCACTACCATCATGTCGTTGAACGTTTTTTGGCGCTCTTCGGCAGATGTTTCTTCGCCTGTCAGCAAGTGGTCACTTACCGTCAGGATGGTCAGTGCGTTAACACCAAACTTGGCAGCGATGGTGTACAATGCTGTTGTTTCCATCTCTACGCCGAGTACGCCGTGTTTCATCAACTTCTCGGTTACGGAACGGTCATCGCGGTAGAAAGAATCGGAGCTGAACACGTTACCGACATGAATTTTCATGCCTTTAGCTGTTGCACGGTCATATGCTTCTTTCAGCAGGGAGAACGTAGCGATTGGCGAGAAGTCATATCCACCGAATACGTGCTTGTTCATGCTGGAATCCGTACAAGCTGCTTGTGCAAGGATGACGTCACGTACACGCACATGCTCCTGCATACCGCCACAAGTACCAACACGAATCAGGTTTTTCACGCCATATTCGCTGATCAATTCATTAGCATAGATTGCGAAGGACGGGATACCCATTCCTGAACCTTGCACCGAAATCCGGTGCCCTTGATATGTACCTGTGAAACCGAGCATTCCGCGAACCTCGTTGTAACATACAACATCTTCAAGGTACGTATCTGCAATGTATTTCGCACGCAAAGGATCTCCTGGCAAAAGGATCGTTTCTGCGATATCTCCGGGTTTTGCTCCAATATGTGTACTCATGAATGAAATTCCTCCAGTTATATATTTAGTCTAATATGATGTCAGGAACCGGAGCAGCCACAGCCACTCCGTATCCCCTATCCGGTTTTCGAAGAAATTATTTCAAATCTTTCAGGAAGCTAGTGCCGTATTCCGGCATTTTCACTCCAAAGTTCTCGGCTACAGTTGCGCCAAGGTCAGCAAATGTGCTGCGCAGATCAAGCTTTTTGCCTTCGCTGAAGCGCGGAGAGTAGGCAAGCAATGGAACATATTCACGTGTGTGGTCTGTACCACGGTAGGTTGGATCGTTACCATGGTCAGCTGTGATCAGCAGCAGATCATCATTAGTCATTTTCGCAAAAATCTCTGGCAGCCTTGCATCATAATCTTCGAGCGCCTGAGCATAACCTTGCGGATCACGACGGTGACCGTACAGGGCATCAAAATCAACCAGGTTCAGGAAGCTAAGTCCGGTGAACTCTTCATCCATCGTTTCGGACAACTTGTCCATGCCATCCATGTTCGAGACCGTACGAACGGACTTCGTAACACCTTCGCCATCGTAGATATCTGCAATTTTACCCAAGGCAATGACATCAAATCCACCATCTTGCAGTTCATTCATGACAGTACGTCCAAACGGCTTAAGCGCATAGTCATGACGATTCGCTGTACGCTTCCAGTCACCCGCTTCACCTACAAATGGACGTGCAATAATACGGCCCAGCATGTACGGATCTTCAAGTGTAATCTCACGACAGAACTCACAGATTTCATACAGTTCCTTCAATGGAACAACATCCTCATGTGCTGCAATTTGCAGAACCGAATCCGCGGATGTGTACACGATGAGTGCACCAGTTTCGACATGCTCTGCACCCAACTCATCCAGAATTTCCGTGCCGCTGGCCGGTTTGTTACCAATCACTTTGCGGCCCGTTTTCTCTTCAATTCGCTGAATCAGCTCATCGGGAAAACCGTTCTCGAACACGCGGAAAGGTGTATCAATGTATAGACCCATCAGCTCCCAGTGACCTGTCATTGTGTCTTTGCCTCTGGATGCTTCCTGCATCTTGGTATAATACGCTTTAGGTGCATCCGCTACAGGGACACCCACGATTTCTTTGATGTTGGACAGTCCGAGACTGGCCATGTGAGGCATTTTCAGACCTCCGCGTTCACGTGCAATGTGACCGAAGGTATCTACATCAAAATCATCAAATTCTGCTGCATCCGGCGCTTCGCCGATCCCTACAGAATCCATAACGATCAGATGTACTCTTTTGAATGTTGACATAACCTAAGCACTCCTTCCAATAATCCGGTTTACAAGAACAGTCCGGCGATGATCGCTGACAATACACTGACAAGCGATGCACCGTAAAGCAGTTTCAGACCGAAGCGGGCTACCACATTACCTTGTTTCTCATGAAGTCCCTTCACCGCACCGGCAATAATACCGATGGAAGAGAAGTTGGCGAACGATACGAGGAAGACGGATACGATCCCTGTTGTTCTGGCAGACAATAAGGTCTCCTTCGCTAAAGCAAGCATGGCAACGAATTCGTTGGATACCATTTTGGTTGCCATAATACTTCCCGCCTGAATCGCTTCTTTCCAAGGAACACCCATAATAAAGGCTAATGGTGCAAACACATAACCAAGCAGTTCCTGGAACGAAATACCAAGCACCGCGCTGAAAATCCCGTTAACAAGTGCAATCAAGGCAACAAAACCGATTAACATCGCAGCTACGATGATGGCAACTTTGAATCCATCCAGGATGTATTCGCCCAGCATTTCGAAGAAGGACTGTTTCTCCTCTTCCTGGACTTCCAATATATCTTCTTCCTCTGTAACCTCATAAGGATTCACAATGGAAGCAATGATAAAACCGCCAAACAGGTTCAGCACAAGTGCCGTAACCACATATTTCGGATCAATCATGGACATATAGGCACCGACAATCGACATCGATACCGTGGACATCGCCGAGGCACACAAGGTGTACAGCCGATGTTTTGGCAACAACCCAATTTGTTTTTTCACAGAAATGAACACTTCAGATTGCCCCAATACAGCCGAAGCAACCGCGTTATATGATTCCAGTTTGCCCATTCCGTTGATTTTGCTTAATACCAGACCAATATATTTTATAACAAAAGGTAAGATTCGGATATACTGCAATATACCAATGAGTGCAGAGATGACAACAATCGGCATTAGGACGTTCAGGAAGAACGGAACACCGCCAGTTGCGTCTTCAACCTTCGTCAAATCACCGAATACAAACGCAATCCCTTCATTTGCATAATCAAGCAAACTTTTAAATACGGTCGCGAAGCCGCCAATCAGCCATGTCCCGACCCCTGTATTCAGTAAGGCATACGCCAGAATCACCTGTAAAACAACCATAACGACCAGCGGCCGGTAGCGAATCTTCTTTTTACCGTTGCTTGCGATATAAGCCAGTCCAAAAACAACGAGTAAACCAAGAAGGGCAATTAGAAATTTCATTTGATCTCTCCTTTGAAGGTAGTTAAGCCGGATGTGGAATTCAGCTCAAAGGGTACTTAAGCATTATTGTCAGTAATCTTTCAGAAAACTTATGAAGCGCTTACAATAAGTTCCGTTAATTAAAATATAAGTGTAAATTGTATTCCCTGTACCTGAGCCGACTGCCCAAGTACAGAGAATATTTCATTACTTTTTACTTCATAAAGCTTGGTTTAACAAGCTCTTGTTTAGTAAGAAGATGTAGACTGACCGCCCTGCATGATCTTCACGCCAGAACTTGCACCGATCCGAGTCGCACCCGCTTCGATCATTTTCTGCATATCTTCCAGACTACGTACGCCACCGGAGGCTTTCACGCCAACCTCAGGACCTACAGTACGACGCATCAAAGCGATATCTTCTGGCGTTGCTCCACCTGTGGAGAAACCGGTAGAAGTTTTAACAAAATCAGCTCCAGCTCTTACAGCTGCCTGACAAGCACGTACTTTCTCATCATCCGTCAACAGACAAGTTTCAATAATGACTTTCACCAATGCTTTACCCGCAGCAGCTTCAACTACAGCACGAATATCCTGTTCAACGTAATCATCTTTGCCATCTTTCAAAGCACTGATATTGATGACCATATCGACTTCAGTTGCACCTTTAGCAATCGCATCCTTGGTTTCAAAAGCTTTCGTCTCTGACGTGGATGCTCCCAGAGGGAAACCAATAACGGTACAGATATCTACTCCAGTACCTTGCAACTGCTCAGCAGCATAAGCAACCCAGCCTGGGTTAACGCATACGGAAGCAAACTGGTATTGCTTCGCTTCTTCGGTTAACTTGGCCATTTCACTCTGCGTTGCGTCCGCACGAAGCAACGTATGGTCGATCATTTTAGCTAATTGTGGTGTAGTCAATTGAATCTCTCCCTTGTCTGAACTAGTTATTTTCTATACCCTTACACTAACATGAACATATGTAAAAATCAACTTGAACTTTTGTTCACGGTTCAATTTACAGTTCTTGCTTCGTTATATTTTCTGCCTTACAAAGCAAAACATCCGCCCTTTTTGCGTGGCAGATGTTGTCATCCATATCCATTTGAAATTAGAATCGCAGTAATGCCTGCGCTGTGTACTGATCCGTAACCAGAATATTGGCGTAATGACCTTTGAGCGCGGCGTGAATGGCTTCAATTTTGCGTTGCCCCCCGGCGACAAGGATTGATTTTTCCTTATTTCTCAATTCCGCCAAGTCAATTCCGACGGTTCTGCTGTTAATCTCTTCACTGATCAACTGACCTTCCGCATCAAAAAATCGTGAACAA
Organism: Paenibacillus sp. LS1; assembly: GCF_026013365.1. Taxonomy (GTDB): domain Bacteria; phylum Bacillota; class Bacilli; order Paenibacillales; family Paenibacillaceae; genus Paenibacillus. Next base: position 684,402 of record NZ_JAPDOE010000001.1, read on the forward strand.
ATGTCACCTGCACCGGAGTTCATCAGCAATTGTTGCTCTTCTTCATTGAAGTAGCCGAGCCTGAACAATAAGGCATCCTCCTTCACAGTACCGACTGTGAACAAAGCGATGTTGGCCTGTCTACCAAGTTCCACGATTCTGCCGATATGCCGATCCGCTTCCACCATGTTCTTCACTTCAATATTGTCGAAAATTACGGGCAGTGGCAGATACCTTGGTACCGTGTGAAAGGCCTCAGCGAACAAATGTACAATCTCAGCCGCATACGTATTGACATGGGAGTGACTTACGCCCCCCTTCAATTGCACGACTTCGACACCTTTGACCTGCTTGGGACGAAGCTGGCGTGCTACGGCATGCATGGTTGTTCCCCAGGTCACCCCGATAATATCTGCATCCTGAACCGTCTCCTGAAGATAGTCTGCTGCTCGTTTGCTAATATGCTTCTGTATTTCCTCATCACTCTTCAACGGGGCAAAACACACAAGTGCCGTATCCAGATCATATTTCGACTTGAGTTCTCCGGCAATGATATCGATATCCTCCAGCGGGTCCATAATTTCAATTCGCACGTATCCACGATCTTTGGCGTACTGAAGTAATCTTGATACTGTTGGACGTGACACGCCTAAGCGGGCGGCAATATCCTGCTGGCTGTAATCGGACTGATAATACAATTTCGCTGCTTCAATGCTTAATCGTTGCTTCTCCAGGTCCATTCCCATGTGCGCTCATCTCACTCATCCCTATTATCGTTGGAAAATAAATACTCGTCCTGTATATTATACATGGATTGAGTATCTGGTCACTATATAGCTTCCAATTCAGTATCGTGATCATTCGACTCATATTCCTTTCTGACGTATAAAACGGGAGAAACGATGCATACTACTGCGGTCGCTTCATCATTGCCAAGATTGGTTCACCCCATTAATTGCACAGAGAGGAAGAACTACATGTCTACCTTATTGTATATTACTGCCCATCCTCATGATCATGAAACCTCCTTCAGCATGGCTACAGGTAAAGCATTTATTGACGCGTATCGCGAAAGTCACTCTTCTGATGAAATTGTTCACCTCGATCTGTATCGCTCGGATATTCCCCATATTGATGCGGATGTCTTCAGTGGGTGGGGCAAACTGCAATCGGGAAGTGATCTGACTGCCGAAGAGCAGACCAAAGTAAGTCGTTTAAATGAACTGTCAGATCAATTCGCTGCTGCAGATAAATATGTTTTTGTAACCCCGATGTGGAACTTCTCGTTCCCTCCTATTCTTAAGGCTTATGTCGACTCGATCTGCGTAGCTGGCAAAACTTTTCGTTATACCGAACAAGGTCCTGTTGGACTGCTATCTGATAAAAAAGCTCTGCATATTCAGGCTCGCGGCGGCATTTATTCCGAAGGCCCAGCGGCCCAGATGGAATCCGGTCATCGTTACCTGAGCATTATCATGTCATTCCTCGGTGTACCGAAGCTTGATGGCATTTTTGTTGAGGGGCACAATCAATATAAAGACCGTGCAGATGAGATTAAGCAACAAGCTATCGAGCAAGCACGCACTTTCGCAAAACAATTTTAAGAAAGGTAGTTCAAAAAGTCCGCTTTTGAACACTCACTTAAAGTGTAGTAAAACAATCAAACAAAACAAAACCCGCGTGCGACCTAGGGGATAATCCCAGGCAGCACGCGGGTCTTCAATGTATAATCAACCTAGAGCTTATTGCTGTCCAGCGCTGGCACGGCTCATGGTTTCAAGTTTACGTGTGATGGCATGACGGTCTACTTTTAATCCCCAGATCATTTCGATAATCTGCTCTTTCTCTTCTGGATTGTCGGCATGCTTCAGTTGCATTAACAGATCATGCATCTGTTCATTAATGCCTTCAAATTGACTCCATAAATCCTGTCTTACCTCTGTTGAATCCAGATGATGATTCGCATCGACTTCTTCCTTCAATGCTTGCAGAATAGCATCTTTCCATTCGTCATCACCTAGCTGTTTCGCTATGTTCAGGAGATCCAGATAATCGTCAACAAGAAGTGAGTTCAATTCAGCATGTGTTTTCATCGTTTATTGCATCCCCTTTTCGTCTATTTACCAAGTATTATACTCGGTATTTCAGGAGATGCAATACCTGTCGGAAAAAGTTGATTTATGTAGCCTGTCCCTTCAGCCTATGGACAAGCAAATTACACAAGACAAAACCGATCAAAACATACACGCCGATCATACCCACAATGCCTATCCATCCCAGATGACTGTAAAGCAGTCCGCCCCCGGTTCCACTTACGCTTGAACCAAGGTAGTAGAAAAACAAATACAACGCATTGGCCTGGGACTTGTGTTGATTGGCCACGAGTCCAACCCAGCTGCTTGCGATGGAATGGCCGCCAAAGAAACCGAAGGCAAACAGGGCGAGTCCGATAATTTTGACCCAAAGCGCTGGATGAACAGTAAAGACTGCACCAGCCAGAATAATGCCCAGCGCGATTCCAAGCACATGTGATCTGCCGTACCGATCTGCCAGCCTGCCCATCCAGGTGCTACTAACCGTGCCCATCAGATATACCACAAAAAGACTTCCAACAATGGACTGGCTAAGATGATAGGGTTCGCCCGTTAATTCAAAACCAATATAGTTGAACAGGGTCACGAAGCCCCCCATCAGGAGAAAACCGAGTCCATACAAGCATAGCAGCCTTGGATTGCGACACTGTGACCACAAAAGAGGTATTGGATTTTTGAATCCGGGTGCAGCTTTGACAAAATGACGGGATGGCGGGATGACAAGCCAAAAAATAACGGCTGCACACAAACCAAGAATACCAATGAAACCCACAGCGGCACGCCAACTGAACCAATCTGTCACCACACCGCTGATAAATCGACCGGCCATGCCTCCTATCGAATTGCCGCTGATATATAGACCCATGGCATATCCAAGACTTGCAGGCTCAATTTCTTCTGAGAGATATGTCATGGCTATCGCTGGCAACCCCGCGAGTGCCACCCCTTGGAAAATACGAAGCAGAAGAAGCTCCGTATATCCCGGGCTGAACGCACTTAGCAAAGCAATAACAGAAGATATTACTAGTGCCGCTGTCATAATAAAGCGTCGTCCTACAGAATCAGACAAGGACCCGATGAACAGCATCGTCAGTGCCATGGCGATCGTTGTTACCGATAGCGTAAGACTGGCGTGTGCTGGCGTAATGGAGAATGTATCGCTAATCTCAGGCATCAGGGGCTGGAGGCTGTAGAGCAACGCAAAAGTGACAAAACCTCCGGCGAACAGTGCAAGGCTAATGTTACGAAACGTCTTAGTTCCCTGCTGAATCATGGATGTTCCAACTTTCTCGGTAAGAAAGCTTCTTGGATCGACTGTGGTCTGATCGCCGGTCACTGAAGCCTTTCATTTATCGTTATTTGGTAAACAGTTTCCGTTCCATATGAGTTAGAAACTCATAACCATCTGGAGTTACGACAACTGTATCCTCGATTTGGAAGCCACCAGCACCGAGCTCGTAATAAGGTACCTCCACACATAGCACCATACCGGGCTCCAGTATGCGCTGGTCACCCGGGGAGAGGGTCATATCGTCGTACAACTCCAAGCCGATGGCATGTCCGACATGCTGACGTCGGTAATGCGGAATTCCCTCACGTTGTACGCGAGACACCGCCGCATGGAATACTTCCGACGCCTTGACGCCAGGGCGCACTGTTTCGAGTGCCGTCTCCCATCCACTTTTAACCGCATCAAAATGCTTTTTCATCCAGGCGGTAGGCTCACCTGCAACAACCGTGCGACCTGTATCTCCCCAGTATCCTTCCAGCTGGAGGCAGAGATCGAAACGGACCTGATCTCCGGTCTCAATCGTATGAAAATAATTTTCGATGAGTGGTAATGCGCTGCGTGGCCCTGCCCCTACCGCTGTCATTGCCGGAGTTCCACCTGCTCTCATCACAGCCAGACGATAATGATCGGCAAGTTGCTTCTCATGAACACCTGCGGCAATCAGGTCAATTAGTTCCTGCTCAATCCGTTCATTTAATTGGGCAGCCTGACGCAGTTGCTCGATTTCAAAAGGAGTCTTGACCAGACGGATTTCTCGGAACAACTTATATGCGGGAATTACCGGTCTGTCAGGAACCTCTTCCTTGATTCTCGTCAGAATATCGGGAGCGATCCGCATCTCATCGATTCCAATCGGCTGATCTTCGATCTCAAGCTGTTTGAATGCTGCCTTGAGTGCTTCAACAGGACCTGGATGAATAACCGTCGTTTGCAGAAGAGAATAAAAGAGATCAATGTCGTCCGTGGAAGGTTTGCCTTCAATTGAACCTTCCACGAAGAAATCACTGTAGGCGAATATATCTACCCCCGTAATACCGAACTGGGCTACAACGCCTAACCGATTCGTCGGAATGACGATACAAGGCTTTGAAGATCTGTCGGCAGGTAAAACAGCATAAATCTGCATCGTCCAGTTGCTTGCACGCAGCTGGGACCCGATGACATAGTGAATGTTCTCTGGAGTAGTTGCAATCAGGGCACTTAGCCCCTGAGCTTTCATCACTTCTTCCGCCCGATCCCGATTCAGACCTGAGCTATGGGATAGATGCTGTGAATTATTCATTTTGATCCAGACCTCCTTTTGTTTTCCTGCGACCAAACAAACTCTCAAGTCCTGGTACAGAGCGCAAAACTAGTTTAATCGTCATAAATAGAGCCAGCGCAAACGCGATCAGAACGACAGACACAACAGCAATTGTTGGGTCCTGCCATTTCTCCATATACAGGAATAGCTGTATTGGCAACGTGTAGCTGTCCTGACGAAGCAGCAGCAGTGCAGCCTCAACCTGATCGAAAGTGAAGACAAAAGCAATTGACCCTGACAAAAGCAGGGATAGTCGGAGCTGTGGCAGCGTAATTGTGAAAAAGATACGCATCGGCCCTGCGCCAAGGTCCGCGGCAGCTTCCCGGTGAGCCGGGTGCAAATTGGCTAATGCACTGCCCACAAGAGTGAGCACGAATGGAAGTACAATGACTGCTTCACCCAAAATAAGCGCAAACAATCCGCCTGCAATATGCATTTTCGAGAATAAGATCAAATATGCGATACCCAGCGTAATTTTCGGCATAACCATTGGAGATACAAAAAATGCCCTTAACATTCCAGAACCCGGGAAGGGATACTGCACGATCGCTAGCGCAGCAAGTGTACCCGTAATCAAAGCCAACAGAACCGCCCCTGTCGAAGCAATGAGGCTGTTCTTGAATGCATCGAGAAACTGGGTCTGTTCACTCAGATTGGCATACCATTTCAAGGTTAGACCTTCTGGTGGGAATTTGCTGGCTGAACCCGAGCCTACAGATGTCAACATAATCATCAGCAGTGGCAACAGCAAATAAATCGCTACGGCGCCCACAAAGATATAGAGCAGCAGTTTGATGCCCCTGTTCGACTTAACCATACGCCTGACCTCCCTTACGGGAACGACGGAACATCAACATTTCCGCCCCTTTATTCACAAGCAACGAGACAACAATTGAAGACACAAGTAAGAACAGGCTGGCAACCGCAGCCATTGGCCAGTTGGTGTCCAAGGTACGCTGATATATAAATACCGGAAGTGTCATGACTCTTCCCCCGCCGATCAGTTGAGGAGTGGTGAAGGCGGTGAGACATAGCGTGAACACAATCTGTACCCCGCTTGCAATGCCTCTTGCCGATAAAGGCAGGGTAATGGTCAGGAACGTTCGCCAGCTGCCCGCTCCCAAATCTTGAGCGGCGGCCTTAAGGGAAGCATCACTTTGGGACAACACATTCAAGATCGGAAAGACCATAAATGGCAGGAAAATATGGACAAGCGCGACAACGACACCAGTCTCGTTGTAAATCATGCTGAATCCTTCATCGGTAAGTCCCAGCCGGATGAACAACCAGTTCATGAAGCCCTGTTTGGACAGCAACAGCTGCCATCCGTAAGAACGCACAACCGCGCTGACCAGTAGCGGAAGAAACGTGAGCAGTAACAACAATTGCTTCATGCCAGGCTTCTTTAGACCCGCTATGCAATACGCCAGTGGATAGGCAAGCAGGAGACTCCATAGCGTAACCTTGAAGGCAATGCGAAACGTCGTGCCAATCAACTTCCAATAGTAAGGATCAGACAGAAACGCACGATAGGCCCCCCAATCCCAGCCCCGAATAAGCTTTCCATTCTCATAAATATCAAAGCTATATCTGCCAAAGATCAGTAACCCGCCCAGATACACGATGCCCATCAGTACAAGAGCAGGCAACAGAAGCAGCAACCGGGTTACCCATGTGCGGTTTCCAAAGGAATACAGATTCACGATCCGTTCCGTGATCCGGTTCATATTCCTGCCCTCTGTACACGGTCATGCATGGGTTCGGATAACAAGAGCGCGTCCTCCGGTTCAAAGCCAATTTGTATTGGCTCACCTAGACTATAACGTGAGGCTCCCCGCTGATGCAGTACACTGGCCTGAACCAGAAAACCTTCAGCAATCTGCACACTGTATCGAATATTTGCTCCGCCGTATACCGCTTCAATCACGTGTCCATCCAGCTTGTTCACGCAATGAGTTGCATCTTCTCCGAGTCGAATATACTCATTGCGGATCGATAAGGAATGTCGTGCTCCCGCTTTCGGTACGGCATTGCCATCACTGACTTTCACCAGCAATGGCTTGCCGAAGCAATCCACCCGAATTCCATTCACATCATGCCCCAACACTTCCGTCTCAAAGAGATTGGTATCTCCAATAAACTTGGCCACGAAGCTATCGGCCGGTCTTTCATAGATTTCATCAGGGGTCGCGTATTGCAGCAGCTTTCCGGCGCGCATGACGCCGATTCGATCAGACATGTTCATGGCTTCGCTCTGGTCATGCGTAACAAAGATAAACGTTCCGCCGAACTCACGCTGTATGCGTTTCAGTTCACGCTGCATATCGAGACGTAGCTGCATGTCCAATGCCGAGAGAGGTTCGTCAAGCAGAAGCACTTCGGGTCTGTTGATCAGTGCGCGAGCAATGGCGACACGTTGGGCCTGACCACCGGACAGCTCGGATACAGCACGCCTGCCATAGTCTCCGAGCTGGACCAGATCAAGCATTTCACCTACCTGCCGTTTGATATCGGCTTTCGGTAACTTCTTCACCTTTAGCCCGTAGGCAATGTTGTTGAATACATCCATATGAGGGAACAGCGCAAGCTGCTGAAAAATCATATTGCTATTGCGTCCATAGGCCGGAATGCCGGTAACATCCCGACCTCCCAGCATAATGGTGCCCTGATCCGGTTGCTCAAGTCCGCCAAGCATGCGCAGCAGTGTTGTTTTGCCACAGCCACTCGGACCAAGCAAGGAAACGAATTCTCCCTTTTTCACTTGGAGTGTTACTTGATCAACTGCGGCTCGCTCACCATAAGTCTTCGTGACTTCCCTTGTTTCAATGGATATGGTCTCTTGTCCGCTGCTCATCTCTGATTCCCTCCCATCCATTCCGGGTTCAGAGCAGAACCCGGAATTATTGTGTGCCTGTCAACAATCCTTTTATTGAAGCTTTGTTTTCACCAGTCGGTCCCATAGTTCTTTCCAGGAAGAGCTGTTCTGTGCAAGCACATCCCAGTCTGGATTAATGCCGTTACTTTGCGTTTCCACGGAGAAGGAAGGATCATCCTTGTACTTGTCCGGAACTGCAGCTACCGTACTGGTTACTGGCGTCCCCGTTGCTTCTGCATATTGTGACAGCGCCTCTGCGCTCAACAATTCGTTAATAATTTCGTTTGCAATACGTGTCTGCTCAGGTGTAGAGCCTTTCACGACCTGAAGTGTGTACGGGAAAGAGATGGCACCTTCACTCGGATACGCTACGGCAAGTGGAGAACCGCCATCAATCCATGTCTGTGCCACCTGTGCACTGAATGGGGCAATGAGAGCATCACCTGATTCCAGCAGTGCCTTCAGCTGATCATTGGATGAAACCAATGTGCCAATCTGATCACTGCGATCTGCCCAGAACTGGAAGGCTGGCTCGGGATTTTCATAGGATGCACCAATCTCTTGACCTTTGGTAGCAATAAGTGGGGAGATATAGGAATAGAACATGTAGTCCCATAGCGCAGTTTTTCCTTTGAACTCCTCGTTATCCCATAGATCGTTCCAGCTGGTAGGCGGCGTTTTCACAAGGTCTTTGTTATACACCAGGGCGAAGCTCGAAACGCCCCAAACCACACCTTTATTGTCTGGCTCGTGGAAGGACTCTGGAATATCCTTAATATTGGTCACGATGCTTGTATCCAGTGGCTCCCACATGTCATCATTTAAGCCTTTAGCCGTCGCATCTGCATTGAAGTAACCGAAGTTGACGACGGGATTGTTGGCATCAGCCTGCTTGCCAGCGACCATCTTCGGGTACATTACCGAATTGGAGGATTCCTCAAAAGTGACTTCAACGTTGGGATGTTCTTTCACATACTCGGCAACCACTTCTTTCGGAACGACGTCTTGATTGGAACCAGCCCAGATAAACATGGTCAGCTTAACTTTGTCTCCGCTCGCTCCTGAAGATCCGTTCTCTCCGGCAGTGTTACTTGTACTGCCTGCTCCACCGCAGGCAGAAAGCACCAATGTACCGGCCAGTGTAAGTGAAGCAAGGCTGAGAAAGCGTTTTTTGTTTGATTTGAACATGCTAATTCCCCCATCCATGTAGTTGGTTTTATCGATAAGACAAAAACTAAATAGTCTCCATACACTTGATCAATGCAACCCTATTTTCTGGCGTAACCCTTCCATAATGTCGGATATCTCCCGTGGATCTACAGATAGGGAATCCTTATACTTCTCCTCTACAACTCCCATGGTCTGACGCTTCAGGTAGTCTCTGAGTGCAAGCGGAGCACGCAGCAATGCCTGATTCAGTGATACCTGCATCTCATCGCTCCATATGGTTTCAAATTGCTCCCGTGCCTTGCCATACGCGAATTCCTCCTGCTGCCGTGGTCGCTTGGCGCGCAGTTGTTCGGTATCTCTCTCGTTCAGCTCCAGGCCGTCAATCACAACACCGTATAACTCAAGGGCTTTCTCCGGGGATACCAGCCCACTTCTTACATCTTCCAGAACCAGACGTGAATCACGCTCAAATGGATCGCCATATCCGCCCCCGCCTTGCGACAGAAACGTAACCGTTTCTCCAGGCTGAAGTAGCAACTCATCAATTCTTCCCAGATGATCCTCACTTGCACGTCCAGCATTGAGAATCGCTTCTCCATGTGAACCTACACCGCCACCGAGCCTGCCCCAGGGCTGAAACTCCATACGCTCCATGTTTCTGGCCGTCATTACGGTATCGGGTGTTAGAATTCTGACGCACAGGTCAATTCCGCTTCCACCGCGGAAGGTTCCCGCACCCGCCGAATCGGCACGAAGGCCATAATGCTCAATCAGCACAGGCATCTCGGATTCCACCGTTTCCGCAGGGATATTCCGAAGATGACCGACGGCAAAATCCATGCCATCAATCCCGTCTTTCATCGGCCTTGCTCCCGAACCTCCGCAGATTGGCTGAATTACGCCCACCTTTTTCTTGCCATCGGATGCATCTGTCATCGCCATCATGACGATGCAGGCTTGTCCAGCTCCTGCCGCAGGGACCTTGCTGGCCTGAGCTTTCCCCAAAGCACCCGTGATGACGTCCATCAGCCGGATAAAGGTCGCAGCACGTGCCCCAACAGCTGCCATCGGCTCCGGGTTGAGTACGGAAGCAGGTGGCGCGTAATTTTGCACCATACGAATCATACCCGAATTCCATGGAATGGTCGGATCGAGCGTACGGAAATAACGAATGAGTGCGGGCACCAGCATGTAATGCCCCTGTTGGTTGTGAGTAGGAATATTGAATGAAGCTCTAACCTGAGGATCGGTGCCACTAAAGTCCAGATGAATGTCACTGCCCGCAATCGTCATTCTGCAGCGCAATCGGATGGGATATCCTCCTGGGCCTTTCTCAAGGTAGTCCCAGAAGTCATAGGAACCGTCCGGAATATCCTGCACGATGGCACGGGCCTTCAGCTCGGCATATTCCAGCAAATGTTCGATGCCCTGCTGGATTTTCTCCACGCCATATCGGGCAATGAGTTCCCCAAGTCTCTGCTCTCCCCGATTTAATGCAGCCATAAGCGCTTTGAGATCACCGAGATTTTGCTCCGGAATTCGGCTGTTGTCCAGAAACATGCGCAGAATCTGCTCGTTCAGAACACCGGCTTCATACAGCTTGACTGGTGCAATTCGAATGCCTTCCATATGAATATCGTAGGCGCTGGGAGATACACTCCCCGGTACCTTGCCGCCTACATCGGATGAATGGACAAAGCACATGCCGTAAGCGATGATTCGCCCTTCGTGAAAATAAGGCTTGATGAGATGAATGTCTGGAAGGTGTGTGACCATGCCTTTGGTGGAATAAGGATCATTGCATATGACGAGATCCCCTTCTTTCCAGTCTTCTATGCTGTTAATGGTCGCAGCAGCAGGAATGCCCAAGGACAGATTGTAACCCGTCTCCAGTGGCGACCCGAACGTTTCCCCTGAAGGAGATAAGAGGTAGGTTCCAAAGTCGCCCGTTTCTTTGACAAAAGCGGTGAAGCCTGTCCGTAAAACGACATTCGCCATTTCTTCCACGGCCGCCTGAATCCGGTTGTTGAAAATCTCAAGAAAGACTTTGTCGCCGATCATGCTTCCACCTCCCCAATCACGTTCCCGTGCACATCCCGGTATACCTTATATCCAGGTGGGATAAAGATCGTTGTATCATATTCCTCCACAATAATGGGCCCGGGAATGGGAGCATCCACCGATGGAATCTGTCCCCTTTTCAGTACTTTGGCTATCTGCTGTATATGGTCAAAAGTAATGATCCGTTCTTCCGTTTCACTCTCGTCGAATGGTAGATGTACCGGATCTACCGTGTTATGGGTAGGCAAAACACCAACAATGGTCGCTCGAAGACTTACAAACATAACCTCTGCCTCTGGCTGACTAATGCCAAACACGTTTTGGTAAGACGTATGGAATTTCATCCCTGCATTTTTTGGATCTTCAATTTCTTCCAATGTCAGCGTGACCTCCAGATCAAAGGCCTGTCCTTCATAGCGCATATCCGCACTGTATAGGCAATAAATATGATCCAGTTGGACACCACCACGGGCTTCCTCATCGACCCAGCTACATCCCTGGTTTTCCAGTTCAGTGAAAAGAGATCTTAACTCACCGGGCTCCAAAGTCTGGATGCTTTTGTGTAACGTATGAACGAAATCATTGCGAAGATTGGCAACCGTGCAACCCATGGCACACAGTGTTCCAGGAGATGGCGGGATCAGCACCCTGCCAATGCCTACTTCACGTGCCATCAGAAAAGCATGCATCGGGCCAGCTCCACCATATGCAAGCAACGTAAAATCGCGAGGATCAACGCCCTTGCGGGCCATTAGAGGGGAAAACTGGGCATACATATTGGCGGTTGCCACATCGAGAATGGCTTGCGCAGTCTGTTCGGCATTCAGCCCAAGCTTCTCTCCCAGATTGGAAAGAGCACGCTCTGCAAGTTCGGGATACAGACGCATTTGTCCGCCAAGGAAACGGTCAGCATGCAGGATACCGAGCTGTAGGTAGGCATCGGTGGTTGTCGGTTCTTCTCCCCCACGCTGATAACATGCCGGACCCGGATTGGCTCCAGCGCTTCGCGGTCCAACCTTGAGTACGCCTACGGAATCAAGCCAGGCAATTGAACCACCACCGGCCCCAATGGCTGTTACATCGACAGCAGGAATGATGACAGGAAAATCCCCAACTTTGTTCTCAGATGAATAAGCCGGTTCTTTGTCAATAAGGGCGACATCAACGCTTGTCCCACCCATATCGAATGTGATGACCTGATGAATACCAGCTCGTTCAGCGATATGGGTTGCGGCGATTACACCGGAAGCGGGCCCGGACAGGAGCGTGCGTACCGGCTCATTAGCCGCTCTGGCAGCCGTCATAATTCCACCGTTGGACATGGTCGACAGCAAGTTGGCTTTGAGGCCGTAAGCCTGAATCCCTTCTTGCAGACGCAGGAAGTAAGAGCCCATTCGTTCACCTACATAAGCATTCATAGCCGTTGCGAGTGTTCGTTCGAACTCACGCTGCTGTGGCCAAATGGCGCTGCTTCGGCAGATGAACAGTTGCGGATAACGTTCCCTGATCAGATCTTCCGCAAGCTGTTCATGAGCAGGATTCACATAAGCATGTAAGAAACTGATCGCCAAAGCGGTAACACCATCCTCCACCAGCTCATCCACCGCTTGCAGCAGTTGTTCCTGATTCAGTGGCTGGAGTATTCCCCCGCTCGCAATAACCCGTTCATCGACTTCCTTGACGCGATGTCTCGGTACCAGCGCCTCGGTCTTGTGACCATATAGATTAGTTGTATCCTCAAGTCGCAACCGGCGGATTTCAAGAATGTCACGGAATCCTTTGGTCACCAGCAGACCTGTAACTGCACCATTTCGTTCGATTAACGTGTTTACGCCGAGCGTGGTTCCATGCACAAACAGATCAATCTCACGAATGTTCACGCCACTCGCCTTGAGCTGATCCAGTGCGTTAAAAATCGCCTGTTCCGGAGCTGCCGCAATCGATGGCGTCTTCAGCGCCGCAATCACCTTGCCTTGATGGTCCATCACCAGCGCATCCGTGAAAGTACCTCCGATATCTATGCCTAAACGATAGTTTGTATCCACAAGCTCAACTCCTTTATCACCGGGTCTCATTCAAGGTAATGTTATTGGTTTTGCATGGCGAAATAACGTTTGACATCATCAATCATTTGGTTGATATGATTCACCATTGCCGCTTCAGCCTGCTCCGGAGAGCCCGCTATAATAGCATCCAGAATCTGCTGATGATCCACAACTAATTCACTTCCTACTCTCCGGCGAATATACGCGGTCTCCAGAAAATCGCGGCTTGTCTCCCACACCAGTTCAACCGCATGCAGAAGAATTTGGTTTTGCGCGGCATAAGCAAGCAATCTGTGAAACTCCCGGTCCTCTTCGTATGGTATAATATTCTTGGAAAGCAATTCATGCTGGTTCGCAATCGATGCTTGCAACAGAACTATGTATTCTTTCGAGGCACGCTGTGCTGCGAGGGAAGAGATCTCCCGTTCAAGAGCCCTTCTGGCTACGAGAACATCTAACAGAGCCTTTTCCCCAGAATGGTTCAGCATCTGAATTAACTGTGAATTCACACTTTTTTGCTGTAAATCTCTCTCCAACGTCTTGATTCGCTCTAGTCCCTGTTCAGTCAAAGTTCTTCCCTTGCGACCTTCCAGAACCGTAAAACCTTCAACATCCATCTCCATAAGCCTTCTTCCGATGGTTGCCTGACTCAGACCATACGTTTTGCCCAAAGTATGAACCAACGTACTGGCCCCGATGGGAGCGCTCGCGTCTCGAAGCTGCTTCAGCAGTTCGTATTCCAACTCCATTTCGTTTAGCTCAGGACCCACTACATATCCCCCCTCTTCGTTACTTAATTATTATTTAATCGACTTTTTCGTAGTTGTTACTCATTGATGATTAACGATAGTATAACTTGCAGACATCACAATTTCAATAATTCTCATCAAATTAGTGCGAATTATTTTTTCTAGCTATATTCTGTGCCTTTCTCATTCAAAATTTAAATAAAAAAAGAGCATTTCACATCCTTTATTCCAGCATTGATCTGGAGGGTGCAATCTGCCCTTAACGTAGCAATCTTTTAATCACGATGCGTTCACGTATGAACATATAAAGATATTAGGACTTGAGTTGTTGCAGCAACTGCACACGGTAGGCTTCACTTTCAAGAGATTGGATTTCCTTATATTCTTCGGCAGTAAGCACTTTAGGCTCCCCGGCTGCCTTTGCGATCATATATACCTTCGCGCTTTCTTCCACGACCTGGGTGCGGTAGTAGGCTTCGCGGAGGTTTTTACCCGTTGTGACCAATCCGTGATTGACGAGAATGAGTGCTGAATGTTCTTCTACCCTTGCTGAGACTGCATCGGCAAGGAGTTTCGTCGTTGGCAGAACATATGGAACGAACCCGATATCGCCCACCAAAGCCGACTGATCAGGGAACAAGTGTGGCAATTCATTGAAAACGAGACTGAGTGCGATCGTATATGCGGGATGCGTGTGCACAATGGCTTGGATATCAGGATTTACACGATAGCTGTACAGATGCATCAATACTTCGGAAGAAGGGCGTGTTGCTCCGACATGAGTCTCTCCTGTCTCGATATCAATGGCGATCCATTCGTCAGGCTCCAGATCCTCAAGTGCATAACCACTCGGAGACAATAGCATCGTTCCTCCAGAGCGAGCGCTCAGATTCCCACCGGGTCCTACCACCAACCCTTGAGCAACTGCTCTCCGGGCATATTTCGTTAACTCTTCCCTTACTTGTTGTTCAGACATGTTTTCTCCACTCCTCGTACTTTTCTTTTTAGCATTTTGCATCCATACTCATTTCATTGAATCTGTTCATTACTTTTTGCTTTGATTCAGACTTTGGTAGCTTTCATAAGCTTCCTGCCACAATTCTGCATCCTCTGGCTCATAGGTTTCGGGGGAGAAGGAAACAGACATAACCTCTCGAACCTCAGCCAAGCTACTTACTTCTCCATGTGCAAGGAATTGCAGCATGCAATTCCCGGCTGAAGTCGCCTCTGCCGGGCCTGCCACCACCGGAACACCAGCTGCATTAGCCGTGAACTGGCATAGTAGACGATTGTGCACACCGCCACCAACCATATGAATTACACCAGGTCTTGTACCTGTGATCAACTGCAATTCATCCAGCGTCTGCCTGAATTCCAGTGCAAGACTTTCCAGAATACACCGCACAATCGCTCCAGTCGTTTCGGGCACTGTCTGTCCGCTGAGCTTGCATTGTTGCCGTATTCGTTCAGCCATATTCCCTGGCGCCAAATACACACCATCTCCCGGCGATACGTAACATTGATGCGGCGTTGCCAAGGTAGCCAGCTGGACCAGTTCTTTATGTGTAAAAAGTTGATTCTCCCGTTCCCACTGTCGTTTGCATTCCTGTAGCAGCCACAGGCCAGAACGATTTTTCAGGGTACGTACTTTGCCATTCACGGTCCCTTCATTGGTGAATCCCAATGCACGACTTCGGTCATCCACTACAGGGGTATCACGCTCCACACCCATAAGAGACCAGGTTCCACAGCTGATAAAAGCAAAATCCGAATCCATCGCAGGAATCGCTGCCAAGGCAGATGCCGTATCATGTGAGCCCACTGAAATGACCTGCATCGGCCCAGTCCTTAATTCGGCGCATAAGTCATTCGTTAACTGCCCCAACACAGTACCGGGCTGAACGAGCATTGGAAATAATGTTTCCGGTATACCGAGACGCCCGATTAGATCTTCATTCCAACGCGCCTCGCCTGCATGCAACAGCCCACTGGTACTTGCAATCGTATACTCACAAGCCTGCTGACCAGATAGATAATAGTGAAATAAATCCGGCATAAATAACATGCGCACATCCGGATGCAAACCTTCGGCCTGCTCTCGTACACTGCCCAGCAGTTGAAATACTGTATTGATCTGCTGCGGCAGAACACCGGACATGGCATACAGTTCCTCTTCTTTCACAATGTGCAGAACTTCTTCCATCCACTGTGCATTGCGTGCTTCCCGATAGTGACGCGGGTTCGAGCACAACCTTCCCGCACCATCCACCAGTCCATAGTCCACTCCCCACGTATCTACTGCTATAGAACGGACCGATGGAGAGATGCCTTGCGTCCCTTTCACAATGCCTTGTTTTAATTCATGAAAAAGTCGCAAGAAATCCCAGTACAAACCGTCCCCCAGCTGCACGGGTTCGTTGTTGAATCGATGCACTTCTTGTAACGAGAGTCTGCTTCCATCAAAAGAACCCCGGACTACGCGTCCACTACCGGCGCCGTAATCGGCAGCAAGCACATGTGTTGCTTGATTGCCCATTCTTTCAAGCCTCCTTAACTCTACGCGATAAGCCGTATTTGAGTCTGAACACAGCTTTCAAGAGAACACCATGTTACCTCATTTCACAAGGAACATGGCGTTTGACAGGAATGGAACTTTATTTTAACGATACAACGGACCAAATACACTGCAAGCACGATAGTCTGCGCTCTCCGGCTCACTTGTGCCGAATAATCCCCATGCACGCGGACGGAAAATTTCCGTTTCAGGGACATTATGCATATTGACCGGTATGCGAAGCATGGAAGCGAGTGTAATCAGATCCGCACCGATGTGTCCATACGAGATGGAGCCATGGTTGGCGCCCCATTGATTCATGACTTCGTATACGGAAGTAAACGCTCCCGATCCAGTTAAAACAGGTGCAAACCAGGTGGATGGCCATGTTGGATCTGTCCGCTGATCCAGCGTATCATGCACATCTTCAGGCAGATCGACCGTATAACCCTGAGCGATTTGCAGCACCGGACCCAGTCCTTTGACCAGATTCAGACGTGTCATCGTTACAGGCATGCCGCCTTTGGTCAGGAAATCCGCTGAATAGCCGCCCCCACGGAAATACTCTACGGATGCCGGTCTCCACGATGTTGCTTTCAGGCAGTCCTGAACTTCCTCATCTGTAATTTCCCAGAATGGCTTAAGTACAGGCTTGCCATCTCTGGACTGTTGTCCAGTGCCATCCAAGGCTGCGGAACCAGAGTTAATCAGATGCAAAATGCCACCCTTCGCATTTCCTTCCAACTGATGTCCCGTCACACGCTTTACCGAATCCGGACTCCAATATGTCCGCACATCAGCGAAGATCTGAGCCGTATGCGTGAGCAACGAACCAAACAACATGGACACGCCATTCAGGCTATCATTCTCCGTTGCAACCAGATAAGGCGCACGTTTGCCGTTCCAGTCAAAGGAAGAATTCAATATCGATTCGAGAAAATCTCCGTTCGGAGAATGATCCGTCCACTGTCGTTGCCCCTGGAAGCCGGATACAATCGCGTGGTGACCCATCGATTCCTCTGTAAAACCAAGCTCCGCCAATCTTGGATTGCCCGCCATCAAGTCGCGCACAATTTGGGTCATTTTCACAACGGTTTCCCATTCGTACTCTTTGCGTTTGCGATCCGTTTGTAGATGGGAAGCGTTGTTGTCCGGGCCTTCGCTACAGTTCTCCTTCACCCAGGCCAGTGCGAGCTTATACTCCTCAGGGTCGTAGATTTCTTCTTCGATACGGCGAGTGAGTTCACTCATATCCACGTATTCGTTGCGCATGCCCAGATACTCCTGGAAAAATGAATCGTTCACAATCGAACCTGCAATCCCCATGGATACTGATCCAATGGACAGATAAGCTTGCCCTTTCAAGGTAGCGGCTGCCAGACCCGCACGGCTGAAACGGAGCAATTTCTCACGCACGTCATCGGGAATCGTAGTATCTCCGCCGTCCTGCACATCCTCTCCATAGATCCCAAAGGCCGGAATCCCCTTCTGTGCATGGGCAGAAAGTACCGCTGCCAGATATACTGCACCCGGACGCTCAGTCCCGTTAAAACCCCAGATAGCTGTTGGAGTGGATGGCGACATATCCATCGTTTCCGTACCATAACACCAGCACGGTGTCACGGTGATCGTTACGCCCACGTTGGAACGGCTGAACAATTCTGACGCTGCGGCCGCCTCGGCCACCCCGCCAATACAGGTCTCAGCCACAACACACTCCACTGCGGACCCGTCAGGATAACGTAGTTCTGCTGCAAGCAACTCGGCAACAGACGTCGCCATCCGCATCGTTTGCTCTTCCAATGACTCCCGAACACCTTTGCGTCTTCCATCAATCGTGGGACGAATACCAATTTTGGGGAAAGCCTGCTTATAACGATAATCCTGATGTGTCATACTAGCGTGTCCTCCTTCAATTCGTTTCATAGAGTTTGGGTTGAATTGAGAAACCTTCTGTCTGATCCATGTGCATTGATTGGAATGAGATAATGACGGAATTACAACCGATACCCGAGTGGCACACAAGACTGCATACACAGATGACCAAGAGCAGTTCGACAATTGAATGCGTTTACATATTTAAAAAAATACCAATAAACCATTTCATTAATCAGCCTTGTATGTAGTTCCTCTCTTCAAGATGATGGAACGTGCATGAGCGAATTTAACGAAATGGTTTATGTAGTAAAGACGTTCAGAACTTATTAGGGTTATCGGTAACCCTAACATAGCACGAGCCTATCTTGCTGTCAATTGGCATTATCCTATAGAATGGTAAGACTATGTTGCGGAAAGGTTAGATTCTAATGATTACCATTTACGATATTGCCAAAAAAGCCAACGTCTCCGCCATGACGGTCTCCAAGGTCATTAATCATACAGGCCGCATAAGTTCCGCGACACGTGAACGTGTGCAACAGGTGATCGACGAACTTGGCTACATCCCGAACTCTAATGCGCGCAGCCTTGTGCTTCAACGAACCCAAATGCTTTCATTGCTCATTACGGATATTACCAACCCTTTTTATACAACCCTGGCCCGTGGTGCTGAAGATGCAGCCCATCTTCGTGGGTACCGTCTTTTATTCGGCAACAGTGACGAGGATTACAATAAGGAAAAGGATTACGTGGATGCGATTCTGTCTACTCGCGTGGATGGTGTACTCTATGCCCCTGCGGGGGATCGTTCTCTTCCTCATCTGAAACAGTTGCAGGAACGCCGCATCCCCTTTGTCTTTCTGGATCGTACCGTACCTGGCATTTCGTCAGATATGATTGCCGGAGATAGCCGGGAAGGCGCAATTGCTCTGATTCGATATCTGGTGCAATTGGGGCATCGGCGCATTGCACTGGTCAATGGTTCTTCAGAGGTTTCTACCGCCAGACTGCGAGAGGAAGGTTATATAGAGGGTTTGCGTGAGGTTGGAGCAGATATTGATCCCGAGCTTGTACTTCGAACCGGGTACCGGGATTTCAACGATGAAGTGGGACTGGATCGACTACTCTCTCAACCGGATCAACCAACAGCCATTTTTGCAGCCAATAACATGCTGGCGATTGGGGTCATCCGGCTTTTGCGCAAACGGGGACTGCGTGTGCCAGAAGACATCTCTGTCGTGTGCTTCGATGATCTGGATCTGGCTTCGGCCTTCGATCCTTTCCTGACCGTAGCTGCACAGCCCGCATATGATTTCGGATTTCAGGGCGTACAGATGCTGATTGATCGGATTGAGGGTAAAGCCCCTTCCGAAGCCCAAACTGTCATTCTACCATCAGAACTGCGCATACGTGCTTCAGCTACTGCTCCACGTGAGCAAAATTAGAGTTTAGCCCAAGAGTTGACTAAATAATATCGTGTAAATGATTAGTCCCACTTATCTGGATTAGGTCCCGTTCAAATTAGAAAAATGTACAACATGAACAGGGTGCACCGGAGATTACGCTCTCGTTGCACCCTGTTTATGTTCATTCGTTAGAATGACCCGTTCATCCTAATCGGTTAGTTCGTCAGGTTCATTCAGTTTCATTTTGGTTCCATCCATGCCGATATTTCTACCGCTCCGACTGTAATGCGAGAGCAACCTCACGAACGAGTCCCGGGAACCAGTCCATCAGAGCTTCGAACGTATACCCCGCTTGTTCTGCCTTGGTCGTCTCCATCGTCCATGATTGCTCAATTCCGAAGGGTGACATGTCCTCTTTTACAGTTTCCGTAAGGACCTGGGACTGCATGCCCGTGACGGTCTCGATCAGATGTATCATGGCTGACAGTGTAATCGCACCCTTGGAAGCTGCATTCACCGGACCGGTAATGGACGAATGTCCAAGCCAGGCGAGAAATCTCGCCGCTTCGGTGGAATTAATAAATCCAATCTCTGCATCCGGATTCGGCATGCCGATCGGTTTTCCTTTTTGCACATGTTCAATATGAAAATGAAGTCTTCTCGTATAATCATCGATCCCGAGTACAATTGGAATACGCATTGCCACAACCGGGAAATCCGCTTCCTGGAAAAATACAGCCTCTGCAAGCCGTTTACCTTCTCCATACGAAAAATCCGCAGCACTCCCATTCTGCAATGGATATGTATATGGGTCGAAATCCGTTTCCTTAAATCCAGGTCTGGGATCACCGTACACTGATAGTGTGGATGTCAGAACGTATCTTTTGGTGCGTCCTGCAAAAGCTTCACATGCTGATTTCGCCGCATCCGGTGAATAGCAGATATTATCGTACACAACATCCCACATGTCTGTCTGCGCAACCTCTGCCAGAGATTCAGGATCTTCACGATCCATCTTGATCCGGTTTACTTCGGGTCCGAAGTCAACATCCGTTTTACCACGAGTTGCGACTGTGATCTGAGACTTCCCTTCCCACAGCAAGTGATCCACCAGACGTTTACCGAAAAAACGTGTACCCCCGAGTATAAGAACTTTATTCATCCAAAAAACCTCCTATCTTGTTCGATTATGTTTAACAATTTGAAGCATGGTGTGAGCGTTCCGTTGAAATTCATATGCTGTTGGTTCTTCGGATACGGTGCACCCACGCTCTTCGAGTATTAATTTTAACGCATCCATATGCTTGTAACGTTTGCCAGACATATCCACTGTTGGAAAAATGCGAACCTCTCGTTTGGTCACACGCAGCAACTCCATTATGGTTGCAACATGAAAATCAACATCCAATCGATCCGCATACGTAAACAGGAAATGGGCGGATAACGTCAGATCGAATTGTTCATCCGCAAAGGGTAGATCCGGGAGCACAGACGCCACATAACGGTCAGGAAACATTCTCATATCTGCGATGCAATCTGTGATGGCACGAGTTCGCTCTTCCTTTAACCCCTGGATTGATCCAAATTGATCCCACACATATATGCTTTGCACCGATTCCATCTGTTTCATCGTATGCTCAATGTCCTGAAATCCCTTTACTTCAAGCTCGTCGATCTCGTATTCGTAGGCAATATCCACGGCGACGGGATCAGCACCCAACTTGCGCGCCTGGCTACTGAACGAACACGCTCCACCTGGACAATCCAGAATAGACTTGCCATTAATCTCGTCCACCGTTAAGTTGAACATCTTCATATATTCCTCGAAGGTTCTTCCTATGAAAACGATCTGTGACAGTTCCAAACCGCCAGAATCATTGGACTGATGATCTTCTCCGCTGTTCTTCTGACGCTCTCTATTGTTGCTATGCTCATCTCTGCTCATCTCGTCTCAGCTTCCTTTCCTGAACTTGAATCAATCGTTAGGGAACACAAGCCCAATCTGCTTCCGAATCTGATCCATGACCTGCATCGTAACATAGGAGCGTTCATATGTGTTCATATCAGATTCCTTTTTGCCTTCCTGAACCAGATTCACGAACTCCTCCACTTCATAATACATCGCCGGATGGGTTTGTTCGACTGTGAGTTGCTCCACCGTACCGTCATTGTATCGTATCTCTGCATGTTCCGGTGAACCAATCTTGTCAATGATGATGCTGCCCAATTCCCCCATGATTTCGCTTGGTAGATGAGAGTTGGAGATTTTGGAATATGTAACGACCGCATCCATCCCGTCATAATCCAGCAGCACGCTACCATGTCCATCCACGCCAGATTCAAGCATCATCGCTTGGGACTGAACCCGGTTAGGTGCACCGAACAATGTAATCAATGGGTAGAGACAATACACACCGAGATCCATTAACGCCCCATTAGCGAGTTCAGGCTTGAACGCATTCAGGACAATTCCCTCTTTGTACTTGTCGTAACGCGAAGAATACTGAGAGTATCCTGCTACGTATTTGCGGACAGGACCGATTTTATGCAGGCTCTTCTGCACCATTTTGAACTGGGGAACAAGGGTCGATTTCATCGCTTCCATGAGCAGAACCTCGTGTTCACGTGCTGTATCGATCATTCTCCGAACTTCGGCGCTATTCGCAGCGAGAGGTTTCTCACACAATACATGTTTGCCGTTTCTGAGAAAAAGCTCAGCCTGCTCAGCATGAACCGTATTCGGTGTTGCAATGTAGACTGCATCAATCACATCACTTGCCGCCAACTCTTCCAGATCGGTGAAGCGGTGTTCAACATCATATTTATCTGCAAATGCGTTAGCCTTATCTTCAGTTCTTGAATACACGGCGGTCAATTCGAATCCTTCAACCTGTGCTGCGGCTTCCAGAAGCCTTTCCGTAATCCAGTTGGTACCCACTACGCCAAAACGAACCATGCCTACCTACCTCTTTCATCTATAAATTTCATTTGAGTTCTAAACCTGTATACCATCCTGTATATTGTAGCTCATATTTCGTTCAGATTGAAGGAAGGAGCCATATCCCCAGATATTGATATCTTGCTTTTTAAGTTAAAACTTCGTCAATCCCTTCGAATCAAGGGTATAATTAGAGGTGAGGTGATCACCGTGGAAAGTCCAGATCAAGATCGTATACTGCCCAAATCTATAGATGAAAAATACTGGCACGCCATCATCCACAACGATAATTCTTATGATGGAACGTTCTTTTACGGCGTGCAGACAACGGGTATTTTCTGCCGACCTTCCTGTAAGTCCAGAGCACCCAAAGCTGAAAATGTGCTGATATTTCAACATGTTGAAGAAGCATTGGCACGAAAGTTCAGACCCTGCAAACGTTGTAAACCTACAGGCGAGCGGGTACCTGATCAGGAGTGGATATACGGGATCACGGATTACATCGAACATCATTACTCCGAACCTCTAACCTTGGATGTCTTAGCCACTGTAAGTCATGGCAGTCCCTATCATCTGCATCGTGTGTTCAAGCGGATTACAGGCCGCACACCGGTTCAATATATTCAGGATAAACGAATTACCGAAGCCCGGAAATTGCTTGAAAATACAAGACTTAACGTCACCGATATTGCACGCCATGTCGGTATAGCCAACTCAGCTTATTTCATCACTGTATTTCGCAAACACACAGGTCTAACACCTGCACATTACCGCGAAAGGCATGACAACTCATGAAAACCAACCTTTCTTACAAAGTACCCAAAACGTTACTCAACAAAGGAACAGGATTCCTTAATGGGTATACACATACGCTGAATCCTTACACAGGCTGCGCCTTCGGTTGTTCCTATTGTTATGTCAGACAGATGCCTGTCTCCCTCTTTCGCAAAGAGGATTGGGGAAGCTGGGTCGATGTGAAACAAGAGGCCTCCCGAGTGTTCGCCAAAGAGTTACAACGTGCCATGACGAAAGGAAAAGTCACCCTGTTCATGTCATCCAGTACTGACCCTTATCAACCCGCCGAGTACAAGGAGCGTATCACGCGTTCTTTGCTTGAAACGATGGTTCAGTATCCGCCGGATTTCGTCTTGGTTCAGACCCGCAGTCCACTGGTTACACGGGATATAGATCTGCTCCAGCAGTTAGGTGACCGGGTTCGGGTAAGCATGACCGTAGAGACGGACCTGGACGATATGCGCAAGCATTTCAGTCCTTCTGCTCCCCCGATTGCCGGTCGATTACGTGCACTTGAACAGTTGCGGGATGCCGGAATACCTACACAGGTTGCGATTGCTCCCGTGTTACCCAGCAGTGATCAATTTGCTGCCGTCTTACGGCCTCTGGTACAGCGTGTATGCATTGACGATTATTTCATGGGCGATGGCAGTGAGGGCAAACGCACCCGTCGACTCGGCATGGAGTCGCTCTATCAGCAAGTGGGGATGGAGCACTGGTATCAACCGGATGCATATCAGATTGTCGTTCAGCGGATGAGAGACTTTTTTGCCGAGGATGAGATCTGGATCAGTCAGGCGGGATTTGAGCCTTAAATGGCTATATAAGTTGAACTAAAGAATATTTACACTGGACACTCCGATGACAGAACAACCTTCCGATCGCTGTTATCCCCAGATTTTTTTGATTTAATAAAAAAACAGCCCCTTTCCTTGTTTGAAGGAAAAGGGGCTATTTATCATGACATAAACAATAATGGCTATCTTACTTATCCAATGTATACAATGGCAGATCCACCGGCAATGCAGCCGGGCGCTGACACGTGCTTTTCATCTGGTAGAATGTCTGTTCATCTGATGAATCGTGGAATGCCCACATGGCCTCAAGAACGTGGTATGCCAGCTCCCCACTCGCCCGGTGTGCACGTCCGCTATGGGCTGCATAGGCCATATCTGCTACACCGATGCCGCGTGTATTCTCCTGATACCCTGGGAGAAGCGGAACCTCCGTCCATTCCTGTTCACCCAGCAAGCGGTAACGAACTGGACCGCCGAAGGTGTTGGGATCAGGTACCTGCAATGTGCCGTGCGTGCCATATATCTCAATCGGCGGCAATGCACTTCCGCCAAATACGTCAAAGCTCGTAATCAGTGTGCCAATGGCTCCCTGTTCAAACTGTAACAGACCGGTAACGTGAGTTGGAATTTCAACGGAAACCGTCTGGCCTCTCTTTTTCTCACTCGTAATCGTCCGCTCTTCCATGGCCTTACCTGTCATGCCTGCAATCGACTTAATCGGTCCCATTAGTTGGACCAATGCGGTGAGATAGTATGGACCCATGTCAAACATTGGCCCACCGCCTGACGCGTAATAAAACTCCGGATCGGGATGCCAGTGCTCATGACCACGACTCATCATAAATGCGGTCGCCGCTACCGGCTTGCCGATCACTCCCTCCTCCACCAATTGAAGCGAAGTCTGGATGCCTGAACCGAAGAACGTTTCTGGTGCACAACCCACGAGCAATCCTTTACGCTTTGCTGTTTCGAGCACGGCCTGACCTTCCTCACGGGTAACTGCGAGCGGTTTTTCCACATAGACATGTTTGCCTGATTCGAGCGCCCGCAAGCATACATCCGCATGAACGGAAGGAATCGTCAGGTTAATGATCAGCTCAATCTCGGGATCAGCCAAGATTTCGTCGACGCTGTATACGTTTGGCACATTATAGGCAGCAGCCTGCTCCTCGGCACGTTTCCGGTCAAGATCCGCAACAGCAACAAGCTCCAGCACCTCGAACCGGTGACAGTTTTCCATATATATTCCGCTGATTTTACCGCAGCCAATAATGCCTACTTTCATTGTTTTCATGCCTGGGGCTCCCTTCGCCGTGGATCAGAAATGGTTTATCCATTGAGGATGAATTGTTGAGACTGACTTTACGTGTGCTATCAAACTACAATCTCATTAGTTCTGGTTGTCCGCCATACCTGTGTATACTTCATTCACTGCACCCGCTCGGGACTTCGCAAGCTCTTTGCCTGCTGCCGTCCATTTGAAACCACTGCGCATCATTTCAGTCACGGGTTTCATGTCTACAATGTCTGCATGATGTCCCAGTGAGTTGTAAAACACCCGTCCTGCGCCCCAGCGTTTCGTCCAAACAACCGGCATATCTACCGGTCCATTTGCTGCATGCGGACCAGTCACCACTGGAAAACGAGTCGTTGCCAGCACTTCCACTGCCGGGTCTACGTGCAGGTAGTACTGTTCACTTTTCACCTGAAAATCTTCAATATGATCCAATAACGGGCTAGAGCCGCGCTTCATGTTCACCATATACTCCACGCCATCGTTACCTGGATGGGCAACCCATTGTCCACCCGTCATAAACTGCCAGTCCACGTTATTTCGGAAGGCATCACACATGCCGCCATGAAGACCAGCCAGGCCCACACCGCTCTGAACTGCCGCTGATACGTTATTGACCAGCTCCTGCTCAATCTGCCCCATCGTCCACAATGGTACGATTAGATCCAGACCCAGCAGCTTCTCTGCATCCGCATAAGACTCCAACGTATTCGAGACTTCAACCTCAAACTGCTCTTCCTTCAAAATACGTTCAAAAATCGCTGCTACCTGCTCCGGTTCATGTCCGTCCCAGCCGCCCCATACGATCAGTGCTTTGCTCATCGTTTATTCACTCGCTTTCGCCTAGTTTAGTTGTGTTCAACCTCATCCTGACTTCGCTGTCTTGCTTGCTCACATCTCTTCAAGCGTCACCCAACGCCGCTCTGTCACCGAACGTTCTACCGCTTCCAGTACAGCCTGACAAGCGACCCCATCATAGAAACTCGGTGATGGTTGGCGTCCTTCAGAAATTGCTGTCACCAGCTCCAGCATTTCATGGGTGAACGTGTGCTCGAAACCAATCGTATGTCCGGCAGGCCACCAAGCTTCGGCATATTTGTGTGCAGGATCGGTCGCCAGTACACGGCGGAATCCCTGTACGTCCTCTTCATCTTTTGTAAAGTAAACTTCGAGTTCGTTCATCCGTTCAAAATCAAATCGTACACTGCCAAGACTACCGTTAATCTCAAACGAGTTCGTACTGCGATGCCCCGCCGCAAAGCGTGTAGCCTCGAAGCTGCCCAGCGCACCTCCTGCGAATCGTGCCAGGAATAGCGTAGCGTCGTCGACGGTTACTTCCCCTTTGGGTGCATCTGCATTCGAACTGCCTTTTGCACTCAGCCCAGTCATTTCGGCTGCAAGTGGTCGATCTTTGATGAAGGTTTCGCTCATACCGATGACTTCCTGGAACTCACCAACGAGGAAACGCGCCAAGTCGATTAAATGCGCACCCAGATCCCCGTGGGAACCGGAGCCAGCCACTTCTTTTTGCAAACGCCATACCAATGGGAACGAAGGGTCCATGATCCAGTCCTGAAGGAAAAACGCACGGAAATGATATATCTTACCGAGTCGTCCGCTCTCCACCAGATCTTTGGCTAACTGCACTGCTGGTGAGAAACGATAGTTGAACCCCACCATATGGGCGACACCAGCATCCTCTGCTGCCTGAAGCATCTCACGCGAATCCGCGAGGGACAGGGCCAGAGGCTTCTCACAAAACAAATGCTTGCCCTGACGAGCCGCTTCCAACGCAATTTCCTTATGAGCATCACTTGGCGCGTTAATATCAATTAGATCGATATCATCCCGCTTCACCAATTCGCGCCAATCCGTTACACTTTCGGACCAACCGAACTGGCTCGCTGCCTCCTGCACTCCCTGCTCGTTACGTCCACAGATCACAGACATCTCAGGCTGTAACGGAGCTGACGTGAAAAACATCGGGAGACTGCGATAGGCGTTACTGTGGGCCTTCCCCATAAACTTGTATCCAACCATTCCGACACGAAGACGATTTGACATGGTCATTTCCTCCTTTGGAATAATAAAAAGTCTTTCAATATGTGTACCAATAAATTATTGACGGATAGAAGAAGCACGGATGATCAGTTCGGTAGGCAACAACGCTCTAGCTGATTCGGTTACCGCTACAACCGGGTTATTTGCTTCAGGTGTTCCACCTACTGACCCATGCATAAGCTTCGATACTGCAAGTTCACCCATTTCAAAAAATGGAACCCTGACGCTGCTCAGCGGCGGAACTGCCATCTCGGCGGCATCGGAGTCGTCATACCCCACGAATGCCGGAAAATCCGCAGGCCCTATTCCCCGCTCACGCAAACCATGCATGACCCCAATAGCCATTCGATCATTGGCCGCAAATACAGCGTCGATTTCATGGAGCCGATCTGCTATAATTGCCGCGGCTGCAATGCCGCTTCGTCTGCTGTAATTCCCCTCAAGCAATAGGCTCGGGTCCACCTCCATACCCGCTTCTTGCAGGCCCAGACGGACACCTTCCATTCGCTCCTGGCTGTTGGAATAGCTATCCGGACCATTGAGAAAAGCAATTTGGCGATACCCCTGATCCGTAAGATGACGTATTGCAAGCCTGCTTCCTTCCACATGATCCGCATCCACTTCCGTGAACGATTGGCCCACAAAGTGCTGATTCATCACACAGAATGGATGTCCTTCCTGTTGAAGCTGCTGCATGGCCGCCAGTTCTTCATGATCATCTCTGGCGCCAAGGATGATGCAGGCATCTACTTTCTGACGCCGGAACAGATCCGTATAATTCATCACCTCACCCGGTGTCCGGAACATAACCAGCAGGTCCATGCCATTGTCTCTGGCTTTGCTTCCAATTCCACTCAGCATTTCCGAGAAAAAATACGCCGAGAACAGATGCGCCTTCGGAACATAAGGCAATACCACACCAAGGTTCCCGCTTTTACTTCTGGCAAAACTGCGAGCAAGAGCGCTGGGCACATAGCCTAACTGTTCGGAAGCTTCAAGGACCTTGCGGCGCGTCTCTTCTTTAATAGGACCTACCCCATTAAGCACCCGGGATACCGTTGCCTCAGAAACCCCTGCAAGATCAGCCACTTCTCTACGAGATGCCATTAACTTCACCCCCTTATAGCTCATCAATAAATCATATAATAATTAAAAATCAATATTTATGTACGCGCGTACATTTTCTCATGCCATGTAACCGTTGTCAATGCTTTTAACACAAAAAAGATGAGGAATGGACTCAACCCATTCCCCATCCTTTCAGCAACTACTGAAGACCAATCACAACGTCGTTGTTACGCCATGATCAACGGAAGATTGACTAAACTCAGCCTGTTCCAACGTTTTCACATGACTCGGAATGCGATCCGAAGGTTCTGGCGTGGATTGCAGCTGTCTTACTTTGTGCAGCACTTCTTTGTTCGGCAGGAAGTGCTGGGAACGAATAAACCGAATTGTTTTGGTTTTGGCACGCATAACAATCGAATCGGTCTCGGCCCGATCATCCGCAAGATACCGTACCCCTCCCAGAATCTCACCTGGCGTCACACCTGTTGCGGCAAAAATGACATCCTCCGTTCCGATCATATCCTGCATCGTTAACACTTTGTAAGGATTATCGATCCCCATCTGCAGGCAGCGCTGGAATTCGTCCGCGTTGGCAGGCATCAGGCGACCTTGAATCTCGCCCCCTAGGCAGGACAGGGCAGCTGCCGCCAGCACACCTTCCGGCGCTCCTCCAGACCCCACATACAGATCAATGCCCGCCTCCGGGAAGGCTGGTGCCATCGCACCCGCAACATCGCCGTCACTGAGGAACTTG
Organism: Paenibacillus sp. LS1; assembly: GCF_026013365.1. Lineage (GTDB taxonomy): Bacteria > Bacillota > Bacilli > Paenibacillales > Paenibacillaceae > Paenibacillus. The sequence goes on from NZ_JAPDOE010000001.1 coordinate 713,513, forward strand.
ATCCGTACGCCAACCTTACGCAGCGTCTTGATTGTGCTCTCATGTCGCACACGATCCAGAATCATCACAGTCAGATCCGAGATGTTTTTGTTCAATGCAGTAGCTGCTTTCTCCAGGGTGACTTCAACCGGGTCTTCAATGCTGACCTTGCCTACAAGCGCAGGACCTACCGCCAGTTTCTCCATATACATGTCCGGTGCGTGGAGCAGGTTACCTTTTCCCGCCACTGCAATAACCGATAGAGCGTTGTTCAGTCCTTTGGCCACGATTTCTGTACCTTCGAGCGGGTCTACAGCCACGTCAACCTCAGGGCCCTCAGCGTTGCCCACTTCCTCGCCGATGTACAACATGGGTGCTTCATCCATTTCTCCTTCACCGATTACCACCGTGCCGCGAATGGACACGGAATCGAACATGGCGCGCATGGCCAAAGTAGCCGCTTCATCTGCACTGTTCTTATCGCCTCGTCCCATCCAGGGTGCTGAAGCTAACGCAGCCAATTCTGTTACTCTGACAATTTCCAACGCCAGTTCGCGTTCCATTTTTCCCACTTCCTTTCCAATTTCCAAAAGCATAACGTGAAAGCGGTACTAAATCCATCGCAAATCCATATGAAATTGATCTATAATCGGCGTAGGAGCGCCTTTTCGGCAATTAATTCCTTATTTATCCAATTCAAATTTTAATTGATTTCACTTCTTTTTCGGCTGGATTTAACATTCCAATCCGTCCATTGTTTCACCTTAAATGTTAATATAAATTCCTATTTAAAATATAAAAATCCATATTATTCAACATGATGAATTTGGACACCCATTTCATGCGCAATAAGTTCTTTTAACATAAGGTATATACAGCTTTTAAGGTGATTATTAAGAAAGAAACCATCTCAGACTGACTACGAGCGAAAACGATTTTCGGTTAGCTCTACAAACGCAAAAATGAACTAATAAATTGTAACGGTAATCCTTGAAATCAACCTAGTCCTATCATCGTTATCCGGAAAAATTTTGATGGCCTTTATGTATTAATCAGGACTTTAACTTTTACAAATGCCATAGATGTAGCTTATGATGGTCATCGAAAATAATAAGTTTACATAATATTTATTATGTTAATTTTTTTCTTCAATTTCTCCATTTTATGATTCATCGATTCTGGCAAAAGATAAAAAAGCCTGAAAGAATTCTGCATTCAGCATATTTCATCCCAGGCTTTTCCCTACATAAACCGTCACAGTATCGTTTTGGTCATTATAAAATCAATCTGTTCCTCATCTCCCATAACAAAGGCATGGGCTCCGGTCTGAACAAATCCCATGTTTTCGTAAAATGCGATGGCATTTTCATTTTTCTCCCACACGCCTAACCAAATATTCCTCTTCTGATGTTCAGTTGCCATTTCTATGGCTTTATGGAGCAGCACCTTACCCAGCCCATGTTTTTGGAACTCTTTCTTAATGTACACCCGCTCGATCTCAAGGGATCCCTCCCCCATCTTCTCAGATTGAGCATCATTGATATTCACCTTCATGTACCCTGCCACTTTATGGTTGACGTAAATAAAAAGAAATTGTGAATCCGCAATGGATAGCTCACTCTCTAATCGTTCCCGATTAAACGCCTTTTCCAGATAAGCCTTCATATTTTCGGGTGAATTTTGCGCTTTAAACGTTTCATTAAACGTCTCATAACTAATCTTCTGCAGTTCACACACCTGTTCAACGGTACATATCTCTATACGTATCGTCATCTATCATCACATTCCTTTAGCAAGTTAATTATTTATTGCAAATGCAATAAAAAAGGATTACATTGAATCTAACTTAATTTTGTTGTATTTGCAACATAATATAGAAGATGAGGTTGAATGAATTGAAATATGTACTTTTTGTCGCAGGTATTCTAATCTTAACGCTTGGCATTTCGCTTACCATTCAATCTGAACTGGGTACCTCACCATTTGACGCACTTCTGGTAGGGCTTTCCCATCAGGTAGGGCTCAGTGTAGGAAGCTGGGAAGTCATCATTGCTTTCCTGTTAATAGGATGCAATGCGCTTTTGAAGCAGCAAAAACCCGAGTTTCTGGGGCTCGTCACCGCATTTATTACAGGTGTTGGGATTGATATGTGGCTTTATGTATCTGAATCCTTGATTACGCCCGAAGTTTGGTACAGCAAATTAATGACTTTTGTCATTGGTCTAGTAATCATAAGTATCGGCACCGCAATCTATTTACAGACCAATTTCGCACCCATTCCGATTGACCGCTTAACCTTAATCCTGCATGAACTCACTCGAACTCCATTATTTATATCGAGAACATTGATTTACTTTGTATTTTTGATACTGGCGTTTCTGCTCAGTGGACCGATCGGGCTTGGAACATTGCTAACCGTATGTTGTGCAGGTCTGCTCCTTCAGTTCATCATGGGGCATACGAAAAAGATACTAGATCGCATATTAACAGACAGAGATACATCATCACATACTGAACGTGAAAAAGAACGTTCCGTCTAACGAGTGTACCTCCGACTACACAATAAAAGGCTGAATCAGAGGTCTAACCCCTGATCCAGCCCGTGAAACACGCTTCTTCCTTACGGCTCAATTCCCCATACCAACTGACCATTCACATACCCAGTAATCTTATCATGGTTTGCGAACTGACTACCGGATGCCTTGAACGAGTAATCGTTAGTCTGAGTATAATTCGTCCAATTGTTCTTGGAGAAGCGAGCTTGAACCTCTGCGCTCTGACCTGCATTCAGTGATCCCGCCGCACTTGTAAAGCCCACTTCAAGATAATGATCCGCTCCGGCAACTGGAGTCGCCAGTTTAACGAAATTGCTCGTTACATTCGCACTACCCATACTGGCCCAGTCGGACCAGAAACTCTGAGCTTCTTCCCCATCGATCGTATAGTAATACCGGAGTTTTACATCACTCAACGAGATGGCCGAATTACCAGAGTTGACCACTTTGAATTTGGGTGAGATTCCGTTGGTGGATGCACTTGTATTGCCGTTAAAAGCTTGAATCGTCAAATCCCCTGCTGGCACAGTAACCGTGCTATCTACTACGTTCACCGTAAGCACAGCGTTATTTCCTCCATTGAAGTGAAAGGTCAATACGTTCTGACCCAAGGGCAGCGTAGCGAGATAGGATTTGTTCAGAACAACAGCAGAGCTGGATGCTGTATAATTCTGACCCGATACAAGCGTAGCATTCCCCTTCGTGATACTTGTAAGCTGGCGGCCATTTAAGGTGAGAGATACGCTAATATCCTGCTCCAGATTCGTCGCTTTATCAAATGTTGCATTCACAGGAGAAATCGAAGCATTCGTACTCGGTGTTGAATCCACAATTTTCACTTTTAACACCGGGTCCTGACCTTGATTAAAATCCAGAACAATCGAATGCTCGCCAACTGGCAGTGTTGCCAAGTAAGCTTTTTTCAGCAGCAATGTGTTTCCGTTCAAGGTATAGTCCGTATTTGCGGTCAACACATTGTTTCCTGCCCGAAGAGCAGTCAGCGTATTACCATTTGCATTCACAGTTACGGCTTTGTCACTTTGATTGGGTGTGTATTTGTCAAATTCAACGTTTGCAGGGGTAATGGATGCGCTGGGGTTGGGATTGTTAACCTTTAAATTTGGCAGCTCATCCAATGTAATGACATAATCGCTTTGATAAAGCGTTTTCAACGTTGCCGGGTAGTTAAATGCAGAACTCATCAGATGCTCGCCATACCAAGGGCAGAAGTACAGCCATCCTGATTTCTCCTCTGTCAGATTTTTCACGCTTGGAATCGTGTCGTTCTCCGTCATCGCTACCATTTTTGTACCACCTGTCAATTCAACAAGCTTATAGAAAATCGAGGTAATGGCATCCTCATTGGGCACGCCGGACAAACCGTCATAACGGTTGTAGATCGTATTGTATTTATCATACCCGACAAGATCTACCTGATCATCGCCCGGGTACCAAGCCGGAGAAGTACTGTATACATAGCTGTTGTAGGTCCAAATCAGATTATGCAAGCCATACGTTTCGGTCAGTTCCGTATATAGCAGATCCCATAGCTCTTTGTACACTTCTGCGCCTGCCGAAGCCCACCAGAACCATGCGCCTTCCCCGTTCAGCCCGCCGTTGCCTTCTGCTTCATGATACGGACGGAACAGCACCGGCACATCGTTATCTTGCAAAATCAGCAATTGCTCTGCCAGATCCTCGATGGTCATCATCACGTATTGATACTCTTTCGTACCGGGAATTACCGCATTGGCTGTATTAAAATTTGTTTCTGTTGGCTTGTAGGTAGCTTCTTTCCAATCGACAAAGTCCCCGAGCTCATACGTATTAAAATTACGAGGCACATTGATATGCCAGGAAGCTGTTGCAATACCTTCACGGTTATTCACCCAATCAATCATGCGATCGGTTGTACCGTCCTCCCAACCATACAATGGATTATAGTTCATCAAATCAAAGCCACGGATTGCCGGATACTTTCCGGTAAGATCATGAATCCACTCGAATTCAAGCTCCGTATCTCCGTCATTTCCGCCTCCATAGATCTCTTGCTGACCAGAAATGATGTTGTTCCCGTAGACCTCTGTTAAATAATTCATCAAAATTTGAGTTTCCGGTGTAGCTTCTGGATCAGTCAGAACTGGCTGCACATTCAGGGGATCCAGATCCGCATGATCCACTGTGAACGTGTCAAAATAAGCGAAGCCCCAACCCGCCTTTAGCTCGATCGTGTTGGCACCCTGATTCAGCTTATGGAAGCCAAAATCGAAGTCCGACCACGTTGTCGTGTAAGGCAGCATGTACGCCCCCTTGGTAACACCATTCACATTTAAATTTTGAGACCTTCCGTCAGCACTGAGCTCCTGCATATATCGTGTGGAGATCGCGTACATACCGGTTTCCGGGACAGTAACAGTGAAGGTTAATGTACCCGAGTTCTGCATCCAGACAAATCCGGCCCCTGAGAATCCGGGTTTGGGTTGTCCATAGATTGAAGTGACCACTTGAAGATCCGGGGTGAGCTGCGCATTTTCGCTTTCGATGGTGAACAGCGGTGTGTCTGCATGAACGGGCGCTGTCATTAATCCAAGAAGTAGGGCCAATGCCAGCATCATTGCGGTTGCCTTTTTGAGCAAATTTTTCATCAATTCCATCTTCCTTCCCAAGTGAAATATGATAATGAAATGTCAATGAACCCATTCATGATGGCGCTTTCATAGTAAACATAGCATGTGCATCAATTTTTGTAAATATATGGTGAATGTAAATGCTTAAACTTCTTTTATACCCGTATTTTGAACATCATACCTCCATTCTCTCATCAGATTTGAAAATTCACGAAAACGGTTCATTCTTTAATCAAATTAGAGTATGAAACCTCATCTCACCTTAGATGTGTAATTGGAAGAAAACCGGATAAACAACAAAAAAAGCATTCCTGTTCGAATGCTTTTTCAAGTACGTTTCTTCAATTGCCCTCGTTTATGTCTTAGGCCTGCGTCCCGGCTCAACTTACGGTTTCCTCGGTAGATGTTTCCGTTAGCGCACAACGTTCCCCTGCTTTGCGTACCGCTCGAATGATGCCCCCGTATCCGGTACATCGGCATAGATTCCCGCACAGTCCTGTTTCTATCTGATCTTGTGAAGGCTCAGGATGTGCATCCAGCAATGCCTTGGTTGAGATCACCATGCCTGGAGTACAGTAGCCGCACTGGAAACCACCTTCCTCCACAAAAGCCTGTTGAATCGGATGCAGAGTGCCTTTCTCTTCGCCGTGCAGACCTTCAATGGTCGTAATCTCACTGCCTTCACATTGATAAGCCATAACAAGACAGGAATTCACAGGCTCACCATCCATCAGAACCATACATGCGCCGCAGCGACCAACTTCGCACGATACTTTGGTACCCGTCAGCTGCAAATGAGTCCGAAGCACATCGACAAGTCGGGTCGTTTGCGCAATCTCCAGATGTTTCTGTTCCCCATTCACAACGGCTGTCCAGTGATTCTCAAGTGGTTTACTCATGATGGACTCACTCCTTCCTGCAAAGGTACATTTAAAGGCCTGACCAGTTGTTCCCTCGGTACAGGAAGACGGTTGACCCATACGCCTGTCGCCTGATGAATTGCCGCTGTAATAGCCGGGGCAAGCGCTACGGAACCAATCTCACCAATGCCTCTCGGGCCAAATGAATCACCTTCGGGCAAGTCTTCAATAGCCTCAACCTCCAGATGGGTATGAATATCCCGAATGGTTGGGATCAGATACGTGTCGAGGTTGGTCGTTAGATAGCGGCTGTCCTGCATGACCGCATCCTCGGTCAACGTAAATCCAAGGGCCATGACACTGCCGCCTTCAATCTGTCCAATGTAGCCCATAGGGTTGATGACCGGCCCTGCCGCCACAACATGACGTGTATCGAGCAACTTGGTTTCCCCGGTTAAGGTATTCACTTCAACCTCTGCCGCAACCGCCGCGTACGTATACAAATAATGTCCGCCTACCACGTTGTCCGGCGTAGTTGGGTAATCAAACTTTGTATCGAAAATCCATTCATCGGCTTCACCCTGCATCGCGAGTTCAGCATACGAGATCACAAAGCCTGATTCTGATTCTACTTCTAAAGTGTCGGCAGGAAGCTGGCCTGTGTGCCATATACCACAAGGTCCTGTTACCAGTTCATCTGTCGGAATGCCCGACATTTCAGACGCGACAGCGAGAACACGGGAACGAAACGGAGTTTGCAACCGCTGTAGAGCCATCCATGCCATCGTTGTTGAACGCGAAGCGGTACTTGACCCACTGTGTGGCACACGGTCCGTGTCTCCAATGATGATACTGAGATCCGATGTACTGCATTGGAACAGATCACATAGCATAATTTCCAGCGTTGCAACGAGCCCCTGACCGAATTCTTCGTAGCTGAACGCCACCTCAATCTTGCCTTCGTTATTCAGGGACAGGCGGCCTCCCGCAGGGTCCGGAATGCCGTAACCCAGCCCTGCACCGTGCATGGCGATGGCTGCTCCGACTCCGCGTTTGATCCACGGCGGCAGAGCAGGATCTGCCGGGGGACTCTGATGTTTTTGCCACAATTCGGAACGATCCAATGCCTCCCATACTTGGGACAGTCCATCCGTAACCAGAATCCGTTGATTCAGCGGTCCGGGATCATTCTTTTCCCTCATATTGCGCCTGCGGAACTCCCAAGGGTCCATGTTCATGATTTCTGCAAGCCGATCCATCTGGCCCTCCATGGCAAAAATCGCCTGGTTTCCGCCAAATCCGCGAAACTCACCTGACAGCCCGTTATTCGTATACACAGACACACCTTCCACATCCACATGAGGAATAGCGTAGGGTCCAAGGCAATGTTCGGTACAGAAGTTCAGCACGGGTGCACCAAGTGTGGCATACGCTCCGGTATCTGCTGTTATACGGACACGATGCGCTTGAATTATGCCTTCTCGACTCATGCCAGTCTGCATTTCAATTTTCATTGGATGCCGTTTCAGCCCTGCACGCACGGATTCTTTACGCGAATTATGCATTTTCACAGGACGTCCGCATCTCAAGGCCAGCAATGCACCATAGGGCTGTACGTTGAGTTCATCTTTTCCACCAAATGAACCACCAATCGGTGAAGACACCACCCGGATATCTTCTTCAGGACAGCCAATAATGCGTGCAAGCTGCATCCGGTCTTTATAGCCATGTTGCGTTGCCGCGTATACATTCAGCCTTCCCTCTTCATCCGGCACAAACAGCCCACCTTCTGTCTCCATGTACGCATGCATCTGGCGAGGTGTATAATACGTCTCTGTTACGATATGATCACATGTGGCAAAGGCTTGCTCGGCATCCCCACGTTTGATCTCCGTGCGATGCAGTACATTGCCTGGACCATGCTCATGCAGCTCTGGTGCGCCGGGAGCCAGTGCAGCATCTGTACTGTTAAGTGGCGTGAGTTCCTCATACACTACCCGAATCGCATCCAGCGCAAGCGCCGCACGTTCCGGGGAATCCGCAGCAACCGCTGCAATGGCGTCCCCAACATAACGTACAATATCCTCGCAGAACACAGGCTGATCCGGGGTCGCAATACCAAAACGATTCAGTCCAGGCACATCTTTGGAGGTCAGAACCGCATAGACACCTTCCAACGCCTCAGCTTCCGTAGTATCTATAGACAATAGACGAGCATGAGGATATTCGCTTCGCAATACCCTGCCATGAATCATGTCAGGTAGCGTCATATCTGTCAGATATTGAAGCTGCCCTGTTACTTTGGGTGCCCCATCTGGCCGCAGGTGCCAGCGTTTCCCGCTCTGTTCCCGATTCAGCAGCATGATCCCTCTCCCCCTTTGTGTGATCCCATTCTTCTATTCGTGAAGTGCCTCCCATAGCCCGGCGCCAAGCATGTTGCCTGCGGTCTGTTTGCGATAATGTTCTGTTGCGAATGCATCGCCATACGTCGTAAATTCGCTAGCTACAGCAGCTGCGAGAGTCGCCGCTTGTATAACAGAAGCTTCGCTACCGAGAAGCTGTTGTTCTGACTCCAAGAGACGCATCGCCATGCCTGAGCCCCCACCTGCCGCAATCGCAATCTTGGTCCAGCGGTTATCCGAGTCAATCTCCCCATATAACGCAACCGTCACCAGCGATGCACTGAACGTCTCCCGTCGACCCAGCTTGCGGTAAAAGGAAACTTCTTGTGCAACAGATCTGTACTCACCTTCCGCATCAAGCATAGAAGACGTTCTAATCGGAATATGAATCGAGATTAAGACGTCCCCTGAATTCCGGCTGCCATCCCGTCCACCCTGAAGCCAGGAAGACACACTGCGGATCTCAATGCCGCTGTCCGTCAACCAGTGCAGCTCCGCATCATATACAAGCAAAGCAGTCAGTGTATCCCCTACTCCGGATACAACATTCCCGCCAATGGTTGCCACATTACGAATGGAAGGAGCAGCAATTGCATTCACCGCTTCCTGCAGGATCGGCAGTTGATGCAGCAACGCTTGTGAGGCAGATTCCTTCAATCGGGTCATAGCTCCAATGACCAGCTCATCTCCACGAATAGATACACCGCTCATTTCAGGAATACGACCCAGACTAATCATGTGTTCAGGCGCTGAAATTAAGCCACCTTCCCACTGGGTTCGCAGCAATGTTCCGCCTGCCGTGAAACAATATATTCCCTTTAGTCTACTTCTCAACGTTAGCAGTTCTTGCAGATTCTCAGGCTGCCATACCGATGGCATGGCTCCAGAACCGTATGCCGGTGTTACCATCGCTGCACCCCCTTTCTCTCTCTTCCATGGGCAGGAAATTCAACCGTTTAATCCAGATAATTCTTCAAATCATATGAGAGTTCAGCAGCAACGTCAATTACCTTCACATCGTTTTGGATAAATGTATAAAACCTGCGTTTCGTTTGTGCTTGATGCATTATGATCTATCGAAAGCTAACACAGTCTCTCTTTAACCACACGTTAAAAGAAGACAAACAGGCCAACCAGACTGCCTGGCTGACCTGATCATGTTATTAAATTATACATGAATCAATTTCACAATACCTTTGGCTGCTTCAATCAGGGCTAGATATAGATCAAAACGATTCAATTTGTCTATATCTAGTTACAAAAATCCATTTTTATCGAGTTATGAAATTGATTCACATAATCAATAATCTTCTCCTGTTGTGTAGTCTGTCTGATACGATTCATATACATGATTCAAAATGCGTTCCAATTCCAGTTCTGTATCCGCGTCCCAGAAACTAGTCTCAGACAGTGGTACATGTACACCTGAATAGTTAGCGCTACGCATAATCTTGCGTGCCCCCTCATCTCCATGCAAGGACAACAGAGGTCCAATCATATGGGAGCGAAAAGCAACAGGCGGTTTACCTCCCTCACCGTCGGTAGCTGCGACATAGTCACTCAGCTTGTGGGTAGCCAGTGCTGTGGTCACCAGATTGATATCCTGTGCTTGCAATAAAGGCTGATCCCCCAGAAGCATGAGGATGCCCTCCGGTTTATACTCCATGGCGGACAATACGCCAGAATGAAGAGAATTGGCCATGCCGCAGGCATAGTCAGCACAGACTACAATACGAAGTCTTGCTGTGGGATGATAGGCATACGTGGCAGAATCAAACCATTTTACAGGTAGCCATGCCAACGAATCTTCCGGTTTGACCACACAAACCACTTGATCCAACTCCGAATTCAGCGCAGCTTCCAATGACCATGCAGCCAGCGACCTTCCGTCAGGCATGACAACCGAGAGTTTATCCCGACCAAGGCGACGACTCTTACCTGCTGCCAGAACTATGCCCGTCATTCGCATGTGCAACGCTCCCCTTCTGCACCTCAGAACTCAAAGAAGAGACCTTATGTTTACATGCGATCAATTCAGCTGCAATGCTGATGGCGATCTGTTCGGGACCGTCTGCTCCGATACTCAAACCAACGGGAGAATGCACATATTTCAACGGTGGGAAGCCATCCAGCAGACGGGCTGTTCGTGTTTTGGAACCCATGATGCCAAGGTACGCATACTCACAGTTCACTACCATCTCCAGCAGTTCACGTTCGCGTGGGAAATTGTGACTCATGAGAATCAGATAATCCCGATTGTTCACGTTTAACAGAGGCATAATCTCACGTGGGAAACCAAGTACAAGTTCAGCTTCAGGGAATCGTTCCGAGGTACATAAGGACTCTCGCCAATCGGCTACAACTACTCGGAATCCTGCAGATCGGGCGAGTCTGGCAACAGGAATAACATCATTCCCGGCTCCGATGATAATCAGGCGAGGTTTAGGCGTGTATAGCGAAGTATGTTGCTGCGGGAGGTTCCAGGGATTCGTTGAAATCGTGTTATTTGTCGCTATTTCAGCATCAGCCTCAGAGATATGTTGTGAATTAGCGGACAGATGGGAAGAGTGAGATCCGTTTGACGTAGCAGTTACCACTTCAGGCACAAGCGTAAGGCGAGGTATTTCGGGAGAATGTTGTGTGGATGCTGTATTCTCATGCTTGGTATTTCCGCTGCTGTGTTGTTCATCACCCTGCAATGGTGCTAGATTATGATTTACCACGCGATCATGACGAAGGACAAGCGAAGGACGCAAGTTTGGCTCGTGGCTCGTTTCCGCAGGCTCAATCCGTTTCCAGCCATATTGAACCTTCGTATAATCATCTTGGAACATTCGGGTTAACGCTGTTGTAGCCCCGGTTTGCAAACACTCATGCATCTTCTGCAACGTATGTCGGAGTTCACCACACACAGGTTCAAGCAACACAACAACGAGTCCACCACACCCGATCGTCTCACCCCAAGACAGATCATCCTCGGGACGCATATCGTATTCCGCGAATTCCATCTGCTTTGTATCCAGCACATGGCTCACCCGGGCCTGAAGATCACTCTCCAGGCATCCCGGACTGATACTGCCAACCATTTTGCCATCCTCGGTCAACAGCATAGAGACTCCCTGCTTACGGTAAGCATGACCCTCTACCTTGATCGCTGTTGCGAGCACGCAACGCGTTTCACGGGCTGCGATTGCACACAGATCATGCATTTCCATATCGGTCTCCATCCTTTCTGGAATCGCATAAACTTCCTTCAATCAGATGCGCTTCATCAATCTCGCAATGCTCTTATCCGACTCACGCAGCACAATGCCACGATCGATCGTCTGAATCTTACGATTTTTGAGCACGATACTTCCATCGATAATCACGGTGTCCACACAGCTTCGTGTTGCAGAATACACTACGCGGGAATATACATCCGTCTCATAGGAAGGATACGTGTGGAAATCATCCAGATCCAGCAGCAGCATATCTGCCTTTTTGCCCACTTCGAGACTGCCGATTTCCTTCGACAAGCCGAGCACCTCTGCACCACCCATAGTAGCCATGCGCAATACCGTCCGTGCATCCATCACCGTTGGGCCATGAGGAATCTTCTGCATCAGGGCCGTGAGGCGCATCTCCTGAAACATATCCAGATTGTTGTTGCACGCGGCACCATCGGCCCCGATCCCAACCGCGATCTGACGATTCAGCAGATCCGGAATATCCGCTACCCCGGAGGAAAGTTTCATATTTGATCCAGGACAGTGAGTGACTTTGACACCGCGCTTGCGGATGATCTCTTTCTCTTCCTCACTTAGCCATACACAATGAGCAAGCACCAATCTCGGGGTAGCCAGACCGATATGATCGAGGTATATGATGTTACGCATTCCGCGTTCGTGTTCTACCAGTTCAATCTCTCCGCGATTCTCGGAGGCATGGGTGTGGACTTTGACATGATATTTATTCGACAGGTCTCGCACCTCTACCAGCAATTCTTCGGTACACGATACTACGAAGCGTGGACAGAAAGCATACTGAATGCGTCCTCCGCCAAACCCGTTCCATTTTTCCAGCAGATCCACACTCTGTTGCAACGAAGTCGCTGTATTCTCCCGCAGGGGTTCCGGAACCTCGTCTCCATGATCCATCATAACCTTGCCGGAAATGACCCGAATGCCGCTCTGTGCCATCGCCTGAAATGCCGAGTCTGTGTGATGTACCGTCTCCATATCCAGAATGGTCGTAGTTCCACTGGAGATCAATTCGCCGAGTCCAAGCATTGCCGAATAATAGACGGACTCCTCATCATGCGCTGCTTCCAGCGGCCAGATGCGTTGACGGAGCCAATCCATCAGTTCCAGATCATCCGCACGTCCACGGAACAAGGTCTGACACAGATGAATATGCGTCTGGATAAAGCCTGGTAACAGCACTTTGCCGCGAGCATCAATGACCTGATCAGCCTGAACGTCGATGTGAGCTGCAATCTCCTTGATTTTATTATCCTCGATCAACAAATCTCCAATGAATACTTCCTCTTCTGAATTCATCGTCACAAGCTGTGCGCCCTTCAGCAGGATCGTTCCCATGCCAATCTCCCCTATCTGTGTCTGTCTGTATAGTTAAACTTATACGTGTTCAGCTAGCCGTTACCATCCAATAGCCATACCGTCGCCCCTAGGGTCTGCTGCGCCGCTAATCATGCCGTCCTCACGAATGACAATGCCTTGCGACTGTCCCATAATACCGTCCCACGGCGCTCTGGCTTCAACGTTATGTCCCCACTGGGCAAGGGTTGCACATACGTCATCATGATATCGGTTCTCCACACGCATCGTATCGCCTTCTTCACCCCAGGTACGTCCGTACACCCAACGCGGCAGGCTGATCGCTTCCTGGATGTTGAGCCCGTAATCAAGCACTCCGGTAAGCACCGATAATTGCGTCTGCGGCTGACCTTCTCCTCCCTGCGTGCCCACGAGCATATAAGGTTTGCCATCTCGTGTAACGAGGCCCGGCATGAGAGTATGGAATGAGCGTTTATTCGGTTCCAGCACGTTGGCATCTCTCGGATCTAAGGAGAAAAACGATCCCCGGTTCTGCATGATAACCCCCGTATCCCCTGGTACATACGCTGCACCGAAGTCAAAATACAGGCTTTGAATGAAGGAAACGGCATTGCCTTCGCTATCGACAACCGCTGCATACGCCGTGTCCTGACCTATCGTTTTGGACAAAAACGGCTGTGCCACAGGTGGAGCAGATTGAATCTCATTCCACAATTGGTCTCCGTATTCCTTGGATAACAGATGATCCAGCGGAATGTCCCTGAAATCCGGGTCCGTCAGATAGCGGTCACGATCCCGAAACGCCTTTTTCACAACTTCCGCCATCAGATGATAGAATTCCGGTGAGGTCCGTGCTACAGAGGACAGATCCGTATGCTCCAGCATATTTAACATCATCAGCATCGAGAATCCCTGCGAGTTGGGCGGCATCTGATGAACTTCATAGCCACGATAACCCGTACTAACAGGTTTCACCCACTCACCCCGATGACCCGCAAAGTCCGCTGGCGCAAGCATGCCCCCATCCTCACGAATAGCCGAAGCCATACGATCCGCAAGCTCCCCTGTATAAAAAGCATCTCGCCCTCCCGTCTGAATCAGACGAATGGAGGTAGCGAGTTCAGACTGGATCAGCAGCTCACCTTCCTGCAAAAGTGTACCCGAAGGGGCAAATACCGCTCGCAGCGGTGTATGACCCAGTATGAAATCTTCATCCCTTTCCATCCACAGGCGGAGATTTCGGGATACAGGGCATCCTTTCTCCGCATACTGCGCGGCAGGTTCAAGCAATTGCTCCCACGGTAACTTTCCGTATCGGGACCAAACTTCCCACCAAGCATCCACCATTCCCGGAACCGTGATGGCACTAAGCACACCGCGCTGAGGAATGGCATTCATACCCATCGCTTTGAACGTATCGGCATGAATGCCTGCGGCTGAGCGGCCACTTCCGTTATAGGCGGTAATCTCACCGCTCGTTCCATCATGAATCAGGAAGAAGGCGTCCCCGCCAAGTCCGGTCATATGCGGATATACCACACCTAGTGCTGCACTGACCGCAACAGCAGCATCGTAAGCATTCCCGCCTTGCTGAAGGATGGAGCTACCTACTGCACTCGCCAGGTAATGAGGAGTGGTGACCATGACCTCTCTGGAGATTGGCATTTGGTTTAACATAAGGCGCCCTCCTTCCCTGCATACACATCCATCGCTGCCTGCACCGCTTCACCGGCTGGTAATACGTGACGATGACGGAGAAGAACAGCTTCCAAAGCTCCGAGCACATGAAGTACATTTTTGCGTTGGCAGCTGAATCCCATCGTACCGATCCGCCAGATTTGTCCTTTCAACGGTCCGAATGAACTGGCAATCTCAATGCTGAAATCATTCAGCAACATGCTGCGCACCGACTCGCCATCGATCCCCTCAGGAATCGTGATACAAGTGACCACCGGAAGTTTGCTGGACATATCCCCATACAACTGCAATCCCATTCCCTGAATTCCGGCGACCAACGCACGTTCATTCACCCGATGTCTCTGGAACCTGGCCTCCAACCCTTCTTGCAGCAGAATGCGCAACCCTTCGTGAAGACCGTAGAGCATGGAAGTTGCCTCCGTATGGTGGTTCAACCGTGCTGAACTCCAGTAATCCTGCAATTGGCTCAGGTCAAAATAATTGCTGGCAATGGTGCGGCCTTCTGCCCGCGCACTGGTTGCATCTCGCAGTCCGCGTTCAACTGTTTTGCGGCTCATCAGTTTCTGCTCCACACGACTGTTGTACGTGAGAGGTGCCATCCCTGAAGGAACGGACAGGCATTTCTGCGTGCCGCCCATCACCGCATCCAGATGCCAGGCATCCGTCTCCACGGGTGTGCCGCCAATGGTTGCCACAGCATCTACAACGAGTAAAATATCAAGCTCGCGACAGGCTTTGCCAATCTCGGCGAGGGGTTGCATCTGTCCGGTGGATGTTTCACCGTGAACCATCGCAACCAGACTCGGTTTATGGGTATGAATCGCCTTGATCACCTCGTCCGGATCAAATACCGTTCCCCATTCCGTTTCAAAAAAGACAACCTCGGCACCACAGCGTTCCGAGATTTCAACCAGCAGATGTCCGAATCGACCGTAGATCGGGACGAGAACTTTGTCACCAGGCTGGATCAGACTGACCAACACAGCTTCAATGCCTGAACGGGATGTACCGTCTACCGGATAACACCACTCGTTTTCTGTCATGTATAACTCACGCAGCATCTCCATCGTCTCGTTCATCAAGGATGTGAATTCCGGGTCAAACTGACCCAGGATTGGAAAGGATAACGCTCTAAGTACGCGTGGATCAACCTCAACGGGTCCCGGGGTCATAATGGTCCGCAAGGACGGAGATAACTCTTTATAGTTGGACATCTGCATTCAACTCCCGTAACCATATTTATAGAGTAGCCGGACCAGAACCTGAAAACCGTGCATCAGGTCTGCTTCAGCTGTATATTCAAGTGGATTATGACTAATACCGTCCTGGCTCGGCACAAAGATCATGGCCGTCGGACAAGCCGGCTGAAAAATCTGCGAATCATGTCCCGCCCCGCTTGGCATTGGACAATAGGACAATTGCTCCTGCTCACAGATATCTTGAATGTCCGCGATCATCTCTGCACTCATAGGAATGGGCGTCACCGACAGATGTTCCTCCCAGTCCAGTCCGAGCTGCTGCTCGGCTGCGATACGACTAAAAGCCTGGAGCATATCTTTCCAGCAGCGATCAATACTCTCCTGCCGGATATGGCGGATATCCAGTGAAAACACCGCCCGGGCAGCAACCACGTTCCCAACACCCGGATCGGCTGTGATTCGTCCAACCGTGGCTACCAGCGGTTCTCCTGCTTCCAATGCGATATTCCTTACCGCAGCAATCATCTCGGCTGCTCCGGCAAGTGCGTCCTTGCGCCAGGACATCGGCGTCGTTCCCGCGTGGTTTGCTTCTCCGCTGACAGTAATACTGAACCGCTTCTGACCTACGATATCGGATACAACTCCTATCGAATGTCCGAGACGTTCCAAAACCTGACCTTGCTCAATGTGAAGCTCAATAAAGGCACCGTAATTTTTGGCGGCAGGTCTATATGCACTATCGGGTCCAAAGCCTGCATCCCGGATCGCTTGTGCAAATGTAACGCCGTCTTGATCCTTCAAATGCTCTACGTCTTCCAGAGCCGTTATGCCTGTTATACTGCGTGAACCCCAATACGCGAAAGGAAAGCGACTTCCCTCTTCTTCACATAGCGATACCACTTGAAGCGTGCGTTTCGGTGCTCCGAAATGCTTCTGTAAATACTCCAATGCCAGGACTCCCGCTACCACACCGTAAGCACCATCATACTTGCCACCATACACGACAGAATCAATATGCGATCCGGTCACAATTGGTAATTCCTCAGCACCCATCGCTGATTCCTTATCCTCGCCCTTCAGTGTTCCATACAGATTACCGGACTGGTCGAACTCGGGAGACAGTCCTTTCTCCTGCATCTTGGCAGCAAGGGCACCCTGTGCTTCACACCAAGCCGAGTCATACAACAGTCGTGTAACGCCACCCTGTGCATCCGCACCATATGTCGACAACCAATCAAGCATGGCTTGCAGCTCCACCTGTTCCACATTCGGTAAAGGAATAGGTGGATTATTCGTACCAGATGACCGGTATACTCCAGATTCTGTCATGGCTTCTCCCCCGTTCTCGCCTCAATGGGACTAGAGGAGTGGGCTGCAATGTGCTTCCCAATAGGTTCAGGAGATAATCCAGATTCCGAGTTATATACCCGTTGCCCACGACAGAATACGTCTGCAATGCGACAGTTAAATGTACGTCCCACATAAGGGCTCTGTTGATGTGTATAGAGCAGATCCTCCGTGTTCAGGGTTGTGCTTTTCTCCCAGTCAATCAAGACGAGATCGGCATCCATGCCAATTGCAATCTCTCCTTTGCTCTTCAGACCAAGCCTTCTGGCAGGTTGCAGGGAGAGCACTCTTCCGAGCAACGGGAGGTCGATATTGCGCTGAAGATGTCCGTCCTCCAGCATGATCAGCAGTGTGCTTTGTGCCCCTGATATACCGCCCCAGATTTCAAAAAAGTTATCAGATTGTTTCATGGATGGCGGACATGGCGAATGGTCCGAAGCAATAACATCAATCAATCCTGAAGTCAGTGCATCCCATAACTGCTCCTGTTCAGATAAGCTGCGAAGCGGTGGAGCGCATTTCGCTACAGCACCCAATCGGATCACATCCTGATCAATTAGCGTCAGATAATGAGGGCATGTCTCCGAAGTGACATCCTGCCCACGCCGTTTGGCCGCTGCAATCAGATCCAGTGCTTCCCGGGTACTAATATGCACGAAATGAAGCGCACAACCGGTCTGTTCACCATACTTCAACGCCCGGGCAACCGCGACGACTTCGGCTTCAACAGGACGGGACCGGACATAGTCCATTGGTCCAGTCTTTCCCTCCGCAATGCTTTTCGCGCCGAGTTCAGCAACCATGCCTTCGTCCTCTGCATGAAGTGCCAGCACCCGGTTTAATTTTGCAATTTCATGCATCCCGTCCAGTAGCGTATGGTCATCGGCTCTGGCAAAGATATCTTCCCCTTCTCCACCCGGCTCGGACATAAATGCCTTGAATCCGGCAGCACCCAACCGTGACAGTGGAGCCAGTTCCTCACGATTGCCGGGAACCAAGCCTCCCCAGAAGGCATAATCAACATACGATTGTTCTGTTGCTGCTTTCTTTTTCATCTCCCATGCGTCCGGCCGTGTAGTTGGCGGTACGCCGTTAAGCGGCATATCGACATAGGTTGTGATTCCACCTGCGGCAAGGGATGCCGATCCAGACCGAAACCCCTCCCAACTGGCGAGTCCGGGTTCATTGAAGTGTACATGAATGTCCACTACACCCGGCATCACCGTAAGGCCTTCAGCTTCTATAAGCCTAGTCGTTTCGCCAGCGGCCAGCCGTGTCGATATGTCTGTTATTTTTTCACCAGTAATGCCAATATCCAGTTGCTCTACCCGATCTTTCAGAACCACTCGGGCCCCCCGGATGATGGTATCAAATGTTGTCATATGGATGACCCTCCCCCTGAATCAGAACCGGATGTGTGCATACTCAGCTTCCCCGGTATGTACTGTAACCTCCTGGAGCAATCAATAATGGAATGTGGTAATGGCTTGAGGCATCAGATACCGCAAAACGAATCGGAACAATTGTCCATAGCGCCTGCCCCAACTCCTCCAATGAACGCTGTGCGTAATAACTCTCGACATGGAATTGAAGCTCATATATCGCTTGCTCCAGCTTGCCGCCATCCAGCAGTGGTGTATCCAAACGTCCATCCGCATTGGTCACCGACTCCGCAACTTTTGTCTTGCTTTCCTGCTCTCCATCCCTTTTCAAGGTATACAGCTCGATCCGAACACCTGCAGCAGGCACGCCTTTGGATGTATCCAGCACATGTGTTGTAATTCGTCCTTCAGACATCGACATTAGATATCACCTGCTTTCCCGGACTCACGGCCGTCTGTTCCCAGATCATCCCTGGTCATCGAGAAACCCTGGAATCCATATGGCGGTCTCGGCTCGGTAAACACTTTGCCTTCCCCCTCTTTCACTTCCTCCAGCACCGTCTCCCAGGTCCGATTGTTGGATTCAAATGAAACCTCACTCAGTTGCTCAAATCGACTTAACAACCTTCGTCCAATCTGATAGATCAGATGTTGAATGGAAGCGGATCGGCACTCATGAAATACCGCCGCAGCCAAATCCCTGACCTGTTCCGCCGCTACATACCGTCCACGCTGATCATCTATACCGTCTCTCGGGTCCTCATAACGCCAATTAATATTCAGGAAAATAAATAACGGTCGATCCCATGTCTCTGGAAGAGTCGTATATTCATCCTGCATAAATCCGGCAAATTCACTGCCTTTGACCTTGATCAGTCTTAGATCGGCTACACCACTGAAATGGTTGCTTAATTCAATTGAGTCTCCTGTTCGTTCTGCTTCCACGGCAGCTGTTGCACGATCATTCTGCGAATAACGGAATACGAGTGCACTCGGTCGATAACTTCCTTCCAATCCAATCGGTATATCTTCAAAAGGAATCTGGTCCGCTGTCATCTGAACCTTGCTCATCTGCGGATACGTCTCCAGGAAACGCCGACTTACCAGCGCAAGAAACCCTTCCACCGTCGCCCCTGTGTAATCCGCTGCATGTCTAAGAATGAAATTCTTCATCGAATCGGTTGCCACCACCAGCGAATTATCCCCTTCTGCAAAAGAAGGCAAGAATTCATCGCCCTGCACAGCGACCTTAATGTTCAATCCAAACAGAATATTGCTGCGTCCCATAAACGGAGATTCCGGAATGGACTGTATATCCGTCAACGGCTTGGCGTAGGAACGGTACATCCACACATCCCCTTTGCCGTAATACATGGTCCGCTGCTGTACTGCGGCTGGCTTGCTTACAAACTCATGTTCATGACCGATCTGTGCGAGCCATTGCTCCAAGCGAATGCCCGCAATTTTGAATACTTCCTTCAAAGCAGTCTCGAATTCTTCTTCCCTGCCTCGGCGATGACGTTGCCTCATGGATTCGAGGATGGAGCTTGCGGTATGGCCTTTCACGGCCAATATGAATGGAAAGCCAAATTGGCTTGTATATGCTTTGTTTAATTGTAGAAGTTCGTTGTATTGTTCCCGTGACAGTGAATCAAGCCCTGCACCAGCCTGTTCTTGAACGGAGTTGCTGCTCATGCTGATTCGTGCTCCAAGATCCGGGTGATTTCGAAGCAACTGCAACTTCACCTGGTCATTCGATGCATGAACCACGTTCTTCATCACATTCATCATCTGTTCAAATGAATCGAAAGGTCGTGAAAGCCCGGAACGCTCAGCCACCCATGGTGATTCCTCGAATAAGCCGCCAAACGTATGCACGAATTGCGTGATAGACCAGTTGTTAACAAGTTTAATTAAGTCGCTCATGTTAGAACCTCCGGTCTGTTGTAGATTATTGTTCTTCATTCTAAGTGTCGTTCAATACCGCGACAACAATATTTACGCAATTTTGTAATATAACATAACATCAGAGTTGTGATTTGTTTGCTGTGCACGGGAAAATCAGCTTTCGTTATCCTCGAACACAAAGAAACCGCACTCCATCAAGGGAATGCGGTTCTTGGGGTTCTGACCCGTTGCATTGTCATGTTGCACAATATGCGGTCTAGAGTTGAACATTGTGGGGTCTTGCAGCTGCTTTGTCCCGCACAAACTTGCGGAAGGTGAATACCAGCTTTAACTTAAGCAGATCATTTGTCTTTTTAAAGTCCATTTGCAGTAAGCTGCCGACTTTCTCCATCCGATAGGTGACCGTGTTCCGGTGCACAAACAGCTGCTTGGCAGCTTCATTGATCAATCCGTCATTTTCGATAAAGGACTCCAATGTATTCATCAGCACCTGATTGGGATCACCGTCCCTGGCAAGTAACGGTTCAAGTACTTTGTTGCAGTAGTTCTCCATGATGTTATCCGGTACATGTTGAAAAACGTAGGCAAATTCAAGCATTTCAAATTGCAGCGCACGGTCTTTCATACCGAACCGACGAGCCAATTGTCGAGTATCCAGACACTCCTGGTACGCTTCACGGAGCGATTTGGGCTCATGCTTCATTTTGCTGATCCAGAATCGCGGAGCCGGCGCTCCTTTCGCTTCTTGTGCTGCCAGAACATCACCGAACCGGCTCAACAGAAAACTCGACAGCTCCTCTCCGTAATCTCGCCCTGTTGGACAGGTGTATATAGACAGAATGCCATCTTCGATCTGAAAATGCTGTGAGGCCGTAAATTGCATCAGCGGATTGTATTGCAACTCGCGATGAATCTGTTTCAGTAGCTTTCCCTCGGCAAACACAGTTGGCTCAAGCGTAATCAGCACGCACTGATAGGTTCCCTGGAACAAATGGACACCTTTGTTTTCGCTCAAGGTGGTCAATTCCTGAACCGTCATTTTGTTGTCCAAATACTGTGAAAGCAGTGTGCGCATCTCATCTTGCACGGTCGGATTAATATGCTCACGATAAGTCATATCCATATAGAATGCCAGTACATCAGCAGCCTGCTGGAACAGCTCTTCTTCTGCTCGAAGCGATAGGGCTGAATCCGTAAACACAAGCAACGATCCGTACTCTTCATCATTTTGCTTAATCGGTACGCGATGACAGCTTCCCTGATTCCATTTCACTCGATGCATGACGGATTTCCAAGGCCAGCCTTGTGTTACCGCATCTCCCGCAATGCCTTCACTGCCATAGAGCACATGCCCACGAGAACCAATGACGGCAAGCGGATAGTTCAATACCGTGGCTAGTTCTGCAAACACATTCCGGTGTGGCTGCTGTTGCAGCGCAAACTGCATTAATTTCTTCTGCTTCTGCACGACCTCATGCAGCAATCGGTTACTGCGTTCATGTTCAGCCTTGAACAAGGCATTCATCTGGTCGGAGAAAGTGAATTGAAAAGGAAGCTCAAGCAGCGGTAAACGAAGTCGATCGGCTTCCTCGACAATACCTTGGGGAATGGACTGCCAGAAACGCCCCAGCTTGATGCCGAGTCCTGCACAGCCACGTTCATTCAAGCGCCGCATCAAACGTAGTGCATCCGTCTCGCTGTCTTTCATAATAAAAGCGGTGGTGAACAACATTTCTCCGGATTTGATCCAATCCGCGATATCAGGAGCGTCCATGACGTTAACGGATTTCATCATCCGTGAAGTCCCTTCTCCACCCGCAACCAGTTTGGCCTCTGACAACGGGTATACCTGTAAAGCCTCTTTGACCGTAAGTTGCATGGACACTACCTCCCATATATATAACACATAAATGTGTTATTCTCGTTCCTACATCTTTATTTTGGATTATATTTCTAATTAAATATATATTCATCCATTTAACTCGGTTTATTGTTAAGTATTATAACATCAAATTCCAGAATAAAGCTTACACGGCAAAAAAATAAAACCTATGACCTAATTACAGCGCACTCTCCTGTAATCGGCATAGGTTTTCAGATCAGATTTCCAATGTTTCGTGATTGATCCATAACTTCATTCGTGATAATACTTCTTTGATATTCAGCGGTTTGCTGAGATAGTCCGAAGCGCCTGCTGCAATACATTTTTCCCGATCCTCTTTCATGGCCTTGGCAGTCAGCGCAATAATCGGAAGCTGAGTCAGACCAAGTCGTTCGCGGATCTGGCGAGTTGTCTCGTAGCCATCCAGTTCAGGCATCATGATATCCATCATGATGATATCAGGTTTGACTCCTCCACGCTCCAACAATTCCAGACACTCGTACCCGTTCTGCGCTGAAATGACATTCATGCCGTATTGCTCAAGAGCGTTAGCCAGAGCATATACATTACGTATATCATCATCAACGACCAGCACTTGACGGCCGCTCAGCAACGATTCTTCCAACGGTGTCAATAAAATATCCGATTGAGCCGGGATCAATGAAGGAAGTTTATTGATCTCTGGCGTGGTGCTAGCCACCTCATTCAGGAACAACCGGGATGCTTGGATGGTCTCAGGTTCATCTCTTCGCAGTGGCAGGAACAGCGTGAACACACTGCCATGTCCTTCACGGCTTGTTGCCGAGATTGAACCACCCAGCAGGGTCGCAAGCGATTGAGAGATGGACAAGCCCAAACCGGTTCCTCCGTATTTACGTGCTGTAGCTCCATCCGCCTGTTTGAATGCATCGAAGATCTGCAGGAGTTTGTTATCCGCAATCCCGATCCCTGTATCACTGACGGAGAAAGCAATCACGTCGGTCTCTTGGCCGTTCTCTTCAAGGTTCGCCAGACTCATTCTGGAGATGGTTAAGGCTACTTCACCCTCACTGGTGAACTTGAATGCGTTCGAGAGCAGATTTCGGAGAATCTGATGCAATCTCATCTCATCTGTCACGATCACTTCCGGCAAAGGACTTTGGAGCTGAATACGAAAATCTATTTTTTTCTGTTCCGCTGTTTTCAAGAAATACTGATTCATGACTTCAGGCAGACTGCCCAGGTAGACATCATCGAAATCCACTTCCATCTGTCCGGCTTCCACTTTGGATAGATCCAGAATATCGTTGATCAGATTCAGCAGGTCCTTGCCTGATTTGTGAATGACTGAAGCATAGTTCTGCTCTTCACTATTCAAGTGTTGATTTTTGTTTTCAGACAATATTTCCGATAAAATCAACATGCTGTTGAGCGGTGTCCGCAGTTCATGGGACATGTTCGCCAAAAACTCTGATTTGTACCCCGAGCTCGTTCGTAACTGATCCGCCACAACCGAGAGTTCATTGGCTGATGTCTCTGCAGCGCTCTTCTGTACTTCCAGGCGATCGTTAAGCATATGAAGCTCTTCGGTCTGCATTTGCAGTTCCTCTGTCTGAGACAGCATTTCTTCGGTCTGCGCCTGAAGTTTCTCCGATTGTGCCTGTAATTCTTCATTCAGAACTTGTGATTCATCATATAATTGCTGTAATTCCATACGAGTGACGGTGGAATGTAGTGAAACACCGAAAATGTCCGTCAGTTCTTGCATCAGCTTCATGTCACTCTCTTGCAGCGGCTTCATTGAAGCAAGCTCAATTACCGCAATAGTTCTGCCTTCGAACAGGACCGGTACTACGGTAAGTGATGCCGCAGATGCATACCCGAGACCCGAAGAGATTCGGATATAGTTTTGGGGCAGATCATTCATGCGCAACACTCGCTTCTCGACAGCACTTTGACCCACAAGACCCTCACCCGGGGCAAGCGACACTTTACCGAGTGAACGTTCTTTCTCTCCATCCGCAGCATATGCAGCCACGCGCAGCAGTCGATTATCTTTCCAGTAATACAAGACGCTATAGGGAATTTCAAACAGGATGGCAAGCTCGTTCAGGAACAAGCGTGACAATCCCTCCAGCGTAGTCGGGTTCTGCAAAAGTGTGGCAATGCCTGTGATCTGGTCCTTGATCCGATTCTGTTCCTGCACTTCATCCAGCAACTTGTTCGTTTCATTCCCCAGATCACCCACTTCATCACGTGTTCGCACCTGAATTCGCTGCTTCAGGTTCCCACCTTTGGAAATATCACTGATCGTTTGCATGACATCTCGTAACGTTTTGACGATATTCCCTGAGATTACGATCGCAGCGGTAATTGATAATGCTGCAATAACACCCCAGAGCGTATACATAATCGTCAACAGTGTGGAGCTACGTGCGGCAAGATCAGTTACCCTTGCTTCCGTCAGCGCAATTTCGGTGTTACGGAAGGTCGCGAGCTGGGTTCTCAGCAAGTCAATTTCAGATTTACCCGGATCAGACTGGAAGAAAGCAATTACCTGTGCTTGATCCCCTTGCTTTTTCAAGTTTACCGACGGTTCCCCAGCGATCTCAATCCAGCGTGTAATATGTGATTTGATATTCTGCAGACTCTGCTGCTGTGAAGGATTGTCACTAATGAGAGCATTTAGCTGATCATAGTTCGTATTCCACTGCGAGAGGCCTTGGGAATAAGGCTCCAGGTAACTTTCATTGCCTGTAATCATGAATCCACGCTGTCCTGTTTCCATGTTCAAGACATTTTTTTCAATGGCGTTTGTCAGATTATGTACTTCCAGATCATGATGGCTGATAAAATCATTTTCCTTCTGTAACACATTGATTTGGGCCGTAAGCACTAGTAAAACAGCACCAAACAAAAGCACAACTACAAGATAGCCCAATAGAATTTTGGAGCGTATCGTAAATCTTCTCGTTTTTGACAACGCGGAAACCTCCAAATATATACGAATCCCATTCATGTACATTAAAACTGTTGCATATGTAGTTTATATGTATACGTATAGTCTGACAAGCTTTAAGTTCATCCATCTGCATAAGAAAAACGACCTGCTTATGCAGGTCGTCATCTTCATCCATCCGTATTACTCATTTAGGCTGATTTTAGGCCTTTGGAGCGATCATTTTGGCTGGATCGACATATTGATCAAATTGCTCTTCCGTAAGCAGGCCCGTTTGTAACGTCGCCTGTTTCAAAGACAAGCCTTCTTTATGCGCAAGCTTTGCAATTTTGGCTGCATTCTCATATCCAATGTACGGGTTGAGCGCTGTAACGAGCATAAGTGAGTTGTTCAGATTATGTTCAATCTGATCCAGGTTAGGCTCGATGCCTACGGCACACTTGTCATTAAACGCAATAATGGAGTCCGCCAGCAGTTGCACAGATTGCAGGAAGTTATAGATGATGACCGGTTTGAATACATTCAGTTCAAAATTACCCTGACTCGCTGCGAATCCAATCGCTGCATCATTCCCCATGACCTGCGTAACCACCATGGTGATGGCCTCACTCTGAGTTGGGTTGACTTTACCTGGCATAATGGAGCTGCCTGGCTCATTCTCCGGAATACGGATTTCTCCCAATCCACTACGAGGGCCACTGGCTAACCAGCGGACGTCATTGGCGATTTTCATCAAATCAGCTGCAAGCGCTTTAACCGCACCGTGCGCATACACAACCTCATCATGACTCGTAAGTGCATGGAATTTGTTTGGTGCAGATACAAAATCCTTACCTGTATGCTTGCCAATCTCCTTGGCAGTAAAGTCTCCAAAGTCCGGATGCGCATTAATGCCCGTTCCGACAGCTGTACCGCCGATCGCAAGCTCTTTCAGGTACTGCACACTTTCACGAATCATGCGCTCGCTCTTGCCCAACATGGCTTCCCAACCACTGATCTCCTGACCGAGCGTAATCGGTGTTGCATCCTGAAGGTGGGTACGTCCAATTTTGATAATATCCTTGAATGATTTCGACTTGTCTGCAAAAGTGGATTTCAATACCGCAATTGCCGGCAAAAGTTGATCCTCAACAGCCAGAACACCTGCGACATGCAGAGCCGTTGGGAATGTGTCGTTAGAGCTCTGGGACATGTTCACGTCATCATTTGGATGCAGACGCTCTTCCTTGCCCTTTTGCTCCAGCAGTTGGTTACCCAGATTAGCAATGACTTCATTCACGTTCATGTTGGATTGTGTTCCGCTTCCTGTCTGCCACACAACCAGTGGGAAATGGTCGTCAATTCGGCCTGCAATAATCTCGTCTGCTGCATAAGCAATGGCATCGGACTTGGCCGCAGATAATTTACCCAATTTATGGTTACTGGCCGCAGCACTTTTTTTCAAAATGGCAAGGGCACGTATAACTTCCATCGGCATATGTTCACTGCCAATCGGAAAGTTCTCCTTGCTACGCTGCGTCTGAGCTCCCCACAGCCTGTCGGCTGGTACTTTCATTTCGCCTAACGTATCTCTCTCAATGCGGTATTCCACTTGCTTGTCCTCCTCCAAAAAGATGGTTTGGGTCTCTACAAAGCTTGTGTATCTCGTCATATTATACATGATTTACGAGCAGGTTTTCACCTTTTCGACAAAATTGTAAGCGTAGCGCAAAATGGACATGAATTTATTTTTGTGACGCAATGGGATACAGTCGGCTAGTCTGTTCGAATAGTTCACCTGGCTCCAGACCGATCAATCCGATTTCTTCCGCCGGGATGCCTTCAACATTCGGGGCATTAACCAGGTTCATCTGTGGTTCAGGACAGAAGAATTCGCCACCCATGTTATTGTTCCAGATCATCCAATGCTTGTACGATGTACCCACATCATATACCAGTTTGTCTCCAGTACGTTGATCCGTAAGCTCCATATAGTTACGCCCATTCTGAGGTTCTGCCGTGTAATGATTATCCATAGCTGCAAAGAACGGACTACCTCCGTCTTTCTTCAATTGTTCTTCCTCAGGTGTAAGCGGTTGAAATTGTCCAGTTGGCAATGAACGCTCATTCAATTCACGGCGTTGTCCAATCGTAATTTTGGCCGTGTAGTCCGAGGCTTGGCTGTCTGGTGCGAACGGTACAGCGATCGCCGTGTGGAATGCAAACAGGTTAGGCATGTATTCCTTCCCGTTATTGCGCACGATCAATTGCTGCTGAAGTCCTTGGCTACTCAAAGAGTAACGAAGCGTTACCGTGAACGTAAACGGCAGGTACTGATGGAATGTATGTCCCTCTCTCACGTCCTGGCTAAGCAGCACATAACTCTCCAATTGGTCAGAACCGTATCCCTCAACCTTCCATTCGGCATCGTGCAAGAATCCATGCAAATGATTACCTGTAGCCGGTTCATTCACAGGCAATTGATAGACTTTACCATTCCAGGGGAAGCGACCATCCTCATAACGGTTCGGCGGAGAAAGAATTGGAATTCCATAGACCGCAGGTGCAGCCATAAACTCATCCATCTGATCCTGATTCGGCTCTCTCAAGTAACGGAATTCCTTTTCGGTATCCCGGAAAGCGACGAGGTTGGCACCCACGCTTGGAATAACTGCCGCTTCAAATTGATTAAAACGAAGCCAGACGGCCGGAATCCCTCCAAATTGTTCTTCGAATGCTGCATTTTGCTGTGTCATCGTTATATGTACCTCCTGCATACTAAGGTTATATTATACGGCTCGACTATATCATGCCCGGGCACAAAATACCAATCTATGATAGAGAACAAATTCATGATTAAACCTCAAAAAAGAAATGAAAAAGACAGCTGCAAACGGCTGCGGCTGTCTCTGTCACCATTCTTATTATGGTTCAATTAATCTACGTATTTGCCGTGATCCGGCACCGTGCTCTCTTCAAAGTCCAGATCAAGCTGCTTGAGGGATTCACTTAGCATATCTCCGCTCAAGGCATGCCCATGCCCAGTAATGGCAAGTTTCGGCTCCAGATGCCTTATATGCTGAACAGATTGATGTGCAGCCTGCCAATCGGTTGTGAAATAAGATGGCGGGCCATGCAACTGTTTGTCCTGAAGTAACACACTCCACAGCGATTCCTGCTTCACCGTAATGATCGCGTCCCCTGCAATCAGCAAACGATCCGCTTCCCGAAACAGTGACACATGTCCAGGTGTGTGACCTGGCGTGTGCACCCATTCCCATCCCGATACGCCTGGAACGGAATGATCTTTCGGCAGACTGAATATCCGATCATCCAGATTGATTGCCTCATTGGGATAAGCGAATGACAATCTGGACATTAGACCTCCACCTACAGAAGGGTCCGCCGGCGGGTAATCTTTCAATCCCGTCAAATATGGAATCTCAAGCGGGTGCGCATATACAGGCACACCCCAGAATTGTTCCAGTTCAATAACGGTTCCTACATGGTCGAAGTGGCCATGTGTCAATATGATCGCAGATGGCGGACCTTGAAAACGTTCGCTTGCAACCTGAACAATATGATCCGTGAACCTCGCCATTCCGGTGTCCACGAGGACCCAGTTCCTGCTTCCTGGCTCTCCGATGAACACGACATTAACGAATAGTGTACGCAGACTGAGAATATCGGGCGCGACTTCTTCAAGCCCCGTCAACCCTTCTGTAATCAGATTGTCAGATGCCATTCACGGTTACCTCCCATTAGGCGGATTGTCTCTCTGGTTCCATTCATCTCGTAGACTTCCCTTTTCTGGATCATCTATTCAACATTTCCAATAAAATAGACGGTATACACCCTGTTTCGGGCATACACCGTCTAGTATAGTCATCAACACGACACAATAGAACAAGAACATCTCGGCCAGTTAAGCCGGAAATGCCTCCAAAGCAGCATCGAGCAATTGATTGTACAGATCGTCATCATTCTCAAGCAGCTCGTCCATACGCAGCAACTCATCTTCATCTCCGGATTGTTCTGTGAAATGCAAGCTATAGTCCCAGTCTTTTCCGTTCTTGCTCATGAAGGTAATCTCATACACTGACTTTTCGCCTTCTGTGCGGTAAACGGTATTTCCCACGTACCCTTTTTCACCTTCACGGCGCATTTCAGTACGGATAATTTCAATATTCACAATCATTCTCTCCTTTAATCTTTCATCTACAGTAGGTCTCCTACATTTCTGGTAAACCTAGTTTGGTAATTATTATTGGTTAATTGTACAATATATATCGTAGCAACGTATACCTTATTCAATGAAGGAACCATTCTGAGTCCTTACATCGTTGTAATGAGGATTATAATACGTGTTTGAACAACATCTATATTAGCCAACAAGCTACGATATTATTATCACATTGGAGGAAAAAATAGCATGAATACTTTTGAAACGAATCTGCAGCAATATGCTGAACTGGCTGTACAAGTTGGTGTTAATGTCCATCCTGGACAGACACTCGTGGTTAACGCTCCAATCTCGGCAGCGCATTTTGTACGACTAATCGTCAAAGCAGCTTACGGTAAAGGTGCCAAATTGGTCAAAGTAAACTGGAGTGACGAAACCGTTACACGTCTTCATTACGATCTTGCACCTGATGAAGCTTTCTCTATTGAACCGAAATGGTTTGCAGCTGAAATGACGGAACTCGTTGAAGAAGGTGCCGCTATTCTGCACGTTATCGCTGAAAATCCGGATTTGCTGAACGGAGTAGCTCAGGAACGGATTATTACTAGCCAAAAAGTGCGCGGCAAAGCGCTCGAAAAATATCGTTCTTATCAGATGGCTGACAAATTCAGCTGGTCCATCGTAGCCGTTCCTTCTCCTGAATGGGCAGCTAAAGTGTTCCCGGATCTGCCGGAAACACAACAAGTGGATCGCCTGTGGGACGTCATTTTCAAAACAGTACGGATCGGTGAACAGGATGCTGTTGCCGAATGGAAGACCCATTTGCAAAATCTTGATTCCCGCGCTGATCTGCTGAACAACAAAAAATACAAAAAGCTCCACTATACAGCTCCAGGTACAGACCTGACCATCGAACTTCCAGAAGGCCATATCTGGGTATCCGGTGGAAGTGTGAATGAGCAAGGACATGTCTTTATTGCCAATATGCCTACAGAAGAAGTATTCACGGCTCCACTGAAAACTGGCGTTAACGGCACAGTGCGCAGCACGAAACCACTGAGCTACGGCGGCAACCTGATTGATGGATTCTCCCTTACATTTGAGAACGGTCGAATCGTAGATTACACCGCTGAGCAGGGACTGGATGCACTCAAAAACCTGATCGAGATGGATGAAGGAGCACACTATCTGGGTGAAGTAGCCCTCGTTCCACATCAGTCACCGATTTCCGATACGAATATTTTGTTCTACAATACCCTGTTTGACGAAAATGCCTCCAACCATTTGGCGATCGGTAATGCCTATGCCTTCTGTCTGGAAGGTGGTAAAACGATGTCCAAAGAAGAGTTGATTGAACGTGGCATGAACTCCAGTCTCACTCATGTAGACTTCATGATTGGATCTGGCGAAATGAATATCAACGGCGTGACCTCCGAAGGCGCCGAAGAGCCAATCTTCCTGCAAGGAAACTGGGCATTTTAATCCCGTTTGATGTTAATTAGAGAGAGGAGATTACTCCTCTCTTTTCCTGCGTCAAAGGATCTAAAATTCAATCATTGGAGGGAACGCATATGTTAAGTTTTGAACAAAAACTGGATCGTTACGCTGAACTAGCTGTAAAAGTAGGCGCAAACGTGCAATCAGGGCAAGTCTTTGTCATCAGTGCGATGATTGATACCGCTGAATTCGTACGTTTGTTGGTCCGCAAAGGATACGAAGCTGGCGCCAAGCAGGTTATTGTAAAATACGGAGATGAAACCGTTAATCGCTTACGGTTCGAGATGGCCCCTGAGGAATCCTTCCAAGAGCCACCGAAATGGCATGCGGCGGAGCTTGAAGAACTGGCGGCCAATAATGCAGCCTTCCTGACCGTATTATCATCCAGCCCAGACCTGATGAAAGGTATTGACCCGGAGCGGATCTCGACACATCAGCGTGCATTTGGTCAGGCAATGGCCAAGTATCGTCAGTATCAACAAGCAGATAAAATGAGCTGGACGGGTGTAGCTTGTCCTTCCCCCGATTGGGCAGCCAAAGTATTCCCGAATCTACCGGCAGCTGAGCAGGTTAGCCAGCTATGGGAAGCCATTTTCGCTGCGGTAAGAGCTGATCTGGAGGACCCTGTAGCGGCTTGGGAAGAACATATTGAACGACTGGAGACCAAGGCCGTTGCATTGAACAGCAAGAAGTATCAAGCACTGCACTTCCTCTCCCCCGGAACGGATCTGACGGTTGAGCTTCCAGAAGGACATATCTGGGCGCAAGCTGGCAGCGTGAATGAGCAAGGTACATCTTTTGTAGCGAATATCCCTACAGAGGAAGTATACACAGCTCCAGCCAAACTTGGTGTCAACGGTACAGTATCCAGCACCAAACCGCTCAGTTATGGTGGAAGCATTATTGATCGTTTCTCACTCACCTTCGAGAATGGACGCATTATTGATTTTCAAGCGAAGGAAGGTCAGGATACGCTCGAAAGACTCATCTCCATGGATGAAGGTTCGCATTATCTTGGCGAAGTGGCTCTGGTTCCCTTCCATTCCCCGATTTCTGAGAGCGGTATTTTGTATTACACCACGTTGTATGATGAGAATGCGTCCTGTCACCTTGCGATCGGCAGTTCCTATGCATCTAATATCGAAGGTGGCAAGACGATGTCTCCCGAAGAGCTTGCAGCACATGGCATGAACACCAGCATCACCCATGTTGACTTCATGATGGGCTCTCCCGAGACGAACATCTACGGTATCACGGCAAACGGCGAACGTGAAGCCATCTTCCTTAAGGGAGATTGGGCATTCTAACAGTTACGGATGAGAGTTCTCCCCCGTAATGTATTTGCACTAAATAGTAGC
This sequence comes from Paenibacillus sp. LS1, assembly GCF_026013365.1. Lineage (GTDB taxonomy): Bacteria > Bacillota > Bacilli > Paenibacillales > Paenibacillaceae > Paenibacillus. The sequence goes on from NZ_JAPDOE010000001.1 coordinate 745,866, forward strand.
AAAGGCTGTCTTGCAACCATGTGTTCATGGTTGGCGAGACGGCCTTTTATTAATTTTCAGCAAACTGTCCCGGAGGCTACATACGCTCTCCTCATCTGGTTTTTCTCGGACCAACCTCCCATTGTATCGTTTCCATATTATGTTGTAAAATGTAATGATACCAATGTTTGTGGATTGTTCACCAGAAAGGAGAACATCATGGCCAATCGGCTTCAGTTACTATTAGCCTCAGATTTCCATAATTTAGGCTCTGCACTTCAAGAAGAAGTGTATTATGAATATTATAATATGGTACATGGTCTCATCGTTTATATCATCAAGGAGCGTGCTGCTGCAGAAGATATTATTCAGGAAGCTTTTATCAAAATCATTAAAAACAAACCCCTTTTCGAAGACGAGGTCAAACTGAAAGCCTGGCTCAAAGTCGTCACAAGGAACACAGCTATTAATTATCTGAGAAAAAATAAAAATAACCGTAACCAAGTGGATACGGATAGTGTTTTTATAGATATGGAGACGATGAATCAGACGGCAGCTTCCGTGGAAAGCATGGTAGAAACGCAGATGATGGAAGAGTCTATTGAGTATTATCTCAGACAGCTCAAACCGGAATATCGTGTACTGGTGGAGTTACGGTGGAAAGAAGGTCTCTCCTACCGAGAAATGGCCGAACTGCTGGATACCTCCGAAGACATTGTGAAGCAACGCTTGTTCAGAGCCCGCGGCAGTATCAAGAAGAAATTACATAAGGAATGGGGTGGGAGCATTGAGCAAAGGCAAGTCCGATAAGCACGTGGAGCCATTCGATTCAGACCTGGAAGACGAATATTTCGATGCTGCGTTTGAACTGGCTTTTGATGAAGCTTTCCATCAGGCCGTCTCTGCCCCTTCCGCCTCCCGCACCGAATCCATGCAGCAATCCTGGCAGAAGGTACACAGGGAAATTAACAGAATCGGTTTACGTAAAAAAAGAATACGTACCTTGCGACTTTCCGTTGTCGTAGCTGCATCCGTGACCATCGGGGCGGTTATTTTCAGCCTGCCATCCGGTACGCAAGCGGTATCCCCATTTGTACAATCCATCAAGGATTGGGGTAATGGCATGAAATCCATTGTCATCGAGGATCGCACGACCCATCTGGGGGCTGATCCGTCAACAGCCAAAACGCCTCCACCACCGGAAACGAGCTTAGATGACATTCTTAAAGTACAAGAAGAAGAGGCTCTTAATACACCTTCGTATGAGCTATCGAGCCACCTGCTTCGTCCAGTACTTGTTACGGAAGAAATCGCACGCGATGGATTCATGGGTGACTTTCTGTTATCCAAGGCCATTCCCGAGCGATTCAACAAGGTCAAATTCGAACTCGTGCTCGATACTGAAAACCCTGTGAATCCAGACGATTATTATGAGTCCACACAAATGAGAGTTCAATATACCAGTGAAGGCAAGAGCATAGAGGATGAGATCATCCAGTTTGATTATGTCTATGTCATGCCTGGGGAGAAGATTGAAGGGGCCATGCTTCGTGATATGAGCACCGTAAAGCTGGCGGACGGCACGGAAGCACTGATGTATATCGGCCCACCCTATAACTCCTTTCAGTGGATGATGGGTTCCAACAATATGAGCCTGTTTGGCACCCTTTCTGAAGAAGAAATGACGGCTATTGCCAACGATTTTCAAGAGCAGAAGTTTCCCGGCAGTACCCGCCGATAAGATCAAAATAACACGGTGCCAGAAACATGTTTGCTTGTATCCGTAGTACTTCCATCATACGCTGTATGAATACTGGTAACGCGATAATAATATCCTGGCATAACGGTCCAATCCGATGTGGCATTCAGTAAGTTTGTTTTCGTTGCATTGTTGGAATTGTTTTTGAAAGTTACCCATGCTGTTCCTGTCCAGCGCTCAAGCCGGTAATCTACCGAAAGTGTCTTCACTTCCACATATGTCGCGGTCTTCGTATTGACGATGGCAGAAAGTCCTCCCCCAGGGATGAGTGCACCGACCGCCTGATAGATATGTCCTCGTTCCTGAGTGGTAGCAAGCGAATCGATGGTTGGTTCGGATGGCGGTGGAGCTGTAAGTGCACCAGAGGACACGTTGATGATCGGGCTTGCAACGGCTGTTTCGGCCACAGGTACAGCAAGGATCGTTGGCACCATTAACAAGGCAGCAAGGGTTATTTTTAGTATAGATGTTACACTCTTATTATTCATTTTCCGCATATTGATCCATCCTCCGCTTCCATATTTGATTTTGTGTAAGGGTATAAACGGACGGATCGGGTGATAGGTTTCAAAAAAAATTAGACGCTCCGATGTTTCTGTCGGAAGCGTCTTTTGTCTTTGCGTGCATCTCTAGCATGACTGAAACCTAAATTATTCCAGCCCGTATGTATTGGGTAATGAATGTACGGAACGATGTTTAACAAACGAAATTGGCAAATGAGGTGTATAAATTGAGCAAACTTCAATCCAAATCCAGAAGGCATCGTCACAGCTCCAATCCGAATGAACTACACATCGAAGTTTCCGGCTCGTTCAAACGTGTTCTTCTTATCTTGGTGGGCGTGCTTACCCTCGGGACCTTAATATATTTCTTGGCTACAGCTCGGGAGAGCTGGATAAGCATGGGTCTTGACCGCTATGTATTACCCTTTATGATCTGGGGACTTGTACTTTCCCCCATCCTTGCTTTTCTTTTCTTCAAGCAGAGTCGCCGAACCCTTTCCCATGTCAAATTTTTACGAGTTTTCGGGATTGCTTTCTGCCTTCTGCCGCTGGTACTTCTGTTTTATGTGTTACCCGTAACACTTGGCATGGTGAATGATCACCTAACTCAGTATAAGCAAAATCCGGTGCTGTCCACCACTAAGGTGGGGGACTACAATTCTTATGAGGTTACTTTCGTCGATACACATATGTACGAAATCATCACCATTAAGACACCAACAACAACCCAATCCACTCGAAAAAAGTTGAATATCCAGCATGATCTAGCTCCGGGAGAGAATGTTTACGTCACTTATAAGCAAATTTCTATAGAAAATAGCTTGGTCACGGAGAATCGTTACGCCGATGTTGTCATTCATGCACCCAAAGAATCATGAGCATGCAAAAAAGCTGTACGATGACCATTACGTCATCATACAGCTTCATCCGTTACAATTTCGATCCGACTACGCGCCTTCTTCTTCAACCAACAGTTCCAGCTTAATCACATTCACTCGGGAAATCCGCTTATGCTCTGTCTCTTGAATGACAAATACATAACCTCCGTACTCCACCGATTGACCAACCTTAGGTGGAATAGCATCTACTCTGGAGTATAGCCAGCCCCCGATGGTATCGTAGTCGGCACGATCCATCTCCAGTCCGAATCTTTCGCTGACTTCTTCAATCAGCATCAATCCATCAATGGAGTATTCCATCTCATCCACTTGCTCAATGGCAGGACGTTCCTGGTCGAATTCATCCTGAATCTCGCCTACGATCTCTTCCATGATATCTTCAAGCGTGACAAGCCCGGAGGTTCCACCATATTCATCAATTAGAATCGCAATCTGTGTCTTGCTACGCTGCATTCGCTTGAGCAGATCACTAATCAGTGTGGTATCGGGCACAGCCAGGATCGGCCGGATTACGGAGATGGTATCCGTAAGTTGGGATCGCATCAGATCCTTAATGTGAATAAAACCGATAATATGATCCTTGTCTCCGTTATACACCGGATACCTTGTTCGCATACTATCACTGGCAATCTCCAGATTCTCTAGCATGGACTCATTGGCATTCAGACATATCATTTCCGTCCGGGGAATCATAATTTCACGGGCGGTTGTATCCGTAAAATCAAATATATTATCAACAAGTGCTAATTCAGTGTTATCAATTAAACCGCTCTTATTGCTTTCTTTCATCAGAATACGTATTTCATCTTCGCTATGTGCGGAGTCCATCTCCGAAGCTGGTGCCATTCGGAACAGTCTCAACAAGCCGTTAGCCATACCGTTCAGTGCCCATATGAATGGATACATTAACTTATAGAAAAACGTTAGCAAGGCTGCAGACCACAGCGTGATCGTTTCAGATTTTCGGATCGCCATCGTTTTGGGAGCAAGTTCCCCCAGTACAATATGCAGAATCGTTATAATTACAAATGCAATGGCAATAGAGATTCCATGAACGTAGACTGGTCCCAGTCCAAATGCGGTAAACATGGGCTCTAACAGATGTGCAATTGCCGGTTCTCCCAACCATCCTAGTCCCAGTGAAGCCAGCGTTATACCTAATTGGCAAGCTGACAGATATGCATCCATATTACGCACAATATTGGAAGCATATATTGCATTTTTGTTTCCCGTTTCCACCAAAGCCTCAATCCGACTTCCACGAACTTTCACCATCGCAAATTCCGCCGACACAAAGAAACCATTCATCAATACAAGTAAACCAATTAATAATAAATTCAAAATACTCGGTAAGGGGTCACTCAAATTGTCATCCTATTCGCCGTCATTCTTCGGCAAATAGGTCCACCTCCTTCGAAAATGTAGGATATTAGCCATTCTGCCGTTCATATGCAATTTCAACTTCCCAATGCTTCCACCTCCACCCGGTTCTGTCGAATAACAAAGATATGCTTCTTTTATTATATAATTCTACACTACACAGTCAATCCGTGTCCTATGACAACGAAATGGCACAAACGCCTTATTTCTTTAACAAAAGTAGCGATTACGCTGTTTTTTTAACATTTCACAAACAATGATCTAACCAAACCAAAGAAAGTATCCTAGCTCATGCTTCGGCATGGCTGGATACTTTCTTTATTTAATACTTTTATATAGCATAGGAGTATCGGGCCAATGCCCGCTTCTCTGCATCCTCTGCTCTATTTCCTATGTCGACTAAATCTCCACTACGTTCTCAGAAGCGGGATTCCAGCGCCACTGTGCTTGTTCCCCGCTTTCGTTATGCAACCCACCAATCCAGAATTCATCCTGCTTAAGCAACGTCCAATCGACTTCCCCACTCAGCACCTGTATCCCGAGTTCCGTCAGCGACAGGACTGCGTCACCAAATTTTTCATCATGCTGCCTGAAATTAGGGAAAGTTGTTGCACCAGTCAACTGCAGCAGCGCATAAGGTCCTTCTGTCATCCGTTTCAGATGTGCCCAATATTCAAGATCACCCATCCCGACAATATGCAACTTGTCCCCTACCTCGCGAAACAAAGGATACGGACTCTCCACACCAGCTCTAATGGTCTCTAGTGTCGTCTGCTCAATAACTCCCAGACCGTTCGATACAGATGGCAGACGAGACAAGTGAGCTTTGAACGCAGCGTTCGCAAAGGGTAGCGCAGAAGTGTCTGCCTGCAAGTAATCCAGATGATGTCGGATATCAGGTGACGTATAGGCTTCCCAGAACTGTGCACCTGCTTGTAGCTCGTCCGTATCAATCACATGCCAACTGCCGGACAGACGTTCGATCTGCGTGGAGGTCAGTTGACCCAGTCCCCTAAAATGCTCGATCTCTGGATACGAGTCAATACAGAGCAGATTCAGCTTCGTATTCTGGAGTGCTTGTCCTTTGAAATAATGTAACAGGTACGATAACATCGTCTGATCATAGAGATCGTATTCGAACCACAGGACAATCTCCTTATATTGTTGAAACGAATGCAACTTGCGTTCAAGCTCCTTGATCTGCAAGTATTCCGTCTGTGGAATGCCCAACTGCTGCTCTAACACGAAGGCCCGATGTTTCCGCTCCTTCGCCTCTCCCATATCTTTGGCTACCGGTCCGAACGTGTACAATTCTCTCCATACGAGGATATCTCCCTCGATTCCACTTTCTCTTAAACGATTGGCAGCGTGATCTCCATTCATAATGTGTAACAATCCTTTTCCCCCTTCATACAAGTCACTGAACACCGAGACCAGATCCCTCACTGGCATAGAGCGCTTGAGTTTGGATCGGGCATCGAACAGTCTTTTCTTTAATGCAGGTACCTTGACCCCGAGGAAATCCGATATTTCCTTGAGTGAGTATCCTTCCAAATAAAACAGTTCAACAGCAATCCGCATCGATGACGGCAAAATTGCAATCGAATCACGCAGCGTACGATGCATTTCGTTTTGCACCGCTTGTTCTTCTGGATTATGCGACTGAACCTCTTCATGGAATACATGCTCCAGCTCCTGAACGGGAATCAGGGTATGCTGCTTGCGCCTTAGCCAGCGATAACACTGCCTTTCCACGATAACTTTGAACCACCCAGGAAAGGCCTCCGAATCCTCCAGCTTGGACAGATTGCCAAAGGCCTCAGTAAACGCCTCCTGTACGACATCTTCAGCCCAAAATGTATCTCCTAAACGATTGTAGGCAACAGCAAGAGCCATCCCGCGATATTGAGACATCAGTTGTGCGTAAGCTTCGGGTTCGCCCTTCATCGCTCCTTCAATCCATGACTTCAATGCTATGGACTCCCTTCATATAGGTATGTTTCTTGTTCTGTTCATATATAAGTGCCATGTTTTTATCAAAAGGTTACGTCTGACTCGATCATATAGTAATCATTTTGCACAAATTCTTATGTAAAAAGCTGTCCCGTCTGCGGATATCCACACTCAGGACAGCATGTAATTCAGTATGTGTTATTCAAACTGATGAGGCGCCAATGATCATCTGCTTGGAGCTTGTGGGTAGTTGCCTACCACGCCCGGATATTGATACAACAATGGCTCATCAAATGTAGCATAGTCGAAGTTGACCATCAACAGCATGATCCGTCTTCCTGTCTTCGGGTCGCTAATGATAATATGGTCACGGCCCGCTGCTTCAATGATACCTTGGAATATGCGAGCGTTCCATTCTTTGTTACCTTCGTATGTCATGTAGAACGTGCCGAATTTCCCGAGGTTCAGACGCAGAATATTTTCAATGTACGACTGCTCAAACTGTGGAGCCGTTGTCGTGATTACTGCACCCGTTGGTGTCATTGGGCTTCCACTGGATACGAGTGGGGGTACACTTGTGGAGCTTGGTGATACCATACCTGGTGTTACTGACATCGCAGGCATTCCGTTACCGATTTTGTAAGACGTACCTTGAACCTGAGAATTGGCTTGTTGACCTAACACGGAATTCGCTTGCTGACCCAATGTTTGAGTCGTTGGTTGATAAGGCTGATTAATCATGGTGATTCCTCCCAAAATTTAATATACTTCCGGACAGTCTTCGCCCGAAGGACTGAAGAAACAATGCGCTTTGAAACGTCCTGTATTTTGCTGGTTATACCATGTTTCCGGACACTCGCCCACAGGTCGGAAGAACCACAATGAATTGCTCGCTGGCCAGAATCGTTCTCCATTAATCACCCGCTGTGCCAGACGAATCTCGGACTGTCTCGCCCGTTGATAGAAATAACCCTTCTGGGTTGACTCGTAGCCACCAGGGTTCTGGAATACCATACGATTGATGTCGCGAATATCCTTAAAGTCCAGACAATCCACCAGCACCCGGTTCACACTTACATTGCCCACAAGCAACATACCCTGTTCGCCGTCACCTTCAGCCTCCGCCCTCATTAGCCTAGCCAATAGCTTGACGTCCTCTGAGTTGGCTTTAATAACAGCCATAGTCTGTTTCCTCCCTTGTTTCAGCTGTTCATCTCCGTACATCGTATTGTGCAGGAGCCCATTCGGTGACACGATTCCATCTTTTTTCCATAAAAAAAAGCCCGGAACCTCACCTAAGGTGAAGTCCCAAAGCCATTTATTTCTTATATTACTCGCCTGTTCAAGGCTTGGCTTCAATCCAGTAATCATAGGCATGTACAATATTGCCTTGGTATGCCTGATATTCGGCCAGCAGATCCGGAAGCTTGGCAAGTTGAAGCTCCATCTCCGCTGCCCCTTTCTCATAAAATGAAATATGAGGACCTTCGTGGTTCTCCTTCATTTCTACCGAAATCATCAACCTTTTTCCCAAACGATCGGCAATCTCCATCTCCTGACTCACCACAGCAGCAATGCCATTGGAACCTTCGGCCTTGTTACGGAAAGCCATCATCGACACATGATCAAGTGTACGGATCATAAACTCAGCCACAGATGTATCCTTTCCTGGTAACGCGAAGCTATCCAGCCATACAGCAAGATCGGCGCTTGTTTCGAGATCACTGTCCTTCTTCGTCTCTTCCTGGAAAAATGTAATGTTAGCAGCCCATTCGGTCAACAGGGTATCCCGACTATTCTCCCACTCTGGCAAGGTGTAAGGCTCGATATCCAAATGGATGCCTTCAAACTGTTCATCCGGCTCAGATTCAGCATTATAATTTTTCACATAATCAATTAAACGCTGTATCCGTGGACGATTCTCCTTTTTACCCCAGATCGGGTGTCCACCCATCGCATGGATTTCAATGCCCTGGGCCTTGGCCCGTTTCACAAAACTGCGGTAACTGGAATAGGGTTGATCCAGATCCAAACGGACATATAACCAATTAATATTCTGCTCTCTCGCGAATGCTAGAATGTGCTCCCCTCCGTCGTTCGTCACCTGAGAGGCCTCCCAGATATACGTTCCCCGAATCTCTGGCTGATTGGATGGAATCTCCGGTGATGGCAGTTCCGATGGCTCCAGTTGTCCCCAGTATACGATGTCATGTACAGCAGAACCGGCGTAGGAAGGATGTTCGCTGAATGCGGAGGCAACTTCTTCAATAACACTTTCCAGCTGCGCTGCCCCTTTACCGGCAAAGGTCGTGAACTCCTCGCCAGGCATAGGCTTGGTGTTCAACCCAACCGTGACGCTCGCATTGCTGGCATCCGCCCAGTTCAGTTCCTGTTCAATTAAGCGTATGATGCCATTGTTGCCTTGCGCGTTATCACGGTAAGCTAGTAAAGTGACATGATCCACTCGTTCAATAAACCAACGTGACAATGGTTCGTTATCCGCATCCTCAGAAGTTCTATTCCCTGTAACCGTGTACGAATCCAGCCAAAATGGCAGGTCAACATTCACATCAACTGCGCCATCCTGTTTCACTTGCTCAAATAACAGATTCATATTGGCCACCCAGGATTGAACCAATGGCTTGGCATCTTCTTTCCAGGCTGGTAACACGTAGGGCTTGATATCCAGATGTATGGCATCAAATTGCTGGTTGGACTCAGCAACCTTATTGTAGTCACTCACCCAGGATGCTAACCTGAGCATGGGGCCTTCACGGCCACTCACCGCCCAGGATGGATCTCCACCCAGCGCTTCAACCGCAATACCTGCACGGTTTGCTTTGGCTATAAACGTCTGGTATACCTCCTTGGACAGCGCCATGTCTACATTCACGTACAGCCTGTTTATCTTATGTTTAGCTGCGTTGGCCAGCAGCTCATCTCCGTTGCTAACAGACTGTGCCTGCCATACCCAGGCCGCCCGTATATCCGCGCCGTCTGCTTCAGCAGGTGACTCATTCCCTATCATTATCATCCCTCCGATCAGCAGTAACAGCCAAAATACCTTCCGGGATTGTTTCCCGAACATATACTCCCTCCATTCCTCTACTGTTGTAAAATCACATTTATTATAGCAACCGAGTTATTAAAAACAAATAAGCCCAAGTGCTTAACTTGGGCTTATCACTATTAAGTTGGGACACCGCAGAGCTTGCCTGGCTCGATCCCGGTTCTAGTCCTCATATATCATTTTTCGGGTCATGCCTCCATCAATAACGAGGTTGGTCCCTGTGACAAAGGTATTGCTTGGGTCAGATAAATATAGACAAGCACGGGAGATATCCGAAGGTACACCCACACGACCGGATGGATGCTGTTCATGATCCTCCTTTTTTAGTTTCTCCACGTCTCCTGTCTCAATCCATCCCGGACTGATACAATTGACCCGAATTTGGTCTTTGCCCAGTGAGACTGCCAGCGCATGCGTCAGAGCCACAATTGCCCCTTTGGAGGCAGCATAGGCTTCGGTATCCGGCTCAGACATCAGTGCACGGGTAGAAGCCATGTTGACAATGGCACCCCCGTTTTCGTTGTTTTTCATATGTTTGGCTGCTTCCCGACTCGCCAAAAAGCAACTTCTCACATTGGTATTGAGTACATCGTCCCATTCTTCCAGCGTTAACTCATAGGGTGATTTCCATTTTGCAAGTCCTGCATTATTCACTAGAACATCAATTTGCTTGAATTCCTCAACGGTGGTCCGAAAAAGATTCGTAATATCCTGCTCACTCCGAACATCACATTGAACAAAGATGGCTTCTCCGCCTTCATTACGAATGGAAGCTGCAGCTGCCGCACCTTCTGCTTCCTTGTGGTCGGCAAGTACGACTTTAGCCCCGGCGACCGCATAAGCCTCAGCCACACTGCGTCCTATTCCCTGAGCGGCACCGGTTACAACAACGACCTGATCTGTATATGACATATTCATTTCCTCCTCTATGGTAATGATCCTGCGATCATAATCTCATGAAGCCTCTCCTTATATAAAAACACGTTGGGCCTATTAAGAAACGCTTGTCCAGCAAATAATCAAAAAAAGCTCACGCCATCTTGGCGCAAGCTGATCGGTTTAACCACGTAGGCGTTCGGAATATAAGCGATTATATCGCTCGAAGCCTATGTAACGCGTTCCTTTGAACGAGAGCCGTCCTTCATCCCCCTCAGCGCACAAACCATACTCTTCGCCATTGACTTTGAATTCGAGCCGATCTCCACTCTCTACCTCAAAGGTGACGTAATATGAGGTTCGTGCTGTACTGCCTGGTTCGGATTGCGACTGACTCATCTTCATCCGTCTGCTGGTGATTCGTGAAGGTACGGTGAGCAGTGGCTCCGAGTTGTTGCGTCCCCACCTCCATACCTCTTTTCCCATCGACAGAAGAACTATACCTATAAGCAGAACAAATACAACCGGAAAGACGGTTCCAAACAAATCAAACATCCAGGATGATTCAATGCCCATGTCTCTCCCTCCGTTCATACAACTTAGGACAGCCGGAGTCTTGACCCGTCTCCTGTAATGTATATGCGGACGTACACAGAACTTGTTAACCCGATTAAATATTTGAACAAAAAATTAATGGAGATAAAAATTGGGGAGTTCTCTATAATTCCCCGTTCATCAATATAAGCCTCTTCCGCATTCCTGTCATGTCAACGCACTTAAATCTGCGCAGGATGTACGACGATATATGAGTTTTGACAAAAGGGCAACCATGACCTCCATAACGTATTGAGTTCACTTATGCTGATTTTTCGATTGTAATATGCTTCATCACAATTCATCTTGTGATCTAACGATTCGGCCAAGTAAAAATGCGTTTCATCATAGCCAATGACGGGAACAAAATGCAAATAACGTTGTTTTGGATGTACTCTAATAAATAAAATAACGGGCACCCCTTGGCTGATCTGCTTCTTCAACGTATTCACATTCCCACGTAAGTACATTGCCTCATATCCAAGCTTTCTGAAAAAAACAACGACCGCTTTGGGATATACCGTCCCATCCAGTAATTTGCGAGGATAGGTTTCATAGAGCTTTGTCCCGTTGGACTCCACCCCGAAATGTCTCAAGACGAACGCACTGGAAAATGCAGCGCATTCATAGTTTTTCTGAATATCCAATCGATTGGGAGATTGAATATGGCAAGTGCTTGGCACATTGACTTTGTACATGCGATCTTTCTTGGGAAAACTGAAATGAAGGGAGATCACCCAGAGAATAATCAACCAAAGTAATACATTGAGAAACAATTTGTGACCTCCTTCCCTTTATCCTGATGTCTTTTAGGTGTTTATTCCTCACACCAGTTTTTTAGAACCCATTCTTTGATCTGTTCAGCTACTCCCTCTGCTGTAAGTTCTGTCGTCTCAATTGTTTGCAGTGGTGGGTCAAATGCAGTTTTCGAATTTTGGAGTAGCCAATTTGCAAAATTTTTGTGATCTTCGATCGAATTCTCGTCCCACCCCCGTAATTTCAACCTCTTCTCACGTGTGACATCATTACAATGTAAATTCATATATAGAATCCGATCAAATCGATCTATGTAATCAGACGATGCAATGTTTTCCGGCACCATCGTTCCGCATAAAACAGTCCCTCGTCCACTTAGCGATATGTTATACGCAATCCTCAACCAATTCTCTTGGGCAATCTGCCAATCCACGTTATCGATGATATCCATATCAAAGACGTCAAATTCCGGGAGTAACTTGCGAACATGTGATGAGATCGTTGTTTTTCCTGTTCCACTTGCGCCTGTCACTATAAATAAAGGTAATTTGTTCATGTAAGTCCTCCAATAAATAAGTCAGTTTCTAACGTTTTTTCGCTTTGATCACAGTTGACAATCAGCTAAGATTAACTCACCCTGACAAAAGTCTGGAGATACCGCACTCCAGAACATCACTTGTTACCTTCGTTGAAATATGTAATCTCGTTGCCAGTAAGTAAGCTTTTAAAGCCGTTCTTGTAATAAGGCATAAGCTCATCTGCCTGTGCTATATCCAACCATGCTATCTCAGAAATTTCGTCCGGTCTTGATATCTCTTCTCTCCCTCCGACGATTTCGGCTCTGAATGTGATAAAAATGGCATGTTCCTTGATTTCTTCAAATTTACACTCATTGATTGCTACAATGCCATGAACTGTAACATCAAGTCCTGTTTCTTCATGGGCTTCCCGGATTGCTGCTTGTTCCCATGATTCATTGGGTTCAACAGCTCCGCCAGGCAGCGACCAGCTTGAACGCCCTACATTTCTTACTGCAAGCACTTTAGATTTGGATGAATTGGTTAGTAGTGAGTAAACTACATCAACTCGTTTCATTAATTTGAACTTCCTTTCTGGAATTGACCTTCAGATTTTTTTCGTTCATCATGACTACTTAGACCTGCCTAACTTATCAATTTTTTGTTATTTTCTATTGATTGTTCTTCTATATATTTCTTAATAATCATTTCTCCTTCAGTTGAATTCAAAAATTCTCTAATCTCATTCCTCCTTGTTTTTTTCAGTGAAGTAGATTCTTCTCTTTGAGTTTTAAATCCAATTAACATTATTGCTATGCCTAAGCTAATCAAAGTAAAAAAATCACTATAAGTATTCACGTCTTTAACAGAGATAGCGACCTTTATATTTGGCAACACTATGATAGCCATCACTGCACACCCAAGAAACAATGGGCGAAAGCTAAATAAAACCTTGCTTAGTTTCAAACTGTTAATTGCCATTATTCTTTTCATCACAAATTCCGTTAAGTCATATAGGATAAGAAAAAATGCTGCTATCGAAATGTATAACAACCACTTGCCAGTCACATTAATATAAGGAGTTAGTCTTAAGATTGATAAAATAATGAAGCTAACTCCGGCCACCTTAGTAAAGGTTGCATTCAATGTAATTCCCCCTATCGTAGTTTTGGTCCATTAAAAAATACTCACAAAATTTCCCGAAATATTTAGATGACAATACGATTCTAGCGAAGCTTTTAAATATTGTTTTTATCACTAAACTCAATACAAAAAGGTTGCATCTCAGGTTTTAAGCAATACTCTATTCTTTCTCTGAAATTTTTCCATTCGACTTTTAAAATGGCTTCTTCAATTGGAAAGAAACCTGATTCTAAACTCTCCGATGATATCGTTAATTCTCCTCCTATTGGTTTGGCTAGAAATAATGTGTTACATATTGAATTTTCGATATTTTGAAATATTCCACAGAATTTAATGATTTCAATGTCGATTCCGGATTCCTCTTTTGTCTCTCTGATCGCTGCTTGACTTAGGGATTCTCCTTCTTCCACTTGACCACCTGGCATTTCCCATCCTCTTCGGGGTCCTCTAATAAGTAATAATTCATTTTTGTCGTTAATCACGATTGCAGCGGCAGATACGATATGTTTTGGAGGGCTCATTTATTCGACTCCTTCTAAATGGATTGGATGTTCGCTTGAAGAGCATGATTTAAAGCCAAACTAAAAGAAGTTATATATCCCATCTTCAAAATAATTGTATTCTTCATCCGTTATTCTTAACTTTCCATAACCGTTATAAAATATTTCTCTATCTCTTTCATTATCAAAAGCATTATGTTTCGGTCTAATGGCTAATGCTACATCATATCTTGGATCGCCATACGCTGCTCCTGCCCAATCAATAACTCCAACAATATTGCAATCATTAACTAGCACATTATCTATAGTAAAATCTCCATGAATGAAAGTGTTATCTATTGGTTCCGGTCTTCCTTCTTTCAACTGTTGAAGTAGTTCTGCTGATCCGTCTACAGCAAAGTGAGTTAGATTATATTCTGCTTTACTAAGCATTGTATCTAGCCAAGGAGTGTCATTGTTCAATAATTCAACAGGACAAGAGGATTCATGTATTTTCTTTAAACAGAGCCCAAAGTTAAAAATCGCTTTTTCTTTACTTTGAAGATCAGGCATCATAGAGAGGAATTCTCTTAAACTTATTCCATCAATATAATCCATTAAAAGCCATCTCGATCTATCCTCAACATGAAATGAATATACCTTTGGAACAGGGAGTCCCGTATGGTAAAGGTATTGGAGCACCTTATATTCATCGGATAACCATTCATTATAAAGATCGTTTTCTGTCTTCTTGATGATGTACTTTTGATCAAACGTATCCAGTATAGCCACAGTAGAAGTATGACCTTGCTTAGGAAAAGTGATGTTCTGTACTTTCCCTATCTGTTTTATTATCTCAATTGGGAGATCCTGAATATTCATCGTTTCATCCTTTCTACCGCTCTAAAAGTACAAATCCCACCCCACAACAAAAGCAGCAAAGAGGAAAGCAGATATGCCAGACAAGATGTATACCGCCTTTTGCTTTTTACTGTAACTTCTCTTCAGTAGTTTGTAGAACATCAAGACAAGGTACGCCACAGCTAAAATCACATAAATCAGGTTCAAAATGAGATGTATGCGTAACGAAGAATAGGTGGAGAAGCCTAAGGCGCGCATGAACAATAGGATCGTATTCAAAATTAATGCCAGACTGGCAATATTAATGGCAATATGATACTTATCAAATCCTGTACCTGGTCTTTCCCAGTTTTTTAATTTGTATTTGGATAACCGAATAAAATAACCAATTGTAGCTCTCAAACTGAGTAGGATGGCTACTGCAAGAGCAATAAAAGATGCTTTGATCAAGTTTATCGTTAAGTTGGATACGGGCAAAAAGTCATTATAAGACATAGAGACCTTCTCAATAGTGCCATTACGCTCAACAACATTGGCAAAATTACTAAGGTCAAATGTGGTATATTTCTGCAGACTTAACATTGAATACGCCTTCGTAAAACCGGAAACGACCCGTCGCGCAGGCAGATAATATCCTCCACTCTCAGATTCAACTGAATTCGTGCTAAAACTACTTCCAAACACCTTCTGGACAAGACCAATGTTATAAGTCATTTCATTTGACTGGTTTGTCATGACCACGAACCCAAAATTAGACTTCGGGTCAAAAACAAATCTACTTGAAAATCCCGTCGTACTTCCAGCGTGTTCCAAAGCAGGCACCCAGTACTCTACTTCAAAGAAGCCATGCGCAATTCGAGGAGTAGAAGTTCCATCGTAATATAGACTTGTGGACAGCATCTCGTCTAACGTGTCCTTGTTCGCAAATAATAAATTGCTACGATCCACAGGCATCAAGGCTGCAAGGAATTTAGCTGCATCCTCTGCTGTGCCAATGGCGCCCCCAGCAGGGTATAAGCTTATGTATGCTCTGTTCTTAGGGATGAGTTTCAAATGGGTAGTGTACCCCTGAATCTCATTTCTTCTTTTCAAGACATTTAGATTATCATACTGTGACGGGTGAATCGAAGTGTCTTTCATGTTCAGCGGTTTAAATATATGTTCATTGACATATTTGTAAAAGGGTTGTCCGCTTTGCAATTCAACGATGTAAGCAGCCATAGCCGTTCCATAGTTTGAATAAGCAACGACACTCCCAGGTTTATCGATCTGCCTCGGCTCAAATTTTTGTAAAGCCTCACCTAATTCCACAATATCACTCTCGGATGAATACCATAAATCGATCAATCTATCCTCCCACCCTGCGTTATGATGCATAAGGTTCATTAGGGTAATGGGATCATCGTATTCAAGCTTCTTTAGGAATCCTTCCGGCAAATATTTCTGAATATCGGTATGCAAATCAAGCTTCCCCTGCTCGACAAGTTGCATCACACTCGTCCAGACCAATAGTTTAGAGGTTGAACCCCATTCAAAAACAGTAGAGGTATCCGCCTTTCTCTGTTGCTCAAAATCTGCGTATCCATAGGCCTTATTCACAATCGTCTCACCGTTCTTGATAGCTACAACCGAAACGGCAGCGGTGTTCTTCTGATTCGTAGCCACATATGAATCTATCGTTTCCTCTAGCGAAGACAAGGCAATTCTGGAGGGCGTAGTCTCCACATTTTCTACCTCAGCGTACACAGGTACTGAACATGTCACAATGATTAATGCGAGTACCAGAATACCAACGATTATTTTATTAAGAGCATGATATCTTCGATTAATTTGCATTGGCTACTCCCCTTATCTTTCTTCTATAGTTTTCGTGCTTTTATCACAAAGGTTACAGGGAGCATCTTTGCTTTATTGGCAAAATCATCATTTTGCAGTTGCATCAAGTCATCATCAGATTCCTCAATGAATTGCTCAATGACAAATCCTGCTTTTGCCAACGCATTCACATAGGTTGATAGTTTACGATCCGATAAGGCGAGCTTACTTTCGCCAAGAGTTACCGAGAACCAAGATTCATCAAAGTAACATTTTTTAAAAATAAGTCTATTCTCTTCTGCAGCAACACATTTGTGGATCGGGTGAGACCAACTGAAGATAAATACGCCATCCTTCTTAAGATAGGAAGCAATCTGGAGAAAAGTCCCTTCAAGATCCGTTGTCCAGCCGATCGCATAAATCGAATAAACGATGTCAAAATAATCCTTGGGTATGCCACATTCTTCTTCCATAGGTGAACAGATTAAGATCGCTGAAAGACCACACGACGTCAAAAGCTGTTGTGTCTTTTCAATTTGATTTTCTGATAGATCCGTCCCCCATAGTACACTCGCTTGACGTTCTCCCAAATACCGTAAGGATTGACCGCTTCCACAGCCTATTTCCAGTATCTTTTTTTCCGAGATTTCTCCAAAAAGATGGTGCTTTTCTTCGGAGACAAATGCTCCATAGAGCGGAAGTGCTGTCGCTCCTAAAATATCATTTCCTTTCGTATTCCAAAACAAGCCATTGGTTTCATGAATACTTCCTTTATCCATGTCGACCGATATGGCATCAACCTGCCTACCGCCGATCATGTTGGTTCTAACTTTAGAACTCTTCTCCATGTCATCGTCCTCCAAACTAAGAGTCAATTGAATTAATTCCACATTTTGAGCAAATTACCTTAATTATTTCTATAATAACCCACACTGCAATATTTGCGCAGTACATTTAAGAGCGCATACATTGCTCTCCAAATCAAAAAGAACCCTCCCGAAGGAGCGTTCTCCGTGAATGATTAGCCTAAGTTAAACCAAGTACGCTTCCATGTGTTCTGGAAGGATAAGCTGTGATCCCTCGTATACGCCGTTCGCCGTCAATTTGCTTGCCATATTTCAAACCTCCTCAGTATTGAGCCCAGTAGTCCGTATTATTGTTATTGTTGTAAGCTGGCGCAGGTTTAGGATCGATCTTAGTTTTCTCCGCATCGCGTTCCCAGCCTTCCAGTATCAATATGTGGGCAGTGTCAGACCTGTCTTCCCAATGTATGTATTCCGCAGCCACAAGAGCGTCCAGAGCAGCCATAACATCCGGCTTCCCCTTACCCGTTTTAACCTTCTGCGACCACTACTGTAATTAAACAATATCCTTAATACTTTTCGTTCGTAATTCGCCAACATTAGATAGCCCCCTGTGCTGTTGTCATGATCGGACGGCATGCCAGTAAACCGGATTCCTTAAATGTCCGCGGCTGCACCGACAAAAGATCATATTGATCATTCCGGATCGAATGCTGTTGACCTGGATACGTCACTTTGTGATCTATCCGCTTTGATCCTCGTAAATGTTTTCAACTTCAGTTATTATATGCGAATATACGTTCGGTGTTCAAATAAAAAAATACTCAGTCAAAATTAAATTTGATGTGAACTTGGTGCTTACGGAACATATGCACGTCGACATAACTGATTTTCTCATGTTTTAATCAAGGTTGACATTCAGTCAACAAATGTTACAAAATAAAGTTTAGGGAGGTTAAATAAATGGATGATAAAATGAATGATCAAGGTGGTACCTTTTTTTCGATTAAACGGATTTCTCGTGACTTAACACACCTCACCAACCAAATATGCGCTAAATTAGAAGACGGACTCTCTTCTGCCCAGATAGATGTATTACGCTGTTTATGGAAAACAGGAGATGGACTTACTCAAAAAGAGATATTGGAGAAGTTAAATATCCGTCCTGCATCGTTATCAAATCTTATTGACTGCTTGGTTGCAGGGGGTTGGGTGATCCGGAAGGTTGATTCAAAAGATGCACGTGTGAAAAGAATATTTCTTACAGAGACAGGTAAAGCGCAAGAAGAAAAGAATTTGCATACAATTGATGTTATTGAACAGAAAATGCAAGAAGGATTTACGAATGAAGAAATATCTTTAATGCGAGTCTGGCTACAACGAATGGAAAAAAATATTAAAAGATAATTTCTTGACAGAACTCTTTAACACGTCTTATTATTTAGTTTACCTAAATAAATATTATTGTAAGATGAATTGAGGTGAATATGTTAATTATATTGAAAATAATGAGAAGAAACTCTGTTTATATATTTAGTAATACTAAATATTAGTTTAAGCTGTAGCATTGGCTAGCTAAGCTGTTACGAGTATCACTGAAGTAACAAAGCGTCCAATCATCTTGAAAGAAGCATACTACCCTTTTCACTAGAGTATTTAAAGTGTGTTTAATTTTTTTGGAATGAGATGAAGATTCAAGTAATCATATTTCAGCTCAATATTTTCAGAATTACAAATTATCGATTACAAGGTGGATTAATAAAATGAGTAAAACTTGGAAACTACAAATATACTTGCTGACCCTGATCAGCCTTTTAGTCGGCACTTCGCAAAATGTCTTTGTGGGCATTTTGGACAAAGTTGCTGATTATGCTGGTGTAACCGTCTCTGCTGCTGGTCAGCTTGTTACCCTATTTGCATTAGCCAATGCAATAGGCACGCCCATCATTATTTTAGCAACAGCGAAGTTAGATCAGCGTAAACAGTTGATATTGGCTCTCTCTTTAACTGTTCTAGGAAGTGCTATGACGGTCATTTTTTCTGGTTTCGGATTTTTGATGCTGTCACGCATTGTACTCGGAGTTGGAATGGGAGTCTTTATTGTCACTGCCTTCTCCCTCGCAGCAAAATTATCACCACGAGGTCATCAAGCGAGTGCCCTGGCTACTGTGACAATGGGATTTAGTGCTTCTCTTGTCATTGGAGTCCCCATAGGCCGTTTCATTGCTGCATCATTCGATTGGAAGGTAATTTATTGGGGCATCGGTCTCTTATGTCTCCTAGCAATTTTTGCTGTTGCTAGAATGATTCCTGCAACAAAAAACGAAGCGCCAGTTCCTCTTGGCAAACAACTCGCACTTTTGAAGAATTCAAAGGTTACTTTCTCTCTCTGCGTGACATTCTTTTTATTTATTGGTTACGCGGTATTTTATACGTATATTACACCTTTCCTGAATACCGTCTCACCGATGAGTGAACAAGCATTAAGTCTTACTTTACTTGTTCTCGGGATTGCAACATTAATTGGCTCCAAGCTCGGTGGATTTATGACAGACCGTTTAGGCTTCGCCCGTACACTATTTTTCGGTATGTCTGTTAATGCTCTTGCTCTTATAATGCTCTCTACCATAGCAGGGTCGTATATTGTCACTTTTGTTTTGCTTATGGTTTGGGCCATTGCTGCTTGGACATCAGGGCCAACCCTGCAGTACAACCTCGTCTCCATCGCTCCAGAGGCGTCCGGAATTATTCTTAGTTTAAACAGCTCCGTCTTGCAACTAGGTATGGCCACGGGCGCAGCTTTCGGAGGGCTGGTCACTGCCGGATTATCCATTCAATCAGTCAGTTTGGTAGCCGCTGCTTCAGTTGTCGTTGCAATTAGTATTTTTGCAATTTCATTCGCTTTGTTCCGTTCAAATGTCAAGACCAGATTAAACGGATAATACGCATGTTTCAACAAACAAGTTAAAATGAAAGGGGAAGATATACATGCAAGAGAAAAGACAACTTAAAATCGGTGGTACCATAGACGGAGTTGGCTGGAATTACATGGGTTGGCGTCACCCAGATATGCCAGCTAATGCTAGTGAGAGCATAGAGTACTATGTACAAAAGGCTAAAAGATTAGAAGAAGGAAAGTTTGACACCATCTTTTTAACTGACGTCAGCCACATAGGACCGAGTATGATCCCACATTATCTGAGCATGTTCGAAGGTGTAACTATTCTCTCTGCATTAAGCATGGTGACTCATTCAATCGGGCTTACTGCAACCATTGCTACTTCTTATGCAGATCCATTTACCGTTGCCCGACAGATGGCTTCTTTAGATAAAATTAGTAATGGACGTGCAGGCTGGAATGCCATTACTTCAAATCCGGGAGGATTAGCAAATTATAGCCGGACCCATCTTTCAAAAGCAGATTTGTATCCAATGAAAAAAGAGTTCTTAGAGATTGTTGAAGGCCTGTGGGACTCCTATGAGGATGACGCTTTTATTCGGGATAAGCAAAGCGGTATATTCTTTAATCCGAAAAAAATGCACGCTCTAAACTTTAAAGGGGAGTATTTTTCAGTGGATGGCCCGTTAAATATTAGCCGTTCGAGACAAGGAAGACCCGTGATTTTCCAAGCGGGCTCCTCTTCGGATTTCATGAATATTGCCGCAAAGCATGCTGACGGAGTATTTCTTCCTTCTGATGACTTAGAGGATGCTAAAGCATTCAGTAATGAGGTGAAAAGAAGGGTCACATTAGAAGGCCGTTCGCCTGATGATTTCATAATTACACTCTCTCATAATCCGATTGTAGGACGTACAGAAAGAGAAGCTGAAGAAAAATTTCAAGAATTAGAAAGTTTAATGCCTGGGTACAGAATACCCAAACCTAAATTTTTTGGTTCTGCAGAAAAAGTAGCAGATCAAATCCAAAAATGGTATGAGGCAGGTGCGATGGACCTATTGAAGATCAGACAGGAGCATCCTTCAGGATTCGATGACTTCATCAAATTAGTTATTCCTATTTTACAAGAAAAGGGAATTTTCCGCACGGAATACGAATCAAACACTTTACGTGGTAATTTAGGTTTGCCTTATCCAGAAAATAGATATTCAGTATGAAGAACCCGCAACTTAAGTTAACTCTTTTTTATTTTGAATAACATTTCTATCAGTATGTTCGAAAAACTAATGGTCTGATTCGTCACTATGTTAGTCACAGGAAAGATGTTTCCATAAACAATGTATAAGCATTACCACGATGAGAACTTTGTTTTTAGAAAACCCGACGGATATCCTATACATCAGAAGTACATTCTTACAAGAATGCAACAGCTTATGAAGAAAACAACTATAAAGAAACATGCTACACCTCATATTTTAAGACATACTTATATCAGCATGCTTGCTGAGGCAGGTGTTGATTTAATAACGATTATGCAACGAGTTGGGCATCGGGATGAAAAAATAACTCTCGGAATATATAATCATGTCACTCAGAAAATGCAAAATAATGCGGACCAAAAGTTAAAAAAACATTTTGCTGAAGTGTTGAACATGAGTGTGCTGCAGGATATGTGATTTTTTTAGTGATTTTTAAAAATAAGAACAGCCCCCTGTTGGGGGTAGTCAAGCCCCCATCTAGCAGACATTATAAAAAGACCCTAGGCTGCAAACTGGCGTCGGTACTCTACCGGCGTCAGTTTTTTCAGTTTCCGTTGTGGCCGTTTTCGGTTGTAAAAACGGATATACTTTTCGATTTTGCTTTGTGCTTCGGTAAGCGTTCGGATATGATAAGGATAGAGTCCTTCCGTTTTGAGATGCGAGAAGAAACTCTCCATCGAGGCATTGTCATAACAATTTCCTCGGCGAGACATGCTGATTCGGGCGCCAACCTTTGGCAGCATATCGTGGTAAGCATGAGACGTGTACTTACATCCCTGGTCGCTGTGAACGACCAGTCCGGTCACGTCTTTTTGCTTCGCAAACGCCTTGCTGAATGTGCGAAGCACCAGTTCATTGTCGTTGCGTTCGCCTATTTCGTAAGCCACAATTTCGTTATTAAACAGATCCTTTATGGCTGAAAGATATATCCAGCGCTCTCCCACACGATATTGGGTAATATCCGTTACCCATTTATGATTCGGTTTTTCTGCACTGAAATCTCGCTTCAAGAGGTTCTCTGCTACACGCTGCGCAGGTGTATACGAGCTGCTGGAGCGTCGTTTACGACGGATTCGAGATTGAATACCGAGCATTTGCATCAGGCGGAGCACCTTTTTGTGGTTCATCCAAATCCCCTGATCTTGCCAAAGGAACAACTGGAGTTGCCGATAACCATATTTGCCTTCATATCGTTGATACGTTTGAAGCACCTGTTTCTTCGCCTTTGCGTCGCGATCGAATCGTTTACGTTTTACATAGGCATAAAATCCACTCCGTGACACGCCAAACACATCACAAAGTTTCTGGATATCACCGTATCCCGCTACTTTTTCTATGATCTGAAATCTTTCTTGTTTGCTTCCTCCCTCCAGATTACCAAGCACTTTTTTAGCAACTCATTCTCCCGTTTCAGTTTTTGTACATAGCGGTCTTGATCCAAGTATTCTTTACGTCGACCTCGCTGATCCATCAGTCCAAACCCACCTTGTTCCCGATATTTTCGCATCCAGCGCTTCATACGTCCTGGATCATGAATCCCCAGATGTTCATTAATCTTTCGATAAGTCCACCCCTCAACCGTGTGCAGACGAATAGCCTCATTTTTTATCTTCTCCGAATACGTTTTAAACTTTTGTCCCTTAATCGCCATAAAAAATGCACCCCCTAGAATTTCATCGGCTAAACCCAGGGGTTTTTCCAATCTCTATTCTAAGGGGTGCACTTCAGGGGCAAAACGTTGATATGTCAGCTTTTTTTGATCAGTTTTGATAACTAAGCGTACATCATATCCATAAACCCGCGAGTTACATCTCCACCTTCGGCTGGTTCGGGCTGGTCCGCCTGTGCGTGTTCTGCCATGCAAGCCTTCACCGCTTCCTCTGTCGTACAACGATTGGCATCGTCACATGTGTAGCATAATTGAAGCATATATCTGGTTAATTCATCCGCCTGCGTGAATTGAGTTTGACCGTTGGTTCTCATCTTCATCACTCCTTCTCTTGTTGAGTTAAATATATCACCTTCTAATGGATTTATTTGTGATTTATTTCACAAACTAAGCAAAAAAAGAAAAGGAACCCTCAGGCTCCTCTACTTTCACTATCTATTTACAACTATAACACATTGCACTTATAGTACTTTCCACTGTACACCGCCATCTACCGTTTGCAATAACAACGATCTTTTGGCATCTGTATTTTCAACCAATATCCATCCAAGCTTGGAGGTAACCATCTGAATCTTCACAATTTCCGGATAGTCTTCGAGAATTTTCTCCAGTACACTGCTTGCAGGAAGAGCGCTCCACGTTTTGCCCGCATCCTTGGTGTGGTAGGTTATGCCCTTTTGCATCGCCCAACCTTCCGATGCGTTCAGGAATACAGGTGAAAGACTGCGATTCGCACCCGTTTGTTTGTTTAAAGTGAAATTAGACAGCTTCCAGCTCTTTCCGCCATCGGCGGTGAAGAATCCATTGAATGTCGTGCTCTCCCCTTGAGAACAGGACATGGACATCCATGCTGATTGTGCTTCACGTCCAAAAAACTGAGGTGAACTAACACTGAAATTACCACAGCCGTTGAATTTGTTTCGATCAAAGAAAGATGGTCCAGTATCCCAGTTTTCTCCACCGTCTGATGTTACATACAACTTCGGTGTGCCGAACTCAAGCGCTGTTAAGAAACCATGCTTCGGATCCGAGAAAGTCATCCCCGTTGTGTATCCACGTTTGGAAATCTCTTCTGCTTCCTGGTTGCCATCTTCATCACTGGATGACATCCGATTCCAGGTGATTCCACCGTCCTCGGTGAAGTAAAGTTTCTTGTCCTGTTTACCAATAGCGGTATCCACCGTTGTGAGAATCCAGCCTTTTTCAGGAGATACAAAGGAGATCGCGGTCACTTTATCCGTCTTGGACAGCGATGACAGACTCCAACTTACCCCTCCATTGTTCGTACGAAGCACCATGGTGTCTGTACCGCCCATGCCTTCACGAACAATCCAACCATGCGTACGATCTACAAAATAAATGCTTTGTCCATATTTAGGGTTAGCCGGAAATTGTACATTTTCCGAAGGTGAAATATTGGTCCAGGTCTTTCCCTGGTCCTGTGTGTAGTACAGTCGCAGCGCATTCCGCGTCACACCCCATGCCAATCCTCCGTTGTCATTGAGCAACTGAAAATCAGTCAAACGGGTCTGTATTTGGTACTTGGCCATATCCGCAGATTCTGTACTGTTGACAGGGGGAACGACGGTTAATGTCTGCCCTGTATTCCCGGCATCCTCCTGCTGTTGCGGAGGTTCTGCTTCCGGAGGTTGATCTGAGTCGGTGCATGCAGCCAATAAAGCTGCTATACCTATAGACAGCAATGCTGTCTGCGCGATTTTAATCCATTGCGAACGCAAGTGGGTTCCACCTCTCTCATCCAATATACAGGCGCGCATGCCTGTATATTGGCGTTTTATTTACGATTCATCAGAATCCACTGCTCTTATTCTACCACAAACCTTGTGTAAAAGGCTCATTGCCCACTCATGGCCAGCCCGCTCCCTTTTTCCAGCTGATGCTCTGGGCTACATGTCGCATATTTATTACCATTAATTTCATCCTAAACTGTTTTTCGACGGAATAATTGGTAAAAAGACATGAAATGTGAACTATTTTATAGACAATACTCGCTTTATATTCTGTAATCCCTTAATATGGATGGGAGTATAACCCAAAAGGAGTGGATATGAACATGACAAACAGTGCAGCATTGAAACCAAGTCGTGTCGTGATTGTAGGCATGGGTGCGGTGGGAACAACAACGGGATACACGCTAATGTTGAGACAGCGTTCATCCGAGTTGGTATTTGTGGATGTGAATCATGATAAGGCAACCGGCGAAATGCTGGATATGAACCACGGTCTTCCGTTTACCGGTGGCGTGAAAGTATGGGCTGGCGATTACTCCGACTGCAAAGATGCAGATATCATTATTATTACAGCGGGTGCCTCCCAGAAACCGGGCGAAACCCGGATTGATCTGCTGAAGAAAAATGCAAGCATTTTCAAAGATATTATTGAGCGTATTACTGAAGTGAATTCTCATGGTATTTTGCTGATTGCAACCAACCCTGTAGATATTTTGTCCTATACTTCATGGAAACAAAGCGGATGGCCTGCTTCCCGTGTCATCGGTTCGGGTACATTGCTCGATAGCGCACGTTTCCGTTACCTGATTGGTAAGAATAAAGGGATCGACCCGCGTAGTATTCATGCCCACATTATTGGTGAGCATGGCGATTCCGAAGTACCGGTATGGAGCTTGGCTAACGTTGCAGGAACAGACCTGGAATTAGATGAAGAAACACAACAGGATATCTTCGATCGTACCAAAAATGCAGCGTATGAGATTATTAATGCCAAAGGCGCGACTTCCTATGCAATCGCCCTTGCTCTGGACCGCATTGTAGCTGCAATTCTCGGCAACGAAGGCTCCGTTCTGAACGTATCCACGTACCTTGAAGACTACAATGGTGTATCAGATGTTTATCTCGGCGTTCCTTGTGTCGTAGATCGCAACGGTGTGCGCGAAATTCTGCCTCTTCCGTTGAACGAAACCGAGAAAGTGGCTTTCCAGGCTTCTGCTAACAAATTAAAAGAACAGATCGCTGGACTCGAATAATCTAGCCACACAATCCTTCATATCGTGAACGATTCAGCTCGTTAAACGTTATGAATCAAGATATCTGTCCTAGCCCAAAGGACCATTTGTTTCTTCTAGAGAGGAGAGGCGCATGGTTCTTTGGTTTGATTTGGATTATAAGAATGACTATTCAAGATATAAGATTTTATTTTAGTTTACATAATATTAATTATGTTTTTTTTATTTTCACTCTTTCCAAATGAAACACAAAAAAGTCTGTCACTTGGAGAGACTTTTCTTCAGATTATATATCGTTTTATATATCGTTTTTTTCTAATATGTCGGAAGTTTAACGTCCAGCAACGCCATAGCCTCTTCTTTTTCACGGCTGGTTACGTGAGTATAGACGGTAGTCGTTTGAATTGATGCGTGACCAAGTAACTCCTGTACCGTGCGCAGATCAGCTCCCCGCCGCAACATCATCGTCGCGAACGAGTGACGCAGCTTATGACTGGAGTAATTTTGACGTTGATTCGCCGGTGATTCCTGCTGGAAGCGCTCAAAAGTTTCCGTAGATATGAGCTGAATGCTGCGAATCGACAGCCTCTTCCCTTTTTGCGAGACAAATAGTGCTTCCTCTTTCGGTCGCCAAGGATCGAGACGCTCAGCCATAGCTTGAGATAACACGTCTGCGACGGTCTCTGGTACAGGAAGCGAGCGCCATTTCCGGCCTTTACCGAATACATCCAATGTACGCCGCTCCGCGTTATAGTCTTTGCAATCCAGAGCATGCACTTCTCCAACCCGTAATCCCATATATCCCATCAGCAGAAAAACAGCCAGATTACGTGTACGATACTTGCCTTCCACCGACTCCAGAAAACGTGTCAACCCACTTTCATCAAGGAAAACGGGTGCACGGTTTTTTTCGGTTTTGGATTTCTTGATCCCAAACGCCGGATTATTCGTTAACAATTCGAGTTCAATGAGGGACTTGTAAAAACAGTTCACCGCCGCATGTTTGCGATTTCTCGTGGCATCACTAACCCCACGCTCCCGAGCGCGGGACAGAAATGACAACACATGCAGCTTTTTGACCTGCTCCAGTGACTTTCCTTGAATGGAGTCCAGAAATTCCACTACGTCACCTGTGTATGATTTTACCGTATGGCCTGTATATCCGGCGTCCTTCATCCATATGTGAAAAGCTTCTAGCTCGTCCGCATATTGCTCCTGGATCTCCTCAGTCATCATCTGTTTACGTCACCTCGATTCGGTTAAAATTGACTAAGATTATTTACGCTGATACTACGACCTTCCTAAGCTGAATAGAGACCCTATACTTCATCTACAATAACAACGTCAATCAGTGGAATGATCGTTTCGGGTTTCCCCTGACTACGGGTAAGTACAAACGATGGCAATGGATTTTCGTGCAACCCATTCACGGATTCACAGATTTGAGTATATAGATCCATATGCAACGTTTCGCCTTCACCTGCCACATCAATGACAGGCCAATCGTTCTGAACACGAACACAAGCGGGCCAGTATGCCAGTTCATTCGCGGGCACGATACTCAGTTGCTGAATGGATGGATCGATATGGTAGACCCCTTGCCGTTCAGGTTCATCGCCCAGTTTGTCCACGGCAAGCATTCGAGCGGATGGCTCGTCTGGTGCAGAATAGAGCGAATAACACCATGGAGTCACGCCCCAGGCCATCGCCATCAGACCCTCTACCAGCAACGTATCCGACAGATTCCCTTCCGCAAATTGTTCGATCAGATTATGGTTACCCGTTCCAATCAGTTCCTCCACACGCTTAGCGAGACGAGGCAGGTCAGCAAGAATGAATCCCCCTCTGCCATAGGAGTCAAATACATGATGGTTTCTGCTCCACACAGCTTGAGATGGCAAAGCCAACGACGCTGATTCTGCTGGAAAAAGCGATATATATACGGTAATCACCTGCGCATACTTAACCATTGCAAGTTGTTCAGGTTCAAGTGTACCTTCAGCGATACGAGGTGTTTTCATGTGCAGGGAGATTCGAAGTTCATATTCCCCTGATGTAAATTCTGACCAACCAAGATCTACAGGCTGTTCAACACCTTCAATAGAAGCAATGGAGATCGTGCTATCCGGTTTCAGGTTAACAGCATATTGTACATATGCTAGCTCCTGACCATAGATGATATTGGCATCCTGACGATCGACGGGTGAATCCAACTGTTGTGCAATGACAGATACTTTACGTCCATCCTTCAGAAGGCGCTGCGGATCAATATCCAACTGTAAGGCTTGTGAATTCCCCGAATCTGAGACAAGCAACTGAGCCTCGGCAAGTACAGCTGAGTCAGCTAGCGCAAATCCAAAAGCTGCATTTTGATGATCTGAATTCGTATGTAATGGTGTGTTCATGATACATCCCCTCTCTTATGTCTGATGGCATGTCACATCCCCAAATATATTTCATATTTGACTTAGCCGCAACCCCGGCTCCTTGATTAAGTTTGTCACGCCCCTTATTACTTACCCATATATGAAGAAAATTCCAACCTTCCCCTGCTGTTATCTTCCTTTATCTTTCTATATAAAAAAAATCCCCATCCCGCTTCGCCTAAGCGATACGAAATGAGGAAAAATGAAGATGTTCTCGGTTAAAGACGTTCTCGATTAATCTATTTATCCTTCGCTCTGAAAGCACTGGAGATCCGGCGTGCCGGATTCAAATGACTGTAATGCCGTCCATACGCAAAGTAGATAATCAATCCGATGATCAACCAAGCAAAGAACGTAATCCATGTCAGCGCCGCAAGGCGTGTCATCAGGTATACACAACCCAAGGCACTCAAAATCGGAATCAGTGGCACAAGTGGAACACGGAAGCCACGTTTGAGATCCGGGTTATTTTTACGCAACACGATAATGCCCAGACTTACGACTGCAAATGCAAACAACGTTCCGATGTTCGTAAGCTCCGCCAGATGTCCCAGTGAGATGAACCCGGAGAACAGAGCAACGATAATGCCCGCAACCCATGTCCCTACCGCTGGTGTCTGACTCTTGCCACTAACCTTGGAGAAGACCGGTGACAGCAGTCCGTCACGAGACATGGAATAGAGCAAACGTGTCTGACCATACATCATGACCAGCAATACAGTCGTAATACCGGTAATCGCTCCAAGAGATACAATCCAGGACAATCCCTTTAATTGAACAAATTCAAATGCAAACGCAACGGGATCACTTACATTCAACATGTTATACGGCACGATCCCTGTGAGGATCAATGATACAACGATGTAGAGAACGGTACAGATCGCGAGTGAAGCAATAATCCCGATCGGTAAATCTCGTTGTGGCCGCTTAACTTCTTCTGCCGCAGTGGAGACCGCATCAAATCCGATGTAGGCAAAAAATACCGTCGCTGCTCCAGCTGTTACGCCTGAGATACCAAAAGGCAAGAATGGCTGCCAGTTGGTTGGCTCTACATAGAAAACACCTACACCAATGAAGATCAGCACCACGATAATTTTAATCGCTACCATGATGCCATTCGCACAAGCCGCCTCCTTCACCCCTCGGGTAAGCAGAAAAGTGATAATTAACGTAATGACCGCAGCTGTGATGTCAAAATAGGTTCCCTTTTCCGGACTGAACGCACTCGTTAGCGCATGGGGTAACTCCAACCCAAATCCGGACAATAACGTTTGAAAATAGCCCGACCATCCGCTAGCTACCGCCGCACTCGCGAATCCATATTCCAATATCAGATCCCATCCCAGAATCCAGGCAATCACTTCGCCAAAAGCCGTATAGCTATACGTATACGCACTACCCGATGCCGGTATGCTTGATGCAAATTCCGAGTAACATAATGCGGCGAAGGCACATATGATACCTGCCAGCAAAAATGACAGTACAAGTCCTGGGCCAGCATACGTTGCGGCAGCTACACCGGTCAGTACGAAAATGCCTGTACCAATAATGGCACCTACCCCGAGTGTGGTTAGGTCCAGCGGACCGAGCGCCCGTTTCAATGCACTGTTGTTATCGCCCTCCGAGGCAATTGGTTTTTTACGAAATAATGAAGATCGTTGTTCGTTCTCACGCATAGTCATGTTCCTCTCGTCATGAATCTTGAATGTGCTATGGATGTAGCAGAGATTGGATGGCTTCCCATCTGTTCTATGAAAAAGTCATTTGTTCTATCTTATCGATCACCTATAAAAACCTATCGAATTCTACACGTTATCGCGTTGCTTGGTTAAATTTATTTTTGAAGATCACTTATTTTGTTCTTTTTCCGCGAAAATTATCATGATCTGTTGCACGTGGATGAATATGAAAATGGATTTAAAACAAAACTGCGCATAATTTATATTATGCGCAGTTTTTACGAGTCTTATTTTCCAAGAAAAAGAACTTTAACTCTCTGTTATATGAAGTTAAGAAAATGAGAGCTCTTTTCGTCTTTTTCCGCTGTCCTATCCTACCTTATCCTGTCTAATTTGACGATATGCAGGCATGTCAAAGAGCCACATAGCATTATGCGGCCCTTCATTTTCGTAATATAGGTAGAGGTGTATATGAAAATACGAACTGACCTTATTTCAGATTTTTATGAAAAAATGATTCACGAAAAAGCAATTCTCTCCGCGTCCGACATCCGGTATTGGGATAACAAATAATCTTTGCTCTGCATCGCCGCATGACGAATCGCATCCAGATCAACATTCAACAGCTTACCCTCTCGCTTCACGAGTCTGCCTGCCACAAATACCGTATCGACGTTGGACGGATTGGCAAATTGAACGACAGCACCAATCGGATCATGGACAGGGAACAGATTCAGATCGGTGGTACGAATCATGATCAGATCCGCTTCCTTTCCTGGGGTCAGCGTTCCTACCTTCTGCTCCAAACCCAATGCTTGGGCACCAGCTGAAGTTGCAAATCTCAGTACTTGGCTGGACTGCAAGTTCAACTCACCAGGCATCTCACCCTGCTGCAGAAGTTGTTCATTCGCTCTGGATCGTTCAGCCTGAAGTGCAAACTTCATCTGGGAAAACATGTCCCCGCCTGTGGACGTCACAACATCTACGCCAAGTGTAGGGGTCCCTCCGTGTTCAAGAAAATAGCCGGTGGCCGGATATCCATGACCCATCATCATTTCAACCTCAGGTGTAACCGACAAGGACGCGCCGCTATCCGCCAGCATTTTGTATTCATCCATGCCCATGGTGTTACCGTGAACAATATTCACTCGTGGACTTAACAACCCCGCTTCATACAAGTGACTAATAGAACGATCTACAGCTCCCCAACTGCCAAATCCGGCATGCATGGAACAGATGGCATCCAGCTCTTTGGCTAGCTCGATCTCCTTCACGGTTGTATCCCAATGACTGAACTCCGGACCACGAATGGCCAGCCCATAAGTAAGCAATTGATCCTGTGATGAAAAATACTTCTCTTTGACTCTTCTCACATCATTCGAATACGTGAGCACACTATCGCGATTCCAGTAGTTCGTCTCACCAGGCACTCCATGAGCAAATACCGCCCGAATCCCAGCATCCTGAAGTCCACGAATCAGTTCATCCGTGTGCTCAGAAGAATATGGCATGCTCCAATCCAACACAGTCGTCACTCCTGCATTAAGCGCTTCCAAAGAACCGAGCAGGTTGGCAATATAACTATCTTGTGGACGGAGCTTACTCCCCATCGCACCGTAATAGAGATTTTGCAAATAGACTGGCAAGGACCAGTTGGTTCCCGCTGTTTTGACCAGTGATTCCCACACATGCCGATGCGTGTCCACCAGCCCAGGCATAATAATCATAGATGAAGCATCAATGACTTCCACATCCGGAATATCCAGGTCGGGCTGGATCGCCGTGATCAGCGAATCTTGGATCAGAACGTCCGCCCTATTAAACTGTCCAACTCGAGCATCCATCGATAACACACAGCCATTTTTCAACAGATAACTTGTCCGCACAAGAAACATCTCCCATCTAATTTGTTTTGAAAGACGATCACATCCTGCTTACGAATCCGTACTGCTTTTGACTATTTTTTCGCTAGTATATATACATTATATAGTTATTGTTAGTATTTATCAATTTTGGGATTTACGTTTCGCCCGAAATCTTCTGACCTTCATCAGATTGCCACACATTTTATCATCACAGTACTTCTGTGTTCTGCTTCGGGTATCATCATAGAACATCCAGCGACAATCCGAATTATCACAGATCCGAATCCTGCCGCCTTCTCCCTTTACCAAAGTCATGGCAAAGTCAGCAGCTACCTCAGCCATAACCTGATGCCAATGAGCTTCTACGGCAACCAATTGGAGCTTCAGTTCCTGTTCAATGGTAGTCAACTTTCTTCTCACATGCCCTGTTTCCATAATGGAGTTCAACCATTGTTTTTCTATATCCGTTAATGATGCTCCAGAAGACAAGCGGGCTCCCAGAGCTATCAATTCATTCCTGAAATTCCTCATCGACAACTCATCTTCTGGGGACGCAGGGACAGAAGCGTTAAGTTGCCATCGTTCTAGAAAATCTTGCTGCCAGTTCGCCTTCCCAAGTCTGTCCTCCGATCGATCTCCCCCACGCCAGTCGTGATAATCGCTGTTTACAAAATCGGTCCATAACCTGTCCATATATACCTCCGTTCATGTAACCATCTAATTAAATAAAGAAGGTTACAACTCATCTTTGATGTGTTATATTAAGTGTAACCTTATTAAGATGTTTTAGCTAGTTACACCACAATAGCACTCAAGGAGGAATACATGAATGACGAAGACAACAGCACTAGATGTGTTACTTATTCAAAAAGATGATACCTGGGATCAATGCAACTGGATTGTACCTTTGTCGAAATCCTTGGAGGGTCTTACAGCAGAACAAGCAGCTTGGGTTCCATCCTCAGGGGGATTAAGCATCTGGCAGTTGGTTAACCATATGTATTATTACAACCATCGCTTGTTATGTCGCATGCAAGGTAAGGAGCCTACCCTTCCTGCTGTCGACTCCAATGAGTACACGTTTGGGAATTCCGGAGATGCAACGGACGCAGCCGGTTGGAATACACTGCTACAGGGTACAACTCGATTAGCCCAACAATTACGTGACCAATTGGCTGCACTACAGGATTCAGATCTTGAAGCAGCTTATATGGATTCCGAGGAGAAATGGGCACACGAACTAGCTCGCTGGGTACTCCATGATGCGTATCACGCAGGTCAGATCGTGCTTCTTCGCAGACAGCAAGGAAGCTGGAATATCGTTTATTAAAAAAAATGCTTGAACTGCTAGCGCTTACAGGAATAAGATGAACTTATTAATGTTACAGCTTGTTCGACACACTATATAATTGAATAGGATCTTCGGGGTAGGGTGCAATTCCCGACCGGCGGTGATGTTCTTCGGAACCAGCCCGCGACTCGCTATTTGTTCTTAACGAAGGATATTTAGCGACTGACTTGGTGTGAATCCAAGGCCGACGGTACAGTCCGGATGAGAGAAGATCAGCACATTGACATGCCGTTTACGGGAAGGCCTCTTTCCTGACGCATGTCCTTGGATGAGCCCCGGTTTATTTGGTATATACCAAAACGGGGGCTTTTGTCGATTTTGCCAACTGAAGATTCCGTGTTCTGACGAAGGAGTCCTGAATATGGAAAAGACATCATCTGCATCAACCGTTTACCGCAAAGAACGAAGTAATACCGGATTTTGGCTGGTTGTTCTCGGCGCCGCCCTATGGGGTGTCGACCCACTCTTCCGCATCATTTTGTTAAATACGATGACATCCACTCAGATTGTACTGGTGGAACATATCATCGTAAGCCTTATTGCCATTCCCGTGTTGTGGAAATTCCGGGCTGACCTGAAAAATCTGCGTGCACGCCACTGGATTGCCGTGATCTTTATTTCATGGGGAGGATCGGCACTGGCAACGGTATTGTTCACCATGGCACTTACACATAATGATCCCAACACCGTCTTGTTACTACAAAAAATGCAGCCGCTCTTCGCCATCGTACTGGCTAAGCTGTTATTGAAAGAAACGTTGCCACGTCGCTTCGGCGGACTATTCTTCATTGCATTATTAGGTACTTATCTCCTTACATTTGGTTTCACATTGCCACTGGGTAACTGGGACAACTGGATCCATGCTGGCAGCTTGTTATCCCTCGGGGCTGCTGCCTTATGGGGAGGTTCAACCGTTATGGGACGATTGATGCTGGGGCAGGCGCGTTACGAAACTGTCACCTCCCTTCGCTTCGTCGTTGCTCTCCCGCTCCTGATCTTTATGACGTGGAACGAAGGTGCCGCATGGACGTTTCCGTCCGGAACGGGTGAACAGACTGCTGTCATCCTCAACATTCTTGGTCAGGCATTGTTACCAGGTTTGCTCAGTCTTCTGTTGTACTACAAAGGTCTTTCGTCAACCAAAGCATCTGTCGCAACTCTCGCGGAACTTAGCTTCCCGATGGCGGGTGTGTTGGTAAACTGGATTGCTTTCCGTACATTGATTACCTGGGAGCAGTTGCTTGGTTTTATCCTGATCTGGGTGGCCCTCTTCGCCATCTCCAAACAGCAGGAACGCTCATCGACTACGGCCGATGCAGCACCAAAGCTTCGTACAGAGTAAGCGGATATATCCGAGAATCAGATATAAACCAATAATCAAATATAAAATAAAACCATTGCACATCGCATTAGATGAGCAGTGGTTTTATTTTATTTCCCTCGATATTAATCGATCATTTTCTCAATTCGCATTATGAGCTATTCGCCCTGTGCCTTATTTCAATACCTGAAACCCTCCGCTCTTCTCCCTCCTCTCATACCGAATATCCACTTCATCGCACTACATCCCTTCTATGTTTTGTCTTTTATCTAATCCGGTGGTACGATGACATATGGAATAAACAGATGAATTACATTCAGAGAGGAACGATCAATAATGTCTTCATTCTCATATACCTCCTACGATGCCGTAGGTTTGGCTGAACTGATCCGATCCCGGGAAGTATCCCCGGTTGAAATGCTGGAAGCGGCGTTTGCACGCCTGGAAGAAGTAAATCCGCAGCTTAATGCGGTCATTCGTACATATGAAACCCGTTCACGGGAGGAAGCTGGCTTGGTTCGCCCTGGAGAACAACCTTTTGCGGGTGTGCCCCTGCTTCTGAAAGATATTTCTCAATCCTTGGAAGGTGAATTTCTGACCTCAGGCTCACGTTTGTTCAGCGAGCATCGCGCATTACGCAATTCCAATTTTGTCACTCGACTGCGTGATGCAGGTTTTATCATCATAGGACATACCAATACGCCTGAATTTGGTTTGAAAAATATTACTGAGCCCCGTCTTCATGGTGCAACTCGCAATCCATGGAATATCAATCACTCCCCCGGCGGTTCAAGTGGCGGTTCCGCCGCCGCTGTAGCTTCCGGTATTGTTCCTCTGGCCGGAGCCAGTGACGGAGGCGGCTCAATCCGTATCCCGGCTTCTTTTAGCGGATTGTTTGGATTAAAACCAACCCGAGGACGGACACCTGTAGGACCGGGAGTTGGTCGCCAATGGCAAGGCGCGTCGATTGATTTTGCACTATCCCGCTCGGTTCGGGACAGTGCTGCATTGCTCGATACTTTGCAAATCATTCAGCCTGAAGCTGCGTTCCATGCTCCACTCTTTCCAGGTAGTTACTTAGCAGATATGAGCTATCCACATCAACGAAAATTGAAAATCGCGTATACAACAGATTCGCCTGTGGGCACACCTGTCAGCGTAGAAGCCAAAGAATCGGTAATCAAGCTCGTTCGCTGGTTGGAGAAACAAGGTCATCATGTTGAAGAAAAACTTAGTCCTGTGAACGGAGTCCGGTTGATGGAGAACTACTACATGATGAACAGCGGTGAGATGGCCGCGATGATCTCCTCTATGGAACGCTCCATGGGCCGGGCTCTGACCTCCGAGGATATGGAGATTGAATCCTGGGTTCTCGCTGAAGCTGGCAAAAAGGTGTCCGCTGCGGAATTTGTACATAGTCTGGCTGAATGGGATGTAGCTGCTGCTCAGATGTCCAATTTGTTTGAGCGCTACGACTTTTACGTTACACCCGTTAATGCTTTTTCTGCACCCAAGATTGGAGAATTAACACCTCATGATGAACAGATTCGTAATCTCATGCGGATTAGTGAATTGGACAAGACCCAACAGCAGCAACTCATCTATGAGATGTTTGAGCCAAGTCTTACGTATACTCCGTTCACCCAGCTCGCGAATCTGACAGGCCAGCCTGCGATAAGTGTACCTCTGCATATGACACCAGAAGGTTTGCCAATGGGCGTTCAAGTGATGGCAACCAAGGGACGCGAAGATTGGTTATTACATCTGGCGGCACAGCTGGAACAATCAGACCTCTGGGTCGGGATGAAAGGGAACCCACTGTTTCCAGCTTAGAACGTTCAGCGTGTATCTATCCTTACCATTAATCTTTACCCACCTGAGTATAATGTGTTGCCAAAATAGTGCATGAAAGCTTCGTCTGCTCCGCATACTGAAAACAAAAAATAGCGGAGGAATATGACGAATGAATACCAAACAGCCTCATAAGCAGTCTTTTCGTATCCCTGCCAAAACGGGATATGCCCTCAAAGTAAGCAAGGGTTCTTTACTACGCATAACAGATCTGGAGGGACAGCAGGTCATTGATTTTGTGGCATATGATGCTACGGATGCTAACCATCGCTTGGATCCCGGCGTGACAATGGACGTAT
Source organism: Paenibacillus sp. LS1 (assembly GCF_026013365.1). GTDB lineage: Bacteria > Bacillota > Bacilli > Paenibacillales > Paenibacillaceae > Paenibacillus. The sequence continues at coordinate 782,856 of NZ_JAPDOE010000001.1, forward strand.
TGCGTACTTATCGAATTAAACCAGGACAATTTGTATATTCCAATCAGTATCAACCTTTATTCAAGATTGTCCGTGACACCGTTGGGGTACATGATTTCTTCAACTCTGCTTGTCGTCCAGAGATGTATGAGGTGTTATACGACAAAAAGGATCACGCCAGTTGTTATCACAATCTGAACACGGCACTAGAACCCTTTGGAATCTTACCGCCGGATCAACACTATCCATTTAACCTGTTTATGAAGTCCGTTGTAGACAGTGAAGGCAAGATTGATGTTGTAGCTCCCGACTCTCGTGCAGGTGATTATATCGAGATGGAGGCATTAATGGATCTCACAATTGGGCTCTCCGCTTGTCCTTGTGAAGAAAGCTCATGCAACGGATACAACTGCACCCCAATTCAATTGGATGTGGAACTTTAACAGAATAACAAGGCCTTGACGCAGTATGAGATAAAAGTAGTTTGTTCTAATTCACTCCTTGCGGGAATACGATGACTTGTACCCATTTTCTGTGACAACTGGTACAATTCATCGAACCCGTTAAGGAGTGAACGTGTTTATGTCTGTACTGTTCAGTTATATTATTCTGGGAATTTCATTATCCGCTCCAATCGGTCCGATTAACGCCGCTCAACTTGACCGCGGAGCCAGGCACGGATTCATGCACGCCTGGATTCTAGGACTCGGTGCCATGTTTGCAGACTTGGTGTATATGCTGCTGATTTATTTTGGAGTTGCCCATTTTTTGGACACGCCGTTCATGCGCTCTTTTCTCTGGTCCTTTGGCAGTTTTATTCTCATTTACACGGGAGTGGAAACGCTCTCGAAGCTGAAACAAGGCATTCAAGGTACATCTACTGCGGAGGCGACTGTTCGGAAATCGTTTATATCCGGCTTTTTGATGGCCCTGTCCAATCCACTTAATATTTTATTTTGGCTTGGTATCTATGGCTCCATTCTTGCGACAACTGTGAAACATACGGATACCGCTCATTTGCTACTCTACAGTTCAGGCATTTTCATTGGCATCCTGCTGTGGGATGTCATTATGGCTGGCATGGCCAGCCGATTCCACAAACATAGCAGTGAGAACGTATTGCGCTGGATCTCTATCATTTCGGGAATCTGTTTAATCGGATTCGGGCTGTATTTTGGTTACGAAGCCGTGCGTTCCATTTTTTTCTGACAACAAAATCAGGCTGGACAGTCACCCAACTTCCTCCACATTAATACTGTAACGGTATCATGTGGAATGGAGTTGGGAATCAATGGCGGAGCTGTATAGTGCCGACGAAATAAATAGTTTGCTTGAGCGTCTTCCATCTTGGCAGCAGGACGCTTATTCGCAATTTGCCAGTATGATCGCCGATGAAGATAACACGTATCCATGTGTACCTGGACGAATGGGATTTCTATCAGGACATTTGAGGTACGGCTTTACGTGTGACCCGCGATCTGAACATGCTGCTGAAGATATGGCCGATCTGCTCAGACAGTATGGTCCTCTATCCAGAGACACAGGTCATTACGCTTCCATGGTCGTAATCTGTGAGACACCAAGCGATCTGAAAGATCACACAACGGTAGAGCAATATCAGACCTTATTCTGGCAAATGCTTAATCGGGTAAGTTCACATGATACCGAGCCGTGGCCGGAACATATTTCAACCGATCCTCATGATTCATCGTGGGAGTTTTGCTTTGGCGGAGAGCCTTACTTTTGTTTTTGCGCAACTCCCGCACATGAACTCAGAGCTAGTCGGCATTTTCCTTATCTCATGTTTGCTTTTCAACCACGGTGGGTATTCGAATCCATCAATGACAACACCCCGCTTGGCCGCAAAATGAAAACCTTGATCCGCAAACGTCTCGCTGCCTATGATGCCGTTCCTGCTCACCCTTCACTGATGTGGTATGGTCAGCAAGATAATCTGGAGTGGAAACAATATTTCCTACCTGATGATGAGCAGACACCTTCCAAGTGTCCATTCATGCGGATGAAGCAAGCCTTGGGCAAGTTGACGAAATAATCTCAAATCACTTATTACTTACTCTTATTACGTTGGGTAACCTCCACGAAAGTTGCTTAAGATCTGGATGGTGCAGACTTAGGCGGTTTGGAGCCACGTACCTTATGAACAACATACGTGATGATGCCAAGGAACACCACAAGTCCAACACTTGCCAGCAGACCCGTTCTGCTGGCTTTTTCCATTGCTGTCCCAGCCACAGCAGCCACAATTAATACCATGGCAATCCATACTTTGATGCGATTCCACTTCACAGGCTTCATTTTTTTAATATACGTGATGCAGATAAGCAGCCATGTATACATCAATACCAGACTACCTGCTGTCGTCACATATTCAAACAGGCTCTTGGGCATCCATAATGCCATCAACGTAGACAGGAGTAATCCGGCCGCTGTGCAACACAGTGCCTGAAGCGGTATGTCCTTTTTCCCCCAGGTCTTCGTAAACAGCTTCGGTGCATCTCCATCTTCTGCAAGTTTCACTAACATGGACGTAATGGCATATAGCGAAGCAACCATCGTCGAAAATCCGGCAATAATCAGAACTCCATTGAGAATGTGGACCACTACGGTGAATCCAATGGTTGACATGGCTTTGACAAGCGGACTTTCATCTGGAGTCAATTGGCTGGATGGCACAAGCAACAGAATCAAAGCAATTGCAATGACATAGAGTGTACTCACCGATAATAACATCACTCGACCTGATTTCACTGCATCTTTCGGTTCTTTCAATTTGGCTGCCATCAAGCCCATAACCTCGATCCCGGCAAAAGCAAAGAATGCATAGATGAATCCGGTCCACACCCCTTTACCGCCATGCGGAAACCATTCATTTTTTAATTGTTCTGGCGTCACTTTTACAGGTAACCAACCCAGACAAGCCGCTCCTGCTATAGCTATAAATGCAACTGTTGCAGCAAGTTTGATTACGGCAAGAATATTCTCCGTTTTGGTTAATCCCTTCGCTCCCAGTGCAGCAATGAACAGACCGATAGCGGCATAGATCGCAACGAATGCCCACAGCGGAAACTTGGGGAACCAGAATTGAGAGAAGAGCCCAAGTGCCGTCAATGAGCTGCCCATGATGAGCATTTCGGAAAACCAGTACATCCATCCACTACCAAAACCAGCCCAAGGTCCGAATGCTTCACCAGCATAAGTTCGAAAAGCACCTTCTTTTGGATCATCTGCCGTCATCTGCGCCAGCGCACCAAATACAAAGTAAGTCCCCGCCGCAGCAAGCACCAACAATACGAGTACAGATATACCGGCCCAATGAATCGCGAGACTGGTTCCCAGGAAAAATCCCGTCCCAAGCGTGCAACCCGCGCCAAACAAGGATAGGCTGATCCAACTTAGTTTATCGTCTTCCTTTTTACCGTGTAGCTGACTTTTCATGAAGCTCCTCCTTCTGCCTTATCCCCTTACGGTTTACAGGTCATGGAGGTTTTATGTCTGCATTGCCAAAAGAATTATTAGTTTACATAATATTTAATATGTATTAGTGTTGTTGATTTAAATTCCTTGCTTTTTTTCCCCCTTCAAAATGTACTATGTTCACTCCCATGTAAAATCCGCAAAAAAGCTGTTGACTTCTATAGCTTAGAGTGGTTCTCCTTTTGTACATGTGGGAGCGTTAATCAAACTTTATGTGATGTGGTAACTAAGGTGAGAAAATGATCTTTCTATTGTGAATTTTTCATATGTTGAAATAGTAAAATTAAGGTCGTTATTTCTTTCATATCGAACGCAGGCCCTCTCTATTTTCCGTCTCATTCTAACAGCTTTTTTGTGAAAATTTTCATTTGGAAAAATTAGTAGGGCTTCATTCTGGATTTCCCCTCTTCTCTCCGTTCTCATCGGTTTTTCGGGCTAGACTGAAGTATGAATATTCTTCTCTAAAATTTTTCACAGCCTCAGTTGCGATATCTATTATGAATTTTTCATATATTGAAAATATATTATGATAGTCAAAAAAAGAAGCCGCCATCATGGCGACTTCACTAATATTATTTAAAATTTTAAGTCCGGCCAGTCCAGTCAGCGCCGGTGATTTCGTCCCAACGTGCTCTAATCTCATCATATAGTTTCTGCGGAAGTGCTCCTTTAGCCACAAGATCGGCATTTTGCTGCCAGCGATTTGGTTTGGCTGTTCCTACAATAGCCGTGTCTACACCTTCGGTGCTTAGCGTAAAACGCAGTGCTGTTTCCACTGCTGCCTGAGCATCTTCACCCAGAAAACCATAGTTAAGTTCGCTTAAGCGTTTCCAGTATATAAATGGATAAGCCTCTTCCGAAAGTGTTTCATACGTCCAGGCCGCATTGGCAATAGGTCTTTTGGCGATGACACCCATGTTTCTTTTTCTCGCCTCAGGCAGAGTAAGTTCAATTGCTTCCTGATCTGCGATATTTAGTGAGGTCTCTAGGCTGTCAAATACTCCGGTCTGAATCGCATATAGCGCATCCGTTGTATCTCCACTATATCCGATGAATCGGGTTTTCCCTGCTTCCTTGGCACGTTGAAGAACCTCGATAACTGCACCTTGCCGAAGTACTTCTTCAGAGCAGCTATGCAAATGGATCACATCCACATAGTCCGTTTTCAACCGCTTAAGACTACGGTCAATCGTCTGCTCCAGTACTTTGGCATCCCAATCCGGACCTTCGATCCCGGCAGCATGTCCACATTTGGTGAACAAATAGTAATCATCACGCCGATGTGACAACACCTCACCGATTAATTCCTCGCTGTCACCATAACATTCAGCCGTATCGATCACATTTAACCCTGCATCCAGCGCACTGTTGAGCAATGTGGCTACATCCGTTTTCGATACATTTTTACCTATTTCCGCTCCGCCAAATCCAAGTGTGCTTACCTTCATGCCTGTGTTTCCGTAATTACGCAGTTCCATGGTTATCTTCCTCCAAGTTCAGTGAATTGGGTACAGATAAATAGAAATACAGATTAATCCCCTATGTTATTACCCATAAGTTGGTTATGCCACCCACTTTTTCAGACTGCAACAACTCAACTCATCTAGAATCCATAGATGGACATCCCACCGTCAACCAATAACGTCTGACCCGTTATGTATCCCGCTGCATCCGATGCCAGGAATACGACCGGCCCTACCACTTCTTCCAATTCTCCCACTCGCTGAAGCGGTGTACGGCTTACAATTTCCTGTAAATACTCGGGATCGTCCAGTAGCTTTTCGGTCAGAGGTGTGCGGAAATACCATGGCCCTACTGAATTGACACGGATTCCATACTTGCCCCATTCTAGCGCGAGCACTTTGGTCATATGAATTAACGCAGCTTTGGTCGCGCCATATACAACCCCTGTCCGCAAAGCCGTGTGCCCACCTACCGAAGAGATGTTGATGATCTTCCCAGTCCCACGTTCTTTCATATGCTGACCCGCCAACTGTGAAGCGACGAATGCCGACTTCAGATTCGTCTGCATGATGGTCTCCCACTGCTCGTCCGTTACTTCAAGTGCTGGTGTGCGAATGTTCATACCTGCGTTATTCACCAAAATGTCCAGACTGCCCATCTCCGAGATCGCCTCTCGGAACGTCTCTTCCAGTTGCTCTCTTGATGTCACATCTGCAGTTAGCGCGAGCGCTTTACGCCCTGTTTGTTCATAGATATAGGCAGCGGTCTCTTCAATCTCTCTCATCGTTCGGGATACAAGTACAACGTCACTGCCTGACTGGGCAAGTCCAACCGCAATTGCTTTTCCGATCCCTCTCCCTGCACCTGTCACCAGTGCTGTCTGTCCATCGAGATTGAATGTGGGTACGTTCATGTTACTCACTCCTTCATCAGATTCTTTATATGTAAGTGAAGCCCCGATATTATCAGGTTACAAAATATTGGCTTGGATTGCCCAGTTCCGGATGGAACTTTTCTCGAAAGCGGCCTCCCGTATACTCCCCTATAATTTTACGCCAGAACGCCTGTGCAATGACATTGTTACGAACCTGAGTCACTTTCCATCTCCCTGGGAAACGTTTAAACAGCTCATAGGCTGCCCGAGTGCCCACGCCACTGCGCCGATATTTTTGCATCACAAAGAACTCAGTCAAGTAGTAGTCATTATCCTTACTTCCAGGCTCCAGTTTCTCAACCAGAGCAAACCCTGCAGGTGCTCCATCACTTGTAATCAAAAAAGGAAACTTGCGGTCCTCTTCTGTCCAGAATGCTTCCAGACCCGGATATTCCGGAAAAATACCATTACTGTCTACATCAATATTCAGATATTTGGTAAAATCATATAGATAAAATTGCATTAAATGCCGAATCACCTGACTGCGTTCCCGGGGAACCAGTTCTATTTGCATATTCATCCGGTTCACTTCCTCTGCTCTACGTATACTGATTACTTTAAAGGTTTACGCGCCGAAGGGCAAGAAAGCATCCCCTACTTACTGCCTACTTTGGTGAACAAGCTGTGAGCATGTAAATTATGGTACACTAGAGCATAGAATACTATTAAATTGAATATTAATCTTATATGTTTTTCAGATGGAGGTGTCGAACTTGACCAACGTGCAAAAAGAGATTGATCGACGCAAGCTGGATGACAAACTACCTTCCATGCCTTGGTTCGTTCAGCAATTCATGGACTACAAGCTGCCTGATCTCTCCCCTTCTACCCTGCTTGAATATTTAAGAGATTACGAAGCTTTCTTCGGTTGGTTGCGAGCAGAAGGGCTATCCGAGGCAAGCTCTAATAAAGAAGTTACGTTGACTGAACTGGAAGTCCTTCGCATGGATTCAGTTACCGCCTATCGGTTATTTCTCACAACCAAACGAGAAGGAACCAATTCCAGAATTACCGTCTCTCGCAAGCTCTCTTCCCTTCGCTCCCTTTTTCATTACCTGAGCCAGATTGCGGAAGATGAAGATTTCTACCCTTTGCTGAAGCGGAACATTATGGCCAAAATCGAGATCAAGCGTACCCATAAACCCAAGGACACCGCTGCCAAACTCAAAGGTAAAATTCTGGAGGAAGAGGAACTTCTCGAATTTATCGGATACATCCTTGAAGGTTACGCTGTGGATATGGAGAAGAACAAGCAGGCCCTGTATTCCCATGAACTCAACAAAGAACGGGACGCATGCATTGCAAGCCTGATTCTCAATTCAGGTTTACGGGTGTCGGAGGTCGTGAACCTAAACGTCGATGATCTCGATCTGAACAACAAACTCCTGTATGTTTATCGCAAAGGTAACAATGATGAGACGTACAAAACACCCGTTTATTTCAGGGAACAGGCCAAGGACGAACTCGCAACTTATATGAACCTGCGGCAATCACGTTACCGTACGCCCAAGCGAGAGAAGGGCCTGTTCATTGCTCTGCGTAACGGAGACTCGGAAGGAAGTCGAATGACCAAAAGAGCGATTCAGGCCATGATCATGAAATACGCCAAGCGCTTTGGCAAACCCTACTTGACCGTGCACAAATTACGCCATTCATTCGCAACCGACTATTATCTGCAAAATGATATTTACAAAACGAAGGAGCAGCTTGGACACGCTTCTACGGAAACGACCGAGATCTATGCTCACCTTACCGACAAAACGATGTCCGAAGCCATCGAACGTCGTACTGACGACGGGATGTAACATCCCTAACATAATAAAAGCAGCAAGCCGTATCAAGGATTTCGATCCGAGAAAGGTCTGCTGCTTTTTTGTTTTTTTGCATCATTCAAGAAGAAGAGCATAAGTAGAATTAATTATAGTTTACATAATAAATATTACGTTATATTTAAAAAAAGAATCAATCACGCTCTCTGTACATTCAATCATGTCTAGCCACCATAATATCCCACTTCTTGACGTTTCTACGATTCGAATTTACGATTCTGCCTTCACTCGCTCTCAACCATCGCTAACAACGCTTTGGCTATATCCTCCGTTTCATGAACCGAGTACCATGTTATATCTCTGCTTACGGTGCTCCGCTCTATAAACTGCTCTGAAGGTAGCCATGAGATCATACCCACTACCCCTTTAAGCTGATCAACCAAGGTCAGATCTTTCACTTCTCGAACCATCACGAATTTGGGATAAGAAGCATCTTTGAATCCTTCAACAACAATCCAATCATAACCCGACAGATGAATTAACATATCCTCAAGCTTGGTTACCTGTCGCTCCATAATTGCAGTACGTTTCTCTGACATAACAACCACCGCCGAGGCCCCAGCCTCTCCAAATCGATACGAATCCGTTCCTTCTTGATCCATCTCAAAGTGGTCGTGTCCATCATGCTTAATTGCTGCTACTTTAAGTCCCATAGAAGAAAAGTACCCGATCAGTGCGGCTGCCATGGTCGTCTTGCCCGTATTCTTGTATCCAACGATCTGTATGATATGTGGTTTTCTCCCACTCATTGTAGTCATCAACTAGTTCATATGACCTGAGGGTAGTTTGAGAATGCGCACCTGCTCACCCGCAGGAATCCCTTTTTTCTCAGGCGGAACAACAATCAGACAATCACTGTCTTTAATCGTAATCATCACGCTGGATTCATCTACACGGGCAGCAGCCGATATCGCGTACACCATTCCGTTGCGGATCTCTGTGCGTCCACGTACAAACCGTGTAAAATTGTTCACTTTGGTGTACTCTTCTTCCAAGATCGCAGTCCATTCTTCCAAATAAGGATGCGCATCCGCTTGCATGGAACGAATGGTTGGACGAACAAACAAACTAAAGCCCACAAAACAAGCACCAGGGTTACCCGAAAGCGCGAAAAGCAATTTGTCTTTGTATACAGCAGCTGTGGTTACACTGCCTGGTCGCATCGTCACTTTGTTAAACAACATCTCCACATGCTCTTCCAGCACAAGTTCGCCCATAATATCATAATCCCCAACGGAAACACCGCCTGTGGTTACCACGATATCATTATCTTGAACAGCTTCTTCCAGTTTGGCCCTTGCTGTATTCACATCGTCTGCAATGGAACCATATATCACCGGCTCTCCACCTGCTTCAACGACCAGAGAACGCAGCATATAACTGTTGCTGTTCCGAATCCGACCTGGTTGCAGGGGCTCATCTACATCAAGCAATTCCGTACCTGTTGCGAATATCGCCACCTTAGGACGTTGAAATACAGGAACCTCTGCAATGCCAAAAGTCGCCAACACCGACTGCTCTCCTGCTCTGATGATCGTTCCTGCTTCAAGTAGCTGCTGTCCCTCTTGGACTTCCAGTCCAATGGGTGTGATGTTAGCACCCGACAATATGTGCCGTTTCAATGCAATCCACTGTTCCCCGTTCTCTTCCTTGCTCTCGGTCATCTCCATCATAACCACCGCATCCGCACCTTCCGGAACCTGTGCACCCGTCATGATGCGAGCAGTCGTGCCTGAAACAATGGTATGGTCTGAGGTGTAGCCGCAAGGAATTTCATCAATTACTCGAAACCAGATTTGATGATCACTCGATGCATCTATGGTATCTGTACTTAAAATAGCGAATCCATCCATTCCCGATCTCCGGAAGAACGGATACGGATGAGGTGCCTGAATCGTCTCTGCAAGTGTACGTCCATGGGCACACTCAAGGTTAACTTTCTCTATAGAGCCTGAAGTAACTCGTGCTGCTACTTTGGCTTGGGCATCAGGCACCTGTACAGCTGTACGGTTGAACTTGGCAGTTGTCATATCAGGTGAGTGTGAGTTTAGTTTCAATAGTATTCTTACCTCCTAGAGACATATCTTTGTTTAAGAAAGTGTAGCCGGAATACGGTAAGATGACAAGTACATCGCTCAACATCGAACATGAAAGCAAGCATACATGCCCATAATACAAATGATAAAGGGAGGTGATCATCATCATGAGTAAACGATGTGAATTATGCGGAAGAGAACCTGTGGATACGACCATTCATCATCTGACACCCAAAGAAATGGGAGGAACATCTCTGCCTACGGCCGACCTGTGCATTCCCTGCCACAAACAGATTCATTCGTTATATACCAATCGTGATCTTGTAACTCTTGGTCTTACGGACCTGCATTCCTTGAGACAGGATGAACGAATGATCCCATTTATCCGCTGGATTCGCAAACAGCCTGCTTCAACGATTCCACGCGTACGCAAATCTAATCATGTTCGCAAATCATAAACCAAAAAGAACAGCCAGAGGTAATGTGCCAGCAGAAATGAATCTGCCTTACCTTTTCACTGTTCTTTTTGGATTAGACTATTAGATGCACAGCCACGCTTACGATTAGATGTTATCTACGTCTCATAATGCGACCGCCGCCCACTCTGGTTTTCGGTTTTTTGTAGGATTTCTTTGGTGAATCAAACAAGCCGCCCAGGCCACCACTGCTTTTGTTGCGATCAATGGTTCCCTTGCTCTGATCCTTGTTACGGTTGAATAATCCTCCGCCAGATCCCACGCTTGTATCTTTATCGCTTCCACGCCTTGTGATTGTACCTTTTCGATCCACAGTAATGGGTGGAGCAACCTTCTTGTCATTACTTGTTGGTGTGCGATAGGAGCCTGCACTCGGTTTATACGTATCTTTATTGGTATAACCCCGATAATTGCCATAGCCTCGTCCGCCAAAAGAATCGAACAGATTACCTATTAATGTGGCGGTGAGGTATCCTTGTAAAAAAGATGAATCGTAGTTCTGCCGAACATACTCCTTTGAGTCCACCTCAACCAAGGTATCCTCCGGCTTGTTCGGATCTTGTTGCAGATGATAATACTCGTCCTGATACACGAGGAACATACGCTCCGTGTTCTCTGCCGAGATCTGATCCGGTTGTCTTTGGTCAGACAATTCCTGAGCCACTTCCGGAACGGTGCGGTCCGAAGCCCGGTACACATAAGACGTTGAGTTACCACTGCCACTAACCGATTCAAGTGGATATGTGTCCTGAACAGAAGGTGCTCCGCACGCGGACAACAGAGACATCACAAGGCTGAGGACCAGCATTAATTTTAATCCATGTGCCAAGCGTTTTTTCATTGGAACCTCTCCTAGCTCGAACGAATCACTTTGATATCCGCAGGAATAATGGACTCACCCTCATACAGTGTAAACCTTCTGTCTTGCCACTCCACGCGAAGAAGCATATTATCATCCGACTGATACTGCCATACCAATTGTTCTCCAGCCTGGCCATACGGCGTTCTGCCTGCCGTAGTTACCATGCCACCATACTCTTCCTCTAAATGATATGCGCGTCCATCCAGGTCCAGCAATGTAGGCACCTCATCAGGTGCATCTAGTCTGCCATCGATTGGTGTATATAAGGCATAACGGGTGATTTCCCGTTCTTCGATATGCAAATATTGAAATGCGGTACCATCCTGGAGCGTAAGCACAACCGCATTTCGAGCACGATTTTGAACCCGACCAACGACTTCATAAGTGACCAGAGAAACCTCACAGATATCACCAGGTGCAAGCTGAAGCATTGTTTTCTCTGCCTGCGGTGGTTCAGGTTTCGTTAGTATTCCTTTAATTCGTTTCCATACACTCATGAGAATTACTCCTGTTCCTTATCTTATAAACAAGCTGCAATAATCAGTGCGCCCACGATATGTAATGCGCCAGAGAACAACCCGTATCCTGTCTTGCCTTGCTGGATTCCGGTATCCAGATCCAGATTGGCCCATCTGCGAATCATAAAGTGTACGACACTCTCCAGAATCAACAAAATGATAAAGGATACAACGGAGACCAGCAATGCTTCTCCAAGATGACCAGCCGTCGAAATGGACGTAGCGAGTACGTAACCTTGCGCAAATAATTTCATCACCATACGTGTGGTAACGGCCATATTGCCAGCCTTAACTTCAGCAAAATCCTTATATTTCGTGAACAGTGAATCTACATACATCAAGACAAACAGCAAAACCGAACCAGATACTGTCCAGACCAGCATCGCCAAAATGTTCAAATCCATTTACACAGCCCCCACATATCAACATGAACCGCATTTAAAAGCGAAGGAGAAACGCTCTTCTCCTCCGCTGGTTAACCCTGCTGACAACCAAGGTGTTAGTTCTTATTATCGTACTGTTTCATCAATGCTGCGAGTTCGTCTTCAACAGCCTGATCTTTGCCCAACTTCTCGAACTCTTCGTCCAAAGATTTGCCTTTGGAAGACATTTCGTTGCTTGCTTCAGCTTGAGCTTCCATTTGCATCATTTTCTCTTCCATACGCTTCATGCCAGCACTTGCCGTATCGGAGCCAAAACCATTCAACGCTTTGTTGATTTCCGTTTGCGCTTTCGCTGCATTGTAGCGGGCTACCAATGTCTCACGTTTGTTCTTCATTTGAGTCAATTGCTTACGCATCTCGTCAAGCTTGCCACGCAGGTTATCTGCAGAAGCCTTGTTTTGATCATAGCTGGTTTTGTACTCAGCCATCTTCTCTTCAGCAACCTTTTTCTCTTCCAGAGCCCGACGAGCCAGGTCCAGATTCTGAGCACGTGCCGCCGTATGCGCCTGCTCTTCACGTTTCTTCACAAGAGCTTCCTGCTCTTCGAATAGCTGCTTGAATTTCTTCTCAATGGCAATCTGTGCAGCTACTGCTTTCTCTGCATCTTCCAGATCCTCTTGCATATCACGGATATATTGGTCCGTCATCTTAATTGGATCTTCTGCCTTGTCGATAATGGCGTTGATGTTAGACATTGTTAAATCACGCAATCGTTTGAAAATGGACATTATGTTATTCCTCCTAGTCGATATTACATCGTATATAAACATACATACGTAACAATCTACAACTCGTTTCAATTTTAGCAAATAAAATCAAAACTTGCGATTGTTCTTCATGTTAGGAAGATCGTTTATCCTTGTTCAGATGATCATCCATCAGCCTCTCTGCAGTCTGCACGATTTCGTCGATCTGCATCCGTGTAATGGAATCAAAATGGATACCCATGATCACCGTGACTGTTATTTTCAACTGTAGGGCAGCCTTTCGGGCAAGCCGCTCACATAGCTCCTGTTCTTTATGACCCGGAATATGTACCGTCGTCCCGCTTACGCGCTCATGATCCACATAGAACGTGGCTACCGCGCCAATATGCGCCTTTCCTCCCGTAACGAGAAAAACCTTATCCTCTCCTGCTTCAATCACCTGTAAACGTATGGATTTCAAATCATATGTACTCATACTCATCCACCTATCCTTTTCTATATGTTATATATGGAGGAATTATGGCTGTCATGAGCTTTATCGGCAATGAAACTTCTCACACTACGCATATTTTATGAAACCCCCGGGCATACCAAGGAGAACGTCATTTTGGAAAAGGAGGCCGTTATTATGCGCGTACGCCTCATTATGCTAATGGTTATCGTTATTTTTCTGGGAGGATATCATGCTCCAGCTTCATCGCGGAATGCTTCAAACCCGCCAAGTGAATCGGTATCAGGTTCTGATTCTGCGGAAGCAGAACAACTGACATTGGGGCAGTTACGTCAAAAATATGCCGACACGTTCAAAACCAATGGTCCTTCAACGAAGCAGGTCGCCCTGACTTTTGATGATGTGCCCGATCCACGGTTTACTCCCCAGGTGCTGGATGTGTTGAAGAAATACAAAGTTAGAGCTACATTCTTCATTGTCGGTAGTCGTGCTGAGAAACATCCGGATCTGGTGAAACGCATGGTTAAGGAAGGTCATATGGTTGGCAATCACAGCTACAATCATCCCGAGTTCAGCAAGCTATCGATGAATGCCTTTCGCAAACAAATTTTACATACCGGGGATATCATTCATCACCTGGCAGGATATACGCCCAAGATGATCCGGCCGCCTTACGGAGACATTAATGAAGAACAGCTGCAATGGGCAGCCAAACAACACTATAGCATTGTAAACTGGAATGTTGACTCATTGGACTGGAAAGGCCTCTCCAAGGAAAAGGTCAAAGATAACATCCTATCCGCCGTGAAACCAGGCTCCATCGTTCTGCAACATGCAGGAGGCGGTGTGGGATCCAATCTGAACGGCACCATTGAGGCTTTACCCGAGATTATTGAGGAACTGCGTAACCGGGGATATGAACTGGTCACTTTGGACGAGATGCTGGGATTGCCAAAGGCCAAAGATTAGGATATTCATAGGAAATGAAGACAATGTTAAAAGGGTGCCTGTTCAATCGCAAGTTAGCGACTGGCAGACACCCTGTTTGCATTGGTTAGATGAATGATTACTTTTTACTTCAAAATGTACAGCTCGATATCCTGAAAACCAAATGTGCTTACGGACTGCTTGCTACCCGGGATAAAGATATCAATCCGGTGACCCTTGATTGCACCGCCCACATCACGTGCTGTAGCTACAAAAGCCTGTTTTGGCAATCCCGGATGGCTGTGACCGGTTACCAGTACTTTGGTTCCGAGTGGAATCACACTTGGATCAACTGCAATCGTACCCAGTTCAAGATCATTTCCGAAGTAATCTACAGCACCCCATCCTCCATTTTCAGACGGATCTGCAGAGTATGCTGTTGCTTTCACGTTCACTGCTTTACTGTAATCAAACGTTTTGCCCCAGGCTTGAACAACTTTGTTATCTGCGTTAACGTCCAAGCTTGCTGTGGTAACCGTCTTCGCTTGAGTCTTGCTCTCCGTAGCCGCAGCAGCTGCAACATTGTTTGCCTTACCGGGAATCGTAATTTTCAAACCACCATAAATGTTGTAAGCCGAAATGTCGTTGTTTGCTTTAACCAACGTGTTGAGTGCTACTCCATATTGTTTCGATAAGGTGTAGAAGGTATCCCCTTCTTTGGCCACATGAACTGAATCGGCGTGAGCCGGAACCGCTTGAATGAGCATTGCTGTTGTCAATAATGCTACTGCTGTTTTGGCTATACGTTTCTTGTTAATCATGGTCTTCCTCCCTCATTATGCCTGCGAAGTTAGTTGTCGGATTCGGATGAGGAGCCACCCTATAGGTTCTTCGTTACGTTTGAAACGTTATGTACCCCTAATTCACCCCAAGCAGTGTGCCGTAGATCTTCCCCCTGCACGATCTGCATCGTTACATCCCCCACACTCCCTGTCCGGAAGTTTCGGCAGAGTTCAATATATCACAATTTTGTAACCTGAACTTGTAGTAATTCTTACCAAATGGTTTTTAGCCTGTCATCATATGTAAGAATATACTGGATATTTCAGAAAAGTTGGGCGATCCGATCCCTTTATATTTGGTAACAGAAAAGTTACTTTTGCAAATCTATAAATGATTATTACGCACAAAAAATAGCGTTACCGACTCGAAGTCAGTAACGCTATTAAATCATTTCATTTAGAGTACTTTAGCAAGAAAATCACGTGTACGTGAATTTTTCGGTGCTCCAAACACCTCATCAGGTGTTCCCTCTTCCACAATAACTCCGCCATCCATGAACAGGATTCGGTCTCCCACTTCACGTGCAAAACCCATCTCATGCGTTACGATAACCATCGTCATACCGCCTTCTGCAAGACGTTTCATGACATCCAGCACTTCGCCGACCATCTCGGGGTCGAGTGCCGAAGTAGGCTCGTCAAACAGCATTACATGCGGCTGCATGGCCAATGCTCTTGCAATGGCGATCCGCTGCTTCTGTCCACCAGACAGCTGATTCGGGAATGTATCTTTTTTATCATACAGGCCCACCGTATTAAGCAGATCAGCAGCAATTTTCTCCGCTTCCTGAGTCGATTGCTTCTTCACTTTAATCGGAGCAATTGTGATGTTTTGCTGTACCGTTTTGTGTGGGAACAGGTTGAAATGCTGAAACACCATGCCCATTTTTTCACGAGTTGCATTAATGTTGTGCTTGGGGTCTGTGATTGACACGCCTTCAAAATCAATCTCACCCGAGGTAGGCTGTTCCAACAAGTTCAGACAACGCAAGAATGTACTTTTACCCGAACCGGAAGGACCGATAACCACGACAACCTCACCTTTGCCAATCGTCACGTTAATGCCCTTAAGTACATCGTTATTACCATAAGATTTGTGTAATTGTCTAACGTCTATCACTTGCACTCAACTTCCTTTCCAGTCGTCCCAGCAGCTTGGACAAAATGAACGTCATTACAAAGTAGATGGCTGCTGCAATTAGAAACGGACTCAACCCTTGGAACGTAATGTTCTTGACCACGCTAGCCTGATACATAATATCCACCATACCGATAACGGAGATAATGGAGGATTCTTTGATAATAGTCACGAATTCATTACCGATCGCTGGTAATACAGCTTTGAAGGCTTGCGGCAATATAATGTAACGCATTGCTGCCCCTCTGCCCATTCCGAGGGAACGCGCTGCCTCCAACTGACCACGATCCACACCTTGGATACCTGCACGGAAAATCTCCGCCAGATAGGCACCACTATTAATGGAAAGTGTGAGAATACCCGCTTGAAGAGCAGAGAAATTAATTCCAAACGTCAAGGAAATACCATAGTAGATAATCATCAGCTGTACCAGCATCGGTGTACCACGGATAACTTCAACATAAGCCGTACCGATCCAGCGCAAGATTGCAGCGTCATGCAAACGGAACAAACAGATGATCAATCCGATGATAACCCCAAATATTACACCAAGTGCAGATAACAGGAGCGTGTATCCTACACCTGTAGCATAGAAACTTTTGTACTCCCAGAATACTTGGAAAATATTTTGTGATTTGTTCGCTTTATCCGCCATCAAGAGGCTGGCGTCTGTCACCATCTGATTGATTTTATCTTCACTTTTCAATCGCTCCAGTGTTCCATTTACTGCAGCTAGCAGCTCGGTATTACCTTTACGAATCCCGATTGCCGCTTCTGCTTGCTCTTCGTCTGGAACCGCAGCAGCAAGTCCAATGATATCGTCCAGATAACCTGCAGCAACGGTATCTTCAACAATTGCCGCGTCAACGCGTTTCGTTTGCAGTTGAAGCACGATATCTGAGATTTTATCAAGCGCAGTAAGCTTCGCTCCTGGAATACTCTGTCCGATCGTTTCCTGAATGGAGCCTTTCTGAACGCCAATCTTCGCATTTTCAAGTTCTGCCATGGTCGGATATTTGTCTTTATCCGCATTGCGAACCATAATCACTTGTTTTGATTTATAATAGGTGTCGGAAAAATCGATACTTTTCTTCCGCTCATCCGTCGGCGTCATACCTGAAATTACCAGATCAACACGCCCGCTCTGCAATGAAGGCAGAAGACCGTCGAAGCCCATATCCTCAATCACAAGCTCAGCGCCAAGATCTTTGGCAATCTCTTTGGCGATCTCAATATCGAAACCGACGATTTCATCTTTGCCATTAATCACTTTATGGAATTCATATGGTGCAAAATCGGCACTTGTACCGAGCACCAGCTTTTTACTGCTTGAATTATCTGTGGTTCCACTTGCAAGTGCCACAGGAACGGCAGTCGTCAGCAGAATAACAAAGGTCAACAGCATCATGGTATAACGACTAATCAATTTCAACCTTTTTCTCTCCCCTTACAATACTTTGTATGCTTCTCATGTTGATGACTGAGTCATTATAAAGTACAATGCATGATTATGCAATGCATTTTGACAATACAAATCTTGACTTGTTTCTGAAAAAATAAAGCAAACATGATATAATCAATGAATTATTTTCATTTTTGCATAAGGAGTTTACTAATGACATCTAACAAATCACAGATCCTGACGGTTATTGATCAATATGCTTCCCGTTTTAAAGCCATTTCATCATATATTGGTGCCAACCCCGAACTGGGAAATGAAGAGTATCTCGCTTCTGCCCGTTTGAAAGAAGAACTGGTCTTCCACGGTTTCACGGTAGAGGCTCCCATTCTCGGACTGGACACTGCTTTTATCGGAACCTATTCTGCCACCAAACCCGGCCCTACCATCGCATTACTGTGTGAGTATGACGCTTTGCCAGAGATCGGTCACGCCTGTGGTCACCATCTAATCTGCATGATGAGTCTTGGAGCTGCTGTTGGGCTGAAATCCATTCTGGATGAAGTAGGTGGAACCATTAAAGTGTTCGGTACCCCCGCTGAAGAGACGCGCGGTGCTAAAGTTCCGATGGCGGAAGCAGGTTTGTTCGATGACTGCGATGTCGCTCTCATGGCACATCCGTATTATGCCTACGAAAAGTCCGGCAGCTCACTCGCTATTGATGCTGTTCAATTTGAATTCCATGGCCGCTCTTCACATGCTGCTGCAAGTCCGCACGAAGGCATTAATGCACTTGATGCTGTCATTCAAACGTTCAACGGGATCAACGCATTCCGACAACAAGTGAAAAGCACCGTTCGCATTCATGGTGTGATCAACAACGGAGGTCAGGCGGCAAACATCATTCCTGACTACGCTTCAGCCCAATTTTATGTACGTGCAGCAACCCGAAAAGAACTGAATATCCTCACGGAGCATGTGATTCAGATTGCTGAAGGATCTGCTCTACAGACTGGTTGCAAGCTGGTGACGTCCAACTATGAAACGTCCTACGACGAGATGGTCACCAATGAAGCATTTTCAGCTGTGTTTAGTCAAAATCTGATGGAACTCGGCATCCCGCAAGAAGAAATTGTGAGCGGTAACGATCATGGCTCGATGGACATCGGTAACGTTTCCCTAAAATGTCCTGCCATCCATCCCTACATCCGTGTTGTGGATGAGGTGCATACACTGCACTCCATAGCCTTCCGTGATCTTGCACTCCAAGAACGTGCGCTGGACGGCATGATTCTGGGAGCCAAGGCACTCGCTACAACAGCCTACGACGTCCTGAGCCAGCCGGAGCTGCTTCAATCCATCCGCACAGAGTTCGAGCAAGTTATTCGCTAAGATTCGCATCAACATGCTATACAGGGGTGCCCTGAACAAACTTGAAATTTCAAGCTTGTTCAAGGCACCCCTTTTCTTGATTTAGCTGTAAGTATATTCAGTAAGAAGCTGGAGATGCTGTGAAAGAAACCCTTGAAAACAGTGAAAATAATACATTTTATTACAGGAATTGTGGTTCATTTGCTGGCTAACTTGGTTATTTATAGCTATAACTTATCCTATACTCAGGAGGTGCTGTCATGCTAATCGAAGCCATGTATCATGTTCCTCGTGACAAGTGGGCCTATGCCTATGATTCGTCTACCATACATCTACGCGTACGAACCAAGCGAAATGATGTGCAATATGTGACTGCACTGACCGGAGATAAGTACAATTGGAACGGAACCTACAAGGAAATTCAACTGGAAAAGGCTGCTGCCGATAGCATGTTTGATTATTGGGAGGCTGCCGTCAAACCACAATTCAAACGCCTTACCTATATATTTCGGATAACCGCCGGTTCCGAAGATGTTTTCCTCGCGGATAACGGCATTCATTATGAGGCCCCCTATCCAACCGGAGGATATTATGAATTCTCTTATATACATGAGATCGATGTGTTTAAGGTGCCCGAGTGGGCCAAAGAAGCCGTCTTTTATCAGATCATGACTGAGCGTTTTGCCAATGGAGATCCCAAGCTGAATCCTCAAGGAATCCATGACTGGGGTGACAAACCGGAGTTGGACAATTATTTTGGTGGAGACTTGCAAGGTGTGCTGGATCATCTGCATGACTTGACTGAACTTGGCGTGAACGCCATTTACTTTACCCCGTTATTCCAGGCTAATTCCTACCACAAATACGACACCATTGACTATAAAAAAGTCGACCCCCATTTCGGTGATAACGCCATGCTCAAACAAGTGACCGAAGAATGTCATCGCCTGGGTATCCGCGTCATGTTGGACGCGGTGTTTAACCATTGCAGCGAAGACTTCCCTCCTTTTCAAGACGTACTCCAACATGGAAAACACTCAATGTATGCCGATTGGTTCCACATCAACGAATATCCGGTTCAGATCATAGACGGTATCCCAACCTACGATACGTTTGGGTTCTATGGCAACATGCCCAAGTTCAATACAGCTAACCCTGAGGTTAAGGCATATCTACTCGATGTGGCTGAGTACTGGATCAAGGAAATCAAGCTGGATGGGTGGCGTCTGGACGTAGCAAATGAAGTGGACAACCATTTCTGGCGTGATTTTCGTAAGGTTGTTAAGGCCGCGAATCCCGAAGCTTATATTGTTGGTGAAGTATGGAGCGATTCCTTGACCTGGCTTATGGGGGATCAATTTGATTCCGTCATGAATTATCCTTTTGCCGACAAAGTGCTTCAGTTCTTCTGTGGATCAATGGATGGTTATCATTTTGCCAACGAAATGGGTTCATTGATTATGCGATACCCGCAACAAACGAATGAGGTCATCTTCAATATGCTATGCAGCCATGATACCCCTCGCCTGCTCACCCGGTTAGGGGAAGACAAACGCCGATTAAAGTTATCGGTTGTATTTCTTTTCACCTATATCGGTACACCTTGTATCTTCTACGGCGACGAAGTTGGGATTAGCGGTGATGCTGACCCGGATTGTCGAAAATGCATGGAATGGGACCCGGCCAAACAAGACAGAGAACTTTATGATTTTTATCGTCTGATGATTGATTTACGCAAAAGCAATGAAGCCCTGCGCAAAGGACGCTTCCGATTCCTCAAGGCTGATCACAATGACCCCTGTATCGTGTACGAGCGTGTGGATGACAACCTTCACTTTACCGTATGGATGAACAATACACCTCAAGATCGTACGCTCTCACATCCCATGGAAACGAAAGACTGGAAGGATGCATTAACTGAAGAGCCTGTATCCCCAACCGATGGATTAATGAATATTAAGCTCGACCCCTATGGGTACCGTATTTTGTACAGGCAGCTTGATCCGGCGAACATCCATTTTCATCATTCAATCCAAGCATAATCATGGCAAAAGAAAAACACTTCTAACGTCTCAGATGAATGACATTCATTCTGAACATGGAAGTGTTTTTTAATGGGATGAAAAAGCCACAGCATCATATGCTGTGACTCATTCACAGTTGCATTAATTTACAGGTTCGATCGTAATCCGGCGATAGATGTTCATATATTCCTCAGCCGATACGTTCCAGCTATATTCTCCGCCCATTGCATTCTTCACAATTTTCTTCCAGTGTTCCGGCTGTTTGTAAATCTCCTCCGCACGCCGAATGGTATTCATCATGTCATGTGCGTTAAAGCTTGTGAATGAGAAGCCATTCCCTTCTCCGGTAAACTCGTTATATGCCTGTACGGTATCGTTCAGGCCACCTGTTTCCCTTACGAGAGGCACACTGCCGTACCGCAGAGCCAATAGCTGACTAATACCACATGGCTCGAACCTCGATGGCATCAGGAAGATATCACTGCCTGCATAGAAACGGCGGGATAACCCATCGTTAAATTTAATCTGAGCAGACATTTTGAGCGGATAACGATTCGCAGCTTCACGGAACCAGTGTTCATACGCCTGCTCCCCTGTACCCAGTACCGCAAATTGAATGTCATCATAATACAACAATTCATCCAGGATGCGGCAGACCAGATCAAGCCCCTTGGAGTCCACGAGCCTTGTGACCATGACCATGAGAGGTACATCCGGTCGAACAGGAAGTCCGAGTTCCTTTTGCAGCTCAATTTTGTTC
Source organism: Paenibacillus sp. LS1 (assembly GCF_026013365.1). Lineage (GTDB taxonomy): Bacteria > Bacillota > Bacilli > Paenibacillales > Paenibacillaceae > Paenibacillus. The sequence continues at coordinate 804,511 of NZ_JAPDOE010000001.1, forward strand.
TCCGTTTTCTTGGACAGACTTGTTCTGTATTTCACAGGAATCTTCGTGTCCGTTGCCGGGTTGTAGCTCTTGGTATCAATTCCGTTCACAATCCCGCTGAACCGATCTCCAAGTGAACTGAGCAGTCCGTCCAGACCATAACCGTAATAGGAAATCTGTACTTCCTCTGCATACGTAGGACTCACGGTGGTCACATGATCTGCGTACACAATTCCTGCTTTCAGGAAATTGACGTTACCATAATATTCGGCCCCATCCACGGTGAAATATCGATCGTCCAGCTCAAGGATTTCACTGAATAACTCATGCGGGAATACCCCTTGGTACAACAAGTTATGTATGGTGAATACTGTACGTATCTCACTATAGAATGAATCGTGTCGATAATGAGCTTCAAGCAACAAAGGAATCATCCCCGCATGCCAGTCATGACTGTGCAGCACGTCGGGTTTGAACTCAATCTGTGGCAAAACTTCGAGCACTGCACGGTTGAAGAAGGCGAAGCGCTCGCCATCATCCATATATCCATACACCCCGTCACGCCCAAAATAATACTCATTATCCACAAAATATACTGGAATCCCATCATGAACCAGCATTTCTATTCCACAATAGGGTCTTCGCCAGCCAAGAGGCACATCTGTTGTAATTACGGGCTGCAACGCGTCTTTATATTCATCGGGAATTCCCTTGTATTTAGGCATAATCACCCGCACGTCTGCCCCGCCCTTCTTCAATGCGAACGGAAGAGCACCGATGACGTCAGCAAGGCCTCCTGTTTTGATAAATGGATGTACTTCAGCAGCAGCAAATAGAATATTCATGCCTTCGTCCTCCTCTTCGGTTTCAGCGTGTTGCTTTCATTTTTACTTTTTGTTTTTGAACTGACGGAAGTAATACTCGCAGACAAATCATCCGTTTTCCGGCGCGTGTTCTTTTTTAGTATCACGATGCTCAGCGGAGGCAAAACCAATTCGAGACTATGTGGTTGCCCATGAAAAGGAATCTTTTCGGTAGGCAGCTGCATATCATTAATTATGCCTGAACCGCCGTAAACGGAATGGTCACTGTTCAGAACTTCGGTATACATACCGGGACGCATGACACCAATCCGGTAACGCTCCCGCTTGACCGGCTGAAAGTTAATGAGCACAAGGAGTGTATCCGCAGGTTTTTTTCCTTTGCGTACATATGAAATGACACTCTGGTCCTGATCATCCGGAGTGATCCATTCATAACCGTCCAAGGAATGATCAAGCTCCCACAAAGCTTTTTCGCTCAAGTACAGGTTAGACAGCTCACGCTCAAACTTATGCAAATTGCGGTGACTGTCATAATCCAGCAAGAACCAATCCAGTTGATCCTCATCTTTCCATTCGATGAACTGGCCAAAGTCTCCACCCATAAACAACAGCTTTTTCCCTGGGAAAGTCATAAAATAGCCCAGAAAAGCACGCATGCCGGCAAATTTCTGTTCATAGGTTCCTGGCATCTTGTCGAGGAGCGACTTTTTGCCATGAACCACCTCGTCATGAGACAGAGGTAGCACATAATTTTCAGCAAAGGAGTATACGACCGGGAAAGTCAGCAAATGATGTTTGGAAGGACGCTCATGAAAATCAGATTCCATGTAATCCAGCGTATCATTCATCCAGCCCATGTTCCATTTGTAGTTGAAACCCAGACCACCTTCATCTACAGGCAACGTCACCATTGGCCATGCACTGGATTCCTCAGCCATCATCAATGCATAAGGGAAATACTTGAACACTGTCTCATTTAACTGCTGCAAAAAGGCTACAGCTTCCTTGTTCTCAAGACCACCTTCGTCATTGGTACGATATTGCCCTGGCTGCTTCTCAAAATCCAGCCGAAGCATACTCGTAACCGCATCAACACGCAGTCCGTCAAAATGATACATCTCCATCCAATACAATGCATTGGAGATCAGAAAGGAACGAATCTCAGGTTTCGAGTAGTCAAAGCTGAGTGTACCCCAGCCTGGCTTCTCCGCTAACATCGGGTCTGCATACTCATACAAAGGCGTTCCATCAAACATACGTAACCCATGAGCGTCTTTGGCAAAATGCGCAGGCACCCAATCCAGGAGTACGCCTATTCCAGCCTGATGCAGTGTATCCACAAGATACATCAGATCTTTAGGTTGCCCGTAACGGCTCGTTGGGGCGTAGAATCCTGTGTTCTGGTATCCCCACGAAAGGTCATAGGGATGCTCACTGAGAGGCATCATCTCGACATGTGTATATTTCATTTCTAATAAGTAAGGAACGAGCAAGTCAGCCATCTCGCAATAACTATAGAGGCTACCATCTTCTTTGCGCTTCCAGGTTCCCATATGCATTTCGTAAATATGTAGAGGTTTGTTATACATGGCACGTTGTTTACGTCTCCATGCTCCATCATTCCATTTGTAACCTTCGATTGAACTGGTCACAGAGGCTGTCTGAGGTCGAACCTCCGCTTGGAACGCATACGGGTCCGCTTTGAGCAATTCTGTTCCATCTTCCGTTAATATACGGAACTTGTATAAAGTTCCTTCACTGATTTCCGGAAAAAAACGACTCCAAAATCCTGATTCGGGTATCTTATATAAAGGCTCCTGTTCGCCTTTCCAATCATTACGGTCCAGAGCCAGTCCTACTTGTGCGGCATTTGGTGCCCATACGGTAAAGCGATACCCCTGACGGCCATCGCAAGTCTCAGGCTGTGCGCCCATCATTCGATAACTGTGATGAAGGTTACCTTCATGAAATAAATAAATATGCTCCGGCAGTATCTCCGGGTGTGCCAACGGTTGAATGGCCAAGAGATCACCTTCTTTTCAAAAAAATAGATATAACAGTTACCATTACCCCATTCTAGCCAAGTTGAAAAGAAAAATGCGGTGGTTTAGAAAATGTTGTATTTTTTCTGAATTTTTACAGTAACAATAGTTTCATTTGCTCTACTTTGCGTTAATGATGTACTACAATGCACAATATTTTGGGAGGGAAACGATTATGTTTAATAAAGATTGCATCGCTATGCTGTTGGCGGGAGGAGAAGGGAAGCGATTAGCCCCTTTAACCTCAAGTATCGCAAAACCCGCTGTACCGTTTGGCGGGCACTACCGGATCATCGATTTTCCTCTCAGTAACTGCGTTAACTCAGGGATCGACACTGTAGGTGTACTAACGCAGTATCAAGCGGATTCATTACATGATCATATCGGTGGAGGAGAACCATGGGGACATGGTAACTCTAGTGAGGCAGGAATCTCCTTGCTTCCATCTTATCATACAGGAAATGACGAATACTTGGGAACGGCGGATGCTATTTATAAAAATATCGACTATATTGACCAACAAAACCCCGAAAATGTTCTAATTTTGTCGGGTGACCACATTTATCATATGAATTATCGCGAAATGTTGGAGGCTCATCAGGCCAATAATGCCGCAGCAACGATTTCCGTTATGGAAGTTCCATGGGATGAAGCACATCGCTTTGGGATCATGGCTGCAGATGCTGATCTGCGTGTAACCGAGTTTGCCGAGAAACCGGCTGAACCAAAAAGTAATCTGGCTTCAATGGGTATTTACATGTTCAAATGGGAATACCTGAAACGCCATCTCTTGGAAGATGCGGTTAACCCTGAATCCAGTCATGACTTCGGTAAAGATGTTATTCCTCAGATGTTGAACGAGAATAACCCCCTCTTTGTCTATAACTTTAATGGATATTGGAAAGATGTAGGTACGGTTAAAAGTCTTTGGGATGCACATATGGATCTGCTCTATAACGAGGAAGACTGGAGTCTTCAAAAAGAAAACTGGCCGATGTTTACTCGCGACTGGCGCTCCAAGCCAAGTGCTTACAAAGCAAGACATACGAAGATTGAACATGTGACTTCCATGATTCACGACTCTTGTGCCATCGAAGGTCGTGCGGAACGTTCTGTAATCTTCTGCGGTGCTGAAGTGGGTAAAGGCTCTGAGGTTAAAGACAGTGTGGTTATGCCTAACGCACGCATAGGCCGTGGCGTTCACATTGAACGTGCCATCATTGGTGAAGGTGCAATAATCAAAGACGGTGCCATTGTGAAGGGTACGGCAGATGAAATTGTTGTCGTGGGGCCTAACGAGATTATCTCTGCCAAGCCGGCTGTCCGTACACAACCTGTCCGTATATTAAAAGAAGTATATGAAAAAAGTGGGCGTCTGCGCGCTGGTGAGCTTTCTTCATAAATAAATATAAATATACACATATGAGAAAGGCGAGCCTTGGATGGCTCGCCTTTTTTGGTGTTGATATGAATGTTATGGAGCATGCATGTTTGATCATCACGTAGAAAAGTCTCTTATCTTTTGAAATCTTAAGACTTTTCTATATCCAATTTCACATCGCCTGCTGTTTGCTCTTCGTTGACTTCAGGATCACCAGACTCAATTACAGATTCCTCTGTACCCATCTCCTCAGCCACAGCGGGTAATGTAACCGTAACTGTTGTACCTGTTCCAAGTTCACTCTGCATCGTGATGGTTCCCTCATGCAGTTCCACCAGTTCCTGCGTAATCGCAAGCCCCAGTCCGGTTCCCCCGTTTTGATGATTTACCTGGAAGAAGCGGTCCCGCACTTTAATTAGGTGCTCCTCACTGATACCGATACCCGTATCCTGAACAGCTGCTATAATCTGACCATTCTCCTCTTTGACGGACAAGAAGATCCAAGAATTTTCGTGTGAAAATTTGATCGCATTATCCACAACATTCAGGAAGACTTGTTTCAGTCGGTTCCCGTCTCCATGGACATTATAAGCACGAGTCTCATCCGTTTCCAACTTAAGATGAACCTGTTTTTGTTCCGCTTTGGCCCAGACATTCAACATCGTTTCCTGTACAATTTCACGAATGTTGACGGTTCCTTTGACCAGCTTCATCTGATTCTGCTGTAATTTAGAGAAATCCAGCATCTCTTCAACAAGTCCAATCAATCGTTCGGTTTCCTTGGAAATGATGCCCATCCCGATACGGGTTTCTTCCGGATCATAACCGCCTGAGTCCAGTGTCTCACTCCAGCCCTTGATGCTGGTCAGAGGTGTTCTTAATTCATGTGAAATCGAAGAGATAAAATCATCCTTGATCTGATTACTGCGCACAATTTCATGTGCCATGAAGTTAAGCGTCGATGCCAGTTCGCCCAGTTCGTGCTTATAGTTTCCTTTAACCCTGACATCGAGCCGTCCCCTGGCCATTTGAGCAGATACTGCAGTGATGTTATTGATTGGACGCACAATGGAGTTTGCCATACCAATACTGATAATTAAGACAATCGCAAGCACAGCAACACCGACCGCAGCGGCAAGCAATCCCATATTTAGCAGCTTGGAGTTCACATCCTCGAGTGATGTCAGATATCGAATAACATAAGTATTTTCGCCGCCCAGATCAAACTTGTGTGAAACGGCCAAGACGGATTCTCCAGTACCTGGTTGTCTTCCAATCCAGCGTCCCATATCCCCGTTCAAAGCCTGCATAATATCACTTGTTTGCAACACAGCACGGTCAGATTCAAAAGCCGTCGAACTCGCCAATACGCGCCCGTTCAGATCCAAAATTTCCAATTCAGTATTGGACAATGCCAAATTCACAATTAGTCTGGACAGATTATTGCCGTCCTCCGTATTATTCTCACGGGCGATCGGTTCAAAAAAGTCCTTTGAATTGGAAATGTGGGTACTAATCGTATTGTAGATACTTTCATAATAATACCTTTGTACTGCCAACATAAATACGAATTCGACCAACAGCAGAGCAAGAAAAACTACAAAGAAATAATGTAGTACGATCTGCCGTGTAATGCCTTTTTTAATCATTGCTCCCGGCCCTTCCATTTGTACCCGTGACCCCATACAGTCTGCAGGTATTCGGGCTCGGAAGGATTGTTCTCAATTTTCTGACGAAGACGACGAATGTTGACATCCACAATTTTGGGATCACCCATGTACTCTTTGCCCCATACGTGATCTAACAACACATCGCGGCTGAGCGGTGTATTTTCTTTTTCCAGAAAAAACTGAATCAAGGAAAACTCCGTTGGAGTTAACTCAATGGCTTCATTCTGTTTTTTGAACTGTTTGGAGATCAGATCCAGTGAAAATGGCCCGGACTGGAAGGTAACCTTCGCCGCAGTTTCCCGATGCACGTTCACACGACGTAACAAAGACTGAATACGCGCAATCAACTCTGTTGGGCTAAAAGGCTTGCTTACGTGATCATCTGCACCAACGGAGAGTGCGTATACTTTATCCTGTTCCTGAACTTTCGCTGTCAAAAAAATAATACCCAGGCGTTCATTGGTTTCACGAATGCGTCGACAGACCTCAAATCCATCTATACCTGGCACCATGACATCCAGCAGAGCCAGATCAATATCCGGTACGGTTTGCAGTATGCGAAGCGCTTCATGACCGTCACCCGCTTCAAGTACTTCGAATCCGTTTCTCTTTAAATTAATCACTATAAAACTGCGGATGGATTCTTCATCCTCAAGTATAAGTACTTTACTCATTAAGTTCTCCCTTTCTATTCAGCTGAGAAGTATTACTCAGTGCATCTTTACCCGCCTCTGATTGTGCTACTCGTGAAGCAATAACCCGATCTTTGGTGCGCGTAATTTCCTTCCAGCTTTTACCCTTCTCCTGATCCCACTGGGAAAGGGTGAAATATTTGATCTCTGCCACGGTTTCGTCCGTATCAATCATTTTAAATCGAATATATTTTTCCTTTTCCGATTTGGTATCAATAGTGATTTTACCGTACCACTCTGGCTTGAGGTTTAGATGAAATAAATCGGCATCATCCCGGAATTGGAATGAGACAAATTGCTTGCCGTCTTTGCCATCCCATTGATAATAGGTATAGAACCACAACCGAGAGTCAAAAACGTAATGCTCCCAACCCTTCGGAGTCTCTTTGAGTCCAAACTCAATAATACCATCATTATCAACATCACCGCTTAAAATTTTGTCATCTCTATACGTTTGATCCGGTGATTTGAAAGCATTGACTAACTTGTTATCCTTAACATACATAATTTGTGAGAAGGAACTCCGATCATCAAGCTCTGCATCCAGTACAATGCCCATTTGTCCTTCTGCGATCTCTCCGCCCAGAGCATTATAAACTTCTTTAACCGTATAATCCGTCTGTACCCGATCGACTTCCTTGAAACTGCCATCTTCATACTGGTATAGCGCAATGGTTGCAAAGCCGCTGTTGTTCAGCGAAATGATCACAAAATCACTCTTGCCATCCCCACTCAAATCCAGCGTATTTCCCTGCGCATCATCAATGATATATTGATTATACGGGACTCCACCCAGAACCTGTTCCAATGCCCCGCCCTTGTACGAATAGGCAGTCAACGCTTTTTGCTCCTGTAAACTAACCCCAAGTATAATATCGGGATTACCATCATTCGTAATATCCAATACTTTAAAGGATTGCAGCTCATTTCCCGGCACATCAAATGTAAGTTTTTTAACCCATGTGCCCCCCTGCTCTTCCAAAATCATGCCATGGATTCGCACATTCTCATTCGGCGTCTCATAAAAAACAATCGCTTCCCGAGTCCCATCCCCGTTCAGGTCTTCCACTCGAATCATACTGGTATTATTCATGTCCTTGGGACGAATCAACGTGCTTTCTGGCGGCAGTTTAACCTGAACCACGTTGTATAGTTTTTCCTTATCTGTGGACATCATCGGTTTTCTCATCAAACCCTTGGGGTCGCTTATGACTGTACATCCGCTTAGAACAGAACCAAGCACAATCGCCATAGTTCCTGCTGCAATGAAGCGTCCCCACCGTGAATTAAACAATCTCATCACTCTTTTCAATAGTTTAAATCTGGTTTTTTTCTTGCTGTGTCAGTCTGCGTCCACGAATATCAAAAGCAATCTTGCCGTCTGCCAATCCCCAGATCCGTGTGGCATGTTTCTCAGCAAGCTCAATAGGCAATACCGCAATGACTGTTGCACGTTCTTCTTCACATAATTTTCGCAGTGTTTCCAGAACCGAATCTGCTGTGTGAGGATCCAGACCAATCACAGGTTCATCAGCCAGAACCACTTTGGCACCATGAGCAAGCGCTCTTGCAATGGCAACACGTTGCTTTTCACCACCACTCAGCTTCTCTGCGATCTGATGTGCTTTATCAAGTAATCCCAAGTTTTCGAGATAATCCATCGCACCCATATAATCATCAGAACGTACCATACCGGTTACCATTCTCCATACGGGAGTCTGACCCGATCGTCCGATTAGTACATTTTTAAGCGCTGTACGTCTAGGAAATAATTCTGGATTCTGTTCCAAGTATGCCCATTCCCGTTTAATTTTCCGTTTTCCTGACCAGCCTTCTTTCAAAATCTCGGCACCATCTACCGTAAATCGGCCGGAATCCCATTTCTCCATCATGGCCAGACATTTGAGCAACATGCTTTTCCCACTACCGCTTGAGCCAACTACAGCAATCATCTCACCTTGTTGCATATCAAATCGAATATCCCGTAGAACGGGAACGCGGTCCACACCAACGGATTTACTCAAGTTCTCTACTCTGATCATCGCGATGTCTCCTCTTGTCCATGTTTTTCCCTATCACTAGTGTACTCGGAAATGGACATCAATTTCCATGCGAACACCAGCTTCTATTTTAACACAGATTCGAACTCAGGTTTACGACGAAATAATATACCGGCCGCGCCGAAAAGAAGGTACATGATTCCCAGCAACGTGAACATGCTTCCGGGTGAAATCCAGTTGATCATCTGACCGCCCAGATTCGGTCCAATAATGCTTCCAATCGTGAAATGAAAGGACGCTACGACGTTAGCTGCAGGTAGCAACGCTTTAGGCAGAATATCTGCGGCATAGGCAAGACCCAGTGAGAAAAATGAACCGACCAGACCACCTGCGATCGTTAACAATACAAGCGCCCACCAGAAATGCGTACCTGCGATTGGAACCAGCATGAAGATAATTCCTCCGCTGATGCCTGCAAACATTAATATCTTCTTTCGCCCATATCGGTCACTCAACATACCCAGAGGCAATTGAAGGAACAAACCTCCAATTCCGATAAAAGGAAGCAACGAGGAAATCTGATTGGTGTCGAATCCAATACGCAAGCCGTATACGGGGAAGTTACTGTTCATACCGGCCTCCATATATCCGTATAAGAGTGCCGGTAACAGTGCATACCAAGCCCATGCCAGACTACGACGGAAGCGGCGTTCGGGCAGTTGGCCATGTTCTGCTTTTTCCGGCTTCGTATCCGGAAGCTTCATTAGTACCAGTAAAAGCACTGCGGCAATACATACGAATAACACCCAGAAAGGCACAGCATCACCGAATCCAAGCAATTTGATGCCCAGTGGACCAATGCTGAATCCCAGACCGTAGGACATGCCATATAGCGATATGTATCGTCCACGCTTTTCAGGTACAGTAACGAGCAGCACCCAGAGCTGAGCCGCATAATGAAGTGCGCTGTCTCCTATTCCAACGATCAGACGCAAAATGAACCATATTTTAATATCCGGCAAGTACGGAAACAATATTAAAGGGACCATGACCAATATCAGGCCACCCACAATCAGCTTTTTGAACCCGAGTGCTCCCAATAGACGCTCCGCAATTAGAGTCATGGCAAAAGAGCCAATGTACAACGCGGCGGCGTTTAATCCGTTTAACCCTGGTGAAACCCCTTTTTGCTCCAAAAAAATCGAAAGCACAGGCAGCAGAAGCCCCTGGCTAATTCCCGCTACCACAATAACCGTAATCAAAATCAGATAATTGGCTGTCGAGTGTGATAGTTTGGGACGAGTAATCGATGACACGAATTCATTCCTCCTGCGAGCACACAAAGAAAAATCGCCATCGCTGACGACTTTCGTATGGTATACATATGGTTTTAAACTGCTATTCATGGATCGGGGCTTTGCCCCGGACTTGAACATTATAGTGGACAACGCCCTGCAAAACAAGCCATAATAGAGGTTGTTCAAAAAGTTCACTTTTGATTACGAATCATGCCTAGTGGCATCATCAGCTTCGAAGATGAAATTCAGCCGAAATGTCCGTTGCTCACGTAGTTTTCCTACGCTCCGCTACTCCATTTCTATCTTCATTCCATCTTCTTGGTACTGAAAACCAGACTTTTTGAACACGCACTAATCGTACTTAAGTCGCTGCGTACATTTAGATGTGACGGGAGGATTCTGCAACATTATGGCTTATCATGTTAAAATTGATGTTTCACCGATATATGAAATGCTTAACAGCTTTCTGGTTTATGTCACGAAAAAATGGATTCAGCACCTGGATATTGGTCCTGAATGGATTCTGGAAGTGGAAGGCAAACTAAGTTCCAATGTTCGAGCTGCGCTCGCACCTGCTGCCACTTGGCCATTTGATGATTTTGATGTCTTGTTTGCATGGGCAGCATATCAAAATGATACATCGGAGAATCGTGATTTTCTGGACATGCTTGCCGGAATGACAGCGGAAGACCTGTATGCACGGGTCTCTCCCCTTTTGCCCGCTCTTACAATAGAAGAATCTACGCGCATTCGGAACAGTTATGTCCCATTATTGCGACTATGGGATCAACACTACTGTCAGAATATGAGTGAAGATCAGCGTGTATGGTTGGAAGAAGATGCCGAAGAAAAACGCATTTTGCTTGATAAAATGGGATCTGAACTGCTTATTGAATATGCTACAGCCGGCGTTCTTGTTGAACCGATGCCTGGACTGAACGAAGTCATCCTCTTCCCAACGGTGCACAATCGTCCTATTAATATGTACTGCTTCTATGAGGGTATGATGATCATGCAGTATCCCGTAGATGCACCTGAAGAGAATGAAGACCAGCCGCCAACATGTCTTTTACGTTTCACCCATGCACTGGCTGATCCCGAAAGGCTTCGCCTGCTTCGTTACGTATCGGATGAACCCAAATCCCTCGCTGAGATGTGTGAAGAATTGGGTAAAGACGAAGACACGGTCAAAGATCAGGTGATGGCACTGCGCATCGCAGGCTTGCTACGCACCCATCTGCTCGGAAGTAATCGTAAAGAGAAATACAGTATTCGACCGGATGGTGTATCTGAATTGAATATGTTCCTGGAATCCTATATTCGCATATAATTTAGTTGAACCATTGTGGAGTTGCTGGCTACAAGGAGTGAGTTAGAACATGAAAATAATGAAGCAACATATTTTGTTTGACCTTGATGATACACTCGTATATTGCAACAAGTATTTTAACCTGATTTTGGGTGAATTCTTCGAAAATATGCAAGAGTGGTTTGATGGACATTCTCTGACAACGCAAGAGATTCGCGAAAAACAGCTGGAGATCGATGTCACAGGAGTGAACAAGCTTGGATTCGCTAGTCATCACTTCCCGCAATCTCTGATTGATACCTATCGGTACTTCTCTGGCAAGTTCGCCAGATTAACTTCTCCCAGAGAAGAATCCTATCTGAGTAAATTGGGCATGAGTGTGTACGACCAAGCGGTTGAGCCCTACCCTCATATGGTTGAAACGCTTGAGAATCTCAAAGGTGCAGGACATTCCCTCTATTTATATACCGGCGGTGAAACCGTAATCCAGCAGCGGAAGATTGATCAGATGAAGCTCTCAGCTTATTTTGATGATCGGATCTATATCCGACAACACAAAAACATCGAAGCACTGGAAGGTATTCTGTCTAACGGTCCGTTTGATCGTCGTGCAACATGGATGATTGGCAACTCACTACGGACAGACATTATGCCCGCGGTAAAAGCCGGAATTCATAGCATATATATCAAACAGCCAAATGAATGGCAATATAACATCGTAGAACTTCAGCCTAATCCGGAAACTTCGATGTATACCATCACTGCACTGGAAGAGGTCCCAAAAGTCATACACGAAAACATACAACAGCAGCAACAGAAAAGGACCCTTGGATAAGGGTCCTTTTGCTTTATGGTTAACTAAGTTCAAGCATCCTGCTTCTCACCAGATAACTTGCCTGTTACTACGTCCTGCAGAATAATACGCGCCTTCACCGTACTCCCGTCTTTTCGTTTGAAAGACAGCACTTGCGTACTCCCCTTCTCAATCAGCGATTTCAACATCGTACTGGTGATTTTTTTGCCCGCATACTCTTTCCAAACCACAAACGAACAGCCTTCCTTGAAACGTGAACATCCGTAGCCCTTCTTACCCTCTATGATCTGGCCTGTACAGCCGGGAGAAGGACAGGGTGCAAGTAACTCTCTCGCTCCAGATGGGCTCGCAGTTGAGGACGAGGCCTTGGTGGTCGTGCTTTTCCCACTACCAGCTCTGGACGAAGATACCAAAGTCTGACGAGTTGTTTTTACAGCTGAACCGCTACTAGCTGTCTTAGCAGATGTCCTCGTATTTCCGGCTTGGGTTCTGGCTCCATTGCCTTTCCCCCTACCTGCGCGTGAATCTTCTCCAAAAGCATCTGCTGGAGCGGGAGCTTGTACACGCACTTTTTCAATAATAGACAAGGTGAATTTCTTGACGTTCTCCATGAACTTGTCCTGACCTGCCTCACCTTTGGAAATCTGATATAACCTTCTTTCCCATTGCCCGGTCATCTCAGGTGAAGTTAACAGATCTACGCCCGCACGGCGAATCAATTCAATAGCCGTTCTGCCTTTGAGCGTCAACTGCATTTTCTTCCCTTGCAGCGTAATATAACCTACGTTTTTAAGGCGTTCAATCGTAGCCGCTCGTGTAGCCGGAGTACCCAGACCACTATCTTTCATCGCATCTCGCAGCTCTTCATTCTCGATCTGCTTGCCTGCACTTTCCATCGCTTTCAGCAATGTTCCCTCGGTATAACTTTTGGGAGGTTGGGTCGCCTTCTCTTTGAACTCACTCTTCGTACATTGAACAGGCAAGTCAGGTTGTACAGCAAAAGCCTTATCCGTCCACTCCTCGGCTTCCTCTTCTTCATTGCCGTTTTTCTTGGTCTTCTTCTTGCCTGCGCTACCCTGTTCCTGATCTCCGGAACCGAGAACCACTTTCCATCCGAGGGACAACAGTTCTTTGACAGATGTCTTAAACTGATGTTTCTCTACTTCGGTGAGCACCGTATGCTGTTTATACTCTGCCGGAGGATAGAAGTGAGACAAGAATCGTCTTACAATCAAATCATAGATGTTCTGTTCATCCTTGGATAAGGTACCTGGTCGCTTCAATGTAGGCAGGATCGCATGGTGATCCTCAACCCTGCTCGGATTACATACCCCTTTATTATTTTTATGAACAAGCTCTGGCTTTGCCCCTTGCGCAAGCTCACTATAGGTACCATTTTTGAGCAGGTTCAGCGTTTTGTGCATACCTTCGATATTCTGTTCTGTAACATAGTTGGAGTTCGTCCGTGGATACGAAATCACCTTGTGTTTTTCATACAAGGCCTGCGCAATATCCAGTGTTTTTTTGGCACCATATCCGAACTTGGCATTAGCCTCACGCTGTAAAAGGGTCAGGTCATACAAACGATACGGATACTCCTTCGTCTGCTTCGCTTCGTATTTGGTAATCCGCCCAGTCTTGCCCTTCACACTGGCTGCAATAGCCTCTGCTGTCTCGGCATCGGTCAGCTTATCGCCTTGACGTAGCCCCCGGTACTCGACACCTTCCTGCCGAAACCAGGCGGCCACTTCATAAAAGGTCTGCGACTGGAATGCTTCAATCTCGATTTCCCGATCATAAATTAGCGCCAGTACTGGCGTCTGCACACGACCTACAGACAACAATGCATTATGACGGGTTGTAAACGCCCGTGAGGCATTCATACCGATCAGCCAATCGGCTTCACTTCTGGCGCGAGCTGCATGGGTCAGATTTTCAAATTCAGAGGCATCCTTCAGACCATCAAAACCACGTCTAATGCTCTCTGCTGTCAAATCCGATATCCATAGACGCTTTACAGGCTGACGTAGCTTCAGTTGCTGCTGAATGAGGGCGAAGATGTACTGCCCTTCTCTCCCTGCATCGCAAGCATTAACGATCGCTGAAGCACGTTTTGCCAGTTCTCCAATCATTTTGAGCTGATCTTTTGTTCTCGGATTGGGTACAATCTTGAACTGATCGGGTATGATCGGCAGGTCCGCTATGTTCCAGCGCTTGTACTTCGTATCATAGGCATCCGGTTCAGCCAGTCCAAGCAAATGCCCAATCGCCCAAGTGATGATGTAATGCTCACCCTCCAGATACGTGCGATTGTTCTTGGCCCTTGGTTCTATGACGGCGGCAATGGTTCGACCCATGTCGGGTTTTTCCGCTATAACCAGTGTCTTCATCCGTCCATCTCTCCTCCTTCACCGTCCGCATGACGGCAAAAAGGGGCCTTCCGCCGACGGAAGCCCCTTGCTTCTGATACTCATTATATCAGATTTTGAATTCGGGAGCACCCTCCCGAATTGAATTATCCTGCTGCCTGTTCTTTAAGTACATGCTTTTGTCTGCACTCTTTGCATACACCTTGAAAATCCAAACGATGATCTGTGACAGCGAAGCCATACTGACGCTCAATTTGTTGTTCCAAACGAAGTAGACCATCTTCCATAATCTCTTCTACTTTGCCACATTCTGTACAGATCAAGTGATGGTGGTGATGGGAACCATCCGTACTTCGCAGATCGAAACGCGCAGCACCGTCGCCAAAGTTAATCTTTTCAACGACCTGAAGGTCACTCAGCAGTTCGAGAGTTCGGTATACGGTAGCCAATCCAATCTCAGGGAACTGCTCCTTAACCAGAAGAAATACTTCTTCTGCGCTAAAATGATCCTTCTCATGTTCAAGCAATACACGTACAGTAACTTCCCGTTGTTGTGTTAACTTATATCCTTTTTCAACCAATTGATTTTTAATGTGAAATATCTGTTCTGAAATGGACTTGTCCCGGTTACTTGCCATAGCAGGTCGCACCTCCGGTTTATATTCATTAGTTTTTACTTTTATCGTACTCATTGTTGGTTTCAGTGAATCCTTATTTATAATCATTATAATATAATAATAAATCTTTATCACTCAAAAAGCAATGCTATTGGTCACACTTACGTGAAATATGTAGCCTTTTCTATTCAAAAGACAACAAACAACCCCCGCTGAACGCGAGGGTTGTCATTGATATCTAATCTATACTTTTACTTGTTTAGTATTCATGTAAATCCGTTCTTGTTGTAGTACGTTACACCAGAACCGTAGCACCCATCAAGTATTTGTCCACTTCACGAGCAGCCTCACGGCCTTCATTAATCGCCCATACAACCAAGCTTTGACCACGACGCATGTCACCTGCTGCAAATACTTTATCCACATTGGTGTTGTATTTGCCATAACGTGCTTTAACGTTCGTACGACGATCTGTTGCAAGCCCCAGTTGCTCTACCAACGTTTGTTCCGGTCCATCAAAACCAATCGCAATCATGGCCATTTGAGCCGGGAATACACGCTCTGTACCTGGAATTGGCTGATAAATCTTGCGACCTGTCTCATCTACAATACGCTCGATCTGCACCGTATGCAATTCTTTGAGGTTCCCCTCATCGTCTCCAACAAATTTGGTTGTCATGATTGAGAATTCACGCGGATCTTGACCAAACAATGCTTTGGCTTCCTCTTGAGCATAATCAAGTGTATACACATTCGGGAATTGCGGCCAAGGGTTGTTAATGCGATCACGTTCCATCGGTGCTTGTGTATGCGTACCGAATTGTGTAACAGTACGACAACCATGACGCAGCGATGTAGCTACACAGTCAGATCCTGTATCTCCGCCACCAATGACGATAATGTCTTTTTCCTTAGCGGACAGATATTGGCCGTCTTCCAGATTGGAGTCCAGATAGCTCTTAATGCTGCCATTCAGGAAATCCATGGCGTAATGAACGCCTTTCAAGTCGCTGCCTTCAATGTTGAATTCACGTGGTTTGGTTGCACCACCGCACAATACAACAGCGTCGTAATCATCTACCAGTTGTTGTGCTGCAATATCTTTACCGATCTCCGTGTTCGTGATAAATTGGATACCTTCTGCTTCAAGCAGATCAACACGACGTTGAACTACATTTTTATCCAATTTCATCGTCGGGATCCCATACATCAGCAATCCGCCGACACGGTCCGAACGCTCAAACACTGTTACCAAGTGTCCTGCTTTATTCAACTGAGCCGCAGTAGCCAATCCCGCTGGACCAGAGCCTACGACAGCTACACGTTTACCCGTACGTTTTTCAGGAGGTTGGGGAACCACCCATCCTTCTTCGAAACCTTTTTCAATAATAGCTTCTTCAATGGTTTTGATGGTTACAGGCTGACCAATTAAGCCAACTGTACATGATCCTTCACAAGGAGCAGGACAGACGCGACCTGTAAATTCCGGGAAATTATTCGTTTTGTGAAGGCGCTCAAGCGCTTCTCTCCACAGTCCGCGATATACAAGATTATTCCATTCTGGAATCAGGTTATGCACGGGGCAACCTGACGTGCCGCCAATCATATCTATACCTGTATGGCAATACGGGGTACCACAATCCATGCATCGTGCACCTTGTGTTCTGAGTTCTTCTTCTGCCATATGTTTATGAAACTCTTCCCAATCCTTAATCCGCTCCGCTGGCTCTCGATCCGCTGGCAGTTGACGTTTGTATTCCATAAATCCAGTAGGTGTAGACATCTTACGTTTTCCCCCATCCGTTCTTGTCTTAATCCCTTCATTGGCATGGTTCTATATGAAATGGATTACTCATTACTTGAGTTTTTGTCTATTGTATCACAAAATCTTCTCGAAGATATTTCAATTATAGTAGCATTTATAGTGCTGAATATTAAATGGATTATCCGCATAATTATTTGTATTTTATACATCATATCTTTCAAGTCTACCTATGGTCAATACCCTTATTTTGGTGTTAAATGTGGTTTTGAACTGCGAAATCTGGTGTTTGTTAGAGAGATAAAAGCTCGAAACGTTATGTAAATGTCAGATAATTTGTCATCAAATTCAACATATTTTGCTACAAATCGTTCTTATTTCCGAATATTATCCCTATTTTAGGGCTTTACAACGTTAAAACCACAAATCTTTTACACTATTTTACTGTTGTATGCTAGGTTGTATGTATAATATACATAAGCATCATTTATTGATGTTATATTAATGTAATATGTTTCCCACTTTAAACAAGTAACTCATTTTTTTATAAAGAAAAGACGCTGTTCACGAATAATTCGCAATCAGCGCCTCTCATCATACAAGTCCGAACGAAGTCAGGATATTTTTATGCAATATTTACCGTTTACGTTCATAAAATTCGAATGTGTACGCGTGAACATTTTTTTCATCCTGCTCGCCTTCAATCTGTTCAATCAGTTCCCATTCCGACCAGTCCACTTCAGGGAAAAAGGTATCTCCCTCAAAATTCTCATGAATTTTGGTCACCACAAGACGATCTGCAAGTGGCAAGAACTCACGATACACTTGGGAACCCCCGATAACGCACAGTTCCTCACCTTTGGTTACGCTCAGACCCTCTTCGATCGTATGCACAATCTCAGCTTGTTGCACTTTATAGTTCAGATCTCTTGTCACTACGATATTACGGCGCTGAGGAAGCGGCTTACCACCAAAAGACTCCCAGGTGTTACGCCCCATAATAATCGTTTTGTTCAGCGTACGTTGTTTGAAAAAGGTCATATCTTTGGGTAGACGCCATGGAATCGAATTGTTCAATCCGATCACACCGTTTTCCCCCATTGCCCACACAAGTTCAATACTCAAGGGTAATACACTCCTTCAATCCAAGTCTCTTATAGAGGTTGAACACGTTATTAGACTGCAATTGGAGCTTTGATGCCAGGGTGATGCTGGTAGTTCTCGAACTCGAAATCTTCAAACTTATAATCGAAAATAGAATCCGGTTTACGCTTGATTACCAGCTTAGGTAAAGCATAGGGTTCACGCTCCAGCTGCGTTTTGACCTGTTCCACATGGTTAGAGTAGATGTGAACATCCCCTCCAGACCAGATGAAATCACCCACCTCAAGATCACATTGCTGCGCGATCATATGCGTCAAGAGCGCATAACTCGCAATGTTAAACGGCAAGCCGAGGAACGTATCCACGGAACGCATCGTTAGGATACATGATAATTTACCCTCTGCAACGTAAAACTGAAACGCGAAATGACAAGGCGGAAGTTTCATATGATTGATCTCAGCTACATTCCATGCACTGACAAGGTGACGGCGAGAATCCGGATTATTCTTGATCGAATCAATCACTGCGGCGATCTGATCAATTTTTTCTCCGTTTGGTGCTTCCCATGTACGCCACTGCGAGCCATATACCGGTCCCAGATCCCCATTTTCGTCCGCCCAGTCGTCCCAGATCTTCACACCATTTTCTTTCAAATAAGATATATTGGTATCGCCACTCAAAAACCATAACAGTTCATGAATAACCGATTTGAGATGAATTCGTTTCGTTGTTACCAGCGGAAATCCTTCGGAGAGATCATAACGGAGCTGTCTGCCGAATACGGATTGTGTTCCTGTTCCCGTACGGTCTCCTTTATGCACACCGTTATTCAGAATATCCTGTAATAAATCGAGATAGTTTTTCATGTTGATATCTCCTCGCACTTTTATTCGTACTAAACTAAAGATTATTTACACTTACCACTCCGATGACAGAACAACCTTCCGATCAGTGTTATCCCCAGATTTTTTTGATTCACTTTTCAAAGGTAAAATCCGGGGGACAAAGGCGAAGCGTATGCTTCCGATGCAGCTTTCCTTCAGAAAGCTTTTAGCTCCGCTTCTTCAGGTTCTTTCTGTCCTCTACGTTCTCGTGTAAAAGATTAGTTTAACTTCAATACTAATTAACATAGACCATGATTAGCTTGGAGCCACATCATGACTGATCATTACAACAGTGTACCACAATTGAGTTGTTGGATAAAATCAAATCACTGAAACTTATGAGCGTTCAACTTTTTATCATATCACATACACGAGTACCTTAAATTTCTCGGCTCTTACTCAGAAAAAAGAGACGAATAACGCGTTAGCGTCATTCGTCTCTTCTGATTTACGTATAATGCCGGACGGATCCGAAGCTTAGATGATCTTAACGGGAGATGATGTGGATCGGGTGACCCATAACCAATTCCGCAGCTTCCATCACGATTTCGCCCAAAGTTGGGTGAGCGTGAATTGTGAGAGCCAGATCTTCCAAAGTAGCGCCCATCTCAATTGCCAAACCAAGTTCAGCAATCAAGTTGGAAGCTTCCAGACCTACGATTTGGCAACCCAATACGAGGCCGCTTTCTTCGTCAGCTACGATTTTCACGAAGCCTTCAGCGTGGTTCAAAGATACAGCACGGCCGTTACCCGCATAAGGGAATTTGCCTGCTTTAACTTTGTAACCTTTTTCTTTAGCTTCTTTTTCAGTGTAACCTACGCTGGAACACTCTGGATCTGTGAACACAACAGCTGGCATACATTTGTAGTCAACTACAGATGGTTGTCCTGCGATTGCTTCAGCAGCCACTTTACCTTCATAAGAAGCTTTGTGTGCCAGAGCCAGACCAGATACGATATCACCAATTGCGAAGATTTGTGGGATGCTAGTACGGCCTTGGTTATCGACTTTAACGAAACCACGCTCGTCAACGTCTACCCCAATCAGATCCAGACCAAGCTCACCATCTGTATTTGGACGACGCCCAACAGTTACCAACAGATAATCTGCAGTTACTTCTTTGGACTCACCATTTACAGAGTACTTAACAGTTACATCTTTATCCGTTTGCTCAGCACTTTCAGCTTTAGCACCCGTTACGATTTCGATGCCTGTTTTCTTCATGTTTTTAGCCACGAGGCTAGTCATGTCTTTATCGAAACCTGGCAGTACTGTATCCAAACCTTCGATGATTGTTACTTTTGCACCGAATTTGGAGTACATTTGACCAAGCTCAGCACCGATATATCCGCCACCGATAACGATCATGCTTTTTGGTACTTCAGGCAAGTTCAGAGCTTCTGTCGAAGACAGAATGCGTCCGCCAAACGGGAAAGGTTTCAGTTCGATTGGACGGGAACCTGTTGCAATAATTGCATTTTTGAAACGATAACGCGGAGATTCGTGATCGTTGAATACACGCGCTTCGTTTTCGTTGATGAACATGCACTCACCGTTGAAAACTTCTACTTTGTTGCCTTTGAGCAAACCAGCTACGCCGCCAGTCATTTTCTTAACAACGCCGTTTTTGAATTCTTGAGTTTTGCTGAAGTCCACTTTTACGTTTTCAGCAGAGATACCAAAAGCTTCACCGTGAAGTGCAGACTCATATTGGTGTGCAGCCGAGATCAGGGCTTTGGATGGAATACATCCGCGGTTCAAACATACGCCGCCCAGTTCGGATTTGTCTACGATCAATACGCTTTGGCCCAATTGAGCAGCACGGATGGCAGCTACATAGCCACCAGGTCCTGCACCAATTACTAATGTGTCGATATCGAGAGAAGCGTCGCCTACTACCATATCTTACACCTCCATAACAAGCAGCTCAGGGTTAGCGAGCAGCTGTTTAATGTAATTCATAAAGTTTTGTGCTGTTGCGCCATCGATGATACGGTGGTCAAAGCTTAGGGAAAGAGCCATTACAGGTGCTGCAACTACTTCGCCGTTTTTGATCACTGCTTTTTCGCTGATGCGTCCTGTTCCGAGAATAGCAACTTCAGGGAAGTTGATGATTGGAGTGAAGAACATACCGCCAGCAGAACCGATGTTACTGATGGAGATTGTGCTTCCTCTCATTTCGTTCGCGCTCAATTTACCGTCGCGGCCACGAGCTGCCAGATCACGGATAGAATCAGCGATCATCCAGATGGATTTACGATCAGCATCTTTGATAACAGGAACGATCAAGCCGTTGTCTGTATCTGTAGCGATACCGATGTTGTAGTATTTTTTGTAAACAATTTCGTTAGCTTCTTCATCAATCATAGCGTTCAGAGCCGGGAATTGGCGGGAAGCCGCAACCAGTGCTTTAACGATGAATGGCAGATAAGTAACTTTTGTTCCTTTTTTCTCTGCGATTGGTTTCATACGAGTACGGAAAGCAACCAACTCAGTTACGTCAACTTCGTCCATGATTGTAACGTGAGGTGCTGTGTAAGCCGATTTAACCATTGCATTAGAGATCGCTTTACGGATACCTTTGAATGGAACGCGCTCTTCTTCAACGTGTTGATCAGCTGCAACAGCTGCTGGTGCTGCAGATTTTTTCTCTTCTTGAGCCGGAGCTTCGGAAGATGCTGCTGCGGAAGAACCGCCACCGTTTTTGAAGGATTCAACATCTTCTTTGGTTACTTTACCGTTGTTGCCAGTACCGTTAACCTGAGCGATGTCTACACCTTGTTCGCGAGCAAATTTGCGCACGCTTGGTGTTGCCAGAACGTCTTTGGCAGGTACTGCCGGAACGCTGTTGTTGCCGCCTTCTTTAGCTGTATCCGAGCTGGAAGCTGCTGCAGAAGAACCACTTGTGTCAGCTCCGCCTTGAGCTGCATCTTTCTCTTGCTCGCCTTGATCGCCAGCAGGAGCGTCGTCTTGCTCAGGAAGTTCGCCTTCTGCATCGATGATCGCTACAACTTCACCAACGTGGCAGATTTGACCGTCTTTAGCGAATACTTCTGTAACTGTTCCGTTAACCGGACAAGGTACTTCAACAACCGCTTTGTCGTTCTGTACTTCCATGATGATATCGTCGTCAGTTACTTTGTCACCGACTTTGATATGCATTTTGATGATTTCGCCTTCGTGTAGGCCTTCGCCCAATTCAGGGAATTTATATTCAAATTTAGCCAACTGAAAAACCTCCTTGATTATGTGCTCAATCCTGAAAACAACCCTTAACTCCAAGAAACAACTGTTACTGCTAATGCAAATAACTGTTACTCAAGGGGCTAATGGCTGTTTACAGTGCAGCTTGCGCTGCGGTGTGAATCACCATACTGCGCCTTGCGGCATGTCAGATGATTAAATTAGAAATTTACGACTTTGTTAACCGCAGCAACGATACGCGCTGGGTTAGGCAGCCAAGAATCTTCGATTTGTGCAAAAGGATATACAGTATCCGGACCAGCTACACGCAGAACCGGTGCTTCCAAGTGCAGGATTGCTTTTTCATTGATTTGGGCAATGACTTCAGCCGCAACACCTGCGCTCTTTTGAGCTTCCTGTACAACAATTGCACGGTTTGTTTTCTTAATAGAAGCAACGATGGTATCGATGTCGATCGGGCTAACCGTACGAAGGTCGATAACTTCAACTTTGATTCCTTGTTTTTCGAGTTCATCTGCTGCTTTCACAGAAGTGTGAACCATCATACCGTAAGTAATGATCGTTACATCAGAACCTTCACGAACAACGTTCGCTTTGCCCAACTCAACAACGTAATCTTCTTCAGGCACTTCTGCACGGAATGCATGGTACAGGTTCAAGTGCTCCATGAAGAATACAGGGTCGTTATCGCGAATAGAAGCGATCATCAGACCTTTTGCATCGTAAGGGTTAGAAGGAACAACTACTTTGATACCTGGTGTTTGCGTAAGCAGGCCTTCCAGGGAATCTGTATGCAATTCTGCCGCTTTTACACCGCCACCGAATGGAGTACGGAATACGATTGGAGAATTGTATTTTCCACCGGAGCGGAAACGCATACGAGCAGCTTGCACTACCATTTGGTCAAGGGCTTCGAAGATAAAACCAACGAATTGGATCTCAGCAACCGGACGGAAGCCTTGTACACCCAGACCTACAGCCAGACCACCAATAGCGGACTCAGCCAATGGTGTATCAAATACACGCTCTTCGCCAAACTCTTTTTGCAGACCTTCCGTTACACGGAAAACGCCGCCTACATTACCTACGTCTTCACCGAAAAGCAGAACGTTAGGATCACGTTTCAACTCTACGCGAAGCGCATCACGGATTGCTTCTTTCATGTTCATTTGTGCCATTTGCTTCATTTCCTCCTTAAACATTGACAGTTCACATTTGAATTCGTACATGTATACCGGGACATTAAAGTCGCGGATGTTTATGCTTTATCGGAAAAAACTTATTGGAAATCAGCTTTTTGCTCTTCCAAGTGCTTAGGCGTTTGTTCGAACATGCTGTCGATCAAGCCTGAAATCGTCATTTTCTCGGTTTTTTCCGCTTTTTTAATCTCTTCATTTACTTTAGCTTTTGCTTCTTCTTTCACACGTGCTGTATCTTCGTCAGTCCACAGACCTTTTTTCTCCAGATATTTAGCGAAACGTGCGATAGGATCTTTAGCAGACCATTCTGCCTCTTCTTCTTTTGTACGATACTTGGAAGCATCATCCGAAAGGGAGTGAGGACGGAAACGGTATGTTACTGCTTCGATCAATGTTGCGCCTTCTCCGTTACGTCCACGCTCAGCAGCTTCCTGAACAGCTTTGATAACAGCGAAGATGTCCATACCGTCAACTTTAATACCTTTGATACCTGCTGCTACCGCTTTGTGAGCGATGGACAGAGCTGCTGTTTGTTTAGCAAAAGGAGTTGTGATGGCATAACCATTGTTTTGTACGAAGAAGATAACAGGCAGTTTGTATACACCAGCGTAGTTCAGACCTTCATAGAAGTCACCTTCAGAAGAACCGCCATCACCTGTATACGTGATAACAACTTGTTTTTGTTTCTTCAATTTGTAACCCATAGCGATACCCATTGCGTGCAGGATTTGTGCACCAATGATGATTTGTGGCATCAATACATTAACGCCATCTGGAATTTGCCCACCATGTTGGTGTCCACGGGAGTACAAGAATGCTTGATAAAGAGGAAGTCCATGCCATACGAGTTGCGGAATGTCACGATAGCCAGGACATACAAAGTCTTCTTTTTCAATTGCAAATTCACTACCAACCATTGTAGCTTCTTGACCAGATACTGGAGCATAGAAACCAAGACGACCTTGACGGCCCAGGTTTACTGCACGGTCATCCCAAGTACGGGTAAATACCATGCGGTACATAATTTCTTTTAATTGATCATCGGAAAGTGTAGGCATCATGTCTTTGTTAACAATTTCGCCGTCAGGAGACAGCACGGACAGAGCTTCTACATCCTCTGTATACACTTCATAAGGAACCTTGCTCATTTTTTTCTTCACCTCAACAAAAAATTTGAATATCAAGTTCCGCTGTTATAATATTATTATACACCTGTTTCACTCCATACGTCAAAGAAATCCGTAATTTTTTTATGTTTCCTGCCGGATTGTATGTATAACAGGGGTTTAATATTGGTATAACAGCATAATACATGATTGCGTGTTTGACCTAACCCCGCACAAGGGTAATCTTACCGTATTGCGCGGTCGAATGCAAAAAATTAACCGAGAAAGGTGACGTTTTATGACGGATTCCCGCTATTTGAAACGCACGATTGTGAAGGAAGAGATTGAAAGTCGCTATCTCGGAGAGAAACGAACACTCCGTATTTACCTTCCTCCGGGCTATAACGAATTGCTCAGCTACCCTGTCGTTTATTGTCAGGATGGCGAAGAATTTTTCAATTTCGGGCGAATTGCTACAACAGCTAACCGAATTATTCTGGACGAAGGAGCCGAACCTTTCATTATTGTAGGGGTTCAGGTAGATGTGTCTGTGAGAACGCAGGAATATGCTCCATTTGGAGATCGGTTCAAGGCATATACCGCTTGCTTCGCTGAAGAGATTATTCCCTATATAGAAGAGAAATATCCTGTGCGTCGTTCTCCGCAGGAACGTGTTCTTGCCGGAGACTCGCTCGGTGGCAGTGTTTCGCTTCATCTTGCTCTGTTATATCCGGATCTGTTCACACGTGTCATTAGCATGTCTGGTGCCTTCTACTCCGCTTCTCAGGAAATCTATGCCGCAGCCGAGGATCTGTCCTGGCTCTCGATTTGGATGATCGTTGGTTTGCAGGAGACTGCCTTCCAAGCAGACACCGGTACGTATGATTTTGTACAATTGAACCGGGATACCCGTGATTTGCTGGAAAAACGAGGTGCTCTCGTCTCCTACCAGGAGAAAGACGGGAACCACCAATGGGGTTTTTGGCAAAATGAATTGCCGGAAGCATTGCTTTATTTTCTCCAAGAAGGATAAATGGACCACATCAACAGGCGGCTGAAATGCCGCTTTTGTTCCACAACTCTATGATACCGCTTACAATTGTAACCTGAAAAAGAAGCAGGATATCCTGCTTGCTTGAGTACTCGCTCCTGCTTCTTTGTCTGGCTACAAGTTAAGTATGAGTTCGTGTTATTAACTAGGCTAATGAATGTTCCGCTTCAATCTTTCTCAACAAAACATCGCAGCCCGCATTAACCAACTCGTACACCTCTTCGAAATTGCCTGTGTGATACGGGTCAGGTACTTCTCTAAGTTTCTCATCTGGAAGCATGTCCATGAACTTGATGATTTCCGCCTCAGCTCCGCCTGGAACGTTGCGCACATTATCTGCATTCGAATTATCCATACACACAATATAATCAAACTGAGTAAAGTCTTCGCTGGCGAATTGTCTCGCTGCCATGTTGGCATAAGAAATCTCGTATGAATCCAACAATTTCCGAGTCCCTTCATGCGGAGGTTTACCAACGTGCCAGTCCCCTGTACCCGCTGAGTCCACACGAATCTGATGTTCAAGCCCCTTCTCCAGGACTTTGTGACGCAAGACTGCTTCAGCCATTGGTGATCTACATATGTTACCCAGACATACAAACAAAACGTGAATCATATTAATCCCCCTTACTTAGCGTACCTTGAAGTACCGATGATGTTGACTGTGTCACGATGCTCTCCGGCTGAGGATTGACGTTCCCCGTCCCCGATGGCACCAACGAACGACGTGGCAGCTTCCATTTATAATGTACAGAACACATCCGGAAGAACACGACGGCCGCAAAACAAAGTAATAGCCCAACATTCGTCGTTAACCAACCCATACCTATGACAAAACCGGCTGTCATTGCCCATACAGCATAAATTTCATCACGCAATACAAGCGGTTTACGTCCAGCGAGCACATCACGAATAACGCCTCCACCAATACCGGTCATTACTGCTGCAACGATAACTGCACTAATGGGATGTCCCATATTTGCCGCATATAATGCGCCTTGAATTGCAAATGCTGCGAGTCCGATTGCATCGAATAGCGCCTCTGTTCGCTTCCAGTGACCAATCCACTTGAGTGGCAGCACAAACGCAATTGCTACAGATACCAAGGCCAACATGATAAGCGATCCCTGACTCCATAGTGTCGTTACAGGTATACCTATAAGTACATTTCGGATAATTCCGCCTCCGAATGCAGTCACAAGTCCAAGTACAAGCACACCCAAAATGTCATATTCCTCTTCCATTGCTACGAAGGCACCGGACATTGCAAATGCGATGGTACCTATAATGCTGAATACTTCAAAAATGTGTAAGTCCAACCTGTTCAAACCTCACTTTTCAAGTCATCTCCGTGTCGCTCTACCCATTGTATCCGCGAGCACTGAAATTGTGCAACCACATTTTGTGGATTATACTGGTTTGGTGAAAGAATTAGGAAGGATGAAATAAAATGACGGTGAAACGGATTGTTATTTTTACAGGCGGAAATCTATCTGCGGAGTTACTTCAGGAAATACGAGAGGATGACATGATCATCGCAGCCGATCGCGGTGCATTATTTTTGATCGAACACGGCATTCAGCCTCATATTGCAGTCGGAGATTTTGATTCTATTACTGAAGAGGAACTTACGATTGTTAGCAACAATAGCATTAAGTTCATTACATGCGACCCTGTTCATAAGGATCTTACCGATACGGAAATGGCTTTTGAGACAGCGCTGGATCACGAACCTTCTCACATCCTGATGTTGGGTGCTACAGGTACTCGGATGGATCACACACTCGCCAATGTACATATTATGGTTCGCGCGATGCAGCATCATATTTCCTGTGTAATTCAGGACAAGCACAACTACATGACACTGACAACATCCAAAGCTGTGGTTGAACACCGGGACTATAAATATGTTTCTTTACTCCCTTTGACTCACGAAGTTACAGGAATAACTTTGGAAGGTTTCATGTATCCACTGGATCAAGCCACCATTCGCATGGGACAATCTTTGGGTGTAAGCAACCAGCTCTTAGGTACTTCCGGTACAGTTACCATTGATAGTGGCTTATTACTGATTATTCAGAGTAAAGATTGAATCTACCGGCTTGTTTAATTGAAATTTATTACGTTTTTGTAACCAGTGATTTCGTTGAGAAATAGGTTCATACACAACAAAGACCCTTGATCATCAAGGGTCTTTTCTATTTCATCTTTGTTTATCATTCGTCAATGATTAATTTTTTGACATTTTTAATTGTATTTTAATAAACATACCCAAACCACTGTGGCGCAAGGGATCACACATCCCTATCCAATTTCTAGGCTGTTACAAAGCTGTTATACTCGCTCTAGCAACTTAACGAAAACGAATTTTGGAGGTACTAACTAATATGAAAACAAACATCTTTGTCCAAAAGGCCGTAACCGTCGGGTTGTGCGCTACACTAGGTTTTGGAGCTGTACTAATGACTAACGCACCTGTTGCACAGGCAGCAACTGCTTCTGTATCCACAGGTCAACAGATTGTTAACTATGGTAAACAATTTACTGGAACTCCATATGAATTTGGTGCATCAACTACAACAACCAAAGTTTTTGACTGCTCTTCTTTTATGAAATATATTTTCAAAAAGTATGGTGTAGACTTGCCGCGCACTTCCGTGAAACAATCCAAAGAAGGCACAGCTGTGTCCAAAGCTAATCTGCGTGTAGGCGACCTGGTATTCTTCTCCAGCGGTAGCCGTTCTACTGGTTCCAACATCACCCATGTAGCCGTGTACGCAGGGGACGGAAAGATTCTGCATACGTATGGATCTCCAGGCGTAACCATCTCGGATCTGAATTCCGGTACTTGGGAAAGAACGTATATTAAAGCTCGTCGTGTACTTTAGAATTATATATTGCTAATAAGTAAAGGCCGGACGATATGTTCCGGTCTTTTTATTTACCCTTTTTTCGCCATACGCTAAACTGGAGTTTCATGGAATTCGGTAATTAATCTAATTTTTATCATGAAGCATGTAACCAATCCCACGCACGGTATGAATCAGTTTCACACCTCTTCCCTTGTCCACCTTAACCCTCAGATGTTTGATATACACGTCCACGACGTTGGTATCCATGGCATACTCATATCCCCATACTTCCCGCAAAATATCACTCCGTGTACATGCTTCATTCACATGCAGGGCCATGAATTCCAGCAATTCGTACTCTTTCGGCGTTAATGTCAGGTATTCACCCGCACGATTTACCCGCCTTGAACGCAAATTCACTTTAAGATCATGAACTACAATAATTTCTTCACCCTCTGGTGTTGCATTTGCGAAAACACGCAATAAATTTCGTATTCTAGCCAGCATCACGTTCAAGTGAACGGGTTCCTCCATCACATCATTAGCTCCATAATCCAGCCATTCCACGATGAACTGAGGGGATGCGTTTGAAGTGATAACCAGTAGAGGTGTAACCTGACCTTTATCTATCCATTGTTTGAGCTCTATTTTCTGATCTTGACTCCAATGTGCCTCTCCCTCTTCTCGGTCTACCAGAATGATCAGGTTGAAGCGTGATAACCAATTCTCGACGGATTGGTTTAGCTCAGACCACTCTTTTCGTTGAACCTCATATCCTTCCGCACATAATACGTCCTGAATAAGGCTGACCTGCTCTCCTGCTCCAATCAGCAAAATGGCTGTTTTCACTGTTTTTCACCCGGCCTGTCTCTATCCCCGCTGCTCGCAGCAATGGTTGGTACAGTTAGCATGCCGTAAAATGAAAAAGTCCATTCCCTCAAGGGAACAGACTTTGCTTCTTTCTTACTTTAACCAAAGTAGCGGTGAACGAGCGTACGTGCTTCAGCTGTATCTTTGGTTCCGTGTACGAGGACACGTCCATCCTGGAAAATGACCATTCTATGGACTCCTGTTGTAAAAGAAACCAGAAAAGGATTGGATTCCACTTTACCTTCCTGAAGTCTATCCAGGCGATCCGCCGTATGTTGAAGATCCAGATTCATGTGCCGTGCAGGTCGGATCTGAACCGTATCCCTGCCACATAGTACATCGGTTTTCTCCAGATTGGACGCAGAAAGATATGGATACGTTGCCGAATCTCCGCAGGAAGTACAGTCTTGCTTTTTCGCACCATCCACATTGATGGATATGTATTCGTTCCTCCACACGTCAAATGACAACAACTTGCGTCTCAATGCACCCGCATTGCCGCTAAGCAACTTCATCGCCTCTGCTGTCTGATTCGCCGTTACCATCTGTACCGCTTGAGGAATAATACCAGATGTATCACAGGTATCTCCCCCCAGAGGGACTTCACCCAGCAAACAATTTAAACAGGGCGTATCTCCAGGCATAAACGTATAGGTAATACCGTAGCTGCCCACGCATCCACCATAAATCCAGGGAATACGGTGCTTCTGTGCCATATCATTAATGAGTAGCCGGGTATCAAAGTTATCCGTTGCATCCATAATCAAGTCTGCATGCTGAACGAGTTCTTCCAACTCATCTACTCTGACATCCAACACTTTCCCTTCCACATGAACCGTGGAATTAATGGCAGATAGACGTTTCTCCGCCGCCATCGCCTTCGGCATCCGTTCAATCGCGTCCTGCTCTACATATAATTGCTGTCGCTGCAGGTTGCTCCACTCCACATAATCACGATCCACAATCGTTATGTGCCCGACTCCTGAACGAACTAACGTTTCTGCAATTCCTGTTCCGAGCGCGCCAGCTCCCACGATTAATACTGTGCTTTCACTTAATCTGGCCTGGCCTTCTTTGCCCAGCGGTGCATACCGTTCCTGTCTGGAATACCGATCGGCCTGCTCGGAAGATGTTGATTGTTGATCTATCATGTATGAACCATTCCTTCCACCGGACTGCTGGCTGCTGCATAACGCTTCACAGGAATCATGCCTGCCTCATATGCCAGTCTGCCTGCCTCTACCCCCATTCGCATCGCTTTAGCCATGCTCACCGGATCTCTTGATCCAGATACGGCGGTGTTCAACAATATGCCATCTGCACCAAGTTCCATTGCATAAGCAGCATCTTTGGGGGAGCGTAACCCTGCATCCACAATTACAGGTACAACGGCCTGCTCAATGATGATCTCAAGGTTATAGGGATTAATGATGCCTCTGCCAGCTCCGATGGGAGAAGCGCCAGGCATTACAGCATGAACGCCAAGCAGTTGCAGCCTTTTGGCCAGAATGACATCATCCGAAATATAAGGCAATACAGTAAAGCCCTTTTCAAGCAAAATTTCGCAAGCCTTGTACGTTTCAATCGGATCTGGGAGCAACGTAATTCCATCTCCGATGACTTCGACTTTTATCATATCACAAAGTCCTGAAGCCCGCGCAAGCTCGGCAATTCGCACCGCTTCTTCCGCAGTGGATGCCCCAGCCGTATTCGGAAGAAGCGTGTATTTGTCCAGGTCCAACGTATCCAGGAAATGCTTCTGGTTGCGTTCCTCCAGATTCAGACGACGAACAGCAAAGGTTAAAACTTCCGTTTCAGAGGCTTCCACAGCCTGACTTTGTACTTCCAGATCCGAAAACTTGCCTGTTCCGAGCAACAATCTGGACTCAAACGTATATTTCCCAATGTTCAACATCATCAACCGCCTCCTACAAAATGTACAATCTCGATTCGATCGCCTTCTCTTAATGCTGTGGTCTCATGATACTCACGCGTTAAAATATGCCTGTTCAGCTCGACAACTACAGTTTTGACTTGCAGGTCAAAAGATTGAAGCAGTTTGTCCACACGGTTCAATCTGTCTTCTATCTCCATACGTTGACCATTAACGATGATATTCACTGCGCCACTCCCTTTCTGTTCAATCGCTCAGGGCTCAGCGCCTCAATTCCGAGTTCTTCTGAGTTTTTGCCGGCGAGCAATTCCGCGATAAGCCTGCCTGTTATCGCACTAAGCAAGATGCCGTTGCGGTAATGCCCAAAGGCAGCGAACAGCCCGGGAATACTCTTGCATGCACCTATGTAAGGCAGCCCATCTGGAGTTGCCGGTCTTACGCCTGCCCACGCTCGAATAAATTGCGCTTCTTTCATACCAGGTACCCAGTGGGTAGCCGCTGTTAACAGCTTCTGAACACCCTGTACAGAAACGTTCAGATCCGTTCTGCCTGGCAGACTGGTTGCCCCGAGCCAAACTTCGCCATTGGCTTTGGGAACAATATAGATATCCTCCGCATACACCGTTCTGTCAGGTCTGTACCCTGCATGTTCATCTGAGAACTGAACAGAAGCTATTTCTCCTTTTACCGACCACACAGGTAAGCTCAAATCCACATGTCTCATCAGTTCTTCACTCTGTAATCCAGCCGCTATAATGACATGTTTGCATGTTATTTCACCGATCGATGTGATGATCCCCTGCACGCCGTGTTCGTTTGCTCGCACACGTATATCCTGTATGTCCTCCATAACCCGTGCTCCCAATGCTTGAGCGGATTCGGCGTATGCCTTCGTTAGATGGACTGGAAGAATCTCACTCTCGTAAGGCCTGTAGTAGGCTCCATACGTATCTCTGTTAAGCCATGATGCCTCCTGTTGCACAGTGGAACGATCCCACCATACCTCATCAGCAGACAAACCAGAATTTCGATTGTTCTTATAACTGCTTAATTCACTGTATGATCGAAAAGGGGTTAGGAATCCATGGCGTTGCAGGCCAACCTCAACCCCGCTGAGGGTAGCCATTAACACTTGATGCTCAATAAGCAACTGTTTACTCTGTCTGGCAAGCTTAGCCATCAAAGGATGGGCAAAATCCTCACTGTCTGCCGCCAACATTCCAGCTGCTGCACAAGAAGTGCCTCCTGCAATCACCGAACGCTCCAGCAACAATACATCCTGTCCACGGGAAGCAAGCTCATATGCAATGGCACAGCCAATAACGCCTCCGCCTACAATAATCGTTTCTGCATGAATGTTATCCGAATTATCAGTAACCGTTTTGCTTCTTGATTCCGTTTCAGATTTCAGTTGATGACTGAAATGATTCCTGTTCTGACCCGTTACGATCTCTTTCATCCTCTCATCTCCTTTCAGCGGCACGGACTTCCGGTAGCAACGATAGCCTGCCTTAATGATGCAGCGGCCTGATCCGGTGAATCGCTCGCCCATATATTCGAGATCACGGCGACTCCCTGTGCTCCAGCAGAGCGAATCGCGTGAATGTTTCCCGGTTTGATTCCCCCGATCGCCATAACAGGAATGGAGACACCTCTGCACACTTCATCAAGAGCATATAACCCTCTTGGTTCAAGATCAGGCTTACTGTTAGTTGAGTAGACATGCCCGAAGAATAGGTAATCGGCTCCCTGTTCTTCAGCGATTTTTGCCTCATCGATTGAATGAACAGATACACCGAGACGAACTC
Organism: Paenibacillus sp. LS1; assembly: GCF_026013365.1. Lineage (GTDB taxonomy): Bacteria > Bacillota > Bacilli > Paenibacillales > Paenibacillaceae > Paenibacillus. The sequence goes on from NZ_JAPDOE010000001.1 coordinate 837,241, forward strand.
GATGCACATTGCTTATGACATCATTGTTGTAGTTACGTATCGCCTCTTGTCCCCAGTGAACACCACCATAGATATCATTTTGTGGGGACAGCTCTGATCCACTGATAACGATGCGGCAAGACGGAACTCCAGCACCACACAGACTTTCAGCCCAACCGATCTTTTCTTGCCATGTGAGTTGTTTCTCTCGTATATGAATATAGTCCACCCGTGGCCAGACCTCCTCTGCTGCTTTCACAAAAGATGCTTGATCTCCATTTCCCGTAGATACAACATGCAGTTCAAATGATCCGTGAACATATTCATGAGAAATTGCCGTACCGTTCATCCCCTTCCATCCATGAATGCTACAAAAAAACACAAAAAAGCCACTCCCGTAGGGGAGTGGCTGCGTATTAATTATTGGACCAGATGACTGACTGATGCATACAGTTCGTTTCGTGCAAAACAGCTATGGAACTTATATCCATAACGTTATACACGCAACTGCATGTTTCAATTTACTAAGCAAGACGGTTGAATTCTTTCGAATTCTCGTTTGCTCACGTCATTCACTGAAACGCGCTCGCCACTTCCCTACGCTGGTATGATCCAGATCAGGTGCAAAGGGTCCGGAATCGCATTCTTCCATCTCAGCCACATCGTGCGGCCCCCCTAGTGTTCATATGAAGTTGTAGCCTATATTACCATAGACGGATTTTTTTGTCACCGTCATTTCTGTTAAACATTGTCTTGAATCGTCTAGTTTTTCTCAGACCATTCTTCGACATTCCATGTTTTGGTAACCCATCCCTCGTAGAAATCAGGTTCATGAGATACCAGTAACACCGTTCCCTTGAATTCTTGCAAAGCACGCTGCAACTCCGCTTTCGCTGTGACATCCAGATGGTTCGTCGGCTCATCGAATAGAATCCAGTTGCTTTCACGCATCAAGAGTTTGCATAGACGAACCTTGGCTTGCTCTCCACCACTTAGCATGTTAAGCGGACGGGTAATGTGCTCATTTTTCAACCCGCAGCGAGCGAGATGACCCCGGACTTCATTTTGGGTCAAATGTGAAAACTCATTCCACACATCCTCAATTGGCGTAATATTCCCAGCACGAACTTCCTGCTCAAAATAGGCCGTTTCGAGATAATCTCCCAAGAAAGTCTTTCCACTGAGTGGAGATATTTTTCCGAGGATGGTTTTCAGCAGTGTTGATTTACCAACACCATTACAACCTACGATGGCAATTTTCTCACCACGTTCAATTGTCATTGTCATCTTAGGCAGCAAAGGATACGTATATCCAATTTCAAAATCAATACCCTCAAAGACCGTTTTGCTGCTCGCGCGGGCATCCTTGAATTTGAACGTTGGTTTAGCCGCTTCATCTGGACGATCAATACGTTCAATCCTGTCCAGCTGCTTCTCCCGGCTCTTCGCTCGACCTGAAGTTGAAGCACGTGCCTTGTTACGCTGAATGAAATCTTCCTGCTTCTTGATGTACTCTTGCTGCTTCTCGTATGCATCAATATGCTGGGCTTTATTCATATCAGCCATCTCGAGGAACTTGTTATAGTTCGCTGCATATCGCGTTAATTTGGCAAATTCCAAATGATAAATAACATTTACGACTTCATTCATGAATTCCGTATCATGGGAGATTAGAAGAAACGCATGCGGGTAGTCCTTCAGGTAACGTGACAGCCATTCAATGTGCTCTACATCCAGATAGTTGGTAGGCTCATCCAGCAAAAGGGCTGTAGGCTTCTCTAGTAGAAGCTTGGCAAGAAGCACCTTGGTACGTTGTCCACCACTTAGAGCTGCGACATCTCGATCAAGACCAATCGCAGACAAACCAAGACCATTAGCCATCTCTTCCACTTTTACGTCAATCAGATAAAAATCGCCCTGTTCCAGTTGTTCCTGAATATCGCCCATCTCTTCCAGCAACTGCTCCAGCTTATCTGGATCTGCATCTGCCATCTGGTCCGTAATATTCATCATTTCTTTTTCCAATTCAAGCAACGGAAGGAATGCATCCTTAAGCACGTCACGTATAGTTTTGCCTGGCGTAAGCTTCGTGTGCTGATCCAGATATCCATAACGGACCTTAGGTGTCCATTCCACTTTTCCACTGTCTTTAAGCAATTTACCGGTAAGGATGTTCATTAGTGTGGATTTACCTACACCATTGGCACCCACAAGTCCTACGCGCTCTCCGGCAAGTAAGCGAAACGATACATTTTTAAATAACGTGCGATCTCCAAAATTGTGACTCACGTTCTCTACTGACAATAAACTCATAAGATGAGGTTGCTCCTATCTATTAGACATTACTTTTATTATTGTTCCGAAACCCTATTCTAGCACAGGTCCCGTCTTTTCTGAAAGTAATGTAAACATATCAGGAATCTCTTCCATGATTTTGTTATACAAGCCCCCCCCTAACGATTAGAGCAGTTATATTCGAAATAGCCTTGTGCAGCTGCTTCTCTTGCGTCTGTGAACACTTCTTCGGCACGGTATCCATTACCACATGTGGAGGGATAGTAGTACTTGATACCCGTTAAAGGATCTACCCCACCTACGATGGCCGTTTTCTTCACAAGTCTGCCTCCACCAATTGCGTAGTTGTTGATCTTCTGGTCACCCACACCTATACCCTGGATAAAAGCCATAATCCCTGTATCGTTGATGGAGTTGTACCAATCTTCCTGTGCAATCAGGGGCATCGTAAACGTATAGGATATACCGTTCTTTCTGGCAAACTCATTATGACGGTTAATCACATCAGCCAGATCATCCTGCACAGTGCTTACAATTCGGCTTCGTCTAACTTGTTCAAATACGTCTGCATCCTGAAGTAAAGGAATTTGAGTGCTAGCAGCGAGTTCTTTTTGAAATCCCTCAACCCATTTCCCTGCATTTGCGTCGTAGGCATATACGTAGTCGTCCAGTGTAAAGTTAATACTGCTACCATTTGAATCTGAGTATGTATAAGGTTTCTTGGGGCTCCACACTTGCCTGAAAGACTCTTCATGGTTACCTGTCAACTCTGTTTCTGTGTACAACATATAAAAGCCGTCGTAATCCAGAATAACTACAGCAGGAATGTAATTAAACATGTTTCGAATAGCTGCAGGATCATCCTGAATCCCCATATTCAAAGCCAGCGTCTGAGTAAATGTCATCAAGGCAAGCTCCTTGTCCGCTTTAACAAACTTGGTTGAATCATAACCTGCTTCATCATTTTGTTTCTCATTCTGATGCATCACTGCACCTGCATCCATGACTGCAGTTTGAAGTGCAGATCTGTATTGATGTGCAAGATATTGAGCCTCTTCGGCATCTTGGGTATGGAGTGAGATGATCCAGAAGAGAGGGAAGAAGATCAGTACGAATACAATGGATAGCTCAGTAATCTTCATTAAGGACCATACCTCCGTATGTGACAAATACCGCTGAAGCCTGAGTTGTACCACTCAACCATTCACGAATGAGCATGGAAGGTGTACGATTTGTATTTTGGAGCGTCACCGTGAAAAAATCCCCTGTCGTCAACGTATATCTTCGGCCAGGATCATCAGCCGGTATCACACCTGAGGATGGGAATAGCCTATCTTGAATCTGAGCTGAATAATATCCATCCTGTACAACCTCGTAAGTACCGGTAAAACTGTTATTGTCCATCGGGTCTGTATAGTGAGGTACATATTTCTTATGTAAATGTTCCATCGACACCTCATACACATTGCCCGTCTGGGCCAATTGCTCCTCAAACTCAGCCAACATTCGAGGTGAAATATATCCTTTCGTTCGGACAGCATCGACAAAACGTGTTACATTTTGATTAGCCGTCATACGTGCTATATCGTCCTGCCGATCAGCTGTTTCAGCAGCTGGATACACATAGAGCAGAAGGACTGCGAGCAATACGGCAAGCAGCTTGGATGCGGCATTAATCAATTCCTGCTGGCCTCCTTCCAAAAAACAATCTTGAGCAGTTCTCCAGTTTCATTTCGTATAAACTCAGGTCTGTAGGTCGCATCGAGCTGGACAGGAATTATCGCTGTTTTGCTGACAAGAGGATCGATCATATACGAAGTCCCATCTACCTCCACAGGAATGCCTGTACCTGTCATCTGCTTCACGGTATGCAACACTTCTGCACCACTATACTGATAGGGATTAGTGGTATGCAGTGTTGTTGTCAGCCGACCTTCCATACCTGCTGTTGTCTGTACTCTGTCGTTCAGAGCTACTGATAAAATCTTAACATTCTGTTGCCCGTACAGGCAGGCTGTCACAAAAAGGACAACCGCCGTACAAAACAACATAAGATGCTGGGTATTCTGGGACATGTGAAGCCAACTCCTGTCAGGATTGCTGGAAGATCAGCCCTCTTACCACATTGGAACGGTCTTTTACGATAATGGCTTTGAATTTACCACTTGGATTGACATATTGATTGTCTTTTTCACTCATGGTCTGGTTAATAATCCCCACTTTATCGTCAGGTGCAATAACCGAGCCGTAGTCCGCATTATTGAGATCCTGTGAAATGTTCAATTGGTTCCCATACCATTGACCTGCTTTATTTTTACCCGTAATAACTTGAATACCGAACTGATCCTTGTCCGCGTATTTACGCAGCGCATTGGTTACCTGTGATCCACTAATGGTTGTTCCGTCATACACTGTAAATGCAGCCTGAGACAACTCGGTCTGGATATCAGCAAAATTGTTCTGGGCTGTCTTGGTTGCTTCCTGAGCCGATATAAATAACAGAACTACAATTGTGATCAGAGCGATCGTCAAGAATATCCCTGCTGCCACTTTTAAAGCGCTTGATGCATTGTTCATAATAAATCCTCCCAAGTTATAAGTGATTAAACTATTTCAGACTGTTACACAGATGAACTGTGCTACAGTTTCAGAATCTGCTCATAATAAATGTTCATCTGCAAGAAGCTCATGCCGACCAATGGAATGACCAGATACAAAAAGATAAGAGCATACATCGGTGTAAATCCGATGGTTCTCCCCCATGATGCTTTTACATCAATCATTTTGCTGTATTCCTGTTTGCGTTGTTCAAAATAGAATGCCATCATGCTCTCAAGATCATCGAAGGCTTCACGTATTGAGATTTTGCCAAGGGCAAGCTGCAATTTATCCACCAGTCGCTGGAACTCGGGCAATCCCGCCTCTTCCTTTAGTTGTTCAAGTGCAAGCTCTGGCCCATGTTCAAAATGCAACAAACATTTTTGCAGCGGACGCTTGAAAATGACGGCAAATCGATTAAGCCATTCCAATATCTCCTCGACTGACATCCGGTCCATCTCACGCAGAATGGATATTACTGTCTGGAATTGATAGATTTCATGTCGCATATCCAACCTTCGCATTTTCCGCTGAAATAACATGAGCCATATGGGCATGTAGTACCCTGCTACACCCATGACAATCGCTATAATCATTTCCCACCAGCGTAGATATTGCTTGTTATACACCTCAAGTTTTTGCATAATACGCGCGATCGTCTCAGCCTGGGTGTCATGGTCCAGCTGAACGGGAGATAGCTGTTGTAACGCTTTGGAGATGTCTTCGTATGTAGCTCCTCGGTTCATTTCTACACTTTCAAGCACGGATTGATCCAACGCTGTTTTTTCCTCAGCCTTCCTGAGATCCGCTTCAGCCATGGCGCCAAACATTCGGTCATCCCGGATCGGATCATGCAAGATGTGATTACGTTCAACCTGATGCAACAGCAAGATACAGCCCATTGTAAGGACCAAACAACCTGCGAATAACATCACTCGACGAATGGCAAGCCATTCGTATTTCAGCTCCGAGCTGCTCTCCCTCATCAGTCGTATCGTTTGGCTGTACTGTGTACTGCCAGGTTTCGCCGCAAACAACATCGCCAATTTCCGTATGAAAGTTTGCTTGTACAGAAACTGATCCAACCATGAATGCTTATGTCCTGACCGATAACGGGTCTCATCGTATTGCTGGAGCCTTTGCAGAAGCAAATAAGCAAGGATAATGATGACATAAATCGATATTTTGGTAACAAAACCGATTTTGCTGCGATAAAATTCATCCATCGTTGGAAAACTGACTCTGGCCCAACGTTCGATTGGAGCGGTGAATAATACCGGAGCGAGTGCGATGATATTAAGCCCTTTAAGTAGGTAATCCAATTTATCACGCCGCAAAATCTCCAAATGAATCTCCTGAGTTAGATTACCAAGTCCCTTGAGATAGATAGACCCTTGTGCTCTGTCTTTATCCCCGAACTCCATGACCATATAGGAAACGCCTGCGAATCCTTTTAGAAAACGGTTAGGAGCCACTTCATAATAACGCTCAAGTGCTTCATTCGGATCTGGAGAAGTTAGAGCTTCGTAGATCAGTCTTACCTGTTCCGCAGCTTCTCCTGTTCCTGCTTCAGCCGCTTCATAGAGCGCTTCCTCAACCATGCCATGCTGATGATACCGATGCCTTACATCCGCAAATAGATCCAGCATCTGCACCAGCAACCTTTTCTCCATACGACTGAGGCACATATCCAGCACCAGGCTGTTTAGCACCACAGCACAGAGCACGGACAATATTACAAAAGCAATACCCGGCTGCAGAAGAAACAGAATGACACTTATGCTTCCATATCCTCCCAGGATAATGAGAACCACTGTCATCGTCAGTCTGCGAAGTGAAGGCTCATCTCCAACGTGGCGGAATGAAATCCGCTTCTGCACTTGTAGAATATAGGCTGATAGCAGTGGGACTTTCATTCCGAAGCGGTAGGACTGTAACAAAAGTGATCCCAGTCCCTTGAATCCCTTCCCGCCGGGAGTTAGAATAACGCCAGATTGACTTGCTGGACCACCTCCTCTGCGACGTAACACACCCAAAACCAGAAGCGTGATCAGCAACCCTCCTGCACAAATACTTAATACGAGGAGCAGAATCCATTTAATTGTCATGCTGATCACCCCAGTGTTGCTTCATAAACTGTTCAAATCTCTCAGCATCCTGTAATGTCATCTGTTCTCGCATATCCAACATGCATCCCGAAGAGATTGGAGCTGTCGCAACGTACTCTCCATCTCTGTACTCCACAACATTACGAAACGTAAAACCTGCTCTCTCTTCCACGCTGTCACCTTGATTCGCACGAGGAAGACACTCCGTAATACGTTCGATATATCTTCGTCCCTCAGCATCTTTCTTCATATGAACATCGAAATTAATGACACTGACAACCTGCTCCTCAGCAATATGTTCATGTTGGAACATGCCTGTCTTAAGTAGGGAATTACGCAGGGAGAAGACCAGGTCACGAAAGGTTTTGGCATGGTGGGTAAACAAGGTGAACAGACTGGCAACCTGGGACATTTGAATCATCCATGCAGCCACTTCATCACTCGCAACCTCACCGAGAATATTGACGGTACCATCCGTCTTTTTCTGCAAATCAAGCCCTTGTTGACCTGAAATGTGTTCGGTCTCTCGGAAACTCAAAATATTACGTCGGCTATAGATCCGTCTTAAATGAAGTTCGAACGCCATCTCCTGCACCCGAAGGGTATACGATGCATAGATGTGTTTGACCATAGCCATAAGCAACGTTGTTTTACCAGATCCCTGTGCCCCGGTTACAGCTGTAATCCGGCTTCCTTTCATCAGGTATTGAAGCAATGTAATCGGCAGATTTGCGTTGTTACCCGTAACCAATTGTTCAAGTGAAGCATTCGGAATATCGAACTTCCGGACGAAGAACGCCCATGATTCTGCAAAAGGAGGACGAACCACAACGACACGGGAACCGTCTTTCATCTCATTCACTTTGTATCCACTTGCTTCCGACAACTGTCCCGGATAATTGTATTTGTATATATTCTGGCATACCCGTTTCAGTTCACGGATGCTGCCGAATGACAGAAAGGACAGATGAATGGACTTACCTTTATAGAAAACCCATACACTTTCCATCCCGCTAAGCGGATCTTCATGTGCGTCATCCTCAAATCCCTGCTCCAGCAAATCATTCCATGATGCGGGTTTTCGAAACCCCATATTATGAACAGCATCCAGCATACCGCTGACACCACCACTAACACCGTCAATACGTTGGTCTCTTATCTCATCAACAACCGAGAACCCTTTGTAATGCTGATAGATACGTTGCACGATGATATCGGTCTTTTCTCCGAATCCAAGCTCCCGATATTCACACTCGAACACATACTGAATATCCTCCTCAGAGATATAATAACTTCCTCCATCGTCCGAACCTTCCTCCATTCTCAACCTACCAAGATCGTAGGTATCAATCATTCGGGAAAGAGCATCCACACCGAATTGCTGTCGGTACAGATAGAACACAATTTCGAATCGGTCCTGGATCATCAACAAATCTGGTTCTGCAAACAAAATTACTTCATCTACATTTGATTTGTTCAGGCCTATGCTTCGGGTCAGCAGATCCCCTATCAAGTTTTTGACATATGTTTTGTCGCTGACACTGCCTGAGACACAGCCTTTCAGTGCTTTTCTCATCTCGGCACGTTGATTGATTCTTCGACGATATTCTTCTTCGTGCAGACCCGCATCCGCGAGTTGACTATGACTAAGCTCGTGGAGCGAGTTCTTCACCTTCTCAATCAACATATCAATCGTGAACGATTCCTGTTCAGGAACACGAGCATTTTTTTCACGAAGAAATGTTCTATACTTGAACCAGATATATGTCAGGCACAGAATCAAAATTAAACTTATCCATATGGTATTCCAGAGCATCGGAGGTTCAGGCTCCCCTTTCCAGCCTCTTCAGAACCGTGCGCATACCTGCGCCGTCCATAATCAGGCGAGCGAGTTCGCTCATGCTTGCAGCAAAGCTTCCTTTACGAATATCCTTATTCTCGCTCAAACTTTCCAACTGCAAGTACTTAGCGACATCTCGCCGATTCATTGCATCGAGGTATCCGGTTGTGTATGGTATAGCAGATATCGTGCCTTTGTATCTGAACCGGCGCCGAATATTGGAAAGCGTTGTTCGGGATTGCGGATCGTATTTGTTAATGACAACATGCATATTATATTTGTCCATTCGTTCTGGCAGGATTTCTTCAAAAAACAACTCCAGATTTCGCATATTTTGATCAAGATTAATTACAACATAGTCCGCTTGTTGCAGCTTGAGCTGCGAATCCACACCAGCATGATCCGCATCCAGAAGAACCAGATCATAATACTCGTTAGCTATATTCAGCAGCTTTTTCACAGTCTCACCATGTTCTTGCGGAGAACGTTCCATCTCGTTCATTCTTCCGGTCAGGAAATCAAGTCTTTCCTTTAGCAGTGGTTTGGTATAATCCCTGAGATTGTGCTTGTTCAGACTTCCGCTCGAATGCAGCCGTTCAACCGCATCCCAGCCACCCTCTTCGAAAGAGAATACGGAATCTGTGTAATCCGCCTCATTGGATGGCAGAGCAGCTTCTGTGCCAGTTCCGACAAGACCTGTATTAACAAGTAACACTCTTGTCCTATAGTGAAGTGCCATTGCATAAGCACTAATCAATGTGCTTGAGGTACAACCTGTCCCTGCAAAAGGGCTCCAAAAGGTAATGGTGCTCATGCTCTCATCCTCTCCGCTTCTTTCATCGCACGACGACTGCGAACACTTTCCCAACCCGTTAACTGCTCGACCACGCGACACAACGATTTTTTGTAATTTCGGGACAAAGGTCCAAGATGAACTCGGCGATGATGCTCATTCTCAAGCTTAACCGCAGCTGTTAACTCATCCCAAGGAAGCACTAAAGATTCTCCGGTCCACACAAAAGGACTGCCCTCCAGATACGCCCACAGATAACGAGCTTCAAGCTTACAGTCAACACCGTTAATGAAGAGCCGCTGAAATGACAGCTCGCCAGGTAATGACTGTTCTTCAAGCAACCGCTTCAACCAGCCCTTGCCACGTTCCAGATTGTAACGCTCGTAATCACTCACCCAGACTCTTACATCGGCATTCAGCCAGAGATTACGCGAAGCAAAGTGTGAGGTCTCCATGTCATATAACACATAGTCATAACTATCCAATCGTTCTCCATTGACTTCAAGATGATTCTCTACTGCTGCTGAAGTAACAAAATGACAAGCGATATCAAATCCTTCAAATTCCGTAATTCGCAAAGACTGCTGACTGTCCCCTACTCCGTACCCATACTTCTGTTGTAAGGTTCCATCTACGAGTAAGACCTTATTGCCTGTCGAAGCCAATATCTTGCAAAGATATAGCATCAGATCATTCTTCTCACATAAACCTGCAAAGATCCATGTATGCATAGATGTCATAACTCCCTTCTATTTCTTTAAACCTTTGTTATCTGAATTATCTTAATGTAATAACCTCAGATTAATCTCTACTCTCCACCCGTTAGCAGGCTCTGTTGCTCTGTTTGAGAAGCATCAGCAGCATCATTCACGCTTCCAGAATTAGCTCCAGCTCCGTTTCCTGAACCATCATTCCACATCACACCATCCGATGTTGCCGAATTATTCGCTGATGGGCGACTGTTATAGGTAACTGAGGATTGTGCCACATCCTGTTCAACCCCTTTTGACGGTGCTGTCATCGAAGCGGCCAGTGAACTTTCAAGCGAACTTCGCACCTGTCTGGATAACTCCTGTTCGGCTCGTCGAACAATATTCGGATCACTCTCCAGCAGTTTTAACACTTCTGAATTGGCAGGATACGTTGCGATTGCAGGTGTCTGAAACTGTGGTTCTACATAGGTTAAGGCATAGATTGAAGCTTTATGTAAATAGGCATCTACAATTGCACTTGAGAGTGACAGAATCTCTTCCTCTGTCATCGTAATCCATAAGGTAGCTGCATTGAGTCGTTCCACTTTCTTCTTCGATAAGAGAACATAATCCTGTCCTGTGGGGAACTGGATACGAACATCAATAATGTCTCCCTTTACGAGTGAGGATGGCAGTAGTACAACTTGCAGCTCTCGATTTCTTAAGTCGGGTGGAGCCGGTGTATCCTCGTACACCATTTCGGTGGTAATCGCTGTTCCCTTTTTCAACTCTATTTTAGCCACTTGGCCTTCCATCTGCTTGGTACTGGACCAGAGATTTCGGGGCGCCTGTGCATCCGGGACTGCAATGAGCTTCAGATCCTCAGGCAATATCGGTTCACCTGCTTCTACATCCCGAATGGTAACCCAGCCTTGTGCCCCCGAATTCCATTGTTGCTTTAATTCAGCTTCCTTTTCCTCATATACCGATAAATAACGGGCTTCTACAGCTGACCTGACATCACCCATCGTTTTGACATTGTAAATAACATATCCTCCGAACACCAACCCTACGGCTCCTGCTCCGATAAGCCCAGCATAGATCAGTTGACGGCTTTGTTTTCTTAATTTAGACAAAAGAGGCTCTCCTTTCGTAATCTCCTCTAATCATGTACTTTCCTTCGTGAAAAGAACGAACGTTTCTTGGGTTGCTGTGCCATCATATGCGTTAAAATATGAGAAAACACTTTATCCATCTGTGTATCCTTGTCAAACGGGTCAATATGTAACGGCAGACCATATACACTCGATGTATCCAGTGCTTTACGAATGCGCTGAACTGCTTCAGTTGCTGCCAGGGGCAGACAATATATCCATTTCTCTCGTGGATACCGATGATGTGATCGAACAAAAGCGCCAATCTCCGCCTGTCTCCATTCGGCACCTGAGCCTATAACAATGGGCAGATCTGCACGCAGGAATTCTTCCAGTCGGTTCTGGTCCTGACCACTGCCGAGGTCCATCACGATGAATTGATAGCTCCCCCCAAGCAAAGACAAAATATCCGCTCGCCCGGATTGTTTCCAATAATGCACCCCATCCACTGCAAACTGTCTGCCTGCCGGCACCGGTTTACCCGCTTGAGCGATTTGTTGAATTCTTGCAAAGGATTGAGAGCGAGGTGACATTTCAATCACAGCTACTTTGAAGTTTTGCCTTTCGAGATAGTGACTGATAGCTATAGCGGTGTGGGTAACCCCTACACCAGAAGAAGCACCAGTCAAGGCAATCACTCTTGTTCCGCCATTCAGGGTCATGGTCGCATCTCCACCAGACGTTATTCCACCGGGTATGCGGAGCAGTTCCTTCCGTACCTCATCGGCAGATTGGAATCGCTCTTCGGCGTTATACCTCAACAGTCTTCTCGCCACTGGGATGTATGTCCGCGGAACATCACTTCGGATTGAGCTTTCCACACCCTGAATCCATTCCGTATACGCCCCACTTGTCATAAGATAGAGCAGCAATGCTCCGAGTCCATATAGATCCGAACGGGCATCGGTCTGACCTGAGCCATATTGTTCAGGTGCAGCGAAACCAGCTGTTCCCAACTTGACCGTATCTTCGGCACTTTGCGGTTTGTAACTTCTCGCGATGCCAAAATCAATTAATCTTACTTCATGTTCCGGGGTGATCATGATGTTTGATGGTTTCAGATCCCTATAGATGACAGGTGGATTTAGATTATGCAGATAACTCAACACATCCAGCAATTGAAGCACCAGCTCCGTCAACTGCTCTATCGGGATCTTCCTGCGGCACTGCTTGAAATACTCACTGAGCGTTAACCCTTCGATGTATTCCATCACCAAGTATGTGTAGCCATCTTCATCTGGGACAAAAAAATCAACGATTTGCGGCAATCTTGGATGGCGAAGGGAGGTCAGCAGAGCAGCCTCTGTCTCCATGCTGCCTTCATATGGCATAGCCGTTACGCTTTCTTTAATTGCCCATATCTTGCCCGGCAATTTCAGATCCTCCGCCTCGTATACATGGCTCATTCCGCCTGTACCCAGAATGGATACGATACGATATCTACCTCCCAGCAGGCTTCCGCGTTCCAGCCTGGCCGGATGTCTCATATCAATTCCTCCTTTAATACACAACAAAAAAGGTAAAGCCTCACCGAAGAAGAACAGACCGGATATCCGGTTTCGTTCACTTCAGGATGCTTTCCCTCAGGTTTGTTATGGTTAATATTGGTATCATTATAGTACAGGCAGGAACAGATTGTAAAGCACAATATTTAATGAGCTTAATCGAATCAATTTCAAAATACCTTTAGCAGCTTTAGTCAAGGCTAGATCTCTTAATATTTAACCATATAGAGTGTGATCTCTTCCCGGTTATGGAACAACTGCTTGGAACGTTGAATCTGCATCCGTGAACGCTCAAACGTATCAATCACATCTTTAATGAGCGCGAGCGGTTTTTTATGCAATAACTTCACGGTAACGATCGCTGTCCCCCCCGGCTGAAGGCTATATAGAAGATCCGATACAAGTCGGCTCATCAGCTTCGGACTCCAACTCATGTCACATACGAGCAGATCGAATTCTCCTTCGCGGAAACGAACATCCCCTGCATTTTTTTTCAAGAAAGTCAGTTTTGGTGATGCCAGCAGCGTCGGATCCATCTTCGCCGGATCTACCGCTGTTACTTCAAGCCCACGTTCAAGCAGGAATGAGGTCCATCCACCTGGTGCTGCACCGATATCTAGCGCTTTATGAAATGAAGTAAAGTCAATGCCAAACGTTTGCTCGGCTTCAAGCAATTTGAATTTGGCCCGCGAGATTTGTCCGTCTTCTTTTTGAAAACGTACGGCTCCCCCGCTCCAGTCTGACAGATTCTGTTCAGGTCTGGACACGCCAGCATACAACATATCATTCGCAGCAAATACGGAAATGACAAATTCAGCATCACGTACAACCCATTCACAACCTAACTCATCCAGCTTTTCTGTTAGCAATTGCTTCAATGAGGCCGCATTTTCTTGCCAAAAGGACCCTTCTGTCTTCCGTACCTGCAGCACGACAGGGGTACCGGTCAATTCCTTATGATTCAGCACGAATGCAATCAATCTCTCGATAGACTGTTCCGAATCTTCTGTATTCTCCTGAAACTGAACAGGTTGAATATGACGTAAAAACGTTGGATACTCTTCCCACAGCTTACCTGCAACTTCTTCCTCCGCTACGGGCAGACCCGCAAGCAAAATTTCTCCTGGTACGAGTACCGTGCTCTTCACCGCACCAAACGTACGGCGCAATTCTTCCTGAGCATAAGGGGCAAAGCCGTGATTGGCTGTGCAGATAAAACGGGAGAAGTTGCCTTCTTCCCAAGACGATTGTGTACTCAAATTGTGTTACCCTCCAGAACGTACGCGTATCCACGGACGACCGTCATCCCACTGGATATCGACCGGGACATCGTACGTATGCTTAATTGTATCTTGTGTTAAAACTTCATGCTTGGGGCCTGCCGCAGCAATACGTCCATCGCGGATCAAGGCCACATGCGTAAATAAAGGTACGATCTCTTCAACATGATGTGTTACATACACAACTGTAATGTTACGTTGGCGCAGGCGATCAATCTCAGCCAGCATTTTCTCACGTTCATATAAGTCTAGCCCAGCACAAGGCTCGTCCATAATCAGCAATTTAGGCTCTGCCATTAGTGAACGAGCGAGCATGACTTTTTTGCGCTCTCCTTGGGATAACGTTCCCAGCGAGTTGTTGGCAAGGTTGGCAAAACCCATATCATCCAGCAAGCTCATTGCCTTTGCTTTTACCTCATCAGGAATCGTCTGATAAAAACGCAAAAAAGCATAAGCTCCTGTAGCGACGACTTCCCATACCGGATCTCTGGGTGTTAGTTTCTCAATCAACGTTTGGCTGATATAACCGATTTCCTTACGTACTTCCCTGACGTCACATTGTCCATACAGATTACCCAGTACTTCAATGCGTCCCTGGCTTGGAAACATATATCCGTTCATCATTTCCAGCAGTGTTGTTTTGCCAGAACCATTTCGACCCAGAATAACCCAATGTTCGCCTTGTTCGATGCGCAAATGCACGTTATCCAAAATCTGATTCTCTTCTCGTCGAAGTGAGACATGTTCCATCGAAATTATACTCATTTCAGCACCGCCTTCCGGATCTCAGAGAGCAAATGCTCTACAGAGCTCATCCGATAAACCATTTTTGGAACATCTTGCTGGCCGTCAAACAGCATCACTGCTGGTACGCTTGAAATTTGAAATTGTTGTACAAGTTCAGGAATGTCATGGATATTCATTTCGGATAAAATACCTTCTGGCAGCATGTGCTCTACTACCTCCAACATACGCCGTGCTGCCGCACATGTCCCACATAAAGGGGTATATATAAATACAGCCTGTGGCATGCCTTCCCATACGCCGCGCATTAACATTTTGGATGTAATTGGCTTCATTAACTTTCTTCTCCCGCAGCAACACGCAGCATGACCTCACCCGTCATTGGACCATTATGAATGGTTACCGAATCCGGTTTATTGCTATATAACATCTCGTACATTTGGCGTTTCCCAAACATACTGGACGTATGCAAATAGATTTCGCGCGGAAATAAACCTTCTCGTACAATGGATGCCGCAACCTCACCGCCATTGGGTGAATCCGGACCAAGCTCATAATCCAAAGACAAAATGTCCACGTCACCTTCTCTTAGCAGCATCAGGCACTCTTCTGCATTCGTTGCCAGAACAAATCCTTTCGGACACGCCCGATAGTCATCCAAAAAAACATGCATACAATCGCTCCTCTCCCCATTATAACCAGGAACGCATGAGCGCTATATCATCATGGTGCGTTCCATCTTCGCCCGTTTCTGTCTCGAGCACAACAACTGCTTTTTGGAACTCAGGCGTATTTAACAATGCTTTCATTGATTCATATCCAATATAACCCTGTCCGATCCTCGCATGTCTATCCTTACACGAACCAGACGAATACTTGGAATCATTAAAATGTACAGCAGCAACGTCATCCCAGTATCCGAGCACCCTGCCCTTGTTGAGCATCGCCGCTTCGTTGCCTGACGACCACATACCTGAAGCAAAAGCATGGCATGTGTCAAAGCAAAAAGCAATATGCTCAGGATATCGGCTTAATTTGCGAATCTGTATCAGTTCTTCCATTGTCGTGCCCATGGGACCATGATCACCTGCCTGATTTTCAAGCAAAACTTTCGAATGACCATCCCAATCCTCCAAGGCGGTATCCAAACAATGAATGAGGTTCTGATAACCCTCCAGCGGATTGCTCGTTTTGATATGTCCAAAATGGACCACCGTCCCGACAGAACCACAAGCATTCGAAATTTCAAGATCATTGCGAATAGAAGCTATTGTAGCATGAAAGCCCGCCTCTCCACGGGTCATGCCCAACGCCGGATTCGTGGGATAGGGTGAATGTGCAATCGAAGCAAGACCCTGCTGTTCACACCAATCCCTGCACTGCTCAGCATCCTTGAGGTCCAGACTTTTTAGGCTGAGACTACGCGGGTTTTTCGGAAAATACTGAAACGCCGTTGCACCCATCTCGTACGCTCTCTTGGCTGCCTGAAGAAATCCACCTCTGGTGCTGACATGTGCCCCGATTCCGTTTTTAAGCCTCATGCTGGCATTTCGGACAGAAGAACGCCTTCTTGCCCGTAATTTCCACTCGTTCAATCGTTCCCCCACAGCGTGGACAAGTCTCGCCTTCCCGGTCGTATACGCGACATTGCTCGTCAAAGCTTCCTGTCTTCGTATCCCCTTGCATCAGTGGCATTTCCATATAACCGCCCTCAGAAGCTGCTTCGCGCAACACGGACTGCATCGAATGGAACAAGCGTTCCGTCAGCTCTGGTGAAGTTGCGATGTTCTGCGTTTTGGAGCTTGGTCTCAGACCGGCAGCAAAGGCAATTTCATCCGAATAACAGTTGCCGATTCCCGCAATAATATGTTGGTTTACCAACGTTGTCTTGAGCGTACCCCTACGACCTTTCAACAGAGAAGCAAAACGTTCCACGTTCATCCGTCGATCCAAAGGTTCAGGTCCAAGATCAGACATCGCCTCTTCGGTTTCTTTCGAATTGAGCAGATGTAAATAACCCAAGCGCAGTCCGATAAAGAATAAAATGTGCTCCCCAAACTGGATTTCCACCTGTGTGGAACGATTAGGGCGCTCCTCTTCCGTGCCCCAGAAAATCATACCGCCCAACATGAGGTGCAGCACCAGACGTTTGCCATTAGCCAAATGGAAAATCAGATGCTTGGCTCGGCGTTCAACAAATATGATGCGATTTCCTGTAAGTTCACTGATGAACAGATCAGGCTCCGTATTTATCGTTTTATCGCGATTAATCACAACACCTGTGATCGGTAGATCAAGTATTTTCTCGGACAGCAAGGTCCGGTAATTTTCCATTTCCGGCAGTTCCGGCATCATACATTACCCCTTTTTGGAAGCTTGGTCTGTCTCTTGCGACAGCCACTCCATCAATTTATGCAAATCTTCAAACACATGATCAGGTCGAGCCTTGGCTGCTTGAATGTGTCCATCCATATTATCTCGTGTTGTCACACCAGTAAGAACCAGCAACGTCTCACATCCTGCTGCCACTCCAGCTGCAATATCGGTACGCATATTGTCTCCGATCACGGCCACTTCATGAGACGCCAGGTTCAGCCGGCTAATGGCTGACTTCATTATAACACTCGATGGCTTGCCAATAACGGTAGGATGAATTCCGGTTGCGGCTTCAATTGCTGCTCCAATCGTTCCGGCTCCAGGCGTCAATCCATCATCCGAAGGGAGCTGCAGATCGGGGTTGGTCATGATGAATTTTGATCCCCCATTTATCCACCTTAGCGCCTTCGTTAGTTTTTGATAGGAAAATTCACGATCAATCCCCTGTATCACGTAATCCGGTGCATCGTCAGTCAGTTGTAATCCAGCTTCTTCTATGGCTTGCAACAGTCCTGCTTCTCCAATACATGCCACTTTTGCACCCGGGGACTCTTCAGCGACGTATTCAGCTGCCGCCACAGCAGAAGTACATACCTGAGACGCGTCAGCAGGTATACCCATCCCATTCAGATGATCTGCCACGCCTTGTGGTGTACGGGAAGAATTATTCGTTACGAATAAATACGGCTTTCCTAGCTCTTGCAGTGTTCGAATAAGCTGATCGGCTCCTTCGATACGATGTCTGCCATGATAGAGCGTACCATCCAAGTCAATCAGATAGGCCTTAATCACACACAGCACTTCCTTTCTTTATTCCATTAACGTTTCATGTCCTTAATCATTTACCTCGAACTTTAACGCAAACCTATGTATTTAGGCAAAAAATAATGGCTTGTTGACATATACACGCAACAAGTCGAACCAAATCGAACACCGACGGTTTAGCTCGCGCGTCTTCTGTACAAGCTTGTCATTTCCTGCGCTTTCCCGGAAAATAATTTGAATCATTTCCCTCTTCATATTGCCCATCCTACACGCTTTCTGACCAGATTGCAAAAGGGACCGCGGGAGTTCTTCTCCCTCAGTCCCGTGCAATTACCCGGTTCTTCATGTGACGTGTTTAGCCGTGCATTGGTTCGCATTCATGATTAAGATTCTTGCTTGCGATGCACGACAGGAATAAGCTGGTGTTCGTTTGCAAGTCTGGTATTCGGAAATACGGACTGTGCCTCTTCCAAAAGTGGCTGCAGTTGATCCTCATCCTTATAACGTGAGCTGAAGTGAGTCATAATCAATTGCCCAACATTCGCTGCTCTAGCCGCTTCTGCCGCTTGTTTTGAAGTACTATGATAATACTCATGCGCTGTATCGGCCAGATCATGCATGAATGTGGCTTCATGCACAAGTACATCTGCATCGATGGAAAGAGGCTGTACATTATCACATGGACGTGTATCACCCAATATGGTGATCACCATGCCGCGTTTCGGTGCTCCCAATACATCTTCTGGACGAAGCGAATGACCATTATCCAGCGTAATGGTTTCTCCACGTTTCAGTCGGCCAAACAATGGGCCTGGTTTCAAACCATATTCCGCCATTTTGGCTGGGTCCAGGCTGCCTGGACGATCTTTTTCCGTAATCCGGTATCCATAGCTGTCAATCCGATGCTCAAGCAAAGCAGCTTCCACGATAAAACTGTCATCTTCGAATAGGACTCCGCCCGTATGTTCCACGATATTCAAATCATAGTTCACCCGGGATTGGCTAAGCTCCATCGTTGTACTAATCATTCGATCCGTACCTGGAGGACCATATACCGTTAATGGTGTGGTGCCACCTTGATAGGCTCTGCTCGAAAGCAGTCCTGGAAGACCAAATACATGATCACCATGCAGGTGAGTAATGAATATTTTCTCCAATTTGCTTAGTTTAAGCGGAGAACTTAAAATCTGATGCTGCGTTCCTTCCCCGCAGTCAAACAACCACAAAGCTCTGCGCTCATCCAACATGCGTAGCCCAATGGAAGTTACATTCCGTTGAAGCGTAGGTACACCAGCATTAGTTCCCAGGAAATATAGTTCCATTCTGGATCGCACCTCTTTCTGTTGCCAGCAAAAAACCTCCGACAATGCGGAGGGCTTTGCCTGACACTCTACTAATTTATGCCTTTTCTACGTTAAAATACTTGGCTTGCGGATGGCTGAACACCATCGCTGATACAGATGCTTCAGGTTCCATCATGAAACCTTCTGTCAATTCCACACCGATATCCTCAGGCTGTAGCAACTTGAACAACGGCCCTTGATCTTCCAGATCCGGACAAGCCGGATATCCAAAGGATACCCTGATTCCCTGATAACGTGCACCATGACGTTGCTTCATGGTCATCTGAGCAGAATCAGGGAATCCCCAGATATCTCTCATCATATGATGCACACGCTCAGCTAATCCCTCTGCTACCTCGAGTGCTACGGATTGCAGAGCATGCGAGCGAAGGTAATCCCCTTGATCTTTCCACGCCGTGGATAGTTCACGCACACCATGTCCGGCAGTAACAACCATGAAACCAACGTAATCCATCTGACCGGATTCAACAGGCTTCAGGAAGTCGGACAGGCATAGGAACGGCTCGACTTTTTGACGTGGGAACGTAAAGGTATGCAAAATATTACTTGTATCCTTTGGATCATAGATAATGACGCTGTTACCACTGGACTGCGCCGGGAAGAAACGATACATGGCATGCGCCTGAATAATCCCGTCACGAACAGCCTCTTGCATGATATCATCAACGACTGCTTTCAGATCGGTAGCCTTCTTATCACCTGAAGCAAGCAGTTGTTCTACTGAACCGCGCAACCCCAGATGGTGTCCAAGCAACATCTGCATGTTCACGTATGGCAGGATATGTGATAACGGATAGTTACGCATCGTATGCCGCTCCAGATCAGGTGGTACAAGAACCGGATGATCTACAGCAATATCCGAACGCTCCACTCGCGTAAGCTCAGGAAGAGCCTGAACAGCTACAGCACCTGAAGCATCAGCTTCTTTTTCAGCTTCCATCTCCAGTTGCATCACTTCACGTGTAACGGGATTCATCAATTTGTTCGCCAGATCCAGACCATCCATCGCATCTTTGGCATATACAACCATTCCGTTATATTCAGGACGGATACGATTTTTGGTGAATTTACGTGTCAACGCCGCTCCGCCAACCATAATAGGTACATCAATACCTGCTGTTCGCAAATCCTGAGCGGTAAGAATCATCTGTTGTGCTGATTTTACCAATAGACCCGAGAGGCCGATCGCATCGACTTTTTCTTCTCGATACGCCTCAATAATACGTTCTGGTGGTACTTTTATACCCAAATTAATGATACGGTAACCGTTATTGGACAGGATGATCTCTACCAGGTTCTTACCAATGTCATGCACATCACCCTTGACCGTGGCCAGAATGATCTTACCTTTAACCGAAGTTTCGTTCTTCTCCATGAACTGCTCCAGATATGCTACAGAAGCCTTCATCACTTCCGCACTCTGCAACACTTCAGCTACAATCAACTCATTGTTGTTGAAGAGACGACCTACTTCCTCCATACCCCGCATCAGTGGACCGTTAATCACTTGAAGTGCTGTATATTTGGCAAGTGCCTGTTCGAGATCCGGCAGCAATCCTTCTTTGCTTCCTTCCACAACATATGAAGCGAGACGCTCTTCTAATGAAAGGTTCGAGATTTTTTCCTTCTTCTCAACCTTCTTGTTACGGAACGCCGCTACGAACGCTGCCAGAGTTTCATCATTCGTGTTATATAAAAGCTCTTCCGAGAGTCTGCGTTCTTCTTCCGGAATGGACGCATAACGCTCCAGCTTCTCTGTGTTTACGATGGCATAGTCGAGGCCTGCTTTGGTACATTCATACAAAAATACAGAGTTCAGCACTTCACGGCCTGCTTCAGGCAGTCCGAATGAAATGTTACTGATCCCGAGTATCGTATGACATTCTGGCATCGCTTCCTTAATCACTCTTATACCTTCAATGGTTTCTTTGGCTGAACCGATGTACTGTTCATCTCCCGTACCTACCGGGAACACCAACGTATCGAAAATGAGGTCCTCTGGTTTGAGTCCATACTTGTTCACCAGCAGATCGTAAGAGCGCTTGGCTACGTCCAGCTTGTCCTCCCGACTAATCGCCTGGCCCCGTTCATCAATCGTTCCGACGACAACCGCACCACCGTACTTATGAAGTAACGGCGTGATCAGCTCAAATTTCTCTTCGCCATCCTCAAGGTTAATGGAGTTAATTATCGCTTTACCTTGAGAGTACTGGAGGGCCAGATCAATTACGGAAGCATCTGTTGTATCGATCATGAGTGGTACTTTTACTTTTTTCACAACCAGTTCAAGAAACTTCACCATGTCTTCAGACTCTTCACGGTCCGGGTCTTGTACACACACATCGACAATGTGCGCTCCATTTTTCACTTGAGCACGTGCAATTTCCGAAGCTTCTTCGTATTTGCCTTCTACAATAAGCCGCTTGAATTTTCGTGATCCCAGCACATTCGTACGCTCGCCAACCATGTATGGACGATTGTCCTGTTCGATATAGATTGGTTCTATACCGGACAATGCAGGTGGATGTGTTCCGTTCATTTCTCTTGGGGGGTACTGGGCAAGTGTGTCGCGCATAGCCCTAATATGTGCAGGGGTTGTCCCGCAACATCCACCAGCAATATTCAACCAGCCCTGTTCGGCAAAAGCACCAATCTTCTGAGCCAGAGAGTCTGGTGACTCATGGTAATTACCGTTCTCATCCGGTAGACCCGCGTTCGGGTAACAACTAACGGCAACCGATGCCATTCCGGAAAGCGAGCGAATGTGATCACGCATGAACTCCGGTCCTGTAGCACAGTTTAGTCCTACCGAAATTGGGTTAAGGTGTTCTAAGGATATATAAAAGGATTCGATGTTCTGACCCGCAAGGGTCGTTCCCATCGGTTCTATCGTTCCTGATATCATCAGGGGCAGTGTAACACCACTCTGTTCGAAGGCCTGCTGAATTCCAATGCTGCCTGCTTTCACATTGAGGGTATCCTGTGAGGTTTCAAGCAGTAGCGCATCAACGCCTCCCTCTATTAAAGCAAGCGCTTGCTCCAAATAACTGTCGATAAGTTCCTGGAACGTTACGCCTCCAGTTACAGACAGTGTTTTGGTTGTTGGTCCCATCGCACCTACCACATAACGTGGAGATTCCGGTGTAGAAAAACGATCAACCGCAGCTTTCGCAATTCTGGCTGCTTCCAGGTTAATCTCGCGTGCCCGATCCTGAATATCGTATTCAGCAAGCACGACAGATGTCGCACCAAATGTATTGGTTTCAATTAAATCGGCGCCAGCCTCCAGATATTCTTCATGAATGCGCTGGATTATCTCTGGACGAGTAAGTACTAACATTTCATTACATCCATCCAAATCTTCGCCGCCAAAATCTTCGCCAGTCAGATCAACTTGTTGAATCATGGTCCCCATTGCACCGTCGAGGATTAATATTCGTTGTTTTAATGCTTCGTGTAGACTAATCTTATCCAATATCTTCACCCCCGCAAAACGTTAAATCTTAGTTTAACAGAAACTAACTTAATGTGAAAGATCGGGTTTTCTCCCGAAAGATGGCGGGTTTGCTCGAATATGAACGGAATTTGAGAATCGACAAAAACAGAGCAATCCGATATAATTCAATTAAACCAAGTGGAAAAGAGGGAAAGAACATGGCTGAAATTGTTATCCGAAATACGAACGAACGCATCACTGGTGACGAAAACGTTCGAAATTTCTTGAACAAATACGAAGTATTATATGAGAAGTGGGACGCATTCAAACTGAACACGGATCTGCAAAATAACTTTGGATTGACTGATGATCAAAAAGCCGAAGTTTTGGAAACTTACGATTATGAAATCAGAGATTTGGCTGCACGTCGCGGATACCAAATATGGGATGTCATCACGCTGTCTGAACAAACACCAGATATCGAAGAGAAGCTGGCCAAGTTCGAAGAGATCCACACCCACGCTGAAGATGAAATCCGGGCGATTGTCGCTGGTAAAGGAATCTTTGTTATCAAAGCTACAGATGATGTGGGCTACTTTAATGTAGAACTGTCTCCTGGAGACGTCATCTCTGTACCTGAGAATACACCGCACTTCTTCACTTTAATGGAGAACAAACAAATTATTGCTGTACGACTGTTCATCGAAAAAGATGGCTGGATTGCAGATCCATACCCTGATCCTACATTTATCAAACAAGCCTAACACTCTCGTGTGACGACTTGCTTAACCAAAACCCCTGTTCAATTGAACAGGGGTTTTGGCATATGCATATGGAGAGTATTATACAACATCGGTGCATTATATAAAATAATGCGGGTATTTCGCTTTTATCGATTCCTGTTCAATCACAACTAGTCTGAGATGAGCTTCCATCACCTGAACCGCTTGCTCCGTCTTACGCTCTGTGATAAGTCGATAAATCTCTTTGTGTTGTGAGATAATGACCTCCAGGTTGGAGTCCTCCGCTAGACGTAATAAACGCAACCGATTAAACGGGATGTTCAGCTGTTGCAACATTTTCCACGTTCTCAGCTTACCTGTACCCTGAAACAAAATCTGATGAAACTCTTCATCCAGTTCGAACAGTCGATAGAAATTGTTTTTCCCTATACATACTTCCTGCATAGCAATGTTGGTTTCGAGTCTAAATCTAAACTCTTCAGGAAAAGAAGCGCAAGCCAATGTCACGATCTCCTTCTCCATCTTTTCCCGCATAAACCTGCCTTCTTCCACATGCTCCAGATTGATATGAGAGACGATCGTTCCACTCTGTGGAATAATGTCCAACAGTTCTTCTTCAGCAAGTTTCATGAATGCTTCACGCACAGGAGTTCTGCTCACCTGCAGTTCATCTGCAATCTCTTTCTCTGAAATCTTGGTACCAGGCTTAAGTTCCAGATGAAGAATTCGTTCTTTTAACAGGTTATATGAATATGCCCGGGTCGAGCCTCTAATTTTTTGATTAAGTGACATGCCTAGACCTCTTTCTCTCAGCCGTATTCATTTATCTTAGCACAAATTACCGTTCCACTTAAATATCGGCGTGAAACGGTAATCCGGCCAGCATCAACTATATTATTGCTTGTTTTCTTTATAGGCTTTGTACGTGTCATTGGCCAGCTTAAGATAATTGGTTAGCCCCTGACTGTCCAGCTCTTTGGCAAACGTATCGAATTCAGACAAGTTCCGTTCACCCAATATAAATTTAAGTGTATTCTGGTCAGAGTAGTCTTTCAGTGGTGTACTCAGAAGTGTCACCCGTTCACGGTCCTCGGAGGAGTATGGAATTGGTGGTTCTGCCGGGATAACTTCCTTGGTATCCTTCATATCTTGCTGGAATTTCAACTCTTCTTCACTAAACATCGATTGCAGCAGATCTGTGGTACCCCCATAGGCAAATACACCACCAGAGAAGCCATAGTCAATACGCAGATCCTTCGTACCTTTTGGATTCAAGCCATTGTAATTCACGTCTTCTACCAATTTACGTGTTCCGCCCTCTTTAGTGAATGTTTCGCCTTCTACGCCCCACTTGGCAAACTCTTGACCTTCATCACTGTAATATAACCAATCAACAAATTGCATAATGGCTTTGAAATTTTCACTCTTTTGAATTTTCCCAGATATCATAACACCGTTTTCAAGTCTGGACCCTGACATCAGTTGGCCTTTTGGCCCACCTGGTACTGTAATCTTCGCAACCGAGAATTTACCCTCTCCGAGCGTTTTGTTCATATCATTTCGGTGCAATACAACGGTCTGGGAATTACCATTAATCATGAATGATTTGCCGGATACAAATTTCTGTACAGCCTGATCATCATCCTGTGTAAAACTTTCCTTATCGAGCAGCCCTTCGGATACCAACTTGTTAAAATACGTTAGCATCTCTTTGTATTCTGGTGTTGTAGCCGTGTACACAAATTGATCTTGATCTTCCTTATACGTCAATCCGTTACCAAAACCCCATCCACCCTTGGTACCAAAGCCAGTAGCAGCGATGTTCAACGTACTATTGAATTGGAATCGGTCCGAAAATGGAATGGAATCGGGATAGATCTCTTTCAGTTTTTTGGCTGCATCATACAATTCGTCCCATGTGGTCGGGATAGCGATGTTATTTTCCTCAAAGACATCCGTTCTTACAAGCAGCGTATAATCCGGCCATACTTCTTCATGCAGACCTGGAAGTACATAGTACTTTCCATCTTCCTGTCGAAGTCCTTCGAGTTCATCTTCCAAACCCCATTTCTCCACTTTATCCTTGAAGTTCGGCATCAAATCAATATAATCGCTAATCGGCAAGATCGCACCGGAAGATACAAATGCAGACTCTTCACCTGGATAGGTTTTAGGAATAACCAGTGGTGCATCACCAGAGCTAATCAACAGAGATCTCTTCTGAGAATAATCGCTCATCGGTACAATCGTTGGCTCAAGCGTAACACCCGTCAGTTCGGTAATTTTATCAAAAAGCAACCAGTCTTTTTTATATGGATAACTAGGTTGATCACTATAAAGTATGGAGAGATTAAACGGCTCAGTCGCCTTGAATGTATCTCCTACATTGTACGTCTCCATTGCAGCGTTGGTCTGAACCTCTGTAACGTCACCTCCAGCACCAGTACCGCTACTACATGCAGCCAGAACGACGGTCATCATTGTTGCCAAAACCATTTTACCGACAAACTTACGTGGCTTTTGATTCATTTAGGTTATCCCCCTGAATTTGGTTTAGGTTGACCTTGCCTTAGAACTTTCTAAGCTACCTTTAAAAGTTAATCATGTGAATCATTCTGTCTGCTAAGCATTACTGTTTAACAGACCCCAACATGATACCGGTTACAAAGTATCTTTGCACAAATGGATAGATGGTGAGTATCGGCAAGATGGTTAATACCATCGTTACTGACTTAATATTGGCAGCAATCTGTGTCAGGTTATCAGCTGAGGTTGCACCGGCAGACGCCCCGCTGGTCGCTCCAGCAATCATATTGCGCAAATAAATGGTGACCGGGAACAGTTCTTTTTTATCCAAATACAGAAAGGCTGGGAACCAGGAGTTCCAATGACCTACTGCGTAGAACAGTACCATGGTTGCCATAACGGCTTTACTCAGCGGCAAGATAATGCGTAACAAGATTCCGTAGGTATTCAACCCATCAATGGAGGCGGCTTCCTCCAGTTCCTCAGGCATATTTTCAAAAAATGACTTCATGATCAGCATGTTGTATATGCTAATTGCGCCAGGAACAACAAGCGCCCACATGGTGTTATTGAATCCAAGGGAATTAATCAACACATAGTTTGGGATCAATCCACCACTGAAGAACATCGTGAACACGGCGAACATTGTCAAAAACTTACGACCCATCAACCTCTTTTTGGATAAGGCATAGGCGAAAATAGTCGTCATAAACATCGAAATCAACGTACCTACCACGGTGTAAATAATCGTATTTTTATAATTGGTCCAGAACATACTGTCACGTGAGATGGTCTTGTATGTCTCCACATTAAATCCTCTTGGGAACAAACTTACCTTGCCCGAGTTGATATAGGATTCACTGCTAAAGGATTGTGCCACGACATTTAAGAATGGATAGAGCGTTATAAATACAACAAACAGCAGAAAGATGACATTGAATACTTTAAATACCTTGTAAGATCTGGATTCCTGCATGGTGCTCCTCCTTTACCATAAGCTTCTTTGTGTCAGTCTGCGTGAAATGGCATTTACGGAGAACACCAGAATCAGACCGATCAGCGATTCGAACAAGCCAATTGCGGTAGCATAACTGAAGTTACTGGATTCCAGTCCGACCCGATACAGGTAAGTGGAGATCACATCCGATGTCTCGTAGATAAGCGGATTGTACAAGAGCAAGATTTTTTCAAATCCAACAGCCAGGAAATTACCCATGTTCAAAATCAACAACGTCACAATCGTTGGCAAGATTCCTGGAATCGTTACGTGAATCGTTTGCTTCCAGCGGTTGGCACCATCAATACGTGCAGCTTCATACAAAGAATCATCAATGGTTGTCAGTGCGGCGAGATACAGTATCGCTCCCCAACCCATACCCTGCCATACCTCTGACGTGATGTAGATTGTTCTGAACCACTCAGCCCGCTGCATAAAAGGTATATTGTCTCCGGTGAAAAAAGCCACCAGTCCATTAATGGAACCATTCACTGCTGTCAACTGCAGGATCATACCCGCAACGATAACGATGGACAGAAAGTGAGGCAGATAAGACGCGGTTTGTACAAACTTTTTGAATCGTTTACTCTTCACTTCGTTAAGCATCAAGGCAAAAATGATGGGAACCGGGAATGTAAAGAGCAACGCGAGTCCGCCCAACATCAGCGTATTACCAAATACTCTCCAGAAGGTTGGGTCCTCGATGAACATTTTGAAGTACCTTAATCCAACCCATGTTTCTCCAAATATACTGCCCCCCGGAACAAAACGTCTGAACGCAATCACATTACCAATCATCGGTCCATATTTAAAAATAATGAGGTAGATGATGGGAAGGATTAATAGTGAATACAGCTGCCAGTCTTTGCGGAACAAGGTTGCTGCGGTTCGTAATCTGCTCTCTTTACGTAAAGATGTCATGGTTAGTGTTGTTTTAGCGGTTTCCGACTCCATGTGATTTCACTCCGATCCAGGACTTGATAGGTAAAGACGAATTCATGTACAACTCCCATCGCTTCTTCTTTTTGTAGAAGACAACCAATCCCTCAACTTCACCCCCACTGCGAAATAGATGATAGCCAAATGTAAGCGATGTCATTTTGATGTGTTATGTAGAATCACACAATTCAAAGTGCTTCACATCATTCATTAGCACTTAAGAGGTGGTGTGATCTCCAAATCAAAAGAAGGTGTTCAAAAGTAGGTGAAGCGCTTACAATATGTTGGAAATAATAAGCAACAACTCATGCTTCCATTCAAATGAAGTAAGTCAAAAGAAATTGCTCTAGGACAATCTAAATACTAGTCATACTAGTATGTTAGTTATATTCTAATCCAGCTTCCCCCTAATTTCAATAACTTTTAGCAAATAAAATTGATATCTCATTTAACAAGGTAAATTAGCCAACCTGCCCAAATAAAAAAACATTGGCAACTTCACGAACGATATCATCGTTCATTGAAGCTTCCAATGTTTCAGGGTGCTGAGGAAAGATGTTATAGCTGATCTGCTCAGGAATTAGCAATAAGCTGATCCAGTTCAGATAAATGCGTTATTTCATGGTCAGGCGCATACGTTTCATTGTTGGTCTTATGCTCACGGTTAATCCATACGGATTGGATGCCAGATGATAAAGCCCCACGAATATCAGTCGTCAACTTGTCTCCAACCATCATGCTCTCTTCAGGTTTAACATCCAGTTTACTCAAAGCATGTTCAAATATGGATGGATCCGGTTTTCCTTTTCCAAAGTTACCCGAGATAATAATCTCATCAAAGAAAGGAGTCAATTCAGGCACACCGTCCAACTTCTCTTGTTGCAAAGCAGGACAACCGTTTGTTAACAACAAAAGTTTGTAATTTCCTTGCAACTTACGCAAGGTATCCATCGTTTCTTCGTACACATGGGGTCTGGATCTCCGTTCTACTCCAAACTGCGAGGCAAGCTGTTCAGCAAGATCTTCCCGATCTACACCCAACTTCAACAAGCCACGACGCCAGGATTCTTTACGGTAAACTGGAGCAAGCTGTTCCAACTGACGAAACTCAGGTTGATCCCCACCAGTAAAGTTAGCCCAAAGGCCTTCAAACGGATTGATTCCAATCATTTTAGTAAAAGGAAAGGTTTCATATGATTCATACAGTCCACGTGCCTCATTACGAACAGCTTCTTCAAGTTCTTCTGGTTTAATCCCTGTCTCTTGCGCTGCGATTAGACAAGTCTCATGAAAAGCTTCTCGAACACTACGCTCATCCCATAATAAAGTATCATCTAGGTCGAACAAAATCGCTTTTAACGCCATTCCGATCATCTACCCCTTTATGCAATAATTACTTTTCGACGGTTTCCACGGTGATCTGGTGTGCTTTTGCAAATTTCAGCAAACGTTCTGCAATCGCATCTGTATCGTAACGGTTCAATAACTTGGTAAACACCCATCTTTTCCCGCGACTGTTATGTTCGATAACAACTGTACCTGGTTCAATTCTGAATTTAACGATATCGTCAACCCCGATTGAACGTTCACGATTACCCTTCGTCGTTATAATCCGATTACTGCTAATCTTGATGTATGGACGGCGAAGCATGAAGATGACTGCCAAAAATACGTAAAGCAGCATGGTCACCCAGTCCCAAGTTGTCATTGGAGCTTGTACAAGAAATGTGCTCATAAACAGATACAAAAAGGCGAGACCGATCAAAAATATAGGGAACAACAGGCTGCGTCCTTTAAAAACTTCTTCACCTGGTGTACCTGTAATTGGTTGACCACTTTTTTTGCGTTGCTGATTTAACTGCTTGGAATTTTTCTTAACCGTTCTCTCGAACGAACGCGACATGAGAATCCCCCTTATGTGTCTTTGTATCGGCTTACATAACTGTAAACCAACATTTCCCCCTATAAATTGCACACTCAAAATAACAGGAAGAAACCTAAATATCATAAATGATATCATTAGGTTTCGTTAGTGTTTGAGTTTGCCTTGGTGGCCTTTGTCATTCTCATCATCAACAATCTCAATGGTATCCAGTTGCTGTCTGAAATTGCTGCGAATATTACTCAAATAAATCTCTCTTAGCTCGGCACGTTCAGCAAGTTCTTCCTCCGACAAACCAGAGGACTTTTGCTTACGAGCCAATTCGTTAATGCGTGCTACCAGACTATCTATATCCAAGCTTGTCCCCTCCAAAAATACAAAGTCATATTAACTTTGCCATGATAAAGGCAGCTTGTCAAGCTGACACGCACTAACACGCATTGATGTGCATTTTATTCTGCAAATTGCGGTAGAGCTAATACTTGTCCCACTTGGATCGAAGTCGTCTGAAGTTGATTCACTTTCTTAATTGCTTCTATATAAATACGTGTATCCATATTCGTCGGTTTATGTTCCAAAGAAATACTCCATAATGTTTCCCCTTGTGAAACGGCTATCTCTCCTCCGGGAAGAACATCATTTTCATTGCCAGCAAATACAGTTAAAACGGTGCTGCATCCAATAAATATAATTAAAGAGGTAATTGCAATCTTTAACATCCATGAAGAAATTTTAAAACGCGCTAAAACCTTCTTGTAGTTCCCTATGTTAGACTTCACCAGTTCCGAATTCATCGGTTCATAAATGCTTTGATAAGTAGAATATCTCATTAAATACCCGCCTCCAAACGTTTGTTCCTATCTGTTGGAATCAATATAACACGAACACTTGTTTTGTTCAATAGGTTTTTAGAACAATTGTTCGCTTCTTTTTTCGAAGGAGAAATATCTGAATTGAAGTCTTTTTGCAAAGCATTTGCAGTATTATACTCCGACTTTTGGACAAATTCTGTTCTGAAAGTTAAAAAACACTGATTTTATGCCATTTTATTTAGAACTTATGTTTGTACGAACGGAGGTTCTATGTTATAATTTTCCCAAACGTTACTAAAATGGGGTTGATACGGTATGTCGAAGATATCCAGCAGGCAGCAGGCTATTCTGGAGTTTATACGAAATGAAGTCCGGTTGAAGGGGTATCCTCCTTCCGTACGGGAAATTGGTGAAGCGGTTGGACTGGCTTCCAGCTCAACAGTGCATGGACATTTGGATCGTTTGGAGAAAAAAGGGTTGATCCGACGTGACCCTACCAAGCCAAGAGCTATTGAGCTTTTGAGCCAGGAAGAATCTGAGCACTCTCATCAATTTGCTCATAGCGTTGCACGTATTCCTGTCGTTGGTAAGGTTACAGCGGGTGTTCCAATCACTGCAACCGAGAACATTGAAGACTACTTCCCTCTTCCTACGCATTATGTAGGCGAACAGAAAGTGTTCATGCTTTCGGTAGTCGGAGATAGTATGGTGGAAGCTGGAATCGTTAACGGAGATTATGTTATTGTCCGTCAACAGCAGACTGCTGATAACGGTGATATCGTCGTTGCAATGACTGAAGACGATGAAGCTACAGTGAAAACGTTCTATAAAGAGAAAGATCATATTCGCCTTCAACCGGAGAATGCGACCTTCGAACCTTTACGTTTGAAACACGTTAGTATTCTGGGTAAAGTCATTGGCCTTTTCCGAGATATTCATTAATATTTAACATGAGTAACAAAACTAGATGTAATGCAATAAATACGAAAAGAGGTTGTCCTGATGAACAGGACAACCTCTTTTTTCATGTTTATGTTGTTTTATCGGCTAATTATTCACTGCGTTTCAGAACACTTTTGTGATGGGAAAATACATCAAAGCTCTGTTGTCCATGATATGAGCCCATACCGCTCTCTCCTACACCACCAAACGGGAGATAGTGTGAAGTCATATGAGAAAGGGTGTCATTAATACATCCCCCACCGAAGGACACTTGATTTAGAACCTGTTCCTGCAGTTGCTCATCCTGTGTGAAGAGATATAGCGCCAATGGTTTTGGACGACGAACAATCTCATCCAGCATCGGGTTGAGGTCATTGTACGTAAATACAGGAAGAATCGGACCGAATATCTCTTCTTGCATGACAGGTGATTCCCAGTTCACATTTCCAAGCACAGTCGGCTCAATAAGCAATTGCTCACGCACAGAACGTCCACCTATGAGCGTTGTACCATCTGTGAGGAATTTCGACAACCGATCGAAGTTACGCGCGTTGACAATATGCGGGAAATCAGCGTTCTGGAGCACATCATCTCCAAATTTATCTTTGATCTCTGCGCCAATCAGATCGATCAGTTCATCATGAACTTGTTCATGCACAAGCAAGTAATCTGGAGCAACGCAAGTTTGACCTGCATTCAGGAACTTACCACGAACAATACGTTGGGCTACCAGCTTCAGATCTGCATCAATATGGACAATAGCAGGACTTTTACCGCCCAATTCAAGAGTTACAGGAGTCAGGTGCTCTGCAGCTGCCTTCATAACAATGCGGCCAACACCAGTACTGCCTGTGAAGAAAATATAATCAAACTTCTCTTTCAACAATGCTGTGCTAGCCTCGACTTCCCCTTCCATAACGGCAATATACTCCTGTGGGAAGATCTCCTGAATCAGATCAAACGTCAGACGAGACACGGCTGGTGTTAATTCAGATGGCTTGATAACTGCACAGTTACCGGCTGCAATTGCTCCAATCAGTGGACCGAAGGCCAGTTGGAAAGGATAGTTCCAAGGTGCAAT
Organism: Paenibacillus sp. LS1; assembly: GCF_026013365.1. Taxonomy (GTDB): domain Bacteria; phylum Bacillota; class Bacilli; order Paenibacillales; family Paenibacillaceae; genus Paenibacillus. The sequence continues at coordinate 870,092 of NZ_JAPDOE010000001.1, forward strand.
AATAAGCGCCACTCCGTATGGTTCAGGGTAAATGGTGCTCACCCCATCCGGCATAGCCGAATTCGTTGGGACTTGTTTTGGTGCAGCCCATTCCTGCAAATGCTCTAATGCAAAATCCAGTTCACCCAGCACAATGCGAATCTCGGAACCGTAAGCTTCTGCCTCAGATTTGTTCAAATCTGCCCGAAGTGCTTCTTGAATCCGTTGCTGATACTTTTCGATTCCTTTTCTAAGCTGTTGAAGCGCATTAATCCGATACTCGATATTTTTAGTTTGACCTGTATAAAAAAATGTACGTTGTTCTGTCACTAGTTGTTTTGCTTGATCCATATTAACATCTCCAATTAATTATTTAAAATTAAATTGCTCAAAATTTAATTATAGTATACCTCTTCTATATGAAACTTTCAACATACAAATGAAACATTGATTTTCATGTAATTTGAAGTTGGGGTAGTCGTATGACGATTATTCTACATCACAGAGATGAATGACTCGGAGAGATCACGAATGTTCAGTCGTTGTTTAGTCCACTCAAACTTTATAAGAACAACTGAGATGCGTAAAGACAAGGTAAAACAAGAAGTTAGTAGTTCACGATCATCTAGGACAAACTGACTGACTGATACAATGACCTTGGTTAAGGTTTCTGAGAGGCTATCCAAATCTGGTTGTGACTCCAATGTACTAGCTTTTCCACATCCACTCATTTACATAGAAAAATATACTTAGGTCTGATAGACTATACAAAGAATACATATATTGGAGGAATCATCTTGAAAAAAGCATTACTTTTGTTGTCAGCCTTAATGTTGACGATAGCAATAACAGCATGTGGAAGTGAGACAGAAAAAAAAGCCGGTACAGCGCCTGTGAAATCAAATGAAACAGAATTAGCAGGAACGCCTGTGCCTGAAGTAGAAGACACTGAGCAAACAAAAGAAGAAACTAAGCAAGAAGAAGTAGCAGAACCAGTTGAAGCAATCGAATATGAATTTGATGGTTTAAAAATATCGGAAGTGTCCGTCAAAGATGATAATGGGATGTGGTCTTTAACAGCCTCTATTGAAAATACTGATAAAGAATTCGAAGTTGCTTTGCTCAAGGTGACCATTAACGACAAAGGAGGAAAACAAATCGGTACAGCAGACGGTACGGTTGACTTCTTGGGAAAAGGTGAAAGCAAAACGGTTGAGTTTTACTCAATGGATGATCTTACGGGTTACGATTCTTTCAAATTCCAGATCGACAATAAAATGTGATGAAGATCGGATTACGAAGCCCAGCCTGAAAGAGCGTTGTAAGCAAGCTTAAACCAATACCAATAAGTCATCATTCATCAAACTATATTCGATATTAATAAGAAAATCAAAAGTCATATTAAATGAAAATAAGGCCCTTTCAGCTAAGTGCTGATAAGGCCTTATTCTATTTCTAGACGCTTGGAAATATATTAGTTGTAAAAATTACGTGCATTTAGCGATATAGTAGAACTCATAGTTGTTTTGGATTACAATGTAAATTACTCTGAAGAATTTCTTTGATTGATCTTGTCAAAAACTATTTTTGACCATTTATTTCGCTTACAAAGAAAAATATTTTGTGGGCACTTTGGTTTTTCATTAAGAATATAGGCACTTGCCCACAAAAAGAAAAACCCCTCAGCGCTAGAGCGCCAAGGGATTGAGCTATTAGTACAACGTAATATATTGATCGCGTTCCCATTGGTGGACTTGTGTGCGATACATATCCCACTCAATTTCTTTCAGCTCATAGAAGTGAGCCAAGGCGTGGTCACCGAGAGCATCACAGATTACTTCGCTGCGGATCAATTCATTCAATGCTTCTTTCAGGTCAGCTGGCAAGCTTGGAATGCCTTCTTCCACACGCTCTTCTTCTGACATGATGTAGATGTTACGGTCAATTGGAGCTGGTAAGGAAAGCTCACGTTTGATTCCGTCCAGACCTGCTTTCAACAAAACAGACAAAGCCAGGTAAGGGTTAGCAGCCGGATCCGGGTTACGAACCTCAACACGTGTACTCAGACCACGGGAAGCTGGAATACGGATCATTGGGCTACGGTTACTAGCAGACCATGCTACATAACAAGGCGCTTCGTAACCTGGTACAAGACGTTTGTATGAGTTCACAGTTGGGTTAGTAATTGCTGCAAACGCACGCGCATGCTTCAGAGTTCCAGCCATGAAGTGACGTGCAGTTTTGCTCAGACCCAGCTCGTCCGACTCGTCAACGAATGCGTTCACATTGCCTTGGAACAAGGATTGGTTACAGTGCATACCGGAACCGTTCATACCAAACAGCGGTTTCGGCATAAAGGTAGCATGTAGACCATGCTGACGTGCAATCGTTTTAACAACGAGCTTGAACGTTTGGATCTGGTCTGCTGCTTTCAGAGCATCAGCATATTTAAAGTCGATTTCATGCTGACCTGGAGCTACCTCATGGTGGGAAGCTTCGATCTCAAAGCCCATTTCTTCAAGTGTGATAACGATGTCACGACGACAGTTTTCACCAAGATCCGTAGGTGCAAGGTCGAAATATCCACCTTGGTCATTCAGTTCGTTAGTCGGGTTTCCTTTTTCGTCTGTTTTGAACAAGAAGAACTCTGGTTCAGGACCAACGTTGAAAGAAGTGAATCCCATTTCTTCCGCTTCCTTCAGGTTACGTTTCAAGATGCCACGTGGATCTCCTGGGAACGGATTACCATCTGGAAGATACACGTCACAAATCAGACGAGCAACACGGTTTTCTGCTACCCATGGGAAAATAAGCCAAGAATCTAGATCTGGATAGAGGTACATGTCGGACTCTTCAATACGCACATAACCTTCAATGGAAGATCCATCGAACATCATTTTGTTATCCAGAGCCTTAGTCAACTGGCTCACAGGAATCTCAACGTTTTTGATAGCTCCAAGCAAATCAGTAAATTGCAATCGAATGAATCGTACGTTTTCTTCTTTCGAAATGCGGAGAATGTCTTCTTTTGTATAACTCACTATAACCTCTCCCTTTCTTATCTGCGTATTTGGCTTGCCTGTTATATTTGTACATTAGAAAGTTCCACGGGTCAAGGAGTCTGCCATCACAAGTGCATGATTTCCCCTCACTCGCCAAGTTATGCGAACTTACTTTTTATTAAAGAATCGGGAAAGCTCTCCCTGAATGAGAGATACTTGTCCAGGTCTCTTACCTGATACAAGCTGCTGCTTCAGCAAGCGGTGCAACTGCGTATCGGATAGCTCTCTGCGTTTGACTTCAGTATCTGGCGTGATAACTGTAGCTTCCTCGGATTCTTTCGAAACAGGATTCATCACTTGTTTGATCCCCGCGATGTTAACTCCTTTTTCAATCAAAGCCTTGATCTCTAGCAATCTCTCTACGTCATTAAAAGAGAACAAACGCTGATTACCTGACGTTCTCGCAGGAACAATCAAGCTGTGTTGCTCATAATAACGAATCTGCCTTGCGGACAGATCCGTAAGTTTCATTACAATACCAATCGGGAATAAGGCCATATTTCTGCGAATTTCATCACCCATGTTCATCAACCTTCCAGTCATCTATTCTTCTCCCTATTGTACATTTAGTTGTTACCAAGTGTCAATGACGTGTTAGATAAACTCACAATAATTTACGATCTTTCATCGTCTGTAACGCCATTAAAACGCCATATTTAACATGAGAGTACGTTAATCCGCCTTGCATATACCCGATATACGGCTCCCGAATAGGCGCATCGGCTGACAATTCCAGACTTCCGCCCTGAATAAACGTACCTGCCGCCATAATGACAGGATGCTCATAACCAGGCATGTCCCATGGTTCAGGAACCACGTGGCTATCTACAGCGGCTGCACGCTGGATTCCTTGAACGAAGGCGATCAGATGCTCAGCAGAGCTGAACTGAACAGCCTGGATCAGATCTGTACGGACTTCATTCCAGGCGGGTTTGGTTACAAATCCAGATTCAGCAAACATCGCAGCAGCAAACGTACTTCCTTTGATAGCTTGTCCTACAATTGTCGGAGCCATGTAAAGTCCTTGGTAGATGCCGCGTGTTGTCCCCAGCATCGCTCCCACTTCTCCCCCAATTCCCGGGGCTGTCAGACGATAAGCTGCCAGCTGTACGTACTGTTCCTTCCCACATATGTATCCACCGGTTTCCGCAATGCCTCCACCAGGATTCTTGATCAGTGACCCGGCCATCAGATCAACTCCGACTTCTGTCGGTTCACGTTCCTCCGTGAATTCACCGTAACAATTATCCACGAATACGATAACATCTTCCTTCAGCGCTTTAACACGCGTAACCATCTCAGCGATCTCAGCAACGCAGAAGGAGGAGCGCCAGTCATATCCACGTGAACGTTGAATCCCAATGACTTTTGTAGCCGGTGTCATGCTTTTCTCAACTGCTGCCCAGTCCACTCCACCTTCAGCAGTTAAGGCCGTCTCACGGTAACCGATGCCAAAATCACGTAACGAACCTGTACCATCGCCTGGTTTGCCAATAACTTTATGCAATGTGTCATAAGGCTTACCCGTGATGTACAATAATTCGTCACCTGGGCGCAACACGCCAAAGAGAGCCGTACTAATCGTATGTGTACCTGAAGCAAAATGAGGACGTACCAACGCGGCTTCCGCGCCGAAAACATCAGCATATACTTCATCAAGCACTTCACGCCCACGATCGTTATACGCATAACCTGTTGAACCTGCAAAGTGAAAATCGCTTACTTTTCGCTGTTGGAAAGCATTAATGACCTTCCATTGATTGTGATCTGTGATCCGATCAATCTGTTGCAGTTGTCCTTCAATCTGACGCTCCACTTGATGTTGAAGTTCAGATATTTCTGAATCAAAGCTTACCATCTTACTTCATTCCCCTTCATAGCACGAATCTGACATTACATATCTATTATCGTGTCAACTTATCACACAAATATGTCATGAATATTACAATTCAATGAAATCTTCAAGCATATGACCAAATTTCTCATATTCACCTTTTTGTAATTCCACTTCATAAATGACATCATTCTCTTCAAAGCTGGTATCCACTACATCACCAATTTTGTAGAGTACTGACGTAAGATCACCACGTTCTGCCGGAATTCGGAAGCGTTTCGTGTCACCTGTCAGCTCTGTCTGAATCAATTCACGGATTTTAAGCAGATCGTCCGAGTCCAATGCGCTTACTTTAATATGGTCTTTATCCAATGGAAGCATCTCAAGCTGTTCAGGTGTACATGCATCTTTTTTGTTATAAAGCACTAACTGTGGCTTGTCCCCTGAACCAAGTTCTTGCAGAATCGTATTAACAGTTCGCATCTGATCTTCACGCATAGCCGATGAGGCATCCACAACATGCAGGATCAGATCTGCTTCATTTACTTCCTCAAGCGTTGCACGGAATGCTGCAATCAGATCATGCGGGAGGTTTTGGATAAATCCTACTGTGTCGGTAAGTACGATTTCTTTTCCACTTGGAAGGTCCATCGTACGCGATGTTGGATCAAGAGTAGCGAATAACTGATCTTGAATATACACATCTGCAGCAGTCAACTGCTTGAGTAAGGTTGATTTGCCTGCATTCGTATAACCAACAAGGGCCACCTGAACAATACCCGTCTTTTTACGACGTTCACGATGCAACTTACGATGACGTGTCAATTCTTCCAGATGACGTTTCAGATCATCGATGCGACCACGGATGTGACGACGGTCCGTCTCAAGCTTACTTTCACCTGGGCCTCTTGTTCCGATTCCGCCCCCGAGTCTGGACAGATTCTTGCCATGACCCGACAACCGTGGCAGCAAGTAACTATGCTGAGCCAATTCCACTTGAATAATACCTTCTCTAGTGTTGGCACGTTGTGCGAAAATGTCCAAAATTAATTGGGTACGGTCAATAATTTTAAGATCCAGTGTCTCTTCCAGATTACGAACCTGAGCACCTGACAATTCCTGATCAAAAATAGCTGTAGTTGCTCCGAGTTCCTCCGCGATCACACGGAGTTCTTCCACCTTACCTTTACCAATAAACCATTTGGTATCACGTTTTTCCCTGTTCTGAGAAAGTACACTCAGCACTTCCACTCCAGCTGTCTCGGCAAGTTTCACCAGTTCCTCTAAAGAGTACTCCGGATTGATGCCTGAACGTTTTACATCATCCGTAACAAGACTCACCAAGACGGCGCGATCTTTTTTGACCATATCTGTATCATGTGTACCATTTGTCATGTATATGTTCACTCCCTCTAATTACTAATCCTTTGAAATACATTGCCATGAATATGCCATAGCATGCCTTAAGCCGAACCGGTTGGCCCGGCCGGCTGGTGTAAAAACTATATTATCGCTTACTTTCGCTCAAAGTTCAAATCCTCTGTACGGATTGTCATCAGCTCCAGTTTTCCTGGACTGCCTTCCGTATATTGTTCCAACAATCGAACCGCCTGATGCCTGATCGAACGCTCAATGGCATTACGAACGTATCTGGCGTTACTGAACGCATGCAGCGAATCATTTTTTTCCTGAAGCAGATGTTGCTTCAACTTGAGTATGGTCTGTGGCATTAGAATATAATCACGCTCTTTGGCCATAATCTCAGAGATTTGAATCAACTGATCAATGCTATAGTCTGGAAACTCTACCTGAATGGGAAAGCGGGATGGTAGCCCCGGATTCGTCTGGAGAAAAAAATCAATCTCTTCCGAATATCCAGCCAATATGAGGATGAATTGGTTTTTATTATCTTCCATGGACTTTACAAGCGTATCAATTGCTTCCTTGCCAAAATCTTTCTCACCACCGCGGGCCAAACTATATGCTTCATCAATGAACAAGATCCCACCGAGTGCCTTCTTAACCAGATCTCTTGTTTTCTGCGCCGTGTGACCGATATATTCTCCAACCAGATCGGCACGCTCTACTTCAATAAGATGTCCTTTACTCAACACACCCATCTTTTGAAAAAGTTTGGCAACAATTCTGGCTACGGTCGTCTTGCCGGTCCCCGGATTTCCTTTGAAAATCATATGATACACGTGCGCGCCACTAAGTAAGCCTGCTTCGGTACGCATTTGAGCAATCTGTAGGAAAGCATAGATTTCAAATACCAAGTCTTTGATATTTTCAAGTCCAACCAATTGCTCCAATTCACCCTGTATCTCCTGGAAGTGCGCATGTTTGGTTAAACTCTTAGCCGCCTGTACTGCAGCTGCTTCGTCTTTGACCAACATCTGAGGTTCCTGGTTACGCAATACAATATTGATTTGTCTGGATGGTCTGCCTCCCGGTTGCTCTCCTGCAGCCATGACCCGTCCGTTCATTCGCCATCACCTCTATTTTATCGGGCTGAACTCTCCTGATTATTAATGTATTCTATCAGGTGCTCCAATATTAGAAGTATCATGAAGAATTCTGCAGCTAGATACATGACTTAAATCTGAATGTTTTTCCGAAACTCTCCGTTCTCAAACAAACTCTGCCTGTGCTTCAGGGATAACTGAAAGTACGGGAATACATGTGCATCAATGGCATGCAGCAGTTCCTTTGCCGTCTTGTTCGCCAAATCATAGTCACCTGTCGTAATATGCTTCCGTGAAAGTGCATCTTCAAGCTCATCTTCATCCAGCAAAAATACTTCTCCATCTTTCAACACAACGACATCCAGATACAGGTCATCAAACCAAGGAACACCCTGATCGGTTATCCCCTGACTACGGCATGTATCAATGTACCATTCCACAATCCGTTCCTGATCGTCAAACATCGCTGTAACTACAAAGTGCTCTCCCTTCGGATAGTATTGCAGCCAGGAATAGCCTTTATCTGCGATACAGAAGGTACTGCCTCCATATGTTTTCCACAAAGGTTCTTTCAAATCCTGTATGGTGTACAACGTAATATATCCTGTGAAAATTTTGGATTGAACGAACCGGCATGTGAATTGTCGGTTCGTAATCCGGCGCCAGTTCGCGCGGTCCCCGAATTTCCGTTTCATACGAACCCCTCTTTGCCGACTACAGGCCCGTGACCTGCTCTCATATTGGTGAACAATGTAATAACGTCCGCATGATGGCTTCCAGCGCTCTGGACCCGCCTTGCACAACGTATTACGAATAGTTACAGCTTACCATATTTAAGGTATACACTCAAAATCAAGCTTTGTCCCACCTATTCATTAAATGAGCTTCTATTACAGATGGTTCCGTAACACACAAAAAAACTGCTTCACCGGTTTTCCGGGAAGCAGTTTTTTTTCAATGTAGCTATTTACTGATTCAATGGCTTAGCCGCCGGTTCCAGCTTGAGAATCTGCAGGTGTATCTGTTCCTCCAGTATCCCCACTCGTTCCGCTGTCCGGAGGAGTTACAACTTCCCCAGGCGTCGTTACGGACCCATCCTCGGAACCTTGACCGGTACCGCCTGGATCTGTCGTCCCCTGACCAGGTGGGGTCGTATTTCCTTCCCCAGGTTGACCGTTTCCGCCATTATTACCATTGTTGCTATTGTTTCCGTTATTACCATTACCATTACCGTTACCGTTATTACCGTTCGAGTTGCCATTATCCGGTGAACCATTATCCGGATTCTCTGTACCTGGCTGCTCAGGGTCTATCTCTGTTCCAGGGTCTATGCCAGGATCAGGTTCCTCCGGTGGCACTTCCTGCGCTTCAATCATCAGTGAAATGGTGTTGGAAGGATCCGTCTCCAGTCCTGATGCCGAGTCGTAGGCTGTCACATAGTACTCATAGGTCAGACCAGGCAACGCACTTAAATCTTGCGCATTAGTCGCGCCTACTGCATCTATGAGATGAGTGAACTGGGCTTCGGAGGTTTCTTTACGATACACCCGATATTGTGTGCTTCCGTCACCTGTTCCAGTCCAACTCAGTGAGACGGTTTGAGCAGATGGATCATATGATCCACTCAGACCACTAACGGACAGAGCTGGCTGTTCTGGTTCTTCTACTGGCGGAGGTGCTTGCCCTCCAGCCGGTGTTTTGAATTGCTTCACAGGAACGCCTTTCATCGCATCTCCCATGACTTTGGCAAAGAAAGCTGCCGACAGCTTACTGCTGTTCTTAAGCATATGATTCGCATCAGGATTGTCATACCCCATCCAGACTGCGGCAGTCCATTCTGGTGTATATCCAACGAACCATACATCACGGTTGGCACTGTTGCCAGAGATGCCACTTTGAACAGTTCCTGTTTTACCCGCTACCGGACGATCCAGACGTGCTGAACGTCCCGTACCGTCATTAACAACGTTCTGTAGCATCTGTGTAAGCTGATACGCATTTTGCTCACTCATGACACGCGTTGTGTCCGAGTTATCATGTTTGTACGTAGTTTTGCCTGCGCTATCCTTAATTTCCTTAATGGAATAGGCTGCTCGGTATTCTCCAAGGTTAGCAAATGCACTATAGGCTTGCGCCATTTCCAGTGTATTTGTACCTTTACTTAGACCACCAAGGGCAATCGCCAGGTTTTTGTCTTCATCCGTAAGTTGTATGCCTACACTCTTGGCAAAATTAATGCCTGTGTTAACGCCTATTTTATCAAGTAGCCAAACCGCAGGAATATTTTCCGACTTCGTAATGGCTTCCGTCATACTGATGGTTGAAGAATATCCATGCAAGTTACCAGGACAATAGTTACCAAAACATTGCTTCGCATTACTCAGCGAGGAGTTGGCACTGTAATTTCCTGATTCTAGAGCCGGTGCATAAGACACAATCGGTTTAAAAGCTGAACCCGGTTGTCTTCGACTCTGCGTTACACGGCTATAGCCTTTAGTTTGATAATCCCGTCCGCCCAGGAGGGCAACGAGGCTACCATTCTCATGGTTCATGATAACCATGGAGCCTTGAACCTGTTGATCATCTTTGCTTGCCTCGAACAGACTATCATCTGTGAAGGCAGTTTCCATGGCTGTTTGAGCCTGAGCATCCATGGTTGTGTAGATTTTGTATCCGCCGATATTCAGATCATCTTCCGTTTTGCCAGTTACACGTTCAGCTTCACGGAGCACATAATCAATAAAGGCTTGATATTTCTGATCTTTTTCTGGTCGCTTGTAGTTATAGTTAATCTCTTTTGCTTCATCCATCTCCGCCTTGGTAATGTAGCCTTGTTCATACATCAGCTGTAATACCACACCACGGCGTGCTTTAGAGTCGTTTGGATTACTCACCGGATTGTAGGCCGACGGGCCTTTCGGCATAGCTGCCAATGTAGCGATTTGCCATAACTTCAACTGACTCAAATCTTTTTGTCCAAAATAAAATTCAGATGCCGCTTTAATGCCGTAACGCTGATGACCGAAGAAAATTCGGTTCAGATACATCGTCAGGATTTCGTCTTTTGTGTACTTGCGCTCTAGTGCCATTGCAATCGATACTTCTGTTGCCTTCCGGAAGAACGTCTTGTCACGGGACAAGAACATGTTCTTGGCAAGCTGCTGGGTGAGTGTACTACCACCTTCCACCATAGAACGGGCCATGACGTCCTTAACCGCCGCACGCCCAATGGACCAGATATCCACGCCCTGATGATCGTAGAATCGTTTATCCTCCGTCGCAACAAAGGCTTGCTTCAACAGTTCAGGAATATCATCTTCTTTGACGGGTTCCAGCTTCTGAATGGACAGCTCCCCCATTAATTGGCCATTGCGATCATATACTTTTGAAGTTTCATTAATTGTGGTTTTGTCTTTGTTGGCTTTGAGCAGATTTTCGCCACTCACCATAATAAATAAATATCCGCCTAGTGCACAGAATATGGCGATTGCCATTGTGAAAAACAGTGTCCATCCAACGCGTTTACCCGTAATTTTTTTCTTTTTAGAGGTCTTTGGCTTCGCTTTTTTGGGTGACTTGTTATTGTTGTTGCGATTGTTAGACCTCGACAACGGATCGTTTGGCATGTTACCTCCTGACTCCCTTTCGGTTGCATAATTTCTATTCGTCTGTAGGCTCAGGCATATATTAAACATATTTTGCCCGGAATGAAAAGAACAACCCTTTATTCAGGTTGCTCTGTTTCAATACCTATACTTGTAGACGAAATGGTTGGTGAAAAGGTTTCGTAATTTTTTTAAGCTTCGCCGCTGTTATCTTGCTGCATCAGCGATACGCTGCGTTGCGGCGTGAACGTGGAGATGGCATGCTTGTAGACCATTTGCTGGCGTCCGTCGCTGTCAATGACGATCGTAAAATTGTCAAATGCCTTGATCGTCCCGCGGATTTGGAAGCCGTTGGTCAGATAGACCGTAGCAGGAATATTCTCTTTCCGCAGTTGGTTCAAGAACGTATCTTGGATGTTGATGGACTTGTTCATTAGCCGTACCCCCATTGGTTCATTTGAATTCGTGTTCAAGTAATATTCAATATCGCTGAGTAGCTTTCGTGCTATTATATCATGAACAGTTTCATATAATCCACAAAAACCCCTTGTCTGCTATTTTGCACCCATTCTTGGCGTCGTGTACAACTAGAAGACTTATCCATTATACACCGCTTGCCAGATTTGCAAAAGAGGGACAAGATCTTCGTTTTCAAGCATACTCCTTGCTTGTTTAGTGAAGCGTAAATCCCTTCCATCTGTTCTAGTGATAAGCAAAAACCTCTATCTTTTTAAATTTCAAAAGGTAGAGGTTTACATTCGCTGATCTAATCCAGGCATATGAGATCAATACTAAACATTGCTCAAATCAGTTAAATTTTCGTGTAATCAAGTCACTTACCTGATTGTAGTTACCTTCAAAATCTTCGGTATCTGTCATGTCCACCCATTCAATATCCTTCATATGGCGGAACCAGGAAAGCTGACGTTTGGCAAAACGCCGCGTATCTCTCTTCAACCACTCAACCGCAGCTTCCCAACTCACTTCCCCTTGCAGGAACGCCGCAATTTCCTTATATCCTAGCCCTTGCATGGAAATATGACCTCTGGCCACTCCGCGTTCCAACAGGGATTCCACCTCATTCACCAGACCTTGCTCGATCATCAGATCAATCCGCTCTTCCACCCGGGCATACAACTTCTGGCGATCCATTGTCAAACCAACAATAAGAAGGTCATAAGGCGACTCTTTCTTCTGTACTGCCAGCTGATCAGACCACTTCTCGCCTGTGAGGTGATGGATCTCAAGTGCACGTACAATTCGCCGTTGATCATTCGGATGCAGACGATCCGCACTAACCGGATCAACTTCCCTGAGTCGATCATGAAGGGCCTGTGCTCCATGTTGCTCCGCATAGCTAAACTGCTGCTCCCTGAACGCTTCGTCCGAGCCACTATCGGAAAATTGGAAGCCGTAACATACCGATTCCACATACAGACCAGTGCCGCCTACAATAAAAGGCATTTTACCGCGTTCATGGATTTCATTAATCAATCGTGTACAACTCTCCTGAAACTCGGCCACAGAGTACGGATACTCGGGTTCATGGATGTCAATGAGATGATGAGGTACACCCTTCATTTCTTCAGAAGTAATCTTGGCTGTTCCGATATCCATTTCACGATATACCTGCATCGAATCTCCTGAGATAATCTCACAATTGAAAGCTTGGGCAAGCTCGATGCTCATTCTTGTTTTGCCTACTGCTGTTGGTCCAACCAGCACAAGCAGTTTAGGTTTTGGTTTAACTTCCACTTTCAACATTAATCACTCCGTACAGGGTTTTTGCATTCGCCCGATCAAGTATTTCAAATCCGAGCCTGTCAAACTCCGCGCTGCCGCGCTTTTCTTTCATAACAACACGTTTACGGGCAACCCGTCTCGCTTCCATAATGCTCTGTTCGTGCAACGCGTGAGCATTTGCATAATCTCGCAAGGGCTGAATAGCACTTGAATCCATCATCGGTTCACGGAACATGGGGTCAAAATATACGGTATCACAGCTTCGATCCGGCATGGACCGCAGCAACTCAAGATGATCCACATGCCGCAGATCTATGCGCCGGAAAGCCTCATCCACCAAAGGCTGATTGCTCTTATAATGAGACATGCCCTCTAGCAGCAGGGTATAGAGCGGTTGAGAACTTTCACAGGCGATGACTTGTCCACTCTTACCAGCCGCAACCGAAAATACCAGCGCATCTGAACCGAGTCCAGCGGTACAATCAACAATGGTGTCTCCTTCGAGTACCGCACCAGCTTCAAGCATGGGGTCGGCTTCCCCTCTTAGAACACGTTTAGCGCGAACAAATCCCATACTGGGGTGAAACTCAAGCTCCGTTGCATCCTTGCGAAACAGGCGCGCTCTGCCATTGAGCACGACCAGTATTTCGTTGATACCATAATGTTCAATCAGTTTGGGTAAAGACGTTCTATTTCGCGGTACGTAGGTACCTCCAGTCATTTCGGCGAGCTTACGTGCACGCTCCACCTGAGAGGCAATCTCCTTGTCACCGGTTGTAATGTACATAATGTCCCCCTAAATAGCTACATCACTCGTTTAAATAATTTTTCCAAATCATACGTTGAAAATGAAATCACTATCGGCCGCCCATGCGGACACGTGTAGGGCTGTCGACATGAACCCAGACGCTGAATCAGCACTTCTGCTTCCTGATCGGTCAGCTTCTGGTTGGCTTTGATAGACGCCTTGCAGGAGCACATAATGGATGCAGCTTCTCGCATCTTGGCCACATCTATGCTGCGCTCGCTAAGAACCCATTCGGACATTTCTTCAATAATGTCTTTCTCGTCCCCTTTTGGGAACCAGAAAGGGTGGGAACGCACACGGAACGTCTGTCCACCAAAATGCTCCAAATATACACCCGCCTGTTCGAACCAGGGCAGTCTTGTTTTCAGCTTTTCCGTCTCCGAAGGTGTAAATTCCAGCGTAATCGGCAGCAATAACTCTTGTGAGGCCTGGGCAGGGTTACCGAATTGCTCGTAATAATACTCATAATTGACACGTTCATGAGCGGCATGCTGATCAATCAAATATAAACCTTGGTCATTTTGCGCGATTAAATACGTACCATGATGCTGTCCGATCAGACTCAGCTCCGGAAATGCGGGCATGGAAGCATCCGATTTAATGGCAGCAGCGAGTTTAGTGGCATCAGGCAATCCTGAAGTTTTCCACGTCCGTTCACTTCGCGTAACCGAAGACGGATTATACAATGAACGTGCTTCTCTAACCGGTGAATATACAGAGTCGGAGCGATACGTTGTTGGTTTGCTTTCAGCTAGCGGTTTTTCTATTGCTCCACGATCCCCACCATCTTGAGAAGAGAGGTCAGATTTGGGAACAGTTTCGGTAGAACTTGTACTTGTACTTACATCCTTAGTGCCTTCTTGCACGTTAACGGATGTCTGCTCCCCGTCATGACTAGCAATCTTCTGCAAAATATCCCCGTTCCAACTTTCTAACTGCACAGGGGGGTGTGTAATCTCAGGTGGAGCTTCGGGCAGCGGGACCAACTGACCCTGTTCAGATACTGGCTGTCCTGTGGTCACATCCGCCGGAGCTTCCAAATCCAGATCATCATCTTCCGTAGTCAACTTCAGCAATGCACTAGCAGGTTTCCCGAGTGGACCTTGTTGACCATATCCTTCTGGATCTGTTGCATCTTTCAGAGGACCACGTGGAAAGAGGAATTGCTCCTGGATAAAGGAGCTATCGTCTCCGCGTCGAATCTGCTGCTTTTTGACCTGTGGAATCAATACTTCCTGCCGGAGTATTCCCCGTAATGTCGTCTCTATGAATTCATACAGTTCCGGTTCCTTGCTGAAGCGAACCTCCAGTTTGGCCGGATGCACGTTCACATCCACAAGAGATGGATGCATCTCCAGTTGCACCACGACAAGAGGGAAGCGATTGATCGGCAGCAAGGTATGGTAGGCTTTGAGAATAGCCTGATTGAGACCGTAATTGCGAACAAATCGCCCATTAACAATCGTCGACATCCCACCACGATTCGCTCGTGTCCATTCAGGCAGGCTAATCAGCCCACTCACTCGGTAATCCAGACTTTCTCCCTGAATGGGAAGCATGGCTTTTGCTGCACTTGTTCCATAGATCGCTGCAACCACTTGCAGCAGATCCCCATTGCCCAACGTCTGAAGTAACACATTCTCATTATGGCGCAGTCGGAACGAAATGTTCGGGTGAGACATAGCCATCCGGTACAGGACATCGGAAATGTGTCCCAGTTCCGTCTGGATCGTTTTCATATATTTGAGTCTGGCTGGCGTATTGTAAAATAGTTCTTTCACTGCAAAATCTGTACCTTGGGGTGAGGTTGCGTCTTCATGAGTACGAAGGTTCCCGCCTTCAATTACGATGCGGCGCCCCCGCCCGTCATTACCACTTGCCGATAATACCTCTACCTTGGACACTGCGGCAATACTCGCTAAGGCTTCTCCGCGGAATCCAAGACTAGTGATCTGGAACAGATCTCGGCCATGGGCTATTTTGCTGGTCGCATGACGATAAAAGGCGGTTTCCATATCCTCTGGCTCAATACCTGAACCATTGTCTTTGACACGAATACTGAGGAGTCCACCCTCTTCCACCGTCACTTCAATCTTGGTGGCGCCTGCATCCACCGAGTTTTCAAGCAACTCCTTGACAACTGAAGCAGGTCGTTCGACCACCTCACCCGCCGCGATCTGGTTGGCAATATGTTCATCAAGCACATGTATTTTCGCCACAGGTTTTCCCCCTCCCATATATTCAGGATAATTGCTGTGCCTTCAATTTGAGATCATTCAATATTTGCATCGCCTGAAGAGGCGTCATATTCATGACATCGATATCTTTCATCGTACGGATGAATTCTCGCGCAGGTTTATCCACCGCAACTACATCCGCTTTCGTTGCCACACTCGGCTCATCATCTCCAAAGATGGACAGTTGAACCACATCCGAATGGCTGCCACTGGACTGTACCTTACTGTTGTCTTTCTTAGCATGCTGATTCCCGGTCGAACCTTCAATAGAAGGTGTGTAATCTGTACTTTCCGCAGTCTCTTGCTCCCGAATCAATGGTGCTGAATCCGTGTGCTGGAATTCTACACCTTTTACCTTCAGGTCTGCTTCCTGCTTCTCGCTACCGGTATATTCACTACCCACCGCTACCTGCGCAGCTGCATGCTCGAACCCATGTAATAGTCCATTAGCCCGCTCGATAATACTATCAGGCAGACCTGCCAGACGCGCGCAATAGATACCATAACTGCTGCTTGCTGCTCCGGCAATTAATTTGCGCAAGAAATTAACCTTGTCGCCGCTCTCCTGTACTGCCATCGAGTAGTTGGCCAGCTTGTCCAGACTCTCCTCCAGATGAGCAAGTTCATGGAAATGAGTTGATACAAGGGCTTTACAGCCGATAATATCATGTACATATTCAATAACGGACTGAGCAATCGCCATACCTTCGCTGGTCGACGTCCCGCGTCCCAATTCATCGATAATAATTAGACTGCGTGGTGTCGCTTTGTCCGTCATGACCTGAATATCGGCCATCTCCACCATGAATGTGCTTTGTCCGCCAATGAGATCATCCGCGGCACCAATCCGTGTGAAAATACGATCCATGATCGGCACTTCCGCCTGACCCGCAGGTACAAAACAACCCACTTGCGCCAAAATGGAGATTAAAGCGACCTGTCGCATATAAGTACTCTTACCAGCCATATTTGGACCGGTAATCAGCAGAATACGTGCCTCTTCCTTGGTCATTGCCGTGTGATTGGCAATAAATGCGCCGTCTCGCATGACCGCCTCGACGACCGGATGGCGTCCTTCTTCCACAACCAGGTCATAACCGTCGGTCAGCGTAGGCCGTACAAAGTTGCGCTCAGCGCTAATCACCGCAAAAGACTGATATACATCAATCTCTGCAACCTGTTCGGCCAGCTTCTGCAGTCTTGCAATCTCTTTGTTCAATCGCTCGCGCAGCTCTGCAAACAGTCCATACTCAATATCAACCATTTTGTCCTGAGCTTCGAGAATCAACGTCTCTTTTTCCTTCAACTCTGGCGTAATATATCGTTCTGCATTGGCAAGTGTCTGTTTACGTTCGTAACGTCCCTCTGGCAACGCGGACAGATTGGACTTGGTGATCTCGATATAATAACCAAACACTTTGTTATATCCAATCTTCAACGATCGAATGCCTGTCGCCTCACGCTCTCGCGCTTCCAACTCCGCAATCCACTGTTTCCCGTTGACCGAAGCCTCACGCAATTCATCCAGACGTTCATGATATCCTTCACGAATCAGACCTCCGTCCCTTACCGATACCGGCGGCTCGTCCACAATGGCTAGCCCGATGGCTTCACGCAGATCATTGCAATCATCCATCGTTTCGGCAATGTGCTGCAGCGTTACGGAAGATGATCCTGAGCAATGCTGCCGTAGCCCTGGAATTTTCTCCAGCGATGACTTGAGCGCGTTCAGGTCACGACCATTGGCATTACCAAACGCAATCCGGCCTACCAAGCGCTCCAGATCATAGATGTCTTTGAGTTCTGCCCGCAAATCCTCACGCAATATAAACTGGTTGTACAGCTTATCCACCGCTTCAAGACGCTCATTAATCTTCCCTTTTTGCAATAATGGCTTATCGACCCAACGACGCAGCATTCTCGCACCCATGGACGTCTCGGTCCGATCAAGCAACCAGAGCAATGAACCTTTTTTGGAGCGTTCACGCACAGTTTCCACCAATTCCAGGTTTCGGCGGGTAAACGGGTCTAAGATCATATAATGATCCGGCTCATACGTTGAGATTTGTGTTAATTGTCCGAGCGAACGTTTCTGAGTCTCACTCAGATAAGAGAAAAGTCGTGCAATACACGCTTGACGTTCAGGCTCCAGTCTTGCCCACACAGCCTCGCCAAACTGCTGACGGACCAGATCTTCCTTATTCTTTGTCCACGACGTATAGACCACAGGGCGACCGATTGGAGACGCCTCGGATTCTACCGTTTCAAGCAGCGCTGCATCCCCCACCAGCTCCGATGGTTCATAGATCCCGATCTCGTCCTTGAGCCATTCCTTGGAATAGGGCACTGATGTCACATATAACTCACCTGTTGACAGATCACAGGCCGCGAGCGCCAGCGTATTCTGATTACCTGTAAGGCAAACCATGTAGTTGTTGGACTTGTCCCCTAGCGTCTTTCCTTCCATCACCGTTCCGGGTGTAACCACACGTACAATTTCACGACGTACCATGCCTTTGGTTACACTCGCATCTTCCATCTGTTCGCATATCGCAACTTTATATCCTTTTTCAATCAGACGCTGTATGTAATTGTCAGCCGAATGATAAGGTACACCGCACATCGGAATTTTGTCATCCGTGCCCCCATTACGTGCGGTCAGCGTGATCTCAAGTTCACGGGAAGCATTAATCGCATCCTCGAAGAACAGTTCATAGAAGTCACCCAGTCTAAAAAATAGAAAAGCATCTTGTGCTTCGGCTTTCACTTGCAAATATTGTTGAATCATTGGCGTATACTGAGCCATGATGAATATCCTCCATCCCGTTCCTATAATGTCAGGAAGAAACGCGCCCTGGAAGGACAATAAGACGGTCAGGCACTGTGTTTGCGCCTCCGCCTTATGTTTTGGCTATTCGCCACTTCCTTCAAAGGTTGCTGCTCCATATCTTCCGTAGCTCTCATTTATAAAAGACTTGTTTCTTATTATATCAAAAAAACGTCCGTTCTTCATGAACCTGCCCGAATATTCCAGAGTTTGCGAATATCTCGGCTCTCATCCCAAGTTCTTCCCAGTTTTAATTGAAGGAGTAACGGTGACGCATACCGTTCATAACGTGCATATCCATCCAACCTCTTCAGATCATCTACCAGAGCTGGGATGTGTTCCTTGATCACATCGCGCTTTCCTTCATAAAAAGCGGTATGAACCTCAGCTTTCTCCAACGGACGCTGCCGTAATTGAGTATACCCGCTCGCGATCAGGCCTGCCAAGGCCACAACGCCTTTTGCAACAAGGGGCGACACAAGAAAGCTGGGTAACGTACGATACTCAAACCCACCGTAGGATTTCAGGCGAAAATCACCAAGTGCTCCATAACGTGGCCGTCTCCCCGATCCACGCGGATCTTGAAGAAATGCCAGCGGCAATGCCAGATAATTGTCCAGTGCACGGAGCAGTTCCCCGGTAAGATTCACGCCACTAAAATGAATATGACCGCCAAGAGGTAACCCACGCTGTGGCATCCCCCCTGCCTGCCAGATGAGTGAGTGATCACTTATGCTGCGGGAAGCCGCTGCAAATGCCCTCATTAGATGAGCCATTAGCTCACGCGGCTCAGAGCTGGGTGCGGGCCGCAATTCAGCAATTGGGTATATGCGCCGGCCACCAATCGTCACAGAATCACAACCTGCCATTCCTGTGCGTTCCAGAAATCTGGAGGCGGGTACGATTTTGGATTCTGGCATCTGTACCAGAAGAAACTCCGGGTCCATGCCGAGTATTGGAATGGGTCTGTGACTCACTTCCTCATCCAGCAGTTCCTGATGCTGCTTCCAGCTTTCCCTATAGGTAGCAGCAAGGTTGGTCACCCCTTTCCAGGGACATGGATCAATCGAAATCACTGCACAACCGCCGTTCCCTGAGGATTCCATTCGAACAGCTCCATGATTCAGTCCAAGCGTATACAGCGTTTTGATTGCAAGACGTTCAACACGCTTGAATAAGGTTGAACTCGCCTCACGCTCTAACAGACTTTCCTGTGTACTTCCCATACCGCTAGTATCCTTGCGCTTGATCCGGATCGCCTGCAGACAGCTTATCTCTACGTCGTAGCGTACACGCAAACCGGGTTCACGCTTGCGCCGATCCTGTAGTGACAATACTTCTATGCCTGCCTGTTTCAACCGTCCTGTACGTTGGGCAGAGGTCATATTTTCATATCGGCGTAGCGCTTCCTCCGCTTGTTCCATCACATTCATTACGTCCCCCCTCCCAGATCATGCAACTAAAATAAAAATAACCCCGCAATGCGGAGCCTTCCCGTGAAAGGTATTCCAGGCACATTGCGAGGCTCGTTACCACCCATTTTTTAATATTTAAGAAGAAAGAGGGCTTACGCCCTCTTCACCGCGCCTTCTGGCGCATATGATACCTTGGGTTATCAAATACAGGCGTCAAACTCACAGCTCATCGTCGAGCAGATCGGGATCGAGATCGTCATAATCTCCATCGCCACTGCCAAAGTCATAGTCCTTGTCTTCGTAATCACCGCAACCATCTGTGCAGACCTTCACACAAACTTTAGTCTCGGCAACGAGTTCCACAGCGAATTCCCGTTCTACTCGGATAATTACACTGCTTCCACCTGCTGATACTGTGGCTTCCACACAGCTAGGTTCCTGCGTTGCATCCGCAGATACCTCTACTGTGGAAGTCCGGTGTTTCGGGTCCAGATAGGACAAAGGTACATGTTCTACATACGACACCGTTTCTTTGGCTACATCCGTCTGCGAATTCTTGTCATAGGAATACCAAATGTTGATATCGTAAGTACCAATAACTTCAATTCCGTCACCCGCTGATACGGCTTCATATTGGTGGTTGATAATCCAAGCCCCCAAAATACTTGTCGGACCATTTGGCGGAGTCACGGTATGTGTTACGGTAGAGAACTTACGACCTTTGCCGCAGATCGCCTTCGTGATAATCTCTCTACATTGATGTTTATGACTCAATGACATCTTTAAACCTCCTCCATACAATCATTCACTACAAGTGTATGCAGGGCATTCGTCTAGGGTGACAACTATTTTCTATTATTCGTTTGTAGATTGGGACCGGTCCGAGATTGGGGACGGTGCTTTGTCCTTCTTCGCGACTTTCAGATACAGCGCGAGTTCACGGCACAGCTGGAGAATTGCGGAACGAATCTCGAATTCTTCCCTTGTATCCGGCAGCTCCATACGTTTGAATTCTTCTTGCACATCTGCAAGAAGTTTTTCAGTTCGTCCGGTGTAGGATTCAGTAAGTACATCCTGACTAAGCTGATCGAACAGCTCCGATACCATTTCCGCATGTGGCATCTTCTGATAGATCTGGGACACCAGATGCATCATGTGCTGAATGGAGTCCAGCTGCGTTTTGCGCATATAGAAGTAGACACTCCATTCCTCATTCGGATGAATCACCTGATTCTCCAGCGAACGCTTGGCTGCATCAATGCCGCCCAGAATTGCTTTATCTGCTTCAATCAATTCTCTCCCCGCCCAAGCTTCATTGGGATTACGTAGCGTGGCCGCGAATTCCTTGAAGATCTTCGAGAAGAGTTCATCGATTCGTTTGCGGATGCGCAGCATTTGTGGATCGGCTGCCGGCATATAAGCCAGGTTAACTGCCATTGCTGAACCCAGACCAATCAGCAGCAAAGCAATTTGCACGAGGATGACATGCAAGTCCATCTCTCCGCCGCCAAACACCCGAAACACCACAACTGAACCTGTTACAATGCCTTCCTTGAAGCCTACCCGAACAATAACCGGGAAAGCGATCAATATGTATACGGCCAGCACCCAATAATGGAAGCCTAGAAAGTGAAAAAGTACACTTGCAAATAAAAGTCCGACTACTGAAGCAAAGAACCGCGCCGATATGGTGCGAATACTTCGTTTTCTCGTTACATCCACACCAAGAATCGCAAGCAATCCCGCTGATGTTGGTCCCGGCAAGCGACACCAGTCTGCAATCAATACAGCCATTAATGCGGCGATTGCAGTTTTAATTACCCTAAAACCCATTTAACATTCCATCTCCTCTAAGCTGCAAAAAAAGTTCTTAGCCAGCTCGTTGCCTCATTCATGTATCATAACTAGTATGACTCATCCAACTGTAAACTAGACGACATCAACCGACATGCGCATGCATGCCGGTCACAGCAACACGCCCCGAATGAGGGACGCTGGCAAGTTAGATCGTTGCGACAGAACCTCAAGGCCCTCTTCTCCAATCATCGCATTCATTCCGGATCTGCGCGGAATATTCATACTAAATATGGTACTTGATTTTACGGTATCGGGCAACGTGACACCCCTTGTGAAATTGTATACATATTATAAACATTCATATTACGAATAAAACACGGCCAAATCACCTGCGTCCAGCCAGCAATTTGCGCTCTGCATAGACGACAAGTTGATACATGGCTGTTGCAACTGCAGCAATAATTAACAGACTCGATAATACGAGCGTGAAGTTGAATACCTGGAATCCGTAGATAATCAGATACCCAAGCCCCTGTTTGGCGACCAGAAACTCACCCACAATTACACCCACCCAGGCCATGCCTACGTTAACTTTCAAGGTCGATACAATCGCCGGAAAAGAAGCAGGCAATACAACTTTCGTAAAAATCTCGGAACGGTCGCCACCAAACGTACGAATGACTTTAATATAATTGGGATCGACTTCATTGAAGCTGTTATACACCACCAGTGTCGTGATAATCACCGTGATGGACAACGTGGTCATGACAATGGCTGTAAAACCCGCGCCAAACATAACAATAAAGATCGGACCAAGCGCTACCTTAGGCATACTGTTGAATACAACCATATAGGGGTCCAGCACTTTGGACAAAAAAGGAGACCACCAAATTAAGACCGCAAGCAAGGTTCCCACCAGTGTACCCAGCAAAAAACCAACTGCCGTTTCTCCTACGGTTACTCCAACATGCGCCCACAACTGGCCACTGGCGATGTCCTTACCGATCTGAGCAAAAATCTTGCTCGGATAACTGAACAACAGCACGTCAATCCAACGGAGTCTGCCCGCCAGTTCCCATAACAAAAACATAGATACCAGCATGGATAACTGTACAGCAAGCACTTGATGTCGCCATCTGGCCACCTGCTGAATATGATTCCGATGCAGCTGCCCCATCCATTCGTCACGCTTTTCCTGCCTCGGATTCGTTTGATTCACGCGTCTTTCTCACCTCCCCCGGACTGGTCCAGTTCACTCCATAACGCCTGAAACAGCTCATTGAATCCTTCTTGCTCCCTGGCATGAAACGGCTGCGATTTACGAATTCCATCGGGAATGATAAATTCACGACGGATCCGGCCCGGATTGCGATCCAGTACAATGACGCGGTCACTGACCGCAATGGCTTCAGACAAATCATGAGTGACGAGTACAGAGGTTTTGCCAAACTCTTTTAACGTATCCGAAACCAGATTCTCCAGTTGCAGCTTGGTTTGATAATCGAGTGCGGAGAACGGTTCATCCAACAATAAAATTCCCGGATCGGTTGCCAGCGTACGCACCAGGGCGACCCGCTGTCTCATGCCCCCTGAAAGCTCTGAAGGGTACTGATTCTCTGTTCCGGCCAAGCCCATGCTTATCAGCAATTCCCGTACACGCTCACGGCTACGCTCATCCAGTCTGCCTGTCAATTCAAGTCCGATTAATGCATTATCCAGAATGGTCCGCCACGGAAACAGATAGTCCTGTTGAAGCATATAACCAATCTGTGCGGAAGGGCCGCCTACGAGCTTGCCTTTAATCTTGACCTCTCCTTGAGTGGGTGTGAGCAGCCCGGCGATGATCGACAACAATGTCGTTTTACCGCATCCGCTCGGTCCGACCAGACTGACGAACTCCCCTTTTTGGATCTCAAGACTCAAATCTTCAATCACCAATGAAGCTTCCCGCTCGCTGACGTAGACTTGAGAGATCCCTTCCAGTCGGATCACACTTTCGGATTCAGGCATTCTGCTCACTTCCTTTCCTGAATACCCCATTACTTCGATATCGTAGCTTCTTCCGCATAGGTATTATCCACAATGACATTCAATTCCACGCGTTCTTTCAACTCGCCGGCGGCACTCATGACATCAAGCAGATTGTTCCACTCTTCCTTATCAATGATCGGGTCCGTTGCATAGCTGCCCTGTTCCTTATAACGGTTCACACTACTGACCAGAATGGCTGGATCGATGTCTTTGAAAAAAGGAGTAATGACTTCAGCAATCTCTTCAGCCGTATGGGAATCCACCCATGCTTGCGCTTTGTGCAGACCGTTCGTAAACTTCTGTACGATATCCTTATTGTCGTTAAGATAGCTCTGTTTCGTCATGAAGACGGTGTAAGGCAGAAGACCACTTTCTGTTCCAAAAGATGCAACAACCTTGCCCCGACTTTCTTGCTCAAAGATGGATGCCTGAGGTTCAAACAGTTGAACATAATCTCCCGTGCCTGAGGCGAAAGCAGACGCAATGTTCGCAAAGTCGACATTTTGAATCAGCTCCAGATCACTTTGCGGATCAATGCCACGTTTGTTCAGTGCAAACTCCCCTGCCATTTGTGGCATGCCGCCTTTGCGCTGTCCGAGAAATGTGGAATCCCTCAATTGCTCCCAATCGAAGCTACCTTCCGGGTTACGTGCGAACAGAAAAGTACCATCCGTCTGGGTAAGCTGGGCAAAGTTAATGACTGGATCTTCCGCTCCCTGCTGATAGACGTATATGGACGTCTCTGCACCTACCAGCGCAATGTCCACTGAACCGGCGAGCAATGCCGCCATCGTTTTGTCACCGCCAGCAGTCGTCTGAATCTCCACTTCAAGTCCCTGCTCCTCAAAAAAACCTTGAGCCACGGCCACATACTCCGGTGCGTAAAATACCGAACGAGTCACTTCGCCAATCGTAATCTTGGCTTCATTCTCTTCCTTATTACAGCTGGTGAGTGCCACAATGATAATCAGCAGAATAACGATGCCCCGGACGAACCATGGCGTGTATTTCATGTTGTTTCCCTCCTTCACTGGTTTCAGCAGTTTCTCTCTATTATGGATATGCTGATGCCCAACAAAAGGTTAAGAACTTGAATGCAAAAAAGAGCCGGGCAATAATGCCCGACTCTTCAGCTCTTCAAAATGTTATTGCAATATGCTGTTAAAGCGATATTACAGCTTGTAAATCTCCGCATATTTAGCTTCCAGATAATCGGCTAGATAATCCGGATTCAATTCTTCACCCGTTACGGCAACAATTAATTCCGAAGGTGTACGACTTTTGCCATATCGATAGATTTTGTCTGTAAGCCATTCCTTAATTGGAATCAGATTACCTTCGGTAATATGGGTATCAAACTCCGGCATTTCCTTGCGCAATGTATGTAGAATTTGAGCTGCATACATATTACCCAGAGAATACGATGCAAAGTAACCGAAGTCGCCACCGGACCAGTGAACATCCTGAAGAACACCATCTCCATCATTCGTTGGCATAATACCAAGGTATTCCTTGTATTTTGCATTCCAAGTTTCCGGCAGATCCTTCACTTCCAGACCATCGTTGAACAGCATTTTCTCGATCTCATAGCGGATAATAATGTGCAGGTTATAGGTCAGTTCATCGGCTTCAATGCGAATGAGTGAACTCTCCACCCGGTTGATTGCACGATAGAAATCTTCCAGTTCAACTTCGCTCAGTTGCGGGAAATGCTGCTGCAAATCTTTGTAATAGCGTGTCCAGAACGGCAGGCTGCGACCAATCATATTTTCCCAAAGACGGGACTGGGATTCATGGATACCCATTGAAGTACCTTCAGCAAGAAGGGTACCCGCCAGACTGTCATCAATATTTTGCTCATACAGGGCATGTCCGCCCTCATGCAGTGAACTGAAAACTGCGCTTGCTACATCATCCTGCAGATAATGTGTGGTGATCCGTACATCACCCGGGTTAAGGCCCGTTGCAAAAGGATGAACACTCTCGTCCAATCGTCCAGCTTCAAAGTCATAGCCCATCTGTTCCAGGATGAACAGACTGAATTTTTCCTGCTGTTCAGTGTCAAACAACTGATTCAGGAACTCTGTATTTGGCTTGTTTTCCGAAGCATTGATCTTCTCTTGCAGAGGCACCAAACGTGCTTTGAGACGGGCAAATACAGCATCCACTTTCTCTACGGTCAGATCCGGTTCATACATATCAAGCAACGTATCATAACGTGTATCCTTCACACCCCAATAATCAATAAACTCCTGCTTGAGCTTAACGATATCGGTCAGATAAGGTGAGAAGCCTGCAAAATCACTGTTATGCTTGGCATCTTCCCATGCGGTTTCGGACTTGGCCGTGAGCACGGTATACGCTTGTACTTTCTCAGGTGGTACAGACTGACTGCGATCATATTCTTTCTTGCAATCTTCAACCAACCGACGATCTATATCTTCGAGTTGTTCCAATAGCGCTGGAGAAGTCAATGCATCCAGGTATGTCTTCATGTCAGCAGAAGTTTGCAGCTTGAATGCTTCGGTGGATAACATGCCTAACGTCTCCGAACGAGTCGGAACGCCTTTTTTCGGCGCACCTGTGCGCAGATCCCAGTGAAGCAAACCAATGGCTTCATGATAGCTCTTAATTTTACGAGCCAAATTACGGAAGGATTCCAAATGTTCTAGTGTTTGTTTATCCATTGTTATCGTTCACCTCTTCAAAAAAAATGTTATACCCTATTGATGATACTTTTCCCATTGAGTATAATCAACTTTTAACAGAGGCAAATTGCATTATTCCACTACAAAGGGTGGAGTGATGTGATTTGCTGACCGTGATATACTATTAAAGCAAAGGCGCGTAGGACAAGCTGCATTAAATGCAAGTGGCCGTGCTCGTCGTATTGGATAACAGGAGGCAATGGACATGAACAACATTCAAGAGATTTTGGCTTACAACAAAACATTTGTCGAGACTAAAGAATACGAAAAGTATACGGCTGGCAAGTTTCCAACCAAAAAGATGGTTATCATCACTTGTATGGATACACGTCTGGTGGAAATGCTGCCCAAGGCCATGAATCTGAAGAACGGTGATGTGAAAATCATCAAAAACGCAGGCGCGATTATCTCTCAGCCTTTCGGCAGTGTAATGCGTAGTGTGCTTGTCGCCATCTATGAACTGGGTGCAGATGAAGTTCTGGTTGTCGGACATACGGAATGCGGTATGGCTTCCCTTCACGCAGAGACGATGATTGGACATATGGTTGAACGTGGCGTATCTGAAGAAGTCATGACAACCCTTGAGAACTCTGGCATCCGTTTGCAAAAATGGTTGCGCGGGTTTGACAGCGTCGAAGAAGGGGTAAAACATACTGTGGAAGTGATCAAGAAGCATCCTCTACTTCCTCCCAATGTACCCGTCCACGGCATGGTTATCGATTCTGCTACAGGTGAGCTTGATCTTGTCGCTGAGGGGTATGGGCAACAGGCATCTCTCTAAATGGTTTGGAGTGCGGACCTTATGGTTCGCACTTTTTTTGTCTAAATTGAGGCAGTTGCTCTGTCAGGTTGTCAAACCATACAGTTTCAGTGTACACTTTTATGAAAGCGGTCAAAGAAAGCAAAATTGATTATTTTCTCTGACCCAGCCCTAATATTAAGGAGACATGTGCATGAACATACTTTCCTACGGATTGCTCGGGCTGCTTACCCGCGAGGAGTCATCGGGCTATGATCTGATGCTGAAGATTCAGCCGCATTGGCAGGCGAAACACAGCCAGATCTACCCACTCCTGTCCAAGATGGAAAACGATGAGTTATTGGCCTCCCGCTGGGTACAACAGTCTGACAAACCCGACAAGAAAATGTACGCAGTTACGGAAAAAGGCATTGAAAAGCTCTTGGAATGGATGATTACTCCTGTTACCGCACCGGTTACACGCGATGAATTTAATTTGCGTATCTTGTGTGTTGGCATTGCGGAAGATGGAAGCATGAGACGCATTCTGAATGAGCGTAAAAGCTGGTTTATGGAACGCATACGTTATTTCGAGGAACTGAAGTCACGTATACCTCTGGATAATCTTCGTGTAGGCAACCGAGATTTTGGAAGCTACATCCTGGTACAAAAAGGGTTAATGCATGCGCAAACAGGCCTAGAATGGTGTCATTGGGTTACCCAATTACTTGATGGTCAAGCTGCAATTCAAGACCCAAGTCCAAGCGTTTCAGAAATTTAATAAAATTTGAAACGTTCCTGCAAGTTGACCGTATTACATGAGTAAGGCCCATTTTTGGGCGATTCAAACAAATTAATCGGGGGGTTACGATCTTTACAATGAAGAAAAAATTCGGAGTTAAACATCTAATGATGGTATTTATGGCCTTTACATTATTGTTCGCAACAGTGGGAGTAACGAATCCGGATTCTGCGGATGCAAGACGTGGTGGCGGATTCAAATCCGGTACGAAAAGTTATACTAACACACCTAAGAAATCCGACTCCAACAGTAACGTGAATCAATCCAATTCCGGTAATAACTCCGGTACTGGTGCAGCTGCAACTCGTGGTGGTGGATTCTTTGGCGGTGGCGGCGGCTTCATGAAAGGCATGATGCTTGGTGGTCTTGCTGGTATGATGTTCGGTGGATTGTTCGGTGGCATGGGCGCCCTGGGTAACATCCTCGGATTGCTCGTGAACGTTGCAGCAATTATGTTGATTGTAATGCTGGCTATGGCACTCTTCAGAGCTATCTCCAACCGTCGTAAACCTGCAGCGGATGGCCGTTATGACCGCCGCAATGATGATCGTGATGATGACCGTAACAGAAACGGACGGTACTAATCTCTATGGTTCTGAGCATGGATGAAATTGTGAATGCAATCTGTATTCATATGGCAGAACGTAAGGGTGTACGTCCAACCGATGTGAACGTGGAACTGAGCTGGGAAGAAGATACAGGTTATTCCGCTGAAGTTTGGATTCAAGGCCGCAGTCAGTATCTGGTGGAGTCCAATATGATTGAAGCAATTCTTCGCTACTTGCACAGTGAATACAACATTCGGGCGTACCGTGAGAACGTACGACTTGATCTGGATGAAGAGATCACAGCGATCGTTAATCAATAATATAGGTCAACCAATGACCTGTTATACAAAAGACCGTCTCCGCTCTGTCGCTTGACAGAGATGGAAGACGGTCTTTTTGTTTCTATATAAGTGGTGTGGTATAGTCTGATACGTTTCCGTATTTCGTTCTAATACTCAGACACTATGATTGGAGTTTAACCAGGCTGTAGTTCTTTTTACCTTTACGGATAATGATGAATTTACCGCCAATGGCATGCTCTGCCGACACTGTGAATTCAAGCTCCGTGATTTTCTCACCGTTCATGGAGATAGCGCCTTTAGTGACATCCTCACGCGCCTGGCGTTTGGATGGCTCCAAACCCAGATCTACGAGCCAGTCGACGATATTTTTCGCTTCGCCGTCCGTTTCGAATGTTGGCATTTCCTTGAAACCCTGCTCGATTTCATCTGCCGTCAGGGAACGGATATCACCACTGAACAGCGCCGCTGTAATACGCTTAGCCTGTTCCAGCATGTCTTCGCCGTGAACGAATTTCGTCATTTCTTCCGCGAGTGCTTTCTGTGCTTCACGTTTGTGTGGCTCTGTCTCTACCTTTTCAGCCAAAGCTTCAATTTCTTCTTTGCTCAGGAAGGTAAAGTATTTCAAGTATTTAATGACATCACGGTCATCTGTATTCGCCCAGAACTGGTAGAACTCAAATGGTGTCGTTTTGTTCGGATCAAGCCAGATTGCGCCGCCAGCTGTTTTACCGAATTTGGTTCCATCGGATTTGAGCATCAGTGGAATGGTCAGACCGTACGCTTTCGCTTCAGATCCTTCTTTTTTGCGTATCAAGTCGAGACCACTCGTGATATTACCCCATTGATCAGAACCGCCGATTTGAAGTTGAACATCCTCGTTCTGGAAAAGGTGCAAGTAGTCGAGTGATTGAAGAATCTGGTAGGAAAACTCAGTAAACGAAATTCCGCCTTCCAGTCTGCTCGCAACGACATCCTTAGCCAACATCGTATTGAGGTTAAAGTTTTTGCCGTAGTCACGCAAGAATTCGATGACATTGATTTTGTGTGTCCAATCGTAGTTGTTCACCATACGAACCTGATTATCACCGTCAGTTACGAACAGCTTCTTCATCTGTGCTGTCAGTGCATCCACATTCTCCTGCACCTGCTCCATGGTTTGCAAAGAGCGCTCTGCCTGACGTCCACTTGGATCACCAATCGTACCTGTAGCTCCACCAATCAGAATGACTGGACGATGTCCTGCCAGTTGAAAACGTTTGAGCATCATGAAGGGAATTAAATGTCCGATGTGCATGCTATCCCCCGTAGGGTCAACTCCGCAGTACAAGGAAACGGATTTCGTTTCAGTCAAGTCACGCAGTCCCTCTGCATCTGTCTGCTGGTTAATGGCGTCACGCCACTGTAGTTCATCAATAATATTCATTCGTAAAAACCCCTTTTCTATCCTCAAGATTCAGTCATGATCTACGTTAAATTACGAAATAACACGCTGGAACGGCTTTTTTGGACACAAAAAAATCGCCTCCTTGTCTTCATTAGACACAGGGACGATTATCATAACCGTGGTACCACCCAAATTGCATGGACAACACGTGACTTTAACACGCTATCCATACCACTTTTGGCAATATATCGTTTGCCCTTCCGCTTGGCATTACCCAAGTACTCCAGAGTGTAATTCGCAGCCCTTGTATGTATCAGGTTCCATCAACCCCTGACTTTCTGTAACAGGGACAAAGCCGCTACTGCGCTCTATCAACGTGATTCATGTATTCAATTTATAGCAAGTATAGCCGAACGTTTGAGTCATTGCAAGGGCAAGTATGCAATCTTTCAACAGAGCTATGGGTGCATATTTGAAACCAGCTTATATAGTCATCATGTTCAATTTCCCGTGGTAATAACCATAGGCCTTCTCCGCAATCTGATCCTCATTGCTCCAAAATTGCTGATCCAACGTATCTAAACGCTGCTCCTGTTCCTGTGTCAGAAATTTAGGAATATCCCACAGTTCAGTAAGCCGTTCATCCTCTTCCAGATGCTCAATGCAGCCGTATGCTGATGTTACAATCTCCAACACTTGAGTCGCACCAATGGTATGTAATGCCCGTAACGCGTAACGGTATACCTCTTCACCCCAGTTACAGAAAAACTGAATAAAACCGCCACTAAAGATATCCGCCTCTAACAGCCATAAAGCAGCAATGTCCTGCTCGTTCGAAGTCAACGAAGCCCAGCCCTGTTCAGATTCATTCTTTTTTTCGACAAATAACACAGCATAGTCATACCATCCATCATTAATATCTTGCTCGCTCACGTAACACACCTCATTTTTATTTATTTCATGCCCTCTAACTCCTGACGTTTACCCGTCTGATGCCAATGTAAATACGGATCACCGATCTGCTGGAAGGCTTCCTGAACACCCCTGTTTAGTTCCTTCATCACTTCATTTGTGTAGTTCAAATGCGTCTGTTTATTATCCACACCATATCTTTCCAAAAACCCCACATGCGTCGCGGTGAAAATAATATCCTCCAGCAGCCAATAGATGACTTCATCTGGCTGTTTCACCCGTTTCTCTAACAAGACGAGACCACGTTCGTATATTCGAACGATATACGTATCTTTTCCACACTCTACATAGGGGACACCATCCGATTTAAAGCTCTCAAACATACGGTTAACATAGTTCTGCATCTGTTCCCTATGGAAAGCTGTTCGCTCTAACAACTCTAAAAGGATCGCTGCCAGTTGTTGTTTGCTTAACATGTTGGACATCACTACACCTGCCTATATAAGTAAATCACTTCTTCTCTAATTATTACATGACAATCTCCGAATTCAATGTCAATGATGGATATTAACGTCGATGACAGTGTGAAAAAATGAAAAAGCTGCCCACGGCAGCCTTTTCTTCTTTCATATTGTTTAATCAGGTCCCACAAAAAGTCTGATACGAAGTATTACATTGTGCAGGTAGTTCAGCATACTCAGCCTGTTCAGGTGAATGCTTGAATGGATCTGAAAGAACAGCCAAAAGCTTCTCCAACAAGCTAAGATCTCCATGATTCTCTGCTCGCTCAAGCGCTTCTTCGACCCGATGATTGCGGGGAATGACAGCTGGATTGCTTGTTCTCATCAACTGCTTAGAGACTTCCTTCTCCCCCTGCTGTCTGTCCAATCTTGCTTGCCACCGCTCATGCCATTCAGCAAATTCTGCCGTACCAAACAAAGCTGTTCCTTCCAATGTATCAAAGGTCAATGCCAGGAACGTATTCGTGTAATCTGCACTATGCTTCTCCATGAGTTCAAGAAGGTCCTTGATTAGGGCTTCATCTTCGGCCTCTTCATCCAACAAGCCCAGTTTGGAACGCATTCCCTTGAGCCAATGATGATGGTACAATTCAGAAAATTGCGCGATAGCATCCTGAGCGATTTGCACGGCCTGCTCCTCGTCTTCATGCAGCAGTGGTATCAGTGTCTCGGCAAATCGAGCCAAATTCCATCCGCCAATATACGGTTGATTGCCATAAGCATAACGACCTTGCTTATCAATTGAACTAAACACCGTACTCAGATTATAGGCATCCATAAAAGCACATGGCCCGTAATCAATCGTTTCTCCACTAATCGCCATATTGTCCGTATTCATTACACCATGAATAAAGCCAACTCGCTGCCACTGGGCAACGAGCGCCGCCTGTCGCTTAATTACTTCCTGAAGGAGCAACAGATAGCGATTCTCCGCTTGAGCGACATCAGGAAAATGTCGATGCAAGGTGTAATCAGCCAACGCCCGAAGATCATCAATAGACCCCCATCTTGCTGCGTACTGAAAGGTTGCTACTCGGATGTGACTGGAAGCCACACGGGTCAAGATAGCCCCAGGCCGTTCTGTTTCGCGAATAATGTTTTCTCCTGTAGACACCACTGCCAGACTGCGAGTCGTTGGGATACCCAGTGCATACATTGCCTCACTAATGATGTACTCACGCAACATGGGTCCAACAGCAGCTCGTCCATCCCCTCCACGGGAGTATGGTGTTCTACCTGAACCTTTCAGCTGGATATCCACTCGCTCGCCTTGTGGCGTAATCTGTTCTCCCAGCAGTAAAGCCCGTCCATCACCAAGCATGTTAAAATTGCCGAATTGATGTCCTGCATAAGCCTGCGCCAGAGGCTCGGCTCCTTCCGGAATCGAATTACCTGCAAAAATTCGTGCTCCTTCATCACTGTCAAGAGACTCCACATCCAGTCCTAAGCTGGATGCAAGCAGTCTATTGAAAATGATCAGCTTCGGTGATTCAACAGGAACCGCACCCTGACTTGTAAAAAAGGGTTGCGGTAGCTGCGCATAACTATTGTCCAAATTCCAGCCTTTGTTCAATGTTTCTTGTTGCATGGTGATCACAACTCCTTTTCTGTACCCAGGGATATCCCCTGGTTTTATTTTAGCCTTGTGAATCAATGCTCATTTATGTAGTCGCATGGAAATTCAATGTAGGGAACATCTAAAATGTTCTTGATGAAACTTTAGCATATTTGCATTCCTTTTGCATTCCCTCAGCAATAACTTTCATATGTAGATCATCATTAAGCGCCATAGCTCCCAAGCAAATAAAAACCCAAGAGATTCTGTCATGAGGGGAGTTCTTACCTTATTTCCCTCAATCCATCACGCCTTGGGTCTATTTCGTTCATTTAAATCAGTTTTGTTATCTTATCGTAGAAAAAGGATCAGGTATGCGCTTCCTGAGCCTGTACAGGCTGTACTGGCAAGCTCTTATTTTTGAAACCGAGGTTAAAGAAGACATTAAGCAGGATGGCTGATAAACTTCCGGTAATAATACCATCGCTGACAATGATACGAATACTTTGAGGAAGTTGAGCAAACAGATCTGGTACAGCGGTAACACCAAGTCCGAGTGAAACAGAGCAAGCCACGATCAACAGATTGGATTGTTTAACAAAATCGACGTTTTGCAGCATTTTAATCCCGGATGAGACGACCATTCCGAACAGGACAACAGTCGCTCCTCCAAGGACAGCACTTGGAATAATCGTTGCAAAAGCAGCTACCTTCGGAATAAGTCCGAGAAAGACCAGAATACCTCCGGCTGCAACGACTACATTAGTCGTTTTCACCTTGGAAAGCTGAACCAAACCGACATTCTGAGCAAATGTATTGTATGGAAAGGCATTGAATATGCCACCTAGAACAAACGCAAGACCTTCTGCGCGATATCCCCGTGCCAGATCTTTTTCGTTGATCGGTTGATCACAGATTTTACTCAAAGCCATAAACACACCTGTTGATTCGATAATAACTACCGTACCTACAATAATCATTGTAATAATGGGGCCGATTTCGAAGGTTGGCCATCCAAAGTAGAAAGGTTGGGGCAAATGGAACCATGAGGCTTCCTGTACAGCGGCAAAATTCACTTTTCCCATGAAAGCCGCGATGAGGGTCCCCACGATAATGCCCAGAAGAACAGCCAGGGATTTAACAAAACCGCGAGCATATCGATTCAGAATTAGAATGAAGAGTAATACGCTAAAAGAAAGAGCCAAATTATCCAAGCTTCCGAAATTCTCACTGTTTGCTCCACCCGCCATATTTTTAATGCCTGTTGGGATCAGCGCAAGACCGATGATCGTTACCACTGTACCTATCACGACTGGCGGAAAAAATTTGACTATTTTACTGAAAAAAACGGCAAAGATGACGATAAATACTCCTGCTGCAATGATCGACCCATATATGGCAGGAATTCCGTATTGCGATCCAATGGCTATCATGGGTGTCACCGCTACAAAAGAACTTCCGAGCACCGCTGGCAGACCAATACCCAAGTACTTGCCTTTCCGAGCCTGAAGCCATGTTGCAATCCCACACGTTAACAGGTCAATGGATACTAGATAAGCCAACTGCTCTGCTGTCAAATTTAGCGCTCTGCCCACAAGCAAAGGTACCAGTATTGCTCCCGCATACATCGCGAGTACGTGCTGAATCCCCAGTGAAAAAATTCTCATCTTTTTGGTTTCTTTCATCCCACGTTGCCCCCCTGAAATTAGAATCAACCGAACCGCTGCAAAATCATGTTATGTTGATTCACATTATATAAACTATTCAGGGAAGTTCCATGATTCATAACATATAATTGTTATAAGATATAAAGATCCTAACTTAAATTGGGCGTGTTGTACAAAGGATCACCCCACGCCATTCACATTGCGTCATATTAGTTAACATCCGTGATTGAGCAACAACGTAGTTACATCCAGAAGAAGTATCTAGAGATGAATAACTTCCTCTCGTCACCCATTTCTGACCAATTGCGGTAAGTATGCTGGTGAGCTAGAATGTTCATTAGCAAAGGACTGGTGATTCGCATCGTACATATCAACAGAAACAACGAAAATTCCAAATATTCGCTACTCGAACATTCATCTTTTAAACTCCGACATATTCAACATATCAAAAACACTGCCACCGATTGGGAGCTTAAACTCCAGTTCATTGAATCCCACTTGTTTATTGTTGCAGCAAGCGGACAAGGATGGATTACCCTTGATGGACAGTACATTGAATGGCAAGAAGGTAGTGTATACATCTGTAACCCTGGTCAACTGGTACAGGCAGCAGCACAATCGCTGGATGAACGCGGACTTTACCTTCTGCGATTCGATATTATCAAGGATTACGATTCAAGGACGACTGACTCCGTTCGGCCAATCCAAGGCGAACTTCCTTTTCCTATTAAAGAAAAGATTATTCTTTCTTCACCAGTTTCTATAAATGCTTTGTGCGAGAATATTACGAAAAACTTGCAAAGCGATGATCAACTGAAGCAATTTCGAAGTCAAATTTACTTTCAGGAACTCCTGTATCACCTCTTTCAAGATGACCTACTTGTTCATGAAAATGATCCGGAGGAAGTTCTCGAATATGTAAAATCATACATGGAAGAGCATTATCAACAAGAGTTAACGATTGAACATTTGGCAAAGGTCGCAGGAATAAGTTCCCGTCATTTTATCAGGCTTTTCAAGAAAAGGTATGGATGCAGCGCAATTGAATATCTGGCTGTTTATCGAATTAATCAAGCTCAGAAACTTATGAAAATGGACGGTGAATACCGACTCAAGGACATCGCCAGTCACGTAGGTTATCCTGATGATATTTATTTTCGTCGCAAATTCAAACAGATTACGGGTATCCCTCCAGCCACGTTTATTAGGAACAACAAGCAAAAAATTGTTGCCTATAACCCTTTTAATATCGGACAATTGTTGCCCTTAGAGATCACTCCTATTGCCGCACCTGGGGATCATCCCTGGACTGATTATTACAAGAGAAAGTACGGAGCTGATCTGGTTCTATCACTGAATTCAATTGAAGCGGTAAAAAGAGAAGAGCTTCTCCTCGCTAATCCGGATTATATTATTGGAATTGATAATATGGTTTCCACTGATGAGCAGGCTTGGATTAAACAAATCGCACCTGCCTTTTTCGTGCCCTGGATTGACCATACCTGGCGTGAACATGTACAGCTGATTGCGGAATTTTTGGACAAAACCGCCCTGGCTGACACCTGGTTTGAAAAATACGAACGGAAGTCACGCTTTGTAAAAGAACAAATTCAGTACACTATTAAGGAGGATACGCTTCTTGTAATTAGAGTCACAGGAGATTCATACCACATTTTGGGATGTAGAAGTCTGGCTACGGTCTTTTACGATGATTTGCACATCGCTCCTCCACATGATATCAACCGCTTGATGCCCGATCTTAGGGTTACACCTGCAGAGCTCGCCAAGTACGATGCTGATCGTTTAGTGATTATCCTCGATGATGATGCACGCTCACAGTTGGGTTGGCAATTACTCATGCAATCTGAACATTGGCGTGATCTCAAAGCGGTCCGAAATGGTCGAATCGATTTCCTCCCTACGTATCCATGGATAGAATACACGGCATTTACGCATGAACTGGTTTTGGATGAGGTGCTGATGCTTTGGCGTAATCGTGCATAGAACGTTGTCGTGATCGTCAATATTCCGTAAGATGAAAAACATTTATACTCCTTTTATGTGATAATGATAATCAATCTTATTGTGAGATTATCAATTGCAAATTTTATTAGTTCAAGGGGAGCATCAAGAAATGAAACAAAAAAGAGGTTGGAGTACGAGCATCATTATTGTATTGTTAATCGCGCTGTGCACTGCCTGTGCAGGAAGCAAAACAGGGTCAGATACTTCAGGAACTGCCACTGGAGATTCCAGCACACTAGAAACAGCGTTATCCGATAAAACTCGTGTTGTAGCTAGTGAAAAAGGAGAAATTAGCATTCCTGCTGATCCACAAAGAATTGTTGGTCTTTCAGTTGTTTACCCGGAATTTCTGTATGCTCTGGGTGTAAGACCTGTTGCGGTACAGAACTACCATCCAGAGTTCCCGGCTTATCTGCAAGAGGCATTGAAAGACACATTGAAGACCGGGCTCGCCCAAACACCTAATTTTGAAGCCATTCTATCCACGCAACCAGACCTTATTATTGCTCCTGCCTGGTGGTCTGATAAGGACTATGATCAATTGACTGCCATTGCTCCAACCGTTCTTCTGCCGCAGCGAGACAATTGGCGGGATGAACTGCGAGATATCGCTGAAGTTCTGGGCAAGAAAGATGTGGCTGAAAAGGTCATCACAGATCTGCAGGTTCAAGAAGCAGAAGCCAAGAAGAAACTAGATACCCTGGTGGGTGAAGAAACGGTTATGTATATGATGATCATGGCTGACGAGATCGTTATATATGGAGAAAATATTGATCGGGGCAAGTTCATTCATCAAGAGCTGGGGTTAAATCCGGTCAAAGACTTTCCACAGAGTGAAATGAGTGTCTCGATCTCTTTGGAAAAGATTCCTGAGTACAACCCTGATCATATTATTTTGCAATTGGATGATGAGTCCAGTGATAAAGTTCAAAAGAGATACAAGGAAATGATGAATAGTTCGTTGTGGAAAAATATGACTGCAGTCAAGAAAAACCAGGTGTACACCATGGGCGGCAAGGAATGGTTTAGTCTGGGCATGTCTCCGCTGGCAGATAGCAATGCAGTGAACGATGTGCTTCAAGCTTTTGAGAAGAAAGAAAATTAAACGTGGATATAGACGAGCTGGAGAATCGTTATTTCCTGACTTTGCATGGTCTCGATCCTATGCATATGCTGCTTACCATTTCTGCTACAGATCTTCTTCACGAAAATCAAATGAACCGTTTGCTCGACATGTATGGCCCTCTGATCAAGTCAGACGAACGCTCTGTCACCGCAGCTTTTTTCTGCAACTGGTATGCTTCCGTATGTAGTGCGCTTCAGAACATGCTGTTTGGAGATGAAGATTATATTTACGATTTGTCTTTATCTAATATCAGTGTGCAACTGTACATCCAGGAACAATACCCTTTGTTTTCATTTAAAATCAAAAATACAAAGCGTATCCAGATTCCCAAGCATAACCGTGAGGAATGGTGTACACAGGTTCTACAAGTATTCTATAAAGAGAACGTACGGCCGCTGTTAGAAGTGTTATCTGGCACAACTCAGATCAACGCCCTCTCTTTATGGGGACAAGTCGTCAGCACTTTATACAGTCACATGGAAGAAGAACTATCCGAGACATCAGATGAGAATAACAAGCGAAGTATTACTTTCCAAAAACATATTCTTCGCCATGGGTTGGATGCCAGTATCTTGGGACTTCTAAAAAATCCGTTTGAAATCAAATTGAGATTTACCCAGCATATAAATGACTCTGGTCGGCAAGTTTTGATCAAACCTTCCTGCTGTCAAGCATATCGTTTGGATGCCAAATTCGGATACTGCTACGTTTGTCCCCGCCTGAAAGAAGTGGATCGAGTATCCATGCGCGCAGGATCATGCGGTTAAATGAGAAATAGAACAGGTCATGTTGAGAAGCAATGTCTCGACATGACCTGTTCTATTCTCGGAAGTTGTGCTCTATTTCTTAATCTCTATCTCTAAACGCTGCTCCATGACCTCTCCGTTCTGATGAGCCCTCTCCGTAAACAATACTTCTTCTCTGGTCATCAGGACAACGGACGAAGCTCTGGTCCCATAGTCGAATTTCTCACTTTTAACAAATATAGGAGAAAGCAAACGTTCCCATTCCAATGGAACGCCTGTATGGGGCAGAAGTTCATCCACTGAAGGGTCTGCCATTTGCAGCAAATCTAATATTTGCTCTGTCAGGGTTACTTCGTCCTGCCCGTTGATGATTTTCTCCAGCCCTTCTTTCCCGCGTTTCACCTTGGGCCAATCCGTATTGATCAAGTGATTACTAATCCCGTAAATTCCTGGTTTCAACTTCATCACAACGTTGCCCACATTAGAGTAATAATAGAGGTCGTCAGGATCACC
Organism: Paenibacillus sp. LS1; assembly: GCF_026013365.1. Taxonomy (GTDB): domain Bacteria; phylum Bacillota; class Bacilli; order Paenibacillales; family Paenibacillaceae; genus Paenibacillus. Next base: position 909,443 of record NZ_JAPDOE010000001.1, read on the forward strand.
CACCAACAAATTGTAGCCAGGATAATCATTGCGACTTTGCTCCGCACGTTGCATATATTGCTCAGGTGTGGACGTTCCCTTTAAAAAATCAGCAACCAAATCTCCCCTTGAACCCTTGGCATGTAAATCTTCATTCGGATCACGATAATTCGTAACAGCAGCAAGACGTCCCCCTGTGGTTACGCCCATCCAGGTTCCCATTTTCGACAAATCGCGGCCTGCCAATATTTGAGGGTGATCTTCCCAATAATGTGCTTGAGCCGCAGGTCTGTGATAGAATTCATCCCTATTGGATCCCAATATAAGCGGATACTTTGGATGTACTTTGTAAGCAAATAGAATCAAACACATGGAAATCTTCAACTCCTATATTTGTTAAACCTATGATATTGGGGCTTTATATCGCATAATCAACTACAATGACATCTTCCACCCAACCATCCAGGGAAGCTACAAATGCCTGATGAGCAGGATGTGGACCATAGGCGCGCAACGCGTCCTGATCTTCAAATGTCACTCGTAATCCAATCGTATAACCTTGAATACGGTCCGTTTCTTCCGTTGCATTGATTCCTGCGGTCAGCGCGACAATTCCCGGAATCTGTTCCTGTAGTGCGAGCAATTGAGCCACCCATTCCTGTTGCTTGGCTAATGTGATATTATCGTTAAATTTAAAAACAACCAAATGTTCAAACATCTTGTTATTCCTCCTCTGTTTTAATCCTTCGCCACTCTTCTTTGAACATGTTTCAGCAGTTTCTCCAACCAGTTGATATCGCTTTGAATACTCTGATAAGCATGATCTCTCATTAATAACAGAGCATCTTTCAGGTCCCCTTTAGTATCCATCTGTTCTGGGGTATGAAGCTCAATATACTCTATTTTCTTTTTCATCTTATCGATAATATCCTCAATCAGGTAAGCAATCTTCTGATTGTCCACCTTATCCAGGTTGACCAGCGCAGCGTACAATGACTGCACATTCGTAAACTTCTGGAACACCTTATATATGCTTTCTTCGAGCGACTGTCGCCCTTTTTCGGTAATTCCATATGTTGTTTTGTCCGGTCGATTTTCAGTCTGGATCGTTTCTACCTTCTCGATCAGGCCCTTCTTCAGCAACACTTCGAAATTATAGTAGATCGTGCCTTCAGTAATTTTGGCGTCGGTTTGATCCAGATGTTTACCAATACGCTTCTTAATATCATAAGGGTAATAATTCCCTTCACTTAGTGCACCAAGTATAAATATTTGAATCGACATTGTGACTGCCCCCATTCCGCTTATCCAAGGGTACAGCTTGTTCCTAATCGCTTACCCTCATAACTTCTATTTTATATCATAACGGGCTGTTGTACAGGCTCCTGTGTTGTATCGATCTGTTTGGCTTTTTTGAAATGATGGATGGCTGTATTGATAACAAAGGCTACCACGCCCACCAGTGCCAATCCGACCGCATATTCTACTGTCTTCCCTCCGCCGAAGAGAATATTATAATCCAGATGTGTTGAATAGAACATTGGTGTGATCTGACTTACGACTTTGAAATATCCTGGCATCATCTCTGGTGACATGGACGTCCCGTTCGCAATGGATTGGCTGAGTACAAAGATCATATTGACCAGCATTCCGCCTTGACCGAGAAGCATAATAAAGATACTCGTGAACTCAATCGATACAAATAGCTGCAAGCTGTGTACCATCCACATTTTCAAAAACACTTCCACCCCATACCCCTGCACCATAAAATAAATACCAATCCCTACAAGTGGCGCAAGGATGGAAATAAGCAGGTTGGCTCCTCGCATTGCAAAGAATGCTCTCCATTTCCCCATCTGTCCTTGCAGCTGTTGCATTCCGCCAATGCTTTGCATCGCATAGATCATAGCCCCGACATACAGCGCCATGGTGATGAACATCGGTGCCATCTGATTCTGCATGCCTGCTGGCTGCGGGTTACTCAGAACGATGTCAGATGACACTTTGCCCATCGTCGATTCCACAATCTGCTTCGATTGCTCCGCAGGAACCTGCATACTGCCCAGCACACCCTCGAAGCTCTGTGCTTGAATCTGAGTTCCCATCTGTGCAGTAATTTCAGCAGCTACATTTTTCATGGTGCTCGTAATTGTTGTTGGGTTTGATTCATTAATCAGGTACTGGAGCTGCGTTTTCCCGCCCTGTTCAGACAGTTTCTCCGTAAAATCACCCGGTATACGAATGATCATATGAATATCCCGGTCTTCAAGTCCTGTCTTCGCCTGTTGCAACGATTCATCCGTTACCACGTTAAACGGCAATTGCTCTTGCAATTTTTGTACAAATTCCGTGCCGGATTGCTGGTCTTCGTTGACAATAGCCACGGTAAGATTCGTTACATTTTTCGGAATGGCACTATACCCTGACATAAAAACGGTCAACATTACGATCTGATAAAAAATAATCATGAATATGCCTGCTTTGACTCCGCCGTGCTTCAGTGTGTTCTTCACTGTCTACTCCACCTTGTTTATTATAATTTGAACTACTTGAATTAAAGTACTCTTGTTTGGTATATTTGTCAATGAAACCAACCAAGGAGGCGAAACGAATGAAGAAGAGCTCTATTATTTCTCTGTCTGAAATCACGAATTTCCAATCGAAAGAAGAAGAATTCAGTCCCTACCGTTGGTATCGCAGCATGTTGAATCAGGAACCTGTCATCTACAACGAAGAGACCGATTCCTGGCATGTGTTCAGGTATGATCTTGTCAAAATGGTGCTTAATGATCACGAGCACTTCTCCAGTGTGAGAAAAAGATCGATTGTTAACGTAGGATATTCGAATGATAAAGAAGGTTCGGAGAACGAGCACCATATGCCGGACAAGCTGGATATTCACAACGTAGATCCTCCGGAACATCGCAAGCGGAGATCCTTACTCGCCAGTGCATTTACGCCAAGAAGTCTCAAGCTCTGGGAACCGAGAATTGAGGCCGTGGCCGAAGAATTAATCAGCGCATTTGAACATCAGCCGGAAGTCGATATTGTTAAAGCTTATACGAGTATGTTTCCAATCATTATCATGTCTGACCTGCTCGGTATTCCTTCCAAAGATCGTCATCTGTTCAAGGATTGGGTGGACACCATGTTTATGCCTACTACTGATGCCACCTTTGATCAGATTAACCAATTGAAAAAGATTGCTGGTGAAGAATACTTCAAGTACTTGTATCCCTTCGTTGTGTCCAAACGATCCAATCTGGGAGAAGATATCATATCAGACCTGATTCAGGTTGAGATGGATGGCGAGCACTTTACGGACGAAGAGATTGTGCGAACCACCATGTTTATTCTGGGAGCTGGCATCGAAACGACCAGTAATCTGCTGGCCAACTCGTTCTACGCCCTTCTATATGACCAACCGGAATTGTATGCCGAGCTCAGAGATCACCCTGAACTTGTTCCTGCCGCGGTAGAAGAAATGCTGAGATATCGTTTTCACATCAGCAAAATGGACCGCATGGTCAAAGAGGATACCGATCTACTTGGGGTTAAGTTGAAAAAGGGAGACGCCATCGTGGCGTGGATGAGTGCAGCCAATATGGATAAGAACATGTTCGAAGATCCATTCACGCTGAATATTCATCGTTCGAACAATAACAAACAGCTAGCGTTTGGTTTTGGTACTCACTTCTGTCTGGGGGCTCCTCTGGCGCGCCTGGAAGCGAAGATTGTGTTAAGCGTATTCCTAAAATCATTCACCAAAATTGAACCTGTTCAAGGGTTCATCCTGGAAGAAAACCTGACTCCATCGGCCGCTGGGCAGTCCTTAACAAACCTTCCAATGAAGCTGTATAAGTAAATTCGGTATATGTGGATACCAAAAAAGAGCAGATTATCTGCTCTTTTCTCATCCTATGATTAATTCATTTGATAAGCTCTTTCAAGTCAACTTAACTCAATTCAATAATTCCAAGCCGCCGATCATGTAGGGGACAACTCGTTGAGCCAACTCAGCAGGGGATTCCTGCCCACCTTCAATATTCCATCGATAGGTTATTCCATAGATCGACCAGCTTAGCATGGTTGCCGTAATTTTCAACGTTTTGGGATCTACATCTCCCGCTACTTTGCTCATTAATTCAAGAAGGAATTGCTCCAGTTGAGTCTTGATGTTCTCTTCAATAATTGGTGCAACCGTCTCATATTTTTTGATGCATCCATTACTGGAGACGTGATAATCACATAATGAAAATATAAGTTGCTGTATGGTCTCGGCCGATAACCTAGCATCCGGGTCCACCCTATTCGTTACATATTCCATAAAAGCATCCGATAACAAGGCTTCAAGCAGTGCATATTTATCCTGAAAATGGGCGTAGAATAGCCCTGTTAATTGTGGCTTGTTCCGTAATGTTTTGAATCGTAATGCTGTTGAAATTTTTAAGGCTCAAGTGGTATAAAAACGCATCAAGAATTAATTGACGAGTACGGATTACACGCGGATCGTTAGAATTGGAAGATACTACACCTGACATTTCCTAATGCTCCTTTGTACTAAAGATCGTTTAATAGGTTCTTCTAGTATAGATAAGTACTGTTTATTCAACAAGTAAAAAGGGAGTTTCCAAGACACCATACAATTTGGGAAGTATTTCGCTTAAGCAACAAAATGATCAATCTGTTGGTTGAGCAAGTATGTTGGGATTGCTAATATTACACTCGTACCCACCGAAAGGTACTAATAATGGAGGTGCTTATTTTGAGCAATGAACAATATCGTGTTATTTCTACGGATTTTCTGTTCCAACCATACACTGTTAAAAAATTAACCCTATCCTCGCGCATCGTCATGTCCCCCATGGCTCGTGCCTTCTCCCCGGAAGGTGTCCCGGGCCCCGATGTAGCCGCATATTATCGTCGGCGTGCCGAGCATGGTGTTGGACTCATTATTACCGAAGGTGCGACCATTGAGCATCCATCTGCATCAAGTGAGCCTAAAATCCCTCATATGTATGGGGAAGCAGCTCTTCAAGGGTGGGCTAAAGTAGTCGAACATGTTCATGAAGCCGGCGGCAAGATTTTCCCTCAGATTTTACATATGGGAATCGTTCGTCCTTCCGGATCTCAACCTCACCCGGAAGCCGCTTCGCTTAGTCCATCAGGACTCGATATGGAGGGTAATCAGGTAAGTACACCTATGACGGAGGAAGAGATCGCAACAGTGATTCAAGCTTATGCCGATGCAGCGGCCAATGCGCAAAGCATTGGTTTTGACGGGATTGAGCTTCACGGTGCGCACGGTTTTCTGATCGATCAGTTTTTCTGGAAAACAACGAATAACAGAACAGACCGCTACGGTGGCGACCTTGAGAAACGAACTCAATTCGCGGTTGAACTTGTTAAGGCAGTCCGTGCGGCGGTAGGCCCTGATTTCCCTATTGCCATGCGAATTTCTCAATGGAAGATGAATGATTATCAAGCCAGACTGTTCGACACACCCGAACAACTGGAACAATTCCTTCGTTTGCTGGTTGACGCTGGTGTAGACATCTTCCACTGCTCCACACGACGCTTCTGGGAGCCCGAGTTCGAAGGATCTGAGCTTGGATTTGCAGGTTGGGTACGGAAGCTGAGTGGTCAAACCACCATTACCGTCGGTTCTGTGGGGATACCAGATGAGCCTGAAGCAGGAGCAGATAAAGCAACACATCCAGGTATGAGCGAACTTATCAAGCGATATGAGCAACAGGAATTTGATCTGGTGGCTGTAGGACGTGCGCTCCTTGGAGACCCTGCATGGGCTGCTAAACTACGCGAAGGCCGCGTATCTGAGATTCAGCCTTTTACACCTGAAGCACTGGCTACGTTACACTAAGAATAATTAATTATTGTTCCTGACATTTTTTTGCCATATATATAGGTTTGAACTCATGAATCAACTATACTAAGCAAAGGGCTCGCTTTCCCTCCGGGATTGCGAGTATTTTGTTATGAGTCCCCCTGTCCGATTAGACACTTCGAGCAATATCGTTCAAGAAAAAGCCTTCTTTACATCCTATAATGACGTTAACATACCAGAAAGAAGGTGCATCATGACCCGGGAAGTTCGGACTGTGGTTTTTGATACCGATTTACAACTAGAAGCGTATCAATTTGAAGGCATCATGCAGAAGTTTCCCAATCATTTTCATGACTATTACGTCATTGGATTTATTGAGCAAGGCAAGCGTCACCTCGTCTGCAACAACGAAGAATATATTTTGAATAGTGGAGATATTATTGTCTTTAATCCACAGGACCCTCATGCCTGCGAACAGATCGACGGAAGCACATTCGACTATCGCTGTATCAACGTCCAGCCTGAGGTCATGCGAGAGTATGTGAGAGAAATTACCGGACAAGCTTACTTGCCCCGGTTCACATCTCCCGTTCTCTACCAAAGTGAACTTGTTGGTTCCCTGCATGAATTGCATCAGATGATTCTGGAAGAGCAATCGGATTTCTATAAGGAAGAATTGTTACTCTTTTTGTTGGATCAATTGCTGCGAGATTATTCGGATGCTGAACCTCCTGTTTCCACTCAGGATGTTACCATAGAGATCAGACGCATATGTGATTACATAGAATCTCATTACATGGAGAGCATCTCGTTGAACGAGTTAGCCTACTTGACGGAGATGAGCAAGTATCACCTGCTGCGTTTATTCACTCGCCAGAAAGGGATATCACCCTACCGTTATCTGGAGACGATTCGCATCAATCAAGCCAAACGACTATTGGAACAAGGCCAGCTTCCGATTGAAGTGGCCGCACAGACCGGATTCAGCGACCAGAGCCACTTCACGAATTTTTTCAAAAAACTGATTGGCCTGACGCCCAAGCAATATAGACGTATCTTCAATCATGATACCGAGCCGAAAAGAACCACCGATCACATCGTATGACGAGTCATCCTAACACCAAGGTTTCTACCGGACATTTACTCGCTTTGTTTACCATCTTGATCTGGGGGACTACCTTTGTCTCGACGAAGGTTCTGTTAATTGACTTTACTCCAGTGGAAATTCTATTTTTCCGCTTTCTGATCGGGTATTTGGTACTGTTGGTGATCTATCCACGTTCATTGCGGATCGTCTCGTTCAGAGAAGAATGGTTATTTATCGGAGCAGGTCTGTGCGGGGTGACGTTATATTTTCTCATTGAAAATGTAGCACTCGTGTACACAACGGCTTCCAATGTGGGTGTTATTGTCTCCATTGCCCCATTCTTCACTGCCGTGCTCGCACATTTCTTCCTGGATGGTGAGAAGTTAACGCGCCGCTTTATCATCGGATTCGGGATTGCCTTGAGCGGTATCATACTCATCGGCCTGAACGGCAGTTTCGTTCTGCAACTGAATCCGGTAGGTGGTCTGCTTGCTTTTATAGCACCCGCGGTGTGGGCGATCTACTCCGTGTTGATGCGCAAAATTGGCGAGCTTCCCTATCACATCATCGGTGCTACACGCAAAGTGTTCTTCTATGGTCTAGTCTTGATGCTGCCAGCTTTGTTCCTGTCTGACTTCCATTTGGATCTTGGCCGTTTTAAGAACATGACCAATCTCTCCAATTTCCTCTACCTCGGTCTGGGTGCCTCCGCGTTGTGTTTCGTAACCTGGAACCGGACCGTGAGTCTTCTTGGAGCTATTAAAGCGAGTGTATATATCTATCTGGTACCTGTTATTACAGTGGTGTCATCTGCGATCATTCTTCGGGAACAGATAACCTGGGTCATCCTGCTCGGGGCGTTCTTAACCTTATTCGGGTCTTACATTTCAGAGCGAACAGGAAACAAGCTCAACAACAAAAACACTAATCCGCGTAGCGGTTAGTGTTTGCTTCATTTTTTACTCATTTTATTTCATTTAATTGAGACAAAAGAATTCCCAGCTCCTCTTGCTCCAAATGACGCCATTGCCCCCGCTCCAGTTGATCCAGCGTAATATTCATAATTCGCACGCGCTCCAGCTTTAACACTCGATACCCCAAGGCTTTGCACATTCTGCGAATCTGCAGGTTGAGACCCTGTGTCAAAATAATACGAAATACGTCTTCACTTTGCCTATACACTTCGCAGGGCTTGGTCACCACGTCCAGAATTTCAACCCCTTCGGACATGGACTTTATAAATTCGTCTGTTACGGGTTTGTCTACGGTCACTACATATTCTTTATCATGGTTGTGCTCCGAACGCATCATCTTGTTCACAATTCCCCCGTCATTCGTAAGCAAAATCAACCCCTCAGATGCCTTATCCAGCCTGCCTATCGCAAATATGCGAGAAGGATAATTCATATATTGAATGATGTTCCCCTCCACATGTTCTGCTGCTGTGCAGACAATGCCGATGGGTTTATTCAGAGCAATATAGACAGGTTCGCTGTCATCACGAGGAATCTCCTTGCCATCAATGAGGACCACATCGTGAGGTTCAACTTCTGCCCCTTTTTCACAAACCCTTCCATTGATCGATATGCGTCCAGCTGCAATTAATCGGTTCGTTTCCCTGCGGGAGCAGAATCCCGTTTCACTTATGTATTTGTTAATTAACATATGTCACCGCTTCTCATCTATAAAATATCTGCTGGTTCATTGAATTAATGATATGTTCATTTACTTCGTGCGAGAGTTAGTACCTTGTACTGATTCTCATTCCATATCATCTCATTTATACTGAAATGAAGCAATGAATGGTTATATGAAAACATATACAGCGGTACATAGGAAAGCCAAAATACACTATGGAGGGAGTTTCTCATGTACAAAGTTACTCGATTTACAGTTGACCCCGATGATCCAAACCATGACTCCGGCATGTGGATTGGTGGAGAAATTGCATACGTTGCGGACTGGCCGCTCAACCCTGAGGGACAGCCTTTATTGCATCTGTTCTCCATCAATTGCAATACACTTTCACAGCAGGTCCATATGCCTTCTTTACCACAAAATAAGTATATCTCGGTTTTCTCGACCTACTCTGCCTCCGAATACTTTCTGGATCAGGTAACCTATACGGGAGATGAGCTGGAATGGAACGATAACATACTCGCCGGATGCACTTATGTCTCGGTATCATCGCATCCACTAACTTCCGTATGTCCCGTTCCACCCATTCCGTTAAGCAGCGTACGTTTGATTGAAATGGAGTTAGACGATCAGGAGTTCCCTGCGTTTTCATTTTTCTCTCCCATTTTACCAAACGGTGTGAAAGGAATTGATCATTTGGTAGAGGAACATCAACTGGTGTGTCAAATATATTCCGGAGATTTTCCTGAACCTTATCGGGATATATTGGGTCTTCCCGATGCAAACGGTTATTTATTTTTGCGAAGTGGTCCCGCGTCTGCTCAAGCACCATTCGATGGAATTTTCTTTGTACAGACTGCTTAATGGCAATACGTTGAGGCAGGTATTATCATATAAAACGACTAATCAGAACGTTTCCCGTCTACTCAGACAGGAAACGTTTTTTATCTATGCAAGTTTTACAATCCTCCATCAATACAAATGCCAAACACTGTTAAAAGATCATATTGATTGGATCACATCCACCCTTTCGACACGAAATCGTTTTAGAAAAAATATAGTCCGAGAAATATTTTCATTCATCAAATTTTAACATTATTTTACAATAAAAAGCATGTACATTTGCGTGATTATGGTATAAGTTATATATGAAATAAACATTAATTACATAATATAAAATTATTATCTAACTAGGAGGTAGGCTTTTGAAAAGAATATTCGCTTTAAGCTGCGGTTTTTATCTGTTAATCGGCATAACCAGCGTTGTGCTCGGTGCACTTCTCCCTGTTTTATTGTCATATTATGAGCGCGGTTACAGTGATGGCGGATTTTTGTTATTTTTGCAGTTTCTCGGATTTCTTGTCGGTGTACTTGTATCTCCTGTCCTGACAGCCCGTATCGGAAGAAAAGCTATGCTGACCTTTGCCCTGATCTGTATTGTAGCCGCCTATACATTACTCGGTTTTTTGCCATCCTGGCCTGTAGTTCTTCTTCTCACCATTATCGTGGGTTTCGGGTCAGGCATCATCGAACCCTCCGTTGGTGCGTTTACGATAGAATTCACTGAAAATCAGAAGGCCGTGGCGATGTCCAAGCTTGATGTGTTCTTTGCTCTCGGTGCACTTCTCATTCCCGCTGTCGCTGCTTTATTTATCTGGATGGATCTGTGGCATCTTACCTTTTATACAGTGGCCGTGTTGTCACTGGTTCTCATGCTCCTATGGATCACAATGCCCCGTCCAGCCGCACTGTATCTGCAACAGGCTGGCGAGAATACAGTAGCACATGCAGCAGGTAAAACCCGATACTCTAAAAAGCATCTGGGTCTGCTGACGATCTTCGTGATCTTCTTTTTCATCTACATGGGATTGGAACTGGGATTAATGAACTTCCTGCCCTCCATTCTAGTAGAACGATTGCAACTTCAGGAATCTGTCGCATCACTGAGTGTCTCCATCCTGTGGATTGCGATGATCATCGGTCGTCTTTTCTCCGGGAAAATAGCGGAAGCCGTCAACTATATGCCTTTCCTGATCTGGAGTACAGTCGGCACGTTTTTGTTCGCAGTCGCTATGGTATTTGTAACTGGACAGTGGGCAACGTATTTGCTGATCTTCGGAACCGGTCTGTTCATGTCAGGGTTGTTCTGTATCGCACTCGTCTATGCAAATGTTCTGATTCCCGGTATGACCGAACGCACAACCAGTATCCTGATCGCATCGGGTGGTATTGGAGGTGCCATCTTGCAGTATGTGACTGGATGGAGTATGAGTACAGGGCCTGTCGTGAATACGATCTGGATTTTGGCCGGATTCTGTCTGATCTTGCTTCTAACATTGATCGTCTCTCATCTATGGACTGTAAAAAATAATGCAGTACGTGCTGCTCTCGCACAACATAGTAAGGAAATGTAACCATCGTTTCTTAAGGGAGGTGATGCCCGCATCATCCGGGATTGTTGAGCTTCGTTCGAGCTAGTACACCATTATATTGGAGGAAATCGTATGCAAACTTTAACCAACAACCGCTTCATAGCCGGAAAAGGGATTAAGTTGATTGACGATTCAGGTGTTGAATACCTCGATGGCGTGTCGGGCACGTTCAATCTGTCACTGGGCTATAATCACCCACATGTAGTCAGCAAAATTCAGGAACAAGTCGGCAATCTGACGCATATGTCTTCCTCCTTCACTGAACCATACGTAAATGAAGTACTTGATCACTTAATCGAATATGCTCCAAACGACATTAATGCCGGATGGATGCGGGATATTACTGGTTCAACTGCAAACGAATGTGCGACCAAAATTGCACAAAAGTATACCGAATCGACAGACATCATCAGCCTGTATATGTCCCATCATGGGCAGACCCAATTTGCCACCGGGATTTCGGGGAATGCCTTTAGGCGGAAACGGTTCCCTAATTCAGCTGTGGCTAACGCTGTCCATGTACCTGCCCCATACTGTTATCGTTGCCCATTCAAATCCTCAAATGGTGACTGCGGATATCAATGCGTTGAAGCTATATCTGATGCAATAGAATATGCAAGTTCCGGCTCAGTCGCCTGTATGATTATTGAACCCATTCTCGGGAATGGCGGCAATATCATTCCTCCCGCCGGATATTTCAAACGTCTGCGCAAACTGTGTGATGAGTACAATATTATTCTTATTGCCGACGAAGTACAGACAGGAATCGGTCGTACCGGAACCATGTTTGCCAGCGAACTGTTTGATATCCACCCTGATATGATTACCCTTGCAAAAGGTCTCGGCGGGATCGGCGTACCTGTTGCTGCGGTATTAATGCAATCCCGGCTGAATGTGCTCGAAAAGCACGAACACTCCTTCACCTCAGGAAGTAATCTGATCTCCGTAACCGCTGCCAAATCTACCTTGGAAGTGGTATCCGAACCCGGATTCCTGAATGCGGTGAAACGCAAAGGTGAAATTTTGGGTGAATTGCTGCAAGAATTGGCAATGAAGTACCCAAGCATCGGGGAAGCTCGTGGGGTCGGGTTAATGTGGGGGCTGGAGATCGTAGGTGACGCTAATGAACCGGATACGCTCAAAACCAATGCCATTGTTGACCGTGCTTTTACAGATGAGCATCTGATCTTGAGAAGTTCAAGATATGGCTTCGGCAACGTTGTTAAGGTCCGTCCTTCCCTTACCACAACCGAAGACGAACTGGTCGAGATTGTGGAGCGTCTGGATTCGGTGCTTGCCAGCGTTCATTAGTGAGTAATTCATTTACACTCAAACACTACGCAAACAGAACAACCTTTCGATCGCTGTTATCCACGGATTTTCTTAATATCCCTCTCACGAGGGAAAAATCCTTTGATAGCGTATGCTTCCGAAGCAGCTTTCTTTCAGAAAGCTTTAAGGCGAACGCTCCGCTTCTCCAGAATCGATTTCATCCCCTTCACTACTTTCGTATCTTGTCAGAAACTGTTTTAAGATGAATCGCTATATTTATATTTTTATATAATTATTAAGGAGGTTATATCATGCTTGCATTGGTATACAAATCGGCTTGGGATGTGGCGCTTGAGGAACGGCCTGTTCCGGAAATCACAAGAGATAATCAAGTGTTGGTTCGTATTCGGGCGACAGGCGTATGCGGTACCGATCTCGGTATTGTCAGCGGTAAATATCATGCGGTTCCTTCTGTCATTCTCGGTCATGAGTCTGCTGGGGAAGTTATTGATGTTGGCTCTGCAGTAACGACATTACAACCGGGTGACCGTGTTGTGATTGATCCTACCTACTATTGCGGACAATGTGACATGTGCAGAACAGGCAGACAAAATCATTGCACACATAAGTCTGTTACGGAGACAGGTGTAAGTGCTGACGGGACATTTACAGATTATTATGTGACCGAAGATCGCTTTTTGTACAAATTAAAGGATCATGTGAGCTATGAGGAAGCGACTTTGACGGAACCTCTCAGTTGTATGCTAACGGGGATTAATCAGATCCATCTACTGCCGAATTTCAGAACGGTTATCCTCGGCGCAGGCCCGATTGGCATTTTGTACAGCTACGCGCTCGCTTCCAAAGGTGTTACCGGTTGTCTGGTCGACATCTCTCAGGAACGCTTAGCGATTGCCGGCTCCATTGCACCAGACCGTTGGGAGGTCCATTCATCCTTCGAAAATGCAATAGAATCGATGTCACCCGCAACCCATCAGGTCGATATGATTGTGGATACAACAGGTGTCGTAGGTACACAAGTGCTCTCCCAGCTCGCCAGTGGCGGTTATCTGATGCTGGTAGGTCTAAGAGATGGAAATACGTCCTTTAATCCAAAAGAAGTCGTGGACCGCAGTCTGAAAATTATTGGCTCCATCGATTCTCTGGGCACATTCGCAACAGCACATTACATGATTGAGCAAGGGATCATTCCAGCAAAAAAAATCATCACCCACTCCTTCCCGTTGGAGGATTACGAAGAGGCATTCCGCACACTTGGCTGCGATATTCAGGGACGCACACTTCAAGCCTCTTCACATGCCATTAAAGTTGTGCTGCAATCCAGCAGTTCCAGTTTCTAAAGTAAAAAGCTAACCATGAATGGATTAGATTAGAGATATATGTTTACACAATTCTGGAGGAGGAATACAACATGGTAGCAAACCAAGAGTTTGGCGGACTGGGAGCGACCGATGATGCCATCATTCAAGCAGTCATCTTTGACATGGATGGTGTACTGATTGACAGTGAACCGATTTATTTCGAGATTGAGCGTAGCTCCTTTGCCCATTTTGGCGCAGTGATGACGGATGAAGAACACCACACTTATGTTGGAGTTACGCTGGAGTCCATGTGGCAACAAGTATTGGATAAACATCAACTGACAGTCTCGCTAGAAGAAGTATTTGCTTATCATCAGCATAATGTGATGCAAACCATGCTGGCTCATGCAAATCTGACGGCAATGCCTTCCGTGGAACGCTGGTTAAGCTGGCTGCATGAGCAACACATTCCCATAGCCGTTGCTTCTTCCTCTCCACGTGCACTGATTGATTTGATCATGGACAAGACTGGACTTGGGCGATACTTTGAGGTGCGAATGACCGGAGAGGAAGTTACGAACGGCAAGCCGGCACCAGATATTTTTCTGACCACAGCTGAAATGATTGGTGCATCCCCGTCGAATTGTCTGGTGATCGAGGACTCCCGCAATGGTGTCCAGGCCGCCAAAAGTGCAGGCATGCGCTGCATTGGATATCGCAATCCTGGATCAGGCAATCAGGACTTGTCCAAAGCCGATCTTCAGATTTCCAGTTACGATGAGTTGTGGACCTTGAAGGATACACTGCCCTTTGAAGCAAGTTCGCCAAGCCTAGCGAAGCTACGCTGAGTAGGTGTACGTCTGGAAATAACGAACCTGAACAGACTTATAGAAAAAAACAACCCGACCAGCTTCAATTCTTTTGAATTGGAGCTGGTCGGGCTTTGCTTGCTGCAATGGGTGGAGTTACATGAGAACACATGCTGTAATATCAACTAAACCGAAATATCCAGACCACTACCCAGATTAGGGTGAGGAGCAGGTACTGACTTCAACATTTCCGCCATCTGCTGACCTTGCTGCTGCGCCATGTCTTTCGTAATCGACATCACTTGCAAGCTTGCCGACTGTACTACTGAAGCTTGGCTCATCGCCATTGATAATGCTGCAATATCCATGCTCTGTGCTCCTTTCTCTATCTTATCCTTTGGGCGTACTTAATATATATCGGACAGTGAGGATCGAATGTTGAGCAGCTCAGATCAAGCAAATAATTACCTGTTATGGCTGTTAGCTTCATGCTATAGTTTTAAGGTGAAAAAATAAAAGGAGAATCTGTCATGAAAAGTCTTAATAAATTGATATGTATTTTTATTAGTTTTAGTTTACTGTTCGTATTACTTCCGCCTCACATGTTAGCGGCTAGTAATCCTCTAGCTGAGTCTTACCGTGATATTGAATACACTATATTCATTGATGGAAAGCTTGCGAGTTCCAAAGATCAAGCATATCTAGCGGATAATGATACCGTCTACATCCCTATCAAAATGTTCAAACAAATCGGTTCACTTATAGCTGTCGGAAATGGATTTGAAGTCAAAACCAAATTAAAGCAAGAGCAAGTTAGTAAGAAAGACACCATTTTGTACAAAGGAATAACCTACATATCATTCGAGAAGTTTTTAAAGGTTTCCGGTTACTCAGGTAGGAATGAAGATAATTTAATGGTCGCATTTATGTGGGGAGACGAGGATGGAGCAACACGGACTAAGAAATTAATGAACGGAGCCCTTAATGTTCCAAAAGCATATCGTTCCGTTTTTGGATCAAAAGTATATTCTTATGCACTAGATCAACCTGGCTGGATCGTCGGCATGACGCAACTTTATCAACTCACGGAAGTAACTATACAATCAGCAAATGGAAAGACCGTCACAGAATACATATATAAAGACATTGGATTTTCGAATTTTTGTTATTATTTTGATTACGAACATTTCATACATATCGCTTTTAAGGGGGGCGAATATTGGGCTAACAAAAATAATTTACCTTCTTCAAATCCACTTTATCATTTAGAAAAAATAAAAATCATTTCCGTTGATATTAAAAAAAATAATGTCATTGTGAAAGCCAAAAGGGCTAGTGGAAAGTCGGTTACGTTCAAGTTGCCTGTTACAGACGAGCCAAATGATTTTATTAACGGGTTGTTCTATGACAGTGATCCTAAAAAAGATTACCCAGGCTGGTCTTCAAACGTTTGGAAACTTATTAGTCAGCAAAAGATCAAATTAGGGATGACGTTTAATCAAGTGTTACTTTCTTGGGGGAATCCAAATAGCACCAGTAACTCTACCAGCTCATTAGGTTCCATTGATATCTGGGTCTATGGAAATACCTACGTAACCTTCTACAATGGACAGATATATTCATGGTCCGATTACTAAAATTCGAGAGCAACTAGGTTGCTCTCTTTTTATTAGCTGTTCATTAGTGAATCCTTATGCACTTCCCCCTAAATCAATCC
This sequence comes from Paenibacillus sp. LS1, assembly GCF_026013365.1. Classification (GTDB taxonomy): domain Bacteria; phylum Bacillota; class Bacilli; order Paenibacillales; family Paenibacillaceae; genus Paenibacillus. The sequence goes on from NZ_JAPDOE010000001.1 coordinate 925,544, forward strand.
ATACTTCACAAAACTGTGATACAATCCATCTTCTTCAACGGTTCCAGTAATGTCATCCGCAATGGCTTTCAGACCTGGCTTCGCATTATCCATGGCAATTCCGTTGTTACAAAATTCCAGCATCTCAGCATCATTCATGCCATCCCCGATGGCGAATGTATCTTGCTGTGACATGCCCAGATGGAATCATAGATTGCCGCTTTGGATCGACCTGTATATAAATAGAGCAAATGCCCATTCTCACGAGCCTGTTTGCAAGCCTTCTGTGCTGACAACGGAATACTTCCGTCACCTTATACAAATTTACGGATTCCGAGGTGTTCGCTGATCGATTAACTTTTCCAAAAATCCGGCAAAAGAATCTGCGTATACTTCAGGTTCCCCATTAAAGTAATCCAAACGCATCACTTTGTATTCCCCAAGGTGATCAGCTGTCCGCGTATCAAAATAGTAATATTCATCCTCGTCCGGTACAAACAGCTCCAGCTTCCCTTCCTTCTTCGCGTCTTCATCGGCAAGTCGGTATCTATACAAAATGTCAGCGTCCGTATACTCTCGATGTTCTGAAGATGTAATGGTCAGAACTTCTGTTCCGCTTAACATCGCTTCACCATAATTCAGAAGCCACCAGCGATAGGACGGAGGTAACGGAAAGCCCAGCTCCTGTTCCACTTCTACAATCCAGTTCACTTGAACTTGATGATTCGGGAACCAGCGTATTACCTCGGTATGCTCCAGTTTCTCAATCAGACTTGTATACATGGATAGATCTCTCCCATTACCATCACAATGTCATTTCCCTTCAATAATTCCAATGCTCACTTACGTGTGAACTTGTCCATATGTACGGTTTGCCAGTCATCATCCTGCTCAGCAATAACCGTAAACCCTTGGCGTTTCCAGAAATCTACGGCCCCTGGCAAGAAGCGATGTGTATGCAAATACAGTGTCGTATAGTGCATATCCTTCACTGCATTCTCAAGTTCCCTTACCAGCATCGAACCAATGCCATATCTGCGATACGCAGGATCCACATAACATTTCACAATTTCGGCTGCGGACTGAGCTGCATATCGACCTTCCACGGCTTCAATACGTCCATCATATGGCAAAATCCCAATGGACCCGACAATGCCTGCATCCCCCATCATTGCAACAAGAAAGATCGCATCATCTGAATCCATATAGTGTTCTCTGAACTGCTCGAAGTCCACAGGCAATCTCGTATGATCCATCATCGGAAACACTTCACTACGTACACGCATAGCAAAATCAATGGCATCATGAACCTGCAGTTCCTGAACAGCTACTACTGTCGGTATAATCTGAAGTTGTGTCAAAAATTCCACATTCCTTATCCTGTGTATTTGGAGCTAAGAATCTGCTCTCTTCACTTCATCTTACCGAATTTATCCCGCCCTATCAATCTCTCTACACTACAAACCAAATTGAAAGAGTGCCCGCGCATTCTGATAGAGTTCGCATACGATAAGGCGTGTCACAAACTATATTAGAGGGGGGACGCTCATGTGGTTATGGTTAGGTGTTTTTGCTACCATTATGCTAGCAATCGGGTTCGTATATCGTTATCTGGACCATCGTGCAGAGAGCCAGTTTCATCCTCATGCTCCGAAGCAGCTCTTAGTCAAATTCAAGGAAGGTACGACACCAGATGAAATGCACACCGTTCACAAAAAAGGAAAATGTAAGCTCGCCGAAACCTATGAGGATTTAGGATGGTACCGTCTCGAATCCCGCAAAAAAATGCATCGGATGCTGAAACATTATAAAGATCATGAGTTAATTGAACATGCAGAGCCGAATTACCTCGTTGAGGCCTCTTTCACCCCTAATGATCCTTTCTTTCCTTACCAGTATAACCTGCCAAAAATTAATGCACCCGCTGCATGGGATATTACTCAGAGCAACAGCTCAGTCAAAATCGCCATTATCGATACAGGTGTACAGTTGAACCACCCCGAATTGGCCTCCAAGCTCCTCCCCGGTTACGATTATGTTGATTATGATAATATTCCCGAGGACGGGAACGGTCACGGCACCCATGTAGCTGGGATCGCTGCCTCCGTTACCAACAACGGTGTGGGTATCGCAGGTGTTGCACCACTCGCATCCATCGTTCCGCTCCGGGTACTGGATAACAACGGGCAGGGAACGATAGGCAATGTGGGTAACGGGCTTGTCTTTGCTGCCAACAATGGTATCCAGGTAGTCAACCTGAGCTTGGGCGGACCGGCGGGAGATGCTTTCCTTCAAGCTGCCGTACAGTATGCATGGGATCGGGGAGCCGTGATTATCGCTGCAGCCGGCAATGACAACACCTCTTTCCCTATCGTACCGGCATCGTATCCTAACGTGATCGCTGTTGCTTCAACTAACCCTTCCGATCTCAAATCCAATTTCTCCAACTACGGCTCCTGGGTTGATATGGCTGCACCGGGGGATACCATATTATCCACATACCTGGGTGGTTCCTATGCCTACCTTAGCGGAACATCTATGGCTGCACCGCATGTGGCTGGAGCGGCTGCATTGCTCGCTGCACAGGGTAAAACGAATGCCCAGATAAGGGATGCACTCTGTTTCGCTTCCGATCCGGTATCAGGTTCCGGGATCTATTGGACGTATGGTCGACTGAATGCCTATCAGAGCTTGCAGGTGCCATAATACACCAACTATTTCTCATGATTGCTCAAGGCATTTCCTTTCCATTTTTCACGAATAAAAAAAGAAGGGGCATCTGTAAATAAGATGCTCCTTCTTTTGCTTAGAAAATATTCCTTGTTAAACTTTTGCTGCCCAAAGCTCTATTTCAATTTTAATCTCTGGTAGACCTAACTCCGTAATATATCCAATCGTCATTGCAGGATAATCCGTACTAAATAATTGTCCCCACTCGGCATATAAGAAATCCCAATCGATTTTCTCGGTTGCCCATACGTTCACTTTGATAATATGTTCAGCATCTAAATGCTCCGATTCGAGCACTGTTTTAATATTATTAAATGTATTAGTGACTTGCTCATTCAGGCTCTCTGGAAAGAGTCCACTACGATCTGCTCCAATTTGACCCGAAGTCACAAATAACTCTGCATTCCTCGGGATTCTTGTAATATGCGTGTACTGACCTACAGGAGCTGGCATATTGGCTGGATTTTTTCTGGTGATTTTGTCAATATTCATTTGGATTACCTCGTCATTCCTAAGATTTTTCTGCATTATCTCCTAGTTTTCTTCCGATTTTGGGCAGACCTCACGATTCTAGAAAAAGACAGCAGTGGAGTATCCATATCCCGAAGATATAAACGCAAGTGATTTTTTCTTCATGAGTGGATGCTCCTCCCTTCTTAAGTGACAAGATTCTCTTGATTTTTTTATTATATCTAAAGGTCATATCATGGGTCAAATTCATCCTCTCATAAACAAAGAGCAATCCCGTAATAACGAGACTGCTCTTTGTTTATTCTATAGCGTCGAACACCTTGTATCAGAAATATTGTGCACCATTACTCGCAATAACATCTTTGTACCAGTGAAAACTCTTCTTCTTCACTCTGCGAAGTGTGCCCGTGCCATCATTATTTCTATCTACATAGATATAGCCATAACGTTTCTTCATCTCTCCGGTACCCGCACTGACCAGGTCGATCGGTCCCCAGCTCGTGTAACCCAGAAGTTCTACCCCATCTTGAATCGCTTCAGCCATCTCGGCAAAATGACTATTCAAATACTCGATGCGATAGTCATCTTCAACAGAGTCATTGTCTAGCAGCACATCGGTTGCCCCAAGTCCATTTTCTACGATAAACAAAGGTTTGCCATAGCGATCATGTAGCTGATTACATGTAATTCGAAGCCCCTTAGGATCAATGGTCCATCCCCACTCAGATGCTTGAAGATATGGATTCTTCACTGAACCAAATACATTGCCTTCTGTCGAATCTTTCAAAATCTCAGGGTCTGTACTTGTACACCGGCTTGCATAGTAGCTAAAACCGATATAGTCGACCGTGTTCTGCATCAAGATCTCTGCATCTTCAGGTTGCATTTCAATTCGAATATCATTTTCCCTGAAAAATCTTTTCGTATATCCCGGATATGCTCCCTTCGACTGCACGTCGATGAAGAAGAATGACTCTCGATCTTTCTCCATGGCTTTCCACACGTCATCAGGGTTAGAGCTGTATGGATAGACCATTCCAGCGGCTAACATACACCCGATCTGCGCACTAGGAATAATCTCATGACAAGCCTTAACAGCAAGTGCACTCGCTACCAATTCATGATGTGCTGCCTGATACAGAACCTGTTCTTTGTCTTCCCCATCCTGCAGAACAATTCCCGCTCCGATGTAAGGAAGATGCAGCAACATATTGATTTCATTAAACGTCATCCAATACTTTACTTTATCCTTGTAACGATTGAATAAAGTCGTCGCATACTTCTCAAAGAAACCGATCATCTTGCGATTCTTCCACCCGCCGTATGTCTCGACCAGATGCACAGGTACATCGAAATGACAGATCGTCACCACAGGTTCAATGTTGTATTTCAATAACTCATCGAAGACATCATCATAAAATTGCAAGCCCGCTTCGTTCGGCTCCGCTTCATCGCCATTAGGGAAAATCCGTGCCCAGGCAATGGAAAGCCTGAGACACTTGAATCCCATTTCTGCAAATAACGCAATATCTTCCTTATAGCGATGATAGAAGTCAATGGCTTCATGGGAAGGATAGAACTCTCCTGCTTTGGGTTCATACGAATCCAGGTTACCCAGAGCAATATTCCATCGATTGGCACCAATCGGAATCAGATCTACGGTTGTTAAACCTTTGCCACCTTCCAGATAAGCGCCTTCCAATTGATTCGCTGCGGTTGCTCCTCCCCAGAGAAAATTCTCCGGGAAGGCTGTAAACTTTTCATTCATTGAGGAGTTCCTCCTAAACCATCTGTAATTTTAATTAGCTTAATACCGTGATCAATTTATCTTTCTCATGAACGGATGCATCTTTGGTTCCTACAACGTCCAGATATTTTGAAGTATTAGTGACAATGATCGGTGTAACCGTTTCATACCCTGCATCCTTAATCGCTTGCAGATCAAACTCAACAATCAGGTCACCTGCGTTAACACGGTCTCCGTCTTTCACATGTGTTGTAAAATGTTGACCTTTCAGTTTTACCGTATCCTGTCCAATATGGATCAGCATCTCTACACCATCATCGCTTACTAGACCAATGGCATGTTTGGTACGATATACAGTTTGAACGACACCTGTGATTGGAGATACCACTCTGCCACTGGTAGGACGAATCGCAATCCCTTTACCCATGTGTTCTCCTGCAAATGTTACGTCATTGATTTCTTTCAGTGCAACGACTTCACCAGCCATTGGGCTTACGATTTCGTATCTGCTGTTCGGATTTGGATCAAGTACAGGTGCTGGAGCTGGTGCAGCTTCTACTTTGTCTTTGAACCCAACCACGTATGTCAGAATAAAACCAAGGATGAACGCGATACCACATGCGACCAGAGCCATATAGAATCCGGAATCAACGCCTGTTGCTTTATTAATGAAGCTTGGGAAACCGAACACACCCAGTCCACCAAAGATGTATAATTTCGAACCGGCCAATCCCAAGATACCACCACCGATACCACCTGCAATACAGCTCATGATAAACGGTTTTTTCAGTGGAAGTGTCAAACCATAGATCGCTGGCTCAGTTACACCGAAGATACCCGATATGAATGCAGGAATACCTAATGATTTCAACTTCGTATTTTTGGTTTTCAACATTACTGCAAGTACAGCACCCGTTTGAGCAAAGGAAGCCGCGAAAGACATCGCCACCACCGGGTCAGCACCGGATGTGCTCAGGTTGAGAAGCATAACCGGCACGAGTCCCCAGTGAAGTCCAAACAGTACAAACACTTGCCACAAACCACCGATAATCAAACCTGTTGCAACTGGGCTTAAGTCGTAGATACCTGTTGCTCCTGCACCAATCAACTGACCTGCCCAAGTGGATACTGGACCAATCAGAATGAATGTTGCCGGAACGATAACGAGCAATGTAAAGAATGGAACAAGGAACGTGCTAACAACTTTCGGAATAACATTTTTGAAGAATCTTTCAATTTTCACAGCGAAGAATGTAGCGATAATGATTGGAATAACTGATGTTGAATAGCTCATCAGAATTACTGGAATACCCAGGAACGTAATGTGAATTGGTGATTCAAACAACGTACCTGCAAACAAAGTGTACAATGGATCTCCTGCAGTCAAACCGGACAGCGTAGGATAAACTAACGAAGCACCTATCGCCATACCCAGGAATGGTGAACCGCCAAATTTCTTGATTGCGGTATAGCCCAGGAAGATCGGGAAGAAGTAGAACAGACAGTCACCCGTTGCATTCAACAATTGGTACGTTCCGGAAGTATCTGTAATCCATCCAAAGGATAAAAACATGGCTGTGAAACCTTTGATCATACCTGTAGCAGCAAGCAAACCGAGCAGTGGTGTGAACACACCGGAGATCATGTCGATAAATCGGCTGAACAATCCTACTTTTTTGCCTGAGTTGTCCGTTTCCTCTTCAACTTGTCCTTCACTCGGGAAATTCCCTACTTTAAGGACTGCTTTATATACATCCGGCACTTCGTTGCCGATAACGACCTGATATTGTCCACCACTTTGCATAACGGTAATAACACCTGGCAGATTTTTAAGTTCTTCTGTTTTGGCTACGCTTTCATTTTTCAGTTTAAACCGCAGTCTTGTTACACAATGGAATACACTGTTTACATTTTCACGACCACCTACACGTGTCAGAATATCCTTAGCCAATTGATCGTAGTTGCTCATTGTAATTCTCCCTCTCTAAGTAGACTCCCCATGACTTTTGAAACAAATAAAACCTGAACCACTGAACATACACAACATACCGGATCGTCCGGAAATCAGTCGTGTTATTCAGCAATTCAGGTTTTGCCCTTAACGGTTGCAACCCTGTAAGGCTGTACACATTGGTATTTAATTATTTGGATAACGAAAGTAAGTTACATTCCATATCCTCTGAACTGAGGATGGTCGGCATTGCCTGATTGAACAGTTACAATCCGATTGATGTATGCGCTTACTTCTTGAATTCATCATAGTACATCTGAACTACATTTGCAACACTTATTTTTATGACATTACAAAATAAATTCAAGCTGTCGAAAACGAGAAAAAGGACAACTTCAAAAGCATCGAAGTTGTCCCTGTATTACATTCTATTCTCATATATAATTGCGCACTGAAGTAGAATTAACCAATAACCGTAATCAATTTATCCTTCTCTTGCACTTTACGATCTGTCGTACCAACCACGTCCAAATAATCAGCCGTATTGGTTACAATAATCGGTGTTACCGTCTCATATCCCGCGTCAATAATGGCCTGCAGATCGAATTCAACGATCAGATCGCCAACATTCACACGATCCCCGTCCTTCACATGTGCAGTGAAATGCTGACCTTTGAGCTGTACCGTATCCTGACCGATATGGATCAGAATCTCTACACCTTGATCATCTACAAGACCAATCGCATGCTTGGTACGGTAAATCGTCTGTACAACACCATTAATCGGGGATACAACTCTACCACTGGTTGGGCGAATAGCAATACCTTTACCCATATGTTCACCAGCAAATGTAGCATCATTAATTTCTTGCAAAGGAACCACATCACCCGTCATCGGGCTGGCAATTTCGTAACGATTGTTTGGATTAGGCTCAAGTGCAGCCTTCTCTTCTTTTACCGCTTCCGGAGTCTGTTTGGCAGTTTCCGGATTAGCAGGATCTTTGAATCCTACGAAATAAACGAGAACAAAGCTGAGTACAAAAGCAATAACTGTGGCAATCATAGCCATCCAGAATTCATAGTTAATGCCTGCTGTCGGACTAATCAGCGCTGGAACACCGAAGATACCTGAAGCGAACACAAACATTTTGGAACCTGCGAATCCAATAATACCACCAGCTACTGCAGAAGAAATACAACTCATAATAAATGGTTTTTTCAGTGGCAAAGTAAGACCATAGATAGCAGGCTCAGTTACACCGAAGATCCCGGACACGAAGGCAGGAACACCCAGTGATTTGAGTTTAGTATTTTTCGTTTTGAGCATAACTCCAAGAACAGCACCAATCTGAGCAAATGAAGCAGCGAACATCATGGCCAGAATCGGATCTGCTTTCAGTGTGGACAGATTGAGCAGCATGATTGGCACGATACCCCAGTGTAACCCGAAGATAACCAATACTTGCCACAATCCACCAACAACAATACCTGTTACCAATGGACTCAAGTCATAGATGCCCGATACGCCCGCACCAATCAGCTGACTTGCCCATGTTGCGATAGGACCAATCAAGAGGAATGTTACTGGAACAACAATGAGAATCGTAAAGAATGGCGTAAGGAACGTTCTCACAACAGATGGTATGATCTTTTTGAAGAATGCTTCTACTTTTGCTCCAAAATAAGCAGCAATAATAATTGGAATTACAGATGAAGAATAGCTCATCAAAATAACGGGAATACCCAGGAACGTGATATGAATCGGTGATTCAAACAATGTGCCTGTAAATAGCGTATACAACGGTTCTCCACCGCTAAGACCGGATAAGGTCGGATATACAAGTGATGCTCCGATAGCCATCCCGAGGAATGGAGATCCACCGAATTTTTTCATTGCTGTGTAACCCAGGAAGATTGGGAAGAAGTAGAACAGACAGTCACCTGCAGCATTCAACAATTGATATGTTCCTGAAGCCGGGTCCAACCATTCGAGAGAAGTAAACATGGACAGGAAACCTTTGATCATCCCTGTTGCAGCTAGCAAGCCGAGAATTGGTGTAAATACACCTGAGATTAAGTCGATAAACCGACCCAGAAGACTTTCTTTTTTACCGGAAGATTCGGAACCATCGTCACTTGAAACCGGTTCATCCGCATTCATATTACCAACCTGTAGCAAGGCTTTATACACATCAGACACTTCGTTACCTACAACAACCTGATATTGTCCCCCGCTTTGCATTACCGTTATGACTCCGGGCAGATTTTTGAGATCGTCCGTTTTGGCATTACTGTCATTTTTTAATTTGAAACGAAGTCTGGTCGCACAGTGCACCACACTGTTAATGTTCTGTTTACCACCAACACCAGACAGAATGTCTTTAGCTAATTGCTCGTGTTTCATGAAGTTGTTTTCTTCCTTTCTGATTAAACACGGATTCGAAGCATATTGGAGAGAATAAAAAAACCTGAACATCTGAATGTACGGAACATCCGGTTAACGGTATGCTCTATCATTCAATCGTTCAGGTTTTGCCCTAGTGGTTGCAACCCTGCAAGCTGATCTATGGGATTATTCAGAAGTTGCATTCACAACTCTCTCAATATGAATCGTTAAGTACATCATTTCTTCGTCAGTTAGTTGATACGTGTAGTTGCTTTCAATGAATTTCTTGATTTTTTCCGAGCATTTGTGTGCTGCCGGATATTTCTTCTGAATCATCAGGAACAATTCATCATCGTTGTTGCTCTTGTAATGTTTTCCCTTCACCAAACGTTGAGCGAAAAACTTCAAATGCGTCACAAAGCGATAGAATGTCAGTGAGTTTTCATCAAAATCAATCTTGAAATGATACTTGATGATCGTCAAGATTTCCTGCATGACCTGCGTCATACTCTTGATGTTGGGCATTTCCTCGTTCAAAGCTGCATTTACAAAGTGAAGTGCCATAAAACCGGCTTCGTCCTCGGGCAAGATCACACCAAACTGATCACAGATCATATTGAGCGCTTCCATTCCGACTTCGTATTCCTCTTTGTATAACTGCTTTGTCTCCCAGATTAGACCATTACGTATGGGCAGATTCTTGCGATACCGCTCAATGGCAAAGTGAATATGATCTGTGAGATGCAAGTAGATGCTCTCATTCAGTTTTTTGCCAAGTTTTAATTTGGCGTAAGCGATGATTTCCTCAGATACTTTCATGTATTCCAGCGGAATGCTTGAGATTAATGCCTTGAAGTTTTCCTGAATATCTTCATTCTGTAAAGTAAATATCTTGTCGATATGCTGCTCGGAAACCATATCACCCGCCCGCTTCTGATAAGCAATCCCCCGGCCAATGATAATAACTTCCTGTTGTTCGTCATTCATTGCAACTACAGCATTATTGTTCAGCACCTTCTCGATTTTCACTTTATCACTCCAATATACAGAAAAAGACAAACCAATCCCTTTTCTCAAGGTATACGGCTTTGCCTGATTCAACAGTTACAACCCGATATGTTGTACGCGCTTCCCTCATAATATTACAAAATTCTACACAGTGCAACAAAAAGTTAATATCGAATTAGCATGACTCCCGATCTAGGTAAATATACTCACAGGAGTGATCAAAATAAGAATTATTTTACAGAGATTCAAGGTTTATTGTTTTTGTTGTCTTTCTCCAGTTCTGCTTCAATTCTTCGATTAATCATGTCCATCTCTTCTGAATCCAAACGATCGACTTGAGTGTATTCTTTATCCATCTCGTACTCTTTCGCCTCACCTTTGTTCATTAGCCCCAGATGATTCTTGATGTCCCGGATGTCTTCACGCATATGCATCGTCTGACGGTAATGATCTATCACAAGTGCGAAAACAATGCCCCCAGCCAAAATCGGACCGAATGGGATCAGATAACATAGAACAAGTCCTATGAGCAAAAATATAACAAAGTACATATGTAGTGCCCCTCTCCTCTCATATAAAGTAACTAATCTGCCAAGTTAGACGTTTCTCCAATTACAAATTAAAGCGTTCCTGGATTAACTGTGCCACTTCATCCGGGCTCTTGTTCGTGTTATCAATCCTTATGTGGTGCTCATGCATGATTTCTCCAGGTTCCGAGTTCAATCGATATTTCTTCATCGTATCAAGCAAATCTCGCTCAGACCACGCGACGTCACGCTTTGTTGGCTTATGCAGCAGCCGATGCGGACTCTTGTTACGCTCCAGTCTTTCTAATGCATCAGCTTCCAGTTCCACATAACAGACCTGTCCTCCATTAGATTCGAATAACTCGCTGATCTGACGAATGTACTCTCCATCTTGCTCCTGATCAAACGCCCATACAAAAGTAAAAATCAGACCCGGCAGATCACTCTTGGCCACCTCTTCGAAAATCTCCTGACGGAACAGATTAACCAGTCGTTTGCCTTGTGGTGTACCATAGCTGAAATAAGGAGACACCAGTTCAATGGTCATATGGTTATGAAACAATTTTAGCTTCGTTATCTTCTCCAGTTCTTGCCCAACCGTCATTTTGCCCACAGCCTGCGGACCAAAAATAATCACCAATTTCATTTGATCACTCCTGACAAGGTAGTGTTCATTCCATTAATTCAATTTTATGGACATTAAACTCTATGATACCTTCTTTAGGGCAAATAAAAAAGAGGTTTCAAGTGATTCCCCCAACGCGTGAGGGCTTGAAATCTCTTATCTTAAAATGAGTATGTTCATTTTAACTTAACGTCCGATCAGTACCCATCCCCACTTCATCCGGCGCAATCCCATCGCGCAGATCCATGAGATCAGGAGCGCTACAACATAAGATAGAATGATGCCCACGCTGAAGTGCCGAGCCAGGTCATCTGTGAATTCACGTCTCCAGAAGAGCAGTACGAGTGGATGCATTAAAAATACACCGAACGCCACTGTACCCAAAGAGTCCAGAACACGTGTAGCTTTACGAACCTCGGTATGTTGTCCAGTGCCGATTCGTTCACTAAAGATCAGCAGGAGCAAGCAGGCAGACAGAGTAAACATATTTCGGAATAAGAACAGCACGGTATAGGTAACCACCGGGTATGCAGCAAAAGCGGTTTTGATATAAGCATTACCATAGATAAAAATGGCACCTCCGCTCAACAATGCAGCTATTAGCACATAACGGTGTGTATACAGTTTCTTCAAAGCCCATTCAAAGTTCAACCCAATCCATGCACCAAATCCGATCACGATCAGATAACTCGGTAGCAAACTGCCTGTTCGTTCAAAGTGAAACTGTAAATGCAATGCATAGAATATGGCCTGGGCAGCAATAAAGAATAATGGCAAGTACCGTTTAAACAGACGATAGCGTGTAAGCGACAGAAGCCATGGAAACACGATATAAAACTGAAGAATAATCAGAAAAAAGTACAAGTGCGTATGGGCAGTTCCCATCACTAATTGTTTGGCAAATTGAACACCATGAGTCAAAGGTTCTTTGCCCGCAAGCAGCTGTTTAATGGCAAAATAGATAAGGGACCATGCCACATAGGGTACAAATACATTAAATAAACGCTTCTTATAAAAAGCAAGCATCCAACCCTTCTCATTTACCTTGGAACTGTAGTTGTAGAACAAGACCAGGGATGACAGAAACAGGAACGCTGGAACGGCAAATTGTAAAAACATGTTCCAGAAGTAATACACATCATGATCTAGTGTATGCTTGGGGTAATGCGCAACTGCTGTTGAAGTAGCGTGGATGGCTACAACCGCCATGATCGCAAAAGCACGATAGAGATCCAGATACTCAATACGCCGGGGCCGATTAACCGGTTGATTCATAAAAATAACCTCACTTGTGCCTGATATGGGATGTTAGTTTCCGGCCGCAATCCAGATTCTAGCTTCATTTTAATCAGCACACGAGGGTAATACAATCATAATCTATATTATTTTCGTTAAATTACATCATTATTCTGCATTATTCGACATTCTCTATCCAGAATCGTTCAACAACGTTACCATTAGACTCCACATAGTCCACATCCTTGATGCCACCATTTCGAAGGATACCCCTTCTGGAAGGCTCATTAACCGCATCACATACGACTAATACTTTGGAAATTCCAAGCTCTCTCGTTTTCTCCAAAGACAACCTGAGAATTTCGGAACCATAGCCATTGTGCCGCTCCCCCGGACGAATGCCATAACCAATATGTCCTCCGCTATTGTATAGTCTGTCATTAAGCTCATGCCTTATATTCACGGCGCCCACGATTTGTTGACTCTCCGTAACCAGCCAGTATGTACTGTCTTTGACCCAGCCTTCCGGGATGTCGATGCCTTGTTCATTACGCTGCAAAAATGCCAACATCTCGTCAAACGCATAGGGTTCTTTGGAAATGACCCAAGGTACCATCAATTCTCCGCTTCTGACCCAGTCTTCATAAAATGCCAAATACGCATCCTTATACGCTAATGATGGTTTAATTAATCTAACGTGTTCTTTCCCCATAGTCCGTACTTCCTCTCAACAGATATTGATATTGCCACGCTCTTTCCTCCAGAACACGCCGCTCTTGATCTTCGATCAAACAAGTTCGAAAAAGGACCTGCGTGTGTGCAGATCCTCTACAAGTGAACATCTTACCGCTTATTCTATTATTATACGGACTCTGTCAATGTAGCCTCCTGGACATCTGGTTCCTTCTTCGCTTTCGTATCCTTGTAAGTAAATTGGTAACTTCCAGATCCCAGGGTGACTTCAACATCATCTCCCATGCTGCGAATAACCTGAACTTCACTCACCTGATCCAACGGTTTTCCTTGCTCCAGAACGATCTGTGCACCTGCTCCAGGAAGACGTACCGTACCTCTCGTGTTGGCGGGAATATGCACCCGAATCTCCATTTCACCCTCCGCCAGCCGATGCCAGCTTGAAGCAACTTGACCATACATCGTCTCCAAACTCGCTTCTACCCAGTCCAGTCCTGGTCCAGGTTGCGGCTCGATATGCACCAATCGGAATCCTGGCTGATGTTCATCGAACCGAATGCCGGCAACGTAACGATACAACCATTCTCCAATCGCTCCGTACGCATAGTGGTTAAATGAGTTCATATCAGCACTCCAGAGACTGCCATCCTCTTTGATCCCATCCCAATGTTCCCAAACAGTCGTTGCCCCTTGAGTCACCTGATACAGCCAGGACGGGTAATCCTCTTGAAAAAGTAATGTATATGCCAGGTCGTGAAGACCTGCATCACTCAGCACCGGATTCAGATAAGGTGTGCCCACGAAACCTGTAGTAAGATGATTGCCCGCCTCTTTCACGAGTTTTGCCAACTGTTCGACAGCACGAGTTCGGGCAGTCGCGTCCAGCAGGTCAAATTGGAGCGCAAGAACATGCGCTGTTTGCGTAGGAACAGCAATTTTGCCGGCTGGCGTCACGAATTCATTTCGAAACGCATGAACAATGTTTGTATGCAGCTGCTTGTAATATTCAGCATCGTCTGTCTTTCCAAGTGCCTCAGCAGCCTTTTGAGTTAACGAAACCGAATAGGCATAGAATGCAGTCGCCACGTAGTCCGTGTCCGTTGCGCCGACATAACTATCGGGCTTGGAATCCAGTCCCAGCCAATCGCCAAAGTGGAATCCCGTGTTCCACAGATACGGGTTGTCACCCTGCACGTGAATGTACTCAATCCACTGTTTCATACTCTCATATTGCTCAGCCAGTAATCTGGCATCCCCATACATCTCATAGATGGTCCATGGACAGATAACTGCTGCATCCCCCCAAGCGGCAGAAGAATGACTGGTGTCTCCCCATCCTTCTGACGTGGAACTTCTCAGATCCGGAACGAAGAATGGAATACCTCCATCTGATCCCTGATCCGCTTCCAGATCCCGCAACCATTTGGTGAAGAAGGGAGCCGTGTTCATCAGGTAGGAGGACGTGCGGATAAACATCTGTGCATCACCCGTCCATCCGAGCCGTTCATCCCTCTGTGGACAGTCTGTCGGCACATCAAGGAAATTCCCCTTTTGCCCCCACAATATATTGTGATGCAGTTGGTTCACCAGTGGACTGGAGCATGAGAATTGACCTGTTTGCTCCATATTCGAGTGCAGGACTATTCCGGTGAATTCTTCCAGACGAACGTGTTCCGGGAAGCCAACCAGCTTCACATATCGAAAGCCATGGAATGTAAAATGCGGTTCAAACGTTTCTACTCCATCCCCCTTGCAAGTGTAGCGAATACACTGCTCGGCGGCGCGAAGATTATCGGTGTAGAAGTTGCCTTCATGATCCAAGATCTCAGCATGGTGCAGCTCAACCGTCTGATCCTCTTTACCTTGAATGCTGAACTTCACCCATCCCACCATATTCTGCCCCATGTCTATTACACGATCTCCCTGTGGAGTTGTCAGCAAGTCAATTGGCTGTAGCTGTTCAACTTGGGTGACGGGTACGTTCTCCTGTGCAACGATGATATCTTTCGGATGTTCCAGTACGTTCACGAGTGACCAACTCACCTGAGAGGAATCCGACCAATCGGACTCCATTCGTGCATCATACGTCTCTCCCATATAGATGTCCGACATGCGAATGGCACTTGGAGCTGCCGTCCAATCCCCGTTAGATAAAATAGATTCCTCCGAACCATCTGCGTATTTTATCTGCAATTCCAGCAGCAATGCGGATGTTGAACCGAATATTTCCCGTTCTTTGTTCCAGCCAAGATATCCTCGGTACCAGCCATCTCCCAGATTAGCACCTAAAGTATTCTGTCCATGTTGGAGCATGTGAGTAACATCATAGGTTTGATATTGTAATCGCTTACGATAAGAGGTCCAGCCAGGTGTAAAATAATCTTCTCCTACTCTTGTGTTGTTTATATGCAACTCGTATAATCCAAGTGCTGTTACATATATTCTGGCAGACGTAATCGATTTTTTCACATTAAACTGCTTGCGCATACGCGGACATGACGTGTCTCCATCATCATCTGATGGTTGAGCTGTGATCCATTCTGCTTGCCACTTGTTATGGCTATCCATAAGTCCCATCTCGAAATAAGCCGTTTCGGACCAACCGGAATCACTTCCTGCATCATCCCATGCCCGAATCCGGTAGTAATATCGCGTTCGCGGAGCAGGCTGAAAATGGTTTAATTCCACATGTATGGATTGATCCGTGATTATCTCGCCAGAATCCCATGCAATCCCATCAAAATCTTCCGTCAAAGACAGCTGAATCTGGTAAGCGGATTGCATGCAGTTCCGACGATCGGACTGCAACTGCCAGCTTATTCTCGGTGATTTTACATCAAGGCCAATCGGATTCATTCTATACTCACAGCGAAGGTGACTAACGTTGAACATTAGCAAATCGTCCTTTCCATCTTGGCTTCCCATTCGGGGTTACGATATAATTATATCGAGCCTGTTGCCGTAAATACCCGGTAATCAGGACTATTTCATCCGGTATTTCAGCCATCTGTATGAGGAGGTTGCTTGTGAATTCATCTGTACAACTCATGAAAAGTGAGTACTTCCTGCATAATCATCTGCAGCTTTTCGTCAATCGTTGCTCTGAAGATTTTGTGCTTCCTTTTCACGCACATGATTTTATTGAGTATAGCTATGTTGCCGAAGGAAAGGGCTTTCATCATATCGGTGAAGATGTCATTCCGGTGACGAAGGGCATGCTGTTTGTCATCCCTGTCGGTGTTCCTCATGTTTTCCGTCCTGTGAGCACCAACGTAACCGAGCATCCGTTAATTCTATATAACTGCCTATTTAATGCTGAATTGATTCACACCCTGACCTCCGTCATTCAGGAAAAAGAAATCATTCATCATCTGTTGGATCTGGCACAAAATCAAGTTCCTTATATATCCCTTGTGGATCACAACGACCGGATTGAAGAACTTATGGTGAAGCTGTACCGTGAATCCTCCGTTCCGGGAATCGGTTCGTCTACCATGTTATACACCCTGGTAAGCCAGCTGGTATTGATGACCTACAGACAACTTTATCAAGAGATTCAGGATGAAGTGGTTCATTCCACCGATTTTGAGTACATTCTTCACTATCTCAAACAACATGTGAGCAACCGAATCCGAATATCTGATCTGGTCCGTGTATCAGGCTGGAGCGAAAAACAAATTGGACGAATGTTTCTGCGGCATACCGGACAGACCTTTAGCGCCCACTTGCAACATCTCCGTATACAAAAAAGCTGTGAACTGCTTAAGAGTTCACGGCACAAAGTCAGCCTGATTGCCGAGCTGGTCGGATATCGGGATATGGATTCATTTTATGCTGCATTCAAAAAAATAACAGGCGAAACACCTCTCGCCTATCGCAAAAAATCCAGAGCACAGCACTCTGGACAATAAGATTTACTTTCAGACACCAACAACCTGTAATACTTCATCTATGTAGGCCTTGGCCTCTTTCCATGAAGACATCAACGGAAAGTTGTATCGTTCACGCTCCTGTATATTCCATGGATGCGGGATACATATGACTTTCTTGCCATCCTCATGCGCTGGAATCAAATTATGTGCTCCATCATCAATGAGCAGATCGAAACCGAGCAGATTTTTTCTTTTGCATGTAATAAACTGTTCTGCGGTTATAAAAGGCATATGCTGCTGAAGCCAGTTCCACTTCTCAACGACTGTTCTTGGTTCTGCTGCCGTAACGACAATGACATCATAAGCATCGTTCAGCTTTTTCATCTCATCTACAACATATTCGTCGTATAATTCCAATTCCTCGAACAGACCCGGCCGACCATAAAATACATCATGTGTGCTCTCCGGATGACGCAAATGGGATGTATCCCAATGAATCATATCCTCATAGCGCAACGGATGGGTCGGGAAGCTGAGGTTGTTGTGATAAATAGCCCGCTTGACCAGATGACATATCGTGTCATCCATATCTACAGCAATAATAGGCTTCTTCATGGTTATCCCTCCCCCAATACGATCACAGTATACCATCCAGAATGTTATGAAGTCATCCTTTTTACATGACAGTGCAATAGTGTTGATGAATTCCTGCGAGATTATAGTAAAAAGGCGCCCCAGCGCCGTAATACCAGCTACGCCCGGGGTGCCTATATAGGTTGATCTATTCCAAGTTCTCGCCGTTGGAGGCAATGACTTTTTGGTACCAGCCAAAGCTCTTTTTCTTATACCGATTTAATGTGCCTTGTCCGTTGTCATCCTGATCCACGTAGATTACGCCATAACGCTTGGACATTTCCGAAGTGGATGCACTGATGATATCAATCGCTCCCCAGTTGGTATATCCCATCAGGTCCACACCATCCATAACGGCTTCTTTCATTTGTGTGATATGTTTTCTCAGATAATCAATCCGGTAATCATCGTTTATGGAACCATCTGCTTCAACGGTATCTTTGGCACCAAGGCCGTTCTCCACCACAAACAGAGGCAGTTGATAACGGTCATACAGCTCTTTCAATGCCACGCGCAGACCGATCGGATCAAGCTGCCAGCCCCATTCCGTACGCTCCAGGTTCGGGTTCTTAATCGTACTGTACAGGTTACCACCCGTCACTCCATATTCCTCTGGGTTCACTGCGGACACCAAGGATGTGTAGTAACTGAACGAGATGAAGTCAACCGTGTGCTCACGCAGGATCTGTTCATCCCCCGGTTCCATGGCAATGGTAATCCCATTCTCTGCCCAGTACCGAGCCATGAACGTTGGATAACTACCACGAACTTGTACATCCGTATGCAGCAGGTTCAGTTGGTTATCAATCTGTGCTTGCAGCACATCCTCTGGCTTCGACGTCGCCGGGTAGTGAATCATGCGCGCAAGCATACATCCGATCTGGAAGTTCGGGTTAATCTGACGCGCTTTTTCTGTTACCAGGCTACTGGCTACAAATTGATGATGAAGTGCCTGATAAGAAGCTTGCATCGTGTTCTCAACTCGGTCTTCAATAATACCGCCACCTGTGAACGGTTCAATAATAGTTGTGTTAATCTCATTAAACGTCAACCAGTATTTTACTTTGTCCTTGTATCGGTTCATCACTGTCTCGGCATATCTTACAAAATGTCCAATCACTTCGCGGCCAGCCCAGCCGTTATATTTCAGGACAAGCGCCATAGGCATCTCATAATGCGAGAGTGTTACAAGCGGTTCAATATCGTATTTACGGAGTTCATCGAACACTTCGTCATAGAAACGCAATCCTTCTTCATTCGGCTCGGCATCATAACCATTCGGGAAAATACGCGGCCAGTTGATGGACAGACGGAATGTCTTGAAGCCCAGCTCTGCGAAGAGCGCAATATCCTCTTTGAAACGGTGGTAAAAATCAATCCCGTAACGTTTCGGATAACCTGCTGCACTGTGATGTGCCATGGCTTTCTCAACCGTTGCACTGGTAACATGCATCAGTTCTCTAAGGTTGGTGTAGTCCTTTTTCTCAAAATAAGGAACCATGTCGGCCGTCGACCATCCTTTGCCACCAGCGTCGAATCCACCTTCAGCCTGGTTGGCGGCAATAGCCCCGCCCCATAGAAAACTTTCCGGAAACCCTTGTCGATTAATCATTCGTATCTCCCCTTCTTTTGTTGATATTGTTAGTCCTGAGATGGACAGTTTAGATTTCAGCTTTCAATACGTCTTCACCCATCGTGATTTCACCCAATTTCACAGGCAAAACCTCCTTGTAATCAGCCGTATTGGTAACAACCATAGCGGTTGTAATGTCATATTCTTTTGCAATCTCAGCCAGTTCAAATGTGAGTAACTTGTCTCCAGCCTGTACACGTGCTCCTGTAGCAACATGTGCATCGAAGTACTGTCCGCGCAGCTTCACTGTGTTAATTCCAACATGAATCAGCAATTCCATTCCGTTATCACTGCGGACAACGATCGCATGTTTCGTTTTGAACACATTCATGATGGTACCTGTCACTGGAGAAACCAATTCGCCTACCGTTGGAACAAATGCTACACCTTTACCCATCAATTCATCACCGAATGTTGGATCGTTGACTTCTTTGAGCGGGATCGACTTACCTGTCATCGGGGCAACGGCTACCGCATCACTTGTTGGTTCTGGAGCGCCCATGTCGTCCACGTTCACGCTTGCAGCATCGCTGGAAGCTACTTTCGCTGGTGCTGTAGAAGCGCCTGGTGAGAATTGAGCCAACGCCTCAGCGTCTCCTTCTTCTTCTTTGATACCGAATATTGTAGACATGATTGCACCCACAACAAAGGCAAGAGCCATGCCACTTAGAGAATACCAAAACATCTCTCCGACCAAGGAGGGTAGACCTGGGAGACCACCGTTACCCGCAAGCACATACGCTTTCGCACCAAAAGCAAGGGCGAATCCGCCACCTACTGCACTACCAATCATCGCTGCTGCGAATGGTTTTTTGTATTTCATGTTAACCCCATACATAGCCGGCTCCGTTACACCCATCAGCGCTGTAAAGCTCGTGGACAACGCCACCGTTTTGAGTTTTTCATCTTTTGCCCGGAAGAATACGCCGAGTGTTGCACCAGCCTGACCCATATTGGAGATAAAGGTCAATGGTAAGAATTTATCGAAGCCCAGTGTAGCGATATTACTCAGGATGATTGGCACAAGTGCATAGTGCATTCCTGTCATAATAATAAGCGCCATCGCGCCGCCAAGAACAATACCTGCAATCAATCCGCCTTCATTCAGAAGCCAGTTGATGCCGCCAGACAATCCGTTACCTACAAATGTACCCAATGGACCGATCGCAATCAGCGTTACCGGAACCATGACAAGCAAGGTAATCAGAGGTACAAGCAATAGCTTGAGCGCAGCAGGGATAACGCGGTCAACCCATTTCTCAACATAAGACATCAACCATACTGCAAGAAGAATTGGGATGACTGATGAAGCATACGTAACAGCTGTTACCGGGATACCAAGAAAGGCAACCGCTTGTTTACCATTGAGCAACTCTGTCATATCCGGTACCATCAGTGCGGTACCTAGTGCAATCGCAACAAACGGGTTGCTGCCGAATTTACGAGCAGCGCTGACTGCAATCAGTAAAGGCAGGTAGTGGAATACGCCGTCACCGATGGCTGAAAGAATACGATACGTATCCGTTCCAGCAGACATCCAACCCAAGGACACGAACAGGGCCAGTAATCCTTTAAGCATACCTGCCGCTGTAATCGCTGGGAGCATCGGAGCAAAGACACCTGCTATTGTTTCAAAAATCTTCAGCACTACATTTTGTTTTTTATCCGACTTTGGCTCTTTATTTTCTGTACTTTGCTGGATTGCCGGATGTTCCTTCACCATAGCATCGAATACTTTTGCCACGTCATTACCGATAATGACTTGGAATTGATCGCCGGAAATATTTGTTCCCATGACCTTATCCAATTTCTTGAGTGAGCCATTATCGACTTTATCGTTACTCTTCAAATCAAAGCGCAATCGAGTAACGCAATGATACACCGAGTTAATATTGTTTGTTCCCCCAACGGCTTTGATGATTTCCTGTGCCGTTTCCTGATGTTTCATGATATTTTCCTCCTCATTTTTCCAATAAAAAATACCCGAATGAATACAGCGCACATTGATGGCGCCATCTCATTCGGGTATTGCCTGATTGAACAGTAACAAGCCCATAGGATATCCAGTTGTGATTTGATTCTATTGCGTGGACTTTATACGTCCCGCTTGGTTTTCATCAGACGTTCCAGATGGAGCGTTAGATATAACTGCTCAGAGTGAGTCATGTCATACTGATAATTCTTATGGATAAAAGTCTCGATCTTGCCAATACATTTGAATGTCTCCGGATAGTTTTTCCGAACCACTTCATATAAATACTCCTCGGCATCATCATGTGAAGAATGGGTAATGACACGCTGACAGAAATATTTCAAATGGGTAATGAAGCGGAAATAGTTGACGCTATCTTCATCCAATTCGACGTTGAAGTGATATTTGATGATATTCATAATCTCCTGCAACAGCTGCATCAGATGAGTGACATCGTTCATGGAATCATTCACTTCCGCATTGATGAAATGTAATGCAATATTACAGATCTCATCTTTGGGAAACTCAATATCCAGTCTTTCCTTCAGCAAGGTCAGTGCTTCTTTGGCCACATCATACTCCGCCTTATAGAAATGCTGAACTTCCCAAGAAAGTGGATTTCGAGTAATCATTCCTTTTTCCAAGCGTTGAACAGCAAAGTGAATGTGATCAGACAGCGAGACATAGATCCCGTCACTGATGGTTTTGTTCAATTGCGTTCGTGCCAGTGTCACGATATCATCTGTTGCCTGCAGAATCTCAATCGGCACTTCAGCTACGATGGATTTGAATTTCTCATAAATCGATGCATCCTGAAGACGAAATATCTTCTCAATCCGCTCTTCATCAATCTCATCGCCTGCCTTGAACTTAAATCCGATTCCCCGGCCGAGGATCAGTAGTTCCTGATTTTTGTCATCCACGGTACTGACAATATTGTTATTAAATATCTGTTTAATAATCATTCTGGACCCACCTGGTTTTTTTTGAGGAATAAAAAAGGGCAAAACCAAAACAGAAATAATAAAATCATTTCCATAGTGGTTTTGCCCGCATTACCGGTAACAAGCCTCGGATCTAATTTATCATAACCTGAAAACGGTGTCAACCAAAATTACTGCTACTGCTATTCCACCACTTCATTCCCTTACTTGAGTCATTTCCCTATGCTTCCACGTTTAAGGGCACATATGTTTAAGTATTCACATGTTGATGCAGTTTCAAACGGCGTCATCCAACAACTCATCACTTGCTTTGAACAAAAAAAGACCCTTCTTTCGAAGGGCCTTTCATCATTGCTGGAAGGTCACATTAATCTGTACAATCTCCGAACGACTGCTTGTGCGAATCGGAGGCCCCCAGAAGCCAAATCCTGACGTTACAATGGAGTGCATGGAGCCTTTTTGCAGATAACCCCAATCATTCTCATAAATAGCCTGTGTGATGAACTGAGCCGGTGCGATCTGACCACGGTGGGTGTGACCAGATACGACCAGATCTACATTGTTTTGCTCCGCAATATCCAGATCATATGGCTGGTGATCCATCATAAGTACTGGTTGACTCAAGTCCGTATTTTGCATTAATGTGGCTACTTCTGCACGATCCTTCTCTGTCCGGTCTTTCCGTCCAATGAGGGTGATCTTGTCATCCAAGACGATCTTGTCATCGTACAAAACTTGCATGTTGCTCTTCTCCAGCGCAGCAATCAGATCTTCAATCGGACCATCGAACTTGTCGTGATTCCCGAGTGAAGCATAGACGCCGTATGGAGCCTGAATGTCACTGATAATGTCGGCAATTCCGCTATTGAGGTACATATCCAGATTGTCATCAATAATATCTCCAGGATACAGCACCAGATCCGGCTTCACAGCATTAATTTCCTCCACCATGCGTTTCGCATGTGCAGGGCCAGACAGAAGTCCAAAGTGCATATCGGCAGCCATGACAATATTAAGCTTGTCCACACCTTCTACTTTTTTATCAATCTGAATGTTATACGTTCTCACTACCGGGCTATAGGCGTTGAAGATTCCATAACCCATTGTGGACACCAACAGCACCAGTGTAACGACTCCTGCCCATTTCTGTGTGTGATGTCTAGGAATGCGGGTTAATCTCAGTAGCCACATCGTCAAGTGAATGACTGGCAAGATCAGCAATAACAACGAGAAGATCGCCAGCCAGTAGGAACCAATGATACTAAGAAACGAAATGCTTCCAAATACTCGTGCCAGAATGAAGGAAACGGCAAGGAATACAAGCGCTATGATATAAAACCACCGGAATCTGGCGGACACGACAGGTTTCATCCAACTCCACCCGCTCCAGCCTATGTAGAACACTAATAAACCGTATACGACCAAAAACAATATACCCGCTAATACAAACATGCCCGGTCTAACCTCCACGTCAATAAGTTGTATTCTGAATTTTCATCACGGATGTAGGTCCGTCTGAACAAGTATAACGTAGTTGAAGGGTCAGATCATCTGTTTGCCAAACCCAGATTCGTACATTTTATTACAATTTGATGATATTCAAATTCAAATGTATCAATTTCATAATACCTTTAGCTGCTTCAATCAAGGCTAGATATAGATCAAAACGGTTCAATTTGTCTATATCTAGTTTCAACACTCGATTTTAGTAAGTTATGAAAATGATTCGAACCATTAACGGGAAAAAGCACCCTTGCAGGTACCATGAAGTTAAATTCATGAATGACTGCAAGAATGCTATATATTTCGAATTAAAATTACTCGTTAGTGTCCATCCACTGGAAGTGGAATGAACCTTCTTTGTCCACACGTTTGAATGTGTGAGCACCGAAGTAGTCACGTTGTGCTTGCAGCAAGTTTGCTGGCAAACGCTCTGTACGGTAGCTGTCGTAGTAAGACAGTGCGCTGGAGAATCCAGGTACCGGAATACCTTGTTTTACAGCAGCCGCTACAACTTCACGCCATGCACCTTGATAAGACTCAACGATGTTTTGGAAGTATGGATCCAAGAGCAGGTTTTTGAGTTCTGCGTCTTTGTCATACGCTTCTTTGATGTTTTGCAGGAACTGCGAACGGATGATACAGCCGCCGCGGAAGATCATGGCAATGTTGCCGTATTTCAGGTCCCAACCATACTCATCGGAAGCTGCACGCATTTGTGCAAATCCTTGTGCGTAGGATACGATTTTACTTGCAAACAACGCTTTACGAACGTTCTCGATGAACGCTTTTTTGTCGCCAGAGAATGGTTCAGTTGCTGGTCCATTCAGGATTTTGCTAGCTGCTACACGCTCGTCTTTCATGGCAGACAGGAAACGGGAGAATACGGATTCCGTGATCATGGACAGTGGTACGCCGAGATCCAGCGCGCTTTGGCTTGTCCATTTACCTGTTCCTTTTTGTCCAGCAGCGTCCAGAATAACGTCAACCATTGGTTTGCCTGTTTCAGGATCGTATTTGGAGAAGATATCTGCTGTGATTTCGATCAGGTAGCTGTCCAGTTCCCCTTGATTCCACTCCGTGAAGATCTCATGCAACTCTTCAACGGAAACGTTCAATACGGATTTGAGCAGGTGGTAAGCTTCACCAATTAACTGCATGTCTCCGTACTCGATACCGTTATGCACCATTTTTACATAGTGTCCGGCACCGTCTGGTCCGATATATGTGCTACAAGCGTCATCGCCAACTTTGGCGGAGATCGCTGTCAGGATCGGTTCTACCAACTGATAAGCACTTTCCTGACCACCTGGCATGATAGCCGGGCCTTTCAGTGCGCCTTCTTCACCACCGGATACACCTGCGCCGATGAAGCGGAACCCTTTTTCTTCAAGTTCTTTACTGCGACGTTGTGTGTCAGGGAAGTAAGCATTACCTCCGTCGATAATGATGTCGCCTTGATCCAGATGAGGAAGCAGTTGCTCGATGGTTGCATCTGTCGCTTTACCTGCTTGTACCATGATCAGAATTTTACGCGGAGACTCCAGGGACTCTACGAATTCTTCAATGGTGAACGCACCTGTTAGGTTTTTACCTTCTGCTTCTTTCAGAAGATCGTTCGTTTTCTCCGGGGAACGGTTAAATACCGCTACCGAGAAACCTTTGCTTTCAATATTCAAAGCCAGGTTTTTACCCATTACTGCCAATCCAATAACACCAATCTGTTGTTTACTCATTATGTCCTCCCAATACTCCATTATTTATATAGTAAGTTGAAACGAATGAATGGTTATAGATTATTGTACTGTTTTTTTCCAGTCAGCTGCAAATTTGTCCATACCTTGATCTGTCAGCGGGTGTTTGGAGATTTGTTCAATGACGGAGAATGGAACAGTAGCGATATGTGCTCCCGCCATTGCTACACGTGTAACGTGATCCGGATGTCTTACAGAAGCCGCAATAATCTGAGCATCCAGGTTATGTGTACGGAACAATTCAGCAATTTTGGTAACCAATTGTACGCCATCTTCGGAGATATCATCAAGACGTCCCAGGAATGGGGATACATATGTCGCACCAGCACGAGCAGCCAGAAGCGCCTGGTTCACCGTGAAGATCAACGTTACGTTGGTTTTCACGCCTTTTTTGGTCAAGTAACGGCAAGCTTCAAGTCCTGCAAGTGTCATTGGCAATTTGATCGTAATGTTTTTGTCACTATTGTTGATTTTGATCAATTCATCTGCTTGCGCAATCATCTCTTCAGCAGTAAGGGCATCTGGTGTTACTTCCGCAGAAACGGACTCTACTTCAGGTACCAAACGCAAGATTTCTTCGATACGATCTTCGAATTTCACACCTTCTTTGGCTACCAAAGAAGGGTTCGTCGTTACGCCGGACAATACGCCGATTTTGTATGCTTTTTGGATATCTTCCACGTTAGCTGTATCGATAAAAAATTTCATGATTGAATTACCTCCAGATATTTTTATTATGGTTTAGAGATTGGCATTAACCGCCAAGGGTGTGCTACTTGCAACAACAGACTGCTGATCCGCCGGCTCATCAAACCACCAGTGGTGGCCTTCTTCTTCAAGCATAGCATCAGATTCAGCAGGTCCATAGCTGCCCGCAGGATACAGGTGAAGTGGCAACAGATTTTCCTGGAATGCGTCCAGAATTGGTTGCACCCAAGCCCAGGACAATTCTACTTCATCCCAGTGGGCAAAGAATGTTGGATCACCAAGCAAAGCATCACGAATCAGATTCTCGTAAGCTTCCGCGAGGTCACCTTTATCCGGAGAAAGATCGATATGAACCGGTTTGAATTCACCTTTATTCTCAGGATCACTTGCATTCAGTTGCAATGTCATGCTCTGATCCGGACTCATCTCAATGACGAGCAGGTTTGGCTTGGAACCTTTGTTTTTCAGGACATTCGTCTGGCCAGAAGGTTCTTTGAATTCAATCACGATACGTGTTGATTTCTCCTTCATTCTTTTACCCGTGCGAATGTAAAACGGAACACCACGCCAGAAGAAATCATCAATTTGCAATTTGGCAGCAATGAACGTGTCATTCATCGTATTCTCCGCTACACCCGGTTCAGCAGCATAGGCATTAACCGGTTGGCCTTGAATGTTGCCTGCTGCATACTGTCCACGGATGATGTTTGCACCCACAGTCTGCTTTTGCAATGGCTGGATCGATTCCATGATGTGCTTTTTCTTCAATCCAACCTTTTCGGAAGTACTGTTGTATGGAAGCTGAATCGCCATCATCATGAGCAATTGCAGCATATGATTCTGGAACATGTCTCGCACTGCACCTACATGATCATAATAGGATGCACGTTCTTCGACACCTACAGTCTCATTCGCCGTAATTTGCACGTTTGAAATGTAACGGTTGTTCCATAGTGCCTTCATGATTGGATTACTCTGATGCAACGTCTCCAGACGTTGTACCATCGGTTTGCCCAAGTAATGGTCGATTCGGTAAATCTCTTCTTCCGTGAAGGATTCGCTTAATTTGCGATTGAGGTCTCTTGCGGACTGTAGATCGTGACCAAATGGCTTCTCGATAACAAGACGTTTCCAGCCCTCTGTGGAACCCAGCCCACTTTCTTGAATATTTTCGGCAATCGGTTCGAAGAATTCCGGACCAACCGAGAGATAGAACAAGCGATTGGACGGAATGCCAAGCTCAGCTTCTCTTTGTTCAACTAATCCCAGCAGCTTTATATAATCTTCCTTATGACTTATATTCAATACACTGTAGCGGAAAGCTTTCACAAATGACTTCACAACTTCAGGATCAGCCTGGCGTCTGGAAAATTCATTTAATGATTTTTCCACTTGTGCCTGAAAGAATTCATCAGACCACTCTCTACGCCCCAGACCAATCAATGAGAAGGTTTCCGGAAGCTTCTGCTCAAGATATAAGTTATATAAGGCAGGATATATTTTTCTTTTGGCTAAATCGCCAGTAGCACCAAATAAAACAATGGTAGTTGGTTCCATCTCACCGTTCTCCTTCCAAGTAACTCTGGTTTCTTTGTTGTAGTTACACTATAATACGTTTTATAGCCATACAAGTAATTAATATATTTCACAGGAGCTATAGACCACATCTATGACAACAAATTACGAACTATATAAAGTCTTTTACTGGGCTGCCAAAACGGGAAGTTTGACACAGGCTGCGAAAGCACTGTATATCACTCAACCCAGCGTCAGTCATGCCATCAAGCAGTTGGAAGAGAGCTTTGGTCTTACTTTGTTTTATCGAAATTCCAAGGGTGTTGCGTTGACACAGGAAGGTGTCAGTCTATACTCCTATATTGAACAATCCCAGATTTTGATCTCGCTTGCGGAAGAAAAAATGGCCGCACTGAAGAACCTCGACAATGGTGAATTGAGGATCGGCGGAAGTGATTCCCTGTTCAAGCATTACATGCTGGCATACCTTGAGGAATTCCACACCTTATACCCTAACATCAAGCTACATCTTAGTCATGGAACTACGCCGGAAGTCATTACGTTTCTGAAAGAAGGTAAGATCGATCTTGGTGTTGTTCGCATGCCCATTGTTGATCCACAACTCGAAGTCAGGGAAAGTATTCAGTTGAAAGACTGCTTTGTAGCCGGGGAACGTTATGCTCAGTTGAAAGGTAAAGTCATGACACTTGAGATGCTTCTTGAGCATCAACTGATCCTCTTCTCCCGGAATAGCCGGGTTCGGATGGCTATAACCGAGTTGTTTAACAGCTATAATTACACGCTGAAGCCGGAGATTGAGGTCGGTAGCGTTGATCTGCTGATTGAATTTGCGCGTCGGGGACTGGGGATCTCCTATGTTACCCGTGAATTTATCTCCAAAGAGCTGGAGGAAGGTTCTCTCTTTGAGATTCAGCTTGATGTCCCACTCCCCCCTTCCCATGTGGGGATAATGACCAAACGCAATATGCCGATTTCTCTGGCGGCCAACCGGTTTATGGATCTCATTTTCAAAGCCTGAGTGACCACCGTGTCAAAAGGTACAACGAAGAGCCCCACCGTCCAGTTATGGATGATGAGGCTCTTTGATCTGCATAATGCTTATCTAAAGATTAATGACTCACCAGATAGGAAGCGTCCAATATCAGGGCAACCTTACCATTACCCAGAATCGTTGCGCCAGACAGATGATTCATCGCACCCAGATACGTACCCAGCGTTTTAATCACAACTTCCTGATTCCCAATGATCTCATCTACTGCGTATGCTGCAATTTTGTCCACGGAACGCACGATTACTAGTGGAATGGTTTTGGATTTGCGGTCCGTTCGTGGATAGTTCAATTTATCACACAGTCTGTGAAAAGGTACAATACGACCATGATTCAGAATCGCTTGTTGCCCTTGGATCATCTGAATATCTTCAGGTGAAATTCGAACGATCTCTGCGACGTTGTACATCGGCAAGATCAGAACACGACCCGATACTTTGACTAACAGACCTTTAATAATCGCCAAAGTAAGCGGTAGACGAATCGTAAACGTGGTGCCCACACCAACCTCCGTATCAATATCAATGATACCGTTGAGTCGTCCGATCTGACTACGCACGATGTCCATTCCAACGCCGCGTCCTGATACTTCACTGACAGAAGAAGCTGTTGAGAAACCAGGCTCAAATATGAGATGCACAGCTTCCTGTGTCGTTAGGCGCGCAGCCTGTTCCTCACTAATAATACCTTTGCCCAAAGCGGAAGCCTTGATCTTCTCACCATCGATGCCTTTGCCATCATCTGAATAACGAATGACGACATGATTTTCTTCGTGAAATGAGGTTAAGGTAATACGGCCTTTGGACGGCTTACCGTGCTCTGCTCGAACCTCTACACTTTCAATGCCATGATCCGCACTGTTGCGGATGAGATGGATCAGTGGGTCACTCAATTCCTCAATAATCATCCGGTCAAGCTCCGTCTCTCCACCTTGAATGACCAGTTCCAGATCTTTACCCAGCTTTTGCGAAAGGTCACGAACCAATCTCGGGAAGCGGCTGAAGAGTTGATCAATGGGTAACATACGTGTCTTCATGACACCTTCTTGAAGTTCTTTGATCACCCTGCCCATATGATCGGATACACCACTTATGCTCTGGATGAGTGAGGAAGGTTCCTTACGTGCACCCGATCCACTAAGATCTGCAAGGGATGTCTGATCAATTAAAAGCTCCCCAACCAGGTTCATCAAATGATCCAGACGTTCAACACTCACACGAACCGTAGGTTGAGCCGTTTTCACTTTCTCTTCCGGACCAGATGTAGCTGCGGTAGTCACGATTGGTTTCGTTTGCTCTGTTTCAGAGATTAATTCAAGTGGTGCAGAAGTCGCTGCAACCTCATTGGATTCCAGCATATATGGATCAATCTCCAGCATATGAATATCCGAGTCTGAAGACAACTCTGCCTTAAGCTGCTGTGGGTCCTTTGAAGTAGCCGCGATGATGATGAACTGACCATAATGATCGTCTTCATTCTCCGCGCCCGGTTGGCTCTCCATGAGCGAAGTAGCGACAACCGTACCACATATGTCCTCAATTCGTTGTCGCAAAATATGATATCTGGCCGCTTTCATCATGCACTTCTGCTCCAGCACAATGTGAAGGGACAATAACTGTTTGCCTGATACGACTGCCACCTGTGCCACAATCGATTCTGCTGGTTGCAAATAAGGTGCTTTAAGTTTCCCGATTGCTGCCGGGGTCTGAATTAAATCCTTTATTTCTCGGACTACCGCTCGAAAGTCTGCATATGCTTCCCCACGAATGTACTGATCCCGAAGCACCTTCATAGCGTCCAAAGAGCGGAACAACGTATCAATTAGCTCCGAAGTCATCTCTGGTTTTTTCTCCCTAACCCACTCAAGGGCATACTCCACTTCATGCGTGAGGTCGCTTAATTCACGGAAATCCATAGTGGATGCCGATCCCTTGATGGTATGGGCTGCCCGAAACAGTGTCTGAACCAGTTCGACAGAAGGAGTAAGCTCCAATGCCAGCAAAGACTGATCCATACGTTCCAGTTGATCATTCAATTCTTCGATAAAGATGTCACGGTAGGCAGACAAATCCATCATTCGTGTATACCTCCCTAACCGCCCAAAATTTCGTCCAGTTTCAAAATGCCCACAAGCTTGTCTTCCTGTTGACCGACACCATGGAATAACCCTTCACGATTACGGCCATAACCGCCGGTTGGCGGATGTATTTCTGAATATGTGGTGACCTTGTTCACGCGATCCACGATCAAACCAATATATTCATCCTGATATCGAACTACGATAATCCGAGTCGCTCTGGTGTCCGGTTCATCCGGCATACCCAGCAGGTTCCGCAGGCTCATCACACATACAACCTTGCCACGCAGATTGACCACCCCTTTGATCTCTGGACGACTAAATGGGATATCTGTGATGCTCAGCATTTTAATAATTTCGTGGATTTCTTCGATCCGAATGGCGCAAGTCTCTGCACCTACAGACAGTTCAATATATTGTTCCTTCTGAAGTGAAGACATCGATTCACCCTCAATTCAATTTTATTAATTTGTTTTGAAGGCCGCTGCCGAATTCGCCAGTTCTTCCGCCAGATGTGCCAAAGACTGGCATGTTGCCGCTGTCTCTTCAGACGCTGCTGCGGATTCCTCACTGGAAGCCGAGATGGATTCAACTGAACTCATGACCTCTGCGGCTTGAGCTGCTTCTTCTTCACATGCAGCTGCAATTTCGTTTACTTTCTGTGAGGAGTTATTGACCATATCAATGATTTGATCAAATGCCTGTCCCGTCATGGAAGACTGCTCAACACTAGCTGCTACGGCCTGTACGCTTTGTCTCGTGTTTTCCTGCATCGCTTTGATGATGGCTGTAATTTCTTTGGTCGCCTCACCGCTTCGCTCTGCAAGCTTCCGGACTTCATCTGCTACTACGGCGAATCCTCGCCCTTGTTCTCCCGCACGTGCCGCTTCAATGGCTGCATTCAGCGCAAGCAGATTGGTCTGTTCAGCGATATCGTCAATCACTTCAATGATGTCACCGATTTTCCGGGAATCATCTTCTAGCTTGGTCATTTTCGTATTAACAGCTTGCATACCTTCCAATGATGTCTGTACAACAAGTCCACCTTCACGAGCAGTCTTTACGGTATCATTGGACAATTCAGCAGCTTCTTCCGCACTTGCAGCGACAGAGTTAATGGCAAGTGAAAGCTCCTTGAACAATTCCGATATGTTTCCTGCCTCGCTGGATTGGCTTGTGCTCGTACTTGCAATTTCCTGTGTGCTGGCTGAGATCTGTTCCGAAGAAGCGGCAACACTTTGAGAGTTCATCACGATATTGTTGATCAACTCTTTCAGGTTGTCGACCATACGATTCAATGCCGCAGCCAGTTGACCCACTTCATCTTTGCTGGAGATGTCTGACTTGAGGGTCAGATTTCCGCCGGCAACTTCCGTAGCCAGACCCAGCATAGCCATGAGCGGCTTCGAAATGGAGCGAGAGATAATATATCCAATGAGGATACTGAAGAGTACGGATGCAACTACCATAACAATCGTTACTGCAAAGGCATTTGTGTAGGCTTCTTCAGACTTTGTGTTAGCCTGATCTGCCAACGTTACATTAAGATTCACCAAGTCCGCGAGCGTTTTTACAACCTCATCACCAGGTGGTTTCAATGTCCCTTTCAGGAATGTAATAAAAGCTGCATCATCATCTGATACCGCCATAGTGACGCCTTGATCATAAAGTTTCATATAGCTGGTGTATTGGGTATCTAATTTACGAAGCAATTCGGCTTCTTCGGGAGTAGTGGCAAGAGGACGGTACGTAGCAACTCTCTCCTCCATGGATTGACGTATTGTAGCAATATTTTCTGTAATTCTAGTCTGTTCTGCTGCTACCGTTTCGTAATTCAAATCACGTACGTTAACTCGCAATCGCTGATAATCAACCTGAGCAGAAGAGAGCTCTCGAACCGAGATCAGATTGTTGTTGTACATCTCTTGCATCCGTTCATTCGTACTTCTTAATGTAACCACTGAGTAGATTCCAAGGGCCGCAAGGATCATCGACACAATTAAAAACGCTGAGATAATCTTTGTTGCTGTTTTCAAATTTCCAAACCACTTCATGTAATCTCCTCCTAGGCATCGTAGTGTCCAGTTATGTATATAACGCTTGGTAAACCCTTCTCTAGGTCGCGCTCCAGACAACTTACGATTTATTTCGACAGAAATATATCAAAACTGAATAGGGAATTTTTAATTCTATAAATTTGCACTATTACGAATTTTTATTTTAGATATTAAGTTTCTACTATTTTATTAAGTAACTAACTAATTACCTGTTTATTGAAATCAACATTTTCATATATACGAAATTCAGATATTTTTCAAACATATTACATATGATTTATTAGACATAACGCTAGCAAAATGTACGACTTCATTTTTATGATTTGGTAAGATACAATCTTGTAGTTCTTCAGACTAACGAAGATTATAATTTGTTAAAAATTGATGCCTTATTTTCACATATTCACAGTTCAACCCATGACTTAAGTCTAATAATTTGCAACTTTAACTAATGCCTTTGACATACAAAAAAATCAAACCCACCTAAGGTGAGTTTGATTAAATACGTATCAATTCTATGGATTAGCATGAATAAAGCTACGTGCCGTACAACTGCTCCAGTTCGACTAGGCGGTCCTTAATCCGCTGTGGAATAATGTGAAACAACTGGTCCCAAGTCATAAACATTTCCGGTTCCAACAGATACTCTTCAAACGCCATGGAAGGCACGAACGCCTTGGTCTGCAGATAAGTCATTACTTGTGCATCAATCTGCTCATTCGTTTCAAAATACCCACGGAATAAATCATTCACGAGTAACCCATCACATCCGGCTTTGGTACCGGCAGCACTATATAAGTCTGGCAATAATTCAAACACAACTGGCAGCGGTGAGAAAGCATGCTTGCCAGGCTGTGAATACAGACATACATGACGTCCAACCACATTAACTCGATCCTTCAGCAACCCCCGCAGCACTTTACCATGAAAGCTGGCTTCACAGTCCACAACTTCACCGTCATGACCCACATATATCCACACATGTTCCATCTCATACAGATGACCAATCTCATAATCCCACCAGATCGCAAACTCAATTACATATTGAACTGCTTCAGCCGGGAATTGAATATCCCTCTTGAACGAAGGCGATGGTCCTGAACGATCCAGCACAGAAACGCCAACAAAATCAGGATAAAAGGGTTCGTTCCGGTCAAACATCAATACAGGTGCAAAACTCATTGCAGTTTCAAGCATTTCTGTTTCGGACATTGCCATGGTCGGTATCCCCCATTTTCATCGATGTTACAACTATATTAACAGAGAATTGTATAGGTGTTAACGCATAGAATAAGCCCACAACCGAATAAGTTCCAGTTGCAGGCTTGAATGGTTCTATTTTATTAGAGAGGAATTGCCCTAGTCTTTAGATCCTTTGGTTGGTTTGGATGCATTGGATGGTTGGGTAGACAGGTCAGAAACAGCAGTATCACACCCTATTGGAGGGCCCAGAATGGCATCATTTTTAATGGATGCAACGGCTCTGGCATATGCCTCTTCATCCAAACAGTACGCGCGGTGGGCCACCTCCGGCGGTGTAGCTGCCAAGAAATCCGCTCCAAACACAATATCAGGCGTTGGTTGATCAAAGATAGTTAATACATATACATCATCTGTCTCAGCGACAAACCAGTGAAACCAGCCTTTCGGAAAAACCACAACCTGACCTGGTTTCAGACGGTATGTCAATCGTTCACGCGTAAACGGGTTGAATACTGACGCTGTAATTTCACCGGTGATGACCACAACCATCTCCGTGACATTGGTGTGCCAGTGCGGCTGCACAATAATTCCTTTGCTTAAGTACACGTTGAAGAAACCATTTGCAATGGTCGGCAGCTGTTCTCCAAACAACTGGGTTATATAGTTGCGTGAATCCCTCTGATAATTGACAACCGCATTAGAATCGGCAGCTAACGGAACATTCGGAGCTTGCAAAATCGGATCAATCATACGGTTATTTCTCCTCCTTGGCATACATCTCATTGTTGTACTGTATGCGGAGGAAATGCGACTCATACCTGTGTCCGTAGACATCGTTCCTTTTTATAAAAGTATTCAAACAAGTCAGACTCTATCTCAAAATGGAAGTCTCTGAATGGCTTTGATATAATTCATCTATCATTAGTTATACAGGATACTTGGTGCAATAGTAGCTTAGCTTCAATTGGTACAGAACGAAAGGAGCATACCATGATCCCTACTGTTGGAGATATATACTGCGTGTACGTCGAAAAACTACAACAATATGCCGCCTGCCAGGTAACTGGACTCAAAGAAACGGAGGGTAAAACTTCCGACATGCTTGCCTCAGTTCTTCAATTGGATTGGACTGGTGATCAACTGCCTAATGAAACGCAGCTTCATCAGATGAAGCCACTGATCTGTAATTTCTATTTCTGGAATGACAGAGTTGATCATAGTTTCGTGAGTGCTATTGTTCCTTCACAGTATGTGCTTGCAGGCAACCTCCCTCCACTCTTCACCGAGGAAACAAATACGTATGGGGGAGGCTGGCCGATCGGAGAAAAGCTCTATCTCCAGCGTGAATGGGAAGGTATCGATGCGATCCGAAGAGCAGAGTTCAAACAGGCTGTGCATGATGACGAAGAAGTCATGATTGGCGATCGTGTAATGCGGCGCAGTACGAGTACACTCCGCGATTTCAGCCCTAAATCTGAGGAAGACGTAACCGAACTCGCACAGCTACATTGTCTAACACATATTGAGATGAATGGATATACGGAATCGATCTTTCCATTTATAGAGGACAACCCGTTTATTAATGAACTTCATATCATAGATCATGGTCAAACGATTCTGGATATCAGCAAGAGCCACCTGACCAAACTTATTGTGGATGTCAGCGGGTTGAGGGAGTTAATTTTGAACACGAAAATGACGAGTCTGAATTTCACAGGTGAGCTGTCTCCAGATCTGCGTATCGTGGCTCTCAAAGACGGTAAATGCATCACTCTCAATGTTCCATCGGGCCTGCCACAGGTTACGGGTATCTCACGACTTGAAGGCCTGCATATCAGAGATATCACGGAGCTCAATCTGGAGCCACTTGTGCAGTACTATCCAGAGCTTTCAGAATTGAGATTGTGGGGTAAACCCGGCAATGTATCCAATATAGAAACGATTCAGCAGTGGGCAAATTTGCAAACCTTCACTACATATGACCTGTTCGGCTTCAATGGTAAACAATTCCCTGATCCAGAGCAATTTCCGGAATTGACTAGGCTGTGGCTAACCAGCCTGCCTGCCGATGCAGCCAAGTCGATCAAAACAAAATATAAAAAATTAGCCGCTGCCGGACTTGATGTGGAAATCACCAAAGCACGCAAACCGGAATGGCTTGCCGAGAACCTGAACAACCCGTTTCGGGATTGGGATGGGAGGGACCACATCAAGGCAGCACACGCGAAAAAAGCAGCTCAATTGTACAAGCAGTGCTTGAAGGAAATCCGTCAATTAAGTCAAAATTGCAACAATCAGGAAGCTATACACAAACAGCTCGTCTCCATGGTTGAGAACTACACACAGACCTTCAACAAGATGGATGCCAAGACTGGCTTTATTGAAACTGTTGAGCGGGAAGAGATTTATGTTGTTCTAACCGAGTTACTGGATCAGTTGAATGAGCAATTGGAACTGCGTCAAGATGATTTGATTAAGGTCAATCACGAGGAATTGTATGAGGTATTTGATCGTTTGAGAGATTTTTAAGTTCTAAATTGATATGATAAAAGCCTGACTCCACTGGAATCAGGCTTAACTCTTTCTCGTATCCACCCTGAATCGTTTTAAGTTGCTACAACTGTTGTTCCGCAATACTCGCAATCCGTTGATTGCTTAGGAAGCACTTTTGCTTTTGCCCCACATCCCGGGCAACTCACTGAAATAGGCCTTTGTGGCTCTTCAACTTTTTCTTCGGCTTTCTCTTCAGCGTTTTCCTTGTCTGAAAAATTGATCTCTGTATAGTTAATAGTATTATGACTACTGTAACTCACGGTGTTGCTATTGTAGCTTGAATAAGTACGTGGATTCGCATTTTCGCGATCAAGATGACCTCCATAGTCTCCTCCATAAAAGTTTCGTTCAGGGCCACGCTTTTTCTTAACAAGTTTTTTCCTAAGCAATTTAATACCAAAAAACAAAAATAAAAATTCAACGATAATAATTTCAACTACAAGAACTATATTCAATTGATCTACGATATTCTCTTCCATAAGTAATCGTATGGGTATAGCAATGGCATAAAACATGAAAAAGAGTCCAAATAACTTCCTTAACAACACGATTCCTCCTATGCAGTTTAAGAGATCCTCATAGTTGTTCCGCAATACTCACAATCCGCAGACAAAGTAGGATATACCCTTACCTTGGCTCCACACCCTGAACAATTCACGGCTACAGTTTCTTGAGGTGCCTCGTCATATTTCACACGATGCTGATCTTCCTGATCTTGCTTATCATTAGAATCATAATGCTGGTATGGATTAGTCTTAGAATGAGATTTAGGTCTACCACACATTTTAATGCCTGTAACAAGTACGATAACCCCAGGGATAAAAAGAATAATTGTACTGATAATGGCCGTTTCTGTTCCTTCGGATATTAATATTAAAGATAAAAGGATCGTCACAGACGAAAGGATAATGAATAAAATGCCAAAAAATTTCTTCACCGCGTTTCCTCCTTAAAACATCACACTCTACCTAGCAGTGTATATTACAAGTATCCGTAAAAGAAGTCATTTAGTCCGCTACACGGTTTACGAGATTCTCATCGTTGTTCCGCAATATTCACAATCCGCAGACGAAGTAGGATATACCTTTACTCTAGCTCCACACCCTGAACATATTAAGGATAAAGGTTCTTGAGATTCCTCGACTTCTTCATACTCCTCGTGATAGTTACCTCTGTCATATTGCACATTACTACTAGAATCGTCATCATAATGTTGATCGGCTTTAAGTTGAAATTTAGGTCGACCACACATTTTAATTCCTATAACAAGCAGAACAATTCCACTTACAAAAAGTACAAATGCATTGATAATTGCCACATCCGTTCCCTCGGATAGTTCGACTAAAGAGAACAGAATTGCTATACATGAAATTATAATGAATATAATCCCAAATTTCTTTTTCAAAGTTTCTCCTCCTGCAATTTATGATTTGCTTGTCATGATCTGCTGATTGCGCTCTTTCAAACGGAACCTTAACTGGGATAGTTGCGAAGCAAAACGTTCACTATTTACCAATTCCCCTGCTTCATACTGATTTGCAAGCTCACTGTTCATCAATTCAATGTCCAGCAAGATCTGGCGGTCATTTTTCTCAAGGGAATTCGGTGTGATTGGGTCACTGTACTTCACCAGTTCAATTAATGATTGAACGGTTTTCCGCTCCTCTTCCACAGTTAGGACGGGTTGTTGCACCATGGTATGAAGCAATTGCTGTAAAGCTTTTTCGATTAATTGTAAGTTTGCGATTTTTGTATGTTCATCTGCTTCATGACGGCGCGCACTCTGAATATAGATCATAATGATTCCGCACAAAATAATTGCGATCGCAATCGTTACCGTGTGTAACAATAAGAACCAACGAAGCGCATGATCTGCTGAACCTGTTAACAACGTGTAGATCATCACACAAATCAGATAAATAACCAATACTACTCCTAACGCTGTGTAACCTGGAACAAACCGTTTAAACCGATCCATATTTTGCATGATGAACCGTGCGTAGATCCAAATAGCCGTAATCGCTACATAAGAAGCAACGAGATTCATCCAAAAAGAAAACGATAGTAGCGCATGATTAAACAGCGTAAAAGTAACGATTGACGTTACTAACATGCATATTAAATAGACGACATCCAAAATCAAGAGATTGCTCCGTTTTACCATCACTATGCCTGTCCTCCTTCTTGCAGATTGTTTCCGCAATCGAGACAGAACTTCTGACCGGGTTTTACTTCATGTTGGCACCGACTACACTTCAAGCTTAAACCTGTGCCACAGTTGCCACAGAATTTTGTATGACCGGAATTCATATGGTTACAATTTGGGCATGGGCTAGGCATCGGTTGGTTACATTGAATGCATTCCAATGCGTTCTCCGCATTATCCGCTCCACATGATGGACATGCATAGTATTTGTCACCACAGTTAGGACAGAATTTGGTTCCCTTTGGCAAGGCATGTCCACAATTGTTGCAATCTGTTGTTGCTACCGATTTTTCGGCTAATGAATTGCCACATTTGCTGCAAAAAGAGCTGTTCTCCTGATTCGGATGATGACACTGCTTACATATGCTTACTGCAGGCGTTTCCTTCGTAGACATCAATTTAGACATCTGGGACATCTCGCCACTGAAAGAACCACCCAGACCAACCCCCATGCCCATACCAAGCCCTGCGCCCATGATGTCTGACTGCATGCTTCCTTCATTCTTCGCTGCACCTTCAAGCGTATCAAACGAACGTTCTTGCTGATATGTGTAGCCAATGATATCCATCTCAGCTTTGCGTGCCAACGCTTCTCTTAATCGAATGACTGAAGGGTCTTCTTCGGGCAGATTGACATTGTGAATATACAAGTTGATTAACTCAATACCAAATTCTTCAAAAGTAGAAGCTACCGTATCTGCAAAATGTCGTGATATCTCGGCGATATATGCATTGATCTCCAAAACACTTACTTTTCTATGTATTAGATAGGATGACAACATGGAGTTAATATTCATGATAATCAACCCACGGAAGTAATTAATCATATTAACTTGGTTAAACTCAGGCAGTGTTCCCACAAGCTTGACCAAAAATTTTCGTGAATCCGAAATTTTAATTCCCATTTGTCCAAATGTTCTTACGGGAACAATAATATTATACTTGGGATCCTGGATCTGAATCGGATTCGCCGTTCCCCATTTAACGTCCAATGCGCTTACTTGATTGACATACCACACTTCTGCTGCAAAAGGTGACTTTCCTCCGAACGGAAGGTTAACGAGTCGGTTCAAGATTGGGATATTCGCAGTACTCAACGTATGCCTTCCTGGTCCAAACATATCAAGCGCTCTTCCATCCTTAAAGAGAATTGCTTGTTGAGATTGATTCACAATTAACTGAGTCCATGTTCCCAGTTCAGTCTCCGGATGTTTCCAAGCAAATACATCAGGTGAGCCATCATACTTAATTACGTCAATAATCGCCATGTTTAATTCCTCAATTCAGTATTAGATTACTATGATTTAAAGCTAGAAACTCTGATTCTACAACATTTCCTATATTAATGATCTTTCATTAACTTGTTTTCATGTTTAGGCATTGATATTTTACCATTTCTAACCTTATTACGCACTAGCATAGTTCATTTTTCATATGATAATTTTCCTATATTAGCATTTCTATCATAGTAAAAAACCTCTTCCATATGGTTATAGGAAAGGGCTTAATGTAAAAATCTCGTATACTCTCCATTTAATTCAGGAAATGCTCTATAGCTGTACCCGGATCTGCCATGAACTCTTCAAGTTATACTTTTTTAAACCCGGGAGCGCTAACGAATCTGTGACGTCTTATTCAGCGATTTGAAGCTCCCGCAGCAATCTAAAGAATCTGAAACACGCAATATTGAAATAACCAGCCGTTTACAGCGTGTTTGTCAGGTGATTTTGGTAAATAACGTGTCTCATGTTCCTTACAAAATAAAAGGAGGACCCTAAGACTAAATAAGACGTCCTCGGTTCCTTAGAAAATCGTCTGCACAATTCGCCAGGATCAGCCAGCCTGGACTTCAAGAGGTTTTGGACCCTGACAAAACGTATCGCATGCCTGAGTTTGAAGACACACGCTAGTATCTTCTTGACCAATTTTAATTAAACTTAAGCCTAACCTGAAAAAACAGTGGTTCATTCCCTACAAATCGAACAGCCAGTTGGCACGTAGAGGAGACCTGAGATGTCCGCTGTAAGTCTTGATTTTATACATCAAAAGGAATAAATTATGTAAGGTCACAGCCCTTCTCCCTATTTAGAACGTCTCAACCAATTTTTGAATCTTTGAGTGGGAAATTAAATATAAAGGACCCATCATTTCTATTTTTCCGTCCTTTACACGTATAGCACTCTCCTGTTCTGTCGCGTAAACATCAATCTCTTCAGACAAGGGGAACAGGTAGCCTTGAACAAACGTGGCGTAGTTGCGTTGAGAATGAGATTCATAGGCAAAATGGTCAAAGCCGATACCATCATAAATAGTACTCGTTTCAACTTCATCAGTGTTATTCAAGCTCAACCATTTTGCAGCCATATTTAAAGCACCGGCGCTGGCACCCATTATAACGGCATTGCTATTCTTGATAACATTCGATAATTCATAATCCCCCAAAAACTCATTCTGCAAAACAGGATCTCCACCGCATAAAAAAATGACAGAAGCGTTGTGAATTAAGCGCTGGGCAGTTTCCTTCTGCACGCGATAATCAATGAAATGATATTCATCAAAAATAATGTTAGCCTGATTCAACCAAGTCCATTCAGAAATATCATCAAAGTTAATTTGCTTATCTGTATAACCAGACGGGTCAGCGCTAATCATAACAAGCGATTTTCTGTCTTGTATATCCTCATGCAAACAATGGACTAGCTTCTCTGGAAAAAAATGATTAAACCAACTGAAATAGTAATGAGTACTCAAACTTAATTACCTCCATATATATTATTTACATTCATCCATTCTTAACGATAAAACATATAATACATGCTAGAAAGATGAACGCTTCTTTCGTCATCCTGTTTGCATCTCACATGTTTCTTAATCTATGAAAGAATTCCAACTTTCGATATATCTCAATTGGCCTATTAACTCCCTACCAGATTATTATGGACATAATTACATTTGATCAAAAAAATCTGCAATTTGTTTCCCCGGCTCAGCCAAGAACTCTTCAAATGTAGCTATCGTTCCATGTTCTTGATGTTCAATATCTGCATATCCAATCATTTTTTTGCTCGGATTCCAGACGATCTGAATATGCGAATATTGATCGACGTTCGAGGATATACGCAGTAGCTTCTGTCTGCCCATTTTCATCTCCACTGTATCGATCAGATGAAAGAATTCTATATATCGAATGCCTGATTCATTATCTGGCAAGTCTATTCTTCGGATACCAACGGTTAGGAAATCAATCAGTTGCTGTGGTAGTTTATAAGATTTTAATGCATGCAATTTGTTGCTCATATCATGAAAATTTTGAGGTTCATGCCCCTTTAGATATTCGGCCATTTCTTCATTTTTCTGACTCACTGCAATCGTATACGCCCGCTCTCCATCCTTTTCCTGAATGGTCACATCTGCTCCTTGGTCCACCAGATATCGAACCATCTTCATGTTATTAAGCCTTGCAGCTACCGTGAGAGGTGTCGCCTTATACGGGTATACCATATCTGGTTCATTGTAATTGACGTCTACCCCTTTAACCAGCAAATACTGGATTGTCTTCATATCGTGATCAGCTACAGCCTTGCGTAACGTTTTGCCTCCATATTCTCGAATATCCAACCCCAGTTCATTCAGCACGTTTATATTCTTTTTGTTACCATAGTAGGCTTCGTCATATGCACTAGATTTGACCCGATTAAGTCCGTTTAACTTGGCACCCTGCTGGTACAGGTAACGCACCATTTCTTCTCCACAATATCTAACGGCCTTCAGGATCGCCGGATTATTTTTGACATTCAGGTTAACTCCATACTCCACCAACAACTTAACCACTTCCGGTTGATTGCAGATTAAGGCAAGGTCGAGTGGCGTCAATGCTATGTATTTACTGAGTACGATTTCTTCTTCAAGATCCATGCCCTGCTTAATGAATTCTTCTACAGCATCCGTGTCTCCCTCATATATTGCTCTAGCATGATCAGGTAGCGTTTCAAACGATCCTTGATTTCCAATTTTGAACAAAAGTGTACCCTCCTTTCGTTTACTTAATTCTACACTACGATCAGTCTTTTTTTCCTACTCCTTAGCTACCAGTATACCTCTCACAATCTGAATAAGTAATCGTTTGTTGAGCTTCCCTCAACTAATATGCTAAGATAATGGACACCTATTTCCACAAAATCAATACAATCAAACGCACAGAAAGGACACTATGAATCCTTCATCACTGTCATCCAAATTACAACAGATTATTCCGCCGCTGGATCTGCGAAGCTGCCTCGTCAGCGTACGCGGTGGGATCCTGTTCGAACACTACCGCAACCATGAGGCTGCGACCGATATTGCTAAAATCAATTCATGTACCAAGAGTGTGCTGTCGGCACTCATCTGTATAGCGATAGATAAAGGTTTGTTGCCAGAGGCATCAACCCCAATCTCCACCTTTTTTCCACAGTTGACATCCGATCCTGATCCGCGCAAACCAGCGATCACGCTGGAACAACTGCTCACCATGACAGCCGGATTCAACTGGGACGAGTTCGGCGGGCAGAATTCATTCCCTCGCATGACCCGCACCGATCATTGGGTGGATTTTGCATTGGAACAACGCCTAAGCCATGTACCCGGTACATATATGGAGTACAACTCCGGAGTATCACAGACCCTA
Organism: Paenibacillus sp. LS1; assembly: GCF_026013365.1. Lineage (GTDB taxonomy): Bacteria > Bacillota > Bacilli > Paenibacillales > Paenibacillaceae > Paenibacillus. The sequence goes on from NZ_JAPDOE010000001.1 coordinate 969,258, forward strand.
TCCGCCATCCTGATGCAAAATGCAGGTATGAACGTAGCCGAGTTCGCAGAACGTTATCTTTTTGACCCTCTGGGAATTAAGCATTATGAATGGGAAAGCGACCCTCAGGGTGTACATACAGGTGGGTTCGGTCTTAAGATGTTACCCGTAGATCTGCTGAAATTCGGTCAGCTGTTTCTACAGCAAGGTATGTGGGAGGGTGAGTCTCTCATTTCAAGTGATCTCGTCTCCCGTTCGACGCAGCCTTTCATTACAGTCACTCCACCAAATCACGGCAGTTATGCTTGGCATTGGTGGGTGGATGTCTATCCGAATGAAAGGTCTGACTCCGAAGATATTGCTGCTGAAGACGACCAACCCAATTTCCATTATTATTACGCGCGAGGATTTGGTGGTCAGTATGTATATATTGTCCCAGAGCTCGAAATCGTTACGGTGTTAACCAATGACAAACGAAAGAAAGAGAAACCTCCGCTCGATGTCTTCCCTCGGTTAATCGCCCCTGAGCTATGGAAAATGTTATAAATGCATGCAGTCCTTTTATCCTGTTCGACCAATGAACCCCCAACCTTGTGGCCATAACCTGACCATTGGTTGAGGGTTTATTTGTCATGCCAAAGCTTCTTCGATGGCAATCGTTATTGGATACGGACCAGACTCTTGATTAGAGACCACAACCAGTTGTAGATCATAGTCCGGATACACGGAAGACATGAACGACACCCCTGGATCGAATCCCATGACATGATATTTGAAAATGTCTTCCCCCTTGCGTTCAATCCAGATACCCTGCCCATAATACTCTTCATCCTCTTGATGAGCGTGTGGAGTTAATAACTGCTGTGTCGTCTCTTCACTCAACAATTGGTGACCCAGCAAAGCCTCCCAGAATTGAATTATATCCGGTGCCGTAACATAGGCTCCACCATCTGATCCACCTTTGACAGGAATCGAGAAAATATTAGTGTTCCAAGTGCCATCTTCATCATCGATATACCCTACGGCTGTGTTGCGCGGAAGCTGATCTGTTAAAAAATAACCCGAGTCCTTCATGCCACACCGTTTGAAAATGTGCTCTTCCACATAATCTGTAAACGACCGTCCTGAATGTTGTTCCACGATAAGCCCCAGCACAATGAAACCCGCATTGTTGTAATGAAAACGTTCACCCGGAGCAGACTTCATCGGCAGATGCTGAAACATGGGCAGAAAGTCACTTAATCGCCGCATCGCGTAAACGGGTCTCTCTTTCCATAATTCTGAAAAGTCATCCATCACTTCTTCATCGAAATAATCTGGAATGCCTGACATGTGTGTTAACAATTGATGGATGGTGATCCCTTCGTCCCAAAGCGGGAACTCCATATCCAACACATCGTTCAGCTTGGAATCCGCAGACAACTCGCCCGCTTCAATTAGTTGGCATATACTCACTGCCGTGAAGATCTTACATCCTGATGCAATTCCAAAGCGTGTGTCCACCTGATTGGCAAGTTCTTCGCTGCGATTCGCATAACCACGTTTCATATTCAGAAGGGTTTTCCCAGCTTGTTGGAGTAATACAACACCCGAAAAATTCACGCCTTCCATGACTTCTTCTACTTTTGTTGTCAGCTCTACTGCATTCAACATTTTGTTGTTCACCTACTTGTCTATGTATTCATTACATTCTCATTCTTAATTCTTCGTCATATCCTGCATACCTGCCAAATTTCCATAAAAAGAAGGGGTACTCCCTTATAAAAGGAAATAACCCTTCTTCAGACAACGCAAGTATAAGTTGCACAAAACATGCTCAACTGCCGTTCAATCACTTGTTCCACTCGTTTTACCGTAAGTCTATCTGGCTGCATGCCTTCAAAACAACATGAATTAACGCATTGCTTGCAGGTCCGCCTCAGGACTTCCTGCACTCTTCTTCGTTTCACGGGGAGACCTGGTATTCATCAGATAATACAATGTGGCATAGATCGTAATGATAAACGTGCCAAAAAACAGGCAAAACGCAAGAGACGGGCGGCTTACACTTTCGTGCATCAGCTCAATCAGCGTCTCGCGATTCGTCAGTGCATCCCAGCTATTCAGTCGATATACGCGTCCAAGCAATACCCCGTAACTTCCCAAAGCACAGCCTGCCAGTACAAAAATCCAGGATGCCCAGCGTCCAATTCGGTGATAGATCACTTCCTGAAGCTGATACATTGACAGGAAGCCAAGCAGGAGTCCAGTCCAGACAAACATTAATATAACGCTCAAGTCGTACCAATAGGTGTAGTCCACCCCATTCCCACCATAATACCGGGAACTTCTCGCTGTCAGATGAACCAAATCCGTAACAATATAAGAAGAGTTCGGGAAAAATAACAACCACAGCAGACCACTTGCTATTGCAAGCCATCCGGCACCTTTCCATTTCACACCACTTAGAAGATAGGAAGCATAAGAGAACACAAAAGGAATCCAACCCAAGAATAGGTTCCAGATCAGGAAGCGGAAATAACGCTGATCCAGCCAATCTGCGGCTAAATAGTACAACCCAAGTGTTACTATTGTGACCACACTAAGGAAAATAAATATGCGAATATAATTCAGTTTTCTCAATGATTCTGACCTCACTTGATAAAATTCAATTAGTTTCGAAAATATCGGATGATTTCTTCCTTATTCTTTTCCACACGCAAATTCAATCCACGTTTATCCTTTAATCCATACTGCTGTAATTCATGACTTGGATCAAGCACCAGCGGTTTAGTCGCCACATCGACCAGCAAATCCATCGTCAGTTGATAGGTTTCCCGTATCTTGTCCATCGGCAGAGAGGATTCATACCGTTTGATCAGCTCAATCAGACGTTCAGCATATATAAGACGAACCATACTGTCCGCACTCTTCAATTGTCTTGAAGCAAATGCTGTAATTGCCGTAATAATACTAGGTTCAGTCCGATGCTTGGCAATCAACGCAAGTTCATCCACCGCATCCCAATTCATGATAGACAGCTCGGAACTTAATTGTTGAATTCGCTCACTTATCCATTGCTCCTCTAACTCTTGGGGTACATCCCAGCGCTTATAGTCCGCGTACACGCCTTCTCGATGCATCTGTATAGCGCTCCCGGAATGTTTGACGAACAATTCCTTTGCTACACCCCAATCGGTCTCTTCCATCTTTAACCACCACCATACCTATTCCTATTTGTGCGTATACTCCTACATATTACATAAGTTTACTGCTCTCCAAGCATACTAGAATCATACCATTTACCAAAGGAGAATCAAATTTACAATGAATCCGAATTCGATGCACCCTCAAAATCTAGTACAACCCACTTTGAATGCAAATCCAAATGTCACTCCTAACATGAATCATGGCGGCCACGAGATGTTCGATGTGCATGAGATTCTGTCCTCCACCATTAACGTGCTGGATCAATATATGATCTTTCGTACATTTGTGCAGAGCCAGGAACTGATTGGCATTTTGGACCGTCAGTACAATTTCATTTTATCCCAATACAATCTGACAGCAGAGTGTTTTGCATCCGGACAGAAGCCTCATCAAGAGACGGCAACCTATATGATTCCCAACATCGTACCACCGGTATATGGCCTTAAGCCCTCGGCACCGAAAAAGCCAAACCAGAGCTTAGCTGATGTAAAGGATGCCGGTATTAGCGGTCATATGCTGGGACTGATCAAGTCACATGCGAGTCTTCTGGGCATGTCCTGCAGCGAGATCACGAACGGAACGGTTCGTCGAGTCATCGCTTCGCAGATCCAGCATTTTATCGAGATGGCCTATGAAATTTTCATGTTCCAGAATAAAAACGCCTACTATCAAGTACCTCAACTCACCATAAGTGATACACAACAGATGCTTCAAGCATACATCGCGGCAACCGGAGCACCCCAGATGCCTATTAGCAATAAACCACTTCATTAATTAGAAAATAAAGTGCGATTACCCAGAACAGTCTCTTCAACCCACCAGGGTCTTAAGGGACTGTTTTTTTGATTATTTGCAATCATACTCCTACTGAAGACTCTTGATTCGCTTACCAGAAACTGGTTTAATCAAAGACAGAACTTACATATTCAACATACGGATCATACATATAAAATACGGTAAAATGCGGTTATAAGAAAATTCAAATGGCTTTTTCTTCATTATGGGGAGGTATACAGATGAGATGGAAGCAACCTGCTAAACTTGGTTTACTGGCTATGGCTCTAGGCTGTACTGCCATTGGCGCAACAATCACACCTTCAACAACACTCGCTGCACCTGTTCCCGCCTCCAAAGCGGTGTATCATCAGTTCCAAACCTATCGAACAGCAGCAGTGAAGTCTACCGAAAGTCTGATTAAAGCGCGTAAATACCTCATGAATCATATCGATAAAGTTGGCCCCTGGCAGGCCACACTCATGACGCTGCAACTGGAGAACATGCAGAACGTGAAGTTGGCTGATTTGGATTACAAAATGTATACGGAACAGTTTCAACAGGCCATATCTCAAGCCCATGAACAACTTGGTTACGAACAGAAGCTTACATATAGTCGTCTGCTGAAAGAAATTAAAGATCCGGCAGTGAAGAAGCTTCTGCAGGAAGCATCTGATCTTGGGTTCAAACTGGAAACGAGTGAAGGCCTGTATTACCCCATCATCAACTATGAGATATACCAAAAGTTCAAGCTCTTCGTCCAGGCAGACATTGCTGCCTACATTAATATTATGGCTACCGAGTCCAACCAAATGACGACTTCAGATGGTGGCATTATCATCCCTTGGAACGAATTAATCCAGCGTGCATTGGAGAAAGAAGCCTTTTTGAACAAATTCCCGAATTCCAATCGGACAGCAGCAGTGAAGCAAGGGTTATTTGTGGATTATCTGTTTTACGGAAGTGACAACACGCCTGCATACGACTGGAACACGGATGAAGAAATCCGCACCATAGACCCTGAGGTGAAAAAGGCTTACGAGAAAGCTTTGGCTAAGCGGGAGCCTAATACGGAGAGTGTTCTTCTGGACACTATGGAAAAGATTTTGCTGGTTCTCAATCAGAACAATGATGAGCTAACACCTGAAATTAGAGCAATCATTGAACCTGTTCAACAACAATTTGCCCTTGAATAATCAGATGCTGAATAACAAAATGTAAACTTAAAAGCGGCAGTCCTCAAAACAGAGGGTGCCGCTTTTAAGTTTACATATCCAGTCCTTACGTTGTGATCAAAGAGTTGACGTGTTTATCGATGTAAGTTTGTTCGGATTAACGACGAGATAAACGCCCTCAATGCGCTCTCCGGAAGGGTTCAACTCTATACAGAGTACCTCGGACAACTGCCCTTCTTTCATCAATGCGAGTTGAAGCTCGCCATTGATCCACATCGGTACCCATTCTCTTTCACGCAATCGAATAAGGACTCGCCGTGAGGTCAGGAGTGCAAGCACACCTTTGTGCACGTTCATCGTTCTCATAACGGTATGCTCAACGCCACCGCCATCTGCTGTAAATACAGGCTGATCCGCCAGTAACTCCAACATGGCAGAGACGTCATAACGAAGGAATGCCGTTGTAAAACGGCTCAGCAATTCACCTTTGGCTTTCATAACCGCATCACTCTGCTCGATCGGTGGTAGTCTTTCGGGCAGATTTCGTCTGGCACGGCTATATATTTGACGGCAGTTACTCTCCGTTTTGCCCAGCCAATCCGCTATTTCGGCATAATCATATCGGAACGCTTCACGAAGTACAAAAACAGCCCGTTCCATGGGCGATAGGCGCTCCAACATGACCAGATAGGCGTAGGAGATCAGCTCTTTTTTCTGCATCGTTTCCTCTGGCATGTTCCCCACTTCACTGTCACCCATCGGCTCTGGCAGCCACTCACCAACATAACTTTCCCGCTGATTACGGGCGGAATTTAGCAGGTTCAAGCTTCGGTTCACAATCAGTCTGGCGATGTAGGACTTGGGATTACGAATATCCTGAGCAGACGTGCTCTGAATCCCCGCAAAACAATCCTGTACAATATCTTCAGCTTCTACCACACTGCCGAGCATACGGTAAGCTATTGAAAATGCATAATTTTTATAACGAATATACAACTCACCAACATCCAGAGAAGACACTTCTGGCTCATTGGCGTGGAGATTGGAATTCATGAGAATGGCCTCCTCTGGCATGGTGCATGTAGTTTTAGTTAAAGCAACCCGGATACATTCCTGTCGTAATCGCAATCCGGTTCCAATTGTTAATCGTGTTAATGGCCAGGATCAGATCCACCAGTTCGGATTCACTGAAATGTTCACGGACCTTATCGTACAAAGTAAGTGGTACACCATGTTCCGAGATTCGGGTCACTGCTTCAGCCAGCTCCAGCATAACACGTTCTTGATCCGTGAAGAAAGGCACTTCACGCCACACACTTAGCAAAAGAATATGATCCGCGTAATCTCCCAGTTTCATCAGATCTTTGGCATGCATATCGAGACAAAAGGCACAGCCATTGATCTGGGACACACGGATTTTCAACAACTCGTATAACACTTTATCCTCAAATTGCCCGGATATATATTGCTCCATCGCCATCATCGCTTTAAAAGCACCTGGACTCACTGCTCTGTAGTTCGTTCTTAAATTCATTTCTCATTCCCCTCCTTCATTTGGTCTACATAATGAAGACAAACGACGGCCGGGATCTGTGACATTCTTTGCGAAAACTTTTCACTATTAACATCTGACGTAATATAAACCCGGAATTTTCCGTATCCATGTACTGTTTTTACTGAGCTGTTTGTGATTTCAACCAAAAGTAGGTTGTAAATATTGATACATTGACCAAAAGAGTAGTAACATACGACTAATCAAGTTAACTTTTATGACATAAAAAAAAAGAATCGTTTATTCATATCAGCAAGGAGTGTTTCATATGATAACTTCCAACGCAAACCGTAATGTGACATCTGAATTGCCTAGAGGCTGTACGTTCACCGCTGAAGACTGGCATGTATTATCCCAATATTGGTACCCGATAGCACAAGCAACTGAAGTAACCGACAAACCACTGGCTGCTCAATTGCTCGATGTGAAGCTGGTTCTTTATCGCAGTAATGATCAGGTTGTGGTAGCCAAGGATCTTTGTTTTCACCGTGGGGCGCCACTTAGCAAAGGTTGGGTAGAAAATGGTGAGATTGTCTGCCCTTATCACGGTTTCCGTTACAATTGTGAAGGAAAATGTACCGCAGTACCTGCGCACCCAAGTTCCAAAATCTCGCCTAAGCTCAAACTCATCGTGTACCCGGCAGTCGAACGTTATGGCTTAATATGGACTTCACTGGCGGGAACGGAAGAACAGATTCCATCCTTCCCTGGATGGGATGATCCGGATTATATCAATATTTTAATACCCAACTTTGATATTGCTGGTTCCTCTGGACGACAAATGGAAGGATTCCTGGATGTATCCCATTTTGCCTATGTGCATACCGAAACATTTGGTGACCGAAACAACACAGAAGTCCCCCAGTACAAAGTGAAACGCGAGGGTAATGAGTTGCTGGCTGAGTATTGGAGTACGGTAAGCAACTATGGCAAAGGGCAAGATCTTGTTGCACCTGAAGGTTTCCAATGGCTGCGTGAGTTTCGGGTGTTTCCACCCTTTGCAGCTTCGCTTACGGTACATTTTCCGGGGGACGACAAGCTAAATATTCTGAATTGTGCTTCACCGATCTCTGCCCGTTATACACGTCTATTCTGTCCAATCACACGCAACTTTGATAAAGATGCTCCGATTGAAGACACGATTAAGTTCAACTTACAGGTATTCGAAGAAGACCGCGAGATGGTCGAGTCACAGAAACCGGAGGATCTTCCACTTGATCTGCATGCCGAGGCCCATATTCCCGCGGACCGTACTTCGATTGCCTATCGTCAATTATTAACGGAAATTGGTTTGGGACGAAACTACACATCGTAAATGAATAAAAAAGAAGCGTTCCGTTGCGGACGCTTCTTTTTCTATACCTAATTCAATTGAAGTACCTAGCGCCTATTAGAAAGACCTTACCTAATAAAGCGTCATTTTTCCTCTTGATTAATCGTATTCACAGAAAGCTCTCTATAATACGGGCAACCCGGTTCGTGGATAATACGTGGATCAACCCAAGTGCCCCAGTACGGAAGACGGTTTACGTAAGGTTGCATGTTTGGTTGGTTGTTCGGCTGTGAGTTAGGCTGCATGTTTGGTTGCATGTTTGGCTGTACATTGGGTTGTACATTAGGCATTACGTAAGGCTGATGATTCACATTTGGAGCACTGTTAGAGGCAGGAGCAGTTGAAGGCTGGCAATCTGCCGGTGGGCCAATAATCACTGTTTTTTGAATGGGAGCCAGCGCTTCTTGCACTTTTTTCTCATCCAGACAGTACGTATAAGCCAGAAGTTTTGCAGGGGTAAGACGTAAGGTGTCTGAGCCAAATATCGCTTCAGGAACCGGAGCATCAAAGATCGCGAGTAAGTGCGTGTGATCGACAGTAGCCACTTCATAGTGCCACCAGCCTTGAGGTACATTAGCTACTTGCCCTGGTGTAATCGGGAAATGAAGCAACTCGTTGGTAAACGGATTAATAAGGGACACAACTGCCGAACCACTGATGCAGTATACCAACTCGGTAGCATTCTGATGAGTGTGAGGCTCAACCACATTGCCTGTGCTAAGAAAAATATCCAATAAAGAAGTATTGCCCAGTGTGTTTAACTGTTTGATGGAAAGGGAGTTAATATAGTTGTTCTCATCCTTCTTGAATAACGGGTTATTGCTCAAATCGTAAGTAAATTCGGTAGTTGATAAAGTGTAATCCATGGTTGAGGTTGCCAAAATAAAACGCCTGCCCTTCGCTCTCGGTTTAGGTCATAACCTATATGCCAGCTTATGCCCAGTGCCCAGATACGTGAGCCCATTTCCGCTATGTTTGCGGCGCATGACAAATATCCCTGACTCGGACATCCCGAGCAGGGCTCATTAGATATTAAGTTTCTTCCTCGCTCAAGATGTGCTCCGAACTAATTCCCAATGGAGTACTGTTCAGATTCACACCCAGAAGCCAGGTCATTCGCTTCACCATATCCGGCGTTTCCTCGATTAAACCATTAGTTACACTCAAATAACGTAGCTTCTTCAGTTGCTCCAGTTCAGGCGGGAGTTCACGAATCCCCGAGTACCCTATATCCAGATTCACGAGTTCACTCAATTCACCAATCTCGGCAGGAATATGCTTTAGACCAAGGTCAGACTTCTCCTTCGGCTTCCACCCGGTTGGAACATGATATGAACTACCGCAATAAATTCTTAGCTCTCGAAGTTGTTTCAATTTTCCAATGTCTTGGTGAATACCTTCAAAATCCGCAGTCATAATCTCCAATTCTTCCAATGATGTCAGTTCAAAAAGGGCTGGAGGAAGCGTATAAACATCCTGCTCAAAAATCGTCAAACGTTTCAAGTGGTTTAATTCCCGAATCCGTTCGGGAATCTCTTTCAAGTAATGTGAACTAATATTCAGCACATCCGTCTGATGTCTAATCGCATCGTCCAGTAAGCAATGAATGTCCTGATGCCGATCTAATCTAAAAAATAACCCAGTGATTCGCTCCATTAGCTCAATTGCTTCTTCTTGTGTAATATGCATGCCAAACATATTCTCATGAGCAACAGTGTAGAAGTAGTCACTTCCATCCTCGTTCAAAAAACAAAGATCATCTGGCAATGAGGGATATAACCAGTCATGAAAGCGGTTGGCTTCCTCCTTAAGGATCTGCCCTGATTCCGGCGTGCAACGATATATGTAATAAATCCCCTCTGAATACATGGCGCCACTTTTCATCATCATTTCTTCCATCGTACTGCTTTCAATCAGATACGGATCCAATCTCCGTAACACTTTGGTTACTCTTTCAGGTGTAGGTTCTTCTGCATACTTTCTGTCAACCAGCATAAACCGGTCTGTCTTCTCGATCAATTCGTCAATCAACAGTTCATAGGCCGTTCCTCTTGGGTCGGTGTGAAAAGCTACGGCTACCATATGATCCCCCTCATGGCTCTATATTCATTAATCTTCAATCTGCTGTATCATCTGAAACCACTGTGGCATAGGCTGATATCATCAATCCAGTTATTGGAGGCTTGTTACATGGCATACGGCCCTGGTTCAGTATCATCCCCGCAACCTGCGGGTTATCCTTACCCTTATTATCCACCACCTCCGCCACCCCCACCGTATCCTTACCCTTATCCCTATCCATACCCGCCCATCGTTCCTTTTCCACTGCCATTTCCGATCGGCGGTCCTTGGTGGCATGGTGGTTACCCAGGTGGGCACCACGGTCCTTTCCCAGGAGGTGGCTATCCCGGCGGACCTCACGGAGGTGGACCTGGCGGTCCGGGTGGCCCAGGTGGGCACGGAGGTCCTCCAGGCGGAGGATTTCACGGACATCGTTTCTTTCAGTGGTAATCATGAGGCTTATCCAAAGTACTGATTCAGATCAGATAAAGGAGCTGCTTCGGCAGCTTCTTTACTATTAAAAGCCATTCTAATCGTTCAGGATTTCATATGTGATCTCATCCATCATCTTCAGATTACGGTTCGACATGCTGAGGATATCCGTGAAGGTAGGTGTAAGGTAATAAACAAAGTCCGGATCGTGAACGTACATAATAATCTGCCCATACGTGCCTTCCACCGTTGGGTCGAAATCGAGCATCAGATACAGTGAACCTCCCGCGATCGTTGCAAAAGGAATCCATGGTTTATGGAACAGGTATGGCTTGATTTCCGGGTCCAACTGGCTGATCTCTTCGGCAGAATAATGCTCTTCGAGCTTCTCATCTACTTCACAGAAGTATTGTTTGGTCTCTCGCATCTCTTCCAATGACATCAGATAAAATGGCGTACATCGACCGTTTTCGGCATCACCTGGGTACAGCACATGTAACCCGTAGCCACTGCCGTCTTTTCTTTGGTAAAAGGCACGAAAATCTCCAGGCAGCCGGATGCCATACTCCTTTTCGAATAAATCCAGATTTTCCTCGGATGCACCTTCCCGTTGTTGATATTCTTCGAACAATTGCCGAATTTCTTGATCCTGAATTCTCTCATCCAGCAAGCGACTCAGCTCGTCCATTAGCACGTTTAATGATACATTCGGCTCCACGCTCACCACACTAACCTCCCCGCCCTCAGTTCTTCCCTTCTTGCACATATTGATAATATTCCCAAAATGCTTCTTCTTCTCCTCCACCTTCAATTAGAATCATGACTGCGTAAGATAACAAATTAAGCCATTGTTCCATCAACGCCACCTGTTCATCCGAAATGAGGTTGTTACTGCGAAGCATACCCTCAGATTCAACAGCCCAGGTACGTGCCATATGAGTAATTCCCCATAGACATGCCATGACTTCCCGATCCAGTGAAGGTCTTGCAAGTTCTGGTGCCAGAACCCGCAATATCTCCATCAACTCATGAAAATTCTCCTCAATCAAATGTCCACGGAAAGGACGCAGACTGCCAATAAAACCGTTCTCCATCTTGGGATGACTCAGATCATCATAGGAAAAAGCATGACATTTTAATAACATTACTGCCTCTTCACATTCCATTCCTTCACCCCTAATTAGGTCGCAATACTACCTCACCAGCGCAGAGGCTCTTCTCCACGCCACAACACATATCGCTCCAGCTCACGAAGAGTGCCTGTACCGATTCCGTACTCATCCATCTCGTGGGAACGAAGATCGAGCACGTGCAACATGCCGCCATAGGTGCCTACTGCTAGCTTGGACTGCTCTGGCGATACGGCGAGAGAATAGATGGTACTTCCCACAAAATGACGCCATACTTCTTTACCCTCGTTATTCACGCAATATAGATAACCGTATGCATCTCCAAGCACCATGCCCGCCTCTATTTCAACTGCTGCATACACTCGTGCATTCTCATCCATGACCGGCCAATCTTCCTTCGTTTCGTTACCTGCGATTGAGTTCAGCGGAACCTGTATTGTGACTCCATTATAGAAATGACATGCGTTAAACCAGACGTTCTGGTTATCACTGGTGAATGCCGCATAATGAGGATAGCTCGATTCCGGATAGAGGGAGTATGTCTTGTTCAGCTGACGGTCCATCACCATATGATTGCTCCCCTGGCTGCCATAGGCAATCCATCGACCATCCCGTGATACAGCTGCATGTCCCATATCGATCTGCGTATCCTCTAGCTCATATTCTTCGATCTCTGCCAGATCGGGATGAAGCAAGGTCACTTGAGCCTGCGTTACCACATATATTCCGTATCGAGAATGTATAAGTAGTGCTCTGCCTTCATCCATAGGTATAAGTCCCTCAAGTGTCCGTTCAGGATGCTCACAATCCGCAAGTGATTCAATCCGAGGTAAGGAAGACTGTATCCGGGCTTGAATATCTTCCCATCGATATGTCGCTATCTCTTGTCCTTCCAACCTGCGATCTGGCTGACGGATAATACGAATCCCATCCGGTCCTGCAAGCGCATAGTCCAATCCATCCGATGAGCAACCTGCAAAAGTATATGGAGAGATCAACTGCCATCCGTGCTGATCCATCGTATATATCTGACCATTCTCCGTGAAGATACCCGTATTACATACACACGTCTCTTCGTTCAGATAACCTACAACTTTGACCGCCTGCATGGAAGCCTGAAACGCCTCGCTCAATGGCCACGTCGATGCTGGCAGCTCACGTCGGAGCATCTCCAAGTCACCTTGGAGATTGGCCTGTCTCACCATATGTAAAACTTCAGTACTCATACCGCCTCTGGAGTCTCCCTCCAGCTCGGATTCATCTGGTTGCTCTCCCTGCATGCCTCTCCGTACAAATGCATTGACATCCCTTGCATAACGCTTGCCCTCATTGCGCCATTGTTCCGCGATGTCTTCCTTTAACCAACTCATATGTTGTCCTCCACTCTGCCCCTATTCATATGCCGTACAATGATGTGCTTGCAAAAACAGACTGATTTCGTTATCCGTCGCCTCCTCCGCACCGTTCTTTTCTTCATAGAACAGGGCAACTTCTCTCCCAATCGCATAGTTAAAACGTACATATCCTCCCATCGACGCCATAAACAGCTTGCACATGTACTCATTCTCCAACACAGCGTCCCACTCAAATTCCGTCTTGCACGTATCCGCGAGTTCCTTCATGGAGATTCCCTGTTCCGTCCCTGTAAAATGGTAAAACGTATGCTTCCGCAGCTCATTCCACGGTTCATAGTATAGTGGCGATATCGGTTTATCCTGACGGTAATACCCGCAATAGATCCGGTCCAGCGTATCGCCAAATTCAGCCTCCGTGCATGACCATAAGGTGATATTCTCATCATGACGCGGTAGCCACAGTAGCCCCTCAACTTCTGGATGAACAGCAAGGAAATCTCCATCTACAGAACTGCCGATCGTGATGCACTGCTCAAGTTGATGCTGACTTATTGGCGAATCGTCCGTATGTATCCAAAAATCATACTCAACAAAAGGCTTCAGCACTTCCGGGTCCGGTCTTTGCACATTCATCCAACCCGTGTATGTACCCTCTCCGTATTGTTCAATCCAGGTACGGTATGACGAAGGTAGCGAGATGGCATGTTGTTGTTCAAAGTGATCCAGTTCCTCTACTGGAACCGGCTTAAGTGCACGGGATACGATATACATTTGTCGACATCTCCCATCTCAATTTGGTTCATTCGTTTTCAGGATCTAAGCCAGTTCTTCCTGTACAATGTCAGTCCATACCCCTTTACGATTCAGAATACGAATGGCAAAAGCATCAAATCCATCACGCTTGACCTGATCAAAATGCATGCGCTCTCCCGTAATCAGTTCATATGCACCACGCTCATCTACATCTTCGCCAAACTCATCATCCCAAGGCACATTATAATAGGCCGTCAACTCTACCTCAAAGATGTCCTCTCCTTCAACATCCAGATAAGGACGAAGGGGTCTGTCATGTAGTGCTTCTTCTGAATAGGTCTCACATAACATGGCATCATATCCGTGCTTAGCGGCATCAATAAGCAGATAGCGCTCACCCGTGACCGTATGCTCCGCATATACAAGAAGCGGTGTCGAATCATGCCAGGCAATCAGATCATCTTCCGTCAAGTCACCATAATAAAAAATATGGAATTTATCGTGTCCATCACTCATTTGAAGTTTGCCTTTCCACTCCACTTCATCGGACTTTATGTCCTCTTCCTTCTTTGTTAATCCTTCCAGATAAGCCGGTCCGTGTTGCACACCATACTCATTCATGATCTCGCCTCCGATTTATTCATTCGAATGGTAACCACTTTGTGTTCCTCATCCACCGTCAGTTTCACATCTATGTTTAGCTTGTCGCGAAATAACGCCGTAATATTGATATAAGGATCGCGAGCAGCTTCGCTGCCACTCCCACTGGTACGGCTCATTCCCTGGTGAATAATGGATTCTACCAGCTGTTTATCTCCCTTGCCGGTGTTATTGTAGGTATAGATCACCTGCCCATCCTGATCATACAGATTCAAAACCGTTGTGAAATCATTGGCGTTCTCATACTGTCTCTCGGTCTGTACATAGTTGTGATCTGTACGTTGATAGTTTACCGTACCAGCCAGATACGGATTGTCCCCGTCGGGCCTCACATCATACTCCTGATAGGCCAGATTAAACAGGTATTGGATATGATTCATATCAATCCGGTAATAAAACTGACTGTTCTCTTCCTCTTTGTCCATCGCTGCAAAACTGTTGATCAGCGGCCAGGCTTCATAGGATTTTCCATTAACATCAACGGCGAGAGCATAGTCAGATAATACTGTCTCTTTTTGAAATACACCAAATGCCTGTAAAATAAAATAAGCCGGAATCATCAACACACCAAGAATGACTGCAAAAATAGTAAGTTTAACGCGTAGTTTCATATCTTCTCTCCTTGCGGCTTTAACGCTTCATCTTCAATTCCATTCTCATCCAGTCTTGTGCTGAAGCTTTGACAGTGTACGCACAACCACATCCCTGTTCTTCGCATCCTTGATATAAGCCGGAATACTATGTGAAGCCGTTCGTATAGGCATATTTCCGTATTTTACACGCAGATCTGCGGAGACATAAGCGATGAGATAATTCAGATGCTCCCGATTCACAGCCCATATTATTTTTCCTCTGAAATTATCCAGGAAGTATAATTCCATTCCGAACACAGGATCTTTCCCTGCAAAAATCTCGGAAAAATACCTTTGGTATGTCGGCTTGGCGTGTAATTCAACCTGATTAATAGAACTACAATGCGGACATTCCACATGCGTTGATCGGTGAGAAGTCTTCTTCTCGTCTGTGACTTCCACGTTAAACCAACGTTCACATACAGCACAATTCCCCTTGGCTTTATATTGATATACTGGTTCTTCAGAAGCTTGAGCGTAACATTCGGAACACTTCCATCCCATTTGATCGTTCCGTTGTTCAATCGAAGCGTGCCCACCGCATTTGGGACATTTCACATCAACCCGCTCTCCCCGACGAAGTACCGAATAGAAACTGTACTTATAGGCACCTTCATCTTCGAAACGTTTCATTCCGCATTCACCCCTCTCCTGAAACTACGTCATAATACTCAACATTTACCAATCCATCTCTCTAAAATTATATGAAACTCCGTTCCTCAGCACAAGAATTGAAGACAGATTGTTGGAAATGCCTCTAATACGACATACCCAAGTGTGTGCCTTATCACACCCGTCCCCACCTCAATAACGTAATCTATAACTAAATAATTACTGAAATGAAAGAATACCTGTTTTTTAGCTTGTGAAAAACATCACTTGAGTAAAGGTTGTGTACCTATGTTTTCCTTAATGAATGTATATAAATGGTCACTCGTATTCGCTATATTCACAGCAACTCTCTCTCACTGTAGTACAACCGATACGGTTAAACCTGTTCACCACGATGAAGTCTCCTCCTCTGCGATCAGTCAACCCCCGGTGGACCCAAACATTCGCAGAGAAGGTACTACGGTATATATTGAAATGACGGCCCAGGTTACAGATATCGAAATCTCCGAAGGAGTTATATACAACGCTTGGACATTTAATGGTACCGTTCCCGGACCCGTCCTACGAGTGACCGAGGGAGATACCTTGGTGTTCACGTTAAAAAATAAAGATTCCAGCCTGCCTCATTCCATGGATTTTCACGCTGTACATGCTGCTCCCAGCAGCAAATTCATTGATGTTATGCCAGGCGAGGAAGGCACGTTCACCTATCCAACCTCCTCACCCGGCGTATTCATGTATCACTGTGGAACCAAACCGGTTCTTGCCCATATCGCAAACGGGATGTACGGCATGATTATTGTGGAACCCAAAGCAGGATACCCTTCTGATCACTTGGTTGATCGTGAGTATACCCTTGTTCAGAGTGAATGGTATAAAGAGCATGATTACGAAGCTTTTTTGAACGGGGAACCGGATTATGTCGTATTTAACGGCAATGATTATGGATTAGTAAAACATCCCCTATTAGCCAAAGTAGGAGATACGGTGCGGATCTATGTCAGTAATGCCGGACCCAATGAAGTCTCATCCTTCCATGTTGTAGGTACAATTATGGACCGTGTATATACCGATGGGAATCCACGCAACATCCAGTATGGAATACAGACCGTTATGCTCCCCGCAAGTGGTGGAGCTGTCGTAGAGTTCACCGTGACCGAAGAAGGCGATTATACGATTGTAACCCATCAGTTCAACCATGTAGCCAAAGGTGCTGCCGCTGTTCTGCGTGTGACCAAGGATGGTACTGATCATGGTGGACTCGCGATGTCTCACTGAGACATGACAATAGATAATGGCTATACCCATCCTGAACAATTCGAGGTGATTAAACGATGATCTGTGCGCACGAAGCGAAGGATGTCTGTTTCTCCAAAGTATCTTTGTTCCAGCATCTTGATCCATCCGAAGCTGCATTGTTGGCCTCCCTTTTGCATACCCGCAAATATAACAAAGGCGAAGTTGTCGTCCAGGAGGGCGAACGCTCCGATACGCTTTATGTGGTTCATCAGGGATGTGTGAAGTTATCCAAATACAATGAAAATGGCAAGGAACATATTATCCGGTTTCTGTTTCCCGGGGATTTCTTCGGACAAGATTCCCTGTTACATCAAAAACCACATGCCACAAACGCCGAAGTTCTGGAGCCTTCGGCCATCTGCTCTATCAGCAAGCATGACTTTGACCAGTTACTCGAACATGATCCGAAGCTTGCTTATCATTTCCTGCTTGCCATTTCCAATCTGCTCCGTGAAACAGATGAATGGAACAGCTCGCTCAGTGCGATGACAACGGAACAGAAGATTGCCAAGTTGCTTTTGTATTTTCATACCCGAAATCATGCAAAGCATGAGATCCGCTTGCCTGTTTTCAAAAAAGATATGGCTCTGCTGCTCGGGATCACACCCGAAACACTTAGTCGTAAACTCGCCATAATGCAAACTCAGGGACTGCTTCAGGTTACGGGGAACTGTATCCTTATTCTTCAACTGGAACAGCTCAGGGAAAGAATGGAACCCTCTGCACGAAGACAATGAACTAGGCAAGGAAACTTGCGAATGCGGAGGAAGCTGTTTTGGCAAAAAAAGAGTATCCGATCAGAAATCACTCTGTTCGGATACTCTTTTTATATAAATTCAACTCAGCGATCGGAAGCTTATTCTGTCATCTACAGATCCAACAACAGTGATACGAGTAATCCCATGGATGCAATCAAACCCACTACAGGTCCGCCCTCTTCAAAGGCTTCTGGCATCATCGTCGAGCAGATCATGGCAATGATTCCGCCACCTGCAAATGCACCAATCGCTGCCCCCATCTCCTCTGGAAGCTGCTCCAGAAACAGATATCCACCCAGTGCGGCAAGCGCAGAGATCAGCAGTACACTCAGCCACATCAATATGATTTTGGCACGACTGTACTTGCCTTGGAGTCCAACCGTACTCGACAGACCTTCAGGGATGTTGCTGACAAAGATCGATACCACCAGCACCACACTGACACCGTTGCCAGCCAACAAGCTGGCTCCAAGCATGATGGATTCCGGAATAGCGTCCATTACCGTGCCTGCAAAGATCCCAAGGCCGCTTTGATTCGAGTCTCCCGACTTTGCGGAACGTTTACGCCCTGCCCCTCCATTTGCAGATACGAGTAGGTCAAACAGGGTATACACGACGGCACCCGCCGTAAATCCAATGGCTGTAGGTATAATCCCTCCATCATTCAGCGCATCTCCGAGAAGTTCATAGGTCGCTGCACCAATTAATGTTCCTGTACCAAAAGCCATGATCCATCCAATGACTCGTTTGGGTATCTTCAGAAACAATGCTGCGAGTGCGCCTATGACAACCGCTGAGGCAGAGATGCCGCCCCACATGAATGCAATCCACATCCGGGCCGACCCCTCTCAAGTTCAATTATGTTCTATCATTCCATTAACCTTGGGTAAGCAATCAAAAACAATCCTGTGACGTTGTGATCTATATCACCTGTTGTGTTCAAAAATCACGCTATGATGAAATGATATCGTCGTTCAGAAATATGAACACAGAGAGGAAAGATTCTCATGAGCAGGGTAAACAAAGATACAGCAGGGGAGTTTCTACAACAGTTTCCCATCTTTCAGGACCTTAGCCCTGAGGAATTAAAGCAAGTCGAAGATATCGCCATTTCCAGAAGCATTCAGAAGAAATCAGTTATTTTCAGCGAAGGAAGCGAAAAAGAAGCTGTCTTTTTCATTCGTGTCGGCATTGTAAAAGCCTATAAAACCGATGAGAATGGACATGAACAGATCGTCTCTTTTCTCAAAACAGGAGATATGTTCCCACACACCGGCTTTTTTAACGCGTACCCTTACCCGGCTACCGCAGAAGCCATTACCCCTACCGAACTATTGGCGATACCTGTCCGGCTTTTCGAAAGATTAATGTTGAGTACACCATCCATTGCGATCAAAATTATGCGTGTGCTCGGTGATAAAATAAGAGAATTACAGGACAAATTGCAGGTGCTCTCTGGTCAGGATGTACGCAATCGTGTGCTTTCCTTTCTTCTTATGCTAGCAGAGCAGCACGGACAGATACATGGAAATCAAATTATGATCAACTTGCCCATGACACATCAGGAGTTTGCCAATTCCATAGGTACAACAAGGGAAACAGCAAATCGGCTTTTAAATCAGCTTACGAAAGAAGATTTGCTCGAAGTGGATCGCAACCGGATCATCATTCATGATTTGCAAGCTTTGAAGGAACAAAGGGATACGTGACCACCCTGCACCCAGATACACTGTTTTCTCCCACTCTATTACATTAAACTGTGTGTGCATAAAGAGACCTTAACGTCTGCAATCCATGTTAAGGTCTCTTTCACATGCACAATTAGCAATACACGTATCAGGACATTGTTAGCTTTGACTTGCTCATGTCATTCTTTCCATACAAGATTCTGACTCAAATAAGGCGAGACGATGACATTAAAAAAGGTGTGAGCAGGCTCACACAGCCCCCTCCTCACGTTTTCTATAATTAAATTGCAACACCACACTATCCCTATCTGGAGGAATGACACATGAACACATACGCAGCAACCATTAATGCCACGGAGTATCCACCGCATTTGAAACATAAAGTTATTTTCGAAACGTTTGATCAATTGCAACCACAGGAATCCATGCTGCTCATTAACGATCACGATCCTAAGCCCCTTCGATTCCAGTTCCAATCCACACATCCCGATGGCTTCAACTGGGAGTATATTGAGCAGGGTCCTACAACCTTCCAGGTCAAAATCAGCAAATTATAGATTGGAGCTGAACCGCTATGGCGCACGTTGAAATCATTGACGATACTACACTCCGCATCACGCTGCGGCTGGAAGACGCTACAACCATGGTTCAAATGGCACAGCGTGAGCAAGCGGAATATGCGCAAGAGATTATCACCATATACGAAAAAATGCCTGTATTCGAATATACTCATTTCTGTTTTTACGCCTATGACAGTGCAAGACTTTTTGAGCGTGTGCTCGGCATGGACCCCAAAGCCTACCTGTCCTTCTCCCTCGATGCGCCGGAGTCATTCTTCTATGTGCTGTACGGTGGAATGGCCGCCCTGTATGAATCATCTCTACAGTTGGTACAGCAGGCGGATGCAGCTAGTGCAGGATCGGATGTGAACGCACATGTCTCCATCTGATGTCCATATTGTTGAATTGGATGTGCGTCCTCATCTGAGTAAAAAGTTGGAGCCGTTTCAACTGATCATGGACACGGTCAAAGGCCTTCAGCATGAAGATGTCTTTGTACTCCATGCTCCATTCAAACCCACGCCTCTGCTTGGTATTCTCAAGATGAAAGGATACTCAAGCACATCGGAAAGAAAGGGTTCGGATCACTGGGTTACCACGTTTGTGCACAAAAAAAATAAAACCGGTGCAAAAGCCTTATCTGCAATGGTTTTATCTGGATCGGAAGCTGATTCTGATCCAGATTCCGACGAAGAATCAGTTTCATGCAAAGGGCATCCGGAGGAACAAGCTGTTGCGATTGAAAACCTTGAATCTCCACAGGCGCCCACCGTTATACTGGACAATCGCGGATTGGAACCGCCACACCCCATGATGCGAACACTTGCCGCACTGGAGCGTTGCAGACCTGGGGAAGTCGTGCTGATCCACAATGACCGTGTGCCTGTCTTCTTGATAGAAGAGTTAAATAATCTCGGTTGCCCCTACACCGTTGAGGATCAAGCCGATGGTACGGCCAAAGTGAGAATTGAAAAAGGGTAAGGAGGCAAAGGCCATGTCCAGGTTGCCGTTTCTTTTTATCATCACGGGCATCTTTGGATTTGTAATGTATCACGCATTCTCCCTGCTCTCGCTGACAGGCTGGCTTGGTGATGAACTCAGAGGACCCGAAGGCTGGTTTCATGCCCATCTGTTTGTGCTCGGGTGGGCAACCATGCTAGCTATGGGTGCCATTTATCAGTTGATACATGTTATATTGCAATCCAATATCTACAGTCTGTTTCTTGGTTATTGTCATTATTTCTTGTTCAGTATCGGAATCGTGGGCATGTTATACGGCTTCATCCGTGCAGATGTCATCTGGATTGCCGGTTCTGCTACACTCGCGCTCTCGGGCATTCTATTGTTCGGATGGAATATGGGCGCTACCCTTCTCCGTGCCTCACAGTGGAATCCGGTGACGATCAGTGCAGCTTGTTCCTGTCTATATCTGTTTCTTACCGGGCTGTCCGGTATGCTGATGGGTCTGAATTTTGCCTTTGGTGATTGGAACGGTCTGCATGAACGCTTATTCGGCGCACATATCTGGATGGGAACACTCGGCTGGTTTGGCATGTTAATTACCGGCTTCAGTTACAAAATGCTGCCCATGTTCTACCTGTCCCACGATTATTCCATTCGACTGCAAAAAGTGGTCTTGGTTCTGTGGAATGCAGCTGTAGTTACAGGTGTTGTCGCATTTCTGACAGGTATTAAGGGAGGATTGCTCTGGTTTGCGCTCTTACTTCTAACCGCCGCCCTTCTCTTCTATGTATATCACTTGGAACAAATTCAGGAGAAACGGCACAAAAGCAATCCGGGTCCAGGCATTCGCTGGTCTGTCTATGTAAGCCGTGCGTTTGCTGTATATGCTGTTGCCCTACTGATCTATTCTTCGCAAGGGACTGAACTGCTGCTCCATCCACGTGTTGTTCTGCTGTCTGGATGGGTATATCTCGGGGGCTGGGTTTCTCTCACCATACTTGGCTATGCCTCCAAAATCGTGCCTTTTCTATGGTGGACCCATAAATATGGCAAGCAAGCCGGCAGACCCGGAACACCGCTGATGGCAGGTATGTTGAGTGAACGTCATGTCAATTGGGGTATGCTCGCCATGGTTGCTGGAAGCCTTCTGCTTGTCAGTGGAATTCTGATTAATCTGGCTGAGGTCATGATGGTTGGAGGGACGATTTTGTCTCTTGTCTCCATCGTTTATATAACAAATATTGCTATGGTATTCAGACGTTAACATAAATAAGGTGGACTGGAGAGTGAACATGATGGAACAAACCACGCATTTGCTGGAATGTCTCAAGGAAGTGTATGACCCTGAATTAGGTGTCAATATCGTTGACCTGGGTCTGGTGTATGAAGTAAGGGAAGAGCCTGAACGGGTACATGTACGGATGACGCTGACTACACCAGGTTGCCCGCTGCATGATACAATTGTCGGTGCGGTGAAATGGGTTTTGCAGGAGAATACAAATAAGACCGATATTGATGTACAAGTGGTGTGGGAGCCACAATGGTCTCCACAGCTGATGTCGAATGAAGCCAAGGAAATGCTGGGATACTTCTAGGCAGAATGACGATAAACCGGATGAATGAACAAATTGCTGCCGGAATACGAAAAAGCATACCTAAGCTCTGATGTTCTCAGACCCAGGTATGCTTTTTGTTTTGCGATGGAAGCCACACTTGATATACACCCCGGAGATTGCTAGAAGGACGAATGTTGGAGCAGAGTATTCTTGAATAAAAAATAAATAAGGAAACTCCAGAATAGAGTTTCCCTTATATTAGTGCCGATCAGTGAATCATTTTATCGCTTCCTTATTATTAGATGTTAGATGTCCTTGGCATACGATGCTGCTGGTACTTTATTTAACACCACGAACAAACGAACCTCCTGATTTCCTGTATTATGGAATGCGAACTCTACTTCACCGCCACAATGAATCACATCCTCTTGTTTCACCGCTTGTTCTTTTCCATCCAGAATAAGTGTACCTGTGCCTTCGACTACCAGCAAAATAACGTCTGTGCCCGGATGTTTATGAACAGGAAGCTGCTGACCTGGTAGAAAATGAAGGACAAAAGTCACTCCACCATCCTGCTGGAATAAAACCCTTTTCGTAAAGCGGTCCTCACTGAATGCTTTGACTTCTTGCAATGACGTAATACTCATGATAATCGTCCTCCTCGATAATATAATCTGTGAATGCATTCATCTTAACGCAAGAAAGCCCGCGTTTCCTTGATCTGAATCAAGAAAATGCGGGCAAGGAACAGATCATGATCGATTCATTATGATCATTCGTTTCCTGGATGACTAAACCATCATTTTGCGCAGAGAAGATATATATCTCGAACGGATAACAAAGAAATAAAACGTCTGTGCAAGGAGAAACGCACCAAATACAGTCAACACCGGAACCGTATAATTGGTAATACCGAATTCAGTCAGGAATGGCTTAACCACTACCAAAGTTTCAATGATGGCAACACCGATCGGTAAGAAGAACAAAATGGCAATCTGAACGGTAGATGATCGTTTCATCTCCTGAAAACTGAGACCCATTTTCGAAAGAGAGTGCACCATTTTCCCATCTGCTTCAAGATCGGTATGCAGTCTGAAATACAGAAAACTTGCAGAAGAGATGGAGAAGATCAATCCGATAAATATGCCGAGAAAGGTAAAGAGTGCTGTACTCTGTCTGTATCTCTCAAAATCCCCGTATCGAGTGGTCAGAAATCCAGAGTAATTCTCATCCGAAGAAGCATTATCGCTTCGAATGGTATCTGCGGACGACAGTAGCTGATCGCTAACCATAGCTTCCGAGGAGTGTCGGTCAGGTACAGCATGACCCCATGCCGGAATCTGATAAAGAACTTTGCCAGATAATCTATTTCCTTTGAGCTGTTGTGTGATCTCTTCATACTTCTCATTCGGCAGAACGACTACACCTGTAGAATAGATCAGGGTTGCGAACCGTGGCTCTACATCCGTAGCTGTAATTCTTGCTTGCAATGAGCCATCTTCCAGATTCAGAGTCAATGTGTCTCCTTCCGCATAATTACGAAACCTGTTTCGATCAATCTGATCCTGATCCTTCTCATTACGCGAATCTACGAATAATGCTGAGCCTGAATCCAAATGGAATGTCTTTTTTCCTAGGATTGTATTGAATCGGTTGTAATGACTGAGCGGCATGACCGAGACAGCGCTCAGATCCGCATCAGACCAGAAGTACTCCAAATACACTTGCTGATAATCCAAGCCTGCGGCTTCAAGTGTCGAATCAATAAAACTCATATCCAATTGATCCGAAGTTGTGTACACATTGTATTTGATTGGAAAATCGTTATTGGTAAACTGCTCCCGATTCTCCTGATCCAGTGACAAAATCACCACCGCACTCATCGAAGCAATCGCAATCACCACAGTCACCATGAAGAGCATGCGAGCATTATCCTTCATTTTGTAACTCATCTCTGAGATCCATAACAGACGTGTACCATGCCATACCGTTTTACGATTACGCTTCAATAAACGGATGATGAGCACGGAAAGCTGTGAATAGAAAAAATACGTTCCCGCTATGCCTGTCACTGCTGCAAGCATGATCGTCCCACCATTCAACTCGCTGCGCAGTACCACAAAGCCGACTGTAAGTAATGCCAGTCCCAGAAGTGAGAAGAACCATGAAGCTTTGGGCTCTTTTTTGGGTTTGCTTGTACCCGTCAATAGCTCTAACGTCCGTTTGTTTCCGATAAAAACCAATGTGAAGAGTGAAATGCAGAAGAATAATATCAAAAAGGCTGCTACTGTAATCAGAATTGCTTTGATCGGAAAATAAAAGGGCAGATCATCCATGCCAATAAAACGAGTGGTTAACATCAGGAATAGCTTCGACAACAACATGCCTCCGCCTATACCGGCAATAATGGACAAGCAGCCGATCAACATGTTTTCCAAAATGACCAATCTCCGAATCTGTGCGGGCTCTGCACCAAGTATGGTCAGAATGCCAAACTCCTTGTTCCGTGATTTGAGAAAAGCACTGATGGAATACATAACAAAGAAAAATGCAAACACATATACAATGATCGAAGCCACCTGCATCCCCGTAGCAGTTGTGTCACCCATCGGCAACTCTGTCACATACGGATGATAGATGAACACCGCATAGGCGAAGAAAATCATGACCATAAACACACTACTTAGAAAAAAAGCAATATACGCTCGCCCATTTCGGCGAATATTGTTAAACGCGAACTGAGGAAAGCTCATGTGAATTCCCTCCCCAGAAGGATAAGGTATCGATGATCCGCTGGAAGAACGTCTGTCGATTATCTCCGCGGTGCACTTCGGCTGCCAGTTTTCCATCCTTGATGAACACGATTCGGTTGCAATAACTTGCAGCAAGGGGATCGTGTGTAACCAGCATAATGGTCGTTTTCTCCTGCTGGTTAATCTGTTCAAGCGACTCCATGACCGCCTGAGATGACGTAGAATCCAGGGCGCCGGTTGGTTCATCCGCCAATACAATCGAAGGCATATTAATCATGGATCTCGCAATGGCTGTCCGCTGTCGCTGTCCGCCCGAAATTTCGTAGACTCGTTTATCCAGAATGTGATCTATCCCGAGCTTGGCTGTAATGCGTTGTAGTCTACTCTCCATCTCCTTCAGTTTGACCTTGTCCAGTGTCAGTGGAAGTACAATATTCTCAGCAACCGTCAGCGTGTCCAACAGATTGAAATCCTGAAAGACAAATCCGAGTTCCCGACGTCGGAACATGGCAAGTTCTTTCTTCTTCATATCAAACGGGTTCATGCCATTAATCAGCACCTTGCCCGAGCTGGGTTCATCAATGGTCGAGACCATGTTTAACAACGTGGTTTTGCCGCTGCCCGACGGACCCATAATACCCACAAACTCACCTTGCTTGATTGTCAGATGAATATCACTAAGGGCTTGGGTTTGCACTTTGCCCTGATACACTTTATTGAGTGCTGATACCTGTAACATTTCCATGCGTAATTCCCTCCTGATCCATCATTCTATATACGTTTATTTCTATTCTTATCCTAACTGACCTCCTGTAACGGTGCTATCGAATTACCTTAAACTTCTCTTACAACGCGTTTAAGGTTCTGTTCCCCTGCCTTCTCTATCACACTTCTGTGCATTAAAAAAAGCACCTCACCCATGGGCAAAGCGCTCTTTACTTCGGATATTTCGTATGAACCCAGCTGAATCTGACCAACGTTCCCTCATTCGGCTCCGAAAACAACTCCACACGGTTATCCAGGCGGGCACTGATCTCACGAACCAGATATAATCCCATTCCCGTAGATTCATGGTATTGTCTACCCCGTTCGCCTGTAAAATAGGGATTAAACACCCGATGAATATCTTCGGATGAGATGCCGATCCCCTCATCCTGAATGTCCAGGATTGTACGCTCTTCCTGTTTATAGCCTGTAATGATCACTTTTTTGCCTGATTTGCTATCGGAATAGTTCACGGCATTGGTCAAAATCTGGGTGAACATGAACCGCAGCCACTTGGAATCACTGTAGATCTGAAGGTCGCCCTCCATCCGGATATCCGGTGTAATGCCTCTGCGAATAAACAAACGTCGGTTCTCTGCAATGCTGCTCCGAAGCACCTCATGCAGAGACAGCAGCTCTACACGAAAATCCCCTTCGAACTGTTCAAGCCTTGATGAATGCAAGACCATTTCAAGTCCTTTGCGCATTTTATCCAACTCATCCTGAATACTGCCCGCCGTCTCATCTTCTACATCTTCCAAGGTCAGTTGGATAATGGACAACGGGGTCTTCATCTGATGAACCCAGCGATTCATGAATACCACCTGTTGTTCCTTACTGGTACGTAACTGACCCATCTCGTTCTGCCGATTACGCTCCAGTTCATGTAACAATTCCTGGATAGCTTCCGCCACGACCGAATTTCCAAGCGTTTGAAAAGGCTCCTTTACCAGCAAATGTGGTTGTTGAAGTAAACGATAATACGCTCGCATCTGGAAGTAACGTATGACTAGATAGACCATCAGTACCACCGTACTGATCAGCATGCCATAAAGGACAATCTTCATCGGACGGCCCTCACCAGAGAGCCAGTAGACACACGGAACCAGTAGCATCTGTAACACATAAAATCCGACTAACATCTGGTGGTCTCTCAGGAAAAGTCTCATTTCCCTTTCCCCTGTGCGGACGAATCCAGATCCAACACACGATAACCCGCTCCGCGAACCGTCTCCAAAATCTCTTCTGCACCCAGCTCCTTCAACTTCCGGCGAACACGTGTAATATATACATTCAACGTATTGTCATCAATAAAATGCTGATCTTCCCACATCTGTTCAAGCAATTTTTCCCGACACACAACCCGCCCTGCCTTCGCCATTAGTGCTTCCACCAATATGGCTTCCTTTTGTGTTAGCTCTGTAGAACGTTCATCATATTCCAGTACAAATCGCTCAGGATAGAGGATCATGGGACCGTTCTTCACCTTCACTTCCTGCTGCACAGCAGCGTAAGAACCATAGGCTCTGCGCAGCTGACTGCGGACTTTGGCAAGAACGACTTCATATTGAAAAGGTTTCGTAATATAATCATCCGCTCCATGTTCCAACGCCATAATCTGATCCATACCACTGTCACGAGCCGATATGAATAAAATAGGACATATGGAATGTGTGCGTATCTGTCTGCACCAATAATAGCCATCATATTGAGGCAAGTTCACATCCATCAGCACAAGATCCGGTTCCATCTTCACGAATTCATCCAGTACATGACGAAAATCTTCTGTGACCTGTACCTGAAATCCATTTCGGGTCAGATAAGCGGCCAGCAATCCTGCAAGCTTCGCATCATCCTCAACCAACAATATCGACTGCATCGTTAACCCTCTTTCCGTTTCCTGACGTCAGTGTATCACATCTAGTTACCCATTCTAGTCGGAAACGGCTTGGAAATAAAGGGTCAGACCACGAGGCGTCCTCTCTTCTCTGCCAAACCAATGATAGCTTCAACCCCTGAGTTAAACTCAAGAAAGTCCTGCTCAACTCCATCACTGAAAATGACACCATCCTCTGGCATCTGGGATACAATGTGCAATGGCTGCTTCGAATGAATCTGTCCAAACACCAGATTGGCTGCTGTCGTCCGGCTCGGGAACGGTTCACGTACTGAAAAATATAAGTACGGTGCATCCCAGTTAAAATGATTCAACTCCTGCCTGCTTCCATGAATGGATGCGGATGCTGTAGCGACCTCAGCTTCGGAATTCATGTTCTGCCATGCCGCCGATCCTACAATTCCGGTAGCTCCCGCCAGCACACTTTTGAACCAGCCAGTCGATCCCATGCCTGTGGAGACAATGATACCACTGGAAGATTGTTGTTCTGCGGATGAACCCAGACGCACTTCATAACGAGCCGACACATGCGTCTTTCGACCAATGAACAGATCGTTCACACCATATAGATACTGCCCATCATTAAGTTCTACTTTGGCAAGAGTGACTTCTTTCAATGTTCGTTGCTTTCGAATGACATCAGGGACAATGAAGCTGATATCCTCCACGGTAAAAGGTAATAATACCCCGTCCCACCGCATCGGGTCCGGATTCACACCGATGAGCGGCTGCTCAGTTACATACTTGAGGGTATTAGCTACAAGCCCATCCTGTCCCACCACAACCACGATATCCTGCTCTCCAAAGATAAAATTGGGCACATGTTCCCGATCAATGGTCTGTACACGACCCAATTGTCCCAGTTGCTGCTGCGCCTGCTGTACGGATTGACGATAACGACGGTCTTCCTCCATATAATCACTGAAGTCCGCGCCCAGACGTTCAATATAGAACTGGGCTTGCTGCACCGTGTTATATCGAACTACCAGCTCCTCCAGTCTGGTCCGGCGCTTCACCAGTATCAGCTTGTGTTCGCTCATCCGGTCATCCGCTCCAGGCTGCTGACGTGCTGATTTCCCTGTCTGCTCCGCTTGCTCTCTTCTACCTAATCTCATCTCGCTCGCCCTCCCTGATCTCTGCCCGGCGCGGGAGTCATTAATCCCTGCAACAGATCCGGCGAGATATTAAGCTGTCCGATCTTGCCTGCATTTTCAGCCAGTTCCTGGAACGCGAGTGCGATCAGCTTATCGGAATTCATGCCCATGTTCGCCATCGCTTGCAGTACATTCGGCTGTACATTTTGCAATGAATTCATCACGGCAGCAATCTCATACGCTTTGGCATCCGCTTCAGCATTGTGATTGGCAATGGTTAACTCAATGAGCTGCTGCTTACGTTCCTCCATCGCTGTATTGAACTGTAGCTGTTCCTGTTCCATCTCATTTTGTTTTTGTTTCACCGAGCGTTCTGCCTGTAATTGGGTCTCACGAATTTGCTGTTTCTTCGTCTCCACGGCAATTTCCGTATTCAGTTCGTTCTCTTTCACTCGTCTTTCCTGTTCAATCGATGCATTCCGACGCACATACAGCGCTTCGTCTGCTTGACGCAAAATCTCTTCCCGTGCTTGTGCTTCCAATGCACGCATCGTCTCTTTGTTAGGCAAAATGGCCAGGATGGACAGACTCATCAGCTCAACGCCCAGTTTCTCCAACTCTTCACTTTGCACAACTTCGCGTTTCATGCTGCTTGCCAGCCGTTCACTGGATTGAATGGCCTCCTTCAGCGGCATTTGCTCCAGATGTTTCTTGGTTAGTACTTTCGCTGTGGTGATTACCCGTTGGTCCAGTTTGCCGGGGTCGTCGGAAATATACCGATTCTTACGCAAATTGTACGTGTAATTCAGACTCTGGGTTATTTTCAAATAATCCACTATGCGATAGCTTAATTGGCCCTGCACAGTAACCGTCTGATAGTCCACCGTAATCTCTTCGAACATGAATGGTACATCAACCGAGGATACGGGTAGAACCACTACCGATGTGGTCGGCTCATAATAATAGAAGGATAATCCCACACCCTGACGCTGTACCTCACCATTTTTCACCTTCATTACATATTCACTGGGTTGAAATTTCGCAAATCGGAATCCAAACATGGCTCATTCCTCATTTCATAATATTGTCGTTTTGATATTATCGAAATGATAACAAACTATTTTGATATTGTCAATACGACATTAACAAAATGGTTAGATGCCTATTTAAAGAAAGCGGGTCCGTTCTATATAAGTTGAACTAAAGATTATTTACACTGACACTCCGATGACAGAATAACCTTCTAATCGCTGTTATCCCCAGATTTTTTCGATTCCCTTTTCTAAAGGGAAAATCCAGTGATAAAGGCGAACGCTTCGCTTTTTCAGTTTTTTCTGTCCTCTCCGTTATCGTGTAAAACAATAGTTAAACTTATATAATCTCTTTTCACAAAAAAATAAAGAGACCGAATCCTATGATCCGATCTCTTTAGATACTTCGTTATTTTCTATTCATGAGTGTTGATAATGCCATCAAGCATCACCCTTCATAATCAAAAGCGGGCTTTTTGAACTACCTCTAATACAGTTGTTCCATCAGTCTGGCGACTGCAACAGCACCCTGTGCACGGTTCGCTGTTTCTTTCGGAGCAAACGTGCCATCAGGCATGCCATTTAGCAGTCCAAGTTGTTGCATCGAGGCTACAGCCTCTTTAGCATATCCCGCGATCTCGGGGTTGTCTACAAACACCGTATTTCCTTGTGCAGCATTGTTCGCATCCTGATCACGTTGCAGAACCTGCAGCGCTCGATTCAGCATAACAGCCATATCTTCTCGTGAAATAAGTTCATTGGCTCCAAAGCTTCCATCCGCCCGGCCTTGAACAATGTTCATTTCAATTCCAAGTCGTACTGAATCGGCATACCACTGCCCTTCCTTCACATCCGTTGGGATCGAAATAGATGGATCGGGCTGGCGTGCATCACCAATACCTTTAATAATCATTTGCAAAAATTGTGCTCTGGTCAGTTCACCCTGTGGGGCAAAACGGGTTGCACTCATCCCCGTAATAATTCCCTTACCGTAGAGGTTCTGCACCTCTTGGATCGCCCAATTGTGATTTTGCAGATCATGTAATGGCACTTCAACTTCCGCAATGACATAACTGCCGGATTCAAGAGGTTTAAACGCCATCGTTTTTGTATTGTCATCGTACTTGGAATACGTAACAGGTTTCATTTCCCCATTTGGAGATATGGAATGCACGACCATAACGACATCATTTTTTGTAGGTTGCTCCATATTGGATAGAACAACTTCAACCGCTCTGTTTGTCCATTGCAATGGCTTATTGTTCATTAACAAATTCACATCAACAATCTCATGGTTACCGATCGCTGCTTTTTGAGATGTGGACAGTGTATCTGTCGATCCTGTTGCCACTACGATGTCGAACGTTCCAGCAGTCTCCGCAATGGTTAGTGGCAGTGATGTTAGAGGAACACGAACGGTAGTCGGTCCTACGACTACATCCAAAGATTTTACTTCCTCTGAACGAATCCATGCTGCCAGTTGACTTGCAGCCAACTGGAATGTGACTGTCTTGGCTGTGTCAGGCACATCTGCAATCAGCTTCAACGTACGATTTCCTGCCTCCATGGATTTCAGTGCCTGATTTAATTGAGATGCATCTGGACGAATCGAATACTTGTCATCCCCAGTTGCTGTTCCTTTTACCGTGATTGAACCCTTCGCTGGTGCAGAACCCGAATCAACAGGCGGGGTTACAGCCGGATTCCCGGGCGTTGGAGCTGTTCCCGGGCTGGAAGGTTGTGATGGTTCACTTGGTTGGGACGGCTGCCCAGGGCCAGGTGTTACATCTTGACGTACAAGCTTACTCACAGCATCTTGCAACGCACGATCCGCCTCACTTACATCTTGCGTTGAAGATTCAACATCCAGAATGAATGCCTTCGCTTCAGAGAGCGCCTTACTGAATACATTCCAGCTTGCAGTCGTGTATTCGGTTTGCTTTAATTTCTCAGCGGCATCTACAGTAGCTTGCAGTGCAGATTTGTCCGCCGGGAACGTACCGTATGCTTCAAAATCCATAAACCCTACCCATTCTGGACCTTCTGTAATCGTTACAAGAATATAACGCGCTTCTGTATTGTTCGAGAACACGTGTCTTGGCGCTGTTGAAACGACAACGTCGCTCGTGGTATCGACCACTTTCACAAAATTTTTGTTATCATTAGACACTTCAATCGTATATTTGATTCCGCCACTCCACATCGACATTTCGATCTTGCGCAGGTTTGCGACTTGTCCCAAATCCACTTGCCACCAGCTACCTTTACTCTGGTCTGTTCCCCATGAACTATTGGGATTGCTGTCAATTGCACCTTCTGGGGAGTTGGGTTGATTGTCCCCTGTACCTGCACTTGTTGAAGCCGTCGCCGTCTTACCTGTAGTTAATGCTTGCAACTGAACGAGACTCTGATTCGCTTGTTGCAGTACTTCATGCGCTTGATTTACCTCAGCTTGTACTGCATTTTGATTATCTCTCACTGTGATAGCATGCTCTAATGCATCCATTAGTGTTTGCCAGCTACGATGAGTATATGAAGATTCATTTTGCTGTTGCGTCTCACCAATAAGCAGAGCCAATTTTGTTTTATCTACATCGGATAATCCGTTTATCGCATCCTGCAACCGTTTCTCTGCAGCATTCACTTCAGTCTGGGTTGCTCTAGGATCTGTCATAACCTTATCTGCATTAGCAAGAGCCTTGGCAAAAATATCCCAAGTTAAGGCTGACCAATCCGACTCCTTGTAAGTCTGAGCATCAGTCAGCTTAGATTGGAGGGAATCCCTCTTCGCAGGAATCACGTTCATTTGCAACATAACTTGTTCAAGCGCAGCTGTTGCATAATTGGTGTCCGATTGCGTCACTCCAGTTGATGTATACGCTTGGTTGTACACATCCTGTGCTGCCTTAATCGCAGGAGCAAGTGAGTTCCAGCTCGTTTCTTCAAAATCCGGAGCTACCAAACCTTCGGCACGTGTAATTGCAGCCGCTAAATGCTGACGATCCGCAGGTACATTTTCTAGCCCCCGCTTGTAAACATCCAGTGATGGCAAGGCACGTCCTTCGTAGGAGTATCCACCATTCCCAGGAAATTCATCATAATCGAACATCGCATGATTCTCCCAAGCATCGCCTTCGGAAGCAATCCAGCCCACATTCGCCGCTATCCATGCAGGCTCCCAATAGAAGAACCCGGCTCCACGGTTCGCAGGTACGTCAGCAATCATATCCATTATGCCAGCGATTGCATCATATTGACCTTGAACTGTTGCAGGGAATGTTGCTCCCCCAACATGTAGCGCTTCATCCGATCCAATGATATTGCCATGAGCATCCCCATTTTTATAGGAAAATGGATAGGAAGTCTCGGCAATAATCACGTCTTTTTCGAACTTTTCAGATACTTCATTCATCGTCTTTTGCACATCAGCAAATGTCCCATGCCAGAACGGATAATAGGAAAGTCCGATGATATCATAATCAAGCCCACGACTCTCTAGTTCACTAAAGTAATCCTTAAACATTTGTGCTTTACCACCCTCAGCCAGATGGATCATAATCTGAACATGCTGGTCCTCTTCTTGGAGGGCACGCACAGCATCAACACCTCGTTTTAACAATTCATAATTTTCCTGAGGGTTTATCCTGCTGTTGAATCCATTCAACACACCACTATTAATTTCGTTACCGATCTGTACCATATCAGGCATAGCGTTCGCAGCTTTCATCTCACTTACAACTTCATACGTATAATCATATACAGCTTGTTTCAACTGATCGAAAGTATAACTCTCCCAAGCTTTAGGACGAAGTTGCTGTCCCGGATGAGCCCACTCGTCAGAATAATGGAAATCAAGCAGCACTTTCATTCCTTTTGCTTTCACCCGTGCGGCTAGCTCAATTACATCTTCCTTATCGTTGTATCCCCCTGATTTCTGTGGATCATTCCACAGACGAAGACGCACATAATTGACACCGCGATCCTTGAGGATATCAAGCAAGTCCCTTTCTGTACCATTAGTATCCAGATACTTTCCTCCATTATCCTCAATGGCGGTTAACGTGGAAATATCTACTCCTCTAACATAATCCGTCCGGTATCCTCCAACGGTTACAGTGGCCTTCGGTTGAACAGGGGCTCCATATACTGCACCTGTCACGGTAAAAGTATCAGAAGATGCATACTTCAAAGGGTCGATACTATCCCATTCTACTGGAACCGAACCCGACTTTCCGTTTAGATACTGTGCTGTCACTTTTGTCGGCAGAACAGGAGCAACCCCAGCCATTGTTTTGACCTGAACGGCATTGTATCCAGTAATGTTTGCCGGATCAGTAGCTTCCTCTTCCCCCCAGACCTTAACCTCGGATATCCCGGGCCACCAATTTGTTCCCGCATAGTATGGAATCGTGACTTTGACATACTGGACAGGTGTACTGATCTGGAATTCTTCACTGGCAACACTCTGTTTGATTTCGTTAGTCGTTTTGTCCACTGAAGTTGACCAGTTACTTCCATCAACAGATACTTCAATCAAATATTTTACAACTTGGTCTTTGTCCTTCCAGGTTAATTCTGCTCCAGAAAGATCATATGGCGCACCTAGGTCTATGGTCAACCAATGAGGATTGCTCTCAGAAGAAGGTGAGCTCGCACTCCAATGAGTATTTACATCACCATCTACCGCCTTTTCTTTTTGCCCCCCATACAATAGATCTTCCTCACTTACCGTAACCGCCTTATTAAGTGCTACGTTCACTTTCGCATCTTCTGCAGCAGCTGGACGAATCATCAACCCCAGATCACAGAATAGCATCAGTAATACCAGACACCCGCTTATGTACCTTTTGTTCACTCTTGATCTCCCCCTTTTTGTGTTTGATTGTGCATGGATCAATGAATGTTATGAATCTCCCTCATTGTAAGCGCTTAATAGCTATAGGCGACACGGCATTATCCAAAGGAAACAGCAGTTATTTTAACAATATGATCCTGTAAAAGTTACATTTGAGCTATATCCATCACACTATTTTGCAAGGAGAAAGCAAAAAAATCTGTCCGTCCACCCTAAGGCAGAACAGAACAGATTTTTAGGTATATGATCATTGTTACACTTATTTGGAAAGTTTCAATTCAAGTTGTACTTGGATATCATTTTCAGTCGAGAGCACCACGGAGTGAGGATTTTCCATTCCGAAATCTTCGAACGTTACCATGGATGTTGCCGACAACAACACTTCGTTATTCTCATAGGCGGCTTTTGCATCAAAAGTCACTTCTTTTTCGATACCTTTAACCGTAATGGTACCATTCATTTTGATACCAACCGTTTGACCGACAGGCCATTCTGCAGGTACACCTTCAAATGAAGTCGCTGTAAATGTTGCTTGTGGATACGTAGCAATATCGAAGAAATCGGCTTGCTTCACGTGACCGTCCCGTTGTCCATTTCCGGAATCAATCCCGTCCATCTCGATCTGTCCTTCTGCTTTCATCTGAGCAGCATCGTCTACATTAATTGTCCAATTGCCTGTTACCTGCTCGTCCACAAAGTTAACGGTCTCCTGTGAAGTGGTTACTGAGAAGTATACTTTAGACCCTTCACTGATGCTCCAGTCTCCATTCAACTGCTCTGCTGCCGCTGTTTCATTAGCAACAACCGCTCCTGTGCTATCAACTGCTGTTGTGGAAGTCGCTGTGCTTGCAGGCAGTACCTGTTCGATCTCAACGTTGTTCCCCAAGTAACTATTAGTGAGATAGTAACCACCGCCACCGATTACAGCAACCGCCGCCACACCTGTAATAAGCCATGCTTTTGCTTTCTTGTTCATCTGTATGTTTCCTCCAGTATATTATTGTTTAGGTTGCTTGTTGATATGGATATTACCAGTCGAATGTGTCAGGAAGAAGTCAAGAAAAGACAAGTTCCGCATTTTTTTGTAATCCGTAATACAGGATTGGCTTTATGCTCTTGCTCATGTAAAATCAGTACAAGCTTATGAAATGAAAGGAGACAGTTTTTCTTGAAATCCATACTCATCGTCGAAGATGAGCAAGCTATTGCACGCGTACTGGCTGCTTATCTGAGAAAAGCAGAATTTGAAGTTCATCATGCAGCAGATGGACCGACTGCACTTACCCTTTTTGATTCCGTAACGCCTTCCCTTGTATTACTCGATGTAATGCTGCCAGGAATGGACGGTTGGGATCTACTGCGGATTATTCGTGAAAAAAGTGCTTGTCCCGTGATCATGCTAACCGCACTGGATGACATTTCAGACCGTCTCAACGGCTTGAATGCCGGTGCTGACGATTATATGAGCAAACCTTTTGTACCGGAAGAAGTGGTCGCGAGAGTTAATGCTGTGCTGCGTCGTAATCCACATTGGACCTCAGGTGGTGAAGAGAAGCGTTCCTTTGGTAATCTCGTCATTGATCTTGCTGCCAAGCAGGTGCTGCTGAACGGTGCAGAGGTTGCACTCACACCTCGTGACCTGTCGTTACTGCTATTCCTGTCCGATTATCCCAATCGTACATTTACCAGGGATCATCTTATTGAACAGGTATGGGGAATGGATTATGACGGCAGTGACCGTGCTGTGGATCTATCGATTAAACGACTACGTCAAGCACTCTCCCACTGGTTGCCCGAAACAGGAGAAATTCGGACGTTGCGAGGAATGGGGTATCAATTTTGGATCGCCAACTGAAACAGAAGAAACCCAAACGACCGATATCCATTCTGTCACACTGGACACTACGATATTTTCTAATTTTATGTATTGGTTTCACCATCATTGTGGCAGGGGCGCTCTACTGGATTCGAACAACCTCTATTGAAAAAAGCCTCAAAACCGCAGAGCTGCTTGGTCTGGAGATTGCAGATCGAGTGACCAGTGAAAATAATGTGCTTCGGGTTCCACCCGATCTGGACAGAATGGTAACCAAGCGAGAGAAGCTATTCAATACAGATCATTATTTTTGTGTCATGATCTTGGATAACAACAATCAATTAATCTTTTCCCAGCCTAAAATGGAGCAAAAAGATGTGCATTATCGACTGTCAGACGACTATCGTGAACCTCGTAATAACAAATATGCAGGTGTAACGGTCAACATATCCGAAGGTGATCAAACCATGGGTAAAGTGTGGGTCATGCAGTCGAAACAATCCATTACATTTGGTCCAGAGACCATATGGCTCGTTGCTCTAATCCTCGGAGGACTAATCCTCTGCGGATGGTTTACGATCTATCTCCTGTCCAGTAAGTTATCCAGACCTATTCGTCAGGTTGCCTATGCCGCTGAGCAGATTCGAGGTGGTAATTATGATGTGAGTCTTGATTTGAATACACGAGAGCGTGAGATCAACGAACTTGTCAGTTCATTCCGTGATATGGCCACTCGTTTGCAACAACTCGAAGAATGGCGAACAATTTCGCTGGCAGGGGTAAGCCATGAACTCAAGACACCGGTAACTTCCATCAAGGGGCTCGTTATGGCAGTACGTGACGATGTCGTGAGTCCACAGGAAGGGAAAGAATTTTTGGATATCGCTTTGAAGGAATCTGAACGTATGGAGCGAATGGTCGCAGATCTGCTTGACTATAACGCAATGGCTGCAGGAAGTGTTGCTGTTCGCAAGGAACGAACGGATCTGAAGCTATTGGTCGGTGAGATCATCTATCAGTGGAAGATTGCGTACGAGGATAAAATGCCGGAGGTTCAGTTGCACTCCCCTCCAGTTACGTTCTTTACGATGGGAGATGCTCTCCGCATTCAGCAGATCATTGTCAATTTGCTTAATAATGCACTTCATGCCACAGCTCCTGAACAAAAGGCTGTCTTCGATATTTATCTACGCGCAGAAGAACAGATGCTGTACGTTGACGTCAAGGACAACGGCACAGGCATCCCGGCAGAAGATCAACCCAAAATCTTTGAACGGTTCTATCGTGGAGAACTCAAGAAACGCCGTAACCGTGGTCTGGGCCTAGGATTAACATATAGTCGCTTACTCGCACAGGAACAGGGTGGTGAACTGACACTTGTCTCCAGCAGCCCGGAAGGAAGCATGTTCAGATTAAGCCTGCCACGCTGGACTGCAACGCAAGAAGCCATCACTACAGAAAAGGCATACGGAGCAGCCGTTAAAGTATAACGCACCACGCTAACATGCCAATTAGCCCAGGACTCCATTCAGGAGACTGGGCTATTTCGTTGTTGTTAGTACTCTAATACACGTGGCCTGTATTCCTCGTAAGCATCCGAGACCAATTCCTTATGAAGTGCACTGCTGGCAATGATCGCTTTCCGCTTTGCTTTCAGAACAATCTGCTCTACATCTGCATAACTGCATCCTGCCAAGCGTTCACATATGTAATCCTCCAACCTGCTCTCCTGTTCAAATGCCCCCACCAACTTGCTGATATACAATCTGCGACTTGCATCATCAGGCATACCATAGGTCATCTTGGTATCAAAACGCCGCCATATGGCGTGATCCAGTTGGGTTTCCAGATTCGTCGCAGCCACGAGAATACTGTCCCCATCGAATTCGTCCAGACATTGCAACAACGTATTGACGACACGTGCCATCTCTTTCACTTCATCATTACTCTCACGCGTACGCCCTATGGCATCAAATTCATCCAGAAATAACACACAGGGATTCATTCGTGCATATTCGAATAACTTCCGTACGTTACTCCCTGTCTCCCCAAGATGGCTATGAATGATCGCATCTAATCTCACGAGAACCAAAGGTAGATCCAGGCGCTCCGCCAGATGTGATGCCGTTAATGTTTTTCCCGTGCCCGGAGGTCCGAACATGACCATTTTGTTGGGGATCGATACATCATGCTCTCTGAATTTCTCTTTCATGCCCAGAATGGTGATAAACTCATTAATAATCCGTTCATTTTCAGCCGAAAATACAATATGCTGGGCTTTACGTCTGCACTCTTTCGGTGTGTAAAAAGCAGCCATATCGATTCCTTTCGCGCGGGGAATCCGATTCATATGATTTATTTTGCTCATGTATACACATGCTCCTTCATTTACGCTTTCGGTTTAATCGTAATTATTACTATTAAATAATAACATACTGCTGCCTTTTTGCAAAGATAACCACAGCGCGTCCACTATTTTGCCACAGAAGGTGGCATTTGGTTGCAAGCATCAAAAAAATTTGCTATTCTAAGTATGCATCGTTGTGTATAACGCAAAAAAGCCCTCTAAATTTCATGAGAGCAACAAATTTTTCCAGATTCGCAAGCGGCAACTTGCTATATCCGGATTCTTTATACCAACGAATGTAATCCAATTAAAGTGAGGTTAACAATCATGGCAAAAGACGTATTGTGTGAAGTTAATTCCTGTCGTCACTGGGCTCAAGAAAACAAATGTAGCGCTTCTTCGATCTACATCGTGAGCCACACTTCCAAAGATGGAGTTCGTCAGTCTGCTGAAACAGACTGCAAAACTTTTGAAGTGAAATAAGAAATTGCATATGATCCACTTAAAGGAGCCCTTACCGGTTCCTTTTTTCTTTGTCTATTGTAACAAGAATGATAATTATTATCAAGCCCCAATCTGCAAAAATCCTGCTCACCTCTTTAATGCACATTGGACAGATTGCCTACGTACACTACGTAAGAAGTCAGTCTGCCTATGAACGATTAGAACCAAGAGGTGAATAACAATGCCTGTTAAAAGCGGCGCACAGTATCTTGAACGAATTAATGCCCAGTCCGTCCCCTGCTGGTACAAAGGTAAGCTTATTACTGGAAAACGCTCTGAACATGTTGCATTTTCTGGCTTGATGGAGACTCAGAAATACATGTATGATCTGCAATCTGATCCTCAATTTGCGGGAACGATGACGTATGCCTCGCCGGCAGACGGTAAACCTGTGGGCATATCCTTCCTGCCTCCAACCAGTGTCGACGACCTCCGTAAACGCCGGGAAGGGATGAATATCTGGGCGAATGTGCATCATGGTTTTCTTGGTCGCTCACCCGATTACATGAATACAGCCATTATGGCCTTTTACACAGGTGCGGATCTCCTGAACGAATTATCTCCCCAATATGCAGAAAATCTCAAGAATTATTATGCGTACTGCCGTGACCATGATATCACACTATCCCATGCTTTCATTCAGCCACATGCCAGCAAAATATCGGGTCAAATGGATGCTACTGAGGATGCTATTGCCGCGAAGGTCGTAGATCGCACTGAGGAAGGTCTCATTATTAGCGGTGCATTCATGATGGCTACCCAAGCTGCAACTTCGGATGAGATTTTTGTCTATCCTTCACCTTCTCCTGCCCCATTTGATGATGAGAACCCATTTGCATTTTCCTTTGCTGTCCCGAATGATCTGCCAGGAATCAGTCTGGTATGCAGGGATACCTACGCAGCCGAATCTCATGCCAACTATCCCCTAAGTTCCAGATATGAAGAAATGGATAATATCGTCATCTTTGACCGGGTGCTCGTTCCGCATGAACGAATATTTTTTGCAGGAAGTGAGGAGATGTCCTCCCGTCTCTTCAGTGGCAGTCATTTTCATATTCATGCCGGTCATCAGGTATTGTGTCGTTATATTGCGAAGACGGAATTTATTCTTGGTACACTCCAGCTTCTCACGGATACCCTAGATCTGAATACGGAGACACATGTTATAGAAAAAACAGCACGTGTATTCGCGGGTCTTGAATCGTTAAAAGCGTTGGCCTTGGCTGCGGAAGCAGGTGCCATCCCTGATGGACGCGGATTTGTGTTACCTGCACCCAAACCATTGATGGCAGCCAATCTCCTTTTTCCAAAACTTTATCCTGAGATGATTGAAATCCTGCAACTCTTGGGTTCAAGCGGGGTGATTATGGTGCCTCAGGAAGAAGAGTTTCAATCCAATATCGCTCCTTCACTGAATATATATCTTAAAGGAAACGATATGACTTCTCACGAACGCAACGCGCTGTTCCGCCTGATCTGGGAACTTGGGGCGGGATCATTCGGGGGCAGACAGACCCAATTCGAACGATTCTTTTTTGGCAATACCATTACGGTATCGAATCGATTGTTCTCCGCCTGCAACAAGGATCAGACGAAT
The DNA here is from genome assembly GCF_026013365.1 of Paenibacillus sp. LS1. GTDB lineage: Bacteria > Bacillota > Bacilli > Paenibacillales > Paenibacillaceae > Paenibacillus. The sequence continues at coordinate 1,010,378 of NZ_JAPDOE010000001.1, forward strand.
CGTCAGCTCGTTCGTGATTTTCTGACTAACACCAACAAATAAGAGAACTAACAGATCATTTTTTAAACCAGATGGTCATAGACCGTCATCAGTTCAGAGGCTGGTCTGCTTGCATCCATATCCCGCATAGCAGGCTGGTCTCCGTAACCGATATGAAATACCCCGAGCACCTTCTCTTCACTATTCAAGCCCATCAAATTCATAAACACAGGATGTTGTTGATAATCATTGATCTTCCAGACGGCATTCAAGCCCTGTTCCGCAGCCAGAATAGTAAAGCGTTTGCTCCAGGCTTTGGCGGGTAGAAGATCATCCTCACGGGCATTGGTAGGCGCCACGACAACCAGATGGGCAGGGATGGCTTCCGTGTATTGATATGTAGCCCAGTCGCCGTAGAAATCGGCCAGATGGGGTGGATAGCTCTGTCTGACCGCTTCCAGATAAAGTTGACGTCCTTCGCCTGCGAACAACATAAACCGCCAGGGTTCTGAACTCAGTACATATAATGAAGGATCTGCTTCATCAAGCAGCTTTCGTATAACCGACTGTGGTACGGGCAACGGACTGAATTCGCAAGCTCCTGTACGTCTTTTGCCACTGCTTATATCTTGACTTAGACCGGTAGACATGGGAACTCCCCTCCTCTATCTGCATGATATATGGTTATCCTTCGACCATCTTCACATCAACCATGTTTTCTTCGGTTCGGCAGCTTCTGTTCTCCAGCGATCTACCTCTTCGTGTATCCGTGCTTTATCACGCGTTGTAAACCGCTCCGACTCCACCACTTCTGCTTGTGGCATGCTATCACGTATCAAGCGAATATAGTCCATGGAACGTACCAGCGACTGGCGTCCAGGGATGTATCTGATCTTGCGACCTTCCAGCAGGCAATAAATCTCGATCATACCCGGTAATTTACCGAAGGCTTCCCAGCAGAAAGCACTGACCATATGCTGAAATGCCTCAACCACGTTCGGATCATGGACAACCATATATTTCTGAACAAGCAGCGAATCCCAGCCTTCTGGTTGCCAGGCCGCCTGAAATATCATCGATAAATGCATGGATAATGAAGGTAACTCCGTTCTCCACTGTTCAAAAAGAATGGCTGGATGCTTCAGATCATCGTTCATTGCAATAGCGAGCGACAATTCATCCGTAATCTTGTTCTTCACATCCCAGTAATGGAGGACAGATTCGAAACCAGTTGTCTTCTTGGGCCACCACTTCTCAAGTAAATACTGTATGGGTACCTCTTTTCGAACATCGGGGTCGAGACTGTAAAAGGCATTGACCGCATGGCTGACCGCATACTGTACACGGTGCCTCCATTGCAGAGGAGAACGTTGCTCAGACACCGGTTCAGGGCGGATGAATCGGTGTGGGCTGCGCAGCATCTCTTCCAATCTGTAATCTTCAAGCAGACGTCCAGGAAGGTCATTCCTTCCGACCGGCATCGCTGCCTGAACATTATGTCTTAACATGACCTTTAGGACACCTGTAATCCGGCAGCAGCGAAACGTTTGCCAAAGTCACGGCATGTATCCTTCTCCTGCTCAAGCGGACTGTATTCAATCTTTAACATCTCTGGAGATACCTCCGCCCCACGCTCTTGCAGCTTGGCAGCCGCGAGATCAACTGCACCGCAGAACTGCTCATACGAGGTGTCACCACTACCGAACACCGCAGCTCTCTTTCCACTCAGATCAAGCTCATCCAGCTCCTCATAGAAATCCAGGAATTCATCTGGCAACTCCCCGTCTCCCCAAGTGTAGACGCCGATCATGAATCCGTCATAGTCCAATACATCAGCTGCATTACAATCCGTTACGGATTTCAGGTCTGCCTCGTGGCCTCCCTGTGAAATTCCTTCCACAATCAGTTCTGCAATTTCTTCTGTATTTCCCGTCATACTCGCATAAGCCACTAACAATTTAGCCATCTATTTTTCCCTCACTTTAGTTTGATCATGTTATATTCTCTCTCTGAAGAAAGAATGAATTTTGAATTAACAAAATCATATGTGATAATGATTATCATTGTCAAATTAAATTTTTGGTTATCTTTGTTTTTCAGTATATGGTGCACATTGAATTTCAACACAGCTAAAATACTTACTCCTTTCAGGACAGATTCGTTTGCTTCCTTCAATCCCCCCGTTCCCAACTGGCGTCCAAGCCCTTTTTTGTTGTACAATAGTATCCAAATGACTTTTGAAGGATGGATAAATCATTATGTACGTAGCTAAGAATTGGAAGGACTATGAAGTAATCGATACAGGAGGCGGCGAGAAACTGGAGCGTTGGGGAGATGTCATTTTGCGCAGACCCGATCCTCAGATCATCTGGCCCCTTGAGCAAGAAACGAATGAATGGCGTCAGGCGCATGGCCACTACCATCGTAGCTCCTCCGGTGGCGGTAACTGGGATATGAAAAAGCCCATTCCCGAGCGCTGGACAATCGGATACGAAAACTTGAAATTCCATATTAAACCGACCAGCTTCAAACATACCGGCCTGTTCCCTGAACAAGCGGCTAACTGGAGCTGGATGATGGATAAAATCTCCAATGCAGGACGCCCTATTTCTGTCTTGAACCTGTTTGCATATACAGGCGGAGCAACGGTAGCCGCTGCTTATGCAGGCGCTTCTGTAGTACACGTGGATGCAGCTAAAGGCATGGTTCAATGGGCCAAGGAAAATGTTCAATTATCCGGACTGGCTGATCGCCCTGTTCGTTTTATTACAGATGATGTATTCAAATTCGTACAACGGGAACAACGGCGCGGAAATCGTTATGACGCTATTATTATGGACCCTCCTTCTTATGGCCGCGGTCCGAATGGAGAGACATGGAAGCTGGAAGAGAACCTTTATCCTTTCCTGAAGTCATGTATGACGATTTTGTCGGATAATCCATTATTCATGCTGGTTAACTCCTATACCACAGGCATCTCCTCCACGGTTCTGCGCAATATGCTGACCATGACGATGTCTTCCCAGTACGGTGGTCAAATTACTGCAGGTGAAATTGGTCTGCCGATCACACGCAGTGGTCTTGATCTGCCTTGTGGTATTCTGGGCCGTTGGGAGTCCTAATCATGTCAGAACATCGGCATGGTCACGATGCGATTCCGATTTTGTTCGAAGACAACCATTTATTAGGTATTACGAAGCCTGTCAATGTACCTACTCAGGAAGATGCATCAGGCGATCCGGATTTGCTTACATTGCTGAAGCAGGATCTGAAAGAGCGATATAACAAACCCGGTAATGTCTATCTCGGGTTAGTGCACCGACTTGACCGTCCTGTTGGAGGGGCAATGATCTTCGCCAAAACATCCAAAGCAGCTTCGAGATTGTCCGAGACTGTAAGGGGACGTCATTTCCGTAAAATATATGCGGCTGTTGTTCATGGCAAGTTGCCTGCACAGCAGGGAACGTTAAAGCACACGCTGCTGAAAGATGCACGCACGAATATCGTTACGGTTGTGCCTAAGGGTACAGCTGGCGGTAAGGATGCCGTTCTGGATTACAGAGTTATTGGGGAGACAGACCGATATAGCCTCGTTCATATCGAACTGCACACCGGCAGATCTCATCAGATTCGGGTGCAAATGAAAGAAATCGGCTGTCCTCTCTACGGAGATCAGAAATACGGTGCAGGCGTCAATAAACCCGGACAACAAATTGCTCTGTGGTCTGTGATTGCAGCTTTTCCTCATCCGGTTACCAAGGAAGAAGTTATTTTGCAATCTTTGCCTGAAAGAGAATTTCCTTGGGCAGAATGGCCAGCTGCTGTGTACCAAAAAGCTTTTGAATAACTTCTATAAGTACGTGTTCAAACAGACTGGTTTTCAGTAGTTTTTTTGAACAACCTCTATAAGTGCACAGGATCAGGTCACATCTGTCCATATCACGTGTCGTTCAGATCCTGTATCTGAACGACACGTTTTTTAATATTTTCAGCTACATACCTAAGCTATAGAGAGGAGACATCATGATGACCCCATTTACCAAACAAGTCATTGCGATCATTGCGGCGATTCCTGAAGGTAAAGTGATGACTTACGGTCAGATTGCAGCCCACGCCGGAAGTCCAAGAGCCGCGAGACAAGTCGTACGAATCCTGCACTCGATGAGCCGCAAGGAACGTCTGCCCTGGCACCGTGTCGTTAATGCAAAAGGCGAAATCTCCATACCGGACGAACACTCGCGCATGATGCAGGAAACAGAACTGATTAGCGAGGGTGTCGAGTTTCAACTGAACGGAACCATAAACCTCAAACAGTTCGGACATGAGCCCGATCCTGTATTTCTTTTCGATCCATCGGCCCAGTCCGAATAAGACGTCTCCCCTCGTATCGCGCACAAAAAAAGAAAACTCCAGCGGTTATGGGCTCCCCCATTTCAACTGCTAGAGTTCTCTTTTTTTATTTATCCGATATTCGTTATGCTGTTGCCGTCACTTTTTCCTGTTCTACAGTACCAGGTTCAATAGCTGGTTTCGTTTTACGGATAAAGAATGCCATGATCAAAGCAACCACGGTCATTCCTGTAGCAACGATGAATGCATAGTTTACACCGTAAATCGTTGCATCTGCCGTAGCAGCTAACATCGCTGTCTTATCATTCGGATTAACCTGACCCGCAGCCACTGCATCAGCCAGATGTGTTTTGAGCTTACTGCTCATGATGGTCACGAGAATGGCTGTACCGATCGCACCAGCAACAGTACGCAATGTATTGGACATCGCTGTACCATGCGCGTTCAGACGCTGAGGCAGTTGATTCAGACCTGCTGTCTGGATCGGCATCATCAGCATCGACATACCGAACATACGAGCCGTGTAGATGAACATCATGTAACCATAAGTAGTATCTATTGCCAAGCGACTCAGTCCAAAAGTTGTAATTGCCGTAATGGCAAGACCTGCAACCGAAAGCCAGCGTGCGCCCACTTTATCAAATATGCGACCTGTAATTGGGGACATAATCCCCATCAATATCGCACCCGGCATCATCAGAAGCCCTGATTCAATCGGTGAGAATCCACGAATGTTTTGCAGGAAAATAGGAAGCAGGATCATCCCTGCAAACATTGCCATCGTCACGAGCATATTGATGATCGTTGTTAATGTATACATATTGTACTTAAAGATACGGAACTCGAGGAGCGGATGATCTGTTGTCAGCTGACGAATAACGAACAGAATCAGGGATATCGCACCTACAACCAGGCATCCAATGACAATTGCACTGCCCCATCCATCGGTACCCGCATCACTGAATCCGTAGAGCAAACTACCAAAACCAAGTGTAGATAAAATAACACCTGGGTAATCCAGTTTAGGTCTGGACTGACGTGTTACATTTTTGACAAAAGCAATACCAATTGCCGTTGCAATAATAGAGAATGGCAAGATGATGTAGAACAACAATCTCCAGGAATAATGCTCAACCACATAACCTGAAAGTGTAGGCCCAATCGCAGGAGCCAGAATCATCGCAATCCCCATGGTTCCCATGGCCTGACCGCGTTTCTCAATCGGGAAGATGGTCAGGAATACAACGGTCATAAGAGGCATCAGAATACCTGCACCAGCAGCCTGAATGACACGACCTACCATCAGAATGGTGAAGGTTGGACTAAGACCACAGACTAACGTCCCTATGGTAAAGAGAGTCATGGCTGTAATAAAAATTTGACGTGTTGAGAATTTCGCAATCAGATATGCCGTAACCGGAATCAGTACACCGTTGACGAGCATATAACCCGTAGTTAGCCATTGGGCTTTGTTAGCATTGATAGCGAGGTCTTCCATGATTTTAGGAAGCGCTACGTTCATCAGGGTTTGGTTCAGGAATGCCACAAAGGCACCAATTAACAATGCCGCTACAATTGGACCTTTCTTGATGTTGTCCATCGCAGAGGATGGAGCTGCAGCAGTAGTCGTACTCATATGTTGTTCATCTCTCTTCCTTGTAACTTTTCAATCATTTGACTATGAATTCTAAGTAGGTGCTCAAGGTCTTCCTTCGAAATATCCAGAATGGGTGACACTCTTTCCATCCACAAATGGTGCGTTTCCTGCTGGGCCTGTTCTCCTTTATCCGTGATTTGAAGTTTAACGGATCGGCGATCAGCATCTGAACGTGTCCGAACGATATACTCGCCCTTGACCAACCGCTCCACAACAGCACTCATGGAACTGCTGCCCATATGGCATAGCTCAGCCACTTCGTTGATGCCGATGGAAGGACGCTCCCTCAGGATGGATAACACCATAAACTGGATCGAAGTCAGCTCGATCTCTTTGTTTTCATTCCAAAATGCTCGAAAAAGCATTTGATTCACTTGGCGGAACGAATTGATAATATAGAATACTTCATACGTATCAGTCATTGTTTCACCCTTTTACTTTTGGAATATAATATTTCGTACACGAAATATCAGGGGAACAATTACTTATTATAACAAAAATATTTACATAGTCAACTCTTTACATATGATTTCATCAAAATAATATTAGGACATACTAAATGACATATATTCATGCCTTTAATCAACTAACTTGGACACAGTCTGTATCATATGTATTTTTCAAATAAAATAACCACAGGACTCCTGCATGAAACGAGCAGGCACACCTGTGGTTGTTCAGAAAAATCAACATGGTATCATACCGAAGTCGATAATGCAGGCTCTTTGGTCTTGGGCGTTGTCATTTTGCCTAACAGATATACCAACAGTTGTTGATTGTGCATCGAAATGTTACTGAGAACGGAATTCATGAATTCATTGCGGATGGTGATGCCACGCTCTGTCTCCATTCTCCCTTTGTCGGATAGAGATACCCACACAATGCGTCGATCCTGATTATCCCGATTCCTGCGAATCAGATCATTCTTCTCCATGCGATCGAGCAGCATCGTTACGGCAGCTGGCGTCGTCGCCAGAAAAGGAATCAGATCTGAAGGTTTCATCTTCTGATGATCCTCAAGCACCTCCAGAACAGCCAGCTGAGCCTCCGTCAATGAGGGTGCCAGCTCTTGATCCATGTGCAATTTATAATCTTTGGTTAGTCTGGACCAGCACTTGGCAAAATCGGAATTATACATCTTACATCGCTCCTCTCTGCAACCGGTTATCACTTCACCTGCTTAAGTTTTCGCGCTCCAAAGCCGCATTCCTGCTGACTTTTTTCAATTTCCTAGCGATCGACCGTAATCGACGAAGGTTGTTAAACTTCGCATGAATGCCCTCTTCTAATCCGCCTTTGAACAACAAAAAAAGACTCTTCGCATGACAGGATTAGCTGCTCTGCGAAAAGTCTCGTTTACTAACTTTTATGAAGATGATGCTGGTTGATTCTCATTAAAGTCCCTTAGAAGTTCAACGATCTCGTCCTGTTTGTCCACATGAACGAGCAGCTTGCCAATATGTTTGCGCTCGGTGATCGGAACACCTTCCGATGATATCGGAGCCACTTGGCCTTCCTTGGTCATTACCGTGATATTACGTTGCTCTTTACAATAAAACGCGCCAACAATGCGGCTACCATTCGGTTTAACGCGTTTGCCTTCCTTAAACTCGAATGTGGCAAGCCCCTTGCCTCCACGGCTCTGTATAGCGTAATCCAGAAGTAATGATCGTTTACCATATCCCAGATCGGACAACACGGCAACTTCACCTTCATCTCCTTCTACCCATAAAGCCGATACAACTTCATCTGTATCTCTTAACTGAATACCACGAACACCACCAGACACACGACCCATTGGATTGACTTCATCCTCTCGGAAACGAATCGCCATGGCTTCTTTCGTAATCAGCATAATATCTTGACCACCTGTACTTAGATGTACAGATAGCACCTCATCATCCTTGCCTACTTTACAAGCCGCAACTGCACCGGAACGCTTGGTAACGTAATCCTTCAGCTCCGTACGTTTCACCTGTCCTCTCCGCGTGACGAAGACCAGACTGTGATTCGGCTCTTCAAAGGATTTCACAGCAAGAACACTTGCAATACGGTCATCTTTCGCAAGTGGAATCACGTTCACAATTGCTGTGCCCGGGTCTTTCCACTTGAATTCAGGTACCTGGTGAACAGGTAACAGGAAATACTGACCTTTCCTCGTAAAGACAAGCAGATTCTCAAGCGTATTCACTTCCAGAACCTGAGCGATATAATCGCCGTCTTTCACACCACTTCCGCTCCGTTCACCACCAGAACGTGTAAAGGACTGCATGCCTGTACGTTTCACGTATCCCTCTTTGGATAACGTAACAAATACATCTTCCGCATTCACAAGTACTTCGAGATTAACTTTGAGTTCTTCTACTTCACCCTGGATCGCAGAACGACGGTCTATGCCGTATTTCTCACGAATCTCCATCAATTCTTTGCGGATAACTCCGATGAGCTTGCGATCACTATCCAGAATGGATTGTAATTGCGCAATCTTTTTCATCAGTTCACCGAGTTCCTTTTCCAGAGAATTGATCTCGAGATTCGTCAAACGGTACAATTGCAAAGTAAGGATGGAATCCGCTTGGCGTTCTGTGAATCCAAACATCCACATCAGGTTATTTTGGGCATCCTGACGGTTTTTCGATGCTTTGATCGCTGCAATGACCTCGTCAAGGATGTTAAGTGCTTTTACCAGGCCCTCGAGTACATGCGCACGGTCTTGCGCCTTCTCCAGCTCAAACCGGGTACGGAATGTCACAACTTCCCGCTGATGGGCAATGTAAGCCTCCAGGATCGATTTCAATCCTAATTGGTGAGGTGCTTTATTCACAATCGCAACCATATTGAAGTTATAGGTGACTTGCAGGTCGGTTTTCTTCAGCAAATAAGCCAAAATGCCTTGTGCATCCGCTTCTTTTTTCAGCTCAACCACGATTCGCAGACCTTCACGTCCACTCTCATCACGCACTTCAGCAATACCTTCAACCTTCTTCTCAAGTCGAATGTTCTCCATCGCTGTAACCAGACGAGACTTCACGACCTGATAAGGGATCTCGGTAATAACGATTTGCTGTTTGCCACCACGCATGTTTTCAATCTCGGTTTTGGACCGGATATAGATCCGTCCTTTACCTGTGCGATAGGCATCCAGAATGCCGTCGCCGCCCATAATCAATCCGCCTGTCGGAAAGTCAGGACCTTTCATGAACATCATGATCTCGTCAAGCTCAATGGACGGTTTTTCCATTACAGCGATGGAAGCATCAATGACTTCACGCAAATTGTGCGGAGGAATCTCCGTTGCAAACCCAGAGGAAATTCCGCTGACGCCATTCACCAGCAAGTTCGGATAACGGGATGGCAATACAACCGGTTCTTTGGCCGTATTATCAAAGTTATCCTTAAACAGAACGGTCCGTTTCTCGATATCGCGAAGCATCTCCATCGCGATGGGCGACAAACGGGCCTCCGTATACCGCATCGCCGCTGCCGGGTCATCATCCTGTGATCCCCAGTTACCATGACCGTCCACGAGCATATGGCCCATTTTCCATGGCTGTGCCATCCGCACCATACCCTCATAGATAGAGGAGTCACCGTGAGGATGATAATTACCCATTACGTCCCCAACGGTTTTGGCAGACTTGCGGTAAGTCTTGTCAGGCGTATTACCTGAATCGTACATAGCGTACAGAATACGCCGTTGTACTGGCTTCAACCCATCCCGTACGTCGGGAATGGCTCGATCCTGAATAATATATTTGGAGTAGCGACCGAAACGGTCCCCTACGACCTCTTCGAGAAAGGCCGGCATAAATTGTTCTGATGGACTCATTCCAAGCACCTTCTATTCTTCGTACTCTGTAAAGTCGACGTTCTCTACAATCCAGCGTTTACGCGGATCAACCTTATCACCCATGAGCGTAGATACACGACGTTCTGCTTTTGCTGCATCAACAATCTGTACCTTCAGCATCGCACGAGTTTCCGGATTCATCGTTGTCTCCCATAGTTGATCCGGATTCATCTCACCAAGCCCTTTATAACGTTGAAGCTCAACATTATTACCGAATTCCTTCATATAATTCGCCAGTTCTTCATCCGTCCATGCATATCGAACGCTCGCAAGCTTACCAGACTTACGAGTAAGTTTGTACAATGGTGGCTGAGCTATATATACTTTGCCTGCGTCAATTAATGGCTTCATATAACGATAAAAGAAGGTTAACAACAGCACCTGAATATGTGCGCCGTCCGTATCGGCATCGGTCATAATGATAATTTTGGAATAATTGCTGTCTTCAACTGCAAATTCGGTTCCAATGCCCGCCCCGATCGCCGCTGTGATCGCACGGTATTCTTCATTTTTGAGAATATCAGCCAGCTTCGATTTTTCCGGATTGAGCGGTTTTCCCTTGAGGGGCAAAATAGCCTGAATCTTCGAGTCGCGTCCCTGTTTGGCAGAACCACCTGCGGAATCACCTTCGACAATAAATAACTCATTGCGGGTAAAATCCTTCGATTGCGCCGGCGTGAGCTTGCCGTTCAGGTTGGAACTTTCGCTTCGTTTCTTGCCTGTACGCATATCATCACGTGCTTTGCGGGCTGCTTCTCTGGCTCTGGAGGCTTGAACCGCTTTACGAATTAACGTCTGCGCTACCTGCGGGTTTTCTTCCAGGAACCTTTGAATATTCTCGGACACGACCGAATCTACTGCACTTCGTGCGGAAGCGCTACCGAGCTGATCCTTCGTCTGACCTACGAACTCAACCTCTGACATTTTGACACTGATGACGGCCATCATACCTTCACGCAAATCATTGCCTTCGAGGTTTTTATCTTTTTCCTTAATCATGCTGGTACGCCGTGCGTAGTCATTCATTACACGAGTGTACGCAGCCCTGAATCCGGTCTCATGAGTACCGCCACCCCGAGTAGGGATCGAGTTCACGAACGAAGCCAGCGTTTCGGTATAACCTGCGTTATACTGGATCGCCACTTCAACTTCAATGTCATCCTTCTCCGCATAGAAGTGAATGACATCATGCAGCACGTCTTTATTTTCGTTAAGAAAAGCAACAAACTGGCTTGCTCCGCCTTCATACATATATTCATCTTGATTACCTGAACGTTCGTCCTTGAGCACAATTCTCAGACCTGAATTCAGAAAAGCAATCTCCTGAAGACGTTCTGCCAGTGTATCATAATTAAATTGAATGCCGCTCTGGAACACACGAATATCCGGTTTAAATGTAACTTTCGTACCTGTCCGGTTGGTATTGCCCAATACTTCGAGACCCGACACCGGTTCTCCGACATGTTCAATCCCTTTTTTGTCCTGCCAATACTCGAATCGCTGACGATGAATCTTGCCATCACGGAAAATTTCGACTTCAAGCCATTCGGACAATGCGTTTGTAACTGACGCACCTACACCGTGCAAACCGCCGGATTTTTTGTATCCTGATCCACCGAACTTTCCGCCTGCGTGCAAAATCGTAAACACGACCTGGGGAGTAGGAATCCCTGTTTTATGTATACCTGTCGGAATTCCCCTTCCGTTATCCTGAACCGTAATAGAACCGTCCTTATGCAGCGTGATATCGATTTTGGAGCAGAATTTGGCGAGATGTTCGTCGACAGCGTTGTCCACTATTTCCCATACCAAATGATGTAGACCTGAAGTGCTGGTGCTGCCGATGTACATCCCCGGCCGTTTCCGTACCGCTACCAACCCTTCAAGTACTTGAATGTCGTCCGCGTCGTAGCCTGAAGACCCCTGTCCTCCGCCTGTCGAACCTGCCGACATATCGATTTGCTCGACCATTCATGCTCCCCCTTCTTAACTTGCAACTAAAAAAATGCCTAAAATGCAAACAGATGTTTTCTTATCCTTGTCCATTTTAATTCAAGATATCCCGTTTCGTAAAGACAAGGAATGACACAATCAGTGAAGCAACGCCCCAAACACTAAGCACAATAAGGGAAAAACCTAAATTCATACCCTCGATTGGCGGTAATCCACCAGACAAATAATCAGGAAGTTCGAGGTTAACCATGAACAGATACTTCGCTGTCTGCCAGGATGCTGCCATACTGGTCAAGATTGTTCCTGCAATCAAAGCGGCCATCATGATAACAATACTTGCAGCAGTACTGCGCACAAGCACAGATACCATAAATGCAAGCATAGCCACAATTACACTCACAAACCAGATCAGTCCTGCCTGCATGAGCATATACAGCCACTGGTCTACAGCATGCACTGCCGACATATCGACATCGGTTCCCACTACCTTGAATCCTGTGAAGATCGGCATGTTGAAGCCTTTGTAGCCAAAGACGGCACCCGATATGACATAACATATAATGTAGGCTGATACCACTATGATCGAAACAAACATAATCAGCGTAATTAATTTGCTCAGAAGTACTTTCCAGCGTCTAACCGGACGCGTTAAAAGCATTTTAATCGTACCTGTCGTACGTTCACCTGAAACAAGATCCGAAGCAATAGCCATGATTAACAGTGGAATAAACAATCCTACTGCATTGTTCATGAACTCCCTCGTAAAAGTAACACCACCAGGTTCTTTGGGATTGATGTCATTTTCGAGATAGTACTGCATCTGCTGGATATATACTGTTCTATATTTCTTATATTCTTCAGGTACCCGATCGCTACCGAGCGAGTTTTGATTGTCTGTGATGGCCTGTTGCAGTTCAAGCCGCCAATCGCCGCCGAATTTGTCCCGATTATTCTCCGCAGATTTCATCTGGGCATACGTAAACATCGGTACGAGGATCGCAAGTACAATAAATATAATATAAAGCCGTTTTTTCTTCACCATCTTAATCGTTTCATTGCGAATCAGCGGCATGATATTATTCAATGGATTCACCTTCTGTCATTTTTAAGAATAGTTGTTCGAGCGTAGGCTGAATCCGCTGTACCCCTTCAACCTGTACACCAGCTTGAACCATCTGTTGCACCATATCAGGAATTCGATCTTCGTGCATCTCGGCAACCACAGCGTTGGGACCAAGTCCCGCAACAATGGTATCATCCATCACATCGGCTGGTCGACCTACCAGAGCAATACCTGCATCCTGCAACATTTTTTTGCCTTGCTCCAGTGGTGAAACATGCCATATAGCCAACTTCGAATGATCTTCAATCAGCTCGCTAACGCCTCCAACGGCAAGCACACGTCCAGCACTGATAATGGCTACTCTGTCACAGAGAAGCTGGATCTCACTTAGCAAGTGACTGCTGACAAATACAGCCATACCTTCACTGGCAAGTTGTTTAATAAAGACCCGTAGTTCCTTAATGCCTTTCGGATCAAGGCCATTTGTCGGTTCATCCAAAATAAGCAGACGTGGACGCCCAAGCAACGCTTGCGCAATACCGAGGCGTTGACGCATACCCAGTGAGTATGTTCTGACTTTATCGTGAATGCGCTGATCCAAACGTACAATATCCACGACTTCCTGAATACGCTCATTGTCCACACCTGGTTGCATGCGGGCAAAATGCTCCAAGTTCTCCCACCCGGTCAGATATGTATATACCTCCGGATTCTCAACAATAGAGCCTACGTACTTCAAAGCACGCTCAGGGTCCCGATTCACATCATAACCACAGACTTTAATTTTACCTTCTGTAGGTTTGATCAGATCGACCAGCATCCGTATCGTAGTTGTTTTGCCAGCACCGTTGGGACCGAGAAATCCGAAGATTTCACCAGGTTTTACGTCAAATGTAACGTCCTTAATGATCCATTTGCGTCCGATCCGCTTTTTCAGATTCTGTACGGATAGGACGGAATCATACTGCTGCTCTGCCATTTAATTTCCGCTCCCTTCTGCCGGTGTATCCGCCTGAAATTCCTGTGCAATCCGAACTGCAATCTGCTCATAACCTTGTCCGTTCGGATGGAAATGATCTGAAGAGAGATACTCCCCCAGATGATTTTCAAATAAATCGAATGTAGGGACTAGTGTCATCTTGTCCTCATTGTTCAAAATAGCCAGCGCAGCATCGTTCCATGCAGCAACAACGGCATTACCTGGCTTCTCCAGTTCCTTCACATCTCCAAATGGATTGTACAACCCTATGTACGCAATCTGTGCATCAGGATTGATTTCTTTTACTTTCTTCAATATCTCTTGAAGACGTTTCGATGTTTCCGGCAAAGCCGCTGCCAATTGCTCTGCTGTTGGCGGATCTTCCCCTTGCAAAACTTGCCCCCCCTGGAATAGATCATTCGCTCCGATGGAGAGTAAAATAAAATTAGATTGCTGAAGTACATAACGTACACCTTGCTCATCCAGTTTTGTCAATAAAGCATCTGTTCTCAATCCGTTAACACCCAGATTATTAAGAACTTGAACGTCATATCCTTTATCTTTGAGCAGATTCCCTGCACGTCTCACAAAACCAAGTCCTTCATCATCCCCCGTACCTCTTGCCAAGGAATCGCCGATGACGGCCATCCGAATCTTGCCATCTTCCACGACAGCCGTTTGCCCCTCGTTATTCTTTGGTGGTGCAGTTGTCTCCGGACCTGTAGTTAATGCGGAATCTCCCTCGGGGAAAATCACGTCTTTTATGGCGTATCCAAATCCAAATAACAACAACAAAGTTGCCAAGATGGATACTGTACTAACGGTTCTCCAGATCCATGGTGCTGAATCAAGGTTTTTTTTCTTTTTCATCATCACATCTCCGCTCAAGTACACCGATCCGGGTGCTTTATAATTTATAATGACTTTACATTAAGGCGTGTCTGAAAATCCGCTTCCTTCGGAGTTTTCAGACACGCCTTAATGAGGCTATTCCTAAATAACATAAATGTTCTGTCGTTAATTTGCAAATTTTGGCGCCACATTCGTAAAATTCATTTTGTATATGTCATTTTACGGAAAAAAGGTTATGCCACACACAGATTTCAACTGTGCTGGCATAACCTTTTGCAAAACAAATCTACATTTACTTCATTAAGAAATCTTATTTACCGATAAATTCTTGAGCCCAATATCCATTGTAGAAACCTACACCGATATGCGTAAAGTTTTTGCTCAAAATATTGGCACGGTGGCCTTCACTATTCATCCAGGCTGTTACAACTTCCTGCGGTGTTTTTTGTCCTTTGGCAATGTTCTCACCTGCATAGCTGTATGTTACTCCGAATTGTTTCATCATATCAAACGGAGAACCATATGTTGGTGACTGGTGATCAAAATAGTTATTGTTGCTCATATCTTTTACTTTGGCTACAGCTACTTTGTCCAGAAGGGCATCCGAAGAAAGAGCGCTCAGACCTGCTTTGGCACGCTCAGCGTTCACAAGTTTTACAACTTGAGTAGCAAAGTCTGATTGTGTGCTTTCGCTACCGCTATTACTTGTATTGTTACCTGTATTACCTGTGTTCGAAGGATCTTTAGCCGGTGTAGTTGCCGGTTTTTCTTCTTGAGTTGGTTGGGTAGGTTTTGTCGGTTGCTCGGGCTTAGTTGTTGGCTCAGTAGGTTTTGTTGTCGGTTCAGCAGGTTTAGTGGTTTGATCAGGCTGCGTAGCAGGCTTCTCTACAATTTGTCCTTCGGATAGGGTATATCCGTTTTGTTTGAGCCATTGCTCAATGTATGCTTTCAGGCTGTCTGTACTTGTAATCTTGTACGTTGCGGTAGTCTTATATGTTGAATCTGCAGCAGACGCGGAAGCAGGGAGCATAACCCCTACGGCCAGTACGGCTGTCAGACTGCTCGTCACGACGGTTTTCATCCATTTCTTTTTCAAATTCATTCATCTCCTTAAGATTAGTTATTACAACTTTGTAATTAATACTCTAGCAGTATATCAATTCATAAGAAGATTGTGAACCCATAAATTATGGAAAAGTAACTTTTTTGTCATTTTTAAAGTGTTTCAAACACGCCGTGGCGGCTTATCCATCATGCCTCTATCCCTGTCTACAAAAGCATAAAAAAAAGACATTCAGACTAAAAATGCTAGTCGAATGCCACTTCACCATCTATTTATCACTCACGACACCAGAAGGTGTAGATCAGGATATAATGAGAATTTTAATGCTAGAAAGAACCTTGTTTATACTATAGAAGAACTTTACTGAACCGATAGCCTCTCTTCTGAAAACCAATGTGCTCATAAAAAGAGTACGTTGTTGAAGTCACTTCACGGTTCGCACCCGTGACAAACAGTTGTTTACCACCTTGCTGTCTGCCCCAATCTTCAGCACGAGCCATCAGACGACGGCCAATTCCACCACCACGATGTTCCTGACCTACAATTAGAGAAGTAATCTGTGCGGCAGGTTCTGGATAGGCATGATTTTGCACACATTGCAAGCCAATCACACCAATAATTTGTTCATCCACTTCGGCAACAAGCATGCACGCATTTGGATTGGTTTCCAAACATTCAATGCGTTCTTTCATGACATTGGCTGTTGTCGGATAGCTGACCTCTCGCATCAATCCCGTTACCGCTTCAGCATCTCGCAGTTCACACTCTCGGATCATCAGTACAGGGGCCTCAACATTATTGGACATGATTTACCTCCACTTTCAGCATATTAGCGGCTTGCACCGCTGTTTTACGAGCTTCTTCCACATCTTGG
Source organism: Paenibacillus sp. LS1 (assembly GCF_026013365.1). GTDB lineage: Bacteria > Bacillota > Bacilli > Paenibacillales > Paenibacillaceae > Paenibacillus. The sequence goes on from NZ_JAPDOE010000001.1 coordinate 1,026,998, forward strand.
CCAGCACTTAGGGCTACAGCCATTCGGCGTCCTACTTTGGTCTCAGGTTTGCCAAATACACGAATCTGAGTACGAGGAAGAGCCAGTGCTTCTTCAATCCCGCCTACAGTAAAGTCAGATGTTTCATCATTAGCCTTCAGCGTTGCTGAAGCTCCCGGTGTCAACAGATGTACACCTGTGACCGGAAAACCAAGAATTGCACGTACATGCAGCGCAAACTCGGAACTGTCTTGCGTCACCATTGTAACCATGCCTGTGTCATGCGGACGAGGAGATACCTCGCTAAACACAACACCATCCGGAGTCAGGAATAATTCCACTCCAAACAGTCCATAACCGCCAAGCTCATCCGTAACGGATTTGGCAATATGACAAGCCTGCTCCCATTGTTCAGGAGTCATTGAATGAGGTTGCCAGGATTCGACATAATCCCCATCCTTCTGAATGTGGCCGATCGGAGGACAGAATACGGTGCCTGATACAGACCTAACGGTAAGTAATGTAATCTCACTGTCAAATTGCACAAAGCTCTCCACGATAACACGAACGGATTTGCCACGTGCCCCCGAAAGAGCAATGTTCCAGCAATCCTCCACGTCGCCCGGTGTTCGGCATACACTCTGCCCTTTGCCGGAAGAACTCATCAATGGTTTAATGACACAAGGTGTGCCAAGCTCACGTACGGCTTCCTGAAGTTGTTCCAGGTTGTCCGCAAAAAGGTAGTCAGCTGTCGGAAGTTTCAATTGTTCGGCTGCAAGGCGACGGATGCCTTCGCGATCCATCGTTAAACGTGCAGCTCGGGCAGTCGGCACTACACAAAATCCCTCTTCCTCAAGCTCCAGTAAAGCTTCTGTTGCAATAGCTTCAATCTCAGGTACGATGTAATGAGGTTTTTCTTTACGGATCAATTGTTTTAAAGCTTCAGCATCCAGCATGTCGATGCAGTAAGACCGGTGCGCGACCTGCATCGCAGGTGCGTTCTCATAACGATCAACAGCGATCGTCTCTACTCCCAGTCGTTGGGCCTCAATAACGACCTCTTTTCCCAATTCTCCACTGCCTAGTAGCAGCATTTTTTTGGCTTGAGCCGTAAAAGGAGCACCCCACATGTTCTTTCCAATCCTCCCAAAGAGAAATCTTCTATATCTGTCTCTCTATTTTCGGGGTTTTGGTTAAAGATTGCAAGAGTGCTCCCTATTTTTCTTGTGAATTTTACAAGATTTTTTGTGTTTTTTCGATCAAATTTTACAATTACCGCTCACAGATTCGATACTCCTTCCATTCCTCCCAAAATTAAGGAAATGTTAAAAGAGTAGATTTTAATACTCCAGCGAATCGGAATACGCAAATAAATCCCAAGTTTAAAGACTTGGGATTTGTCGATTTTTTTCTCGGAAGATTTCATTATGGGAAGAAACATAAGCCATCTTGGGTGCGTCTGGCGTCATATATTGTTTCGCACTATTGACTGCCACGATCGCATCATTGAAGGCTCCTGCAATGAGTCTAACTTTGCTCTCGTGGGTCGCACAGTCCCCTGCTGCAAAAACACCCGGAAGACTCGTCTGTGCATGGTGGCTCATTAGAACCATTCCATCGTTCATTTCTAAGCCACAACTGGCAAGATCACTTAGATTGCTTTTATATCCGTGACTAATGACGACTTCATCCACTTCCAACACTACATTGTCCTGACTTTCCGTATGCGTAATCACAACCTGCTGGATTCGCTTACCATGATTATGAAGCTGCGTGATGCTATATGGTGTTCTCACATCTGTTATGTTGTTCATCTCACTGACATTCCGTTCCAATGCACGAAACTCATTATTCCGGTGGATTACGACTACACTGTGAGCAAGTTTAGCAAGTTCAATGGCCCAGTCTACAGCACTGTTGCCTCCACCCGAAATGAGTACACGCTTCCCGTAAAAATGTTCTGGATTTTGCACGGTGTAATGAAGATTCTCATGCTCATATTGAATTGGCTCTTGAAGCTCCAATTTCTGAATTTCTGCGATACCACGGCCAACTGCGACAATGATCGCACGTGTATAGTGTATCTCGCCTTCAGCAGTATACAGAGCCAAAATCTCGTTGTCCAGTCGAGCGAACCGATCTACTTTGCAATTCAATTCAACCGTTGGTTTAAAGGTATTCGCTTGCAGGACCAGATACTCAATCAACTTTGAACACTTCATTGGTGGCAGGCCACCCACATCCCAAATGGTTTTTTCGGAATAGGTATGCAGAAAACCACCAAGTTGGTCTTTGCCTTCAATGATCTTAACTCTCATATCACGCATCCCGGCATAAAAGGCCGCATACAATCCGGCCGGTCCGCCTCCGATGATGGTCAAGTCATAGATATCTTCCTTATTCATTTTGGACACATCCTGTTATTTAGTATTGAATTTAGAGATATGTGTAACATGAACCGTTTGCCTTATTTATTTTTCTCTTCAAAAACAGCTACAATGTCATCAATAACATACTCGTCAGCCAGTGGAGACATCCCCAGATTGAGCCATTCCTTACCACCAACCATATACACATGATCATTTTTGACTGCTTTCAAATTTTTCCACAGTGAAGTTGCCAACATCTCTTCAAATTTCTTCTTAATTTCAGGATTCTTATCGTCATCCAGTTGAACGATCAAGTGATCTGCATCGTATTCAGGCAACACTTCCATGGATACCGACATGGCAACTTGATCTTTCGGGAAATTCGGGAGCGGATTCATACCCAGACGTTTGTGCACGAAGTTTCCACGGTCAAGGTTCTCCCCGTGAAGGACGATTTCTTTTTCCATAACTCGAATATAGAGAACTGTTTCTTCTCCGATCATCTCGTTTAATTTGTCGGCTGCAACTTTTTCCTTCGCTACCAAATCTTCAATAACCTTTTCTGCCTGTTCTTCTTTGTCCAGAATTTTGGCCATATCACGCAACTCGTCCCGCCAATCATCACGTTGTGGAAGAAGTACAGTCGGTGCAATCAGAGAAAGCTGATCATAATCCTTTTCGGACCACCAGTCAGGAGCTATAATCAAATCAGGCATTGTCTCCATAACCGCTTCAAAATTCGGCGTTCGTGCGATGCCCATTTTCATGGTATTCGCGAATGGCTCTTCCAAATAAGAAGGATGATCCTCGTGATAGTTCTGCACAGCAACAGGTACGATGCCAAGTGCATACAAAAACTCAGGATATACAAGGGACAGACCCACTACTCTTTGTGGTTCAACCGGGATTTCAATTTCTCCCATCTTTGTAGTCACTTTTTTTACCTGACTTGTTTCTGTTGTGGATGTATTGGCAGAACCAGTCTTCTGACCTTCGCTTGTAGCCTCATCTTGCCCCGCTGCACCGCAAGCCGAAATAATGAGCACCAACATCATGGTGCATAGTACCGTTAACCATCTGAATCTCATTCTTTATGTACCCCCTATATGGCATTTAGTTATGACAACGTCTAATTAATAATAATTATCATTATCATTATGATATAGGAGTAAGTATATTAAAATATGTTCAGGTATGATATTGACTATTCAGACTTTTTGTTATGGACGATCTTGCCATAACTTTAATATTTCATCCAGCATAAGCTCATGGGTAAACGCAGTGTAGTCCAGCAGAACGCTCGACAAAAGGATGTCCACTCTGCCATTCTGCACCGCCATCAACGCAAGCCATTCTTCAGACTTCCGCACATCCGTCCATGTCTGCCTGGATGTCTCGTCATCACCCACAATCAATAATATTCTTTCAACGTTGAGAACAGATAGCTCCTTAATGCTCACTGTACCCCTTTCCCAATAAGTCTCAATTCCTTCAGGTCCTTCCATTTGCATATCAACGTAAAAAACGGAAGCAATGCTTCTTGGGCCTAACATCTGCAATGCTTCACCATATACTTTGAGTACAACCAGCCTGTCTTTTCGTATGAAATCCGTAAGTTGGTTCTTAATGATCGTTGCCTTCTCTTCATATCTTTGAAGCCACACCTCTGCAATATCCGACCTGTCCAAAAAGCTTGCAACATATCTCAAATGTTCTCTCCAATCGCCTTTTTCCCACGGGAGGTCACACACAGGAGCAATGGAGTGAAGCTGACTTAGCAGAGCCGCAGACTTCGTGCCAGCGGTAATAATATAATCAGGTTTAACTAATCGAAGCTGTTCCAGCCAGATGGTCTCCCCCTCTGCGAGTGGCATAACTTTGTCCGTTTCATATTTACGTCTGTAATAGTATGTCCACGGATGACTTGCCCGCGCAGCACAGGGAATGATCTGCAATGCAAGCAGTATGCCAATGCTCACAGAATGAACCGCAGCAATTTTTTGTTTGCTATTACGTATAAATGCTGCCGGTGGAATACCGGAAATTTGTTTGAATTTACGCCGGAAATACATCTCATCCTGATAACCCACGTACGATGCCACATCCTTGAGTCGATAACTGTGATCATTTCTCATTAAGATCTGGGCTTGTTTGATTCGATAAAAGGTCAAATAATCCACTGGACTGTAGCCATATCTTTTTTTGAATAAACGCATGAAGTGACGCGGGCTCATTCGTGCAACATTTGCTAATTCCTCGATGGTTAATCTCTTCGCGTAATTCTGCTCCATATAGGCTTTAACATGTTCAATCGGTGAAGTCAGATCCGTCTTTTCTGCATTGGCTCCGTCGTAAAACATAGTATACAGCAGTTCCTGAAAACGAATCTGACCATAGTACCGTTGCAAGCCATCCTTCTTCAATGTATGGTGATGAATCATCTGACAGATCACGCCAACAGCAACGGGTGAAGATGAGGTGACCTCACCATTCACTTCATTACGCAAAAGTTGTTTCATCATATCCAGGGCTGTTTCACCCTCCTGCTCCAGTGCGTACATGACATCAAAGCTCATGTGATACACACCTCGTTCATCCAGCGAATGCACATTTGCCTCAACCAGTTGCCCCGGGAAGCCTACATACAGTCCGCCCGCCTTTAATTCAATAAAACTGCCATCTATCTTTAACCACCCTTGCCCACTGGCTACAAATAATAACATGTATGTTTCAATGAAGTGTTTCCTCAGAAGCCACTCCGTCCCAGGACCACTCGTATAATTGACATTAATGAGCCTAAAGTTCATATGATCAAGGTGATCAAAATGCTCTGATTTTATTTCGTTATTGTGCATCTGCATTGATCTCCCTCCAGCCATGAACGATTATATTGATTTCATTCTTCAAAAATATAACATACCACACTAACGAATAAAAAAAACACTCCGGCTATCCTCTACCCTGTCTTCAATGAATAAGATGCACTTATTATTGAAAGAATCAGGCTATAGAACGCCAGAGTGTTATCATTTCATATGCATTCAGACGCTTCACGGGCGTCCAAGAAGTTCATCACAAAAATCGGTATTGAGCTTCTATTAATCCATTATAGACGCCTTGTTTTTGGATAAGCTGCTCATGGTTTCCTTCTTCTTTAATTTCACCATGATCCAGGACGATAATGTTATCTGCATTCCGGATAGTTGAGAGGCGGTGAGCGACCATAAAGGACGTTCTTCCCTGCAACAGTACCTTCAACGCTTCCTGAATTTTCAGCTCTGTTTCGGTGTCGATACTGGCTGTAGCTTCATCCAGAATCAATATGCGCGGATTAGCAAGGAGCGCGCGGGCAAAGGATAACAATTGCCGTTGTCCCATGGATAATACGTTACCGCGTTCCTCTACTTCAGTATCATATCCGCCAGGCAGCTTCATGATGAACTCATGTGCATTCACTGCTTTGGCCGCGTCCTCCACTTCTTCATTGGTTGCATCCAATCGTCCAAATCGAATATTGTCACGAATCGTACCCGAGAAAATAAAGGTATCCTGCAATACAATACTGATCTGGCTGCGTAAACTCTCTACCGTTACATCCCGTACATCCTGTCCGTCAATCGTGAGACGTCCGCCGGATATATCATAGAAACGGCTGATCAGATTGATGATTGTACTTTTACCTGAGCCCGTATGACCAACAAGTGCAATTGATTGGCCCGCAGCCGCCGAGAAGCTGATTCCTTTCAGCGCCTGTCTTCCCTTCTCGTATTCGAACACCACATTTTCGAATGCGATATCTCCTTTAATAGAAGGAAGTGGCTTCGCACCTGGTTTATCTGCGATACTTGGCTTTTCATCCATGAACTCGAAGATACGCTCCGATGATGCCATCGCAACCAGCAGCTGATTGTACATCTGTCCCAGACGGTTGATTGGGTCCCAGAAGTTGCCGACATAGTTGGCAAAAGCCACAAGTAATCCTACAGTCAATTGACCTTCCTGAATCAGATAAGCACCGAACCAGAAGAGGATTAATGTTCCGAAACCGCCAGTAATCTCAATCAGCGGTCCGAAGCCTTGGTTCATCGCTGATGCTCTATCCCATGACTTTTTGCTGGACAGGTTCATGTTGTCAAAGTATTTCATGTTCTCTTTTTCCTGTGTGTAAGCCTGAGTCACTCGAATCCCCTGAATGGATTCATTCAAGTGGGAGTTAATCCGGGAGTTCTTCATGCGCACATCCTGCCAAGCACGACGGATCAGCACCCGCAGTTTGGTCGAGATGATAAACATGATCGGCACCGTAATAATCACGGCAAGACCCAGTTTCCAGTTAATCAACAGCAAGATCACAATGATCCCGAGCAGCTGTACGCAGTCGATCATGACGTTAACTGCACCGTTCGTAAACAGATCCTGAAGGGAGTTAATATCATTCGTAACACGCACCAGTACGGAACCTGCCGGCCTTTTGTCAAAAAAGTTAAAGGACAGCTTCTGGATATGCTTGAACAGATCCGAGCGAAGATCATAAATAACGCGCTGTCCGATAATATTGGTCAGTTTGATCCGGTACGTATTGGCAGCCCATTGAACGAGATACAAGAATAATATAGAGCCTGCTATCCAATAAAGCATAGTCATACTTGGCAACCCTGTTGCCGGTGCGATGGCCCGGTCAATCGCCAGACTGATCAGAAACGGTACAGATAATTTCGTAATGGTACCCAAAATCATCATCAGAATAACGAGTGGTAACAGTTGTTTCGCATATGGTTTCATGTATGCAAACAAACGTCCGAACTCTTTCCAGTTAAACGGCTTTTCAATAATTTCATCGTCCTGATACACAAATCGTTCATTCAGTTTCTTCTCAGAGGCGCCTTTGGCCTCGCGCCTGTCTGCTATCGTTTCGGCACTCATGAATTCACCTGCTCCCCAGCCTCCCGCTTACCGCGGGCAATATAATCTGCATATTGAATTTTATAAACATCCTGGTATGGTCCAGGCACTTCAATGAGTTCGGTATGTTTACCACGTTGTACCACGCGACCTTCATCAAGCACCAGAATCTCATCTGCATGTCGTAGTGAAGATATCCGGTGTGCAATAATAAATGTAGTTCTGCCGCGCATAACTTCCTGGAAACCGGATTGAATTTCATGTTCCGTCTCCATATCCACGGCGCTGGTTGCATCATCAAGTACCAGGATTTTCGGATTTTTCAGCAAAGCCCTTGCGATCGCAATCCGCTGTTTCTGTCCACCCGATAATCCCATGCCGCGTTCACCAACCACCGTATCATATCCATCCGGGAACTCCATAATGAAGTCATGAGCCTTAGCAAGCTTGGCTGCACGAATAATCTCATCCGTGGTGACGTTCTTAAGTCCGTAGGAAATATTATTACGAATACTGGATGAGAACAGGAATGTTTCCTGGAAAACAGAAGCAATCTGACTCCGCAAACTGCGGATGCCTATGTCTTTGATGTTTTTTCCATCCAGCTTGATCGTACCCGAGTTGACGTTATATGCACGCATCAGAAGCTGAATGATGGTCGATTTACCTGAACCTGTTCCCCCGAGGAAACCGATTACAGAACCGGGTGCAGCATCAAAATTAATATCGGTTACCGCTGGCATTTTGTTGCCGTAGGCAAAGGTAACGGATTCAAACGTTACATGGCCGTTCACCTGGTCTGCCTCCACAATGACCGGATCTTGCGTTTCTTCCACATCCACTGGTGTATTGAGCAGTTCAAGCACCCGTTCACCTGAAGCTTTGGATTGCGTATAGTTGTTGATATGGAACCCAAGGTTCCACATTGGACCGATTATGTACCAGATCAAACTGAAAAAGGCAACGAGTTCACCGAGTGTCAGCGTCTTCTGTATAACCATTCTTCCACCGATCACCAGCAACAGCACGATGCTCACCGAAGCAAGAATCTCCATGATCGGAAAATAGCGACTCCACAATGTTGCGGCATGAATCTGATTCGTCTTGTAGCGTTCATTGCGTGTGGAGAATTTCTCCACTTCATAAGGCTCACGTGCAAAGGATTTTACCGTACGTACTCCAGTGATATTCTCCTGTACCGCTGTCGTCAGTGAACTGAGCGCCAGCCGCATCTCCTGAAACGCAGGGTGAATTTTGGATTCGAATCTCAGCGCAACGAAGGCAAGTAATGGGATGCATATGAGCGTGAACAGCGTAAGCTGCCAACTCATGGTCATCATCATGATTGCGCCGAATACGACCATCAAAACCATGTTGAGAATCTGGGCGAAACCAAATCCGATAAAGTTACGGATGGCTTCCAAATCTCCCGTGAGGCGGGACATCAGATCACCTGTCTTGGCCGTATCATAATAACGGAAGGATAAAAATTGAAGCTTTTCGTAACATGCGTTACGAAGTCTGTACGCCAGGAAGTTACCCAAGCGTCCTCCGTAAAAGCCATGTAAAAACTGCATTCCCGCTTTCAAAATCACTACACCTAACACAGTCAAGGCAATTATGGGAACGTCTTCAAAAGTGCGCGGAACAATGATGTCATCAATCAGTATCCTCAGCATGTACGGATACACCAACCCAAGTGCGGTCGCTAAGGCGAGGAACAAGATTGATACAAATAAATACGTTCGCTTTTCCCAAAAAAAGGTTTGCAGTTGCCTAAGAACATCCATGTTTCTCCTCCTCTTATGTCGTTCAAAAATACTATGAACATTTATGAAGTTTATCACCGTACCCCATTCGCGGCAAAGCGAATAACAGACCATATTCTGCCTGCTTTCAGCTTATTGACGCATTAACGAAGGTAAATGCCCACCTTTCAATCAAATGTTTGAATATTCTCTTTATTTCAGGTTGTTCGTACCAAAAAAAGGCTCCCTGTATGCCTTTTGGGCAGGAGCCTTTTTGGGTTGATTTACGCAACATTTTCAATCTGTTGCTGTATCATTCATTTTGTTTTACAAAGACTTCCAGAGACTACGCGTTATACCGCGAATTTAACTGAGTTAAATCTGTTCCAGTTGTACAGACAAGCTCGACCATTGCTCGGCAGGAATTCCGCTTTCCAGGGTATCTTGAATTCCGCTCACCGCCTCGTCCAGACGTTCTTCCAACTGACGGGATTGGTGTTGCAAGGATTGACGAAGCTGGTTGTCATAAAACTGAATCAGCTTGTCTTGCGCAGCAGGAAGAACTTCAATGATCATCTGTTTGAGGACAGGATCAAGTGCCTCTTGTAGCCGCTGACGTCCATCCCCTTCGAAGAACTGCTTTGGATTACGGAAGTAATTCAAATAGCTTTTCCATCCGGACGGTTCTTCCAGGCGAACCTCTTCAAGCACAGGTGTACTCCAACGTTCGTTCAATGGCAGTGATACATCTAAACCCCCAGATAACTGTCTCACCTCGTCTATACATTCCGTAACTTGCTTCATCAGCCAGGTCTGACCTGCCTGTTCGAGTCTGAGAGTTGTGGCGAGCAGTTCCTGCTCCAGTTCGATGGCAATCATGCGTAACAGTTCACGTCCACAGGCTGCAAAAGCCGTCTTCAGATTGCCAAGATCCTCCCGAAGTACGGATGGATGGAATGCCTCTGCCATGAATAGACCAAGACGATAGGCAAGTCGCTGCCGCACATGGAACAGCAATTCTGCTGTTTCCTGTGACAATTCTTCCTTCATGGATCGCTCTGCAAGTCGCTGTATGCGCTGGCGTGACTGTCCCTGAATGGTCTCCAGTTCATCCCGCCGCTGCTGCAATGCTTCCTCACCCTGAGCTGCATCCTCGGCACGCTTCTTCAACCGCTGAATGACACGTGCCATCTCTTCGGAAGCTCCACCGACGGCAAGATCAGCTAATTCTCTACCTGCAAATTGGTTGAACTCTTCCTCAAACCTGATAAATCCGGATTGCTCCAGCAGCCTCGAATCCCCTGCCATCTTACCTTCCATCGCCAGTATACTGGATACCGGGAAGAGTCGTGGTGCCCGAATTCCATTACTGCGCAGTTGGGTGCTCACATGATCGAGAACCTGCTCCAGTTCTTCCTCGGAGGAAGACAGGTCACTGGCATTCACGACAAAGAACATCTGATCCATGGCAGAACTATCTTTGACACGTCCCAGCTGGTTCAGGAACTGGCGATCTCCTTGGGAGAAAGCATGGTTGTAATACGTTACGAAAATGAGTGCATCCGCATTCTTCATATAATTGAAGGTTACACCCGTATGACGAGCATTCACGGAGTCCGCTCCTGGTGTGTCCACCAATACAATGCCTTGTTCAGTCACATCGCAACTGTAATACAGATCGATACTGTCTACAAAACAAGACTTCTTCTCGTGCGCGACAAAGTTACGGTAACCCTCCAGATCCACCAGCACATCCTGACCCAGCTGGTCCGCTGTCTCTTCCCAGCCGGCTGCCGCTGCCTGCAAAAAGCTGTAATGCGGGCGCCCCGCGGGATGTACATCCTGTGGCGAGAGAGATTTAACTCGCTTCTGCCACTCGGTTCCAGGTTCACCCAGTCCGAGTAGTCGGAAGGAATAGCCTAGATCTTCCTGGAAGGCGTCCCGGGTCTTCATGCGGACCCGGGCTGTACCATGCTCCGCGCCCCCGGCAGGAGCCATGATTCGGTTAATCGCCGCTGTTGTTGGATGCGGCGAGACGGGTAGTACAGCTTCGCCCAGCAACGCGTTGGCGAAGGAGGATTTGCCGGCGCTGAATGCTCCGAACAGCGCCAGAGTGAACGTGCCGCCCGCAAGCGAAGCCGCGCGTGCACGCAGATCCCGTACCGCCGACCCCATGGCGGGGTACGGCTCCACCAGCGCAGCAGCGGCTTCAAGCCGTGCCGCTGCTGAGTCCAGGCGTCGGCGGCGTTCAGCACCAGCCGCCGCCGATGGCCCAGGCACCGCCGCTGCGGCTGCGCGCTGCGCTGGCGGTGCCTCTGGCGTCTGTGGCCGCGCAGCCACAGACGTTGACGTGCCCGCATGCGAACCGGGAGCTTCGCCCGGTTCAGGCACCGCGGGCACGTGCGGGCCCTTCACCTCCGGCAATAGCCCGGAGGGGAGGGGGCCCGCATAGGGCAGCAGGCTGCGCAGCCCTGCTGCCTCTGCGGCGGCGCTGCGCTGGAGCGCCGTGTAGCGCGCCGCCGCCGCGGATTGCGCCAGCAGCGCTGCGCGGCTGGCGTCCAGCGCCTGGAGCGCGGCTTCGCCTCGCGCGCCCAGCGCCTCCAGCATGCGGTCGGCCAGCATCATGGCCGACCTGCGATAGCGGGCCTCAATCTCGCCCCGCACATCTTTACTGAACTGAATCACATACTCTGGAGATACCTCTGCACTCGCACTCCGCTTCATCTCCAATAGTGCTTCATCTACAGCAGGCAACTCCGCATTGAGCGCCTGCTCCCAATCCGCTCCCCATAGCTGATGGGATTCACCCAGCTGCCTGAGCATCGTGCGAATATGTACCTCCACTTGTCCGGAAGTCTGATCCTGTAACAGTCTGACCAGTTCAGAAGCACGGCGTTGTTTCTCCTGCTCGGTTTTGCCACCTGAGAATAATAGGCCCACGCGGAAGCCCGGTTTACGACTCTCCAAATAGGCAGCAGCCGACGAACGAATATCCGCAGGTGTAAGATTCGCATTCGCCAGAAGAGGTTCCAGTTCTGCCCTGAATTTCTCACGTACTCGCGAAGGTCCGGTACGAATGTCTGCTGCTTGCTGATCGAGAAGCTCCAGCTCCCGTTCCAAACGTTCAATGCCTTCCTTGCCACCGATCTCATCCAGCAGGGAACTCTCTTCGTCCTCACGTTTCTCCGCTTGCCTTGTCAGATGTTGCTCTGTTACATGACTGGCCGAACTCGCCAAACTGTGCGTAATTAACGCTTCCTTCTCTTGCATCATATGTCCAATGAGTTCCGGGAGCACATCCCACTGGTTGTAGCGATGCTCCTTGTCGCGAAGGGAAGTAAACAACAGTCCGTCATATCTGACTTCCCAGGCCGCAAATATAGCTTCCACACCTTCGGTATATTGGTCAAAAGAAAGCTCACGATCCCGATGCTTGTCGATCTGGTTCACGATCAGAAACAACGGTTTCCCCCAATCCGACAGACTCTTGGCAAATGAAAGGTTCGTCTCGGACTGAACATGATTATAGTCCATGACATAGAACACCACATCCGCCAGATGCAGCGCAGAATGGGTCGCGAGACTGTGCCCGCGATCTGTTGAATCCACTCCTGGTGTATCCAGCAGGACAGCATCATCTTTCAGCAGCCGGATATCATCCCACACCTCAATTGAGCTGTACGCTCCGCCATTTTTGCAATACGCCTCCAATTCCTCTGGAGATACTTCAAGTGTTCCTGCACTATTGTCAGCGCTTACGTTTGGAGATGTATAAATAAGCGCTCTCGGCTTACCATTACGTATGGACACCACATTCGCACTTGTTGGCACCGGGCTTGAAGGCAACACCCGCTTACCGCATAAACTGTTGATGAGACTCGATTTGCCTGCAGAGAAGTGACCACAGAACGCAATCGTCAGATGTTTCATTTCCGCCTTGCTGATTAAATCCGTTAAAGCCTGTACAGCCGTATGGTCCCCTGTCTGCTCCATCGCTTCACGCAGCGGAAGCAGAGGTTTAGCCATTTCTTTTGGGTAATCTGTTCTGGACATGACTGGCCTTCCCCCTGGCTCCTCTAATTTGACATCCGTTTCGACGTCTATCTCTTTTACAACATTTATTTTAACATTATCAAGTTTGAATTTGAACGGTTGGAATTGAATATGCATAAAAGAGCGTATCAATTCTATCATCTAAAAAAAATAAAACCGACCAAGTCGGTTTTATCTCGTAATACGTTCTATATTCGGCATTTAGCAAAATGCTTACGCCAAGTATCTGTTGCATGAAATCCGATGCGATCACTTAACCACAACGATCCTTGTGACACTAATGCAACAAGACAAATCGTGTAATCATTTCTTAAGAAACTGCGTTTTCCATGGAAGGAAGCAAAATTTCAAATACTTGTCCATGTTGCAGAATTGTGATGTCTCTGCCTTTGTCTCTCATAACAACAACTTCTGGTTTAACGGACATACGCTCCAGATAATGTTCAGGCACGTCGCCAGAATGGCTTACTGTGATGCCTTCTACTTCTTTTTCTTCATTTTCAGCCATTTCCTGTTCAACGATTTGTTCAAAGATATCGGAGAAGGCCTCAAAATTGTCAGTGTACACGGAAATGCATTTCATGATTATTCATCCTTTTCTGCTCATTAATTTATTTTGCGTTTTCGGGTGGTGACACGTTCCTTATCTTTCCTGATTTGGGACGTTTTCATACGTTTTTTTCCTTCCCTGCATATGTCCAGCAATGGACAGATATGACACGCAGGGTTCTGTGCCTTGCAATGGTAGCGTCCAAAAAATATAAACCGGTGGTGAGTTAAAGTCCACTCATCCCGGGGTACGCGCTTCATTAGTTTCTTTTCGACTTCAAGTACGGAGTCATCCCAACCTGCAAGCGCCAGCCGCTTGGATACTCGTTCAACATGAGTATCTACCGCAATTGCCGGTACGCCAAACGCATTGGAAACAACTACATTCGCGGTTTTCCGCCCGACACCTGGTAGCGTCACAAGCTGATCATGTTCCTGCGGTACATCACCGCCATACTGCTCTATTAAAATTCGGCACATGTTCTGAATATGCTTGGCCTTGTTCCGGTACAAACCGATTCGCCGTATATCCTGTTCCAGCTCTTCGAGAGGAACCGCCAGATAATCTGCTGGGCTTCTGTATTTCTGGAACAAATCTGCGGTTACCTTGTTCACCGTTTCATCGGTGCACTGGGCAGACAAAAGGACAGCTACCGTCAATTCAAATGCATTGCTGTGATTTAATTCGCAATGTGCATCAGGAAACATTGCTTCCATAGTTTCGAGTATATGTCTAACCGTCGCTGCATTCATGAAGAGCTACCTCCCACAAAATGACTCCATGCTGAGGAGCCTTACTTCGAAGCTTCATCCAAGTACTTTGCGGGGACCTCAAAAAGCTTGCAAAAAAAACGTCTTGATGCGGGAAAGATCCCGTATCAAGACGGTCATTCTTTTGATCCTCGAAAAGAAACGATTACTGTTTTTGAATCTCCAGAATAACATTGTTCAGGAGATACAATACAATATTATCATTATCTTTGAGAGATTGCACGCTTAAAGTATTGTCACCCTGGTGAACAAATACACTTGATCCGAGTGCAAAACGATAGTTCGTGTCTGCTGTCGTTTCCCGTTTAACCAAAATCTGGTTGCCAACGCCATCATAAGACCAGAATTGTTTGCTCATGACAGTCAGCACTCTGAAGCGTGTGGAATTATCCGTATCTTTTGTCATTTCGACACGATCTCCAACCGTAAGACTCGTTAGTGAAGTTAATGTAGAGCCAGATTTTAAGACTTTAACCGAACCACTAACAGGCACAGTTTCAGTCTGGCCGTTAAACTGCTTGAGCGTTACAGATGAAGCATCCACCGCTGTAACTTCAGCCAGCGTACGCTTCACAACTTGAACCGCTTTTGGCGTAGCTCCTTCAAACGTTACATTAATCAGGTTGCCTGCTGTCAATTGTGAAGGCGTGATCGTCTGACCACTTTCTCCTGTCAGTACCGCTTGATCCACGTAGAACTGACTGGTCAACAGATCCGATTTCACTCGAATACGACCATTTGCTTCCAAGGCAACAACTTCGAATTGAGCCACAGTGTTCAGTGCAACCTTCTGCACCACATCCTGATTTGCTCCAAGCGTTACGGTAACTTTGTCACCAATCTTCAAATCTCCCAGACTTGCGCCAGATTTGTTATAGATCTCAACCGCAGGAGCGGTAGTGTAAGGCACTGTGATTGTCTGATTACCAGACAATAAACTAATTTTTTTGCCAGAAGTATCAATGTTGCTGATCGTACCTTCGTACTTATAAATCACCTTAACGGACAATGCGCGAGTTCCCACATAGGTCAGATCCAATTTGCGGCCATCATTTAAGAGCGACTCCAGACCAGCGAGTGTAGGTTTGGTCGTATTGTAATCCAGTTTGGTTTTCTCATCCAATGTAAATACAAACGGCTTCTTGTTGTTGTCCAGTACGGTAAGTACCTTTGTTTTACTGTTGTAAGATACAACCGTTACCCCGTTCATAGGTTCCATTTGACGTCCAATGACCTGAATACGCGTTACCTGATCGTCAGAGTTCAATGTCAGCTCCACCTGATCCCCATTCGTTGCGTCTGTGATCAGATCATTCAATGTTGCATCCTGAATGCCATTGATAATGACTTCCGGATTTGCAGTCAGCAGTTTCGCCTCAAGGGAACCTCCTTCACGTTTGAACGTTAATGTGGATTGGTTGCCACCGATCTCAACCAATGTTCCGCGTACAGATTGCTCCACACCTTGAGACAATGCGATGGTTTGCAGAACACTATCCTTTACGGTGTATTTCACGGCACTGCCGGCTTTGAGATCAGCCACTGACAGAATACGGTTTTGATATGTGATAATCAGATTGTCATTGTATGCAAACTGTTCTGTAGCACCCGCTGCATTAACAAACTTGATCGTTTTGCCAGAAGTAGAGACTTCAGCAATGACACCATTGTCACTCTTGTTCACAATGCCGGACTTCACACGAATAACGACTGTTTTTTTGTCAGCCGAGAACGTCTCCCGCTGTACTTCGATGATGCTATCTGCTGTAATATCGGACAGTTTAATTGTATTACCATTTTGATCGATGAATGCAGTTGCCTCATCATAACTGTACGTTTCGTAATTTTCGCCCACAAAGATACCAATTTTATTTCCTGACAATGAACGTGCAAAAGTCCCCTCAACGCTTTCCACCTGCGGTGTCGCATCAACGACTTCCACATAGGAAGCCACACCTGTAGAACCTACAACCTGAACTTTCGTATACAGCTTCACATCGGTGGATGAAGCACGAGTTTCACTGTCTTTCGTAAAGTAAGGCGTACTGCTGTTCACTGCGAAGTTAACGGCTTTGCCGTCCACAACCAGCGTGATCTGCCCATCTTTCAATCCAGTCACATAACCCGTGGATGTGTTGGGATACGCTGTATCCGTCAACGATTCGCCACGACTGAAGAAGGTAGCGAGTTGAGCACGGGTTACGGAACCGGTTGGATTGAATTTGTTGCCTTCTACACCTTTGGCCAGATCCAGGCTAACAGCCAGATTGATATAACCTTTACCACTTTCGGAGATATCTGCATTATCAGCAAATCCGGTAGATTGATTGTTTTGAGCCTTGGCTTCAGCATCCTTGTCCAATGAACGAATTAACAATTTCGTAATCCATTCCCGTGAAGCCGGTTTTTGACCCCAGGATGTCTTGGATACATCCACCGTTGATTCTTCCGTCTTATCAATCAGTCCCAGTTGAAGTGCCAGCGCGACATATGGCTTGAAATAATTTCCCACTTCCATGTTTGTCGGTAATGCCGCAGCCGTGTCGGTATTCAACTGGCCCTCTTGATTCATAAAACGGATTGCCATCGTTACAGCTTCTTGCTGTGTTACCGCGTCTCCTGGACGGAACAGGCCGTTATTTCCGAGAAGAATGCCTTGATATGCCAGTTTGTACACATGTTTCTCAGCCCAGTATCCGACCTTGATATCACTGAACAAACCAGTTGGTGCAGCCGTGTTTGTTATTGCAGCAGTCTGACCCTGCCCCGATTCTGTTGATTCTGCTGCCATTGCAGCTCCGCCGGCGCTAAGGGCCATCATGCCTGCAAGCACGGCTGATACTACTTTTTTAGAGTGTGATGGATGGTTATATTTAAAAGTCACCTATGATTCCCCTCTCTCATGTAAAACGACCTATATTCCGTGGATTCCCGGTACGACAGCATGCTGTCTAGCCTATTCGGATCTTGTCATTGGATGTTCAAGATCCACATGGCCCATCAGACTCTCGGACTGCTGACCGTCCACCAGTAAGTCAAGTGATTTAACTTCATCAAACTGGAAGAATGTTTGTTTCAGAGCATCCAGCGCATAGGATTCTCCACCTGCACCAAGACGTGCCGTATCTGGCATATGAATATCCAGCGTAAGGGCTCCATCTTTGAACTGTACAGATTTCAATTCAATTTCTTTAGCCCACAGTGGAACCAGTTTAGCATCTTTGCTCTGTTGCAGTGATTCAAAAGCAGCCTTATATTTGGCATCATCAGATGCGTATGAAATCTCTGCCGAAGCTTTGTGCAACTCCAGTTCTTCTTCATCCGTATAGAATACAGTGATCGTTTTCTTTTCATTACCCTCGGAAGTTGCTGGCGTCTCCGTAGACGTTTCGCTTGGCGGAGTAGTTGTAGTCGTTCCCTCCGAGCTGCCTTCCGTGGATTCTGTAGGTGTTGTGTTCTCTTCAGGTTCAGCAGTTACCGGTTCGGTAATTGTTTCGCCTTCAACCTCGGTTACATTGGTCTCAGTTCCTGCGCCTTGCGTCTGATTCGGAGCAGCTGTTGGCTTGCTTCCACATCCAGCAGCAACTGCCATAACCGTTACCAGCAAGGCTGCAATCCATATTTTCTTATTCATTCTAACTCCGCCTCCTCAACATAAGGGCTTGTCCCTTATTTAATTCCCAGATACTCCTTGATTCCTGCAACAATGCCTTTGGCAACACTGTTCTGAAAACTCTCAGTGAACAGAGCTGCTTCGTCGCTCTTATTGCTAAGGAATCCACCTTCCAGCAATACTGCTGGCATTGTCGTTTCACGGGTTACATGGAGACTTGCCGTTTTCACTCCACGATCTTTCAGTCCGGAAGACTGCAAAAGATACTTGTGCATCACTGTAGCAAGTGCTTTGCTGTTGGAGCGTGTATAGAATGTCTCTACACCGTTCGCAGCAGCAGGGCCACTGTTAGCATGAATGGAGATGAAAATATCCGCTTTTATGTCTTGTGCAATCTTCACACGTTCTTTCAACGCCAAAAATGTATCATCGCTGCGCGTTAACACAACGTCAATTTTGGATTCTTTTTTCAACAAGGCTTCCACTTTCAGAGCCATTGCCAAATTGAAGTCTTTTTCACGTTTGCCTGTTACACCGATTGCCCCAGGATCCTGATCTCCATGACCTGCATCGATAACGACAACTTTTTTGCCATTATCACCAACTGGAGGAGCAGGTGTACCACTTTGATTGTCCAGGTTAATCATGATCAGTCCGGAGTCATTTTGCACGCTGTACCCTTTTGAACTGGACAGATCGATAACAAAACGAAGTGTAGACGGACTGTTGCTGTATAACGAGTAACGAATCTTAGACACATCCGGGTAACCGCTAACGACGAGTTGTCCATTCTGGTTGCTGTCTAGAGCCTGTCCTTCACTGAATGAATCAGCAAATGCGGTATTCGGCAAGTCTATTACGATTCGATCCGGTCCTGTCATCGTGAAGACGTTCGGCTTCGTACTTCCGCTAGTTGCAATTATGAAGCGGTTGTCGCTGAAGCTGATGCCGTTCACCAGTACAAGACCTTCCTGATCCGATCCTCCGCCTTCATTGCCAGAGTTCGGAGGTGTGGTTGTCCCGTTTCCGGAACCTGAATTCTGGGTAACTAATGTTACCGTCTTCGTGGTATTGTTCCAACCCACCTTAAGACCCATTTCCTCACCAATAAATCGGAGAGGCACGAGTGTAGTACCATTTTTCACGAGTGGCGGGGCATCCAGGTTTACGTTACTGCCGTTCACCGTTGCCGTCTTCTGTCCAACAATCATCTGCATGGCAGTGTTGTCTTTGCTGATAGTCACCGTTTGCGTTTGCTGCTTCCACTCCACGCTATACCCAAGATTTTCGGACACAACCCGGATCGGAACCATCACCTTGCTGTTGATAATTTCCGCCTTCGTGTCCGATGGCTGTACGATTTCTTTTCCGTCTAGGATAATTTTCGTGTCTGTTGCTGCATGACTATAGCCCGGGAAAACGAGCCCAAAGACAAATAACAGTACCAAAAAACCGAACTTCTTCATCCTTCACCCCTACCATTCTCATATTTTTTTGCCGCATGTTGTCATTTTCCAACTCCGACTGACCGCTTGGGCATTACCAGACACCTATTAGACGCCCCTCGCTCTCAAAAGTTGCGAATATATTCCAACATAACAGAAAAAAACGTTGTCAGATCAAGCTTTTTTTACATTTTAATGTCTGTTTCTTTCCTTATTTATCAAATATACATCTCTAAACAACGTACTACCCTAACCTTCATATTTGCGCACAATCTACTTTACAGTCCCAAAAATTCAACAATTCCGTCTACAATCGCCTGTGCACATTTGTCCTGGTATTCTTCGGTGAGCATAACTGCTTCATCCGTTGGGTTGCTTAAAAAACCAAGTTCAAGTAACACAGCAGGCATGGTTGTTTCCCGGGTCACATGCAGACTCGCCGTTTTAACACCACGATCCTTGAGTCCTGTTACCGGCAATACATATTTGTGAAGAGTGTCAGCCAAAGTCTTGCTTTCTTTGCGACTGTATAGCGTCTCAATGCCGTTTGGTACGGGTGTGGTGAATTTATTCCCATGAATGGACACAAAAACATCAGCCTGATTCAATTCAGCAATATCTACACGCTGTTTAAGTGAAAGCTCTGTATCATCCTGGCGTGTAATGACCGTCTGAATATCTTGGTATTGTTGAAGGATTGCCTGAACCTTCAGCCCTACAGCCAGATTGAAATCTTTCTCATAAGCTCCTGACAAACTCACTGCCCCAGATTGACGACCACCATGTCCCGGATCAATGACCACAATCGTTTTGCCATCATTCGTAGGTACTGCTGGTTGGCTTGTAGGTTTTCCACTCGTGGCTGTCAGGTCAACGAGTAAGACATTGTTATCTCCAACTGACCATTTGGCTGTGGCCGTCTGAGTCAGGTCCAAAACGACACGTACGGTGGAAGGTGTTTTGCTGAACATGGCATACCGAACTTTGGACACGAGGGATGAATCCGTAACGAGAATTTGTCCACTGCCGTCCGGATTAGAGGCTTGTCCCTGAATGAAATCCTGAGAAAATGTCGCCGCAGGCAGATCAACAATAATGCGATCTGGCCCACCAAGACTGGATACTTTGGGGCTAATATTACCGTTTGTCGCTACAATCAAACGATCTCCGCTGAAGCTGATGCCTTGAAGTTCTGTCAGACCGTCCGGGACCGGCGTCTCGACGGGGTCACTGTCACTTTCCGTACCAACTACTGGAGGAATACTAAATAGGCTTACTGTCTTGGTTCCATTGTCCCAACCCACACGCAGACCCATGCCTTCCCCGACAAAGCGTAAAGGAACAAGCGTCGTTCCTTGTTTGATCAGTGGGGGCGAATCCAGATTCACCACGGTTCCATTCACTGTAGCTGCATCCTTGCCAGCCGTCATTTGAATCGTGCTGTTTCCTTTTTGAACCTGGACTGACTTGGTTGCCTTCTCCCACTTCACCTCATATCCCAGGTTCTCGGATACAATTCGAATCGGAACCATGACCGTCTTTCAGATATTTTCTGCAGGTGCTCCCGTCTGCTGATTAATGGTTACACCGTCGAGCACAATCGAGGGAGTGGTGTCTGCGTGGGCCATGACTGGAAATAAACATAGGAACAGAAGAAAAACGACTGCTGCCGACCATTTTTTCATACCTCATCCACCATTCTTTTTGTCTTTTGAACATCCGACCTGATTCTCTACAGCGTAACATCAATGACGCTATGTAACCTTCCATAATCTACTAATCAGTTTATCAGATATTGCCCCTTCATCCGGTTACAACGTTGTCATATTCAGTCGGAAATAAGATAAAAAAAGAAGATCACATTCAAGCATAAGATCACTATTTACATGAATGTATATCAATATCGTTTCAAGGATGTCATATATTGACGATATTACCTCTATTAATGTAACTTTAAAGTATACATATACTGGCACAGGAATTGCTGCAAAAAAAGTGATTTATTAGACAAAACAAACGACTAGGAGGGAAATGAATGCTCACTCTATATAAGAAAGAATCAGATAGCAAGATACTTTATGCGGAATACTGGATTGAAGAAGGACAGGTTGTGGAACACATCGGTACAGTTGGAACTTATGGCACAACGACTAGAACAGACTTGCCCGGTTCGTATCGTGATGAGGCCGAATACAAAAGTGATTTTCTAACGCGCTTCACAGATCAGGGCTATGAGGAAGCGGCTAATCAGTACGGTTACGTATTGCTTATCCAATATCCCATGAAGAGTATGGCAGGAAGTAAACGTGATCTGTGGCTCAAGGATAAGGCTAGTGAGGCACTGATCAGTGAGCTGGGCTGGAAAGGGCTGGGCGTTGTCGATGGGCACGATATGGGCAAGACAGCAAATCCGGTCACGGCGTTCGCATTGAATATATACTGTTATGTTGTGGATGAAAAACTCGGGATTCAAGCGATTAAGCGTGTGCTTAAAGAGACGCGACTAGACTACACCCGAACCAAAATTGCATCCAGAGAACTGGAGAATGACGGGGAGTACGTGTTGAAGTACTCGGCCAAGAAGGATCAGGAGTTCTACGTATAGATGACTCATTAATATAAATTACCTTCTGAAATTACAAAAAGCTTCTGTCTCACCCATAGGAACAAGATTCCTTTGGGGAGGCAGAAGCTTTTTACTTGTCTGATACTTTAACGATTAACCGAACAGTTTTGCCGCGTGGCGCTGTTCATACGCAGCGATCTCATCATCATGTTGAAGGGTCAGACCGATATCGTCCAGTCCTTGCAATAGGAATTGACGACGATGCTCATCCAGATCAAAATCGATATGCAGTCCGTATGCATCAGTAATCGTTTTGTTTTCCAGATTCACATTCATCTCATAGCCTTCATGTGTCGCTGTACGTTGGAACAGGTCTTCAACTTGCTCTTCTGACAGCTTGATTGGCAAGATTCCGTTCTTAAAGCAGTTATTATAGAAGATGTCCGCATAAGATGGAGCGATGACACAACGGAATCCGTAATCCATAATCGCCCATGGCGCATGCTCACGGGAAGATCCACAGCCAAAGTTGGCACGCGAGATCAGGATGGATGCCCCTTCGTAACGAGGTTTGTTCATTTCAAAAGAAGGAATGTTGTTGCCCTCTTCATCGAAACGCCATTCATAGAACAAAAATTGCCCAAATCCGGTACGTTCAATCCGTTTCAAAAACTGTTTCGGAATGATTGCATCTGTATCTACATTGACCCGGTCTACCGGTGCAACGATGCCTTGTAATGTTTTGAATTCTTCCATATTAAACGTTCTCCCTTCTGTCTGTTATAAATTAGATCGCTGCTTCCGTTTTGAAATTCCAGTCCCGTACATCCACAAAGTGACCCTTAACCGCTGCTGCTGCTGCCATTGCCGGAGATACCAGATGCGTACGTCCTCCGCGTCCTTGGCGTCCTTCAAAGTTACGATTGGACGTTGAAGCACAACGTTGTCCTGGCTTCAATACATCCGGGTTCATCGCCAGACACATGCTGCATCCCGCATCACGCCATTCAAATCCTGCTTCCGTAAAGATTTTATCCAAACCTTCTTGTTCTGCTTGGATTTTAACTCGTCCTGAACCTGGTACAACAATTGCTGTAACCTGACTGGATACCGTGTGACCTTTAGCCACTTGTGCTGCTGCACGCAGATCTTCGATCCGTCCATTGGTGCAAGAACCGATAAATACATAGTCAATTGGAATCTCGGCAATTGGTGTTCCCGGTTCAAGTCCCATATATTCAAGCGCTTTTTCAGCCGCTTTACGTTCATTTTCAGTAGGCAGTTCAGCCGGAACAGGAACTTTCGAAGAAATGTCGGTTCCCATACCTGGGCTTGTTCCCCAAGTTACTTGCGGAATCAATGTTTCCACATCGATTTCAACTACATGGTCGAACTCCGCACCTTCATCTGTTACAAGTTGTTTCCAACCTGCTACAGCTTCATCGAACTTGGCATCTGCTGGTACATACTCACGTCCACGCAGATATTCGAATGTTGTCTCATCCGGCGCGATCAATCCTGCTCTTGCTCCACCTTCGATGGACATGTTGCAGACCGTCATACGCTCTTCCATGCTCAACTCACGGATGGATTCGCCTGTGTACTCAATAACATAACCTGTTGCAAAGTCTGTACCGTATTTGGCGATGACTGCGAGGATCATATCCTTCGCGGTTACACCCGGGTTACGTTTACCGACAAAACGAACTTCCATCGTTTTGGCTTTCGCTTGTTGCAAACATTGGGTTGCCATAACGTGCTCAACTTCACTGGTTCCGATTCCGAATGCCAGTGCGCCAAACGCACCGTGTGTGGACGTATGACTGTCACCACATACAATCGTTTTGCCCGGGTGAGTCAGACCCAGTTCAGGTCCCATAACGTGAACAACGCCTTGATCAATCGTATCCAGATCATACAATTTCACGCCGAAATCACGGCAGTTTTGCGAAAGTGTATCAATTTGTTGTTTGGAGATTGGATCTGTAATGTTGAAACGGTCTTTCGTTGGAACGTTGTGGTCCATTGTTGCAAATGTCAGCTCAGGGCGACGAACTTTACGTCCACTCAGACGAAGTCCTTCAAATGCCTGCGGAGAAGTTACTTCATGCACCAGATGCAGATCGATATACAGAATGCTTGGTTTGCCTTCTTCTTGATGAATTACGTGATTTTCCCAAATTTTCTCAAACATCGTTTTTTTACTCATCATTTTCACCTCATCATAAGTTCGGTCCTTGGAAGAGCCTCGTGTTTTCCTCTAAAAAGTGAAGCTCTTGAATGACATAAATATATCACCCTGTCCTTCATTGTTCCAAGATATAATATCTATAGATGTAATAGGTTTAACCTATAATGAGGGAAAGACAAATAAACCACTGCTCATAGCAGAGGTTTTAATTGATAACAATTATCATTATCATATAAGTCTTATACTACGTTCCCGCCTCTTCGCTGTCAATGCTTTTTATCTAGAACAAGAAAAAACAGCCCTGAATCCAGGGCTGTTTTCCTACTTTCTTATGAGATGAACATTACCATTCAACGCCTTCTTATGACAGTGCTTGTCCTACTAGTGTATTACAAGCCGTTATTCGCGATCACATTTTTGTACCAATAGAAACTTTGCTTGCGTTTTCTCTCCAGTGTTCCATTGCCGTCATTATCCTGATCCACATAAATAAAGCCATACCTTTTCTCCATCTCTGAAGAAGAATAACTAATCAGATCAATCACGCCCCAACTGGTATAGCCCAGCAGTTCAACACCGTCCAGAATCGCTTCATGCATCTGTTCAATGTGAGAACGGAAATAAGCAATACGATAATCATCCTGAATGCTACCATCAGCTTCAATCCTGTCTACCGCTCCAATCCCATTTTCAACGATAAACAAGGGCACCTCATAACGGCTGTACAGTTCATTCAGTGAGATGCGTAGACCTACCGGGTCAATCTGCCACCCCCAATCATTCGTTTGCAGGTACGGATTCTTCACTCCCCCAGTTGTATTGCCACTCACCTGTTCCAATCGGTCGCCATCCACACTCGATACCAAAGACATATAATAACTGAATGAGATAAAGTCCACAGTGTGTACTTTCAGAATCTCTTCATCCCCCTCAAGCATATCCAGGTTAATCCCTTTTTCCGCAAAAAATCTCTTCGTAAAGTACGGATACGCTCCACGCACCTGTACATCCGTGAACATAAGATTGAATTGATTATCCCGGGAAGCAACGAGTACGTCTTCTGGATTACATGTATGGGCATACGTCGTCAGTTTGGTAAGCATACATCCGATCTGGGAACCGGGAATGATCTCATGACAGTATTTCACTGCGAGCGCACTTGCTACAAATTGATGATGTAGCCCTTGATATACGGCCTGCTCCACATTCTCAAAACGTTCTGGAACAATACCACCACTGGTAAACGGATGACGAACAATGCTGTCAATTTCATTAAATGTAATCCAATACTTCACTTTATCCTTATAACGGGTGAACACGGTTTTACAAAAGTGGACAAAATAATCGACGACTTTTCGATCTGTCCATCCACCGTGGTGATTCACCAGATACATTGGCATTTCATAATGAGACAACGTTATCAGAGGTTCAATTCCTTGTTTCAGCATGCCATCAATAACGCGGTCATAGAATTGCAAACCGGCTTCATTCGGCTCTGTTTCGTTGCCATTCGGGAAAATTCGAGTCCACGCAATAGATAGACGCAATGTTTTGAGACCCATCTCCCCAAACAGGGCCAGATCCTCCTCATAGCGGTGGTAGAAATCAATGCCTCTGCGTTTCGGATATTCTCTATCCGAGGTAGACTCCATCGCAGTCGTAATCTGTTCTTCATTAATGGCATTATGCTTCTTATACTCACTCTTGGCCACACCTTTTCTATAGATAGCAATGTCGGCTGTTGATAGACCTTTGCCGTCCACATTCCAGGCTCCTTCGGCTTGATTGGCAGCTATTGCCCCTCCCCATAGAAAATCTTCTGGAAACGTTCTTGTTGTATTGGTCATTGTGTATTCCTCCTTGGATTATCTCTTTGACTCTTTCATTCTTGCTTAATTACGACTCATGACTCGATTAATATGAATAATCAAATACATCATTTCCTCATTGGAGATCGTATGTTCAAACCGGGCTTCAATATAATCCTTGATTAGAAGTACGCAGGCTTCTTCCTGCGGGTATTTATTCGCAATCTGTTCAAAGAGCTCATGATCCTGCGTATTTAAGGTTTTATGCTCAAAGAGCCGTTGAATGAAAAACTGCAAATGGGTCAAAAAGCGTGAATAGTTGATGCTGTGTGTATCCAGCTCCACGTGATAGTGAATTTTGATAATATTGAGTACATCCTTGACTGTATTGGTCATCATCATGACCTGATTCATATTGTCATCATTCTGCTGGGCATTAACGAGATGAAAGGCGATATTGGCCGCTTCCTCTTCAGGCAGGGAGTGACCAAGCTGTTTTTGAATGAGAGACAGGCCATGCAACCCGATACTGAACTCCTGGGGATAGAACTTTTTTACTTCCCACAGCATACGGTTCTGGATCGTCATATTGTCCTTGAATCGCTTCATGGCCATATACAGGTGATCCGTTAATGCGACATAGAGATGATCACTCAGATGGCGGGACAATGTATGTTTGGCATGGGAGATGATTTCGTCAGCCAGAATCAGATATTCTTTTGGCGTTTCCTTCATCAGGGCAGTGAGATCGGAAGAGATCGTTTCATTTTCAAGGACATAGATCTTCTCGACCTCATCCTCACTCACGACATCTCCCGGTTTGCTCCTGTAGCCGATGCCCTTTCCCATCACAATAATTTCCTTGTCATCCTCACCACGTCTGGCGAGAACAATGCTCGAATTCAATATTTTTACGACTTCCATATCAGGCTGCCTGCCTTTCATTCATATTTCAGCGGGTTATAACACCGTAATTAATGGTTTCCCCGGTCCCGTCATTGCTACAGATTCATTGCCCAGTACCTCCAGATAGTCCGAGGAATTGGTCACGATTACAGGGGTCGTGGTGTCATAACCTGCGGCTTGTATAGCTTCAAGATCAAATTCGATCAGGAGCTGACCATGGGAGATCTGTTCTCCTTCGTTCACTTTTACATCAAAATGCTGGCCTTTCAGTTTCACCGTATCCAATCCGACATGAATCAGAAGTTCTACCCCTTCTACCGATCTCAGACCGATGGAATGTTTGGTTCGGAACACCGTCTCAACGGTACCATCAAACGGGGCAAACACCTTTCCAGCACTTGGCTGAATCGCCATACCTT
Source organism: Paenibacillus sp. LS1 (assembly GCF_026013365.1). GTDB lineage: Bacteria > Bacillota > Bacilli > Paenibacillales > Paenibacillaceae > Paenibacillus. Next base: position 1,054,317 of record NZ_JAPDOE010000001.1, read on the forward strand.
GTCCCATGGCCTCTTGTGAGAAGGCTTCGTCCTTCACCTCTCTTAGAGGCAGTACCTTACCTTCCAAAGGAGCAAAAACCACTTTTTTGGATTTCAGTCCTGAAACCGAAGTTTGCGACTGAGAATCCATGGTGATTGGAGAAACTGGCTCACCTGATGGCTTACTCGCATTGGCAGACTCCGGGCTTGCTACTGTATCCTGAAACCCAATCAGAAATACGCCTACAAAGGCAATAACGGAAGAAATCGCAACCGTAATCAGCGCATATAAAATATTGTTGGGATCATCACTGACAAAGATCGGCAATGTGGCAAGACCCGGGCCAACTGCTGTATACGCCTTCAGATTGACAATGCCCGCGAACATACCCGCTGCTCCCGCCCCGATGATACAGGCCAAGAATGTCTTCTTCAGTCGGAGATGTACACCATAGATCGCTGGCTCAGTAATTCCGAACATACCTGAAATCCCGGCAGATAAGGCGATCTGTTTCATTTTTGGGTCTTTCGATTTGAATGCTACGGCGAGCGCTCCTCCCCCTTGTGCCATGTTGGCAGCAAGCATTGAGACGAGGAACAGTGTTTCGTAACCAGGTGAAGCAATTGCTCCAAAGATCACAGGATAAAACACTTTGTGCATCCCAAACATCACGATAAATGGCATTAACATCGACATAATAACGACCGTTACCCAGCCCACTTTATCCTGTATCCAGAAGACACCCTCTGACATTCCCGTACCGATATATGTGCCCAATGGACCAAGTGCAATCAGCGAAACCGGGGCAACAATCAGAATCACAATGAGCGGTTTTAAAAATATTTTTACAGGACCGGGCGATACTTTATCAGCGAAACGTTCGATATATGACATGAACCAAACGGTCAAAATAATTGGGATGACGGAAGTTGCATAAGCAACATTCGGCACGTTCATACCAAGGAAATACACCGGTTCCTCTCCACCCAGAAGACCAATCATGTTGGGATGAAGCATAACCCCTCCCAGTAACACGGCTATATATGGATTGGCCTTAAACTTGTTTGCACTTGAGAAGGCAAGCAGCATGGGCAGGAAATAAAAGCCTGCATCCGCGATCGCATTCAAAAATACGTAAGCCTGATCTTCTTTGGTCATTATGCCGAAGACGGTAGCCAGCAACAGCAGAGCTTTGAGCATTCCAGAGGCTGCAATAGCCGGAATAATCGGTTGGAAGATGCCTGCGATGACATTGGCAAAAGCATTAAACAAACCCTTGGGACTGTAATCCCGTTGAGGCTTAACCTCATCACTGGCAGTGTCCATACTTACTAACGGAGCCAGTTCGTTATATACATAACTTACATCATTACCAATGATGACCTGATATTGCCCGCCACTATCCACAGCTCCTATGACTCCATCTAACCGTTTGATCTCTTCTGTATTGGCAAGCTTTGAATTCTTAAGTGTAAAACGTAATCTTGTTGAACAATGAATTACTTGATTGATGTTATTATTTCCACCTACATGCTCCAAAATTTCCTGAGCCAGCTTTTTGGAATTCATAACGACACCTCCGCCATTTCTTCTTGATGGGAACAAAAAAAGACCTAAAAAGGGTAGGAAAAAGAAACTCTTCCCACCCAATCTAGGTCTTGCCTGCCGAACAGTAACACGCCATCGTTGGATGAATGTTATTCAATTATATGAACGAAAAAGAATATGAATATTTGAAATGTATTCGTACTAAAGCTTGAAGCTGTCACATATGAAAACGTTGATTTTGTTTTACCCGGGTAAGTAGTTCTCTTAAGCGTTTTCAAAATCAGTATATCAACTCTTCTGATACAGTGCAAGCGGTTAAGCGAAATTAATGATTTCTTCATCTGTAGTGATATAATGATGGCATAACGAAAGGAATGACCAATGACAATGGAATTCAGACAACTTCAATATACGCTGCAAATCGCGGCCGAACGAAATTTCTCTCGGGCAGCAGAGAAGCTGCATATTGCCCAGCCTTCATTAAGCCAGCAATTATCCAAATTGGAAAAAGAATTGGGAGTCCTGCTATTTCAGCGTAATACGAGTACCGTGGAGTTAACCCATGCCGGTGTTACGTTTGTCGAGCAAGCCCAAAAGATCGTAGATGCCGTGGAGCTATTGCGTCAGGAGATGTCAGACATCTCCCAGCTGCGCAAAGGTAAAGTCGTTGTGGGCAGCATGCCCATCACAGGCTCACACCTGCTCCCACACGTGCTTCCTGCGTTCCAACAAGCGTATCCCGAGGTTGAAGTCACCTTGTTAGAAGACTCCGGTCTTACGCTTGAGAAATTGACTGCAAGCGGCAAAGCAGATCTCAGTCTGCTATCGCTTCCTTTACAAGAAGCAAGTCTCGCCTACGTTGCCATTGGAGAGGAACGGATTGATCTGGCAGTTCCACCGAATCATCCCCTCGCTCGCAGAGCAGATCCGGAACATTTGCTACCTGTGCGAATTGAAGAACTTCGGGATGAACCCTTTGTTGTATTGAAAAAAGGACAGGGCTTCCGCAAACTTACATTTGATCTCTGTGAGCAGGCTGGCTTCGATCCCCAAGTTGTGTTTGAGAGCACAAATATTGAAACCGTTCAGTCGCTGGTCGCCACTGGTATGGGTATCACACTGGTTCCACGCTTTATCGCCCGTGCCCCACGCAGTGAATTCGTGCCTGTTTACGTCCCGCTTGCTGAGCCGACACCCAGCAGAACACTTGTTGTGGCTTATCGTCAAGGCAGAGTGCTGTCGAAGGCAGCCGAAGCATTCATTCATACGTTTCAACAAACCGTGGCCGAACTGTCTCAAGGAGACTAATGAATTGCGCCTATGGATATGGAGACATATGGTACTGAACCAAAACAAAGGCTTGACCCAAATGGGCCAAGCCTTTGTCATATACTCGTTTCCCGCATCCGCAGGATAGAGTTCTTACATTGCAATCACAGTATCTGGTTACAGTACAATGTTGCTTGTTAAGTCGTTTAGCTTCAATGCTAATTTATAATGTTAACGTAGAAACGTACATAAGAAAACTTCATGTTTGGCGGTTTATTTACGCAAATTACGATCGCTTGTCAGCCTGTTTTGCTGATTCATGACACGGCCTTCATCCTGAACAGTAGAATCAGGGGGTGATAGCCCTCCTGCTCCATTCTCTAAGAATGCCCTTAAGTGATCTTCCCTTGTGTTATCCTGTTCCAGTCTCCTGAGCGTATCTTTCACATGGTTGTCCATTGATTGATCATCTCCTTGGTAACGGGATAGTTATCATTACCCGTGTCCTGGAAGAATAAACACTTTCTCTGCAGAATTTATTTCATTTTTTTTATTTTTCGCCAAAATAAACGCCAGGTCTACGGTCCTCAAACACGGGAATCCGTCCGCGAACCTCATCTACCAGAGATGGACGAATAATTCCGGTCACGATCTCTTCTCCTTCGCCACCTTCAGCCACAATCTCACCCCAAGGATCAATGATGAGGGAATGTCCGAAAAATTCGGTCTCTCCCCCTTTACCTACACGGTTACATGCGATCACATACATCTGATTCTCAATCGCTCGTGCCGTAAGCAACGTACGCCAGTGGTGCAAACGAGGGTTCGGCCATTCGGCCGGTACGATCAATGCCTTGGCACCATTCAAAGCAAGTGTGCGGGCAAGTTCCGGAAACCGGATATCATAACAGATCGAAGCACCCGCTGTAAGACCGTTCTCCAATTCAAAAATTTCAGGTTCCGCACCAGGCTGTAGATATTTCTCTTCATCCATCAGACGGAACAAATGTAATTTATCGTATCGAGTTACCTGTTTTCCTTCACGATTATAAGCGTACATTGTATTGTATATTTGACCATCCCGTTTCTCAGCGATTGAACCGCCAACGATGGAAATTTGATGTTTTTGGGCAAAAGCAGACAGCCACTCCCGGGATTTCTGGCCTTCCGGGTCAGCGAGTTCATGAATTTGCGACAAAGCGTAGCCCGTATTCCACATCTCAGGTAACACCGCCAGCCCCAGATCCGGATATTGTTCTACCGCACGTTCAAGTAACGTCTGCATATGTTTATGATTGGCCTCAGGGTCTCCGAGCTGAATATCGCCCTGAATCAAGGCTACACGCATTTCTCCCTGTTCGTTTTCTGTCATGACAAGCACTCCTCTGAACCGTAATACCTGCTATCATAGCTTGATCCTCCTGAGGACTGCAAGCCTGTTTTCGTTATGAACTTCCACATAACAACTCAGGCAGCAGAGTCAATAATCGATCACTCGTGAGCGCGTCACCCACATTCCAGATCGACTCCTCCACAGGGTACACCCGTCCATTCTGCACAGCCGGAAGGGCCTTCCAACTGGGACTTTTCATCAGGATCTCTGTCGCCTGCCGGGCTACAATTTCCTCAGGCAACATAACAAATACATGATCTCCCGCATACTGACGTACCGCTTCAGCCGAAATTTCCTTATAGGCTCTGCCCGCAGTAAGTGCTTCCTTCACTTTGTTAACTGGCCTGAATCCCATCGGATGATATAACAATGGCGCCAGACCGATATTGCCCATAACAAATAATCGTGCACCCCGATGGTATGTAAATACAGATGCCGTTTCCCCTGCTTCAATCGCCATATGGATCTTCGTCCACATCTGCTCAGTACGATCCCCATAGGAGGTTAGCCATTGTTCAGCCTGAGATTGTCTGCCAAACCAATTGCCCAAACTGCGCACTCGCTCGTCCAACATGGCATGTGAGTTGTAAGCGAGTGTTGGTGCAATACGGGAAAGTTGTTCATATTGCTGTTCGTTGTTGCTATCAAAAATAATCAAATCCGGCTTCATGATAACAGCTGCTTCCACATTAACCGGAGCAACCGCGTCATATGTCTGATCTCCCAATATCTGAACGCCCAACATCAGCAGATCTCCAGCTGAATCTCCGTAATACATAATTCGCTCCGGGTTTACTGGAATATTCACATCATGACCTAACCAATCTTGTACCAACGTCTGTTGCTGAATAGATCTGTCATATTGACGAGGAGACAATCCGGTGATTTGGCGAAAACGCCTGCTGAAATAATACTCATCCTTAAACCCCACGCGGCTCGCTATATCCCGAAGCGGTTCATCCGATTTGCGAAGCCATTCCTTGGCATGTTTAATGCGCACATGATTCACATAATCGAGCGGCTTGTGACCCGTGAGTTGTCTGAACAGGGTCGTATACTGTACAGGTCTGACTTCCGCAAGACGTGCCAGTTTCTGTACAGTGATTTCTTCAGCATAATGGTCGTCTACATACTGAATCGTACTGTATAACCTTGCTTCCATGCTCTGCTCCGTCTTTGGAGAAGTGTATCGGGTAATGATCATCTCCATCCATTTTTGGAACTGTGCATTCAGATGGCTGTATTCAGCATCTGTTTTATAATTCCGAATGACATACATTTGCTCCAGCAGCCCACTTAACGGAGCATAGGGATAACCATTCAATTGGTTTCTCTGTTCAAATACAGGGCGGGTAAAGAGCTCAGGATCACCCGTCAAGACGTGAATAACATCAAATGCCATCATAATATATTTCAATTCCAAGTTATTACGATGTTCAATCTGGTACCCTTCTCCCGGAGATAGCGGATAAACACATCCCGGAGTAAACGGAAACTGTTCATGTCCAATATATAAACGCCCATCCCCTTCTTCACAGATCAGGAACGCATGTTTCTCGCAAGCTACTTCCAGCATAATCTGTTCAGGTGGTTCAATTCGTCGTACCAGATGATCCAGCCGAAACATGAATGCTGAAAAGAACAACGTTCCCCCATCGGCATCCAAAGCCTGCATGTCGGTTCACCTCGTTTTTATAAAATGAGAATAATTATCAATCATTCTGTATGATCTGATTATAAGCGAGCGATTGTTAATAATCCAGATACGAGTTTAATCAGCAAAAAAGAGCGTTCAACGATATGTTGAAGGCTCCTTTTACTTTTATAAAATGCATTCTCAAAGGTATTACTGGTGCCTTACTAGCTCGTCACCATTATTGAATCATCTGTTTTGGCAGCTCTTGTAACAGCCACTCCCTGGAAAGAGCATCACTAGAAGCTTTTACGATATTAAAACGATACACTTTTCCTTCTTTTACCGCAGGCAAGTTCTTCCAGATTGAACTATCCAGTAATTCCTTGGTGGATTGCTTGGCATCGTCGGTTACAGGATCCAGAATAAATATCCGATCACCGGCAAATTCAGATAATTTTTCAGTTGAAATCTCTACGAATCCCATGTCTTCATCCAATACTTTCTGGATTTCCGCGGTTGGCTTCAGCCCGTCTTTTCCATATAACAACTGTGGCAATCCTGCACCCGCCATAACAAACAGACGATTCCCGGGATACATGGTGAATACCGAAGCCGTCTCCCCTTCTTTCAATCCGTTCTCATGAAGTTGCGTCCACATCTCTTCTGTCGCTTTTTGATGAGCCGTGATCCAGTCCTCTGCCTCTTGCTTCTTATTCAACAAGTCGCCAAGAATGCGCATGCGGTCTTCTATTGACCCGAACGAATCAAATGTAACCGTTGGTGCCACCTTCGCGATCTGATCGTATTGCGCCTCATCACTGTTCGAGAAAATGATCAGATCGGGATTTAAGGCTAGCGCCTTTTCCACACTGATCGGAAATCCTACATCCTCTGCCTGAGCAACCTGATCATCGTATACGGTTCCATCCTGACGAAGTATGCCTACAGGAACAACACCAAGCGCAAGCAGATCCCCGGTAACTTCTCCATGATAGATGACACGTTTCGGTGTTACAGGGACCTCTACTTCATGGCCTGTCCAATCTTTGAATACTCGGGTCTCGCCCTCTTTCGTCTCTTCCGTTGCGGGTTGGGTCTCCTTGGTTTCTGTGGCTGCTTTGGAATCATCTGCTCCAGCAGCAGGTGTTGTAGCCTGATTTCCACAAGCCAGCAACAGAATGGATAACCACGTAACCGTAAATAATACTGCCGTATTTCGAATGCCCTTTTTCATTTCTATTTCTCCCCCTATATCATGTGCGTTGTGCAAGGAATTAATGATATTGATTATCATTATCGGATATTATCATAAAACATGGCTTCTCTCAGCTCAATGGACAAAACTAAATGAGCACTTTCAGTTTTGTACAATACTCCGCTCTTTGCGCCTATGTACTGTATATTCAAGTGGATTTCCCTCTATACAGCTCGGGATTGACGTGATAAATTAATGAGAACTATTTGCCATTTTTAATAACCGGAGTGATGAATATAATGACCAATTCAGACCATACATCTGCTCGTTCAGCTTTTACGATACCGACTTCTGATGTGATGACACAGCTGCCAACGCAATTTTTTGCTACCCTTGTTCAAAATGTAAATCGCGAAATCGCAAGTGGACATGACGTGATCAACCTGGGTCAGGGGAACCCGGATACACCTACACCACCTCATATTGTGAAAACACTGCAAGAATCGGCTGAAAATCCCCTCTACCACAAATATTCACCCTTTAGAGGATACTCTTTCCTGAAGGAAGCTGTAGCCAAACGGTATAAGGAAGATTACAACGTTGATCTGGATCCCGAGACTGAAGTTGCCATTTTGTTCGGGGGCAAAACAGGTCTGGTTCAGTTACCACAGGTACTGCTTAACCCCGGCGACACCGTCCTCGTTCCCGATCCGGGCTACCCGGATTACTGGTCTGGTGTTGCACTCGCCAAAGCAAACATGTCATTTATGCCTTTGCTGGAGTCCAATGCATACCTGCCGAATTACGAAGCTGTTACAGCCGAAGATCGGGAGAAGGCCAAGCTGATGTTCCTGAACTATCCCAACAATCCAACGTCAGCAACGGCACCACTTTCGTTCTACGAAGATACGGTTGAATTTGCCCTTCAAAATCAAATTGTCGTTGCGAGCGATTTTGCTTATGGTGCGATTGGATTTGACGGACATCGTCCCGTAAGTTTCCTACAAGCCCCTGGTGCCAAAGAAGTGGGCATCGAGTTCTATACGTTATCCAAAACATACAACATGGCTGGATGGCGTGTTGGATTCGCGCTTGGTAATGCAGAGATTGTCTCTAAAATCAATCTGCTTCAGGATCATATCTATGTCAGTCTCTTCGGTGGGATTCAGGCTGCGGCAACGGAAGCACTTACTGGCTCTCAGGAATGTGTTACTTCGCTGGTTGCACGTTATGAATCCCGTCGCAATGCGTTTTATGACGCTCTTTCCTCTATTGGTTGGCAAGCTTCGAAACCCGCAGGTTCATTCTTCAGCTGGTTGCCTGTACCTGCAGGTTATACCTCCGCTTCATTTGCAGACTTGTTACTGCGAGAAGCCAAGGTGGCCGTAGCCCCAGGTATTGGTTTTGGTTCGCATGGTGAAGGCTATGTGCGCGCAGGACTGCTAAGTGATGAAAACCGATTACGCGAAGCTGTGGAGCGGATTGGCAAGCTGAATTTATTCAAGTAATTTACAGGACCATAACCCCTTTGCATATGCCAAGTTTCCATGGTATGTTATAAGAAATATTGAACGAAACGTGATGACGGGACCAGTAAGAGAATATCAGTCGCGCCCAGAGAGTAAATTCCACCCTGCTGAAAGAATTTACCGCGACTCTTCTCTGAAACCTACCCCTGAGCGGCCTGTTACGTGCAGGACAGTGCCTTCTGTTACAGGGCATGAAGCCGGATGATCTAATCATCAATAAAGGTGGTACCGCGGAAGTAACGAACTTTCGTCCTTTTTAACTAAAGGGCGGGAGTTTTTTTTGTACCCGCTAAAGCCTGCTCCAGAAGCACTTATTAATCATGTTTAAGGAAGTGAAACCATGACTTCACGTATTGTAGTTAAGATTGGAAGCAGCTCGCTTACAACGGAAGAAGGCGGTCTGGATCGCAGTTCGATCACTTTTTTTGCCGGAGAAATTGCAGCATTGGCTGATCAGGGTCATGAAGTACTTCTGGTTACCTCTGGAGCGGTAGCGGCCGGATTCCGGGAGATCGGTTACCCTCAGCGGCCCAAACAGCTGCATGAGAAACAAGCGGCAGCAGCCGTTGGGCAGGCATTACTGATGCAGGCATATCAACAGGCTTTTGCAGCGCACCGCGTTACTACGGCGCAAATTCTGTTAACCCGTACAGACTTTCACAGTCTTAAACGCATGGGGAATGCAGGTATGACCGTAGAGGAACTGCTTAAACAACGAGTGATTCCGATTTTTAATGAGAATGATACGGTATCGGTGGATGAATTGAAGTTTGGTGATAACGATCTGTTGTCCGCATTGGTTGCAAACCTGGTGAAGGCACAGCATCTGATCATTCTTACCGATACCAACGGGCTGTACACCGCAGATCCGCGTAAAGATCCTTCTGCCGTACGTTACGACCGGATCCCCGAAATCACGGCTGAGATCTACGCGTTTGCCGGTGGTTCAGGATCATCGGTTGGCACAGGTGGAATGCGTTCCAAAGTTGATGCAGCCAAGGTTGCTACACGTGGAGGCGTGCCCGTATTTGTAGGAAGTGTGAAAGAACCTGGAGATATGCAGCAGGCGGTTGATGGCACGGGCAAAGGTACTTACTTTGAGACACGACTCGCTTCGCTATCCCGTAAAAAGCAGTGGCTTGGCTTCATGTCTACTCCGCTGGGAACCGTTGTTGTAGATGATGGTGCTGAAGAGGCCCTTGTCCATGGGGGGCACAGTCTTCTGCCTGTAGGCGTCAAGCGGGTACTCGGAACGTTCCACGCCGGAGACGTCGTAGAGGTGATTGGCATGGACGAAACTTTGCTAGGTCGCGGTATTGTCAATTATGATGATGACCAGCTTCGACTCATTGCCGGACTTCCCAGTGGCGAAGTGATGAAACAACTCGCTAGCATCCATAGGCTTGAGGTTATTCATAGAGACGAATGGATTACGTTAAAATAAACAAGAAGTTATAGTGGTCGAAATACTCAACTTTATATATATGAGGAGGAATTAAGATGAGTGAAGTCAGAGAAAAAGCCAGCAAAGCTCAAGCCACGGTTCCACAGCTGAACCGATTGAATACAGAACAGAAAAATACGGCCCTTCGTGTCATGGCAGATGCTTTGATTACGGAAACGGATTCCATCATTACGGCAAATGCCGAAGATCTGGCACGAGGCAGAGAACAAGGCACGCCGGAATCCATGCTGGATCGACTCGCCCTCAATAAGGAGCGCATTGCTGGCATCGCTGAAGGATTACGTCAGATTGCGGATCTGCCTGATCCAGTTGGTGAAGTACTGGAGACATTCACCCGTCCGAACGGATTACATGTTGAAAAATTAAGAGTGCCGATTGGCCTGATTGGCATCATCTATGAAGCTCGTCCTAATGTAACTGTAGACGCAGCCGGATTATGTCTCAAAACAGGCAATGCAGTGCTTCTGCGCGGTGGCTCGTCTGCCCTGTCCTCCAATCGAAAAATTGTGAAGGTGCTGCATCAGGCACTGGCAACGACGGACATGCCTGCTGATGCGCTGCAACTGGTTGAAGATGCAGACCGTGCTTCCGTCGATGAAATGCTCAAGTTGAACGGGCTGCTGGACGTCATCATTCCACGCGGCGGGGCCTCACTTATTCGTAATGTGGTTGCCAATGCAACCGTACCTGTTATTGAAACCGGGGCAGGCATCTGTCATACCTATGTGGATGAATCAGCTGATCCGGTCATGGCAGCCGAAATCGCCATCAATGCCAAGGCACAACGTCCATCTGTATGTAACTCCATGGAAACGTTGCTGCTGCATGCCGCATATGCGGAAGAGCATCTGCCTGCACTTGCCGAGCAACTCCGTGAGGCCAATGTGGTCTTGAAAGGTTGCGACACGGTGCGCCGTCTTGTTCCTTCTGCCCTTGAGGCAACCGAGGAAGACTATGCGACCGAGTACAACGACTATATTTTAAATATCCGGGTGGTTGAGAACCTGGACGAAGCGATGCAGCACATCGCACATTACGGAACCAAACATTCCGAGTGTATCGTAACCCGGGATACAGCCCATGCAGAACGCTTCATGCATGATGTGGATGCAGCAGCCGTCTATCACAATGCGTCCACGCGTTTCACCGACGGATTTGAATTTGGCTATGGAGCCGAAATCGGAATCAGTACCCAGAAACTGCATGCACGTGGACCGATGGGACTACCAGCACTGACGTCAACCAAATATCGGATTACAGGCAATGGACAGATTCGTCAATAATATCCCAGCACCAGTTATATAGGAGGAACGATAAATATGAGTCAAGAGCAACAGACGTTACTACAACAGAAGATTACTTTCCACGGAGCAGGCGCGATGGCTGAAGCCATCGTGCGCGGACTGATCTCCCGCCTAGTCGTTCGTCCTCAGGATATTACGATGCTGAACCGCAGCAACCAGAAACGTCAGGAGGAGCTCAGCACCCGTTATGCTGTACATACCGGAACTGCCTCACAATCTCTGGATCATCTTGCCTCCACTCCGGTCATTGTACTCTGTATGAAACCCAAAGATGCTGCCGCAGCGCTGCGCGAACTGGGTCCGCTGTTATCACCTGATCAACTGATCGTGTCTGTCATTGCGGGATTATCGATCCGCACGATGCAGTCCTTGCTCGGTCGTAAACAGCCGATTGCCAGAACCATGCCGAATACATCCAGTACCATTGGACTCGGCGCGACCGGGCTTGCCTTCTCTGCGGAGATTACGGATGACCAACGCAGTACGGTGATGACCATGTTTGAAGCCGTTGGTATCGTGACCATCGTGCCTGAAGATAAACTCGAAGTGCTCACAGGGATTTCCGGAAGCGGCCCTGCTTATGTATACTATTTAATGGAGGCCATGATTGCCGCAGGTATTCGTGGTGGTTTATCTAGCCAGCAATCTCGTGATCTCACTGTTCAGACGGTGCTTGGCGCGTCACGTATGGTACAACAAACCGGTTTGGAACCGATGAAGCTTCGTAGTGATGTGACATCCCCTGGAGGGGCAACCCAGGCAGCACTGAAGACGCTGGACGAAGGAGATTTCTTTGAAAATGTAATCGCAGCCGTCAACCGCTGTGCAGAGCGCTCACGGGAGATGGGAGCTGCTTTGGAAGGGGATTTAAAATGAATAACATGTGCACAGCCACATATCGTCTGCATGATGATCATGCAGACTTTCGCAAGAAGGCTCAGTCTATCGCGATTGGCATGACCGTAGGTAGCTGGACGGAGTTGCCACAAGCCCAGCGTGAAGCGATGCAGAAACATCTGGGTGAAGTAATCAGCGTAGAAGTACATGAAGCTGATGGCATGGGTGCGGGCGAGCGTTACGCCGATATTACCATCGGATATCCTGATGTTAACTTCAGCCGTGATATCCCTGCCCTGCTCGTGACGGTCTTTGGCAAAATCTCAATGGATGGCCGGATCAAATTAACAAAGCTTGGTTTCTCGGATGGCTTCCTCAGTGCATTCCCGGGACCCAAGTTTGGACTGAATGGTGTTCGTGATCTGCTTGGTGTACATGACCGTCCACTGTTAATGAGTATCTTCAAATCGGTTATCGGACTGGATGCAGATGAACTTCGTGAACAATTTATTCGTCAGGCTCTTGGAGGCGTTGATCTGATCAAGGACGATGAAATTCTGTTCGAGAACAAACTGACGCCCATCGAAAAAAGAGTCGAGGTCTGCATGATAGCTGCCGAACAGGCACGCCAGGAGACGGGCAAGAAGCTACTGTATGCAACCAATCTCACAGGACCTACATCTCGTCTGAAAGAGCAAGCTGAACGCGCCATTGGTGCAGGAGCCAATGCCCTGTTGTTCAACGTATTGTCTTACGGATATGATGTACTGCATGAACTCAGCAGTGATCCTGATATCAATGTGCCGATTATGGCTCACCCTGCGCTTGCAGGAGCATTGTATCCTTCACCACATTACGGCATATCGGCTTCGGTTGTACTTGGCCAGTTAATGCGACTTGCGGGTGCCGATCTGGTGCTCTTCCCTTCTCCTTATGGATCGGTAACGATGCCGAAGGAAGAAAACATGGCGATCACGGAGCAATTACTGACAGCTGATCTGCCTGTACGAACCAGTATGCCAGTGCCTTCCGCCGGCATCCATCCAGGCCTTGTACCGCTTATTTTGCGCGACTTTGGCACAGATGTCATCGTTAATGCTGGTGGCGGTATTCATGGACATCCTATGGGCACTGAGGCAGGCGGACGTGCATTCCTGCAAGCCATTGAGGCAGCTCAACGTTCCATTCCACTAGCGCAATATGCAACCGAGCATCCGGAGCTGAAAAGTGCATTGGATCTGTGGGGTGGCGAACGATGAGAAGTGATAAAAAAACAGTCATTTTCTGTGACTTTGACGGTACGATTACACTCTCGGACAATATTGTCGCAATCATGAAACATTTCAAGCCTGAGGGCATTGAAGCGATTATGAAAGATACGATTGAGCAAAAAATCTCGCTGCGTGAAGGTGTTGGAGCCATGTTTGCTCTGTTGCCTGCATCGCAGAAAGATGAAATTGTGGAATTTGTGCTTGGACAAGCGGGCATCCGTGAAGGATTCAGCGAGTTTCTTGAGTACGTTCGAAGTGAAGGTATCGAATTCAATGTGACCAGCGGTGGCATGGACTTCTTTATTGAGCCGTTACTCGCACCATTCCATATCCCGCAGGATCATGTCTACTGCAACGGAGCTGACTTCTCGGGTGAAACCATTAAGATTGAATGGCCGAATCCCTGCCAGCCTCCTTGTGAGAATGGCTGCGGCATGTGCAAAACAACAGTGATTCGTACCTTCCCGGAAGAACAATATAATCGAATTCTCATTGGAGACAGTCTGACAGATTTTGAAGGTGCAAAGATCGCCGATCTCGTCTACTCTCGCTCCATTTTGACGGATAAGTGTATTGAACTTGGTGTGGACCATGTGCCATTCGCTACCTTTTACGATATCATCGAAGATATGAAACAGAAGCAAACACAAGGAGTGCTGTAAACGATGGGCTTTGAAAAGATTACATTGGAACACAAACGTCAGGTCCTTGAAGAACTGGCTGATATTAAAGCGTTGTTCGCCAGTCGTAACTGGTTCCCTGGAACAAGTGGCAATCTGTCGATGCGTGTAGGAGATTTTGATCCGGAGCAATTTTATTTTGCGGTTACCGCTTCAGGCAAAGACAAATCTCTTCGCACACCGGAAGACTTTCTTTTTGTGGACAAGCATGGCAAAGCAATTGAAACAACAACGTTGAAACCAAGTGCCGAAACGTTGATTCACTGCGAAATCTATCGCTTGACGGGTTGTGGCGCTGTATTCCACGTGCATACCGTGTTTAACAACCTGATTAGCGAATTCTTTGGAGCAGAGGGTCAGGTTCCGATTCAAGGTATCGAGTTGATCAAGGCTTTCAACATCTGGGAAGAAAATGCGGAGATTCGTGTCCCTGTCCTGCCTAACTTTGCGGACATTCCGTCCATTGCTGAATTGGTACCGGATGTACTGGATGCCAAAGTGCCAGGGATCTTGCTTCGTAATCACGGCATATATGCGTGGGGCAAAGATGCTTTTGAAGCGAAACGTCATCTGGAAGCCTTCGAATTCTTATTCGAAGTGATGTACCGTCAACTTCTGTTGAAGGGCGCTACGAAATAGCAATCATTTATTCGAAATCAAAGCTGCACAACAAAAAACACGCCAGAGGCTGGTATACATAGCCCTTGGCGTGTTTTTATGTTGTGGGGATAACAGCGATTAGAAGGTTGCTCTGTCATCGTAGTGTCAGTGTAACTTTTCTTTAGGTCACTCTACAGTCGATCATCCCGATCCTTGAATAAAAAGAGGCTGTCTGTCCCCTCATCATTTCGTTGAGCAGTACTTTGAATACCCGTCCCCCGTTGCTTGCCAAACAGCAGTTTCAAGCCGCCAAAAATGAGCAGCAAGGATACAATGACAGTGTTCAAATAGGAACGTATCTCATACGTCATAAATGCATTAGGGAAGAGCTCATTCAGCTGTGGAATGACAAGACGGATCGTCAGGTAATATAGACCCAGCGCGGCAATTCCGAATCCAATCAGACGCTGATGGCGGGCCCAGTCCTTGAAGATCGGTTGATCAACCAAAGGCTCGCGTCCATAACGACTGGAGCACTGGAGCCCGTCAAAGAAGCTGTAGAACCAGACCAGTGGAATCATGAACAGAAACACAGATAAGTGAAGCAGGTCCAGTACATAGATGCTGCCCAGGAACAGGAACATCAATTGCATGCCTCTTTTCTGCAATCCAAGATATAGATGACCTGCACCTGGAAAAGCGGATAGCAGCGTTGCAAGCACTTTGCTACGTCGTCCGGCTACTCTGCCCATCTCCAATTCCTCAAATAATGTCCGATCCTGCAACACCTCACCAGCCTGCTTACGGTGGACATGCTGTACCGCATCAAACATGCAGTATACCCAAATGACAGGTAGAATGAGCAAGAACATCAAAAATACAGATTCATTGGTGATCGAAGCCACGAAAACCATCATGGCGAATGAACCAAAGAACGCTATCAGGAACGACAATCCGCGATGCAACAATCCCAGATGAAGGTGGCCCAATCCCGGAACAAATGAGAGCAAAATGGTGAAGAACCGCTCACCCTCACTGCCTTTTCGATACATAGGTTGACCATAGGCACCCGCAGGCGTACCATACTCGTCGCCCTGTCGTTGATGTATTCCCTCCTGGTCAATCTCCATCTGTCCCAGATGGCCTTCCTGACCAGCGTGTGCTCCCTGATATGCCGGCCCCTGATGCGGCCCACTGTAATGTGCCCCATATCCATGGTTTCGGGCATCCATTGGAGATGGGGCACGAAGCAGAACGATAATCATATCCAGCATGCTGACACACCAGAAGAATATGGCCCCCAAGGCCCCGAAAATCATTAATTCCCTCTCACTCACCAACATTGCCAGCATGAATGAGCCAACAGCTGTTCCAAAAAAAAGTAATGGATAGATCACAGCTCTTGCGGCTCGCCCCCAATACATAAAACCAAGACCAGGTATCAGGTTTAATAGAAATGCGAGTAATTTATTACGATCTGAGTGCACAGTCGTCATCCTTTCTTTTCAGGCAATGCGAAACCATTTATGGTTTAGGCTTGAAGTTATCCAGCCATGAAGTGGCTGCCTCCGTCCATTTCTCCGTAAAAGACCCTCTGTGGTCGCCATCCTGGAACTTGTGATAAGGAGCTACCTTGTCAAAAAGTCCTGACGAGAGGAAGATCAATGTCAAACAGGCCGCTACCGCATAATGAAACACTTTATGTTCAAGCCAGCGTCGGTTTCGTCCAGCGCGGGATTTGCGCTGTGATTGGGTTGGCTGAATACCCTCAATCCGATGCATGACTGAATCCGCAAACCCTGTCGGGTCATGTAGCGGAGGCAGCTCCCCATGGATACCGAGCGCTTCCAGATAGCTGTCCATCGCATCTGCATCTTCCATCAGAAACTGTTCCATCCGGTTCGCTTGAGTTTCACTCATACGCCCTTCAATATAATCAGTCCATTGTGCAACGGTATACTTCTCCTGTTTACTCACGCCATTCATCCTCCTTCCAATGATTCCGAATCCACTGCCGGGCACGATACAAGCGGGATTCCACAGTCTTCACAGCCACCTGTGCATCACTGGCAATCTGCTCATAATTTTTTTCACTTAGATAATACGCAGTGATAATGTCACGGTGCTGAGCAGGCAACTGATTAATTCGTTCGCGAAGTTTATCGTGACGTTCTTCACGAACGAGACGGGCAAGAACGTCTTCATCCCGTCCGGGCATATTTATGATTTTTTCTTCTCCACCCAGATCCTCAGCACTTCGTCTGCCCAGCTTGCGTTTGGCATCAATCGCTTTGTGAAAGGCGATTCGGGTTAACCACGTTTTGAACCCTTCGGAACGGTAGTCGGGGAGAGACTTATACATCTGAATGAACGCTTCCTGAGCTGCATCCTGAGCATCCTGATCGTTCCTGAGTACGGAATAGGCCACATGGTACACATGCTGGCTGTACTTATCAATCAGAGTACGCATCTGGGATGTATCTCCTTGACGGATTTGTTCGATTACGCGCGCTTCATCAATAACTCTCCCCTCCTCTCCAATACAATAGACGACAGCTTGTGTGGTAACCCCTGCGTGATCCATCAAATTTTTCAAAACAAAGTGAATTCATTGCCTGAAAGATTGGTGCCGCTGATAACTCATCAACTTATAATCCCAAAAAAAACAGGCACAGAATGACTTCTGGCCTGTTTCTTGTTCTTGCCTACGCCTGAATCAACGTCCACCATTACGAAACCGCTGCGTGTACGCCTTCGCGTCTTGAACGGTCTTGACACGATTGCGGCTCCACTCAAGCAGAATTCGATCGATATACCGGAAGTGAACTTTTCCTGCAAAAACCGCTTCCTTCAGAGCCATGAGAATCAGTTCCTCTTGATAACGATCCTGATCCAACCAGCTGGATATCGTCTCACACTCCATTGGAGATAGTGGACGGCCGAATTCTTTTTCAAAGATGGAGAACATGTTTCGTTCTTCCTCTTCTTTTTGAACACTGTTCGAATCTTGACGTGCTGTACTGCTGCTCAGCTGCTCCGCACGGTATGCGGCTACTTCTTCGGCAGTGCACGCTGCAAGCTTGGCATATAATCCATGTAAATCATATCGCTCGTACTGGATGTCACGTTCCTCGTCACGATGCTCGTCAATCGCAATATATCCATCCCTCATCAGACGTTGCAACATTCTGGCAATGCCTTCAGGTGCAAGTCCCATGCGTCCCGCAAGCTCTTCAAGCGTGGGAAACTCATTGAACTCTGCCTGACGAAACCCTAGCAGTTGAATCAGAAGAAGCACTTCTGCATCTGATAGGCCAAGCTGGTGATAATAACGTAACAACGCATACGGCAGGTGAGCTGTACCCGAAGTCATGCCATAAGCTGCTCCATCCAACCACGCTTTGGATGTGGTGTCTTCCATAGACGCTCCTCGGTTAAGCATTAAGGGTACAGACGATAGAGCATACGTGGGAATGCGATTGTTTCACGTACATGATCCAATCCACAGATCCATGCTACCGTCCGCTCCAATCCCAGACCGAAACCGGAGTGAGGAACCGATCCGTATTTACGTAGATCCAGATACCATTGGTAAGCTTCATCCGAAAGGTTGTGCTCCTCAAAGCGTTGTTGCATCAATTCCGGATCATCGATACGCTGCGAACCACCAATAATCTCTCCGTAGCCTTCTGGTGCAATCATATCCGCACAGAGAACAACTTCAGGACGATTCGGATCTGGTTTCATGTAGAAAGCTTTAATTCCAGCAGGATAATGCGTGATAAAGACGGGTGTATTGTACTTCTCAGCAATCGCTGTTTCGTGTGGTGCACCAAAGTCTTCTCCCCAAGGAATATCGAAGCCTTGTCCATGCAGGAATTCAATCGCTTCATCATACGTAATACGCGGGAATGGAGCTACGATGCCTTCCAGTTTGGATACGTCACGACCGATGGATTCCAATTCTGCTCGGCAGTTTTTCACCACGGATTGAACGACATGAGCAATAAATTTCTCTTGCACGCGCAGGCTCTCCTCGTGATCTACAAATGCCATTTCCGGCTCAATCATCCAGAACTCAATCAAGTGACGACGTGTTTTGGACTTCTCGGCGCGGAATGTTGGACCAAATGAATATACTTTACCCAGCGCCATCGCTGCGGCTTCCATATACAATTGACCACTTTGCGTCAGATAAGCATCTTCATCAAAGTATTTGATGTGGAACAAATTCGTTGTTCCTTCCGCAGACGATGGTGTCAAAATCGGAGGGTCAACTTGCGTGAATCCGTTACCATCAAAGAACTGCTGAACAGCGCGAATGATCTCTGCACGAATCACCATAACTGCACGTTGCTTCGTAGAACGGAGCCACAGATGACGATGGTCCATCAGGAAATCAACACCATGTTCTTTAGGCGTAATTGGATAGTTTTCAGTCAGGTGAATGATCTCCACCCCAGTAACAGTCATCTCGTAACCGGACGCACTGCGAGGTTCTTCACGGATAATACCTGTAACATACAAAGAGCTCTCTTGAGTCAGGCTCTTGGCATTGTTCCAGATCTCTTCACTAACTTCACTTTTCACAACAACCCCTTGAATATATCCGGTTCCATCACGCAGCTGCAAAAACTGAATTTTACCGCTGGAACGTTTGTTGTTAATCCAGGCACCGATTGTCACGGTTTCGCCCACATGCTCGTTCACATTACGAATTACACAATTCGTATTCATGCCATATCTCCCCTTGGTTCCTGAATTTGAAAATGCAGCGGGCAGGCTTATGCCTGTCCTCTGCACTTCCTTGTCATTCTATATTTACTTTACAGTTAGATTACTGAGAATTCAATACGATTCGGTGTGTATCGCGTGCAATGACCAATTCTTCGTTTGTTGGCACAACGAGAACTTCCACTTTGGAATTCGCTGTTGTGATCCGGCGTGGTTCGCCAGAACGAATGGCATTCAGCGCTTCATCCAGTTCAACACCCAGATAAGTGAGCTGCTCACATACTTTTTGGCGAAGAACAACGGAGTTCTCACCTACACCAGCCGTAAATACAATCACGTCTACACCGTTCATTGCAGCTGCATATGAACCAATGTATTTACGCAGACGGTATTCGTACATTTCAAAAGCAAGCGTGGAGTTGGCATCGCCATTCTCCATACCTTCTGTAATCTCACGCATGTCACTGCTGATTCCGGAGATTGCAAGCAATCCACTGTGTTTGTTCAACATGGAGTTCACTTCGCTTACGCTCAGTTCTTCCTTGTTCATCACATAAGGTACGATAGCTGGGTCAAGGTCACCTGAACGCGTTCCCATCATCAGACCTTCAAGCGGAGTCATCCCCATCGAAGTATCCACGGATACGCCACCTTTAACTGCTGTTACACTACCGCCGTTACCCACGTGACAAGTGATGATTTTCAGATCTTCCACTGGACGATCCAAATACTCAGCAGCTGCCTTGCTTACGAAATCATGGGAAGTACCGTGTGCGCCATAGCGACGTACTTTATATTTTTTGTAAAGTACACGCGGAATAGCGTACAGATATGCTTTTTCCGGCATCGTTTGATGGAACGCTGTATCGAAGACCATAACCTGAGGCACACCTGGCATATTTAATTCAGCCGCACGAATACCCATCATTGCAGCAGGGTTATGAAGCGGAGCCAGGTCGAACAAACGACGAATTTCAGCTTTGGCAGCATCATCTACCAATGCAGATTCCTTAAATGCTTCACCACCATGAACAACACGGTGTCCAACAGCTTGAATTTCACTTACGGAACCTAACACACCGTTTTCTTTGTCAGTCAGAATATCGATGACTTTACGAATCGCTGTTGTATGTTCCAAAATTTCGCTAACTTCTGTAACATCTTCACGGCCTGTCGGTTTGTGCGTCAGAATGGAGGAATCCATACCGATTCGCTCTACCAGACCTTTAGCCAGTACAGATTCGTCAGTCATATTATACAATTGATATTTGAGCGAGGAACTCCCCGCATTAATTACGAGTACTTTCACAGTCGGTCACCATCCTTGTCGTACTTGAAGAATCCTTCGCCTGTTTTAACACCCAGGTGTCCTGCACGCACCATTTTCTTCAGAACTGTGGAAGGACGATATTTCAATTCTCCGAATTCACGGAACATTCTTTCGAGTGCAGCTTCAACAGAATCCAATCCGAAACGGTCAGCCATTTCGAGTGGTCCATGTTGGAAATTGTATCCGATACGCATTGCATCATCGATATCTTCCGCAGATGCAACACCTTCTTGCAATACATGCAATGCTTCGTTAATCAGCAGGCAGATCAGACGGGAGGTTACGAATCCAGGGGATTCATAGATCATGACTCCTTTTTTGTCCGCTACTTCTTCTACGAAACGTCTGGTCTCTTCGAATGTAGTATCCGAAGTTTTCAGTCCACGAATAATCTCTACAAGATCAACCCGGGATACCGGGTGAATAAAGTGCATACCAATAACACGCTCTGGATATTTGGTCGAGCTTGCAAGCTCGGTCAAACTCAGCGTGGATGTATTACTTGCCAGAATGACATTGCTTGGGCAAACTTGGTCCAGTTGACTGAATACTGCTTTTTTCGCATCCAGATCCTCTGAAATCGTCTCAATGACCATATCGCAAGTCCCAAGTTCAGCTAAATGAGCTACCTTGGTAATACGGGAAAGAATCAATTTCTTCTCCGCTTTTGTAATCGCCCATTTCTCCAATTGCTTATCCAGGTTTGTTTCGAT
The DNA here is from genome assembly GCF_026013365.1 of Paenibacillus sp. LS1. Classification (GTDB taxonomy): domain Bacteria; phylum Bacillota; class Bacilli; order Paenibacillales; family Paenibacillaceae; genus Paenibacillus. Next base: position 1,075,801 of record NZ_JAPDOE010000001.1, read on the forward strand.
CATGTCATATGCATGATCCAGCTTTTGTGTTGTATGCTCCACGAGAAGCACATCAAGTCCTTTGGCTGCGAGCATCTGGGAAATACCTTGTCCCATCGTACCGCCACCGACAACTCCTATTTTTTTGAAAAACATGGTTCTGCTCCATCCTTTCGGTTCTCTATTTCTCTATTGTACCCTGTTCGCCGAAAATTACAAATTTCGACCCAACATATAATAATATCTTAGCACGAGTGAAATGTAAAAAAAAATAACCAGCATAAATAAATTATGCTGGTAAAAGGGCACTGTCACGAAATTGACAACGAAATTGCTCGCCAGACAATACTTCCTCACGAATCAGGATGTCCAGGGAATTGTCGAAAATTGTCCGCTGTTCTTCAAGCAACCGTTTCGTCTGCTCCATAAGTTCTTGCAAAATCAATTTATTCTCCCGCATGAGCTCCTCGGTTGTGACCATATCCATGTTCACAATACCAAGTGAAGTCAACCCGGAAGCCATCATCGTCTGCACCACATTAGTCGCCTGATCAAAGTCATTACGTGACCCAGTGGAACGTCCACCGTAGTACATTTCCTCCGCAGCTGCCCCTCCGAGTGCAATCATGATCTGTTCCTCCAGAAAACGCTTCGTATAGAGGAACTGTTCCTGTTGCGGGTTATGACGTACATATCCCAGTGCCTGCCCACGCGGACTAAGTGCAACCTGGCTTACACTGCCTGGACGAACGAGTTCAGCCATAATAGCATGTCCCAACTCGTGGATGGCAACCCTTTTCTTCTCTTCTACACTGGATTCACGGTCTGTCTTCTCACCCATCATGACTTTATCAATAGCCAGGGACAAGTGCCGCTGTTCAATGTTTAAGAGCCCGTCCCGCATGGCGTATATTGCTGCTTCGTTCATTACACTTTCGAGCTGTGCACCAGAGAAACCATACGATTCTTCTGCTGTCTTCTCAAGGCTGACCCCTTCCAAAAGAGGTTTATTGACTGCATGCAGCTCCAGTATGTGTTTTCTGCCTTTCTTATCTGGCAAGTCTACCTGAATATGACGGTCAAAGCGTCCTGGACGCGTCAGAGCGCTATCCAGCATTTCTTTGCGGTTCGTTGCAGCGATAACCAAGATTCTTGGCGTATCGGAAGAATAGATTCCGTCCATTTCCGTCAAGAGCTGATTCAGGGTCTGATCATACTCGCGCTGTTGACCGCCTTCACGTTTCCCCCCGATGACATCGATCTCATCGATAAATATAATGGCATTTTCCTTATTTTCCTTAGTGGCACGAGTTCTCGCGTCCTTGAACAAATCCCGAATTCTGCTGGCACCCACACCAACATACATTTCCACGAACTCACTACCCGATGCTGCTACGAAAACAGAATCCGTGTAATGGGCAGCAGCCTTAGCCATCAACGTTTTCCCGGTCCCTGGAGGGCCCGTCAGCAAGATGCCTTTTAACGGACGAATCCCGAACTTACGAATTTCTTCATGTTTGATGAGAAAGTCGAGTGCTTCACGCAATTCCTGCTTGGCACTGTCCTGTCCTCCAATTTCTTCAAATGTAAGTTTTGAAGGTCCTTTTTTCTTTCGTTTACGTTCCTGCGCAGCGCCTACGGTTATCCCTCCGCGCATTTGCATCATGAACAACAAAGCTCCGACAAGCACGGCTGCAATCAGAATTGGAACAATATTAACACCAGTAAAAGCAAGGAAAATAATCAATACGGGAAAAAATCCGATGGCAACTTCTTTTGTCCACTTAGGCATTAGGCCACACTCCTATCTGACCGGGCACACGCGGCAGAATAATAAACTTGCTGGCATCTCCGTCTCTGAGACTGACATAGACATTGTTGTCATCCATCGCTGTATTTACCTTAATTCCATTGGTCGCCATCTTGGACAGCGTCGGTGTAATCTCGGTGTACTGTTTGTTCTCCATCGCCTGAGCTACGGTAAACATCGCATCCCCCCACCAACTCTCCAGTGCTTCACTGGAATGATCCACGACATCCAATTTAAGTGAACGTGTTCCAATCAGGGTCTGTCCTTCTTTGTGAATATATTGTACCAGTCTGCCCAGATCAACATCGGGTTGCAGATCCAGTTTCAATTGTACGTCATTGCGGTTAATAGTTAATTGAACATCATTGACTCCATCGTACTGGGTAACCATCTTTTCAATTGGATTCTGCATAGCCACCTGACGATACACAAACCAACCTCCAAACAACACAACGGCTGAAATGACGGCAGTTAAAGCAATAGGCAATACTTTTAGCTTCAAGTGAATTACCCCTCCCAGATATTGGCCTAACCTACTGGCTTATTGGTATGATACGAATATGTGCACATAGACTCCTGCGAGAATTTCGTCAGGATTATTTGTTTACAATGTAACTTTGAGTACATATCTGAGTATATCACATCGTATATACAATTTCGAAGGCGAAAATATGAATAAATTATTAATTTTAACTATTTAAATCATTTTCATAACTCACTAAAAATAGATTTTTGTAACTAGATATAGACAAATTGAATCGTTTTGATCTATATCTACCCTTGATTGAAGAAGCTAAAGGTATTATAAAATTGATTTATTTAAATCAAATATGTTTACAGACAACACAAAGAACCGGTTCAGTCGGATATCCGTCTGCCGGTTCTTTCTAATCATTGATTCATTAGCTAATCACTCTGTGTGTTCTAGCTATTCGGGAGTGTGTAGACTAGGTCCACCTGTTCTCCGTTGCTGAAACGATAAAAGCGATAGTGGTTATGCGTGCCGTCCTTATAATACACTTGCCACACATATATCCCATTCACAACTCCGGGCATGATTCGCTTGATCTCGCCAGCAGGAACTTCAGAACTGAAGCGATTGCGTATTTGTGTTTCGGACATGCCACTCTGCAGCAACTCGCTGTGTATAGCGTTTGCCCCCGTAGCAGGTTGATTGTTTGCGTCGAATTTAACCCAGACCATTACATCCTGGTTATCCTTGTTTTTGCCGATCAGTGTCCAATAAATGTTATCAGAGCCTTCTTTATCTCCCCAGATGTACTTACGCAATTCATCATAGGATGTAATGCCAAGCTGCTCCTGTGCTGCCTGTATGGCGAGCGCCTCTTCCTTGCGCTGGTCCTGCGTGACATAGACGTAATAACGCTGAAGTCCAAACAGAATCAGAACCAGTGCAAGGAGTGAAATCCATATCCACTTCTTTTTTTTCTTCAAAAGCCGAACTTCCTTTCCCTATGATGCTCTGTCCTGCAATTAACGAGCAAGCAAACCATCAAATGCCAATTGAGACTCACGCAAAATACGCTCTTCATCCAGCGTCAGACATTCGCCATGTTTCACCACTTGTTTTCCGTCCACCCATACATGCTCCACATCTTTGGCAGAAGCCGAGTAGATCGTATGTGAGATCAGGTCTGTATGCGGATAGAAATGTGCCTGTTCAATGTCCAGGGCGATAAAGTCAGCCTTCATGCCTACCTGAAGTGCTCCCGTATTGTTCAAGAAAATGGATTTGGCGCCATATGACGTTCCAAGTAATAACGCTTCGCCTGCTGGGACTGCCGTCGGATCACCGGACACGCCTTTGTGGATCAATGCAGCCAGTCTCATTTCCTCGAACATATCCAAATTGTTGTTGCTTGCCGGTCCGTCTGTTCCGAGTGACACGGTAACTCCTGCTTTCAGCAAAGCAGGTACACGCGCAACACCGGAAGCCAGTTTCAGGTTACTTCCCGGGTTATGGGATACAGCCACATCATGACGGGCTAGAATCTCAATCTCTTCGTCATTCAGATGCACCGCATGTGCAACCAGAGATGGGCGGGAGAAAAAGCCCAGTTTCTCCAGATGTGCCACAGGACGCAGTCCATAATCAGCCACGTTCTGCTCGACTTCACGAAGCGTTTCCGACATATGTGTATGAAGGGGAAGGTTTAAGTCGTTCGCGACCTGTACAAGCTTCTCTATGTAGTCTGGAGGGCATGTATATGGTGCGTGTGGTGAGATTACGGTTGTAATGCGACCATCGGCCTGTCCATTCCACTCACGCGCAAACGCAGCCGACTCCTCCAGCTTCCGCAATTGTTCTTCTTCCGAGCACAGACCAATGACACCACGTGCCAGTGCTGCTCTAACGCCGGATTGTTCCACCACTTTGGCAACCTGATCCATGTGATCATACATGTCCAGGAAAGCAGTAGTTCCGCCTTTCAACATTTCAAGCACCGAGAGTGAAGTTCCCCAGTATACATCTTCTGAAGTCATTTTCGCTTCCATCGGCCACATTTTTTCCTGTAACCATACTTGCAGCGCAAGATCGTCTCCATGTCCTCTGAGCAGCGACATCGCTGCATGACCATGCGTATTGATCAGACCCGGCAGGAAGAACAGTCCTTTTCCATCCACTTTGGTACAATTTTCGTCTCCATCCGGCAATGTCTCACCAATATGCACAATCTTGTCATCCTCAACAACCATGTAGCCTTGAACTACATTCCATGTTGCGCCTTCATTAACGGCAAATTTCCCGTTGTGAATTACCCATCTATTTGTTGTCATCTTCTTCGTCGTCCTTTCCAGTCTCCAAGTAATAGGCCAAACTAAGCAGATCCGTCGTAAAGTCAGCATGGTGAATGCGGATATGTGGCGGTGTTTTTAGAATTGTTGGTGCAAAATTAAGGATCGCTTCAATTCCCGATTCAATAAGCTGATCGGCTACATTTTGGGCTTCCGTATCCGGAACCGTGATAATTCCGATGCGGATGTTATCCGTTTTCACTGCTTCCGTCAATTCGTTCATTGGTTTCACTATCAAACTGTTGATTTGACTGCCAATCTTCGGTCCGTATGCATCGAATACAGCCACAATCTTCATGTTGTCTTTCAGATAAGCGTTGTAGTTGGATAATGCCTGTCCGAGATTACCCGCTCCTACCAGAGCCACATTAATTTGCTGATCGATTTTGAGGATGTGACGAATTTTCTCAATCAAGTAGGATACATCATACCCGATCCCTTTACGACCAAAATCACCGAAGTAAGCCAGGTCTTTACGAATTTGGGCCGGATTCAGATCCAGCCTCTGTCCAAGCTCTTGAGAAGAAACAGTAGCCACCTCACGCTGATGCAACTCGCTCAAATAACGCAAGTATACAGGCAGACGTCGTACCACCGCTTCCGAAATTTTATCCGATTTCATTCTTGCTCCCCCTTACCAAAGCCACGATAAAATAATAGATGAAAAGATGAGCACTCTGTATAAATTCAATGATAGACGTGACATTTTATACAGAATGCTCCTTGTAATTTAGGTTATAAGTTCTTACGTGCAACTGCTTAATCGGATATGGAAATATCTCATAAAGTTTAACGTCAAACGATAGTGTCATGCAATGATATAACGATCAAAACAAACATTATTCTTGTTCATTAGCAGGTTTTTCTAACCACTCGGTAATTCGTGGAACCATCTGCTCCGTGAGCATATGCTCCATTTTGGGACCAGGTAATGAATATAAAAAGAATTTACCATAGTACGCTTCAATCACGCGTGTATCATAGACAATCACAATTCCTCTGTCCTTCGCGGTACGCACCAATCGGCCAAATCCCTGCTTGAAACGAATGACCGCTTGTGGCACGGACAGTTTCATGAACGGATTTTTCTTTTGCTCCTGGAGCAACTCACTCTTGGCTTCCACCAACGGATGATTCGGTGGCTGGAACGGCAATCTTACAATAGCCAGACACGTCAGCGCATCACCCGGGATATCTACCCCCTCCCAGAAGCTGCTTGTGCCCAAAAGTACCGTAGCTTTGGCGTCCTGGAACCTGCGAGTCAACTTGGAGCGACTTCCACTGTCCACACCTTGCCCCAATAACGAGATGTCATTACCAGACAGAGCTTCTTTCAGCGGATCATAGACCTGTCGCAGCATCTTGTATGAAGTAAACAGAACCATCATGCGTCCACGCGTGGCAATTGCGGTCTCTGCAAGGGATTGCACCAGCATATTGACAAAGTGCGCATCACCCACACTGCCCTTCACACTCGGGAAATCACGTGGAATCACCAGAAGTGCCTGATCACGATAGTTGAAAGGTGATGGCAGCATCGACGTTAACAGACGATTATTATCGGCGGCTTCCTGCAAACCAAGCTGCTCAATCATGAACTGGAAAGACTTATCGACAGAGAGCGTAGCCGATGTAAGCACAACGCTTTTCTTTTTGTCAAAAAACAAATCCTTGAGTTGTGCACTGACATCTACAGGTACAGCATACAGCTGAAGCGATTTGCTGCGGAACTGGCCGCTGGCTTCCATCCAGTACACCGTTTTGGCATCATCCATACGCATGAAGAACCGTAGATTCTCCTTCAACGTAGTCAGATCTTTCAGCAATCCTGTGATGTCCGTGATCAGGCTATCCGATTGATAATCATCCTGATCTTCCTTCACCTCAAGCAGCAATTTGTCCCCTTTGCGAACCAAATCACCCAGTGTCACATAGATCTGGTTCTCCAGATCCTGCAACTCTTGCCATTTCGCAGGTTTCTGAGATGCCTTCAGACGCAGGGAAAATTGACCTGTCTCTCCCGGTGAAGCATCACTTCGTTCAGGCAACAGCCCGAACAGAGCATCGCTCATACGATCCCATAACTCTTTGACCTCAAGAGCGAGCGGAAACATCTGATCCACCATGGAGCCCCATTGCACCGAATTTTCATGTCCGGATAACTGCGAACGAAGCATAGGCAGCTGACCATTACGACTGTCTTTAAACAGACGGGTCAGTGTATGAACCAACGTGAAATATTTCATATGCATTCCAAGATGTTTACCAGCTACATCCTCCAGATGATGGGCCTCATCGATCACAAGACTCTCATAAGCTGGCAGCAGCTGATGTGCTGCTTTGACATCCGTAAATAATTTGGAGTGATTGGTGATTACAATATCTGACAACCCGGCCTCATGTTTGGCGCGATGATAGAAACATTTGCGGAACCATGGACAGGATCTTCCCAGACAGGACTCGGATTCGCTCTGCACGGTCTCCCAGAAGTCCCCACCGCGTCCGCTAAGGTTAAGCTCCTCATCATCTCCAGTTTCGGTCTGTGTAAGCCACACGATCATCTGAGCGGCTGTGAAATAATCCTCTTTTGGTGTGGCGAATTCACGTTTATTGATTTTGTGTTCAAATTTGCGCAGGCACAGGTAATGTCCACGTCCTTTGAATACAGCAGCCTTAAACGGAAACGGAACCACTTGGGTCAGCATCGGAATGTCCCGCTCTCTCAGTTGCTCCTGCAGATTGATCGTATGCGTGCTGACCATGACTTTCTGTTCTTGCTTCACACTTTCGTAAATAGCAGGCAACAGATACCCCAGAGATTTACCGGTACCCGTTCCAGCTTCGATCAAGAGGTGTTTCTCTTCGTCCAAAGCTTGCCTTACACTGCTGAACATCTGAGTCTGCGCTTCGCGCTCTTCATAATGATCCAGCGTTTCCTTCAGGTTCTCCCGAACTTGGTCCATAAACTGTTCGAAGCTTACACCATCGAGAGGGTTACCCTCCCGCTCATCACGTGGTGCACCAATATCCGTCCAATCACTTACATTAAGAGCAAGCTGACGATAATAGGTATGTCCGTCTAGGTCCTGAATCGGCTCTGCTTCCTTCTCACTGCGCATCCCGTCCAAGAACCAACCCAAGTCACTGTCTTCTGGTGCAAACAGGTCACTGAGCCGCTGAATCGTTATGAGTGGTAATTCCTTTAACTCATCCAGACATTTGAGAAGCACATAGGCTGTCGCCAGTGCATCACTGTCAGCCTGATGAGGGCGATCATGCTGAAAACCAAATTCTGAAGACACATAACCAAGTTGATAAGAACCAAGTGATGGGAACGTAATCTTCAGAAAATCAATCGTATCCAGAATACGGCCAGTGAACGGCAAATAACCGCAACGGTCCAGAGCATTCTGCAAAAAGTGAAAATCAAAAGCAACGTTGTGTCCAACAAGAACCACATCGTTAAGCAGCGGAACCATCTCCATCATCATCTCTTCGAGTGAAGGAGCGTCCGCCACATCGGCATCGGTAATACCCGTTAACCCCGAAATAAACGGGGGAATCGGTACACCAGGGTTCACATAAGAACTATATATTTGAGTTATGCTGAAGTCATGATCTATGATGGCAAGTCCGGCCTGTATAATCTCACCGTCGGACTGCGTGCCGGTTGTTTCGAAATCCAATACGGCAAATTTCATTGCAATGTACGGTCCCTTCCATTCCAGTCTATGTTACAGCATAGCAAAAAAAAGGGGATTTGAAAATTAACTGACAAAAAAGCGGTGTTCCCACCGCTATGCCAAAGGAGGGAACACCGTTTTTTTGTCGCCGATTTCCCGCTTAATGAAGGGTCGTCAGCTGATTTGCATATTGCAATTTTCCCCTGTTCAACCTGCATGCTTCCATGTTGTACAGTGGTTCGGTCAATGTCGGGTCATACTGAAGGGCCTGTGCAAAGAGTGAACATGCAGCTTCCGGATTCGCAAGCTTGGCTTGAATACAGCCCAGAGCGTTACATACAAGCCCTTTTAAGCGAGGCGAACCTTTAAGGTACATGATCTGCTGCAAATGTGTCCCGGCTTCCGCCATTTGTTCCAGATTCAGATACGCGAGCGCCAGGTAAAAACGAGTCAATGCACTCTCCGGATGGTCGGTCACAACCTGGGAGAACTGCATGATCGCCTGCGGATACATCTGTAATTTGAAATAGCCCTGACCCCGACTGAAATATTCCAGATGGAGTTCAGGCAGAGCGGTGACAGCTTCCTGTTCCGGTTCAAGGGAAGCGGGCTTATCCATCTCACGCTCCCGCACTTGGCTCATCTTTTCTTCAAACATCAGCCATTCATCCAGCATTCCGTCACTCATCCGCTTAAGCAAGTTCCACTTTTGCAGCAATTCCTGTTTGTTCAGGCCTTCAGCGGAAGGATAGCTCTTGATAATTTCATCTAACATGTCGTTCATTTCTGCGAAAACATGCTGGAACATCGATGCATCCCCACCCTTGAAAAAATGGATTAGTGCAGTGACCTGTACTCATTTTTTGCTTCAAGGGCCGATTTCATTCTCCTTACCAGTCGATTACATAATCGTGGCGTGCACTTCCTGCTTCATCGTTTGTACAGGTTTATTCTGTCCATCTACAAATACAACCGTTGGTTTGTGAGTATTTGCCTCTTCTTGAGACATCATGGCGTAAGAAATGATAATGACGTTATCTCCAGGCTGGACCAGACGTGCAGCTGCGCCGTTTAGACAGATGACCCCGCTTCCGCGCGGTCCTGGAATCACATAAGTTTCCAGACGTGCACCATTGTTGTTGTTCACGATTTGCACTTTCTCGTTTTCCATCAAGTCGGATGTTTCCATTAGATCTTCATCTATGGTAATGCTACCCACATAGTTCAAGTTGGCTTCCGTTACCGTAGCCCGGTGAATTTTGGATTTCATGAGTGTTCTAAACATGGGACAGTACCTCCGATTTTTGCAACCTAATATTGTCAATCAATCTTGTTTTTCCGAATTTCACCGCAAGTGCGATAAGCAGATCGTCACGTCCTTGAACTTCTTCCTGATCTGCGAGCGGCTCAAGGCTAGGAAAAGCCTGAATCTCGGCGTAGTCGATAATGGCAAGCGGTGAGCTTGTAATATGCTCACGCAAGATACGACGGATATCTGCGGCCGTAGTAACTACACCTGTATCTGCGGCTTCCTGAGCTGCGCGCAGTGCCTTCGACAGAACCAACGCCTGTGTACGCTGTTCTGCGCTAAGATAGACATTACGTGAACTGAGGGCAAGACCATCCTCTTCCCGAACAATCGGACAGGGTACAATTTCTACTGGCATATTCAAATCATTCACCATCTGTTGAATGACCGCAACCTGCTGAGCGTCTTTCATCCCGAAAAATGCACGTTGTGGCTGTACGATGTTGAAGAGTTTGGAGACAACAGTCGTTACTCCGTCAAAATGCCCCGGGCGTGAAGCGCCACATAAGCGCTCCGTCAGTTGTGAGACAGATACTGTCGTTTGCGTTGCCTGTGGATACATCTCTTCCACAGAGGGAATAAATACAATATCTACCCCTTGTGAGCGTGCTGTTTCAACGTCTCTGGCCTCATCTCGCGGATAGCTGTCAAAATCTTCATTTGGTCCAAATTGAATCGGATTAACAAATATGCTTAATACCACGATATCGCTCTGTTGTTTGGCTGCTTGCATCAAGCTTGCATGACCTTGATGAAGATAACCCATTGTAGGTACCAGACCTACAACGGACGCATTGGACCGAATCGCTTGACGCATCAAGCTTAGCTCCTGTCTTAACTCTGCGATTGTCCGTAATACTTTCATGAGTTACTTCCCACCTTTTCCTTGCGTTGTCCATACAATTGATCCAGAACACCAGCATCCGTAGCATTAAACACGTGCTCTTGAGCCGGGAAAGAACGATCTTTAACTTCCTTCACGTAGGCTTCAATGCTGGTTCTGATTAATGCACCCACATCTCCATAGGTTTTGACAAAACGTTTGGGCGTATACGGAGAGGCATACTGAACCACATCATGGAACACCAGCACCTGACCGTCACAGCCTCGTCCTGCTCCAATCCCGATGGTAGGGATGGTCAGTTCCTCAGAAATCGCCCGCGCGACTTCTTCCGTAACCAGTTCAAGCACAATTCCGAATGCGCCTGCAGCTTCCAAAGCTTTGGCTTCGTCCATCAGACGCTTAGCATCTGCTGCATCCTTGCCCTGAATGCGGTAACCACCAATCTGATTAACGGATTGAGGTGTCAGTCCGATATGTCCAAGAACAGGCACACCTGCTTGCACGACTGCTCTAACGGTATCCGCTATTTCGACTCCGCCTTCCATTTTAACTGCATGGGCCTGCCCCTCTTGCATCAGTCGACGTACACCCTTGAGCGTCTCATCTACGCTGCCATGATACGTCATAAAAGGCATGTCAGCTACAATAAACGTCTTCTCAGCCCCGCGCACAACGGAACGTGTGTGGTACACCATGTCGTCGATGGTCACCGGAAGAGTTGAGTTATAACCGAGCACGACATTGCCAAGTGAATCGCCAACAAGGATCAGATCGATACCTGCTTCCTCTGCAAGGAGAGCTGTTGGATAATCGTAAGCCGTGATCATACTGAGCGGCACACCATCCTGCTTGTATTTTTTCATTTTCACAATATTCATCGCTTGTTTGTTCGCCATTTTCTGTCATGGCTCCTTTCTTCTTTTCAAATAAAACGCAACAAAAAAACCTTTTAGTTTTCCACTAAAAAGTCCCGAAAAGTCAAAAAAGAGTCACTTGCGATCGTCCCTTCTGTCTCGGTCCTCTTCGGCTCAGAGCAGAATCCAACAACTCACTTAAACGTATTTCATTCTTGCACTGCGGTCTGCTTATATGAAACAAATCAAAGCAGAACAAAGGCTACTGTTACGGGAGTGCAATTCGGTCTGCATTAGCCGATATCGCCTCACGAACACAGTATACCAAAGTTCTGCTCAAACTTCACGTCTTATGTTCATTTTACCAGTGAAAATTCGACAAATTGTTTACGATTTCCAGGAAATCTCACCAGAGATGACTAGCATATGTTCTCCATCGTGCTTCTCCACGACGAGTGCTCCCGAAGGGTCAAGACCGATTGCCTTCCCTTCAATGACACCATGAGGATTCGTTACTGTAATCTCGCGATTCATCGATACGGACAGGGCCTCCCAAAGGGCTGAGATGACACCGAATCCTTCTTTTTGATACAAAAAATACAATTGTTCCAGTTCCGTCAAAATAGCAGCCGTGAGCTTGGTGCGATCAACAGGTTGACCGGTCTCCATCTTAAGCGAAGTTGCGATTGTAGTCAGATCTTCCGGATAATCCTCGGAATCAAAGTTCACGTCCACACCTATACCCGCAATGCAGTATCTGACTTCATGATCTTCTACCGTGGATTCAAGCAATATGCCACACACCTTGCGTCCATCAATCAACAGATCATTCGGCCATTTGATGCCTGCATCAGCTCCTGTGCAAGCTCGAACGGCACGACATACAGCCACACCCGCTAACAGAGTTAGCTGAGGCGTGCGCTGAAGTGCTAAATCAGGGCGCAACAGAACACTCATCCAGATTCCTTTACCCGGAGGAGAGAACCACTTTCGACCGAAGCGTCCTCTTCCACCCGTTTGCTCTTCTGCAATGACTACAGCGCCTTCGGCCTGCCCCTGCTCAGCTAACTTCAGAACATCCCCTTGGGTAGACAAGGTCGAGGTCAATAGAATCGCCTTACGGCCAAATACGGTTGTGTCCAACGCCAATTGAAGGGCAGTAGCGTCAATGTTGTCCGGCTTCGTTACGAGACGATACCCTTTGCGAGAGACAGCTTCAAACTCATAACCCATGTCACGCAATTTGTTCACATGTTTCCACACAGCGGTTCGACTGATGGACAGATTACGGCTGATCTCTTCACCCGATACGAATCGTCCTTCTGCATTCAATAACATATGTAACAGATCCTCATGCTTGGTCATTTGCAACCACCCGCTTCACTTCTGCACTTAGCGCTTCATACTGATTCGCTATCGTTCCAATTGCCGTCTCTTTTAACAAATGTTTCATCAGTTGACCCAGCCAAGGTCCGCCTTTGCGCTGCACCATCTGCAACACTTGTTCGCCTGTGATATCGAGCTCTTTCAAGTCATGCACAGGGATTGAGTGACTCCATTCGGATGCAAGTTCTTGCACCAAAACAACCTGCAATTCTGCCTGGTCAGGCTGATCCCGCCAGCCTGCTGGCAACAGCGACTGTATCCGAAGCCAATCATCCGCAGCCTGAACGCCACAAGCCAGAACTGTAACGATCCAATCGGAACGCAGGCTTAGTGTATCCTTCTGCTCCTGAACGGAAGTATGAATCAACTGCTCTACCTGAAGGACACCTGTTATGCGGGAACGATGTTCATTGGAGAATGTCCACTGACGTAATAGAACATCTGCTTCATCCTTGCTATAACCGCCAGCAATCAGGAGCAGTGACCAACGAAGCAATACATGCTCGTCTGACATTTGTTCCAGATTGGATAACAACATCTTGTTGAATCGATCCGAGCTAACAGGCGCTTTGATATGCTCAAGCGCATTACTTCTGTATAACAGCTCCAAACCTCTTAAGGGATGCGGTCCCGACATCATTTTTACCATCTCGGTCCGTACCCGTTCCATCGCTATATGTTGAAGCAGGTCTTTCTGACTTACAAGACCCCTCCATGTATTATGAGCGATTTTGAAATCAAACACCGAAGCAAACCGAACACAACGGAGCATCCGCAGTGCATCTTCACCAAATCGTTCCATCGCAGAGCCCACACATCTGACGCGCTCTTCCTTAATATCTGCCTGTCCACCGAACGGATCAACGATTGTCCCAGAGACGTCCATGGCAAGAGCGTTCATCGTGAAGTCACGCCGCTGCAAATCTTCCTTAATCTCCTGGACAAATTGAACTGCAGCGGGTCTGCGGTTATCCTGATACTCGGATTCTGTTCGAAACGTGGTAACTTCAAAGTAATAACCACCTGAACGCACGGTAACCGTCCCGTGTTGCAAGCCTGTAGGGATACAGTCGTCGAACAGTTCCATCACTTGCTGAGGAGAAGCAGATGTCGTGATATCCATATCGTCTACAACTCGTTCCAGCAATTCATCACGGACACAACCGCCCACCCAATATGCCTTGTAGCCATGTTCATTTAATCTTGTGAGTACATTCTCACTTTGAATTGCCATTTCACGATCTACCTGTGTCCATTGAACCACCACATATCACCTCTTCTCTTGCCTGTTGTGGTATGCACAGTATGATTTCGCCGAGCAAAACGGTTATCCGCAAACCGGCTTCAGATTCGGAACTTCTCTTCCCAGCACCCGGTAATAAATCTGTTCATATTCATGCCGAATGGCATCATTGCAAAAGTCATGATGTGCGCGCTGGAGACATGCTTCCCTGAACTCTGCAGCCAAACGATCGTCCGTCAACAAACGGATCGTGTTCTCGGCCATGGATTGTGTATCCCCGATTGCGGATAAGAAACCTGTTTTACCATGCAAGACCAGTTCCGGAATTCCGCCGGCTTGTGAACCGATCGTAGGTACACCACAAGCCATTGCTTCGAGCGCCACAAGTCCGAAACTTTCCTTCTCCGATGGAAGCATCAATACGTCAGCCATGGAGATGACCTGAGCAATGTCATCCTGTTTGCCAAGGAAATGAACCTTATCATTCAAGCCGAGATCATTAATTTTCCATTGCATCTTCGGCAAATCAGGTCCTTCACCAACAAATAGCAGTTTGGCAGGAACCTGCTCTTGTACCTGACGGAAGACCTCTACCACATCCTGAGTTCTCTTCACCGGTCGGAAGTTGGAAATGTGCATTAATATTTTTTCGTCGGGCGTAGCAAAGTCTCTTCGCAGACTGGCAGCATCCCGCGGATAATATATTCGTTTATCAATAAAATTATAGGTCAAATCAATTGGGCGCTGAATATCCAGCAGTTCGACCGTTTCCCGAATCAAATCTTGTGATACGGCAGTAACCGCGTCACTTTCATTAATGGCTAGACGGATCAGATCCTTCAGAGATTCATCCTGAGCCAGAACCGTAATATCCGTTCCATGTAACGTGGTAACCACTTTAAGGCCGTCCCCGACCATCTGTTTCGCCAGAAATGCACATACTGCGTGTGGAACGGCATAGTGAACATGCAGCAGATCCAGCTGCTGTGACTTAGCCACCTGCGCCATCTTCGTTGCCAGTGACAGGTCATACGGTGGGTAACGGAAAACATAATAATCATTTACTTCCACTTCGTGATAAAAAATATTCTTCTGGAACGTACCCAGTCTGAACGGGATACTGTTGGCAATAAAATGAACCTGATGCCCCTGTTCGGCAAGTAATTTGCCCAGTTCCGTTGCGACAACGCCAGACCCGCCGAGGGACGGATAACAGGTGATGCCGATTTTTAGCTTTTTATCCATCCTGTGGACGCTCCTTTGATCTCCCGCTTCATGCAGGTTGATATAATGCAATGGAATAATGAAACCCTTCGTTTCATTAGACGTAAAATGTGAAATCGCTTATTGGGCACCCGGGCCAAATTGATGAACCACGTAAGGTGTAATTGTAGCAAAACCTTCTGCAAACGGGATGAGACTGCGCTGTCCGAGCAAGGAATCACGGGCTCTTACACGTTCAATATACCCTTGATTCAATGGCGTCGAGACCGCTCCGTCTCCCAGTTCGAATTGGGAACGATAAGAGAGCAATGATGTTTCTTTTTGCTCATAGTGTTCCGTAATATCGACAATCAAATCCGTAGGACCGATGTCATTAATAAAGTAAAAATAAAGTTCCTTCACCTGCACGGCAGGCATGTCCGGCATGTAGTTGCGAAGTTTGGCGTTAAATACAGCCTCCTGCACAAGCTTACTGCAATTGACATGATCCGGATGTCGATCTTCCCAATAGGGTGCAAACACCATACGAGGAGCATGACGCCGTATTTCAGCTGTTACCGCTTGTACATGTTCAGGAGTAAGGTACAATCCGCGATCAGGAAGACCCAGATTCGTTCGACACGAAAGACCGAGGACGCGGGAGGCTTGCTCCGCTTCCTCGGTTCTGCGCTCTACTGTTCCGTTGGAAGACATCTCAGCACGAGTCAGATCACACACGCCTACTTTTAAGCCGGCAGCGGTATGTTTGGCAATCGTTCCACCCATACCAATCTCCGCGTCGTCCGCATGTGCTCCAAAGATGAGAATATCCAGACTCATTCGGAATCACCCGAATTCAATCCAGCCTCCGGTTTGTATTTATGTACCAGCTCTCTCCAGGCAAAATCGCCACGATCCAGAGCCTTAACCAGAATCTCAGCCGTTGCGATATTCGTGGCAAGTGGAATTCCCTGCACATCACAAAGACGCAGCAACGCATTAATATCCGGCTCGTGAGGTTGTGCCATCAGTGGATCGCGCAGAAAAATAATCAGATCCATCTCATTTTGCGCAACCAAAGCTCCAATCTGCTGATCTCCACCCAATGGGCCTGATTCGAATCGATGAATCTTCAGAGAAGTTCCTTCCATAATACGTAGCCCTGTTGTTCCGGTCGAGTACAATTGATGGTCCGTAAATACAGGCTCATATGCCGTTACAAAGTTAACCATCTCTTCTTTTTTGCGATCATGGGCGATAAATGCTATTTTCAACATGACAATCTCCTTTAGTCGATAAAGTGATCAAATCCGTAGATGAGCCCTGTATATTCCATAACTTTTTGTACACCAATTTTAACACCAGGCATATAACCTGCACGTTCGTATGAGTCATGCCGAATTTTGAGCGACTGTCCATAGTCTCCGAAAACAACTTCCTGCTGCGCGAATACGCCAGGCAACCGTACACTGTGAATTCGGAAGCCATTGTAATAACCGCCGCGTGATCCTTCAATCGTTTCTTCCTCATTTGGATTACCCTGACGAAGTTCTTCACGATTGGCAGCAATCAGTTCAGCTGTTTTGATCGCTGTTCCTGAAGGAGCGTCCAGCTTCTGATCTCCGTGATATTCGATGATCTCCACATTCGGCATATGCTTGGCAGCCTGTGCTGCGAATCGCATCATCAAAATGGCACCGATCGAGAAGTTAGGGGCAATAAGCCCTCCAATTCCTTTATCCTGGCACTGCTTGTCCAACTGTTCGATCTGCTCCGGCGTGAAGCCAGTAACACCCATGACAGGTCTGACTCCATGACGGATCGCGATCTCGGTATGTGCAAACGCATATTGTGGCACTGTAAAATCAACCATAACCTGCGGTTTCGTTTCGGCAAAAGCCATTTCAATATCATCAGTTACCAGTACTCCACACGCTGGCAAACCAACAAGTGTTCCGGCATCCGTGCCCGCTCCGGAGCGGTTAACTGCAGCTGCAAGCTCCAGTTCAGGGTCCTGAAGTACCAATTTTACGACTTCACGGCCCATTCGACCAGCCGCTCCGATCACGGCAACTCTTATTACTTCACTCATCTTGACTGCATCTCCTCGCTATGTTGGATCATATCGTCGAATCCATTTCAACTTAACTTGCATACCCTTGTGAAATGGATTCTTACTGTATGGATTTCATACGTTGCTTGATTTCCTGTAACATCTGATGCAGTTGCCCGTTCTGCGGGTCCAACAAAATGGCCTCACGTAACGCCTGAATTGCACAATCAAATTCATTCAAGTCACTGTAAGCGAGTGCAAGCATGACCTGAGCTTCTACGGAAAGAGGATCAAGTCTGACCGCTTCTTTCAACAGCGTAGACGCTTCCACATAACGCTCCTGTGTTGCAATACCTGCCTGCTCCAACAGCAACTTGGCTCTGGAAGTCAGTTGTTTCGCTTCCAATGTCTGCAGGTGCAAAACATACTCCTCTGTTCCTGCCGACAACTCAACCGCCTTGCGCGCATATTCAAGCGCCGGAACGAGATGTTTGCTACGGGCGTGCGTAATGGAACAGCGATAATATAACTCCGCATGTTGCGGATGAGCATGAATGGCTGATTCGAACCAACGAATGGCCTGCTCAAAATCATTTTGCAATATACAGCGATAAGCCTGCTGCATATATTCTTCCGGTTTCATCATCAAGCTGACCCTCCCCAATCGGGTGATGGTACAGCATATGTAATCTACGCCTAATCGGTGTTTTTTGGAGTCCACCGATTGGCATCGCGGGTGTTAAATTTATGCATGACTTTATCGTGCGCCTCAGCCAGATCAATACCCAGCGAGTTTGCAAAACAAATCGTGATAAATAAAATATCTCCAAGCTCAAGTTCAATGGAATTGGCTGCTTCAGAAGACTTTTTGGGCTTCTCACCGAACTCGTGATTCACTTCCCTGGCAAGCTCCCCAACCTCTTCAGACATCCGGGCCAACATGGCCAGAGGACTGAAGTACCCCTCCTTGAACTGGGAGATATATTGATCAACCTCACGCTGCATTTCTGCGATGCTTTTCTCCATGAGAACGGATTCTCCTTTTGAAATGATGTCGTATTTGTTCCTAATAATATCAGTTATTTAGATTCACTTCCACCATCATCAGCGACAAATCATTTTTAAAGAATCAATAAACAGGTATACTAGATGGGAATGATTGCTTCTTCATTCTAATTTATCTACAGTGAGGGATCTTATGAGCACTGCCAAAACCTGGGTTCAAGTCAAACTGGTTCTGCCCATCCTTCTGGGTACAGCCTTATATGCCTTTGGGCTCCTCTATTTCATTATCCCCAATCAGCTTATGGAAGGTGGCCTTACCGGGGTTACGGTGCTGATCAATTACGCGTTCGGCATCTCACCTTCACTTACGACCCTGATTCTTAACGTCCCTCTCTTTCTGATCGGGCTCAAAATTTTGGGCGGCAGACAGATGATCTATACCGGTATCGGAATTGGGGCATTGACCGTTTTTCTATGGTTATTCGAAAAGTTGATTCATCTGGGCTGGATAGAACCATTACATACCGAGAATGACCTCCTGCTAGCCGCCCTGTATGCGGGTGTTACCCTCGGAGCCGGCCTCGGCATCGTATTCCGTTGGGGCGGAACAACGGGCGGGTCAGACATCATTGCTCGCATTCTTAACCGCAAGTACGGATGGAGTATGGGGCGAGTATTGCTGGGCATTGATTTCGTCATTATCGGGCTCTCTCTCATCTACATCCCCAAAGAAAAAATTCTGTATACGCTCGTAGCGGTATTTATCGCCTCCAAAGTCATCGACTTTATTCAGGAAGGTGCATATTCTGCCCGGGCATTTATGATCATCAGTGACCATGCACCCGAGATTGCGGACCAGATCACACGGGATATGGATCGTGGCGTTACCCTCATTCCAGCCATTGGCGCGTACTCTAAACAGGCCAAACACATGGCCTACTGCGTAATCTCCAGGCAAGAGTTCAGGCGACTGCAGACCATTGTACGTTCCATTGACCCCAGAGCTTTTGTCATCATCAGCGATGTTCATGATGTACATGGAGAAGGTTTCAAAGAAAGTTGATGTAACTATACAAAAACTACAAAAAAACCTCTTTCACATGAAGAGCCGTTAGCGTGGCTGTTTATGTGGAAAGAGGTTTTTTTTATATACAACGATTAGGTCAATAAGCCATTAGCGCCGAAAAGGAAAAATCCCCTGCTGCTGCGCACGATACTTACGGTATCCGGCGTAACTTAACGTCGCCACAATGACCGAACTGATGAGCAAACCAGCTGCCCTGCGATCAGGGCCCTGTACAAACGGTACGAAGGCACTCTCGTCCTTCTCCCGACCAAATAACTGGTTCACCAGTTCCTCACCATGGCCCACCATGCTTTTTAACTGAGCCAGATCTGGCTGCTTTGCAGTGGTAAGCCCCTTGGTATGAGATAACCAGGCGTCCATCTGAGCAATTTCATACGGTTCACGGCGAATCATTGCGGCAGGACGAATCGTCTCATAATGCTCCTCCAGAACAACGTAACGGTTAGCCAGAACAGCCGCAGTTTGACCCTGATTTGTAGCATCGGATAAAGCGTCCAGATCATTTTTCACGATTTTATAATACTGAAGCCATAAAGGCTTGGTTGGATTCGCGAGACTATCTGCTGCAAGTCTGAGTTTGGCAGAGGACTGCTGAAGAGAAGCATCGTCATTTTTCACCTTCACAACCGCTTGTTTCACTTCAACTATAGTCTCGGACAAGGCGTGAATGCCCTCCACTGTCGTTTGTCCCTCAAAGGAGATATGCTCCAGACTTTTACTGATGCGCAGAATGCTTCCTCGTACTTCTTCAATATTATTCTCGAGCGCCTGACGATACAAAACGGCTGCTTCTTCATTCAGCTGTGCAATTGAATTGCTTGTGGACACTTGCTGATCTGAATTCGAATTCAATCCTTCACTTTGCGCGGATACACGATATGCTAAGTTCGTCCAAAGCAGCAGAGCCATGAACGATACCACCAATAAGCCAGTTTTGAACCTGAACGTTCTCTTCATGGACATCCCTCCCACCATCAATGTATGGCGGGGCACAGTTCCTTAGAACAAGCTCAAGATCGGATATCAGGTTCGTTTCGCTTGTCTGAGCGCAAGCCATGCACACAGAATACTCACCAGCGTCAGTCCGAATGTGAAATTACGCACACCATCTACATGATCGTAGAGGGAGGCGGGTAACCAAGGGTAAATATCATATGTATAATCCATCGTATCGTTCAACAGCGTCCAGAGACCTGCAACGACAAGAGCAGCCCAGCGGAAACCGAAAAACCGTACATATATAAGAGCTTCAATAGCCATCGCACTATGCGAAGCAATCAACATCCAGTCTTGCCAGTGCTGTGTGCCACCCTGCATCCAGCCAGCGAAAATAATAGAAACGGCCCACACGCCATATTTCACAGATGTGACCACGGCAAGCGCCTGAATTACATGTCCGATCTGTTTAATGATGATAGACCGTGGTGGGTATAAGATCCATAGCAATCCTAAGGTGAAAAACAAACTCGCCGTTGGACTATCCGGCACAAATATGACCTGCCACACCGGCTGTTCAGCCAGCGTCATTTTCATTTGCTCTCCGTACCAGATGTATCCGTATACCGTTCCTACTGCATTACACCAAAACAAAAGCCACAGAAAATAACGATTGGTCAGAAATTCCCTACTCCAGAAAAACGATAAAGCCACGCTCCCTGCCCCTTCCTTCTTCACATGTTATGCACGATAACGTGCTGCCCCAAAAACACTTCAAAAAACCTGACCGCATAAACGATCAGGTTTCATTGGTTATTTCGATTTTACTGTTCTGCTTTCTGTTTCGCAAGCCATTCGGCCAGATGATTAATTTCTTCATCCGTAACACCTTGAGCGATGGCATTATTGTACTGAGGAGGCATCTCGTTGTAGCCTTCTTTGATAATGGTGAGAATCTCTTCCTGACTGTGCTTGTCACCCACACCCCGAAGTGAAGGTCCACTTGCGCCCTTCATATCAGCCGCATGGCAGCCAATACACCCAGCCTTCTTGTACGTTTCCATTGCAGGGTCATCCTGTTCCACGATGGCCACTTCCTGTTGCTGTCCAGGTGCATTGGAAACTGGTGGAAGCCCCTGTTCATGCCTCTCCAGCGCTTCTTCCTCACGCTGAATGTGCTCAGGCTTCTGTCCACTTGCTTCCAACTCATGCTCGTAATGCGTCCACGCTACATTCGTCAGGTAAAATACAGCAATGACCGACAAAATCATCAACGATGAAGCAATGGGACGTTTATAGAAACGTCGCTCCTTGCCTGTGTCCAGGAACGGTGCAAGCAGTAAAGCTCCGAAAGCGACTCCACTGACTCCCAGTACCCCGAGCAGGACGTAATCGCCTGATGCGTATGGATACTTCAAATACTGATACAGAAAAAGGAAGTACCAGTCCGGCATGGGAATAACGGATGCGCTTGGATTGGCCGGATATCCCAAAGGTGCAGGTTCTGAGATCGTGAGAACCAAAATCCCTACCAATACAACGACACCAACCATCCATTCTTTCAGCAGGAAGTTGGGAATAAAGGCTTCTGATTTGCCGGGATACGCCGTGTAATCAGGAGGGGTTATAAATCCCGCCCCTTTACGTACGCGTGAATCACCGACAAAGATAACCTTTTCCTCATCATCCTTCTTATGTCCGTGAGCCATTGCGATTCCTCCCTTCTCAGTTTATAGTGGTCCCGAAATGCCCTGTCTGCGGATCATGATAAAGTGTCCGACCAGAAGCACCAGAAGCACCGCGGGGAGGAAGAATACGTGCAGGGCAAAGAATCGGGTTAGTGTCTGTGCACCGACAATCGTACCGCCTTGCAGGAATTCTTTAATGATTGGTCCCAGCCAAGGAACCGTATTGGCAATCTCCAGTGTTACTTTTGTTGCAAAATAGGCTTTGTTGTCCCATGGTAGCAAGTACCCTGTCAGCCCCAGGCCCAGCATGACGAAAAAGATCAGCATGCCGACAACCCAGTTCATTTCTCGCGGTGCCTTGTAAGAGCCTGTAAAGAACACACGCATCGTATGTAAGAACATCATTACGATAACCAGACTGGCTCCCCAGTGGTGCATGCCGCGAACAATTTGGCCGAAGGCTACTTTGGTTTGCAGGTACTCCACACTTGCGTAGGCATTGATAATATCAGGTACGTAATACATGGTCAGGAACATGCCTGACAGAATCTGAATAACAGTAATAAAGAACGTCAATCCACCAAAGCAGTACACGAATGCGGAAAAGTGATGAGCCGGATTTACATGCTCTGGAACTTCATGATCCGCAACGTCCCGCCAGATTGGCGTGATGTCAAGACGCTCGTCAATCCAGTCATAGACATTTTTAAACATCTGCGTTCACGCCTCCTAATTCACTCGGGTGTTCGGAACAATGTCGCCCAGATATACCCAACCCTGCTCTTCCTTGATTACGTACTCATCCAGCGGTTTGGGGGCTACGGCAAGATTCTTCCCTTCCTTGTCATAGTGCGCGCCATGGCAGGGGCAATGATACTCTTCAGGATAACTTTTGTCACTATTCCAGCCCACTGTACATCCCAGATGTTTACAAATAGGTGAGAGCGCATAAATTTTACCCTGCTCGTCTTTGCGAATCCACGCCACTAACGATGCATTACTCAGATACCAACCATCCTGTTGTTGAAGTTCAAAGGTGAATTCTTGAGGCTCATTCGTAATTTTACTGATTTCAGCTACTTTTACAGAGGTGCCTTCTCCCTTATGCTGCAAAATCGGGTCCACCGCAAAACGGACCATGGGAAGGATTGCACCGGCGGCCATGTAGGCTGTAGCTCCACCAAGCGTGTACGTCAAAAACTGCCTGCGTGACATCTCCATGCGGCTTGGCAATTTCAATGAAGCTTCGTGCTGGTCATGCTCACTGCTCATACTGTCTCCAACCCCCTTTTTCAGCCAACTCTCTCAAACGTTTTCATTTTCAGAAATTCCACGACTTACTAGAACATACATAATCATATAGTAGCCCTAGAACACCGTCAAGAATTTGTCACACATTTTTAAGGTTCAATTGTAAGCGTTATTAAAAAAGTGTTGTAAAATTGTCACATTTGTCACGCGAAACTCATTTTTTCCACAACTCTCGTATTTTCTCCCCGACAAATCTCGCAATTCCCTCTTCTCCAACTTCACGCGTTAACGCTGACCGACTCAAAACTAAATCAGCAGATGCAATTTCCATACCATCAAACTGACCATCTGATGACATAATAACCACATATTTGAATCCTGAAGATTTAAGCTGTGCGGACAAGGAATTTAATGTCATTGACATTTCAGAATTAGCATAATGAAAGGCTGGATACGTCATAATTCTCCCTTTGAAAGGAATCTCTACCATATCCAGAAAATCTCTCAGCCGCTCCAGTGCTTCGGTAGCTTCAACTGGCGACTGCTCACCGCTAAGAGCCGTGTATGGAATAAGGCATGTATCCAGATAGAGTTGCAGTTCAGCCCAGCTGTCTTGAGTCATCTCACTGAATTTCAATTCCCTATATCCCCTTTCTATCCATTTTATTCCCATATTATATATGAGCATATCTTATAAATCCAGACATTCATTTTGGAATTACACATAGCAAAAAAGGAAACACGCATCTGCGCATTCCCTTTTATATCAGAAAAGATGTATTGTGCCCATCAGTTTATCGTCCTCAGTTCATCCGTCAGACTCCGGAAAGCTACTTCGTCTCCGGTAGCTAACGCTTTATCGATTTCCAAATAGAGCTTTTCGCTGCGCTGTTTGCGAAGCGCTTCGTCCCACACCATCTCAGCTGCCAGCCCCAACATGACTTCATACGTAACTTTCATTTTATCCAATAGGATGCACCTCCAAAACGGATTTAAGAGCTCCTATATTCTTTTCCTTTGGTAACATAACCCAGTGAAGTTCTGGACATTCGCTCGAGATCGGCATCAGTCAGCTCACGTATCACTTTGGCAGGTGTCCCCAAGGCCAGAGTATAGGGCGGAATTTTACTATTCTCAGTAACAACTGAACCGGCCCCAATCAGCGTATATTCGCCAATGTCGGCTCCATTCAACAGAATGGCTCCCATGCCGATTAATGATCCTGTTCCAATACGACAACCATGAATGATCGCTGAATGTCCTACCGAAACATCGTCTCCCAAAATCAAAGGTTGATCTGTGTTGACATGCCCTACAGCATTATCTTGAATATTACAGCGCTTTCCAATGATTATGGGAGCCAAATCGGCTCGTAGGACTGCATTGAACCAGACGGAAGATTCTTCTCCCATTCTCAAATCACCGATCAGTTTTGCACCTTCAGCCATATATACTGAAGGGTGTAACTGAGGTTGTAGACCTTTGTATGGAATTATCATTGATATCACTCCTTAATTTGGGAGTGATTTTAGCAACTTGTCCTTCACTTGTCAAACATAATAGGTGTAACGTCTCCGGAGATGGAACGACAGGATGCAGCAAGACGTGTGCCCCAGGCTGTCATTTGTACAGTCCGGCCTTCCTCATGTTCCCCGATGCGGACCATGCCAAGATGCAACATCATTTTAACAATTCTGTTATCATAGATGGCCTCGGCCGTATCGTAATAGAACGGCTGAATGAATGGACCGATCTGACCAAACAGCGATTCGGCAGTTGACCATTCCGAGGCACATTCGCCTGTCCAATACACAATAGAGGACAGATTGGGAATAGCACCTTTATACAATCTTAACCAAAACCTAAATAGCTGTATCATTTCGGCTGTTTTCTCAGCCCCTAGCTTGTCTTCACCAGCTGGTGATAACCTCAGCGTACCTTGCTCCTCGCGAACCAGCCGATGGTGAAATGCGTAGTCGTATAGAAGCGCGAAACGATCCGGGTAATCCTTGAACGAACGGCCATATCCGAATCTCCAACCGGCTTTGCCCACCAATTCCTCACTGATGTGCAGATGCTCCATAATCTGCTGTTGGGAACGACGATACATCATGCCTTCAGCGTTAAGGGCAATTTCATG
Source organism: Paenibacillus sp. LS1 (assembly GCF_026013365.1). GTDB lineage: Bacteria > Bacillota > Bacilli > Paenibacillales > Paenibacillaceae > Paenibacillus. Next base: position 1,101,089 of record NZ_JAPDOE010000001.1, read on the forward strand.
CTGCTGGACAAACTGCAGGAACAATTTGAGATCATCCGCTAAGAGATGGTACTCATCCCGATACATGGGCGGTTCCGTCGTTTTGGTAATCCCAGCTCGCAAATGTGTGGATAACACATCCCTAAACCTTAATTTCAGATCCTGAGGTACCTGATACAGATATCTGGTCTGCTGCGTCGTCCCATTGAACAACCATCCGCTCTTATTGAAGCGAACGATGAGGTCACGTGGACTGGCTCCAGCCTCACTCTCCTTTTTGTCCATCGATTGACGGGCTATGGCAACGAGTTCTTCCATACCATAGTACTGGCGAGGATCAAACAACAAGTTGTTCAAGAAGCGCTGATCTGCTTGATTCAGTTGACGTACCTGCTGCTCAAAAAAGGGTCTGCTGCCCAATGTAGTGAGAATACTCTGGATGAGTTCATGTTTGGAGTTGGGCTTGCATTCACATTGGTAATAGTCTGCTATTCGATTAAGCTGGCCAATATCGGCAAAAGTAAGCATATCCGCTAGATTCATGGGTCCATCGCCTCGCCCGTTAACTACTTCGACTGCTGACTCGGAGCCTGAAATAGTTTGGTTTTGTAAACATCGTTGACGGAATTCCCACAATCTAAACCTCTTTTTGGAAATCTTTTATGTTTGAATCCATTTCATAATATCTTTAGTGAGTTATGAAATTAATTCGTTAATCATACTATGCCTCAAGTTGGTCAATCAGAAGAAAAATGAGAGGTTTGAAATCATATAAAGTCTTTCTTTCCCCATAAAACGCAAAAAAACAACCCAAGTTGGATTACTCAGGTTGTTTCGCTGTGTCCAAAGACAGATGTCGTGTGCAATTATATAACAGCGGACTCCAGTCATCACGTTCCTTTTCCAGGATCGTCAGCGACAGGTTTCCAATGCGTTCCGTATACCGATCTTTATACAAGGCCGTTAACAGGTTGGCTAGAAAAGCTCCATGAGTGACAATGAGTACGTTCTGGTCAGGATAGGCAGACCATAGATCTTCCAGAAACGCCAGTGCACGAATTTGGATATCCGCTATCTGCTCCTGTCCCAGATCGAGCGTCTCCCAGGCTTCGCCCCAACGGGCAACCCGTTCTTCTGAAGTCAGACCTTCAATCTGACCAAAAGCCCTTTCTTTCAACCGTGCGTCCGGTTCAAGCAAGGGTACATTCAACAGTTTAGAGATAATCTCCCCTGTTTCCTGTGCCCGCGATAATCCACTTGTGATGATATAGTCCCATTGGTATTCTTCCGTCAGCAGACGTCTTCCCAGGCGTTCTGCCTGTTCACGTCCTTCGCCATTCAAAGGTATATCAGTCTGCCCCTGGATACGGCCCGCCGCATTCCAGTCTGTAAGACCGTGACGAATAAGCCCGATTCGCACTTACATCCCTCATTTCTCCACACGGCGAACGAAAGGTTATTACCTATGCACGCGCACCTTGTTGTTTACGTTTATTCGTTGTTCGATGCATACGTCCAAGAGAAATTAAAGCCATCCCTATTGCTAGTAAAGACAGGGCCATCCAATACTGAGGATAAGCAGGTCCCATGCTCACAACAAAAGGTTCAATGATGCTTCCTCTGTCCGCTCCAGTCATGTTGTACTGATATAATCCAGAAGACGATGGTCCACTTCCGGCAACCCCTGTCTCCAGAATACCCGTAGCAACAACCTTGGTTTGCTCAGCTTCTGATACGTCTGGCTTAAACATTGCCATGTACAGAAAGCTGCATAAAAAAATAGCCAGGAACGCGGCAATCCACAAAGACATATGTTTGCGGATCGCAGCAGAGAAACGATTAACCTTTGCCTCTTCCGGCAATAGCCATGGAGACTCCGCATAGATCCGGTCCATAACGTTACGGTTGACTCTCTCTGCCTGTTGTTCTGTCACTGGAACCGGGATGCTGTGCAGCAAGATCTGGGCTTCTTCCCAGACCTCAAACTGCTCGGAGCACTCTTCACAACCAGCGAGATGAGCCTGAAATGCAATCCGCTGAGGATGAGCTTCCGGCAAGTCCCAGACCAGTGCAAACAGTTCCTGGGCTTCATTGCAATTCATCGGTTCTTCATCCCTTCATATGGCTCGTACACCGGTTCGAAGAAATAAGGTTCCAATTGAGTTTTCACGCTTGATCTTGCTCTGAATAATAGCGATTTCACAGAACTGACGCTCTGCCCAAGAATATTCGCAATCTCCTGGTAGTCTAGTTGATCATACTCGCGGAGTATAATCGCAGAACGCTGCTTTTCTGGCAAATTGTTAATCGCATCCCTAACCAGCATCACCCGCTCGCTGCGTAGAACAGCATACTCCGGTGCATTCTCCGAAGGAGCAACGGGAACGATCCCGCTCTCTTCAAGTGGGACATTTCCGCTGCGCTGTTTGCGAAGCTCACTCAATACCGTATTTCTCGCAATGGTATATAACCAGGTTGAGAATGAGGCATCCACCTCACGGAAAGAGTGCAGACTGCGGAACGCCTTATAGAAAGTCTCAGAACAGAGATCTTCCGCAAGCAGCTCCATATTGGAACTTTTCAACATATGATATACGAAAGCCAGTATTTTACGCTGATAACGACTCATCAGCTCGGAATATAACTCCAGGTTACCTTCCTTGATCTCTCGAATCAACTGGGAATCCGTCATTTGAGTGCGACCCCTCCTCGCCCATCCATGTGCTTCTCCCCGTTCGACTCTATCCATATATTACCGAACAGGCACAAAAAAGTTGCGGTTTTCACCGCATATAAACAGCGTTCAGCGCCATAACTGGCCTTCCCGCCAAATTCCCCTATGTAATGGCAATTTCCCCAACGTTTCTACATTAACAGTATTTATTGTACAACGGTCTGCATCATCCTGGCAAATCCATTGCTATCCACAGAAACCCGACCTGTCATTCATATGCGGTCATTTTCACGTTCATGACTTCTTTTTGGACCTTTTTGACAAGCCTTTTGTATATAGACGAACGAAGTTCTGAAAAGGTTACAAAAATGTGACTTTTTTTTGATCTAAGGTATCCTGACAGATTAAGGAGGGTGATGTATATAGAGGATGTAAATCTTAATATACTGGTAACGGACCACTAACTTTTTAAGACAAAAAAAAGACCGCTTACATAAGCGGCCATTGCTCACTTGGAGCAATACAGTTATTGGATAGGAGTGGAGAGAAACCATACTGTACTCTTATTATATGTATACGTTTTCATTTTGTCAACACTTTAAGTAAAATTGTTTGAGTTAATTATATCTTTCGGTAATTCAGGATAATACATCCTTTTTTTCTGTGACTGAAAATCAAATAACAACTCCAATATAACCTACAAAAAAGAGGGCTTTCGCCCTCTTTCTCGTCTTATATCCACACCTGATAGCCTAAGGAATCCAATAACATCTTGGCTCGTTCCAAATCTTCTTCCTGACGGAAGGACAGACGCATAATGCCTGGCACATCCACCCGGTTCTCGATAATCTCCAAGTTGCTCAAGTTGATGTCATTGGCCCCAAGTTCAGTTGCGATCTTACCAATCATACCAGGTGCATCCTGGACATCGGTATACAGGTCAAATAACGGCGAAATCATGCCTTTGCGTCGTTCTGGCAATACACTGCGGAACTCGCGGGCCTGACGGAATGCTTCCTCAATGGCTTCACCATTCTTATGCTCCAGCATATCCGTGAAGGCCGTCATTTGGCTGTTCCAGTCCTTAAGTAAGCCCAGCAGTACATCCCGGTTGCTAAGCAAGATATCTCTCCATACAATGGCGTCACTGGATGCAATCCGGGTGATATCCCGGAAACCGCCTGCAGCCAGCATTTTATACAGCGGATTCGACTCATTATATTCACGCACCTGATTTACCAACGCAACAGCAATAACATGTGGCAGATGACTAATCGCCCCCACAATGTCATCGTGCAGCAAAGGCTCCACACGTACGATCTGTGCCCGCGTATACGCGAGCAGCTCAGACAACCTGCTGTACGCTTCCTCAGGCACATGTTCTGAAGGGGTCAAGACGTAGTATGCATTCTCAAACAACACGGCTGAGGCCGCATCAACGCCTGCACGCTCCGATCCTGCCATAGGATGACCACCGATGAAATAAGCGTCAGTCAACCGCACATGCTCGGCACAAGCGGCAATGGAAGCCTTAGTGCTTCCTACGTCCGTGATAATACATCCTTTTTTCAATGGCAGCTTGGAGAGCTGATCGAAATAGGATTCAAGCAAACCTACGGGAACGCACAAAAAAATAAAGTCGGCATCCTCTACCGCTTCTTCTAGAGAGAGCGTAGCATTATCCACTACACCGCTCGCTATGTACTTGTCCTTCAGTTCATCCAAATGGGCGTAGCCCATCACGGTTACACCTGGCTTGCCTTTGAAGCAGAGCGCAAGTGAACCGCCGATGAGTCCTACACCGATCATTGCAATTTTTAGTTTCATGGGTCCTCACTCTTTCATCGCCAGAATTAAGGGCGTGTTACCGCCTTCTCAGCCAGCGTGTTCTCCAGTGCCGTGACAAATGCACGGTTCTGTTCTGATGTTCCGACGGACACACGAATGTATGTTGGATATACGTGGAATCCTGGGCGAACGATAATGCCTTGTTTGAGCAAGGATTGGAACGCCGTTGCGGAAGGCATTTTCAGATCAACCATAATAAAGTTACCCTGAGAAGGGAAATACGACAATCCCAACCGGGTAAATTCATTTTGCAGGAAATCCCGATCCGTTGCATTCCGCTTCGAGCACTCTTGAACAAACTCCTGATCGAGCAGTGCTGCCGTTGCTGCGACCTGTCCAAATCGCGAAGTGTTAAATGGCTCACGTACACGGTTAATCAAATCAATAATTTCGGGACGTGCAATTCCGTATCCGATCCGGAGCGAAGCCAAACCGTAAATTTTGGAGAATGTCCGCAGAATGACCAGGTTCGGATACCGTTCGATCAATGATACGCTTTGCGGATATGCTTCATCGGTTACGAATTCATAATACGCTTCGTCCAGTATGACCATCACATGAGCAGGCACGCGGTCCATAAAGGCCGTAAGTTCCTGCTCGGAGATAATCGTACCTGTTGGATTATTTGGATTACACACCCATACTGCTTTGGTTTTGTCATTAATTTGCGCAAGCATCGCGCTCAGATCATGCGTTCCATCTTTCAGAGGCACTTCGATGGTAACGGCACCCTCAATATCTGCATTACTTTTGTATACGGAGAAGGTCTGATCTGCCATGATGGTCTCGTCACCCGGCAAGAAGAAAGCTCTGGTGATCAGAGCAATAATCTCGTCGGAACCGCAACCAAATATTAGATTGTTCCGTTCCACGCCAAGATGGCTAGCAAGAACTCCCGTCAACTCAACCGAGCTACCGTCTGGGTATATGCTTATGTTTGTCATTTCTCTCGTAATGGCTTCCAGAGCGGCAGGAGAACTGCCGTACGGATTTTCGTTGGAGGCCAGCTTGATGACTTGATCAAGCCCCAGTTCACGTTTCACTTCTTCAATCGGTTTGCCCGGCTGGTACACAGGCAGATTGACAATCTGGGATTTCGGTTTCAACCCGACCGCCTCCTGTTATTAAAATAATGTTGGACACAAATCAGCGTGTACCTCACGTGTCCAAAGGATGTACTTTCAGGACATCCCTATCCCTTTAATTGTGCCACAAAGTTACGAATTTGCAACAGTCCTGCTGCACGCGTATCCGGATTTTCAAGCAGAGGAATCGCATCTTCCACTTGACGAACGATAGCACTACCGACAACAACGCCATCGCAGATGCGGGAGAAATGTGCAACCTGCTCATGACTGGAGATACCGAAACCTACCGCTACAGGGAGGTCTGTCAGACTTTTCACCGTCTCAATGAAGCTTTCTACCCCATCAAAGAAAGAAGCTCTCTCTCCGGTTACCCCAAGGGAAGATACACAATAGATAAAGCCGCTCGCTCCCGTCACAATCCGTTCTATCCGTGCATTAGATGTAGGTGCAACGAGCGGCACCAGATGTACACCGGCACGATTTGCACGTTGTCGCATCTCTTCCGCTTCCTCAATAGGCAGGTCCGGAATGATCATGCCACTAATATCATGTTTGACCAATTCTTCAAAGAACACATCCAGTCCTGTCTGCAACACCGGATTATAATAGGTGAACAGTACAAATGGCAGTTTCACACCTGCCTTACGAGCTTTTGCAGCGGTTTCCATAACAGTACGAATCGTAATCTGGCTTTTCAGCGCACGTTCGGAAGCACGCTGAATGACTGGGCCATCCGCAAGCGGATCAGAATAGGGAACACCCAGTTCCAAAATATCCGCTCCAGCCTGTTCAAGCTCCTTGATGATGTCGATCGTTGTGTCTACATCCGGGTCTCCCACGGTTAAGAATGGAATAAGTGCCGTGCGATTCTGTTCCTTCAATTGCTGGAAGGTCTGGTCCATTAGATTCATGCCAAGTCGCCTCCCGTGTATTTCATGATGGATTCAACATCCTTGTCCCCACGTCCCGACAGACAGATGACCACAATATCGTCTGCTGTGAGTTCAGGCGCCAGTTTGATAACTTGGGCGACCGCATGTGCAGACTCCAGAGCAGGAATGATTCCTTCTGTTCGACATAGCAATTGCAGGGCATCCAGTGCTTCCTGATCCGTGATTGGTACATATTTTGCCCGTTCAATATCCTTAAGATAGGAATGCTCCGGACCAACACCCGGATAATCAAGCCCGGCCGAGATGGAATGTGCTGGCTGAACCTGTCCATACTCATCCTGCAACAGGTAACTCATAGATCCCTGGAATACACCATGCGTGCCTTTGGTCATCGTCGCAGCGTGATACTCGGTTTCGACCCCTTTGCCTGCGGCTTCAACACCAACAAGCTTCACATCCTGGTCACCGATAAATGGATAGAACATCCCGATCGCATTACTTCCTCCACCAACAGCGGCTACAATCACATCCGGCAGACGTCCTTCGATCTCCTGAATCTGACGACGGGTTTCATCACCAATCACACGTTGGAAATTCCGCACCATCATCGGATATGGATGAGGACCAACCACGGATCCGAGCACATAAAACGTATCCTCCACATTGCTGACCCAGTAGCGAAGTGCTTCATTACCAGCATCCTTCAGTGTCCGTGTTCCGGACGTCACTGGAATCACTTCTGCTCCGAGCAGCTTCATCCGAAATACGTTTAACTGCTGACGCTCTGTATCTTCTTCACCCATAAATACTTTACATTCCAGTCCGAGCAATGCGGCTACTGTCGCCGTTGCAACGCCATGTTGGCCTGCACCCGTTTCGGCAATGACTTTCTTTTTGCCCATCCGTTTCGCAAGTAAACCTTGTCCAATGGCGTTATTAATTTTGTGCGCACCTGTATGATTCAGATCTTCACGTTTCAGATAAATTTTCGGTCCGCCCAATCGGCGTGATAATTGCTCTGCATGATACAATGGCGTTTCACGTCCAGAATACTCGCTCAGCAGATAGTTCAGTTCCTTGTTAAATTCCTCGTCTTCAGAAAAGTGGCTATATGCCTCTTCCAACTCTATGAGTGCGTTCATTAGTGTCTCAGGTACAAAGCGGCCTCCGAAGTGACCGAAACGCCCATGTTGATCCGGCAATTGATGTGTCATGCCTGCTTCACCCTTTCTACGAATGCTGTAATTTTGGCAATATCCTTCACACCTTCAGTCTCCACGCCGCTGGATACATCGACGCCGAAAGGTGCATATGTCTGTATCAGTTGTTGTACATTGTCCGGCTGCAAACCTCCTGCAACGAACAGAGAGATTCCATGACTGTTCGCCCAATCGGCATAGGCAGGAATACGCTCCCAGGCAAACGTTTTGCCGGAGCCCCCTCCATATAGAGGATCATAGGTATCAAGCAATATCGCATCCACGAATTTATCGTAGGCATCAAGAGCCCTTATGGCTGCATCATCAGCTTCCGGACCCGTTTCATCTTTGGGAAAAGAAAAAGCCTTGAATACTTCGGCATTCCACCGCTGCTTCACCTGCTGACAAAATTCCACAGTCTCCTGTCCATGCAGTTGAATAACATCGAGGTGAGCAACCTCCATAATGTGTTCCAGCTCTTCGAGCGTAGGATTCACAAATACACCCGCAAGCTTCGGCCGTTCATAGGCCGACCATTCGAATAGTACCGTTCTTAATGCAGCAGCCTGCTCGGGTTCGATTCGGCGGCGTGATTTGGCAAAAACAACTCCAATGTAATCCACAGGCAAGTTTATCATCGATTTTAGCACTTCAACGTCCTGAAGTCCACATATTTTTACGGCCGCTGGCAGCGGGTTTCTCAGTTCTGACATACTGTCGCCTGTGCCATCGTGTATGGAAGTATTCATCATTTGGGTCCCATCAGATCATATACAGCTGCCTCGACATCATCCTTGCGCATGAGGTGCTCACCTACGAGAATACCGTGTACACCGGCTTGGATCAAAGGTACTGTTGATTCTGGTCCATCAATACCACTTTCGCTGATTAAGGTGACACCACTTGGAATCAATTCCATCAAATCCAGTGTCGTGTTTAGACTGGTTTCGAATGTTTTCAAATTACGATTGTTGATACCCACAAGGGTTGCCTGCGGAATTTCCAATACCTGCTCCAGCTCTGTCCGATCGTGGACTTCAATCAAGGCGTCCAACCCCAAACTTTTGGCAAATTCCAGATATTGACGAATCTGTTCTGGTGTCAGAATGCTGGCAATCAGCAATATCGCATCCGCACCCAGTAATCTTGCCTCTGCAATCTGTCGTTCATCTATAATAAAATCCTTGCGCAATAGCGGAATGTTCACTGCTTGATGGATAGCCTGCAAATACTCGTTGCTCCCTTGAAAATACGATACATCCGTTAATACGGAGATGCAGTCTGCACCCGCTCGTTCATAAGCCGCAGCAATCTCTACCGGATGAAAATCCGGACGGATCAATCCTTTGGAAGGGGAAGCCTTCTTCACTTCAGCAATAAGACCGAGTTTGCGATTGCGTCTGGTCGATAATGCTTGTTCAAACCCCCGGGTTGCGGGTAATTGTTCGATTTTTTGGATAGCCTCATCCATGTTAAATGTTTGTGCCAGAACTTCAACTTCTTTATGTTTGGTTGCAACGATTCGATCAAGATACATGACTGTACGCCTCCGTTGTATGAATTAACTGTTCAAGCTTCCCGGCAGCTTTGCCCGAATCTACCGCTTCTGCGGCAAGTGTCACCCCTTCAGCAATGCTATCTGCAAGACCGGACACATAGATGCACGCTCCGGCGTTCAACAGAACGACATCACGGTATGCACTTTGCTCACCCTGGAAGATCCTCTTAATAATTTCGGCATTCTGTGCTGCATCTCCTCCAAGTACCGCTTCGAGCGGATGCAGAGACAAGCCCATATCACGTGGATCAATATTATAGGTGTGCACTTGACCATTGCGAAGTTCAGATACCTGAGTTGGCGCCGAGATACTGATTTCATCCAGACCATCATGGCTGGCCACGACCAAAGCTCTTTTGAGACCCAGACGATTCAGTACTTCAGCAATCATTGGCGTCCGGGAACGATCATACAGGCCAAGCAATTGGCGATCTGCTCCTGCAGGGTTGGTTAAAGGTCCGAGCATGTTGAAAATAGTACGAACACCCAGCTCCTTTCTTGGTCCTGCCGCATGTCGCATGGAAGGGTGATATACCTGGGCAAAACAGAAACAGATTCCGATATCATCCAGACATTGTCTGGCCTGCTCACCGTTCAGATGGATATTTACACCGAGTGCCTCTAATACATCTGCACTACCCGCTTTGCCTGAAGCTGAACGGTTGCCATGTTTGGCGACCCGAACCGAGACGGCCGAAGCAATGATCGCGGATGCTGTGGAAATGTTGAATTTGTAAATACCCGATCCACCTGTTCCACACGTGTCCAGCAAGCCGCTGCCATCCGTGAGGATTCGTCCGCCTTGACCACGCATGGCTTCAGCAAAACCGGTGATCTCATCCACCGTTTCCCCCTTCATCCGCAGCGCCATCAGCAAACCTCCGATTTGAGCCGGCGTTGCCTCACCTCTCATGATCGAGTACATCAAATCTCGTGCTTCGGCTTGCTCCAGATGACCGCCCTCCAAAATCTTCGCCAGGCCATTTTTCATGCCTTCCTCACGAGTAATCTCAGCAATAGGGGTTACAAGGTTCTCATTCATTATTGGGTTTATGTTCATCTCCGGTCTCTCCTCTCTCAGTTCTTAGCGGCTGCTGGTGTGACAAAGTAGTCTGCATTCGCCAGTCTCAACGTGTTGTCCTTGTCTTTGGCAGGAAACATGGCTTCTGCTGTTCGAATCGCCTTGAGCAATGCTTTGGCTTTATTAACCGTTTCTTCATATTCATTCTCAGGTACAGAATCCCATACGATTCCCGCTCCGGCCTGTACATATGCTTTTCCTTTTTTGAAAATAATCGTACGAATCGTAATACAGGAGTCCATGTTACCCGAGAAACCGAGGTATCCGATTGCTCCTGCATAGGCACCACGAGCCTCTTTCTCCAGTTCCGCGATAATTTCCATTGCACGCAGTTTCGGTGCCCCGGATACGGTACCCGCTGGCAAGCACGAGAGGAATGCATCAAAGAAATCCTTGTCTTCTCTAAGCTCGCCCGTAACGTTGGACACCATGTGCATAACGTGAGAATAACGTTCAATCTCCATGAACATGTCACACTTCACACTGCCGAAGCTGGATACCCGGCCCAGATCGTTACGACCCAGATCAACCAGCATCAGATGCTCCGCACGTTCCTTCTCATCCTGGAGTAGATCCGCAGCGAGTGCACGATCTTCCGCTTCTGTCGCCCCTCTTGGACGTGTGCCTGCAATCGGTCGTGTCTCCACACGATTGCCGTCCACCTTGACCAGAGCTTCTGGCGAAGTTCCAACGATAATCTCATCATCCATTTTGAGGTAGTACATGTAAGGAGATGGATTCAGCGTCCGAAGCACACGATATACGTGAAGTGGAGAAACTTCCGTATCAATGTGGAAACGCTGGGATAATACCACTTGAAAAATATCACCTGCGCGAATGTAATCTTTGGCTTGCTCCACATTGCCGATAAACTGCTCCTTCGTGAGATTGGAGCGGATATCCCCCAGCTCTACATCTCCCGGAATAGAGCGCGGATTCAGGTTCTCCCCTGGTCCTTGCTGCTGCAAACGTTCTGCGGCCTGCTCCAGCTTCTCTGAAGTCACTGCATACGCTTGACGTATCTCTTCATCCGTTGCGCCGTCTTTGAGGTGTACATTACCGACCAGCAGCATTTGCTGCTTCACATGGTCAAACACGATAATCTGGTCACAGAACATAAAGCGAATGTCATCCATATTCAGGTCATCCAGCGCGTGAGCTGGAAGCTTCTCATAATAGGACAGCAGATCGTATCCAAAGAACCCAATTGCCCCACCTGTGAATGGTGGCAGTTCATCATCTTTCGGGCTGCGGTACTTACGCAGCAATGCTTTCAGTTCTTCAATCGGTTTGCCTGGCAATTCACGGGTCTTCCCTGCTTCTTCTACAACAATCCGGCCCTTCTTGGCCGAAATCATCAGGAACGGATCTGTACCGATGAACGAGTATCTCGCCCATTGAATACCACCCTCTACACTTTCCAACAGGAATGCCCGGTCGTTGTCAGCATAACGGCGGAATATTCGAATCGGAGTCTCCATATCTGCCAGAATCCGTTTGACTACCGGAATCAGATTATACTCATTCGACATTTTCAGTACTTGATTAACGTTTGGCGTTATCATTAGATCACGTCCTTTCAGATTTAGGTAAGTTCAACTAAAGATTGTTTCCACTAGCACTTCGATGACAGAACAACCTTCCGATCACTGTTATCCCCAGATTTTTTTGATTCCCTTTCTAAAGGGAAAATCCGGTGATAGCGTTGCTTCCGATGTAGCTTTCTTTCAGAAAGCTTTTAGGCGAACGCTTCGCTTCTTCACGTTATTTCTGTCCTCTTCGTTTTTGTGTAAAAGTTTAGTTGAACTTATAGGTGTAGAAGAAATAATTCAATATACAATGAAAAAACCTCTACCATCTGGTAGAGGTTTGGTTATAAGCTGTATTTAACAGGTTGATGCTTCATAAATAACAAGTCCCTATACTTCGCTGTCGGATTATTCACAGGTCGCTGAATTGATGCATCTCACATCATCTAATTCGGGAAAATATATCAGTTATAACACTTCAATTACTCATTCCAATATTTCATCAAATATGGGAAAGTATATTGATCGTGTTGAACCAAAATATATCAAAACAAAAGATGTCATAAGACAATTTTGTTTTCCCTGTTCCTGTTACCTATTCCGTAGCACGACGTACCGTGAATCAGTTGACCGGTTTCTGTTGCCCCGGTTACCACCCACTGGACTCTGCTATATACTCCACTAGCTCAGCTGCTCTCAGCTCAATCTCTACTCTACTCAACTGGTTCTCACTATACATCATTATGATCGGTTTGACAACCCACTTGCTTAAGAGCCAGAAGGTGCTGCCAAATCCGGACGTAATGCCTGTGCACCGTTCAGATACACATGGTTGATTTCATTCTGACCTTTGTTCGTGTTCACATGCACCATGAAACGAATGCATTGCGCCAAGGCACCTTTAACCGGAACCTCCAGTGCACACATTAGTGGTACCAGTTCCCAACCATCCAGTTGGCGAATAGCTTTTGCCGGGAAAGCAGCATCCAGATCCCCGGTTAATGTAATCCACACACTGCAGATATCTTCCGGTTGGATCTCATTGCGATCTACGATCTCCTGCAACAATACAGCCGTTTCCTTCAAAATCTGTTCTTCGTTGTTCTGCGTGACTGTTGTAGCCCCGCGAATTCCCCGTGTGACCATTGCTGTTATTCTCCCTTCCTGAGCATTTCAATGACGTCCCGAACTGCCGACACAGGTACGTCCTTCACAATTCTTGCAGCCCCAATCCGATCAGGAATGATGAACACCATATGACCTTCACGGAACTTTTTGTCGTGCATCATCGCTTCCATTAGTGCATCCGTGTCCAGATGCGCAGGCATCGTTGTCGGAAGGCGAAGTGAGCGCAGCATGCGGACAGTATCTTCATAGAGCCCTGCTGGTGCACCAAGCTTCTCACCAAGCAGTGCTGATCCAGCCATACCAATCGAGATTGCTTCTCCGTGCAGGAATTCTCCGTAGCCAGCAATCGCTTCAATGGCATGACCAATCGTATGTCCCAAGTTCAAGAGCGCACGCTCTCCATTTTCACGTTCGTCTCTGGATACAATCTCTGCCTTAATACCACATCCACGCTCCAAACCGTATCCCAGTGCTTCCGGATTAAGCGCAAGCAACTCTTCCGCATGCTCCTCACACCAATGTGCAAAAGCCTCATCACGGATCAGTCCGTGCTTCAGCATCTCTGACAAACCTGCCGAAACATCTCGTGGCGGCAAGGATTGAAGTGTATCCACATCGTAGAGTACAAGTTCGGGCTGGTGGAATGCACCGATCATATTTTTGGCCAGCGGATGATTGACAGCTACTTTGCCGCCCACACTACTGTCATGCGCCAAAATCGTTGTAGGTACTTGAACAAACTTGATTCCACGCATATATGTAGCGGCTACAAAGCCAGCCAGATCACCTACGACACCTCCACCTAGGGCCAGAATCGCAGAACTCCGATCCAGTTTGCCTTCGATAGCGACAGTCATCATATCCTGGTATACCGAAAGGGATTTCGATGTTTCACCTGAGGGCACAACCGCCGATACGACTGTATAACCAGCCGTACGCAGCGTTTGCTCCAAACCTGACAAGTATTTGGGAGCCACATTTTCGTCTGTAATGATGAGTAACGGGCTTTTCTTGGTCAAGCCATATTGCTCAAAATATTGAGGGGCTTGCGCCAAGAGGCCGCTACCAATCAGAATCGGATATGAGCGTTCCTCCAGCTGTACCGTCAGCTGACGCATATTAGTAATTCTCCAGTTGAGCGTTATAGCTGGCAACGTTCGCACGGATCTCTTCCATGGAATCCCCGCCGAACTTCTCCAGGAATGCTTTGGCAATTTCCCATGCTACGACATGCTCCATAACCACACTCGCTGCGGGTACAGCACAAGCGTCTGAGCGCTCAACCTGAGCCGTAAATGCTTCTTTCGTATCAATATCGACACTTTGCAGTGGCTTATACAACGTTGGGATTGGCTTCATCACACCACGTACAACCACTGGCATCCCGTTCGTCATACCACCTTCGAATCCACCCAGACGGTTGGTTGCACGGTGGTAGCCGCGCTCATCCGTATGCATGATTTCATCATGTACCTGTGATCCACGAATGACTCCGGCTTCGAATCCGATACCAATTTCTACACCTTTGAATGCATTAATGGACATTACGCCTTGTGCGATTCGTGCGTCCAGCTTGCGATCGTATTGAACATAACTTCCCAAACCAACAGGTACGCCTTCAACGATACATTCCACTATTCCTCCGATGGAATCGCCTTCTTGTTTGATCTGGTCGATGTAGGCTTCCATCTTCTTCTCTGTCTCAGCATCTGTGACACGTACTGAGGAAGCTTCTGTCACTGCAATAAGTTCATCAATCGGAAGGTCCTGATAAGGAGCTTCAATCTCTCCAATCCGAAGTACACGCCCAGCTACCTTGATTCCGAATTCAGCCAGGAACTGACGTGCAATGGCACCACATGCCACACGTACCGTTGTCTCACGCGCACTGGAGCGCTCCAATACGTTACGCAAGTCTTTGAGATTATACTTGAGTCCACCGTTCAGATCGGCGTGTCCGGGACGCGGACGATGAACGCGACGTTTCTCTTCGTCACTGCCTTCAATTGGCTCAATATTCATAATGTTCTGCCAATGTTTCCAGTCGTTATTTTGAACAACCAGCGCTACTGGAGCACCTGTTGTATATCCATGACGGATACCACCAACGAAATTGGCCTGATCCTTCTCGATCTGCATCCGGCGTCCACGACCATATCCCTTTTGGCGGCGGTGAAGCTGGAAATTCAGTTCTTCAAAGTCAATCGTCAAATTACTTGGCAATCCTTCAATAATAGCGGTCAATTGGGGTCCGTGCGTCTCCCCTGCGGTTAAATAGCGTAAACTCATAATACGTTCCCCCTTTAAACTGTTAAACTTCACATTGCTAAAATCCCATAATTTCTTTGCTTATTATAGTATAGCTGACCCGCTTTGACAAGAAAGTCGGCACTTTCTTGTACTTGATATACAAATAACCGCCTGAACACATGTAACATGTGCTTCAGACGGCTCAACAACTAATATGATTATTTCTTCCGATAGAAGAATGTCTCTGCTGTCTCCAGACCATATTGTCCTGGGGAGAAGATCTGCTCCGTACTGCCCACAAACAAAATACCGCCTGGACGCAAACTTGCTGCAAATTTGTGATACAACAGGTTTTTGGCTTCCTCAGTAAAATAGATCATGACATTCCGGCACACAATCAGATCGTATCCATCGTCAAAACGGTCCACGAGCAAATTTTGTTTCATGAACTTGATCGAATTTTTGAGTTGCTCATCAATACGGTATACCAAGCCATCCTGCTTGAAGTAACGGTTCGCCGTTTCCTTTGGCACATCCTTAAGTGAGCGTTCCATATAACGCCCTTCCTTGGCTTTGGCCAATGCACCTTCATCCAGATCACTTGCCGTAATGGAGCTGTCCTTCAAAATTCCCATCGTATCTAGAATCATGGCGAGTGTATAAGGTTCTTCACCTGTTGAACAAGCTGCACTCCAGACTTTCACACGTCGCTTGGAGCCCAGTAGCTCAGGCAGAATCTCGTCCCGTAGTACTTCCCAACGATTGGGATTACGCCAGAATTCCGAAACGTTAATCGTCATACGATCAAGAAACTCGAAGAACAATGATTTATCTTTCTGCATAGCATCAAAAAAATTAGAAAATGTATGAAACCCGTTTTTGTTGCGAAGTGTGGTCAGCCTTCTTTTCATCTGGCCTTCCTTGTATTGAGCAAGATCAATGCCTGTGCTCTCTTTGATTTTACGAATGAATCCGGTGTAATCCGGGTCTAGTAATTGTTCTTGCTCCAGCATCGTGTATCACCCTTTTGGCTAATAATTACAACCAGGCTGCGATGCTCTTGTCATATACCACCAGTTCATCTGAAGCAAAGAAATTTTCTGCTTCACGGGAAGCACTTTCCGGTGAATCTGCCCCATGAATCAGATTATGTGGTGTGTGGCTGGCGAAGTCTCCGCGAATGGTCCCCGGAGCGGCTTCCTTCACATTGGTTTTTCCGATGACGATGCGCGCAAGCGCCACAATATCGTCCCCTTCCCACACCATGGCAAATACAGGCCCAGATGTGATAAAACGAACCAAATCATCGAAAAAGGGTTTGCCCTCATGTTCAGCATAATGGCGTTTTGCCTGATCCTCAGACATCTGCACCAATTTGCCTGCCACCAACTTAAATCCTTTGTCTTCCAGACGGCTAATAATTCGACCGATCAATCCACGCTGCACACCATCCGGCTTCACCATCAAAAATGTACGATCCATCAGCTCACTCCTCACTCACGGTTCAAAGTTAATCACTATGTAAACGCAATCCCTCTGATTGTAACATACATGTCCAAATCCTCCCAATGAGGAATTTCACACATCTGTTCTCCTTCGGGTGTGAGTACCTGTGTCAGACCCAATCAACTATGCGTTGTCCAGTCCAACATGTGAGTCGAAGGTCATACAAAGTTTAATGCGTACGTTTAACCACAAAATGAGCGATATCACGCAGGTTTTTGGTCGTCTTGATGTTAGGTAGCTGATCGAGAGCATCGAGCGCTTTCTTCATATATCGGTCAGCAAGGGCTTCTGCTTTAGCAATTCCTTGACTTTGGCGAATCATTCCAATTGCATCCGATGCACTTGCCCGTCCTTCTTCATGTTGGACACGGGAAATCTCCTTCAACAGAGGTTCACGCAGATCGGACTCTTGCAGCGCATACAGCACAGGAAGAGTGATATTTCCCTGCTTCATGTCACTGCCAGGTGGCTTGCCGAGTTGTTTCTCGGTACCCACCAAATCAAGTACATCATCTTGAATCTGGAAAGCCATACCCACATTGTATCCGTACGTATACAGCAAGGAAGATACATGCTCAGGCGCACGTGTGGCCAAAGCTCCTAACTGACAGCTAACCGCAATCAGAAGTGCTGTTTTGCGACGAATCCGCAGCAAATAGTTTCGGACGCTTTGTCCCGTATTGAAAAAGTCGCGAATTTGCTCCATTTCACCGATGGACATCTGTACCATGGCTTTGGCAAGTATACGATGAATAGCTGGATCGGATAATCCGGCAGTCATTTCAAGTGCCTTACCGTAGATATAGTCTCCAGTATACATGGCGATCCGATTATCCCATTTTGACTTCACCGTGGGTTTGCCTCGGCGTGTCTCCGCATTATCAATAACATCATCATGAACGAGAGATGCGGAATGAATGAGTTCGAGCGGAACCGCAACCAGCTTCAGACGTTCAATGTCATATGTACCAAATTTCCCGCCAAGTAATACAAAAACGGGCCGCAACCGTTTTCCTCCTGCTTTGAGCAAATGAAGCGACGTTTCACTCAGCAGCTTCTGTTCTCCTCGAACACTGCGATACAACTCTTTCTCAATGTAATCCATGTCCTTTTTTAACAACCCGAAAATATCCAATAGTTTCATTCGTTCACCCGTATCAGCGTATTGTCAGTCCATAAATCCATGCTTACCTTCCCCTCCAGCAAGTCGGGCCTGCAGGCATTACGAAAAACCCGGCTTACCGTTCTTGCTTGTGTTTTTCTATAAGGTAATCTAACGTATTCTTCTTCTCCGAATGTCATGGCCGACACCCGGGAATTAAACTCTGCGACTTGTTCTGAAACAAAATACAGAAGTTGCCGGAGCATGGGTCAAGACTGTGGTTCATGAAGACTCACCATCAGCACTCACCAATACCCCGGGATTCGGGGGACAAATAAACCGAGCAACACTTTGGCAAAAAACTGCCTTGTATCGGACTCAGTCGTTATCCCCGTTCATCCGGTTCTCCCCATCTTGTAAACAGTTGATGTGGGATGCGCAAGCTATCCAGCACTTTACCCACCAAAAACATAATCAACTCATCCATAGTCTGAGGTTTGTAATAAAAAGCAGGCATAGCCGGTATCATTCGTACACCAAGACGGGAGAGCTTCAGCATGTTCTCCAGATGGATTGCATGGAGAGGCGTCTCACGTGGTACGAGGATCAATGTTCTTCCCTCTTTCATCATAACATCGGCTGCGCGGGACATCAGATTATCCGACGATCCCTGCGCGATGGACGAAAGAGTTCCCATAGAACATGGCATAATAATCATGCCATCGGCCAGATAAGAGCCACTTGCAATGGAGGCCCCTATATCACTCACAGGATGATAGATCAGAGAACCGGCACGGTTGCCGAATTTTTCTTCCAGCACCGCGTCACGATTCGTCACATCCCAGTCCATTTCTTCTTTCAGTACACGCCACCCTGCATTGGATATGACCAGATGAACGTTATATTCCAAATCAAGCAGCGTTTCAATCAATCGAATGCCATATATGCTGCCACTCGCTCCGGTAATTCCGACAACCAGTCGTTTATTGTCCGGCTGCTGCACCATTTATTTCACCGCCAGATCAATCAAAGTGAACGTAAATACGATTAAACTAAGCAAGCTGTTCATGGTAAAGAATGCCGTTTGAACACGACTCATATCATTAGGCGATACAATATAGTGTTGATAGAACAGAATACCATACGTTACCAACATGCCTGCGCCATACCACCAGCTCAGATCTGTCATCAACAATAACGCAAGAAAACCAATTGCAGTAATCACATGGAAGAACTTGGCGATCTGCAATGATTTAACCAGGCCAAAACGGGAAGGTATGGAATGAAGGCCTTCTCCCTGGTCAAATTCAAGATCCTGACATGCATAGATAATATCAAAACCTGCTGTCCAGAACACAATCGTAACGTACAGGACAATCGCTGTCCAATCCATCGTCCCCGTTACGGCTACCCAGCCACCAAGCGGAGCCAAACCAATCGTCATACCTAGAACGACGTGGCATAACCATGTGAATCGTTTGGTGTACGAATACAGTACCAGCATAAACACAGCAATAGGCAACAGCTGCATGGATAATACATTAAGATTGGATGAGGCCCAGAATAACAATATAAAAGAGATAATGACGAATATAACAACTTCCCCATTTTTCAACAGTCCTGCCGGGATCGCTCTCATCGCGGTACGCGGATTTTTGCCATCAATCGCTTGGTCAATAATTCGGTTCAAACCGAAAGCCGCACTACGTGCGCCGACCATCGCAAGCAATACCCACATGATCTGCATCCAGCTTGGGAAGGTATCATTCACTACCATGGAGCCGAGGATGGCCCCCATAAATGCAAAAGGTAAAGCAAAAAGCGTATGTTCAATCTTGATCATTTCTAAAAAAATGCGAATTTTCCTAAACATGCTGATTCTCCTTGGTTCCAATATGCAGTGCCGCGATGCCTCCGGTTAGAGGGTAGGCCTGCACTTGTTGCAATCCAGTTTCTGCAAAAATGTCTGCCAGTTCCTTCCTTCCCGGAAAAATGGCCAGAGAGTCGGGCAGCCATTTGTACTGCTCAAAACTTTTAGCGAACACTTTGGCAAGATTCGGTAAAACCTTCTCAAAATAAAAATAATAAATGCCTTTGAACGGCTGCCATGTTGGCTTGGACAATTCCAGGCACACAACCATACCGCCCGGTTTGACCACACGTTTCATTTCAGACAACACTTGTCTGAGATCAGGAACATTGCGCAGCCCGAACCCAATCGTCACATAATCAAATGAATTGTCTTCAAAAGGAAGTGACATGGCATTACCCTGTGTAAGGGTAATCTGCTTCTGACGCTGCACGGCATTGATCTTCGTTTGGCCAACTTCGAGCATATTGCTGCTGAAATCAAGACCATGCATGTGCCCCGTTTCACTTGCCTCTGCCATGGCGAGCGTCCAGTCACATGTGCCGCAGCACAAATCAAGACCGGTGTCGCCCTTGGACATATTCATCTTTTTCATGGTGAATTTGCGCCAAGCCTTATGCCTGCGGAAACTTAGAATATCATTCATGACATCATATTTTCCGGCTATACTCTGAAAAACCGAATGGACATATTCTTCTTTCGGTTTGGTCTCTCCGCTCCCCATTCGTCTGTCTCCCCCTCAATCTTCCCTTACTGCCGCATGTGAAGGCTGCAAATATGTTAAGTACGGCTCAAGAATTGCATGTATCTCATGCAAGCCCATCAGCCCTTCCTCGTCTTGCAACAACAGTTGAATGCGGTGTGTACACTCGCGAAGCTTGTCCAACAAAACCTCGCCAACCCTATGCTTCAGCACCATAGCGTTCCATACACGTGCATCTGGTTCAGACTGACGCAGAACACTGCGCTCATCGTCCTTACCATACTCGTATATGTGCCAGTATGCATAGCTGTGAAGAAATTGTTGTTCGTCATTCATCCGCTTCAGTTCTTCCACGATCGTTTCGCAGGAGCTGAATTCGGTCAACAGGCTGTTCCATAAGGACTCTTCCTTATCTTGAATCATGCCTGTAAATGAAAGAAACAGCTGCATCCTCAGCTGTACCGTTTCACGCAAGTATTCATCAGCCGAAACGAGAAGCTTCATCATCCGTTCATACAGCGTCATCTTGCGTGCGTTCACTTCGGATACAGCAGCACTGAGTTTGCCAATCATTTCAATTTTGCCCGCATGGGCAAGCAATTGATAGAAACGGCTACTTAAATAATCCCCGGCGAGCACATTCAGCTGGCGTGAACGCATCTCCTGCTCTCTTCGCTCGCCGGAAATGGTATCGATTCGATCATGCGTATCCATGGCCAACTGAACGAGCGAAGTTGCGAGAGCATATAGCTCTTGATGCACCTTTTCGTCTGTGCGGCCCACAAATACCTGCAACAGACGTGCCCGGCTATCCGGAAATGATGGGATTTCCGTATGTTGTCGAATCATGTCGTATTCCGTATATTTCTTTGCTAGTTGGGGTACGCGATATGAATTCATTCTCAGCCTCCGAGCCTTAACATTGTTAAACCATTTCTGCACTACAATCTTATATATTATAGCATATGTTGAACGGGCACGCACTGAATCCTGCTATTCTATTACCCCTGACTTGTCATTTCGAATTGCTTCTTCCAGAGTTCGGTCTCCATCAAATGAAACCAGTCCTTCAATTCATCCGAAAAGGCTGCACTTTTCCAGTTCCGTAATGTTTCAATCGCATACAGGGGCCACTCTCCACGCCGAATGTCAGCAGCAAGCAACAGATGTCGTTTATGCATCCATTCATCTTCTGCCATCACACGTAGCAGCACCTGATCCACGTTGTCCAGACTCCGAAAGCCCAGATCCGCTACAGCTGCCATGTTCTCATAGATTTCAGTGTAACTCGTAGCCGTCCCTTTAACCTTGAGGTCCAGTCTCAAAATGGACTGTTTCCATTCCACTCTTGCAATGGGTGTAGATAGTTGCATGGAGTTTAGCACATCAACCAGATTGTCATCCGTTAGCTGGACTGGATGATGTGATGCAGAGACAGGTTGTACGTTTTCCCCGCCTAATGTACGCATATGTAAGGTTTGTATCGCAACAAGCAGAAAGACCGCCGCAACCGTTGCCAGCATTGAAGCAGTAACAATCATCCGCGGTTTCATATACGCCTCCCTGCCTTTACCTGTTAGTGTAGTCTGTCCGGTAAAGGCTCATACCTCATTGTACAATGAAAAAAAGCAGGCTATGCCTGCAATCTTCATTTGAGCGTATTTAACCTGTGCATTACTCCGATTCAATCTGTCCATGCTTGGTAATCAGCGTGGCTTTGCCCCGGATTTTAATAGCTGAAGTATGGGTGGTAAATTGGGCAAACATCACTTCACCCTTGTCCAATTTCTCGGTGTGGTGAAAACGTGTATCCTGACCTCGGGTTAATCCGATCACCTGGACACCATTTTCCTCTGCCTTAATTACAATATAATCATTGCCGGTTGGCTGATCCATCACGCATGTCCCCTTCTTTCGTTCAATAGCGTTAATGATGATTAAAGTTGTTTCATTTGTCAACCAGCGCCTTATACGAATGAACCGCAAGATTATGCTACCGTCGGGTCATACTACAGCTGTACAGCCACAGAAAGGAGAATCTGCATGAAGTACACCCCTGCCGCGCTTACTGACGAGCATATTCATCAGTTAAAAGAAATTGAACAGCATCTGTCTGCAGCTGCTGGCGAAGAACTGATTCTCGTAGCTTATGCCGGGCAACCGGATGATCCTGAACCCTCGGATAACCGCAAGAATCATCGTTAAAGGGCAAAAGAAAAGGCCGTGAACAAGTCACGGTCTTTTTGTCGACATATGGAATATGTAGAAATCTTATTTAATTCCGTCTTTGAGCGCTTTACCTGGTTTGAATGCAGGAATTTTGCTCGCAGGAATTTCGATTTCTTCACCTGTTTGCGGGTTGCGTCCTTTACGTGCAGAGCGCTCGCGAACTTCGAAGTTCCCAAAACCAACCAATTGTACTTTATCTCCGCTTTGAAGAGCCTCAGAGATTGCTTCGAATACGGCATCAACCGCTTTCGTTACATCTTTCTTGGACAATTCAGTCGCTTCGGATACATGTGTAATCAAGTCTGATTTGTTCATTTGTTTTTCACCTCCTGTATCAATGTCCTGAATGTTATACTGTGTTTCCGTTTTATAGCGAAATATACGTTCATACGCAAAAAATCTACGTACATCTTGAGCGATGAACACAAATCTCCGCCTGCGGTCAACAGTCATTTTCGGCAGAATGTCGCCTGAAACCACGGGGATTTCAGACGCCGAACAAATTTCATACTAATACAGACAGCCCACAATTTCAAGTCCGGTTGCGGTTTAAGACGTAAAATGTAACCGCCAGGGCAAGCACGAGAACCCCACCTTTTACAATATCATGTGTGAAATACTGTACGTTCATCATCGTCAAACCGTTCACGAGTACACCAATCAGGACTGAACCGATGAAGGTTCCGATGACATTCGGTTTACCCGCGCCAAACACAGAGAAACCGACAAATACCGCAGCGACAGATTCCATTAACAACGGTGATCCGGCATCAATCTGCCCAGATCCCACTTTGGATGCATAGATGATACCACCGATTGCAGCAAACACTCCAGCGGCTACATAAGCGAGTGTACGCACCTTTTTTACCTTGATTCCGGACAGACGCGCCGCTTCCTCATTACCGCCTGTAATGTACATCTGCCGCCCGTATTTTGTATACGTCAAAAAGATATGCACACCGATGACGGCAATTAGCAGCAGGATGACCGATATCGGCATACCCAGCCATTTACCCTGCCCTATAAGCAGGAATGTCGGGTCCATCTCTCCCGCAGCTTTGCTTCCATCAGGGAACTGCATGTGATTGTAAATGGTATATCCCTGCGCATACGTTTTGTGAATGCCCCCGATGATGTACATCGTGGCAAGGGTCGCCAGCAGATCCGGAATACGCAATTTTACGATCAGCAAAGCGTTCAGTAAACCAATAACAGCCCCGATAATCAGTGGCACAATAATGACAATCGCTAGTGGCTGCTGATACCAAATCATTAACGAAGCAGTAACGACGGTGGTCAATGAGACGGTCGCCCCCACCGAGAGATCGAATCCATCAACAATGAGAGATAACGTAACACCAATCGCTACAAAGGTAACGATAGAGATCGAGCCCAAAATATCGGTCAAGTTACTGTACGTAAAGAAATAAGGCAATTTAATGCCGAAAAATGCGATAACACCTATGATGACAATAATCGCCCCGTAACGGAACGCAAAATCCAGTGATTTATCCTTCATGATTGCACCTCTTGTCCACCGCTTGCATAGTATAGCAGCTGTTCTTGATTAGTCTCGCCCCGTTTGAACTCTTTTACGATAACACCTTCGCACATAACAGCGATTCGGTCGCCGATTCCCATGCCTTCATCCAGTTCACACGTGAAATAGATTACGCCTTTACCCGCCAAAGCCAGTTCATTGATGATGCGGAAAATGTCACTTTTTGCCCCAATATCCACGCCCTTGGTTGGTTCATCAAATATAAATACATCCGCATCCGCATTAAGCCATTTACCAATGGCTACCTTCTGCTGGTTACCACCACTTAGATATTTTACTTCCTGTTTTACGGACGATGTCTTGATTCCGAGTTGTTTCACCAATGATTCCGCATTCTGACGCTCCCGCTTGCGGCTTACGAAACCTAATGTACTGAGGCGACTAAGCAAAGGTAGACTTAAATTCCGTTCCACGTTCTCCTGAATCAGAATTCCTTGTTTACGTCGCTCCTCCGGTACAGAAACAATCCCCAGAGCCGCCGCATCCGCAGGCTGAGACAAGCGGAGGTTACGGTTGTTAAGCCGGATCTCGCCTCCCTCCAGTCGATCTGCGCCAATCAGCAAACGAGAGCTTTCCGTTTTACCAGCGCCTACCAGACCCACTACAGCGAGGACTTCACCTCTGCGTACAGACAAGTCAACACCCTTGACCTTCACTCCACGACGAAGCCCACGTGCCTCCAGTAATAATTCTCCCACAGGTGCTTCCGTCTTCGGAAACTCTTCCTCAAATGGCTTGCCCAACATCTGTGTGACCAGGTCGTTGATTGTCAGCCCCTTAGCTTCACCAGTAAATACATGTTGCCCATCTCTCATGACCGTAACGCGATCACAGTGACCCGTCACTTCAGCGAGGCGATGGGTAATGAAAATACAAGCTACACCCCGATCCTTCAGGAGATGAACGATTCGGAAAAATGCATCCGTTTCTTCCTGACTGAGTGGTGCAGTCGGTTCGTCAAAAATGATGACCTTGGCATCCTGAATCAAAATCCGTGCCAGCAATATCATCTGTTTCTCTGCAAGCGTCAGATCGGCCACTTTTTGGTGAACCGATATGTCTGCTCCTAATTGCTTCAGTGCTTCAACCGCACGCTGTTGCAGCTTCCGCGGACTCTTCCACCAGCCTCCAGCAGATGAAGCCAACTGATCCAGCATAATGTTCTCCGCAGCCGTCAGCTGTGGCACTAGTGCCGCATCCACTTCCTGATACACACAGTGAATCCCACTTGCCTTCGCGTCTCCCGGGGAACTCAAGTGAAGCGCTTGTCCACTCAACTGAATCGTACCCTGATCCAATTGATAGGCACCAGACAGAATTTTCATTAACGTGCTCTTACCGGCACCATTGGCACCGAGCAGCGCGTGAATCTCCCCACCTTTAACAGAGAAATCCACATCCTTCAGTGCAGGTATGCCTGAAAACTGCTTGTGGATATGTTCCATTTGAAGCAGAATCGGTGCAGTGCTCATGATGTTAACCTCCAATCGTTCCCATCCGGGAGTTTCCCTTTTCTCATCCTTATCTCGCGTATCTTCATTATGGTGGAAAAAGCGCGCCTTGCGGCGCGCTTCCCTTACGCTGCTTATTTAGCAGTAATACCGTATTCGCTCATCCAATCCTTAATTCCTTGTGTACTGCCTCCCCAACCTTCAACGAACTCCGACAGCTCTGAAGTGGAGATTTGTTTATCTGGCAAAGCTTCACGTTGAACATAGACCGGGTTAAGCACAACTGCATCTTCCGTCTCGTCCCCGTTCAGCTTCTGATAAGCATAACGAACTTGTACACGTCCGATGTCTGTAGGATCAACCGCAGCGGAAGCAACCCAAGGGTTTTTCGGGTCTTGAATCATTTGCAGGTCCTCGTCACTCATATCAATACCATACACTTTAATCTCGTCACGTCCGGCTTGTTGAATGGCACGCGCTGCACCTTTGGCGAACTCATCCCATGCAGTCCATACAGCTGTAATTTCGCCTTTTGGATATTGTTTGAGAATAGCCTCCATTTTGGCTTGAGTATCCAGCGCCGGGTTCTGTGCAGAACCAAATGTAGCTATTTCCTTGATGTCCGGATTTGCTTTCAGGAATTCACCGTATGCGATCTGACGGCGTTCCATCGGCGCGAATCCAGCTACCCATACTTTTACGATGTTGCCTTGTCCATTAATATCTTTTTTCATTTGCTCCAGCGTCAGCTCAGCCATCTTCTGGTCATCCTGCGACAGGACTGTTGCTCCCGGAACACTAATGGCTGCGTCGAACACGACCACTGGAATTTTTTGTTCTACTGCCTTCTTCACACCTGGCTCTAAAAGGGAATCCCCATGATCCGTGAGAATGGCATCGAATTTCTGATTAATTGCGCTATCTAACAATGATACCATCTTCGCTTTATCATTATCGGCAACAAACGTAGTCAGTTCCCCACCGAATTTTTCGATTTCTTCTTTGACACCTTGCACATATTGCTGCGAGAAAGTACCTGTATTGAATTCCATAATAAGTGCGATTCGTTTGCCGCTTAGAGGGCCTGTGACTGCTTCCGTTTTCGGTGTATCATCGGATGCACCCGAAGCCGGAGTAGATGCCGGTTCTTTTTTGATTCCGCAAGCAGATAGCGCCAATGTGAATACTAGTAACACACTCAACCATACCCATTTAGTCTCTTTTCTTTTCATCTCTGTTTCCCCCTGTTCACTCTCTGTGATCTCGATCACAATAGTTGAATATTAATATAACGGCTAATTCCTAGTATGTAAATGGGTTTTAGTAATTTAAAGCTAAAAATCGCTAAGTTTTTTCGAAAGCATCATTCTTCCTATCCATTTCATCCAAAATCAAGAAATCACACTAAAAAAGACCGCGAGGGGATGCCCCCTTACGGTCCTTTGATGTCTTACAGAATGATAGCGATCAAGCCACCCGAACCTTCGTTAATGATTCTTCCCAGCGTCTCTTGCAACTTGTATCTTGCATTATCCGGCATCATGGCAATCTTGCCCTGAATACCTTCTCGCACGATGGAGTGCAACGAACGACCGAACATGTCTGAATCCCATACCTTGATCGGATCGTTCTCGAAATCCTGCATCAGGTATCTCACCAGTTCCTCACTCTGTTTCTCCGTGCCAATGATTGGAGCGAACTCCGATTCCACATCGACCCGGATCATGTGAATGGACGGTGCCGTTGCTTTCAGACGTACGCCAAATTTGGTGCCCTGACGAATGAGCTCCGGTTCATCCAGAGCCATCTCGGCAAGAGACGGAGCAGCGATGCCGTATCCGGTCGTTTTGACCATCTCCAGCGCTTCTGCGAAGCGGTCATATTCTCTCTTCGCATGCGAGAACTCCTGCATCAATTGCAGCAGATGATCCTTGCCCCGAATTTCAATTCCGACCACTTCCACGAGAATCTGATCATACAATTCATCTGGCGCATACAGGTCAATTTCGGCTACACCCTGCCCCATATTCATGCCACTCAGGCCTGCGCGATCAATGAATTCATATTCCATGAACTGAGCAACAACCCGATCCACGTCACGAAGTCTGCGGATATCCTTAACGGTATCCCGTACGGAATTTTCGTAGTTGCTACGCAGCCAGTGAGTCTCGTTCAGCACCATAACCCAGCTCGGCAAGTTTACATTCACTTCATGCACAGGGAACTCATAGAGCACTTCACGAAGTACCCCCGTCACATCATCTTCCGTCATGGTCGCTGCACTGAGTGTCATCACCGGAATGTCGTATTTGGCAGCAAGCTCACTACGCAATTGCAGGGCTTCTTCACTACGAGGACGAGTGGAGTTGATGACCAGGACAAACGGTTTACCCACTTCTTTCAATTCCGCAATAACTCGTTCTTCGGATTCCACATAGGAACTGCGGGCAATTTCGGCGATCGTGCCGTCTGTTGTTACCACAACACCCAGTGTGGAATGCTCCTGAATGACTTTGCGAGTACCAATCTCAGCGGCTTCCTGGAATGGAATTGGCTCCTCGAACCAAGGCGTGGAGATCATGCGTGGACCATTCTCATCCTCGTATCCCTTGGCTCCTTCCACCGCGTAACCTACACAATCCACAAGGCGCACATTGACATCGAGTCCTTCTGCCACCTTGATTTGGACTGCGTTATTCGGTACGAATTTCGGTTCCGTGGTCATGATGGTCTTACCTGCTGCACTCTGTGGAAGTTCATCCACGGCCCGACCACGATCTGCCTCGTTTGTGATGTTTGGTAATACAATGGTTTCCATGAATCGTTTGATAAATGTTGATTTACCCGTCCGGACTGCGCCGACAACCCCGAGATAAATATCCCCTCCGGTCCGCTCAGCTATGTCCTTAAAAATGTCCACTTTCTCCAATGAAATCCCCTCCCTAAATTACTCCGAAGGAAAAATGCTAAAGAGCATCCGCTTCGTTTTTTCAATCAGAAGACTGAAATCCCTGCAACGGTAGAGCCGCCTTTGTGAGTGCCCGGAAGTCGTCCGCCGCCGAACGTTGCATTCTGATGAAACCGGCGAGAGCGGCGTTAACTCGTACATGCAATTGGACTAGTATCATCTTATGTATCCGTATGCGGCAATATGACGCGTATTTTTGTTTTTTTATCTTATGGTGATGACATTAGGAGAATCCCCCGATCTCGGACTGCGCGTCTTTATTTCAATCTACTTTATGTGATCCATGAAGCTTTTATGACGGTTACTGCTCATCATTTCAGAATATAAAAAGAGATATCCCTTATTTGGAATATCTCTTTTTGAACCATTGGAGCCATAATTGTTATACCGTTAGATCATTTGAATGGCAACCATGCTTATTTTATTAGCTGTGCAACAGGAGCATTATTTTGCCAAGCGTAGGGAACCGATTTAACGGGTACGAAGTAGGAATGTTCCACCAGAAAATCGCGAACATCATCATTCTCCGCCGGAGACACTTCAGACTTTTCCACCGCCTGCATAATATCAAAAGCATAATCCACATAGACCTTGCCTTCGTCATCCATCATAAAAGGTAAGGCCTGGCCCGAATATACACTATTCAGCGTAACGGAAGGAGTACCTGCCTGAGCAGCCTGCGCCATATCCACAGCATATAACCCCGGGTACAATTCTTCCCCGCTTGGCAGCTTATTGTTATGTACGGACTTATACTGATTAACTATTCGTTGCACATCGTTTACTTTCTGTACGGTCAGAAGATCCATCACTTTAACGGTCGGATTCACTTCTTCGTCCTGAATAAGGAAGTAAGCGCTCCCACCACTTTCAAAAGCAGTCCCCGGTATTTCATCCAGATACCCCAGTTGTTTCAACTTGGGCAGATCGACTCTGAACTTCTCATATTTTGGCGTAGCCATATCTGCATTGATGATTGGCAAAATCCCCTCATCTTGCTGGAATGTCTCTACCGCACTCTGGATACGACTCACACTTTCCCGATAGGCGATCTTGGGGTCCGAATTGCTTTGGGATGGATACATACAACCAC
Organism: Paenibacillus sp. LS1; assembly: GCF_026013365.1. Classification (GTDB taxonomy): domain Bacteria; phylum Bacillota; class Bacilli; order Paenibacillales; family Paenibacillaceae; genus Paenibacillus. The sequence goes on from NZ_JAPDOE010000001.1 coordinate 1,130,799, forward strand.
TTGCTGTAAAAGCAAACAACAGGAATAACAGTAGACCGCCCATCTGATGCATAAGACGCTGCCGTCCGCTCCCTTTAACACAGTCTGGCTTGTTTCTAATCATCCGTATCCTCCTTGAATAACTCATTAGAGAATCAATTTCATAACGCTCAGAACCAGTCGTCTTCCTGTTGCTGACGTTCCAGTTGTTTCCGAATGGCTGCCTTCAGCGGGTCCTCTGGAACATGAACCGATAGAGATCCACACACCTTGGCCTGACAGGACAGTCGTGTACCTGCTTCCAACAGTGAACCCAGCTTACGCTTTTCTGCATCAGTTGGTGGATACAGTTCCGCCCGATGTTCTTCGTCCACGTTCACTTTGCACATCAAGCAAGCCGCTTTACCATCACAACGGGTCGTTATCTTGACTCCGGCACGTCGTGCTGCATGCAGAAGTGTTGCACCTGGTTTGAGCGCTATCGATTTGTTCATGGGTAAAAAAGTAACTTTATAGTCCATCATTTTCCTCCTTCAACCTACTGGGGCCATGCAAAGCCAACGAGTTCTTCCACTTCGGCTCTGAAGCGGCTTGTCCATACATTCTGTTGACTTAACAGCGTCATTATAGGTTGATGTTCATGCGGTTGCTCGCGCATCTGTCTTGCAATGGGTACATACCGATCTTCACGACCTCGCAGCAGATTAAACAACAGCTCATGCGCAAGCGGCATCAGTCGCAGGGTATACGTACCCACTTGTGCTACTGGTGCATGCGGAGCAAGTACATGTTCAATCTCGATACGGTACCAGCTTTTGCGAGCCCAGATTTCGAAACCACCAACCAGTTCCAGCGCACATGCTCCAACCTGATAGTGGCTCAGCAGAGAAGCATAAGGTCCTGTCTTATCCACTGTAGGCTCGTCAAGCATTACCCCCGGAGCGAATCGGTGAAGTTCCTTAGCAGCAGCAACATCCGCATAGATATCAATATCTCTGGGAGCCTGTTGCAACTCCACCCCCTGAAGCAGCAACCCACAGCTTCCTCCAAGCAACCATGTCTGTGGCTGTGTGTTCCAGGCTTTGGCCGTTTCCAGCAAAGCCGCGTGTAATTCCGGATAACGCTCTGTCCGACCCTCCGTATCATGCGGCCCCATAGGCTCACACTCCCCTCATCCGTGTTCATTGTGTCAGTTCTTATGATGTGCTTATGCGGATGTTATCCTTCAGGCATAGGAAATCAGGTCAGAGATGCGATTCCACCGAAAAAGCCAATCAGCATAATCAAAAATGCAATCAAAGAAAGAATCCCCCGTACAATGCCTTTTGTTTTGGCACGAGCAAACGTAATCAGGAATACAGATAGTCCCATAATGAGGATGGCGACCAATGACAGCCACATCTTGTCCATTGCGCTCATAATCCAGCAGTCTCCCCTTCAGTCCGATATTCATCACTGACACTGTGACAATTGCAACCATTATAACACGAAATTCAGCTTAACTTTCCAAAAAAAAGACAAAAAAACAAGCCGGTAGGAGCCGACTCGTCTTTTTGTCTTACTGGATCACCTGCACGAGCAGGCGTGATCTATTATTTTTTCATCATCATTTTCATTAACGATTCCATACTGCTTGGATTCAATCCGCTTTTCTTGACCGCACTCACAATATCCTTAACTGTATCCTCAGATACCGGAACTTTCGCCATGGCGGATACTTGTTTGATCAATTGACGCAACTGAGCTTCATTCTGGATCGTTGTTGGTTTTACCGTGCTTGCCAATTTCTTGACAGCACCTTCTGTTATCGTTTTACCCGTTTTCTTGTTGATTGCATTCAGTGCATCTTTCGAAATGTTGTTACCCATTCGTCTCCCCTCCTCCGGCAATACTCATGTGTATAGTATGAGTCCGCCACAGAAAAGGTGAATAAGCTTCTTATTTCACAAGGTACGTTTAGGTAATTACAATCAAGAATGCCACTGCTCCCAGGTTTCAAGCTTCATGACTTCCATTTCAGTCTTCGGGTCACGTCCCATCAAGGCTTCAACCGCATCACGCGGCTGTCTCTCCTGGAATAAAACGTGATACAACTGATCCGCAATCGGCATTTGCACACCGTATTTTTGCGAGATGAAATAGGCAGCTTGCGTGGTTCGAATGCCTTCCACCACCATGCCCATCGACTTCAGGACATCATCCAGCTTCTGTCCCTGGCCCAACATGGAACCCGCTCTCCAGTTCCGGCTGTGCTGACTTGTAGCCGTTACAACCAGATCTCCGATTCCAGCAAGTCCCGAAAACGTTAACGGATTTGCGCCCATCTCCACACCAATACGTGTGATCTCTGCCAGACCGCGAGTTAACAACGCTGCTTTGGCATTATCACCGAATTGAAGACCATCGGACATGCCTGCACCCAGAGCAATGATGTTTTTGAATGCACCTGCAAGTTCAACACCAAGCATGTCCCGATTCGTGTAAACACGGAAATAGGCATTCATAAACAGAGCTTGGGCCGCCTCGGCAGATCCCTTATCCAGTGAGGCCACAACCACTGTCGTTGGGCATCGTTTCACCACTTCTTCCGCATGGCTTGGGCCAGAAAGGACAACAACACGCCCTTCTTCACATTCCAACTCTTCTGAAATGACTGTGGACATCCGTTTCAGGCTTTCTGTCTCAAAACCTTTGGTTGCATGAATGATTAACATCTCAGGCTTATAATAAGCCTTAAGCTGATTCGTAACTGCACGCATGGCTGAAGAAGGCGCAACAATTAACACAGCTATGGCGCCTTCCACCGCAGCTTCCATATCAGTTGTTGCCCGAATTCGTGGTGAAAGCTCTGCATCCGGAAGATAGCGAGTATTGGTGTGCTTGTTATTAATTTCCGTAGCCTGGTCTTCACCACGTGTCCACATCATCACATCTAATTGATTTGCAGCGAGTACACTGGCCAGAGCCGTTCCCCAGCTCCCGGCGACCAGAACAGCAACTTTTTTAGACAACTCGTTTACCCCCTCCAGGGTTTTTCGATCCCAATTTATTTTCCTGTCCTTTGGCGAGCTTCGCAATATTGGTACGATGTCTCCAGAACGCAAACAGACAAATAATCAGACTCCCCCAGAAGATATTCATTGAATATCCGGGTAATACCAAAATAAAAATGGGTGTAAATGCTACAAAAATCAAAGATCCCAATGAAACATATCGTGTCAATACAATAGACAGAATGGCGATCACCCCAGCACATAACGCAGGCAGGAAAGCAAGGCTCAACAGAACACCAATAGCCGTCGCAATCCCTTTTCCTCCACGAAAATGGAAGTAAAGCGGCCAGTTATGTCCTGCAATGGCTGCTATACCACTGAGTGCAGGAATCCATGCAGAACCGTCGCCCAGCCAGATTCCAATCCATACAGCTACAACACCCTTAAGTACATCAAGCAGCAGAACAGCAATTGCCGGTCCTTTACCCAAAATACGCAACGTATTGGTAGCTCCTGCGTTTCCGCTTCCGTGCTGACGAATATCGATCCCCCGTATCGCTTTGGCAAGGAGGACACTAAAGCTGATTGAACCGAGCAGATAACTCAGTACAATCGCTGCGATTTGTAAAATCACACACTTCTCCCCTAACTTTCGTCGGACTTCCTCCGAGTAAATATGCGAATTGGTGTTCCTTCGAAATCAAACGCTGCACGGATTTTATTCTCCAGATAGCGCTCATATGAGAAGTGCATCAATTCCGGATCGTTCACAAAAACAACCATGGTCGGAGGCTTAACGGCAACCTGAGTCACATAGTTAATTCTCATTCTCCGTCCTTTATCCGTTGGCGGAGGGTTAATAGCTACTGCATCCGATACAACATCGTTAAGCAGATGCGTTTGTACACGTAACGAGTGTTGGTCCGCTACACGTTTTACAACTGGCAACAGTTTTTGTAAGCGTTGTTTTGTGAGGGCTGACAAAAATACGACCGGAGCATAAGTCATAAACAGGAAGTGATCCCGAATTTTCTTCTCAAACTCTTTCATCGTCTTGTCATGCTTCTCTACCACGTCCCATTTGTTTACGACAAACAAAGACGCTTTACCAGCTTCAAATGCATAACCTGCAATATGCTTGTCCTGTTCAATAATGCCTTCTTCACCATTAATGACAATCAGAACAACATCTGCACGCTCAATCGCACGCATGGCACGCATTACACTGTATTTCTCGGTTGTTTCATATACTTTACCGCGCTTACGCATACCTGCTGTATCAATCAGCACGTAACGTTGGCCGTCTTTTTCAAAAGGTGTATCAATCGCATCCCGGGTCGTTCCAGCCACGTCACTTACAATGACACGCTCTTCACCCAGAATCGCGTTAACCAGTGAAGATTTACCCACATTAGGGCGTCCGATCAGAGCTACACGAATGACATCCTCATCGTAAACCTCTTCCTCAAGTTCAGGCAACTTCTCCACAATCGCATCAAGCAAATCACCTACACCTGTACCGTGACTTCCGGATACGCCGATGGGCTCACCGAAACCGAACCCATAAAACTCATAAATGAGCTCACTTCGTCCGATATTATCCACTTTGTTAACGGCTACAACAATAGGTTTGCCTGAGCGGTACAACATTTCTGCGACCTCTTCATCCGATTGCGTGATTCCTGCTTTTGCATCACACATGAATACAATAACATCCGCTTCTTCAATAGCGAGCTCTGCTTGCATCCGGATTGATTTTAAGATGACATCCTCACCATCAATTTCGATACCACCTGTATCAATAATACTGAATGGTTTACCGTTCCATTCGCCGATTCCGTAGATTCGGTCACGGGTAATGCCCGGCTTGTCTTCCACAATGGCCAGTCTGTCGCCGATGATCCGATTGAAAATGGTGGATTTACCCACGTTCGGTCGTCCGACAATTGCCACAACGGGTCTTGCCATACATTCCACTCCTCCTGTCCATACTTACGATACTCATCATAGCAAAAAAGATATGTCTTGGCTAACGTTTCATGCCAAAATACTCGCAATAAAAACAATCGGCGAACCCGCCTGGGGCTCGCCGATCTTGCTTTTATTATTCAGCAAAATATGCAGTATATAACTAAGAACCATGCATTGTTAACTTATTTGAATTTGCTGAGTTTGTCACCAAACAGTTCGCCGAGCGTAGTGCTCATACCTTGATTGTTCAAGGAAACGTTTGGATTGTTGATTTCTTCACGTGGAGCGTTGTTTCTTGCAGGTCTTTCTGATTTTTGTGGTTGAGCTGGAGCTTCTTCTGTTTCTTTGATGCTCAAGCTTACACGTTGCTCAGAAGGGTTCATGTCCAAGATTTTAACTTGAACTTCCTGTCCTTCTTTCAACACTTCATGAGGAGTGCCGATGTGTTTGTGGGAGATTTGCGAGATATGCACAAGTCCCTCAACACCAGGAGCGATTTCAACAAATGCACCGAAGTCTACCAGACGTTTTACAACACCTGTTACGATATCGCTGGAATTGAATTTTTCGCTAGCTGTTTCCCAAGGACCTGGTTGAACAGCTTTCATGCTCAGGCTGATTTTGCCTTTTTCAGGGTCAACTTTCAGCACTTTCACACTAACTTTATCGCCTTCAGACAGAACGTCGGATGGTTTTTCAACGTGTGTCCAAGCTAGCTCGGATACGTGAACCAAACCGTCAACTCCGCCCACATCAACAAATGCGCCGAATTGAGTCAAACGTTGTACTGTACCTTCGATGACTTGACCTTCTTGCAAACCAGCCATAACAGTCGCTTTGTTTGCTTCGAATTCTTGCTCCAGTACGTCTTTTTGGGAAAGGATCACTTTGTTGTTCTCACGGTCGATCTCTTTCACTTTAACACGCAGTGTGCGTCCTTTGTAGTCGCTGAAGTCTTCAACGAAATGGCGTTCAACCATGGAAGCCGGGATAAATCCACGCACGCCCACGTCTGCTACCAGACCGCCTTTAACAACGTCACCTACAACAACTTCGAATACGTCTTGGTCTTCAAAATGCTTTTGCAATTGATCCCATGCGTTTTCGCTGTCGATTGCACGTTTGGACAGAACGAGTTTTTCTTTCTCGTCGTCGATGCTAAGAACTTTAGCTTCAACTTCTTGTCCAACTTCTACTGCATCAGACGCGCTGTCAACATGCAATGAAGACAGTTCACGAATTGGAATGACACCGTCATATTTATATCCAATGCTCACATAGGCTTGGTTATCTTCCAATTTGACGATGGTTCCTTTTACGGTATCTCCTTTTTTCAAGGAAACGAATTGATCCAACTCATCTTGGGTTGCTTCTTGATTTTTCATTTCTTCCGACATGTCAAATACCCTCCTCAATTCAAAAACCCCATTATATTCAAACCTGCCTGTAGCAGAGTTCAAAACACTTTCATCACTGAGTACTACTACTTAGTCTCCCTCAAAAATATGGAAACATGCACTCAGCTACTGACGAAGCCATTACTTGCTAGGCACGCCCGTTTGCACCATTTCGTTAATCTTGGACATAATCTTCTCAGTCGCTTTCTCCAGAGCTTCTCCAGATGGGTCTTCCTTGAACTCGTCCAAACTTACGGGTGCTCCGTATACAACTTTCATCTTACGAAAAACCTTGTAGTTACCGATAATAGCAGTAGGAATAACTGTAGCGCCACTGCGGAGAGCAAAACTCGCTGCTCCTTTTTTGCCGATACCTCCATCATTATGACGGCTTCCCGAGGGGAAGATTCCGAGCACTTCACCATCACGCAAAATATTGAGTGAGGTCTTGATGGATTCCTTGCTGACACCTCCACGTTTAACGGGGAAAGCGCCCACGGCTTTAATAATTCGGCCGAGTACCGGAATTTCAAACAATTCGCTTTTGGCCATGAAGCGCACCTGACGGCGAATTTTGATACCAACAGTTGGAGGATCGAAGTTACTAATATGATTGGAACATAAAAGTACGCCGCCTTCTTTCGGAATATTCTCCCGTCCAACGGCCTCCAAGCGGAAAAGAATGGTGTAAATGATCCGCAGTAATGTGCTGCAAAATGTGTAAATCATAGACCGATCTCTCCTCTGACCATTGTGCAATAAGATACGATTTTGTCAACCACTTCATGGATGTTCATCTTAGTTGTATCAAGAACGATAGCATCCTCAGCACAACGAAGCGGGGAAATTTCCCGACTCTCATCCAATCTGTCACGGGTGGCAATGTCTCGCTCCAGTTGTTGCAACGTCAGTCCTTCAGAGGGGTCCAGTTCTTTGAAGCGGCGAAGCGCACGCTCTTCCACACTGGCAGTCATGAAGATTTTCACTTCCGCATCGGGCAATACTGTCGTTCCGATATCGCGTCCATCCATGACGACGCCCTTGCGCAAAGCCATTTGCCGCTGAGTATCCACTAATTGCGTACGCAGCCCCTCGATTTGCGCATATCGGGACACGATTCCCGTCACTTCACGGGAGCGGATTTCCGAGGTTACTTCTTCCCCATTACAGAACACTTTCTGTCCGTCGGGATCCGGTTGTAAATCAATGACCAGCTTTTGGGCTTCCTGAAGTACCTGTGTCACATCTTCCGGTGTAATACCTTTCCGAAGCATATGCAAGGTTACCGCACGGTACATTGCGCCTGTATCGACGTAGACATACGCGAGCGCTTCTGCAACCAATCGGGCCACCGTGCTTTTCCCGGCTCCGGCAGGTCCGTCAATTGCAACGTTCATTTTCCCGTTCTCTGATGTGTTCTGGCTTGCCAACGGGGCATTCCTCCTCAAACGATAAACCTCAATAAAAAAACAGGCATTGCCTGCATCGTGAAAATTATACCACACTCTACACATGGATGCAAAAACAGACAAATCAACGACGTTCGTGATCAATCATCGTTTGCACTTGAATTGGCGTTCCTTCCAGTCGATCAATAGTGGTCATATTCTTTTTGAAACCTGGTACCAACAACAGCAATTGATACACCACAAGCAAGATTAAAAGAGCTGTGATCAGAATCAGAACCCTCCGTTCCATTCGCCTGAAGAAAACATAGTAGAGCCGTTCATATCTGCGGGTTGCATGACGATGATTCATGACAGATCCTCCGTTTTTTCCATTACGGTACCCGCAGTTTGCTCTTTTTATGCCAAAACATTCCTATTTCGTACGGTAATCCAATTGACGTTCAAAACAAAATTTGATGATCTTCTGACGTTCCGAATCTGAAATCTGCACAAATTTCAACATGCACAGTAGTCTACCGGTTTCCAGTGTTTTGATCCGAACGACTTCAGCCTCAAAGTTCACATGTTCAATTGTTGAATTGCGATATGGAACAAGCAACCAGCATTTCAGCTTTTGGCCTTCAGCTATTGAAAATCCTGCTTCGCCATAGATGGACAATCCACCGCCACCAATATCTTCAGTCAATCCCACGGTACGGGTCAGATCTTCACTCTGGATGGCCATTTCAAGGTTTGCATGAACACGAAGAAAGCTGCGGCGTTGAATTTTGGATATCTCGTTTGGGAGCGGCTTTCGGATACGGACAAGACGGACCACATCCTCTTCAAATCCGGTGACATAGGTATTAAAATAATGCCGGACTCCATCCTCCGTAATATATGAAATGGACAATTCCTCGCCAAAAAAGAGCCTTTTCAGACGGCTGCTTCCCTGTTGCATCGGGACCTCAATCAGAAAACTGCTGTCATCCATATCTGCAATGCGTGATTTGTACTCTTTGTTTTCCTCTTTTTCATCTGCCGAAGCAATCTGGATGTATAAAATCTCATTTATTTTAGGAAACAATTGGTTCACCGCCACTTTATGTATTTATCTTCGTATGTACAAGGACTATTATACCATGACCTTTCTCACATTGAACAAGAAAAAAAACAGACCACATCGTGGTCTGCCGTAATTTTTTGTGCGATTGAAATTCAGAGAACACCAGCTGTTTATGAGGTTGCGTTGACCGGTTTGATCTCCTCAACCGCTTCTTCTATACCTGTATTTGCATTAATGTAAATCCGGTAACGGGAACCGTTGATTTTCCCTCCAAACTCATAACACAATACCTCTTTGCTGTAATCATTTTCAATCAGGGATTTGCGAACATAATTTTCTTCGAACTCCGAATTAAGCTTTTGCCGCGCCTGTTGCTCCGTAAGAGTTGCTTTCGGAATTTTGCGCATGTCATTATGTTCGTAGACAAAGTCACTCGCCTGGAAGCCAGTTACTTCCCCTGTATCCAATCCAACGCGAACAGACATTTTTTCAGGATATATCAAGGTGTCCCCTTGCTTGCGCACATAAGTAAGGTTCCCCAAGTTACCATACTCATCGTAGTTTACAGCCTTCATATCCTTATAGCCTTTATTCATTAGAAACTGATCTGCTTTAGCCATGGCATTCTGACGAGATACTTTTTTGGTTCCAATCGGACGTGTATCACTGTAAGAGATCAGCATTCCGCCATTACGGGTGAAATCCATCATCAGTTTGCCATTCTTGGCATGATCAATCGTGGCCGTGTAGGACTCCCAGTCTGTTCCTTTACCGTTCTCCTGCACTTGGATTTTGCTATTGTCCGCATCAGAGAATTTCGCAGCCTTGCTCTGAATCTGTTCTTTGGTCACCGGCAAGCCGTCCAGTTTTTTGACTGATCGTTTTGCATAAATATTAGATACGGAAGGACCCCAATCAAGCTCCGGGTATTCCTGCACCTTTTTGTTTACGGTACGAAATCCATCGACGATTGTGTTGTCCATCGTTTGCTCTTGCGTTGCCATAGCAGTCTCCGCATCCATCCAGCGTAAACGGTCTGTGAGGACTTTCTGCTGCACATCCTGCAGATTCTTGGTAATCTCGGATGAATTCTGATACAGCTTTTTCAGGTTACCCATTTCTTTCTCACTTAGCGGTTCGTTCGTCAAGTCACGCATCGACGCCCGATAGGCAAAGTTGGAAATACGCGAGAGAAACTCTTCTGTCTCGTTAAATGGCAGCATGGTGAGTGGCAGTTGGTTGATCTCATTCTGAGCTTCACTGGTGAGTCGCCATACATTCATCAAACCTTTGCGATGCATCCCCTGTGATGTGGAGTGAACCGCCAAAGTGTTACCAATCTCCGAATGTAATTTGTCCATATGAAAAGATAAATCGTGAAAGGCACGCTGATATTGATTTTCTGCCTTGATCAGTATTGCATTCTTCTCCTGATTCTCCTGATAGCCCCATACGAGCGCACCGACCAGCAGGACCGCAAATATCGGAAACATAACTGAACTTAATCGTTTATACATAAGTAAAGTCTCCTTTCTTCTAAAAACCACTACCTCTATTGTGGATCGAAGAAAGATCTCTTATGCATGCGATTTCCAGTCCTTACACAAGCAGGCTGCTAAAGCACCGTTTGGGTACTACTTTTAATTCAATTGAACCCCGGTTGCCATGCCTTCCTCTTCGATTTCGAATTGGTCCCTGTTATCACAGAGGCACTGCTTGAATCCCGTCTCAATCCGGCCACGCTCTTTCTTGCCTCGTAATGTAAAACGTTCACCGCATTGCTTGCATCTGATTTTAATTTTAATTCTCATCACAACGATCCCCGTTTCTGTTGGTCATTCCCCGGGAGTTTTTTTCGCAAAAAAAATAAAAACACACCAGGGCCGCAGGCGCAATATGCGCTTCATGTCCACCAGTGTGTCCGTATTTTTATAATTTAACCTCTTCCTCCCGCTTCACAAAACGAAAAGGAGAACGGTTATTGGCGCGTGTGATTTTACCCATTGCCCCATACCATAGGCCCGCCATTAGTGGCGCTATAAACCACAACCAATGATTTACCATGGTATTCATGATGACATCGTACAATGCATGCCAGAAAAAAGGTAACACGAGAGAAAGAACCAGGTACCACCGCTTTTTCTTGCCACCGATAAACTTGGCCTTGCCCATGTAGTACCCCATAATTACCGCAAACATGGCATGCCCTGAAACAGGGAGCAGTGCCCGGAGGAACATGGCTGAGACGGATGCATTCCCCGCAAAGGCATACAACACATTCTCCACAGTGGCAAATCCAAGTGAAACAGCAACTGCATATAAGATTCCGTCATACGGCTCATCAAATTCGGTGTGATTATAGATGATATGATAAAGCACGAACCATTTGACGAATTCTTCCACACCACCTGAGATCAGAATAGCCTCAAGATAAGGATTATCCCCGAGCCACATCATCATGCCACGCTGAATAATCATCACAGGCAGTACCATCAGAATCCCCATGAGGAAAACCCGCAATACCATATGAAGTGGCTCATAATCATAACGGTCTTTCAGGTAAAAGTATGTTAACAAGGCGAGACCCGGGGCAACTGCTGCCGCTAAGACCGAAAACAAAAGCACCGAAATTCCCTCCTCTGACTAAAGACGCGATTACAACTAGAGATTAATCCTGGCGTTTGAAGTGGGTGCAGATAACATCAATCGCTTGTTCAGAAATAATAACCTTACCATACTCTTCCATAACTGCTGGAGTAACGGAAGAACCTTCACCAAATTCAGCAAGCAAGGCAATCAATGCCGCATGTTTGGTGGAATCCACCTCGTCTGGTTCCAAATGCAAGAACCACTTGTCTTTATAAGAATAAAGTCTCCCAGCATCCGTAACATGCTGACGCAACATATGTGCAGCTTCAATGAGCACTTCAAAGTCCTTGAACGCATAAACGATGGAATCGCTTTGCTCGAGTGTAACTTCCATTTCATATACTTCTTCAGGAAGATCATCTTCATGACCTGAACCATATTGTTGCGGATCATATTTTCCACGGGTGACAATGACAACCATCCCTTGAGCGGGAAGTGCGAATACTTCGACAGCAAGTGGACCAGTGGCATCAAATCCAAGTTCGGAATAGGCCTGATCCATCATTTCAGTGAACAGTTCATGAACCTTAGGTATTTCCTGCCACATATCTTCTTTTTGTATTCCGCGCTCGCTCAGATCGTCAAAGGTCAGGAAAATCCGTATCTTATCGTGACTTAGTCGTTCTATTTTCATACAGGATCTCCCCTTTATAAGCAAGTCTTATAACAGATTATGAAGCACAAAACAATATGTGCTGAAAATAAATCTATGTAGTTATGTTATCATTTTATACCTCTAAATGCACGAAGTAAAATCGACAAAAAAAGAATCATTCCACAGCAAATCAATACTGTGGATGATTCTAATTGGAGGTTTTGGTTTATAAACCCGGTACTGTTGTGTTTGTTTGAGTTAAAATTTGCTCCACTTCATGCTTCACATCCGGATTCGTCTTAATAAAATCCTTGAGCATGCTCATGTTCGCTTCTTTTTCCTGCGGAGTGATTGTGCTTGCGCTTTTTGCTGCTGGGTTTTTGTGTGATTCACCATGTTGATTTTGCTTGCTGGTGAACCCATCCATACCCGGGAAAGTCATCTCCATCATCTTATGTTTTGCCTGATCCATCATGTTTCGAGATGAACCCGAAGACAGCATGGGCAATCTGCCTTTGGACAGCCACGAGCTGGCTGCAACGCCAATTACAATGCCCCAAAAAAAGGATGACGCCTTCATTACACCAACCTCCTTTAAGTGTTAAAATCACATGTAGTGTTTGCGGGAGTGAGCGATCTCATTCCGTATAAATACAGGAAAGCGAGTTGAAATCATGTTCAGACATACCGCCGCATTGATTATAGCTGCAAGTTTGCTGCTATCAGCCTGTGGGGCAGCGGAAGAAAAAACATCAGAAAATTCCGCACCAGCGAGCGAACCCACTACCACAATTCAAGAAGAGCAAAGTGATTCTTACTTAACTGAAACAGGAGAACCCGGAACGGGCGTGACCAAGCCTTCAACGGGGGAATCAACTGCGCCAGAAGAAGAACCTGAACCTGCGGAGCAGGGTTCTGCAGAAGAGAAAGTGGAACAAACGTATCATATGAATGAAAATTATTATATTAAACCGAACGATGACACGAGCCCGAGCAAAGTGGTCTTGTTAACTTTTGATGATGGACCCAAAGAAGAAAAAATGATTACTTCACTAATCGACACTTTAGATAAACATAACGCTAAAGCGATATTTTTCGTCAATGGATATCGGGTGAAAAGCCATCCAGAATTGCTCAAACTCATCCATGAACGGGGGCAGATTGTAGGCAATCATGCCTGGGATCATGAGGATCTCAAAAAAATGTCTAACGCTGAGGCGGCAAAACAGGTTACAGACGTCCAGAAAATAGTGAAGGACACCATCGGGGAAGAACCGCAATTCTTCCGCCCCCCTTTTGGATCGGGTAATGATGCACTGAAGGCTACTGTGAAAAAAAATGGCATGTTATACATGACGTGGTCTAATGGTTCGCTTGATTGGGATAAAAGCACCAAAAACAAACCGGAAAAAGTCATTCAAAATGTACTGGACCAGTTAAATCCCGGAAGCAATATTTTGATGCACGAGTTGCCATGGACGGTTGAAGCATTGGATGAGTTGCTGACCAAGCTCGAAAAGAAAGGTTATTCCTTTGTCGATCCGCGTGCAATTGAATTGGAAGCTCGTTAATTCGTAATTTTGCGCATCAATATGAAACAGCCTTGATCCAATGGATCAAGGCTGTTTTTCTGTGAGTGCTTTTTCCGCGGGCACTCTTAACGTAATGATGTGCATCTCCGCAGGACAACCTAGTCGGAGAGGAAGATGATTGGTACCGTATCCTCTGCTAACCAGCATTTTGCCTTCTTGATGAACGTCCTCCGGACTGCGCTTCAGGGAGTACCACCCATTCGATATGGGACGATACGCTTTGCTCAGGAACACAGGTCCGAAAAAAGGTAATACCAATTGTCCGCCATGTGTATGGCCGCTCAAGATAAGATCTGCATTTTGCTCCAAGCGAAGGGCCTGTAAAGGATCATGAACGATGGCTATTTTGCAAAAATGGTCGCCGACCTGCTCTAACAATACATCTCCCTGTTTGGAACGATAGTCTATACCGATCAGGCTCACTCTGTCGTTGCCCCTACTCAGATATTCCACGCTATCCTGAAGGAGCTGAACGCCCGATTCCCGAAGGATTCGAGCAAGCTGAGCGGTACCAGCCCTCTTATCATGGTTTCCATACACGGTAAAAGAAGGAGCAATGTTCGATAAGAGTTTCATATTATGTCTAACTATGGACCATGAGATTCCTTTTTCCGCAACATCCCCACCGATCAGAACCCAGTCCACCTTGTTTTTATAATTTTCCAGATCCTTCTGTTTCAGCTTGCGCTTGTGCGTATCGGATACATACAAAATCATAGCCCCGTCAAAGGATGGTGGCAGATGAGGAACTTCAACCTCTTCTTCAATCACTTGATGAACATGGGCTTCACGCCACATATGAAAAAATAGTACAACTCCCATCAAAATGATTAAACCTGCGATGAATAGCATTACCACGGCAATGGAAGGAACGTATTCAGAGCGGGTGCCCCTTTTACCCCCCACCAAACCAGACTAATCGTTAACATGACAAAAATAAAAATGAGTGAATTGACAAACCTCTTGCTCAATTTTAACCGACGTGAAGGATGTAATTCTGTCCGTGTAGGAAGCGAACCCGCTTCGGGGATCGATTCTTCCGTTGTTTTTGGCGTTTTTTTGGAGCGTGATGGTGCTCTCTGTGGTAATACTGGACTTTCCAGCGTTTCTGTATAGGGCTTTCGCTGTGATCTAGGTATGGAAACGGAAGTTATTGGTGTGATTCCCCCAACTTCAGCAGCCGCTGCCGTTTCAGCAACCAGGCTTACTTGAGAAGCCACCTGACGCTCGGATGTCTCTTTTTTATCCGATTGACGATGGCGCTGACTGCCATATGTCTTCATTCTGCTTAATGGCTGATTCATGATCCCCTCCGAAAACGTATCGCTAATCCAGACACCAAATCAATTATAAAGTGACATAATATAGGCGCCCATAATGTGCCGGATTGCATGTAAATCCAACCCAATCCATAACTTGAGACAAACACCCATCCTGTTGGAATCCAGTGCCGCAAATAACGAATGTGGATAACTGCAAATAAAATACTCGTCCAGTAAGGACCGA
Organism: Paenibacillus sp. LS1; assembly: GCF_026013365.1. Classification (GTDB taxonomy): domain Bacteria; phylum Bacillota; class Bacilli; order Paenibacillales; family Paenibacillaceae; genus Paenibacillus. The sequence continues at coordinate 1,145,935 of NZ_JAPDOE010000001.1, forward strand.
TGGCATGTTGAATGGCTCCACGGAATAATAATTCCTCACATACAGCTACAATGGCTGCTATACATACAATGTGCCAGATCGGACGCCCACGGAACAACATCTCATTAATTCCACCGTCATCCATGCTTTCCTGAGGTATAACATACGACAGTACCAAGTCCATAACAAGCATTACGCCAGCAAGACCAAGACCCCACCATATAAATTGGTAATTGTCGGGCCATGCGAGTACATCTAACAAGTTTCGTTTCTGTAGTAAAATCCATACAACCCCGATTATCAGTGTCAGACCTTGTGTAAAGTATAGATTGATTAAAAGCAAACGCTCTGTAAGCTGCTGTGGCTCAGCCTTCTGAATCTTGAACTTGGGAAACTTGAATTTTTTCATCGGATGCGTCTGTCCTCTTGAGTTAAATTTGATGGATAACAATTACGTTGTCCAATCGGATAGTATACTAAATGATAGCCAAAAAACCAATTAGGTTCAAGGCCTGCCCCAAGTCCTGGTTATATGTCCGTGCCATTACTTCATTAAAGCAGTAAAATTCAGTTCACCAAACAGCTTACTTTCCATCTTCTTGTCATAGGTCTATTAACTATTGTATTACTTATGGTGACTCTGTTTATGTGTGAATCTAAAGACATCTGCAAAACATTTTAAAACATTTAAGCCTATTGACATGCTCATGTCAGCCATGATACATTATGAAAAAATTAGTCACGTTAAACACGATGATGGAAAAAAGACGTTGCTTCGTCTTCCAGAGAGCCGATGGTAGGTGTGAATCGGTGGCAGGCAAATGGTCTTGAGCGCTCCTGAGTTATTGCATTGAAATTGGAGTAGGTGCAATCGGTTTAGACCCGTTATCCTCTTCGGTCTTCATTGACCGCTAAGACTGTCGTTGCGAAACGGCGGTGAATTAGGGTGGTACCACGACAACTCTCGTCCCTTATTGCGCAAGCAGTATGTGGATTGAGAGTTTTTTGATTTATTTTAAAGGATATCTGTGGGATCACTCTTTTTGCTTCACCTTCCCCCTCTGCTGCGACACCGCGTTGTTGGGCGGAAGAATTAACCTGGTTTTAAGGAATACCTCTTCGCAGAGGTCAGACCTTGACGATATAGATACACATACCTAAGGAGGAAGAAACCATGTACAAAGTGTTAGTGTCGGACCCAATCAGTGATCTGGGGATCCAGCAACTGGTGGATGCAAATGATGTTGTTGTTGAGAAGAAAACCGGTCTTAGTGAAGATGAACTTGTTGCCATTATTGGTGATTATGATGCCCTCTTGGTTCGCAGCCAGACTCGTGTTACAGATCGTATTATGACGGCTGGTGCCAACCTTAAGGTGATCGGACGTGCAGGCGTTGGTGTAGATAACATCGATCTGGAAGCTGCTACACAGCGTGGTATCATCGTTATTAACGCACCTGATGGCAATACCATCACAACCTGTGAGCACACGTTTGCCATGATGATGGCTCTGGCACGACACATTCCTCAGGCATATGCCAAAACCATTCAAGGTACGTGGGATCGTAAAACCTTCCTGGGTGTGGAATTAAGAAATAAAACGCTAGGTGTACTGGGCATGGGACGGATCGGTAGTGAAGTTGCCAAGCGCGCCAAAGCATTCGGAATGGACATTCTTGCTTACGACCCGTTCCTCACGGAGGAGCGTGCCGAGAAGCTGCAAGTGAAGCTGGCTAGTGTAGATGATATCATTCGCAATGCGGACTTCATGACCGTTCACACGCCATTAACACCGGAAACACGGCACATGATTTCACGTCCACAATTCGAAGTTATGAAAAAAGGCATGCGTATCATCAACTGTGCCCGTGGTGGAGTAGTTGACGAGATGGCACTTGTGGAAGCAATTGACGAAGGCATTGTTGCTGGAGCAGCATTTGACGTATTTGAAAGTGAACCACCTGCTCAGGACCATCCATTCCTGAATCACCCTAGCATTATTGTCACACCTCACCTTGGTGCATCCACTGTTGAGGCACAAGAAAACGTAGCGATTGACGTTTCTGAACAAGTTCTTCACATTCTGCGCAATGAACCGTTCAAGAACGCAGTTAACATGCCGGCTGTTGCACCAACTGTTATGAACAAATTGCAGCCTTATTTCAAACTGGGTGAAACGTTGGGTAGTTTTGCAGCACAGATTACACAAAATGCTGTGCAGGAGATTCGGATCGACTACGCTGGTGAGCTTTCTGAAGTAGATACATCTCCTCTCACTCGTTACATTGTAAAGGGTATCCTGGCAAGACATTTGGGTGGGGAAGCCAACATCGTCAACTCCATGCATTTGGCCAAAATCCGTGATTTGAATGTGGTTGTAAGCCAAACCTCTGCAACCAAAGGATTTACTAACCTGATTACCGTAACCTTGGTTACAACTCAGGATGCTGAGGAACGCCGTGTAGCAGGTACATTGCTTGCAGGTTACGGAGAACGTATTGTTCGCCTGGACAAATTCCCGGTAGATATCGCTCCGGAAAGTCATCAAATCTTGATTTCCCATAACGATAAACCAGGTATTATCGGACGTGTAGGAACTCTGCTTGGACAAAATGAGGTCAACATCGCATCCATGCAAGTGGGTCGGAAAATCATTGGTGGTGCTGCCATCATGATCCTGACCGTGGATAAAGCCGTTCCCAAAGATGTTCTTGTTCAGCTCGCTGCCCTTCCAGAAATTAATACAGCCGTTGAAATCGTGTTGGAATAGTTGCTTATCATTCAGTAAAATTCAAAAGAGACGAACCCCAAAGGGTCCGTCTCTTTTTTTCGTAGTTAGCTCAAGCGGATAATGTTGAGTGTCGCACCTGGTGGTGATAGAACAGCTGTGGCCACTAGGCCGAACAATTGAAGCTGAATGGTCGAACCCGCTGTGGCAGTGATAATAAAGTCGGTTGCCAATTGGCTTAAAGAGAGCACTGGTGAGATTACACTCGCCGGTACTACAGCTCCATTAAGCAATATCCGTGATTGTACGGCGATTGCTGCTGTCAGATTAACTTTATAACTGATATAGTATCTGCCTGCTGTAGCAAGAGTGAAGGTATCATTCCCTCCATTTACCGTAATACCTGTTCCAATGTTCTGGTTTGCAGGAAGAGCAACGACTGTTCCGCCCAAAATAACAAGGATGGTACCATTCGTATTCTCTGCGTAGGAAGAAGCTGCAGTGACAGAGGTTCCTGTCACGCCCGTTGCACCTGTTATACCCGTCTCACCCGTAATACCAGTTGCTCCGGTACTTCCGGTTACGCTGACTCCGGTTGCTCCCGTCGTACCTGTGGCCCCTGCTCCTCCAGTCGCACCAGTTGCTCCGGTACTTCCGGTTACGCCGACTCCGGTTGCTCCCGTTATACCTGTGGCTCCTGTTCCTCCAGTTGCACCAGCAACTCCAGTACTTCCCGTTATGCCAACACCGGTTGCTCCCGTTATACCTGTGGCTCCTGTTCCACCAGTCGCACCAGCAACTCCAGTACTTCCCGTTATGCCAACACCGGTTGCTCCCGTTATACCTGTAGCTCCTGTTCCTCCAGTCACACCAGTAACTCCAGCAATTCCGGTTATACCAAGACCGGTCGCTCCCGTTATACCTGTGGCTCCCGTAACCCCAGTGGTCCCTGCTAATCCCGTACTTCCTGTTACGCTGATTCCCGTAGCTCCCGTAATTCCAGTTAATCCTGTTACCCCAGTTGCACCTGTTCCTCCAGTGGCCCCTGCTAATCCCGTACTTCCTGTTACGCTGATTCCCGTAGCTCCCGTAATTCCGGTTGCACCGGTCAATCCTGCGATCCCAGTTGCACCTGTTCCTCCAGTGGCCCCTGCTAATCCCGTACTTCCTGTTACGCTGATTCCCGTAGCTCCCGTAATTCCGGTTGCTCCGGTCAATCCTGTGATCCCAGTTGCACCTGTTTCTCCAGTAGCCCCTGCTAATCCCGTACTTCCTGTTACGCTGATTCCCGTGGCTCCCGTGACACCTGTTGCTCCTACTCCTGCTATTAATGTGTAGTCTGGTGAGGTGCCTGGTGTTCCCGTCGGCGATGCCACATTGGCAATATACGTACTTCCATTGAACGTCACGACCTGACCCGCTGGATATGTCGGAGCTACCGCTGGATCGAATGGTACAACTCCCGTAAGACCTGCACCCGTTACGCCCGTGGCTCCAGTATTACCCGTCACCCCGACACCAGTTGCCCCTGTTGCTCCTACACCCGCAATTAATGTGTAGTCTGGTGAGGTGCCTGGTGTTCCCGTCGGGGATGCCACATTCGCAATATATGTGCTGCCATTAAACGTCACGACCTGACCCGCTGGATACGTCGGGGCTACCGCTGGATCAAACGGTACAACTCCTGTTAAACCCACACCCGTTGCCCCTGTTACGCCAGGTGTTCCTGTCGCCCCCGTACTTCCCGTTACTCCAACTCCGGTTGCACCCGTGACACCTGTTGCTCCTGCTCCTGCAATTAACGTATAGTCTGGTGAGCTGCCTGGTGTTCCCGTCGGGGATGCCACATTTGCAATATACGTACTTCCATTGAACGTTACGACTTGACCCGCCGGATACGTTGGAGCTACGGCTGGATCGAATGGTACAACTCCCGTAAGACCTGCACCCGTTACGCCCGTGGCTCCAGTATTACCCGTCACCCCGACACCAGTTGCCCCTGTTGCTCCTACACCCGCTATTAATGTGTAGTCTGGTGAGGTACCTGGTGTGCCTGTCGGCGATGCCACATTCGCAATATATGTGCTGCCATTAAACGTCACGACCTGACCCGCTGGATACGTCGGGGCTACCGCTGGATCAAACGGCACAACTCCTGTTAAACCCGCACCAGTTACGCCCGTTGCCCCTGTTGCGCCAGGTGTTCCTGTCGCCCCCGTATTTCCCGTTATTCCAACTCCGGTTGCTCCCGTGACACCTGTTGCTCCTACTCCTGCTATTAATGTGTAGTCTGGTGAGGTACCTGGTGTGCCTGTCGGCGATGCCACATTCGCAATATATGTGCTGCCATTAAACGTTACGACCTGACCCGCTGGATACGTCGGGGCTACCGCTGGATCAAACGGCAAAATTCCTGTGAGTCCTGCACCAGTTACACCCGTTGCCCCTGTTACTCCAGGTGTTCCTGTCGCCCCCGTATTTCCCGTTATTCCAACTCCGGTTGCTCCCGTGACACCTGTTGCTCCTACTCCTGCAATCAACGTATAGTCTGGTGAGATGCCTGGTGTTCCTGTCGGCGATGCCACATTTGCAATATACGTACTACCGTTGAACGTCACGACCTGACCCGCTGGATATGTCGGAGCTACCGCTGGATCGAATGGTACAACTCCCGTGAGTCCTACACCCGTGACACCCGTCGCTCCGGTGCTTCCTGTCACTCCAACTCCCGTTGCACCTGTAACCCCCGTTGCTCCTGCTCCTGCAATCAACGTGTAATCCGATGACGTACCTGGCGTTCCCGTTGGTGATGCTACATTCGCAATATACGTACTGCCGTTGAACGTCACGACCTGACCCGCTGGATACGTCGGAGCTACGGCTGGATCGAATGGCACTATGCCACTTAAACCTACGCCTGTGGCTCCCGTTGCACCTGATCCCCCTGTGGCTCCTGTAGAACCTGCACCTGCAAGCAGTGTATAATCCGTCGAGGTGCCTGGTGTACCTGATGGTGATGCCACATTGGTAATATACGTGCTTCCATTAAAGGTAACGACCTGACCGGCTGGATACGTTGGAGCTACTGCCGGGTCAAACGGCACAACACCATTTAAGCCAATGCCTGTGGCTCCTGTAACACCCGTCGCTCCTGCTCCAGCTATCAACGTGTAATCCGGAGAAGTTCCCGGCGTTCCCGTTGGTGATGCGACATTCGCAATATACGTACTGCCGTTGAACGTTACGACTTGACCCGCTGGATACGTCGGAGCTACGGCTGGATCGAATGGCACTATGCCACTTAAACCTACGCCTGTGGCTCCCGTTGCACCTGACGCTCCTGTGGCTCCTGTAGGACCTGCACCTGCAAGCAACGTGTAGTCCGGCGAGGTGCCAGGTGTTCCTGTAGGGGAAGCCACATTGGTTATATACGTACTACCGTTAAATGTCACAACCTGACCGGCTGGATACGTTGGAGCTACTGCCGGGTCAAACGGCACAACACCATTTAAGCCAATGCCTGTGGCTCCTGTAACTCCCGTTGCTCCCGCTCCGGCAAGCAACGTGTAATCCGGCGAGGTGCCCGGTGTTCCCGTCGGTGACGCTACATTCGCAATATACGTACTGCCGTTGAATGTTACGACTTGACCCGCTGGGTACGTTGGTGCTACGGCTGGATCAAACGGTACAATTCCACTCAATCCGGCACCAGTAGCTCCAGTGCTTCCCGTTGCCCCCGTTCCGGTTGCACCTGTGACTCCCGTGGCTCCTGCACCAGCAAGTAATGTATAATCGGGCGATGTGCCCGGCGTACCTGTTGGTGATGCTACATTAGCGACATAAGTACTGCCGTTAAACGTCACAACTTGACCTGCTGGATAAGTTGGGGCTACGGCTGGGTCAAACGGTACAATTCCGCTTAAACCTACGCCTGTCGCTCCCGTTACACCTGATACACCTGTGGATCCTGTAGGTCCTGCACCAGCAAGCAGTGTATAATCCGGCGAAGTACCTGGAGTACCCGTAGGAGAAGCCACATTGGTTATATACGTACTGCCATTAAAGGTGACGACCTGACCGACCGGATACGTTGGAGCTACTGCAGGATCAAACGGAACTGCACCATTGAGGCCGATGCCAGTAGCTCCGGTCGCACCTGTGACTCCCGATCCTGCCAGTAAAGTATAGTCTGGCGAACTGCCTGGCGTACCTGTTGGCGATGCGACATTCGTAATGTAGGTACTGCCACCAAACGTGACGATCTGACCCGCCGGATAGGTTGGTGCTAATGCCGGATCGAACGGCACGATGCCACTTAATCCTACACCTGTGGCTCCTGTTGCCCCAGTCGTTCCTGCACCTGTAGCTCCCGCAGCCGCAATTAGCGTGTAGTCCGGTGAGCTTCCTGGAACTCCTCCAGGGCTTGCAACATTCGTAATATAAGTACTACCGTTATACGTAACGACTTGACCTGCTGGATATGTCGGGGACTGAGCTGGATCAAAAGAAGTTATTCCAGTTAAGCCTACACCGGTTGCACCGGTTGCACCTATGGCTCCCGCAGCCGCAATTAATGTGTAATCCGATGAGGTACCCGGTGTTCCTAATGGACCAGCTACACTTGTAATGTAAGTACTACCGTTATACGTGATTACTTGACCTGCAGGATAACCCGGCGCGAGCGCTGGATCAAATGCTAAGGCTCCAGTCAAACCAGCTCCGGTTGCCCCCGTTGCTCCAGTTGTTCCACCCGACAACAAAAGAATGTAGTCTGGGGAACTTCCGGGTGTACCTAAGGGACCATTTACATTGGCAACATAAAGACTGCCCTCATAGCTAACGACCTGACCCTGAGCATAGGTCGGTCCAAGTGCAGGATCATATTCAGTAATATTGTTCAAACCTACACCAGGTGCTCCAGCTGGACCCTGCGCTCCCTGTGGGCCAACTGGCCCCACTGGTCCTACTGGTCCAATTCCTCCTGCTGGTCCCGCAGGCCCTTTCACCCCAGGCACGCCTGGTACACCCGGTACGCCCGGAACTCCTGGGACACCTGGAACTCCTGGGACCCCTGGTGGACCAGCGGGTCCGGTAATACCCCCGGTTCCGAAAGTCGTCGTTGCCCGACTTAAGGATACAGATATCGAACGGATTAACCCCACAAGTTTATCTTTTTCTGCAGGTGGCACTTCCAGAAGTAAAGTAACACTTAACAAATCATCCAGTAAGTTTTGCAAGTTACCTGCGAGATTAATTAGAGGAACAGGGACAACCTCTGACCCTGCAATCGTTAATTCCAGTACGGCTTGCAATTCTGCTTTTACCCCGGCACGAAATCCGGAATGATTTACAAAAGTAAGCAACTGGCGCAGTCCATTCTGCAAAGCCAGTATATTGGCTGAAGTCGGCTGACTAACTGCAGCAGGAATCGTCACAGCCAGAGAACGCAGTATGGATTCAAACTGCTCCAGTTCACTAGATGTTATGGGAATAAACGGAGATCCCGCTCTGAAAGATCTGCCTTCCAGAAATGCTTTAATATTGACCCTTTTTCGATCATCGGACATGCTTAACTCAATCCTCCTCTAACTTGCTTGTTTTTCAAGCTTATGTAACATAGGGAGGAAAATTATCTTGGACACTCTTTTTAATCAAAATAAAACAATGATTCATGTTCCACGTTGAACAAGATTAAACGGTACTCTTCAACAAAAAAACACCCTCCATAAGAGGGTGTTCTCGCACTTTTTGTATGAAATCGGGCTATTTCGATGAATCCACAGGAAATTGTAAAATAAACTCCGTACCTTCGCCCAGTACACTATTCACATTAATGATGCCTTGATGGGCATCCACAATATTTTTCACAATCGCTAAACCGAGTCCTGTGCCTACACTTTCACCCCGAACGCGTGCTTTGTCTGCTTTGTAGAATCGTTCGAAAATAAAAGGTAAGTCAGATGAAGGGATGCCTACACCCTGATCCTTCACAGATACTCTAGCAAACGGAGCGCGAAGATGTGTGACCAGCTCGGCAGAAATCATTACATTTTTGCCAGTAGGCGTATGCCTGAACGCATTGTCCAGCAAATTCGTAAATACCTGTTCCAGTCGATCCTCATCTGCCTGTTGAAGTTCAATGGTCGGCTGTTTGCATTCAAACTGCAGTTGGATTCCTTGTTCTTTCGAGCGCACCGAGAATTTTCGATATACACGTTCCAGAAGTTCTCCGAGGTCAACTTCCTTCATCACCATGTCCGTGTGTCCAGCTTCCATCCGCGCAAGATCAAGCAAGTCTTTAACCAGTCTGCCCATCCGCAGGGACTCATCATGAATGACCTGAATAAGTTCTTCACTCTCTTCCGGTGAGGTTGCCATGCCGTCCAGAAGCGCTTCACTGTATCCTTGCATCATAGATAACGGGGTCCGTATTTCATGAGATACGTTAGCCACGAAATCACGCCGCATTTTCTCCAGCCGGACTTCTTCTGTTACGTCTCTCAAGACAGCCACAGCGCCTCTGACAACACTGTCAGCATACAACGGCGCCATCTGAACAGACCACACACCTTGCTGTACATGAACATTGGAGCTCTGATCCCCGCCTTGTTCCATCACTAGTCTGAACAAAGGAAGGAGAGGCTCTGGTACATCACGTGAAGACTTGCCGGACTGCTCGGCATCTTGTCCTTCATCCATCTGTGCCCAATCCAGGTCATACCAAGCCTGCATGATCTTCTCTCCTGGCGGATTCGTCAGAATAACTTTACCTTCACCATCAAAAGTAACCACCGCATCGGTCATGCTTCGAAGTACACTCGCCAAATGTTCTTTCTCATGGTTAAGGTTCCGAATGTTATCTTCCAGTTGGGCGGCCATATGATTAAATGTGTTAGCAAGTTCACCAATCTCATCACTTGTTACCAGGGAGAGACGTGTTCCATAATTCCCTTTACGAATCGCATTGGCTGCCTGAATCAATTGCTGCATGGGTTGCGTAATTTTGGTGAATAAAAACAATGCAAAAAACGTCGTTAAACTGAATCCGATAATACAGATATAGGTAAACAACCGCTTAATATCTCTAGATTCCGATTCTGCAAAGTTCGTATCAATGTAGGGCAGCAAAAAAAGACCCAGCGCTATAAGTACACAACCCACAAGGCAGATAATAGTGATCCATAACTTCCCGACCAGCGATCTCCAGAAATTAAAACTATTTCGGTACTTCCAGTTTATAACCCACACCCCACACCGTCGTAATCATGGCCGCCGATTCAGGCGATACCTTGTTAAGTTTCTCGCGAAGACGCTTCACGTGCGTATCCACGGTACGAAGATCACCAAAGAATTCGTAATTCCATACATCTTTGAGCAATTCTTCTCTGGAGAAAACTTTGTCTGGAGATGTTGCCAGGTAGTGCAGCAATTCATACTCTTTTGGTGTAAGACTAATCTCTTCGCCACCAGCCGTTACCCGGTGTGCATCATGCTCAATAACCAGGTGAGGGAATACAATGTTGTTACTCGAATTGCTCTCCTTGGAGAGATATGCCGTTGCAGAAGATCGACGCAAAATCGCTTTTACGCGATAAATCACTTCACGCGGGCTGAATGGTTTTACTACATAATCATCAGCACCAACCTCGAAGCCCTGAACCCGGTTAATCTCTTCACCTTTTGCAGTGAGCATCAAAACCGGCGTTGATTTTACCTGACGAAGGCGGGTACACACTTCAACTCCGTCCATACCCGGTAACATCACATCAAGCAAAATTAGCCCGTAGTCCCCTGCTGTTGCTTTACGCAGCGCAGTTTCTCCATCCTCGGCTTCATCAATTTCATAACCTTCTTTTTCAAGATACATTTTCAAAAGCCTGCGGATTCTCTCTTCGTCATCCACGACCAGTATTCGATTCTCATGTTCAGCCATGCCTCTCCAGCCCCTTTGCAATAACTCCTCATCACTTCTATTATGTTCGATCTGGCGAACAATATTTGAATACCCTTCAATAAACGGGTACATTTGTGTTTCCCGCTTCTAAACCAACCTTTGCAATACGAGTTGTCCTAGTCCGCTCCAGCGTAAGAATGTAATCCGGCAATGATCAGATTCACCCCAACCAGCGTAAACATAACGACCAGGAAGCCAAGAACTGCAAGCCATGCAGACTTTTGACCTTGCCAACCTCTGGATAAACGCAAATGCAGATACACACTATAATATAGCCATGTGATTAATGCCCACACCTCTTTGGGGTCCCAGCCCCAAAAGCGACTCCAGGCAATCTGAGCCCAGATCATGGCAAAGATTAATGCTCCCAGCGTAAATATCGGAAAACCAATGGCAATCGCGCGATAACTAATCTCATCCAGATCATCGGCATCAATTCCATCCATCATCGGCTGTAACGCTTGTCCGAGTGGTCTGCGCACAAGAAGTCGTACAATTCCATACAGGATCAGACCCACAATAAGTGACCAAACCACCGTATTAAGCTTTCGTCCGGCATTTACCCCATTCATCCAGGAAGGCGTCTCAAGTAAAGGTTTTTTCATGCCAAGAAACGGTGTCACGCTCTCCACTTCGCTATTATATGGTGCAAAAATCGGAGGCATGCGATAAATCACTTTCTCTATTGTACTATTTTCCTGTACCTCTGTGTCAATGCTGACCGTTTTCTGTACAAAAACCGTCTCGTAACCAGCGGCACGAAAGGCAAATACCGTACCAATAAATCCGATGACTACGACAATCGTAATCAGGGTGAATTCCACCCAACCACGCTGGCGTCTTGAAGACTTGTCTTTGCCACTGAAATCAACGGTACGGAGCAAATACATGAAACCTGCCGCAAAACCTACGGCGAAGAACGCTTCACCAAGCGCGGCCAACGTCACGTGAATTTTCAGCCAGATGGACTGAAGTGCCGGGATTAATGGTTGTACCTCCTGAGGAAATACAGCGGCATACGCCATAATAATGATAGTAAGTGGTAAAGCAAACAAACCAAGTAATGACTTGCGGTATATGGCATAAACAACAATAAATGCAACCATGATCATCATGGAGAGAAAAGACATGAACTCGTACATGTTACTAACCGGGATATGACCTGCCCCAGCCCATCGGGTTACAAAAAATACGATATGTGCCGCCAAGGCGACAGTCGAAGCGATAAAAGCTCTTTTCCCCCAACGATTCATATGGTCCAGAGGATCACGATTACTCCATTTTTTGCCCATTACCGCGACAGCATATAACAAGAATGCAGCACAATAGAGAAAGAAAGCTACGATAAATGCGTCGCTGCTGAAATCCAATAAATTCATGCTTGGTTCCCCCCGTTATCCAACGACTTCTCTTCCACTTCCAAATTCATCTGTTTTAAGACGGCCGCAACTTCACGCCTGAAGCCAAACCAGTTTTTGTTGGTATGTCCACCCAGGGTGAGCTGACTATCATCAAAACGAATCCATATGCGGCGATGATGCCAATAAAAACCCATGACCAGACCCAACATAACAATTCCGGCTCCTACCCACACAAAAGGCATTGCCTTATCCACACGTATATTGAGATAACTTACGGACTGAATAATATCGACCTTGTCCATGCTGTCTACTTCAAGTTGTAAAGGGATCTCAGCTCCAATCAGCTGTTGGTTAATCGCATCCTGTTGAAACCGTTGCTTATCAATCTGCTTCGCAAAATACAGATACTGTATCCCCTCTTCGGGCAGATCCGGTCCCTTGATGAGAAAGAGAAAAGCAGGGGCATTAGGTGAAGGCGATTTGGATTTAGGCTCACCATTCTCATCCAAACCAAAATCCATAAACTTTTCTTTCACCGTCAGATGATAAGGCCCTGCTTCAAAAGTTCTTTGGGTATCTACCATATCGATCTTAATTGCCCCGTATACTTCACCCGTCTTTGTATTGACCAGATCAGGCGTTACGGACCGAATGGTGGGTGTTAGATCATAATCAAACTGATATGCTTTCAGACCGTTATAATTCAATGGATGATTCACCCGCACATCATGTCTTGCCACCTCAGCTAACTGAGGTTTCTTCGAAAGATCCGAACAATCTGCTGTACATTCATACAAAACAACTTTCGTTTCGAACAGTTTCGGAACAGTCTTATTCAGGTTACGGAATTGCTCAGGCACTTCTTCCTCACTGTAGAATTCAACATTAAACTGTTCATTTTGCAGATACATCGACGTATTCGGGATCTTTTTGATCTCACCTTCAGGAAAAGCGACATGCTCATCCAGATTCAGCCCAGGAAGTCCTCGTGCAAGCACCGCCAGCAAAAATATAATGAGTCCGATATGGATGACATATGGGCCCCAGCGACTGAATCGCTGTTTCTCGGCGAGTAATGCATCACCCTGCGTGTGCACACGGTACCCTTTCTTTTTCAGCGGCGTAACCGCTTTCTTAATCCAGTCTTCTGGTGCCTCTTCAATGGAACCTTGGTACACCAGACGCTGTCTTGTCAAAAATTGCGTATGTTTGCGTATTTTCTGTTTATTCAGTGCTTTATAGAGCGGTAAGACGCGATCCAGACTGCATATCACCAATGATGCGCCAATCAGCACCAGTAGCAGAATAAACCACCAGGATTCGTATGTATGGGACAGACCCAACAGATAATAGATATGACCCAACTGACCGTATGTTTCTTTGTAATACACGGAAGGATCAATATTCAAGAATGTACTTTCTTGCGGATAGATCGTGCCAAGCATAGAGCCTACAAGCGTGAAGACAATCATATAGACGGCAATTTTGACGGATGAAAAAAAATTCCATATGCGGTCAATGATATTGGGATTACTGCGCTGTGAACGCCGCGCCATGCCATCATAGCGCATTTCCAGCACTTCATCTGATTTAGCTTCAGCCTCCAGCAGCGGTTTTCCACATGCTTCACATAGTACAGTGCCTACCGGATTTTGGTGTCCGCACTCACATTTGGTATTTTGGAACACGAATAGACCTCCTGTCAGGGCTGCTTCGCCAGTTGCGAAATTTGAGTGTCAAGCGTGTCCAAATCAAGTTGCCCGATATGAATGGTAGAGATTTTGCCCGTGTCGGATACAAAGAATGTCGTTGGCATCGGTGAAATCCCGAAATCACGAACCGAGTTTTTCTCCCGATCCAGCATGATTGGAAACGTAACTCCAACCTGCCGTACAAAATTATCCACGGTCATCTGATCTTCCCCAACATTAATCCCGACAAATTGTACTCCCTGGTCCTTCCATTTGTCAGCTTGCTCCTGAAGTGCAGGCATCTCTTTAACACAAGGTTCACACCATGTGCCCCAGAAATTGATTACCATCGCTTTTCCTTTGTACTCGTCAGACGTATGAACTTGACCATCCAGGCCCAGCAGTTCAAAAGAAGGAGACTTGTCCCCTTCCTTTGGCTTGCCATTCGAGCCGGATACCGATGTGGTAATCGCATATCCGCCCAACACCAGGATCAATAACAAAATGACGATTTGCACCGTTCTTCTTGATTTCCCCATGTGCTGCTCTCCTTTTAAATCAGCATTTTGCATAAATTGATTCTAAACGCTCCCGGGTACAAGACTTTAGACGAATAACACCATTTCGATCTAATTCTTGCCTATTGAAAGTCGCTCCGGGGATTTATGCAAAAAGCTTGAGTGACTCTAGCATTCGCATCTCATTGATCTAAGACAACTGTGAACATCCTATGAACAATTATAGCGAATTTCGTCACAAAACTGCGGCGGTTTTATGAAAATTTTGTGTCCTCACATTACCTTTTTTTCATTTTTTTGGCTGGTTCTGATTGTGCGAGGGTAATCAGGTTGTTGACTTCCTCTTTGGTCAGATTGCGTGTCAAACCACGTTTCAGGTTTTGTAGCAAAATACCACCAAACGAAATCCGTTTCAGTCGGGTTACCGGATGGTTAATCGACTCGAACATGCGTCTAACCTGACGGTTACGACCTTCATAGATCGTAATGGAGATCACCGACTCATTGGCCGCTGTATCCACATCTTTGTACTCCACCTCTGCAGGAGCAGTCATACCGTCATCCAACATAATGCCTGTCTTTAATTTCTCCAGAGCTGAACCATGCGGCACACCTTTGACCGTTGCATGATACGTTTTGGGTACGTGATGCTTCGGATGCGTCAACAAATGTGCAAACTCACCATCATTGGTCAGGATCAATAAGCCCTCTGTGTCATAATCCAGACGACCCACCGGGTATACACGTTCCTTGACACCTTTCAGGTAGTCGGACACAATTTTCCGCCCTTCCGGGTCAGATGCACTTGTAATTACGCCTTTTGGCTTGTTCAACATCAAGTACACTTTTTTCTCACTGCGAATCGGTTTTCCATTAACCGTAATCATATCCTCTTCGGGGTTCGCTTTCGTACCCAGTTCGGTTACGACCTCCCCGTTAACTTCTACTTTGCCGGACAGGATCAGTTCCTCGCTCTTGCGGCGGGATGCGATGCCTGCCTGTGCGATAATTTTTTGTAATCTTTCCATGTTTGTCATGTCACCTCACACTAATGATACCCATCACGCAGGGAAATCACAAGGATTATCCAAGGATTTTGTAAACTCGGGACACGAATATCCATTTTAGACTACCTTCCTCATCGAGATTGACGCAAAAAAGCCTACCTTTACACAACCTGTTGAACACAGTTGGCGTAAAGATAAGCCTTTTTCTCAAATCATTTAATTGGAAACTTTGCCGGCAACCGCAACCTCCTTTTTGGCAGGCGTGGTACTATCTTTAATGAAAGACTGCAATGTTTTGGAAGTAATATAATAGGTTCGTCCACCGTACACAAACGTCATCATACCGATTACACGGTTATTCTGATCCAGAACGGGGCCACCTGAATTACCCTGTGCCATAGATTTCACAATACTGCCGATTCCCTTTTTGCCTGGAACATCCGAAGCTTGGGAACTGAACACCCGGCTTTTCGCTATCGTATTGTAGGTTGAAGGGAAATCTTCATCCAGAATGACCAGATCACCAGCAGGATTTTTGGGGAATCCAATGGTGTAGACGACCTGGTTATCCCTTGCGTTCGTGAACGTGACCGGTTTGGCGTCTATCTCCTTGTCCAACTTCAGCAATGCCATGTCTGTCACCGGATCTGTTTTAATGATCTTCGCCTTTACAGGCTGACCCAAGGAACCCGGACTTGCAACAGTCAGTGTGCCTTCATCGCCATCAGACAGTTCAGCATAACTCTGAACGACATGGTAATTCGTGAGCACTTCATCCTTGGAGATCAGTATCGAGGTACCAACATCATAATATACCATATCGGGTTCATCCTGCTTGACCAAACGTACATTCACAACTGGAAAAGAATCCGCTGTGACCGCCATTTGTGCACGCAGCTGCTTGTCGAAGTATCCTGTAAAATGTATCGTCTGAACGGCTTGAGCCGCCGCCAGCCCCGTTGACCCTGCGAGCATTGCAATAGCAAGCACGCCTGACATTCCGACACGGAGCATTCGTTTCCAACTCTTCTGCATGTCTCACTCTCCTCCGCTATTATTCTAGCATATCTAATATATCGGAAGGAAAGGAGATATCTTTTAACCAAAAACGAGCAAACAAATGGCGAGCGCAGCAATAAAACCAACGACATCGGAAAACAACCCCACTTTGAGCGCGTACCGACCGTTACGTATGCCTACAGCTCCAAAATAGACAGTCAGCACGTATAACGTGGTATCTGTACTTCCCTGAACCGTAGATGCCATGCGTCCAATCATGGAGTCAGGGCCATGAGTTTTGATCAGATCGGTTGTAAACGCAAGGGAGCCTGTCCCGGTCAACGGACGCAGAATCCCCAGTGGCAAGACTTCCCCCGGTACACCCATCCAGGACACAAGCGGAGTTAACAGGCTAATCACAAAATCCAATGCACCCGAGGCACGAAAGACGCTGATCGCGACCATCATGCCTACGAGATGAGGAATAATGCTGATTGCAGTCGAGAATCCATCTTTGGCCCCATCAACAAAGGATTCGTATACCGGGACCTTTTTGGTAAACGCATATAATGGAACAAACGCGATAATAACCGGGATGGCCCAGACGGAGATCCAGTTGATGAAGGTTAACAAGGGTGCTCATCCTTTCATGCCGGGATTGCCACTTTTCGATATGCGCGGCGGTTTATGTAATGCTCTGTTTCGATACCAGCGATCGGCGATTATAGCAGCAAGTGTGGCGATAATGGTAGCCATCAATGTTGTTCCCACAATCTCTGTTGCATTTGCGGAGTGATAGTTTAACCGGATGGCGATCAGCGTTGTCGGAATAATGGTAATGCTCGCCGTATTCAGAGCCAGTAAAGTGCACATTGCGGGAGAAGCGGTTTGTTTGTCCGGATTAAGCTCCTGCAGTTGTTGCATTGCTTTGATTCCCATCGGAGTAGCTGCATTTCCTAGCCCTAACAGATTCGCACTCATATTAGAGAGAATATAACCCATCGCCGGATGATTTTTGGGCACATCGGGGAACAAGAAGCCAACAACCGGACCGAGCAGCTTGGCAATCCGGGCCAGGAGACCCGCATCCTCAGCCATTTTCATCATCCCCATCCAGAACACAAGCACACTGATCAGTCCAAAACAGACCGTGACTCCCGTTGCCGCTCCATCGAAAGCAGCTTGCGTGACCACTTCGATGTTGCCGTTGATGGCCGCAAAAGCAAATCCGATTAAGATCATAAGTAACCAAATTAAATTGATCATGGGTTATACCCCTCCCTTCAACGAGATTTTAACTAAGGAGACAACAGGTGACTTAACACAGCACGCCATGCAGCTGCCCAGGAAGAGACATTGCCGATTCCACCCAGAGCTGCCTCCTCTGTCTTCGGTTCAGGAGGAATAAAACTTCCTTTGCGATATACCGGAATCGAGCCCACATGTTTGCCATTCAGCTGCATGTCAATGCGACCTGCTAATCCAAACGTAGGGTCTGTCAATTGTTTATTGCCTTCCGTTTCCGATTGGGCGCGACTTTCGTGCAGAATCAACTTTTTGGTCAATGAACTTTTCTCACTCTCAGCCAGTGGATACCAAAATCCCCGGCCTGTAACGACATCGGTATTTTGCACAGGCTGTTCTTGCTTCGCAATCTCTACCAATGGGAAGTATTCAAACCCGAAATCAAGCATCCGTGCATGATCATTCCAATCGTTTCCATCGTTCAGCGTTACCGCGGCGAGCTGCTGCCCATTACGTGTAGCGGAGCTGACCAAACATCTGAATGCTTTCTTCGTATAGCCGGTTTTCACGCCATCCGCACCCTCATACATCCTCAGCATTTTATTTTTGTTGTGCCAGAAGTACTCCCAGCTTTCATTGGGATTCGGTGCAGATTTGTCCTCCGTGGCTACGATGCGTTTGAACACTGGATTGTGCAACGCGTAGGCGGTTAACCTCGCTAAATCATTGGCTGTTGAGTAATGACCTTCTGCATCGAGTCCATGAGGGTTCATAAAGTGGGAATGCGTCAGGCCGATTTGCTCCGCCTTTTTGTTCATTAACAGCACAAAGCCATCTTCCGAACCACCCACATGTTCTGCAATCGCAGAGGCCGCGTCATTGCCTGAACGGAGCATTAGCCCATACAACATGTTTTCAAGAGTCATCTCTTCGCCTAACTTGAGATAGATAGAAGAGCCTTCTTTGGCAAAAGCCGAGGGAGACACTTTAACTTTCTCATCCAACTTGCTGTGTTCGATCGCTACGATTGCCGTCATGATTTTAGTTAAGCTGGCAATTCGCAATTCCTTATCCCCGTCCTTGCTGTATAAGATCCGGCCTGATGTGACATCAATGAGAGCAGCGCTTTGCGCATGTGTAGACGGACCTTGAATCGTTGCCTGGGCTTGAGTAACCCCTATTGAAGACAGCAAAAAGACAGGGATAAGCATACATGCAATGACTTTCGTTATTTTTCGCATCAATTCATTCCTCCGGGTCACTTGGAATCTTGTACTATCTTATGTTCGGACAACTTGGAGTATGTCCCATAGGGCAAAAACAGCAAAAAAATCCCTCTCGCTGGGATGCGGAAGGGACGTTATGTATGAGACGCTATGTCAGTAATACAGGGCTAGGTTAACGATTACGCCTGATCCGGTTTGTCCAGCATTTTAGCCACTTTTCTCATAATTCTGGAGACTCTCATCTGGCTGATGTCTTCCATATCTGCGGTCTGGGTTTGGTTAAATCCGTCTACACGATGCTTCAAAACAGTTACTTCTTTCTCACTAAGTTTGCGCTTGACCGAATCAATAACTGCATCAACGTATAACTTGTCCAGAACACCTTCTTCAATGTTCTCCCCACTATAGATGGTGTCCATCAACGTAACTGACTGGGTTTGTTGATCATCAGCACCTACAGGCTCGTCCAGGTATTTCACACCTTTACCCACTTGAAGTGCTTTACTGATCTTTTCTTCTTCCTCATCAAGCAGCAATGCGATTTCATGTGCTGGTGGCAGGTAGCCGATATCATGCTCGAGTCGATTGATTCGGTTAATTAATTCCGTAGCTGTGCGAGTTGGACGAATAATGCTTGCACTATCTCTCAGAAAACATCTGATTTCTCTGACAATGGCAGTAACAGCAAACGAACTGAATTTTACGCCACGCCCCTTATCAAATGCTTTAACCGCTTTGATGAATCCCAGACGGCCCAGTTGAAGAATATCATCCTTCTCCACACAATGATTCTTAATAATCATTTCGGGTTTTCCAATATACTTATGAACGGAATGCCATATCAGGTTCTCATTGACCAGAATACAGTCCCCGAGGAAATGCTCATCGAGCTTACAACGTTCAATATTTTCTACCTCATCCATAGTGTAAAACTTCTTATCTGCTTGCAAATTCGTGCTAATATGTTCTGGAAATTTTCCCATTTGAATCTCCCTATGTAAAATTGATAAACGATCTTATAGTATTCAATTTCTATTGTTAAATGATGTTTATTGACCTTTTTTTGATTATTTGAAGCATCTTGTTATGATGTTCCTTCACTTGATTGTAGTACCAGGGGCGAGCCTTTCCCTTAGCCACATTGCCTTCCCCCTGATTGTACGCAATGGTTGCTGTACGAAGATTTCCGTCGTATTTATTCATAAGATACTCCATGTATGTAATGCTTGTACTGATATTCGTTTTGGGCTGATATAAATCAATTTTGCTCACACCGAACGCTTTGGCTGTACTTGGAAGAATCTGAAGCAACCCAATCGCTCCATGAGATGATACACTATCATCTAACATTCGGCTCTCCTGCCACATCATAGCTAGAATCCATACGGAATCGATATCCGTATCCTTCGTGTATTGAGCCACCCACTTCACATACTTCAGTATCTTTGCCCGGCTCACTGTTTTCTCATGGTGGAGTTCTATATACTGCTCAAGCATATCCGTCATTTGTATGTGCGCAGGAGCAACCGATTTAACTTTAACTTGCTTCTCTTGCTTCTCTTGTTTTTCTTGTTTTTCTTGCTTCATTGGTTTTACTGGCTTTACCTGCTCTGCTTCCGTTGCTTGTTTTAATCTCTTGGAGATAACTATTTTTTCGTCGACGCGTTTGTAATTTCCTGATGCCGATAGACTCCCATATTGCGAAGCTAATATCACAACAGCAATAACAATACCTACTACTCTTTCTAAAGTGAGCAACAGATTCGCCCACCTCCTTAATGAAAGCCTCTATATTATAGAAGAAATAATCTTATACCTAAGTCAGGATTGATCTTGTTCACTTGGCTGATATACAATGATTGCTGCAAATTCCAACGTGTTACTGGATGGATCAACGGTGGAGCTAAACTCCAGTCCGGTAACGAACGTGTGTGGTTTGGATAACATCCATGCGTTGATTAATTCTTCCACACCTGCAGCGCTAGCGGACACAAACGTTTTTACAGCTAAATCCGAGGCGTAGTTTAACACTTTCATTGCTCTTTACCAGATGAATCTTGTTCCTCTTCCTTGTTCTCTTCAATGAGTTGATTAAACTCCTCTTCGGTCAGTTCGTGAATCTCCAACTCGAAAGCACTTGTCAGAATGTAACCCATACCATACGTTAAATGAACGTTATAAAATATTTGTGGTTGTTCATGAAAGGTACCCTCTTCATAGTTGAATCCAATAACGGCTTTTTCGTAACCAGCTACACGACCAGCAAACCATACGTTAGCCTGGGTTGTTGCGCCAGTTGGCGTCTGTACCTCATGCATATTGGTCGGTGCGTGGATATACTTTCCAATCATACTGGCTACAATTTCTTCCGTTAATTTATCTTCTTTTGCTTTGATCATATGTGTCATCGGATTATTCCTCCATTGAATTAAATTCTGGCGAACATTCATGCCCTTACATTCTCTATACGTGTTATCGGATCGGCAGTTAAATTGAAGGCGCAGATGAAGTGTTTGTTCCGCTGCTTATGACCAAATAGTTCGTCCGCATATGGATTACAGCCATGTCGAGATCAGCCACTCGTTTGGAGACAAATTCTTCAATCACAGGCTCCAACTGCGTAAAACCTACACCCAAGATCGGTTTCTTATGAATATAGGCATGGTGAATGATCACAATATCAGTAGAGGTCAAATGATTATCCAGATTAACCAAAACTGCGTCCGCTTGTAGGACTACTTTCTCGATAATCAAGCCATACTCCCTGTTGCTTAAATCAGAAGCTGTCGAAGAATCATGACTTGCCCAAGCGATATCCGAAAATCCCTCCAGATGTTCCATCGCAAATCCTAAAACCACCACACTAAGCATCTTGTTCCGCCTTTCTTACTGTACTAATCTCTCTATACGACATAAAAAAGCACCCAGTTAAGGGTGCGCTCTCTGTTCTATGTAGGTTACTGAATCTATCTTCATCAAACTTAGGCTATTAATTGCCATTTATGACTACAATGCTTCGTATTTCTCACGAATCGCTTTCCATAACTGGGATATACGTGCCTTGGATACACCTAACATTCCTGCAATCTCTACAAATTCATACCCCGAAGTCCGAAGTTTAAAGATTTGCTTCTCTCGTTCATTCAACTTCATATTCTCCATAATATCTGTTACAAACTCAAAATTCTCATAAGCAAACCCAGCATGACCAAGCGCTAATGCGATATCTGAGCCTTCCGATTCATCGCCACCACCCTGATCCGTACACATGATCTGTACAGCGTTAACCACACTGAGATTTTTCTCAGACATGCATTTGCGGTACATGTCCTTGATTTTATTTTCGATAAGATGATCAACAAACGTCGACATTTTCGCTTTTTCTGCATCATACTTGTCCAGAGAGTTAACCAGTTTGATCATTATCTCCTGGGTCACATCTTCTTTCTCCATCCCGGCAAACGTTTTACCTCTAAGCTTGTGACGACACTTCTCCTGAGCTTTGTTCAGGAACATGTCTATATCCCCAATTTCAAATAAATCATCAAAACCCATAGCAGTTGTAGCAGACATTATACATTTCCCCCATTAACGATTTAATTATCTGTAGTTCGCATACTTTCTTCACAATCTAGTTGCTATCCAGCATGTTCTTACTCTACATTCTCCCTATTTCTCCCAAATCTCGCATTCCATATGTAGTCTTGTCACACATAATTGAAGCTAATAAGCCTAATTACATACAAACGATCAGGAAACCGCTCCTTTGATCCGCCTCCTCATTCCCATTCGATTACATTCAGAATAACAAATACGAACTAATGTTCGCAACATTTATTTATTTCGTTCGCTTATATGCCTTTTACTGACTATATACGAAGTATACGTTGAAAGGTAAAGAAGCATTTTATACAAACAAAAAGACCAACACAGAGCGCACCACTGGAAAATACCAAAATGGTGGAATGTGTCGGTCTTGGTCTGACATCTATTTCGTCCCAATTACCGAAGATATGGCCTTCAAGTTCTTTAACAGGGTTATAGGCTTCGTCAAGATTATTAATCTATTCAATCGCCATAAGGGTAGTATAAGGAAATATGTAGGATATTGTCAACAACAAAATTAGTTCCTAAGAACCTGTCCAGTATTTAAACGGAAATTATTAGGTCTTAAGGCATGTTTATCTCATCATTTTTCAGCAGCACTTCAACATCCTTGTTCATCTTGAAGACTGTAATCTGTTCCGCAAAATCATGGCCAAAAAACGTTGTTTCGATGTCTTCAATCTTCAGACCCATGTTGATATAGGAGAAAACGGGATTGAAATCTTCCCTCATCATTAGTGCAAGCTTTACCTTGTATTCGGCGAAAATTTGACTTGAGTGCGATTGCATATGTTCCAGCATGAATGCTTCAGGCTTGGTGAATTTTGCTGTAAACTTTAAGATGATAAAATGATTCATGATGGAGACTCTGGTATCTACCGGCCCGCGTTCAGTAAAATCTTTTCTTATTCTGGATGCCAGCTTTGCGAGCTCTCTTTCCAAGTCTTTTATCTCAATGTCCCATCCCTCCTTGCCAATCATCCTGACCCCTTCTACTGCCCTTGAACATATGAATTCAACCTAGTTTAATCAAAACTGCTTATACAAGACAAGTTTCAATGGATGCATTAAATCAAGTCACTATCAACTTTTCATGAAAAAGGAATAGACCCCAGAACTAGGCTTGGGGTATATCACTTTATTAACTATATTTTATAATTATTCAAATAAATTAGAAGTTGATGCTGAAAAACTAACATTAGTTGACGTGAACGCTCTATTTAATTTATCGTTTCATTGGATATCTCTATTTTGAGCAAGCTAAACGCAACCAGGTTCAAAACGACATTGGCACCATAGTCTCGTTCGATCAAATCGAACGCTTCTTCCGTCGCTCCAACCATGTCTTCCTTGTCCGAAGTCATCTCGGTAGTGACAATTTCCTCATTATTCAGTGCGAAGGTCAGCCTGTACAGCATCTGTGTTCCCCTCCTTAGAGGTCAATTCAATATTTCGCACATCGGTAAGATCAATGATATGAACCACATCATCTGTATCTTCCAACGTAATCGATTTCCCTTCGTTCTTGTGTTTGGTGAAAAGTCGGCGATATTCTTGCTTAACCTCATCGGCAGTTAATGGAATTTCGCGTACCACCTTATCCGAATCTTTCTCTTTCTGTTGCAATCTAGGATTATCTTCCATCCAGTTTACCGTCTTCTTCTTCCCACTTCCCTTGAAATAGAAATGAGCAGTAAGTTCAATATTCATCGTACAACACCTCCCGGAATAATTACATTCTCATACTACTTTCTCTATACGCCTTGATCATAAAATTGTTAATGTTATCTTCATATGTCGATGCGGAATTCACAAATTATTTCGTTGTTAAAAGAAAAAAGGACAGCATATGCTATCCTTCCGTATTAGTATTTCTTAACCGCTATGCGATTGCCGGATGAGTCATATATATATTGGAAGTTGATTTGAACAGGTGTTGTTCCCACCCTAGTGATGGACTTGCCCACCAGTCTTCCCATATCATCATACTGATAGATTGCGTCAACCAAAGTAGGAAGCTGCACGAAGTCCAGACCGTCATATCGATATATCTCACCAATCGAAATGACCAAGAAGGAATCATCCTGTGCATAACCTTCTGGAGAAGCTGGTAGGGTCAGCACAGGTTCTCTAACCAGCTGCACGGTGTAGTTGTCTGTAACGACTTGTCGAATAACTCTTCCCTGCATGTCAAAAGCAAAATATGTAACCACATCTGTATAATCCACCAAGTCGCTGATCGATTCCCACGGATCAATGACATTAAGGCGTTTTCGTTCAGCCCAAGTCATGCTCACATGCGTTTCTCCATCGATGATCATGTCTGCACTATGGAAGGAGGGATGCTCGTATACCATAATTTCCAACCCGTCAATTGTAAGGATGCCATTGGATTTATAGCTAACATTAGATCCTGTAAGACGCGTATATTCTTCGCCATACATATATAATGTTGGCAGACTTTGATTACTTTCATCCGCAAGTACCGCATAAATAGCATCCGCTATCCCCTTTGGAGGAAGGTCTTTTTTTGCATTCACTGTTGTAATCGTACCTAATGCAATCTTGTCCAATCGAGCATCAAGAGTCCCGCTATCTTCCCTAGCTTCCTTGATCTCGTTTGAAAGCTTGACCACTTTACCATAAGTAATGATATCCATGATCGCTGTCTCCTATCTGACCGTCAAACCCGTGACTTCAATGGTAAAACCTGAAGGCACGGAACCTGGATTAATGATCTCAAAATGGAAATGGGATGTACCATCCTTATCGTCATAAGGTAAATCCACATTGTCGTATATCCCATCTATAAAGTTGCCTGTACTGAATTCTGCTGTATTAAAGTAAAGAATGTGGGCTTTTGCTTTAACCGCACGATCCATGATGTGAAGTTCCACATTCGTTTCTTCGGTTGGGATAACACGTACTGTCTTAATCAGAAAACGCGGGCTTTCCATGGGGAGCGAAACGATTAATGTTTCTCCCCCACCGTTTAGTGCTTCAACCACATGAGACAATTCTACCTGCTTGTACACATCTTTCAGCTCCTGCATAATTCGCCATGTTTTGTTCACCGGTCACTCCTCCTGCGTATTGGAATATAGGTAGCAGGGTACCTTCGTGGCAATATCGTGGTTGGTACAGTTGGTTCTATGTTGTCTCCTTGACCAGAAAGATAGCCTTGAAACTCATTCATTTCGTCTTTGTAAATGTGCTTTACAATATATTGAATTTTTGCATTCTCCGATGAGGCAGGGGTTCTCTGACCTACAATAATTGATCGAATAACTCCCTTGAATGAATCCTTTGAAGGCAAAACAATATTGGTAACATGTACCCAACGACCATTTGCTTGCTTCGTTAAAGAGCCCTGATAACCTGCCATACGAAGATTACCTGTGAATCGAGCTTCTGGCGTGTTATGCACTGGAAGATAACCCACGCTATCGTAAATGCTTATCTCTTTAGTATGGCTTATTATTGCACCATGGGTGTCAGTCAACATAAAACGGCCTGTATAATACTGAGGGAGATCCTCCTGATCATACCCCCAAATGGAATAAATATTTTGCTCCGATGGGTTCTCTGAAGTGAGATGATGAAGCTTTCCAACCGTGTACTCGTACTGGACTCCCTTGAGCTTCAGCTGCCCCGTTTTGCCGGAGCTTTTGCTCGTATTCAGGGACAAAGATTGCGTCGCCATGGAACGATATGGACCCTGAGCGTATGTGTAAAGTACGCCTGAATTATGTTGCTGGCCTGCTCTCTCAGGGTCATAGCTAGAGCTCGCCTTTGTTCTATTAGAATAATAAGTACTGCTTAGATATGTATAAAGAACTCCTGAATTACGCTTGATGCTTGCTCGTTGAGGCGTATAAATGGATCTCTCTATCCCTGCTACAGCCATATTCTCCCTCCTCTACTGCATCAATACAGCTACGGTGTTACCCGGTAGGAAGCTTGAACCTCCTGTGGTCAGAGAATATACCTTGTATGTCTTGTTGGCCACTGTAATCTCATCTCCGTGGCTTACACCTGCTGCAGGTGCAAAGTAAATATCATGCAATTCACCTCGCGGACCTTCTGCATTATTGGCCATAATACATGGCGAGAGATGGTAGAGTGCTCCCCACCCCGGATTGGTCGGTACCATCGCGGAGTATGATTTGTACACGTTATTGGTCTGAATGTTATCCAGATCCTTGACTGTACGTATTCCATTGAATCCCTGGTAGCTCACTCCGATCCCTTGAGCACCCGAGTGATTTTCTTGGGAATAGCGGTACATCAGACCGAAATACCCCAAATTAGATATCCCTGTTACCGAGTTCACATCCCCCGCCAACCACATGATGACACGATCTGCTGTAACCGATACCTGGTAGTCTGTTAAGAGGTTGGAATCAACAAGAGATGTATGGCAGTAGAAATTCCGTGTAGTAAACATTTTCCCTTCCGGAATACTCCCGTCAGCAAGTAATATATCTTCTGCTGAAGTTACCGTGATGTAATTGCCGTTTAATTCCTTGGTATTTCCTTTCTCAAACTTAATAAATAACTTATCTTTTCCTGTTGAGCCCACTGATTTCATGACGAGGATATCCGATGTTTCAAAATAGATCGACCAAGGCGAGGACGCAATTCCCTTGAAGCCATTAATTAACGCTTGAAATAACAGATTCATTTTGACTTTACCACTGAAGAATGACATGTATAGGAAACCTCCTTATATTTTAAATAGAATGACTCGTTGCCCACCCATAACGTTGTTGCTGCCGAAGAAACAAGGAACGCTGTATCGTGGATTGCCCACCGAAGTATACCATCGAGCGTAATTCGCGTTATAGGGCATT
This sequence comes from Paenibacillus sp. LS1, assembly GCF_026013365.1. Classification (GTDB taxonomy): domain Bacteria; phylum Bacillota; class Bacilli; order Paenibacillales; family Paenibacillaceae; genus Paenibacillus. The sequence goes on from NZ_JAPDOE010000001.1 coordinate 1,173,102, forward strand.
TGTTGATCCACTACATGGAATACGTAGTATTTGTTCTCTCCCAGATCTAGTATAGAACCATCTGGATGCTGAGATACATCCTTTAAACAGGCAGCATATACATCTGCAAACTGTCCTCTAGCCCCTTCTGCAGGATTAAAGACCATAAATGGGTTGACATAATACCTACCACCTACGCCAGGCGAAGTAAGTTGAGCATCGGTTGTAAAATTATAATATTCATAGTTGGTACCATTTCTGGATTTTCGCACAATTCCTCTACCAACATTATTGTCACCGTATGTAGCCGCACTATTATTACTCACATTGGAAGGCATGTGTGTGAATATCCCAACAAAATCATTTGCAATTGCTGGATCTTCAGGCTCTAGTGGAGCAAGTCTACCCATATATATACGAACTGGATAAGCATAATTAATGTTACTTTGATACTCTCCATGGATAAAAACTCCGTCTTTTGTAGTGAATAAAGTCCATTTGTAGGTTATGTTGTAGTTACCCGTATCACAAGAAAATGGGGTATCCGTCATCTGCTTATCTTGAGAATCCAAATGAACATCCGCTCTTGGTGATAAATTGCTGTTGATGCCCCATCGAATCGTGGCACCATTATTGGTTTGGATCGCCATCGTCAATTCAAGACTTCGATCACTCAAATTCGAAAAAACTACATTTCCATAGTTACCTCCACCAGCTACAGCAGCAGCAGAATATTTTTTCACTCCCCACCATGAGTCCCCTGCCATCTGTAATTCGGCGTTGTTTGAAAATTCAGATATTGTACTCACCCATGAATATCGTTTAGGTACTGCCATTACTTAGACACCTCCGTTGATAGTTCAAATAAAATCGCTCTCTGTCCATCCCCTAGTAACGAGTTGCTGTCAAAGAAGTAGGGTTGAATAGCCCTTCCTTTTCCATCAAAATCAATCCACGATTTAATACTCGTTGGCTGTTGCTGGTCACTAACATGAAACACATGGTATCTCTTCCCATCAAGATCAATCATCGTACCATCTGGGTATTGCTTAGCATCTTTAAACACAATACTCCTCATTTGTTGAAATTCTCCTCGCACTCCTTCGGCAGGTTGGAAAACATACCAGGGAGATATAAAATACCTATTACCTGAACCAGGTGAGGTAGCTTGAGCGCTTGTGCAAAAATTATAAAGTTCATATTTTTTATTATTGCGTGAAGCTTTAATTATTCCCCTACCAACATTGTAGAGGCTATTATTAGCCCAGTTACTATCACTAGCAACAGGTGCGTGAGAGAATATTCCAATAAAATCATTCTCAACCGTAGGGTCTTCTTTTTCATAAGGTACTAATTTCCCTAAATAAAGCCTAAAAGGATAAGCGTAGCTTATATTATTTTGCGCTTCCCCGAAAATAAAGATTGCTTCTTTTAGAGGGAAAACGGTCCATTTATATGTAATATTCAAAGTTGTATTTCCAGTTGATGTATGAAAAGGAATATTTGCTTCTTCTCCTAATCCCAAAGAAATATCCGGGTATGGAGATGAGTCTATAGTAGATTTAGTCAGTCCACATCTTAGTTGATATCCATATGTGGTCCAAACATTGGACGAAGAGCTATAAGATACACTTATATTCAAACACAATGAAAAAAACAAATTTGAGTTCCTAAAATTTTCAAATGTTAATGATCCTTGTGGACTGGAATATGTTCTAGTCTGAGCATTATGTGCCCTCGGCTGCGAATAAGGGTCATTGGGAAAGTATGTAACTTTCCAGTTGACATCTTCATATGGATAAGTATTCATTTCCTTTGCCAATGTACTCAAAAAACTGGTCACTGTGCTCGTGAACTCGTACCTTCTAAATCCCTGCACTACTGTAGCTGTCATGCGCTCACCTCCTTAAATGCCATATCGAACTTTCAATTCCTGAAGCATCGACTCTTTCATTGCTGTCAGAAAGACGGTGCGGATCTGCATCTGTCTGTCTTGCTCTTGACGTTGTGTATCCTGATCCACTAGCTCCTGGTTAATTTCGTCCGTTAACTCAAGAGGAAACACCTGTTCCAAAGCTTCCAGCATCGGAAGGTACTGCTGCCCTGTCCCATCGAAGATAATATCGCTCCGCAACATAAACATCAGGAGTTCCACCTCTTCCTCTGTAATTGGCGTAAGGTTCGTGCCTACCATTTTGTCGAACAAAGGACGAAATCCGGTTTTAATTTTGGTCATTGAGAAATGTAATTTCACTCTATCAGCCTACCTTTCTTTTTTGGACGCCAAGGATATTTCCATCCGAATCGTACTTATATTTTTTTACTATTTTCGAACCATTAAAGTCGACCATCTCGGTATCCACACTACCATCAGAGTTATAATTGTACTCAATAATCTTAACAATGAATGGTTTTATATCGTTGTTATATGTAATCTCTTTGGTAATCAGCCCGCTTTGAGGATCATACTCAAAATAGACATCCTGTTCTTCCATATCTTCAAGCACAGACACACGTTGTTTAATAGGGCGATCATCATAGGCCGAACTGCCTTGTAAGTAAAAGTACATTGCCCCATTGTTCAACTTGCGTCTAATTCTTCCTTCTTCCCGTTCGTAGGTTATCGTCTTAACTTGCCCATCACTCTCCGTAATGAGTTCCGCTATAAGATTCCCCTCAAGATCGTAGTCATAATCAATAACGCGGTTAATACCTCCAGTAATAATCTCACGCTTCATTCTGCCTTTAGAGTCATACTCATACTCTGAAGTTGAAGACGTATTGATGATCGACCCTCGGCTAAGAAGTGTCACACGCGAATCTACCGGAATATCATAGAGAAAACGAATTTCCGTATCCGTATATTCGATATAATCTTCCCCAGGAGTTACCCTAATTCCATCCAGAAGTACTTCTACACTGTCAGAACCAATGCTATATTTGGGACAATAAAAGCTCTTTTGTCCTGAAAGCCTTATATCAGGTGGGTACTCAATACGAAAAATTGATTGATTTTCCATCGTCCCCCTGGATGCAGCTAGCTCCAGCTTGGATTGCATGTGGTTTAAACGATCCGGTAGCTTATCAAATTCAAAGCCATCTTTGTCTATTCTAGCGTCTGAAACTTCAGCCTTAGTCTCACCAAAACCTTCAACTTGTTTGGACAAGTCTTCGGTACGATCAATCCACCTAACCACTTCTCCGTCCAATTCATTGATCTGAGATTGAGCGTCTGTGATTCTTGCTTGGAGATCTTGAAAATCTCCTGTAGACACCGTTTTGGTTAGATAATAGCGTTGGTCTTTAAGATATACCGCATCAGAGGTAGCACCTGTTGTGACAGATCCTAGAATCATGCCGTTATCGGGTTCATCGGAAACCAACTGATGTAAGAAGGTTCCATCATTCTTTAGAAATATATAATATCTGGTATCTTGCTCGGCTATAAATGAATAGAAAGACTCCTCTTTTTGAACGAGTGTACTGTTAATGCTTGCATAACCACCATTGATCTGAACCTTAAGCAGACCATTAGAATCAATAGCTACCGCGCTAATTGCCAAATCAGATAATGGGATCGTTTTTAGTTCATCAATGGAATGCTCTATATCTGATATAACATCTGCAAGTGATTCACGATTCCCCCGAGTATCTCCTAATTCATTCTCCAAACTCTCCAAACGTTCATTTTGTTCATGAACATCCGTGCTTATATCCGTTACGATTTTCTCAACTTCACCCAACTTGGACTTCTGGTCTTCCAACAATATTCCCTGATTCAATACCCGAGGTTCCAGGTCAGCAATACGCAATTCATGACCAGTTATCCCTGTTTCATTCTGTTTGCCTACAAGTTCCATCTGATCTAAACGCTCAGGGAGGCTGACATAAACGCTTCTGGCTTCCTCCATCTCTGAAAGATGCTCATCAATTTCTTGGTGGGATCGAGTCCCTTTGTTTAGCAAACTATTGTGGTCAAGCAACTTGCCATTGTTCGTTCCTGAACTTGTCCCGCTAAAGCGGACAGACATATTCTCACCTCCAACTCAACCCTTATTGAATCTATACGTGGTCGAGCACTTAAAGTTTAGAGCTATATATACGTTGAAGAAACTTTGATCCCAAACGTGACCTGGGCTTCATAATTGGTGCTGGTATCCAGCCTCTCTACTCTCACCCAGAATTGATAAGGGCTTTCTGGAGTTATCTCGGTTGCGTTCACTTGCATACTCCAGGCTCCTGGTTCTCCCTCAACATCGGGCGCTAACTGAACTGCGTTTTGATACTGATCTCCCCGATACGAGACAAGCTCAAAGTTAACATTTTGAAAAATACCTTGGTTCAATGAATTTTTGGCAATAAACAACACATTCTCTGTTACGGATTGACCAGAGGACATATAACCGAGGAAACGTTCCTGGTTGTCTTGTAACCGCACGTCAAGGAATTCTCCATTGTCGCTATACTCACGATAGTAAAGATCCACTCTAGGTTCAAAGTAATATGTATCGCCACCGTATATACTTAATATGTCCGACGCCTCAAATCTATTGTGATCAGGCAAAGTCACAGCAAAGCTGCCTGTAAACGGGTAACCATATCGTTGAAGGTCGAACATGATGGAGGTATTCTCATACTTACATATTTTCTTTTCAAGAGTTTTTCCTGCCTGATCCCGGAGCTCAACCTGATAACTTTGTTTCAGATTATCTACCTTCACCCTGGCACTTCTTTGAATTCGTATATGATTAATGATTAGTGGTTCACCTTGTGTTCCTGATTCTAAGAAAAGCCCGATCTTAGGTACAGAGGAGATGACTTCCTGATTACCAATAAAGCGCCATATCTTCCCGTCCTCTGACCAGTATGCGGAATATACATTAAAACTTCGTACCAAACGGATCCAAGGATAGCTTCTAGCTATCCCTTTTTCCTCATCAAAATACTCTTCAAGTTTCACCATATTCTCATCGTCTGCATATACAATAAGTCCCCCGGAGTCTCCCTCAACAGTTGGATTATACTCATTCTTGACATCCATCACGAACTCTTCAATTCCGGTTAATTCCGTGAAAAACATATATATTGGAGACTCTCCGTGTCTTAGTTCCAGTACCCCATGATCAGTACTGTACCTTCTATGATCGTCAGTCAATACTTCCCACCCTGAGTCAAGTTCGGATTCATTGAATTCATCAAAATAAATTAGCCCTTTTTCCTGACGTTTCACAATTCCCATCCAGATCCTCCTTTCTTTACGTGAATAACCATATCCGTTTACCGATTACACACATTTTCGGCCTTGCTTTCCAAACTTCCAGCAAGCATTTAATAAGCGCTTCAACACACTTGTCTCCTCCACCGCCTTCACAATAAGGAATGACATAGACGTCATCACATATCCAGTTGGTCAGTTCCATCCAGTCCAGATTAGCGTATTCGTAGCTCCGCGTACCCACTTCTTGAAGTGAGGTGAACACCCATTTGAATTCATGTTTGCCTTTGGGCACTGGATGTGAAAATGTATAGTATCCACCCTCTTGGGTGAATGTTTTGATCAGCTCATCGTCAATGAAGAAATCCAGTTGACAATCAAACGGCTCAGGAACCCACACCCATCTTTCGTAGGCTTTGAAGTCATGCAGCCGGAAGGTGGTCAGATATCGTTTTCCTGTCCAGTCGCTGATCTGCCCCTTCTGATCTGTTGTAATCTCCACCTTATACTTGCTATAAGGCTTGGGAGCCAGATCATTCAGTTCGAAACCCCGATATCCGTCTCCGTAATACTTTTCATCCCATAATACTTTTCCGTCCTCGCGGGTAATTTTCACGCCCATATTACTGTTATCGCAACCGCCCATCCAGATCGGTTTGTTATCCCATACTTCAAAGTGAGTCACCTCTGCCCAGGATGGATCAATTTTACTGTTATCATCAAGTTGCATCGATCCGCCCCAGATCATCGCTCCATCTCCCGGGCAGCCCTGCTCAAATCGAATGCGGATCTCGTAATTTTTCTTCTGATCTGATGTATTTTCTACCTCAATAGAAATGATTTGATCATCTTCATTTGTAACTGGTCGAGTATCAATTACTTGCCCTTCTTCAAGAGTTTCGATCACAATTTTAGTTCCCGAACAAGCTCTACTTATATTTTTATATAAACGAATTACATCGAGCCAGGCATGACTCCCACCATCTGGCGCGGTCGTAACTGGTCCAGGCGGATTCCATGTATCCTCCCCAGGATGTGGCGATTGTCCTTCCAAATATAATCGTCCCTGTGAATCTGTACAGTACGCATTCCAAGATTCTCTAAAACGTCCTCCACTAAGTGTAAATCCTCCAGCATCCAAGCCACTACCGCCAGCTGCACCTGCTGCTTTATGCAAACTGTATTGAACTGTGTATGCCTTACCAGATAATGTATAAGGAGAAAAATCCATATTGTACGTCTGTATCTGTCCATTACTTGCCGGGTAACGATAGGAGTAAAGTGTTGAACCTATAGTTTTATCGATCAAATCAACCAATACATACGTTTCACTATCCGTTCTGTTTGGATAAACCAGATTGCCGCCGTTCAATCCGGCAGAATCTTTTGTTTTAATGGATAGATTCTTAATAGAAGCATGGTAGAGAAAACCATCTTTATCTTGATCACTATCACCAAAAGTATCCGTAATGCCAATACAGATATAGTAATATCCTGCTTTCAAATTAGGGACTGTTTCAGAAAAGGTCGCTGCTGTGTTCCAGTCTGAAGCACTTATGTTTTTGTAATTTACTTTCCCGTTATTCTTACCCCTGTTATTTTTTTCATTTAATATTATTCGTTTTGTACCAGATTCAGGATAAAAGTAAACTCTAAATCTCGCTTTTTGTTGATCCCCATCTTTCAGATAACAAATATATCTAAAATCAATGCTAAACTCGCCTTCACAGTAAAAACGTTGATAAATCATTTTGGTATGTGGACTATCAAACTCCGTTTTCGGATCCCCAGGAGATAGACTTTTCACATTTAATCCGTAATAATTATTTTCTTTATTTTGATAAATGGTACCTGGTTCCGCATAATACTGTCTCATCATGTCCGAAGTTCGAATGGGTCGTAAACCCGTGTTGTTTAATTTCTTTATAGGATATACCTTTAGCGTCTCAACATAATCAATTTTACCAATGTGAGGAGCATAAAAATCCCGGGTAATATATTTACCTTCATCCAGAAGTCTATGACTACCGTCATAAATTGCTCCTTCATTTTTCCATCCCCACAGACTCGTCTGTTCAGACCGTCCTGAATAAGAATTTTGTCCATACTGAATATCATGATTTTTCATTCCACTATGAAAACATACTTCTCCAAATGGACTTGTAGTCGAACCATTTGACGGACCATTTCCGGTACCGTTTCCTCCCGGATTTGTATAACTGCTGCCAGATCCACCTGGGTTACCGTCGCTAGGCACATATGCCTTACCATCCCGGTAAATCCAGCGAAAACGGTGACTGCCTGAGGAAACTGGATACATACAGTTTGTTCCATCGTTTCCATTGGACTGATTCCCTGTCCAGACTGTAACGCCATCTACTTGAAGCTCCAATTTCTCTCCGGGATCGAAATCTCCACCATACTGCCAGAATATATAACCGGGCTTATTTAACTGAGCTTCGAGTTCGCAGATGAATTCCTGATTGTGCCCCTGAGCCCACATCACACCATCACCAGCAATTAGCTCCTTCCATTCCCAGCTTCCTGTAAATCTTAATCTTGAACTAATTTTGTCTTCTTCATTGAACAGCTCATAAAAAACCAATTCATCTCGATTCGCGCCCGTTTCCGGATCATAATTATAGTCCATCGCAGGATAGATTCGCATGTGTTCTTTAATCGTCAGCTTCGTACCTGGATTTAACTCGGAACGATATGTAATTGTGTCGTTATTCGTTTCCGTGGTTGCTCCAGCATCCGTTACATCCCACCCGCGTGTCACATCAACATATGAACCTAGCGGAGACGTTGTGCGATATGTATTACCTGTGTTATTGCCATAGGTAAACAACTTATCCAACTGATATTTAAAGGGTTCCTCCGTTAAACTATCTCTGATTCGAAATTGGATTACGTTGTTTCCAGCTTGCAAAGGAATGCGTACTTGTTCGCCATTACCATTCGTCGTTGTATAATGAACAGACATACCATTTACAGTAACCTCAAAAGCTTCAGTAGGCCGTAGCTGATGCTTATAGCTGAATATGAACCATCCATCATCCGGCAAAGTTATTATGGTTTGAGCAATCATATCTCCCTGCTTCGGTTCATCCAGACGAAGCACATTCCCTTGATTCACCCAACTCGGATTTCCCGACATATACCATTCATATTCCCCAATGCCTTGTCCATAGTGAAACGGTTCCCAATGATCAATTTCTCGTTGAGGACAAGTTACTTCGAGTGAACCTCTCAAATCCACCGTCGTATCCGGCCCTGCTACAATTTCATATTCGATTTTAGCCTGGTTGGTCTCTGTTTCTGAATAGTCCCCATTCAGTTTCCATTCAACACCATGCACTGAGCGAGCATAGCTACCATGATCTCCATCTCCACGCTGGGTCCGCTGAAAAAATTCATCATCAAAAAACAACTGATACTCATAATCGGGATACGGCTCTTCATCCACACCCATTTTGTATGCAAATGAAACCGTACCATCACATTCGTTGTCCAGATCCATCGTCATGGTTTTCTTACGCAAATCATCCGTAATGAACTGTCCTTTAAAATGAGCCTGTGCCACACTTTGTGGTGATCTTACAACCCAGTTACCATACTCATATACGTCCTCACCATCCAGATCGTAATCTTTCGGAGCAGGCGGCTTGCGTGTATCCACAATCTCAACGACTTCAACATCCTTGATATAGATGCCATTGTTCTGCCATACCTCTGGTCTCATTTTGCGGATTAACCAGTCGAACTTGTACATCTGCCCTGGCTGCAACATAAATGCAGCTTCCTGCCATCCGCTATTCTCGCTCCATTCACCTCCGACTTGCTGCCCATTAATATAGAACAGCATGCCATTACCGCGCTTGGCACTAGCCAGGTACTTGAACCTGATCTGTCCATAACGCTTCACACGCCAGTTAAATGTTATTTTGGATGAGTTGCCAATCTCCAGAAGCCCTAAATCCAGTTTTAAGATCATCTCAGAACCAGATTGTTCATTTCGGCCTACGGAGTGAACAGCTACCCATTCCTGATCCTCCGTTGATGATACATATCTGAAGAAATCAGGGAATTTATTGGAGAAAGGGACGTCCTTTTTCATCGAGAAGAGCGGGATCTCATATACGGTTGCATCAAAATGATTAAAGTAATTCCCACTAAAATGATGGTAGTAGGGTGCCGGACAGATCGGCAATGACACACCGTGATGACTACCGCCAGGCTTCTGGGCGTTTTCAAGAATTTTGTGAATACAATCTTTCACCATTTGCAGTACTCGCTGATATTGTGTTTTATCTGGAGGCTGCTGCTGTTCTACCCACCATTCTATCCTGCGGTACATATTCCACAGTGCTTCACGGCATCGTACACTCGCATACCACGACTTATCTTTCAGATATTGCTCAATGATTTGATCAATACTGTTTTCCAGTGCATCCAATTGAACCGTCTGCCATCGTCCTATCTGACCGTAACCTTGATCACCCAGAATAGGATTATTTTCTTCGCCATGCCGGTCCGTTTCACTTCTCGGTGCATTGGGACTCTCCGGGAGATGCTCTGGATGGTTAGGATTGGCATAATCGTCTTTATCAGCTATCTTAACTCTCATATTGGCGAACAACACGCCTTTTTGAGACATTGTAAATAATCCAAATGTATGACCCATAAAATCACCTCGTACTCGCTCTATACGAAAAAAAGAACACTGAGTTAATCAGTGCCCGTTAAATCGTATTGTAGTTTGGAATCGGTATAGATTTGCAGTTTACCTTTCATGATGGATACTGAGATTGTGTACCATCGATCCCTTTCCCATTTAAAAGGTTGCATCGGAGAACCTACAGACTCTTTTCTACCCGCGACGACATGATACAGCTGCATCGGTGTCCTCATATCTAGAGCGTTTGTAGAATCACCACCATTGACCATGAACATCCAATAGTTATTGGCATCTTGCATTTTAAAAATAATACCAACGCCATCGTCACCCTTCTCGTTCTCATCTACCTTGAAATCAACGGAGAATTTATACTGATCGCCCAGAAAATTATTCCGGTACCATCCGTTAATTTGAGAAGTTTCATTTTTACTATAAAACTTGCCGAGGAGCTCATCCCGTTTCCAATCGCCGCCTCCGAATTGAACCCAATCATCCGCCTGAACAAGTTCAAGTGCATCCATCTCTTTGGAGTATGGGAAATAAACGTTGAACGGGTCATGAGGATCATACTCTTCGGGCACGCCAAAACCACCCTCCCAGTCTTCAGGATTCATTCCGTGGTCCAACAGATTATCGGTATAATCGAAAACAAGTCCCTGCGCGGTAGTATCCATAAGAGGCAGATATCCCTCAGTGATCCGATCCCGATAAGCCAACACCGAATCAACTTCAATCTCAGAAGCCCTTCCTTCCACTTTGGCTTCGTGATAGATCTTCATAAGATGTGCTGTTCGTTCAGGCAGAAATGCAAAAAGCTGTTCCAAATACTCTGCCCGCATCTCAGGTCGTTCAGCGAAAATAAAGCCCGTGATCACCTGCGCACATCGTTCCTCAAAGGTTGCGAATGTATCCTCCGGATTCTGCAATTCAGACAAACGAGCATTCGCAAATGTTGCCTCTCGTGTCTGGTTTTCCAGATGAGATATTCGTTTATCCTCTCGTTCTACAGTGATGACATCCTGTTGAACAAGTGCCACTCTGCCCTCAAAATCTGCATATGAAAAATCATCGACTTCTTGTCCTGACCCGCTTAATTTGATTGACATGTTAGTATCTTCTGTATTTAATTCGCCATTAAGATTATTCTTAAACGCAGTCGTCATTTCGTATTGCCCTGTAGACTCAAGTGGTCCGGCTTCACCGGATAATCCTGCCCCAACATTAGCGTGGTGCGCTGAGTTCGAGCCAGTCCATGTAAAATCGATTAATTCACCATCCACATGTCCTTTCTTTCCTTCTGAACCATCTAGAAGAGAAACATCTTGTTCCAACTTGCTAGCATTTAATTGCTCTCCCACATGCCCATGCTGTTGGATTTTTAATGCTTCAGACATAGTAACAATTGAAGAATAATTGCTCGTCTTGTCACTCATTAAAGATTGCTCCCAATCAGCTTGGGAATTACCTTTTATGCTTAACAAACCGGATTCAAACGTAGCCGGCAATGGATTCAGAATTCCAGCTATATCTTCCTCAAGACCTGTGATTCGCTCGCTCTTTGATCCGTTCCACTGTTCTTCAACATACGAATCTCTTACACGTTTATCTCCATTGTTGGTGAAGTGGTATTCGGAACTTTTACCACCCTTAGTCGCGAGAAGATTTTCTTCCAAATTGCCATATTGAGGCTTGGTTGAAAAAAGCAGTTCTTCAATTTTTCCATACTGAGGTTTAATTCCGAGTAGCTGCTCTTCCAAGTTGCCATACTGGTATTTAGTTGCCTGCAACTCCTCTTCAATCTGCCCATATTTGAGCGGCAAACCTCCAATGGATTCTACTGGCACGTCTGCGTACTTAGGTTTATCTCCACTGTCAAGATATTGCTCCATCAAACCATATTGATATTTGTTAGCAACCCACTGGCTCTCCAGATTTCCCTGTTGTGGCTTATCAGCTACCCACTGCTGTTCCAGATTACCCAGCTTGTATACCTGACCTTGAAAATCTTCATTTACCCATGAATCTTTCAATTGTGTAGCATGTTCAACTCGACCTGATTGCTCTGCCAATCGTTCTGAGTTCATGGCCAATTGCATTCCGTCTTTCATGTTTGCCTGTTTTAATTCCATATAACTGTAAAATAATCTTTTTTCCGTTACACCCAGTCGATGATTCGTTTCCCCCATATAACCATCATCCCATTGCATTTCACGCAAATCCTGACATCCAAGGCCATAGCCTTCACTAGATAGACCTTGGCGTAAAAATGGATCTCCTAATTCATAACCCTCACTTGTATTTGCATGACGAATTCCAGAAGTACTGGAGGTATACAACTGAATGACCTGAGCTTTTCTCATTTGTGAAGAAGCTCCTGAGACTATCTCTCCAGTCTGTTGAAGCTCACGACTAACAGGACTGCCTAAGTTATATTCCTCACTCACATGCGCTTGTTGACTGAAACGGGCACCAATGGAGTACTCTTCGCTAATATACAGTTCTCGCAGATCTGTCGAACCCGCAACGTATGTATTAGAGTGCTCGCCTGACCGAAGGATAGATTCTCCTGTAGCATAATCTTGCTCGTTAAATAATCCATCTCGATCGTGATTAGAGCCATCGACTGTTTCATTCACCATGCCAAACTTTTCCTGTGAGTGAGCAGCGCTCATTTCTGATAGATCCTCATCGAAAACTCCTGGAGATGAATCAACAAAACCAAGTGGAGTATCAAAATTAAAAGTAATCGGTTTGGCATCCCAATCCGCATAAGTCACCTCAATGGTTTCTCCGCGCCGATCAAACTTTGAACCCGTATTTTGCTCATTCAGCAACCCTACTTGATTATACTCACTGTCTTTTTCCTTGAAGGCCTCGGACATTTTATCATCTACATTCCCCTGACGGGGTAGGTGATCTGCATTTAGATATGGTGTGTCTGTCCATGCATCATCGGGCTCTTGATATGCTTCTGGCATGTCCATGTCGATGATAACTTGTTTCAATTCTCTAATACCCTCTGAACTGAATGTAACGAGTCCATTATCACTTTGTTTATTTGAACACAAGATACCCACTTCAATTAATGCATCGATTCTCTCTCGAATTCCAGTAAGAAGGTTTTCATCCATAAAGGCGACATCATCGGTCTGATACATCGCATCAATCATCATCTCCAACACAAGCGCAGGGCGATCTAATAATTCAGCTGCCAGCAATGAATCTTCCAGATGACCCGGATATAATTTGTTTCCAATCGTTCCACCATCACTGATAAACTTTTTTAGTAAGTCATCCAAGTAAACCATATGCTTCTGCGTCATATTTTTTAGGGATTGCCACAATTTCTCTATATTGAGCTCTTTGCTGCCTTTAAGTGCTACATACATCTCATCGTCAAGAAAAAGGTTTTTACTATCCCTACTCTTCAGCGCCTCGTAGACCGTATCTTCAATCGTCAATGTCTTATCTTCACGTTCTCCACGTAAAGCTTGGGGTAACCAGATTCCTTGCTCAGTAATGCGGTTACCCGCACTTGAGGATATTAATTCTATCTCATATGTATCCGTTCGCTCGGCAGCCACTTCTGTTTTGGGAATATACATGGCTCGCGGACCAACATGACCCGTATCGAATTGGGAAGATACAAATGATTCAAATTTGTCGACCCTGCGTCCTTCTGAATATTCTCGAAGGAGATGTGCAGCTTCTTTATCTACCCGAGTGCCCTCAGGTTTATCCCTCTCAACATTAGCGAATTCTACTGTATCTCGATGTGCTTCGGGTTTATTTCGCAAGACATTTCCGAACTCCGTAGCATCCCTTGATGCAAGAATTTGCTTATTCGTGTCCTCAACCGCTCCAAGTACAACAATAAGTCTGTGAGCCTTGATTTGCGTATTCACATCTTCATTATAAGCAGGATTATGATCTATGATTCTTTTGCCCCATGGAAATTCCTGATCTATTGTTGCCGGATTATGACCTATAATACGTTGTCCTCTTGGAAAAGCATTTTGGATCACCCAGGGATCACTACGAATATCTCTTAACGCAGATGCAGGATGATACCTATTGGCTGAAGATCTGTCCATATAGGTTTGCACACCTTTAGCCATACTTCCCCATAGACCTTCCTTATTAATCAAGGTAGGTGCTGTCAGTCGGCTCCGATCCAAATTTATGATCTCGTTTAAAGAAATAATATCATGCTCTAAGCTTCGTCTATATAACTGTGTTTCCGCTAAAAGTAGTTCTTTATTCGTATCTCTTTCCATTCGGAGAGACTGATGTACCACACTTGGGAATTGGCGTGTTTTCAGCTTAGCCAGAACAGGTGGACGCATGACTAACCCGTTTTCGAAATCTTTGCGTTGCCCCCATTGTTGTACATACTGCATCTGCGTTTCAAAATCAATATTACGCAAGGCTTGATTGAACTGAGCCAGTTGCCCTTCGACCTGAAAGTTTCTTTCACCCTGATCTGGCTTATGAACTCTGATTTCTCTCGTATGATCTATTGATAAGAGGATTTGCTCATGTACAATTTTCATATATTCTTCTTGTAGGAAGCGTGAAGAATTCCCTATTTGTATGTCATGATCTATGCTTGAATCCCGTTTATAGAAACGCTGGGAGTCACTCATAAGCTCGTTGGAGGTGTTCCGATGATGGGTTATTGCAGCTTTTAGCATGTTTCCATATGAAACATCGAGTTCACGCCGAGTCATTGATGAAGCCAAGTCCAGCTTGGATATCGCAGTATCTTTCAGTCTCTCTTTAACACTGTCAATTACTCTAACTATGATGCTGCGTCGCTCAGTTTCTTTCAAAGCACCATCCATCACCATTTGCTCCGTGAGCATCGAAACTGTCCGATTAGCTATCGCTAAAATCTCAAGCCGGGTATGCTTCTGATGATCTCTGGCTGACGCCATGATTCGTTCAACAACGGTTTCAATTGCATCATCTCGATCATAATCTCCAAGATAATCCAGAATAACGTCCTGATCCGTGAAACGAACACCCCATTGGGATGGATGAATTATGTCCAGATTTTTCAGCAAGTTGCGTGTCACTGTAACATTTTTGAATACCCTTAACTCTTTATTATTATCAACACGCCATGCTTCATCTCCCGTATGCAACTGTCCCGGATGCAGCCACCGCATTCGATCCGCAGCCTTTTGCTCAGAGCTATCCATAAGATGGCTATCTCGAAGAGATGTTCGAATTCCTTCAATCACTTCTAAGGACTTATCGGCACCTAATCGATTACGCATAGCCTTAATGCCTTCTTCAATCTCGCTTTGTACCGTATTTCGTTTGTCTCCAATAGGTATCTCGTTTATCGATACATGATTCCTTGTTCTTCCATCAGACAGAACGATAAATTGTTCTTCTCCTTCCAAATCTCTTTTGATGGAGTCAATCAATTCGTCTTTTATCGTATCATCAGCAGCGTTCCTTGCCATGTAGAAATCCAGCATCAATATGCTGGCATAACGACTATAAGGAATATATACAAACATATAATCCAAAGGCCTGCTTCCTGTACTGCCTATCCTGAGCAAATATCCCTGTGATGTCTGAACAATGTCCCGGATGCTGAAATAGTATTCGTTTGTTGTGAGCACTGCATCACCCCCTCCAAATAAAAAGGGAACTCCTGAGCGGAGTCAGGGTTCCCTCTACTGAATCTATACGATTCAGGTCTATGCTTGTTTACTTGAGTAACGTACCTCTTTCAGAATCGCTACGCCCATCCGTTGATTAGCTGATAAGTTCATGAAGTTCTGTTGTGTATCTGTATCGAAATAACGATAAACCTCTTGATGCCAAGGCTTTCCTTCCACGTCAATAATCAACTCATCCAGGTGAAGGATATTATGTTTCGTTACCGCAATGCAGTTGTCAAACTGACCACGATATCCCTCATAGGGGTGGACAACATAAATTGGAGACAAGTGATATTTGGACGTCCATTTGGATGCTTGGAAACCCTGTGGTTCCAGTTCAAGTCCCGTATCCCCAAGTTCAGGATCAATAAAGGCTTTGCCTACTGGTGGTGCTTGTGTAATGAAAGAAGGATAATGACTTTGGAATTCAATACCTGATTTGGTCTTGAGCATCTGCAACGTATTGTTACCTGCAGAAGTATACTGTCCATAGTAGTATGTACCGTCTTTGGCGATTGTTGCGATATCCGGTTCATCAATAACTGCACCTGCCGTCAGCATAACGTTTCCGTCTACATCATTGAGGTTGTATTTGAATGGCTTCAGCGCACCTACATAGAGGAATGATTTTTTGTAATCCAGGAAATTTACAGCCGGATCTGCAACCAGAACCATAGCCAGACGATTATTCATCACATTGATATACATGTAAACTGGCTTTTCTTTATTTCGATCCGTTGGCGTATGACTCTCCAGTGCCCACTGGTACAGTACAGGGTGACCTGTTAATTTGAATGTTGGCAGTGTCTTCACTGGCAAAGCAGCAGGCTCTTCTCCTTCCAGTCCTTCAAGCAATTGGACCGTCAATGTACTATGCTCTACATATTTAGGTGTTGGTGTGATCACTCGTGGAACGATGGCGTGATTCGTGAACTGTACATAATATTTTTTGGTGATTGGTTTTTCTGTTGTTCCGATAATCATGGTGCCTTGAAGAATCAACAGACTGATACGATTTTCAGCATCCTTTTCCTCATAAAACACCTTCCACGAGTTATTCTCAGCTGTTTCACCCGCTGTTGATTCGAAGGGGAATTTCTCGAAAGCCGTAATCTCCTCCTTCAACTTGTTCAGAAGATCCTGGGATGTTGTAATGGTTTCTACATACTTGAAATTTGCCATGTAATGTTAATCCTCCTTATTTAATTTCCTTAAGTATTGCAATCGTGACCTGATCCGGTGCAGGCGACTGCTTGAAAAAGTTCATCGGTGATTTGATACTGAAGAATTTGTACACTTCAGTCCAATTACCAGCTGCAGGGTTATCATTATCTTTGGGAATCTCCGTATCTACAATCAGTTCATCCAGATTAACGAGATTCTGATCATATATCGCGACAACCCCATCCATATAACCCCGATAACCTTCCGCTTGGTGCACCAAGTAGACTGGACTTGCATGGTATTTCCCAGTCCATAGTGACTTTTGGAAACCGTCCTTGTCTAACACTAGTTTAGACAGTTCTTTTGGGATGCTCCCAACATCGGGATAATTCGGCAGCTGGGTAATAAATGCTGGATAATGAGCTTGATACAATACGTTACCTCGAGTTCGAAGAAGAGATACCGAGTCCATCCCGTTCGAAGTATACTCTCCGTATTGCGCATACTTGTCAGGATTCAAATCCGTTCGGATTTCATTTTTTGTGTATCCTGTTAGATCTTGTTTTAAGTCTCCCATACCTACGGTTAAACCAAAGTTGCCAATATGATCATGGTCATTGAAAGGTACGATTTTTCCAAAATAACCGAAACTTCGGTAATATCCATGAATATTTGGAGAAGGATCTCCTTCAATGACAACCGCAGCCCGGTCGTTATTGACTGAAATATGGTAGGCTACCAGATAATCCGGTCTCCGTTTTTTGTTTGGCAACCATTTTACGGTAGAGTTACGTCCGTAAAAGAAATGGGAAGCTGGACTGATTAGTTCAGTAAGGCCATCAAAATCCTTGTCCCATGTGATAGTTGGCGGTGTGTATAATTTAGTTGCTTCAGGATCATTCCACTGCTCGTACATCGCTTCTGCTGCTGTCTGATCCAACACCACGGGTGTTGACCCAGGTGATACGGTTGAAGGACTGCAGATTCCTTTGTATGTAGCTGACGGATCACCCTTGCTTAATTCCCCTACAAATCCTACACCATGCTGGCAGTCAAAGTAATTATAATCTCCACCCCCAAAGCTCTGAGGCTGAGTAAACATGATGAAGTAATCCCGAGCGGAAATCCCCTCTGGTACATCTGGTGTAGCTTTCAACACAACCTTTGGTGTAGTGTAGTTGGTTGGTTCAGCGATATAGTATCGTTCGGTAAACGTGTATTTCTCCGCCAAAACAGGCTGTTGATCAACAGTGGTATAATAACTGCTTGATGTCCCAGTAACTAAATATCTATTACGTTCAACTCTGAACTTATATCCCAGCTGTGTTAGTGCATAATCCCAGTCTTTCGGTAGTTCCGAAAGCAATTCAAATTCATTCCAGTCAATTTTATCAATCTTCATGCCGTTCTTCTTCACATGAACTTGCTTTACAAGATAAACCCTTGATCCCCACTGAGAATTGGCATCAGGAAGTATTACTACAAGGCTTCCTGGGACCATTACAGACTGAGTTATCCCCTCATTATCAATGTATTCAAATGAAACAACTTGAATCTTTTTTCCCGTTGGATTGTTTCCATAAAATGAACTTACCTCAGAAAGAAATCCTTCTTCATCCACCAAAGAAGTGCCGTCTTGTGTCTTAGTCAGATTCGGTAAGTTAGAAGCAACCTTCAATACATCATAGAGCTTCCCATCAGTATGCTTATATTTTCCTTGTACGCCTGAACGGGTCATCTCTTTGTAAGTCACCCATACATCTGACATGGACTCGTAGACCTTTTTCCATTTGTTTTCCACATTTAAACCATTGGCGGATGGAATCTTCGCGCTTACAATTGCATTGGCCAGATCGAAAATAATATCCTCAGCTTTACTTTCGCCCGACACGAACCCACTGAACTTGGTTAATGGTACTGTCTGTGCCATCGTCACCCTCCTTATCTCAAAAATTTGATGTTGTACCAGACCGACTTGGCTTCAGCGACCGCGTTGTAGAAGTCAAACGTGATAGTCGTTCCCGCCGGAATCGGGTAGACAATTCCGAAACTGTTCCCCATAGAAACCGACTCGGGAAGTTCCTTCGCATAAATGGTACGGCACACCTTTTCAGTCCCGATCGTCAGTTCCCAGTAATCTCCGACACAGTAGTGGCTCGCCGCAAACGCAATGCTCAGAAACTCTGTGTCATACGCCAAGGTGAACGTATCAGACTTGGTGGTCTTCGCCGCCGGAATGTCCAACATCTGTCCCCGAATGAACGGGATCGTCTTTTTACTGAAGTGTGGGTACGGCAGCTCGCGCACTTTGTCGATGACGCCACCCGCGATGTAAGATACATTAAATGCCATGGAACCACCTCCTACATGTTATATACGACTTACGCTCGTTCCAGTTAAGCGTCCTTCGTCATCATAATTTAGACCAATATTGTAAGTGAACATTGACTCTCCACTCGGATCATATGTACGGGCCGTCACCTGCGTTAACCTGAAATACTTGTAATACTCATAATCCGGGTGGGAATAACCTACTCCAGAAGGAAAGTCTTCCTCATCCTCTGAGCCAAACTTCATCCAGATCGAAACCTTCCATGCCGATTCATACAAGAGATCTGCTCCAGTCACCCGGTCCGGGTCCTGCATGTGCTCCCGATATAATGTAACGGAAGGCTCACCTTCAAGAGGAGAAACATTCGAATTGGAGATACTGCTATATTTGCGAAGTTCCCGGTGGATTAGATCCAGCACAGGAAATACAATATTTTCATTCACAATGCCGGCCATTATACCATCACTCCCTTTCTTGCCCACATCATATCAATGACCTGTAACATGCCACGGTCGACCGAATAACTGGTTTTAATACTTTTAATGGTATATTCAGCTCGTGTGGTGGTCGTTTTATCCGTCACAATGACGTTGTCGAGCAGATCAAGCGCAGGATTCGCAGGAATGGACACCTGAAGCGTACGGCACATACGTTTCATATCAAAAAAAGCTCGCTCTGCTACTTGCCTTTTTGCTTCAACCGTTTTCGCCCAAGGAACGGCCAGCACCATGGTTCGGATTTCTCCTTTGAGTTCGAGCAAAATCTCCTTGTCTACGAAACTGCTCTGACTATCATTCGAGTCGATAACAACGATGTGACTTCTTCCTCTGGACCAGTCTGTAGATTTGGTTATGGAGATCAGATTGTCATTCTCGGAAAATTCTGCTACGACCGGTTTGTCATAATTCAAGCTCTCCAGTCGGTACGTACCATAACGGTCACAGTAGCTTCGATACGGAATCTCCGAGATCACCTCCTGAACAGCTTCCGTAACTTTGGCAGACCATTGCTCAAACGTCTTGCCATACTCCTCAATAAATGGATTAAGCCATCCGTTCGGTGTCAGCACTGTGCTTGCATCCTTGACTTCAAACTCACCTTCCTGACCCGGTACGGGGACAATGACCCTGCCCGTCTTTTGATTCACTTCAATCAGATAGGTCTCGTCAATTACGTAGTCAGGATAAGAGCGATCCTCACTGGTTGCCCTCCAACCCACCATACCTGCATGTTTAACCAGATCTAGTACAACGGTTGATTTGACCCAAGCCGGCTTTTCAAATTCTACAGGCTGAGCGGGTGTTGGTGTAACTGCCGGAGTGGAGGTTGCTGTAATGGCCCAGCTTGCCGGATCTGCGAGCATCTCCTGATAATAGGTCCATACCTTGTCCACCCAATTCTCTCGATCTTGACTCCAGGTCATGGGAGCAATGTCTCCACCATTATGGAAATAAAGTACATCCGCCTTGGAACTCACTTTTTTCCCTCTGGAAGCCAGCGCCTTGGACATCCGTTCTGCTCCGCGCTTCATTTGCTCCTGAATACCTGCGTATTTATCCGTACACGGTCCCTCACTAGGACAGCCATATCCAAGAATAAAGCTGCCGTTCTCATCTTTACCCTTACCTTGTGTTCCAAGAACGGTCTCGTGCCTGCATATCGCAAGCAAAAACTTATGATCAGGCACACCATACGCTGCAGCTTGGGCCTGTGCAGCCTGAATTATGGATGATGTCCGGTCCGTGCCAACTGCTGCAGGCGGCACCGGATCTGGCACATTATCAATCTCATCTACTTCTGGATAGGCTTTTTTCTCGGAAATAACTTTCTCGATAATACGCTTGTACATATCTCGGGCCGTAATCTCCAGCGTGGAGCCTTCGCCATTGATGTCCACCTTGTCAATCAGTCCCGTAAATACCCGCATCATGTGCTGACCATATCCCATATATATGCGTATCGGTGTATTTTCACTCAGGACTCCGATATGGAATCCGTTTGCGAAATAAGACCATGGAGACGTCACACCACCAAGCTCGGGAAAATGAGCAGGATTATAATCCGGAGAGAAGAATCCTCTCGGATTGGAGATCGTCAGTCGTGCTTCCCTGGCTTCAGAATCAAACTGATCATCAATTTCGGCACTAATGATATTGGGAAGAACCTGCGTGTCCATATAGACAAAAGACCCGACCTGAATAACATCCGTCTCTGTCCTTCTATTATTGATAAAATCTGTGTAGCTGTTCGTTTGATAATATCCTTTAGATGGATCGAGCCCTTCTTCACTCTTTTGATTCTTCAACGGAGCAGGCAACAACTCTTGTATGCGAATATAATCAATGGCGAACTTTTTATACTTCTTACTCGAAGCAGGAACAGACCCGGTTGGGACAGCGGGGTTTTGTTTCCCCCCATAGGTCACCTTAATCTTGATACTCTTGGCTTTTGCAGGGATCACAATATTATTCAATTCCGTCAGTTTGGTCAGATCATATGCCCCGTTAAACTTATTCACATAGGCATACGTTTTACCATCAATCACCACGGCGAAAGAATCCCCTTCCGCATCACTAAAATTAGTCCCCATTCCAATACTAAGCAGCCCTTGCGTGGGCATACTCAGTTTTGTCACGTTAATCTCAAATTCAGCTACGGCGGCTTTGCCTTCAAACGTATACAGCAACTTGCCTCCTGAATCAAACATAGTCCAGCCCGATTCAATCTTGGCATAATCCGAAAATTTCAATCCGGTTGTATAAACGTTTTTCTCATGCCAGTTTCGTTTGTCGAATTTCTCATTCAGTTTGATCTCTCCGGGATATCCCTCGACCTGAACCGGCTTTACATCAGTAAATGTTGTTTTCGCATTTCCGTGCAACTTGCGCTGGCCTTTGAAATACAATTCAGGATTAACTGGCTTGCCTCCCTCTCCGGTTCTCGTTGTTGGATTGACTCCTTCCCAAATTTCAAAATGTAGATGTTTTCCCTTGCCCGCCGCACGTTCAGCCGGGGACACCTTATGCCCACCGGTATATACGCCACCTGTATTGCCTAGCGTTCCAATGACAGCCCCTTGAGCTACTTCATCATCCACCGAACAGAGAATTTCTTTCAAGTGAAAATACTTGGTGATTACACCATTAGCATGTCTAATATTTACGGCATTACCAGCACCTTCTGTTCTATTCAAGGATGTTCGGACTACTTTTCCGGCCCACGCAGCCAAAATTGGCGTCCCGATCTTTTCTGACAAATCGATGCCTCGGTGAATTTTTGACGCGCTATCACGAGGACTACCAAATTTATCTGTCACAGGAGTAGTAATAAACGTTTTACCTTTGATCGGAAAACAAATCTCCTGGGTATTCGCTTGAGTCGAACCGTTATATATGCCATCACTCGATTCATCCACCCAAACGGATTCTGTACTGATGATGGGTATCTGCTCGTCTACGATATGCCTGAACTCTTCCGTCCGTCCCGGGATAAAGGCCAACCGATCTACTTCGACCCGGATATTGGGAAGCGCTCCTTCCCCCAGCTTCAGACGCTGGGACAGCACATTCATAACCTCATCCGAAATTGGAATCATATTGTAATCTCCCCCTTACTTGAATCGCTCGATGGTCCATTTCATGAATCGGTCCAGGAAAGCTGCGGCTTCAGCCCGGGTCATAGCGGAATTTCCAAGGAACCATATCTCTTCCTCGTCCGTACCACCTACAGGTCTTCCCATATCCGTGACTTCCGCTGCACCATCCACCTTTTTCTTGATAGGAATGCCATTGATTAGTGGATCATTGTTCGCAAATGTTTCGTCTTCCATTTCCGAGACGGCTATTTTCCAGAAAGCATCCTTGGACTGTTCTACCCGCTCCTTTTTGTCCTGATAATAAATGGCCGAATCTTTGCCAACGTCTGCGAACCTCTCGCTCACATCTTTGAGATAATAGAACGTCACTTCGTCGCCCTCTGACAAAGGTTGACTAAAAACAACCGTGTGGTTGTCAATTTCCGAATAAGCCGGTGTCTCTGGGACTTTATCTTTTTTTAATTCATTAAATTTCACTGTAACTTTAAGTTTCTTTTTACCCGCCGGATAATTGCCGTTAAGCCTAAACACCCGTTGCCCTTGAAAAGCAGATATGGTTTGATTAATCTCCGTCGTTGGTGCTTCCATGTCCGTAAATCTGGCATAGAACACCTTGCGTAACTTATTAATCAGATGAAAGGCTTCTCCACGCTGTATAATGGCATTAGGAAAAAAACAATTGTTGTATGCTGGTTTGAGGGTTGTGGCTTTGATATCTTCACTCATGAACTTGTTATTCTTCGTCCAATAATTGAACTTGCAGGTAACACCGTTCAGATTAAAAGGAAGAAACACCGAGCCCCCCGGGCTGACACAATATACATCGGTTCGGTAACCAATAGCCTTTGTTGCAATTTTGGTTACCGCCTCTACATCTCCCATGGTGTCTGCCCATACCTCGGAAGGAATACTGAGTCTCCGAAGCGGTTGGCCTGCTGCATACAAATATTCCTGATGGTTACGACTGAATGGATCGTAGAAATAGGTCGTCGCTGCACTAAGTACAGCTCTGGGCAGATCTCCAGTCCAGGACACCGGTGGCCTTTTCCAAGCACTGTCCAGCAACGGTTCACCATAACTACAGAAGGACACCACCTGTCCTGCTTTTACTCCGGTATACAACTCCACATCAGTTAATCCCTTACTATTGGTTTCAGCCGTTTGGTAGATCGTTTGAACACCATCAATAAACACATACAGTGGATTGTCATCTGTTGGTTTAATCAGCACAGGCAGACTAAATGAGGTTTGCCCCGCTTGTCCCTTGATTTCTTCATATACAAAAGGCTTGCCTTCCTCAAACTTGTTATAGTTGATTCCGGCAACAAAGACTTCACCATCTTCCAAGACCATATTCGTAGCTTCCATAACATCGTTATAGAACCAGTCCCCTTCGTTTACATCAACCCATTTTCGTATGATAAACACCTCCTACCTTTAGAATAGACAGAAAAGAGAGTAGGTCACCCTACTCTCGAATTGTTCGTTCCAGCAGACGCTTGGTTCGCATCAGGAAAGTAACAAACTCTGCTCTGGTGATGAAGTTTTCCGGTCTGAAATATAGAATTGGGGTGCCATCCAATTGTGTTACAACCGTCAGTCCCAAATCAGCCAAGCGTTCAATGGAATCTCTTGCCCAGTGGTCCTTGCCTTCTGTCGTCTGTAAATCCTGAAACTGTATTGCACTCTTACGGTCATAACCATCTTTTTTGATCAGGGTCATGGTCAATTCGACCTTGTACCCCTTCTGATCCTTATCCATCGTATCCTGATGGTAGAAAATAGGGTCGACTTTGATGGACTCTACAACACCAAAATAGATATTACCCTTCTCATCATAAAATTTGTGTGTCCAGCCTACGTACATCGCGTAGTCGTGATAGGATTGCTTATCTTTAAACAGGATGTTAATGATCGCCTTGTACGAAGACACGCCCATCTGATGAAAATGCGAGGGAGCATTAATCATTTTAATTTCCCTCACTTGCGGATTAGGCGAAGGTGAAGAGTACGGATCAATAATTCTTCCGTTTACTGGCTCGAACTTCATGCCTGTATCTACATACAGCTTTCTTTTATACCGGTCATTAACTAAGCCAAACGGATTTTGCTGAGTCATATCAGAGTTCCTCCTTATCTACTATATCTAGGGATATGATTAATTCCCATTCCCGCACCAACATTGCTGGCCATATAGTTCACCATGCCCGGGCTGTTCTGCCGCAGTGTTTTATCCAACGTAGATGTCAGCCTCTCCACATCTTTTGTGCTGCCTGTCATATTATCAATGTTCACATGAACCGTAACATCACCCGAACCAACCATCACACTTTTATGTGTATTGTTTGTCGTCATGTAATCAAAGTAATCCATGACCTTAAGACCTGCTGGAATGTTGAATGAAGATATCGGTTTATCCATTTTTTTGCTAATTTCATACAAATTTTTGGACTGTTCTACACCCAATGACTGGATTTGTTTAAAAATCTGCATATATTCATCCGTGCCCGGTTTAAACAATCCACTATTTAGCAAATTATTCCAATCTTGCTTGATCGAACTTATTTGTGAGTTCATTTCAGATGCACGGGATTTGTTCAATGCAATTAATTCAGGTGCATCTTCCTTACCCCCATTAGCCGCCAGGAGATCATACATTCGTTTATCATAATCCAACTGCGTCAACTCAAACTGATCATTCATTTTGCGTCTAAGCTCATCAATTTGGCTGTTTTTAACACCACTTAGTTCAAGTTCTGACTGTGCCTTCTGCTGTTTCTTCTCATTGATCTCCAGACCCAGTTCATCTTTCTCCTTGCCTTCAGCCATCTTGTCGTACGTCTTCTGTAAACTTGCAATGGCCTTATCAAAGAACTTGATATTCTCTTGCAAATATTTCTCCATTAGCGCACGCATCTGACCAGAATCTTCGCGAACACCACTAATCAACAAACGGGATCGTGTGACTTGGTAATTGGTTTCGTTGTCACTTGTCGATTTGTTAAGCTGCCGATTAATTTTGGCGATCATTTCATCAATGCCATTGCTTTGCGGCTGAGGTTTATACCCATTAGCCATGGCCCCTATTCCGCCCGCAGCAGGAATGTACTGCATTTGGGGTTGAATGTATTGTATCTGTGGTTGTTGTTGAGTGTTATCGCCAGGTGGCTTTCCTGACTCTTTATCCATTTGAATCTGGGCCTCTTTCTTCTCCTGCTCGTAGTTATACTCTTTGGCCAGTTTCTTCTCAACCGCATCTCCGCCTTTTTCGGACCATACCGCTTTGAAACCCGCCCAGTAATCCCCCATCTTATTGTTGGTGGCATTGTTTCCGAACAAGGTGCTCATTCCGCCCTTGAAAATCCCATCCATTCCCAGGTTAAGACCTTTCCACACTTTACCTACAAATGAGGATTGCTCCATATCTTTAAAATCCTTGGCTAGTTCTTCTTTATTTGTTGCACGAATACTCTGCTTTTCTGCTTCTGATTTCCCCATATTGCTCAGAGGATCAACCAGACCGGATACTACATCCACCGCAGTCATGGCCATGCCCAGGTATGGGACAGCTTTTAGCGGTTTCAGTATCGACTTGCCCAACTTGCCGAGCTTTGCCCATTTCCCTGGAATATCTCCGTTTTTCTTACGCTCTCTCGTAATATCACGTTGGGTAAGGATATCTCCAGGGGTTCCATCTGGCTTATCCGGTCCTCTGACTACGTTCCCGTCCTTGTCACGAATAGGTGCATGACCATTAAAAAATGCTTTTTTACTACCGACTTCCTTCATATCTTCGAATCTCTGTTTAATCCCTCGTCTCTTGGGCTTGTCCTTCTTCTTCTTGTCTGAACCAAAATCCATAACTTCCTCAATCTTTGATGTAGCCATATCCTTAATTACGTCATTGATGAGATCTTGATGTCTCTCTAAAAAAGGTTTGTTTGCTGAATCTTCCTTGTCATCCTTAACAGGGGATCCACTGCTTCCTGCTCCTGGAACAACTAGTAATCCTCCTGGACCACTCATCATACTCGCGAGCTGAACTCGTTCAAGTTCCTTCAGTTTGGATATGTATGCTGTAGCATCAATCATGCCCTGTCTAAAAGAAGCATTTAACTCATTGACTTCGGTTCTCAATGTGGAGAGAACGTCATTCAATAGCGTTGACTGCTTACGCAGCTTCTGGATCTCGGATTCGTACCGCTGAACATCGGTTGAACCGTATGTAAACTCAGCATTAAGGAAATACAACTTGTTTCGTAGTTCAACTGCATTCAGGTCCATGTCATCCATCGCCATCATCAAAACTCTAGCTTGGTGTTCAAGTTGCATCATTGCTCTACTCGTGTCATCCAGTTCTCGGCCTAGAAACTCAAGACTTCGCTTCGTCTTTACAATCTGAATATCGAGTGAATGCATTTCTTCTCGCAACAGAAGAAGTTCTCGACTATACGTTTTGACTCGCTTCTCAGCTTCGTCACGTTCTTCTGCATGAACGGAAGAAGCAGCTGTATCCCCATCTTGTATAGCCTGATTGTACATTTCATGTTGATGATCTCGGGTTGTCCGAGCCTGAAGTACATCATCTTGCTTGGCTGCGGCCTTACTTTGAACTTCAGTTCTGCGATGATCCAGAGTCTGTAGACGACTCTGCTGTCTGCCCATTTCCTGCGCTACACCAGCACGCTGCACATCCGTGACTTGTAGTCGCTCGGGAACATTGCTCCCCGTATTACCAACTTTCTCTGGATCTGCATTCGTAGCACCATATCGTTTCTGATCGCCTTCATTCATCACTTCACCGAACTTATCCCAGGCAACCTGCACTCCGACTTCATCCATAATTCGGTTAAGCAGTTCCATATGATCAACAATGCTACCCGTACGATCACCAATTAACCGCATGACTGCGATAAGATAATCGCCCAGCTGGGCAAATTCCTCTTTCAATCCTTGCATCGCCTCATGTGTTGCAATCTGAAATGCGATTTCGATCTCTCGTTGTCGGAATTGAAGGTTGTCTCTACTACCGGTGCGCTGATGGATCGATGCGTTTGCATCCGTAGCCTTCAATTGTTCAGCAAGAATATCGAATCTAACTCGATTCGATGCAAAGCCCTGCTGAGGATGATCTCCTTTGGACTGAACCAACAATCCAGCCTTGCTAATCCAGTTGGCTAATGCATCCTCTTGTGCAAGCGTTCCATCAAGGTTACCAGCCATCGGAAAGGTCTGACGCATCATATCCATCAAGTCCTGAACGCCAATATCCAACATCGTTGAAGCTCTGATCATCATGTCTGTGACTTGGGACAGATCAAAGCTACTGCTTCCCCATGCCGAATTAACAGCTTCCAGACCTGTTGCCGTCTGTTCTACATCTGTATTGCCCACTGAATTCAGCTTGGCCACTTCTTCAGCAAATGCGACAGCCTCAGATGCATGATCATAATTACGAGAACCAATGCGATAGGCAAGACCTACATCTTCCTGATCCATACCATGTTGCAGTGCAATTCGTTGCAGATTTTTGACTGTTCCCGTTTGTGTGTATTGCCTACTATCATCCGATGTTCCAGACGATCTAAGCTCGAAATTCTGGTTGGCCCGGGTCATCTGTTGATCCATCTGTTGCGACGAGTCAAGAGATTTCTTGAGTAGTGTTGATGAATACCCCTTGGTTTCAGCTGATGAAATATATTTCATCGTATTCATCACGGAGTCTAACAACTCCTGTGATCCAGCTGCCGACACATCCTTCATTTCACTGAAAGCTTCTCGATAAAAGTGCTCCAAATCAGTAGTCAGCGTTTCAATCATTTGCGACTGCATATCACTTCTGATTGTTTCCACACGTCTAACCAACGCGCTAACACCTGAAGGGGATCTCCCTTTCAGCGCTGCGTTTTGTCCAGTTAATTGATCCATATCCGTTAATATTTCTTGTGTTAAGGAGTGTTTCTCTCCTTGTCCTTCTGTTTCAGTCAAAAGAATCACCGCCTTTATGCATAAATCCCGTTCTACCTTCATTTAGGCAAAACGGGATGTCTCTCTCTTATCCTCCGAGCGCTTGTGCAAGCATACCGATATCATCTTCTGATATCTCTGTGTAATCCTCGTCATTGAAGGTTCTTTTACGTCTGACGGTGCCATCTTCTTCGACTTCCTCGCCTCCACCGCCACCGAACATGCGGAAAGGTGCTGTCATAAGTTCAATCTCAAATTGAATATATTTCTCGGCTGACTTGCACAGCTCCGCAACCTGAGGGAGTGTGTACTCCCAAATCTCCCACTTGTTCAGCCCACAGTGTTTATGGAGGGTGAAGAAGATTTCTCCCCAGTGAACGGGTTCCTGTGTTTCCGTATCACGGATTTCGGTTCCCTCCAAAGATTCCCCCTCAGTGCGTTCTACTTTTTTAAACCATTGAGCCCTATGAGCATATCAATGACTTTGCGAGCTGTGTTCAGATCAAGATACTCATCCAGATATTCTCGATTGATGATATACTCACCGTGCTCGTCTTTGGTCACGATATGAGGATAATTTTTGAACGCCATTGCCAATACATCAAATAAATCCTGCTGCCGCTTTTCGTCCAGTTCATCATTCTCAGTCGGAATGAAATTAAGGATAATGGCATCAATATTGACCGTCTTCAGCAACTTCATCAGACGACGGGCATCCTTCAGGTTACACGGCGGAATACGATATTTCCGTCGATCCCGCAGCGTAATAATCTCATCATCTTCGAAGAATGCACGTTCAGCAGCCTCCACTTCCTCCGGAGTCACCCGTTTGTTTTCCGGATCATCTTTGATTCGTTTCGACGCTTCCTCATTCAGCTTTTCCGCAAGCTCACGCTCGGCTTTTTCTTGTTCTGTTTCCATGAATTTAAAGACCTCCCCAGGACATTCTCCCCCATATACTAAAAAACCTGGCAAGGCAAGGCTCTGTGAAGGGGAGGACACAGATGCCGTTTGATACCTTGCCAGGAGCAATCAACCTTATTTAGATATTAGATCTTGCTTGGTGCGCTGAAGCGTTTGATACTGCCGATTTTTCCGTCAGCACGTTCAGGATCAAGAATCTGCAAGGAGATTGCAGATGCAGAAGCGGCAGCGCGCTGGGCATTGATGCTGAATGTTCCTTTTGCACGGCACATGTACAGCTCGGTTTCAACACCTGCATAGGAACCATCTTTTTGCTGGAACGTACCGTGATGAATGACAGAGATCGGGAACGGTACTTCGTCAACCAACAGATCAACCATGTCTACAATTTGATCTCGTTTGTAGTTCAACACAATCTCTTTACCGATATGGGCAGCATTCAGGATGATTACACCATTCGCTTCGTCGTAGAAGAATGCATTTGGTTCCACGGCTGTTCCTTTAGTAGTGAGTTGTTTCAGCAACGTGTTGGAATCTTTGAGACGAACCGTAATGTCACCGTTACTTCCATAGATATCACTCGCATGCTTCGGTTTGGCTTCAGCAAATCCAGAATTGGATACGCCTGCAGCCACTGTAGACTGCTCATTCAGCACCCATACATAAGACTTCACTTGCTCTTGTACTGTTGAACCCATCATCAGCTGGATCGCATCCAGATCGAATTTGGCATCTGTTGCCGATACTTCGATCGATTTCGACTTCACCAGTACATCAATGGCGAACAGCCCGTCACCACCAAAGATGTCCTCAAGCTCCACGTTAAGGTCAATTTTCAGATCTTGCAGGGTACCCAGGGTAACTACCTCAATTTCGCCCATCGGATCTTTTGGAAGGCGTTTAGCCATGAACGTACCTACACCTTTGATAATCATTTTTTTAGCCATTGAACAGTCCACTCCTTAGGATAGTATGTATTTTTAGCTACGGAGACTTGCTTAAGCCGGGATCAGGTTAAAGGACTTGATGATCGGGAGATCCTTCTTTAATCCGTCTGGCTATTCACCGTCTCTGCTTTTTATAGTGTAGAACGCTATCTTCATTCCCTAACGATAATGTAAACGAAATATATTGAAGCACGATTAGCCCCGTATTCTTTGGAAAAGGAACAGCCTCCTATAAGGTCAAAGAAAAGACCCCTACATCAGAGGGGCCATTCTGTTTGGCAAAGCATCTATAATTTGGGCTACCTGTTCTGCTCGTTCTTTGATCTCAAATTCATCGGCAGTAACCAGATGAATATGCGAGCAATATTTTCCATGCTCATAGATTCTCTCGGGTGTAATGAAGACAACGTCAGCAACTGCTTCCATCTTGTGTTTGTGCTTCTCATATTGATCGGGATCGGTCAACGAATCAAATACGACCAGATCAGGATAGGCTGTCTCGACAGAACTTGCCAGCCGACTATCGTTCACCCAGTAGATCACGCGATCACCTTGAAACAGCGTACGGACATTCTGTCCTACACGGGCCACGACAAAGTTTGGAAGCTCAGGATATGGATACTCCAAGGCTTCAACCTGATAGAACTCATCACTCGAGTTGATATATATTACATTGTAGCCTACTTCCGCGAGTGCTTTTAACAGCCGCTGTGGTCGACGCCCGAATCGTTCACTATGGAAATCGATCGCAGGCAGATATACAATCGTTGTATCCGTTTTTGGGGTGTATGTCGTAACATTGAACTCCGTCGCATCAATCTCTATTTTTTCAAACTCAATTGTCGGTGTGGTCGCCTGGCTACCAAACATTCGTTTAAATATCTTTTTCATTATTTCTGCCTCCCATGACCTGATTAATCATCTTCACAGCATCCATTGCCCTGCCATCCCAGCTATTAGACTTAGCCACCCTTACTCGTGCTGCAATTTTGGAAGCACTATTCTCCCGAATCGCTCTCTCCAACATCACTCCGCAATTATGCTGATTCATAAAGTAAGTTACATCGCTGTACTTATGAACAATTTCCTCCATACGCGTCGTCAACACAGGTTTACCCGCAGACAAATATTCATAATACTTGATCGGATCGCAGCCCCGGATCATCTCTGTCAACTTGAATGGCACGATACAGACATCGAATTGAGCAATGTAGGCGGGAAGCACTTTATAATCTTTGTGCGGAAGACAAGTCACATTGGGATGCACAATATTTTTTTGATAGAGGGCATTGTTTCCAATCAGAACGACACGATAACCCTTATCTGCAATAGCCGTAATCAGCGCATAATCCACCCATGACGCCATTGCTCCATGGAAACCCACAACCTTTTGCCCATCTTGAACCTCGGGGAAGTCCGCCGGTTTGGGTAGAACTGCACGCGATTTCTGAAAATGTTGGTAATCTGCCCCATTAGGGCACATAAAGATCGGTTTGCCGTCATGTTTGTGGGCTTCATACATCACCTTGGCAGTCGTAGCAATAAGATCCGCACGGTCAAAACATTTCGGGATGTAGGATTTCCACACAGCAAACTCGTCAGCCGAATTATCCAGGTAATCAAATACGGTAAAATCAAACTTCCGTCCATCCGAATAATTGTACTGGCCTGGATTGGAGAACCAGAGCACCTTTTTTCCTTTGACCAGATGATCGTAATTCACGCCTTTTTGCACAAGAAACAGATCTTCATTTAACTTTTCAATCGGACGGCTCTGCTTTCTGTACGTTTCTTCATTGATAAAGATAGCCCGTATACCTGGAATATTGGAGAAGGCGGTCATCATTTGCTGAGGACGCTGAAACAAGAGGTTCCAGTCGAGTGCGGGCGGGTAGACAATGGTCATTTCTATACTTTCAAAAACCGGATTTTCTCGTTGCTTCCTACGAAGCAGCCAATTAAGCAATCAACTCCACCCCTTCCGCATAAGCATGAACGGGACGCAACCGAGTATCCGCAAATAGTTCAAACCCCAGTATTCGTGCTTGCTCACAGAATGGTGCATCTTCCCCTGTTGGATGGGAACCATATCGAACCCCTGCTTCGATCACTTCACGCTTAATCAAATATACGGCACCTGTCAGATCTACCGGGAACAAACCCGCTTTGAATTCAGGTATATGTTTTCCGCCGATCATGGCATTATGAGCCTTCAACTTTGGATGATTGCGTATAAGCATGGAGCACACATCCTTGTCATTATCCATTAACTGCTGCAGGCTATGCTCAGGAATGATGATATCCGTATCAATCGAGAACAGATAATCACAGTTCGATTTCAGAAACTCATCCAGAAGCATATTTCTCAACAACGCCAGATTATGATAGGAATATTGCCCACGCATATGACCATATGTTCTCCCCAGATTGTGAGTCAGATAAGGAATCTGATGATCATTAAGGATGTTTTCCGTCTGATCTTCACTATCATTCAGGATGTACATATAATGCTTCTGCACTGCTTGTTGCTCAAGCGACTGCAGGTGCCGTTCCATAATCCAAGCCCGATTTCGCACAGGACTACCTATAAATACGTTTTTCACAGTCCATCCCCTCTCCCTTTTTACATAGTCTAGACCGTTCCTCAATATCCTTCCCACGTTGAACAAAAAAGGAGTGATTCCTCAAAAGAAGAGAGAGAACGAAGTATTTTTCCTATTCTAGTACAGAAGGAGTTGATGAATATGTATACCAAAGAAACCATTATTCACACATGGGAAGAAGGTGACTGGCATGCTGGGGAGTGTCGAATTAATCCGTAACTGGTTTCAAATGGCCTCTGATGGAGAGGCCCATGCTTCTGTTCGATTTGGGGATGCTTCCAACACTATTCTGGCTCACGATACCGTTTTGACTATGGATTTCATCAAGTCACATTACGGCTGGTTGAACGATCCTACCTATTGCGGGATAACCTTACCCAATGCGAGTGCGAGAGAAATTATTGTACACTGTCTGCGAAAAGCGGATTACGTCGGACATCTGATCCAGACAGATCACTGGTATTTCAAACCGTTATTCGATATGTGCCTTGCATATTACAAGGTTGAACCCAAGGAAACCTTCTATGCTTTTGAGAATAATTACATTGCCCGATTCAAGTTATTCTATGAAACATTCAAGACCATGCCTATTCTGATCTGTGGAGCCAAGGCTGAGCAGTATAGAGAAGTGCTGGAGCGGAGATACGGGTGGACAAGCATCGTGGGAACGGTGGACTGTCCCTCGTGGTCTCATGTGAGCACGGCATCCAAACAAATGGAACATATATTCCAACAGACACCGTGGAAGCTCGCTCTGGTATGCGCAGGTGCACCCGGCAAAGTGCTAACTATTAAGGCGAAAGAACTGCACACCGTAGGTGTGGATTTTGGTTCTGGAGCAGATGTTGCCATTCAAGCCGACACCGAAAATCTGAACGCCTGGGATTACAACGGATTTCCCGACTATTGGGAAGGCAGACCCAAAAAATGACCCTCTCCGGGTCTTTTTTACTGGATAATACTGTGATTCTAATCGAATTTTATCTCCTTAGTGGCTGTTGATAATTTAAACTATCTGCCTTATTATTGTTAAGATAACTCCTAATCTAACCTGGTTTAGACTTGCATGAAGAGGAGCTCTGCTAAGATATTCAAACCGTTGGAGGGAAATGTAATGGCGCACTCGCAGTCAAAGACCGAAACAGTAGCAACTCATTTAAGAACAAGATTTATGGAAGGTAACGTAGAGGGACACGAGATCGTTGTTGCCTTGATCAGTATGGTCAAAGCCGGGAAGATTAATCTAGATGAGGTTGCCCCTATTCTCTCTACAGTCTTTTTTGAACAACCGCAAGGTATTCTGTTGGCACTCGAAAAAGCTAGCAGTCTGATTGATGATGAATTAATTGATTCCATTCTCCACGAAGTAAACGAAAAAGCTTAATCTTACATACAAAGGGAGAGCTTATCATCAGATTTTAATTTACAACAACCAGTTATTCTCTCCACACTTTTAGATTGAATAGATTCATCACTGAGAAATTGGAATTTCTCGTTATTTTCTGTCCTCCTCCGCTTATCCTAGTAGTATTACGAAGGAGGGGACACCAATCGAGACAGTGAATAAAGCCATTTTATTTTTAGCAGTTATTGAAAACATGCTTGAAGCGCTCCACCATACAGAAGTAGATCAGACAGAACTTGTGGATTCGCTTGTCATGTTAGGTTTTGATCCCATTGAGATGTTGTACGAGACAAATACCATTAGATCTTTCCAAAAGATATGCAGGGCTTTCGCAGAACTCCATCTTACAGATGAGGCCCTGGACACCTTCTCAAAGGAGTAGTTACATAAACAGAACCCCACATCACATTCGACGTGGGGTTCTGTTTTTTTTGAATTTTGAACCCGTTTTGATCTTGATCAGCTTAACCTTCCCCATCCTGCCTCGTATAGGTCATCTAGGGACCATGGACATCTTCATCGCCCCTGTTGACTCTGACTTAATAAACGAAAGGATGGTTGTATGAGCCCAGCCAAACCAACACATGTGATCGAAACGAATCAACTCGCTGTAATTGGAGTCGTCGATGCATCCTCGATTCAGACCCAATATGAACTTGAGTATCCTGATCATATCGTGATTATACAACATTATTATTTTTTGAAAGATCCCTCTCACTTTAACTCCTGGTTAACTAGCAGGCATAGCCTTATTCAAGATACACTTTAGACTTTGGTCAGGCTTTTTTTGCGTCTGCGCTCATCAATTAAAACCTTCAGCAACAGTAACTCTCCATAAGTCAACTTCTTCTTACGTACCTTCTCTACCCATGCCCAATCGTCAATTACTTTGTCGTTGTAGGCATCTCCGATGTACTGATCAAGTTCATTCCAGGCCCATTGTGCGTAATCCAGAACGGTATTCATATCATCATCCTCCGTGACTGCTATTTCTTGCAGTGGGTTTAATTTTGTATGTACTGCTTGCTTGAATCTCTCATATTCACCTGGTTGTTTAATCCATGGGAGTGGACATTCCTTCCATCCTACGACTTCTTTATGGGTGAAGAAGACGGGTGGGAAGCCCCGTTCCCTGATTAGGTATACCGCGAGGTCTACAACGTTATTGAATGTATCTTCATGGATACTGCCATCCTTTTCAATGCACATCTCAATGCCCACTGTACTATTGTTTGGATATGTCCCAAGCTTGGCTAGCGCTTCCTTCGTGTACGTTGTGCTCCCGCAGTGGTAGGCCAGTTCATCATCCGGTAGACTGTTATATATCGAAGTTCGATCTACCGAGAAATGTGCGCTTGCATAACGGCTTTGCACTGCTTTATTTGAATCTTGCTGTGCCAAACTTGCAAAGTATTTGCTAATGTTCTTCGCGGGCGCTCCGGGAGAAGCCGTATAATGCATCACAATTCCACGTTTCGCTTTTAATTTCAGTCCGGCTCGACTGTATTTATTAACAGGTATGTAATCCTTGGTGATCTGTATCATTACATCTTCTCCTTGTCTTCAACTTGATCTTCATTACCTCGAAGCTTAAATAGAGCTGAAGTGATAAACTTCGGTACAGGCAGGCCCAGTTTCCCCATGTTCTCCAAAATACTAATTCCTTCTGTACCAATAATGAACATTAACATTGCATCTCGCATAAAATCATTGGAATTGCCTGCAACCATATCCAGTTGATGTGCAATAATGACAAAGACAAATGTCAATGACTTACGAGCAAGCCCCCACCATCCAACCCTGCTGGATAATTCCTTCCTATACCATGCAGACAACACCCCTGTGATGTAATCCAGCCCAACAAAGATGGTCACTGCAATAAACAGGTGATCAATTCCCCCTACCAAATACACGACTGCTGATAGCAGCCAACCAAACAAAACCATAAAAACGGTGTCTCTGTGCATTAACGTTCCCCCTCAATAACCTATTTCATGTCTAGGTTAGGCGGATCACAGACATAAGTCTCATACCAGACAGAAACCTCTGAAAAAACACTCACCATTCGCTAAACAAACAGCAAAAAAACCCTCTCGCTGGGATGCGGGAGGGATCATGACGAAAGGATTCAGCTATAGGTTGATGGATCTGGTGTAACGGGTACACCTGTTGTATTCGTTGGCGTTGTATTACGTTGGAACATGCCTTGAATTCGGTCCAAAACATAAGGGGTGGAGTCAATAAGTTTCTCAAACAGATGTGTGGAGTTATCGAGTGGTACAATGTGTACCCCCTGTTTACCTACGACCAGGAACGCAATAGGACGTATGGATACACCGCCGCCGCTACCGCCACCAAACGGAGAAGCAACTTTAGCTGAACTCGCATGTTCAGCAGAGGTGCCCGTAGCACCACTTTTGCCACTACTTTCTCCATTAACGTGAAAATCACTACCACCGGCAGCAAATCCGAATCCAACCTTACTGATCGGCAGAATTACGGTCCCATCTGGTGTTTCGACTGCATCGCCAACAATTGTATTGACATCCACCATGGCCTTGATATTCTCCATTGCGGTTTCCATTAAGCCTTGAATTGGATGATCTGACATTTTAATTCCCTCCAGTTTCAATGTAAGCTAGGTTTGATCTAACCATATCATCCCCAAACTTGAAGGGACTTATGTAAATAAGCAATTGAAGTATACGCTGTGTACTCCAACCCCACATTTTCAAAAACAGACCTGATATGATGGAAATTTATTGTGTTGTTCCACTAAGCTTTTGCTTTTGCTTTCGCTTCTCCTTACGCTTGCGTCGTTGTTCTTGAAGAAGCTTAAGCCACATCCGCCATCCGCCTTCGACTTGAAGCACTCGGGTGAGTAGTGTGATTCCAGCGATCAAAAGGGCTGTAATCCGAATCTTCACTCTGCAATCAAGCTCTGTTCTGAACTCCATTTCGTCTGACCACACCGGCATAACCTGAAGCACGGGTGTATCATCGAAACGGATCTGGTATGTGAGAAAACCAATGATAATGGACTTGATACTCCACACCCAGCCCGTTAACACCGCTGTGTATGCTGCATCGCCAACCCCGATGTGGGTAGACCAGGACAGCTCAGTCATATGTACATGCGTGAGTGTTTGCTTGAGCCACAGCTTGAGCGCATCAGTCGCCCTTAGCATAACTTTTACATCTTTGGCCCACTTCTTGACTTTACGTTTGTTAACCCGCTCGCTTCCCTGGGCTTCCCCTCTGGAGTGATTCATGGATTGTTCGGTCTTGACCAGAAAACCTTCCTTCATATTGCGAAAAACAATACTCGGAATCTCATAGTTAATCCGCACAATTCCATAGAGAAGACGAACATTAATATTGGCGTAATCATCACTTTTATGTTTACTGAATGTAAAATGTACATGAACATTTGAGATGAGGACTGCGGCAATCAGCAATGCGAACAACAAACCGATTCCTCCAAGCCAAATCCACACAGGCCTTACCTCCAAGCCCTCAATTCTTTTCTCGTCTAGTATGGCACTCTGGATAGGAAAAAATTCACGTCTGACCTAAAAATCCCATTTCATATAGGTTTGGAAACGGTCCGTAACCTTTTATATACACAAATTGGATTAAAGATTAGTTACACTGGTCACTCCGATGACAGAATAACTTTCCGATCACTGTTATCCCCAGATTTTTTTGATTCCCTTCTCTAAAGGGTAAATCCGGAGATAAAGGCGAACACTCCGTTTCTTCAGATTATTTCTGTCCTCTCCGTTATGTGTAAAATCTTTAGTTCAATTTATCTAAAAATAATGCACAAAAAAACCGACTCCACTGATGGGTGTCGGTTAGTATGAGCCTGCAAAATTAGAGTGAAGAGTCCAAATTATCGTCTTCGTTGTCGATATGACTTAAATCATCCGCCGGATCAACACTTTCCGGTTCCAGTTGTTGCAAATCCAGTTTGTTAAATAATAGTTGTGTCTCTTCCTCCAGGTTTTCCGAATCTTCGAACAAACCTGGTTCCGGAAGGTCTTTAATTGAAGCCAGCCCGAAATAATCCAGGAATGACTTGGTCGTTCCGTACAGAATTGGTCGTCCAATCGCCTCGGCCCGTCCCACTTCAATAATCAGATCCTTATTCACAAGTGTATGAATAGCCCGCTCTGATTTTACACCGCGAATTTCCTCAATCTCAACCCGTGTAATCGGCTGTCGGTACGCCACGATAGCCAGCGTCTCCAGAGCCGCCTGGGATAAGGAAGTTCGTGCTGGAGAGTACGCCAGTTTCTCAAAATACACAGCATGCTCAGGCAAGGTACCCAGCTGAACTACGCCGGCTATCTTGAGAATCTGTACACCTCGTCCCTGCTGTGAAAATTCAAGAATCATCTCCTCAATCGCGTCCGTTACAAGCTCCACTCGCTGGTCGACGATCTCAGCAATTTGTTTGATACTCAGACCTTCTTCTCCGGACAAAAACAGCAGGCCTTCAATAATCGATTTCAATTTCGGAAAATCCATGATTCTTTGTTTCCCCTCTCCACTCCATAACAATATCCTCAAACATCCGCTCCTGATAACAGACAATCTGCTTCATCTTCATCAGTTCCAGCACCGCCAGAAAAGTCACGACAATCTCATGGCGATAGATATGCTCATCCATCAACTTGGAGAACAAAAGTCTGCCCCCAGGCCCCATACTTTCCAAAGCGCCGATGACATCCCGTATCCGGTCCTTAACCGAAATTTCATCCCGTTTGATCCGGGTTACGGTTGTACGCTTCTCAGCCTTGCGTAGCGCCTTCTGAAATGCTGCAATTAGATCAGAGGTGTGTAAACCCTCGACCGGGTTCGATGGAGCTTCTACAGGCATATAAGGGCGCAGATCCTCGGGCTCTTTGGAAAAAATAAGGCTGCGTTCCCATTCCCGTTCATGAAGATGACGCGCAATTCCCTTGTACTTGCGATATTCTATCAGACGCGCAATCAGCTCTGCACGTGGATCATAATCTTCTTCTTCCATATAATCATAATCCTCGAAATCCTCAATGACCGGTGGTTTAGGCAGTAAAAGTTTGCTCTTGATCGACAGCAGTGTTGCTGCCATGACCAGAAATTCACTCGTAATATCCAGTTCCAGTTCCTGCATCGAATGCAGATACGCCATGTATTGATCGGTAATATCGCTGATGGGAATATCCTGGATATGAATTTCAGCCTTATCAATCAGATGAAGCAGCAGATCCAAAGGCCCTTCAAAAGTCTCCAGTTTGTATGTAACTACCGTCACTAGACGAATCCTCCCGCCAGAAAAATACAAAACCCTGCTAAGCCGTCCGAATCCGGTCTCCCGTTTTCGTCTGCGCAAAGCAGGGCACTACTATTAAATAAGCACTATTTTAGCTGTTTCGTCAAGTTTGCCATCTCAATTGCCGCCGTAGCTGCATCCCAACCTTTGTTACCCGCCTTGGTTCCGGCACGTTCAATCGCTTGTTCAATATTTTCAGTGGTAACCAGACCGAAGATTGTAGGCACGCCTGTTTTCAGGTTAATTGCTGCTACCCCTTTAGCCATCTCGTTGCACACATAATCATAATGCGTAGTTGATCCACGAATAACGGTTCCCAGGGTAATCACCGCATCATACTTGCCACTCTCCGCCATTTTCTGCGCAATCAAAGGGATTTCGAATGCACCTGGAACCCAGGCTACATCCACTTCATCATCCTGCACACCGTGACGTTTGAATGCATCAAGTGCTGCGCTAAGCAATTTGCTCGTGATGAATTCGTTAAAACGTCCAACAACAACTCCATATCTGGATCCTTCTGATACTAAATGTCCTTCAAAAAATTGTGGCATTCAAGTCATCTCCCTAACGGTATAATATAATGTAAGCAACAGAAATTCCGAAGTAATCACTTCCATAAATTACATGGTAAACGTTTTTCATCTACAACGAATTTACTCTTCGTTCTGCTCGATATCATCGAACTTTAGCATATGCCCAAGCTTGGCTTGCTTGGTATGAAGATAAACGGTATTATCCTCGTTCTCCTCCATCTGGATCGCGACACGCTCTACGACTTCAAGTCCATACCCTTCAAGGCCTTTGATTTTACGAGGGTTGTTTGTCAGCAGTCTGATCTGACGAACGCCAAGGTCTTTCAGAATTTGCGCGCCAATCCCGTAATCACGCAAGTCGGCAGCAAAGCCCAGCTTCAAGTTTGCATCCACGGTGTCCAGACCTTCCTCTTGCAGCTTGTAGGCTTTGAGTTTGTTGATCAGTCCAATGCCCCGACCTTCCTGTCTCATATAGAGCAGCACGCCATTGCCTTCTTCATGGATCTGTTTGAGTGCCGCATCAAACTGCGGACCACAGTCACAACGATGGGAATGGAATACATCGCCTGTCAAACATTCAGAGTGTACACGCACCAGTACGGGTTTGGAACCATCAATCTCACCTTTGACCAGAGCGACATGCTCCTTGTTGTCCACAGCGTTTGTATAGGCCACCGCTTGGAACTCACCAAAGTCCGTTGGCATGCGTACAGCCACTTCACGTTGAACCAGTTGCTCTTTTTCGTTACGGTAACGAATCATGTCCTGAATGCTGATCAGCTTCAGATCATGCTTGCGGGCAATCTCCTGCAGATCTGGAAGTCTGGCCATCGTGCCATCTTCCTTAATCACTTCACAGATTACGCCTGCGGGATACGAACCGCACATGATGGCGAGATCTACAGCTGCTTCCGTATGTCCGGCACGCCGAAGCACACCGCCGTCTTTTGCAATCAACGGGAACATGTGACCAGGTTTGCGGAAGTCCCCGGCTTTCGCTTCAGGATCGATCAGACCTTTCACAGTAATAGAACGTTCATGTGCCGAGATGCCTGTTGTAGTATCTTTGTGATCCACAGAGACGGTGAAGGCCGTTCCATGGAAATCCGTATTTTGTTGAACCATGGGTTTCAGGTTAAGTTCGTCCGCACGTTGTTGTGTAATCGGAACACAGACCAGACCTCTACCTTCAGTAATCATGAAATTAATGACTTCAGGTGTCGCCTTTTCGGCCAAAGCGATAAAATCACCTTCATTCTCCCGATCTTCATCATCCACAACAATGACGGGTTTACCACGCATGAGATCATATATGGCTTCTTCTACCGTGTCCAAAATGGATTGTTCTGACATTGGTCCACCTCCAGTGTATTTCTGTTCTCTATTTATGCAAATCCGTGATTGGAGAGAAAATCTTCACTGATACTGCGGGGCTTGCCAGCACCCGTCTCCTGATGTCCTCTCCCATACTGCAGCAAATGATCCACATATTTCCCTAAAATATCACATTCGATATTGATGGTATCCCCTGTCTTTTTCACATTTAGTACAGTCTCACCAATCGTATGAGGGATAATGGAAACTGTGAATGCCGTCTGTGACGTATGGACAACGGTCAAGCTAATACCATCCAGTGTAACCGATCCTTTGGGGATCAGATATTTGAACAACTCGTGGTCATCCGGCTTGATCTCAAACACAATTGCGTTCTGATCACGAGTTATACTGCCGATCACTCCAGTACCATCGACATGGCCTTGAACGATATGCCCTCCAAAACGGCCGCCTGATTGCATGGCTCGCTCCAGATTAACTTTACTGCCAGATTGCAACTGACTGAGATTGGTATGGCGATACGTTTCAGGCATTACATCGGCGGTAAAACCTCCACCTTCCAGCGTTGTGGCAGTTAAGCATACTCCGTTCACTGACACACTATCTCCAATCTTCAGATCGTCCATGATGGCGGAAGCTCCGATATTCAGGACCATCGCTTCGCCTTTCCGACCAATACGCCGAATCTGACCGACTTCTTCCACCAAACCGGTAAACATGCTGCCGCCTCCCTTGTTCATTTCTGAGGACCCTAACTTACTGCTATGATCCATTTATCTAT
This sequence comes from Paenibacillus sp. LS1, assembly GCF_026013365.1. Taxonomy (GTDB): domain Bacteria; phylum Bacillota; class Bacilli; order Paenibacillales; family Paenibacillaceae; genus Paenibacillus. The sequence goes on from NZ_JAPDOE010000001.1 coordinate 1,215,564, forward strand.
TCAGGCCACACCGGAATACCGCCAATGCTGATATTATCTCCAACTTGTTCGATTTCCAGCTGATTCAATTGAATCGCCTGATTCATACGTTCCACACCCTCGAAGCGGAAGCTTCCCGGTGTATCATAACCGCCTACAATCTTAGGAGCGATAAACATCAGCAGTCGATCAACCAACCGTGCCTCCAGCATGGCTCCATTCAGGGTGCCTCCACCTTCAAGCAAAATCGAACCGATCTCACGCTCACCCAGCTTGCTAAGTCCGTTTAACAGATCCACACGTGGTCCAGGACCACAGCGTATAATTTCAACACCATAAGCTTCCAAACGCTCAGCAGCTTCAGGACTGGCTTCGTCTGTTGTCAGTACCCATGTTGGAGCAAGACCATCCTTAACCATCTTGGCACCTACAGGAAGACGCAGCTTGGAATCTACCACAATACGAACCGGACTGATACCTTCCACTTGCAAACGGGTAGTAAGCTCCGGATTATCCGCGATCACCGTGTCGACGCCAACCATAATTCCCTGGTGACGATGACGAAGCGCATGCACAATCTCACGAGCAGGCTCGTTCGAGATCCACTTGCTGTCTCCGCTGCGAGTAGCAATCTTTCCATCCAAAGTTGTAGCCGTCTTCAGCGTCACGAAAGGCAGTCCCGTTGTAATAAATTTAATGAATTTTTCATTCATACGTCTTCCACGCTCACGCAATACACCAACTTCAACTTCAATGCCTTGTTGACGGAGCATGCTTATGCCCTTGCCGGATACTTGCGGATTTGGATCTTCACAACATACCACGACACGTTTCACCTTTTCATGAATCAGGCGTTCACTGCAAGGTGGCGTCTTGCCATAATGACTACAGGGCTCGAGTGTAACATATACCGTACTGCCTTCTGCGTCGCTTCCTGCCATGTTCAGTGCATGCACTTCCGCATGACCGGTTCCACGTTTCAGATGGCTTCCCAGGCCTACTATACGACCCTCTTTGACAACTACACATCCAACGACCGGATTAATTCCCGTCTGTCCCTGTGCTCGTTCCGCCATATCTAGTGCCAGTGCCATATAAAATTCATCATTGATCATTTCCAAATCCGTTCACCCCGCGGTTTAAAGTCTTGTTTATTAAAAAATCCCCGTCGAACAATCAGTTCGATGGGGATGATGAGAGACAAATGTCAACAGCAGGAGTGAAATGGATACAGCACGCCAACACTTTGCCCAAAACTTCATTTCGGGCAAGTGAAAATAGACACATACCTTAATGAACATCAATTACAGGTAAAGAGCTTTTATAGTGTGGCATATGTATGGAACTGTCCGGCGTATCCGGATCTTCCCTGCACAGTGCAAAACATCACAAACCGTACTGTGCAGCAATACTCCTGCTGAATGCAAACCTGTTAGGTCTGCACCTCTCCTTCTCCCATCCAGACTATACTGTCGGTTCTGGAATTACACCAGATCAGCCATCTGCCATAGGCAGACAGGTCACGGACTTTGCATCAAGTGCTGGACTTGTGTCCTTACACTTCATGCATCACCGCCGGTAGGGAATCGCACCCTGCCCTGAAGGATTGCTTTCGTTATTAATTGGATGTTAGCACTTTAATGCCAAAAAATCAATTGTTTTTTGTTCCTTTTTGTCACATACTAACTTTTAATAAGCTAAGAAACAGCAAAAACCGCTCCCTCCCAAGGAGGCACGGTTTTTACTTCGAGGCATTTAAATCCATCGCATTATACTACATATCAGGAAAACACCAGCTCGCCATATGCTTTAATTCTTTGGCATTATGAAAGGGAATGCGGTCAGGTTCTTGCAGGGGCGAAGTGGGAAGCGGAAACTCTCTTGCCACCCTTCTGACCCAACTTGTGGAATCGATAGCAATAGCCGAGCATTTCCAGCGTCCATTCGCTCTCGGTCGAAACGTTCCATGTAAATCTGCTTTTGCCGGCATCTCTGGAAAGACACCATCCAGATATTCGACGATGACACGTTTGTCTCTGACTTCATGACAGTATACTGTTACCCACACACCTTCCCGAACCCGAACAGCATACACATCTCCAGACTGTACCTCCCCGGTACCTGCATCAGGAGATGCCTTTGGCACTTTCCCGCGAACACTTCTCTTTTTCTCCAATGCACCTAAGATTGTGTCCTTTACTGCTGGATTCTCTTCAGGCTTATCCGCAAGAGATATATTACCCAGATCAAAATCATGGAATATCTTGTTCAGGTTGTTCTCATTGATTCCGACAGATGAGTCCCACCACGCCAGAGGCGCCTGTACCTCAACCCGCACATTGGGACGTTCGTCACGCTGTATGTAAGTCGTAAATTGAGTTATCATTCCGGGATGTTCCGGCGTATCCAGTATGCCAATCAGAGCTAACGTCTCAAGCAAGTCACGGTATGCATATTCTTTTTGGGTAGGCAAAAGACGTTCCTTCTTGAGCGCTAGTGCTGCCTTGCTATAGCGTGTTTTGGGAGGTAATTCGCGTAGCACCGTTAACACCGCACGAAATGTCCAGCGGTCGTATTCATTTGCTATTGGAAGCTCCTGCGCTGTAGACAGCTCTCGAAGTGCCAGTACTTGTCCAAAGGGATCACCGTCCAGCGGGGTTCCATTAGTCATGCGCCAATACCATTGCAGCGTCGTGTCGGTGGCTTGCTCTACACTTAATCCGCAGATCTTACAAGTGCTCGAAGATGGATATGGCGTGTGTTCATGACTTGGCATACTGCTTGCAATAAGCTTGCCCGTAAGAAGCGAGCGCCAGATCATGGGTGCTGACCACAAAGAAGAGACAAAGGCCTGTGCTGCTTCATTTATTGTCCATTGATCCGCAAGTTTTTTCAGTTCAGTGATCGTTTCATCATGTTGCGGACGCACAAATCGATTCGGTTCATGCCCTGCTGCTTCAAGAGCTTCTCGATCCTGCGAGGATACACTATCCGGAACGATATGTCGCGATGCCTGCAGTTCTTCATCCCACAACGTGCGCTCACTGTAAATTTGTTTTAACAAGCTTAGCTGGGTAACCATATCCAAGGTTCATTCATCCTTTCCAATCATCGATTTCAAATATGTGATATATAAAAAATAAAAAAAGTGCTTCTATAAAAGAAGCACTTCATAATTGGATCCAGTTAAGCTGAAGGTATTAAGCTTCTACAACTTCAACAGTTTCCATTTTGTCTTTACCTTCTAAAGCGTCTACGAACTCCATACCTTTAGTTACTTTACCAAATACAGTATGTTGTCCATCCAAATGTGGTTGCGGTTGGTAGCAGATGTAGAACTGGCTTCCACCTGTGTTACGGCCAGCATGTGCCATAGCAAGTGTTCCGCGCTCATGTTTGTTCGGGTTGATTTCACAGTTGATTGTGTAACCTGGGCCACCTGCACCGGAACCGTTAGGGCATCCGCCTTGAGCTACGAAGCCCGGGATAACGCGGTGGAATGTAAGACCATTGTAGAAACCGGAGTTAGCCAGTTTCTCAAAGTTTGCTACTGTGTTTGGAGCTTCTTGATCGAACAGATCGATCAGAACCTCTCCGCCGTTTGCCAATTTAATTTTCGCTTGTTTCGCCATATGTAAATGACTCCTTTCGTATTGACCATCGTTAATGGTGCCAGAAGGCATGACCCTGGGCCAAGCATTACAGCACTTTTCTTAGTGTACACCGAAAATGTCTGGATCGCAAAAAAAACGGCAACTTTTTTCATGCTTTAGCTCAAATACACAAAAAACAGACGAAAAGGAAGTTCCCTTTTCATCTGCTTTAACTGTGAAATCCATATATCCTGAACAATGCAGAAACAAATGCATTATCTTTGACGAATTAGCGAGTTACTGGCTGTTTGCCAATACGTGCAGGTACCAAGTCATTCTGGATGATATCCTGATACGTCTCACGGCGTACCACAACATCCCCTTGACCGTCTTTGACAAATACAACGGCCGGACGACGAATCCGATTGTAGTTGCTTGCCATGGAGTAGTTATACGCGCCTGTGCAAGCTACAGCGAGCAGGTCGCCACTTTCCACTTTTGGCAGGTCCAGATCCCAGATCAGCATATCGCCACTCTCGCAGCATTTACCCGCAACAGATACCGTTTCCTGAGCAGCCTCATTCGCACGGTTGGCAAGCACAGCTTCATACTTGGATTCATACAAAGCAGGACGTGGGTTATCGGTCATACCACCATCAACGGCAACATATTTACGCACACCTGGAATGTCTTTGCTTGTTCCAACAGTATACAGCGTTGTTCCCGCTTCACCCACGATGCTGCGGCCTGGTTCAACCCAAATTTCAGGTACGGCATAGCCGATTTGAGCAAAATGATTTTTAACTGCATCTGTAATAGCCTTCACGTATTGCGCAACTTCAAGCGGCGTATCTCCGTCGATATAACGGATTCCGAATCCCCCACCAAGGTTAACCACTTTGAAAGCAACGTTAAGACGCTCATATACGCTTGCTGCAAATTCAGCAACACGTTGAACCGCCATCTGGAAACCTTCAACTTCAAAGATCTGGGAACCGATGTGGGAATGCACACCGAGCAATACCAGGTTAGACTGCTTGGAAGCCAGTTCAATCGCTTCAAATGCCGTACCATTGCCGATATCAAATCCAAATTTCGAATCCGTCTGACCAGTGGAAATATATTCATGCGTATGTGCCTCAACACCAGGCGTCACACGAAGCAAAATGTTTACTTTACGATTTTTGTCCGCTGCTACAGCCTGCAACAGATGCAATTCATTGAAGTTATCAACAACAAAGCATCCGATCTCTGCATCAAGAGCCATTTCGATCTCTTCCAACGTTTTATTGTTACCGTGGAAATGAATGCGCTCAGCCGGGAATCCTGCTTGCAGTGCAGTGAACAGTTCACCGTCAGATACGACATCCAGGGAAAGTCCTTCTTCAGCTGCAAGGGCACACATCGCCATTACACAAAATGCTTTACTTGCGTAAGCAACCTGGAAGCCCAGTCCGGAAGCACGGAAAGCTTCCATATACTCTCTGCAACGCTCGCGAACCAATTGCTCGTCCACAACGTACAGGGGAGTTCCAAATTGTTCTTTCAGATTTGTAGCATCGACTCCGCCAATCTCCAGATGTCCTTGCGCATTTATTTTACTTGTACCATGTAAATACATAATCTGCATTCCTCACTTTTTATATACTGGAACAATTGATATTCCAATGATTTTACACCAGTATATCAAATTAGGCAGCGGGATGAATGGATTTTTCGGAAGATCATTTGTGTTTTTTACTTTTTCGCAGTTCCCCGTCCGGATCATCGGACATTTTGGTGTTGTCACGTGTCTTATTAAATGATGGACGTTTTTTATTTTCCAACAGCGGAAGCCGGAATAAAAAGTTGCCCAGGGCCTTTGCATTAAACGGTATAAAAGGCCAGAGATACGAAGAATTGTACGACCGGTGAACGGTAAGCGCCAATATAAGCAATGTACAGCCCACGACCAATCCCGGAACCTTGAATATCGCTACGGCAATGAGCAGAACTAACCTGACCAGCCTGTTGGCGAGACCCAGCTCGTAACTTGGCGTGGCAAACATGCCGATAGCTGCGATGGCCATATAGAGTACAACTTCATTGACAAAATATCCCGTTTTCACCGCGATATCCCCGACTAGAATGGCCGCGATTAAGCCCATAGCCGATGCCAGAGGTGTAGGCGTATGAACCGCTGCCATCCGTAGTAAATCGACGCCCAGTTCGATCAGGAGAAACTGTAGAATTAACGGCAGCTTTACATTTTCCTGTGGACCAATAAAGTCGAGTCCCATCGGTTTAATTGAAGGGTCGATAACCATGAGAAGCCATAATGGTAGCAAAAACAACGAGATGAGAATCCCTGCAAAACGCACCCATCGTAAATAGGTTCCCATCAAGGCTGTCTGTCTGTTCTCCTCCGCATGCTCACAAAGGTCGAAGAAGGTCGTAGGCAGAATCATCACACTGGGGGAAGTGTCTACGAAAATGACAACTCGTCCTTCCAGCAAATGAGAAGCTGTAACATCTGGTCGTTCTGAATAACGAACGAGTGGGAACGGATTCCATCCCTTGTTGATAATCGCTTCCTCCAGCTGCTTATCGGCGGCGGGAATACCATCGATATCCACTCGCTGAATTTTTTCACGAACTGAATCCACCTGCACTTTATCGACAATATCATCAATGTACACTACGCAGACGTCCGTTTGTGTTCTCCGCCCCACCTGCATGATCTCAAACTTCAATCCAGGGTCGCGTATTCTGCGACGCACTAATGTTACGTTGGTCAGGAGCGTCTCGGTAAAGCCGTCTCTGGAACCTCGGACTACCCTTTCCAATGAAGGTTCTTCCGGTGAACGTACCGGGTAACTCCGGGTATCCATAATCAAGACTGAGCGATCCCCTTCTACGAACATCGCACTCATACCGGTAAGAACCTTGTTGATGACCGCACTCATCTTGTCGACTTTTTCTACCTGAATATGTGGAATGTAACATTCGAAATAGGATTTGAGCGCGTGTCCGGACACATCATCCGGTGTGAGATAGGTCAATCTTTTTAACACTTCAAGCAAAATCTCATCCTTCGCAAAACCGGTAATCATCAGCAATCCAACGTGCTTGCCACCCAGAACCATTTCCCTCATATTAACGTCGAAGGATTCTCCGAGTCCCAGCACCTGTTGAAGCGTATATTTATTTTCACTCATGCGTGGGGAGATATCATCGTTTTCCTGCCAATATTGCACCGATTCCTCAATGCTGTCGGACATCTCATTTTGTTTTTTCTTATTGTACGCTTTCTTCTCTTCTTCCTTCTGAATCTCATAAGCCGACTTGTGCAACATTTCTTCCGTTATACCTTCACTATTTTCCTGGCCTGTATGTTCCGTTCGTTCATCCATTTTCCATCCTCCTATGGCCCCGAGCTAACGCTGATATATAAAAAAATCAAACAGGGAGCCTGTCATTTTGCCCAGAATCATGGCAAGCAGTAACCCAAACAAATAAGGTTTCATGCCCAGCCGTTTGGCTAGCACGGGCAGTACATTGAGCACCTCAGTGAGGGCTGCGGCCAGCAGACCGATAAACACGCCACAGAACAGACCAATGATCGGGCTGAGCAATAGCACCCCATGCATTTTCCAGTGCCAGAAGTCAGCCACAGTTCCAAGCAATGAACCACCTATTAATGCCCCTTCGTACCAGTGGGTCTTGTCATACGATTGCGTAAGTTGAGCCAATCTGGGAATCATATCGAGCACCAGAATGAGCGCAATCACGCCGCTTCCTACCGCAATCCCCCCGGCAATGCCCAGTACAATGCTGATTGCTCCATTAAGAACGCTCATCCGCATTCATCTCCCTGCGTTCCTGCTCGTGCATCCGTTCGCTTTCTTCAATCACCACATATTTATCTACATTTTGCTGGTATAGGAACATCTCCACTTCCAACGGAGTAGGCTCCTCATTCCACTTCTTCTTGAACAAATGGTTGAAAAATACCGCCATACCGAATCCAATGCCAATGGAATACGCCACTTGGAACAGATAGGGATGTTCGTCCCGATGCCCTGTAAGCATCTCCACAATTCGAATCTGTACTTCCTGCATGTTCACATCCGCATGAAAATTCATGATCGTTAAGGCCGATCCAAAGAACAGCAGCAGCCAAACCAATATGAACAGGGACTTGGAAGGTTGACCATTTCCCGCAACGACTTCAACAAGCGTATGACCAGACCCCATCAGTTCCACGCTTACCTCCGGCAAGATTTGCCGAATTCGGGGAATAATCTGCAATATATCAATGAGGATCAGATTGCCATCCTCCGGTCCAGGGCGCAGCAGTTCAAGCTCCAGTAGCCCGTCCTCCTGTTCTTCGGAAGAAGTCAGCACATGTGCAATGTCTCCAAGCTTGACTGCTCTGCCTCTCTGGATATGAATACGGCTGCGCAGACGAACGTAGACCATTGGAGTGGGTGTCTGGGACATCCATAGCACTCCTTTACTGCGTAATTTAGGTTAGTATTTGAAGAATGTGCAAATTTATTACAAACTGGTTGGAAAAAGATCGGGAGGTGGGGGTGGCGCTGCGGGATGGATCGGTCATTGGTCGCTGTTATCCCCGTATTTCTTGAACTCTCCTTTTCAAGGAGGAAATCCGGTGCTAAAGGCGAACGCTTCGCTCCTTTTGACCGATTCCATCCCTCCGCTCTCCATCGTCCTCCCGCTTCCAAACGTTTGAAATAAATATGCTGGGGGAGTAGGCAGGAAGGGATTTAAAAAGAGGAGCTTTTTGGGGTTATTTTGCTCAAAATTCCAAATGACTCTTCAAGTTGTCTTCTGGAACCGTCTTAGACTACAGTTGTGTGAAAAATTGGAGACAATGGAGAGCGCTCGCTTCTTCAGGTCTAATCTGCCGCCTACGTTGCTTGTGTATCCTTAGGTGAGCCCTCACGCTTCGCTCCTTTTGACCGATTCCATCCCTCCGCTACCCGTCGTCCTCTCGTTTCAAAACGTTTGTAATAAATATGCTGGGGAGTAGGCAGGAAGGGAATTGAAAGATGAGCTTTTAGGGGTTATTTTATACGCTCTCCTTGTGACCGATTTGAGGCGAAACTGAGTGTGAAGCATTATTTCACATATCAAAAAAGTCGCCGTATTGGCGACTCTTTGGGATTGGTTGATAGGTTCACGGATCATAAACATTATCTCAAGAATTATTTTCTTTGTCTCTTTTGTTCAATTCCCTTCTAAATCGTAAAGGGGTTGAATTCATTGTTTTGCGGAATTGGTTGATGTAATAACTCGTGCTGTTAAAACCGACCTCATAGGCGATTTCGGTTATGCTACGCTCGGAGAGTTGCAATAGTTCAATGCTTCTTTGGATGCGGTACTCGATCACATATTGCATGGGTGTAGTTTTCAGGATTTGCTTGAAATAACGGCACGTCTCCGATCGACTTAACTGTCCGGCCTTTGCAATATCTTCTAATCTAATCGGCTCGGCATAGTTGAGATTAATCCATTGCAACATGTCTTTCATTCGCTTGTTTCTGCTCATTTCCGATGGATCATGTTCTAGAGAATATCCGTTCATCATCAGTAGTTTCCACATATTAAGCACCGCCGAAGCAATACTCACTTCGTAAAAAGGAACTTGGTGCACTAGCTCCTTTCTAATCCGTGCAATAGCATCCAAGATCTGTTCTCCCCAAGCGTTAGCTCTTTCGATATACAGAAAAGGCAAATTAGTTGCTGTTACATATGGATGTACGTACTTTATATACAAATCCGAAGGCATGATAACGTGTGGGGACAAATTCAGACATAAATAAATGCAGTTCTCGCTCACCCCGTGATCTTCAGCCATATGCATTATTCCACTGTTGATAAAAACCCCGTCACCTTCGGACAAAATCATCTTTTGATCGTTGATATGGAACAACGCCTTACCCTGAAGAACGGCAACAAACTGCAATTCATCATGCCAGTGGAGAGGAATATGTCCGTGAACATTTTGAACAATGGTTGTCTCATAACAAGCTATAGATAATGTATCGGTACGGTGTTGCGTCATTTCTTTCAAATGTTGATCAATGATAAATTCGATCTTTTGCATGGCCCTCATCTCAATATTGTTATATTTTTAAGTGTAAATTTGATATTAATGTACCGCATTTCTCCTTAAAATAACACTATTCTAACATTTAAGGTGAGGCGAACAAGAATGACAACTTCTGCAAAATCCAAAATTTCAGGCATCGTACTCGTTCTGACGGGAGCCCTCTGCTGGGGCATTGGGGGACAGTATCTCAAAAACTGTTTCAACTGGATGGAATTGAAGTCAATTGGTATGTCACTGTACGATTGTTGATTGCTGGGTTACTATTACTGGTTATTCAATCGTTTACAAATAGACGATTTCAGATTTTTGATGTGTGGAGAAATAAAAAAACAGCTGGACAGCTGATCATTTTTGGATTGGTCGGCATGCTTACCGTCCAGTATACGTACATGGCATCCATTAAACACGGTAATTCAGCGGTAGCTACACTCCTGCAGTACCTGTCCCCTGTCATGATCATGATTTACATCGCACTCCGTAAGCAGTCTGTCCTTACACGCAATGACCTTGCATGCGCCGTTCTGGCTCTCGGTGGGTGTTTTCTCCTACTGACGAACGGCTCACTCACGCAGTTATCTGTCTCCTGGCTCGCAGTGATGTGGGGCATATTATCCGGGGTTTCAGCTGCATTTTATACGCTGTATGCCGTGCAACTGATTAAAAAGTTCGATTCACTTGTTGTGGTTGGCTGGGCTATGATCATCGCTGGTTTGGGAATGAGTTTTATTCACCCGCCCTGGAAAATGAATTTTGCTAGCATCACGCTCGAAACCTACGGTTATTTGATATTTACAATCCTTTTTGGAACCATGATTGCTTTTTGGTTTTATATTGCGAGTCTCCAAAGTCTTACACCTAAGGAAACTAGCCTGCTCGGGAGCGCAGAGCCCCTTGCTGCTGTTGGAACAACCGTCATATGGCTCCATGAACCTTTTGGCTTCTATCAATGGATTGGTATGGCATGTATTCTTGGCATGATGCTGGTCATGCAGTCCAATCGTTCAGGATCTCCCCGGATTAACAACAAATAACCTCCCTCGCCATAATGCGCGATAGAAGGTTGTTAGTTGTCGTATATTGGTGTATAAACGCCAATACTGTTGTTTGCAATCCGGATCACTGCGCGATTTGGTCGCGGATGGATTGCAGTATTTTTTTCTCCAGACGTGATACCTGCACCTGAGATATTCCCAATCTGCTGGCAACCTCGGACTGGGTCTGATCTCTGTAATACCGAAGATAAACGATTAACCGCTCCCGCTCGCTGAGACCACCGATGGCTTCGTTCAGCGCCAGTTTGTCAAACCAACGTTCCTGAGACTCGTCGGCAATCTGGTCCATTAACGTAATGGGATCACCGTCATTCTCGAATACGGTCTCATGGATGGAGGTCGGTGGTTTGTTCGCTTCCTGGGCAAATACGACTTCCTCCGGGGTTACCCCCAGCTCTGAGGCAACTTCCTTGATCGTTGGCAGACGATCCAGATGTTTGGACAGTTCGTCCCTTTTTTTGCGGACTTTATTCGCCATCTCTTTCAGTGAACGACTGACCTTCAGGGTACCGTCATCCCGCAGGAATCGCTGGATTTCTCCGATGATCATCGGCACCGCGTAGGTCGAGAACTTCACGTCATAACTGAGATCGAATTTGTCCACTGACTTGAGCAGACCGATACAACCAATCTGGAACAGATCTTCCGGATCATATCCCCTGTTCATAAAACGCTGTACGACGGACCAGACGAGTCTGATGTTGCAGTTCACCAGCGTATCCCGTGAGACATGGTCACCCGACTGACTGAGCGCAATCAGCCGTTTGACCTCGGCATCGTCCAAATAGGTCTGTGAAGATGGTTTCACTTCAGCATCCATAAGAACACCAACCCCTAATTATACAATGCTTTCTTGGATTCAATCCTTTTCTTCATCTTGATGGAGGTGCCTCTGCCGGGCTCACTGCTGACTTCGAATTCATCCATAAAGTTTTCCATAATGGTGAAGCCCATGCCCGACCGCTCAAGTTCGGGTTTGGATGTATATAGCGGCTGCTTGGCGAGTTCAAGATCTTCGATTCCTTCACCACGGTCTTCCACAATAATGGTAATCATATCTTCCCGAATCTCGGCCTGGATGGACACAACACCCTCGGAGTTGTTGTTGTATCCGTGGATGATGCTGTTGGTCACGGCTTCCGAAATGACCGTCTTCAGGTCACTGAGCTCGTCCATCGTTGGATCAAGCTGGGAGATAAACGCTGCAACGGTTACCCGTGCAAACGATTCATTCTCTGACTTGGCCGCGAATTGCAGATTCATGAAATTTGTCCCTGTTCCTTCATTCATGAGACGACCTCCAGACCTGAGAGAGCAGTTCCCTCATTTTCGTATATCGGCATAATCTTGAACAAACCCGACATTTCCAGCAAACGGTATACTGGCGAATTGACGTCACAGACCACCATCTTGCCGCCTTTATTCTTAATGAGTTTGTATCTTCCCAAAATGACACCCAGACCTGAACTGTCCATAAATTGCAGATCTTTCAGGCTGAGTACGAGATGCTCGCTTTGTCTCCGCTGGATGGCTTCATCCATCTGCATCCGTACCATGTCAGCTGTATGGTGATCCAGCTCCCCGGATAATCGTACAATCAGAATCCCGCGATGGTGTTCCATTTCCACATGCAAGTTCACGTTTGCTCACTCTCCTCCCTGTCTTAGAACAAGGATTTCTACGTTTCCGAAGGCTTTTCCTGCCCCCCGACAAAACTAGAAGAAAACCCCTATTTAACTACAAAATATGTTCGAAGGATGCGTGCAACTCGCGGAAATCGCCGTTTTAGTCAAACAGGTTGGACGTCGTCCGCTTGAACAGCTTCCACCAGCCAGCTTTATTCACATCCTGCGGAGCCTGAATGTCGAACTCCTTAATCACGTCATTGCCCTGGTACACCACAAGTTTACCAATACTTTGCCCAGCTTTAATCGGAGCTTTCAATTCTTTGGCGACCAGCAATTCATGCCGGATGTCGTTGGATTTGGCTCCTTTGCGCATCAGTACACTATAATTTTGTGTGGCGTTCAGAGGCAATTCAGCAACTTCCCCTTTTTCGATTCTCAGACTGCCCAGCAGATCCCCTGCCTTGTAAAGAGCCTTCATCGTATATTGACTAAAGGCGTAGTCAAACATCGAAGACACCTCACTGTTCCGTGTTTTGGTATTTGGTTCACCGAGTACCACGGAAACGACACGCAGTCCATCCTTGGACGCTGTAGCGGACAGACAGAATTTCGCTTCGGACGTATATCCTGTTTTCAAACCATCTGCCCCTTCATAAAAACGAACCAGCTTGTTCGTATTCACCAGCCAGAATGGCTTTTCCGTATCTTTGCGAAGGTAATCCTGATATGCGCCGGTGTACTTCGTAATCCCGGAATGCTTCAGCAATTCACGGCTCATGACGGCAATGTCATGGGCGGAAGAATAATGATTATCGACCGGAAGGCCGTTACAGTTGGCAAAATGAGTATCCTTCATGCCAAGCTCCTTCGCACGCTCATTCATCAGCTGTACAAAGGCTTCTTCCGAGCCAGCGATCTTCTCAGCCATGGCTACCGAGGCATCATTGCCCGAGGCCATTGCGATCCCTTTTAACATATCGTCAACCGTCATTTCTTCCCCGGGCTCCAGGAAGATCTGCGAACCGCCCATGGAAGCTGCGTATTCACTCGTTCTTACCTTGTCCGTCAGCTTCAGCTTGCCCGAGTCGATCGCTTCGATCGTGAGCAGCATCGTCATAATCTTCGTAATGCTCGCCGGAGGCAGCTGATCATGACTGTTTTTCTCATAAATAACCGTTCCCGTGTCTGCATCCATCAAGATCGCAGAGCGCGCCGACGGGGCCAGATCCGTTCCTCCCGCTGCCTTCGGTGTTTCTTCAGCCAATGCCGTTGATGCCATAAGGGTCAGCAGGATACAAAGGGTCATGAACGATGCCATTATTCTTTTCTTCACTAGGTTACCTCCTTAAATGACTTGCTTACTGCATGTTCCATGCATGTACTGCTAATCATTGTCGGCGCGTTTGCAGTAAATTATTCCATCTTACCTATGATTTCCCGAACTTTTTGTGGAAAAGGAGACAACAGCAAAAAAACGCACTCCACTCAGCTAATGTGTAACCGTAAGTTCATCACAACAAAAAAAGGTTACCCCCGATGATTTCTCATACGGAAAGGTAACCTTCTCTACTCAAATCTTAATTACATTTGTGGAATAACTGCCAATACCAGCGCCAAGAACGACTCACGAACACGTTCCGTCGTTTCCATCACCTCATCATGTGACAGTGGCTGGTCCAGAATTCCGGCAGCCATGTTGCTGATACAAGAAATACCCAGCACTTCCAGGCCTGCATGGCGCGCCACGATTACTTCAGATACAGTGGACATGCCCACTGCATCTGAGCCCAATGTACGCAGCATTTTGATCTCTGCCGGTGTCTCGTAGTTCGGACCGAGCATACCTGCGTATACCCCTTCACGTACGTTAAAACCTTGTGATGCAGCCGTATCCTTCGCCAGCGCGCGCAAACGGCGGCTATATGCTTCAGACAGATCAGGGAAACGCACGCCCAGTGCAGCGTCATTTGGTCCGATCAGTGGATTTTTGCCTGTAAGATTCAAGTGATCCGAGATCAGCATCAAGTCTCCAGCTTCATATGACGTATTTACGCCACCTGCAGCATTGGTTACAAGCAGGCTACTTACACCCAGTTCCTTCATAACACGTACCGGGAAGGCTGTCAGTTCCGGACCATACCCTTCGTACATGTGGAAGCGGCCTTTCATCATCACCACTGGACGACCTTTGATGGTTCCAACCAATAGCTCACCTTCATGCCCTTCTACTGTGGATACTGGAAAATGCGGAATATCCTGATAAGCAATACTTACGCCATCTTCAATCAGTTCTGCCAGTACGCCAAGACCTGAACCCAAAATTAAACCGACTTCCGGCTTGATGGAGCTTTTACTTTGAATATAAGATGCTGCTTCCGAAATCATTTGTTGGTTTAGTGCTGTCATGCGATGTATGTTCCTCCTTGAGTTGAAATGATCCGTCTGTAGCCGCATTTTGCAAAATCAATACACTCGAATTTATGCAAAACTGCTTATGTATAACGGCGTTTAGATGTATTCAATTTATTTTATCCTAAATCGACCCAATGTTCCGCATTTATTTGTGAATGCCCTGCGTCAAAATCTATCTTGCCCTCGGATGATGGGTTTCATAGATTTCTTTCATGGTTTTGCGACCATGATTGCCATATTGTTGTCCCGGCTGCTCCACATGGCCCAGCATGTCCTGTACGGCACGTGTGTCTGCCCCATTGGCAATCAGGTGTGCTGCGAACGAATGACGTAGCGTATGCGGCGTAATTTCTTCCGAAATCCCAGCATCCACCGCCGCTTTTTTAAGCAGCTTCCAGAAGCCTTGCCGGGTTAAACGTCTGCCAGACACATTCACGAACAGTGCCTGCTCGTCCGAATCGGTTTTGAGCAACTGATTGCGGAATTCCTCCACATATACACTTGCCCAATGTGCGGCTGGCGCACCGATGGGAAGAATGCGTTCCTTGCCCGCCCCGCCGCACCGTATAAAGCGCATGCCCGGCTGTACATCCCGAATGTCGAGCGCAATCAGTTCCGAGACGCGAATGCCTGTAGCATACAATAGCTCAAGCATCGCTCGGTCTCTCACACCCTGCGGTGAACGAATATCAGGCGCTGTCAGCAGCTGTTCGATCTCCGGGATGGTTAACACCTGTGGAGGCGTCTTATCCGCCTTGGGAGCTTCCACATCGAACGTAGGGTCTTGTATAATATCACCCCGCCGCATCAAAAAATGAAAGTAGGAGCGCAGAGATACGATGCTGCGGGCAATGGTTGCGTTTGCACGTCCTGCCTGTTTGAGTTGCCCTGTAAACAGGACGACATGCGTGCGTCTGACCTGATCGGCTTCGCGTATGCCATATTCCTTATCTGCAAATTCAATGAACTTGTCCACGTCTCGGAGATATGATTCAAGTGTGCTGCTTGACATCCCTTTATCATCTTCCAAGTATAAGGCATAGGCGTGTATCGTCTGTTTCATGTACAACGCTCCTCAACTGACAGATCTGCCGCTCCGGCAGACTGCTCCCGTATTTGCATCCCTGGCTGTTCGAAGCTACTCCCCGTACCAATAGAACAGACGGAGACGCTCTGCCATCGTAGGACGTCCTTCTCCATTACCTGGCCAATCCGTTTCCTGAAATACTTTGATCGCATTGCCAGTCGGCATCTGATACTGATCCACAGGTGAGATCCAGCCATTAAACAAATCCAGAACATGATAGAACAGATAAACTAATGCTGCAAAAAATATAATGAATCGAATAAAACGGAGCCCTCTCCGCACTGATATAATCATGGGCGTGTCCCCCTCCTGATTCGAATCCGGCATTGTCCTTGAATCAGGGTATGTCCATAAACACAGGTTTATGCCATTCGGGGTAAACTCCAGATCACTCCGGTGCCAAAAAAGCTCTCCCGTCAAAACCGCCGGTGAGAGCTTGAAGATATGCTATGTTATTCTTCATCTTTGGGTTTCTGTTCATTTTTAGCTTTGCAACGATAACAAATTCCATGAAAGTCCAGTCGGTGATCTACTACCGAAAAGTTAAATTCCCGCTCCAAACGCTCTTCAAGCGGTCCAAGCCAGTCTTCACGTATTTCATCCATACTTCCGCATTGAACACAGATTAAGTGATGATGGTGATGCTTGGATGTATCTCCGCGCAGATCATAACGCGCTACACCGTCGCCGAAGTTGATTTTCTCTACAACATGCAGCTCACTCAGCAGTTCGAGGGTACGGTACACGGTTGCCAGACCGATTTCGGGAGCCTTTTCTTTAACGAGCATGAATACATCTTCTGCGCTCAGATGATCTTCTTCATTCTCAAGAAGTACTCTTAAGGTGGCTTCCCGCTGGGGCGTTAATTTATATCCTTGGGACTGTAGTTGCTGCTTAATTTTATCAATCCGTGCTTCCATTTTCTCCCTCCCCCTAGGAAATCACTGCACACTGCAACTTAACCCACTCTTTTCATTATAGGGGGAGTGCGTAATTAAAGTCAACATTTTACACTATACGGTGCACGTTAGGCCGGTAGTAGCATTGGCGTGACCCAACGCATCATCGCAGGTGTAACCCATGTTTCAAAAGACGCCACGCCAAGCAGCAGTGCAGCCATGACCAAAGTTAACACTATATATGAAGCAAAAGGCCTTTGTCGACCCGGTGTTCGCTGCATCAAAACACGATTACGAATGATGTATAACGAGAACGTCATGGCCGCCACACTGCAGATCAGCAAGATCGGAATGACGAACAAATTATGCGGTGCCACGGACACCAGTGCAAAGAGCAGCCCTTTCCAGGAATACTGCCCAACAAGGTACCCCACTGTGAATCCAATGAGCACACCTTTCAGAAAATCCAGAACCAGTATGCCGGGCAGTCCGACAACGGATAAACCCAGGATAAAGATCAGACCTACCCATTTCAGATGAAGCATGGCAATGTCCCAATATGCCCCGGTCTCTGTCACTTGTGCGCTGTGCTGCACTGTCATGAAGAAATTGCCCAGATAACCCTCCAGATCCTGACGTTGCTCAAGTGACAATGCATTGACCATGAGTGCGCCAAAAATGACGCCGACCAGAAACAAGACAGCCACGAATACATATAACGAAGTCTGACCTTTAAATGTAAAGTAGGAAGAGCGCATACAGGTACGAGTCCCCTTTCCGGTATCATGCTGCAAGGATTCTCAGTCACATCCTCTTAGTCATTCTTATGAACCGGAACGCACCTGTATGACTTCTTGTCCAGATTGGCTCTACGTGAAGCGAAGCTATATGAGTTGAACCTGGGAGTATTTACACGGGTCACTCCGAGGCTCTTTGCTGAACAGCAACTTTACCGTACGTGCCTCCACCTCCGGAGGATAGCTCCAGTTGTCCGTTCCGTGCAGCCACGATCAGGCCTGCCAGCACAGGTCCAACAACCGCAGCAAGTTCTTCCTCACGGGTTCGATGAAGCACGTTCATTTCTGTACCAAAATGGTCCAGTAGCTGGCGCAGTTTGGCTTTGCCAAGTCCCGGAATGAACTCCAGTGGTACTTGATAATGATAGGCAGGTCTGTTTGCAGGCACATAAGGACTTTCCCGATCAGAGATCGCCAGAATGCGATCCAGCACCCCCTGCACCAGCTTCAGACTGCCACAGTGAGGACAGCGCTCTGCTGACATCGCTTGCTCATCCATAATGCTGCCACATGCTGCACAGTAGGTACGGTGGTACTTGCCCAGCCTTGGATTCAATCCATAATTGGCAGCGATGCTTCTGCCTGCTTCTCCTTGAAGTGCCATACGGAATTCATCAAAAGAAGGTGCAGCAACTTGCAGCTCATTATACTCCCGTCCAATCTTACCGAGAGAGTGGGCATCCGAATTGGTCAAGAACGGAACATGATCCAATTCCTGAATATAACTGGCCATGGATGAATCAGAACTTAACCCCAGCTCGACCGCATCTACTAGACGTGTATCCAGAACATCGCCCATACGGGGCGCCGTACTGCCATAGATGCCTTTATGCGGTGTAAATACATGTGCAGGCACAATAAGTCCACCACGGGCCTTAATCTCCGCCTGCATCTCAAGAGCGGGCACGTATACCCGCTGAGAACTGAGGTTTACATTTTTCATATAACGATTCATCCAGTCCGTGAAGGACTTCATCGTTTTCAGATCACGAAAGTAGGCCAGCATATGGAACTCACGCATGCCAGGCTCGCGCAGCTCAATCTCTGTACCCAGCAGAATGGTGGTGTCCTGGTAGGCAATGCCGCCTCCCTCAATCTCGGACATCGTACCACTCTCCAGCAATTGCTCAATATCCATCTGTACAACCGGAGAATGACAATCAATGACACCAAGTAAATGAATTCCTTTACGTTCCGAAGCTTCCCGGGCAATATTCTCAAATGTCAGATCCCGACTGCCACTGATTTTGACAGCCTCGCCGCGGGACGTTCGCCCAATGTGAATATGCAGGTCTGTATAGCAGGGCTCCCACAAGGCGGACGTTGCCAATTGATCTTGCATTCTTAGAACCGTCCTGTTGTTCTGTAAAGGTCCCACGCATACACGGCCATCATCGTTTTAGCATCACTAATCCGGTTCTCGTCCATGAGCGCATAGGCTTCCTCCAGAGTTATTTCGGCAACTTCAAGGAATTCATCTTCGTCCAGCGCCATATCTCCGGCTTCCAACTCTTCAGCGATGTAGAGATGAATAATTTCATCTGCGAACCCCGGTGACGTATAGAACGAACGCAAATGACGCAGTGACTTGGCCACATATCCTGTCTCTTCTCGCAATTCACGTGCTGCTGCCACTTCCGGCTCTTCACCGGGGTCCAATTTCCCCGCAGGAATCTCTACTTCGGTGCGTCCCATGGCCTGACGATACTGATCCACAACAAGCATGCGATCTCCGTTTAGAGCAAGTACAGCTACAGCTCCAGGGTGCCGGATAATCTCACGTGTAGCCGTCTGACCGTTCGGAAGCTTAACTGTATCGACCTGAAGTGAAATCACTTTCCCCTCGAAGATCGGCTTGGTGGATACGGTCACTTCATCCAATTTCGGATTGGCAGGTTGCGCAGCATGGATGGATTGGGCAGATTGATTTGGTTTCATTCGTTCTTCAACTCCATATCGTAGGATTATATATTCGGTTAATGTATAAATCTCTGATTTTGGGCATATGGTGAGCGTATAGAATTCTCACAGCAAATATAAACGAATCAGGGGGACTTTCAATGAACAGTTATAAGACGCCTCAATCCGTACACGTAGTAGGACAAGCCCGGCAAGTGAAGCTCATACTCAAGCAATGGTTGCGCGAGTGGGGCCCGGATGCCAAGTTAATCGATCTCCTCGCTGGACGTAAATAAACGAGTTTCTCCCATGAAATATAACATGAATTCGCAAAAAGTCCGAATCCGTACAGACCGGGTTCGGACTTTTCTCTAAGAGCATATGAGGTAACACGTGCTTTATATTATTTCTTGTCTGCTGCCGTTTCCTGAATAATAGCCACGACCACTTGAGACAACTTCACAATATCTTCGGCACGAATGCGTTCTTTGGTTGTATGAATATCCTCATACCCTACCGCCAGGTTCACTGTCGGAATGTCGAATCCGTTAAAGATATTGGCATCACTGCCACCACCGGAAGCAAACGTACTTGTCTCCAGCCCAACACTGCGGATGGCACGCTGTGCAAGTTGTACAACTTCGTGTTCATCATGGAAGCCAAATGCAGGATACAGGATCTCACTTCTGAATTCAGCCGTTGCACCGTATTTGCGGCATGTCGTTTCCAGTGCTTCACGCATCTGTGCAACTTGCAATTCAACTTTCTCCTGCACAATACTGCGAGCTTCCGCTTCAATCTGCACAAAGTCACATACCACGTTGAGTGCTGATCCACCCTGGAATTTACCAATGTTCGCGGTTGTCTCATCATCAATTCGTCCAAGCTTCATGGCTGCAATGGCTTTGGCTGCAACCTGAATGGCGCTGATCCCGTCTTCCGGATTCACGCCAGCATGAGCAGACTTCCCATAGATGCTCATTTGAATTTCAGCTCTCGCTGGTGCAGCAACACAGATCGTGCCTACAGCTCCGTTGGAATCCAGCGCATAACCGAACTCGGCATCGATATCCTTCGGATTCATGGCACGTGCACCCACCAGTCCAGACTCTTCGCCGACCGTAATGACAAATTGAATTTTACCATGTGGAATCTTGTTTTCCTGGATCACACGAATCGCTTCGAACAATGCCGCAATACCTGCTTTGTCATCTGCTCCCAGGATTGTTGTTCCATCACTGCGAATCCAGCCATCTTCACCCAGTTCAGGCTTAATCCCCTGTCCCGGCGTTACGGTGTCCATATGACATGTGAAAAAGATCGGTGCAACACCTTCTGTTCCTTCGGCTTCCCAGGTAATGACGAGGTTTCCGGCGCCATGTCCGGTTTGCTCCATGGTGTCATCCTCATAGACATGAAGACCAAGCTCTGCAAACTGTTCTTTTAACATCTTCGAGATGTTCTGTTCGTTTTTCGTTTCACTATCAATCTGTACCAGTTCCATGAACTGATCGATAACACGTTGTTGTTTAATCATAGGACTTTCCTCCCTCTCGTGGATACGGTACAATACAATTACTATGGCTTGTTTACTTTGTTGAAAGGAGTTCTCTCATCATGCAAAAAAAGAAATGGTTCAAAATCATCATCTATCTCATGCTGATCGCCATGATCGGGTCCACCCTTTTCATAGCTCTCGAACCGTTACTGTTCGGATAGCAACCTGAAGCCTTTCGATAGTCTGTTTACAGACGTTGAAGGGCTTCTTTTTCGCTAATCCAATTAATTTGATATGGAAAAATACGATTAAAGTATGGAACAATCTCGCGCGCTACCTGTTCCACTGCATAGGACTTACCCGTTATATCCTCCAATGAGGTAACGCCATACTGCTCAATCCCACAAGGAACAATCCCCTGAAAACCAGCATGTTGAATGCCTGAGGTAATGTTAAAAGCAAACCCGTGACTGGTCACGAAACCGCGGCGGTGTTTACAACGATTAAACTTGATGCCGATCGCAGCAATCTTCATATCGCCAATCCACACACCCGTGTAACCCTCTTTGCGTCCGGCTTCGATGCCCTGGTCTGCGAGATAATCCATAAGTACCTGCTCAAGTTTCCGTAAATAGCCGTGCAGATCCAGTTCTTCATCCCGACCAAGAATCAATAACGGGTAGCCTACCAACTGGCCCGGACCATGATAAGTAATATCACCGCCACGGTCAATTTGAAACAAAGAGATCCCTTGCTCACGCAACTCTTCCGGACTGAGAAGCAGATGCTCCGGATGATTTTGTGAACCGATCGTATACGTTGGCGGGTGCTGTAAAAGCAGCATCTGCTCCGCTCCCTCGCCCTCGTCCAATCGCTGCACAATCGCTTTCTGGCGGTTCCAAGCCTCTTCATAATCAAGCATCGGTATGTATGCAACATCCAGCGGCTTGCTCATGATTTCCCCACACCCTTCTGCTTGATGTTCAATGTAAGATTGAGCACCTGTCCGTAGACAGCCGGAAAAGTGCACGGCCTGCGGCACATACACTTTCCCGTCCTTCATCTATTGAACATTTTGCATCATTCATTTTCAAACGCTCCCGGGTACAAGTTCTAGACGAATAGAACCATTTGAATCTATAACTTGATGATTGGAAACCGCTCTTTGGATTGATGCAAAATGTCTAACTTAATATACCTTGGTTTCCATGGTGTAACCTTCCAGATTTTCTTTGACACGTTGCAAGAAACGTCCGCTGATTACGCCATCCAGGATTCGGTGATCCAGCGACAGACACAGGTTAGCCATCGAACGAACGGCGATCATATCATTAATCACCACTGGCTTTTTGACAATCGACTCGAATGTAAGAATCGCTGCCTGTGGGTAGTTAATGATTGGCTGCGACAGGATCGAACCGAATGAACCCGTGTTGTTCACGGTGAACGTACCACCCTGCATATGGTCAAGCTTCAATGTACCCTCACGTGTTTTGCGAGCCAGCTCATCCACTTCACGAGCCAGACCTGCGATATTTCGCTGATCGGCATGTTTGATTACTGGTGTAAGTACGGAGTCTTCGGTTCCTACTGCCATGGACAAGTTAATGTCCCGTTTAACGATAATTTTGTCGACTGCCCATACCGAGTTCATGATCGGATAGTCTTTAATCGCATTAACGACTCCCTTCATCATGAAGGACAGATATGTCAGATTGATGCCTTCCTTACGCTTGAACTCATCCTTGAGTTTATTGCGCAGCATCACGAGATTCGTTACATCTACTTCGATCATCGTCCATGCATGCGGGATTTCAGATACGCTTTGACGCATATTCCGGGCAATCGCATTACGCACAGGGGTAACATCGATGAAATACTCCGATCTTCCCTGCCCCCCACCTTCCACTTCGATCTGTGGAATTTTCGGACTTTCGGTTAGATGAATGCCTGAATGTCTCACAGGAACACCAGCATCGGACGCTGAGATCGCTTCTCCGGCGGTTAAACCCATTTCTCCATTTCCACGATTCACTCCGCTGAATGGAGAAGCAGACGGCACACCAGAAGGTGCATGCTGTACTGCTACTGATGCTTGTGCCGACAATCCAGCCGCGTTACCACCCTGTGCAACAAATGCCAACACATCTTTGCGGGTAATCCGACCACCTGCTCCAGTGCCCTGAATGCTTTGCAAGTTCAAGCCATGCTCTGCTGCCAAGGATTGCACTGCCGGGGAATACCGATTTCGCATCGGCTGGTTAGGATCATGTCCTGCTGTATTTGAGGCAACAACAGGAGTATGGCTCGCATGTTGCTGAACTTGCTCCTGTTGCTGCGATACTTGTGTTACCTGCTCGGCCGCTTCTTCGTCGGAAGCAGCGACTTGCATGCGGCAGATTGCTTCACCAACAGCAATCGTTGTGCCCTCTTCCACCAAAAGGTCACCCATAATTCCATCCACAGTGGATGGAATCTCGGCATTGACTTTATCAGTGATTACTTCACAGATCGGCTCGTACTGTTCCACGCGGTCGCCCGGTTTTTTCAACCATTTGCCTATGGTAGCCGAGACCAGCGATTCCGCCAATTGCGGCATAATGACCTCGATCCATTTCATACGTTCAGCCATTTGATTATCACTCCAAACTTTACTTTTAAACGATCCAAAAAACGAAATTAAAACTCGGCAAGAGTACGCATTGCTGCTTTGGCTTTGTCCTTGCTCAGCATGTAGAACTTCTCTAATGTTGGGCTAATTGGCATGGCCGGCACGTCAGGTCCGCAGAGACGCTGAATCGGTGCATCCAGTTCAAACAGACATTCCTCGCTAATAATAGCGGCAACTTCGGCACCTACACCACCGGTTTTGTTATCTTCGTGTACAATCAGCACTTTGCCTGTCAGACGAGCGGAAGCAATAATCGCTTCACGATCCAACGGTTGCAATGTGCGCAGATCGAGAACGTGTGCTGTAATGCCTTCTTCACGCTCCAGCTCCTCAGCAGCCTGCATGACAAAATGCAGCGGCTGACTGTAACCGATCACCGTAATATCCGCACCTTCACGAAGTACGTTGGCTTTACCAATCGGAACGATGTAATCATCTTCTGGCACATCTTCCTTAATGAGCTTGTAACATTTTTTATTTTCAAAAAAGAGTACCGGGTCCGGGTCGCGAATGGCCGCTTTAAGCAGTCCCTTAGCATCGTATGCTGAGTAGGGAGCTATAATTTTCAGACCAGGTGTACCAAAGAAAATTGATTCCGGACATTGGGAGTGATACAACCCACCGAAGATTCCGCCACCAATCGGCGCGCGGATAACGATCGGGCAACTCCAGTCATTGTTGGAACGATAGCGAATCTTCGCCGCTTCACTAATGATCTGGTTCGTTGCCGGCAGCATGAAGTCCGAATATTGCATCTCGGCAATCGGCTTCATGCCATACATCGCTGCACCAATGGCTACACCTGCGATAGCGGATTCGGACAAAGGTGTATCCATGACACGCATTTCGCCAAACTGATCTTGCAGCCCTTTAGTTGTGGTAAACACACCACCTTTGAGACCTACGTCTTCACCAAGGATAAAAACATTTTCATCCCGTTCCATCTCTTCTTTCATCGCGAGACGGATTGCATCAATATATTCCATCACTGCCATACTTACCGTCCCCCTTCTTCGCTGTCCGCATAAACGTGCGTCAGAGTGTCCTCAGGTTTAGGATATGGCGCGTTGTCTGCATATTCAGTTGCTTCTTTCATCTCCATCGCAAGCTGGGAAGCCAGATCCGCATCCCGGGCTTCGTCCCAGATGCCGCAATCG
The DNA here is from genome assembly GCF_026013365.1 of Paenibacillus sp. LS1. Taxonomy (GTDB): domain Bacteria; phylum Bacillota; class Bacilli; order Paenibacillales; family Paenibacillaceae; genus Paenibacillus. The sequence goes on from NZ_JAPDOE010000001.1 coordinate 1,240,354, forward strand.
ATCAAGTAGTTCTTCATGCGAGGAACGCCATCTTTCTTCCAGTTCTCCTCAACTTCCTCTTTGGTCCGGTAAGCCAGATCATTATCGGAGGTGGAATGAGGTGACAACCGATACATCATCGCTTCAATCAGTGTCGGGCCTTCCCCGGCTATGGCACGGCGACGTGCTTCCTTCACTGCAGCATATACTTCTAATGCATCGTTACCATCTACACGTAGTCCGGGGAACCCGTATCCTTGTGCTCGATCGGATATTTTGCCGCTCAACTGTTTGTGAATTGGTACCGAAATTGCATATTGATTGTTCTCACACATAATAATGACAGGCAATTTATGCACACCTGCAAAGTTGGCTCCCTCATGGAAGTCACCCTGATTGCTTGATCCTTCGCCAAACGTAACAAAAGAAACAAATTCTTGCTTCTTCATTTTGGCAGCCAGTGCAAATCCAACAGCGTGCGGAACCTGTGTTGTAACCGGGCTGGAACCCGTCACAATCCGCAGCTTTTTGTGACCGAAGTGACCGGGCATTTGCCGACCGCCACTATTCGGATCTTCTGCCTTCGCAAAAGCAGACAACATCAACTCACGCGGAGTCATGCCTACCGCCAGTACAAAGCCGTAATCGCGGTAATAAGGTAAATAATAATCGTGATCCCGATCCAGACCAAAAGCAGCGCCTACTTGCGCAGCTTCCTGTCCTACACCGGATACGTGAAAGTTAATTTTGCCAGCCCGTTGCAAGAGCAAGCAACGCTCGTCAAACTTGCGCGCGAGCAGCATGTATTTGTACATATCCAATACTTCACCATCGCTAAGTCCCAGCTGTTGATGCCGGTGGACCGCGTCTGCAGTACCTTGTGAACTCATATGAGGTACCTCCTTTTAATCAGAGCCTATGCCATTCTTACTACCCGATCTTATAACCTGGTACTAAGACTTGGCTTAACCTTATTATAATCCCTTTTACCCAAAAAAGGAAAGGACCTTTCTCATAAGCCTGTTTGGCTTACATTCCAATGGCCTTTCCATCGACCGCGAGCATGGCTTCACCCATGATTTCCGACAGAGAAGGATGTGGATGAATGGTTTGTCCGACTTCCCAAGGTGTGGCATCCAGCATCTGAGCCAGAGAAGCCTCAGCAATCAATTCCGTGACATGAGTGCCAATCATATGTACCCCCAATATATCATTCGTCTTGGCATCTGCGATCACCTTCACGAATCCATCCCGACTTCCGTGAATGAGCGATTTGCCAATGGCCGAAAATGGGAACTTGCCTGTTTTGAGTTCATAGCCACGTTCTTTGGCTTCACGCTCGGTGAATCCGATGCTGGCTGCTTCTGGGCGTGTATACACACAACGCGGGATGCGATGGGATTCTACGGCATGTACAGTTTCTCCCGCCAGATGATTGACAGCGAGAATACCTTCATGACTTGCAGCATGTGCAAGCTGTAGACCGCCGATGCAGTCGCCAATGGCGTAAATGTGACCTTCGCCGGTTTGTAACTGTTGGTTCACAGCGATGAAGCCGCGTTCCAATTTGATATCTGTATTTTCCAGTCCGATATTTTCCACATTGGCCTGACGTCCAACCGATACGAGCATTTTCTCCGCTCTCAGCGTTTCCTGCTTATCGTCACCAAGCTGCACATCAATCCGGATGCCCTCTTGATCCGTGCTATATGTTTCCGTTAAAACCTTGGCGCCGGTGAGGAAACGAACACCTCGCTTGCCAAGCAATCGCTGCATCTCTCTGGCAACATCTTCATCCTCGGCAGGCAACACATGCGCAGCTACTTCAACCACAGTGATTTCAACGCCAAAGTCATTCAGCATGGATGCCCACTCCAGTCCAATCACACCCCCACCGACGATGATGAGTGATGCAGGAAGTTCATCCATACGCAGGGCTTCGTCACTGCTCATAATAAACTTGCCGTCCGGTTCCAGGCCCGGCAGCACACGTGGACGCGAACCAGTGGCAATAATGAGATTGGTTGGCACAACCGTATCCATCTCGCCATCTTCGAACTCTACAGCGACTGCTCCGCTCTGCGGGGAGAAGATGGATGGTCCGATAACGCGACCGTTCGCGTGTACGACCTGAATTTTATTTTTTTTCATCAAATATTGAACGCCCTGATGAAGCTGCTCCACAATCGCATCCTTGCGCGCCTGTACTTTGGGAAATACAAGGGTAGCTCCAGCTGTTTCGATACCATACGTTTCGCTCTCCTGAATCTCGGCGTACACTTCCGCGCTTTTGAGCAAAGCCTTACTTGGAATACATCCACGATGCAAACAGGTTCCGCCAAGCTTGTCCTTCTCAATAATAACGACCTGTTTCCCCAGCTGTGCAGCCCGGATCGCGGCTACATATCCACCGGTCCCTCCTCCAAGTATTGCAACATCACATGTAATTGGCATCTCTCATGCTCTCCTCTATGAATCAAATTTCAATATAATTTATTAAATGATGATAGCTTGAATCTTGGTTTGGCTCATACCCTCTATATGCCATTGTACTCTCCTTGAGCGGTCAACTCAAAGTTTGACGCAATCACACATGGACAGCCTATGCATTCCAAGCTATGATGGAATCAGGTATGATCTGTAAGCGTAACCTTTATTTAATGTCGACTTTGGCAGAAAGGGTATAATGCTCATGAATACAAGATTAGTCTTTGCGCGATTTTTGGCGATTGTTGTTCTGGTCATTCCCGGTTTAATGGCAATGAAGGGTTTTCTGATGATGAAAGATGCCCTGTTCCTATATTATGCCGAGCACGGGAACGAACTGATCTCACCAGGTTTCCAGTGGCTTTCCTTTGCCGGTGGACTTGTCCTTTTCGCGGCAGGTATGAGTTTTCTGGGAGGCTGGATCCTGTTCCGTGACCGCAAGCGTAATTATGTAGGCCCCCGTTTCCGGTCCAAAAGTGTATCCGAAAAAGCAGAGACGCCCGGAAGGACTCCATGAGTCCGGGCTTTTTGTGTGTCTATACAACACATACCGACAACCTTACATAGACAGGATGGATCATCATGGTATCATTTCTAATCACGTTACAACGACTGCTCAAAGGCATTTTCCATGCGTTCAAAGACCCCAAGTTTCTGGCTCTGTTCGCGTTAACGGCAGCAACACTGCTGTCAGGCACTTTGTTTTACACTCGTGTTGAAGGTCTTCACTGGATCGATGCGTTATACTTCTGTGCGGTTACTTTGACTACGGTGGGACATCCTGATTTTGTGCCATCCACCGGATTCAGCAAAGCCTTTACTGTGATTTACATGTTTGCAGGCATTGGCCTCACCTTTGCCATGATTGCCAGAATTACAGCAGGTATTCTATTCCCTCGCAAATTAAAGACAGAAGAGGACCCGGAGTAATCTCCGGGTCATTCGTATAAGGCATCCCGCAGTTTGGTAGACATACGTGATTCTTTGGAAGAAGACTTTAAGATCGTTCTGCGCAACGTCAGGTTACTTGCCTGCAGTCGCTCCGCTTCTGCGAACAGTTCTGCAAATAAGGCCTGCGCCGCTTCATCCAGAGATGCCTGCTCTTTCAAGCTTTCATATCGCTCTTGAAGTGATGTTAATGCTTCACTCATCGTAAACACCTCTTTTCATAACTCCTACTAACAGCTGCCGGAACCAATAGCTTAACAATCCATATAGTAACACAAAGCTGCACAGATTAGTTCTGGCTCTTTCCAAAGATTTTGTGGTACTCTGTAATGGTCGCTTTTTTTGTTGAATCCCGTATGTGAGAGGAGTAGCAGCACCGTGCAAACAGGACGTATTACCGTAATTACTGGACCCATGTTCAGTGAAAAATCCGGTGAACTCATTCGCCGTTGTCAGAAATTAATTCAATTTGGCCGTAAAAAGGTTGTGGCCTACAAACCAGCCGAGGATGATCGGTTTGCCCAGGACGAGATCGTGAGCCGAATTGGTTATCGACTCCCTGCCCATTCCATTCCCCGGCAATTAACTCCGGAATCCGTAGAAATGATCCTGAACCAAACCATAGATGCTGATGTTGTTGCATTTGATGAAGTACAATTTTTCAGCAGTGCCATTATGGAACTCGTCTCGGAGCTAGCTTATTGTGGTAAACATGTCATTGTGGACGGACTTAATATGGATTACCGTGGTAAGGAATTCGGATATGTCGGCGGTTTGCTCGCCATGGCAGATGACATTGAGAAACTCTCGGCTTTCTGTGCCGTATGTGGCAGCCCGGATGCTGCCTTTACGCAACGTATCGTCAATGGGGAGCCCGTTACCTTGGGTCCGGTGGTCATGATTGGCGATTCAGAAGCTTACGAGCCACGCTGTCGTTGCTGCTTCATTCCTCCTCACAAAGTTGAATGTTCATCATAATTTCTAAGAGATCTCTGAGATCCTCCAAAAAGCCCTTTTGGGCTTTTTTTGTTTGTCGCAGTGAACCAATGCACAAAAAAGCACCGCTTTGCAGCGATGCTTACAGGATCACTTCCCGCTAGTCTCGGGAAACAAAATATTTGTTGGTCATGTAGTAAGCGTCACCACGCGACGTTTCCACCATTCCTTTTTTAGCATCCAAAAATACAATCTCTTTACACTTCGTGCAGTACCATTTCGTGCGCTTATATGGAGATTCCGTCACGTAAGCCGTGCCGCATTTACAATCAATCTTCATTAATAACTCGGTTGATTTATAAGCACTGGACAAGCGTTCCAGGTTATCCTGCTGCTGTGTAGGCATAATGGTCTGCTGATAATCCGATAAATGATTCTGAACTTTAAAGTCTGCTACCAATCCTGCATTCAATCCAAAAAACTCCTTGCCGATTTCGGTCACGAAGCGCTTCTCATTTCTGTAGCAATCCAGCCACTCAATAATCTGCTTATTAGACAGTGGAACCGTACCCTTGATACCGCTGTTTAAGGTGTAGGTCATGATGTATAAAGTATCGTCTTGTCTACCTGAGTACATTAGAATCCTCCTTCGAATACATTTGCTAATGTACTACAAAAACGCGCATAAATCAAAGAATTGTTATTTCCTGAGCGCATCTCTTCTTATTAAATGGGGAACATTCCTCGTTCATCCGCCAAAGTCTTACAGGAACTGCATACACCTGAAACATTTCCCTGTGGAGCCGCATAATGCACAACCGATTTAACGTTTTTCTTACATATGGAACAGTAGTGCCTCCTTTCCTTTTTTGGGGTGTAGTCCGATAGCTTCACTACGTTTTTGTTTAGTCGGAATCGGTGTAAGAAGCCCGGCCATTTCATCTCGCTTCACTCTTTCTTGTTCGCCTACTTCGTAGTCGTTTTTTCTCTCTTGGCTAAAAATCATCGCGCCTTGTATTATGTATACGATTCCAAGTTGTGCATGCCTATCTCATAATCTATTCGACGTTTTGAGCGTTTTTCCTGTTTTTAATCTCTACACATATAAAAAAAACCGACATAACTTGCTTTCCTTACTTTCGGAAGAATAGCATTTCAGTCGGTTCCAACCTTATTTATAAAAAGTTCCCAGAACGTCCAGCTCTGGTGAGCGCTCAATTCGAAAAGGATAGATATATCCCTGATTCATTCGGGTAAATTTGCGGCTCCACAGGTCCAGTCCGGATGTGAACTGATAGGCCTGGTATATAAACTTGGAACAATAGTTGCGCTCAATGCTGTGCAGATTAGTCTGCAAACGGTAGAATTTCACCTGCTTGTAATGGTCCTGTACCCATCCGGCTGCCTTCATGCCTGCCTCATTCAGTCTGGAACGAAATACAATGAAGCGATCTCCTTCATAGAAACGTGTGAGATACCAATCTAATGAGTCAGCAAATACAGGCCCGTATGGGTGCACATGATACACTTTGCCGTCGAGACCGATAATACCCATATGTCCGGCGTAATAGGTGGATTCAGAGCTTGGCGTGTACACGATGTCCCCGGGCTCCAGCTTCATCTCTCCCAATGCGTTGATAGGCAAGTCCTGATGCAACCGTTTGGCTGCTGAACGTTCACGCCGCCCTTCAACCAACAAGCGATGAAGTGCACCGGCAAGTGCCAGGTACATTTCGGACCATTTGATTTTTTTCTTATCAGGTCGTTTGAACCACCGCTGGATGAAGGTGAAGCCTCGTTTTGGTTGTGAACCCTTCTTCATACGCTGCACTCCACTCTCATCTATTTATATAATAGTTGTCATTCTAAAGTTTCTCAGGCTTATTATAGACATTTGGTAGTGTATATTCAATTCGGAAGCCGTTAGTTCTGGTAAAATTATGCCTTCTTAGTACCCATTTTATGCAAAAAAAGATGACTCCGGAATGAACCCAAAGTCATCTTAATCGTATCCAAATGCAGACTTTTATTCTTCTACAACACCAAGAGCTTTATTTTTCTCCTTAAAGCGGCTGTTATGGGAAGAAACATAAGCCACTTTCTCCGCTTCAGGGTCCATGTAAAGCTTCGCACTGTTTACCGCGAGGGCTGCATCAGTGAAAGTACCCGCAATCAGGTAAAGTTTGCTACCATAATCTACAAAATCGCCTGCGGCAAATACGCCAGGAATATTGGTTTGCAATCTCTCTGTCGTCGTAACATGCCATTCGCCAAGATCAAGTCCCCAATCCCGGATTGGACCAAAATCACTCTTCATGCCATGGTTTACAATGACAGCATCCACTTCAAGCAGTTCAGTTTCGCCTGTGTCCACGTGTGAAATGGTCACCTGTTCAATCACATCGCCACTCAAACTATGCAGGGTCTCTACCGCATAAGGTGTACGGACATCTACAGAGGATTCTCTCATACGCAGTACATTACGCTCTAGTCCGCCAAAGCGGTCACGACGATGCACAACCGTAACTTGATCTGCCAGTGCTTCCAGTTCATTCGCCCAGTCTACAGCAGAGTCGCCTCCACCCGAGATCAGCACGCGCTTACCACGGAATGGCTCGAGTTCCTGCACCGTATAGTGCAGATTGCTAACCTCATAACGGTCTGCACCTTCAAGCTCCAGCTTGGCCATTTTATATATACCGTATCCGATTGCCAAAATGACGGTACGTGTCCAGTGTTGCTCACCTGTTGCAGAAGTTAACAGAATCGTGCCATCAGGTTGACGCTCAAATCCTTCGATCTGTTGTTCAAATACAAGGGTTGGCTCGAAAGTTCGTGCCTGTTCTTCCAATTGTTTAATCAGATCTTCACACAGAATTGGCGTCACACCCCCGACATCCCAGATCATTTTCTCCGGATAAAAGAGCATGCGACCTCCCAATCTGTCACGTGCCTCAATCAACTTGGTCTTCATATCTCGCATGCCGCTATAAAAGGCAGAGTACATGCCCGCTGGGCCACCGCCGATAATGGTTACATCATAAAGTTCCAACTGCTGATTCATATTAAAAATACCTCCGTTAATTCGATCCAGAACATCGAGTATTTGATATCGATTCTCATTATCACTTAAATCCTAGTGTAATGGTAATCTTATCAAATTACAATGGCTAAAAAACAAACATTTCTTGTACAAAAATCTTACGAACAACTCCGCTCTTAACTATTGCGCTCTTGGAGCCGCCAACAGCTTTTCAACGACAAAATCAAGTTGTTTATTGACTGAATAGATATCTGAATAGTAGAAGAAATCAAAATCAATCTCAATTAGGCGACCTTCTTTAACAGCCGGGATGCTACTCCATATTGGATCATCCGTAAGGTTATCAGCCCCTTCATACACCGAACGAAACACGTAGTCCCCGATATATTCAGGCAGTACTTCCATGGATAAATTGGAGCCTCCAGCTTCCGAAACTACATCAATTTTCTTTTGTACCACTTCAGGTGCTTTCATCCCCAAGTATTCATATAGTGCCTGAGATCCTCGGCCATACTGCTTGCTCTCTACAACGACCATACCTTTCAAACCGCCCTCCACAATGGAAACCGTTTTGTCCAATATGCCTGCATCTGCTAGTGTTTGCTTACTCTCTTCGACTTTGCTATTGAGATTATTGATTAATGTCTCAGCTTCCTGTTCTTTGCCAAAAACACTCGCTATACTCTGGAGCCTTTCTTCTGTTGTCATTTTCTCGTATGGAATATATACCGTAGGTGCGATATCCTTTAACAACGTATACGTCTCTTCTGAAGGAACAATGATCAGATCCGGATCAAGGTCAATGACAGCTTCAGGATTCGGTTCGAACCAGGTGCCTAGTGAATTTACACCTTCAAGCTCACTCTTGTAGGCAGCCCCGTTGAATACTTCAGATGTAGCAATTGGTTTAATTCCAAGCGCAACGACATCCCCCTGGAGATACAATACAACAACCCGTTTGGGATTGGCTGGAACAACTACGTCACCCTTAACCGTTGAGACTGTGCGTGTTTCATTGTCTTTGTTCGTCTGGCTTCCTGTGTCTGATGACACTGCCGTACTACTGTTATTGGAACTGGCACCCGTTCCTTCGCCAGCTGCTGGTGTTTGTGCTGTACCTGAAGAACAGGCTGCGAGGAGCATCGTTATGCTCAATAATGCAACCATGATCATACTGGAACTTGTTTTTCTTCTTTTCATTGGTGTAGACCCTCCGTCTATATATTGATAATGATTCTCACAATCAATATATCTCGACTTCCACCTCGGGCCAATGGACGATTCAGAGATTACCAATGGACGATCCTCTGTTCTCGCTTCTTCTCTCATCTTTCGTTGATACTGTATCGGAGAGATCCCCACATGTTTTTTGAAAATACGACTAAAATAATACACATCTGAATAACCCACTTCTGCTGCAATTTCACTCAGCGTTGCATCCGATCGCAAAAGAAGATTGCGAGCCTTAGCGATTCGGGTCTGAATTAAATAATCAATCGGACTGTAACCCGTCTGTCGTTTGAATTGCATGGATAAATGCCGGGAGCTATAGTTAAATTGTTCAGCTAGGAAATCAAGCGTGACCTGTTCTCTGTAATGGTTCTGTATATAACGAAGCGTTTGTTTCACCGGATCAGCAAGCTCTGTTTTGATCTCCTGCTCTGCCAGCTGAACCATCATTTCATGAATGAATTGGTAAAATAAACTTTTCGTATGAAGCAGATCCAGACTGCCAGATTGTACCCATGCACCTTCAAGCTCATCAAGGTAACGTAACAGTCCAAGTGGACTACTTGGCGTAAATCCATATTGCAAAGAGAACGGTGCAACCTCAGGCTGTGCCAATAACCACTTTTTGCGATAACTAGGAAAGGCAAGGAATGCTCTATAATAGAGCAGAATATATTCGAATTCTTCGTTGGTTTGGATATCCAGTGAAGATCCTTTCGCCCCATGAAGCATGTAAAATCGCTCTGCCTTGTATGTTTGTCCATCCAATTGAAGTTGAGCCGTTCCTCGAATCGTATATATAAAACCATTTGCTGGAAGTGTATAGGAACTCAGTTGTGCGCCTGCCTCCATAACGATCCGCCGTATATCCAGAACCTTAACAGCGGCATGATTCCAGCATTTCATCTGTTCGTCTAATTGCATCGAATACTCTCCAATCCCAGCACCCCCGTAACAAAGACCTTACGAAGTAAAGGTCATCATTCTGCCGAACATTCTTATAACATATGCGTAGCAGAGGTTCACTAATATTCCTTTCATTATAGATGATAATAATTTTCATTATCAACTGTAATTTGGGCTGGAATTGGATTTTATCTTATCAAGCGCAGGCTACATTTATTTTTGTCCAGATATCTTCGTAAACCACGCGGCCAATTCCTCGGTCTGATCCAATGTTGCAATCGGGTCAAAGTACCATGAACGATCCGGGCTCCAGATAAACACTCGATCATTCTTAACCGCATCCAGTGAACTCCAGACCGGTTTGGCTTTCAACTCTTCGAGGGTCAGATTATCTGCTGTTAGAATAATGTAGTCTCCGGCAAATTCAGGAATCGCTTCCGATGAAACTTCAACCAGTTGATCCTTCATTAAGATCTCTTTTTTATCTGCAGGAGGATTCAAACCAAGAGCGCTATAAACTGCCTGACCTCCTCGACCAAAATTATCACCAAAGGCCAATGGTCCTTTATCATAAAACTGCATGACCGATACTTCTGCCTCGGGATCAATCGCCTCACCAACGCGCTTCTTGGCATCTGCAATTCTTGCGTCATAATCAGCTAACCATGCCTCGGATTCTTTTTCTTTATTCAGCACTTCTCCAAAGTAGACGATCTCTTCATGGGTGTTTTTCAATTCCCCATAAGGAACAACCAGGGTAGGTGCAATTTTGCTAAAGGAATCAAATAAATCAGGATTACCTGTCACAATCAAATCCGGTTCAAGCTCCAACACCTTTTCCAGAGAGATGGTCTCATATTCACCAATATTCTGCACGCCTTCAAGTGATTCGATAAAATAAGGATTCTTCAGGTTCATCTCGGGTGTACCCACAGGCTTGATCCCCAGGGCAATCAGGCTTCCCAGATACAAGTCAACCACAATCCGTTTAGGTTCAGCGGGGATTGTTATATCTCCCTTCACCGTTGAGACTGTGCGTGGTTCAGATGTTTTGGTTTGATTATCCGCTGTTACTGTGTTTGTGGAACTTGACGCACTTTTGCTTCCGAATGCATCCCCGCTCGAATTACTGGTAACACCTGTTGAGCAGGCACTTAGCAGTAAAGTAAGACTTAGTAAAATGCTAAGCAGCATTCCCGTTCTTGTCTGTCTGTTCATATTTATTGACCCTCCATGCTTATATTGATAATGATTATCACCATCAGTATAAACATACCTTCCACTTCCTCCTCTGAAAATGTCATTTCGCGCCACGCCTGATGTCAAATCAGGCCAACACAGCGGTGCTGAGGTCTTTTCTTTGAATTGTAGAGGAGAAAGACCCGTATGTTTTTTGAACATACGACCCAAATAATATCCATCAGGGTAACCGATGCCGACTGCGATCTCATCCAATGTGGCGTCCGTTTGTAACAACATCTCCTTGGCTTTGAACAAACGAAACTGAATCAAATAGTCGATAGGACTATATCCCGTCGACTGCTTGAACTTTCGTGACAAACTCCTCGGGCTGGAGCCGATCATTTCTGCCAAACCATGCAGCGTAAGCGGCTCTTTGTATGATGACTCTACAATTTCAATGACTTTGCTGACCTGATCCACAGTACTCGGATAGCGATTGGATACACGAGGAATCTGTGATGATATCTGCTCCACAAAAGAATAAAACAAACTCTTGGCCTGAAAGTGCTGAATGGGGTTCTTTTGATCCCACAAAAAGTGCATCTGCTTCAATTGCTCATATAGAATGGTTGGCATATCGGGGGTAAACCCATAGTTCAATTGGAACGGATTGGTACGCTCCATTAACCTTCCCAGATCATTTCTCCCTCCACTAGGCAGACTCGCTTTGTACATCAAATAATATAAGCGCAATCCGGCTTCGCCGGCTTGAATACCCAACTTACTCCCTTTTCCCCCATGGAGAACATAAAAGCGGCTCACTTCATACGTTTGGTTGTCGATCGTCACTCCAGCCTCACCTTGAATGGTGAGTACAAAAGTACTTGTCGGAAATTTGTATTTCATCTCCTCATATGCCCCGAATTCCATGTAACGGATATCTATTATACTCACAGCAGCATAGTTCCAGAGGATATAATAATCATTCCACATTTTGCTAACCCATCTCCGTCTACATAGATTGTGTCTGAACTTCCACTCACTGATTGATAACCATTATCAATTATTATGATGAAGTACGCAATACAACCGACGTAATTGAATGCACTCAGACGAAAAAGAGCTATTCAAATCCTTCTCTTAACATCCGATATATGTAAATAGAACCATGATAAAGAGTAGAAGGAGAACAGAGGATATGAATTCAATCTCATCTGCAACCAAAAGCAGTTTCACTCCCGGGAATCAAGTCTCCAGTCGGGATAAAGAAATTCAGGGACTCATGCAGCAGAAGATCCGGCTCAATGAAGAAATGCAAAGTGTAAAAACCAATGACGAATTAGATACCAAGACCAAAGCTCAGCGGATTAAATCCTTAACAAGCTCCATATCCCAGATTGACAGCCAGATTGCGCAAATTAAAGCTGAAGAATTGCAGGAAAAGAACAAATTGAGACAGCCCGAAAAGACTCAACAGCAACAACCCAAACCAATCGACGAGGCACAAGCCCCTTCACTGGATCATCTCATTAAGAATAGTCAGACTTATGATCAATTGGGCAAGTTAGTCGGTTTGCGTGATCGTATGCAGGGCACCATTCAGACCACCGAAGGAGAAACCCGCTTCGACCGACTTGTTCTGGAAATCAATGCAGACAAAGATGCAGGCAAATCAATGATGTTGGAAAATGCAGAGCGTACCGTCTTTCAGGCAAAGCGAGAGGTCGTCCAGGACATTAATGCGCAGTTGAACAAGGTCAACCAGAAGATTGGAGAACTGGTGGAAGAGATCCATCAGCCCGCACCTAAAGAAAAGGTACAACCTCCTAGCTCTGCAGCATCTGGGAAAGAAGATCAGGAAGTAAATGAGGGAAAGAAAACGGGAAGTAAGGAGAAGGCATCCGATGGCGGAACCGCAGATCTGGAATCCGGAAACCGCCTGCAAACTCCGGCTGCTGCATCTGCTGCTAATTCATATCCATCCGTCGATATTCGAGTCTGAGTACCACATTGATCAAACATATTATTATGTATACATAATGAGGTTGAAGGTTAAAGTCGTTCGTTCGCTACACAATCTTTGACTCGCATCCAATGATAGAACCGCTATTACAGGTGACTAACTCCTGATAAGTAGCGGTTTTTCTGTATTTTAACGTTATGGGTATTCATGCGAAGCCTAGGCTTCCGAAGAAGCTTTCATACAAAAGGCTTTTAGATTCACTTCTTCAGGTTCCTTCTGCCCTATTCGTTCTCGTAATCTTATTTCTAACACGGATTACTGACGGTATCATTTGCACAGATGATGCTTCCGGCAATCGCCTTACAACTTTTTTTGATCCGTGTGGCCTCATCAATTATCTGATCTATGTTTTCATAGTTTTGCTTGCTGTTGGTTACAACGGCGATCGATACCGACACGAGAGGAATGGGCCGATTCAGCCCGGAGCGTCCTTCCCCCAGAACATATTGATGAAGCCAATCATGTTCGTTGTAGAACGTCTTTTTCATTTCCTCAAAACCTGAGATGACTTCCTCACTAATATGTTTGTAATCATGGTGATTCAGGATCGTAATAAAGTCATCACCACCGATATGTCCAAGAAAAGCTTCAGGAAAAACAAAAAGCTTGCGAAGCAAGTTAGCTGTCGCCTGAATAAGCTGATCCCCCATTTTGAAGCCGTAGCTATCATTGTAGGATTTAAACTGATCAAGATCGACGTACAGTACGCTAAAATGGTCCAACTGAAGAGCCTGAGACAGCCTTTCGTCTATGATATGGTTTCCTGGAAGGCCTGTTAGCGGGTTCATAAAAATCGCCATTTCGGCCCGTACATCAGCAACTGCAAGCAGCAAACGTCGAATACTCACAGCTCCAAAGAAACTTTCCCCTGAGGTGACCAGCACAAGATCATATATTTCCCCTTCATCTCGGTCCATGGCGAGAACACTGACATCTGTAATCTGTTCGGAATAATCCACCACCAGTGCCTGCGTGTTCATCACCAGTTCTACAGGGCGTCCCATATACAGATTATATCCATACTGTGTGCCAATCTGCTGAAAGAATCGGGGTCGCATCATTAACGATACCCCCTTCTCCCCCATAACAGCTATACCTTCCAGATGAGGATTGGACTTGAAAAGATGATAGACGATATCGCATTTTGTATCAGATTGTACTACAGGAATTGGTTCAGCAATCTCGCCTATTTGCGTAAACATACTATTCTACTCCTCTATTCGTAGCATCTAATCCATACTTCCAAATATATATGTAGGTCTTTATCAATGGTCACATCGTACCACTTTCTACTTGAAAAAGCGTTAACTGAAGGTAAAAGTTTATATAAAATAGTTTTCATCCCCATGATCTGTATTATTTTGTTATGCAAAAATACCGTCAATTATTGGATATCTTTAATCCAATAATTGACGGTATTCGCTCGCATTATTACATAAATTTATCGGCATGAAATGAACGAATTCAGATATAGGCGGCCAAAATTCATTTGGCTAGAATCTAATCTAAACTTTCCTTGCCGGATCACTACTCCTGACCCTTTCAGCTTACCTTATGCTCAATTCTCAGCTTGTCAGCGACCATCGCGATGAATTCCGAATTTGTCGGCTTCGACTTGCTGATATTGATCGTGTAGCCAAACAAGTGGCTGATACTGTCGATGTTACCGCGAGTCCATGCCACTTCAATGGCATGACGGATCGCACGTTCGACGCGGGACGGCGTTGTTTTGAATTTTTCGGCAATCGCCGGATACAGTGTTTTGGTGATGGCTCCCAAAATTTCGATATTGTTGTATACCATCGTAATCGCTTCGCGCAAATACTGATATCCTTTAATATGCGCAGGAACGCCGATTTCATGTATGATGGACGTGATGCTGGCATCCAGATTTTTGTGTTTGCCCATTGGCACGACATTGGATTTCATGAACATGGATGATCCGCTGCTTGTGGACATCGCCGTCTGTGTTCCCACCAGTTGACGCACACGATTCGCGAGCACTTCCATGTCAAACGGCTTAAGAATGTAATAGGAAGCTCCGAGTTGCACGGCACGCTGTGTGATATTCTCTTGTCCGAATGCCGTAAGCATAATGACTTTAGGCTGTGGAGACAGGTTAAGGTTGCGCAAGCGCTCAAGTACACCCAGTCCATCCAGATGAGGCATGATAATATCCAGAATCAATACATCCGGCACATCCCGAGTTTGCTCCAGCAATTGCAGTACTTCTTCTCCATTGTATGCAATACCGGTTACTTCCATATCTTCCTGTTCAGATATATATTCGGCAAGCAAATTCGTAAATTCACGATTATCATCGGCCAGCAATACCTCAATTTTTTGCAAAACGGTATCCTCCTTTAAATTAAACATCGTTTCGTACATTTCCTTACAGGTTAAATTTTCGACACAGCAAGTTAAATTCCTCCTGTCGAAAATTATTTTTCTTTATTTTTTTTTCTTGATCCTATATAATAAATAATTTATTTCATTATCCGATAAATTATGTTTGCTTTCGACAAAAAAGAACCTCAGGGCTGTTTAGCCAGCCTTGAGGTTCTTATCGTTTTCCTTTTTCATCATCACGCCAGCATCTTGTAACATCCATTCAATGAAGCAACCGTAACCCGATTTCGGATCATTGACAAATACATGAGTAACTGCACCAATCAACTTACCATTTTGCACAATGGGGCTCCCGCTCATCCCTTGAACAATGCCTCCGGTCTTATCCAGCAGTTTCGGGTCCGTGATTCGAAGTACCAAACCTTTAGTCGCTGGCTCGGATTGATCTGCTACATGAACAATGTCAATCGAGAAACGTTCAACTTGTTGACCGTCAACCACGGTAAGTATTTCGGCCGGGCCTTCCTTTACTTCATGAGAGAAAGCGACGGGAATGCCTTTCGAATACAGACTGTGCTCAGGATTTCCGGACATTTTACCAAAGATGCCAAAAGCCGTATTGCGTTCAATATTGCCCAAAATCTTGCTTTCCTTGAGGAAATGAGCACGTTTTTCACCCGGATCACCAGTCTCACTCTTCGAAATTGACGTTACATTGGATTGAACGATCTGACCACTACCCACAACAATAGATGTCTGTGTGTTCATGTCTGTTATGACATGGCCTAGTGCGCCATATACGCCCTGGTCGGGAGCATAGAAGGTAAGTGTGCCAACACCAGCTGCGGAATCGCGAATGTACAAGCCAAGCCTCCACGCTTGATCCTCGGAGTCGTATGCTGGAGTTAATCGTGTCTTGACCGTTTCCTTACCACGCTTCAATACTACATCGATGCCTTTTTTACTTTTGCCTGCAAGTTCAACGGCTTCGGAGACACCTGCTACGCCATCCAGACGTTTACCATCCATATGCGTAATCAGATCTCCCAGCTTAATGCCCGCTGTTTCTCCGGGCGATACGCGCTCATCCTGTCCGGAACGGACCAGATGATGCCCGACCACCAGAATGCCCGCCGATTTAACTTTGACGCCAATGGTTTGACCCCCGGGTACAACACGCAAATCCGGAATCACATTCACATGCACTGTTTTTACCGGAATTTTACCCCACAACTTTAACGTTAATTTGGCATGTCCCGTTTGTTGGGGGTGAAGATGCAAAGGTTGTTGACTGGTAACATGCATCGCTGCCTGATCATCCAAACCAACGATATCAGGACGATCTACAACGGCGCTGGAAGCAGCGGGTACAGCGAGCCTGACATCAGCTTGCCTGCCAGCAAACACCTGCAATTCATCGGGCAGTGAAGCATAACTTTGCACAGGCTGAACAGCCTGGCTAATCACACAAAGAAAGAAGGCAAATAAAAGACCTAGCAATTTCTTCCTGAGGGGGGAATTCAATGGCTGTCACACTCCCTTTGCTTCTTTCGCTTGACGAAAGGTGGTCGCCAATTGCGTACCTATAAGATAACCTCGCCCCCAGGCTTTTATTACTGTCAATCATTACGCCAGCCGTTCGTTTCACCCTTTTTTGGCTTCCGCCAAATTCAACATTTCCTGTGCGTGATGCAACGTTTTTTCTGTAATTTCCACGCCACCAAGCATACGTGCCAATTCCTTCACTCTGCCTTCGTCTGACAGCGATTCCACCTGCGTCATCGTCCGTCCATCGTAAACATGTTTCTCGATGAGATACTGATGATCTGCCATACAAGCCACTTGTGGTAAGTGAGTTATTGAGAAAACCTGACAAGTCGAAGACAAGCGGAACAGTTTCTCCGCAATGGATTGCGCTGCCCTACCGCTAACGCCTGTATCGACTTCATCAAAGATCAACACAGGTATCCGGTCATGTCGTGCAAAGATACTCTTCATCGCCAGCATCATTCTCGACAACTCACCGCCTGAAGCAATCTTGCCCAGTGGTCGCAGCGGCTCACCAGGGTTCGGTGAGATCAGGAATTCCGCGTTGTCCGCACCCTGACGATTCAGACGAATTCGGCGTCCATTCCATTCAATGCCCTTCGGATCTTCGAATGGAGTAATCTGAACACGCAGTGTAGTTCTCTCCATCTGCAGATCCTTGAGTTCACTTTCCACCTGTGCAGCAAGTTCCTCGGCGCACTGTTTGCGAACTTTGCTGAGTTCTTCAGCAGACTCCATCACAAGGTTAAGCATTTTGTCACGTTCAGCTCGCAATTTCTCCAGCCGTTCGTCCTTGTTCTCCAGCTGGTCCGTTTCATGGCTAATCTGATCATAATAACTCAGAATAAGTTCCACACTGTCCCCGTATTTCCGTCTGAGGCCAGAAATCAGGTTCAGCCTCTGCTCCACTTCTTCCAGCCTTGCGGGATTAAATTCGATCTTCTCCCGGTAATCCCTTAACTGGAATGTCGCATCTTCCAATTGATAAAATGCCGATTGCAGCTGCTCTACAATCGGTTGCAAACCTTTGCTATCGTAGCCAGAGATGTCTTCAATTCTAGAAAGAGCAATGCTCACAGCTTCAAGCCCGCGTTGACCACTGAGCAGATCATATGCACCAGCAACACTGTCCATCATTTTCTCACTATGGGATAGTTTGACCCGTTCTTCCCCGAGTAATTCATCCTCACCTCGTGTAAGGCTTGCGGCTGCAATCTCTTCAAGCTGAAAGCGATACATGTCCAAGAGTTGATATGCACGCTGACTCGACTCCTGAAGCGCACGAAGTTCTTTTTCCGCCGTGATAAATTTGCTGTAGCGCTCCTGGTACTTCGCTTTGATCGGTCCGATGACTTCCGAGCCATAGGTGTCTAGAAGCCCCAGATGGCTCTCAGCCCGCAACAAACTCTGATGTTCATGTTGTCCATGGATATTGATCAGCTTCTCGCCAACTTCTCTCAGCATCGTCAGATTGACCAATTGCCCATTAATGCGGGACGTACTCTTCCCCTGCGTATTCAGCTCACGCCGAATGACCAAATGCTCTTCCGGCTCACAATGGATTCCCAGCTTCTCTAACGTCTGCCATACCGGATGACTCTGCTCCATCTCGAACAGGGCTTCCATCTCTGCCTTCTCACATCCATACCGGATCAGATCCGCTGAACTGCGCCCACCGGCAATTAAGCCAAGTGCATCTATAATAATCGACTTACCCGCACCCGTTTCCCCTGAAAGTACATGAAACCCCGGATGGAATACAACGTCCACTTCTTCCACCACAGCCAGATTGCGAATCGATAAAGTAACTAACATCTGCAAAAACACCTCCGGATGACTAACTCAGAAATTATGTTTTTGAACCATTGCTTTAAGCAATATAACCCATGATGCGTTCAATAACGGTCACGCTGTTACCTTCAGTCCGGCAGATAATGAGGATGGTATCATCTCCACAGATCGTTCCCATGACTTCATTCCACTCAATATTATCAAGCAAAGCTGCGATGGAGTTGGCTGTCCCCGGCAAACATTTCATCACAACCAGATTGTTCGTGTGATCAATGTGCAGGAAGTTGTCCACGAGTGCACGCTTCAACTTTTGAATCGGATTATATCGTTGATCTGTCGGCAAAGAGTACTTGTACCGTCCGTCATCCATCGGAATCTTGATTAACAGAAGTTCCTTTATATCCCGGGATACCGTCGCCTGAGTCACCTGAAAACCTGATTGGCGCAGTGCTTCAACCAGATCATCCTGGGTCTCTATTTCATTTTGACTAATGATTTCACGAATCTTGATGTGCCTTTGTCCTTTCATACATGCCTCCAGTTAAATGTATTGCAATAAAGCAGCAAGTGTAGTTCGCTGCAGACTATGCCCTGCAATGTTCATTCTTTTTATATTAGTCCAGATCATCCCCATCATACACATCTTCTTGATAGTCCATGAGCCGGATTAACTTAATATCGGAATCCTCGACGTCAACATATAGCAGCCCTTCACAGCCTGGATATAACAACAGATAATTGAGGAAGCGATCCCTTAGCGCAGGTCCGGTCATTTCAAGTGGCTGTCTGCGACGAGACGTTTTCACCAGATATCTGAGATCTTCACGTTCTGCAACATAGTCAATGAATAATCTGCTGTAATAAACGGATTCATTGGCCTCAAAAGCCAGAGGAACTTTCATTTTGCCACCGATGACTTCGTAACCCTGGGCTTCAAGCAAATCCAATGCCGGGGAATCCTGAATTTTGACGTTCAGTTGCATTCCAGACAAGCTTACCGGCATAGGTCGGTTCACCCAATTACGCAAGCCGAAGAACAGCCACAAGATCAAACAGACAGCAAGTACACCTATAACGATTGTGTCATATTGTCCATTCATTATCGCTCACCTCGAAGACATATTCGAGGTTCAATAACGATTTCCCTTTACACCAATCATCTTTCCAGCGAAAAGAAACCCATCTTATGATGAGTTTCCCGTAAAAGTATGAGCTGCTTCCTTCGCAACTTGCTCCGCAAGTGCATCAAGTGAAGCTGGATCGTTCTCTGGTTGTGTTGCATCTGGTGCTTCCAGACGCCAATGTGCGAGAAATTCTATATTACCTTCTCCACCGGTTATCGGGGAAAAAGTTAAACTCTGCAGATGCAAACCAAGTTGACTCGCAAAATGGAGCATCGTCTGCAATACATCCTTGTGTACCTTCGTATCACGTACCACACCGGACTTGCCTACTTTTTCACGCCCTGCCTCAAATTGAGGTTTAATCAATGCCACGATATCTGCAGGTTGTTTCAAAAGGGCCAGAAGTGGCGGCAATATGATTCGCAATGAAATGAACGATACATCAATGCTCGCAAAATTCGGCTCAGGTCCGGTCAGATCTTCGGGAGTCACATAGCGAAAATTGGTTCGTTCCATCACGGTAACCCGCTCATCATTACGCAAAGACCAGTCGAGCTGATTATAGCCCACATCAATAGCGTATACATGAGACGCACCATGCTGTAGTGCACAATCCGTAAAACCGCCGGTGGATGAACCGATGTCGAGCATGACAAGTCCATTCATATCAAGGCCGAAATGACGGATCGCTTTTTCGAGCTTCAATCCGCCTCTGCCGACATAGGGATGTACCGAGCCTTTAACTTTCAGCTCGGCTTCCCTTGGAATCTTCATGCCCGCCTTTTCGATCGGCTCATTATTGGCATACACCAGTCCAGCCATGATTGCAGCTTTTGCCTTCTCACGACTTTCATAATAGCCCTGCTCAACCAGCAGAACATCAATTCGTTCTTTCGGGAGTGACATGTCTTTCTCCTATCAAGTAAATTTACGAAGGAAAACGTGTTTTGGGCATGCCGTAAGATGATTGAACAGCCATGTTGCGCAGTTCAGCACATACATTCTCAACGGTAAGACCTACTTCCTCACGTTGTTCCTTGATACTGCCATGCTCGATGAAGCGATCCGGAATACCCATGAGTTGTACATGTACATCATGCAATCCCTGTTCTGCGTAGAACTCCAGAACCGCACTACCCATGCTACCCGCTTGGGAAGTTTCTTCAAGTACAATCAATTTGGTGCCTCGAACAGCCAAATCACGCAACATCTGCTCATCCAGAGGTTTGAGGAAGCGAGCGTTGATTACGCCTGCTGTAATCCCTTCCCTTTTCACCATCTCCGCTGCTTCTTCTGCAAGTTGCACCATCGATCCTGAAGCGATGACAGCATATCCTTCGGATGGACGCAGTTGCTCCCATGTTCCAATTGGTATCGGAACAAGCACATCATCCAGAGGTACTCCCACCACATTGTTTCGTGGATAACGGTATGCAATTGGACCTTCATTATAATCAAGCGCCGTTTTCATCATATGTCGCAATTCATTTTCGTCTTTTGGCATCATCAGAACGATATTTGGAATATGGCGCATGAATGCCACATCGTATACCCCTTGATGTGTTTCCCCATCTGGACCAACAAACCCGGCACGGTCAATGGCAAACATCACGTTGGCGTTATGACGGCAAATATCATGTACAATCTGATCATATGCACGTTGCATAAACGTAGAATACACGGCAAAGACCGGCTTCAAGCCTTCCATAGCCAGTGCAGCACACATGGTCGCCGCGTGCTGTTCTGCGATACCTACGTCAATCATGCGATCCGGAAATTCCTTACTAAAAGGAATGAGGCCTGATCCCGTAGGCATTGCCGGCGTTACAGCTACAATCCGCTTATCCTGCTTCGCCAGATCAATCAGCGTTTGACCGAACACTTCCGTGTACATCGGTTTCCCCACTGCCTTCAGCACTTGACCGGATTCAATTTTGTACGGAGAAATCCCGTGCCACTTGTGCGAATCGGCTTCTGCAGGCTGATAACCTTTACCTTTGGTTGTAAGTACATGGACGAGCACAGGTCCATCCACGTTATCTGCCTGTTTGAAGGTTTCAATCAATTTGGGAATATCATGCCCATCAATCGGTCCCAAATATGTGAAGCCCAGTTCTTCAAAAAGAACACCTGGTACCATCATATATTTGACACTGTCTTTGATCCAGCTGGCCGATTTGGCCAAACGGTCCCCAATAGCAGGGATTTTTTTGAGCATGCCCTCGACATCATCTTTTGCTTTCAGATAATGGCGATCCGAACGAATCTTGCTCAAATATTTATGCATGGCCCCAACGTTTGGAGCAATGGACATTTCATTATCATTTAGAATAACCATCAGTTTTCTCTGCTCATGACCAATGTGATTGAGGGCCTCAAAAGCCATACCACCTGTAAGCGCTCCATCACCAATCATCGCGATGACTTGATTGTCCTCACCTTTCAGATCACGTGCAAGGGCCATCCCCATCGCAGCGGACAATGATGTACTGCTGTGTCCAGCTTCCCATACATCATGTTCACTTTCGTTGCGTTTGACAAACCCGCACAGACCGTTATGTTGACGCAATGTATCAAAGCGATCCATACGCCCTGTCAGGACTTTATGCACATAAGCCTGATGCCCTACATCGAAAATCATTTTGTCTGCTGGACTGTTATAGCAGTAATGCAGGGCTACCGTGAGCTCAACCACTCCTAAGTTGGGTGCGAGATGCCCCCCTGTAACGGACAGTTTCTCAATCAGAAACTGCCGGATCTCTGCCGACAATAGCGCAAGATCATCCTGAGACATCGACTTTAGATAACTGGGTTGTTTAATTTGTGGAAGCAGCACGAGAATCTCCCCGCTTTCCTAGATTGTTTGATTGTTGTTGTAAATCCATATATACATTATGAATCAAATGACATTAAATCATTATAACATAAAAGAACAAGAATCATAATTTACTGCACTATACTCCCGATATCGAGCATTTTCACCAGCAAGTTATATAGAATCCTTCTCATATGTATTCCCGCATCCACTCGGGACAGACTTTTTCCATCCACTCAGAAAAAGGACATTACATTCATTACACGATTACACAGGTTTTGAAACAGCGAACCATCAGAATCTAATGGTCTCGACTCATCAGATAATCCGCAATTTCCAGCAATCTGGATGCATCAGGTAACTCGGCTCTTTCAAGTGCATCTTTTGCAGATTGAGTAAGGGATTTCACCTCAACTACAGAAGCCTCCATGCCAATAAAATAAGGATATGTTACCTTCTGCTGATTCACATCGCTCTGTGTTTTCTTACCCATCTTTTGCTCGTCGCCCGTCAGGTCGAGAATATCATCTTGAATCTGAAACGCCAGCCCCAGATCACGGCCGAACACACGCAGTGCTTCCAACTGTCCTTCTGTTGCTCCACCGATTCGTGCTCCAGCAATGAGGGAGAAAACAATCAGATCACCCGTTTTGTGCAAATGAATATATTGGAGCTGTGAAAGATCGGTCATTCCTTGCTCGCCTTCCATATCCGCAACTTGGCCGCCGACCATTCCTCTTGCTCCAGCAAGTTCGGACATGTCCTCTACGATGGACAGCAACGCATCTGCCGTCACACCACTGCGGCGACCCGCTTGAACAATGCTATAAAAAGCATGAGTTAGCAACGCATCTCCCGCCAATATGGCGGTTGCTTCACCATATACCTTGTGATTCGTTAATTTTCCCCTGCGGTAATCATCATTATCCATAGCAGGCAGGTCGTCGTGGATCAGTGAATACGTATGAACCATCTCCACGGCGCAGGCTACCGGCATTGCAGCTGTACGCTGTGCACCGAAGGCTTCCGCCGCAGCAACGACCAGAAGAGGACGAAGGCGTTTGCCTCCGGCCATAAGTGAGTACTGCATCGCATCCGTCAGCGATTGGGGTACATCCCAGTGATCGGGAAGAGTGTGTTTCAACTCTTCTGTCACCTCAGCTGTGACCTCCTCAAGGTATGCTTGAAACGAAGGACGATTACTCATGGACTTCACCGCTCTCATCGTCAGCAGTTCCGAAAGGCTTCTTGCGAAGCTCTCCATCTTCTTCTACGATCATCTCGATCTTGCGTTCCACTTGTTCCAGCTTCAGACCGCAAAGTTGCGAAAGTTTCATCCCGCGCTGAAACAGATCGATGGCCTGTTCCAACGGAACATCACCATGCTCAAGCTGACCTACGATGTCTTCCAATGCCGCCATTGCCTCTTCAAAATTCAATTCCGGTTCATTCGCCATGGGTATTGTCGTCCTCCTTCATTCCCCAAACCTGACAGTCCAGCTGTCCGTCTGTTAATTTAATCTTGATTGAATCTCCAGGCTGTACATCCTTCGTCGACTTGATCAATTGCTGTTCCTGCTCGTCATAGACAAGGCTGTATCCACGTGACATGACTTTAAGCGGGCTAAGCGCATCCAGATGCCGCACAGATGATTTCCACTGTTGCTGCTTCGATCTGGTTATGGACCTGATCGCAAGTTCCAGTTGTCTGCGTGCTGCCGTAGTTTCACGGCGTGCTGCATTGACCTGCTCACGAGGATTGAATCGTTGCAGTGCCGCCCGCAGACGCTCCTGCTTCTCTCCTGTCCATTTCATACGCGTATCCACTGTTCTCAAAAGCCGTTGATGCATCATATCCAGTCGTTCCGTATGCTGCATCAACGTACGTCTTGGATGAACCAGCACTGGCGAACGCTGTAATCTCGCGAGCCGTTCACGATTATGTACAGCACGTTGACGTAAGCTGTGCTGTAACTGGCGCTGACGTTGTCCGATCTGATCGAGCAACTCAGCTCGATTAGGTACAGCCAGTTCCGCAGCAGCTGTAGGCGTAGCCGCACGCAAATCGGCCGCAAAATCGGCAATGGTGAAGTCCGTTTCGTGCCCAACCGCAGAAATAACAGGAATATCTGAAGCGACTATTGCTCTTGCCACAATCTCCTCATTGAAGGCCCATAATTCCTCCAATGAACCTCCTCCGCGTCCAACAATCAATACGTCAGCTTCTCCCATCCGGTTCAGGTTGCCAATCGCTTTGACGATGGAAGGTGCTGCACCTTTGCCTTGAACCAGAACAGGATACAAAACAACTTTGGCAGAAGGGTACCTGCGTTGGAGTGTGATCATAATGTCCCGCACCGCCGCTCCCGTCGGTGAAGTTACAACCCCGATGGTCTGTGGATAACGTGGGATTTGTCTTTTTCGAGAATGTGAAAACAACCCTTCATCCTCCAGCTTTTTCTTCAGCTGTTCGTAAGCCAGATACAGACTCCCAATGCCATCCGGTTGCATATGGGTAGCGTAGAATTGATACTGCCCATCCCGTTCATACACCGAGACATTACCACGAGCAATAACCCTTGCACCCTCCTTCGGTACAAAGGGTAATCGCTGGTTATGGGACGCGAACATAATCGACTTAATCCGGCTGTCCTTGTCCTTCAATGTAAAATACATATGGCCGCTGGAGTGATGTGTGAAGTTTGAAATCTCCCCGCGCAGCCAGACGTCCGACAGGACCTGATCCGATTCCAGTTTCATTCGAATATATCGGTTCAGATCTTTGATGGAGTAGATCTTTTGATCTGCCACAGACAGAACCCTAGGCCAATCCGTGAGCGCGCTTGGCAGCGATCAATGTATTTTGCATCAGCATTGTGATTGTCATCGGACCAACACCACCAGGAACGGGTGTAATTGGACCAGAAACTTCTTTCACGCTCTCGAAATCAACGTCTCCTGCCAGTTTGCCATTCTCCAAACGGTTCATGCCGACATCGATAACAACAGCACCCGGTTTCACAAAATCAGCATCCACAAAATTAGCACGACCGATGGCTACAACTAGAATGTCCGCCTGGCGTGTAATTTCTTTCATGTTGGCGGTGCGGGAATGACACATGGTTACCGTCGCATTCTCACGTTGCAGCAACAGGGATACCGGTTTGCCGACAATATTGCTTCTTCCGATGACTACCGCATGTTTGCCGGACATTTCCAGTCCAGTACGTTTAATCAGTTCGATTACACCAGCCGGGGTACATGGGAGCAGACTATCGTCTCCAATGACAAGATTACCTACATTCACTGGGTGGAATCCGTCTACATCTTTATCCACGGCAATCGCATCAATGACCGCCTTCTCCTCGATATGCTTCGGTAGTGGAAGTTGAACCAAAATTCCGTTAATGGATTCTTGATTGTTCAGCTTGTCCACCAGCGCGAGCAGATCTTCTTGGGACGTGTTTGCATCTAAGCGATGCACTTCGGAGTAGAATCCGAGGTCATGACATGCTTTTTCTTTATTACGCACATAGACTTGGGATGCCGGATCTTCGCCGACGAGCACAACAGCCAGACCAGGTACTACCCCCTGTTCGCTAAGCTGTTTTACTTCTGTTGTCATGCTTGCGCGGATCTCTTGGGATACTTCTTTACCGTTAATAATAGATGCTGTCATTGTACTCTCTCTCCCTTATGTGAATATAAATTTAGAGGTTGTTCAAAAAAACCGCTTTTGATTACGAAGGGTACTGAAAACCGGTCCTTTTGAACACGCACTAGAGTTAATCATAACTTAAGATAATTTTGCTTTAATGGCGTCAACTTCCTGAATCATGCGTCCAAGTACGCCATTGACGAACTTGCCTGATTCATCTGTGCCAAAATATTTGGACAGCTCAATCGCTTCATTGACGGATACCTTTGCCGGAATGTCATCACGGAACACCATTTCATACGTAGACAGTCGTAGAATCTGGCGATCCACACGTGACAGACGACTGATTTGCCAACCTTTCAAATAATCCACCAGCAGCCCGTCAATCGCTTCTTTATTGTTCCAGGCTCCTTGTACAATCTCAGTAACATAGGTACGCATTACATCTGCATCGCGGATAACCACTTCGGTTTCATTATCTTCAGCGGCTTCATTGATCAGCATGTTCACAGCTTCTGCTGCGCCTACCTCATTCATTTCCATCTGATACAGACTTTGTACTGCAATTTCCCTTGCCAAACGTCTTTTCATGTCCTGCCTCCTGCAGCGCTCCTTCTGGAGCGTCATCATGCTTATTTTATAATCATGCAACCAGCACATCATATCCTGTGTCGGATAGATCAATGGCTTCCATGGTATTGTTATTGTTATCCCTTTTCACAAAAAAACCTGCAATACGTTTCCTCCAAAAAACGGGCAACCTAAACTACAGTTCTATTTTCGGAAGAAACATATTGCAGGGTTCAGGTAGGTCACTTAAACGGACGCCAGCGATCGCCGAGCCATTGTCCCCACTCCCTCCAGGGAATGGACGAACCCAGCTTCGAATCGCTTCGTCTGCCTAACGTATAACCGATGAACACCAAGAGTGCAAAGAACAACATATCCCAAAAACCGATCCATACATAAAGAAATCCAAAAAAGATGCCGCCGATAATCCCGATAATTCGGCCTCTGTGACTATCCCAAATCTCTTTCCACAGCATCAGTGAAACTCACCTCATTCCACTCGACTCTTGTAGTTAGGCGACTGGGTTACATTAGCGATATACACCGTGACAAAAGATACCGGGATGCCAGTAATCTCTTGCACATGATCATGTATCGCTTTTTGCAGATCAGAAGTCAGCGCAGGAATAGGTGTCTCACCATCCACTACCGCACGGATCATAATCTCCAGTCCTGACTCAACCACACGTATGCGTGCCTTGACATCACGTACTCCCCGGAAACGGGAAGTCGCCTTCAAACAGAGATTCTCAATCGTCTCCATCGAAATCTGTACATCACCAAACTCAGTACGTTGATCTACAGACGGCAATGATGCACGCTCACGCCGAACCGAGATGTAGAAAAATCGCAAACTCAGGATAAACAAAATCGCTGCTGCAATAACCGACGCAACAATAACGTTTTGTTCCTGCTGGTAATTCAATTCGTAAGGCAGCACACCGCTAATCAGAAGAATGACGGCTGCCGATATTGCTCCAACGCTTATGCTGTATATAAACAACAGAAGCCGATCCAGTATTTTAGCCACGAACTGCACAGCCTCCCTTGCTCACTAACATTGCTTAACCTGTTCACTAGCAAAAATCAGATCCTCATTTAGCTTTCGCTATAATGAAGACCTGTCCAAGACGGGATAACCCCCGGCAGATGATGCCGGGGGAATCTGTCTTCTTTTATTTTACGCGCTGACTGTTCAGGTCGATCTCTTCCACTTTCTCAGTGCTCTTGAACTGAACGTCATGAATGTGCACATTTACTTCATTCACATTCAATCCTGTCATGTTCTCAATGGAACGTTTTACGTTTTGTTGAATCTCGGTAGCCACTTGTGGCAGACGATATCCGTATTCGATAATTACGGAAACATCAACTGCTGCTTCACGTTGACCTACTTCAACCTTAACGCCTTTGGAAAGGTTTTTGCGACCAAGCAATTCAGCAAATCCGCCTGCGAATCCGCCACTCATTCCTGCAACACCTTTCACTTCAAGGGTTGCCAATCCAGCAATTACTTCAATAACTTCAGGTGCGATCTGGATTTCACCGATATCCGTTCGTTCAAATTCAGTCGGTAGTGTACTCATAACTGTTCAACACACCTTTCACGAGATAAGTTTGCGGCCATCCGTCAGGGCGCTGGACTCAGGTCAATCGACCTTCAGAACCCTTCCGGTCCGGCTTTACCGGAACTCCTGCAAACATCCGCGAGGTGCGGGCTTATCCTTTGCAGGAGACATGCGCTCTTATTATTCATACTATATCATTTGGGCTACATTATGACAAACAAGCCCAATATACCTTTTAAATCTCGTTTTCCTCAAGGAATTTGATATCAAAGTCCCCACGAATGAACGTTGGGTGCTCCAGCAATTTTTGATGGAAAGGGATTGTTGTGGATATGCCTTCAATGGCAAATTCCCCAAGCGCACGCTTCATCTTGGCAATCGCCTCTTCACGATTCGCTCCCCACACAATCAACTTTGCGATCATGGAATCGTAGAAAGGTGAAATGGTATAACCGGGATAAGCAGCACTATCTACACGCACGCCCGGTCCTCCAGGTGCAAGGTAGAATCCGATTTTGCCTGGTGATGGCATGAAGTTACGATCCGGATCTTCCGCATTGATACGACATTCTATCGACCAGCCATTGATAACCACGTCTTCCTGACGGAATGAAAGTGGGTTGCCTTCAGCTACCGAGATCATCTCACGAATCAGATCCACGCCAGTAACCATCTCGGTTACCGGATGCTCTACCTGAATACGCGTATTCATCTCCATGAAATAGAACTCGCCATTCGGGCTAAGCAGGAACTCCAATGTACCCGCTCCCGAGTAATCCACGGCAAGGGCTGCCCGTACCGCAGCTTCCCCCATCAGTGTACGCACATCTTCAGAGAGAATCGGACACGGAGCTTCTTCTACCAATTTCTGGCGACGACGCTGAACCGAGCAATCACGCTCTCCCAGATGAGCTGCATTTCCGTGTTTATCAGCAATGATCTGAATTTCCACATGTTTCATGCCTGTCAGGAATTTCTCCAGATATACACCTGCATTGCCAAATGCCTTTTGTGCTTCCTGCTGAGCAGCTGTAATCTGCTTAATCAGCGTTTCTTCATCTTCGGCAATACGAATTCCCTTACCTCCGCCACCAGCAGTAGCTTTAATAATGATAGGATATCCGATATCTCTAGCAATCATGATGGCTTCATCCATATTTTCAACGAGGCCGTCTGATCCAGGAATAACAGGTACTCCTGCATCTTTCATCGTTTGTTTGGCAACAGCCTTGTCTCCCATTTTGGTAATGGCTTCAGGTGAAGGCCCGATGAATGTAATGTTGCAGGAACCACAGATTTCTGCAAAATCAGCATTCTCCGCCAAAAAACCATATCCAGGGTGGATTGCATCACATTCCGTCAGCGTGGCTACACTCATCAGGTTGGTGAAGTTCAGGTAACTGTCCTTGGACAGTGTCGGTCCGATACAGTAAGCCTCATCTGCAAGACGAACATGCAGAGAATCCTTATCCGCTTCCGAATAGACAGCTACCGTTGAGATGCCGATTTCGCGGCAGGCACGAATAATACGTACCGCAATCTCTCCACGGTTGGCAATCAGTATTTTTTGAAATTTCATTTCGTTTTGTCCTCCTTCGAAGCTCATGCGGTTAGCTGTTAACCAGCTATAACGGTTATTCCGGTTTCACCAGGAAAAGGGGCTGCCCATACTCGACCAGCTGTCCGTTCTCAACCAGCACTTCAACGATTTCTCCCTTGATGTCAGCATCAAGCTCGTTCATCAGCTTCATAGCTTCGATGATACATACCGTTGTTTTCTCAACAACTTTATCACCTACGCTCACAAAAGGACCCACTTCCGGCGAGGAAGCTCTGTAAAAAGTACCTACCATCGGAGATACAATTTTATGTAAATGACTTGTAGTATCGACCTGCGGTGCAGCTTCACTTACCACTGCTGCCGGCTGTACTTGCGGAGCAGCAATCATTTGCGGTTGTACAGCAGCTGCTTGAACATACTCCGTTTTGCCCGGTTTACGGATCGATAACCGTGATCCTTCATTTTCAATTTCCAACTCTTGAACGGAACTTTCATCTACCAGTTTGATCAGTTCTTTGATCTCACTCAATTTAAACATTTCCATTATTCACTCCTTCGGCATCATGCCAGTCTCACTAGGACGGTCATATGGCTTTATGTATTATATCATAATCGTTAAAAATGGAAAGAGCCCGAGAGTACAACCAGCTCCCGGGACTGCATTTCCATGATTTGAATTACTGTTCTGTAACGTATTGCACGCTGATTTTATTCTGGGAAACCGCCAATTCTTTCATCACCAGATCCACAATGGATACCGCCTGTTTTACATCCAGTTTGTCACTGAGGACCACAACTTTATACTTGTCGGCATCTTCTTGAACGATCGCATTAGCGAACTGTTGAGAGAGCGTCTCCTCAATGCCAGTGATTTTAGCTTCTTTTTCTTCCAGTGTACGGAGTTGCTCCGTTGCTTTGGCATTCTCCTCTGGCGTTTTGCTAAGATCACCTGCCACAGTCATCAGTTCCTCATACTTGCGATTGTTGCTTTCCTCACGTTGCCACTGGTAGTTCTGGAACTGGCTGCTCGCAGATGCTGTCGTATTCTGCTCTTCCATTTCCTTGAGGACTTCCTCATCCGTCTTCGTTGCAGTGCCTTCTGTCTGACCTTCCGTCTCTGGTGTGGTTGCTGCCCCTTTGTCGGTTTCTTTGTCAGCTTCTTTGCCTGCTTCACCTTTATTCTCGCCTGGTTCGACAGCAGGTGTTTTCTCTGTATTTCCAGTTTCTTTACCTTCTGTAGCCACCGGATCTTCAGCCGTGCCAGCCGCACTTGGATCACTTTCAACTTCGCCGCTATTCACCACTTCATTCACAACCAAACCTTCTGTAGGATCAAGAATACCTGCTGTCTCCTTCGCTTCCCCTTGCTTGATTCCATCGACTTGCTGACTATCAGCCACCGGCGCATTGACTGGACCAGAATCCTCAGTGAACAGATAATACGCGGACAAAATGACCATCAGACTCAGCATGGAAACGAGCCATACCGTTTGACGTTTGTTATTCATTAGAACTTCCTCCTCAAATTGGCTTCAATCTATGAGAATTGAATCTTGTGATTCATCACAACAGATTAGTCTTGTTTGCGCGGTACAACCGAGATCCGGTAGGCTGCCACATTCAGTCCTTTTTCCACAGCATCGGTTATCAGGTCCTTCACAACCTTGTTCTCTGCACCTCTCGCAACCACAAGCACACCACGGATCTGCGGTTTGAGCTTTTTGGTCACTATCGGTGTCTGATCCCCTGATATTTCGTACGTAATAATCTCGCCATCGCGGGTATATTGCGTCATATGTCGCTTGCCCCCGTTAGCATCGGTTTCTTCGGTAAGTTGCTGAGAATCCTTCACATTCCGCTGAACGACCAGTTCCTCTGTGGAATCCACGGTAACCATTACATCGACCGTTCCCACACCAACAATGTTTTCCAGAACAGACTTGATCTTGTCCTCAAATGCCATTTCGATTGCCTGAAAAGGGTTCTGATCCATCGGATCACTCTGTATGGATGCCATGGATGTTGCCGGATCCGGTGGTTCCCGACCGATATTTTCGGAATCAATTTTTTTGACATTGACGAAGGAATTGAACAGCATAATTCCCACCCCGATCAAACCGAGGATAATCAGCCAACGGAAGGTTTGGCTCCGCCGTGCCCCACCTTCTCCGCCACCCATCCAGGTTTCCATCTTTTTGAACCATTGTTTCATCGGACACCCTCCTTCTCAGAGCACTTCAGCACGTTTCGGTTCTTTTACTTGAACTTTGTTCGCATCAACATCCCACTTTTCAGTCAACAATGTAATAATTTGCACCGCATGTTCGGACCTTGTGGATGTCTCACCTTGCTGCTTACTCTCATCCGTCTGATCACGTATAACAGGCTCGGAAGACGCTTCATTTCCATCAAGCTGCCCTTTACTCACATCAATCTGTACATCGGGCACTTCAATCTGTCCAATCTGGATGGGCTGCTGTGTTGGCTGCGATTCATCCTTCCCTGATTCTGTGTCTGTTCCGAATATGGGCTGTGTATTTGCAGCAACTTCTTGCTGGCTTGATTTCACTTCTCCTCCTGCATCCTCTCCTGCCATCTCGACCACCACACGCTGGATCACTGGCAGTTCGACTGACGAAGCGGCTTCCATTTCCGTCTCATATTTATTCATTGCCAGTTGTACCTCTACAGACCGAACCTTCGCTGCTGTTGTTTCTTCAATCTGACCTTTCATGACATTAGCCAGTTCTTTCGCTGTCCATTGCAGCGATTGTTCCTGTTCGCCCGCTTGTAGTTGCTTACCCTGAGCCAAAATCTGTTCGAGCGTTGCATTGCCATGCGAGGGAGTATCCATTGCCGTCATTGCGCGTTTCAGCTCGCCAACCGGATCACTTTTGAGCAGCTTGGTTATGGGAGATAAAAGAGTCAGCAGAATGAGAAGGCTCAGCACAAGCTTCACATAACGTTCCATGGATCGATTGGGCAACAACATATCCACGAAAGTGGCCAGCAGAACGATCATGATCAATTCCTGGAGCCAGTTGCTCAGCCACCCCATCCTTTTCCAACCCCTTTCTTCCCAACATACATTCAACGCATCATGACAGTCAGATTCCCCGCAGTCAGCAGGATGGTGATCGCCAAGAAAAACATCAGCCCGACGGCTGCCAGCGCAGCAAATACGTATATCATGCTCTTGCCAATGGCTTGCAGACATCCTACGATCGGGGTGTCTCCGAGCGGTTGCATAATGGCACCAGTTACGT
The DNA here is from genome assembly GCF_026013365.1 of Paenibacillus sp. LS1. Taxonomy (GTDB): domain Bacteria; phylum Bacillota; class Bacilli; order Paenibacillales; family Paenibacillaceae; genus Paenibacillus. The sequence continues at coordinate 1,273,338 of NZ_JAPDOE010000001.1, forward strand.
TGTATATCAAGGCAAGAGCCAGGATCTTGAGTGCCGGAAAGGCACATAGAAACAAAATGATGATCACTCCGGTGAGTCCAATTGCATTTTTGACAAGTAAAGAAGCTGTAATTACCGTATCCGTCGCATCCGCAAATGTTCTGCCCACGACAGGGACAAAGTTGCCTGCGATGTATTTGGCGGCCTTCAGGCTAACTCCATCCGCTACCGATCCCGATGCTCCCTGAACCGAGATTACACCCAAAAACATCGTCAGCAGGATACCCAGCAGTGCCACACTAATATTGCGCAGGAGGTCTGCCAGCTGTGTCAGCTTGTACTTGTCAGACAATGAACTGACGAGATGCAGAACAGCTGAGAAGAAGAGTAACGGGAATACCAGCAAGTGAATCAACGTACTCACCAGATGGATCATGAAAATGATGAGTGGATGTGTCACCGAGACGGTGATGACGTTACCCATGGACGCGAGCAGTGTGAATAACAAGGGAACCATCGCCATCATGAAGTTGATCATGCCAGTTATGGCATCCTTGGCGTATCCAATCGCCACACTGAAGCTGTTAATCGCAATGATGATGATGACCATGTAACAGATGGAGTAGGCGATTTTGCTAATATTATTTTTCTCAAATGCGGTCTGAAGGGTCTCCAGGATCATGCTGAGTACGCTTAACATCACAATCGTGACCAGAAGCTTGCCATTATATAAAATTTCATGCAGCATGAAGGTTCCTATGGCTACAAACACCGATTTCAGGCTGAATCCTTCATTGCCGGGGATTAACATATCCATGAAGGAAGGGGTCTTCCCATCCGGGAAGAAACCACCGTATTGTTGCATCAGTTGATCCCAATATTTCTCCACCTGATCCTTGGGAAGCTTATCGGCCTGCTGCTCCATCCACTCGCCGGAAGGTGAGCTTGCAGTAACCTGTCCCAGGATACCGAACAGAAAACAGAGCATCAGCACAACCGTAAGGCGCCACTGCGGCTTAAGATGTATTGATCTCATATGAAGTCCGCACGCCCTTTCTACACCGGCATCAGCTTCATGACGGTTTCGATAATAATGCTGATGATCGGTATAGCAAGTACAAGGATCAGTACCTTACCAGCCAGTTCGATTTTGGACGCAATGCTTTCCTGGCCTGCATCCCTGACAATCTGTGCGCCAAATTCAGCGATGTACGCTATGCCAATAATTTTCAGCACCGTTTTCAGATAAATACTTTCCATGCCTGAATTCTCGGCAAGCCGCTTCAACACTTCGATGACTGCACCGATCTTGCCAATCAACAACATGAAGATGACGATGCCAGTCGCGGCAGCAATCAGAAAGGCAAACATCGGCTTCTGTTCCTTAATGACTAGAATGAGCACTGTTGCGATGAGCGCCAAACCTACAACTTGGATAATTTCCACAGGTCACCACCATCCGGCTTCATGACCGTTTTTCATTGAAAAAGAAATATCGATTTGATCTCTTGTAGCAGGCTGTCCAGCATTCGAACCACCATGAACAATACAACGACAAATCCGATTACGGTCACCCAGTGAGCCATATCTTCCTTTCCCATTTGTTTCAGTACCGTGTGAATCATGGCAATGATGATTCCGATACCCGCAATTTGAAAGATTGCGTTCACTTCTAGATTCATGACCTTGGCACCTCACTATCCCGGCTATTTCAGAAGATCAGAATGACGATTAACGCTCCGACAAGCATCCCGAGGCTTCGGCTCATTCGTTCATATTTCATTTGATCGGCCTGGGCACGGGATTCCTCATGCATTAGTTGTTGAATGGCTAACGATATATGTTTGGTCTGATCCTGACGGTCACTTGTGCCAAGGCTGAAGCTTAATTGCAGCATGACTTCCCGCTCGTCAGCCTTCATGGCCGATCTCCCCCACGCCAGATCCACACCTGACTGCAGACTTTCCCGGGCAGTGAGTCCATGAGGAAGTTCCATCTGTGTGGCTGCATGAAGGAATAGCGTCTTTACAGGTTCTTTGGTCTGTGCTCCCATCTTGCCCATGGCATCGGGAAGGGGAGTCAGCCCATAATTAATCTCCGTCATTAGTCGCTGGAGGGCTGCAATGAGTTCTCGCAACTGTCTCGGTCTTAATGCATATTGTCTGGCCTTGTAAAAACCGGCGAGGGTGCTAGCTAGCAGAATAATTACTGCACCAAACATGTTAACCAAAGGCTTCACCTCCTGCCCCGGTCTGCTGCAACACACGCATTTTGCCATCAGCCAGCCGAAAGGTCATGCCTCGGCTCGTCCGTTGCAGCTGGACATAACGTTGAAACATCTGCTCCGCGATTAAGGTTCTGAGCGCGGGCCTGGCCGACAGCTCCGACAGGTCACGGCCATGAGCAGTCGCAATCACAGAGACTCCTGCATGCAGGGCTTCCATCACCGCCTCAGCATCTTCCGGACGACCGATCTCGTCCACAATCAGGACATCGGGTGACATGGAGCGAAGCATCATCATCATGCCCTCAGCCTTCGGACAACCGTCCATCACATCTGTTCGTGGGCCTACGTCGAATCCAGGTACTCCTTTGTAGCTACCGGCGATTTCGGACCTTTCATCCACAATGCCCACTTTCAGACGCGGACGTATTCCCTGAAGCAGTTCACTGCCCCCCGTAAGCTTCGTCGTACCACTGCTAATCTGTCTCGCCAGATCTCGCAGCAACGTCGTTTTTCCCTGTTGAGGCGGTGAAAGGATCAATGTATGGAAGACCTGTCCGCTCTTCATATCGAGAAGATAAGGAAGGATACGATCAGCCACTCCATGTACCTCACGCGCTACCCGAACGTTAAATCCGTTGATGTCGCGCAGGTATTCTACACGTCCACCGCTTAGTACGGTTCGGCCAGCAAGTCCAATTCGATGTCCCCCGGGTATGGTGATGAACCCTTTACGCAGTTCCTCTTCCAATGTATAAAGTGAATGGTTACTGATCAGATCCAGCAACCTATGCGTCACTTCTTTCTGAGGAACATATGCTTCTTCAGGGTTCCCTGTCGGGCTACCTTGAGGTGTCAGGAAGTGGTATGTGTTGCCTGCATTTATCTCCAGGGGTCTGCCTTCACGAATACGTACTTCCTCCACTTGTTCCAACAGAGCGGGTGGCATTCTTCCGAGAATGGTGCGGATCGGTTCCGGAAAAAGTTCCTTCCAGTTCACCTTCATGAGTAGGCTCCTCCAACCTTGAGATCATATGGTTCACGCTTCTGGCGCTTGTTCATATCTCAAGTTTATGCCTGTACATTTAATTTATGACGCTGAAATCTATCATTTCTTCAGAATACGGTTGAGAGTAGAAACCATAGATCAACCTCCTGCTCTAGGCACCCGTCTAGATGTGCATGCATATGGTAATTGCAGATAGGTAAGTTCCATTCCGCTTCAAATAGAACTACCGATCCCCAGATACAGAAAGGAGTTGTGGGGAGTGCGAGTTGATGTCGTAGGCAATGTGAATGAGTTACGCACCATTGATGTTGCAGGGCGTAGTGCGGTTGTCATTGATGTATTATGTACGACCAGTACAATTGTTACAGCCCTGGCATATGACGCTGCGGCTGTGATTGCCGTAGAGACGGTTCCACAAGCCAAGCAAATGGAAATGAAAGATTGCATTCGGGGTGGGGAGCGTTTTGACAAAAAAATCACCGGATTCGAGGTGGGTAATTCCCCCTATGAATATATGACTGAAGACATTGCAGATAAAACGATCATATTGACTACAACCGATGGAACCCGGGCTTTGATCAAAGCTTCCAAGGCAAAACATGTAATCGCTGGATCATTTCTCAATGTGCAGGCTGTCGCAGCAGTTCTATGCGAACTGCAAAGAGATGTATTGCTGTTATGTGCAGGGACACAGGATGAATTTGCACTGGAGGATGGCTTGTGTGCCGGATGCATTATCGAAGAGCTGCACCGACAATCCTATTCTCCCATTCAATTGAACGATCTCGGTATTGTACTTCATCAGGCGGTATCTCAATGTTGGGACAGCATCCCGGATATGATGAGAATATCGTCTGGTGGGCGAAGGCTTGAAAAGTTAGGCAGGGTTCATGATATTTCGTATTGCTCTCAATTAAATCTGCTGGATTGTGTTCCCGAGATGGGAGAAGGGAACCGTATGGCGCCTTATCGGGGGATACGCGGGGAGAAGATATTCAAGTTGCTATGAGAATTGCTATGAGAAAAACAAAAAGGTGCACTGCTGCCCGTTGGCAACAGTACACCTTTGCTATGTTTACATGTGAAGAAACAACTTATCTGCGATCTTGAGGTCCGCCAATAACGGCTTGCTCAGCAGTGTCAAGATCATATGCTGTATGCAATGCCTTAATAACCTCATGCAACTTATCTCCGTCAATGACACAAGATACTTTGATCTCGGAAGTACTCACCATTTTGATGCTCACGCCCTCAGCGGAAATGACTTTGAACATCTTGGCAGCTACACCTGGGTGACTAACCATGCCTGCGCCAACAATGGAGATTTTAACGAGGTTCTCTTCAGATGTGACTTCACGGTAAGGCAAGCGGCTGTGAAGGCCTTCAATGACACGCAATGCGTTCTCACGATCAGACAGAGCAACAGAGAACGAGAAGTCCGCTTTGCCATCCATCACTCCGCTCTGAACGATAATGTCCACATCCAGCTGACTGGATGCAAGTGCACCAAATACTTCAGCCAGAACTCCTGGTACATCCGGCACACCCAAAATACTGATGCGAGCCACGTTTTTGTCATAGGCAATACCACTAACCACTACGCCTTGTTCCATTGCTGCTTCCTCCTTCACAACCGTTCCTTCATTATGGTTAAAGCTGGATCTTACAATTAAAGGTACACCGGAATGCTTCGCGTACTCTACTGCACGCGGATGCAGCACCGCTGCTCCCAAATTAGCGAGTTCCAGCATTTCATCATACGATATTTCCTTCAGCTTGCGCGCAACCTTAACGATCCGCGGGTCTGTAGAATAGATTCCATCTACATCTGTATAGATCTCGCACGCATCAGCCTTAATGGCTGCGGCCAGTGCTACAGCTGTTGTATCCGAACCACCACGACCCAGTGTTGTGATCTCGCCGTCTTCCGTCATGCCCTGGAAGCCTGCAACAATAACAATGTTGCCTTCAGCAAGCGCTGCATTCACACGGTCGGGATGAATATCATGAATACGTGCTTTTCCGTGAACCGGCTCTGTGCGGAATCCCGCTTGCCAGCCCGTAAACGATACTGCCTTACGTCCAAGCGCTTGAATAGCCATCGATAACAAGGAGATCGAAATCTGTTCTCCTGTCGTTAAGAGCATATCCATCTCACGAGCAGGCAGATCACTATTCAGTTGTTTTGCCTGATCAATCAAATCATCTGTTGTATCCCCCATGGCCGAAACCACGACTACACACCGATGTCCTTCATCAGCTTTTTCTACAACACGTCCGGCTACACGCTTCATGCGTTCTGTATCTCCGACCGAGCTGCCCCCAAATTTCATGACGTACAATGACAACGCAAATCCACTCCCTACCTTGTGCAGTATGCATAATTAATGTCCATCGTCATTATTCTCTACGAGAAATGACTTTAACCCAGTATATTACGAAAGCGACTGATAGGCTAATCTTTTTTCGAAAAAACCCTTTGCCAAAGGAATGGCAAAGGGTTGTAAATAACCTTTTTTAGCTTACATGCTGTGAAATTTACGCTCGGGAAGAGTATTTACCTTCACGTGTATCGATCAGGAGAACGTCACCTTCGTTAATGAACAAAGGAACTTGTACGTTCAAACCTGTTTCCACTTTTGCATTTTTGGTAGCGCCTTGTGCAGTGTTACCTTTAACGCTTGGCTCAGTCTCGATAACTTTCAACTCAACGCTTGTTGGCAAGTCGATTCCGAGGATTTCACCTTGGTAGCTAACGATCTTAACGACCATGTTTTCTTTCAGGAAGTTCAATTCCCATTCCAGTTGATCACTAGTCAATGTGAACTGATCATATGTTTCGTTATCCATGAACGTGTGCTCTGTACCGCTTGCATACAGGTAGGATACGCCACGGTTTTCGATGATCGCACGACCAATCGTTTCGCCTGCACGGAATGTTTTTTCAACGGTGTTACCGTTACGCAGGTTTTTCAATTTGGAACGTACGAAGGCAGCGCCTTTACCTGGTTTAACGTGTTGGAAATCAAGCACGGTATAGATATCGTTATCTACTTGCACGGTCAAGCCTGTTTTAAAATCGTTTACTGAAATCACAAAAAATCCCTCCTGATATGGTTGAAAAGTAGGTGATATAAGACGATGGGTTAATGTAAAGATGGGTTCATTCTGAATTGATGACCATGTGCAACGTGACCGTTACGGGTTCGGATCGTTCCTCCGATCGCTGTTGTCTCCTCATTTTCCCGACTTGATTTTAATAAGGTTTAAAATGAGGAGACAAAGGCGAGCGCTTCGCTTCTTCAGAATCGATTCCGCTCCCTTCACTACTTTTGCAATGGTCCATAACAATCAGCAATAACCCGTACCTTTATATTAAAAATCGTCTTATATCCCTGTGGCTGTAATTTAGCCGATTACGGTGAACTTCTTGTCCGACTTCGTGAGAATATGAATACCCGTCTCGGTAATCACTACGTCATCCTCGATACGTACGCCGCCAAGTCCGTCAATATATATACCCGGTTCAACGGTAACAACCATCCCCGGTTTCAATACATCGTCGCTAAGCTTGGACAAGCGAGGAGCTTCGTGAACTTCCATGCCCAGACCGTGGCCTGTACTGTGTCCGAATTGATCTCCATATCCGTGACCTGCAATGATATCACGAGCCAGTGCATCTGCTTCCCGTCCGGTCATACCCGGTTTCAGGTTCTCCAGCGTATGTAACTGAGCTTCCAGTACAATGTCATAAATTTTGCGCAGTTCAGGTACAGGTGTGCCTGTTGCAATGGTACGTGTCAGATCTGAACAGTATCCGTCCAAAAGTGCACCGAAGTCAAATGTAATTAACTCATTTTGCCCGATGACCTTGCTGCTCGCTACACCGTGAGGCATAGCAGAACGTTCACCAGATGCTACAATCGTGTCGAACGAAGAGGACGTTGCTCCATGTTTGCGCATGAAAAACTCCATCTCCAGATCCACTTCACGCTCCGTCATACCTGGTTTTGCAAACTGCAAAACATGGCTGAACGTGGCATCCGCCAGATCTGCTGCTCTCTGCATGACTGCAATCTCGTCTTCATCCTTGAATATGCGAAGTTGTTCCACGATTCCGGATACAGCTTTCAGTTCAATAGACTGAAGTGCTTCAGCATAAGCGGCATGTGTGCCGAATGTTACACTATCCTGCTCGAAGCCAACTTCTTTGATATTCGCGGATGCCAGCAATTCGCGCACCGTATCCATCGGTTTAGCTCCATGCTCCACAACGGTGAATCCTTTGGCTTGCTGAGGCGCTTGTGACATGTAACGGAAATCAGTCAGCAAGAATGCATCCTGTCCCGTAATCAGCACATATCCTGCCGAGCCTGTAAAGCCCGTCATATAACGACGGTTAATCGGGTTTGTAATCAGCATTGCTGCAAGTTCACGCTCACGCATGGCTTCACGCAACTTATTTACTCGTTTGTTTTCCATCGGTAACCCTTCTTTCTCTCACATTCCCGGGTTCCCGGCTCAGGTTTGTTTGTCCAGATGACGCACAAGAGCCAGCAATCCCAGTTCATAGCTTACTTCGCCAAATCCGGCAATCTGCCCGATTGTTTCCGCTGCAATCACTGAATGATGTCTGAACGCTTCGCGTGCATGAATGTTGGATAGATGTACTTCCACTGTAGGGACTTTAACAGCATTGATTGCATCACGTATAGCATAGCTATAATGGGTAAATGCTCCGGCATTCAGTATAATTCCGTCTGACTCACCCATCGCTGCATGAATGCGGTCAATGATGTCCCCTTCATGGTTCGATTGATAAAAAGCGATGGAGACGCCAAGTTCATCAGCCTGTCTGCGAATTTTGTCCTCAATATCCTTCAGACTAAGCGTTCCATAGATGCCCGGTTCACGTACACCAAGCATGTTCAGGTTCGGACCATTGATCACAATAATTCGTTTCATCGCTGCTCCACCCTCTCTGCAAATAACCATCTGCTATTTTAACACAGGCATTGCCGGATTGAGAAGCTTTTTTGCGCTATGCCCCCGCTTGCTCTGGCTCGCGTTTGCGTTCGTCTGTGTACTCCATGGCTACCGTGTAACCAATGAACAGCCCCCATAGCAAAAAGAAACAGAGTTCCGTGATGATCGAATCCCACGTTAAACCGTTCAAAGGCTTCATCATCCCCAGTTTTGGTCCTACCAGTATAAAGAGAATCAGCCACCAGACGATTCCATACACCATGCCGGGTAACGGACCTTTCAGTTTTCTAATCGTGAACGTGTAGAGCAAGGATGCCAAGATGGAAAAGACGATAAAAAACAGCCAGCCTGTCAAATGTCCTGCTGCGGTATATATATATTCATGTTTGAAAAAAGGCTCCGCCAGAAATCCCACCGGCACAATCGTAAAATGTAGCAGATAGAATAGCCAATGTAGCCCACCCCAGATAAAACCGGCAAAGAAGCCAAGCTCTAACGCAAAGGAAAATGGCTTGGTGTAGTAGTGTGCTTGACCTTGCCTCTGGGTAGGGCGCCTGCCTTTGTCTTTTTGCTGCCGTTCTTTCGGACGTTGACCTTCATCTTGTGATGTATCTTCATGCTTGCGTTCTGTCATCGATATTCTCCTTCATTCAGTTGATAATCCCGCATTATGCCTCGAATTTCCGCTCCGATTCTACGAGGTAGTATGTTCAAAACAGGACAATCTTAACAACATCCTTCAAGGTTTGACTCACAAACTAGAAATTGGTCTTAAAATTCGATACAATAGGGTTATTAAACTGCCTTTGATCGCGAAGGCTTAGAACAGAATAGGAAGGTGAATAATTTGCCTCAACAATCCAAGCCTGTCAGCTATGGGGGGCAAGCTGTCATTGAAGGCGTAATGTTCGGTGGGAAACATGTCAACGTTACAGCTGTTCGTAGAAAAGACGGCGAAATTACGTATCTGGAAGTTCCCAAGCAAGACAAGTCCTGGGTCACAAAATTGCGGCGGATTCCTTTATTACGCGGAATTGTCAGCATTATAGATTCAAGTGTCAAAGGTAGCAGACATCTCAATTATTCTGCTGACGCCTATGCTGATGATGAACTGGAACCGGAAGAGAAAGCCAAGCAAAAAGAGAAAGAAGGTTCGGGCTGGAGCCTTAGCATGATCATCGGTGTAACTGCCGTAGCTATCCTTTCATTCCTTTTTGGTAAAGTTGTGCTGACATTGCTTCCTGTTGTTATCGAGAATTTTCTATTTAAAAATGCATTCGACAATCAGTTTTTGCATAATTTACTGGAAGGCGGCATTAAGCTGATCCTGTTACTCGCCTATCTGTGGTTAATCTCACAGACGCCGATGATCAAACGTCTCTTCCAGTATCATGGAGCGGAACACAAGGTAATCAGCGCACATGAGGCTGGCGAAGAATTGACACCCGAGAATGTGCAAAAGTACAGCCGACTGCACTACCGTTGCGGAAGCAGCTTTATTATGTTGACCGTCATTATTGGGGTGTTTCTCTATTCGCTCTTCACTTACGATAACCTCTGGGAACGGATGGGTCAGCGTTTGTTGTTGTTGCCTGTTGTACTGGGCATTTCTTTTGAACTGTTGAAGCTCACGAATTCAGTACGTGATATTCCTGTACTGCGTTATCTCGGATACCCGGGATTGTGGCTGCAATTGCTGACAACAAAAGAACCGACTAACGAACAGGTTGAAGTATCCATTGCTTCGTTTAACCGTATGCGTGAGTTGGATGCCAAGCTCGCCAATGTCTCTGCTACATCAGAAGTACCTGTTGCAACACTCGATCCTGTGAAAGGGTGAATGATATGAACAAGCAGGCAATCTTATTTTGGACGTTCATCGCACTAGCTGCTGTTGGAGTCTTGACTTGGTTGGGGAGCGCTAGCCCATCCAGGATCATTATTCCACTGGTCGTGTTCGGAGCTGTATTCCTGCTGTATAAGTATCCGCCTCGTCGCTGGGCACGCAAAGCCAAATCACCGAAGATTAAGCCGTCGGCACGTACCATGGCGAAAGTCAATGCACAGTCCAGTGCCAGAAAGAGCAGCGGCTCTTCAAAGAAACGCAAGGATTATCCTTTCCAAGTGATTCAAGGACAAAAAGGTAAAAGCGATGAAGATGTACCGAAATTTCACTAAAAGTTATTGAACATACCAAAAAGCAATTCTCTCAATAAGCAGAGAATTGCTTTTTTCACGTTTATACAGGGATCAGAGGCGGGGCTTCCGCCTGTTTCTTGCGCAGTTCCTTTCTTTGTTTATCCAGCTGATCATCATACATTTTCGTATTCCACCCATTGAAAAATTCAGTTCCCGCGGTAGCACCGGAACGATATAAAGCCGTACTGTCTTGTACCGATAAATGAAACTGCGTTGGTTTAATGCCAAGTGTTGGTATCTTCACTGTACGAAACCGGTTAATCTGTTCGATATAGCGCTCATCATGAGCGGTCAGCATCGTCTCCACAAGGGCCTGAAGCATGCTTAGCGGTCCTTTAATCCGAGCAGGCTCCACTTCCGTCTTACCAACCATTTTGAATCCGACAACCGGAATAACGTCTCCCCCTCGTTCCGAACGATCCCCATCAAAGAGCCACAGCGGGAAATTGCTAAGCAACCCACCATCCACAACATAGACGAACTGATCTTGAAAAGGTAGACCTTTGGAGAATATCGGCGATTTGCGTATCACCACCGGATCGAAAAAATACGGGATACTGCAACTCATACGCACCGCTTTCGCAACATCCAGCTTGGCAGGATCTATCCCGAAGCGCCGAATATCATCCGGTAGCACCAGAATGGTTCCATTGGATATATCTGATGCAGTAATAAGCAGTTTGCCTTGCGGCAAGTCAGCAAATGTGCGAATCCCTTTCTGCTCGAGCATCTTACGAATCCATGATTCCAGCGCTTCCCCCGAATACAAGCCTTTCTTCAAGAACAGCCTTGCTGCGGGTCCAATCCATCGGATATTAAATATGGGAGAACGACGCAGCAATGAAGCAAACGGCGTATTCTCAATAATGACTTTCATCTCTTCAGCCCGGTAACCCGCCGCTAGCAGAGCAGCTACAATGGAGCCGGATGATGTGCCAGCCACCCGATTGAACTGAATGCCACAATCTTGGGCACCCTGCACAGCACCCGCAAGCGAGATTCCTTTGACGCCTCCACCTTCAAACACCGCGTTAATTAACACAACAAAACCCCCGTTCTCCAGGCAGCCACGTTTCTACTGCCACTCTATGAGAACAAGGGTTTGTCTTATCACTGTATTGTTAAAATGTTTTAAAGACCATAGTAGGCTTTCAATTTGGCAATCAAGCCGAGTGGATTCTTCGTCAGGTACTGTGAACTAAAGTAAATATCCCCTTTAACTGAAGCATACTTCTTGTTGTAGTTTAGCTGATCGATGATTTCCTGTGATGTCTGCCAGCCAATTTCCGGCGTACCTAACTTGTAAGGAGAGTGGCCGATATACAATTTTACATTCGTATTAGCCACTTCATTCGCCCACCAGTCCACGACTTTGTCGTATCGGGCTACGCTCAGCGTCATACTCCAATACACCTGAGGAGCGACATAGTCGATCCACTCCTGGTTAATCCATGTCCGCACATCTGCATTCATGCTATCATACGCGGTTACTCCTGCTTTGGTATCAGAGCCGGTCAGATCAACGGATTTGTTACGCCATACACCAAATGGACTAATTCCATATTCAACGTTAGCTTTCACTCTGTGAATACTCTGTCCGAGCTGCTTGACGAATTGATTAATATTGTCTCGACGCCATTCGGCACGATCTTTGGTATTTAATGTGTTATAGGTTTTGAAGGCTGCATCATCATTAAAAGTCACATTCGATGGATAGAAATAATCATCCAGATGTACACCATCAATATCATACTGATTGACCACTTCCATGATCGTATCGATAATATGCTGTCTGGCTTCCGGGATACCCGGGTTAATGTACATTTTGCCGGATGCATTCACAATCCAGTCAGGATGAAGCTTGGAGATGTGATTTGCAGCCAGATTGGATGTACTCGCCGAATTCGTTGCTCTAAACGGATTGAACCAGGCGTGGAACTCCAGGCCACGTTTGTGTGCTTCCTCGACCATGAACGCGAGGGGATCATAGCCAGGATCTTTACCCTGTGTTCCTGTCAGCACACTGTTCCAAGGTACCAGACCTGAAGGATAGATGGCATCTCCGTTGGCTCTCACTTGGACAAATACGGCGTTAATACCCATACCTTGCAGTGTATCGAGCTGTTTCGTGTATTCCTGCTTTTGCTTTTCTACATTTCCCTTGGCACCGGATGAAGGCCAGTCTCCATTCACAGTGGAGATCCAGGCTCCCCGCATCTCTTCAGAAGCTGGTACAGTACCCGTGCCTCCAGGCTCTGCTGGGGTTGCGGGAGTTGGTTCAGGAGTTGGTACTGATTCATCTCCTGTGTACAGATCAATGGTCTGGGCTGCCTGATTCCAGTTCACCCGAATACCAAGGTTCTCACTGACGAATCGAATGGGTACCATAACCCGACCTTGCTTTAATTCTACCGATGCATCCAAACCAACTACATTGTTATCCACGGTTGCCTGCTGGCGTCCGCTCGTCATTGAGATGACCGAATCGGATTTTTGAATGGTTACGGTACGTGTAGCCTGAGACCACAGAACGGATGCACCCAGTCCTTCGCTAATCACACGCAGAGGTACCATCGTTACATTTACTTTCGGCAAGATGTACGGAGATACATCCGATTCCAAACGGTTGCCATCTAGAAAAATAGCGATTTCCTTCTGCCCGGCTGCTTGTGCCGTCATGCCTGCTGTCTGTAATCCAAGTACAAAAATAAGCAGCAGCATCAATCCTTTACGAAACTTCATTAGTGCAGTCCTCCAAAATCATTATAAATTTGCGGTAAATTCTACTAGTTTAATAGACGCTCCTAACGTTTGTTTAGTTGCGAAAATCACCAAATTATGGTGTGATTGCACACAAAAAAATGCTCCCTGCCATTGAAACGGCAAGAAGCATCCTTTGATCACAGGATACGATTCATTGTATATCACCATGTTTAAACCACTGCTGAAACTTACGACTCCGTATTACTCATGACATCTTGAAGATTTTTGAGGTCACGCAACCGACTCTCGTCCTGACGGAAGTATTCGACCAAAGACTCAATACATGTAATGGAGTCCCAGCTCAAATGATGTTCAATGCCTTCAACATCATTGTAAATATTCTCTTCCTGAACACCAATCGTCGTCAAAAACTGTTCAAGCAGATGATGGCGTTCCATCAAACGTTTGCCCATCTTTTTGCCTTTTGGCGTAAGCACCAGTCCGCGGTACTTCTCATAGATCAGGTACTCGTCTTTGTCCAGCTTTTGGATCATCTTCGTCACCGATGAAGGATGTACTTCCAGTCCTTCAGCTATATCAGACACACGAGCATAGCCCTTTTCATCAATTAATTTGTATATACGCTCCAAATAATCTTCCATACTGGGCGTTGGCATCTGCTTCCCTCTCTTCTCTCTGACCGGCCCCTATTCGTGCCTGGTCCCTATCTTATAATGATACATGTTATCAATACGCATTGGCAAGTCCTGCACAATTCGGGGCGTATTGTTACGCAAGTAATTGGCAGGCGTGACTTCTCCCCGAACGAGGCAAACTAAGCAAAGTTTCGCATCGAAAGGAGTGATTTCGTGAGTACAAGTGTAGCCTCACCGCCAGTTCGTAAAGCAAAAGGTACTAAACCCTTTATTCCCGATTTAGTGTACTTTGAACCCGGTGCGCTGGAATATGATAAAGGTAAACGAATTATGGAATGGGTCACATCCAAAAACATACCTTATCAGATGACCACATCCCATAACCGGATCACGAACCTGCCGGGTGAAACTGAACAAGAAAAGTACCGGATGGCGAAGCGTACTCTGGTTGTTGGTGTGCGCAAAACACTCAAGTTCGACCAGTCGAAACCTTCAGCGGAATATGCTATTCCCATCTCTACAGGCTGTATGGGGCACTGTCATTATTGTTATCTTCAAACTACACTTGGCGCCAAACCTTATGTCCGTGTGTACGTCAATACGGATGAGATCATTCAGGCAGCGAAAGGATACATCGAAGAACGTGCGCCTGAAATCACGCGATTTGAAGCCGCCTGTACGTCCGATCCCGTCGGACTCGAGCATATCACGGAAAATTTAAGTGACTTGATCCGTTTTATGGCGGAGGAAGAATATGGACGTTTGCGCTTCGTAACCAAATATCATCACGTTGATCCATTGTTGAACATTAAGCATAATGGCCACACTCGTATTCGCTTTAGCGTCAATTCCGATTATGTCATCAAAAACTTTGAACCAGCTACTTCCAGATTTGAGGAGCGCATTGAAGCTGCTGGCAAAATTGCACACGCCGGGTATCCTCTAGGATTCATTATCGCTCCGATTATGTGGTATGAAGGCTGGGAAGAAGGATACTCGGAGCTTTTGCAGAAGCTGGCAGATACGCTTCCAGAAGAAGCAACCAAGGATCTTACGTTTGAGATGATCCAGCACCGTTTTACCAAAACGGCCAAAGCGACTATTGAGAAGCGTTATCCCAAAACCAAGCTGGAGATGGATATTGAGAAACGTAAGATGAAATGGGGACGCTGGGGCCAGTACAAATATGTGTATAAGGATGACCAGCAAGATGCGCTGCGGGAGTTCATTACGGAACGAATCTTTGAACATTTCCCACTAGCCAATATTGATTACTTCACCTAAACGAAAAAAAAGCTCGACCAAATTCATATGCTGATAAAAGCATTCCCTACAAACGATTAAAAAGCAGGTTACATGACCCAGAGTGACTCTGGTTAACATGTAGCCTGCTTTGTCATGCATTTTTAAAATTCAAATTCAATTCATGCGTTTAAATAATCATCCAGTCTGGTGTAATTTGCTGCAACCATATGGTAATCTTCGTCATCTGATCTGTAAAAAGCAATACGCCAAGGAAAAGCATTAATGCTCCGCCAATTTTCATCATGACATTGGAATACCGTAAGATCCAGCGTGTCGAACCGATGAAAAACGCCAAAATGAAGAACGGTATCGCAAACCCTGCGGTATAGCCTGTAATCAGCGCCAGCCAGGTTGTAGGCTCACTCGCAGCCATCGCAATGATCGCAGTTAGAATGGGGCCAATACAGGGTGACCAGCCTGCCGAGAAACCGATACCAAATATAAATGAGCCCAGATATCCTGCAGGTTTCCATTTCATATCCAACTTGCGTTCCTTCATCAAAAACTGCGGCTTGAACACACCTAGCAAAAACAATCCCATAAGCATAATCAGAATTGCAGACAATTGACGAATTAATTCGCGGTTATCATTGAAAAACTGGCCAAACAATCCTGCACCCAGGCCAAGCGAATAAAACACAGCCGAGAAGCCCAAAATAAACGCCAGCGTGTGCGTCATCGTCTTAAAACGGACTTCTCGCTGATTGCGGTCATCCTTCAATTGTTGCACCGTCATCCCTGTGATATAGGAAAGGTATGATGGATACAGCGGAAGACAACATGGTGATATAAATGAGACCAAGCCTGCTACAAAAGCCATCCATACATTAACATCAGGCATGAAGCGGATGTCTCCCTTCCCCGGGCTCACGCGCTTGCTCGTTCAGTCGTCAGGCTCGGAACCCTTTTTTTC
Organism: Paenibacillus sp. LS1; assembly: GCF_026013365.1. GTDB lineage: Bacteria > Bacillota > Bacilli > Paenibacillales > Paenibacillaceae > Paenibacillus. The sequence continues at coordinate 1,289,312 of NZ_JAPDOE010000001.1, forward strand.
CAATCATCGTTAGAATCAGCATCATGATCAGCAATAATACGATCGTTGCTCCAGGTGCGAGGTTCCAGATGCCTGCTACGACCAGTCCAAGAACTACGGCAATTTCGCCGATAACCACGGACAGAATTATGGCGGATTTGAAACTTCGGGCCATCAACAAGCTCACCGCTACCGGAATGGTCAATAGCGCTGACACCAGAAGCGCACCGACAATCTTGATCGCCGTGCTAATGACGAGTGCTGTCATCACTGTGATTAACATGTTCAGAATTCTCACAGGCAACCCTGTAACCGCTGCCGCATCTTCCTCAAAGCTGAGCAGGAAAAATTCCTTATGTAACAATGCCACTACGATGACCACGATTAGCGTAACTACACCTACCAGCTTCAGATCCGTAGCGTCTAATGTATATATACTGCCGAACAAGTAACTCATGACATCTGCATTATATCCTTTGCCCAGCGTGAAGAACAATGAAGCCAGCGCCACGCCTCCGGACATGATAATAGCAATCGATAATTCGGCGTAACTCTTATACGCTTTGCGCAGCTTCTCAATCGCAAATGATGCAAGCACGGCAAATATCAAACCTACCGCAATGGGATACACTTCAATCAGGAATCCGAGTGCAACGCCGGCGATGGTCACATGAGACAAGGTGTCTCCGATCATGGATAAACGCCGTAATACCAGGAACAGTCCGATCAGCGGAGCGGTGATGCCGATTAACAATCCACCCGCCAGTGCACGCTGAAAAAAATCACTCATTAATATTTCCAAAACAAACACGACTCCTTCGGCCTTACTCTAATCTAATGGGCCATAAACACTTCTAACGTACCTGTGCAGTGGTATGTTGCAGATTGGTTTCAGCACAATCCTGTACCTCATGCGAATGACGGACATGAAAATTAATTTTGCCATTCGTTACCGCAGCTTCAGAACCCAGATAACTCTCCATGCGATCCATATCATGAGACACCATCAGAAAAGTCATGCGGTGATGTTCATGCATATGCGTAATCAGTTCAAAGAAACTGGCCTGTGATTCAGCATCAATACCTACTGTTGGTTCATCCAGAATCAACAGATCCGGGTGATTGATAAGCGCTCGTGCCAAAAATACACGCTGCTGCTGCCCGCCGGACAACTGACCAATGCGTTTGTTCGCCAGATCCTCGATCCGCATGACTTGCAGAGCATCCGTGCACTGCTGCTGACATTTGCGAGACATACGACGGAACATGTTTTTGTTATTGTACAAGCCGGACATGACCACTTCACGAACAGTCGCCGGGAACAACGGGTTGAATGCATTCTTTTGTGGCACATATCCAATGCGGTCCCAGTCTTTGAACCTGCGGATTGACTGTCCGAATAGTTTAATATCTCCTTGCGCAGGAGGCAATAATCCTACCAGCATGCGCAGCAGTGTCGTTTTACCTGCCCCGTTGGAACCGATAATCCCGACAAAGTCCCTTTCCTGGGCCATAAAATCGAGATTCTCAATTACTTTCTGGTCTCCATAGGAAAATGATAGTTTCTCGATCTCTATTATTGGATCATGACATAGTGGCATGATTTGCTGCATGGCAAAGCCGCCCTTCATTATATATAAGAATCCCATAGCGTCCTAAGAGCCTTCACCGCGAACGGTAAAGACTCTTAGTTCTGAATCCTTCATTCTATCTTATTTTAATGCGATCAGCAGATTTTGCAAATTTTTCTCCATTAGGGTGAAATAATCATCCCCGTTTGTTGCCTGCTCTTTGGTCAATCCCTCAACCGGATTAAGGACCATAGTTTCAACGCCTGCTTCGCTAGCCAGTGTTTTCGCCAATTTGTCAGATACCAGCTCTTCGAAGAAAATGTATTTAATGCCTTCATCTTTAACGAGTTTCGCAAGCTTCACGATATCCTGTCCTGTCGGTTCAGCATCCGGGGAAAGTCCCATAATGGCATGCTGGCTTAATCCATAATCACGTGCAAGGTAGCCGAACGCTTGGTGCGAGACCACAATTTCCTTGTTCGGGACTTTAGCCAATTCATCTGTAAAACGCTGATCCAGCGTCTCAAGCTTCGTAAGAAGCGCTTCATAACGTTGTTCATAACCTGCTTTGTGATCAGGATCTGCTTCGACCAGACTTTTTTTGATGTTTTCAGCCATGATCATGGCTGATTTCGGACTAACCCACGTATGTGGATCAATATGATGATCAGCGACATCTTCACTGGCAGCTTCATCGGTGTGTTCATCTGCATGCTCGTCTTCATGCTCTTCGCCGTGACCATGCCCATCATCACCCTCAGCGGTTAACAGCTTAACACCTTCGCTGACGGCAACAGATTTCACCTGTGTATCACTGTTCAGCGACTTCAGGAAATTCGGCACCCATCCTTCCAGTCCAGCTCCATTATAGAAGAACAGCTGTGCCTTGGATGTATTAACAATGTCCTGACTCTTTGGAGTCCAGTCATGTGGCTCTACTCCCGTTGGCAGCAGGTTAATGACATTGGCATCTTCACCACCAATTGCAGTCGTAAAAGCATATACAGGATAAAATGTCGTCACAACATTTACTTTGCCTTCAACCATCTTGGCACTATTGGAACTATCCTGCCCACACGCAGACAATACCAGCAAACTGAGAATCAGCAAACCCGTCCACAGCAACTTCATGTTGCCTCTTTTGCTCGTCTTTCCTGTCTGGTTAGCCTGAACTTGATGTTGCTCTTTATAAAATATCATTATCATTCACTCCGCATCTCTTAATCGTAAACATTACTGAAAGAATTATAGGTAACCTGAACCTACTTGTCAAGCTATCCCGTCCTATTCATTCTTTCCTGAAGTACGGAGTTCATAACAGTATATGCTTGTTCTCTTCCCTTCAGATACGAATTATATCAACAAAAAAAGGGGCCCGAATTATATCGGACCACCTTGTGTCATAATTATGACAGTATTTGAATCAATTTCATAACTCAATAAAGGATTTTTGTAACTAAATATAGACAAATTGAACCTTTTTGATCTATATCTACCCTTGATTGAAGCAGCTAAAGGTATTATGAAATTGATTCTTTTTATTTCACTTGTGCGCCATTAGGCATGTTGTCCGGAACTGTAGCAAGTGTAAGCTGGTCGCCATGCGATGCTGCAAGGATCATACCCTGGGACAGTTCACCACGAAGTTTCACTGGTTTAAGGTTGGTCACACAGATGACTTTACGTCCAACCATCTCTTCTGGCGAATAGAACTTCGCGATTCCCGATACAACCTGGCGCTGCTCATAACCCAGATCCAGCTGCAATTTCAGCAACTTATCTGCTTTTTTGACCGGTTCGCAGGCAATGACTTGAGCGACACGCAGTTCAACTTTGGCAAAATCGTCAATCCCGATCTCTTCCGTACCCTCAGGTGCAGTTACCGGTTCAACAGCTGCCGAAGCTCCAGCATCTGCTTGACTTGCTTCAGGCTGTGCCGCTTTTTGTCCGCCAGTCATTGCTTCGGAGATATACGCAATTTCCTGTTCGGAATCCAAACGCGGGAAGATTGGATCGCCTTTTTGCAAGGCATTTCCAGCTGGAACCATGCCCCATTGCTTGGCTGAATCCCAAGCCGTGAGTTCGCCTTCCTGAATGCCGAGCTGTGCCCAGATTTTATGAGGAGCACGTGTCAGGAACGGTTGCAACAAGATGGAAGAAATCCGCAAGCTTTCGATCAGGTGAGCCATAACCGATGCCAATTCATCGCGTTTTGCTTCATCACGAGCCAGCGCCCATGGCTGCGTCTCATCAATATATTTGTTGGTGCGGCTGACAAACTGGCTGATCGCTGTCAGTGCTACGGAAAACTGCAAGTTTTCCATCGCCTGTTCCACTTTTTCCACCGTAGCATGGCCTGCTTCTTCCAGCGAAGCATCAAATTCAGTACCATTGGATGCAAACGCAGGGGCTTTGCCTTCAAAATATTTGTCTACCATCGCAACTGTACGGTTCAATAGGTTACCCAGATCGTTCGCGAGGTCGGAGTTAACACGCTCTACGAAGCTCTCTGGTGTAAATGTACCATCGGAACCAAACGGTACTTCACGCAGCAGGTAATAACGCAATGCATCCAGGCCGTAGCGGTCAATCAGAGTCACCGGATCAACGACATTGCCTTTTGATTTGGACATCTTGCCATCCTTCATCAACAACCAGCCGTGTGCGAAGACTTTCTTCGGCAAAGGCAGATCCAATGCCATCAACATAATTGGCCAGTAGATCGTATGGAAACGAACAATTTCTTTACCTACCAGATGTACATCCGCAGGCCAGAACTTGTTGTACAGGGATGCATCGGATGAACCGTAGCCCAGTGCTGTAATATAGTTGGACAACGCATCAATCCACACGTAGACTACGTGTTTTGGATCGCCTTTAACTTTGACTCCCCATTCAAATGTAGTCCGCGATACGGCCAAATCTTCAAGACCTGGCTTGATGAAGTTGTTGATCATCTCGTTCTTACGGGATTCCGGCTGAATAAAGCCCGGGTTCTCTTCATAATATTTCAACAAACGATCTGCATACTTGCTCATACGGAAGAAGTAAGATTCTTCTTTGACCAATTCTACGGGGTGTCCGCTATCCGGACTCTTAGCTGAGATAATCTCGCCGTTTTCATTCTTCTCCACATCCACCAGTTGAGTCTCTGTGTAATAGGTCTCATCCGGGATGCTGTACCAGCCTTCATACTCGCCTTTGTAGATATCTCCCTGCTTCAGCAAACGGTCAAAGATATCCTGAACGACGGTTTTGTGGCGCTCTTCTGTTGTACGGATGAAGTCGTCATTGGAAATGTCCAGCTTGTTCCACAGTTCCTTGATACCAACAACGATATCGTCGATAAAAGCTTGCGGTGACTGTCCTTTCTCTTGTGCCTTGCGCTCAATCTTCTGGCCATGCTCATCGGTTCCTGTCAGATAGTGAGCATCATAACCGCGCAGACGCTTGTAGCGAACCATCGCATCTCCCGCCACTGTTGTATACGCATGCCCAATATGCAATTTGTCACTCGGATAATAAATCGGTGTTGTCAGATAAAATGTTTTTTGGTCAGCCATGAATGACTTCTCCTCCTTCAAATGTTCCTGCTTCATGTGATCCCTTAGCCAAAAACAACTAAAAAAGAACACAAAAAACTCCCGCCCCTATGGGACGAGAGTTGCTCTCACGTGTTACCACCCAAATTCCCCATGTTTTTCGCAAAACACAGGCTCTGTCGGTCCTTCGACCGCCCATTAACGCTGGATCACGCCTCAGCCTTACGACAGCAGCTCTGAAATCACTGTCTGCACGCTCGAAAGAGGTTCCTCCGGGACCATGTTCCATCCTCCTCCCAGACCGGTTCTCAGCTCATCCGGCTCTCTGCACTGGGGGTGTGTCTGTACTTATCCCTTCACTGGAAATCATATAGAAGTTGCTCAAAAAGTCTACTTTTGATTACGAATCATGCCTACCGGCATCATCAGCATCGAAGTTGAAATTCAGCCGAAATGTCCGTTGCTCACGTAGGTTTCCTACGCTCCGCTACTCCATTTCTAACTTCATCCCATCTTCTCGGTACTGAAAACCAGACTTTTTGAACTTGCACATATAGGAAAAATATACTGAAATGCGGGCCCCTTTGTCAAGTGGACAGCATACTCAAGTTCAATCCTGGCCTGCTTCCAGGCCACCCGAATACTTCAGGCTCATCGTTACTCTGATACCATCATGGACTTCTCCGTCTTCGGTGGTACCAGATCTACGCCGCCTGGATGAAACGGGTGACATTTGGCAATGCGTTTCGCTGTTAGCAACGAGCCTTTGAGCGCACCGTGCACTTCAATCGCCTCCATGGCATAAGCCGAGCAGCTTGGATAGAACCGGCATGTTGGCGGCGTCAATGGAGAGATATAGTTGCGGTACACCCTAATAGGTGCCTGAGCTATTCTACGCGATAACTTCATGGTCAGTGCTTCCCGTGAGCGTGTTGATGTCCAGACGCCGTTTTGGCCGGCGCATGCTCAGCACAGTCCTTGCAATATCCAAATACCTCGAACTTGTGATCCACAACCTGAAATTGCTCAGGCGCATCCGCAAGCTGCATCGGGCAAAAAACAATAGGATATGTCTTCTGACATTTCAGACAGATCATATGATGGTGATGATGATCTTCACTACAGTGCGCTTTGAATTTAACGCCATCTTCGAAGATGACCTGTTCCAGTACACCCAGTTCCTGCATTACCCGCAAATTACGATATACTGTGTCAAAACTCAGTCCGCTGTAAGTCTTACCCATATATTCATAGACGTCCTTGGGTGTAAGATACCCGGGAGACTCGGCAAATAACCGGGCCAGTGTTTTCCGCTGATCGGTAATGCGAAGCCCCTGTGAGGACATGGTCGAAATAATCTGTTCTGTCGACAGCATGATCTAAAGCACCTCCTGTCATACGAGCATTTTGCATCATTCATAGAGCGACAGTTTATTCGGCAAAAGCGAATACTTTTGCTTTCTTGTATACCTCTAATAATGCATCAAATTACGATTAGAGTCAACGAAGACACCGGGTTAGGTCATTCCAACATCACATAAAAAGGACTCCATGCACATGCATTGCCATTAGTCTAGCTTGAGCTAATGACATTACATTTTGATGGAGTCCCTTCCTGACGGTTCAGATGATCAATCGTTCGGGCGACTTTTGGGGTGAACGGGTATATATGATATAAGCTTTCACTCCAAACCGTCCGTGCATGTTCATGATTTTACTTTTCAGCCGGAAGCGGCGTGAACAGCAGGTTAACAGGCAGGTTACTTCCTGGTGCCGCCGAGAAGAGAATGGTTACACTCTCGCCGTACGAACCTGTGCGATACATCACGCTTTGCTCATTAGGTGCAGTTACGGATTTGCCTGTGGAAATCTGAACGACCTGTCCATTCACAAGTGCCACACCTGAATATCTTCCCCCACGAGGGTTGAATGAGATCAGCGTATTCGGAGATACATTATTCAATGTGATTTTGTACAATACACCGAAGTTACCTGCGTTGGACGCTTCCGTGTAAGCCATAGGGTCCGTTCCTACAAGGTTCGGATCACTTGCATTGTCTCCAAGTGGAAGACGTGCTGGCTTCGACCCTACTTCTTGATCATACGTAATGATCCGTGTTGCATTGGGATAGGTACCACGGTTGTGAACCCCATCACGATCCAGAACCGGCAGGCTCGACAAGACTTCCATCGGGTCCTTGTTCTCTTCGATCATAATAATGTTGTAATCCAGCTCGTAGTCACTGAACACGTCTGAATACAAGGAGATGACTTGTCCCTGTTTCATCGGAAGAACGCTCAGATCATTGAGAATCAGCTTGCTTTCTCCTGGCTGGATGTACACTTTCTTTTGTCCGGTACCATTCTGCATGGATTGGAACCAACGGTCAATGGACAACTTCCCAGCTACCGTTGCAAAAGGTGACGGTCCTGCAAAGCCCATGTTCTGCTGTTCAATGGACGCCGTGTAGGCATTGTTGTTTGTCGCTACAACGTACATTTTCACGTTTTTGCCCGTGTTGTTCACATGGTGAATCATGAAGCGCGTCTGTCCGAAGGAAGATTCCTTGTACACAATGCCTTCCGTATTCACGGTTTCCGGGCTATTACTGCGAATCAGCAGACTTGGTTCATCATAATATGTGAAAGGAACTTTCTCCAGTGCCGGTACTCCGCCACCATCGAAGGTAAATTTCTCACCGACAGGTGTGAACAATTGGTTGAAGTCGGACAAACTGTATAGCGTTTCGCCCGTAATATTGATCATCTTGGTATAGCTGTCGCTAGCACCGTGTTTATCGGTAACTGTAATCGTTACGGTCTTCGGTCCTGGAACAAAGAATGCAAGGGCATTGTTATCCCAATCTGTTTTTACAATCGCATTTTCATCATCTGTGCTTTGATCAATATAGGTGATTTTCTCACCCATTTTGTACTCTTCTTTGTCTGTCGTAAACATCGCAACTGGTGGCAGATTCGGTCTTTCAACCTTAATCGTAACCGAGTATGGATCACTCCATTGACCACTAGAATCCTGGACCGCATAGGTTACCGTATATGTACCTGGTTGGTCGAATGAATCCTGACGGCCAGTCCAACGCTCATCAACAATGCTAAGTCCTTTTGGTGAACTGGATCTGGTTGTGTAGGTTACCTGCTCCCCAGCAAAAACTTCTTTTTGTACCGAGAAGCTGGCTACTGGTTTGGTACTCAGATTCAATACAACCGTTTTCGCAGGCTGGTTTACTTTATAAGTGATGTTCAGGGCCTGCGTAATCGACGTCAGCGGCACCATGAACGTATTCTTTTGTTGATAAGCCGCACCCTTCATCGTTCTGGACACACCATTAACGGTATAGATCTTGCTGTTTGTTTTGAAACGCAGCTCATCTTCACCACTAATAATGATCGTTTCTTTGGTCGTGTTATCGTATTTAACATCATAGCCGACCCGATCTACCAAAGCACGGATGGCTACATAGGATACACCGTTTTTAACAGCCATTGGCTGTCCGGCAAGATATGTTTTGCCATCTTGCATCATTTTATTGCTGTTCATATATAGCGTGAGGTCTCCACCCCCGCCTCCAGCGACAGATGAACTCCCTGTAGACGGTTGCTCCACTTCAACTGGTGCAGGTGCTGGTGTTTCCTCAGCTGTACCTTCTTCGTCCGTCGGTTCCGTTACCGGATCAACCGGAGTACCGTCTGTTCCTGTAGGAACATTGGTTTCGGGATTCACTTCTTCAGTTGTTTCATTATTTGATGTTGGAGTGTCTGTTCCGGATTTCACTTCGGATTCCGCGATGGTTTGTTCTTTCTTCACAACCTCCACGGATTTAACTTTGGCTGTATTCACTGGTGTAGTATCGCTCTGATCAGCTGATTGTGCATTCGCAGGAATTACTGCAAACGCCTGAAAAACAGCAAAAGCGGTAAGTATGGACAATTTTTTCTTGAAATTCATTCTTTGTCTTTGGCTCCTTCTGCTCCCATTTTATAAATATCCCCCTCAAAAAGTCATATTATTAGACGCTTGGGACCGGGAAAAGTTGCTAAAAAGTTAAGAGGAGAATTGTAAACTTTTAATAGAAGGAAAATACTATGAAAATAGTTATCTATCAATAATCTGTATTAGCATTAGATCCCAAATAAACCCAATCAAACTTTTCAACAAAAAATTCTCTCCAGAAGATGGCCAAGTAGCACCATATCCTAGAGAGAATTGAATGATTCAATATGTCTAACGTAAACGGACAGGCAAACTTCCTGTAGGCTCCAACTCACCGGTTAATACGAGAGATAGCGCCCGGACAACTGTAGGCGTATTTTCATAGGTACACACATAACTTCCCGGGAGTGAAATCTCCAGTAGATCATATGGATTACGGAGAGCAACTACAATCAGAGAATGATTTTCACTCAGCTTTTCAACCAGATACCGTTGCCCTTTCGGAAGGTGACCTGAGGATGTGTAAGTACACATAATGACCTGCTCAGCCTTCGACACATCCTTTAATATCCGGTCTGCTTCATCATACGATGGCTGAGTAGTTATTTTACGCTCACGAACTCTGCCTCGCAGCTGCGATAGCGCCACGCCAAGGGAATCAGTATGGGACCATGGCTCATCCACTTCTGTCCGTTGCACAACTTCAGGCCAGATGACATATACGTCCTTCTCTGGGTCCAAAGGCAGCAGCCCTTCATTATGAACGACGGTAATACTGCTTGAAGCAATTTTGAACAATGTAGATTCAATGGAATCAGTGGAATCAACGGGTTCAATATTTACTGCTTCGGCAGTTTCATTCGTTTTCGGTAAAACAAGACCCGTATACCTGTACCCGCAGCGCGCTGCCTTCCATGTGATGATACGTTCCAGTGCCTTGTTAATGATATATTCCGGAATCCGCCCCGTTCGAACGGCTTGAACGATTGCTTCCACAGCAGCGATCTGATCTTGCAAGGTATGACTCACCAGAATCAGATCTGCTCCTGCCTCCACAGCACGAATGGCAGCTTCTGCTACGCCATATGGTTTGGATATCGCATGCATTTCAAGACAGTCTGTAATAATAATGCCCTCAAAGCCCATTTCTTCCCGTAACAGACCTGTTAACACTTTACGCGATAATGTTGCCGGAATAGGCTCGGGTTCAATTGTTGGAAATATAACATGAGCTGTCATAATAGCATCGACTCCAGCCTCGATAGCGCGCCGGAACGGTAGTAATTCGATCTGTTCCAACCTGTTTCGATTATGAGGTACAGTGACCATACCGAGATGAGAATCTACCGCGGTATCCCCATGTCCGGGAAAATGTTTGGCTGTTGCAGCTATGCCTTGTAATTGATATCCGGTTATGGCCGCTGCTCCATGAGTGGCTACACTCTCGGCATTTTCGCCATATGAACGGACCCCAATCACCGGGTTAAGAGCATTGTTATTCACGTCTACCACGGGCGCAAGGTTCATATCAATACCGATGCTTTTCAACTCACGACCCAGAATTCGGGCACATTCAAGCGTATATTCCGGATTGCCTGTCGCACCAAGCGCCATGTTGCCCGGTACTTGGGTCACACCCTCTTTGTCGATCCGTGCGACCATACCACCTTCTTGATCCACCGAAATCATGAGTGGTAATTCCCCCGCTTCAGCAGCAATACCTTGCAGTTCTTCGGACAGTCGCGTCAATTGATCCACACTCTGCACATTACGCCGGAAATAGATGACGCCCCCAACGTGGTAGTCACGAATCAAGCGAGTAATCTGTTCATCTGCGTGCTGACCATGAAATCCACACATCAGCAGTTGCCCTACCTTCTGCTCCAACGTCAAATTATTCAATGGTTTCATGCAACCCTATTCCCCCGTTTCCCTGTGACTACGAACCCAGCCGTTTGCTCTGCCTGTACTCCGATGGTTTCATGTGAAAGTGTTTATGAAACACCTTAGAGAAATACCGACGCTCCTTAAAACCTGTTGCTTCTCCAATCGCTGTAATGCTCCAATCGGTTGTACTTAATAACAAGGCAGCATTTTCCATACGTCTCTGAGTCATATATTCCACAAAGGTAATCCCCATATGGGTTTTGAATAGCTGGCAAAAGTAACCCGGGCTGATTCCAAGCCAATCGGAGACTTCATCTATACCCAAGTCCTGTTGCAGTCTGGCGTTCATGTAATCACATGCAGATCGGATTAGTTCCGCTATCGAAGGACGCGGTTGAGTTTGTTTACCTTGACAGGCATGAATAATGACCTCTGCAAGTTCAATCAGTTCTCTCATGGATACAGCCTCTTGCAGCGCATTCCAGAAATTCACTTCGTCCTTTTCAGCCATGACATTGACTTCGCGCAGTTCCCGAAGCATGTGTACTAGCATATAGCGAACATGGGTTTCATCTATCTTTTCTATAGATTGCTCAGCATTCCCCATTCGCTGTTTAAGCGCATTCATTACATCCTGTAGTCCTTGCTTATTCCATTGCCGAATGCACCGTGTGATAAGCTCCAGATCGTCTCTTGTTATCCATGTACCGCCCCTTTTGGAAACCTCATGACCATACGATAATGAAGATCCCGTGCATTCCGGATTCAATACCTTGTCTTCACTTTCCGAATGTGTCATTAGAACTTTCTGACAATGCTGGTACCGTTCAAGGATTTGCTGTTCCAGTTTTACGGGTATATGATCCTGAACTACCCTTGCTTTTACGCTTGAATCCAAGGACAACATTGCATTCAATTCAAATAATAGTTGATGTGCCAACGCCTCTGATTGAAGTTTCCACTCGCCCGATGCGTCCAGCAAGAGGCACCACTCTCCTTTGCGGGTAGAAAGAACCTGGCAGCCATTAGAGATTCTATCCGTAACTTCCCTAAGCATGGAACTTATCGCCTCATGCCATCTAACATGCTGGACCTCGGACCAGCCGATGGAATGGCGGAAATAACCGACTACATCCACCAGCAGCAACGTATAGCCTACAGAAGGAGGCATGAATTGAGGCACAGAAACAGGATCAGAAATCTTCATCTGGGCTTCTCCTCGCAACAAGTCCATCAACTGTTTATGTCTGATCCAACTTGCCATCTCCAAGCTGCGATAGCGTTCTGACTCGTTTTCCAGACGTCTCTTCTGGATCTGCCTGGCAAGTTCACGCAATTTATGTTCAAGATCCAGATAATCAATTGGCTTGCATATGTATTCATGTACGTTATATTGGATAGCGGTTCGAGCGTACTCAAACTGTTGGTATCCCGTCAGTAAAATAATTTCACACGTTTCACCCTGCTCTCGCAGCAATCGAATAAGTTCCAAGCCATCCATCGACGGCATCCGAATATCACATAAGATAATGTCTGGATGACATTCTGTCACTTTACCCAGTGCTTCTAAGCCACTTCTCGCTGTACCCGTTATTTCGATCCCCATCTCTTCCCAGGGTAAAATGTAACTTAGATTCTCCAAAATCGGCAGCTCATCGTCAACCAGCAACGCAGTCAGATTCATCCGGCTTCCTCCTGCTCATATAATGGAATGATGCATTGAATAATTGTGCCATAACCTGGTGCTGAACATATAAATATGCCATACCCAGCCCCGTATTGAATACGAATTCGATCTGCCACACTTCGTAATCCCAGCCCTCGGCGTTCCGTTATGGAGGATAATGATTCCGCCCCCTCCCTCATCATATGTTCCGGAGGATCTTCTGCCATATACTCAAATCGCCCGAGCATTTCCTGGGGAATACCGATTCCATTATCCTTAACACACAGCACCAAGTGGTCTCGTTCTGCATATGCGCTTATCCGCAGCACACCCGGATATGTGATCCCCTCAAACCCATGTTGTATGCTATTTTCCACCAGTGGCTGAAGTGTGAGTTTAAGCACGATCGAGGTATATAGATGCGGTGGAATATCAATCTCATACGTAAATAAATCACTGAAGCGATACTGTTGAATCTCCAGATAGCTCTGCAAATGCCTTACTTCCTCACCCAGTGGAATCTCTTCCTGATCCTGAATGCTGATGCGAAGCATATTGCCAAGCCTGGTCACCATCTCGCTTACTTTTCGCCCCTCACCACGCAGCGCTAATCCATTAATGGATTCCAATGTGTTGAACAGAAAATGGGGTTTGATCTGGGCTTGCAGTACACGTAATTCCGCTTGAGCCTTCTGCTCTTGCTCTGCCCGAACACGACGAAATAATCCGCCAATACGATCCATTAGTTCATTGAATCCTTGAGCAAGCAACTGCATTTCGTCAAAGCCTTTTCCTTCCACCCTCGCATTAAAATCACCATCATCCACGCGGCGCATAAACCTGACAAGTACAGCAATGTTTCCTGTAATACGATTCATGAAAAAAAGATTGAAGATCATGGCTGCGAGCAGGCATGACAGAATAATAATGACAGACCAACCTGCGAAGGCATTCGTTTCGGCAGATAAGGCTTCCCATGAAGTGACGCTGACAAGACTCCAGTTATAGTTCTTCAGATGATATTGTGAGATGATGCTCTCCGTGCCGTCAAAGACCGTTCTGACACTGCTAAAACCTGGACCATAACCGCCTGATTTCGAACCCAGATTTTCCATGTTCTCACCATTGTAACGTCCAGAGGGATCGTAAACGATCAGTCCTTCCTCATTCACTAACAGGAACGACGTGTCCTGTGCCGGATCACTGATTTGCAAATGGCGGAAGATCCGGTCAATCTCCCCCTTTTTGATCTGAACAACGAGCACGCCGATATTTTGAAAATAACTGAGTTCTTTGACCAGCCTGATCTGGGTGAAGACAGGTTCTACCCCGGTTAATTCAGGATATTCCAGAGGTGCGAGCCATTTGGGGACGCCATTGAGTTGCTGAATTTCATTGAATAAGGGATGCACTTTGAATTGCTGAAAAGGAAGAGCTTGAAAGTTTTCTTTGGTGAAAATGGAGACAATCTGGTTATTCTCAGACGAACGAAAATCATATAAAAAAGCGTAACTGATAAACGGATAATTATATAGAAGGGAACGGAAATTGCGCTGGCTGGCATTCAGGGATAACTGATTACCGGTTCCCAGATCCTGCTTGGTCGGATCTTTGGCGTTCAATGCCATTTGGAAAACCGATGTGGCTATCCCGTTGTCGGTAACATTGTTAATCTGCTGAAATACATTCTCGATATTGTAACTAATGGCCTGAAGCGCATATTCGGCCTGTTGATTGTATTTTTTCTCAATCGTATGTGATGTGACCAGAAACATGCCAATGCCTAGTGCACACATGGGTACAATGATCAGCAGCATAAATGCCAAGGCCAGCTTCATTCGCAAATTCATATCCCGTTCTCCCTATCAACTGGTTCATGGTATTAACCTTTGACACCACCCGCAGTTACTCCTTCAATAATTTTCTCCTGCAGTATGGCGTAGATCACAAGTACGGGTACAACGCTGTACACAATGCCTGCCGACATCTGGGCATAATTCATCTGATATTGATCCCGAAACTGGACCATACCCACAGGCAGTGTACGCAATTTATCGGTGGATAAGAAATAGTTGGCGAGCAAAAATTCGTTCCAGTTGCCGAGGAAATTGACGATAAAAACCGTAACGATGGCTGGAACCGTAAGAGGTATCACTATTTTAGCAAAGATACCTGGGGCCCTCAAGCCATCCATGACAGCGGCTTCTTCAATTTCTCCAGGCAGAGAGCGCATAAAAGCGGCCAGTATAATAATGGTAAAGGGAATAGCATTCGCCACATAAGGCACAATCAATGCCAGATGTGTATCCAATATGCCCATTTTGCGAACAAGCAAATAGATCGGCAGCATAAGTGCATTATTGGGAATAAGCATACCTGCCAGAATTAAACTGTACAGAAACAGGCTCCATCTCTGGTGTCTCATCCGAGTTACGGCAAAAGCAAACATGGCACCGAGTACAATCGTGCACGCCGACGACAGAATCGAAATGTACAGGCTATTCCAAAAATACGTGCCAATCTTCGCATTCACCCAGGCCTCCACGTAATTGTTAAACTCCCATGTTGTGGGCAGTCCGAATGGATTCAAGGCGATTTCATTGTTATCCTGCTTGAAGGAAGAGAAAATTACAAATAAAAAGGGAAACAAAATCGCGATCAAGTACAACATTAACAACACATGAGGTATACTGCTTCTTATGCTTTTCGCCATCAATATTCCACCCTCTCGCCCCGCCTCGCCACCAGCACTTGATACACCGCAGTGAGCATAAGCGTCAGAGCAAAGATCAGAACTGCAATGGTATTGCCATAGCCATATTTGAAGTTGGTAATCGCATATTTGATCATGTATGTCGCCAGAACCTCGGTGGACCCAGCGGGCCCACCTTTGGTCATGACAATCACGATGTCGGCTGCTTTCATGGCACCTGCGATGGACAACATGATCACCACTGAAATGATCGGCCGGATCAGCGGCAACGTAATTCGCATTGCACGTTGTACCGCCGTTGCCCCATCAATTGCAGCCGCTTCATCCAGATCACGGGGAATTGCCAGTATGGCCGCCAGCACCATGACAATGTAAAATCCGGTCCACTGCCATGCGTTGGTCACCAGAATGGACAACATGGCGAATCGGTTATCCGATAACCAGTAGATTGGATCAATGCCAATCACATGAAGCATTTTGTTCAATAGTCCGATATTGGGTTCGTAGATAAACCCCCATAAGATACCGATTACGGCTGTCGACATGATGGATGGTAAGAAAACAGCCGTTTTATACAGACCTTTCAACTTTTTCACATTGGCAATCAGAAGCGAAAACAGGACGATTACGGGTACCTGAATCAATACCGAAAATCCGATAAAAAAGCCGTTATTCCGTGTGGATATCCAGAACCGTTCATCAGTCAGTGCCTTCACATAGTTGGACAAGCCCACAAAACGTGGCTCAGCCGATACCCCATTCCAACTCGTCAGACTGTAATACAGGGAGCTGCCAATAGGATATAGAAAGAACATTACAAACAGAATTAATGCCGGCATTACAAACAGCGTATAGATTAACGGGCTGCGGAGTGAAGTATTCATGGTCAGCCTCCTTCAGTCACTTCAACGATCGCAGTTTCAACTTGAATTGGTTTATTCCACTGAGGCGTTTGCTTCCTCTTGCACCTTTTGCAACTCTTCTGCCATTTTCTCTGGGGTGGTCTGCCCACCAATCAACTTCTGAAT
The DNA here is from genome assembly GCF_026013365.1 of Paenibacillus sp. LS1. Classification (GTDB taxonomy): domain Bacteria; phylum Bacillota; class Bacilli; order Paenibacillales; family Paenibacillaceae; genus Paenibacillus. The sequence continues at coordinate 1,305,650 of NZ_JAPDOE010000001.1, forward strand.
CTGCAGATTGCTGATCTCTGTCGTCACATCGGCCTGAACGAGTGCATCAAATGCCGGGAACGACGTCTTGGACGCATTAAGCACAGCCACAATTTCTTTCATCAAATCATCGGTAATGCTATCGGTCAGCACTTTCTCGTCCAGCTTCATGGCAGGCAACACACCGTCTTCCACAAGGCCGCGAACCTGCATATCTTCATTGTAGAAATTTTTGATAAAAGCTTTCACTGCTTCCAGCTTCTGCGGGTCATCCGCCACTGCTGCCGAGAATCCGTATCCATTGTTCACATCTCTCATCAAAGACGTCTGATCTCCTGCTCCGTTCTCTACCGGAGGCATATTGAAGAATCCAACCTTGCCAATGAGCGATTCACCGCTCTGACCTTCCTTGAATACAGATGACTTCCATGTTCCGTCATACATTAAAATCGCTTCACCGCTCGTAAACTGCGTGGTATATTCGGCATACTCGAAGCCCAGTTCACCTTTTTTGAAATAACCCTTATCCACCCATTCCTTATGTTTGGCAAAACCTTGCACAACACCCGGATCAGTCCACTTCGCTTCACCTGTTGCAAACTTTGCTGTAATCTCCGGTCCGGCATACCGGGACCACAGGTGGTTGGTTAACATAAGCGGTACCCAGCCCGCCTTGGATGCGGAAGCAAGCGGCACTTTGCCATCGGCCTTGATCTCGGCCAGTATATTGTCCAGTTCAGCCATGGTGGTTGGAGCTTTCCATCCTTTTTGTTCAAAGTACTCTTTATTAAAGAAAAAACCTTCGCCCGAACCGCCAATCGGCAGTCCATATACTTTGCCTTCATACGTAAACGGCTCAAGGGATGTAAACTGGTCCTGAATGCCCAACTCTTGCAGGATCGGAGTCAGATCAAGCAGCATGCCTTCCTTGGCATAGACTTTGGAATCCGGGCTGCCGAACAGTTCGAAGATATCAGGAGGATTACCTGCCGCCATCTCTCCGCGAAGCTTCTCTTTGCGATTCACATCGGATTCGACACCATCCAGCGTAAAGGTCAGATTGGGTATCTCACCCTCAACTTTGTCCACAACATCCTGCAGAATGGCCAGTCTTTTCTGTTTGTCGGCTCCCACCTGCGTGTGGCGCAGAAGCATTTCAATCGGTTCCTTACTTGTCTCCTCCACAGGTGTATTGCCTGCGCCTTGCTGTGGCTCGTTACTTGAGCTTGCACACCCCGCCAAAGTCCATGAAGTGATAAGCAATAATGAAAGCAGTAATGTCATTCCTTTTTTCATCTGGTTGACCCTCCTCAAGATATTGAGCATTTGGCTTTACACTCTGATTATAAAAAGCCGGAGCTTACATCGTAAGGATGACAATTCATCAATGGAGGGATAAAATCCTTCACTGGACAAATAATCTTGCATTTACAATAGATAACAGCAAAAAAACAGCCCCTGCGAAATATGTTCGCAAAGACTGCTTGGTTGATTGTTTTTACAATATATAAAAGTCAGATCACTTACCGGAACAAGCAATGCCAGCTGTTTCCTGGCGACCTTGTTCGATCAGGCCGTACGCCCGCTCCACTTCTTCTTCACTTGGCGAAGGAACACCATCCAGTGGGTATACTTTACCGAGCGCTTCCCATTTGTAAATCCCCATCTGATGGTATGGAAGAATTTCGAACTTCTCGACGCCATTTAATGTCCCAATAAACCGTCCAAGGTTAAGCAGATCCTCTTCCTCGTTATGAATACCAGGCACATACACGTGGCGTATCCACATTTTCCGGCCCTGCTCCGATAGCCACTTGGCCGTTTTCAACGTTCTCTCGTTGGATTTTCCTGTCAGCTTGATATGTTTCTCGTCATCAATATGCTTGAGGTCCAGCAGAACCAGGTCTGTGTGATCCAGCAGATCGTGAATCCGATCCGGCTCGTTAAACCCGTTGCTGTCCAGTGTCGTATGCAATCCCCAACGACGCTTCACTTCCTTAAAGATTTCGGCTACAAAGTGAGCCTGTAACGTTGGTTCTCCACCAGATATCGTGAGCCCGCCTCCGGAACTGCGGTAGTAGGATAGATACGGCTCAATTTCAGCCAATACCTCCTCGAGCGTCATTTCTTTTCCACCATCCAGCGCCCATGTATCAGGGTTGTGGCAATACTGACACTTGAGTAGACATCCTTGCATAAAAAGCACGAAGCGGATGCCTGGGCCGTCAACCGTCCCGAAAGTTTCGAGTGAATGAATATGTCCGTTAACCATGCTGCCTCTTCCTTTCTGTATCCGCATCCGCTGTGCGTTTAATATGATTTGGAATGCCTTGCTCTAGCGGTCTTCTACTTGCAAAATTACTTACATCGAACCATGGAACGTACGGTTGATGACATCCAACTGTTGTTCACGAGTCAATTTAATGAAGTTAACCGCATATCCGGATACCCGTACAGTCAGTTGCGGATAGTTTTCCGGGTGATCCATTGCATCAATCAGTTGCTGACGATCAAATACGTTAACGTTCAGGTGATGAGCATTTTGACCGAAGTAACCATCCATCATCGCAGTCAGATTGGATTTACGTGTGGTCTCCTCTTTACCCAATGCTTTTGGCACGATGGAGAAGGTATTGGAAATACCGTCAAGGCTGTGTTCATAAGGCAATTTGGCTACAGAGCCAAGGGATGCCAGTGCACCTTTTTTATCACGACCATGCATTGGGTTCGCACCTGGAGCAAATGGTTCACCTGCTTTACGACCATCTGGTGTAGTCCCTGTTTTCTTACCATATACCACGTTCGAAGTGATCGTCAGAACGGATTGCGTTGGCACTGCGTTACGGTATGCTTTGTGTTTGCGAATCATACCCATAAAGTTCTCAACCAGTTCAACAGCAATACTATCTACGCTATCTTCATTGTTACCGTAACAAGGGAAGTCTCCTTCGATTTCGAAATCAACAGCGATGCCTTGTTCGTTACGAATTGGTTTTACTTTGGCATATTTGATTGCACTCAGTGAATCTGCTGTAACCGACAGACCAGCGATACCGCAAGCCATCGTACGTACAATGTCACGGTCATGCAATGCCATTTCGATACGCTCATAGCTGTATTTATCGTGCATGTAGTGAATGACGTTGAGGGTGTTCATATACAGCTTCGCCAGCCACTCCATCATTGGTTTGAAGCGTTTCATAACCTCATTGTAATCCAGCACTTCGCTAGTAATGGCAGGATACTCAGGTCCAACTTGTGCTCCGGATTTCTCGTCACGACCACCGTTGATCGCATACAAGAGAGCTTTCGCCAGGTTGGCACGAGCGCCGAAGAATTGCATTTGTTTCCCGATTTTCATCGCTGATACACAGCAAGCAATACCGTAATCGTCACCATAGATCGGACGCATCAGATCATCATTCTCATATTGGATTGAGCTGGTTTCGATGGATACTTTACTGCAATAATCTTTGAAAGCTTCTGGAAGTTTCGTGGACCAGAGTACAGTCAGGTTCGGCTCTGGTGCAGGACCCAGGTTGTGCAACGTATGCAGGAAACGGAAGCTGTTTTTGGTTACGCGTGTTTCACCATTTACAGACATACCACCGATGGACTCTGTTACCCATGTTGGATCTCCACTGAACAGTTCGTTGTAATCTGGTGTACGCAGGAATTTGACGATCCGCAGTTTCATTACGAAATGATCAACGAGCTCCTGCGCCTGTTCTTCAGACAGAATGCCTTCTTGCAGGTCACGTTCAATGTAGATATCTAGGAAAGAAGATACACGTCCCAGGGACATCGCAGCACCGTTCTGTTCTTTGATCGCAGCGAGATAACCGAAGTACAACCATTGGAATGCTTCTTTTGCTGTTGTCGCTGGCAAGGAAATATCGAACCCGTGCATATCGCCCAATTGCTTCAATTCTTGCAATGCACGAATCTGTTCAGACAATTCTTCCCGCAGACGAATGACATCTTCATCAATAACATCAACTTCGAGTGCATTCAATTCACCTTTTTTGTTACGAATCAGGAAGTCTACCCCATACAAAGCTACACGACGATAGTCACCGATGATCCGGCCACGGCCGTAAGCATCTGGCAGACCTGTAATAATCCCTGCTTTACGCGCTGCACGCATGTCGGAAGTATAAGCATCGAATACACCCTGGTTATGTGTTTTGCGAATGTTCGTGAATATATCAATGACGCCTTGAGGCAATTCGAAGCCGTATGCTTCACATGCATCAATCATCATCCGGATTCCGCCTGTTGGTTGAATGGAACGTTTGAACGGAACATCGGTCTGAACGCCGACAATTTGCTCTTTAGATTGATCCAGATAACCTGGTTGGTGAGAAACAATAGTGGCTGGTGTGTTCACATCAACGTCAAGGACACCGCCATTATCACGTTCTTTTTTGGTCAGATCAGATACGATCTCCCACAATTCTTTGGTATTCTGGGTTGCACCTGCGAGGAACGCTTCATCGCCGTAATACGGAGACAAGTTGTGTGCCAGAAAATCATTCACATCTACGGATTTGGTCCATGTTCCTTTGGTAAAGTTTCTCCAGCCTGTTTGTTGTTTGACATCTTTTTCAATCACCGACATCTTAATCCCTCCACTAATTTGGATTTCTGGACACATAACATATTGCTTCATTCGTATCATTGTGTGCCCAGAGCCGCGATTAATGTGAATTGTTTCACATAAAACCGGAACATGTTCTCTCTACTTGGGAACCGGAACCGCGGGATGAATGTTTTTCTTACATTTTCAGTATACGACTTGGCACTTTCATCATCTGTGATTTTTATCACAAAGTCGGTGAACTAACTCACTCCACCTGCGCTTTGTCCCATTGAACCCGGTAAATTCACACTTAGCCACTGCGCGGGCAGAACAACTTCCGATCGCTGTTATCCCCGGATTTTTTCAATTTTATTTTCCAAAGGGGAAAATCCGGGGATAAAGGCGCACGCTCCGCTTCTTCAGTTTTTTCTGCCCTCTCCGTTATTGTGTGAACATCTGGCTCAAACAGCCACCTCACGGATTCCGTGTAACCTCTCTAGAACCCTTTGCTCCTCTATGCTCGGAGCAAACTAAATCTTAAAATAAACCCTGAAAAACAGATGCTTCACTCTTCTGTTTTTCTGCCCTCTTCTATATTGTGTGAAAGACGGCAATCGGGGCTCCCCTCTCGGGGAACCCTGATCTTATTGCCGTAAGGCACGCTTCGTTCTAGATTCTTTATTCAAACTTTCCGTAGAAAGCGTTGCGGTATACATCAGCCAGTTCAGTTACCAGCGGCAACTTCGGATTGGCGGTTGTACATTGGTCTTCGAAGGCACGGTCTGCCAGATAATCGACATGTGCTTCAAAGTCTTTTGCATCAAATCCGATTTCCTGGAACGATTCTTCAATACCCAAGATTTTGTTCAGGTTACGGATGGCGTTGATAAGACTGGTTACCCCTTCTTCTGTCGTGCGAGCAGGCAATCCCAAGATGCGAGCAATTTCGGCATACCGCTCATCCGCTACAAAGTGTGAATATTTCGGGAACGATGCGAATTTGGTCGGTTTTTTCGCGTTGTAACGAATAACGTGCGGCATCAGGATTGCATTGGTGCGTCCGTGTGCGGTGTGATACTGACCGCCCCATTTGTGCGCCAAGCTGTGGTTGATGCCCAGGAATGCGTTGGCAAACGCCATACCTGCAATTGTGGAAGCATTATGCATTTTCTCACGTGCCAGTTTATCGCCTTGTAGCGCAGATTGCTCCAGGTATTGGAACACCAGTTGAATGGCTTTAATCGCAAGTCCATCCGTGTAATCATTTGCCATAACAGATACATAAGCTTCAATCGCATGAGTCAGTACGTCCATACCTGTATCGGCAACCGCTGTTTTAGGCAGGGAGTATACGAATTCCGGATCGACAATCGCTACGTCTGGTGTCAGCTCATAGTCGGCCAATGGATATTTGGTGTTACCTTGATTTTTATCTGTGATAACCGCGAACGATGTCACTTCAGAACCTGTACCGGATGTGGTTGGAATCGCTACAAATTTCGCTTTTACGCCGAGACGTGGATATTTGTAGATCCGTTTGCGGATATCCATGAATTTTTGTTTCAGATCGTTAAAGTCCGTATCCGGATATTCATAGAACAACCACATCGCTTTCGCAGCATCCATCGGTGATCCACCACCGAGTGCGATAATGCAGTCCGGTTGGAAACGGCGCATCATTTCTGTTCCGCGATCTACCGTTGTTGTGGACGGATCGGGCTCTACATCGGAGAATACTTCGATCGCTACCGGCATTTGACGTTGACGCAGATAGTGCTCTACTTTTTCCACATAACCAAGTTTCACCATCATCGCATCCGTAATAATCGCAACACGTGTGATGTCAGGCATTTTGGCAAGATACTGCGTTGCCCCTTTTTCGAAGTAGACTTTGTTCGGCACTTTGAACCATTGCATATTCACGGTACGGCGAGCCACCCTTTTCACATTGATTAAGTTCACAGCGGTTACGTTGGAAGAAGTCGAGTTACGTCCGTATGATCCGCAGCCCAGTGTCAATGACGGCATATTCGTGTTGTAGATATCCCCGATGGCACCGTGTGTGGATGGTGAGTTCACAATAATCCGTCCGGTTTGCAGACGATCTGCGAATTTGCCGATCACTTCTTCATTTGTGGAGTGGATAACCGAGGAGTGACCCATGCCGCCAAAAGCAACCACTTCTGCTGCACGCTCAATGCCCTCTGCTGCCGTTTTAACTTTGTAACAAGCCAGTACCGGGCTTAATTTCTCAGCCGACAATGGGAATTTGGTACCTACCCCTTCAATCTCGGCCACGAGAATTTTGGTGCCTGCTGGAACTTCAATACCGCACAACTTCGCAATGCTTACCGCAGATTGACCAACAATCGCCGGGTTCACCGCACATTTCTCGGCATTAATCGCACCTGCTGTCAATTTTGCTGCTTCATCTTTGTTAACAAAGTAACAGCCATTTGCGATCATTTTTTTCTTCACTTGATCGAAGATCGGTTCTTCAATGATTACTGCTTGTTCGGAAGCACAGATCATGCCGTTATCGAAAGACTTGGACAGGATCAAATCCGTCACTGCCTGATTGATATCCGCGCTTTTCTCGATAAAGCAAGGTACGTTACCCGGTCCTACGCCCAGTGCAGGTTTACCACAGCTGTACGCTGCACGTACCATGCCTGATCCGCCTGTTGCCAGAATGAGCGCCACATCATTGTGATTCATCAGTTCGTTCGTACGATCCATGGAAGGATCATCAATCCACTGGATACAATCTGCTGGCGCACCATGTTTCACAGCCGCTTCCAGTAGGATTTTAGCAGCTTCCCGGCTACAATTCTGTGCAGATGGGTGGAAGCCGAAGATGATTGGGTTACGGGTCTTGATGGAGATCAGTGCTTTAAACATCGTCGTTGATGTTGGATTGGTCACTGGTGTAATCCCCATGATGATGCCGACCGGCTCCGCAATTTTCTGGAAGCTTTCATACTCGTTATCTTCAATCACACCTACAGTTTTGTCATACTTGATGCTATGGTACACATATTCTGTTGCAAATATATTTTTAGTGATTTTATCCTCATACACTCCGCGGCCTGTTTCTTCTACGGCCATCTTGGCGAGCATCATGTGTTTATCCAGACCCGCAAGCGCCATGGCTTGCACAATCCGGTCAATCTGTTTCTGGTCCATCTTCATGAATGCGGCGTGTGCTTTATTCGCTTTGTCAATTAACGTTTGAATATACTGACCTGCTGTCGGTTCTTTTGCTGGGGCGACTTCGTTCTTTACAGCCATCTCCCTCATCCTCCTAAAGGTTCGTATTAGTTTGTCTCTCTCGTTTACATTCACATCGTAACATGACAATAAATTTAATTATGTGATTTTTTTCACAAAGTATAACGAATTTAATTTAAGTTTTGTAGTGTCCTTTACACGACCATTTTCACTTCCTATTTAAACTATAGGGCTGTAAAATTCATCCTGTCCATCAAAAGTGAATTTTATCACAATGTTTGAAATTTCGTCATTTTTACCCCCTTTCCTTCCCCCTCAAACGGTAAGATTAGGTATATACTGAACTTAAAAATTGAACCACCGCAATTTGTACCGTCCTTCCTCCCGGCCGAGATGACCCTGATCAGGACGGCAACGGCTTGCGGCGAACCTCGGAGGCTACTGCAAGCTACAGAAGGTCGTCCGATGGACATAAAGGGGAGATAGACTTATGAGAGAACTAACGACTGTACTGGAAAAACGTGGCAATACCAACTGTTTCTCGGAAGCGAATTTCAACCATCTGCTAGTTACCATGAAAGATAGAACCTATCCGGAAGGTACACATCTGTACTGGGAAGGAGACGTCTCTGACAAACTTTATTATATGAAACGGGGTCGTGCCCAGATCACCAAATCAACGGATGAAGGCAAAGAACTGATAATGTACATGTATCAGTCCGGTGATATGATTGGTCAAGCTGATCCCTTCTTCGGCTCCAAACACAGCTTCTCAGCGGAAGTACTGGAAGACAGTGAGATTGGTGTACTGGAACACAAAGACCTGGAAATGCTGATATGCCAGCATTGTGACTTTGCGATCGACTTTATGAAATGGATGGGCATCCACCACCGGCTGACACAGACCAAGTTCAGGGATCTCATGTTATATGGCAAACCGGGTGCGCTCTGTTCTACCCTCATTCGGTTGTCGAATTCGTATGGTGAGCCTCATGGAGAACATGTTATTATTCACAAAAAAATTACCCACACGGATCTGTCCAATATGATTGGGGCCACCCGTGAAAGTGTAAACCGCATGTTAAGCGATCTGCGCAAGAAAGATGGCATAGAATATGACAATGGCATGATCGTCATCAAAGATCTGAAGATGCTGCAAGGCATCTGTCACTGTGAACTTTGTCCGAACGAGATCTGTCGTATTTGATGTACGAATATGCTAATAAGATGTGGCTTGCAAAACAATTTCATCATTAAAAAAAGCCCAGTTCTCTATATAGAGATTGGGCTTCTTTGTATACTTAGGATGCATTGGTCAATTCAAGCTTTACCGCATCACGTGGATTCAATTTCATATCCAAACCATTTTCCATTAATTCCTTGTCATTCACCATAATGACCCACCGCTGGTTCATGCGTGGTGTGACATTCTCGACCGAAACGACGAACTTATTGTTCTCCGACATTCTAACAATCCCGCTGGATTTCAAAACATCGCGAACTGTACATTCCTGGACATAGACTCCGGCATATTGACGATTGAGAGTTGGCATAATGTTTCCACCGCTCACCTTGAGTAACGTTGTCTGATATGCAACGCCATCCCCCCCACTGTCAGCGGCTTTCACGTAAATGATCACTTCATCTTTAGCATGAAGCTCCATGTTCCAATCTTCCTGTTCAATATCCTTGCCATTCAACTTCACAGCCCAGCTCAACGAAGAATCCAGAGAAACTTCACCCACGGATTGAATCCGTTTGCCATCCGCCGTAAAATCAACGAGTCCGCTATTAAGTAATGCTTTTTTGAGTGTCAAACCCTCACTAAAATCTCGCTTAATGGACTTCGTTGCATCAGGCAAAAATGTACTGCCATCTACAGCCACTGTAATCGTATTCGCTGTCTCCGTCTCTTTGACAATTGGCTGCTCTGAAGGTTGCGTCTCACTACATCCAGCCAAGATCGCCAGAATGAGCAAACATACACCTATGTAACCGGGGATTTTCTTCTTCATGTAGGTAACACCACCCTGCGTAAAATCATTCACCCTGTTGTCCATAACCTCTATTATGGCACAACACTCCACAAAAAAAAGTGTCAAAGCCGTTACTTTTATGGTGCGTGCCCTCCAGAGAGGGCTTATACAACAAAGAGAGCCTGCATACAGGCTCTCCAATCTAAATCACTTTTACGTTCTTATTGGTTAACTTATTATTGGACACAAGCCTGCATGTATGTCCGTCCTCCATCTCCATCCTTCAGATATGGATTGAGTCCAAAGAATTGTTCCTCCGATACATATACCCCTGTCAGCAATCGGCCTTCAAGCAATCCACCGTCCACCTGTACGCAGCATGAAGGTGCGTCTACATACTCCTGGTATAACGGAATCTGACCATATTGTTGATGTACCTTGAATACCTTCCCTTGCTCATGCAAGGGGCGTTCCGAGAAATAGGTAGGCACAATATAACGGGCAATGACATCCAGTTCCTGCACACTATAGAAAGGTTCATCGCCCAGCCATGGTGCAAACATTCGAATCTTCTCATATTGAGACCAGACAACCGCCTGAATCAGCATTTCTGCCTGAACCAACCGACCTTCTCTCATATCCAGACCCAACTGCTTTCCATGGATGGTTTCCTCCATGTGAGGCATCGCCGAATCAGGTTGTCTCAGTTCACATCCGATACACTTCCAGCCTCTGGACGTTTGAATCCATTTTTGCAGCACCGCCGGAGCTAATCTCGGACCATCGCTGTTCACAGAATGCGTATTCACTTCGGCAAGATCATCCTTAACCGAACGCGAATATGCTGTGCGCTTAAACAACTCCGCAGCTTTTTTGTAGATTAGATGTACCTGAATGGATGCGCTCTCAAGTTCTGCAATATCTTTCTTGCCGTAGCGTACTTCACGGGATAAGCTTTCTTCTCTCATGACAAGTGGGCCTCCTTCGCTCCGGCCGTCTGCGGCCATTTTCTATAGATTATACTACAACTCATGACAACATGTGCACAGCCCAGGAGAAAAACGCCTATCCACGGTATATCTAAGACAAAAACTCCTGATTTCTGTGGAAATCAGGAGTCTATGTCATTAAAGCAACGCAAGTGGGTGATGTTGAGCTAGTCAACCCACTTCTCAGCCCAGTCTTGAATTTGATTCATGACAGGCTGGAGAGCTCTACCTTTGTCCGTCAGTTCATATTCAATACGAACCGGCGTCTCGGGATAGACGTGACGAACCAGAATACCTTCACTCTCCAAGTCCTTCATCCGTTCGGACAACATCTTGTCACTCATAGACGGAATCAGATTGGAGATATCCTTGAATCGCTTCGAACCACTCATCAACGTTTGAATAATTAAACCATTCCAGCGCTTGCCCAAAAAAGAAAACGCCGTCTCAAAACGCGGACACATCCGCAAGTCTTGACCTTCCACATTAATCACCTCTTTAGAGATCACTCAACTTACATTTTGTTAGTATATTTCATAATAACATATTTAAGCTTCAAAGAAAACGTCTGCAACTAAAAAGTTTAAATTTTAGAAGCATAACATGCAAAATGGATCATACATCCCAGTATACATTACACGGTGCGTCGTAACCATGGGAAATATCGTATAACTTCCCCATAGTACTATCTTACCCAAAAAGAACCCAACTGCCACAGTCATCATTGACTTGGAGAAGGGTTCTTTTTGAATATAACTTATCATTTTCATTTCACGATTGAGTTAGTGAATTAGACCAGCACGCCACCAAATGGCCTTACAGGTTCGCTCTTACCGAATTCGGGCTTAAAGCTGCCGGCAGGATATGCCCATTTCACAGCGTTACTGATCACTCTTAATATTTCCGGTTTGTAATAGGTCGGATACGTCTCATGACCCGGTCGGAAATAGAAGATTTTACCTTCACCACGCCGGAACGTGCATCCGCTCCGGAATACTTCTCCACCCTGGAAGTTACTTACAAACACCAGTTCATCGGGTACTGGAATATCGAAGAATTCTCCGTACATCTCTTCTTTTTCCAATACAATTTTGCCTTCGATGCCATCCGCAATCGGATGGGATGGATTCACACACCATACAATTTCCTGCTCGTCAGCTACACGCCACTTCAGATCACAGCTGGTTCCCATCAGTGCTTTGAATGGTTTGGAGAAATGTCCTGAATGGAGCACAATCATACCCATCCCGTTCAAAACTCGCTGCGCGACCTTCTGTGAGATCTCATCGCTTACGCGATCATGTGCCATATGTCCCCACCATATGAGCACATCCGTGGAATTCAGCACTTCATCACTTAATCCGTGTTCAGGCTGATCCAGTGTAGCCGTCCGAATAGCAAAGCCTTCGCCGCCAAGTCCGTCAGCCAGCGCTCGATGCAGACCATCCGGGTAGACCTCCCTTACTTCATCGTGAATTTTCTCATGGACAAATTCATTCCAAATGGTGACGTTGATCATATTCAATTTCCCCCTAATGTAGCTCTAAACCCACCACATATCGCCCAGCGGCTCTTCAATCAATACTTGCTGGAGATTTTGCACGGCTTTAGAGAATCCTTCTTCAACCGACATCAGACCGTCTTCGTGCTCAATACTTACTACATAATCATATCCGACCAGACGCAAGGCACTCATAATATCTGCCCAAGTCTTGTTATCATGTCCATAACCAACCGAGCGGAACTGCCAAGCCCGATCCAGCATATTGGTATAATCCTGCATATCCGTTACACCGTGTTTGTTCACGTTGATCGGATCAATCGTTGTATCTTTGGCATGGAAGTGATGGATTGCTCCTTCACGTCCCAAGATGTGAATCGCCTGCACCGGATCAATGCCTTGCCACCACATGTGACTTGGGTCCAGATTGGCTCCGATCACTTCACCTGCTGCTTCACGCAGTCTCAGCAACGTTGCTGGTGTATGGACCGAGAATCCACCGTGCAGCTCCAGTCCAACTTTTACATTACGATCTGCTGCAAATTTACCCCACTCTGTCCAATAAGGGATAACTTTGTTCTCCCACTGCCACTTCAGGATCTCCTGGAAGTCATTCGGCCATGGTGCAACAGGCCAGTTTGGATATTTGGCATCCTCATGATCTCCCGGACAACCGGAGAATGTATTCACTACAGGTACTTCCAGCTTCTCAGCCAGTTCTACCGTTTTAACAAAGTCATCGTGAAATCCTTTGGCAATATCCTTTTGCGGATGTAACGGGTTACCGTGACAGCTAAGTGCACTGATCGTCAAACCGCGTGATTCCACTGCATTTTTGAAGTTTTTCAATGCTGTAGGATTGCTTAACAATTCATCTGGCTTACAATGTGCATTGCCTGGATGTCCACCTGTTCCGATTTCTACTGCTTTTAATCCCTTGGATGCTACATAATCAAGAGCATCCTCCAATTTACGTCCTCCGAATAGTACCAAAAATACGCCGAGTTTCAAGTGCGATTCCTCCCTGGATTAGATATCGTATGATTGCTGAATTCATGAATATTGAACTGTAGACAATTACCGTTCAGATCACGTGCCTGTTTAATTAGTGTGGAAAATCGAGAGTGTTTCTATCCTGAAATTGAACGTAAGAATACTGGTTATTCTACATCACTCGTAAGAGCATCAAACTTCGAACACTTATTACTCAGACTAGTGCGATTCCACGGTTTCAATCTCAGTTTGAACTGTGCGAGTTACTGCAAAAGAATCATAGCTGCTCTCCAGATGTATGTGCTTGCCTTCAAGTGAAGAACGCTGGAATGAATGCATGGCTTCCAGTACGTGATAAGCAAGCTTGCCACTGGCTTTGTGTTCGCGTCCGGCACGAATGGATTCAACCATTTCGGTTACGCCGATGCCTCGTTCATTTTGTCCACTTTCGAAGACTGGTTTGACCGTCTCCCAAGTGTCTTGACCGTATCTGCGAACCTTCACTTCCCCGTTAAAATAATTGGGGTCCGGTACACTAAGCGTACCTTCTGTACCATAGATTTCAATACGTGGTAGATCCGAAGCTCCGCGAATATCGAAACTGGTGATCATGGTTGCGATGGCACCTTCTGCAAAATCAATGGTTCCTGCCAAGTGGGTAGGCGTCTCTACTTGCAGTGCTGTACCTTCCTTCGGCCCAGAGCCAATCTTGCGATCTGCAATCTGTATACCTGCCGAGGCGCTGATTCTGCGTATCGGTCCAAGCAGCGTAATCAGAGCGGTCAGGTAGTAAGGTCCCATATCAAACATCGGTCCGCCACCTGCAACATAAAAGAACTCCGGATTAGGATGCCAAGCTTCTGGTCCTCCACCCATGAAGAAAGAAGTCGCTGCAACCGGTTTGCCAATCAGGCCATCCTCAATGGCTTTACGAGCTGTTTGGATGCCTGAACCAAGGAAGGTATCCGGTGCAGAACCCACATACAATCCCTTTTCCTCAGCCAGCTCAACAACCTTGCGACCATCCTCAAGAGATATTGCCAGCGGCTTCTCGGCATACACATGTTTGCCCGCTTCGAGTGCAGCCAGATCGGTCATGGCATGACTGCCAGGAACCGTAAGGTTCAGCACGAGCTCAATTTCGTTATTTTGCAGCAACTCATCTACATTGTAAACGTTTGCGATATTAAATTCATCTGCCCGTTCCTGAGCGCGCTCACGAATCAAATCCGCAACAGCCACGACTTCAATGACCGGGTTGTTTTTGAGATTCTCCAAGTAGATGGCACTGATGTTACCGCACCCGATGATGCCTGCTTTCATTTTCTCCACTGTGTCGTTCATCTCCTTACGCATGGTGAAAATCTGCGTTTGAATGGTTGAGATACATATATTTTGTTGGATGTTTCCTGTTCCTTAAATCTAATACTATGGTATTCCGTTTCAGCTTCAATTAAAATGAATAATATGATTGAAACATGAACTATCTGGTCATAATTTTCAAATTGCAAGGAGTATGCCCATGCCGACAGATCATTCCTGCCAAGTTCTTACAGCAGGCTTTTCATTTCATCGTAAACCCTACGCTATGGTGCAGCCTGAAGGTGTGAAGAACTACCTGTTAAGACTGCAAACAGACGGACGCTGCCGTTCACGTATTGACGGGGACATGTCCCTGGTGGATGCGGGCGATCTGCTTCTTTTTGATCCTGATGAGCCTTATGAGCTGAGAATAGACAATGAAACCAATCCGATGGGAGAACGACTGGTGGAGAGTGGAGACTATCACATCTTCTTCAATGGTTCCTGGGTGGATGAGTGGTGGAAGCGTCACAAACGGCCGACCCGGATCAAAGTCGAACTGACAGAAAGTCTGTTAGTGCTGTTTCGACAGCTCGTGCTGGAGCAACGCCGTATCTCCAATCCTTATCCGGAAATTTCAAGTTATTATATGCGGATTTTATGTCTCGAAGTGGATCGTCTGCTCTCGGAGCATCCGACGATAACCAATACTAATTATGTGGCTTATGAGATTAAGAACTACATTGAAGAAAACGCTTCCTCTTTGTTCAAGCTGGATGATGTGGCAACACATATTGGTATCAGTGTCTCACGGGGAGTTCATCTCTTCAAAGAAGCGTTTGGCAAAAGCATCATGCAATACACGCTTGACGTACGGTTGAATATGGCCAGGGAACGGATTATTTTCAGTCCAATGACCTTGGAGCAAGTGTCTGAGTCTTCCGGCTTCAACAACTATACCTATTTCCATCGGGTATTCCGTTCCCGGTTCGGCATGTCCCCGAAGGAATTCCGCGTCATTCACCGGGAACAGATGTAATCATACCAGTATACGTAAGTTGAACTTATTTGCGCGCGGCTATGGCCTCGGATACAACCATCGCCAGATCTTCATTGCCAAACATGGACAACACACCAAGTACTGTATCATCCGGGATCTCACCGGCTTCCTCCTTGGATACAATCAGCTTCTGCACCTGCTGCAAACGCTCGTTGCTTTGCTGATTCGGGTAGGCTTGCCGGTACATCTCTTCCGGGTCCAATCCATGATTGACACACCACTGGGCAAATACGAGGATCATCATCTCTTCTTCCTGTTTATAGGTTTCTACAACAGCTTCCTCGATCTGTTTATTACGTTCCTTTTCATATTCATCCATGACTTGTATTCCTCCGTATGTGTATTCTGCAATTATTTACGAATCAATTGTTCCGCCAGTTCATGACTGTCCATGACATGACTTGCACTGATCAGGCAATCATCAGGCGAGTCCAGACAAGCCAAGAAATGATCGACAGCCCCGCTAAAACCTCTCCGTGCTAACACGGTGTCCCAGCTCCCGAATGTTTCTTTGGTTTCCAGACTCCCTTGTTCCATGTAGCTGATCGTGTCCATGTTCACGACTTCAACAGATCGTCCACCACCATGCAATTCGACCTTCTCCAGATCTGCCCCAGCTTCACGTACCATATCGAATCGGCCATAGGCTGTTCTGCCCAGCTTGGCTGTTCCGGTCGCATGCAGCAGTCTGTCCAGATCATTCTTCCTAATCCATTGATGAAGCAGCTCCACGTTGTGATCCGAGTACCACATCATTAGATCCAGCATATGGATGAGATCATCATAGATGGTTTCTGCCGCAGGACGATCCTGAATGCCTGTACGATGTTTGGTCACTGTCAGGGATTCGAAGCCTTTTCCACCCTGCATCCATTCTTTCGCTTTTTGGTACATCGGTGCGAATCTGCGATTGAAGCCCACTGCCAGTAACAGACCTTGTGCCTCGGCAAAAGCAGTCATCTCTTCCGACTCCCGAAGCGTATAGGATAACGGCTTGTCTACGTATACGGCTAATCCCTTTTCCAGACATTGCATGACAATGTCAAAGTGCGCTTCCGTTGCTGTATGTACAAACACCGCATCCAGGTCCCAGGACAACAGTTCTTTCAGATCCGTTGTTCCCCGTTCTAATCTATACG
This sequence comes from Paenibacillus sp. LS1, assembly GCF_026013365.1. Taxonomy (GTDB): domain Bacteria; phylum Bacillota; class Bacilli; order Paenibacillales; family Paenibacillaceae; genus Paenibacillus. The sequence continues at coordinate 1,322,402 of NZ_JAPDOE010000001.1, forward strand.
CCTCCTGAACGGCCTTGACCGGCTCCGGAGATCGGTTCATAATCCCTACAATCTCCGCGTCCGGATGAGCGGTCAACAGCGGCAAATACACTTTACGTGCAATACCCCCGAGGCCGATAATTGCAATTCGTTTACGTTTGGTTGTTTCCATGATGATCATTCCACCTTCAGTTCGGTTCTATATTTCCACGTCCTATAGTGTAACCCTTCGGACAGCAACTTGCCAGTGATTGCGGCAGACTTCAGTACGAATTGTTCAGACAATGGGCGAACGTGGTAAACTTATGAGGAACAGCAGTACAGATCGGGACACGACTAGACCTACCTGATCTGAAAGGAGCGTTTGGGATTTTGCGAAAATGGTTATGGCTCCTCCTCTATATTTTACTTGCAGGAGTCACGTTTATTTACAGATATGAACTGCTGGCCTGGACCGATCTCCATCAGTCCATCCCGCTTTTACTCGCCATGGCAACATTGTTTGCTCTTGTGCCTGTAATTCCTTATAAGTTTGTTATTATTGCCTTTGGTTACAGTTACGGTACCACAACGGCAGCCTGGATATGCTGGCTTGGCACAACACTTGCTGCCATGCTCGTCTATGGCGGAGCAAGAACCATCTTCAGGCATCAGGCGAGATCCTACCTCGAACGTATTCGGGGTCTAAACCGTTTTACCACATGGATGGAAGCACATCCGTTCATGGGTGTCATGTCGATGCGACTGTTGCCGATCGTACCTCAGATGGCCGTTAATATCTACGCAGGTATAACGTACACGCCGTTCTGGGTCTTCATGGTTGCCACGGCCATTGGGAAAATGCCAGCGATTTTTGTATTTGCCTATGCAGGTGCACAGGCTGAAACCTCAATCTGGCTGAGCCTGGCGATCCTTGCCGGATATCTGGTGCTCATGGCCATTGTATTGCTCTTATTTCGCTTTCGGTCACGCAACAAAGCCTGAATTCAGAATTCGCAAACCGTTCAGTTCCAGCTTGTTTTGATTCCGGCTTGGTTGGCTTGCCAATTCAGGATATAATAGAAGAGCAAGCCCAATGCTTGTGTAACAAGTTTTAATAAAACGGTAGATTGCTGGAGCTCGAACACGAGCGCTAAATCTTCATCAGAAATGGAGTGACTATAGCATGGAACAACATTCAAGTGAGTTAGCAACTTTTGCAGGCGGATGCTTCTGGTGTATGGTATCCCCCTTTGAGGAACTGCCCGGTATTCATAAAATCGTATCGGGTTATACAGGAGGACATACCGAGAATCCAACATATGAAGAGGTCTGCTCGGAGACAACAGGACATGTAGAGGCTGTGCAAATCATGTTCGACCCTGCCATCTTCCCTTATAAGAAATTGGTTGAACTGTTCTGGCAGCAGATTGACCCTACGGATACAGGCGGGCAATTCCATGACCGCGGATCTTCCTACCAGACGGCCATCTTCTATCACAGTGAAGAACAGCGCGAAATTGCGGAAGCATCCAAAGCCGAGCTGGGACAAAGCGGACGTTTTGACAAACCAATCTTCACACCGATCTTGCCAGCAAAACCGTTCTATGAAGCGGAAGAACATCACCAAAATTATCACCGGAAGAATCCTGCCCACTACAAACGCTACAGCAAAGGTTCTGGACGCGTAGATTTCATCGAACGCAACTGGTCAGGCAACGTGGACAAGGATGGACTGAAAGAGCGCCTGACGCCACTTCAATATGAAGTTACGCAGAACAGCGCGACAGAGCCTGCATTCCACAACGAATTCTGGGATCACCACGGTGACGGCATCTATGTGGACATCGTATCCGGTGAGCCATTGTTCAGTTCTACCGACAAATACGACTCCGGCTGTGGCTGGCCGAGCTTCACACGTCCATTGCGTGACCACAACGTGAAGGAAAAAACCGATCTCAGCCACTTCATGATTCGTACCGAAGTGAGAAGTCGTGAGGGCGATTCCCATCTGGGTCACCTGTTCAATGATGGTCCTGCCGAGGCAGGTGGAATGCGTTATTGCATCAACTCTGCGGCACTTCGTTTTGTACCCAAAGAAGACATGCAAAAAGAAGGATACGGTGAGTACGCCGTTCTTTTCCAATAAGTTTAACAAAAAAAGAGCAGCGGGATGATCCCGCTGCTCTTTTTTGTACATTACAATCACATCATACTTACAATCCAACCGATCCAATATGCAAATGGAATTAACAACAACTGTGCCAACAGTGTGCCGAACAAACGGGATACGAGCATGCAGCCATAGATCTGATTCATGCGATCCAAACGGATCTCGCCACGTAATGATTTGTCACTGAGCAGGGAAATCCGGGGATCAATCAGGATGGTCAGCAAAATGGTTGCTATTCCATTAATCAGCCCTGTTGATTGGGATGCAGCTACAGCCTGTCCTGGGTAAAGATACGCTGCGTACAAGCTTGATAGGACACCCGTGGTATAGATTGCGGTTACAGCTACATTCAGCATCATTAACCGTCTTGGCATCCCATGTTGTACCAATCGTTTGGCCATCTTCCAGGATGGCGGGGTGATGTAATACGTTGCATTTCTAATCTTACTCCGCTTCAGCATACCGCGGACCATCGCAGGGATGGAACCAGCTGCTTCAAAATGTACGACCATTCTCGACGAGAGCTTAACCATCGTTGGGAAACATAATATGGCTAATGCCGTTCCTATCGTTGCCGCACCCATTAACCAATGTAGCTGTGCTGCAAAGTGTGGATTGGCTCCACGTGTGGCGGTATCTACCAGATTACCTACCATCGGACCCTGGGCCATATTCGAGGTTCGGGAAACCAACAGCAAGATACCCGCCAAAGAAATGGCTAGCGCAATTCTGCGGGTGCGTAAACCACCAAGGCGGAGCGCGTATGACAAGCTATCTGCGGCATGAATCAGCATGGTGAACACCATAGGGATTGCCAGGCTAAGACTAAACATATGTATGTACTCCTTTATCTTCCTTTTGTTGAACTTATTTCTTACATGGACAGCATTATACTCCTCTGGCTTGCAAAAGTATAGGAACGAGCCCCTTCTGGATCATCAGAAAATGCACATACGACCTCGGATGTTCATCGTTTATACCTCCCCCCACAGGGTAATATACAACTAATCCATTATTGTACAGGAGGGGTTCATATGCCTTGGAACAAACAGGATTATCCGGTATCCATGAAGAACCTGGAACCACGTGTCAGACATAAAGCCATTGAGATTGCCAATGCTCTGCTCGATGACGGGTATGAGGAAGGACGCTCGATCGCCATAGCGACTGCTAAGGCGGAAGAATGGGATGAAAATCATCCCGTGCCGGAAAGTTCGAAATCGGACTCCACATCTTCTTACGATCATTCGGACCACAAAAAGTCATCTTCCACGGAGCGGCGTCATTCTGAGCCCGTATCTTCGTCCAAAAGTCATGATAACATCCATGTCGTACCTACCGACGCTGGCTGGGCGATCAAAGAAGAAGGAAAGTCTACCTATCTATCCACATTTGATACTAAAGCAGAAGCTGTAGATAAGGCCAAAGAACTAAGTAGCAAACAAAATATTCGAGCGATTATCCATAATCAGGATGGTCAGATTGCTTCTTCGATCAAGTCTTGAAACATGAGCGAAAACAACAAAATCCCTTTTGCTGCTGAAGAGCAGTCAAAAGGGATTTTGTATGAACGTTAACCATCTAAACCCGATACAGGTTATGGTTGTTCTGAAACGTATGGTTAATTGGATACCCCTCTAGCCACCGTAGTCCGTTGTGAAATAGCAGCAGCGTTAACTGCTTTGGCTGCAGCCGATGGTATCGGCAATTTCACAGCCGAAGTTGTAACCACGGTTCCGCGAGCCGGAACACTAACGACGTACGTGATGACTTTGCTGGCAATCCATACGGCCAGAATCGTATATAAAGTTTCTTTTACCGGAAGAAAGAAAAGCGACAATCCCAATACAAAAGCATCGCTGACAAAGAAAACTGTTCCCAGCTTCCATCCCTTCCAGCGGCTAACCAGCACGGCGAGAATATCGTCTCCGCCTGTCGCTCCACCGAATCGAAGCACGATCCCAGCGCCTACCCCTGTCAATATACCGGATAGAACTGCCGGAATCCACAGATTTCCGTTAAACGACAATACCAGTGTGGAGTATCGTTCAAAGCCGTCATAGAATAGGGAAAATGCACCGACGCCAAGCAATGCCTGAATCATGAATTTCCAGCCTTTGAGGAACCAAGCCAGGATCATGACCGGAATGTCCAGTAACAACATACCGATAGCAGGTGATAAACCTGTTGCGTATTTTCCGAGCAGGGCCAGACCGACAAATCCGCCCTCCGATAAATGATTCTGAAAGTTAATGTGATAATAAGCAAAAGCTAAAATAAATGTACCGAGTAGCATAATGGCGAATTTGATCGCCTCTGTTTTAACGTGTTGTAAGGTTAACGATGTTCTCTTCATTCAGGTTCCCTCGCAGTTTGTAGGTTGGTTTTTTAGACCGACCGTACCCTGCAAAAGGTAAGCCTGGAAGAAATCATCGTGTACGTCCTTCGAATATTCATTCCAATCCCCTCTTTCGCAGAGTCAGCCGTTTTTTTGAGACCGGTTGGTGTACTCTACAAGGGGCGCTATGTGTATGAGAGATCGTAACGTTTCCAGATCGTCCTTGGGGAGATTGTCCTTCGGGAACTCATGGTATCCTGATCCTTTCTGTTCTGTTGTGGTTAGCTGTGCTTAGTTAAACTGAAAAATAACTACAATGCATAAGCTTGAACGTTTAATTGTACACTTACCACTTCAATTGCAATACCCTCTTTTGATCGCTGTTATCCCCGGATTTTTGGAATTCCATTTTCCCTCTTCGAAAATCCGGCGATAGCTTATGCTTCCGAAGCTTTCTTTCAGAAAGCTTTCAGGCGAACACTTCGCTTCTACAGATGGGTTCTGCACTCTTCGTTCCTGTGTAAATTGTAAATCTAACTTACAGCAGTTGCAAGTTCATTCAGTTTAAACACCAAAGCTAACTTGCTTGTTCTTCTATTATATAACACCAACGTGACCGGGTCTAAACAGCAGACCCCTCAAAAACGCGCATAAAGCAGCCTCTGGACTGCTCCAGCAGTCATACGGCAACACCAGGATAAGCAATGCTTGCTAATGGTGCAACCTGCTCCTTTATTCTATGACCAAAGCTTCCAAAAATAACTGTCAGTCACCCAACTGTGACAAATTGGGGCCTTTTTTTATTTTCTTGCGCTTTTCAAAGGAATCATTTTCCCTTCGTACATACACTATAGCAAACGTAATCGGCTTATTCTTTGTCCAGCTCAGACGTTTCCAGACTTACTCTGCTGTTTATGGTATAATATAACAATTGAATCCCACTACCGTTTAAGCGAGGCGGATTGATGAAAACGTTAAAGCCAAGAGTCTTTATTGGCTGCTCGCTGGAAGCGAAGCCGATTGCAGCCGCAGTACACGAAAACTTACGTTTTTCAGCCGAAGTTACCCCTTGGTACTCCGGGGTTTTTAATCCAAGCAGCTATACGATGGACGACCTGGAAACAGAAGTCCGTACGACAGACTTTGCCATTTTTATTTTTCATCCGGATGATATATCCAAAATTCGCGGGAAGTACTACGCCTCGGTCCGGGATAATACAATGCTTGAAATGGGTCTGTTTATGGGCCGTCTGGGACGAAAGCGTATTTTTTTCATTCTTCCTGAAGATATTACGGACATCAAGGACACGACCAAGGTCGAAGGATTGCGTATGCCTACAGATCTGCTGGGATTAAATCCACTCGTGTATGAAATCCGTTCTGACGGAAAGTGGGCGCCAGCCGTGTCCGTGGCATGTTCCAAAATCGCAGACAGTATTGAGGAACAGGGACGCTGGAGTGATCCAGAATTGGAGAGCATCATAGAGAAGCATAAACGTACTGAGGGAGAAGCAAGGTTACAACTGCTCAAGTTGCTGCGGTTCTTTAGGGAATTGCTGCGTACCCGCAAAGCAGATGCCAAGATGCTGGAGCGAATGAGCGATGCCCTGCGTACCGCTTTTGTCTCTCATCCTCCATTTGCCGTACGTGGCACAGCCATATACCGTACAGATGACAGTGGTTATATTGAGCAATTATGTGGTAATGTTGGAGAACCGGGAAGAAAGTATGACTTGTCCGCTAACGACGACAAACCACCGGATGATCCCAAGCGCATCCTGGTGATCGATTCTTACCGGGAGAACAAGATCAAGATCAATCTGTATGATGATTACCTTGAGAAAGAGTATCTGCTATGCTATCCTGTAGCCAAGAGGTATGTAATCACCGTTCACATTATTGGACATATTGAAGCGGATGAGGCGGTATTTCAGCAGATTGACCTGCAGAATCGTCAACTGTTCAACGCCATCAACGATTTGTTAGGAGGCGAACCGGAATGAAACCGGAAACGAAAAAAATAAGCAAGCGCTGGGGCAGCGAAAAAAAGGTACGCCTCAGTTCTGCGCCCGAATCATCACGACCGGTTCCGGAACCTAAGGAAGAAGATCGTTTCCACAAGCCGGCCGTACCGCTAACGACCATTGGGCCCTCCCTGAAGGGCAAGGAAAGACCCTATAAGGTCATCCTTGAAAAAGAGGCGTTCTACGAAAAGCCTCAATATCTTGCTTAATTTCTGAACACATCATCAAGCCTGCCGCTGAATCGGCAGTATTCCATAGGCCCCGCCGCCCAAGGCAGGGGCTTTTTTGTTGCTCATTTTCGTCAAAAATAAGTAGTAGCTTCTTCTCGTTAACTTGGCGTCATCGTGTTGCGGGAAGTCATCCTGATTCGTTATTGTAATTCATAGCTCTATTTCATTGCTTGTAATTACTTCTGTAGCAGACTGTATTGCATAAAGGTTCATTTGTTTATGGCCTTAGGTTTCCTGCAAAACCCATAAATTATACCTAATTTTGGAGTAGGCTTGTCCTGATTGTTACTTTCAATAAATTAAGAAGACGAGGAATGATCGTAATAACTTACCTCTTCCCTACTACTTGCTATCTCCAATTATAATACAAGAACATATGTTCTGTAAATAAGAAAAAAATATTGTTTTCTAAAATTCATTTTCAGAATAATTTATTTTGACCTAAAAGAAGTTCAATAAGAGTTGAGTTGGGTCGAATAGAATTTAAATTCTTCTATAAAACAAAACGGGCAACGCATACCTTGCGCTGCCTGTTTCAAAAGTATTAACAAAATAATTGTTACATATTAAGCTGTGGCCCGTTTAGATCAGACCAGACTGTTGAAGCAATCTGCGTATAATTGCAGCTGTTTCTGCGCGGGTAATCGATTGTTTCGGAGCAATGGTCTCTTTTCCACGTCCGGACACCAGTCCGGTGGAGATGCTGGATGCCACTGCTTCCTTCGCCCAACTCGCTACTTGCTCAGCGTCTGCGTAATAAGACCATTGCTGAACGTTTCCGGCAGGAGCAGCTGTTTCCATTTCAGTCACTGTCATAGCTCGTGCAATGAGCACCATCGCTTCCTGACGAGTAATCTGTGCCTGTGGACGGAATGTTCCATCTTCATATCCATCGATTAATCCATAGCTAGCCGCCGTGTTCACAGCACCCGCGTACCACTCGCTTCCATTCACGTCTTCGAAAGAGCTAACGCGTTCTCCAAGTTTTAATCCTAATCCACGTACCATGATGGCCGCGAACTCTGCACGTGTAACTCCACGGTTCGGTTCAAAGGTTGTGTCCGTGATGCCTTCGATAACCATACGTGAACCCATATCATTTACTTCTGTCTCGGCCCAGTGTTGCGCCACATCGTTAAAAATATGCGGGTGCCAGATAACGGCATACACACTGTTGCTTAAGCTGTTAATCTGTGCATGGTATACCCCATTGACCTGAGTGATTTTTGTAGGTACATGTCGTACAGTACCATCTGCATCCACCACCACACCTGTGGTGATCTGGTTAGGATCAACGTTCGCTGGTAATGCAATCGTACGCGACACATAACTATTGAACTTATCCACACTCACAGATTTGCCATCGAAAGTGGCTGTTACTTTGAAATCAACTGGTAATCCCAGAAGAGCATATCCATTTTGCTGAGCTGCTGATTGTGCTGTCTGTATGACTGCTTCTGTCGGCTGTGAAATTTCAATATGCAGTTTGATGTTCTCCAAGGAATTGTCAGAATTCACACCAAGTTGCTGCGCGAGCTGCTCAATATTGACCTGCTGTGCAGGTAGCGTGTAGGAGCCAATATCCGTTTGGAGTACCAGTACCGCCTGTTTGTCAGCCATGAGTTTGACCGTCTGACCTGTCAGCTCACCAATAACCTGATCTCCTTGGCCATTGCCTGTCACAGGAATCGTGACAATGGCGTTGTTGCCCTCGGTTTGAAGTTTTTGTGCAATGAGAACTGCGTCCACTGTAAGGGTTACAACTTTTCGCCCGTTCACTTCAGTAGTAGTTAAGCTTCCAGCGTTCTCGGCTTTACCGTTCACTAGCACTTGAGCACCTGTGGATGGCGGAGTTACGACAGGATTAGTCACTGGTGTTCCTGCACTACTTCCACCAGAACTGGAACCACCGGAGTTTCCATTGCCACCCGATCCGCCTGAACTATCACTATTGCGCTTGATGTTGAGCGTATATGTTTTCTTGCTTACTCCATCCAATGCAGTCACTTCAATCGTAATTGTGTTCATACCACTGACTAATTGCACGACTGTACTGTTGACGCTAACACCATTAATTTTCACCGTGGCTCCCGTTTGATCGGGTTTAACACTAATCTCGGTTGAAATAACCGAACTACCCACTATTGCTTCATAAACCTCTACATCTGGATTAAATGTCGGAGTTAATGTGATCGAAGGTAGAGCTATTTCACTCAACTTGGCATTGGTAATGTCAATTCGATTGATATTAAGTTTATAGTCGTTACTAGTGCCGTCCTCCGCCTGAACATTAATCTTTACCAGGTTTGAGCCGTATACTAGATCCGTAACTGTGTAAGTGTATATACCATCCGTCACGGTTTCACCTGTAGCACCTGTTACGTGGACGACTTGTCCTTCATTGGCTTTACCTAGAGAGAAGTCTACACTTGTCACGTCAGATTCAACATCTACGCGATAATCAAGCTCATCTACAGAGAAGTCCGGTGTCAGCTGTCCTGAACTTACGGTAAGAGTGGAGAGTGTTGCTGTAGATGACATCCATTTCGCATAAAGCGTAATATTTTGCGTCAGATTCGTCGTAAAATCAAACGTCTGCTGCAACTGGCTATCCTGATACCAGCCCGAGAACGTATATCCTGCTTTTTCTGGAGCATCAGGATTTACTGCCGAGCTATTGTAGTCCACTTTTTGATTGTCAATCTCTGTTCCGCCGTTCGATTCAAAACTAATATTTACATACAGTGGTTGCCACTGTGCATAGAGCGTAACATCACTATCATTCATGGAGAATGTATCTGCTGCGCTGTAACTCGTTCCACTGCCATCTGCGGATGTATTCCACCCTGTAAACTGATAATCTTCCTTTTCAAGCACTCCCGAGTTATCTAGCACTGTCACCGTTGTATCTTTTTCATATTTCTGACTATCCACCGGAACACTACCCGTAGTTGCTCCATTGGCATTGTAAGTCACTGAATGTTCCGTAGAAAGCGTCATGACCGTCATTTTATTCCCTTTTGTGTTGTCTGCATAAGCAACATATGGCATTCCGTTCGGACCAAAAGCAAGCGAAGATTCGTTTATTTGACCTGCGGAGTATGGCTTTCCACCAACGACAGTCCACTGAGCCCCGTCCAATTTCATCATTACACCTTGTGGGTCCATGCTAAAATTAACTAAATTTTTGAAAGCCGTGTAAGGCACACCCTGTTGATCAAAAGCCAAAGACATGCTATTCAGTGTTCCCGATGAGAACCCCGCGTTCCCTACGACTTCCCACTGGCTGCCATTCAGTCTCATTACGGTTGCTTTATAACTTTTGGAACCGTCTTGAAATGCAACATAAGGTACGTTGTTCGGACCAAACGCTAGGGACGGATAAGATGCTGAGTCTGCTGTAAATGCTGCATTCCCCACACTTTTCCATGAACCACCTGCAAACTGCATGACAGTCAATTTATTATTTGTTGAATCTTTAAAAGCAAAATACGGAATTCCGTTAGCATCAAAAATAAGTTTGGACATCTCTAGTGCAACACCTGTCGTAAAGCCGGCAGTTCCAACAGTCTCCCACTGATTTCCATTCATTTTTTTCACCGTCACTTTAGTACCTGCAGCATGATCCCGGTAACCAACGTAAGGGGTATCATCCGGACTAAAAGCAAGTGTAACGTAAACTGCAGCTCCTGCAGAAAAACCAGCACTACCCACAATCTCCCATTGTTCTCCGCTAAATTTCATAACTGTTGCTTTACTTCCATTATCACCATCCTGATAAGCTACGTATGGAGTATTATGAGAATCAAATGCGAGCGATGAGGTGTTATGTATCTCGCCAGTAGAGAACCCGGCAGGCCCCACGTATTGCCATGATCCAGAAACGTATTTTAGAACCGTTGCTTTCCCGTCTTTGGTTCCATCCTTAAATACTGTATACGGCGTACCCTCCCGATCAAAAACCAACGTAATATTCTCCGCCTGCCCTGATGTAAATCCAACTCCACCCACATCTACCCATGTTCCACTCGCCGCATAGGCTCGTTCAACGCCCAACGCCTGAAACCCTGGAAATCCTCCAAATATTAAAGCAACCACAATTAACATCGTTATCACTTTTTTAGGCTGTAGTAAGCGCTTATTCATCACCATCATCCTTCCTTTCGTCCTGTTTTAGTGCGATACTCTGTTTCATCCAGCTCGATCCCCGTCTAAACAACCTACATATCTATTTGAGAGCTAATCTACTACTTTGGTCTTGTTTTCATCAGACGTACATTCCATTGGAATATGTATTCTTGAATGTTAGAACTCCTTTCGATGTGGTTTGAAATTTTAAAGATATTATAACGAGCTACTATAAACAAACTCTAAACACAGTGAGTAACGTCTCCTCCATGTTTTTCATTTCGATAATGTGAAATTGCCTATGTGCCTTATCTCATAAAGGTTTTCAAATGATTCAAACTGCCTTGAAGAGAGAATGTAAATATTTTCAGGTTGAAACCTGCATGGTTCAGGAATATGCTGACTATACTACAAACAGGAACATTTGTTCTTAATTAGAACGATATATTTATGGCTAAGGAAGTGACTATATGGCCTCCTCTTCCACTTCAGCCCCAACTCCTGCGGATGAAGATCATCGTCTGATCAAAGGGATGGTTGTGCGTACGCTTTTGCTCGATGTACTGGAACGGGATATTCGAACGCTGGATACGCTGCTTCTGAAAATGCCCGAGGTCTATATTCTGTCGCTTACCCGCATTCAGAATGAAGTACTTAAGGAGATGCTGGGACTGCGCAAACAGATGAGGACCCGTGGAGTAAAAGTTCTGGAGGAAACGCGGGGTAAAGATGGCATCGAAACCGTTTATTTGTGCAGGGGTTACATGCAACGGTTCTATATGCTCTGGACATTTGCACGCAATGAGGTCAAAAAAGAGCTGAGTCGCCATCTGCAGATGGATCTGAGACAACAGGTTTGACAATTGAACGGGTTGACCATCGCTAGCTGTGTTCATTAAGATGGAGAAGAGATATCCAACCATTCCAATAAGGCATGAATTGATTTCTAACGGATATACTCTCAACGTCTTATCAATCAAGGAGCTGTACTTAATGGATTTGAATACACATTCGATTAAACAAACACCCGCACATACAGGCATTGCAGCAGATGTAACAGAACTAATCGGCCAGACACCTGCCGTTAAACTAAACCGACTCACAGGCAGCGACTCCGCTGACGTATACGTGAAACTGGAATACTTTAACCCAAGTGGTAGCGTCAAAGACCGTGCCGCATACAATCTGATCATTCAGGCTGAACTTGCGGGACACTTGCTACCCGGCGCAACCATTATCGAACCAACCAGTGGCAATACGGGCATAGGTCTTGCGATGAATGCCGCCGCCAAAGGATATAAAGCCATTCTGATCATGCCGGACAATATGTCTAAGGAGCGCATCAACATTCTGAAAGCCTATGGCGCAGATGTGGTGCTCACGCCTGCTGCGGAGCGGATGCCTGGTGCGATTCGCAAAGCGAAAGAACTTCAAGCAGACATTCCGGGCAGCTTCATTCCGCAGCAATTCGAGAATCAGGCGAACCCGGACATTCACCGGATCACGACGGCTCCCGAGATTATGCAGCAGATGGATGGCAAACTGGATGCTTTTATTGCTACGGCTGGAACTGGCGGCACCATTACCGGGACGGGAGAAGAACTGCGCAAGCAGTTGCCCGATATCCGCATCTATGCGGTGGAGCCCAAAGGTTCTCCGGTGTTGTCCGGTGGCGAGCCCGGACCACACAAGCTCGTCGGTACAAGTCCGGGGTTCATTCCGGACATCCTGAATACCGACGTGTGGGATGCCATCATCCAGGTGTCCGATGAGGACGCACTGGATACGATGCGGCAGCTTGCTGCCCGGGAAGGGCTGTTGCTCGGCCCTTCCTCTGGCGCTTCGGTGTGGGCCTCCCTTCGCATCGCGAAGGAACTGGGGCCGGGGCACCGAGTGCTCTGCATTGCGCCGGATACCGGGGAACGGTATCTGAGCATGGGTATTTTTTAACACAGCAAACATCTATACACATCAAAAAGGGGCTTCCATGTCCCATAAGTCATGAGCATGACAGAGGCCCTCCCTTATTAGCGCTCATTGGTCATTGGTTCTAATGAACCTGCCACACGCTATTCGCTCCTATTTGCGCAGGTCTGACGTGTAACGAATCACAGCGACGTTATTTCTCCAAATTCGGTCGATTTACAGGCTTAAAAGCTATTTTCGGCGGGATAACGGTACTGAGATTCGTTAGAATTCACATCGCTTAATTATCACCCTAATAAGGTGCGGTAGGTTCGGTAGAATGTTGGAGCGATTGGTAGCGAGGAGCGAGGGAAAATCCCTCGAAAAAAAGGGAAGAGAAGTACATTGAAGGAACCATCAAAATAAAAAATAAGCTCTTGATCACATACGGATGGTGAATCCGCAGAGAACAAGAACTTATTTTGGCAAGAAACCTTATCTACAAACAACAAAGCAAGAACATGTAACGTAAGCTGGTTAGTGTGTCAGGGTTGTCCATTCCACACCTTCAGGAAGCAGGGCCGCAATGCGGTCTTTGGCTTCCTTTTTGGTATACAGCGATTCATCAAGAATGACCGCAGAACCGGAATCCGTGCTTGTCCGAATCAGACGTCCGAGACCTTGCTTCACACGCAGGAGCATATACGGAAGATCAATCTCTTCATAAGGTGCTGCCGACGCGCTGCGTTTCGCATTAAAGACAGGGTCCTGTGGTGGATACGGAAGCGACCAGATCATGACATTGGATAATGACGGACCTGGAACGTCCAGTCCTTCCCACAGATTAACGGAGCACAGCACACTCTCCTCATCCTGCTGGAACGCCGCGATCAGATCACTGATCTCTCGGTCGCCCTCATACATAAAGCGCAAACCTTCTGCTTCAGGTACATGAACGATGTCCTGTTTGAACGCGCGTAGTTCTTCCATCGTACGGAACAGAATCAGCGCACGTCCTCCACTCTCCTGAAGTAACGACACCGCATCACGCAAGCGATTTTCGTTCTCCGGGTGACCCGGTACAGCTTCATCGGTAATTTTCATCTTCATTTTGTCCGCATAATCATACGGGGAAGCCACTGAGAACGATACAAAATCATCAATGCCCAGGCTGTCCGCCACATAACGGAATGAACTGTCCACAGATAACGTTGCAGAGGAGAACACGATTGGAATACCTGTGTTGAACACACGCTCGTTCAGCATTTCCTTCACGGTGCGCGGCATGATCGATAAGGTCGTCTCATCCTCGCTCTCTTCCGCCCAACAGATGTAACCATCTTCCTTGCGGAACAAGGCAAGCGCAGACTGAATCATATCGAGATGTTCTTCCACGACACGCATCTGATAACCATCCAGCGAGAACAATCCGCTCTCAAATACCAATTCCTCACCGATCGCATCCAGCACACTCGTCAGACGTTCAATCTCACGCAACAACGGCGGCTCTACCCGAACTTCTTTTCGTTCCGATCCCGGAATTTCCACCGTGTAGGTATCCAGCAATGCAAACAGTCGCTCACTGCTCTCAATCGCTTCATCCACACGCTCCGCCAGGGATTCACGAATCTCGCCTTCCAATAGACGGGTTACGAGTTCCTCGAAGATGCGGTGTTTCAGTTTGTAGCTTAATGCGTTCAGGGCTGCTTCTTCCAGCAAATGTCCTTCATCAAATACAACGGAGCTGTGATCAGGCAGCAGTGGCAGTTGTCCCTCGCGTTTGCGCGCATCATAGGTCCACACATGCTCCATGTAATAATCATGGGAACAGATGATGATGTCTTTGGAACGTCGGTAATGGTCACGCGACAGCGTCAGGCCGCAACGTTGACGTTTTGGACATACAAAACAATCCTGGAACGGGTCCCAGTTGATTTTATTCCACTGACGATCGTTCAGATGTGGATACTGCTTGCGGTCGCCATACGGATGGAAAGCCTGAAGTGTACCCGGCGTGTTCACAAAATCCGGCAGACTCTCATGCACTTCTTCAATAACAGGCGCATCCTCATCTGCAAATCGCACCGCACTTAATTTGTTCAGACAGACGTATTGGTCCGGTGACTTGCCCAGACGTGCGTCCACTTCCAAGTCCAAATGTGCAGCCAGCTTCGCAATATCTCCGCCGGGCTTCACGAGTTGTTCAATCAAGGACTCATCGGCACAAGCAATCACTGCCGGTTTGCCCGTATAACGTGCATAACAGACCGCGTAGAGCAGATAGACTAACGTCTTGCCTGTTCCGACACCGGCCTCCGCCATAATGGTCTTTTTATCTCCATAGGCCCGTTCGAGCTGGTACGCCATAAAAATCTGTTCATCCCGTACCTCGAAGCCGGACTCTGGCAAAATATCGTAAAAAACATCGGCAACCCATTCTCCCAGACGGGATACAAAAGGTTCAGCCGGATCATATGCAAAAGGATAACGTTGTGTAGACAATCCTAGGTCAGCCTCCATTCTTAGACGCGGTCCTCTTTCATTTTCCGTTCAAAAAAGGCCGCAGGGCAAAAGTTAATTATCTCACGCGATGAAGCGGGTGACAAGCTTTTTTTACGAGATTATTTGCGAGGTTTAATGTATAGAACCAATTTTCAGGGAAAATATATACAGGAATCCACTTTAAGGAAAGGCGGTGCTCCACTCCATGAATCATCAGTCTTCACAACCAAAGCATTCCTCAGACAAATCTGCTGAGACATTAACGGATCGACAAGGTCATCCGATTACGGACAATCAGAATGTACGAACCGTTGGCAGCCGGGGACCGACTACGCTGGAGAACTATCATTTTCTCGAAAAGATTACTCACTTCGACCGCGAACGTATTCCGGAACGTGTGGTGCATGCCCCGCGGCGCTGGCGCTCATGGCATATTTGAAGCGTATGGAACAGCCGGGAGTGAACCAGTATCGAAGTACACACGTGCACGTCTGTTTCAGGAAAAAGGCAAACAAACGCCCGTGTTTGTTCGCTTCTCTACCGTTATCCATGGCGGACATTCACCGGAGACACTGCGGGATCCGCGCGGATTTGCTGTAAAATTCTATACCCAGGATGGCAACTGGGATCTGGTGGGTAACAATCTGAAAATCTTTTTCATTCGTGACCCGCTTAAATTCCCGGATATGGTACATGCCTTCAAGCCAGATCCGTTGACCAATGTACAGGATATGGAGCGGTTTTTTGATTTTGTATCACTAAGTCCTGAAGCTACCCATATGATGACATTCCTCTTCTCTCCATGGGGCATTCCAGCGAATTATCGGCAGATGCAGGGGTCAGGTGTCAATACATACAAATGGGTCAATCAGGATGGCACGGGCGTACTTATCAAATACCACTGGGAACCGCTCAATCAAGGGATACGCAACCTACTGCAAAAAGACGCCAGCGAGATTCAGGGACAGAATTTCAATCATGCGACATTGGATCTGTATCACGCTATTGAACAAGGGGATTATCCCGAATGGGAGCTGTGCGTTCAAGTGATGGAGGACGGCGAGCATCCAGAGTTGGACTTTGACCCGCTGGACCCAACCAAGCTATGGCCGCAGGAGCTGTTTCCTTTTCTACCTGTAGGTAAAATGACATTGAATCGCAATCCCGAGGATTATTTCAATGAAGTCGAGCAAGCGGCGTTTGGCACAGGGGTATTGGTGGACGGGCTGGATTTCTCAGATGACAAGTTGCTGCAAGGACGCACCTTCTCCTATTCAGATAGCCAGCGTCACCGAGTCGGTGCAAACTATCTGCAACTGCCTGTGAATGCGCCGAAGAACCGTGTTGCGACCAATCAAAGCGGCGGGCAGATGCAGTATCAAGTGGATCGTGCACCGGGTCAGAATCCGCATGTGAACTATGAGCCTTCATCGCTTGGTGGGTTAAAAGAAGCTTCCCCGCGCGGCACGGAACATGAACCGCTTATTGAAGGGCGACTTGTCCGTGATAAGATTGAGCGTACCAATGACTTTGGACAAGCAGGAGATACGTACCGGGCATTCGAGGATTGGGAGCGGGATGAACTGATCAGCAACA
The DNA here is from genome assembly GCF_026013365.1 of Paenibacillus sp. LS1. Taxonomy (GTDB): domain Bacteria; phylum Bacillota; class Bacilli; order Paenibacillales; family Paenibacillaceae; genus Paenibacillus. Next base: position 1,339,256 of record NZ_JAPDOE010000001.1, read on the forward strand.
TGGTCGGCGCATTGGCACAATGCAAACCGGATATCCGGGAGCGCATGATCTCTTACTTCACCCAAGCGGATGCGGATTACGGTCGGCGCGTCTCTGAAGGGTTGGCCTCTGTTCCAACCGATGATAGTGCAACGGTCCAACCGAAACATGAACCCAGTGTCGAGCAAGCAGAGAAACGCAGTCGTGAGACGGACGGATATTAAAATAGCTGGACAACGTTTAGACTGATAAATCTGACCACGTTGGTACATATGCGTATTTTGGATGTGAGCAGATTACTTTTTAAATTAAACATAGCCCTGATCGTCAAGTTGCCAATTGCAGCTGCTATCAGGGCTTTTTCATGACTAGTTTGAGTATAATCTCCACTTCAGGATGTAGGGTGCTATTTATTTTAGATTGAATGAAGTTCATAGGAGTGGATCTTAAGTAAAACTGGTACTCTGAGGATTGAAAAGCGTGCTTCTCTACGTTCATTTCAGATGATTCTTCGTTAAATGAGAGCTATCACCTAATGGAAAGATTACGTAACCCTAGTAATATTACAGGCATTAGAAGCTTCCAGGCCTGACCCGCCTGCATGTAACTCCATCTGATCAGATGATTATTGATGATAACGCTTACAACATTTACCATAAAGCTGTGTTCTAGAGACTACATCTAACCAGCCGGCATGATCTATCTCATGGGTAACGGTCTGGTACATGGCTACCACATGCTCTTCATTCTATTCCCAATTAACCAAGGAGGTTTGCGTAATGAAATTATTCCCATCTACATCCACTCATGCATCTGTACGATCCGAACGTTCTCTGAAATCGAAAATGGCCCAGATCTGTCTGAGCGCCGCGTTCCCTCTATTATTGATTGGTGGTGGAACGGCTGGTGCTGAAGAGCTGATCGAGAGCAATTTGCAAAATCCCTCTGAATCGGTGGCGACTTCGAATATCGCGCTTGCTGCGGGTGATCTGTATGTGTCTCCTGGCGGTTCAGCCAGCAATCCGGGAACAATGAACAGCCCTACGTCACTCGCTAACGCATTGAGCCAGATTGCACCGGGTAAAACGATCTATCTACGAGGCGGAACTTACAGTTTCTCCGAAACCATTACCATTGAACGTGGCAATAGCGGCACATCGAGCCAACGCAAAAACCTGGTGGCGTATGGATCGGAAAAACCGGTCTTTGATTTCTCAGCCCAAACCTTCGCTTCCACCAATCGTGGACTGCAAATGTTCGGAGACTACTGGCTCGTGAGAGGGCTTGAGGTCAAGGGTGCAGGCGATAACGGCATCTTCATCGGAGGCAGTTACAACCGTCTGGAGCAGATCGAAGCTCATCACAACCGGGATACGGGTATTCAAATGGGACGTTATGCTTCCACAGCCGCCAAGAGTGAATGGCCTGCATATAATGAAGTGATTCGTTCCTACTCCCACAACAACTATGACCCGGATGACGGCGAGGATGCAGACGGTTTTGCCGCCAAACTGACCGTTGGCCCGGGCAACGTCTTCGACGGTTGTATTGCCGCCTATAACGTGGACGATGGCTGGGATCTCTATAGCAAAACGGACACAGGCGCCATCGGCGCGGTTACGATCCGCAACAGCATCGCCTACGCGAACGGGGCAACCGCAGACGGTACTTCTACCTCCAACAGTGATGGCAACGGCTTCAAGCTGGGTGGCGAGAAAATCGCCGTGAATCATATTGTGGAGAACAGCATTGCGTTTAATAATAAAAAGCACGGCTTCACCTACAACAGCAATCCCGGTTCGATCCAGATGAAAAATAACACCTCCTGGAACAATGGGCAAAGCAACTTTGCCTTTGATGTAGGCACCCACATCTTCACCAACAACCTGTCCTTCCAAGGCGGCGCCAGTGACAAAACAAGCGGAACCGACGTCAGCAGCACTAACGTCTGGTGGAAGAACAAAAAAAGCGAGAACGCCAAAGGCCTGCTCGCCAGTGCAGCCGACTTTGTCTCCCTCGTGCCTTCGGTAACACGTAGTGCGGATGGCACGCCTGTGCTAGGTAATTTCCTGAAGCTTGCGGGTGGCAGTGATTTGGTTGGATCAGGTACGCCATCGGGTACGAATATTGGTGCGAGATAAATTGTAGTTATTGAGATAAAATTTAAAAGCAAAATCCCCTCTCCCATTCCAACCTGATCGGTGGTAATGGAGAAGGGGATTTTTGGATTGCTGCGTATTGTCTGCTGGCTTATAAGGTAGATACTCACGATTTGGCTAAAACCTCAATCATCAGTCTGCCGCCTGTGCGAAAACCTTGCTCAAACGCCGCTTCCACATACATAGATGTGGATTGTCCGATCAAGTCTATCAGTTGCTCCAAAGCATCGTACTCGTTCCCCGTAAGCTGTGTTTTGTAGTCCTGCATCAGGTCCGATATCTGGCGATTGATCTCCTGATACTCTGCATGCTCAGGGTGAATCGATTCGTCCAACCGCAAGTTCCCGTGAAACAAATCTTCGATCAGGTTCGACATGTTATCTTTCATGATAAGGTCACCTCAGAAAGATTGTAACTTAAGGGATTAGGTGAGATGCGAATTTAGCGGGAAATCCGCTAGGATTATTTTTTCGTTTGCAATAAAATTGGGTCGAAGTTTACAACCATGTCTTAAAACTATATGAATGCTTAGCTTGCTATGGCTAACGTTTGATAGATGTTACGAACGTGTCAATCTTTCTTATGGCTGAATAACCGATAGAAGGTCCGTAATTTTCAATAGCAAAAAATCACAACCTAAAAATTTGTATTAATGTTTATATATCACTCTGTATGCTCCTTTATCAGCTGATCATTTAAGGAATGCTTCAACAGTCAATTCCAATTCGACTATCTACCTAGATATACTTTCCAGACAATATAGATCGCGCGAACCTCGTATAGTAGAATTCGCTCAAGATACAATAGTCCTTTTAAAGAACGTTATTCTAAGAGAATAAATGAAAATTCTTGACCAAAAAATTGACCAATTTGCTGCTATACGTTTCACCAATTGTCTGGTATCAATGCTTCATTACCATCTCTCCATCGTGCTACTACGTTAATATAATCTTCTGTACCTTGCCAAGTTATCTCATCAGCATGTTCTATCACAATAATCTGAGTAGGACTTAAATTTTGATTAATTTTCAAGGACAAATGCATAGATAAAGCATTAAATATTTTTTGAACGCGAAGCACATCTTCTTGTTTATATTGAGGTTCTGATTTTTGAGCGTCATCTGAATCTGGGGACTCTAATACTTTCTCCGGAAAATACACTTGACTTGGTTGATCAATTACTAAGAATTGAGGCACCGGATTCCAATCTAAATCGGAAAAGTGCTCGTGTAATGCAAGTAGAGTTGCAATATGATACCCCATCCAGTTAGCCCCACTGCCGATTTCCCATAAATAATCTTCTCTTTTATCAGTTTTTTTCTTTAAGGTCAAATTAATAATATCTAATGAAATGGGATGATCAGCATTTTCGACTCCGAGCTGATTAGCATATCTATTTATTCTAGTTGAGATGTTCTCCAAAGCAGCTTTTAATTTTAGCTTTATTCTATCTGGATTTATTTTTTCTTTTAAGGTAAAAATCTCTCTTTCAAGAGAAGCTAATTCAACTTGTAGGTTATCATCTTCGTGAATTAATTTATAATCTTCAAGAGATTTTTCAAGACGACCAACAAATCGGAAGATTTCTTGCTCGGTCTGTCTAAGTTCCCTTAGCTCATTAGACTCTACCTCAAGTATATTTTTTTGATACCTAATATGGTTCAAGGATCTTTCTAGCTCATTTAGTCTAACTTTAATCTTAACAATCTCTTTATCCAACATGTTGTAAGAATGTTCTATTTTATTGCCTTGTTCATCAATTCTCGTATGATATTTTTGCAAATCTTCTAATTCTTTATAAGCCTTATCACTCTCTGAACCACAAAAAATACATGTTTCATTAGGCTCAACTAATTTTAGGAACCACCCAACAGGCTCTAGCCTTTCTTGCTGTTTCTCTAATGACTCATAATAAAGCTTTTCTGAGTCATGTAACCGTGATAATTTATAAAGTCTCTGACGAAGAGAGCCTATCTCCCTTGAAATTTCAATTTCTTCGTTTAGAAGTAAATTCAGTTCACGTACTGCTCCACTTGTTCCTTGTTCATCAATAATCATTACTTTTGAATTTAACTGCGAGGGAATTAATTCAAGATGTTTTATGTATTGCTGAACTGGTGTATTATCTGAAACAGAACGCGAAGAATCAGGTAACAGTCCAAATTCTTTAGCTTGGGAGAAATAACTTTTAACTCTATGAATCCAATGCTGAGTAGTTCTCTGTATCTCTTCAAATTCACGAATTTTCTTTGAATATTCATTCTCCAAGACCTTTAGTTTTTGTCTAAGTATCAATACTTCTTTATCAATAGCGCCTAGCACTAAAGGAAATATGTTTTTCAAACGTTCACGGTTCTCGTACGTATCCGCTTTATAAAATAAAGTATATGGATTTGCCACTATATGTTGTGGCTGAAACTGAAAAGCAGAAAAGTCTCTAAAACTCGCTCTTTTCCCAGAAGCATCCTCATCTTTTTCATCAGTTAAAGTCAAATAAGGTAACTCAGCTAATTCATTTAATTTGTTCTTAAGATAATCAACATTTGTTGTTACATTAGAATCTGGGTTAGGTAGATCAGAAACACTACAGTTTTCTTTAATATATACTTCTGAACTTTTAGCATGAACGCCTGGTTCTTTCCTGGCAATTAAAATTGATTTGCTGTTAACCTCAATTATTATACCAAACCACTCTGTCTTTTCCCGTATTATTCCCACAGGAATAGTGCACTTCGAACTTCCTAAACAATAGTCTATTATTGGAATAATTGATGATTTCCCCTTTTGGCTATCACCAGTTATGACATTGATTTTATCTAATTCGAACTTTAAAATTCTAGGTTCTCTTTCCTTGTTCTTTGGCCATAAAATCACATTGTTAATTTTAAAATTCATAATTAGAACCTCACTTTCATCAATTGGCATAACTCATCAAATTCCAAAGTAGCAAGCCAATATCCTAATCGTTTCGAAGTTGCCGTAATTCTCTTAAAGGAATCATATTTATTTATAATTGTGTAGCCCATACGTACAGGAATAATTTCATGAGTCATATGGTGATAATAAAGTAGCTTACTTGAAAAACATAGATTTAAAGATTTTAAAGATAGTTCTGACATATCTTGCATTCTTTCTTGAAGACCTATGAATAACGCACTATCAGCATTCAGCGAGTTAAAGAGTCCGCCCTTCATATTTCTTGCATAAACTGAATTAGTAAAAGATTCATTTAATACTAGAGGTAAAACCAACATCAGAATTGGTAAGTTTATGCCCTTTTTCTCTTCCGTTCTCTTGTAGTATTCTACTGAAAATATCCATAAAGCAATAGAACCAAGAGCAACATTTTGGACTACATCATACTCATTCATATCCTTCATATATTTTCTCCTCTATTAAACAAAGCCTTGTATTCAGGATGCCAGCCTAACTCCAGTTCTCTCCTATTAGCCAGCCTATGGTAACTTCCTCTGGTTAAGTAGTATTGTTCTGTGGGCTGATTAGCAAGCGGTTCCCTGTGCTCAAGTGATTCCATCAGGGTTTCAAAACCAACATCAGAAGCAAATATTTCAGCATCGTTTGAGAACTGCCGTTCTCTACGATATTTACGGTTATATTTAGCAAATATAACTTTCCAACGATCTAATAAATTCCGATCAAACCTTTCCATATCTTCTTTGGTGACGTTACCCTCAATGCTCAGTCTGGTTCTTTCATATTTACATCTTAGATAGTCCTCAATACAATCAGTTAACTCATCATCATTTAACGCTAATACAGACAGTTGTTTTACAAAAAGTTCTCTAGTTTGTTCCGATTGATCAATAATTGATAAAGGGATCAACAGTTGATCTGTCTCAATGAAGGCTCTTAGTTTAAATTTAGATAACACTTTCTGATAATGTAGTGCAAAATTATCCCTATTTATCCATGCGGGTTGATCATTTCTCCAGCAATTCATAGCAACATTATGTATCCAGCCCAATAAAGATTCATATATTTCATCTAATGGTAGCTCATCTGTTATAAATAACAAAGACTTAATTTCTTCTTTTAAGCCAGCACCAAAACTATTGTTAGAAGCATCACTTAGAACAATTTTTTTCATCAAATTACCCAACTGTACATCATCGTAACTACACACTCTATCAACGTATCGTCTGACACCTTGTGGCGTCCCCAAAGCAATGTGTCTTAATTCATTAACACAGTTCTCAACTTCTGTTTGGCTTGTTGCCCCTGAAATTAATTTTACTAAACCCTGATCTATAACTTTGTTGGTTACCATATGAAATTCAGTTCTATCCAAGTCCACATTACTTGTATATACTGCTTGCAACCAAATTGATAAAGTATTCCATAAATCTTTGCTGTGATCACCAAAAGGGATATTCTTAGAAATTGAATGTTTGTCTTGTTCAAACACATTAGATTCTTGTATTCCTTTAGCTATTTTTACAACATCATCGTTTGTTTCAATTCCTATAAGAGCTCCACTTTTACTTCTTGCTAACCAATAAAGAGCTCTCTCAGGCTGAAAAAGATAGCCTGCAAGACTACCAGAAGCAGTATGATTTTGAGATGTTTTTGTTAAATCAGAAATTAGAACCCTCTCCTTACTAGCATTCTTCAAAATTTCATATAACAGTCTATATATCATTTTTCGACATTTTATATTTATCTCCTGCAGAACAAATGTTTGATCAAAATTGAAAGTGATTTTTACAGAGAGAAGTTATTGATACAGCTTTCTTCATACTTTAGGTTAACTAACAAAAAATAACCTACCTCACATATTGGCGGTAGGTTATTTTGTTCAATTCAAGGAATCTTGAGAAATTTCAACAAATTGAAATGAAATGTATTACATACGTGGCTCTTCAGAGTACAATTCGCTTTTTAGGTCCTCAGCCGTTAACTTGTGAGTAATAATTAGCCGTTGTATTCTATCGTCTGATAAATTACTTAAATCGAATGTCCTAAACTCTTGAAAAAACCTTCTTACGTTGTTGACTAATAATCTGAGATGCTTATCCCGCATTAATTGAACGGATTCTGTAAATCCTGCCGCACTGGAAATTTTCCTGGCGGGAATAATCATTATTCTTTTAGGGGTGATATCTTTATAATTCCTCATAAACCAAGCGCATGCATTATTCATTTGACCAGTTTCATCTTTATTGATTTCAGTTCTTGACGTAGATACGTTATTTTTACACTCAACTAAAAAATAATCAGAATCACTAATTTTCCATATGTTATCAGGACCTTCTTTCCATTCCTTATCAGGTCTTTGAGTTTCAAATCCTACAATTTTGCCTAACTCATGAAAAGCTTGTTCAAATCTATCGGCATTAACTCCAAATCTAAGTTTGCTTAACAGATCATCTACCTCTGAATATAATTCTTCATAAGTATTAAATGAATGGGCCCATTTTATAATATTCTCAATACGTTTTAAGCTTATTGTCAATAATTTTGTTATTTCCATTCCCTCTCTTGGTTTTAACAAATAAGTATTTTTACGATGTGCTAAAATCTGATATTTATTAGATTCAAAAGACGAGTAAGCATAAGTCATCCGTGCAATTTCTTGAAAATACCATCCTTTTTCTTCTTCTGTATCTATATGACTATCTATCAATTTCTGAATTGTAGCTCCTGCTTCTTTGTACTCGCCCATACTATACTGATCTTCAGCCTTCTTTTCTAACTCAAATATTTCTAATGTTTTTACAAGCCTTTCTTCAGCAATCATTTTGTTCATTTCACCAATGTAAAAGTCTTTCCAGCCCTCATCTCTATTGAGTGACTGTTGAATCAAATGCATAAATGCATCTGAAGCTGAAGTACCTTCCTCAATCTCTTCTTTAGCAAATTCAGCGACTTTGAAACCTATATTGATTTGAGTTCTAGTTTGTTGGGAAAAGTATTTTTTATTCCTAAGTGATTTCACCAGTTCAGTTCCTGTTACTATGATTACGCAATAATCTTTTTCCCCTCTTACAGCTCTCCCTAAACCTTGTTCAATAGTTTGAGCCATTCGCATTGCTACAATATCACTGTTACTACGGCATTCTTCTAAATGTCTATCCTGCAACGATTCGAAATATGGCTTAGAATCAAGTATCAAAATCCTGCACGATTCGTCTGGTAAATCAATTCCATCGTATCTATTTACAATTACAAGTGTTGTATCACGGTTATTTTCTTTCAAAACTTTAATATCTTCAAAAATACTATCAGTATTGGCAATCTTAGAACCGTACTTTTCCCAATCTTTTGTATAATTACCACTAGGAACCAGAGAAACGATTCCTTCTTTTCGCCCACTCTGCGGTTTGGCAAATGCGTTAACAATCTCAGTCCTTGACAATTCGGAATCGATAAGAGAAGGTATCAGAACCATTTTTTCACCAGACCATTTTTCATTCGAAACATGTAAGGGATTAACTATGGTTGAAGTATCTAACCCTAAACCTTTTATGAAAAATGAATCATCTGTAATAGTAGCTGACATGAAAATCCTGTGTTCCGCTTTATAATATGATCCAAATAAATGTAACGGAATAGAGACTGGTATTATTTCAATACTCGTTCCAGATATGTAACATTGACAATCTTTTAAAATATTCTTAATAACTGGCCAAGCGAATTTTATTTCTTTTAAATTTGTGTATTTTGATAGTTTGTTAGCTACTTCTGTATGCTTATCTTGCCAGTCCCAATAAGGAACACATAAGAGAGCATCGAAACTTTTTTGTTTTATGTCCGCAAATGTTCCAACTCCTTGGTTTTGTAATTCACTTGAGAATAATTCTAAGATATCCTGATATACAGGTGTACCTTGTTTTAAAACCATTTTACATGCGTTTTTAATCACTTCTATACAAGCATGAGCATCATCCATTAAAATCGTTGCTACATCTAATGATTTTGTTCCTAACTTAAATTTTGTTAATCCATTAAATAACATCTGTACTGAAGTTATAAGTATCTTTTTACCATCAATGAATTGATCAGGTATCTCATCTTTAACTGTACAGAATTGAAGACCAAAACTTTCTGCTTGTCTACAGGTTTGCTCCACCAAATAATTATTATGACAAAGATATAGTGCAGGGCCTTTATTTTGATTTAGTCTCGACTGTAGAATCAACAACCCGGTTAAGGTTTTCCCTTGCCCAGTGTGCATCTTCAGGATAACATCACGCTTATTAGAAAAATTGTCGAACCAATCATCTAATATCTTTTCTTGTATCGGACGTAGAGGTCCTTTATCACTTTTTCTATCTAATGTATCATATATCTCTTTAGGGTTTATTTTCTTTTCAATATCCATCTTTCCTAATTTCTTCTTAAAATCAACCATATTTATTTGCTCCTCAACTCTGCATGTTAGCAAAACTAAAATCAGATAATCATATCCTACTGATTTAGTTCACCTCAAATACGTACTTCGTTGAGTGAAAGTCCATATCCTTCCAAACATTCGTTCTAGTTTTATCTATAAAATCATTAAACTTAATTCATCGACTGTATATTATATAACTGTAACTAATGTATAATTAAATCTTCATCATATGTTGGAGGCTCCCCAATAAAACACACTTTCTGATCGCCAATTGTCCCCTTCCTCTTATGGCATGTGATAGGATGACAATTGTACTTCCAGTGGACCTGAACCATAACCATGTCTCTCATGATCTACGAAGTATGTTAGAGCTATCGGAAAATCAATAATCCAGAAATAAAATTCGGCTAAGAATCAACATTCTTTATGTTCCCTTTGTCATCATTTGGAGTTAGTTTTTGGGATTTTTATAACACCAATCCGGGTCATACGGTAAAGATTTCAGTTTTTGTATGTCCTCCAAGCTGTATACCCAATCATTGTCTGCAATCCAGAAATAATCATCAGGATTCAGCTTGAGATATCCGTAAATAAAATGAAGTATTAACTCTTGATTACCATAGATATCCTCCATGTGCCCGACTTGGCATAGTGATACATTAGGATCTAAACCCAAATCTTCATGATAATAAAATTCAGTGCTTGGGCTACTAATGCTGTGAATATGGAAAATCAATGAGGATTCATTGTCCCCTGTAAATGACTTATGATTAATATTCAGCGTTGTATACAAAAATTCTCCTTCATTTGTATATGTTTTATTGTTATAGAAATAAAGAGCTGCGTCCGAATGAAAAGCTGCAACAATAGTATCAGCTAGAAGCTGCTCTGGAGAATATTTATCTTTCTTTGTTAGAATAACAGCTGAAGTCCCCATGTTTTACTTCAATACCCCCTTGAGTTCATCTAAAGAGTTCACAACAGTAACACCTTTAGATTTGATTAATTCCAATTTTATCAAATCATTCGGATGTGGATTAGTCAACGGCTTGTCAATATATAAAATAACTTTCTTCTGATCATAGTTAAAGAAATCTTGGTGTTTTACATTAACGTATTTATCAAACTGTTCCACATCTGTGACGGCTTTCAATGATTTTTTAACTTCAATAATCTCATGTTTAGTTACTACGTCAAAATCCCCTGCAGGATTGCCATCGACCCTTTGAATTTTCTGGCTAAACGCTGTAACTTCCTTACTTTCTCTTACAGCGTAAGCGGCTTTAGCTTCAGTTGCTTTTCCTGAGTCCTTACTATTTAACAATTGATCAATGTCTCGATTAATATTTTTGGGATGCTGATCATCCCAATGCAACACATTACCGACTGGATTGGTATATGTCGTTTTGTTTCCTTCTTTAAATATACTACCGATATTAGAAGCTTGCCCTGTGACCTCAGAACCCTTCTTTGGCCCATTCGCTTTCCTCGCCTCAGCCGCTTCCAAATTCTTTTTAATCTTCGCCACAGCTGGATGGGATGAGGGCAACCGAAAAGGCCCTTTGCCACCCGGCATACTCCCTCGAACCATCTGAAATGCCATAAATAGCTGGCTGAACTTCAGTGAAGTTAGCATCATCTGAGCATACTTATCAGGTACAGGTTCACCTGTCATCGGATGAATGCCCATCTCAAACGCCTTGATCTGCATCGCATAGATGTCTTCCCCAGGGGGTTCTACATTCACAGCTTGCATGCGATTGATATCCAGATGCCCCTGATCCCTCTGATAAGCCTGGAGGGCAGCCTGATCCGTAACCCCTTTTTCATTCACAGGCATCATCTTCCCAAGCATAGTGTTATACGCCATTCGATAGCCCTTATCATTCGAGCCTGTGTTACTTACCGAATTTCTCATCATCGCTGCCGCACCCACGGCCCCAATAGCACCACCCAGACTCACCTGCTCAGCATCTGTATTCTCAAAACGCGTAGCAATATCCTTCAATTCCTTGGAGGTCTTCACCATACTCTCCAACGCTTTATCCAGTATAGGACGTGACCGTTCAAACTCATAGAAAAATCTCTCCTGTGTCGCTCCCATCCACAATGTCTGAATAAACATGATCTGTCTTGTAAGATTCCCCCGTATACTCTCCATCTGTTGCCTGGCCTGATCCACCTGATTCGACACCTGATGTAGTTGCTCTGGGGTAACTTTAATTGTACTCATACATTTTCACCGCTCATCTGAAATATGATAATACTATGTTAGCAGAAGTTAAACGGCAATTACATCCGGCCAACCTCCTGATTTCACTTCATGAACCCACTCACAATATGTTATTGTTTCATACTACGGTCCTAGCTCACTTCTCAACTCTGTGAAAGATACTGAAACACAATATCAAAACTAAAGCCAGCTCATAAGCTGAGCTGGCTTGCTGAATAGCACTTTTTTAATAGCAAAGTTGGAATTTCCCCTATTTCTCCTCTGAATATATAAATACATAAGTACTCTCATCCGACTTCTCTTCTGAGAAAACAAAACCTAACCGATCAAAACTTCTGATATCCTTCACATCCGTAATCTTACACTCTGCCATGTAACGTACCATTTCACCTCTGGCCATTTTAGCCCAGGTTGCCTTTTCAACAAGCTTCCCATTGACCATTTGTCCGAATACACAAGTAATGCACCAGGTTTCCTCACTCAGAAAAGGCAAAATATTTTTGCTATACTCTTTGGAAGCCAGATTCAGAATACAGTTGCTGTCCGCTTGAAGCTGATCTGCCAACTTGCTGCCCCAGAATTGATAGAGTGACTTAAAACCTGGACCTTGCAGCTTGCCCTGCATCTCCAACCGATAAGGGGTTACCCCATCCAAAGGCCGCAACATGCCATAAAAACCGGATAATATGCGTAAATGCTGCTGAAGATACTCTAATTCCTCATTTTGAAAAACACCTGGCGCCATATACTGATACTGAATACCCTCATAGGCATAGATGGCTGGGGTAAGATTTGCTTTTATATTCATATTCCGAATCCGCTCCACGTTCTGTTCGGCGATGGCATCGTTACACTTCCACATTGTTTTGAGCTCGTCATAGGATAATTTTTGAAGCAGACTCAATAGCTGTTCTGACTCGTTTGTAAATTGCGGCATTTGCGCGATAGCCATAAGATCGGTATCGATCTTCATCTTTTTCGCGGGTGATATGATAATTCTCATCATGCTGATCCATCCTTAATCTACCGTTGTTATTGTCGTTATTCATTGTACAGGATCGGCTAGGTAATTCCAATGTCAGGGCTTAACTAAATCCCTCATGTCACCTTTGAAAAGACTCAAAAATGAACAAGTCAGCCCACGATTGGACCGGCTTGTTCATTAGAATTCAACACATTAAATTGTTGACAAAGTAAGGCGTGCTTTTCAAACCGCTAATTAGGGAGATACGCTCCCCGCGCCGCTATTTTGCTCTGTTTTGGTAGTCGGTAATTGAATCATTGGTGTATTTGATCCACTTACATATGGAAGTGCTCCGTCCCATTTCTTGATGGTTTCATATTCAACGAGTTGACTCGATAAGGATTGTTGAAGCTCTTTATTGGCTTTGGCTTGCCCTTCTGCTTCGATCAATAGTTTGTCTGCATTACCTTGCGCTTCCACGCGCTTACGATCTGCTTCTTTCTTGGCGATCTCAAGTTCAGTCGTTTTACGTTCCAGTTCTTGAGAAGCTTCGACACGTTTATCGATTGCTTCCTGAGTCTTGGCGTCAGGTTGAGGAACACCTACAGTAACGTTGGATACAATGAAGCCTAACTCTTTAACGTCATCAGAAAAACGTTGTTGCACGTCCACTCCTGCTTCGGATGACTTTTCACCATATACATCAATGACTGTAAACTTGGAAATACCTTTACGAGCTGCGTCACGGAAACGTGTTTTGAGATATGTATCCTCAATTTCTTGAATGCTAATTGGCCCAAATGTATTGAATATAGAAGAAACTTTACTTGGTTCTACTTGGTAGTTGTAAGCAAAATCAATTGTGATGTTTTTCCCATCAGAAGTAGCAATCTGAATATCTCTGTATTCCACCGTTTGAATTCGGATCGGATATTTCGTCACTTTATCAAACGCTCCAACGAGTTTCCACCCTTGACTCAGTGTGCTATCTTTTACGCCTCCATTTGGTGAATAAACGACCCCAACATATCCATTAGGAATTCGTGTTACAAAGAAGGTCACCAGTAATACTCCCACTATAATAACGAATGCAACCGCAATTGCCCCTATCCTAAACGTCTTTGAATTTTTCATCACCATTCTCCTCTTGTTTGAATTTATTGTATTTCTTCAGAATTCTACTACCTATTTTATTGAATAGCGGGAACATTAATGACCATAGAATAAATGCTAGGATAAAAATTAAAATGGTTCCCCCAATAAATGGCATATTCGTCCTCCCCTCTATCGATGTAACCGAGTACAAGCTAATAAACAGCAACTAATTTTATCCTCTTTTATATATACTTTGTAAATTGGTATTCGGTTTCAAGGATATCCAGTACTTGAACTACTAATTAGGTACAGTAAAGAAGAAAATAGTGAGTCAGTGACGTCACATACCCGGTTATTCATATTCAAGAAAGTGATCAATAATTCATCTGGTATTATGGATCGGGCCATAGTTGCACCCATTGCTCTTCTCTGTAGGTGTATACAACTTCCTGTGGATTGTCCTTCAATATGACGACTACAGGATACATCGGCAATTTGCTTCGACGAGCGGTGATACTAATAATATCATGTTCATCCATACCCTTTTCAGCGGTTAAATACGTTCTTAAACCATCTTCAAGCTCCTTCATATCATTCTTATAAGAGCCGTACCATGTGACAGAAGCTATCACTATTAATGTAATTACAATCAATAATCCTTTTAGAAACCTCAATTCTATTCACCACCATTTAAGCAATTTCTAAAACACTAGAGTCAAAATTTGATCCGAAACAGAACCTCTACTATTATACATTTGATTATGATGCCAAAAAAAGCCGCCATGTAGGCGACTTTGATGATACCCTCTAACTACGCAGTATACTTTGTTTCAGTTAATCATTTAGCAGCCGCAGCCATTTTCGTGATCTTGTCAGCGATATCTTCTGCCTGTAACAGGGATGAGAATGAATCCGCCGCGAAATACTTCTCCATTTCAATCTCAATCACATGATTATTTTTGACGGCATCTAAGGATGTCCACGTCGCTGGAAGATTGGTTGGTTCTTGACCTTCAACTTTGAGCACAATGACGTAATCGCCCACATAATCGTTCACAGTCTCCCATGAAACTTCAATGCGATCCTCATTTTTGTCAATGATATCACTTTTTACTTTAGGCGTTGGATTCAGACCCAAGATATCGTATGTAGCTCTGCCCCCACGCTCGCCTGCATTGCCGATCACCATCAAAAATTTGTCTACCGTAACGTAATCCACAATGGAGATCGTTGCATCTTTTGGAATAACATTTTTGATTTTATTGCGGGCAGCTTCGGTACGTTTTACAAAATCAGCATTCCACTTCTCAGCTTCTTCTTGTCGACCCAGGATATCGCCCATTGCCGTAATTTCTTCCTGAATGGTGGAATACTTGCTTGTCTCGAACACGACGGTTGGCGCAATTTTGGAGTAGCTTTCATAGGCTGCCGGGTTCCAAGTAATAATTACATCTGGAGACAAGTCCAACACCTTCTCCAAAGAAATACTTCCCTCCAACCCAATATCTTCAACGGTGTCAGGCAAATAAGGTTTTAGAAATTTTGCAAAGTTCATTTGTGTACTGGATGCGCCAACTGGCGTTACCCCAACAGCTAAGACTGGCCCCAAGTCCCAGTCCACAACAACGCGTTTGGGATATACCGGAACACTCACTTCTCCCATTACCGTTGATAATTTGCGCGTGCTTGTATCTTCTTTGGGCTCGTTGGAAGTCACATTTTGAGTAGACTCTGCACTTTGATTTGAATTTCCACCTGCTGCTCCCTGATTCGTTCGACTGGAGTTCCCACTTGTGCAAGCTGAAAGTATAATCGTAAAACATAACATGAGTGTTAATACCATCTTCGATCTTGTTCCTTTAAACATTTGCCAATCTCCTTCTGTTTTATATTGATAATGATTATCATTAATAACATAACAAGAAGAAGATTGTTTGCCCATAGAGGATACGAACCCTTCCCATGGACTATCTGAATCGACCAAGCTATCCTTCATTTTCTTTTTATATTGCCCCGGCGTCATTCCGACCTGCTTCTTGAACAGACGTGTAAAATAAAAGACGTCACTATACCCTACACTTGAAGCAATCTCCTGTGCCGTAGCATCTGTGCGAATCATTAATTCCTTCGCTTTAGCCATCCGCGCCTGAATCACATATTCGATAGGACTTCTCCCCGTACGGAGTTTGAATTGTTTCGATAAATATTGAATGCTGTAATTCCACAGTTCGGCCAATGACTCAAGCGAAATAGATTCATTGTAATGTTTGTGAATATACTGGATGATCTCCTCTACCATATCCGTTTCTTTTGAGGTAACCCCTTGAAGCTTAAGTTGCTGAACAAGTGTATATACGAACTGGTAAAAGCCGATTTTCACATGAAAACGTTCAAACACCTGTCTTCGGCTCCATTCCTCATACATGGAATCGACATGGCGATATAGATTAAGCGGAGCGAGAGGCTGGTAGGCATACGGTAGCTGAAAAGGGTTGTTCATGTCATAGTTGTGCTGAATCTCTTTACTAGCTTTGGGAGACATACTACCTCTATATAAAATGTAATAGTACGTGACATCATCTTGCCCGGCCTCGATCCTGATCCTGCTTCCTTTTCCTGCATGCAGTAGATAAAACCGTTTAAATATATGTATATCATCATCCAGTGAAATGGTGCCTTGTCCTTGCACAATATATATAAAACCACTGACTGGGAGTTGGTATTGCTGCTTCCCCCCACTACTTATTACAAGTTGGCGTATATCCACCAACTGAATCGATGAATTGTCCCACATTTGAATATACTCTTCCCAGTTCACTATTTTTCTCCCCCGATTGACCCCATACTGAACCTATTATTCAGTAATAAATCCCTTTGTAATCCTTTGATGATATTCGATAACGATAATCATTGTCAATTGAAAAGAGAGACATTAAGATACGGAAGAAATCCCCGCACTCCTCGCCTGCATAGCCAAAATATAAAACAAACCCCGGTACACGTCTGCATTCAGCAGCGCACAGCCGAGGTTCATCATTATCATTTCAAATACTACACTGCACATCTCCACTTAAACTCATCTCGTAAAATCATGCTGACCAATAGTCAGCAGCGTCGGCCTGCTCTTGCTCCACACCGAAGTGGCAATCTTCGGATTGTAATAATACAGCGCTCCATTCGTCGGATCAACGCCATTTAATGCTTTCCGTGCTGCCTTATAAGAGGTCGCCGTTGGCTTTGTATTAAACTGCCCATCGTCTATAGCCGTGAATTGCCCTTTCTGGAAAATAACCTTCGAAATAGACGACGGGAACGCATTCGAATGTACACGATTCATGACAACCGCTCCTACAGCGACTTGCCCTTCAAAAGATTCTCCGCGCGCTTCACCATGGATCAGCTTCGCCAACTGGCGTAACGTCTCGCCTTCGGCTTTGGCCTTTTTATTCAGCCTATTCAGCGTCGCTGGACCTGCAACTCCATCTGCACTTAGTCCCTGCGCCTGCTGGAACTCGCGTACAGCACCTTTGGTAATCGAACCATAATATCCAGTCATTCCGGCGTCAAAGTACCCCAGATCGCTTAATTGCTCCTGCAATTGCAGTACATGCTCGCTGCGAACGCCCTGTTCCAGCTTCTGTGCTCCCGCTGAAGGAGCTGCCACGGTTAATCCCAGAGTCAATGCGCAGGCACCGAGAAGCAAGCTGACCCGCCCTGCTCTTTTACCAGCCGTTCTCCCCTTCGCATGAGTGACTTTCCGACTGACAGTGATAGGCTCCATGTTGTCAGCAAACGTTAATAGATCCAGCCCCTCATTTGTGCTATCAACTGTAGTCCGTTCATTACTGTTCATATGGCTAACCACCTTCATCTCTTTCATCTCACTCACGCTATCTAATTCACTTATCATATTCTTTTCAATGATTTCATTCGGTTGATCCATTCCAATATTATTCTTCATCATTCCATTAACCTCCACTTTTCTGAATCCAGATCCCACATCTTCCTCCTGAATCCTCACGGCCCTACATCCCGAGTGTCATTATAGGATATAGAAAAAATGAAGTCTATCGGACCGATGACGCAGTGAAAAAACGACGCTGAACATAGCAAAAAGAGGCATGAGCCCATGGTCACACCATGGTCATGCCCCTTCTTGTATCAACCTTATACCGCTTGTCCAACCCGTTATTTCCGTAGGCAGGCAGACCCGTACAAAAGTTGCGTTGTATTTATTGACAATTACTCAGCAAGTTCCTGACCCTTCGTTTCCCGGCCCCAGAACAGTACAGCTGCCGCGCCAATGAGGATCGTCACGAAGAAAATCGTGAAAATCAGGCTGATCGCCACTTCGCGCTGAACCAGCATACCGACCATTAATGGAGCAAGTACCCCACCGATCCGGCCAACCGATGTAGCGAGACCCACACCTGTCGAACGAACGGAAGTCGGATACAATTCCGGACTGTAGGCGTACAGACCACCCCAGGCTCCAAGATTAAAGAAGGAAAGACAGATTCCTGCGGTCAGGATTGTCGCTTCCGTTGTTGCCAGTCCGAATGCAATCGCACTGAATGCAGTCAAGGTGAGATACACAACCAATACGAACTTGCGACCGTAACGTTCAATGAAGTACGCCGCGGTGAAGTAACCTGGCAACTGTGCGATCGTCATGATCAGCACGTATTGGAAGCTTTTAACCAACGTAAATCCTTTTGCCATCACAACCGAAGGCAGCCACAGGAACATTCCATAATAAGAGAAAATGACGGTAAACCACAAAATCCAGAGCATCAACGTTGTACGGCGATGTGGTGCTGACCAGACGGTAGCCACTTTCTCACGGAACGTGATTTTATGAAGCTTGGTATGATTCTTGTACCGAGGCGGGTCCTGAATGGCACGACGCAGATACAGAGCGTAGAACGCCGGAAGCGCACCAATGGCAAAGGCAATTCTCCATCCGTACTCCGGGATGACAAAGTTGGCAATGAGCGCCGATACGATCCAGCCCCCTGCCCAGAAACTTTCCAATAATACAACAGCACGTCCACGTTCCGCTGTAGGCATCGACTCCGATACCAGTGTAGATGCCACGGGCAACTCGCCGCCAAGTCCGATACCTGCAACCAGACGCAGTGCACACAATACGGCGAATCCGGTCGCCAATGCAGATAAACCGCTTGCAATGGTGAATATTAACAAGGTCCACATCAGAATGGCCTTCCGTCCAAAACGGTCCGCAAGTGCACCTGCGAGCAAAGCTCCTAGCGCCATACCGATGGAGTTAATACTCGTAAGTACACCGACTTGTCCGGGACTGAGACTCCATTCCTTGGCGAGTGCAGCCACGATAAAGGAGATCATACCAACTTCCATCGCATCAAACAGCCAGCTCATGCCGGCACTGAACAGCAGCTTGCGCTGCTTGGGATTCCGCAATACTTCCAGTTTGCTCATCACTTATAGCTCCCTTGATCTCTATGTAGTCATTCTGACACTAAATCATTATTATGCAGAATGCTCCAGAAATCAATGCAAAATAAGCTTTTCCTTCCGATTTCTACGATACCTCACCCCTTGAGTGAACCCGCTGTCAGACCTGCTACAAAGTAACGCTGGAGCAGAAGGAACAGCACGATCATCGGAATGGCCGTTACCAGCACACCTGTAAGCATCATCGGATAGTTCGTGACGTATTCCCCGCGGAACTGCATAAGCGCGAGCGGTAAAGTGAGCTTGGACTTACTGCTGAGCATGAGCATCGGAATTAGCAAGTCATTCCAGACCATGACGAGCAGGAACGTAGCCGTTGCCGCCAGCGAAGGTGCAGCCAGTGGCAGTGCAATCCGCGTATAGAGTCTCCATTCGCTGGCCCCATCCATACTGCCCGCTTCCAGAATCTCCGAATTGAGCATGCGCATGAAACCTGTCAACATAAATACAGAAACAGGCATCAGCATCGCAGCGGATACGACAATCAATCCCGTGAGACTGTCCGACCACCCCAGTGTACGTGTGAGAGAATAGATCGGCAGCATGCTCACTTGGGAAGGAACGATCAGACCGGCTACGAACAGAGCAAACACGATTTTACCTACACTACCGCCCCAGCGGACAATGGCGTAAGCAATCATGCTACTCAGCAACAACTCAATTGCAACCGTACCGAGCGTCACGACCAGACTATTCCCGAAATATTGCCACATCGGCTGATTGCGGAACATGCCAGTGATGTTATCCCACGTAAACGGGTCCGGCCAGCTGAATGGACTGGTGAAGAAATTGCTGCTTGTTTTGAACGAGGATACAAACACAAAGTACAGCGGCACCAGAATCAGCAGCGCGTACACCAATAAGATCAGGCGATTGAACCATTTTAAAAACATGTGAACTCCCTTCTGCCTTGGTTGCAGGATGAATGCTCCAGCATCAACCTCAATAGCTTACCCGGTCGGCACGCAGTGCCTTGAACTGCAACAGCGTCAAGAGCGCGAGCAACACCAGGAAGATCATTGAACCGGCAGAAGCCAGACCAAATGAATAGCTGCCAAAGGCGGTATGATAGATGTATGTTGTCAAAATTTCAGTTGCGTAGTTCGGCCCTCCGTCTGTCATTGTGAAAATGAGGTCAAATGCCTTGAACGACTGAATGGTCGTATAAGCCACAACAATCGTTGCCGAAGGTGCCAGCAGTGGCCAGGTCACGGTACGGAATACCTGCCATTTGCTGCCGCCGTCCATACGAGCCGCTTCATACAGTTCTGCCGGAATGCCTTGCAGACCTGCGATGAATACAATCATCATCTGACCGGCATGGGCCCATACCTGTACCGCAGCGATGGAATAGATGGCGATCTTCGGATCACCAATCCAGTTGCGAGCGATGCTACTCATCCCCGCTTCATTTAACCCATAGTTGATCAATCCAATGGATGGATCATACATAAATGCCCAGATCAGTCCGACCGATACGGAGGACAGAATCGCAGGCAGGAAATACAATGCCCGAAGCACAATGCGTGTCTTGGTATTGCGTACCAGGAGCAGGGCCAGGACAAGTGAAATAAAGGTTTGTGCAATAACAACCGTTAACATGAACTCCACGTTGTTGCCAAAGGCTTTGCGGAATACGATGCTGCTGAGACTGTCCTTGTAATTATCCAGCCCTACAAATGCATACGACGGGGATACCCCGTCCCAATCCGTAAAGGAGTAGAACAGCCCCGTCAATGTAGGAAATACGAACAATCCAACGTACAGCAGCAACCCGGGGATCAGAAACAGGGATAGCTGAAGACGGTTTTTCATCGTTTATTTCCCGATATGCTGATCAATGATCGCTTGTGCCTGCTGTGCTGCTTCTTCTGGAGAAGTGCCGCTCAGTACAGCCTGGATGGAGTTGGTTACTGCTTTTTGATTATCTCCGTTCAGGATGGTGAACCGTGGCTGGAACACGGTTTTTTTGCTCGCCCATTCTCCGGCTACCTGAAGCTCAGGCGTATCGTACTTCACATCATTCACCGTTACATTCTGTCCCGTTTGGTTGGCATAGTCACTCGCTACATCGGGATTGCTAAGGAATTCGAGGAACTTCTTCGCTTCTTCCGGATGTTTTGACTTGCTGTTCACGGCGAGCATGAATGTGGTCGTATGCACTCCTTCATACTTCGCTTGATCTGCGCTTACGGTAATCGGTGCAAGCAGTTTTTGCTCCAGGTTTGGATTCTGCTGCTTGTTCTGAGCTAATTGATACGATCCACTTGCCAGCATCGCTGCTTTTTCTTGAATAAACAGTGCGCCAGCCGCAGGGTCCTTCGTGCCCAGTGCATCTTGCTGGAAGTAACCTTTATCGTTCAGTTCCTTGATTTGAGTCAACGTTTTCACCCAGAACTCATCCGTTAGTTTAGCTTCGCCAGCTTCCACTTTGGTAAAAATGTCGTCACTCGGTGCATTGTTCATCACCATCGTATTCATGAATTGCCCTGGGCCAATGTCCGCTCCGGCAAAGGCAATCGGAATGATGCCATTGTCTTTCAGCTTCTGGCAAAGTGCCAGGAAACCTTCCCAATCGGTCGGTGGCGTCAGGCCGTATTGTTCAAACAGTTTTACGTTATAGATAGGATCGTTATATACGAGTTGATACGGGATCGCATATTGCTTGCCATCATGCTGTCCTGATTCAATCAGCTTCGAATTGTAGGCCGACAGGAACGATGATCCAGTCAGATCCGTGAACAATCCGGCTTTGGTGAAGGCTTCGAACTGTGCACCCGGGAAAGAAGCAAATACATCTCCTACCGAACCGTCACTGATTTTGGATTGTACGGTGGACTGGTATTGATCGGAGGGCAGTGTCTGCATCTCCACGTTGATGTTTGGGTTTTCTTTTTCAAATGCGTCAATGCTCTTGTTCAGTGCTTCCACATCTTCTCCACGCCAGTGCATGAAGCTGATCGTAACTTTGCCTGAACCCGAGGAGCCGTTCTCTCCAGATGACGCGTTATCCCCACCGCCGCAAGCTGACAGCAGGATGGACATCACCAGCATACTGACGAGCGGCAGGATCAATTTTTTATTTTTTTTCATGAAAGACGACCTCCTGAGGATGATTAATGTAAGTTGCACGAAAGTTTTTACACGGGGCACTCCGAGTGCAGTACCATCTTCCGATCGCTGTTATCCCCGGATTTCTTTGAATCATTTCTTTCAATGGTTAAAATCCGGGTATAAAGGCGAGCGCTCCGCTTCTTCAGATCGGTTCTGCCCTCTCCGTTAAAGTGTAAAAAAAGGGGCACTTACTTAGAGTTGGTAGTAACTTAGTTAGTAGTAAATGAGTGCTGCTTCTGTCTTGTTTTCCATTTCTCGCGAATGATGGGCATCACGGTCCGTCCGAAGATTTCGGCTTCTTCCAGATGCGGGTAACCGGATAATATAAATGTGGTCACGCCCAGATCTCCATATTCCATCAGACGTTCTGCGACCTGTTCGGCTGTACCCACAATAAGGATCGCACCGCCGGAACGCACAACGGACAAGCCTGTCCACAGGTTGGGACCTACGACAAACTGCTGCTTCTCGGACAGTTCACGTAGCTCATTCTGTCTGCGTTGGTTGGTTGCATCCGTCTCGGCAAAAGCGGCTTTGGCTTTCTCAATTGCTTCTGGTGGTACTTTGCTAATAATCTCCCAAGCTGCTGCCCATGCTTCTTCCTCGGTATCCCGAATGAGCACTTGTGCACGCATGCCATAACGGAGCTGACGATCTTGTCCGGTTTCCTCTTTCACCTGCTGACGGATGACCTCAATCTCTTCGATCTGCTCCTGAATCCAGTCATGAGGCTCGCCCCACATAAGGAACGTATCCGCATGTTCAACAGCGACCTTCTTGGCAATCGGAGAACTTCCTCCCAGATAGAATGGTGGATGCGGATTTTGCACCGTCTCCGGCATGCCTACCGGTCCTTTGAAATTGTAATACTGGCCGTTGAATTCAGGATTGGGATCGCTGGGGGTATCTGCTCCAGATTTTGAACTACTTCCGGCAAACTCCGTCAGATTTAATCCTGTCGATTGAGTCCATGAACGCTTCATCACTTCCATATACTCACTCGCCCGGACATACCGTTCATCATGCGCATGTGCCAGTGGATCGCCGAGTTCCTCCAGATCACGAACAGAACTGCCTGTCACCACATTGATCATGGCGCGACCACCAGAGAGCTGATCCAGTGCCGCTCCCATTCGTGCAGCGAGTACGGGTGTAACCAAACCCGGGCGAATGGCGACAAGGGGACGCAATGTCTTCGTGTGACTCATCACAGCCGAGCCGACCACCCACGCGTCCAGACAGGCTCCCCCTGTCGGAATCAGTACAAATTCGAATCCTGCCTTCTCCGCCGTCTGTGCCACATCAATCAGATAATCCAGACTCGGTTCCCGCTCCGGTGCAACCCCTACATACTTACCATCCCCTGCTGTAGGCAAAAACCATCCAAACTTCATTTCTTCCTGTTCGCTCACAAAAGTCAATCCCTTCTATGAATAAATAAAGTCTCATGTTAAAAATAAGATCACTGTTCTGCCACTCCTCCGTTCCGGTTACGAATCGTTCTTACGATCACTGTTATCTCCAAATTTTTTGATTCCCTTTTCTAAGGGGAAATCCGGAGATAGCTTATGCTTCCGATGTAGCTTTCTTTCAGAAAGCTTTCAGGTGAACACTACGTTTCTTCAGAATCGATTTCGTCCCCTCCACTACGTTTGCACTCGTTTAAAACTTATTTTTAAAGTGTGCCTAATTTCTAATTCCTTTTCAAAGTACGCATCCAAATGCCGATTAATTAACTTGGTTTAATAGGTATGGACATCATATCAATTGATTTGTCTGTGATCAATGTCATTTCGCGGCAATTTTATTTTGTCATTTTGTGGTCTTTTCTCAGATTTAGGTCTTCCTGATCTTGAATATGTATAAAACCCACCTGTATAATAGGTTATAAATAAAACTTTTAACGATACTTATACAATAAAGAGGTGTTCCTGATGACCGCGAGCATGAAGGAGGACCACCATGAGTTTTTGGATATTATTTTCTTCACTCCATCTGAATTCGAGAAAGCTGGTGGCGCCTGGCCGATTCGCATTGGCCGCAATATAGCCAAGACCAACTATCATATTGGCCCTCGTACCACACCTTATCATTATTTGCTATTTGTGCTGGAGGGGGAAGGTACATTCATACAGAACGGACAGCGTCATACCCTTCGAGCCAGGGATGCGTTCTGTCTGTTTCCGCATGTTACCCATGAGTACTGGACGGACCCGGAGGACACGTTGCAGAAAATATTTATTGCCTTTGACGGTGCACATGCAGCCGAACTGCTGTCTCGAATTGGACTTACACCCGATTCACCGTATCGTTCAGGTGTACTGACACCGGAGACTGCAAGCGCCATGCGCTCGTTCATGGAGGATGTTCGCAAACCGCAGGACGGAGCAAGTGATCTGGGAAGACTCACCCGGTTTCTAAGCCTCTTTGACCGGATTGCTCGTTCCCCCGCAACCAAAGGATTGCAACCGGATTCAGCCACGCCTTGGCTCCAGAAAGGCAAGGAATATATGGACATTCATTTTGCAGGCGGCATCTCCGTGGAAGGTGTCTCTGCTCATGCTGGCGTGGATCGAACCCATTTTGCCAAACAGTTCCGCAAAGCCTATGGCCTGTCTCCCGTGCAATATATCCAGCAATTGAAAATGACCCAGGCCAAACGTCTGCTCGTACAGACGCCGCTAAGCTTAACTGAAGTAGCTCATTCCGTAGGTTACCCGGACTTGTTCTCCTTCTCCAAAGCGTTTAAAAAGCAAGTCGGTTTGCCGCCCAATCGCTATCGCACAGCGGAAAGCACGAAAGATTGAGGGAGCGACCTTTCGCTCCCCAGCCTATAATCCATGCCTCATGCACCACGCCTTGTGTACGGTTGTGTACGATACTGCGTCTACCAAATTGCAATGGACTCCTGAGTTTCATAGCCTGCACATCATAACTTGGAAAATCCATTACTAAATCCACCACCAAAGAAGGCAAGCCCCATTAACCCGGGACTTGCCTTCTTTCTATACTATAGTATTGACGCACGTACCCGAAACCAGGAACTTTTTACGTTGACCTAACGCTATTCCTTCTCCTCATCCTTGCGCGCAAGCGGAATACCGTTCTCCTTGGCATACCATGCTTCATAATGATGCACAGCCACACCTGCAAAAGAAGAATGAGAGGAACCCAGATCGAACACCTTCGCCATTTCTTCATTCATATTGCTAACCGGTTTACGGAAAAAGGTCAGGTGATCCCCCTCGTGGGTATCCGCGAGTTCCGCTCCGATCCAGACTTTCTTGCCGAGATCATCTGCTTCGTCCAGTTCTTCCTTGGACAGATCATACATCTGCTGTCCACTATCCCGGTAAGCCATAATGGCCACCGCATCAAAGTGGGAGATCACCCAGCGACTGAATGTACCCTCACCTTCAGCCGACTGACGGGCATCAAGCCAGAACGGGATCGCAGCGCTCATGTACAGTCCGGCATCCTCGCCGGCTTTCGTCCAGGCCTTCATGTTGTTCTGCCACTCTGCAATGACGCTACTCTCCTCGTTCTCCCAGCGCTTCAGCTGATACGGCTCCACATCCAGTTGAATGCCTTGGAAGCGTTCATTCTTCGCCGAAGCTGCATTGTATGCTCGTACTCGCTCGATAAAAGCAAGTCCTTCATCCCGCTTCTCCTCATAGGCCCAGTCTGCATGACCGTTAAGTCCATGCACTTCAATCTCGGCTTGCCCTGCAGCCGCAATGAATTTGCGGTATGTTGCGTCAGGCACCTCATCCTGGATTTGCAGGAAGATGGTATCCACGCCCTGTTCTTTGGAAAAGGCAATAATCTCAGGCGTCTGTTCTGCAATAATGGACGCGTCCCACAGCCAGGTCGCTTTATGCTCCTCCGCCTCGAACCATTTGAACATCCAGGACAGAAGCAGCAGGCACAACACCACAGCCAGAATGGCCCATTTCGCCATACCCACCAGCTTGCCCCGTTGCCTCATATATTTCCTCAGACGAGCAACGCTTCACTTGGCTCAAGCACAGGATGCTGTACCGAGTGACCAATCTTGTAGATATGCGGATGTGTGTATGAACGGAACGCATTACGTGTATCCAGAATCGGTACACCCATCTCGGCAATATCAAAGTAAGGCAAATCGCTGTGGTTGGTGATCAGCACGATGCAATCGTACTTCTTGAACTGTTCCAGATTGAACGCTTCGCTGTGTACGGTCTCCCCATGCTTGTCTTGGAAGGAATCCGCGTGTGGATCGTAGTAGCTAACGTTAGCTCCACTTTCCTTGAACAGTTCATATACTTCCAGTCCTGGTGATTCACGCAGGTCGGCAATATTAGGCTTGTACGACATGCCGAGCAGCAGAATATTGGATTTACGTACGGATTTAGCGTATTCGTTCAGAATCGTTGACGTTTTGTTCAACACATAATATGGCATGTTGTCATTGGTGGATTGCGCCAGCTCAATGAATTTGCTATAGAATCGGAAGCCTTTGGCCTTCCATGAAAGGTACATCGGATCCAGCGGGATGCAGTGTCCACCGATGCCTGGACCTGGATAGAATGGCATGAAACCGAATGGTTTCGTTGCCGCCGCGTCAATAACTTCCCAGATATCGATCCCCATGCGATCGCACATCATCGCCATTTCATTTACAAAGGCAATGTTCACGCTGCGGAATGTGTTCTCCAGCAGTTTGGACATCTCAGCCACTTTCGGCGAAGATACCGGTACTACGGTTTCTACATATTTGCCATATAATGCTGTTCCGAGTTTCAGGCAGGCTTCAGTCGTGCCCCCGATCACTTTCGGCGTATTAAATGTTGTGAAACGTCCGTTCGACGGGTCCACACGCTCAGGCGAGAAGCATAGGAAATAGTCTTTACCTGCTTCTTGTCCGATCTTGTCCAGCTGCTGCTGGATCAGTTCTTCGGTTGTACCTGGATAAGTGGTGCTCTCCAGCGTAATCAGCATACCTGGTTTCATGTGCAGTTTGATCTGATCCACAACGGTCTCGATGTAAGACGTATCCGGGTCCTGATTCTCACTAAGCGGTGTCGGTACGCAGATACTAAGTGCGTCGATCACGCGCAGCATGCTGTAATCTGTCGTTGGCTGGAAACGACCGCTTTGCATTACTTTTTTCAACTCATCGGACGAAATATCGTGAATATAGGAATCTCCTTGATAGATACTTTCTACTTTGGACGCATCCAGATCAATTCCGATTACCGTGAAACCTTGATTGACCATTTCCACGGCAAGTGGAAGTCCTACGTAACCGAGCCCGACAACGCCGAGTACAGCTTCTTTATTTTCAATCGCATTCAGTAATGTGTGGAATTGTTGATTCTCCATGATATTCCCTCCGGGCAGTGTATTTTGATGGTGCTTAAAATCCATATAAATAGATGGTTGTCTGTTGCTCTAATCTATCTGATTCATAGTGTAAAAAAACTCTTACTTTGCACTTCACACAATCAGCTTATTCAAGCTGTCTTCTAATGCAGGCAGCGTCTGATTCGGGCATCCAGCTCTACAGGCGAGAATGGTTTGGTCATGTAATCATCCACTCCGCTGCGGAAACATTGACTGATCGTCTGCTCGACACGTTGCTCGGTCAACACGACAATTTTGGGTGGCTGCTCCATCTCTAGATTCTGGATATGATGGATGAACGGCAGACCGTCGATGCCATACAGATTCAGCTCGGTGAGCACCAGGTCCGGTGTGACTTTCTCGATCAACTCCAGTGCAGCCAGTCCATCGACAGCTTCATAGGTTTCGTAGCCCTGCATTTTCAGTCGCAGCTGCAGGAATTCGCGTACCGTCGGATCGTTGTCCACAATCAAAATGCGTTCCGGCTCGTCCGCCGTATTGTCCAGCGTGTAAATATGAATCTCCGACGAGTCTACGAGCTTCGAGGATTCAGCCATATGCTGAATAGTTGCCTTCGAAGGGCGCTCCCCTTCCGGGAAACTGGCCAGTGTAATCTGTGGATCGGCTCCGGGTACAGTCTCTTGCAACTCATGTTTGATCCGAAGTCCTTCATAATGAACCTCATCCAGTGACAACCCTGGCAGCAGGACAGCAATCGCCTGGGTCGCCCCATCCTTCCACACCTGGAAGGCAGACTCGCTCGTCTGCTCCAGATGTGTCCTGACCTGCTGCTCAGGTTGAGAGTTTCCTGCACAATGGATGAACATTAAGCCGCATGTTTCGGCACCCGTTTCCTTCAATCCCTGTTCTACACTTCGGTACACATTAACGGCAGCCTCACGCTGCAATGTCGCCGTATTTGGCATGTTCTTTTCCACCCTTCTCCTCGATTATCTATATAAGTTCAACTAATTGATATTTACACTGACACTCCGATGACAGAACAACCTTTCGATCACTGTTATCCCCAGATTTTTTTGATTCCTTTTGAAAAGGGGAAATCCGGGGATAAGCGTATGCTTTCGATGCAGCTTTCTTTCAGAAAGCTTTTAGGCGCACGCTTCGCTTCTTCAGGCTTTTTCTGCCCTCTCCGTTATCGTGTAAATGTCTAGTTGGACATATAATTGCTTTGATTATTCTTTACTTAAACAGCTTCGCTTGTTTTCTTCTCATCCTCGGACCAACTTTGGCGTGTCATGGTACCCCATGAGTTGTTGTTTTGCATGAACTGCACATGTCCCTGCAATCTCCACAGTACGCCCAGCTGATGGTAGCCGACGAATTTCAGCGCGGAGTAGACCAGCATTTTGACCAGATCGGAGAGTTTGTTGTAACGTTTGAAAGCAATCTCCTCCAGGACAAGTGCGCCTACACTCAGCAGATAACCACTCACGAAGTTCAATAGTCCGAACAGAACCAGAATCGGCCATTGCGTCATATCCAGAAGCACATATCCGGCGAGAGCCAGAAGTCCGGTAATCCGGAAATATGGGTTCAATGCTTCAAAAATAACGTTATATGGCATGGTCACCATACCCATAACCTTATATTTCGGATTGAACAACATGCCGCGATTCTCGATCATGTTCTTCAGATTTCCGCGGCCCCAGCGCTTGCGCTGACTGGACAAAATTCGGTAGGAATCCGGTGCTTGTGTCCAGCATACGGCCTCAGGACAGAAGGCAACGCGGTACTTCAATTTGTTTTCCAACATGTAACGGTGAAGCTTGATGATGATGTTCATGTCTTCCCCAGGATAACCATCCCGGTATCCACCCACGGCGATAACAGCGTCCTTACGGAACATGCCGAAGGCACCAGAGACAATGATCAGACCGTTCATGTGACTCCAGCCAATCCGTCCGCCCAGGAAGGCTTTGAGATATTCAATCGACTGGAACATGGGCCAGATCTTGCGTGGCAGCGATACATCTTGCACTGCCCCGTTTTCAATTTTGCAGCCATTGGCGATCCTTACATCTCCACCGATGGCTACCGTCTCTTCCGGATTCTCCATATACATGCGTGCCATGCGGATCAGGGCATCCTTCTCCAGCAACGAATCGGCATCGATGGAAGAAATCAACGGATAGTGGGACAGGTTGATCCCGGCATTGAGGGAATCGGCCTTCCCGCCGTTTTCCTTGTCAATGACATACAGATCCGGGAACTCCGGATTATGGTAGATCCCACGAATTTTCTGACAGGCAATCTTGCCCCGAATCTTCGTACTAGGTACTGGCTTCAGGCGATATTCTTCCAACAAGATCTTCAGCGTGGCATCGCTGGAGCCATCATTCACGACAATGACTTCATACGTTGGATAATTCAGCGTCATCAGGCAGTTTACATTTTCAATAATCGTCAGTTCCTCGTTGTATGCCGGTACCAGCAGAGAAACCGAAGGCACCAGTTCCGAGCCTGACAATGTATTGTATTTGGAATAATGCGACCGCCGGAAGATCGTCCAGATGTTACGGAACGATAAGGCCAGAATGGAAAAATAGAGCGTATTTACAAAAACAACATAGTAGATTGCGACCATGCCGTAGATTAATAGTAGATCCCTAAGCAGTGTAATCCCCTCCTACCGTAGCGACACCTGTGCGCTTCTTGCTGGTTCTGTTCTCTCGTACAGGGCCAAAATAGCGATCGTACAGCAGTCTTTTTTTGTTATGTGCAATCATCTGCTCTACAGCTCTGTCATCGGTTCTCGTGTGCTGCATGGTACTCTCAATCTGCTGCATCGCAATCTCGCGCTCAGCAACTGTACCTTGCACAGCAGCCTGACACAGCGCTTCGAATCCCGGTTCACCGAGCTTGCTCAGACTCTCCGCACTGTTATATCGAACTCTCCAGTCTTCATCCCGCAGCGCTTTGCGCAGCAATGGAATGCTGCCAGATGGATGCTTGTAACCAAGCGCTTGTACCACTTCGGCGCGAACTTCCGGATCGGGGTCCTGGATTAGCTTCAGGATTGTCTCATCCCGGAGTGCCGGACTTGCGCTAAGATACAGCTTCACCGCCTCGGCACGTACATCCTGATGTTCTGCGCCTACCAGTCTGTCGAGTGCAGGCATCACTTCAGGTACAGCCTGTCCCCACATGGCAACCAGTCCGACTTTTACAAAATCAGGATTCCGATCTTCCAGCAATTCAATTAGAATTCTGCTCGTATCCAGACTTGTTTCGAGCAGAATATCTGCTGCCAGATGGTGAATGGACTTACCTTTGGTTAACAGCAACGCCAGCATGTCTTTCAGTTCACCTTGCCGAGTCGTACATCTGGAGATGGATCGACCAATCATAATGGCCATCGGGCCCGGTTTCTCATCCTTCAGCAATTCCATCAAACCCGGAACGGCTTCGGGACAACGCATGCCACCCAAGCGATAAGCCGCTTCGATCTGGCGACCATAACGCAGACGGCCCAGTTCCTTTAGATCATGCTCTACAAATCCTGCTTCACGGCACAGTGCGATTAATTTGTCGCGATACTCACCCTTGAACTGGTCGATCCATTCAATCAGTCTGTCCTGAATGACTCTGCGTTCCAGCGGAGCCAGTTTGCCTGGTGGCAATCTGAGTGGACTATTCTCAGTCAAGGCTGTTTGCAGATAGGTGAAATAGTCACGCTGCTTCAATTCATAAAATGCCGTCTTACGTCGTTTGCCATTGTGGGACATTTTCATGGCAAACAATACGATGACGCCTACAACAACAAGTGCGATACAGATGTACAAAAACAGATAGGCCAAAGCCAAACTTGGAAACATGTGAAAAGGTCCTCCTTTATACTCATTTATTCGATCTGAAAACTAGGAATTTCTTCGTAACTCTTCTTCATTTTTTCGTAGCTTAGCTTCAGGCGTTCACTATACTGCACCTGCTCCCAAGGCTGCCAGCTATATACCGGCAATGTATTCAGGTCCAGGGTCGTCTGTTCACCCCCAGGCCAAGATACTTTCTTCGTGGCGCGGTCCGTTAACCACGGAATGAGGGTAACGCCTTCCACAGCAACTGTGGAGAACTCACGTCCATTCTTGAGCGGTCCATAGTCGATCGCTTGCAGCGAACTCGGATCACCGAACCCAAGCAGCATCCAGGGAATTCGCATCTCCACTTGATTGCCATTATACTGCCATACCGTTAATGAATCCGTATCAGGTTGGCCGGGAGCCGTCGTTCCTCGCTTCAATGTTCCGACCTTTTCATTCATGAACGGTTGAGCAGATCGGGTATCCGGCGGTGTCATCCTCAGGCTGACTGCCAGATTCCATGGGTGGAACGGATTATCTGCGGAATCTGACTCCTGATCTGGCAGCATGTCGTATCCTTCTTTGCCGTACAGACGCTGATTAAAGTCATAATCCTTGGCAATCTCCACCTGTGATTCTTCATCCTGCCCCAGTGTAATCACTGTCTCGAGACCATCACTGAGTGTCCGGCCCGGGAGTAACTTATCTGGTTGACTGCCTCCAGCAAGTGTATCTGTGCCAATTCGCAGCACTGTCTTCTCCGGGTCAAAAGGTTGATCCAAGGTCAGCCCAATATACAGATAGGCTTCATCATGCGTCATCTTCATTTCCTGAATGCCGTCCACTTGGCCCTGCCAGGTGGTGACTTCTTCATCCTTCAGATCATCCCAGTCATCCAGTGTTCCATCGATGGTCAACTGTTCCTGTTTCCCCGGGTCCATGGCAAGCAGACCAAACATCTTCTCGTTTGTCAGCACGTTCAGCCAATATGCCCGGCGGTCAGCCGGGATTTCCAGCGGCATCGTGTTCCATGTTTTTTTGAACCATTCATCCTGCCACATGAACACAATTGCTCCCGAGTACCCTTCATCATAGATATCCTGCGTCAGTGACGCGTCAATATCTCCCTGCTCTACTTCGTTATGTCCACCCTGATTCCGCCCTCCCATACCCAGATGGGAAATACCAAGAGAAGA
Organism: Paenibacillus sp. LS1; assembly: GCF_026013365.1. Classification (GTDB taxonomy): domain Bacteria; phylum Bacillota; class Bacilli; order Paenibacillales; family Paenibacillaceae; genus Paenibacillus. Next base: position 1,372,049 of record NZ_JAPDOE010000001.1, read on the forward strand.
AGGTACGCCATACTCTGTAATCATTACAGGCATATCGGAAAACTCAGTTTTCAGCTTGCGCAGATAACTTTTGTACGTGTTGTACTCACCGTTCTCATCCTTGATGGTTTGGAGCGTTTTATCAATATGGAACAGATCCGGGTAATACGGGTACACATGGTAGGCTGCAAAATAACCTCCCTGCCACGCCTCCGGCTGAATATGTCGGGCATCCACACTGACGAGATCCTCTTCATACAGCGGCTCGCCGGGATGATCCAGCACATCGGTCGTTACCCAGTTGGTGAAGGTCATCGGATGCTCCCATCCATACTTCTTCTCCAGGACTGCCGTATGATCCAGCAGCTCTGCGAGCCAGTTCTCGAACGGTGACGCTTCTGGACTAGCCGAGAAATGAACTCCCTTGTACTGCGGTACGTCCGCATGTTTTTCATTCGTGTTGTCTACCATCGCCGGGTCCCATTCCGTACCCACATGCCAGGCCATCAGGTATTTTCCTGCATTCGTCTTGTATTTGCCGCTGGACTCTCCCTGCTTGGCAGGAATGTCCGCATCGCCATAGACAGCAGATACAGCCTTTTCAATCTCCTGCTTGAACGTCTGCTCAATATGGGCTGCATAGGCATCCTGCTTCTCAATCAACTCTTCTTCAGGTGACCATATGCCCTGTATAAAATATAACGGTTGCTCCCGGCCACGGTTATATTCGACCAATGCGGAGTAAAAAATCGGTTCGTGAACCGTGTATACCCGGATTACATTGGCTCCCAGATCCTCGATCTGCTGGAACCACCGCAAGTAATCCTCTTTGGTCAGCGGGAATTCTCCCGGGTAATGCCCCGGTGAAGTTGCGCCCAGGTTGACACCTTTGACGAACATCTCCCTCCACGTTCCATCTGGCCCGTATTCCATGAACCGGTCTCCATCGGTCTTGAATTTCATCTCCGTGCCGTTCTCCGCTGTGTACGTAACGAGCTTGGGTTGCATATAGTGCCATCCGGCAAATAACCCACCAGTCACCACCACTGCTCCTGTCAACACCGTTAATAGCCAGCGTCTTCGTCTTTGTCTGCTCATGTCTTTAGATTGCTCACCTCTCTAATATGCATCCTGCTTCAACATCGAATGGTCCAACATGAAGTTTACGAATCTTTCCGCTTCGGATGTCCGCTTGGTAGAGATGTCAGCGGTGTAGTTCTCACTATAGCGCTAAGACTCTGCATTTGTAACTAGGCTGATGGAAGCAAACATGAAATGGAACATTCTGCCCATAATTCGTAAAAAGAGCCATCAACTAGCACCGGGACGCCTCTCGGATACGTCTGATTCCCGAACACTAATATCTGCTGGAATCGCATGGTTTTGGTGCCCTGCTGATCTTGCAATTCTGGAACCTTTATTGTTATGTGCAACGCGGGTACAGGCAACGTTTGCCGTTTGAACACATACCCCATTAAACGCGAGTCATAATTTAAAGTTGCGGACCTTTTTACAGTATTAACCATAAAGATTACAAAATTGATACTATAGTCTGATAACGCATCAGCGATATTCCGCGTCACATCAAGGTTTTCTGAAAAATGCAGAAAATCAAAAAAGGACGTCAGTCCCCCTCTCTAGGACTGTGCCCATTTATAAACCTTTTACAAAAAGCTAAATGAACTCCCGGTCATCACCCAGAGGTCACAGATCTCTCACATTAAATGTAAAAAAGCACATCTTATTTCCTAATTTCTGCCTCTAATATAACCAACCAATAATTGTGTCCAATTTGCAAAATAATTCCGGTTGCCGCATTTCGAATTGTCGGATATGCTTATAAAACAGGAACACTTGTTCCATACTGTAAATAAACTGTTAAATATCGATGTTCAAATGAACATAATCGACGCTAACAGATGAGCACAGCATCACGGATAAGGAGAGAAGTCTTATGCCCCGCCAAGACAGACGTGTCATCATGCTGGCCGACTGCCAGTCATTCTATGCCAGTGTGGAGAAGTCTGCACATCCCGAATACAAGGACCGCCCCCTCGTTGTCGCAGGAGATCCGGCGCGCCGTTCGGGTATTATTCTTGCGGCCTGTCCACTCGCCAAGTCCTATGGAATCACGACAGCAGAACGACTGGGCGAAGCACTCGCCAAATGTCCGGATGTTGTTGTCGTTCGCCCCCGGATGGCCGAATACATTCGGGTGTCCCTTCATATTACGCGCATCCTTCAGTCTTACACCGATCTGGTGGAACCCTATAGTATTGACGAACAGTTTCTCGATGTCACCGGAAGCCTGGATCTGTTCGGCAGTCCCGAGACGATTGCACGTAGCATTCAATCGAGGGTGATGGATGAGACGGGGGTGTACATTCGAATCGGTATCAGTGATACCAAGGTCGTCAGTAAGATGGCTTGTGACCTGTATGCCAAAAAAGTCCCTGGTGGCATCTGCACGTTGCCTCGCAAAGATCTGCCGTCCACCATCTGGCAGAAGCCTGTGCGAGACATGTTCATGGTCGGTTCCCGCATGGCGCAGCATCTCTACAAGATGGGGGTTCACACCATCGGTGATCTGGCTCAGACACCACTGTCCCGGCTGAGAGAACGTTGGGGTGTGAATGGCGAGGTACTGTGGCGTATCGCTCGTGGCATCGATGATTCCCCGGTCAAACCCGGGACATATGCTCACCAACAGCAGGGGATCGGACATCAGATGACGCTGCCCCGGGACTATGACTCCTGGGAAGATATCAAGGTGGTACTGCTCGAACTGGCGGAACTCGTCAGTCGACGTTCCCGGGACAAATCACTCATGGGCCATGTGGTCTCGGTTGGATGTCGCGGACAGGATTATGATCGGCCAACCGGTTTCTCCCGCCAGATGAAGGTGAATGAACCCACCAACATTACGGATGAAGTATACGATGCGGCAGCAGCTCTGTTCCTGCGCCATTGGGACGGATTACCCATCCGCCGCATCAGCGTGTCACTGACCGGACTTGTACCCGATTCCGAAGTGCAGCTGTCCTGGTTCGATGACCGCGAACGCAAAAGAGAACTGGAACGTGCGACGGATGACATTAAGCGCAGGTACGGAGATACTGCCATTATGCGGGCATCCTCACTCTGCTCGTCCGCGCAGGCCCAGGAACGTTCTCATAAAATTGGAGGTCATTATAAATGAGTAAAAAATTGCAGCAAAACGGTATCTTCGAGTCCTCACGCATGATGCTCCCCGAACACCGGGAAGCCTACATTCTTCATCAGGAACAACTTGCTCCTCGTACCCGCCCATCTCTGGATGCCCAAGCCGCGGAAGAAATGTCCCGTTTACTCAGCAACTCGATGATGCTTGGAGATAAGGTCACCATTGCCGTGTTTCACGAACATGACGATATCCGTTACACCGGGCAAGTGCTTCGACTGGACCGTCCTGCCCGTACCCTTAGACTACTGATGGAAGACGGGTCCCGGGATATTCAGATGAACCTCATTACAGATGTGGCCCTAGCCAATGACTGAATTAATAACTAAAGGCGTATATGCCCATCTCGATGTTGTGGATGTTCCATGATAGATGCAGCATTGCCGTTGCCATGCAGGACTGTCTTCCTACACTCCCTGGTGAATACCAAAAGTAGCCGACGAGACATATCCAGACCATTCACTTCGTTCTAAAGAAGCAAAATATCAGATACGTGATTCATCGGCTACATATGAGGGTAGGGATTTTTTTAAAAAGGAAAACTTTTTAGAAAAAGCTCCAGTCGAATTCCTTGGACAGACGCTCGAGCAGATGCACGCCGGCAATACTGTTGCCTTTGCGATTCAGAGCCGGGCCAACAAGACCAATTCCGAATTGTCCCGGTACAAGGGTCAAAATCCCTCCGGATACACCGCTCTTGGCGGGCAAACCGACTTCGATGGCAAATTCGCCTGACGCATTGTACATACCGCAGGTCGTCATAAAGGTTTTGGCAATCTGTACATAACGGCGAGGAATGAGTTCGTTGCCCGTAATCGGATCTGTTCCATCATACGCCAGAACCAGTGACATTCGTGCCAGATCTGCACACGTCACTTCAATGGAGCAATGACGGAAATACACGGCAAGCACGTCTTCAACTTCATCCTTAATGACTCCGTTGTGCTTCAAAAAGTAGCCAAGTGAACGATTCATATGACCACTCTCCGATTCGGACTGAAACACCTCTTCGTTATAGCCCAGCTGATCATTATTCGCCAGCTTGCGGAAAAACTCCAGGATGCGTCGTGATTTCTCTTCCTTGCAGTCACCTCCGATCAGGGAGGACACTGTAATCGCACCCGCATTAATCAAGGGATTGAACGGAATTCCGGGTTCGACCAATTCAAGCTTGATCATCGAATCGTAATCGTCGCCTGTAGGTTCTTTTCCTACATTAAAGAAGACCGCTTCTTCCCCATGATCCATAAGGGCTAGAATAAGGGTAAATACTTTAGAGATACTTTGCATCGTAAACGGGACACCGCAATCCCCAGCCGACACATGGTTCCCTTCGGCGTCCATGATATGTATACCAAGCTCATCCTGAGAGGCTTTGACAAGCTCCGGGATATAAGAAGCCACTTTACCCTGTCCGGTGTGCAGACGACTGGTCTCCAGCCACTCCGGCAGTAATGCATTCAGACGTTCCATGGTTGAATTGCTCATATGTCATCTCCTCCACATCTCTATATAAGCAAGCATCTTGCATGAAATGTACATGGGTGAACCCATGCACCATGATGATACTGAGTTCCATCCGTCTCATGCAAGATGCCCTCTATATCTGATTACCCTCAGAACAGTCCTTTTATCGCTTCATTTGAAGATTTAACTCCAAGATCTCACCAGGAAGACCATCGTAATCGCCTGTCCAGGTGGATACAAAGTTCTGTCTGGTTAAGATCTGGCGGGAAGCAGCGTTAGACGGATCGATAACCGCATAGAGTACTCCGATCCCTGCGGCTTGTGCCTGTATAATCAACCGTGATGCTATGGATGTGCCCTGCCCTTTGCCCCAATGTTCAGGCAGGATCATGTAACCTATTTCAGCTCGGGTCGGGTCCTCCTGATCCGGAATCAATTTGGCATATGCCACACCGGCACCATCTTCACTAAATACCCGGTAATGTCCACAAGTGGAACGCTCATTAAAATCCAGCATGGATTCGAATTGTGTTCTTGCCTCTTGCTCCGGAATTGCACGTTCTGTAATCTGTTTCATTACTTCCATATTGGAAACCAATGCATAATAATCATCAAAATCAGGTTGTGTGTATTTAATGAAATTCATGATATGCCTCCTCTGGGGTACATAACTTGGTCTTCGTCTTGTTGGATTCACCTAGAGTATAACAGAAGCGAATGATGGAATGCACACAAGGCACCACGCTTGCAGGCAGTCAGATGCCCCAATAGGCCAACAGGCTGGCCGGCAATCTGGCAACAGTAGATACCAAAAAGCGGCCTCGTCTGGAGACCGCTTTGTTTACTTTGTTTTTTTAATTTGCTTTTTAAGATGAAAAAATATTCTCTGTTCCGTACTTCCAGTGCATGTTGTTAGCTTGCCCGTGATGAAGGGTTAAGGTTCATCTGTTTTTCACGTTGACGTGCACGACGACCTTGACCTGGAGGGGTGATGATCAGTGCCAGCAGCAACGAGACAGCGCAGAGTACAGCAATCACGATGAAGGTTAGATGGAATCCGCCCAGCAGCGCGCTGATGAATGATCCTGCCAAAGCACCAAATCCAAATCCCTGATAGATCACACCATAGTTTTTGCTCTGATTTTTCAATCCGAAGTAATCGGCCACAATTGCCGGGAATACCGTAATGTTCCCACCGAAGCAGAAGGCAACGGCCGCCACACAGGCGAAGAAGATCCCGAAGGTCAGTGGAACCAGACTAAGTGTCATGACAGCTACGGCTGTAACCAGCAGCGCACCAGCGATGACCTTCATTCGTCCTACTTTATCCGACAGCGCACCGAGAATAATCCGTCCTGCCGTGTTAAAGATCGCAACCATGGCCACTGCGTTTGCAGCGGTAGCTACATCAAGTCCAGCCAGCTGCACACCGATATCTTTGACAATACCGATCAGATACAAGCCGCTCATACACGCCGTGAAGAAAATAACGAACAGCATGTACGCTTCTTTCGTACGTAGCATCTCTTTCACCGTGTAGTCATGACGTGCTACGACTTGTTTTGAACCTTCCTTGCTTGCCGGAGCCTGTTCACGAACAACAGCTTCACGGATCAGGAATGATCCCGCAACGACCAGAACCAGAACGATAATGCCCCAGTACATAAATGCCTGAGCAGGACCAACGGCACCAATCAATGCCGAGTTCACATATTTGAACAATAGACTACCGGTACCGAAGGCTCCGACTGAGATCCCCGAGATCAGACCTTTACGCTCCGGGAACCACTTGATCAGATTAGACAACGACGTAATATACGCCGTACCATCTGCAAAACCAACAACAAATCCAGCCAAAATGTACAGCAACGTTAACGAAGTGACTTGGGAACTCAGAATAAGACCCAGCCCGAGCACAACCCCGGCTACACGGATCAGGCGCTGAAGACCCCAACGTTCCTGCAACCGTCCTGCAAACAATGTGGCAAATGCCAAAGCAAAACTGGTAATTGAAAAAGTTATCGCGACCGAGCTGACGTCCCATCCGAAACGATCAGACAGCGGTTGATTAAATAAACTCCAAGTATAGATGGTTCCAAGACCCATTTGTACAATGATGGTCCCCAAAACAATAAGCCAGCGGTTCATTTTTGTAGGTGCAAATGTTGATTCAGGTGTTGATGAAGCTGATGAAATTGCTGCTTTCATCGTGATCTCCCCTTTGCCGATGTCATATACATGAATGCGTTCACAAGCTAATCATACATGAAAGGGGATTCATTACACCGTTTTGAGCATGAGTTGCATCAGATGCGGAATGAAATGCTTCTAGATGCGCATGAGTTGCCTGAATTCTTTGACTTTACCACGACTCACAGGTACTTCAGCTTCCAAATCGCGCAGACGGAGCAGATACGTATTGTTGAACCAAGGTACAATTTCACGGATTTGAGACAGATTTACGACGTATGAACGGTGGCAGCGAAAGAACGTGTCCTGTGGCAGACGGCTGTGAAAATCCGTAATGCTCACTGGCATGGTGAACTCCCCATTTTTGGTATATACCTTCGTCACTTTCTCTTGCGCTTCCGCATAGTAGATGTCTGCCGTATCCGTAACAATAATATTGTCATTCCGCAGCAGATTAATTCTTCTGTCCGTATGGGAATTCGTATCTCGTTCTCGTAACAGTTCCCCCTGCACAGAAGGTCCGTCCGCCAGAGGGGCTAGTCCATCATCAACACGTTGTTCCACCGGTGCATGATCGCGCTTGAATGCGAGCTCCAGCTTATGGAGCATCGCAGCAATTCGTTTCTCGTCATACGGCTTAAGAATATAATCGAACGCCTCCAACTCAAAGGCTTCTGCCGCATGTTCCTTGTACGCCGTAGTAAAAACAATATAGGGTTTCGTTGCAAACTTCCCAATATGATGGGCAAGCATCATGCCGTCCAGCGAGGGAATATTGATATCGAGAAAAATCACGTCAACTTCTTGTTCCTGCAAAAATTTCAGTACATCCAGCCCGTCTTCAAGACGATCGACCACCTCAATCTGACTATGTTCCTGGATTAAGTAATTCAATTCCTCGCTTGCCAGAATCTCGTCTTCCACAATAAGTGCTCTCATTGATCCATCATCACCTTGTTACGACATCTCCTTTGGGCACATCAAATAAAATATCTGTTCCTTGTTCCAGTCTTGTAATGGTTACACCTTGTCCGTAGATAAGCTTGACCCGGCGATGCACATTATACAGCCCGATCTGGTTACCCGGCATACGGTCATGGTAGACACGCTCAATAATGTCTGCACTGATGCCTGCCCCTGTATCACTGACACTGATTCGTACAAACTCTGGATAATCCTGTACCCGAATTCGAACAGTTCCGGGTCCTTTCACCTTGAGAATGCCATGAATAATTGCATTTTCGACGAGCGGCTGGATAACAAGACTAGGAATATGCACCGCGACCTCATCAATGTCATAAATCACGTTAAGTCGGCTGCCGAAGCGAGCTTTTTCAATTTCCACATAATTACGGACCTGCTCCAACTCCTTATGAATATCGATTAACTCATCCGACAGCTCCAGATTGTAGCGCATGTACCCGGAGAGATTCACAATCAGCTCCCGTGCCCGATCCGGTTTGGTTCGGATGGATGAAGCAATCGCATTCAGCGCATTAAACAGAAAATGAGGATGGATGGTTGTCTGTAATGCACGCAGCTCTGCTTTGTTGGCAGCGGCCTTGATCTCCTCTACCCGCGATACCTCCATCTGGGTTGAGATGATCTGCGACAGACCTACAGCCATCGTTTGCAAAGGATACGTAATTTTGTACGCTTTGCGATAATAGATTTTGAGGGCACCTGTAATGTCTCCTCGTTCTTTGAGCGGAATGATTAACAGCGAGTGGATATCAGGTGTTTTTTCATCAATGACATCATTACTAATCGTAATCTCCCCGCTGGATATAGTCTTCTTTGTCATCTCACTTATAATTTCATTACCGATATGATATCGTTCCTCACCAAATCCTACATACGCCAGTACATTCCGAGTATCCGTAATTGCAACCGCATCAGCCTGAATATCCTCCTGAATAATCCGGCAGATCTTGCGCAGAGACTCCTCATCAATGGAACGGAAATACGGCAAGGTCTTGTTCGCAATCTCCAGCGCCAGCTTGGCCTGACGAGCTGCAATCATCTCCTTTTCCCCTTCCACACTCTGCACCAGGAGCACAATCAGTCCAATATTGACTTCACCCAGAATCATAGGCAGCGCAATCTGCGAAACAATATCGGCACCCAGTGGATCGGGATAGGAAAATAGCAGAATCAATAACATCGTCAGCGCTTCAATGATCATTCCGGCACCAATACCGATGATCCATCGCTTGGGCTTTGGCGTGTACTTATGTATATATCCAGAGACCAGACCTGCCAGGATACTCGTGATCAGACACGGTATAGCTGTAACTCCATCCATATCAATTAAATACCGATGCACCCCGGAGACAATACCCGTAATAATACCCACAGGCGCTCCGAACAAAATACCACCCGATAACACGGCGATGATCCGCACATTCACCAGTGAACCTTCAACATTAATGCCCGTATACGTTCCGAAGATGGCAAAAGCACAGAATAACAAGGTAACCGCAATATACTCCTGCCACCTTAATTTCCCCTTTTGCAGAATCTGCCTAAACCTCGGCACCCTCGACAGAAAGAATAAAAATATAATCAACAGCGCCGCCCGTTCAAATAAACCCAGCAGCATCGTAAACATCTCCAATCGTACTTCCTCCACATCTGTCTGATATAAATGCATCCCGACACAGCTACGCTCTTGACGAAACATCCATGACATCGATCGCTTCTGCTCGTATGCAACAGTTTACCGCTCCCCTCAGAGGAAAGCAAAGTCCATCCTGTGAAAATACATCAACTATACTGCACTGTACCCTATAAAGGTTCATCCCTTAACTTCTATGAAAATGTCCGACTCCAGAAAAACCTATGTTATAATTAGTTGTCATGTTATTCCAATTATTCAGTGAAAATTAATACAGAAAGGTGTTCATGCATGCTTGCCATTCTACTCCTGGGTTCACTTCTGCTCTTTAGTTTTTTTATGGTGCACCCTATACTTTATCTCCCAACGAAGCCAACACCCCGATCGCTCATCGGCGATTGTCCTGCGAATAATCTTAAGCATTTCAACTCTGGCACTCATCGTTCAAGTCTACAACCTTAATGGAAACCCGTATAACAACATTTTAATATTAATATTTATCGCTTCATTAATAGCCACTCGTTCTTTTAGCAGTACGAACAAAACAGATAAATAAAAACAATAGGCCATGGCAGGCTCTATACTATCTGAAACTAATCCAAAAAGGCCAACCAGACGTTCCTGGTTGACCTCAAGTCCAAAATTATGAAAAATTTCGCCTGATAAAATAACTTGGTGTACAGCTCCAAGCATGGCAATAACTGTTGACCAAATTGCTACCATAAGGAGAATACGTTTTGTCGTCCGGGTCGTAGAGCTCCCAGAAAGTGTCCGCTCCATCCTTCAGCATACCGCCCCAATACCTTCGGATCTGCTCCAATGCCTTCTCCTCTGCCCCGCACATAATTAATGCATCAACATAATGATGAACCATGTATGGTGTGGTCATGCCAATAGCTTCTCCGTTACTTGTTAATCGATCAAGTAATTGCCGAGCCGCCGGAGCATCCATGATTTCAGCCAGAACCATCCACACTTGCGATGCCCAGGATACCTGTCTTTTTTCACCACTGACGAAGAAGCCCTGTTCACCATCCCACAGATATGTGAGGGCTGCTTGCTCAGCGTCTTTGATGTGTGCGTTAATCCATTCCTCATACTCCGGCAGCCCTAGTTCTTTGGCAATCGACCTTCCCCTTTTCATACTATAGATGAGAACTGCCTGAGCACCGGCCTGTTTATTTAGTTCTTCATGCCAGTCCAGAAAACAATACCACGTATCGTCATCCTGCACGATGCCCCGATCATCAAGCCGACTCAGTGAAATGTCAATCTGTTCTCGAGCCACCGGCCAAAGTTCTTCCAGCGTTTTCCTGTCCTTGGTAGCTTCAAAATAGTCCCATAACGTCGCAATAAATAACAACGCATAGTCATATAGGTAAATATCGTCCACGTACGGTTCCGGTTGTTCGTACAAACAGGCTCCTACCTGCCCGCCTTCCAATCGTGTTCCGGCAAAGAGATACAGACAACGCTTGACGAGATCATTACAGCCGAATGTTTCATAATTGACGAGGGACTGAAGGCGAAGATCCCCAATCCATAAACGTCGATCACGCTTCGGCCCATCTTCGAATACCGTCTGCATGCAATCCCGAAGTGTCTTCACGGACACGCGATCCATTTCCACCAGCTCCGTGTCGATACCTTCAGGCAATTGAGGTACTGATCCTATGTCTGCTGAAGTCACCGTCATGCAATATATATCGTTAATTCGAATATCGTAACGGATCGACGTTTCTACGACCTCGATTTTCAGATACCGAAAGGCATAGCGACGGTCCAGTGTTAGCGTTCCGGGTAAGACATCCACATTCACAATCTCATCCTGAAGCCACGAACGGCTAAGCCAACCCGAATATGCTGCAAAATCCTCACAGACCTCACAGGGCATTTCTCCAAATGTGAGCTTCAATCTGAGAGGTGCATCTGCATTACTGCGCTCGTTAAGAAGCGACAAGGTCAAATAGCCGACGAGATGCTCCCCGAAATCCAGCGTAACACTGTCTCCCTTGCACAGCACTTGATCCGATAAGTGTTCTGCTAAGCCGAGTGGCTCGATACGCCATCCCTGAAAAGCCGCTGTATCCGGAACTGCGCTCACGATATGTTCCGGATAGACCTTTTGCTGGCGAAGCTCCGGGATCAGCCCTTGGGCCTTCTCCAGCCAGGCTGTGTTTATCACTTTTTCACGCATTACAATGCCTCCTTATCCTTTGACCGCCCCAACGGTCATGCCACCGATAAAGTATTTTTGCAGGAACAGAAACGCCAGTAGCAACGGTAGTGCGCACAGAAAACACGCTGCAAACAGGACATTCCACTGCGTGGGGTTTTGCTGATCACCCAAAAATCCGAGCATGGCCAGCGGTAACGGTGAATCTCCTGCGCTGGAAATAAAGATCATATTGAAGAAATAATCGTTCCAGATCCAGACACCTTGCGTAATAATGACCGATACCGTTACCGGAATGAGCAAAGGGAACACGACGGTCCAGAACCGTTGGAATAATCCCGCCCCGTCGATGTGCGCCGCTTCTTCTACCTCCTCAGGCACACCGCTTCGAATGAAGCCCGTGTACAGGAAAGTTGAAAACGGCAAACTGCACGTAATGAACATGAAAATAGGCGTATATTGATTCGTTGGAATATGCAGCGCATTAATCATTTGCACGATCGGTATCAATACCATTTGCGCAGGTACCACGAGTCCGGACAAAAAAAACAAATACATGAACTTACTTAGCTTTGTTTTCAAACGGGCCATCGGGTAGGACGCCATCGCCGCAAACAGGACAACGAAAACGACCGATACCCCGGTTAACACCACGCTGTTCCATAGCGCTTCCGGAAAGTGCATGCGGTCGAAGGCAGCCTTGTAACTTCCAAAGGACATCTCCCGGAACAGGACCAGCGGATTCGTGTTGTTGCTTGGATCTCGAAGTGATGTCGAAAAGGCAATAATCAAAGGAATCAGGTTCAATGCCATCACTAACAACACGACGACCTGAACGGATCCTTTCCCCAATACTTTACGAAGCGTCATGCCGACACCTCCCGTTTGTTCATTTTCAGGACAAAGACAGCGGTAATGACGATAATCACGGCAAAGGAAATGACGCCAAGAGCCGAAGCTTTACCAAAGAGCTGTTCGGTAAAGGCCATCTTGTAGATGGTATAAATCAGCGTGTTGGTAGCCGTGCCGGGACCGCCATTCGTCATGATAAACGGGAAGTCGAACGCTTTGAGTCCATTGATCAAACTTAACGTCACGTTGATTGTAATTGCTGTTGCCAGCAATGGAATCTTCACATGTCGTAGCAATCTCCATGAGCCGCAGCCATCAATCCGTCCGGCTTCCAACAAGTCGCTCGGAACAGTCTGTAGTCCTGCGAGGAAGATAATCATTGTCGTTCCGATCGTCTTCCAGATTTCCACGAAGATAATAGAATACAGCGCGGTCGAGTAATCACCCAGGAAATTCAGTTCATTTGCGATACCCAGTTTATCGAGAAAGGAAGAAATCAGCCCGTAATCCGGCATATAGACGTAACTCCACAAAAATCCGACGACGATGGCACTGAACAATGTGGGAATATACGCCAGGGAACGGTAAATCCCGGTTCCTCTTATTTTCATGTTTAACAGCAATGCCATTGCTAAACCGATGATATTGCCAGCTATAACGGTGACGAACGTATAGATCAGTGTATTTTTCAAAGAAATGCCTAGGATGTCGCTGCGGAACAATTCCTTATAGTTGTCGAAACCGATATAGTTATAGGCTTGGGCGTACCCGTTATAGTCCGTTATACTGTACTGGAACAACCGCAGGATCGGGAAGATCCAGAAGGTCAGGTAGAAGATCAATGCCGGCAAAGCAAACCAGTACATGGACTTTTTCATTACAGTAGAGCTCATCCTGCTCCATCCTTTCCAAGAGGGCCTGCGGCAAGGGAAGAAGGACAATCATTCTCCCCTTTACAGCAGACAGCATCGTTTTGTTCTAGTTTTTCCACAGCTCTCTAAACTTGGTTTCCATGGCGTTTGCCACATCTTCTGGTGTTGTTTTCTGTCCAGCAATAATTTCGGCAAACTTTGCCTGCATGACGTCCGATACTCCGGCTGGCCACATCTGGTTGCTGAAGTAGACGGAATTTCCAGTTTGTTGATAGTTGTCATTCACTTCCTTAAACAATTCATTTTCAAGTTCTACATCCTTATACACGCTGATGGAACTGTTGGCTTCCACAAATGCTTTGAACAGATCGGATTCACCATCGAACAGGTAGTTCAGTACTTCTTTGGCTGCATCCAGGTTTGCCGATTTGGCGTTCAAAGCGTATCCGGCAGATGTTGCAGCAGATACAAACACCGGCTGTTCCGGCTCGTTACCTGGCAATGAAGCGAATCCGCGGGTAAACTCGGCAGCGCCTTTGGACGTCATGGAGGCATAATCCCATGTTCCCGTAAAGGTCATTGCTGCTTTCCCGTCGATAAACAACTGCGCAGATTGGGCACTGCCAATGCCAAGCGAGTTTTTGACGACGTAGTTGTTATCATAGAGCTCTTTGTATTTAGAAATGGTTTGAATCCACTTTGGATCGGTCAGTGATTTTTCACCGTTCTGCAGTTTTACATCAAAATCCAGTTCATTTGGATACACGACATTGGCTGCGATCGGATACATACCGAATTGGATCATCCAAGGATCCTTGTCACCCATCGCAATTGGCGTTACGCCCGCTGCCTGCAACTTTTGGCATAAGTCCAGAAACGAAGGCCAATCCTTCGGAAACTCGGAATATCCAGCCTGTTGTAACAACTCCTTATTGTAGTACACGCCTAGGAAGTCCAGTCCTTCGGCCACACCGTAAGGTTTACCCTCATAGGACATATCTTCTTTCGCTCCTTGGCTGATGTTGTCCCAGAACTTCAAATCTGACAGATCTGCTGCAAAGCCAGCCTTTGCAAAATCAATGACACCGCCAGCCGCATTCTTCGGAAAAATCCAGAAAATGTCTGGTCCCTGTCCAGCCGCAAGCTTGGTTCGAACAGATGTATTGTATTGGTCATCAGGCAACTTTTGTACTTCCAAGTTAATGTTCGGGAACTTCTCTTTGACTAAGCGCGGCAAGGTCTCCAGCTCGAAATCCTCTCCCTCGGATGCCTTGTTTCCCGAAAGCATCATCGTCAACGTAATTGGCTTTTCTGACTCATCTGTACTCCCGTTATTGGTATCCGTACTGCTCCCCTCCTGGCTACTGGAGTTACATGCGCTCAGAAACATCATGAGGAGTACCAAAGTTAGGGACCACAGCCGTTTTCTTTTTTTCATCTTGTCATTCCCCCAATTCATGTTTATTCTTGCTTTGTGCACATTCTCATCATACGGTGGGCAAAAGTGCATTTGCTTTGGCTCGTATGGTGCACTATTTTTAGAATTGACAAATGGCGGGAGGAGCACGTATGATTCTGTTCAACATCAAAACTAAACTTTTTCTGGTCCTCGTCCTCGTATCGATCGTGCCAATTATCGTCGTTTCTGTCAGTTCCTATCGCAGTTACACGAAGCTGGTGAATGAGCAGACCTCTCTCGTGACGTCGACAACTATAGGCAATTCGGTCAAGAGCATGGAGGAAATTTTACAGAACATCGACCGGATCTCCGTCACACTCCTTCAGCAGTCTTCCAATGCAACCGCTTACAGTACTGTGAGTGACGAACTAATCAAGTTGAACGGTACTAACGACCAATATGAAATCTTCATGATTCGCAGCAAATTGAAATTGATCTTTGAAAATATTCTGCTTGGCTACAATTACATCAATGGTTTATACCTTTTCACACCAGATGGCAAATGGATAAGCTACGGCAGTAGCGGGACAGACCTACGTCTCGATTATGTCGCACTTCACGATGAGTGGTATCTGGATACGATCCAGCGTAAAGGCGATTTGTACATTGGTGAGGTTGGCGTCAAACCTTACATCATTAACGCCAAGGAGTCCATTGGCTTCTCCAGAGCCCTCTACGATCCCAACAACAACGAGTTCCTTGGCGTGTTTATGCTGGATTGCAGCATGAACATTTTTGACGGTCTGAAACGTAATCCTGCCCCAAGCTTATCCAATCTATATCTAGCGAACGACGCTGGCGAGATCCTGTACTCCACCGACGGAAGCAGAATTGGCACTCCTCTCTCCGATTCTCTGGCTGCGGCAACGCATCAAGTCGGCAACAGTTCACAGTACAAATCAATCCAAGATAACATGATGACGGTAATCCAAAAGGTTCCTGGCCGCAATTGGAACGTGATTGCCAACATCTCTATGGATCGGCTGTATGAGGAGTACAACATCTCGCAGAAGTTGCTGTTATACGTGGCCGTAAGCTGTGCCGTCATTTTCCTGCTACTTTCCTTTTTCTTGTCCAACCTGATTACCAAACCCATCATCGAATTGACCAAACTGATGCGCAAAACCAAATCTCATCGTTTTGTGACCATCAAGCCTCAAGTAACGAGGCAAGTCGACGAAATCGGAATCCTTTACCATGAGTTCAACAAAATGATGAAAGACATCGATACGCATATCCGAGAAAGTTACCAGAATAAAATCCTCATGCTGGACTCCCAGATGAAGGCATTGGAAGCACAGATCAACTCCCATTTCCTCTACAATACGCTGGAGTCGATTAATAGCATTGCTGAGATCGAAGAAGTCGAGAGTATTGTGGTGATGACCAAGTCACTTGGGGACATGTTCCGCTACAGCATCAAAACGGACAGCGAACTGGTCGCGGTCAGCGAAGAACTCCAGCATGTAGAAAACTACATGGCCATCCAGCAGATTCGGTACGGTGACAAGTTCGCGTTCAACCTGAATGTGGACCCGGAAATTCGGAGTCGTCGCATGCTGAAGCTTCTGTTGCAACCACTCGTGGAAAATGCCATCTATCACGGGTTGGAGAACAAACGTGGGAAGGGTTCAGTCACCATTACCGGTTTGTTTCAAGGGGACAGCATCGTGTTCGAGATCTGGGACGATGGCGTGGGCATGTCCTCAACACAAGCGGAAGAACTTCGACAATTGCTCCAGCAGCCACCTGAATTCGTCGCCGTTGGTCAAAGGCATA
Organism: Paenibacillus sp. LS1; assembly: GCF_026013365.1. Lineage (GTDB taxonomy): Bacteria > Bacillota > Bacilli > Paenibacillales > Paenibacillaceae > Paenibacillus. The sequence goes on from NZ_JAPDOE010000001.1 coordinate 1,388,660, forward strand.
AACAAAGCATCGGCATCAAAAACGTGCATTCACGAATTGCTTTGTATTACGGAGAGGGTTACGGCCTTTCGTTTCATACCGATTTGAATACAGGAACTCGAATTACAATCGAAATTCCGGCCAATTGGGAAAAGAGGTGACCAAAGAGATGTATACGTATATCGTTGTGGACGATGAACCCTTGATCCGCAAAGGTTTGTTGAAAAAAATCGAAACTTTTGAACACTCGCTTGAACTTTTAGGCGAAGCAGATAACGGCGCAGACGCCTTGACTTTGATTGAATCGTTCAAGCCGGACATTATCTTTACAGACATGCGCATGCCTGAGGTCGACGGCAAGCTGTTGATCAGGACAGTATGCCAGCAATATCCGCGCATCAAGTTAATTGTCATTAGCGGACATACCGATTTTGATTATATGCAGGAGGCAATCTCTGCGAAAGTTGTAAATTACCTGCTGAAGCCTTTTAGCCGGGACGAGATCCACGGTACGCTTCACCAAGCCATCACTGCCATCGAAGAGGAGCGCTCTCTTCAGCGGGAAGTCGTTCTAAGAGCAGTAGAAACGGAGCAGATGAAAAGGGATGCAGACATGCAAGCCTTCCTGAATTGTGTGCTGGCTCCCCATTCATCCATTAAAACACCTGTGTTCCGCTCTGCGGAATTTTCCGCCATCATGGCATCTGACCAGTTCATTTTATTGACGATTTATGGTCCTCAACCGCTTACAGCACAGCTACTACCTACCTTTTCGAATGGCCTGTACATTCCTCATCCACAAACAGATCAGCTAATGTTTTTCTTGATGCATGATTGGGGTTGCTCAGGCCATCTGGATTTGCAGAAAATGGCGGTACAAACAGCGAGTATGATTTTGTCCAAATCCGAAACTACGGATTGTTGTGTGGGGATCAGTTTGCCGCATTCAGGCATTGGTGGGGTCCGAGAAGCTCACCATCAAACGATCCTTGCGTTGGACGAACGAGCCATTACCGATTTCGGCAAATGTTACGTATTTTCACGGGAGCAAATTCCTTTACATCAACTGAAGTGGGCTCGAACGTATGAACTGTTATTTTTTATAGAGAGCGGCAATGTGCCGAAGGTGGAGGAGCTCATCACCGATTTCTTTGCCTTCTACATACGACAGCCTGATGCCTTACTTGCCCACCTGAAAGAGCAGTGCAGAGATATTATTACGGAAACCAAACGGCTGCTGAATAACTATATCCAGAACGGAGGTAACAGTAGCGCCTCTTCCAGCTTGGAGGCTGTCCTGAACGTCTCATTCGATATGGAGTGCATTAGGCATTATATGGTAAAGGTGCTGACGGGAACAGCTCTTTTGCTTAAGGAAGAAAACCCCTACGCATCAGATCAAGTGATCGACAACGTCAGGACATATATCGATAATCACTATACCAAGGATTTAACGCTGGAATGGGTATCGTCCCTGTTCTACCTGAACCCGAGTTACCTCAGTCATTTATTTAAAGAAAAGACATCCGAAAACTTCACCGATTACGTAAACCGACTACGGATCAGGCAAGCCAAGCAGCTCTTAACGAGCACAGACGATAAAATCTACCGGGTTGCCAAACAGCTGGGTTACGACAATCCAAAATATTTTTTTCGGGTGTTTAAAAAATTGACCGGTTGGACCCCAGAGGAGTACCGAAAGCAACACAAATCCTTCACCGCAAACAACAAGGAACCAGGCCATGCATGATGGCCCAGTTCCTTGTTTTCGTTGTTGTGGTTCTTAGCGATCCAGCCGTTCTATTATCCGGTCATGCACACGGACAATGACAGTTGCAAGTTGTGCCCGTGTCAGGGTGCTCTGTGGTTGTAGCAGTTTATCCGGCGTACCTTGGAATATACCAAGCTGAATGGCTGTTGCCATGACTGCCCGGTTATTTGGTGTCAGCTGGGCCTGATCCTTAAAATCTTCCAGCCATGATTCAACCTCTGCTTCCGGCAATTTCGTATCCACTCCAGACAAGTTCAGCGCACGAACGAGCACCATTGCCATGTCCTCACGTGACATTGGGGCATTCGGCAGGTACTGCCCTTCTTCCATCAGGCCATAATCCTTAGCGGCTCGCAAAATCGGATCAAACCATTTCTCGTTTGCTGCCGCTCCCATCGGTTCAATTCCTAACGCATTCAAGGCAGCCATCAGCGTTTGGGCTGATGTTGTCGTTCCCTGGGGTTGCATGCGGCGTTCCGATACGCCATTGATCAACAGCAAGCTGTTTGCTTTGGCTATATCTTTGGCATACCAGGCCGAAGGCTTAACATCAACAAATTCGCGGAGCGAGTGAATCGCAATGTACGTTCCTCCTTGGTTTAGCAGTACTTTCCATACCTTGTTTCCGTTAGTGTCTTTGGTCAACACGCCAGGCACCGGCGTAAGTTGTCCTCCTTCCCCAACGTATGCGATTGTTGTGGAGTTTGCAGCTACGACATCGCTAACAGGCAGCGCTGAAATGACATACGTGTTCTGCTTATCTTTGATGGATACATTCCATGGATCGCCGATAACCCGGATGCCAGATGAACGGATACTTGCTGCCTTAGCTTGATCATCAACATCCCCCACTTGCACGGTCACGACTACAGAAACATTGCCCTCCGAATAAGTTTCGCCTTCAGTCTCGGACCCGGATGCTGGTGGCTTAACAGGAGTTCCAACACTACCCGATCCAGGCGTGCTTGGCGAATCAGGATTCGTTCCTGGATTTGTGCCTGGACTTTCTGGATTTGTTCCCGGCTCTTTCAACGTAAATGACAAACTGTCAATCCGAAGATCCGGTTCATGAAACACCAGATACAGATCATGTACACCGCTCACGGCAGCAGAAATATCCGCCTCTACGTCAACGTACCCTAATTCCTTGACCGTTACGTTAGCATTACTAATCTTGTAGGAGACAGGTTCTGTCATCGGTACGTTCCATACAGCAATCGGTGCGGTATCGAGCGCATCCGCATGCAACGAGATCGTGCCACCCTGCACATTAGATGCGACAGTTGCCTTAACCTTCTGCGCACCTGTCAGGTCAGCCTTAGGCAACGCGATCCACGATCCATTTTGTTTGGAACGAACTGCATAATAACCTCCAACAATCGCTTTGGCTTTTAATTGGGCTGCCGTGCGTTCCTTGGACACTTCGTGGTAAACGACTTCGTTCGAAGCAAACGCATGATCAAATACATTTATCGGCTGGGTAAGGGATAAGGTCGAGACCGCCTTCCCACCAATGCTTAATGCCTTTGATACTTGCACGTCTGCATCACCAGCTGAGGTTCCGATCATGAATTCATAACTGCCCTGTTCAACGATCCATTCGCTCTGATTCACATCCCATAATGCCAACGTTTGTGGATCGACCTGCAACAGGATTTCTTTTGTTTCACCAGGAGTGAGATGGATCTTCTCAAATGAAACCAGCTTCTTTTTAGGTGCATGTGCGCCGTATGCAGAGTTTCTGTTACGGGTGTACAGCTGCACAACCTCGGAAGTGGCTACGTCTCCGGTATTCGTTACGTGGACTGACACCGTGAATGGTTCATCTCCCGTTACAGAAGACGGTACGGTCAGGGAATCGTACGTAAAATCAGCATATGATAACCCGTAACCAAACGGATAGGTCACCGTGGCATCTGTATACATATAAGTCAACTCAGATTCAATGGGATCTGCATTCGTCATATCAACCGTAAATCGTGGGTCGATGTCTTCAAGGCCAGTAATGTTACCTTCTGGTATAACATATGAACTAATGGAAGGGAATGCATCCATCCCCGTATACCATGTGGACGTCAGGCGACCTGTCGGCGCGTAATCTCCATACAACACCTGGGCCAGAGCATACGAATCGTATTGACCGCCATATGGCTGGTAAACGATCGCCGAGACGTTAGGGTTGTTCTGAATTCGCTCCATGTTTACAGGGAAGCTCGATTTAACCACGACAACGGTTTTCTTACCCTGGGCTGCAAAGGCAGCAGATACTTTGTCGACCAGTTCATAATCAGCCTCGCCCATATCGAGGGTAGACCGGTCGTTACCTTCTCCTGCGCTATGACGTGGAATCGCTCCAACAAAGACGATAGCGTAATCGTCTTCTGTGGCTCTTGCTGCTGCCTCTTCGCCCACGCTCTTCACAACAGTCTTCTCAAACTTCGCCTCGTCCTGGCGATTGGCAGCATTATCCTTGCTTCCGAGTGGAGATGATGCTGTTACGAGCTTGCCAGCGTTATCTACCTTGATGAAGCGCCCGTTGGCGTAGTACCAGTTTGTAAAGTCACCAGAGAATCCTGTACGGTACCCGTTGGTAACAATAGACATTGAGCCATCCTCGTTCGTTTCCATTCGCAGCGTTGGCGGTATGGCACTCGTGTCACCCATCATCTCTGGAAGGCTCCAATCGTTGTTCGTCAGATTAAGACTGGTACGATCCGTATTGCCAACTGCTGCATGATTTGTAGCAGGGGAAGTCACCCAACGCTGGTTATACAGCGACAATAAACTTGAACCCGCCTGACCCCAATCGTATACTCGGAACAAGTGGGAGGATTCATTCTCATCTGGCGTATCCGCAGTTGTGATGAGCTGTGCCCCCTCCGTGCCTGCGTTTGGACTATACACGTCTGCTGTGACCGTTTGTTGATTCGCTTTAGAGGTTAGTGCAATGACTTCATTTCCTGGGGCATAGTTTACGTTACTGCTGCCATTCATTTTAATGATTGAGAGCAGTGGAGATTCACCGGAGTTTTCCAGCGCAGGTGTCGCGCCAACTGAATACGTCGTCTTGAAGCGTGCGTCGGCATACACCCCAGAAACAGCAGCGTCATTTCCTTTTTCCAGCGGAAGTGTGCCGTCATTTTTCAACAAAACAACGCTCTCCTGTGCCGCTTGAAGTGCTATTTCCTGATGGTTCACTTGGTTATAATCGGAAGGCGGAGACGTCCTGACGTCCCTTGCTTCCTGGGCAAAAGGATAGTTTTTCGGTATGCCCTGCTCATCAGTTTCATTAAAAATCCCCAAACGTACCAGCTGGTTTACATGTGGTCTGGCTGCTTCTATAAGCTCTTCCTCGGTAATTCCATATTCACCCTGCTCCACGAGCGCCACCAGATCGGTTACATCCGCAGGTGTCGTCCCTGACGGCCGACCCGCATTCGCTTGGGCGAGCGCCATGAGAACCGTTGCATGACCTCGGTCCACGGCATAGCGGTCGTCATATCCATTTCCGAGTTGGTTCGCGTTGGATACAATCGCATCTCCATTGAAATCGGGCGAGCTGTATACGCCATATTTCGCGTACAAATTGGCCAATAATTGTAGCGGGGAAAGGATGTTTGGAATCCCGTTTGTCCGCCCATAAGATGTCATTGTGCCCGCTAGCGCACCCGATTCAAATCCAGGGAGCGCCGCTCTGGTTTGGTACTCAAACAATGAACGCGCGCTTGCGCTGTTATTCGCTGTCTGCCTGAACCACTGTGCGTTATATACGGAATAATGCTTTGTACCCACCGCGGCCCTCATCCAAAATCCATCTTCGCTGGTGGGCTGACCAATTCCGCTAAGACCCGAAGCCATATTGTCGATCAAGACTCCAGCCATATTTGGATCTTCAGAGAACCCTTCATCGAAACGACCGCTAAGCGGATTGATACGCATATCACTGACAACACTGAACGCCACGCTGAGGGAAGGATCATTGCCCCCATGGATGTTGGATTCGCCCTGCTTGACCTTTAATTTGCTGATTTTCTCGTTCCCCATCACTTCACCAATATCGGATAAAAGCTCTTTGTTCCAGCTCTGTCCCATGCCGATCAGAGCAGGAAAATCGGTCGAGACACCCTGAACATTATCTGCAGCGGATAACGCGCCGGGAATGACCTTGCCCGCATGTTTCCCCTGCTTCAAGGTGTAATGGTTTCGCGAACCCGTCACATAAACGGCTGGACCTTCGAGGCCCGTGTATTCGAAATAGGTGTCTACGTATGCATCCAGATGCTCTGGCACGCCATCGAATAATGGCATCCCGTCAAAGACACCTCCCTGCTGAGTTTGGAACTTTAACGTACTTGTCGTAGATGCTGATAATGGCGTGGCTCCCCAGGACCCCCATGTCAGACTGACCACGGTGATGACGGCAATCACTTTACCGCCAATCTTCTGCTTGAAACCTCTAGTCAAAGTCAATGTTAACCCTCCTCTTTTTTGTAATCGCTTACAACATGATGCTTACTCATTATAGTTGGAGGAAGGGTACATTTTGTTTATGGGTTGAGGTACAGTATTTTTAGATATTACGATTATGTATCATTAAAGGATAAATATGGATTTACATTAAATATAAGCCTCATACTCCACCAATCACTGTACTAAGATGCTCGATTTAACCAACAAAACATACTCATTACAAACTTTTGTTTTTGCGGTAACACAAGCCAGGTCATGGGTCATTTCGATAACTACAACAAATATTCAACCGAGAAGTTGCCACAGACTTGTCCCTGGTTATAACGTCAAAAAGGGCGGTCCATGAGTCATCTTCCTGACTTATGGACCGCCCCACCCGCTAAAATTACTTCATAAACATTCGATGTAATTTGGTTTTGTAAAATATATCAATTTACACAACAACGGAGAGGACAGAAATAACCTAAAGAAGCGAAGCGTGCGCCTTTATCCCCGGATTTTACCCTTGGAAAGGGTCAATCAGAAAATCTGGGGATAACAGCGCTCGGAAGGTTATTCTGTCATCGTAGTGCCCCCGTGTAAACAACGCTCTTTACCCCACCCAACATTACATCGAATCCCTACCTAAACATCCCCCACAGCTTAATCAGATGAAACGTATTGTTTGGATCAATCTTCTGCGCGAGCACAAAAGCAACAAACTGCTCCTCCTGCGCTGTAGAGAAATTCTCATTCATAATGACTGCAGAAGACTTGACCAATCTTCTAACCTTGGCCTTATCTTGCAGATCAGACTTGGTCACGCCATCAATCAACTTTTTGATACGCTCTTTGACAGCGGGATTTTTCATCTTTAGTTTGATCCGCTCCACCAGCTGCGGACTGATTCCATATTGTTGGTAACCCAAAACGTACAGCACCTCCCAAAGAATAAACTCACTTCTTATTCATATGTCGGGAGGGCTTGTACACTTGTCTTTTTTTACAAAGGTAATACGAAAAACCAGTCGCCATAGCCAGACTTAGTCAATCAGATCACCCTTAAATACTTGCTGTTGCTGTAGGAAATCACGCAGAGGTGTATAGTCCACAGACGTCCAGAAATCCGCTTCCGCAATCAAATGGGATACGTCATCTCTGGCCTGTTCCAGCACAGCAAAATCAGCAACCATATCGGCAAGACGGAACTCGGGCAATCCGCTCTGTTTTGTACCAAAGAAATCACCCGGACCCCGGAGGTCCAGATCCCGACGCGATACCTCGAATCCATCCTCGGTTTCCGTCATGACCTTCATGCGCTCCTGTCCAACCTCCGTCTTGGGATCAGCAATGAGTACACAATAGGATGCATGGGCCCCACGACCAACTCGACCACGTAGCTGATGCAGCTGGGACAGACCGAAACGATCCGCATCCATAATGACCATTAACGTGGCATTCGGCACATCGACCCCAACCTCCACAACGGTGGTGGAGACGAGCAGCTGAATATCATTGCTATAGAAGTCACGCATCATCTCTTCTTTCTCCGCAGCCGTCATCCGTCCATGCAACAGACCTACACGATACTTCGGAAAGTTCTGCTGCATCTGCACATGCAGATCAATCGCGTTCTGCACATCCAGCTTCTCCGACTCTTCAATAAGTGGACAGATCAGATAGGCCTGACGGCCCTGATCCACTTCTCTGGAGATAAAACCGAGCACCCGTTCCATCATATCGTGCTTGACCCAATACGTGGAGATTGGAATCCGTCCTTTCGGTCGTTCTGAGATCGTGGATACCTCAATATCCCCAAAAGCCGTAATCGCAAGTGTCCGTGGAATTGGCGTAGCCGTCATCGTTAACACATCCGGATTATATCCTTTGCGTCGTAAAACGCTGCGCTGATTCACACCGAAGCGATGCTGCTCGTCCGTCACCACAAGACCCAGATCACGGAAGAAAACATCTTCCTGAATCAGGGCGTGTGTACCCACCACAATATCAATCATGCCCATTTGCAACGAGGCGATCAGATCTTTGCGTTTACGGCCATTTACACTGCCAGTTAACAGCCCTACGGTTACCCCAAACGGTTCAAACAGCTTTTGCAGTGAGCGCATATGCTGCTCCGCCAGAATCTCTGTAGGCACCATCAGAGCCCCTTGAAAACCGGAGCGAACAGTTGTATATAGCGCAATCGCCGCAATAACCGTTTTACCCGAGCCTACATCCCCCTGCAATAACCGGTTCATTGCATAGGGCGAACGCATATCGTGCAGAATTTCAAGCTCCACCTTTTTCTGAGCATCTGTCAGTTCAAAAGGTAAACTGCGTACAAACTCGCGAATCGTCGTATTATCCGTAGTATGTACCACACCATCCATGCGATTCCTGTTCAACGCACGATACGCCTGCATTTTCAACTGGAACAGAAACAGCTCTTCATACACCATCCGCTGTCTCGCCTGCTGACCTTCACGATTGTCCTGTGGACGATGAATTCCTGCAATCGCCTGTTTGCGTGGCATCAAACTGTATTTCTTCATCAACGATTGGGGCAGAATCTCGGGAATCATATCTCCGAATTGAACTAACCCCTGATTGATCGTTTTGCGCATCCATTGTTGCGTCAACTTGCCAGTTACCGAATATACAGGTTGCAGTGTGCCTGAACGCCCATCCCCTTTATCCGGGAACTCCGAGTCAGTCACCGTCATCTGCATACGCTTTTGTTCCCATTTGCCTGTAATTACAATCTCCCGATTGGGTGTAAGTTGTTCTTTGAGGAAATGGCGATTGAACCATGTTGCCGTAATCATCCACTCTTCCGTCATGATCTTACAGGTGAGGCGGGACTTTTTGCCGTATCGTTGTAATACAGGAATACCCATCACCTGTCCCTGGACCGTGATCTTGTCCCCATCCTTCACTTCACTAAGCGAACGCAGACGATAATCCTCATATCGGAACGGATAATATTCAAGCAGGTCTTTAACAGTAGAGATGCCAAAGGCGTGAAGCTCTCCCTCTTTGAGAGCACTCACGCCGTTAATTTGCTTAACTGATATTTCTTCCAATTTCATGTCTAATCCCTCATTCCGGAACAGGCCACATAAAGATCGCAATTACACCAGGTCCAACATGACTGCCTATTACGGCTCCAATATTGGTATAGATCACTTCATTCAGTGTAAAATGTCCACGCAGCTGCTCTGCACAAGCGATCGCTGATCCCGGGTCAGCGGTATGACCTACCGCCAGGTTCACCCGTTTGCCTGCGAGATCCTTCTGGAACAGCTCAATAATGCGTGCCATTGCTTTTTTATGACCTCTGACTTTCTCAACTGCGTAGATCACGCCTTCTTCATCAATAGACAGGATCGGCTTAATGTTAAGCAACGTTCCCAAGATGGCTGAAGCTTTGCCAATCCGACCGCCCTTTTGCAGATACTCAAGGGTATCCACGAGAAAGAACAATTTACGAGATTGTTGCATCCCTTCAATAGCGGCAGCGATTTCGACTGCCGACTTGCCCTGTTCGGCAAGTTCAGCAGCCTGTACTACCATCAGACCGTATCCATACGATGCTGACTTCGAATCCAACACGGTGATGTCACCCTCACGCTCCAGCAAAGACTTGCCAAGCATGGCCGATTGATAGGTACCACTCATGCCGGATGACAGGTGGATCGATACAATCGGACGTTCCGGGTTCTCATCAAGCAGTGCCTGATATACATTCATGAAATCCGTTGGAGATGGCTGTGAAGTTGTAGGCAACACAGAACCCTTCTTCAACTTTTCATAGAACTGTTCCGAAGTCAGATCAACGCCGTCTGCATACGTTTCTTCCCCGAATAGGACACGCAGCGGAACAATGTGAATCCCGTATTTGCGAATGAGTTCTTCGGGAATATCTGCCGTACTGTCCGTTACAATTGCAAGCTTGTGGCTCATGACTCTCCTCCTCTTCGCTAGAGTGCTATTAGGACTCCACGGAGAACAAGTAATAGTACACAGGCTGTCCTCCAAGATGTACCTCTACCTCAGCATCAGGATACTGTTCTTCAAGCCATGCAGCGAGGGCAGCGGTAACCTCAGGGTCAGCTTCTTCCCCTTCAAGGATCGTCACCACTTCATCTCCACTCTCCATCATCTGCTTGAGCAGACCTTGACATGCTTGAAGCATGGTTTCATCCGTCGCTACAATTTTGGAGTTATGAATACCGATATAGTGCCCCGCCTTAATATCCAGTTCATCATATTGCGTATCGCGAACCGCATGAGTCACTTGACCGGACTGCACCCGGCTGATGGCCTCCAACATCTGGTCACGGTTCGTTTCCGCAGACTCATCCTCCTGGAAAGCAAAAGCCGCAGCCATCCCCTGTGGAATGGTCTTGCTTGGAATAACCGTAATCCGGCGCTCATCTTCAAGCAATTCACGAGCCTGCTCGGCAGCCAGTACAATGTTAGAATTGTTCGGGAGTATGAATACCTGCTCCGCAGCAATGGAACGAACAGCTTTCACAAAATCCTCAGTACTTGGATTCATCGTCTGTCCACCAGACAGAACAACATCGACGCCAAGACTTTGGAAAATCTCTGCAATACCGTCACCGGAGGATACCGCAATAAAACCGTACGGTGCCATCTCATCCGCAGGGAGCACAGCCTCTTCCAGGCTGCGTGCTGCCTCAGGTGGAATCTCTGCAAACAATTCAGGTGAAGGAGCGATGTCCATGCCTGCTGTCAGCAGATCCCGGTGCTGTTCACGCATATTGAGAATATGAATCTGTGTGATTTCACCATATTGAAGTGCCAGGTTTAATACATCGCCTGGTGTCTTGGAATGGACATGAACTTTGATCACTTCATCATCGGCAATGATAATGATCGAATCCCCATTTACTGACAACGCTTTCCGGAATGCTTCGTCATCGAATGCCACTCCTGCGTTCTCTCCAAGCTCACGATTAATGAAGAATTCCATGTCATACAGGAATTCAATATCTTCCGTTTCCAATCTCGCCTGAGCGGACAACGGCATCTCCGGTGCAATCACCTGCTGCTGTGAAGGTTTCTTGACAACCACTTCTGCCGGTGCAGCCGGTTTCAAAGCAGATGCTGCCACGGATGGAGTTACTTCTTTCTTCAGAGAAGTACGATTCACTCCGTCACTTTGAAGCAATACTTCCATAAAACCCTCGTAGATATATACAAGCCCCTGACCACCTGAATCCACAACACCAACCTGTTTCAGTACAGGCAGTAATTCCGGAGTCATTGCCAGTGCTTCTTTTGCTTTTAACAAAACTTCATTCATTAATTCAGTAATATCATTCGTCCGTCTTGCGTAGTAATTGGCATGTTTAGCCGCTTCCTTGGCTACGGTAAGAATGGTCCCTTCAACGGGCTTTACGACAGCTTTGTAAGCTGCATCCACACCGTTCTGCAGGGCTGCTGCAAATTGGAGCGTATTCAGTTCCTCATAGGGAGCAGCTGAACGACTAAATCCACGGAACAATTGCGATAGAATAACTCCCGAATTTCCCCGTGCGCCCATAAGCAAGCCTTTCGATAAAATACCGGCAGCTTCGCCGATGGAGGCAGAACTTTTTCTTTTAATCTCTGCAACTCCTGCACTCATTGTCAAATTCATGTTCGTTCCCGTGTCACCATCTGGCACAGGGAAAACATTCAGGGAATTGACGTGCTCTGCATGCTGTCCAAGTTGTTCCGCTCCGGCAAGTACCATTGCGGTGAAATCTGTTCCATTTAAAGAACGTATACTCAAGTGAGAATTCCCCTTCCTAGCTTGATACACGAACACCTTGCACCAAGATGTGTCTGGTCTGTTCATGCGCTAACGCGGACTGCGTTATTCTTCGTCCATACCTTGTCCGGCACAGGCATACAATACATAATGTCAGCCGGATTAACGGTCTGGGCGGCCGGGCTACCAATATCCTGCACTCTCTGCACCCCTAACTTCGGGGCATACGGATATGCACCGGTATCAAGAGCCGGCATGAATGCCGCATGGAGACTGGTGCCAATGATGGAATGCCGCAGCTCACAGCGTTGCCAAAAAGCAGACCACCGACCTCTAAGTACGGTTTATTCTCCGACTTCCTCGCGGCAACAGCCTGTTCACCACTGTATTATGGACTATTCAACATTGTACTATATTAGACAGGAGAAATAAATAAAGTTTTTGGATCAGTTGACGAAGCTTTTTTGATTATGATATTATATTCAAGTATTGTTTTATGCAGGTTAAGTAATGGAAATGATCCGGTCATGCCGGCTTAAACAACACCATTAGCTACTGAAACCTGATCTTCTTGGTCAGGAAGAACAATTTAGTCCTTATGGAATGACTTCTCGTTTCTGAAGGCAACTGGTTATTTTAGGATAGGAGGTGTAATCTATGTCTCGCAAATGTTATGTGACAGGTAAGAAACCGGGCACCGGTAACCACGTATCCCACGCTAACAACCGTAACCGTCGTACTTGGGGCGTAAACGTTCAGAAGGTCCGCATTCTCGTTGACGGTAAACCAAAACGTGTATACGTAAGCACCCGTGCACTGAAAGCCGGTAAAGTGACTCGCGTATAATCACGCAAAGCTACTATAAATCGGGTAAGCAAAAAGCACCTTGTTCCTTGCAGGTGCTTTTTTGGTATTCAAAAAAGGGATTCTTGAATACGCTCATTAACATGTGAATGGCCGCCGCATGACGCTTCGCAGGTACGAATTCCAGATAAGCCTGAGCCAAAGCGGCGGTATTCCCTGTTACCTTATCAATCTGATCAGTTCTTTTGGAACGTATTAAGAATCGCCTTTACAAACCCTCCCAAAAACTTCGGCAGTTTGAATGTGTAAAATTTCATAATTCACCCTCCCCATCATGCTCATGCGTCCGCCGTATCCTATGCTTCAGGCCTTCTTTACCTCAAACACGACAAAAAAGGCTACATGAGAAACCTGCTCATGTAACCATATTTATGCGGAACCTTCGATCCCTATTCCACAATGACAAGCCCGAAGATCAGGTCATTTACGTTTGGGAAGGAATATATTGATAGGCAGCGATCATGAAAACACTCAGTAAATAATACAGTATGCCGAATATGACAAAAGTAACCCGATGTCCCGTACGATCAAATTTGCGGAAATACATAATAACAACGCCCACCCCGATTAATGACGTAATGGCATTATACGGGGATTGAATAACCGCAAACAAAGCAAGTACAAGTCCCGTCGCGAGACTCGCAGCCATCGTCCACAGCGTCTCCTTGAGGGTCATAGATCAGCCTCCGTAGCTACGACGGATTTCAGTAATCGCAGCAGCACGATCTTCACGGCCAAATACGGCACTTCCGGCAACAAGTACATCTGCTCCAGCTTCCACTACAAGCGGGGCTGTATCGGCAGCAATTCCGCCATCTACTTCGATATGTACATCATGGCGTCCCTTTTCGTTCAACCAGGTACGAATCTGCTTGATTTTGTTCATGGTACCCGAGATGAATGCCTGTCCGCCAAAGCCAGGATTTACAGTCATGACAAGAACCATATCCACATCATCCAGAACTTCGAGAATGGCTGACGCTGGCGTTCCCGGATTAAGGGCAACCCCTGCCTTCACTCCCTGCTCCTTGATCAGATGAATAACCCGGTGCAGATGCACACAAGCCTCAGCATGAACAGTAATTACCGCTGCTCCTGCTTTGGCAAATTCCTCAACATAACGTTCTGGATTCTCAATCATCAAGTGCACATCGAGCGGCAAACTTGTATGTGGAGCGATCGCCTTCACAATCGCAGGTCCAAGCGTAATATTAGGGACGAAATGACCGTCCATAACGTCAACATGAATCCAGTCTCCTCCTGCAGCCTGGGCTTCTGCAACTTCAGCACCAAGTCGGGCAAAATCAGCTGATAATATCGATGGGGCAATTTTAATCATGTTAATACCTCCGCTTCTTATCTTTCATTTCGGTCAGGAACAGCACATAGTGCTGATATCGGCTTTCGGAGATCAGACCTTCCTCCTTCGCCGCAAGCACACGACAGCCTGGTTCATGTGTATGGGTACAACCACGGAATTTGCACTGATCTGCAAACTGGGCAAATTCCCGGAAACAAGTGGAGAGTTCCTCCACACCGATCTCCAGAAAGTCCAGTTGGCTGAATCCTGGCGTATCCGCAACAAAACCACCATTATCCAACGGAATAAGCTCCACGTGCCTGGTGGTGTGTTTCCCTCGTCCTAGACGCATGCTGATCGCATTGGTCTCCAGCGTCAGGCCCGGCATCAATGCATTTAACATCGAAGACTTGCCTACACCGGATTGTCCGGAGAATACGCTGATCTTACCAGCCAGACGGTCTCTGAGCAATTCACTGCCTTCACCGGTACGTGAACTTGTGGAGATCACTTCATAACCAACCTGTTCATACAATGCTTTCACTTCAGCAACAGTGTCTTTGGATGGATCAGCCAAATCCAGTTTGGTCAACACAATGAGTGCATCCAGCCCCGCCTGCTCGATGTGAACAAGGAACTTGTCCAACAGGTTCAGGTTCATATCCGGTTCCTTCACAGAGAACACGAGAACAGCCAAACTTACATTGGCTACAGGAGGACGGATAAGTTCCGTCTCACGCTTCCGAATTTCATCAACCGTTCCTTCTCCGTTCTCAGTCAACATGTAGCTGACGCGATCACCTACAAGCGGTGATGTTCCCCGTTTTCTGAAAATACCTCTGGCTCGACATTGAACGGCGGAACCTTCAACCGAAGGAACCCCGTTGTTTTCCACTGGCATGACATAATAGTAACCGCTTAGCGCTTTAACGATGATACCTTCTGGCATAGCTCCGACGCCCTCCTTTAGATGATGGTACATTTAATGCAGACGCCAGCATAAGCCGCCCTTATGGACGGCTTGATGCGTTAATGACTTCCTTTTTCTTCTCTTTTTCCTTGCCGTGCCCTTTACCATTATTCATGGCTGAAGTGTCTTCATCTCCGCTGTCACCCTCACCGTCTGCCGGTGTGGACTCAGGCTCACCTTCCTGATTGGGATCAACACTGCCCTCATCTACGCTGCCTTCACCTGGATCAGGCTCATTTTCTGGCGGCGTCTGTGTGCTTTGTTCCGGGTCAATGGAAGGTACATTCACTGTTCCGTTTTTGGCTTCACTGTAGGAGACAAGATACGTATCCAGGAACTGTCCATCACGATATACGGACACAGCACCATTTTCATTTGGAGCCAGCACAAGCGGAATGGTCAAGGTCTGGGTTGAGTTCACAGTACGAGTTCCCCATTCCTGATTTTTGCCGCGGGCGTCTTCATACGTGATACGGATTTTACTGTTTTTGCCCTCTTCTTTGGGTGAAACATTGATATTAAAAGGATACTGCAGCGCTTCAGGCGGATATCCTGTACTGATAAAGATTGTAATCTTATCGCCAGGACTCACCTCTGCGCCCGCTTCCACAGGCCATTGCTGCGTCACTTTGCCCTGGTCCACCGTATAACTCGATTCTTCCTGTACCTGCGCAAGCACAAGTCCAACAGATTTCAGTTTTTCTTCGGCTTCACTGCGGGTATGGTTTTTCAGATCAGGCATTTTGACCGTTTCGGTACCTTTACTTACGGTTAACTCAATCTGAACTATCTCAGGATCGAATTCCTCATTGACGCCAGGTGTCTGGGAAATAACAGTACCTGAAGCCACATCATTGGAGAACTCATCTTTCCGCTGAATCTGATCTTCCTTAATGCCAAGCGCAGTTAGTTGTTTGACAGCCTCATCATAAGGATCTTGCTTGACATCAATCATCTTCACCAGTTCTTTTTCAGCACCAACACTGATCTGGACCTCGGAACCTTCTTTGACGACATCGCCTTCTTTTCTGCTCTGGTCAAAGACTATGCCGGGTTCGACATCTTCCTTATACAGACGGATGACCTCATCACTGACGACGAGTCCTTTCTCCTCAAGCATTTCCCGCGCCTTTTCTTCCGTCTGGGTGATCACATTAGGTACGGTAACTTCAGGCACAACCAGCATACCCTTGACATACCATACAACGCCCACCATGGCGATTAGAATAAGAACGGTTAATGAAATGAGTAATGTTGGCTTCTTCCAGCTCTTAGCTTTCGCCTTACCCTTGCCAGTTTCTTCGTCAGATTCCATCACAGGTACTGCACCCGTCGATGTAACTCCGCGCGGTTCAGGCTTGATGGCTGGCATAACGCGAGTCTGGTCTATATCATCCTCATCCGGAAAATCAATCTTCGTTTCATTGCGTCTCTCCGGCATCAGGCAAGTTTCCAGATCGGTCTGCATCTCTTTGGCCGACTGATAACGTTCCTGCGGATTTTTACGCATGGATTTTAAGATGACATTTTCCACACTTTGCGGAATCAATGGATTGAATTTGCGTGGTTCATCGAACTCTTCCTGCAAATGCTTCAATGCCACACTGATTGGACTTTCACCCAAAAACGGAAGTTGCCCAGTCAGCATTTGGTAGAGTACGATCCCAAGAGAATATAAGTCCGATTTTTCACCAGTAACGATGCCTTTGGCATGCTCCGGTGAGAAATAATGTACAGAACCGACTACCGAACCCGTCTGCGTAATCGTTGTAGATGTAACGGCACGAGCGATCCCGAAATCCGTTACCTTCACGCGGCCATTCCGGCCAATTAATATATTATGGGGTTTGATATCCCGATGAATGATTTGATTATGATGTGCATGATCAAGAGCATCTGCAATCTGAGAAGCAATTCGCACCGATTCGTCCACCTGTAGAGGCGCACGCTCTTTAATAATTTCATTCAGGTTTTTGCCTTCCACATACTCCATGACAATATAATGAACGTCATCTTCCTGCCCCACGTCGTATATACTGACTACATTCGGATGAGACAGTGATGCTGCCGATTGTGCTTCCCTGCGGAAACGGCGAATAAACTCCTCGTCATGCACAAACTGTTGTCTAAGGACTTTGATCGCTACATTCCGGTTTAGCAGAAGATCCTGGGCTTTATACACGAGAGCCATGCCGCCACCGCCGACACGCTCAATCACTTCATAGCGTCCGCCTAGCTGATGCCCAATCATGACTCACACCCCGTTTCCGTATCCAGGGAACCTTCCTTCTGCAACTCGAACAAGGCAACCGTGATGTTGTCGTCTCCCCCAGCAAGTAAAGCCAACTGAAGCAGTCGGTCTGCACGATCTTCCAATGCCAGTTCCAGATTGCCGGCAACCTGAATAATCTGCTCATTGCTGACCAGGTTACTGAGACCATCACTGCACAGGAGAAGAACTTCGCCTTCCTCCAGCTTGACGGTATCCAGATCCACCTTCACCTCGGCATCTGTTCCAAGCGCACGAGTTAACACGTTGCGACGTGGATGATGGGACACATCCTCTTTGCTGATCTGGCCATTTTTGAACAATTCATTCACCAGTGTATGGTCCTCGGTCAATTGGATCACAGCTTTGTTCGCAATTTTGTAGGCTCTGCTATCACCGATGTGTCCAATAACACCTTCCGTATCGTTCAATAAAGCCGCAACCACCGTTGTTCCCATGTTGTGATACTTGTCATCTGTGGATGCTGTGCGGAAAATAACTTCGTTGGCATGCAAAATAGCATCGCTGAGAGCTGCAGACAGAGACGCATGTGACAGACCTGGTTCCAGCGTTCCCAGATCGTGCACCAACGTCTCCACTGCCAAGCGGCTTGCCGTATCACCTGCAAGATGTCCACCCATGCCATCGGCAACAATACCCAGAATATATCCTGTATCGAGATTACGAATCCAGGCTGAATCCTCATTCACCGAACGCACTCGTCCGATATGGCTCACATGAACTGTTTTGATCAAAACGTTCTCACCTCAACTCCATATGCTTTGCACGAAGCTGACCGCAAGCGGCAGCAATATCATGTCCCTGTTCACGACGAATGGTTACATTAACACCCTGTTCCGAGAGAATCTTTTGAAAATTAAAAATGTCGCTTCTGGATGTTCTTACATATTTGCGCTCAGGAACATGGTTAACCGGAATCAGATTCACGTGGCACAACATGTTCTTAAGCACGCTTGCCAGTTCTGCTGCATGCTCTGGCTGATCGTTTACCCCACCAATGAGTGCATACTCAAACGTAATTCTCCGACCTGTTTTGGCCAGATAATAACGAAGGGACTCCATCACGTCTTCGAAAGGAAAACGACGGTTAACCGGCATCAATTTCGAACGCAGTGCATCATTTGGTGCATGGATCGAAATGGCGAGGTTAATCTGTGTATCTTCATCTGCAAACTTGTAGATATTTGGAACAATTCCGCTCGTAGATACCGTGATGTGACGCTGACCGATATTCAGTCCTTTTTCATGAATCATAATGCGCAGGAAAGTCATCGTTGCTTCATAGTTTTCGAACGGTTCACCCGAACCCATGATTACGATGCTGCTTACACGCTCGCCGCGTTCATCGAGAATTTTCTGAGCCTGCACAACCTGGGCAACAATCTCCCCTGCCGTAAGGTTACGCTTGAGTCCACCCAATGTGGATGCACAGAACGTACAACCAATGCGACATCCAACCTGTGTGGTTACACAGATGCTGTTTCCGTAGTTGTGTTTCATGATTACTGTCTCAATGGCATGATCATCATGAAGACCAAAGAGGAATTTAACCGTTCCATCCTTGGATTCAAACTTGGTAATCTCCTTCAGCGTTACAAATTCAAATTGCTCTGTCAGTTTTTCACGCAATGGCTTGGACAGATTGGTCATTTCACTGAAATCATTCACGCGTTTTACATAAATCCAGTCAAAGATTTGGCCACCGCGAAACGCCGGCTCCCCATTCTCCACAGCCCATTGCTGCAGTTGTTCCAGAGAATAATCATATATAAAAGGTTTCATTTTGTTGTCAACACCTATTCCTTCTTTTCTTTTCGTTGGCTTCCTTCTTTTCGTTCCATTCGTCCTATTCTATCACAAAGACCACGTTACATCCATGTATACCCCTGATATCTGTACTTCATGCATTATAACATCTCAATGCGACCATCGCACCCTGTCATCACATTCTCTGACAATTATAATCGAAGTCCCATCACAAAGAAATCCGCCGAAGTTCCCCTCGGCGGTCATCCTTCCGTGCTCTATTAAACTGTTATTCCGCTGTTTTTGTCAACCGTGCGATGAAAAATCCGTCGCTGTGAGCGTATTGTGGCAAAATCTGAATACCACCGTTCACAACCTTCAAGTTCGCTGTCTCCGATTCAGACCAGACGGATGCTTCTGCTGGACTATATTCCGGATGTCGATTCAAGAAGTCTGCAACCATATCCTCATTCTCAGCAGGTTCAATGGTACACGTGCTATATACCAAAATACCACCTGGTTTTAACAACGGCGCAACCTGATCAAGCAATTCACGTTGCAAGCCTGCGATATCTTCGATATCTTTTACGGTTTTGGTCCATTTCACATCAGGCTTGCGGCGAATAACACCCAGACCTGAACATGGTGCATCCAGCAAAATGCGGTCAAACGACGCTTCCGGGTACCGTTCATTCAGGTCTAGCGCATCTCCAGTTACAGCATCGATACAAGTCAGACCGAGACGCTCCGCCTGATCTAGGATCAGCTGGCGCTTGTGGGCATGTACATCATTCGCGACAATACGACCGCGATCCTGCATTTTCTCCGCCATGTGAGCTGTTTTACCACCTGGAGCTGCGCAGCAATCCAATACAAGCTGGTCTACTTCTGGCGCAACTGCTTCAGCGACGAGCATGGAACTTTCGTCCTGTACAGAGAACAAGCCATCCCGATACCAGGACGTTAGTGCCATATTCCCACCACTGCGTACAAGAATTCCATCGGAACTCAGCTGAGAAGCTTCAACGACTGCACCTGTGCTGGTCATTTCATGCATCAGTTTCTCCCGTGTGGTCATCGTTGTGTTGACCCGAACACTCACCGCTGGCGGTTCATTATTCGCACGACAGATGGCTTCTGCCGTCTCCTCACCGTACTGGGCAATCCAGCGTTCAACCATCCATAACGGGTGGGAATGCTCCAGTGAAATACGTTCGGCAACGGGCAGATGTTCTGGAATATGAAGTTCATCCCGATTGCGGATCATATTGCGCAGCACACCATTCACCATGCCCGAGATTCCCTGATGGCCCAGTTTCTTCGCCAGATTAACCGCTTCGCTAACTACGGCATGTTCCGGAATACGATCCAGGTATATCATCTGGTATACGCTGATCCGAAGCAGGCTCCGAACCCAAGGCTGTAGTTTGGATACTCCTTTGGCAACGTAACGTTCCAAGTAATAATCAAGTGTATTCAATCTAGCGATTGTTCCGTACACCAATTCGGTAGCTAGTCCGGCATCCGCGGGGCTTAAATCCGCCTCTTTCAGACGACGGTTCAACTCCAGATTACTATATGCTCCATCTTGCTCAACAGCGCTAAGAACCTTCACTGCCAAAGCACGAGCAGAAGTTTTCGGTTTCTGGGAACGAGATGCACCATTTGCGGAAGCATTCCCTGAGCCACCCGATTTCCCGGGATTTGGACGACGATTTCCTTCGCGCCCGGCTGCATTTGCGGAAGCTTTATGACCTTGGCCTGACGAACGTCCTGATGTATTACCGCTCATCGCAACACCGTTCCAGGTTTCAGTGTACCGCCACGGGCAAAGTCAGCAGCATGCATCACCTTTTTACCCGCAGGTTGTACCTCAGTCAACCAGAGAGACCCATTGCCTGTACGCACTTCAATACCTGACTTATTCAATTGCAGCACGGTTCCTGGCTCTGCTTGTCCAGCACCCGAAGAAGTTGCCAGATCCACATGATCGGGGTTAGCCGCTGCCCAGACTTTGAAGACTTGATCATCCCACATCGTAAATGCACCCGAGAACGGCACAAGACCACGGATTTGATTGAACAATTCGCGTGATGTACGACTCCAGTCCATCTTCTCGTCTTCCCGAGTCAGATTGCGCGCATAAGAAGCCTCGGCATCATCCTGAGGGACAGCCGTTGTTTCGCCTACAATCAATCGTGGCATTTCAGCCAGTAGCAATCTCGAACCAGCCTCACTTAGTTTGTCAAACATCGTTCCTGATGTATCTTCATCCGTAATCGGCAGTTGCACATACGAGATCATATCTCCCGTATCGAGGCCTTCAGCCATATACATCAATGTGACTCCTGTCACGGATTCCCCGTTAATAATGGAACGTTGGATCGGGGCTCCTCCCCGATATTTCGGCAAAAGAGAGCCATGCACGTTCACACAACCACGAACAGGCATATCCAGCACGGCTTTGGGAAGAATCTGCCCGAATGCCGCGGTAACGATCAGATCCGGCTTCCACTCAGCCAAGCGGGCTACGGCTTCCGGATCACGCAGTTTAACAGGCTGAAACACCGGCAGACCGTGGCGTTCTGCTGCGGCCTTAACCGGTGTTGGCGTAAGTACTTTTTTGCGTCCCTGTGGTTTATCAGGTTGAGTCACCACACCCACCACATTGTATCCCTCTGCAATCAGCATATCGAGAGAAGGAACTGCAAATTCAGGTGTTCCCATAAAAACAATATTCAAATCGATCACTCCTTAATTACGACGCGGTCCCGTTTGATCTGCTGCAATTTCGTACACTTTCTCGGCGATATCCGTGAAGAGTACGCCATCCAGATGATCAATTTCATGCTGGAATGCACGGGACAGCAGGCCACTACCCGTAATAATCAACTCTTTGCCTTCACGATCCAGACCTTTGACCGTAACGGTCTCAAAACGGCGAACGTCACCATTAATTCCAGGGATACTCAGACAACCTTCCGGTCCGAATTGCTCCCCCTCACTTGCGATGATCTCAGGGTTAATCATCTTGATCAGTCCTTGCTCATCACCGGCGTCAATAACGATCAGACGTTTCAAAATGCCGACCTGTGGCGCAGCAAGACCTACACCTTCCGCATCGTACATGGTATCAGCCATATCATCCAGCAATTTTTGTACATTCGGTGTAATTTTGGGTACTTCTTTGGCTCTCTTGTGGAGCACCTCATCTGGTTCTTGAACGATAATGCGAATCGACATGTTGTAAGCACCTTCCTAATCCTCATCATAATTTCAGGACGATTTCTGTATTTTTTGGGTATTCATTTTAATCTATGTTTATACCGCTTGTTTACATCCGCATTGCTGCAAAATGCTTACATTAACATTTGCGGGTCTACATCCAGACTAATGAGCAGTTTTTGCGCCTGAACATCATCGTCCATGCGCCGGGCTGTTGCCAGAGCAAGTCCGATGGCGTCTACATCCCCCCGCCATTTTATCATACATTGGAATCTGTATCTATTCTTGATCCGTGGAATCGGGGACGCTACTGGCCCAAGCACATCAAAGGCATCATTGCTGAAACGATCCAGACTGCCGAGCCATCCGGCTGCATTAGCCTTCTCCTTCAGTATTCGCGTGTAGTTCTCGGCAAGACGAATCAATACCGGAAGCTGTTCATGCGAAAAGGTTACCAGAATCAGGCGACAGTAAGGTGGATATTGCAAATTGCGACGGTGCAGCAGCTCCTCACGTACAAACGACACATAGTCATGCTGGCTCGCATGCCCAATGGAGTAATGTTCGGGAGTATAGGACTGAACGAACACCTCACCAGGCAATTGGTGCCGACCCGCTCGGCCAGCTACTTGTGTTAGCAACTGAAACGTTTTTTCGGCAGCACGAAAATCAGGTAAATTCAGTGCTGAATCCGCTGTTATCACGCCAACCAAGGTCACATCAGGGAAGTCTAGCCCCTTTGCAACCATCTGTGTGCCTAGCAACACGTCTGCCTTTTTCTCACGAAACTGTTTCAGCAGCTTCTCGTGAGCCCCTTTTTCCGTTGTTGTATCCACATCCATCCGAATGACCCGAATGCCCGGAAAGAGCTTCGCAAGCTCTTCCTCGACCCGTTGTGTACCTGTACCAAAGTATCGAATATGCTCACTTCCACAATCCGGACACACTTCAGGAGCCGCTTCTGCATATCCGCAATAATGACAACGGAGATTATTCGAGCGCTGATGATACGTCAATGAAATATCACATTCGGGACAACCTGCTACATATCCACAACTTCGGCACATGACAAAGGTCGAATATCCACGGCGATTCAGCAAAAGTACCGTCTGTTCACCACGTTCCAAGCGCTCCTCCAGCCCTTTGTGCAAAGCCCTACTGAACATGGAACGGTTGCCATCCTTCAACTCTTCGCGCATGTCAACGATTCGCACTTCCGGGAGCTTGTTACCCAGTGCCCGTGTTGGCATCTCCAGCAAGAGTGGTGCAAAATCATCGTTGCTTTGCGAGCGTGACGCATAGTAACTTTCTAGCGAAGGTGTCGCTGAACCCAGAACAACAACGGCCTGATGCTGCTGTGCTCTTTTTACCGCTACATCACGGGCATGATATTTCGGAGTTTCCTCCTGTTTGTAAGAAGTCTCGTGCTCTTCATCCATAATGATCAGCCCAAGGCGACTGAACGGAGCAAATACGGCTGACCGCGCCCCAATGGCAACCTTCACCTGACCCTCACGAATCTTACGCCATTCATCATAACGTTCACCGCCTGACAGACGACTGTGCATGACCGCAACCTGATCACCAAAGCGCCCTTTGAAGCGCTCTACCATCTGCGGGGTCAGTGCAATCTCGGGCACCAGTACAATGGCCTGCCGATCCTGCTCGATGCATTGTTGAATCGTTTGAAGATAGACTTCTGTCTTGCCGCTGCCTGTGACACCATGCAGCAAAAATACCCCATGACGCTGTTCCTGCAATCGGCCATTGATATTGTCATAGACATGTTTTTGCTCATCGGTCAGAACCAGCGGTTCCGTCGCTTTGAACGTCCTGCCCTGATAAGGGTCACGAAAGACCTCAACGTCCTCGGTTACAATCAGTCCCTTTTCCTCAAGACCCTTGATTGTTGCGGCCGATACCTGCAGTGTAGACAACACTTCTTTCATCGGCATTGGCAAAAGTTCTTTCATTTCCAGCAAAAAAGCCAGAATCTCCTTCTGCCGCTGTGCTTTTGCCGGGAACGATGCAAGTGCTTCCTGAGCAGTAGCGATATCTACAGCCAGATCAACGGACTTCATCGTTTTCTTATTCAACTTGTCCTTGATGGCCTGACTCTCCAGCAGCACACCACCAAGCAATAGTTTCTTAATTAGCGCAGCATGATTGGGATATTTCCGACTGAGCTGTTGCAGGGGTACCTGCCCCCGACTTTTGACAAAACGGATGATATCCTGCTGCACCTTCTCGGTCGTAGACTCTTCTCCCCAAACAAATAACACCTCATCATCCGGTTGTGCACCCTCGATCTGTCCGTCCAGTGCATCTCCCAGCGAGATGTAGCGTTCTGCTTTCCCCTTCAATGCCGTCGGTACCATCACCTGTAATGACAAAATTCGGTTACTGGCATAACGCCCACTCATCCATTCGGCCAACTCAACCAAATCCTTTGACAATGGGGGAACAATGTCCAGCAACTCCTGGATCTGCTTCAGCCTGAATGTTTCCTCCCCGGTACGTGGCACAAGATCAATCACGAATCCCTGCACCGTCCGATGACCAAAAGGTACACCCACCCGGCTGCCAATCTCGATCCATTCTCTCATCGATTCAGGTACCAAGTAATCAAACGGCCGGTCTGTTTCCTTCACAGGAACATCGACAATGACCTTGGCAATCTCCATATCCTAATTCCTCCCGGCAATGCGCTCCGCCGCAATCCGGAGCAAGCGATGAGCCACATCGTCCTTGGCCATCACTTGAAGCTCCTCCACCAAACCCTCCCGGTCATATATATGTACCGCGTTGGTGTCTGTTCCAAATCCTGCACCCGTGCGGGTTACGTCATTGGCTACGATCAGATCACAGTTTTTCCGTTCCAATTTCTCACGTGCATACATCTCAACCGACTGAGTCTCCGCAGCAAAACCAATCAAAAACTGATGGGTCTTCTGTTTACCCAGCGTTTCAAGAATATCTATATTTTTAACAAGTTCGAGCGACAGCGTGTCGCCTTTCTTCTTGATCTTCTCGGTATAAACTTCCTTCAGCCGATAATCGGCAACAGCCGCCGCCTTAACCACGATATCTGCATCATCCCACTCGCGTGTTACCGCTTCATACATGTCCTGTGCAGACTGTACAGGGATCAACTCAACGTTCTCCGGTGGCTTGGCTTGGGTATTGCCCATGACCAGTTTCACATCTGCCCCCAGATCACGCGCAGCTGCGGCTATCGCAAATCCCATTTTGCCAGATGAATCGTTCGTAATGTATCGTACTGGGTCAATGCGCTCAATCGTACCTCCAGCCGTAACGACAACCTTCTTGCCTTGTAACACTGAAGCTTGTCCTTGCCGGGCACGGTCTGCAGACTCGTGCTGTTCGAAGAAACGTTCCACCACATCCACAATGCTCTCCGGTTCTTCCAAACGTCCCTTGCCCACATATCCACACGCAAGCAGACCTTCACCCGGTTCAATCATCATGGCACCCCGTTCCACAAGCAGGCTCATATTATGCTTTACAGCTGGATGATCATACATATGTACATTCATAGCTGGAGCAATCATGACAGGGGCTGTCGTAGCAAGAAGAGTAGTTGAAAGCATATCATCTGCCATGCCATTCGCCATCTTGGCAATTACATTGGCTGTAGCCGGAGCAACCAGAACAAGATCAGCCAGATCGGCCAGATGAATATGAGATACGACTGCCGGTTCACGCTCATCAAATGTATCGGTATATACGGTGTTTCGGGTCAACGTTTGCAGCGTCAATTCGGTAATAAACTGTGTAGCGGAAGCTGTCATGATCACATGAACATCCGCTCCCTTTTGCACCAGTCTGCTGCATAATGTTGCCGCTTTGTAAGCGGCTATGCCGCCTGTCACACCAAGCACGATTTTTTTACCGTTCAACATGTTTATTTCCCCCGATATTTATACGACGTCTAAGTAAGATTCCGTTAAAATATGCTTATTGGAATCAATTTCATAATACCTTAAGTTGCTTCAATCAAGGCTATATATAGATCAAAACGATTCAATTTGTCTATATAGTTACAAAAACGATGATTTAATGAGTTATGAAATTGATTCAATCATAAAAAAATAACAACCTCGCGGTTGTCAATTAATCCGGCTTACGCCGTATGCAGTTGAAGAGCAGCCGCAAGCGGCTTACTCTTCTTCTTCGTCCTGTCCTTTGATGACAACGAGCAGGTCTCCATAGATTTCTTCCAGTGCAACGCCAACTTGTTTATGGGATCTCGCACCTCTTAAAT
The DNA here is from genome assembly GCF_026013365.1 of Paenibacillus sp. LS1. Lineage (GTDB taxonomy): Bacteria > Bacillota > Bacilli > Paenibacillales > Paenibacillaceae > Paenibacillus. Next base: position 1,415,321 of record NZ_JAPDOE010000001.1, read on the forward strand.
CCGTTTTTTCACCTTCACGTAGCTGTCTAGCCCGGCGGGAAGCAGCAACAACAAGGGAATACTTGCTGTCGACTTTGTTCATCATTTCATCAATAGAAGGATACAGCATATTAACAAACACCTCTTCGCATTAGTATAATCACAAGTTGCCGCCTGACAGAACTGATGTGGCATGTCTTCACATTCTGCAGTCCAATAAGGACTGCTTCAATACATGATATGACAACTGCCCCACTTATATCGTATTCTGCAGCGGCAAAAGGGATTATTTATTGATCTTACAATGTTCGGCGATTATGATGCTTTCTATTCTCTTGCACGCCAAATCAATTTCATCATTAACAACAGCGTAATCATACTGCTCCAGCAGACTGATCTCATCGACCGCCACAGACATCCGGTGATCAATGGTCGCTTGACTTTCAGTACCACGACCCTGAATGCGATCTTTCAGCTCATCCAATGAAGGAGGAAGCAGGAAAACAAAGATGCCTTCCGGGAATTTCTCTTTCACTTTTAACGCGCCTTGAACCTCAATCTCCAGAATGATGTCGCGGCCTTCGTTAATCGTTTTCTCTACAAAATCACGCGGTGTTCCGTAATAATTACCAACATACTCCGCATGTTCCAACAATTGATCTTCAGCAATCATGTTCAGGAACTCTTCATGACTTCTGAAGAAATAGTTCACACCATGTTCTTCACCCAGACGAGGCTGACGGGTTGTCGCCGATACGGAATAGATCAATTCCGGCACCCGTTTGCGCAAAGCGCTGCATACAGTACCCTTCCCGACCCCAGATGGGCCGGACAACACTACCAGTAATCCCTTAGACATATTACACTCCATTTTATTCGTCGTTATCATCATCTTTCGAAGAAAGACGATGGGCGACCGTCTCCGGCTGAACGGCAGACAGAATGACATGATCGCTATCCGTAATAATTACGGCACGAGTACGTCTTCCGTACGTTGCATCAATCAGCATGTGACGATCTCTTGCCTCTTGTATAATTCTCTTGATCGGCGCCGATTCCGGACTCACGATGGATATAATCCGGTTCGCCGATACGATGTTACCGAATCCAATGTTAATGAGTTTGATTGCCATAATCAGGTTCTTCCCCCTATACATGCGACTCTTCTGCCGAAATGTGGCCGTTCATTCGATATTCGCCGCTTGCTCACGAATCTTCTCCAGCTCCGCCTTCATCTCGACAACACGGTTCACCAGAGCCAAGTGGTTGGCTTTTGATCCAATCGTATTGACTTCCCGATTCATCTCTTGAATTAGAAAGTCCAACTTACGACCTACCGGCTCATCACTCTTCAGCAGTTCCCTGCTCTGTCCAAAGTGACTGAGTAGACGCGTAAGCTCCTCTTCTATGTTAGAACGATCGGCAAACATTGCAATTTCCATACCCAATTTATGCTCATCAAAAGGGAAAGAGCCTTCTTCCTGCATTTCCGTAAGCCTCTGTCTTAACTTGTTGCGGTAATCACTTACCACAGTCGGTGCAAGAGCAAGCATCTCGGTATGCAGTGACTCCAGACGGATAATCCGCCGTTCCAGATCACTGGCCAGATGAAGACCCTCGCGTGCGCGCATCTGCTCCAGGCTGGACAGAGCCTCTCTCAATCCTTCCTGCAAAACTCGCTCCCATTCGTCCTTCTGCTCTTCGGGAATGGAACTTGTCCCATCCGAATGAACCATGACGTCCGGCAGCCCAAGCATATCCACAATACTTGGTTTGCCCTGCATTCCAAAGTGAGTCTCCAGTTGCTCTGCAGCCTGCAGATAGGCCCTGACCGTCTGTTCATTCAGAACAGCGGGAAGAGCCTGGTCTTCCTCTTTTTCTTTCATTACATAAACATCAATCCGCCCACGTTTCAAACGGCTCTGTACGATCTTCCTCAAACCGTCTTCATAATACGTCCACTCTCTTGGGAGACGCATCATCACTTCGCAATAACGATGATTAACAGATTTGATCTCTAATTGTACCTTATAGCCGCCAAAATGAAAGGCGGATTGACCGTATCCGGTCATACTGAATGACATCGGCATCACATCCGTTTTACTATTGTAATTGATTATTAGGGTTGAAACAAGTAGGACATTGATGCTCCGACTTCTCCCATACATATTGAGTCAGTTCGGCCGTCATGCCGTAGAACATAAACGGTGTCATGAGATAGATGCCTTTAAAATGTGCTGTGGCTACGTCCAGCAATTCCTTGGCAATTTTTACCCCCATCGCACGACCCTCTTCGCCCTCCAGACCTGCCATCCGGGAACGCACTTCATCCGAAAGCTGAATCCCAGGAACCTCGTTGTGTAGATACTCTGCATTCCGCCCACTTGCCAGTGGCATTACACCTACAAAAATAGGCACATCCAGGTGTTTGGTCGCTTCGTGCATTGCCACAATTAATTGAGGATCATAGACAGGCTGTGTCATGATGTAATCTGCACCAGAGGCAATTTTCTTCTCCAGACGCTGCACGGCTTTATCCAGATGTTTCACATTGGGATTGAACGCCGCTCCGATCACGAATCCAGCTTTCTGCTTCAGCGGTTTACCTGAGAAAGCCACGCCATCGTTCAATTGCTTGATCATGCGTATGATTTCAAAAGAAGTCAGATCGTATACCGAGCTCGAACCAGGCAGATCGCCAAATCTGGCAGGATCACCTGTTACTGCGAGTACATGATTAATGCCCAGAGCATCAAAACCCATCATGTGGGACTGCGTTCCAATGAGATTCCGGTCACGGCAGGCGATATGCACCAGTGGACGGAGGCCCGTGCGATCCTGAACGAGGTGACCCAGCGCCATGTTGCTCATCCGGGTAACCGCTAATGAATTGTCCGCCAGTGTCAGGGCATCCGCTCCTGCTGCTTTCAGAGTCTCGGCACCTTTCATGAACTTGGCAATGTCCAAGTCACGTGGCGGGTCAAGTTCAACAATGACTGTATGACGCTGCTTGACCAGATCAACGATCGTAGGCTGTCCGCCACGTCCGGAACGCTCATCCACATTTTCATGCAAGACAATGCGTGCTTTGATTTCTGATGGATCGGGTTCCAAAATAGGCAAAGGCACGTATTCAGCGAGTGCATCTTTCATTGCAGTTATATGATCAGGTGTCGTACCACAGCAACCGCCGATAATACGAGCGCCCAGATCAGCAAATTGCACTGCCGTCTGACCAAAGTACTCTGGAGTCGCACCATATCGGAACTGACCATCAACATAATCTGCTGCACCCGCATTCGGATAAACAGACATCGGAATACCGATACGTCCGGAGACGGTTTCCATGGCACGCATAATCCCGTTTGGACCGGAGCGACAGTTAAAACCGATCACGTCCGCACCCTGCTCCCGCATGATCCGGAATGCTTCAGGCATCGTATATCCATCCAGCGTGTGTCCTACATCCTCTACCGCAAACTGTCCAATCACAGGCAGATCGCTCAGCTTGCGCGCTTGCAAAAGGGCAATATCCATTTCCTCGATATCATAGAAGGTTTCAAGCAGAATGCCATCCACACCTTCATCAAGCAGAGCAAATATCTGTTGTTGATAGAAGCGTTTCAGTTCACTTGTAGACACGTTCGTCCGCTTGCCACCTCGAATGGAACCAACGGCACCAAGCACATAACCAGTGTCGCCAGCTATCTCTTTGGCAATGCGTACGCCGGCACGGTTCACGTCCTCCACCTTGGACTCCAAACCGAACTTGGACAACTTGTCATAATTGGCAGAGTACGTATTCGTTTCAAATATTTCTGTACCTGCGTCCCGATAACGGCGATGTACATCCGCCACCACCTCAGGTGAAATCAAGTTCAACTCTTCGTATGAAATCCCTACCGGGAAACCCATTTGGTACAGAAATGTTCCCATGGCCCCGTCTCCAACGAGAACCCGTTCCTGCATAGCTTTGCGCAAATCCGCCTTCATCCCATTTCCCCCCGCCTAGCTGTGATCGTTTTCATACTAATGTAACACAAAAAACGCTAAAAAACGAAGAAAAACACAGGTTTTTACTGAGTATCCAGCTCATATGGACTTTCTTGCCATACAGCCCCCAATATGTCTCTGTACAGGAGACACGACCTGTCCTTTTTGACAAAAAAAGAGGCCCGCAGGCCTCTTTGGTTAAATCTCCCACTTTTTATGAAGTGATTCCCTTAAAAACAACTTCAGCAGGTCCGGTCATGTACACATGATTGTCAGCTTCATTCCACTCAATGTGGAGATCACCACCCTTGAGGCTGATGATGGCTGTACGATCTGTATGTCCATTCAAGACAGAGGACACCAGTGTTGCACAAGCTCCGGTTCCACAAGCAAGTGTTGGACCAGCTCCGCGTTCCCATACACGCATGTCCACATATCCACGGTCACGAACTGTGGCGAATTCCACATTGATTTTTTTCGGGAACATCGGATGCACTTCAAGAAGCGGTCCCCAAGTCGTCAGATCAAAATTCACAGCATCATCAACGTAGATGACCGCATGCGGGTTACCCATGGATACCGCAGTGAATTTGAACGCATGTCCATTTGCTTCAATGTGGTGATCAACCACGGGATTCGCATCCACCGTTGTCGGTACTTGAAGGCCGTTCAGGATCGGCTCACCCATATCAACACGAACCGTTTCCACTTTGCCATCACGAATGTTGAGACTCACTGGTTGTACGCCTGCACCAATCGTTTCAATAGTAATTTGCTCCTGGCTGACATGACCATGATCGTATACATATTTGGATACACAGCGAATGGCATTACCACATTGCTCTGCTTCCGAACCATCTGAATTCATGATGCGCATCTGAAAGTCCGCCTTCTCCGAAGGCAGTATATAAACCAGGCCATCCGCACCGATGCCGAAGAAACGGTTGCACCATTTTACAGCCAATTCTGCTGCATCTGCCGGAAGCTCCTTTTCACCAAATACAACGATAAAGTCGTTACCAAGTCCATGCATTTTCGTAAATTCCATAATCTTGCCCACTCCTTTTGGCAGTCTGCTGCCAAAGCTATATTCCTGCTCTTCTACAGGATCACCATAGAAATTCATATTCAACATTTGCACACAAAAAAGCTATCCTGCAAAATGCCAAAGCTGCCGCTTCGAATCATTTTGAGGATAGCATACCGAAATGGATGAGGAAAAGCTATTGATTTTATGCCGAAAACTTTGTACTTTTAGGTACGAAGCGGCCAGAACCCCCCATGCGACGGCGGTTACGACGACCACCCCATACACTGCCTGCGCCCATAAGGAACGTCGGGATACCCGCAGCAACGATACAGATTGCCCATTCACGCAATCCCAGAGGTACGGTTTTGAAGATCGGTTGCAACGGTTCAACGTACATCACAACGAGCATCAGTACAACCGATGAAATCACGGCAAGAACCAGATACTTATTCTGTAGTGGGTTCCGGTGAAAGATCGACCGTGAACTACGGCAGTCAAAGACATGAATAAGCTGCGCCAAAACGAGTGTAGCAAAAGCCACCGACTGTGCCTTGATCAGTTGCCCCGGATTATCCGGTGCAGCCTGAAGGGTAAGCCAAAATGCTCCGAGTGTACATAATCCAATCAAAACACCACGACTGACGATTTTCCAGCCCAGTCTGCGGGCAAAAATATTTTCCTTGGCACCGCGGGGTTTGTGTTCCATCAGATCTTTCTCAGGCTGATCTACCCCAAGCGCCATTGCAGGCAAGCCATCCGTCACCAGGTTAACCCACAGAATCTGAATAGGTACGAGCGGGAGTGGCAAGCCCATCATCATTGCAAAGAACATTGTTAAAATCTCGCCCACATTCGATGCCAGCAAATACCGGATAAACTTACGGATGTTCTCATAAATATTACGGCCTTCTTCAATGGCAGCCACAATGGTTGAGAAGTTATCATCACTCAGAATGAGCGCCGAAGCTTCCTTCGTGACATCTGTGCCTGTAATACCCATCGCAATCCCGATGTCAGCCGCTTTAATCGCCGGAGCGTCGTTCACTCCATCCCCCGTCATTGCGACGACATGCCCCTTGCGCTGGAACGATTTCACGATGCGAAGTTTATGTTCAGGAGATACCCTTGAGAACACGTAGATGCCCTCTACCTGCTTATCCAGTTGCTCGTCTGTCATGCCTGCCAGCTGCTGACCACTTAGTGAGGTACCTCCACGTGGAAGAATCCCCAACTGATGCGCAATGGCTTCTGCCGTTGTTCCATGATCACCTGTGATCATGACGGTACGAATGCCCGCTTTGCGGCATGTGGCAATCGCATCTCTTACTTCACGACGCGGTGGATCAATCATACCTGCAAGCCCAACGAATACAAGCTGACTTTCGGCGGCGTGTTCGTCAGCCACTTTTTCTTCCGGCCGCACTTCACGATAGGCCATTCCGAGGACACGCAGTGCCGCTCCAGCCATGCTCTCATTTGCTGCCATCACTTTCTGCCGCAGTGTTCCGGTGAAAGGTACGACCTTGCCTTCCCATAAAATATAACTGCAGTGTCCGATCAACACATCCGGTGCACCTTTGGTGTAGATCATTCGCCCTCCCTGGTGATGAACCAGGACAGACATGCGTTTCCGCTCCGAATCAAACGGGAACTCCTGCTGGCGGGCATACAACTCTTTGAGGCCAGTAGGCGTAAGCCCCATTTTGGAGGCCAGTGTGACCAGTGCACCTTCCGTCGGATCACCTTTCAGCTCCCAGAATACATTCTCTCGCTGGGCCGCTTCTTCTTTGTAATCATCTTTTTTAGCGTTTTTCTTGCCATCCTTTTTGGTATCCTTGCCCTTTTTCTTGTTCCCTAATTCGTTTGCGACACTCTCAACAATACTGGCATTGTTGCAAAGCGCGCTAATCTGGAGCATTCTGCGCAGGGACTGGTCACTCTTTAATTCCACTGTTCGACCGTTCTCCAGCATCTGCCCCTCAGGTGCATAACCATCCCCAGTAACCTTGATGCTGCGTCCCTCCAGCCACACATCCGTTACCGTCATCTTGTTCTGGGTGAGCGTGCCTGTCTTATCCGAACAGATCACAGATGCACAGCCAAGGGTTTCGACAGAAGGCAGTTTGCGCACAATGGCTTTACGTTTGATCATTCGCTGCACACCAAGTGCGAGTGCAATGGTTACAATGGCCGGCAGGCCCTCTGGTATGGCTGCCACCGCGAGGCTGACCCCTGCCAGAAACATGCCAACGGCTGGTTGTCCGTGCAATATGCCTGCGACGACGACCATGACGGTTAATCCCAATGCGACAAAAATCAGAATTTTGCCCAGTTGTTCCAGTCTGTGCTGTAGCGGTGTTTCCTGCTCCTCCGTATTCTGGATCAGATCGGCAATTTTGCCCATTTCCGTCTCCATCCCTGTACGGATCACCACACCTTTAGCCGTACCACGCGTGACCATAGTACCCATGAAACCAATATTCTTCTGATCACCCAACGGAACGTCCTCGTCGGCAATCGGAAGGCAATGTTTGCTCACGGGAACCGATTCCCCGGTAAGTGCCGACTCCTCGACATCCAGACTGTTCGTTTGCAGCCAGCGCACATCAGCGGGTATGCGGTCGCCGCTCTCCACCATGACTATATCCCCGGGTACGAGTTGTTTGGCGGCAAGATGTACTTCTTGGCCCGATCGAAGCACTTTGGCGAGAGGTGCAGACAACTGTTTCAATGCACGAAGAGATCGTTCTGCCCGGAATTCCTGTACAAACCCCAGAATCGCATTCAGTACGATAATAGCCACAATCGTTACTGCATCCAGATACTCACCTAACAATCCGGATACCAACGTTGCTCCCATCAATACCAGCACCATAAAATCCTTGAACTGATTCAAGAGCAATGTAATGGGAGAAATGCGTTTCCCCTCGCTCAGCTCATTCGAACCGACCACTTTCCTCTTCTCTGCTACAGCTTCATCCGTCAATCCTTCCTGCGGGCTGACGCCAAGAGTGTTACGAAGCTCTTCATCACTAAGTTGATGCCACTTGGTATGTTCCATGCTTCAAGTTTCCCTCCCAGTCTGTATTTCATCTGCTAAATAAGCTCACATGCTTCACCGGCGCGCTGGTCGACAGGCTGTACACTATGCCGGACAAACTACCTGCTCTATATGTATTCGGACAGGTCTGTGATTAGCACCCAAGAGGTGAATCCTTTCCCTGATGAACAGAATAAGCTAAAATAAAAGTCTGCGATGTTCTGCGCAGTACCGATTCCAGCGTTCAACAGGCAAGCAACGAAGAATCTGCAGCCAGTCCTGTTTTTTTTACATAACCTGGTTGCTCATTTCAGTTATATAGATGAAGCATTTGGCATGATGATAAAATGCAGATGCTCGATAGAGAGAGGAAGTGGAAAAAATGGCATTGGACGGCATCGTAACACGAGCCATTGTTCATGAATTGCAAGGCTGCATTGGTGGACGTATCAGCAAGATCCATCAGCCGAATGGCCATGACGTAGTTCTCACACTACGTGCTCAGCGCGGAAATAGTAAATTGCTTGTTTCGGCAAGCCCGACATATCCTCGTGTGCATTATACGGAAAAGACATTTCTTAACCCTACTGAAGCACCCATGTTCTGCATGCTGCTCCGTAAGCACTGTGAAGGTGCAATCATTGAGGAGATCCGTCAGATTGGCATGGAACGTATTATCCACATCAATGTGCGCCAGCGCGACGAACTGGGGGATGTTTCGGTTAAACGGATCATCATTGAATTGATGGGGCGTCACAGTAATATTATTTTGCTTGATCCCGTCACTGGAACAATTCTGGATGGCATTCATCATGTGACTCCGTCGATCAGTAGCTACCGGGTGATCATGCCCGGATTCTCATATACCGCGCCGCCTGAACAACATAAAAGTAATCCGCTCGAAGTGAGCCATGCAGCATTCGAGGAAAGTTATCACGCCGCTGAAGAAGAGGCATCACGCTGGCTTGTGAATGCCTTTAGCGGTCTTAGCCCGTTAATTGCGGGAGAGATTGCCGCCCGTGGGATTGCTGCTGAAGGTACAGCGAGTGCTCCGACTGTGGTTGAGGGTGAGAGCCGGATCGAGGCTGGTGCCCTTTGGAACGCTTTTGAAGGCGTGATGGGACCTGTCAGAGATCATATCTACACACCTGTAACCGGAATGAACGCCAAAGGCAAAATGATTTTCTCAGCCGTTCATCTTCAGAGCATTCAGGATTTGGAGAAAACCTATGACACGATGAGCAAGTGCATGGAAGATTATTACGGAGATAAGGCTGAACGAGACACGGTTAAACAGAGAGTAAGTGATCTGCTCCGTTTTCTGCAGAATGAGCGAAGCAAAAACATCAAAAAGCTGGACAACCTGAACAAGGACTTGCTGGAAGCGGACGATGCGGACAAGTTCAGACTATGGGGTGAGTTGCTGTTTGCCTCCCTGCATCAGGTCCACAAAGGGGACAAGAGCGTCGAGCTTGTGAACTTCTACGATGAAGACCAAGCCAACATTACCATTCAGCTTGATCCACTGCTCACACCGTCTGACAACGCACAACGTTATTTCAAGCGTTATAACAAATATAAGAACAGTCTGGCTGTTATTCATGAGCAGCTTGGCAAAACCAAAGACGAGATCGACTATCTCGATAACCTGTTACAGCAGCTATCCATTGCATCGATGAACGATATTGAGGAAATACGGGACGAGCTTGTACAGCAAGGATACCTTCGTGACCGTAATAAAAAGGGTAAAAAGAAGAAGAAAAGTGACCGTCCAACCGTACACCAGTTCACCTCCTCGGAGGGAATTGATATTCTTGTGGGCAAAAACAACCTGCAGAATGAGTATGTGACCAACCGTCTTGCTTCTTCCAACGACACTTGGCTACATACCAAAGACATTCCAGGTTCACATGTCGTTATTCGCAGTACGGACTTTGGTGAAGCTACATTGGAAGAAGCAGCACAGCTTGCTGCCTATTTCAGCCAGGCCAAGGAGTCCAGCAGTGTGCCTGTGGATTACACGTTTATCCGTCATGTGCGCAAACCAAGTGGTGCGAAGCCTGGTTTTGTGATCTATGATCATCAGAAGACGTTGTTTGTCACGCCAAATGATGAATTGATCAAAAGTCTGCCATCCACCATTAAAAATGGATAGTAAGTTGAACTAAAGATTATTTACACTGACACTACGATGACAGAACAACCTTCCAATCGCTGTTATCCCCAGATTTTTCTGATCCCCTTTTTCAAGGGTAAATCCGGGGATAAAGGCGAAGCCTATGCTTTCGAAGTAGTTTTCCTACAGAAAGCTTTTAGCTCCGCTTTTTCAGGTTTTTTCTGTCCTCTCCGTTATCGTATAAATGATTAGTTCAACTTATATAGATGTGGCAGTAACAATAGAAAAATCCCCTGACCATTAACGGTTCAGGGGATTTTTGTTATTGCATTACTTGTTTGAATGATATGTGAAGCTCAACTTATTTTTCGCTTTTATTGAATATTAATTCATTTATATGTATAATAATTCAATTCTAAGAAATAAAAATTACTTTTAAGGAAGTGTACCATGACCATACATATTCGAGAAACGCAACCTGATGATCTGAAACCCCTGATGGCATTAATGCATGACTATGTGGTGGGATTCTACAACAACCCTTGGCCTGGTGATCAATCCATCCAGCTTTTAATCAACAACTTGCTTAATCAGCAGATCGGTGCTCAATTTGTGGCAGTAGAGGACGGGAAGCTTATCGGATTTTCCACCTTGTTCTTTACATACAGCACGATGAAAGCAGAACGTGTCGCCATCATGAATGACCTATTTGTTACGGAAACATTCAGAGAAGGCGAAGCAGAAGCCAAATTATTTGCACACTGTCAGCAATATACGCGTGACCATGGATGTGCATATATGTCTTGGATCACAGCAGTGACCAATGAGCGGGCACAGCAATTATTCGAACGTCTCGGGGCTACACGTGGCGCTTGGGTAAACTATTCCATTACATAGACTATTTTCAGAACAAAAAAGGGACATGCAAACATGAAGGTTCAGCCCTATCATGCTTGCATGTCTCTTACTCCTTCGACCTTAAAATGTATCCAGTAATACAGAATTTATTATAGTCAGATAGAGCGTTGTAACGTCTCGCTTACTCTCCCCTTTGCTGTGAGGCAGCTGCCTTCAGCCTTTCCAACACATCAACCGTTACGGTCTTGCTACCAAGATCTCCGTGGAAAACAACACCTTGCCGTTCACCATGATAATCCGATCCACCAGTCTCAATGAGGCCATATTCCCGGGCCATCTCAGCATACCTGCGTTCCTCTTCGGGTCCATGGTCCGAATGAAATACTTCAATGCCATCCGGACGGGAATCTTCGATGATGCGGCGTACCAGTTCATCATCGTTATAGAGACCCGGATGGGCAATCACAGCGGCTCCACCTGCGGCTCTGATCCACTCGCACGCATCCTCGGGTGCAACCCGGGGTACAGATACGAAGCCAGGCTTGCCTTCAGCAAGATATCGATCGAATGCATCCCGCATGTCGACAGCATATCCTTTCTTCACCAACACATCAGCCATATGAGGCCTGCCAATACTCTCATCCGGCTCTAAGGGCCGTCCCAGCTCATCCAGTACCTCCTGCCAGTTTATATCAAGCCCGAGTTCTTGGAGCTTGCCAATAATCAGATGATTGCGCTCATCTCGCGCTTCTCGTAATCCCCGCAACCGTTGGAGGAACTGCTCATCCTCCGTATTCACATAATATCCGAGTACATGAATATCTTTCCCGCCAGCCCGGGTACTGATCTCCACTCCGGCAACAACTTCAATATCGTGCTCTCTACCGGCTTTCTGTGCTTCCGCTACACCAGCTACTGTATCATGGTCCGTTAAGGCAACCGCAGATAGTCCTTTTTGCTTGGCAAGCTTCACATTATCAGCTGGTGGCTGCATTCCATCGGAGGCCTGACTATGGGTATGAAGATCACAGCGTCCTTGGCGTCGATCCATGAACAACAGCTCCTTTGTGTAAACTGATTTTGATTAATTTTATCTATCATTGATTTTGCCAGCTATTATGCCTTCCCCGTCTTGTGTTCAGGCTCTGGTTGCTCTTGTTGACGCAGATAGTTCAGGAAAGCGACAGCTGACAGAGGCAACAAGGACGATTTTAGATGGATGGCATAGAACTGCCGTTTGAATTCGAGTCCGCGGATATCCACAATATGAACGAGTCCAAGAGCCAGCTCATGCTGCACGGAAGAAGGAGATAACATCGTAATGCCTACCCCTGCCTCTACAGCCGATTTTACGGCTCCTGTACTTCCAAGTTCCATCACCACATTCATATCCTGCGGATCAATATTTTTCTTTTGCAGTTGGTCTTCCATCACCTGACGGGTACCCGAACCCTTCTCACGCAGCACAAAGGGATAATTCATTACATCTTCAAGATTCACTTTGCTACGCTTAGCCAGATCATGCCCGGCAGGTACAATCAGTTTCAGCTCGTCCTGCATAACAGGCTCTACAATCATATCCGGGTGGTGCACTGGAGCTTCAATCAGACCAAAATTAAGCTGGTGCTTCAATATATCATCCATAATTTGCGTTGTGTTCATCACTTTCATGACGATGGAAATATCGGGATACTGAAGCGCAAACGGTCCGAGCATGCGAGGGAGCACATATTCCCCGATCGTTAAACTGGCTCCAAGCTGGAGTCGCCCCTGTAACATCTGGGTAAACGCCGACATCGCCTCATCCGTCTGTCTGACCAGCTCCACGCTCCGTTTCGCATGAGGCAATAAAGTCCGGCCAGCCTCGGATAATTCTATTTTTTTGGTGGAACGATGCAATAACTTGGTTCCAAAATAGTCCTCCAGTGATTGAATCTGCATCGTTACTGCCGGTTGAGTCATATGTAATGCTTGTGCAGCAGCCGAGAAGCTGCCTTTCTCTGCTACCGTATAAAAAATATGCAATTGGTGAAAATTCATATCTTCGCCCCTCTTCGATTACACTCTCTACATTGTAGCCGATTTCCCGCTTGGCAACAAAAAAAGCATGCAGCTTGTCTGCATGCGATGATCCTTGAATCTATGATTTCAACGTATTGAATCTACTCAGGCTTACTTGTGCTTGCGGCTATTTTTGACCAGCGTCATTCTTCTTGAATGTCTTAACCATGAATAATATGACTTCAGGTCCCTCAACTCAATGGTCTCCGACATACGTCCCAGAAACGTAACTACAATCATTTTGTGCAGCGGGTTGCCCGCAATATCATATTCTCCTTCAAGTTCGGAAAATTCGGCGACCACAACCAGATCCTCATCAATCAGGTAGACGTCCTGTTCATTACGGTAGTATGGTGTTATACGGTCCTGCTTCAGACACTCCCATAACCACGCTGCAATATGGTCATCATCACTACGTGCAGGCTCAATACGGTCTGCATACCGCATCTTGGCATGATGGGTAATGACGATGTCGGCCACTTTTTTGTCTCCAAGAGCTACGAAAAACGGCTCGTAGGTGCTCCAACGTTGCATCACCTTATCACGCATGGGAATCACTCTCCACCAGATAGGACTTTCTATCTATTTATTACCAAATATATTACAACATAAGTCCCGCAACCTCAAGGCGTAAGTTTAACTTTTTTTCACAAAAGTCCGTTTGTGCATAATTCAAGAAAGGAGCGACCCCAAAGGGCCCCTCCAGTTTCTCGTCTATATTCCGTAAAAGCTTGTTTTGTCCATCGTTTTGCTGGCATACTCAGTTTTGATCTCATTTCGATACGAACGTTCGATCTTGCGCACATAGGAAAGTCGCTTCACGTTTTTCATCGTATCTTCTGCCCGTTCTGCATTAACATACATGACCACATAATGCATACGGCGGGAGATATAATGCACGGTGCCATATTTTTCGAGATTACGGGCAGCCTTCAAATCACTGACCCAAATAATGAATCCAGTCCTTTCCGCAAACATCATCGTTCCCCGCCCTTCTATAAAGATTACTTAACTGCAACCACACTTGCCGCCACTACCGCAGCCGCCCTTCGGATTCGGGTCATTGCTCGGCACCTTAATGGTCGTTGACACGGCGAATGCAATGGTCTCTGACATCTGGAATAACATATCATCCAGGGACTTCTCTGCCTGTTTGAAGCGGGCTACCGCCTCGAAATTTTCCAACTCCTGTTCCAGAGCCTTCACCTGATCTTTCGCTGCATGGTAATCCGGGTGAAAATGACCAAAACGCTGTGTTTCTTCAAACAATTCCTTCTTGGCATTCAGCTTCCGAATCCCCATCTGAATCTCAGGGGTAGTCTCGACTTGCTGCTTCCAATATAAATAATCCGATACTTCGGCAGATTGGTTAATCATGTCGCCCAGTTCATATGCGCCCGTTAACACTTGGGCCATATCGACCGTGTTCATTTCCGCTACGCTCATGAAATATTCATCCTATCTATATATAAAGTTCTACTTAACGTAGACTACCTCATCATAGCATATCCATGAATAGTTAAGAAGAGTTTTTCCTGCAATTAGAAATAAGGGAACCTCGAAAATTCGCCTTTCAACCTGATATTCACTTGAAATAGTCAGGTTATGACATCATCCGGCAGGATAAGACGCATTGTATCCCACTCCGACGGGGAGAATGTACGCCATTCTGTCTCTGCTGCATGCCCACTTGAATCCAACATGCACCAACCGCTTAAAGTCCATTGTTCATGACCCTCCAACTGATGTGGAATGAGGTATTGCGTACAATTTTCCTGTTGTATCCCCAGCTTGGTCTGCCACTCAATGGCTTTGGCAGCAATCTGTCGTGCTGTTGAACTGTGATATCGACGCCACTCCCTGTACCAGGTCTCGGGGATCTCCTCAACCCCCAACAGAGAGAACTTCTTCTCAATGACAGAATGATCACGCTCCAACCCATGCAGAGATGCAGGCACATTAACCAGACCTTGATTATCAGGTGTGTAAAAAGAAGAAGATACACCGCTCAAGACATCTTTTTCTAATAACTTCTGATCCTCTGCGGAGCCTGTACTCGCATCCATTACCTCCATGTTCCGATCTACAGTCAACGGTGCAACATCCGTCTCCTTTGCCCAATCTGCTAACGCAATCCGTACATTCTCCGGTATGCCTGTCAGGGCATAATGATCAATAAAATCCATCACTTCATGCAACCCATACCCTCTGGCTATGGCCGAAATAATCCGTTCTCTCGTCATCCGGTAAATGGACATCCGATCACGCGTTACCCGTTCTGCGCATTGCTCCAGCATCCAGATTACATCAGGCCCGGCTTCTGGTGGCACCAACATTTCAAAATCTGGCTGCATGTAAAATCCACACGGTTCCGCCTCTCCTACCGCCTCTTGGCGTAGATTCAACAGGCTCTGTGGTTCGATCAGCCAACGGAATGCCAATGCTCCCGACTGATCTTCTCCAACGTCGCCATAACCCCAACCAGCCAGTGCATAAAGCCATCCCCTGATCTGAGGTTCACATGTGGAATTCACTATACGACACCATACGTTCTTCCCTAGAGAAAGAACGGCCAATTGATGACGGAAATGCTGTAGAGCAGGCTCGGTATTCCCGTATCTGTCCACACAAGCTTGATATACCTCCTGATGCATCTGTCCCCATGAAAGCTTCAACCATTGCTGTAATTGATGATCTACGATCCGAATTCTCCCCTCTGCCTTCTGAACCAGATTCAGACTGAGCAGTAGATCGAGAAGGATTGCAACGTGAATCGGATACAGGTCCGAATGTTCATATCGGATGCCCAAACCATCAAAGTCTGTCGAAGATAACACGGTGATCGCACTTAATTTCTGAATCGTTTTCTTATGTATAGTTCCCTTACCTGTCAAGGGAAGTCCTTCTCTTCCGATCCAAGCGATCAGATGAAGAAGCTCTGCAGCAATATCCGGCTTTCCCTCCTGTAGTACGTCAGCATGCATTGTCATCTGTTCAACGGTTAAGCCCACTCTTTGCGCGTAAGCAATCGTCAATGTTTCCATCTGCGAAGCTGGAATATAGAATAATTGCTCTCCCCAACTCTTATGAACAGATTCAATCCATCTTTGCCGCCTAAGATTGGCGAATGAATATTTGGCTTCTGCGCCACTTAGTCCTTCGCTGGCCCACTGCTCTCGCGACAGGAGAGAGGAAAAAGGCTGTACGGCATGTTTGTGAAAAATTGCACCAAGTACTCTTTGCTCCACCAAAGTAAGCTTTGACCATGAAGCAAGGTCCATTGCCTCAGACTCATTTACTGATTCAAATGAAGACATTCCTTAATTCCTCCTCTTTTCGCGAGTATAAATGGACTATTCCTTCTCGTGCACAATGGCATATTCATATCCCTGCTCCACCAAGAACATCTGACGGTTTAATGCAAACTCCTGTTCCTTACTATCCTCTGATACCAACGCATAAAAATATGCTTTGTTTTCTCCAGCTTTTGGTCTCAGAATTCTCCCCAAACGCTGTGCCTCTTCCTGCCTGGAACCGAAACTACCGGATATCTCAAGTGCTACAGCGGCATCAGGCAGATCCACAGCAAAATTGGCAACTTTGGATACAACAATCGTTTTAATCTCCCCACGTCGAAAAGCAGCAAACCATTTGATTCGCTCTTGCTGCGACATTGTTCCTGAAATCAAAGGTGCTTCAATTTCCCGGGCAATCAACTCAAGTTGATCCAGATATTGTCCAATTACAAGTGCAGGCAGATCCCGATGACGCTCCAGCAAACGTTTGACCACATGTACCTTGGCCGGATTCTCGGCAGCCAATCGAAATTGATGTTTAACCTCGGCTTGCAGATAATTCGATCTTAATTCTGGGGAGAACGGGATACGTATCTCCTGACATTGTACATCGGCAATCCATCCTTGCTGCTCCAGCTTTTTCCATGGCATATCATAGAGCTTCGGGCCAATCAACGAGAATACATCCTGTTCACAGCCATCCTCTCGAACCAATGTAGCCGTCAATCCCAGTCTTCGAGTAGCTTGAATATCCGCAGTTGCACGAAATACTGGCGCTGGTAACAAATGGACTTCGTCATATATGATCAGACCCCATTGCCGCTCACTGAGCAGTTTGATATGGGTAAAATCAGCATCTTTAGATTTCCGGTGTGTAAGAATCTGATATGTAGCTACAGTCACAGGTTTCACCTGTTTTTTCTGACCGGAATACTCACCAATCTGTTCGCTGGTAATCGTGGTTTTGTCTTGAATTTCCTGAATCCACTGTCGCACAGACGTTGTATTGGAAGTCAAAATAAGGCATTCACATTGAAGCCGCTCCAGCACGGCTATGCCAATGACCGTTTTGCCTGCCCCGCAAGGAAGTACGAGTAAACCACTTCCTCCCATGCCCTCACTGCCTTCGAATGCATCCACAGCTTCTCTCTGGTATGAACGCAACGCAAATCGCTCTGAGTGGTCCTCTGGATCATTGGACCGCCATTCAAATGAAAGTTTGGTTCCCTCCCGATACCCCACATAATCAAGTACCGGGTAACCCAGCCGTGTTAATTCTCTTTTCAATAGACCTCGCTGTTCTCCTGAGAGCAGAAGCTCATGAGCGTCTGTTCGTTCCATACGAAAGGCAGCTATTGTTTTCAATCCGCTTAACTCATCCAGCAACCGCTCATCCTCACTGTAAAGACGCATTCTGGCATGATTTGCTTCGGAATGCAGCTTTAATTTCCCGTACTGATCCATAATCCTTTGAACATCCTGTATGAGTGCAGCAGGCACGTTCCAGCGGGACACCAATTCCAGACTTGCGATGACCTGATCTGCATTCCATCCCAGTGCAGCAGCATTCCAGAGCGACAATGGAGTAATTCGATAGGTATGAAACGCCGCCGGTGTCTTAACCAGTTCTGAATACTTCCCTAGCTGCTCTCTTGCTCTTTGGAACCCAGGGTGTCCGACTTCCAGTAAAACCGTAAAATCCCGCTGAACAATACAAGCATCCGTTCTTTCTCTATGTTCTGTTCCTTCCATTCGAAACTTCCTCCTATCAAAAAAAAGTCCAGTTCCGGCAACTTCCGAAAATGAACCTGTATAATTGCGAGTTCAAAAAGTCTAGTTTTCATATTCGATGCTGATCATGCCGCCAGGCATGATTCGTAATCAAAAGTGGACTTTTTGAACAACATCTATAAAAATCCACAAAAAAACATCCTGCCCATACCTCGGTATGAACAGGATGCCCAACTGCATCTAAAGTCATTCGGCTGTATAACCCTTAGCCATGGCAATAAATAATTTTACGGCCGTCTGCATCGCATCTTCATCAAAATCAAACATCGGATGATGATGCGGATAGATCGCATTTTTATCCGGATTACCTGCTCCAACAAACATAAAGCACCCTGGAACCTTCTGCAGATAATACGCGAAATCTTCCGCTGGCATCAGCATCGGCGACGTTTGCACTCGTTCTGCCCCAAATACTTCTGTAGCTTCCCTGAAGAAACGTGCTGTCTCCAGTTCATCATTCACCACAGGTGGATATCCCATAATATATTTCACTTGAGTCTCTGCCCCGTAAGCGGCCCCTGTCTGGGCCACCATAGTAAGCACTCGCTCTTTCATCCCGTTACGCGTCTCTTCGTCGAATGTTCTTACTGTACCGCTCATTTTGCATTGCTCTGCAATTACATTCTGAGCAGAGCCAGCCTGCATTGTACCAATGGTGAGCACTGCTGGTTGCAATGGATCAACAGAACGACTAACAACCGTCTGAAGCTGCATCACAAGCGCAGAACCCGCGATAAGACTGTCTATCGTGGATTGCGGCATGCCTCCATGTCCACCTTTACCTTTGATCTCAATGTAAAAGTCGTCCGCCGCCGCCATCATCGGTCCTGCTTTACTGGCAACAACACCTACAGGCAGCGGGGTCCACAGATGAATACCGTATATGACATCCACGCCTTCAAGCGCACCATCCGCAATAACTTGGACTGCTCCGCCCGGAAGCAGTTCTTCTGCTGGCTGGAACAAAAAGCGAATCTCGCCTCGGATCTCCTGCTTGTGACGGCTGAAATACAATGCCGTACCGAGCAAGATCGAGATATGACCATCGTGGCCGCATGCATGCATCGCTCCTGCTTGTTGTGATGCGTATTCGATATTCTTCTCATCCTGAATCGGCAATGCGTCCATATCGGCCCGAAGCATGACGACAGGCCCTGGCTTGTCCCCACGTATCGTACCGATGACCCCGTGACCGCCTACATGACGCTTCACTTCAACGCCAAAGCTCTCCAACATATCCGCTACAAAAGAGGATGTCTTCTCCTCATGAAAGGAAACCTCAGGATTGCGATGAAGGTGACGCCGCCATTCCACCATGTGGATCTGCAGATCTTCCCACCATATATTATTAGTCATGTCTCTCCACCCTTTCAATCTTGAACGGGACTTGGATCAAGCCCGAACCTTCCTCTTCAAACCTATTGCTGTATATTGTAGCAGAATTGGAAGAAAACCGATACGAAACACCCCCGGAAAGCTTGCACGGGAAGGGGAAACATACTATCATGAACTAGAGAAATGCACGAGAAATTACACTCGGAAGCTTATGAGGAGGATCAGACGCTTATGATTTTTGAGAATACAGGCTTGGATGGCTTGAAGAGCGACTTGGCATACCTGGATGAGAGCGCCGAGAAAGTCGGATTTGTCCGGTGGCAATGGGAATATTACCGTGCTACATATGACTACAAAATTGAAGATGAACAAACCAAATCAGAATACTTTGTACGCATTAATACCCGCGCAGTGGAAGGCAAATTGGAAAAACCGGATACCGTTCTTGCTGTTGAAGCCGTTTATCTTGGCAAAGCCACCTTCCCTCACGGTCTGGATTATGACTCTTCCGTTCCACAGCCAGTCGTGAAGCTGGCAGCCGAAAAATTACAGCAGCTTAAAGAACTGCTGGAAGCATAGGCTGGGCCAAACGATGAAACAACAAACGGCCCAAACGAAAACGAAGAGAGGCACGCCGGATTTTCAACTGCTAATCCTCACTTTATTGTTGGTGGGCTTCGGACTGGTGATGGTATTCAGCTCCAGTTCCAGCATTGCAATCGCAAGCGAAAGATTTAACAATGATGCCCTTTACTTCACGAAAAAACAACTTATGTGGGCGATTATCGGTCTATTTGGCATGTTCTTTGCCATGAATATCCGCTTCAACAAGTATAAAAAACTCTATGCACCCTTTTTCCTGATCACTACGGTCATGCTGGTGATTGTTTTGATCTCAGGTGCAGTATTGAACGGTGCACGAAGCTGGATTCACATTTTCGGTTTCAGTCTTCAGCCTGCAGAGTTCGCAAAAATTGCTATCATTCTATATCTCTCTGCTCTGATCACCAAAAAAGGTGAGAAATTCAGGGTTTTCAAAACAGGGTATTTTCCCGTCTTGTTCATCGTTGGATTCATTGCAGGACTGATCATGCTGCAACCAGACTTTGGTACCACCTTCATCCTGGTGTCCACCTGTGGTCTCTTGATCTATGCCGGCGGCGCCAGTATGAAACATATCATGGGTTCAATTCTCTTGGTTGTACTCGGTGGAGCACTGGCGTTCGGAGCCAATTCCCTGTTCTCTTCCATGTCTCCTTCAGACACGACGACTGCTGCAACAGCGGTCACTGCCGAACAGAACTACAAGATCGGACGTATTCAGGCATTTCTGAATCCATTATCTGATATTAATGGCGGAAGTCTTAACCTCTACCGCTCCCTTGTGGCCATTGGTGATGGCGGCATGACGGGTTCCGGGATTGGACAAGGTACGATGAAGCTGCACTATTTGCCAAATGCGTATAATGACTTTATTTTCTCCGTAATCGGGGAAGAACTTGGATTCATCGGAAGTACCTTATTCCTTCTGGTTTATCTGTACTTCATCTGGCGAGGTATTATTGTATCTCTTCGCTGTCCTGATCCATTCGGAACACTGGTCGGCATAGGCATCATGGGACTTATTGCGATACAGGCATTTATCAACATCGGCGGTGTAACTCAGACCATTCCGGTGACGGGGGTCACGCTTCCGTTTATCAGTTATGGGGGTACCTCACTCTTTGTGATGATGGTCGCCATGGGCATTTTGCTGAGTATCTCGCGTACCAACAACCTTGACGTGATCAAGGAAGAGAAAACCAAGTCCGTGACTGTACAGACACAGACTCGCACTTCTCCTGCTCTTCGTTCACGGGAGTCCATCCGTCGGATTCGGTGAACGGGATTGGTCGTAAAGGTACGGAACACGTCTCAATACAAAAAAAGCTAACACAAAAAAGGCTGTGCACCCAATTGGATGCGCAGCCTTTTTGTGTGTACCTAGTACACTCTGTCTATCAAGATGGAGACAAGTCAAGATGTCTTTGTCCTCCATCGCGGATTGCGAAATTTTACAGATCGTCGCCTTTGAAAGATACGCCTTCTACCTTTACATTGACTTCAACCACGCGTAATCCGGTCATGGTCTCTACCGCTTCTCTTACATTCTGCTGAAGCATACGGGAAACTTCATGAATCGGGGTTTCGTACAGGACGATGATGCGCAGGTCAATGGCTGCTTCTAGCTGGCCGACCTCAACGCTCACGCCTTTTTGTACGTTTTTACCGCTGAGTCGCTTCGCCCAGCCCTCTGACAATCCTCCAGACATTGCGGCAATTCCGGGCGTTTCCATTGCAGCCATTCCGGCAATTTTTGCAACCACGTCATCGGCAATCCGGATGTTTCCGCTCTCCAGTTGAAGTTGTTCTGCCATGCCACATCCTCCTTCACTTCGTTACTCGTATTTTAAATCCTTTCCACCCCAAAAAGCAAATTAAACTCAAAAAGATGCGTTTACAACCTACCACCATTTGGTTATATTGAAATATGAAAATAATCTCATAAGCGATTTACAATGCAATTCAAAACAAAATAATTTATAACCGAGGTGTTTGTTGTGAGAAACCGGATTTCATCCATTTTGCTGATTGCGTTCTTTGCACTCAGTGCCATCGCCCACCACTTGAAATGGGATTCGATTCTACAGTTCGTGATATCAGCCATTTCGGTTATTTTTGTGGCCGGTTTTTTAGGCAAAGCCACCGAAAATGTTGCCCACTACGCCGGACAGCGGCTGGGTGGATTCTTGAATGCGACCTTCGGCAATGCCGCCGAATTGATTATCGCCATTTTCCTCGTCAAAGAGGGACTGTTCGACATGGTCAAAGCAAGTCTGACAGGCTCCATCATCGGAAATCTGCTGTTAGTGCTCGGGTTAAGTATTTTTGCCGGAGGACTCAAGTTCAAAATCCAGAATTATAATGTTTCACTCGCAGGTTTGAATG
Organism: Paenibacillus sp. LS1; assembly: GCF_026013365.1. GTDB lineage: Bacteria > Bacillota > Bacilli > Paenibacillales > Paenibacillaceae > Paenibacillus. Next base: position 1,437,808 of record NZ_JAPDOE010000001.1, read on the forward strand.
GTTCCCTGATGATTGTTGCCATCATTGCCCTGTTTATCCCGGCAGTCTTTCTCAATACACATTCCATTACACAGAAAGACACGAATACACTTAGTCTCATCGTGGCCGGGCTGCTCATTCTCGCGTATATCGCCTGGTTACTATTCTCCATGGTGACGCACAAGAACTACCTTGCAGACGTCACTGAGGATCGTGATGAAGAGCTACCGCATGAACATGCTCCGGCATGGTCCAAGAAAAAATCAATTCTCTATCTGGTGCTCGCAACGGTCATGGTTGCCTTCGTCAGTGAGTGGTTGGTCGGCACGCTCGAAGTATTCACTTCGGAATTTGGACTTAGCGAACTATTTGTCGGTGCATTCCTTGTCGCCATCATCGGTAATGCAGCCGAACACAGTGCAGCCATCATGCTTGCCATGAAAAATAAAATCGGAGCAGCCGTCGAGATTGCTGTCGGCAGCAGCTTGCAGATTGCACTCTTCGTTGCTCCTGTACTGATTTTTGTCAGCTACTTCACAGGTAGAACCATGGATATCGTCTTCACAACGATAGAACTGGTCGCCATCGGCGTATCCGTATTTATTGCGAAGTCGATCACCCAAGATGGTTCTACGAACTGGTATGAGGGTCTACTTCTGCTCGTCGTATATATCATTCTGGGAGTATCTTTCTTCTTGGTATAGCCCGACCCTCACCAAGCTATATAAGTTGAACTAAAGAATATTTACACCGGACACTCCGATGACAGAACAACCTTCCGATCGCTGTTATCCCCAGATTTTTTTGATTCCTTTTATAAAGGGGTAAATCCGGGGATAAAGGCGAACGCTCCGCTTCTTCAGGTTATTTCTGTCCTCTCCGTTTTGTGTAAATGTTTAGTTTAATTTATATAACATTAAAAATAAACAAGCCACAAGAGGCAGCCCAATATACCTTTGGAGCTGTCTCTTCGCTTATACAGGTCTTCGGAGTGACTTACATCACAATCGATTCAGACGTACAAAAAAAGCATGCATAAACGCCTGCATGCCTTCTATTCTGACCCGCGCGATTGCAGGCTATTGCTCATTCTTTTTGTTCAAGGCTTCATATAAAATGGCCAAATTCCGCTCAAGCGCGCTAACCAGCTGCTTACCTGCACCTTCTGGAAGGAGCCCTGCACGAACAGCAAAGTCAACTTCCTTGGAGAACCCATACATCTGTGTATCCAATACTTCCTCATAGAGAGGGCAGTAGCGGGTAGCCAGATTCTCCATCTGTACTTCAATAAGCTTCTGTATTTTATCTGCATCTTCTTGAAGAAGACTGATCGCTTTCAAATTCAGCTGGTCCTGCAGATCAGATGAAGTCATGCATTTTTCCCCCCTATGTCCCAAAAATCGCGTAAAGACGTTCTACCTCTAATATTAGACGAAATGAAGAGCTAATACAAGAACCTGACCAAAATAAGCCCACAAAGTGAAGCCTTCTATTGCAGCTTATTCTCCCTGTTCCAAGGATGTCCAGATGAGTATTCATGTCATGCAATGCCAAAAAACACCCCTGCCAAAAAAGGCAGAGGTGCTTCTTGAGAGCTATTACTCAGATGCGATGCTTACATTCAGTCCATGCTTGGCAAATACTTCTGACATGGCTGCTTTCGCTTCAACTGCATCTGGTCCATGAACATGCAGTTCATAGCTATGCGTGCTGATCAACGTTGTAAACAACCCGAGAATGCTTTTCACATCGATATACTTGTTCTCTGAATGAAGCACGATTGAAGAAGTAAACTTGCCTGCTGTTTGAGCAATTTCCACTACAGCCGCGTTATTACTCGACATAGGAATCCCTCCGTCTTTTTACTTTGGTATCATCTATTAATTACCACTACATGATACCGTGAATCCGCTTTCCTAGCAACAGAAAAATCCTGTTCCTATTTCAAACGGTCCGGATTGAGGCATTCCAGCTCAGGAATAACAAAGATACCATCTTTACGAATCAGCACATCATCAAAATAAATCTCTCCGCCGCCATAATCCGGACGCTGGATCAATACCAGATCCCAGTGAATGGAAGAACGGTTTCCGTTATCTGTTTCTTCATACGCCTGACCTGGCGTAAAGTGCAAGCTGCCTGCGATTTTCTCATCAAACAGAATGTCCTTCATTGGGTGCAGGATATGCGGGTTAAATCCAATCGCAAATTCACCAATATGACGAGCACCCTCATCCGAATTCAGGATTTCATTCAAGCGCTCTGTATCGTTACTTGTCGCTTCGACAATTTTGCCATCCTTGAACGTGAACTTGATATTTTCAAAAGTCACTCCATTGTAAAGGGTTGGTGAGTTATAACTAATCGTTCCGTTCACGGAATCACGTACAGGGGCACTGTACACTTCACCATCCGGAATATTTTTCTGGCCAGAACATTTCTCTGCACCGATATCTTTAATGGAGAAGCTCAACTCTGTTCCAGGTCCCGTGATGCGAACTTTGTCCGTCCGTTTCATCAGGTTAGCCAGTGAGTCTTGTGCTTTGTCCATTTTGGCATAATCCAGGTTACATACGTCGAAGTAGAAATCTTCGAACGCTTCTGTACTCGTATTCGCGAGTTGCGCCATACTTGCGTTAGGGTAACGAAGTACAACCCATTTCGTATGTTTGACACGTTGTTCACTATGTACCGGGTGGGAGTACAAAGAATTATACATTTTCATTTTTTCTTCCGGCACATCGGACAGATCATTCACATTTTCTCCCGCGCGAATACCGATATAACAATCCATCTGTTTCATGCGATTCAGATCAATCTCTGCCCACGTTTTCATCATTTCTTCTGTCGCAGTTTTCAGCATAGCACGCTGTACGGTCTTATCGGTCAACTGTACAAAGACGTTACCACCTTTTTTGCCTACCTCTTCAATAATGGCGTTAATCAGATCACGTTCCGATCCAATCATCTCAACCAATACATTTTCACCAGGCTGTACATCTACAGAATAGCCCACCAGGCTTGCTGCAAGCTTTTGAATTCTTGGGTCCTTCATCTTGGTAAAATCCTCCTGTCATCTGCCTTGCTTGAATTGAACAACGGTAAATTACGATACTATTGTAGCACGCAATCAGTCATCCCGTCAGCAGGCAGTCCTACACTTCATTTATTGATATGACTTGAAGTTTACATCGGTGACAAGAGCTTCTTTGTTGCTCTTACGGTTGTTGTCCGTATAACTCACCTGACTTTCAGAGGATAAGCGAAGAGGCAAACTACTCTTCCGATCTACGGTGAGATGATATACCGTCTGCACGCTCGCTTGTTTCATCATCTGTTGCATCGTTGTTTCACCCTGTTTCCATACTTTCTCCAGATCCTGCTCAAGCTTCTCCTTAGGCGCTCCTTTCACCGCAGCTGCCTTGTGCATATATTCTGCACGAATGGCGTTCATCTCGTCGTTTAGCTGGGCTGCAGCCCATGTTTTGGCATCTTCCGGTGCAAGTTCAATCCGTAACGTTCTGGTTCGACGACCGGAACCATACTCCGATTGAATGGTTTTGTGCATCCCATCGATCTTCTCCATTTGGGCTATTGGATTAAAGCGGGAAAGAGAACCACGCAGCGGCTCATGCCGCGCTGATAATGCCATCCATTGTCCTTGTTTCCGCTCAAAAGAGGCGCTAAATCCACTGGGCTGTCCGTTATTGTTTACGGCAGTCGTATGAATCCCCGTGCCCGCAGCGGTTACCTCTCCAGGTAGTCGTGTCTGAAGGGTCAGACGATCATGATTCTCCAGCTTGCCTTCAAATTTGAACTGATTCTCGAACAGTCCGCTGTTCTCCCGTCGAAGTCCCGCTTCTCCCTCAAAACTTAAGGTTTCTTTACCCGCTATACCCGATAAAGCCAGGGAAAAAACTTCTTCAGGCGTTTGATCACGCTGGATCAATCCACAACCTGGAACACAAATAAACATAATGCTCACGAGTAACCATAATGTACATACCGATCGGCGGTTAAGCATGTCCATGTCCATCTTCACCCTTCCGTCAACTTTCTCCATAGATTGCCCTGCCTGTATTCGCTTATACTTCCATCTATAAACAACATGATCCTCATTACATAAAAAAAGAGAGAACGACTCCGCAATTGGAATGGTTCTCTCCTAACGTGTTACTTCCTGTTCTTCTACAACGATTCTGTTACGACCGCCATTCTTAGCGCTGTACAAAGCCATGTCAGCCCGATAAAACAAGGACTCCACACTAACCTTCTCATCCATACAATTCCACTCGGCGATGCCACTGGACACCGTAACAAAAGGTCTGGTCTCCTCCGCGACTCTCCTGCGGATTACTTCCGCGTATTCTAACGCCTGATGCACACTTACCTGCGGCATATAGATAGCCAGTTCTTCTCCACCCCATCTGGCGCAGATATCCTCCGGGCGAACAGATCTGGTGACAATTTCACTCACTTGCTTCAGCACTTGATCACCCGTCTGATGTCCAAAGGTATCATTCACCTGTTTGAACTGATCAATATCCACGACAATGAGAGAACCACAGAATTCATGAGCCTGACGCTCGTGAATTACGCTATCCAGATAATGCCTTACGTACAATCCTGTCAACATATCCAGATTAGCCAAACGCCGAACCTCGGCATGTAGCGTGGCATTCGACAGGGCAAGCCCGATATGAATGGACAACATCTGCAAAAGCCGATAATTATCATATGAAAAATACTGCTCTCTGCTGTGTCCCAGCAAAATGGCACCCTTCACTTCACCATTGACTCTGATCGGTGATGCAATCAATGACATGGATCCGGTATCTTCCATGAAAAAGGAGGACACTTTATCATATTGCGCATAATTGGATATAATAAGCGGTTCCTCTGTTCGATACACTAAGCCTGCGATACCATAGTCTACAGAGAATGATTGGTGAAAGACATCTTTCACGTTAGAAGACATGACTTCAAAGTCATTCGTACTGTCATTGAGTTGAAGAATGCAACACGTTTCAGCCTGAAATATTTCCTTTAACTCTTGCTCGGATAATTGATAGATCTCCGAAAGATGCAGGCTCTTGTTCAAGCGCTGTGTAAGATCATTGATTAGACGAAGTTCCTGTATCAACATATTGGATTGTTCGTGCAACTTGGCGTTCTCAAAGGCCGTGCCTGCGGTATCTACCATCATCGTAATCAATTGCAGATCCGATTCTTCCATGATCTCTTCGTTCATTTCGATATGGAACACACCGTATATGCCTTGTTTTCCTTTCAAAGGAAGACCTACCTCTACGATGCGATTCTCTCCATCATCTGAACGAGCAACGATCAGCTTGCCTTCCATAAACGAACGCACACATATATCTTCTCCTCGTTCCTGGACAAGCAATGGTTTAATCCGTGGATTAAAGTTGCTCTGATCCTGAGACATATACAGTGTGATATACGTGGCCGGGTACAAATAGTCCATACTGTCAAATACCTCATCCAATATGGCGTCGACATCCATTTTGTCATGCATTCGCTGAACAATCTGAAAGAGGATGGACCTCCGGTGTTCTTCACGCGCTGTTTGTTCATGAGCATGTAACAGGTCCGTCATAAATATGTATTCAAATCTTCGGTAAAAGCAGGTGCGGTAATGCAATGCCTCAGATCGAACAACAGCTTCAGACGTTTCATATCGATTGGATTCATAGATCACAGCAGTAAATACGGCAAACATATCCTTGTTCGTTCTGGAGAATAAGGGATGTGTTATCAGGAGATATTCTCCACGTTCGCTAGCCCCTCTGAAGGACAGAGCCTGTCTCTTATCCAAACATTCCAATACAAGCCTGCGTGCATCCAAGCCCGGATCGGCATCACGATCACGATCGTACCCTATACAATCGCCTTCCGTGTTCCATACGCTGTAAAAGGTTGATCTGCTGTCCAGGCCCGAATCTACTTTGGAGTTCCAGTCACTGTATGCCTGCTCTAGCAAGCTGCCCAAATATGAAAAATCAAAAGGTGTGATATCCATTTTTTGCATCCACAACACATGCTCTTCATGAGAATGAGGAGCGGCAAAAGATGCGGAATCGCCCGAACTTCGTGAATTCAAGCTGGCAGGTAAACTTCTTAGATGTTCTAACATGTCAGGCGCTCCTTTGCACCGTTTTTGCATCCACCAGGATGCATTAATCTGCAGACGTTATCGCAAACCTGCAAATTCGTTGCGATAACCTTGTTACATAAAGATGATTTAAAGTTAAGATACAATCTATTTTACTCTGTTTAAAGCTTTTTTGCATCCATATTTCAGAAAATTGTCCCATTATTTTAGGCCCAATGACCTATCGACAAATTTAGACGTTTTTTTGCTTTTGTTCTACGCTTGACTTTGGTTCTCTTAAACTGTAATATAAATTGTTGATGAAGACTACTAATGGGTCTTTAAATTTGGGCATTACCGGTTGTGTCACCCTCATTCTTTTTGTTGCTTTCAGGACAGCGGCTGAACTTTCCTGATCGTTCTATGCGAGGCCAAGCCCGCATCAACAAATTGGAGCGCAAACAGAGCCCTAATATGAACTTTAACTAAAAAGGAGCTACTTTAAACATGGCACGTTACACTGGTCCTAAATTTAAATTGAGCCGTCGCCTCGGCATTTCCCTTAGCGGAACAGGCAAAGAATTGAAACGCCCTTTCCCTCCAGGTCAGCACGGAGCTAACCAACGCAGAAAAATGAGCAACTACGGTATGCAATTGCAAGAAAAACAAAAATTGCGCCACATGTACGGTTTGGGCGAGAAGCAATTCCGCACACTGTTCTCTAAAGCTCAAAAAATGCAAGGTATTGCCGGCGAAAACTTCATGTTCTTGCTTGAGTGCCGCCTTGACAACCTCGTTTACCGCCTTGGGTTTGCTAACTCCCGCGCTGGAGCGCGTCAGTTGGTAGCACACGGTCACGTAACTGTAAACGGCAAAAAAGTCGATATCGCTTCTTACCAAGTAAGCACTGGCGATGTAATCGGCTTGCGTGAGAAGAGCCGCGCTCTTTCTTCCGTTAAGGAAGCTTTGGAAGGCCGTTCGCATCTTCCAGCATACGTTGAATACAACGAAGCAGCTGTAGAAGGTAAATTCATCCGCTTGCCTGAGCGTGCTGAATTGTCCCAAGACATCGATGAAAAACAAATCGTCGAGTTCTACAACCGTTAATCGTTGCAATCACATTAAAGTTTCAATCCAAACAGCTGTCGAGATTTTCTCGACAGCTGTTTTTCTATGCTTTTTTCTATTTATCTTCATTATATGACCTCAAATATCGATATAAAGTATAGACTCCCTTTAGGAGAAGCACACATCCATACTAACATCACAAGAGTGACATCGAGGGGGATTAACCATGCATTTTTTTCGCAATCGCAAGCTGGCTTTTAAGCTTGGACTTTTACTTGGGATCGTATTACTCTGCTGTATCGGAGCCCTGATTGCGTTTAACACCAAATCCATTTATGACAAAAGCCTGCAGTACGGCGAAACCGTTGCTGGACAGGCAGCAAACCGGGCTACAAACGAGTTCATGACTGACATTAATCAGGTCAAAAACACATTAGACACCATGAGTACCACGTTATTGGATGCCGCTCAGAACGGGTCTCTCAACCGTGAGGAAGTCGTTAGACTTCTTGAACAGTATCTGAAAAAGGACGAGAAAGTTTTCGGCTTTTATACGGGCTGGGAACCTAATGCCTTTGATGGAAACGATGCGGATCACGTGAATAAAAATGAATATGATGATGCTACGGGTCGATTCGTTCCATACGTTATACGCGATGGCAACTCCCTGCATTTTGAGCCTATGCCGACTTATGAGGGAAGCGGTGAAACCAGTACGTACTATCAACAGCCCAAGAAAACCAAATTCATCTATTGGTCTGAGCCTGTTACCTATACGGTTGGCGGAAAAGAAACACTACTTGTTTCGATTGTGCTCCCCATATTAGATGAAAACAAAACGTTTCTGGGCATTGTTGGTGCAGACTTTACCATTGATCGTTTTCAGCAAAATATAGCATCGCTCAATCCGGATCAAGGTTATGCCATGCTGATAACTGGTGAAGGACAGATTGCTGCACACGGCTCCAAACCGGAACTGGCCAATGAAGGTGCCGTAATTCCAGCTGAAATGAAGACAGTCATTCAGCGTATACAGTCTGGCGAATCCCAGTTTTACGCTACTGACCCTGAAGTAGGTGAAGAATTATTTATTGCCGAGCCCGCCAGGTTGCAAGGAACCGATTCGAACTGGTACCTTGTCTCAGCGCTGCCAAAGAGCCATATCCTCCAACCTTTCTATGACAGCTTGAACTGGTCCATATTGATTGCTGCACTGGCTGTACTTCTGCTTGCAGGTGTAGTCACCTATACCATCATCTCCATTGTAAGACAGTTGAACCAGGTCAATATCGTGGCTGGACAACTGGCTGGCGGAGATCTGACACAAAAGTTACCTGTTCGATCCAAAGATGAATTCGGTATTATGGCAGGTCATATGAATCAGATGATGGATACACTGCGTCATACGATATCGGTTATTTCGGAACATGCTTTATCCGTAGGCTCCACCTCTCAACAGTTGACCGCAGGGGCCGAAGAAACAGGTAAAGCCGCCGAACTGATTGCATTAACAGGGCTGGAAGTGGCAGATAAAGCAGGTAAACAGGTGCAGGAGCTACAAGAGTCCTCCCGCTCCATGAATGAAATATCTGCAGGGATCGGAAGAATTGCAAAGGCCGCCTCCGATGTATCCGATTCATCACGAGCTGTGGCTGAACGAACAACCGTTGGAACCGATAAGATTCAGTCCGCCATGCGTATGGTGGATAGTGCCACCTCTTCTGTGCAAACGTCCATGACCGCACTGGAGAATTTCCGTCAACGCTCTGAAGAGATTGGACATATTACGGGCATGATCACGGAAGTTAGTCGGCAAACCAACCTTCTAGCACTTAATGCTTCCATTGAAGCATCACGAGCGGGTGAACACGGCCGCGGGTTTGGTGTTGTTGCTTCCGAGATTCGTAATCTGGCTGAACAATCCAGAATATCAGCAGCGCAGATTGCAGAGTTGATTCATAGTGTTCAGCAAGAGGTCCTTTCTCTCGTTGAAAATATGGAACACGGGAACTCCGAAGTTAGTCATATTGCGGAAGTGATTAATGAGAGTGGTGAACTATTCCTCTCCATTTCATCACAGATTTCGGATGTTAATGAGCAGATTGAGCATGTCTCAGCCATTGCGCAGCAGATGTCAGCAGGATCACAGCAGGTTGATGCCACGTTAGTGCAACTCAAAACCATTGGTCATGAGACAGCCGATCACGCGACTCGTGTTGCCTCTGCTTCTGAAGAACAACTTGCATCCATGGAAGAGATCACAGCGGCGTCTGCCTCGTTGGCTAATCTTACCCAGGAACTCTTGGAACTGATTCAACGCTTCAAAACCTGATGTAGAAGACCTCCAATACGACACATCATTCAGGCCACCCTATGCACCCTCAGCATGGAGGTGGCCTGCTTATTTTGACTTACAACTCATGAAATGTGCTTCAATATCGCATGATATATAGCATAATCCATGGCAGAATGGCAAATTTCGACCATTACTTGTATTTCTCAGGCATGCAAACCCGCCTTTTTATGCTATAATAAGTGCTGTTAAAAGGAGGAAGACACTGAATGGTTGATGTTAATAAGAAAAAGCCCGATGAACAGCCTGTACGCAAGCGTAGCTTTGCCCGCAGACTGGGAAGTTTCGTCAGTTGGATGGTGGTCCTTGGCTTTATGGGGGCACTATTTGTAGGCGGTGCTTTGATGGGATACGTCAGTTCCATTGTGAAAGACGAGCCTGTCCGTTCAAGGGCCCTGATTGAACAAAAAGTCAGCGAAAACTCCATCACAGGCTTTGCTTACTTTGCCGACGGCAGTCCGATCGGTCAATTACGTACGGAAGAAGACAGGCGTCCGGTCACTACGGACCAGATCCCACAAAAGGTTATTGATGCTGTCGTTTCAATTGAAGACAATCATTTTTACGAACATAAAGGTGTAGACATGAGCGGAACGCTCCGAGCCGTGAAACAGAAAGTGCTGAAAGAATCAGTACAAACCGGCGGTAGTACACTGACTCAGCAATTGGCGCGTCGTGTGTTTCTGAATTTGGATCGCACGGAAGATCGGAAAGTGAAAGAAATCTTGCTCTCACTGCGACTCGAACGTTTCCTGACCAAAGACGAGATCATGACAGCCTATCTGAACAAGGTTCCTTTCGGTAACGGTTCCAGCGGATACAACGTTTACGGAATCAAGGCCGCTGCTAAAGGTCTGTTCAATATTAATGATCTTGAAAAAATCAACATCGCTCAGGCTGCTTATCTTGCTGGATTGCCGCAGCTCCCCTCCTCTTACTCTGCCTTTAACGGTAAAGGCGATTTTGTAGAGGAAAATTTTGACCGCGCAATCAACCGTCAGCATCTGGTATTACGCCGTATGCTTGAACTGGGCAAAATTAATCAGTCCGAGCATGATGAAGCTCTTGCTTTTGATATTAAAAGTTCACTCGCTCCGAAGACCATCAAGGCTTACAATACTTATCCATATCTTATGATGGAAACGGAACGACAAGCTGCACAGATTTTGATGAAACAATTGAATTCCGATACAGCTGAATCCACAGACAAAGGTACGGATGCAGACACACCTCAGAAGGAAAGTAGTGCGTTATTAGAGGAAGCTCAGACGCAACTGCGTACAGGTGGATACCGCATTTACACGACCATCAACAAAAGTATCTACAAAACGATGCGTACCATTGCGGAAGATGACAGCAATTTCTCAGCAGATGATCCTGTCAAAGGGAAAGAACAAACTGCTGCCATGCTGATTAATCACAAAACAGGTGCTATTCTAGGCATGATTGAGGGACGGGATTTCCAGGATGAACAGATGAACTACGCAACACAGATGGTGCGTCAGCCAGGTTCAACAATGAAACCTATTGCCGCTTATCTTCCTGCGCTAGATGAAGGTCTTGTTCAGCCGGCTTCAATTATTGATGACTCACCGATCATCCTGAAAAATGGTCCGAGCGGGTATCACATTGCAAAGAATGCCAATAACCGTTATCAGGGATTGGTCACTGCGCGCAGAGCACTAAATTATTCTCTTAATATACCGGCTCTGAAGTTGTTTAATGAAGAAGTAGGGATCGAGAAGGCTTGGACCTTCGCCAAGAAACTAGGAATTACTACCATTCAGAAGGAAGACTATCAGGCTCAGACAGGTGTTCTGGGAGGTCTCCAATACGGAGTAACCGTTGAAGAACTAACTAGTGCCTACGGTGCTATCGCCAATAATGGTGTGTATAACGATTCCTACATGATTAGTAAAATTGTAGATTCCAAAGGCAACATCGTGTATAAACATGATACTGAACCTGTCCAAGCCTTCTCGGAGCAGACAGCATACCTGATGACCGATATGCTGCGGACCGTTATTACGGAAGGTACGGCAGATAAGGTACGGGAAAATTACAAATATTCCAAGAGTGTGCCGATCGTAGGTAAAACGGGCTCCACTCAAAACTATGCAGATGTCTGGTTTGAAGGCTATACGCCAGATGTCACACTTGGTGTGTGGGTTGGATACAAACAGCCAGTGAATACGCTGGAAAGCAAATCACAGAGAAAACGTGCGCAGCAACTGTGGTCAAAAATCTTGAATGAAGTAATTGATACGCAAAAAGATCTGTTCGTGACGGATTCGTTCAAAAAACCATCTGGCATCGAAACACGGACGGTATCGGCTTATAGCGGCAAATTGCCAACCTCCATGACTGACAAATTTGTTACGGATATTTTCAACAGCAAATTCGTTCCGAAGGATAGCGATGACGGCGTCGCCAAAGCCAAGTACATTACTTACAATGGTGTGAATTACATTCCGCGTGATGGAACGCCTGCGGACATGTTGAAGGAAAAAACAGTAATCAAGCGTAAAAAGCCGATCTCTGATCTCATCAAGGAATTGCAAAATGCATTCTCACGTATGAGTCGACATGAGTCACTTGCTTATTACCTTCCTGAAGATGCTGATGCAGACATGCCAACACAGGTTGATCCAAGAACAGATAACGGCAAAGCTCCTGATGCACCAGGTAACGTACGAATCTCTACCTCGGGTGACAGAGCAGTCATTACATTTAATGCCACACCTGAAAATGATGTCGTTGGTTATCGTCTGTATCGTTCTGTAAACGGTGGAGGATTCCAGAATCAGGGTCAAGTTGTCCTGACCGGTGAATCCAGATCATTCTCTGCATATGCAGCGCCAGGCGGCAACTTCGCCTTCTATGTAACCGCAGTGGATGTTGCTGGCAGAGAGTCTGCTCCTAGCGCTACCGTAAATAGTGCTGGAAGTGTAGCCCCTCCTGTGGAAGAAGAGATTAATGAGCCAATTGAAGTTCCAGGTACAGTCATTACTCCGGGAGAAACGCAGAACGATAATACGACAACGACAGCCCCAGCCACACCTGGTCAAGTCAGCGTCTCTGCGCTCTCTCAAGGACTGCGTATTCAATGGGCGTCCACTCCGAACGCAGATAGTTACGCTGTATATTACAGTGAAACAGGTTCGGCTCCTTACACCAAAATTGGAACAACGTCGGGAACGACAATGGATTATGGCGTACCTGCGACTACTGCTGGATGGTTCAAGGTATCTGCCAGCAATAGTGCGGGTGAATCCGAAGCTTCTGCAGCCGTACATTTTCAACCCTGATTCAACAGAGTGATCCACAAAAAAACCGCACGCTCAGACTATATCTGAGCATGCGGCTTTTTCATTTGCATTTGCATTTGCAGCTAAAAGCCTGCTTCATGCCATAGACATAAAGCAGGCTTCTGCAACCGATTTGGATAGAAAGTGTCGCCGTGTTGGACTTCGTTTAGTTATGACTTCTCCCCTTGCTCATCAGTCTTCAATGGTGGATAGATCTCCTGCTGGCAGATCAAGCTCCCAGGCTTTCAGTACACGGCGCATGATCTTTCCGGAACGTGTCTTGGGCAGTTTATCCTTAAACTCAATCTCACGCGGAGCAGCATGAGCAGACAGGCCTTCTTTTACAAATCGATAAATCTCTTCTTTTAGCTCTGGGGTCGGCTCATATCCTTCACGAAGCGCTACAAAGGCCTTGATGATCTCCCCACGTGTCACATCCGGCTTACCGATTACACCCGCCTCTGCTACCGCAGGATGCTCCACGAGCTTGCTCTCCACCTCAAAAGGTCCAATACGCTCCCCTGACGAATTAATTACATCATCAATCCGTCCCTGGAACCAGAAATATCCTTCTTCATCCATATAAGCAGAGTCGCCAGACACATACCAGCCCGTAAGTCTGAAATACTCCTCGTATTTCGCAGGATTATTCCAGATCTTCGCCATCATGGATGGCCAGGGTGCCCGTATGGCCAGATTACCCATACTGTACGGTGGCAATTCCTGTCCGCGATCATCAATTATGGCTGCCTCAATTCCAGGCAATGGACGTCCCATGGAGCCAGGCTTGATCGGCATTCCGGGATAGTTACAGATCAGCTGTGCACCTGTTTCGGTCATCCACCATGTATCATGAATTCGCTGACCATAGGCTTTCCACCCCCAACGAACAACTTCCGGATTGAGTGGTTCACCGACAGACATCACGTGACGAAGGCTGCTCAGATCATGCTGGGCAATCGTCTCTTCTCCTGCTCCCATTAACATACGGAAGGCCGTTGGCGCACTATACCAGATGGTGACTTTGTTTTTCTGGATGGTGCTGTACCAATCATGAGGACTGAAACGACCGCCACGTATTACATTCGTCACTCCATTAAGCCATGGAGCAAAGATTCCATAAGAGGTACCTGTCACCCAACCAGGGTCAGCTGTACACCAATACACGTCATCCTCACGTAGATCCAGAACAACCTTGCCTGTATAATAGTGTTGAATCATGGCATTCTGAACATGGTACACCCCTTTGGGTTTACCCGTTGAGCCTGAGGTATAGTGAATTAACAAACCATCCTCACGATTCAACCACTCCACTTCCATCTCATCCGAAGCCGCAGACATCTCTGCATCAAAATCAATGAGTCCTTCTTCAGTCTGAGCACCGCCACCCACAATAAATATATGTTTCAGTTCAGGCAGTTCGGAACGTTTGATCCGTCCCAGCAATGCCGGAGTCGTTACGAGTGCTACAGCCCCACTATCCTCCAGCCGATCCTTCACAGCCGTTTCCATAAAAGCTTCAAACAATGGGCCTGCGATAGCTCCTGCTTTCAATATACCCAGAAGACTAAAATACAGCTCAGGACTTCGCGGCATGAAAATAAACACACGCTCCCCTTTGGCTATGCCATATTTGCGGAGAACATTCCCAAACCGACTCGACTGTTCACTCAGGTCAGCAAAGGTATAGGCCTCTTCGCGTGAAGCATCGCTATACAATAAAGCGGTTCTTCCGCCCCTTCCTTCCAGTACATGACGGTCAATCGCTTCATGCGCCATGTTCACTTTTCCGCTGGCGTACCACGTAAAGTTCCGTTCCACCGATTCCCAATCGAACCCGCTTCTCGCCTCCGTGTAATCGCCCAGGTTAGATTCGGACACAACCGTTTGCAGCATCTCACCATGTGCTTGACTCATGCTTGCAGCCTCCTTCAACTCGACATTTCGATTCCCGTTATGGGTTAATTTTCATTGCCTTTGTGTTGACTGAACTTCCAGTTAGCGCTTACATTAGTAGAGAGAACTTCTCATCATGTACTTGCTCGGCCAAACAGATGTTATTCATACTGCGATCAATTGTGAACATTTTTTGTCTACGCAATTATAGCAAATCTTTTCAATTGTCGTCTATGGCTTTTCAATTTTTTGGATTTTTGCTATAGCGGCCTTTTTGAACAACCTCTATAAGTAGGGGGAGAGGAGCATGAACCATGGAACATATCAAGGAATATCATATGCGTTCCATCTTCAAGTCCGGCCACCGAATTACGATTGAAGGCCCCGTGCAGGCCGAGGAGATAACCCGTCTTGCCTTCCATTCGGATCTGGATGCCTTTCGGCGCCCAACCGAGCAACAGGAAGCGTTGGCTGAGATTGCAGCCTTGCCAGAAGGTCGAATTATCATCGCACATGAAAATGAAACGATTATCGGCTATGTAACCTTTCACTATGCGGATGAGTGTGAACGCTGGTCCGAGGGCAACATGACTGATCTGATTGAGCTTGGGGCAATTGAGGTTGCGGACGACTATCGCTCGCTTGGCATTGGACGTGAAATGTTGCTTACGGCTCTGGATGATAAACACATGGAGAACTACATTATTTTCACGACAGAATATTATTGGCATTGGGATCTGAAAGGCAGCGGACTAAACGTATGGGATTATCGCAAAATGATGGAGAAGCTAATGGAAACGATCGACATGACCTGGTATGCAACAGACGACCCCGAAATCTGTTCACATCCTGCGAACTGTTTGATGGTGCGAATCGGAAGTCAGGTACCCATAACATCGGAAGAACAGTTTGATCGTGTGCGCTTCCGGCATCGGTTCATGTATTAATGCAATGATCTGTTCAAAAACGATATACATAACAAAAATCGCCTCTCGCAGCGCTACTCCATACTTCATGGAACAGCTCATCGAAAGGCGGTTTTTCATTGATTTTGGATTGGTATTGCAACTGAAGCTATGCATTACATATTTTCTAACATATGCTCCACAATGCGATGTGAACGCTGCGAAGATTGCACGGTAAATTCAGCAAAGTTAACATGCGCCGAACCATCCGCTTTATCCGACATCCCACGCAGGACAACAAATGGTACACGATTCATGTAACAGACCTGAGCGACTGCAGCTCCTTCCATTTCGGCACATGCACCGTCCATTTCAGTATGTAACATGTTAACCGTATCTTTATTCGCGATAAATTGGTCTCCAGATAACACTTTACCAATCAAGTAATTGGCTCCCTGAGCTTTGCACGCTTCTTCAGCCAGTGCAATAAGCGAAGCCTCGGCGGGGAATGCAGATGTCTCCTGGTAAGGGATTACTCCGCGTTCGAACCCCAGTGGGGTTACATCCATATCGTGCTGTACACACACGGACGAGATAACCATATCTCCAATGTTTAGATCTGGGTTAACTGCACCCGCAACACCTGTGAAGATAATGCGGTTAACCTGAAAATGATCAATCAAGATCTGTGTCGTAACCGCTGCATTTACTTTACCTACACCGGATTTACAGACAACGATTTGCTTGCCAAGCCACTCGCCTGCAACGTATGTAATCCCGGTTTGTTTGACCGTCTCAAGTTGCTTCATACCTGCCAGCAAAAGCTCTACTTCCTCATCCATCGCTCCGATAATACCAATCGTTTCACTCATCTTCTGATACCCCCTGTTTCCATTATTAAACTCATTCAGCACAAAAGCTCCGTCTCCGGAGCTTTCGCATATCCACTATGTAGAGAGAATGACCTCTCCCTTTTCTATATATAATCCCGATTAAACTACATCTGCGTGACTTACAGACAGACGAAGAATCGTTTCATGCGGTAAAATAACCCTTGGGTTCTCCACATTTTCCTTCTTCATCAACTTGGTCAGCAAACGCATCGCTACTGCACCCAGGTCATACATCGGCTGAGCTACAGTTGTCAACTGAGGACGAACCATGGAAGCCATACGAATGTTATCCACACTAATGATGGAGAAATCATCTGGTACTTTCAGACCGTCATCCTGAATGCTGTGAATGGCACCGATGGCCATTTCATCCGTTGCCGCAAAGATGGCCGATGGTTTTTTCTTGAGTCCAAGGAAATATTTCATCGCTTCCACACCGGATTCATAACGATAGTTACCGATTCGAACGAGATCCTCTTGGTATTCAATACCCGCTGCCTCCAGTGCTTTCTTGTAACCTTGGAAACGGGCATATCCATTCGCAGGATCTTGCAGTGTACCACTGATCATTGCAATTTCCTTGTGTCCATGACGAATCAGGGTATTAACAGCGTCAAACGCAGCCGCCTCATGGTCAATATCCACCGAAGGGAATGTTCCCTTCTCATCACTCGTTGCGCAAAGTACGATAGGCACAGCCGCAGACTGGAACGCCTGAATGTGTTCGTCCGTTACTGTTCCGCCCATGAAGAGCAGTCCGTCTACTTGTTTTTCAAGTAAGGTGTTAATAACACGAATTTCTTTTTCTTTCTTCTTATCTGCATTACACAAAATGATATTGTAGTGATACATATTCGCAATATCTTCAATTCCGCGAGCAATCTCCGCGAAGGTTGAGTTCGAAATATCCGGAATAACGACCCCGACCGTGGTTGTCTTCTTGCTTGCCAGACCTCTGGCTACCGCATTCGGACGATATCCCAACCGTTCGATGGCTTCATATACTTTTTTTCGCGTTTGCGGTTTGACATTAGGGTTATTATTAACTACCCGTGATACCGTTGCCATAGACACTCCAGCTTCACGTGCCACATCATAAATGGTTACCGTCACAGTACTTCTCTCCATTACCAGTAAATTTTCATACCATTTTCATTAAGATTTATATTACGACAAATTTTTGCATTAATCAATTAAAATAGGCTTTAGGACTCACTCAAAACATTCGTAAGTGTGGCGCTAGTAATATCTGAATGGGAAGTATGCCATACAGGAATTCCCTTTTTGATCAGGATCGCCTGTGGAGATTCGTGCTTAACACCCAGCTTATCTGCTGCTTCATTGGATACTGGGCGATCTTCCACAACATAAATGATGCCATATTTCACTTGTTCATTGGGATTGTTATGCAAATAATCGTTCATCTCCTGATAAGCATTCGAGCTGATCGGGCAGCGTGTGCTGTGCTTAAACAGAAGCAAGGGTTGATCCTTGGTAGCCTCCACTGCGGAGTTTAGCTGTTCAATACTTGTCATTTTAGTCATGTCAGCCATTAGATATACATCCCCCTTTACCAGGAATACCGCTATGTTGAGCGTTTTCACTCTTCGATATCTTAACAAAAAGTGCGCGAAAAAGCCAATTTTCATGAAAACAAGCATTTTACACGTCAAAATTAGACAGCATTCGAGAAGTACTCCTGCCACACAAATCCGGATAATTGACTTAATCTGCGCTCTGTGGTCTCAATCCATGCTACATCTCCAGACTTCGTTGCATAACCCATAATGTCCAATAGCAGATTAATACGTTCCTCCACCGCTTGCTGCATGCGATATTCCATCTCCCGATCCGTCGCATCTGGCCAGGCCAGCAATTGCTCATGAAACAGATCTGCCAGTTCATTTCGTTCACCAAAAGATACGTCCTGCTTCACCGGTTGTTCACCCAGTGTGCTTATGCATTCTGTTAAGTCAGGCTTGACTGGCGGAAGCACTTCGTATGACACACAGTCTGTACATGCAAATACAGGTACGTTTCGAATCTCCACCTTTTTGGCGTATACCACTGTTCTTAATTCCAACTCCATTACATGTCCACATCTGCACGACTTGCGCACAACCATCACCTCATTCGTTCTATACTCTTATATAAGTACCATTCGACCTATTTCGGCTCAAATCCTGCTGCAAATGAGAGGTTGCACAAATTACCACTCCCACCAGATGAAGGTTGTCGAATGCAGGCAGCCCTTGACTTGTAATCGCTTCCTCAAAAGTGAATATGCACTTCCATGAACTCCCACGGAGAATCTGTTACAATTAAAGACGCAACATCCCTAATCAACGCACAAAGGAGAGATGGATATGAGATTAACCGGTAAAAAAGTCATCGCTCTGGTCGATGAAGAATTCGAAGATCTGGAATTGTGGTACCCTGTGCATCGTGTTCGTGAAGAAGGCGCAGAGGTGCATCTGGCTGGAGAGAAAAAAGGAAAAACCTATATTGGCAAATATGGTGTACCTGCTGAAGCTGAATACAGTTTCGATGAACTCGACAGTTCACATTATGATGGTATTCTCGTGCCAGGGGGCTGGGCGCCAGACAAGCTCCGTCGTTACCCCAAGGTACTTGAGCTTGTTAAGGAAATGAATGCAGATAAGAAACCGATCGGACAAATCTGTCATGCAGGTTGGGTCCTGATCTCCGCCAAAATTCTGGACGGAGTAACGGTAACCTCTACACCAGGCATTCGGGATGACATGGAAAATGCAGGTGCAATCTGGAAAGATGAAGCGGTTGTTGTTGATGGACATATCATCTCTGCGCGTCGTCCACCCGACCTTCCACCTTACGGTAAGGCATTCTGTGATGCACTCGCTGACAAATAAAAATAACCCCGCTGTGCTTGAGATCAGCACAACGGGGTTATTTTATTATCACAAATTTCTCAACAACAATTTATCACAAATGTAAATATATTAACTTAAAGGTATTTATATCCAATTATCCGTTTCATGATGCATTCGAACCACTTTGTTCATCCGGACTACCTGTGGAATCATTAAAGACTTGTAAACGCTCCTCAATATCTCCACTGGTCCGCAGGGCGAAGCACTTACGTGCTTCTTCTTTGGCTGCCGATGCCGTTGTATTCAGCACTCTGTGTTTCACACGCAGCAGGGATTGTGGAGACATACTCAAGTGGCGGATGCCAAGCTCCAGCCAAAGCGGAATGGCACGTTCGTCCCCTGCCATCTCACCGCACACACTAACATCAATTCCGGCGGTGTGAGCCGCATCCGCTGTGGCACGAAGCATCCGTAGAACAGCCGGATGATATGGATGATACATATGAGCTATCTGCTCGTTCATTCGATCTACTGCCAATACATATTGAACCAGATCATTCGTACCAATACTGAAGAAATCCGCTTCCTCAGCCAAAAGGTCAGCAATCATCACCGCTGCAGGCACTTCAATCATAATCCCCACCTGAATGTGAGGGTCATATGATAATCCCCGCTCGTCCAGATCGGACATCGCCTCACGAAGAATCTCATTGGCCTGCTGAAGCTCTTCCACTGAAGAGATCATGGGGTACATGATTTTGACATTACCGGCAGCGCTGGCACGCAGAATGGCTGTAAGCTGTGTTTTGAACAGATCCTTGCGGTCCAGACTAATTCGAATGGCACGGTACCCCAGAAACGGGTTGTCTTCCTCTGGAAGTTCAAAATAATCGAGTTGCTTGTCACCACCGATATCCAGTGTACGAATAACAACGGACTGTCCTGCTGTTTTCTCTGCCACAAGCCGATACACCTCATACTGTTCTTGCTCACCCGGGAACGTAGCTCGGTCCATATACAAGAACTCTGTCCGGAACAAACCTACGCCTTTGGCTCCTTGTTTCAAAGCAAGGTCCAATTCCTTCACCGAACTGATATTAGAAGCAAGATGTAATACGGCCCCGTCTTTGGTTACGGCATCCACCGTAGCTAGGACTTGAAGTTGTTCCTTTTTCTTCAGTTGTTTACTGCGAAGCATCGTATATCGTTCAATCGTCTTGCGATCCGGATCGGTAAATACCAAGCCATTATCACCATCTACAACAAGCATATCCCCCGTCTCTACCGGCATGCCAAGACTCGCTTCCAGACCGGAAACGAGAGGAATGCCAAGTGCACGAGCCATAATCGCAGAATGTGATGTTTTCCCGCCAATTAAGGTTACAATGCCTAGCACATGGGTGGGATTCAGATGTGCCAGTTGAGATGGCGACAGCTCTTTCGCAACGAGTACATAAGGCTGGGTATCCGAAGGAAGTGTAATCTCTGGTGCGCCAAGCAAATGCTTGAGCAGACGGTTACCCACATCCTTGATGTCGATAGCCCGCTCCTTCATGTACTCATCTTCCAGCAGATCAAACATCGTGACAAAATGGTCAATGGCTTCTTTGACCGCCACTTCTGCCGCCTTGTACTGACGCTCGATAATTCCGCGAATTTCGTTCATGAATACCGGATCTTCGAGGATCGCCAGATGTGCATCAAAGATACTGGACTCCTCTGGACCAACGACTTCCTTGAATTCATTTTTGATATATTCGATCTCATCCTTTGATGTCCGTATGCCCTCATA
The DNA here is from genome assembly GCF_026013365.1 of Paenibacillus sp. LS1. Lineage (GTDB taxonomy): Bacteria > Bacillota > Bacilli > Paenibacillales > Paenibacillaceae > Paenibacillus. Next base: position 1,458,969 of record NZ_JAPDOE010000001.1, read on the forward strand.
CAGCCGTTCGAACTCCTGGGCGAGATCCACCGAGTCCATCTTCTGATCCGGCAGATCCCATTCCCAACTGGGCAGGACAAATGCTTTGCCGATGGCTATGCCTGCAGCTCCGTTGATGCCTTGTATCTTCATTCTACCCCTCCAACGTTCCTGTCATAGAGCACCACGGACATAACGGATGCCTGACCTTTCTTAACTTGCTTAAATGGAGCAAAACTCCATGATTTTACACGATCCGGATTCGTAATTACCATTGGTGTTGTCAGTGACGCCGCTTGCTCGCGAAGTACTGCCAGATCGAACTTGATCAACAACTGCCCTGGCTCCACCGTATCGCCCTCCTGAACAAAAGCTTCAAAATGGCCTTTCAACTGAGAGGTATCAATGCCGATATGCAGCAACACCTCAAGCCCCTCTCGGGTGGAAATACCCAGGGCGTGCATGGTCGGATACAAGTGCATAATCGTTCCGTACACGGGTGAGACCAGCTCTCCCTTTTCCGGAACAAAGGCTACACCATCACCAACAAGCTTGGCTGCAAAGATCTGATCGGGCACCTCTTCAATCGGGAGCATTTTACCCTGAACGGGAGCACAGAACAGCACCTGTTGCAGATCTCTTTCTAGCAGTTTCGCGATTTCTTCCCGAATCAATTCCGAGTAGGTTCCAAATACCACCTGTACGTTGCCGCCACCCAGCTTGATCAGTCCAGCGGACCCCATACTCTTCATGGCACCCGTGTCGATCAGGCGGTCATCATGCACAGTCAGACGAAGACGCGTAATACAGGCTTCAACCTGCACAATGTTACCTTTTCCACCCAATGCTTCGAGAATCAAAGGTGCCTGATAAGGAATGTTACCTACCCAATCTTCCAACATTGACCCCTCTTCACGGCCTGGTGTTGGTATTTTGAACGTACGAATCGCCCACCGGAACAGGAAGTAATAGACCAGCCCATATAGTATGCCAACCGGAATGAGCTTCCAAGCATTCTCCGATAGATGAAAATTGAGTATGTAATCAATGATACCTGCGGAGTAAGAAAACCCGTGCCTAATATCAAGCCAGTAGCTAATCCACATGGCAACACCGGACATGACTGCATGCACGATGAACAGATAAGGTGCGGCGAACAAAAAAGCAAACTCAATCTGCTCCGATACCCCGGTCAGAAAACAAACGAGTGCCGATGTCAGAAAGGTTTTCTTGATTTTCGGTTTCAGATCTTCCCTGGCTTCCTGAATAATAGCGAAGGCTATTGCCGGAATGGCGAACATCATGATGGGAAACAAACCCGCCATAAAGAATCCTGCGGTGGGATCACCTGCAAAAAATCGGGGTAAATCCCCTTGCACAATGTTACCATCAGGCGTTTCAAACGTCCCTAACTGGAACCAAAACACATTGTTAAGCAGGTGATGAAGCCCGAAAGCGACCAGCACCCTGTATAACACCCCGTAGATGAACAGTCCAAAACCCCCGAGACTGTATTCCCAAGTGGCGATGGCGTTCAATCCATGCTGAAGGATCGGAGCAAGCCATAACATAAAACAGGAGAACAGTGCCGAACAGAGTCCAACGATGAGCAAAACAAACCTTGAACCCCCGAAAAATTGTAAAATTTCAGGCAGTTTAATGCTTTTGAAGCGATTATGCATTCCCCCGGCAAGCGCGCCGAGTATGATTCCGATTAAGGAAGCGGGCTGAACAGTGCCGTCGCCGAAGTTGCGAGTCACCTGATCATATATCACGATACCAGCCAGTGCAGCGAGTCCCGCTTGTCCGGCCTGGTTGGAGAGTCCCAGTGCTACACCGACAGCGAACAAATACGGTAAGAAATAAAAAATACCGTGTCCGGCCACGGTAGACACTTCACCGACAACATTCAATCCCCAGGCGTCCCAAGGCAGACTGCCAACACTGAGCAAAATTGCGGCGGCGGGCAGGACCATTGTAGGTAGCATTACCGCTCGTCCGAGCTGCTGCAAGGATCCGAGCCAATTCATGGCGACCTCTCCTTTCTATCCTAGATGGTAAGCTTTACGCAACGTTTTGTCAAAGCAAAACAGTAACCAATTGGTAATTAATACGGCAAAAATAGAACAGAAAAAATCCCGTCAACTTCAAGTTAACGGGATTCATCCTATATTCATTCAATTGGGTCAGATCAGGAGATCATCCGATCACAGGTGAACGAGCCTCTCAGCCGCGTCCAGCGCCGCGCAGAACGATGGAATCCTCTACCTTGATACAACGATTCGTTACCGCTGTCATGCCGTTCTCCGCAGCAATCTGGACCGCTTCATCACTATGGATGCCAAGCTGCAGCCACAGCACATTCGCTTTGATGGCGGCAGCGTCACGAGCTACATCCGCGCAAAACTCATCGCGACGAAACACATTGACGATGTCTACCGGCTCTGGAATATCCGCGAGTGTGGCATACACCGTCTCTCCAAGGATTTCACCTTGCACCTGTGGATTAACCGGGATGATGCGATAGCCTCTGCTCTGCATGGCTTCGGCTACCATATAGGAAGTGCGATCTGATTTGTCTGATAAGCCGACGACTGCGATGTTGCCTGCCTTGCGCAAAAGTTGTCCAATTTCTTCACGAGTAGGGTTGTTAAATTCCATGTTCAAGCACCATCCTTTTCTGATTAAAGTGCGTGTTCAAAAGACAGTTTTCAGTTATTTACTCTTTTACCCATTGAACCGAGGCGCCAAGCGCCTGCAAATGATCGAAATATTGCGGATAAGACTTGGCTACATGGTGTGCATCCCGAATACGAAGTGGCTCCTTGGAACGCAGGCCAACGACTGTAAGCGCCATAATTACGCGATGATCGTAATGAGCGTTAATCTCAACGCCACCTTCAACGCCTTCCGGACGCCCGTGTACGATAATCTCAGCCTGACGCTCTTCGACGTTCGCTCCTGCCTTCCGCAGCTCATTCAAATAATCAGTGATTCGGTCACATTCCTTGTAACGCAGGTTCTCTACATTATAGAACCGTGAGGTGCCTTCCGCAAACACAGCTGCGGCTACCATAGCCAAAACGGCGTCCGTCGCGGCATCCCCGTCGAATTCGATCGCTTTCAGTCTGCCATTGCCTTGAACGTGTACAACATCGTTCTCATGTGTCAATGGCACTTCCATCATGCGCAGCACGTCAACGATGGCACGTTCACCCTGTTTGCTCTGCTCCATCAGGCGCAGAATTTTCACATCAGACTGTGTAACCGCTGCTGCGGCAAGAACCGCTGCTGAGCCCGGGTAGTCCCCTTGAACCGTGTAGGTTGTTGGTTGGTAAGCCTGTCCACCTGGTACACGGAAGGACATGTAATCATCACTTGCATGGATAACGATGCCTGCCTGCTCCAGCACTTCCAGCGTCTGTCCGATAACGACCTTGGACTTCAGGTCATTCAGAACTTCAATGGTGCTGTCTTCTGCAAGCAAAGGCGTAACAAACAACAATGCGCTCAGATATTGGGAGCTGACGGAGCCGGATACACGAATGTGTCCACCCTTGGCATTGCCACCTTTGATCGTAATCGGCAGGCGTCCTTGTTCATGTTGTACTTCTACACCCAGTTGACCAAGCGCATCGATCAGATCATCATGCGGGCGTTTGCCGAGCGAATCCGGGTACGTATTCACAAAAGTAACTTCAGGACAAAGCGCTGTAACGCCCATCAGGAAACGAAGTACTGCACCCGCATTGCCTACATTCAATTCACGCACATCACGGGGATGACTGCCAAAGCCCTGGATCACAATCTTGCTGTCGTCTTCTTCAAGCACTGCCCCCAGATCGCGAATACATCTGCGCATGGCGTCACTGTCTTCACTGTGTGCCGGGAAATGAATGGTACTTGTACCTTCTGCCAAGGCAGCAGCCAGCAAATAACGAGTCGTGTAGTTTTTGGAGGACAGAGCTCCGATTTCCCCGTTCAGGGTAGGGGTTGGTTTAACAATAACTTCCATGGATGAAATTCTCCTTCATTGATTATATTGTGGCCAAATTGACATTCCGTGCATCGCTTGGGTATCATTATAAGCGTTAAGTCCATACAGAAAAGAGGACCTGAATATGACACAAATAGCTGAAATTGAAACATCTGAGCTGCGCCGTCGTTTACAGGCAGGAGAGAAGCTGCAGATGATAGACGTCCGCGAGGACGATGAAGTGGCACAAGGCATGATCGAAGGCGCCAAGCATATTCCGCTTGGACAGATTCCGGATCGACTGTCTGAGATTGATAAGTCAGGCGAAATCGTAATCATCTGTCGCAGCGGTTACCGCAGTGAACGTGCATGTGAATATCTGCAGCAACTCGGATATGAAGGCTGTACGAACATGGTCGGTGGCATGCTTCAATGGCAACAGGAAGACTAGAAAAACTCGGAGCGGAGTTAAGTCATTGTAACCTTGTGTGACCTCTACTCCACTCCTAGAAGCGGGCCATATGGCCCGTTTTGTGTTATCTGCCACCATCTATCCACCAAGAAACTTCGATGATCACAAGCTTAGACGCGGTAATGCGCTAAAATTAAACGAGTCACTTCAGCAGCGGATAACTCGGTTGTATCCACCGTATAATGCGCGAACCGATATGCGTCTTTCCGTTCTTCCATAATCGTCTTGATGCGTTCCTCTGCATTGCCTGCAAGAAGCGGACGATTGTCACAGCCGCTAACACGTTCTACAATCACTGCTGGATCAGCAGTCAGGGCTACAACCCAACCATTCTTCGACATCACGTCACAATTATCCGAACGCAGAACCACGCCACCTCCGGTCGCTATGACCTGTGACTTTTTCTCCAGTACCGAGCATAACGTACGGCTCTCGGCATCACGGAAATACGTCTCTCCCTTGTCAGTGAACAGTTCTGGAATCGTACAACCTTCCTCTTTTTCCACCGCGGCGTCCACATCAATCAATCGGTAGCCAAGCTCGCGTGCAAGCATGTCAGCGACGGTTGATTTGCCAGTTCCCATCATGCCAATGAGAATAATATTGTTAGACTTGCTCAAGGTGTACACTCCTTTAATTCAAGCAATTCGTGAGCACTTTTGTCCTATCATAACACAGCCCTGCGGACTGGGAAAGACCATCTCCTTACCGACTCCCGTTGGACCATCCAGCAACATAACGAACTCCAATGAGCTTATTTATAAAAAAGAAGCCTGGCGTTAACCGGCAATAACCGGAACACCAAACCTCTTTATGAGCCTTTCAACAGGCCAAAGCTACCACTTAAAGGGGCACTAGCCAAATCTAATAGACTTGTATATGTGGTACTACTCCATCCAGTTGTGGTGGAAGCTGCCTTCTTTGTCCACACGTTTGAATGTGTGAGCACCGAAGTAGTCACGTTGAGCTTGCAGCAAGTTTGCTGGCAAACGCTCTGTACGGTAGCTATCGTAGTAAGAAAGAGCGCTGGAGAAGCCTGGTACCGGAACACCTTGTTGTACAGCTGCCGCTACAACTTCACGCCATGCGCCTTGATAAGACTCAACGATATTTTGGAAGTAAGGATCCAAGAGCAAGTTTTTCAGAGCTGCGTCTTTATCATAAGCTTCCTTGATGTTTTGCAGGAACTGCGAACGGATGATGCAACCACCACGGAAGATCATGGCAATGTTGCCGTATTTCAGATCCCAGCCATACTCATCGGAAGCTGCACGCATTTGTGCGAATCCTTGTGCATAGGATACGATTTTACTTGCGAAGAGGGCTTTACGCACGCTCTCAATGAATGCTTTTTTGTCCCCGGAGAACGCTTCAGTCGCTGGTCCACTCAGGATTTTGCTAGCTGCTACACGCTCGTCCTTCATGGCAGAAAGGAAACGGGAGAATACGGATTCCGTAATCATGGACAATGGTACGCCGAGATCCAACGCGCTTTGGCTTGTCCATTTACCTGTTCCTTTTTGTCCTGCAGCGTCCAGAATGACATCAACCATTGGTTTGCCAGTTTCCGGATCGTATTTGGAGAAGATATCTGCCGTAATTTCGATCAGGTAGCTATCCAGCTCTCCTTGATTCCATTCCGTAAAGATCGCGTGCAGCTCTTCAACGGAAACGTTCAATACGGATTTGAGCAAGTGGTAAGCTTCACCAATCAACTGCATGTCTCCGTACTCGATACCGTTATGCACCATTTTCACATAATGTCCGGCACCGTCAGGTCCAATATATGTACAACATGGATCGTCACCGACTTTGGCCGAGATTGCCGTCAGAATCGGTTCAACCAGTTTATAAGCACTTTCCTGTCCACCTGGCATAATGGAAGGGCCTTTCAATGCGCCTTCTTCACCACCGGATACACCTGTACCGATGAAGCGAATGCCTTTTTCTTCCAACTCTTTGCTGCGACGTTGCGTGTCAGGGAAGTATGCGTTCCCTCCATCGATGATGATGTCGCCCTCATCCAAGTGAGGAAGCAATTGTTCAATGGTAGCGTCGGTCGCTTTGCCGGCTTGTACCATGATCAAAATTTTGCGCGGGGATTCCAGGGATGCTACGAACTCTTCAATGGAGAATGAGCCTGTCAGGTTTTTACCTTCAGCTTCTTTCAGAAGATCATTGGTTTTCTCCGGGGAACGGTTATATACCGATACCGAGAAACCTCTGCTTTCAATGTTAAGGGCCAAATTTTTGCCCATGACAGCCAGGCCAATTACGCCGATTTGTTGTTTTGTCATCTGGTCCTCCATCCTTTGCTCCAATTAATTTTATTGAAATAAATTCTCAACAATACTCCTATTTTAACGGTTTTATGTATAGAAGTGAACCCCGTGGCACCGTTACGCAACGAGAAAACATCCCAATCTGCTGAGGTGTTCATTGTATTTTCATAAATAGAACCGTGAAGACAATACATCATGCCAAAGTAATCCAATGAATCCAATATTGTATTGTACAATGTTATAATCATATCCAATGAAGTTCGAACAAAAAGGAGGAGTGTACATAATGGCGTTAGAGCAGCTCTCAAAAGAGGAACGGTTTTCCCTGGATATTCGAAGAACATTTCTTCTTGGGGCGTACATGAATGAATGGGGGATGCCAAAGCACAGGATCGTTCTTTCGAAGCCAGAAAGAAACATTCATGTAGAAATCTATTATTTTCCTGCCACAATTCATTCAGGCATCGCAAGATTCGTGACGGTAGGGTTGTCTCAGGCAACGCGGTCCTCAGGAGAGCTTGTAGCCGCTGAATGGATGCTTGCGCTGCAACCGGACCTTGGCGGTGAAGAGGTGGAGCGTGTCAATACATACCTGGTCGATCTGATCTCCCATCACATCGAAAATGTGCCGGATTCAACGGTTCCCCGTGTGATGGAATCAAGCGAATTAGCACCAACCCGATGGAATGCGACTGCCTTTCTCATTGATGAATTGCGGGGAGAAAAAGAATCCCTTGAACAGATTCATGTGGGTCATGAGACGGTAGCATTACTGTGGGCAGTACCCATCACTTCTTTTGAAGCCAACCTGTTGCTCACCAAAGGATTGGATGAATTTGATGCCTGGATTGAAAGCTCGCAATATTCTATCGTCGACCCCTGTCGTCCGTGATGCCCGTTAGGCACAAAAATAGAGCCCTGGCTTGCGCCGGGGCTTTGGTATAGATGACTTTTAAAAGTGATATTCATCAACCTTCCAGCATTAACAGATGTCCGGACAACTGTTTCAATGCTTCGCGGCAGGCGTTTGCCTTTTCCGTATTATTCAGCTGAACTGCCGTATGCAGCCGCTCCAGTTCATCGTCCACTTCCATGCGTAACAACATGAGTCGCTCTTCGCCTTCGCGCGAGAGGAACATTTCTTCCATCTCTTCCGCCGTCGGCGCAGGTTCCTTTTGAAAAATAACACGCTGTTTGAATCCGGAAACTTCCACGAGCCGAATGACTTCACCGAATAAAATGTTCTCCACGGTCATCTGCTGATCCTTGAACCGCTTCACAACCGCATGACCGCGTGTATCTCCAATCAGCTTCTCCAGCCACTCTGCCAGCTTCGCGTCCTTGATAATGTAATCACCTGTCATCTTATAGTTCCCACTGCGTGTCTGTTGAAAACGGAGCTTTACCAGCTTGCGGCCAGTACGGACAGACAGGATAAAAAAGGATTCGTCCTCGCTCCAATATAGTGAATACCCCTCACGAATAAGGTCTTTGATCAAATTTTGGATATGCCGACGGTTGAACCGCAGCTCCAGATTGCAATATTCAACTTCATAACTCTTATTCACGGCACTCCCTCCATCTGTACCGGAATTGCTCCGGCCCTCGTCTTCAATCGCTTCTACTCAATCGGCTTACCCTATTTTATACTTCATTTTATGTAAGGGTACTTGGTTATTTGACTATTTTTCACCGAAAGAGCCGCAGGATTGCAGCTTTCCGCAGGAGCACAGGGGCAAGCCCCGATTTTCATGACATTATGGACGTGAAAAAGGGAGCTCCATAACCACGAAGGTTGACGGAACTCCCTTTTCTGTTGCTTATTTGGCCGGAGCAGTACGGAACGGATTCCGGGATAATACAAAATGTACAACTGCAAGTCCTGCCATGACGATGGCACTGCCGATGAATGGAGCCGGATGGCTAACGTGGTCCCATAACAGTCCGGAAACAATGGGGCCTACAACCATGCCTGATCCCTGCAATGTAAGGAAGAAGCCCCAGATGGCTCCCCGCTCCCCTTTGGGAATCAGTGTGGCCACAAAAGCATTCCAGGCTGGCAAAATCATGGCATAACTGATTCCTACCAGCATGACAACTCCGAACACCACCGGAATGGATGTGATGGAGGAAAACGCGAACAAACTTGCCGCCGCCATCAAAAAGCCAACGTTCAGGAACGGCTTGGTGCCGAACCGGTCTACCATTTTACCTACAGGCAATAAGGCAATGACCGTTATTCCACCACCTGCAATCAGCAACAAACTATATAGATTAGGTGAGATGTGCAGGTCTGTGCGTGTATATAGCGTAATTACCGGACTGAGCAGCCCGATTACAAACGACTGCATAAACAAGGCAGGATACACGAGCGGATTGACATTAAGTGTGCTGCGTACCCGTTGGAGTGTTCCCTTCACACTCTTTTGCAGCCGGATAAATGGCGTGAGCAGATTCGGTTTGGCAGGATATTTCACATCTCCATTCTTCGCTGCTTGCTCGGCATGCTCTCCTTCGACGATGACACGTCCGGGAAGAATCATGGCTACCAGGATAACCAGAATGGCACATCCCATCAGCACGAGAAATATGGTTCGATAATCATGATGCGTGCGCTCCAGCAACCAGTTCATGCCCACGGGTCCAAGCCCTGTGCCGCCCAAAGCGGCCATCTCCAGCGCTCCCATTGCTGTACCATTTTTGTTCTGTGGGCCTGACATCGCAGTCACCCCTGTCATGGCGCAAGGCCAGAGCGGTGACGTACCAACACCAAGGATCAGACAGGCCATGGCCAGTCCAAAGGCGCTTTTAAGAAAAAGGATCATAATAACAGCGATCAAGGTACAGATTAGTGCTGTAACCATCGTTGCACGAAAGCCGATCCGTTCTGCGGCCCAGCCGGAAGGTGCCCGGAACAGATTATCTCCCAGATATTGAAGCGCAAAGGCTACACCGATAACACCTGCGGACAGACCCAAAATATTGTCCATATACACGGGCAAAACAGCTACCAACAGGGCTCCTTTGATAATTTCAACTAGAAAAAGTGTCAACCACATCGCGATAAAAAATGGTGATCGCAAAATTTTGGCTGGTTTTGTGTCGGTTTGCATTCTTTTTCCCCTTTCGGCGTTCATTAACCTATTCCCTATCCTTAGTGTAACCGTGGGGAATGTGCCCAAATCTCGGCAATTTAAAAAATTGTCGATTATACTGTTGCATTCGGTTCTTAATTTGCTATACTCATCTTTGTTTACCAATTTTATTAGGAAGGGTTGTGACAGCACTGATGAATCACCACCGTACGCCGCTGTTTACCGCTTTAAAAAATCATGCGGCACTCAATCCGGTACAGTTTCATATTCCGGGCCATAAAAAAGGATTGGGAGCGGATACCGAATTCCGTGAATTTATTGGCGATAATGCCTTCTCCATAGATTTGATTAACATCGCACCGCTGGATGACCTGCATCAGCCAACCGGTGTCATTCAGGAAGCACAGATCCTGGCAGCAGATGCCTTCGGAGCCGATTATACCTATTTTAGTGTACAAGGCACAAGCAGTGCCATCATGACCATGATTCTGTCTGTATGTACACCGGGTGACAAAATTATTGTGCCCCGTAATGTGCATAAATCGGTTTTGTCCGCCATTATTTTCTCAGGCGCCAAACCTGTATTTGTTTCTCCTTCACAAGACGTCAATCTGGGTATTGATCACGGAGTGACTACACAGTCTATCCGTCGCGCACTTGAGCGTCATCCAGATGCCAAGGCATTGCTCGTGATTAACCCGACCTACTACGGTGTAGTTACCGATCTAAAAGAGATTGTTGAGCTTGCACATAGCTATCAAGTCCCTGTACTTGTTGATGAGGCACATGGCGTACTTATTCATTTCCATGAGGATCTGCCGTTGTCAGCGATGGCAGCAGGTGCCGATATGGCTGCAACAAGTGTCCACAAGCTTGGTGGCTCCATGACACAGAGCTCCGTACTCAACCTGAACACGAAGAACGGGTTCGTGAATCCACAGCGTGTACAGACGATTCTGAGTCTGCTCACCTCAACATCAACTTCATACATTTTGCTTGCTTCACTCGACACATCAAGACGTAACCTGGCTCTCCACGGTCGTGAGATTGCACAGAAGGCGATTGAACTAGCCGAGTTTGCCAGACGTTCGATTAACGATATGGATGGACTGTATTGCTTCGGCAAAGAACTGCTAGGTACAGAAGCGACCTTCAACTATGATCCAACCAAAGTTACGATCCATGTCCGCCACTTGGGTATTACAGGATATGAGACAGAGAACTGGCTGCGCGAACATTACAACATCGAGGTCGAACTTAGCGATATGTACAATATTCTTTGTCTCATCACGCCAGGAGATACGGATGACAGCGTAGATATCTTGCTAAACGCTTTGCAGGATCTCTCCCGTACGTATTATCAAGTGAACCCGGCCCATGAACTGGTGGTTAAAGTTCCGGATATCCCACAGTTGATGCTGACTCCACGGGACGCATTCTACGGTGACACCGAAGTCATTCCGTTCAAGGAATCCGCAGGACGTATTATTTCGGAATTCATCTATGTGTATCCGCCAGGTATTCCAATCCTGTTACCGGGTGAGGTTATTACCCAAGAGAACATCGACTACATCATTGATCATGTCGAAGTTGGCTTGCCTGTCAAAGGCCCCGAAGATCGCAGTGTAACCAACGTTAAAGTGATCGTCGAAGCCGATGCCATTTTCTAAAACAACCCCATTTGCACTATAAATGGGATGAACGTAAAGGACCAAGCCCAAAGCTTGGTCCTTTTTTATTTTATGGACAAGCGAGTTTGCATTTTCCCGTCTATTTCGTCGTTCAAACCGGTCATGAAAATGCTCGTCTACCTCTTGAAAACAAACAAAAGGCCCCCTGAAATCAAGGAGCCTTCATGTTATGTTCCAAAAGAATGACTATTCTTGTGATGCAACGAGTTCGTTGTAAGCCGCTTCAACGCGGTTCCACTCTTCTTCGTCTTCAATATTGTAGAGCACCATTTCCTCGTCTTCTTCTTCCATACGCAGGATGATGCCGTCAGCTTCAGGATTGTTACGTTCCAGCAGGAGCGCATAAACATGCTTCTCCACGTCAAACGTCTCCACCAAAACCATCTCCACGTCTTGGCCGTTCTCGTCTGTTAATGTGAGAAGGACTTCTTCATGCTCGTGGTCGTGGTCGTGGTCTTGCCCGCATCCGCAGCCATCGCCGTGTTCATGTGTGTGATCGCTCATTGAAATACCTCGCTTTATAAATAGAAATTGTGTAACCTTGCATATCGTAACATGTTCAATGACCTAGGTCAATTTAAAAGGGCAGCGTTACTTTCGCTTCAATCGTTCAGCGCTGTAATGATTTTCTCCGCTACCAGGACGTAGCTGCTGTTTGCATTTTCTTTAATATGAAAGCCTACCTGGTACTTGCCAGCACGACTGAAATCGTACGTAAAATCATATGTGCGGAACCAGAAGTTATCCTTCTGGGTCGTAAGCTCCTGGGACTGGATATCTTTCACCTGACCGCTCGGGTTGGTGATTGTAACTTTCACGGCAGCTACATCAGCTGTTAAACTGTCCACTTGTGAAAATACATTGAATTTCAGCTTACCTACATTAACGTTGCCAAATACAGTGTCTCCCTTGAAGAGAAAAATATGTACATTCGGTTTGATCACCGTTACTCTCTTGTTGCTGCTATCCCATTTAACGACGCCTCCGGCTTCTCTTACAGGTACATAGGTCGTTCCATCAATGAGATAACCTCCATCAGCTGCTTCCTTGCCGTTAATGAGAACTCGAATCTTCTCGTTCACCGAATCTGCAAACAATAAAGACCCGCCGAGCAAGGAGAATACCGTGACACAAAGCAATATTCGTTTCCATTTCATCCCGTCAATATTCCCTCCCCTGCTTCTAGCTGTTGTACATTTATACTGCAGATTCATCCACAAAGTTGCGCTGTTTTTCATCATTTTTCATTTTTTATCCAGAATTTTTTCCACCCCTTGGAATGCTCAAAAAGAGGCGATCCCCATTAAAGGATGCCTCTGTCCTATTGTTGTTATATATACGTTATTATACGAATATTTACGAAGAAGTATGGCGAGTCAAAATACAGGGAACACCCTTGCCTAATGCTCCTTCAATTCGCATCCGTGCTGCGTAATCCATTCCTCGCGTACATGGTGTCTTGCATCTCTCGCATACATCCGAAGTGACCAACTTCATGGATACACGAATTTTGTCACTCTTTAACGCGGGAGCTTTCTTTCCTTTTGCCTTTGCCATCCCGGATTCCCCATTTCCCCAAGTGCTTACTGATGTACTGCATCATATGGGGATTCGCCCGGTTGTGTGTCAAACGGAATGATCAAACTTCCTGATTTTAGTTACGTTAAATAAAGCCACCATTCACCCGGATCGTCTGGCCCGTAACCCATTGAGACTCTGGACCTACCAGAAATGAAATGACACTCGCGATATCTTCCGGCTCACCCAGACGACCGAATGCATTCATTTTACGGATTCCTTCCAGCTGTTGCTCCGTCTTGCCAACCGAGAACAACTCCGTGTTGACCGGACCTGGTGCAATTGCATTAATCGTAATTTGTTTGGAACCAAACTCCTTGGCGAGTTGACGCGTTATCTGCTCTACCGTACCTTAGTCCCTGCATACACACTGTATCCAGGAAACATCTGTCCTGTTACCGAGGTAGAGAAGTTCACGATACGTCCTGCACCTTCCATATGTTTAAGCGCTTGTTGACAAGCAAAGAACGTGCCTTTGACATTAATGGCAAACTGCTGATCAAATTCTTCCTCCGTCACTTCCGCCAGAGGGGTTGTCTTCATGATTCCTGCATTATTGATTAGAATATCCATTTTGCCAAGCTTGTTGATCGTTTCGGAAAACAAACGTTCCACATCTTCCTTCCGTGCCAAATCAGCTTGCACGGTAATGGCACGAACTCCTTTTTGCCGAACCATCTCTGCTACCTCTTCTGCTTTGTCCGGACGACTTGCATAATTAATCACCACATCGGCTCCGAGCTCCGAGAGTTGCTCCGCAATGGCACGCCCAATTCCTCGCGACGATCCTGTGACCACAGCAACCTTACCTGTTAATTTATTCATTGGATCTCCCGCCTTCTTCGCTCATATTAGATAAACCGTGTTCGACTAATAACCATACTTGTGCAAATTCATCATCTATCGTATCGCTGCGCCATTCATAGGCATGTGCCGGATGATGGAAACGAGCCGTTGCATGAAGAATAGCCGTTGCTAATACCTTGGAATCTTTGAACTTAAACTGGTGATTCTGGCGTATAATTTCGCTCAAATGGTGTATAAGATGCTCCACATGTTTGCGGATCAGATCGGCTGATTCCTGCGTAACCCGTGCATACATCTCAAATAATTCGGGATCTGACTCGGCATAATGACGTTTAAGATGTATTAATGTTTCTATATATACTTTCAGATGATGTGTACCTTCCCTCGCATTGTTCTCATCTTGTTGAGTTACCGAAGTTAAAGGTGTGATTATTTCATCTTCAAGCCATTGTTCAGTGACACCTTCAAGCAATTCCTTCTTGCTGGCATAATGTCTGTATATCGTTCCATGACTGACTCCGAGCAATTTGGCGACATCGGTGACGGATGTTTTGGCAGCACCGAAGCGTCTTATCGTTTCCTGCGTAGCTGATATAATCTGCCCTTTGGTGAGAAATTCAGAAGTTTTGTCTTTTACCATATGAACGAGATGGTTAACACCATCCACTTGCCACCTCCAATGAGATTAGATTAACACATTCGATAACAAATGACAATTATCGATTTTTGTCATTTGTTATTATTTATCTATTATTATTTTTAACTTTCAATAACGTCATAACAAAAAAAGAGCCTATTAAAACTTGGCTCTTTTGCTTCCTTATCATACATATCAACAAGCTTTACAATTTACAGTATTTTGGCATAGTCACGCTTGGTGCACTTAGAAAACGTATTTAAATAATATGAATATGACAAAAAGGATACCTCCGAGAATGAGCCAGTTGCTGATTTCATACCAAATGTCCTTCCCTCCGGACAGATATTTCTGTTCATTTTCTTGATGATGCTGACGGTGTGTATCAGTCTCAGTGCCATGGGGTGGTTTGCTAAAATCCATCATAAGTACATGCCCCTTTCAGCAGCTTTGTTTAATCCTAATACCATTATAACCCAGAATGATGTAAGTATTTGATTTTTCTGCATAAAAAGGGTTACTTCATACAAATGGTTCTATTGGATAGCAGACAATTCTTCTTCCGTTACCCATTTGTGATTCTTTATCAAATCTCCCCCTGTTGTCGGGGTATAATCAACCATATATACGGTAGCCTGTTCAGCTGAATCAATTGTGGCTTTCGCGCCATTCATTCCCTGCATGTGATTAGCGTTCAGCAGCACCTCAGAACCTGCTGCATATGGTTGATCCGCAGGGTCCTGTATTTCCTCATGAATGACCCATTTATGATTTTGCACGGGATCACCGCCTGTAGTTGGCGTATACGTAACTGCATATACCGTAGTCTCATATGCTCCAACAATCTTCGCTTTCACACCCTTCATGCCTGACATGTGGTCGGCACTCATCAGCGCCTGGCTTCCTACTGGGAAGGTAGAGTTGTTTTTTTCCCGCAGTCCTTCCGGTAGCTCTCCCGATTCAGAATGGTGCATCTCACCTGCGGCACCTGTATGACTGTCATCGTTACTTTCAATAGTTTGCCGAGTCTCCTTGCCACATCCACTCAAAATCAAACTGCTTGTAATCAATATAGTCGATAGGGTCAGTAAATATTTTTTCATGTTTTGCACTCCTTTAATTCCAGTTATACCCTTCATTATACCCCCTATGGGTATATAACAATCATTATGATTGCTTTTTACGGGCAAAGCACTTCTTACAGCAGAGCAAAACAATACAAAAAACCTCCGATTTCTCGGAGGCTTCTTATAACAACAAATAGTTTCAATGATTACGCCAGTTCAACGTTAACATTCACGTTCCCTTTGATTCCTTTGGAATATGGGCAGTAGTCATGGGCAAGTTTCACAAATTTCTGTGCTGTTTCCTCATCCAGACCGAGAATCTTAACTTCCAAATCGACTTGAAGTTTCACGCCATTGTCCTCAGAGTCCGTCACCAACATTACAGTAGCAGCTACGGTACTTCTTTCAATTTCAACTTTGTGTTTCTTCAATTGAAACTCCAGTGCGGAGTTAAAACAAGCACTATATCCCGCTGCAAACAATTGCTCCGGATTCGTAGCTGTTGTTACTTTACCTCCAAGCTCAGGGGGTGCAGCAACATCCAGCATAAACACGTTATCTGGGGATTGTACGATACCTTGACGTCCACCTGTATTGATTACTGTAGTTTCATATAATGTTTTCATGTGTAAGACTCCTCTTCAGCATTGATTTGTATTGGTTAAATATGATTACTTGTTTTTTGTTTTGTTAACAATTTGATTGTACACAATTAAATTGCGTTTGTAAACAATGATTTAAAAAAATAAAAAGAAGTCGCTTACATAGCGACTTCTAAGCATACTTTTTATCATCCATACAGGTCATTCACGCTTATCCTCCCGAACAATTTATATGAAAGACGTAGCTCGTGACGATTTATTCTCTTCAGCATTCCAATCAGTTACTCCAGATATCCACTTTCATCTGTGCACATTTGAAATACTTGGCCTCTGCCTTGCTTGTGGTCAGTTTCAACAGACATTGCAGTTCTCCATGTTGGAACAACCCACCGCTTAGGTCAGCAGCAACACCGCCATACTGATCATCCGCACCAAGCCACACGGAAGGTCTTTCGAAACCCGCTGAGAACTGCAATCCGGTACAGAGAAGCACAGTGAGATTCTTACGGTTCTGCGCCTCATCTCCCGCGACACCCTGCGTGGTGAAGAAAACCATGTTTTGCTTGAAATCCGTGTACGTTCCGTCTGCCTTATAGACACGGACCATACCATATTTCTGATTTACATTCTGAAAAAACGTAATTCCAGCCTTGCTATCCTTCGATTTAATGCCAAGTTGAACTGAAATTCCAATGTTTCCGTTCAATTGTAGCGCTTCCAAGGTAACTGCGATTGCCGTTACTTTCGAGCTGTCAATCAGGTGTTTCATTTTTAACTCGGCCGAGCCTCCTGCCGTTGCCGGTGTTGTAACTGTAATGGTTCCTCTGTCGGGCAAAGGCTCAAACGTAGGTGTCCCCACTACCTCAAGCCAATCCGGTAACGATCCGTGAAGAAAATCGGCCACAAGCTGTTTGTGAACCTTTCCAAAGGGCACGATCTGACCTGCTGCATCACGTATAACCATCTCTACACCTCCACCGAATAGGCTACACCGATATTATGATCGGTATTGTAATACACGTACACTACACCGTCCATAACGGACACCATCATGGATTGCATGTTCGTCGTTTCCCAAGTCAAGGCAGGAAAATAGATATCTGAAGGTTTGTCCAGCAGTTGACGAAAGTCTGTGCTGATCTTGGCAATAGCAGGCCGGGCTACGGTCGTAACCCCACCGGAAGCATAAGCCGATAACATGCCGATCCACCACATACTCCCTTTGTACATAAACACACCAGCATTGGGTCTCGAAATGTTTTCCCCCGCTGTTAAAGTCGCATCATTACCACCCATTAATGGTCTCGGATCAGCTAGCCAGCTGCGCCCATCATGAGAATGCCAAATACATTTACGGCCAAAGTCACCGCCGCCCATCACTGAGAAACCGATCCATTTGCCACCATTTCTGAAGCACGAGAAGTATCCGGTATGACCATCACCCGGGAAACCTGAGGGTTTGTCCAGAATCAAACCCACTCTTGTCCAGTTGATCATGTCTACAGAGGTCGCGAGTGCTGTCGATTGATTGATCCCAAGTCCATTTTGTTGATAGTACATGAAGAACAATTGTTCTTCATCGTTCCAGATCACGAATGGCGTTTCCGTTGAATTCCCAACCACGGTATCGAGATATACCTGTCCATGTTTGGTCCATGGTCCTGTAGGGCTGTTGGAATACGCAAGTCCAATCCCGCCGATCCGATTATGGTTGGTAGAATATGTGGCATAATAATCTGCTTTTGCATCAGGGATAAGTCCCTTTACCTTGATCGCCCGAAACCAATAGATTGATTGCAGACCCGCCATTGCAGCGGTATACATAGGATTGTCCATTTTTTTATCAAATTGAGGCGTGTACATCCGTCTGGATTCTGCATCGCAATAATCATAAGGCGCAATGGCCCTATTCGCCTTCATCGCTGCATCGAGTGCTGCCTGAGCAATATTTTCAGCCATGGTCATGAGAACTCAACTCCTTCGTGATCAGGGGAGAACCATTTACCGGTGACGAATATAAACTATCCGAAGTGTCTTTTAATAGGATTGGACAATCAACAACATTACCCACATTCGCAGCTGGCTCCTGAGTAATACGAATGATAGGGCGAATGTCATCTTTATATGAATACGCTTTCATTTTGTTGATTCTTTTATTTCCTATACAGTTGTAATCAGCAGTCGTCCCTTTCATTCGTACGCCCGTATAATGTTGATCCTTCATATTAATCCCTCCTATTGTTTTCTCCCGATAAGTATATTCATGAAGTTGCCTTTCTGTTAAAGCATCATGCCCATCTTGCAGCCTAATATTCCAAAATGAGCTATGAATCTTTTAGAACAATCGCCGAACAAAAAAAAAAGAAATCTGGAAAACTTATTCTATTCTCTATTACTAAAACAACACGCTAATCTTGATTCAAAAGCTTTAAAGATCGGTGCAGGAATTTACGCAGCGTCCGTGGATTGGTTAAATCATGGGTCTCCTCCGGCAGAACAATATATAGAAAAAGCCTTACCGTTTTTAGTGACCAAATTAAATATACTAAATCATTTATCTGAGTGATATTACGTTGGTTTTTTATGGGTAGCTAGGGGAATGAGGAATTTTTCATTTCGTCCCTCATCTGTCCCCAAAACTTATTTTATGCCTTCTTCACAGTTCATAAAAAAAGAAAAGAAGCCTTACATCGTAAGGCTTCTCATGTATGATCTGTAGTGGGCTCGAACCACTGACCCCTACCCTGTCAAGATAGTGCTCTCCCAGCTGAGCTAACAGATCATGATATATAATTGTTTCCCAATCAAGTAACAGTATCATATCAAGTAACCGTGTTCATTGTCAATAATTTATTTGGTTATAATTCACCCGAAATGGTGCACAATAAAGGCAAGATTACCATTTCCACAACGAGGTGAATTTCCTATGAGAAACTCAACAAAACGGTCAAAGTCCAATAAACATACATTTACCAAATGCTTCTTTCTCTTTGCTGGGCTTGTGATTCTCATTACAACCGTTACTGGTTGCGGCTTGGAGCGGGATGAACATACGGTTCAATTCCAACAGTTAAAACAACCCAATGAAAATGTTGAATCTCTACCCGTCTGGTTAGACGTGTACTCCAAATCTGTAATTCAAGATGTGTATTCTCCACGAGGAAGCAGTGAAGTTTTGCCGTGAAAGTTAACAGGTGAATTACTCATCTTCATCCCACTTCCGTGAGTATGCTTTCTTGGTCACGTAATACAACAGAGCAATCATTCCCGCCGACATTAGCAATGTAATTACCATGATGCCTGCCATGCCCATCACTAGCACCTCCTCTCCCAATATGTTCCAGACTTAACTATACAGGAAAAGCATTTTTTTGTATAATTCAGTCTGATATGTCGCGCAAGAGCAGAAAGAAGGAATGGAATTGGCAGCTGAGATTAGTTATGTAACGACAGAAGAACAACTGGAGCAAGCCCTGGAGATTCGCCATCATGTTTTTGTGATCGAACAACAGGTTCCTGCCGAGATTGAAATTGATCAATACGATGTCATCAGTCCTGATGTGCATCATGTATTATTAAGTACGGATGGCCTGGCTGTGGCCACTGGAAGACTGATCTATTACAGCAAGGATACTGCCAAAATGCAGCGGATCGCTGTGCTTGAGTCTCATCGTTCATTTGGTTATGGACGTGTGCTTCTGCTAGCGATGGAGGAGCGGGCACGTGAACTTGGCTTATCCTATTCTGTACTGGATGCTCAGTGTCAGGCACAGAAATTCTATGAAAAACTGGACTATGAAGTGATCTCGGAAGAACCTTTTTATGATGCAGATATTCTTCATGTTCGTATGAGAAAGAGTCTGTAGTACCTCGGCGTTGGCAGGTCTTTATCAGCATATGGTGCATACTTCCGAGGAATTCGGATAGGCTAATCAGGTAAACAGATTCCTATCTCGTCATATAAGGAGAGTGTGACATCATGGATCAAACGACACGCGAGAGTTTCACAGCAGTACAGAAAAATGGCGACGGTGACCTGACAGCCTTTCAGACTTCAGCAGGACGTGTACTGGATTACCAACAAGCACTTGCAGAAGTAAAAGCTGGGGCTATTGCCGGCGTGAATGTATTTAAAGGCAAGGATGGAGAAATGTACATTCGCGGCGATGCCGACGGCGACCCAACCAACAACCTGGACCAACTTCCCCATTTCTAAAATAGATGCACACGTCGTACGTGTGACACAGTAAGCGCCGATCCGATTATCCGGGTTGGCGTTTTCTTATTATGACTAATAGTCCGTAAAATATTTTACGGAATCCCCGGCAGGCTGGCTTTTGCGAATCGGCTGTTGTACCTGTTCCCATGCCTGCAAAATCTGTATACTTTCGAGCGTAGACCGGTTATCCCACGCGATATGCCCAGTGCGTTCAAGCTCCAGCAATGACTCATGAATGAATGCTTTGCTTCGTCCCGTCTTGTTCTCCAGTTCATCCATACGCGGCAGCCGACGCCGTTGTCCTGCATAGTTCACCATAATTCGCAAAATCTTGCGTTCAAAGTCGTTCAGCATACTTTACCTCCCCGTTCAGATCCGTAACAGGACGCCATGCCAGAATACCTTGCTCCAGAAATGTTCGGGGTGAGCCTTCTTTTCCTGCTGATGCCCTAATCATCCCGCCACGTACACTGTTAATTCGAATCTGTCGCTGCGTAATCTGACCTGCACGATCCATGTAGACAAGCTCCACCATCTGGCCAATATATTTCCCTAGCATAATCATCCCTCCGATAAGAACGTTTGTTTGTATTTCTTATTATATGCGAACGTAAGTTCTTTATTCAATAGTAAAAAAAGGGTTTTATAAAATAAAAAAACCAGACTCTCACCTTAAAGATTAAGGTAGTCTGGTTTCTCCAATGATGTAGCTGATATGCAAACATGGGTTGTAATTACCAATTTCAGTAACGGATCAGTGTCGATCCGATTCGGAAAATTGTACTTTTCTCAACTGCTGTGTAGACGGATTAAAATCAACATTTACATAGACTGCGAATTGCTTGCCGTCTTTAGCACGAACCCATAACTTGAACTGTTCCCGTGATTGATCCGCTGTTAGAGAGGTACGACCAATATGCTTATAGTCCAAAATATCCACATTGTATTTGGTTTGTGTTTCTTTCACCGCGATAATTCCCCACTTCGCATAATCAGGGATAGCGGCGCCTGTTCCTGATGTGATTCCAGCTAAACTCAGGACTACCGTCATAACGGTAACGATGAGCATTCTCATTTCACTCACTCCTTGGGACAAAATGTTTCTGTTATATTGCCCGTCCGGGTTTTATTTTACACGAATAAACGAAAGATCCAGGCCAGTGGCCGTAAAGAAAAGGGAACCACAAGGAGAAGCCTGTCTAACGAATCAGGATCAGTACGAAAGCTAATTCCCCAGTCACCCGAGAAAATGGGTTGTTGTGTCTGTGGATCCTGAGGACGGTCCAACTCGTATTTCTTTTCAAGTAACTGCCTCGTTTCTTCATCCACCTGAACCTCATTTGTAACGACATATGCTGTGACAGGCTCGCTGCTTATGTACATCAGAATCATTAGAAACATCAACATCCACACCATTTTTATGCAACGTTTGTTCATTTCTTACTCCTTTAAAAAATCATGGTTCTCATGTAACTGGAAGACTCGTTTGAGTGTTTGATTATACATAAAATTCACCGTATTGGAAATAACAAAAGAGAGATGATATGAGGTGACTTCACGATTCTGAAACCCTACACGATCTGCAATACCACTTTGAGGAGGTTACACCCGAATGTTCAAACGCTTGGATGAAATCCTGATTGAGATTCCTAATGTCGAGAAGCCAGATCCGAATGCCGCGGCAGCCATACAAGAATTGCTCGGTGGCAAATTCGGAGAAATGTCAACATTGAACAACTACCTCTATCAATCGTTTAATTTTCGCTCCAAAGAAAAGTTAAAGCCCTTCTATGACCTCGTCATGAGTATCACGGCCGAAGAATTGGGTCATGTTGAGCTGGTGTCTCATGGCATTAACAAGTGCCTCAGAGGCTCAACCGAATACAAAGAACCCGATGATACACCTCTGGGCTCCGTGAAAGATGCTCGCCTGTCGTATCATTTTCTGGCAGGTGCACAGGGAGCGATGCCTTTCGACTCCATGGGTAATCCGTGGACTGGAACCCATGTCTTCAACAGTGGTAACCTGGTCGAGGATCTGCTGCACAACTTTTTCCTTGAATGCGGAGCGCGTACCCATAAAATGAAAGTATACGAAATGACCGATCACCCCGCAGCCCGGGAAGTTGTCGGTTACCTGCTGGTGCGTGGCGGTGTGCATGTCGTGGCATATGCCAAAGCACTTGAGATTGCAACTGGTGTAAATGTAACCAAGCTGGTGCCTATTCCTTCATTGAACAACAAAGCCTTTAACGAGGCTCGTAAATATGAAGATAAAGGGGTACACACCAAGCTATATACCTATAGCGATAAAGACTTTAACACGATCGGCCAGATCTGGAAAGGGACTCATCCCGAAGATGGACAACCTTTGGAAGTTATTCAAGGGATACCGGAAGGATTCCCGATTCCGGAATCGCCTGCAGTGGAGGAAGAATTCGCACCAGGCATCTCTCAAGAAGAATTCAAGGAAATTGCTCGCCGTCTGAAGATGGCGGGGAATATTGTGGATTAAAGAACAATTTGTTTAACAGGTTCTTTCCCTATATAAATTGTTAACTCTATATTTAAGTGAAGCCCTCGAACCACGCTGCTGAATGCAGAGAGGATTTGAGGGCTTTGTTATAATCAATTTATGATACATTTTTATGGTGCAAAATAAGTATGTTGTATGCACGTCATTTTCTGAAAATTTAGCTGTAAAAGTAAACCTGATCTATTCTCACATTGTTAAACTTAGTTAAACTCCAACACCGATTCCCCACGCTGACTCATGACTTCAATTAACATGTTAGCCCCTAGACGAAAACCTTGTGCAAACGCTGCTTCCGTATGCATGCCCTCACATCTGCCACACAAGTCAAATAACTGTTCAAGCTCAAGAAATTCGTCCTCGCTCAATTGATTCTTCCATCGCTCTGTAAGAGCTGCAATCTGCCGCCCTAACGCTTGGTATTCAGGATGTGTCGGTATCATCATCTCATCCGGTCGAAGTCGTCCATTATATAGTGCTTCTAATATCGAATTCATGTGCATCCTCCTGTATATTAACTCACACCTCACTTGAATGAGCGTTCTGCACATGGTAGGATATTTATGCAGTCGCTCATTCGTAGTGATTGCGGAATAGGAAGCAGCGTTGTTCTTCGTGGGACGAGCGCTGCTTTTTTTTATTTTTGGAGCTCGTCGTATATCTTCTCAATCCCTTTTCGAACGATGTCTGATCGATTCGTATTCAGCTTCTCAGCCGAAATATCGAGCTTATTCATAATTTCCTCATCGACACGTATCTCAATCGTTCTGCTTTTGGGTTTGTCAGATTTAGGCCGCCCCATCTTTTTGGCGGACATTGCTTCACCTCTTTTTTTGTCCTGACAATAATATATTATTGTCAGGACAAAAAGTCAATTTAATTATAAAACATACGTTCGTTTCTGGCACAACAGATTCATATATAAATCTATAGTCTGTAATCTGATTCAATGATAAAAAGACAACCTTGAACGGTTAGGCGCTCAAGGTTGTTAAAATACTATTATTGAGTAACAATTAAGATTCAGGAGACACGTAAACAAGTAGGAGGAAGAATTTAGCTTTTTATCACTCCATCTTCAATATTTCAGTCTTTCTTAGAACGCTAATCACCAGTTTCTATGTACCCAAACTTACATCTCCAGTGGTCTCTAGTTAATGTACCTTCATCTTTTCCAAAAGCTCCAAGATAACCTCATCCAACTCCTCTAGTATCTCATCATGTGTAGGAGATTCCAGTATCCTTACCAAATCCGTCTGTAGCATACTTAGATGAGATATAGGTAATCGATCAATTAATCCGACTAAAATAAAATATTCCCATGTAGAATCTTGGGTTTGCAATACATCCTTAATATGAGGAATTACGTCTTCGCCCAGTCTCAATAGTAGATCCTCTACCGGCTTAGAGATAGGCCAATTCCCGTCTTGCAACCACTCCATCAGCTCTGGGATGATAACTTTTAATTCCACATTACTAAATTCATTTAACTTGCCCACCGCTTCGAAATCAGACTTATCGCGGGGAAGAAACTTCCTAATATCCATTTAAAAATCCCTCTCTTCAAATCATATGAATACTTTTACTCCCCACCATTACTCGGTTAGCTCTACATCCTCTACTCTAATATCATTCTTATCTTGATTCTTCGTCGTTGACATCGCATCTCTCATGCGAATCGTCCATATTCCAGCATCCTGATCAAATTGTACATCTTCAATCACAGGAACACGTAATTTTTCTCCATCTGGTGAGTATAGTCCACCCCGAATGGCGTCTGCCTCACTTAGATGGGCACCTTCTGGAGTATTTGGACAAGATACCGCTATCTTTTCTGCTCTGGCCTGCCCGGGATAGGGTTGATTTTCTGGTCTTCCATCCGTCCAGACTTCAACATAGGCGCCGATCTGCGGATCAGGCGCATTAGAGAACCATTTTGCCGGATAATACCGACTTTCTTCCCCATTGGAACTGTAATCTTGAAATGCAGGATCAACAACAAGAATCGAATCGTCTTTACGTTCAACCACATAACCAGTGAAGCCCTTTTCTGTCGGTGAATTTGCAATCGTCTGAGCTGACTTGCATTCATTTGAGGCAGTACATCCCGTAAGCCCTAGTATCCAGATCGAGAGCATTGTACAAACGATACGAAGATTAGACAACTGTTGGTTCCCCCTCTAACAACATTCACTTTCTACTTCTTATTGCTGACGTCCCAGATCAGGTTATTGTTGCATAACAATAGAGCCAACTTTGAGTGCTTGATTTATAAATGCACCCAAAAGTCCTCTTGTTTTCTTTTGATACAAAACGTATCATTTATATTAGGTAATATAATTAATGAGGGGGGAACCATATATGATCCAAAGTCCAAAATGGGTAATTCAATCATTCATGCTATGTATTTTTACTATCTTACTTTACATTACATATGCTGAAACATCTCATGCTGCTGGTTCAGCGGCATCACCTTCCACTTACGAGAACGATATCACCTTACCGGCTGTTATTTATGGAAAAGTTACGGATAGAGGAGGAAATGTGGTACCTCACGCCAATGTTGAATATGAACTCAATCATCTAGGAGAAATAACGAAATATAGTACAGTAGCAGATGAGAACGGAAATTACCATATTGAGGCTGTTGTACGAGATTCCACAGATATGTATTTGTACGTCAGTGCTGATGGTTTCATCACCTACATTTCATATAATAAATACGATACCTTTACGCTAAGACCTGGTGATGAGGTGGAGCATGACATCCAGTTGTATGAGCCTTCCACAATCATGGGTACGGTAAAAGACCAGACTGGCCAGCCCATCGCTGTCGCTAAAATTGAAGTTACAAGTATCCCATACCTGGTCGAGACAGATGAGAATGGCAGATATACCGTAACAGGTATTGATTACGATTATAGTGCAAACATTGCGATGTGGGTTAATAGCGACAACTATGTTCCCTACGTGGAAGATCGTATAGGCATCCGAGCAGGTGAAACGATCCAAATCGACGTAGTGTTAGAAGAGGCTGCACATGTAAGCGGACAGGTAATCTTAGAATAATCATAAACTAACCCAAAAGACTCATGATGAATTCTCTAAACGAATTCGGTCATGAGCCTTTCCTTATGTCCTTATGTCCAAACATGCAGATGTGACCCTCGTAAACAGGTTATTAAACCATTCACAGCTTTGTACGCTGCTTATACACATACCTACCCCATACCACCAACGCTGCACACAACAAGATCACACAATAGGCCCATACAAAAAACATGGCAAGCCCCAACCCGATGTTGGCGTCCAGGCGCTTATCAAAGATCTCTGTGTATAGCGAAAAACCGAGTGGCACGGCGCCAACAACGAAAAGTCCAATGGACCATCCACCCCAGCGTCGGAAACCGGACCCCGCACGAGTACTGGAAAGTTTGCGAATCCCTTGAGTCAGTAGCCACCAAATCAGAATAAATAATAGACAGGTTATAAGAATTTTTAGCATATCGTTCAACTGCATATCGTGTACCTCCTATATCTTGCAAGATGAAGAACATATCTTACACGTTAAGTGTTTTCTTTACTATCATTACCCGTTTCCATACCCATGATCACAGGCAGACAACAGTCCAGCACCCCCTACCCACACAATAATCATGAAAAAGAAAAAAATGCCATCGTCCTGACTCCTTCCAAGTCAAGAACGATGGCGTTACTTCTCATATTTACATATTTACATATTTACATTGTTACATCCACATCGAATAGATTACGCGCCAAACTGCGCATAGTGAAGGCGGCTGTACACCCCACCTGCTGCGAGTAATTCTTCATGACGTCCCTGCTCCGTTATGCCTTGTTCAGCAACGACAATAATGCGGTCTGCATTTTTGATCGTAGCCAATCGGTGAGCAATAACCAGTGTCGTCCGGCCCTCAGACAGCTCAGCAAGGGATTGCTGAATGGCTGCTTCCGTTTCTGTATCCAGCGCGGATGTGGCTTCGTCCAGGATCAGAATTGGTGGGTTTTTCAGGAACATACGGGCAATGGACAAACGCTGTTTCTGTCCACCGGACAGCTTCACGCCGCGTTCACCAATTAACGTATCCAATCCTTCCGGCATTGATTGGATCAAAGGTTCCATCTGGGCACGTCTGGCGGCCATCCAGATTTCTTCTTCGGACGCATCCAACTTGCCGTAGGCAATATTCTCCCGAATGGTTCCATCGAAGAGGAAGACGTCCTGTTGTACAATTCCGATCTGGCTGCGCAAGGAATCCAGTGTCATGTCCTGTATCTCCTGCCCATCGATCGTAATGCGACCTTCCAGCACATCATAGAACCGCGGCAGCAGACTGCACAGCGTTGTTTTTCCTGCACCCGATGGACCGACAAGGGCTACCGTTTCACCTGCATGAACGTTTAGATCAATCCCTTTGAGCACAGGCTCCTGATCCGAATAACCAAAAGTGACTTGCTCGTAACGAATATCTCCACGTAAATGGGATACCGTAACGGCTCCTGGACGATCTTCCACATCCGGTTCCATATCGAGCAACTCCGTATAACGTTTGAAGCCTGCAATCCCTTTTGGATACGTCTCAATAACCGAGTTGATCTTCTGGATCGGTGTCAGGAACACATTGGACAACATAATAAATGCAATGAACTGACCGTAGGTCATACTGCCTTGAATGACAAACCACGTTCCGCATACCAAGACAAAAAGGGATACCAGCTTCATCAGCATATAACTGACAGAGGAGTTCCAGGCCATGATTTTGTATGCGATTAGTTTCGTCTGACGGAAACGACCGTTGTTCACAGCGAATTGTGCTTTTTCATGCTCTTCATTAGCAAAAGCCTGAACAACACGAATACCTGTAATATTGTTCTCTACGCGAGCGTTGAAGTCCGCAATATCACCGAACATTCGGCTGAATGCCTTGGACATTTTGCTACCAAAGTAGAGCGAAAGATAAATAATCAGCGGTACGATGATAAAGGTTAACACCGCCAGATTACCGTTAATGCTCATCATGATGCTGAATGCACCAATCAGTGTCATCACCGCGATAAATACATCCTCTGGACCATGATGGGCAATCTCGCCGATATCCATCAGATCGTTAGTCATGCGGGATACGAGGTGCCCTGTTTTCGTATTGTCGAAGAAACGGAATGATAACTTCTGCACATGATTGAACAGACTTTTACGCATATCCGTTTCAATGTTAATACCGAGCTTGTGTCCCCAATAGGTAACCACGAAGTTCAGGAATGAATTCAATAAGTAGATGCCCAGCAATGCCAGACACGCCCATAGAATCCAGTCCCAGCGGCCGCCTGGCAGCAGATCATCGACTACCCGGTTAACCGCAAGTGGAAAAGCCAGCTCCAGCAGAGCGACTAGAATCGCACAACTGAAGTCAAGAATAAAGAGCTTTTTGTAAGGCCTGTAATAGGCAAAGAAACGGCGAAGCATGGACTAAAGTCCTCCTTATGCAACCACACAATGATGATTACGTTCTATTTCGTCTTGCTTAAGAGGTACAGGAAGTATGGCGCACCAATAATGGCAACCAGAATACCCGCAGGTATCTCTGAAGGCTGTAGGATGACACGGCCCAGCGTATCTGCAACCAGCACGAGCAATGAACCAATCAGTGCAGATGCGGGTAACAGGAACTGATGTTTTGGACCCACCAGACGACGTGCCAGATGCGGTCCGATCAGACCGACAAAACCGATCCCACCACTCACAGATACACATGAGCCGGCAAGCCCCACCGCAGCTGCAAGCAGAATCAGTCGCTCACGCTCAACCGGAGCCCCGAGTCCACTCGCAGTCTGGTCACCCAGATTAAGTACGTTCAATACACGTGCCTTATACAGAACAATCGGTACAAGCACGATTAGAAACGGCAGCAATGCCGTTACAAATTTCCAGTTCGAGCCCCAGATGCTGCCTGCCATCCAGGTAGCTACAAATTGATACTTTTCCGGGCTAAGCCGCAACGTAAGCACGATCATGGCAGAACTGATTCCCGCCGCTACCCCGATCCCCGTAAGCAACATGCGAGTAGGCAGAATGCCTTCTCCTTTTTTGTAAGAGAGTACGTAGATCAGAAATGCAGCAAAACCGGAACCGATCAGGGCCAGAATTGGCAAAAGAAATACCGGTGCTGCTGTCGTTGTCGGGAAAAAGGAAACGAATAACATGACGACCAGTCCAGCACCTGCATTAATCCCGAGGATACCCGGATCTGCCAGCGCATTGCGGGATACCCCTTGCAAAATACAACCAGATAACGCAAGTCCGGCCCCGACCAGCACCGAAATCACGATACGTGGCAGACGGAATTCAAACAGGATCAATTCCTGCTTCGCCGTGCCTCCGCCAAACAAGGTACGCATCACCTCAAGCGGCGAAAGCTTGGTAAAACCTGTGTTCATGCTCACCACAAAAGCCGTAATAATTAATAGGCCAAGCACAATGAGGACAATCGTGCTCTCGGCTCTCTTTTTGCGCTCTGCTCCAACTATTGTTGAGGATTCCATCGTTACAGAGTCCTCCTTTCTTTACGCGCCAGATACAGGAAGAACGGTACCCCGATGAGGGCAACCAATGCGCCAATTGGCGTCTCGTACGGCGGGTTGATCATACGTGCAGCCAGATCCGCAAATACAAGTAACAGACTGCCCATTACAGCGGAGCATGGAATAATCCAACGATAATCCACCCCAACTATTTTTCGCGTAAGATGGGGAATAATGAGTCCAACAAAACCAACCGCACCTACGACGGACACAGCTGTACCCGCGAGGATCAGTACAACAATCAGGCCCACGAGCTTGATCAGCCCGGTACGTTGGCCCAAGCCAACGGCAATATCTTCTCCGAGGCTAAGCAGCGTAATGGAACGGGAGATGAGAAGACCTGCAATCAGTGCAGCGAGTACCCATGGGAACATGACCTCCAGTTGAGACCACTTCGTTCCGGCTACACCACCGGCTGTCCAGAAAGCCAAATCTTGTCCAATTCTGAAGTACAATGCAATCCCTTCACTGAGTGCTGACAGCATCGCTGATACAGCTGCACCTGCAAGCACAAGGCGTAGAGGTGTAAGGCCCGATTTGGAAGCTGCACCAAAACCATACACCAGCAGAACACCAAGCCCTGCTCCAATGAAGGAATACATAATGATGTACATAAACGGCAAGCCCGGGAAAAAGGCAAAACAGATCGCAAGCGCAAATCCAGCGCCCGCATTCAGGCCAAGCAGACCGGAATCGGCCAGCGGGTTACGGGTCATGCCTTGCATGATCGCACCAGCTACAGCGAAGCATGCACCGACCATCGCCCCACCAAGAATACGTGGCAAGCGAATCTCCCATATGATCTGATGCGGAGTCAGCTCAGGATTGAAGTCGAAGATGGCCTTCCAGACGACACCAAGCTTAATATCAGCAGCGCCAAAAGAAATGGACAATGCCATACCCAGAGCGAGTAATAAAATTCCCCCTGTAAGAATAAGTGTGGCTGCCCATGGACGAGTGTGTATCTTCGCTGTGGGTGATTCCGGATTATGATTTGCTGGTGAAGCTTTTGAACTCATACGCGCCCACCCTCGTTATGAGTAGAGCTGTTTGAACCTATGTACATAACAATCACCTCTCTATAAATACCGAACTTTAATGATATTGATTCTCATTCCCATAGACCATTGTAAGTGAATCCACGGTCTCTGGCAATGGACAAATGGGACATGTTTATTGCATATATGAAGATTTGCACACAATTTTGCACGTAAAAAGGCTATGCAGGAGCCAAAAAGCTCGAACACAGCCTTGTCATTGTATATGTAGAACACCTTTAAAACACAGAATCAATTAACGGGTATGTACCGTAATTAAGGATGCCAGGACATCAGGAACATCGGTAATGATTCCTTGTACACCCATGTCAATCATAGCCTGCATCTCGGCAGGATCATTCACCGTAAATGGATAGGTAACAACACCCTGCGCCAGTGCTGCGGCAACGTCTTCGTGTGTAACTGCCAGCTTGTAGGGATGGAGGCCGGAAGCTTCAAGTTTGACGGCATAGTCATAGGGACGATACAACTTTTCCATATATAGAAGCGCTGTACGAATCTCCGGGGCAAGACGCTTGCACCTTACCAGCGAAGCATGATTGAAACTGGACAGAACGACCTGTTGCTCCAACTTCCAGTCTCGGATCGTCTGTACAATCTTCTCTTCCATTCCCTTGTAACTCACAATACCATTTTTCAACTCCAGATTAAGCAAGGTTCCTTTTCCCTGTACGAGCCTGAATAACTCCTCCAGAGAAGGAATAGGTTCCCCGGCAAAATCGTTGTGAAACCAGGACCCAGCATCATATGTGCGCAATTGATCATAAGTTATATCCTTAACCCATCCCTCTGCACCCGCAGTCCGGCTTAATGTCTCATCATGGATCAGCACCAATCGGCCATCACTCGTCATCTGCACATCGGTTTCAATGCCTGTCGCTCCAAGCTCCAGGCTACGTTCAAAAGCAATCATCGTATTCTCCGGGCATACGGCAGATGCACCGCGATGGGCAATAATTTCAACGTTCCTCATTCCAGCGCCTCCTGCGTTCAACGTTAACTCTATGATCTACACTATAAACACCGTTTGTTAGACCTGTATTAACAGAGCGTTTAATTGGTTGTTTACTTAGCCAATACATGCGGTATGGTTGAACATCCAACGGGCTGGGGATTCACTCATTTTTGCGAACTCAATCTGAAAATCGACATAATATAGTATGAACGAACGATGGAAGCACTGCACTCCGTTATAAGGAGGTTGACTATTGAATCCCTCAAAGAAAAAATCGACACCTACGCGTCCTCGCACATCCCAGTTACAGTCGGCTTCCAGGCTTTCCAGATCATCTGTCCATATCAAAAGCAAATCCGGCAAGACGGCTAATCAGCGTTCCTTTAACTCCAGTTCACCCAACACACTGGATCAGCTGGCTATTGTTGCAGCTATACTTTCCTTAATTGCAGCCGCCATCGGGCTATATATCGCCTGGAAATCGTTAAGTAATCCGGATCAAACTGCTGTTGTGGTGTAAGCTGCTTGATACGCAGCTATTGGCTCAGGAGGCTCTCTCCTGCTTCTGACCTTTTTCAGGGGCAGGTTTTTGCTTTTTCAATCGCTACTTGTGTGTTCTGAAAACGTCAAAAAACCGTTCCCCTGAAACGCCGGCATGTACCGGCGTCTCTTTGGAAAGGTCATTTTGTATTCGGGCGGCTGCCTCTGCAGCACTACCCCTCATCTCGGAATATGGACCGAATTACAGAATGAATGTGCGAGAAATGATAACCAACAGAATGAACAACACCAGAATTGCGCCTGTCGATGTCCATGCTCCACCACTGAAGCCTCCGCCGTATCCGTAACCTGTGCCTTTGAGTTCGCTCATGAGTGACACTCCCCTCTTCACTAAAGTACACTATAGACTATGTCCGATAGCGCAACTTGCTTGGGCAGATCGAAAATTCTCCTCAGAAGCGATTGGTTACAAGCCTCTATTCTTATACACTCATTGCCCGTTCAGCTGTGACCACTTCTGGGTCAACTCTGCTGGAATATAGGATGACATCTGGCCTAGCAGTTCAGCCGGATCGGATTCCAGACTCCACAGACTAAGATGTGACGTGTTGGAGAACCCTTCCTGTACACTATGCTCTACCATCTTCATCAGCGGGCCATAATATCCGTTGACATTCAATAAGCCGACAGGCTTGCGATGAATTCCGATCTGTGCCCAGCACAGTACCTCAAATAGTTCTTCAAATGTACCCATGCCGCCGGGAAGTGCAATGAATCCATCGGATAATTCTGCCATCGTAGCCTTCCGTTCATGCATGGTTCCCACTTCAATCAGCTGTGTAAGCCCTCCATGGACAACCTCACCCCGGAACAATCCGGTAGGCATGACACCGATCACTTCTCCACCTTGCTTCAGAGCCGCATCGGCAACTGCGCCCATTAAGCCCATGCAAGAACCACCATAAACGAGTGCATATCCTCTATCGGCAATCTGTTTGCCCAGTTGAACAGCCTTCTCTGTATAATCGGGGTGATTTCCCGGATTGGAGCCTGCAAAAACAGCTATACGTTTCATAGGGTTTCACTCCTTCTCATGATCTATTTAGATTGAACTAAAGAATATTTACACTTGCCACTTCGATGACAGAACAACCTTCCGATCGCTGTTATCCCCAGATTTTTTGATTCAATTTTACAAAGGTGAAAATCTGTTGATAAAGGCGAACGCTTCGCTTCTTCAGGTTATTTCTGCCCTCTACGTTCTCGTGTAAATGTTTAGTTCAATTTTCTATTTTAATAGTATACAACAGGAATGTAATGGGTATGTACAACAGGTTAACAAACAAATGGACAAAAAAATGCCCGGCCGTTTGCAGCCGGCCGGGCTCCCATTTCAATACACATCAATTTAGAAGGGGTTGTTATTACCTAATATACAGACCGAACATTAAATCCGTATGATCTTTGCATGAAATGAATATTAAATCTTCGTGTACTAACGTATCCCACGGCGTGAGCGTACGACAAACATATGCTTGTCTTTACGCAGAACCCGGCCATCTGCAAGTTCGACCTGATCTTCATCATGACGCAGAATCGTCGTGGATAAAGCTACAATTTTGGCCCGGCGCCAGATCATAACCTGTGACTTGAAATAGATGGCATTTTCGAACTGAATCGCCTTTTTCATCACATATCCAACCTTGTGTACTTCAGAACGTGCTTTCTTTAAGGGAAGACTCTCTTCGGGAAGAGGTCTGATCATTGCGATATTGTCAAACGACACCTTAATTCGTTTGGGTCCGATTCGTACACATTCCGCTTCTTCATCCCACTCGACCAGCGTTCCCTTCAGTGGCTCCCGTATGCCTGTTGCACGATATACCGCTACTTTTCGTCCTATCCAATGTCGCAATGTTCTCACCTCCATCTGTCTAGTTTTCAGGTATCTTCCAATCGATCGGTTCAATACCTTTGGAGGTCAAGAAGTCATGGGCTTTGGAAAAGGGACGACTGCCGAGGAATCCACGATGCGCAGCCAGCGGACTAGGATGTGTAGACTCCAGTACCAGGTGCTTGTCCCTATTGATAAATGCACCTTTCTTCTGGGCATGACTGCCCCACAGCATATATACCATCGGCTCTGAACGTTCATTCAGTGCGCGAATTACTGCATCCGTAAACGTCTGCCAGCCTAGTGCCTGATGCGAGTTAGGTTGACCTTCGCGGACCGTCAGAACAGCATTTAATAGCAGGACTCCCTGCTGTGCCCAATGGACCAAAGATCCATGATTCGGAATCGGCAGGTCCAGATCGGCGTGAAGCTCCTTATATATATTTTTCAGAGAAGGAGGTACACGTACCCCCGGTCTAACCGAAAAGCTCAATCCGTGAGCCTGACCCGCTCCGTGATAAGGGTCCTGACCAATAATAACAGCCTTAACCTGATGATACGGAGTCAGCTTCAGTGCGGAGAACAGGTCTTCTTTGGGCGGAAAGACCGTCTGCGTTTTGTACTCGGCGGCGAGGGTGTAACGAATCTTGTTGAAATATTCGGCTTCCGTCTCTTCCTGAAGCACCTTGTCCCAATCGTTTCCAAACATATGTATAGGCTCCTTTCCCCTGATGAATGCAGTTTCGTGCAGCCCAACTACTGGGCTCTTCCTTCTGAGAGCCACATGTCATGCAACTCATAGACTATCCACCATTTTAACATAACCGGGGACAGCAGACCAGAATGGCGCATCAGGGTATAAGTTCACCTCAAAATTAACATTGTTCTTACCGCAATCCGTATACTCATCCGAAAAAGTCACCACGCTGTTGCGTGATGACTTGATGACTTTATACTTGAACAGGTACTTCTTCGACTTCTTTCACAAGCACACTGCTGATTCTTCGTAATCCTTCTTGAAGCACAGAACGGGGACAAGCCAGATTCAACCGAATACAACCCGCACCATTAGCTACAAACATATGACCATCTTCCAGCAACACACCCGCTTGCTCCGCGAAGAATAAAGGTAGACTTACATGCTCGGGAGCATATGCCGAGATATCAATCCACGCAAGATACGTGGCATCCGGAATGTGAAAGATGGCCAGCGGCAGATACTGCTTCACATACTGTTCGACGTAGGCGAAATTGGCGTCGAGATACCCTTTTAATTGTTTCAGCCATTCATCACCCGTTTCGTAAGCCGCTTGAGTGGCAGCGATGCTCAGCGGATTTTTGAAACCATAATGGCGTGCCTGCCAGATGTCTCGAAGTTCCTTATTCGGAATGATGACATTGGAGAACATCAGACCAGCCATGTTGAACGTTTTGCTCGGAGACATGCATGTAATAATTCGATCCGTATCCGGGAACAGCTTCGCGAGTGGCGTATGTCTCTTACCAGTCCGCAGCAGATCACAGTGAATTTCGTCTGAAATGACCCATACATTGTTCCGCAGGCAGATCTCACCCACACGTTGTAACTCGTCGGTTGTCCAGACACGTCCAGACGGATTATGGGGGTTACAGAAAATACATACCCTTACCTTCTCATCCTTGGCCTTGGCTTCAAAATCCTCAAAATCAATCGAGTAACGCCCCTGCTCGTTGATCATATCCGAACACACCAGTTCAAGATTGTTATGCTCCGCTGCTGACTTGAAGAAACCATAAGACGGGGTCACGATCAGTACTTTCTCATCCGATTGACAGATATATTCCACCAATTCATACAAAGCGGGGATGATCCCGTTCGAGGTCTCCAAATGCTCCTTGGGGAAGGACCAATCATAGTATCTCTTCATCCAATTCGAAACAGCTTCATAGTATGCCGGATCAAACACCTGGGAGTAACCCATAATTCTACGGTCCAGGCGCTCCTTAACTGCATCCAGAATCTCGGGAGGTGTGGCGAACTCCATATCTGCAATCCACATGCGAATAAATTCTTCATCTTTGAATGGAAAAGTCATATCTTCCGTGGCGTTAAAAATATATTGACGGAAACCATCCGTATTCATGGCATTCGTTCCTGTTCGATCAATAATCTCATCAAAGTCATATTTCATAGCTTCTGCTCCTCTATCTGCTTTACTTTTCATTGTCGTTTCATGTCGTATTACACCTATTATTTCATGACGCAGGAATTGCATCAAATGCAATACAATCTATTCTGACGAAACAAATGAAGTTTATTGTTTCTCCAGAATAGGTATTTCGGTGAAAAAGTGATATATTTCTCATATAACATCATTTTTATGAATGACTTTCATCATTTTCACGTACTCTCAAGAAACATTACATAAGGAGAACCGGCTATGAACAATATCAATCAGGAAGTTGGCAAGAAGATACGAAACTTTCGGAAGTGGCGGGGACTGACCATTCAACAGCTTGCGGATCAGATCTTCAAGAGCAAGGGTACGTTATCCAAATATGAGAGCGGAGATATTACACTTGATCTGGTCACGTTACATCATATTGCGAACGCGCTCAACATTCAGGTGGAGCAACTCTTATACCAGGAGCCCA
This sequence comes from Paenibacillus sp. LS1, assembly GCF_026013365.1. Taxonomy (GTDB): domain Bacteria; phylum Bacillota; class Bacilli; order Paenibacillales; family Paenibacillaceae; genus Paenibacillus. The sequence continues at coordinate 1,495,549 of NZ_JAPDOE010000001.1, forward strand.
GACACGCTTCTCCCCTGATGAATGCGGTGCCGTCCAGCTTTTTCAAGAACTCCACCCGCTTCTATTCCTACTTCTATGATGGGCGTAACAACAGTCTCATTCGTTGTGTCATTGACATGATGGCTCAGTCGGATGCCAACCGTTATCGCACCGTGATGTATATGAATGTGAAGGATTTTGAGAACTATCAGGAGTGCGAGAATATGTATTGGGGCCACACCGAGCATTATGATACACTCACGACTCTAATATTGAAAAATCAGGCCACGCCGCTGGAGAATCTATATATTAATATTTTGGCGTCTTTTCAAGAATCGGAGAAAAAGTGGGGACTCATGGCGGGTGTCTCGTTCCGACCTTTCATGCCTATCGCGCTCAAAATGCTATTCTCCAGAACCCCGCTGCCTGAGAATCAGGAGTTATATAATGAATTGAAAATCTCAAAGGAAGATCTGCGGACCCTGAAAATATACAATATGCTTGCAGTCACCTAAACAACGATGCATGTCACACACTTTCATATGGGATGGAGGCAGGTCCTACCAATTAGAAAAGGCACTTTTATAAGCTGTTGAAACCAGCTCATAAAAGTGCCTTTCGCTTTGATGCCTATTGGATCGGGGAATAAACGAGACTAACGCTTAGTTTTTAATTAAATCCAGCGTCTCGTCAAACATTTGCTTCTGTTCCTCAATCTTGTTTTCATTACCGATCACGCAGCGCTGCTGCTGTTCAAGTATGGCCGATAAGAGCTCAGCAAAACCGATAATGTCGCTTTCCTTCGTGCTTAACACTTCGTCACGTTCCTGTTGCAGATCCGCTTCAGTCACATTCGACAGATAACACTCCAGGGAGAATGCCCCTTCGCCATAAGGCGTTCTCGGCGTATCGAGATCCTGAATCGCACCAATGATATAACGCGTCATTTCCCGCTCGTCTGCCCGGAATTCGGTCAAATATTGCGGTATCTCTTCATATACTTTGTACGTTTTATCGAGATTTGGATCACGGTACGATGCAACGTAGCTGTCTCCGTTCCGTCTGAAGCCTGACATGCAGCCATAAGCTCCGCCTTTGGCCCGGATATTGGTCCACAAGTAATCCAGAGACAGGATTCCCTGCAAGACCCGCAATGAGCCCGTGTATTGATATCCTTTGTCGATATAATTACCCGTTTGCACCACATACTGCACCTCTGACGGGGATCGGAATCCTTCCTTATGAGTAGCCGGTGTGAACGTAAACTCTTCTTTGGCAACCTCATGTGTGAACAGCTTTGCTTTCAGATCAGACACCTGTTGCTCCAATCCTTCATATCCCTGTTCATCGGCAGTGTAACTGACAAGCAAGTTCTCCGGTCTGAAAATATACCCCGTCAACTCTTGCAGACTGGAAGATAACTCTTCTTTTCTCGCCTCAAAGTTCGCCTGAAGATCCTCAAGCCACTGGTAAAAGGCGATACCACTCACAGCTTCTCTGAAATCCGCAACCGCTGAATGTTTGGACGAAGACCGGCCAATTCCCGCAGAGTGTCCGCTATTGATCAGATTACGTTGCAGGTTGCCTTTCATCTGAGAGATGATCTCATATAACCGCTTCGAATTATCGAATCGGGACGTGAACACGATTTCTTTGATCATATCAAAGGCAAATCCAAGCTTGTCATACAATACTTTTGCGTTGAACTCATAGGTAGCTTTGAATTCATTGTGCTTATGCGCGTTAGCATAAGATCCAATCCCGCTATGAATACCACCCGAATGGATGTGGATTTCATTGGACAGTTCATTGAACGAGTAGTTTTGAGTATCCACGTAACCCAGTACATTCTTCAGCAATCCTGCATACGGCAGGAGATGACGCGGCACTTCTTTGATATCGAACAACAGTCTCAGATAACCAATTCCGTTCGTGTAGAGGTTATGATGCAGAATGGTTGTGCCATCGACCTGGTTCACCGTTTGATGCAACGTAGAGGCCTTCGGTTCAATATCTTCAATGGATAACGTCGGGATGACCTGCTGCTGCTCTTTGGTTGAAGGTGTATTCTGATACTCGGCGAGTGCTTCCGTTTTTTGAATCAACGTCTGAACTTCTTCCTCACTAAGACCAGCCTGAATGGTTTTTAGACGTGCTTTCAGCGCTTCCTCCTTGCGTGAGTTCAGCCCTTTATCCGGGGTAAGCGCCACAAAAGAAGTATGTGTGTTTTGCAATATATACTTCTCAATGAGTTGCTCGAAGTAACCTTCGTTCATTTTTGTCCGCAGTTCAGCAAATACGTCATTGGCTTCCAAATGAGTGAAAGGTGCTTCTTCATCGTACAACCAGCTTTGCAGGGAGGAGAATCCGTAGATCAGGCCCTTCGGCATTCTGCCGTAGTCCGCTTCCCTGTGATTGAACTCATACGAGTTAATTCCTGCAAGCAGCGCTTTCGGATCAAAGCCTTCTTTCACTACACGCTCAAGCACTTCTTTGACCGTTCCCAAGAAATCCTCTTTGCTCGCCAGATTGCTCTTCTTCAGTCCAACGGTGAATACAGGCTGATATAGACTGTCATCATACGAACCGTAGACGTCCTTCGCAATGCCTTTATCCAGCAACGCCTGCTTCAATACCGCTCCCGGAGCGTTCAGAAGGGCGTATAACAAAATTTGAAAAGAAATATTCAGTTCCTTATCCAGACTTGTGCCGATTACCGCGTTGTAGGTCAAAAAGCTGTTATCCACTTCCGATTCCGTACTTCCCGCAGAGTAAGTCTTAACCGTGTCTACCCGTTCTGCAAAAGCAGGTTGAAGTTGAATGGCAGAATCAATCTCGATTCGATCATATGCGCTCAGATAGTTTTCATCCAGCCATTGCAGCTTCTCTTCCATATCCATATCCCCGTAGAGATAGATGTAACTGTTGGAAGGATGATAGTATCTCGTGTGGAAATCCAGCAACCCCTGGTAGGTCAGGTCCAGAATAGCTTCCGGGAATCCGCCAGATTCGGAGGAGTATGTGGTATCCGGGAAAAGGGAATTCAGCACTTCTCTGCGCACCATTCGTTCCGGTGAAGAAAAGGCACCCTTCATCTCGTTATATACAACTCCGTTGTAGGTTAACTCATCATCTGCAGAGGTCAGGTTGTAGTTCCAACCTTCCTGCAGAAATATTTTTTCATTCTCATAAATATTCGTATTCAATACTGCATCCAGATATATATCCATTAGGTTATGGAAATCGTGGTCATTACGACTCGCGATCGGGTAGATCGTCTTATCCGGATACGTCATGGCGTTAAGGAATGTATTCAACGAACCTTTCAGCAACTCAACAAAAGAATCCTTGGCCGGAAATTTCTTGGACCCACAGAGCACGGAGTGTTCGAGAATATGGGCTACCCCTGTATCATCTTCCGGAGGTGTGCGGAAACCGATACTGAATACTTTGTTGTCGTCCTGATTGGACAAAAGTACAATTTTGGCTCCGGATTTCTGGTGTTCCAGCAGATACGCATCCGATTTCAGTTCTTCGATTCTGCGCTCCTGTAACACCTTGTATGGCTTAAGCTGTTTCAACATAAACTTGAGTCCTCCGTCCATAAGATTGTTTTATTGGTTTTGTGACTTATCGTTCAGCAAGGTAAAGGTAATATATGCCTATGGATAGTATACACCATTGTTCCGTCTCTTCATAAAAGTCAGATAAATGTACCTTCTGATATGTATTATGCAGGGTTTATGTTTATGAGCTGCATGGTGATGTGGTCTGCAATGAAGTGACATTGATATTAAAAAACATAAAAAAAGATCGCATGCAGCTTGGTTAACAAGCGTCATGCGATCTTTCTTTTTAAGATGCCGAGGACCGGGATCGAACCGGTACGGTAGTCACCTACCGCAGGATTTTAAGTCCTGTGCGTCTGCCAATTCCGCCACCCCGGCAGGATTATGTATTTCTTGGCGACAAGAAATATCTTACCATGAACTAATTAACTTTGCAACACTTTTTATAAAAATAATCTAACATATAAGTTTAACTAATGATTTACACGATAACGGAGAGGACAGAAAAAACTGAAAAAGCGAAGCGTTCGCCTCAAAGCTTTCTGAAAGAAAGCCGCATCGGAAGCATACGCTATCACCGGATTTTCCCTTGAGAAAAGGGAATCGAAAAAATCTGGGGATAACAGCGATTAGAAGGTTATTCTGTCATCGGAGTGTCAGTGTAAATAATCTTTAGTTCAACTTATATAAATGAAACAGGCACTGCAAGCGTCAGCTCACAGTGCCTAGAAAGTCCGAGTTGCGGTCCCGGACTTCCGGTAAACCAATCTATATTAAGGGAGGTGTGAGATAAGAATACCTCCCGAACATTAAAGAAACCTAAAATCAGCCTTAAATTAAACTAAAAAAGTAAAATAGGTCTAACACGAGCCGCTTCTTCCTCACTGCACTCCACGATAACCAAGATATGGTCCTTTAACAGCCAATCTTCGTAATACCGCGCATCCTCCTCCGAGATTCCCGCTTCAGTCAGTGTAAGCACCAAATCATCGGTCTCACTCCCAATCTCATTACCAGCGAGTCTACGCACTGCATTTCCGATCGACACCGTCTGATCCATTCGCTTCCCCAGACCAGCCAATATGCCTTTCAGAGCGCCAAAGGCACCATCTGTTCCCGCACCCTTCAAAGGTTTGGGCAGCCCCGTCTTCTCGCTTACCAGCTCCAGATTGAGCTGCTCCTTCGCCACCGCTCCCAAATATTTATCCTTGATGCCTTCCTCTTTCACCTGATTCAGCATCAATATAGCCTCGTTCTCGGTACGGGCCAGCCCAATAATCAATTGTGTCATTCCGTTCCCCTCCTTTTACCCTAATATAACCCCGTAATCCCCATTCAAAAACGGATCGTCCACAGCTAAGACAAATCACCTAGAAGAATGTTGATTTCTCTTCTGGAAATCTATACCTAGTTCTGATAGACTAGATAAAGAAGACAAATTAACCATTGAAAACATTGACATATGGATTTAACATCTCATAATCAGGAGCAATGACTTATGAAAAAAGAGGTAGAAATTGCCATCCGGCGCAAACAACAGATCATGGTTCGTAATACAAGCGGTCAGACGGTAACTGGATTTCCCGAGCGTACAGCCGATACTTCCATTCTCTCCTTACGTACCGTTCACGGAAGCCTGTGGATACCGTTCGATGAGGTTGAACATGTTACTCGCTTGTTAAGCATCCGGTCTCATCATTTAAGCGGAATGCAACTCGTATAGTCGGATCTGTAATCATAGAAATCAGTTCTTGTATAGATACGTCAGCAACATCTATTTATGCCAGCACTTCATACCAAAAAAAACCAGACGCATGAACGTCTGGTTTTTCTCTTCCACTTTTCCTGTACCCTACTGAAACTGCGACACAACGAAGGCCTTATTATCCTTTTTGCTGTCCATGCATATCCTGTCGTTACTTCACTACAAACTTCACTCGTGTTCCATCTGGATATGTACTTAACTGATTCCCTACCCATGAACCTGCACCGCGATTATCTTTTGGCGTAATGTACTGGATATCTGCGCCTGTGCCTCCCTCAGCGCACATCGCCATAGGCCACTCGTCCCGATCCTTACCCTTTTTGACCGGAACACCCTTAAGTGATAAATCCCGATTGCCTTCCGCGCCACTACGATCAATGGTGCATACATCCGAATGCCCAGCCTTGATGGCAGCCTTAATATGGTTGGCTGTTTCGGGATAGCGCTCTGAAGGGAACGTAATGGTGTGGTCTACACTCTTGTTAGTGCTCCCGAATGGAGAGGGTATCTCATCCGGCCATTCTCCCCCAGCCCAGGCATAGAGGGCTACCAGCAGCATCGCTACCAATGTCAGTACCTGCTTTTTGAAGCCTTGCTTACCTTTGCGCTTACGTCTTGTGCGTCTCTTACTCATGCTGTGTCTCCCCCATTCAACACTTGCATTATAACAGAACGCCCGTTCGTAAAACAATCCAATATAATAAAAAAACAGCCGAGACCGCCCGGCTGTCATGCTTGATTCATTATCCTACATTGGGAATGGCCTGTTGGCGCAGCAATGGCAGTGTAACCTCAAACTGTGTACCTTTCCCTTCAATACTCTCCACCGAAATCTGACCATTCATCAGTTCCAGCAGCTCTTTGCAGATGGTCAGGCCAAGCCCGCTTCCACCAAATCGACGTGCATGGGAGATATCCGTCTGGGTAAATGCGTCAAACAATTGTTCGATCTGATGCTGAGGAATACCAATTCCTGTATCACGCACAGAGAATACCAATACAACGGTATCCATCCGTTGTTGCCTCACATCCACCTGTAACTGCACTTCACCCTGTTCCGTGAACTTGACTGCATTACTCAGCAAGTTATCCAGTACCTGCCGAAGTCTTAGCGGATCACCGATAAGCACATCAGGAACATTCAGATCAGCATGACAGAGCAAACGAATTTGTTTATTCCGTGCCGCAGGTTCATGTGTCTTCACAATCTGTTGAATCAGCTTCAGCGGCTGAAATTCAATGTTTTCGACATCCATTTTACCTCTGCCCAGCTTCGCCATATCCAGGCTATTGTTAACGATGTTCAGCAGCGCCTCACCCGATTGACGTGCAAGCTCAAGATATTCTTTCTGCTCATCCGTGGTTTCACCCATGCTGGCAAGTTCAATCATACCCATAATGCCGTTAAGCGGGGTACGAAGCTCGTGATTCAGCTTGCCGATGAACTCCAATTGCCCTCTGCTGTTCATCTCAGCCATGGAAGTTGCAAACTTCAGCTGCTGATCGGCATACTTTCGTTCTGAAATGTCGTATTGAATCCCCACAAAATACAGACACTCTCCTGATTCATTAAAGATCGGATCAATATTCAGTTCGTTCCAGAACTTCTGGCCACTTTTTGTATAATTTAAGATATCAATCTTAATGGACTCTTGTTTTTTTAATGCATCACGAATCTGTATTACTGTCTCGGGGTCTGTATCCTGTCCTTGCAAAAACCGACAATTCTGTCCGACTGACTCTTCATACGTGTATCCTGTCAGCCGGGTAAAATGTTCATTTACATACATGAGCGGAAGCTCAGGCAGGGTAGCATCGACCACCGTAACGGAGGATTTCACTTTCGAGATGATAAATTCCCATTGTAATGAGAGTTGATTATGTTGGCTCATGCCTTCCTCCTTCATCTCACACACGTTAATGTTTATATATTCAGCATTCGTACTTTATATGGAGATACAACTGATCAGATGGTATGTGTTGATATAGAAACAATATATTTTAATTGTAACACAGTTATTCAAGTCATGTGGTTTATGGGTAATAGTTGATAACTAACATTCGACAATAACCTAACTGTCATCAGGAGGAACACACATGAAATTCCTGTTAATTATCATCATTATTATTCTGATCGTAGTCATTTTTTCCAGACGCAAACGTTAAGATGGATTCGTTATGTAAGTTAGGAAAGGAAGATGGGTATGAGAACCCTCTTTTTTATATTCATGGTACTGTGTATCATCAATCTCTGTTTCCCAAAATTCGGCTGGTATCTGCGGTATGGCTGGATTTCCCGGGGTGAAACTGAACCCAGCAGACCTTATATGGCTATGGTCAGAATGACCAGCCTGTTGATGTTGCTTATCGCCTTCACACTCGCTATGGCATGAACTATAGACATCCGAAAACAACTGTCCTATTGGGCAGTTTCTTTTTTTTGTGATGAAATGACGGGAAAATGATAACTTTGTTTGTGGTGCGAAGATAACAATGCCCGTAATATAGACATATCGTTTCGGAAAGGACATCATTGGCATGAACATCGCATTTTATCCATACTGGGCGGCCAAAACGCTGCTCTCGCTCATTAATGTCATATATATCATGGTTATTACTACGTTTATTTATAGTCAGACTGGATCCGTACTCTACGCCGCCATGTTTCCGTTCATTCGGATCATCGCACGTATAACAGCAGGATTTACTTTGCCATTACTTGTGAAGCGTTTCTCATTCTCCAGACTGCTGATCAGTATTCCCATAGCCAAAGCATCCCTTATGACTGGGATAGCGATTTCGTTGAATCACTTGACCTCACAACTGCCACTTCTGTTGATCGGGGTTGTCATTCTATCCTTTTTGGAAGGATGGGAATCTCCGTTACTGGATACTTTAACGCCACGGTTGGTTCAGGGAGAAGATCTGGTGAAGACCAATAGCCTCCTCTCTTTCTCCAATCAGACGGTGAGCATTGTCGGGTTCGCCATGACGGGATTTGCCGTGATGAACTGGGGAGCGTCACAGACCTTCTGGGCAGCTACAAGCCTGTCCTGGGCCGTTCTGATCTTCCTAATTGCCCTTGGATCGCTCACACGGGATATAGAACAACCCGAGAAGTCGATCGTCACACGGAATGTACTGCGAAAAGGCTGGAGCATGCTTTGGAAAAATCCATCCTTACGACTAATCACACTTATGGACATCGCCCAAGCTCTTGCGGCGTCCATCTGGATCGGAGCGATTACGCTGGCCTTTGCGAAAGAAGCTCTGGCACGAGGAGAAGGTTGGTGGGGACTCATGAACTCGAGTTACGCTTCTGGAACCATGCTTGGAGGTATTCTGGCTCTGGCTCTGGCCAAACGGATTCAGAAGCACTTGATCGCCAGCATGACCATGGGTTCTCTTCTCCTCAGCCTGATGACCATCGTTTATGGTCTCAACAGCCTGCCATGGCTCGCGCTGGCGTTATGTATACTTATGGGCCCTGTCTACCAGATTCGTGATATGGCTCAACAGACAGCGTTTCAGAGAAGTGTGCCCGCTGAATCCTTGTCCCAGGTTTACGCCGCACATGGCGTCCTGATCTCCACAGTTATGAGTGTATCCATAATCATCTTTGGTCTAGTCGTCGATCTCCTAGACGTTCGATGGGTATACCTTATCGGTGGAGCCTTGTTTATCGTGTCTGCGATATGCTCTATATCGTTGAACCGGGTGCACAGGAACGAGCATATTGTTAAGCATACGAAAAATATGTAAATCAAAAAGACGAGCAACATCTGCTCGTCCCTCATAACTTCAATCCAATCGATAATCTGTCAGCGGCTTGCCTTGTTTATAATACAAAGTGGGTGACAATATATTGAAGAAAATATGCACATCCGGCATGTACGCTTCTTCCAGAATAGCCTGCAACGACGATGCAATCCGATTATGAATCTCCTGATCACGTTGAAACATCAAAATCTCTATAGAAGCTGGAGAAGGTGTTAGCGCTTGTACATCATGACGCTCTGCCTTCATTCTCTCCTGTGGAATATGAGTAATTAGGGCCATCTTCTCTGTAATTTGGGGTACAACTTCCTCTAGCTGAGGACCTGTGAATCCTTTAAAGCGAATAAACGGCATTGCTATCCCTTCAATCTCTGTTAATAGTCTCTTATGTGATTTTAAGCACATTGTTTTCAGTTGTCAAATGTCATTGTTAGCATATGTTGCTTCTTATAATAGGAAAAGCCCCGCTGAGGTATCCGCGGAGCCATTGCCTGCACGATTCTATACGCGACTTACAGCCAGAAAGATTTTGTGATGATCACGAGCAGGATGAAAAGTACGAGAATTGCACTTGTGGAAGTCCATCCGCCGCCACCAACATTACAACAACCGTATCCAACTTGACTCATTTGATTGGCCTCCTTTGAATTTCAAGGTATGCCATAACATATGCGTATTCCGCGCAAGTGACCGGGCGATTCGGCAAGTTCAACAGCCCATTCATCTGTGATTCATGCCCGATGACTTAAGCGGATGGGACGATGGTCATATTCACTCGGTTTTCTTGCGGCTTTTGAGATGATGGGTCTGTACTCCCTCTGCCCAAAAGGATTGTACGAGTGCGTGTATCACTTCGGGATGCCATAACAACCTCTCCATTAGGTGCTATACAATAAGCGATCGGAATGGAGATCTCGCTATCATGGTACGAACCATCCGCATGGCTTGTCCCCATGACAATACATTGATGCTGCAAGGCGATCTGCCGAGCCTCTTCGACCCACTCACTGTACTGCTCTTCACTGAACATACCCACACCAATGGAATGCATAATGATATCCACACTTCCTTTATTCTCGTTGCGAAATCCTTGCAGAACCAGCTCATCACACAACAGCGTACTTATTACCCAACCCTGTTCCTCAACGGTCTCAGCAAGTGTATATTTGGCTTTCTCCAATACGACCTCCCCGGCCTTACTGATGATGATTGATCGGTCCTTCGGACGTTCGTCCAGTCTGCGATGACCTGATACAATCATGATTCCATATTCAGCAGCCAGGCGACAAGCTTCCTCGACATTCTGGTTCAGATAACCTTCAGGAAAAAATAATACATCTGCATCTGAATATTGCTTGAGTTCGGCTTCAAGCTGCAGCAAATGCTGTTCCAGCCTTGGTTGTCCAATGATAATCTTCATCTGGCATCCCCCATTCATAAATAAAAGCCGGTTCATACCTGAATAAGGTACGAAACCGGCTTAAAGGTTGTACGGACAGAACACTGCTCATGTACTTCGCTTCAAGAGTAATTGTTCTCATGTTATTGCTCGGTGAAACAATTACCTTTACAGTTCAATGGTATGTAGTTAGGCGTTTCTACGTTCAATACTATCATAGATGGCCTGCCCATCATAGCTTCGATCTGTAGCGATATCTTTCACAAAGAGGGCGCTGCCTGCTGCACTATTTGCATTTACAGACAGAAAGCTAACTGCACCCACAACCCACATTAATGGATATAATGCAACGGTTAAAGCTTTTTTCATGTCGTTGTCTCCTTTTCTGTTGAAATAGATACTTGGTTGAATATCCCATTAATACAATTACAACCCAATTAGGTTTCAATTAATATACAACCATCACTATTTCTAGACACATAGGAGACAAGAATCCAATTATTCCGTTCAGATCAACTCAAAACTCTGGAGTAACGCTGCCGCCTCTTCATGATCAGGCTTCAGGGCCAGTACTTTATGGGTATATGACAGGGTTTCTTCTTCCAGTTCAAGTTCATAACAGCACACAGCCAAGTCGTACAAGACTGCTGGATTATGGTTACTCGGATCTGCATCCAGCGATATCTCCAGAAACCGTTTCGCATCCTCATACATATACATCTCATACAATAGCTGCCCTGAGAGAAATGCCAGTCCCCCTTGCTGCTCCATCACATAGTAGGACGACCACATCGTATGAATGCCAGACTGAATATCGAGCATTTCCTCATCACTTGCATCAGGAAGAAGACTGGAAATGTGCGTAGCACTGTGGATCAAGAACTCGGCATCATATCCGCCCAGACGCCAAAACGGCAAAATATGCTTCAACTCCATACTCTCTATTCGAGAGTCTACCCATTGTTTCATACTAAAAAAGTCATCCGGTCCAAAACGTTCAACAAATCGATGGTAGGCCAGCCGCGTGTTCACATAACGGATCGGTTCGTCCACCATTAACATGCACCCAACGTTCAGATCTTTATAATGATGTGTTGTGAATCGAGTATGTGCTCCCTGTTGCTCCAAGACATATTGAATGGCATGGTAGTTGGCTGTTAAAGAAAAACTCCCGTGAAGAACGAATTCAGGTGGCTCTGCGAACTTCCAGTTATCCAGTCGATGATCCCCTTTATCAGCGGTAATCAGCACATAGCCTGACTGAGACAGCTTGTTCAACCGTTCGAGACAGGACAAGCCAATTGCAGGGAAAAGAATGTGTGAATCCTCCAGCTCCGCCTTGTACAATGTGATCAGTTCCGAATACGAATAGTTATCTGCACTGTATTCGGGCGCCCGGCGATACTCATAACTCAGTGTCATGTTCTTCAGCATCTCAGCAGGTTCAAGTTCAAGACGACGATCCGGAGACTGAACAAGCAGATCACACTCATATATCTCGCCGTCCCCAATATAGATTAATTCCTGCGGAATGCTGTCAAAAAAGTAATTGGCAATCAACAACAACGGTTGTTTCAGATCGCCTGGCCGTATAACTGTACCCGCGACAACCAGTTTTAGCTCCGTATCTGCTACAGCGTCAAAACGTGCAAAATCCACTATACCTTGTTGAATAAAGGATTGCATGGATGGGTGCTCTTTCCAACCCCGCACATTCTCCGCTACGAGATCCGTCAATACATATCTGAAAGGAGGTAAATCTATTCCTGCAAAATCCTTTAACTCAATCAGTTTCAGCAGGATTTGGTGTGCCAAACGCCCTACGCCCGCCCCAAGCTCCACAATGGTCACGGTCTCGGTAATCTGTCCCTTGTTTGCGAGGTCCTGCAGAAATCCAAAAATCATCTCTGCATACGCCGTGGCAATCACCGGATTACTGGTAATATATTGAGGGACCTGATTCTCTGTCCAAGCCTCTAGCCCCTTCTGTTCATAATAAGCTCTCTGCCAATCCCAGACCGGAGCTTCACTGTAACGAAAACGTTGACTTTCATTTGACGTCATTAAAATGGAAACCTGCTTTCTATCTACTTTATTTCGAATTCAATCTCTGTAATGCATTATATCATAGAACCCTGTCTACTCGATGGAGTTCAGTCTTCCCCCTCAACAAGAAAAAAACCTGCTTTTGAGGGCAGGTCTATGATGTTCTTCATTTAAGAAGAATACTGATCTAGTTTTACTTAGGCAAAGGCACTCAGCATTAGTCTGAATACAATACTCCGTCAAAGTTCTCAGGACCTACACGGATCGTACCCAACAAGTTGGAGCTCACAAATGCAGTGTACGTCAATTGAGGTGTAATTGGTGGGTTGAAGTCATCGGCAGAGAAGGTAATAATCTGAGGTGCCAGAACGCTCAGGCTAAACGTGGATGTAGCGGAGTAAATTACGGGATCTGTTGCCAAAGTTCCTCGAACAATTCTAACTGTAATACCTACGAGTGCTAATGGAAGCTGTAAAGACACAGTTCCCTTGAACTGTACCCGGGGGTTAGCTCCAATGCCAGCAGTCGTTATCAAACCAATCTGTCCAAATAACTGAGGCGTGTTAATTACAAGGATTGGTATGGCGATTGAGTTAGCCAAACTCGCATTCTGCGAGGTTCTTGCATCAATAAATTGACTCATGAAATCTACCTCCTATGGGTTGGGATAGGATAGTATATGCGAGATTTAATATACGGCGTGGACATACACTGATTTGCGTAAAAAGGGGCATATTAGAAACACACTATTAACAAATTACCTTTTTGGCTATAGCACCTAAATGAAGACAGAAAAAAACCCTTGCACTAGGCAAGGATTTTAAGAGTATGGGCCCTACAGGACTCGAACCTGTGACCAATCGGTTATGAGCCGACCGCTCTAACCAACTGAGCTAAGGGCCCTAGACATAATGTATAACGTGCAGATGATGGCTGTGAATCATCCAAGTGAAACTAAATTGCGGGGGCAGGATTTGAACCTGCGGCCTTCGGGTTATGAGCCCGACGAGCTACCGGGCTGCTCCACCCCGCGTCAGTAAGAAATATTAAAACAGCGACTTAATTAATATACACCAATCTATCCTAATAAGTCAAGGGGTAATGTCAGGGAATAAATCGAACACCGTAACGACCTTTGCGTGAACGATAAACTTCGACTTCTGCCGGTTCATTATGACCGTAGATCCACCCGTCCTGCTCCATTCGTTTCGCCAGACATCCTGCCTGAAATTTGGTTGCATACAACTTGCTGAAATATACCCAGTGCATACCGCTCGTCCTTTCCGGAGTCGTCATTTATTCCTGCTTTTTGTAGAATACCCCATTTCCATAAAAATAGCCGCCAAAGATTAAAATCTTCAGCGGCTATCCTTAAAATGATGATATGACTACATCATCAAATCTCATTGAAACGTGGCTTTAGGGTCCTTTTTCAATTTCTCTAACATCTCGTTACCTTTAGCTGCCCACTCGCCAAGTGCTTCTTTTGGTGTCTTTTTGTTCTCAAGCACCTGGTTGAAATATTCCATGCCTTTTTCGTTTACTTGCCATAAGCCTGGAGATTTTTGATAGAGTTTATCCAGGTTGGTATTCGTTGGTGGGATTGGCTTCAAAGAATAGAATGCTTGAATGTTGTAATCCAGGCCATCTTTTGGCTTGATGAAGCTCTTACGGGATACCATCTCATAGCTGCTACGTGCCTTGATTTTCGCCCAATCTTCACTGTTCATGTACTTGATCAGTTCCCACGCATCATCCGGGTTCTGAGCGGCACTATTGATTGCCATCAGGTTGCTCAGATAGATGTTACCTCCGATTTCAGGCGCTTCCGGGTGAACTGGAGGTGTGACGACATCCCAATCTACCTTTGTAAAATCTTTCATCTTATCCGCATTTTTATTCGCATCAATCAATTGATTAATATAGCTGTAATCACCAATAACCATGGCTGACTTACCGCTCAGGAACAGATCACCCTGAACTGGATCATAACGTCCACTCGGATCCTGATCCTGTGGTTCGTCGCCTTTAGGGATAACTTTGTCAATCGCAAGTTTACTGATCGTGCTCCATACTTTCTCCCATTGAGGAGAATCCACAGTCATTTTTTCAGCTTTATCGTCAAACGTCTTCAGCTGCAAAGAACTGTAATACTGTTGCATGGAGTAGTACGGCGAACCGCCCTGATATGTGGTGAAGGAGAAACCAAATACATGGTCTTTACCCTCCCCTTTCGTAAGACGGGTACCCAGATTGAAGATATCATCCCAAGTCATGTTGTCTGTTGGTGGTTCCACGCCTGCTTTTTCAAACAAACCCTTGTTATAGAACAAAGCAGAGGAGGAGAAGGTTGGTGTCAATGCATAGATGCTCTGATCTCCAAGGTCCTTAATTCCCTCCAGCACACTAGGCACAATATCAGTGGTATCAAACTTGTCTTCCTGCATCAATGGATCCAGCTGTTTCACCAGATTCTCCTGAATTAATGATTTGACTGTTGCGGTATCCGCCACGATGACGTCAACCGGGTTATCCCCAGTCATAATCTTCTTCAGACTTTCCATCGTATCCGGGACTTCCGGCTGTTCTTCGGTGTTACCATACCCATACATGCTGCTCTGATCAACAGCAGCTACAATTTCGATGGTTACATTGGGATGTGTCAATTCAAAAGCATCGGTGAATTGCTGACGGAAGTAACTATCATCCTGTCCTCCCCACAACGTAGCCACACGTAATACACGCTGCTCCGTATCCTTGGCCTCACTTGCCGTACAGCCGGCAATTAGCGGCAGTGCCAGTGTTGCTGTAGCCATAATGGCCAGCACCCGTTTTCCCCATAACTTGTTTTTCATCTCCCAGTTCCCCCTCTTAATTATCTTGGCGGTGTAATAACAATACGTTCACCGTCAAATTCCAATGTAGCCCGGTTATCAATGGATAAGGCCTCCAGATACTCTTTTGGCACCTGAAGCCGTCCTGCACGGTCAATAATGACAAATGCTTCGTGAATGTCCGGCATCCCCGCATCGGACAAGCTATGTTCATCATCCAGATTCGGGTTACGCTTTACAAACTCGGTACTCGTCAAACCGTCCCGAATCGCAACGATCCGGTCCACCTTGCCAGCAAGTGTCAAGTCATGGGTAACGATAACAATGGTAACGCCGAGTTCCTTGTTCATTCTGCGGAAAATTCCCATAATTGTGTCACATGTCTCGGAATCGACCGAACCTGTTGGTTCATCTGCAAGCAGAATTTTGGGACGATTGGATAATGAGATCGCAATCGCTACCCGCTGCTGCTCTCCTCCTGACAATTGATGCAATTTGTTATGCATCCGATCCTTAAGGCCCACCCATTCCAGTAACTGTTTCGCGTAAGCACGATCACGCTTCCCTCCCAGAATCATGGGTGTCTCCACATTTTCCAGTGCAGTGAGATAAGGCAGCAAGTTACGACCGTTGTTTTGCCAGATAAAACCTACCGTATGACGTTTGTACTCGACCAATTGGGCATCTGTCATTTTCAGCAGATCCCAGTCTCCGACAACAGCCGTACCCGCAGTAGGTCGATCCAGTCCGCCCAGAATGTTCAGCAACGTGGATTTACCGCTACCACTGTTACCGATGATCGCCATCATTTCACCTTGATTGACAGTCAGGTTGAGGCCCTGAAGGGCAACGACTTCCACATCGCTGGATTTAAAAATTTTGACAAGTCCTTCGCATTGGATCACGTTTACCTCTCCTCTCCCATTTTGACCGCCTGGTGAACCCTTAGCCTGCGAATCTGCCAGAGCAACATTGTTGCACCAATAACCAGCATCACCACGGTGACCCCATACAATTGCAACATATCCTGCTGTTCAAAGACAATCCGGAACGGTGGTACCTGAGCAGATACATTATCCGTCGTTTGCAGGAATGGCAGGAATAATCGACTGGATACCTGACCTATTCCGATACCCAGGATGATCGACAGACCTGCCGTAAACACCTGTTCCAGCAGCAGCATTCCGCTCAGTTGTGCTCGGGATAAACCCATGGCCCGCAATACACCAAACTGCACAACACGTCCGGACAGGTTGAAGAACCAGTACAGCACGTATCCGATCAACGAGATAATAACCGATACCAGGAAACCAAGACTCAGAATCCCGAATACGCCGCCCCGTGATGGATGTTTACCCTGAGATACCAATTCAGTCCGTACATCACGTACGGATGATAACTCAATGCCTTCTGCTGCGAGTTTCCCCATTAATGGAGCCACTTTGGCATCCGGTTCCATTTTCAGCCAGACCTCATAAGGAATCAGAGGCACCTGATCATAGATATAATCCAGATTGGCAACAAAGAATGGCATCTGATCCGGATACTGGGCAGGCCAGTAAGGAATGATCCCAAAGACCACGAATTCAATCGCCTGCCCCTGTACACCCATGGAGACAAGGTCTCCAGTTTTGAGCTTGAACTTGTCAGCAAATTTGGAAGAGATCAATACGGCCCCTTCATATTTACCAAGCAAGTCAAGGTATTTGTAGGGATGTGCCGGGAACAGATCGTTGCGGAACCAAGCCACTTGAGCAAAGTCCACATTATCAATCCCGACCAGCATTCCCTGTCCGCCCGATTTACCAGAGACGATAATATTGCCCTTGGTCTGCAGCACTCTTGCTGCATGTTCCACACCATCTAATCTGCGGAACACTTCGAAGGGAGGTTCCGAGTAGATGACTTTGGTTGGTTGCGAAGAACCTCCGCCTCCACCTCCACCTGGAGCACCTCCTCCGCCACTGCCTCCGCCAGAACCGCCTCCACCACCAGAACCTCCGCCTCCGCCTTGTTGACCTCCACCTGAACCACCATTCTGTCCAGAACCAGGCTTAATCTCAGGCGTTCCTTCCCATACGGTCTGCATGATCACATCTGAACCATAACGGTACAGCGTACGCTCAGTCGAGTTCAGATCGATTGTCCGAGCCGCTGCCGAGTTGTACACCCCAAGACCGAGTGTCAATACGAGCAGGATCATCAACGGATAATAAGAAGAAGACGAACGCGATAGCTGCGTTAATGTCAGATATAACGGGACCGGGAGAAACTTGCGACCGATTAGCTGTATAAGCTTCAAGATCCACGGGAACAAGCGCAGGAAGAATAGTCCGAGCGCAAAGATCGCGAGTGCGGGTACAAAGAACAGAAACGGCTGTACTTGCAGCTGATCAGTTGTCATCCCGGTCTGGAAAGTCAACATCTGACGTTCATAGAACAGATAGTATCCATATCCAGCCAGACCCAGCAATAGAACATCCAAGAACCAGCGCTGCCATACTGGAGCGCGGTCTGTACGTGCTTGCCGCCGCTTGGCTGATACAATCGTTGCCCGTGCATAGGTTATCGCCGGGATGAGTGATGCGATAATTGCAACAAGGACCGCTGCCACTCCCAAGAAAATGGCCTCTTTCGATATGCCAATCGGAATGGACTTCCGATCTACGAATGACAGAAACCCACTTGCTGAACCGATACTTTTAGCCATAAACCAACCGAGCACCGGCCCGATAATGAGCGCGATAGCGCCCAGGAATATGCCTTCAAGCAGGTAGAGAGAGAAAATCTGCCGGGCTGAAGCTCCACGGCTGCGCAATACCGCAATATCACTCTCTTGCTTCTGTAATGACTGTCTGGCGTTCATCGCAATAAAATAAAAGACCATCGCAATCATCGGTGCTGCCAAGGTAAACAGCATGGTCTGCAATTGCAGACTCTGACTGCGGAACTGCTTGAGCAGATCACCGAAGGTGATGTCTACTTTCGTATCTTTCAACCGCTGATACAGGTCGATATCCAGCCTTTCCAGCATGGAGGTCAGACCCGACAACTGGCTGGTTTGAATTTCTTTCAGATCAAAGGCATAATACCAACGTGAATTCTGAAGTGGAATACCTTTTTCCTTCAGTAATACATCATTAAAGACTGATTCATCCACATAAAGTCCATTCATCATGCCGTCAAATCCCTGCACCCAATAAGGGCTGTTCGGATCATCCGCCTTGAAGGAACCCGTAATCTTCACACGTAATGTGATATCAAGGCCGCTATACACCGGATACTCCAGAATATCGCCGATATGCAGATCGTTACGGTACATGCCCTCTTCCAACATGACTGCCTCGATTGTGTCGTCCTTGACCTGGTTGCCAGGTTTCACCCCGGCAGAATAATTCACCTGTGCATCCAGTCCACTCATCGTACCCATACTCATACTGCGCACACGGCTGGCGTCCACTTTCGTTGGATCTTCGGGGCTCACCTCTGTGCTGCGAATGGATCTGGAATTCACATACGTATGAAAAGGAAACCCGATATCGCGAGGAACATCCTCACGAATATAACGATCTACTTCGTCCAGACCCCTTGTGTCTGTCTTCACACCACCAGGTGCCTGGTAACTCATCAGCAACGAACCCGCTGGCAATCCTTCACTGTTATCCTGTAGCGTCTGCGCGACGACCCGTTTCAGCGCACCATCGGCATACATTGGAATACTGACGGTGAACGCAACCGCCACAATCAATCCGATCAATGTGCTGAAGGTCATCCAGCGCGTGTTCCACATTTTGCGGAACAGCAGCCGAAGCAATGGCAGCCCCATTAGCGTCCCACTACTTTCTGGCCTACGGTCAGACCTTTCAGAATCTCAACGTCTGTCGACGTCTGCTGACCAACTTCAACGTCCACTTCACGCTTGCTGCCATCACTCTCCACCACTTGCACGTACGTTCTTGAACCAATGGAGCGTAAAGCGGATACAGGAATCACAATCGCGTTCTCCGTACGCTGCGTTACGATGGAGACCGATAGAGGTGTGCCACGTTCCACGCCTTTCGGCATTTTTTCAAGGGTAACAATTACATATTGATCCAGTGATTCTTTGACCGGAGGTGTTGCTCCTTCTCCCGATCCTCCACCACTGCCACTTCCCGATGCTTCAGCGATAGGCATGACTTTAATTTTACCAGCGACTTTACCCGCCCCATTAATGTCTACTTCTGCCTTCATACCCGCTGAAAACTTCTCCAGATCTTCCTTCGCAAAAGTGGCTGCCACAACCAGATTCGATGTATCTGCAATCGTAGCAATCGGATCATACGCTTTCACCGCTGCACCCTTCTCTACCTGCACAGCAATAACGGTACCCCCAAATGGAGCAGTCAGTGTGGCTTTGCCCAGTTGTTCCTCCAGATCAGCGAGTTCCTGGCGTAATTCTTCAAAAGCAATCGTTGCTTCTTCGAACTCCACCGGGTCCATCTCATCCTTCTTGCGGAGTGTTTCCTTCATTTGAACTTCGGACTTGCGAATAGCAAGTTTCTTGCCACGGATCTCCTTCTCTACACTCTCCACATCAAGCACGGCGAGAAGTTGACCTTTTTTCACTTTATCCCCCGGTTTAACATTCAACTCTTTGACATGCATGCCATCGAGCGTGAAGTACACCTTCTCTTCTCGCTGACTCATCATCTTGCCGCTGCCACTTACTTTTTTCTCCAACGTCTCTGTCCGGACTTCATATTCCGGTTTCTTGGAGATCGTTGGCGGCGTAATTGGTGGCAGCACTTCTTCCTCTGTTTCTGACGGCAGCAATGAGCAGCCGGACATCGTTGCAACCATTATCGCACCAAGTACAATAAGTGCTGCGCGTTTCCCCCTCTTCGGAGCGGCCCCTTTACTTGATAAATCTGCCGTCCGCCATTTCATAAACATGGTCCGCAACCTCCAAAATTGTAGGATCGTGTGTAGTCATACATATCGTTACTTGTTCTACTTCAATAATATTGCGGAATACGGCCATCACCTGCGCACCCATTTTGGAATCCAGTTCCGCCGTAGGTTCATCCGCAAGCAACAATCGAGGTCTATGGGCAATCGCCTTGGCTATAGCCACACGCTGCTGCTCTCCCCCGGACATCTCGAATGGACGGTGCTTCACCCGTTTGGATAGTCCAACCAGATCCAGACAATGGCCAACCCTGTCCTTCCACTCTGCTCGCGGTACATCCGCCATGCGCAGCGACAGCTCTACATTTTCCCAAGCAGATAATAAGGGCATGAGTGCATACGCCTGAAAAATAAAACCGATCTCCTTGCGCCGCAAAGCGGTCCGTCGCCGATCTCCCCAATCCTGAAGAGGCTGGCCGGAGAATAGTATATCTCCGCTAGAAGGCTGATCCAGTCCACCGAGCATATTCAGTAGCGTTGTTTTGCCTGAGCCTGATCGCCCCTTCAGCATGACCAGTTGTTGCGGATTCACTTCCATATCAATGCCTTTGAGCACATGGATGATGCGACTGCCTGTCTGGAAACTGCGATGTACGTTACGCACCTCCAGTACAGGTCCATCATATGGAGGCAGCATATCCTTCTTCGGTTTGATCTTCTTCTGGGGTTCATCAACGGTAGTGACAGCAGCCGCTGCCACTTCATCCGAAGCGATATCACTTTCAGGTGAAAGAGGTTCACTCGTCGGGGGAACGTTCTCATTGTTGTATGTATTTTCTCCCGGTTCCGTCGATGCGTCCAGCGGTGTTTCCTCCTGTTGATGTTCATCGCCTGACTGGCTCTTGGCAGGTCTTTTTCTGAGAAATAAATTCTTCATGCCAGCAATCACGCTCATCCTTTCTTGAAATCCCGTTCATTTCTTCAAAAAACCTAAAATTAGAAATCTGTTCCATCCTACACTGAATTATAAACGACCGATCACAACTAAAAGTTACAAGCTTTTTACAACGGCAGAGTGAAAAAGTTAATATTTTGATGAACAAACGAAAAAAGCACCCCAAAGTGCGGGATGCCTCTTGTATATTCGATGGTTTTGCCGCTATGACGGCAATCATTACAATTTTGATACCGTTCATTCCTGAACATTTTTTCGGGGTATCAATGATATTATTTACCAAATGAAGAAGGATCTTCACGCCAAGATTTAAGCAATTCAAAATCACTCTCCTGAATCGTTCCCTGAGCCAAAGCCACATCCATCAGAGCCGTGTAATTAGACAGCGTCTGAAGTGGAATTCCTGCGTCTTCGAATGCTTTAACGCCTTTATCCAGCTGGTAGCTGAAGATCGCAAGCACGGCGAGAGGTGTTGCACCTGCTACGCGTACGGCTTCGGCTGCTTTGATTGAGCTTCCACCTGTAGAGATCAGATCTTCGATGACAACCACTTTCTGTCCCTCAGTAATCAGACCTTCGATCAGGTTCTCCTTGCCATGTCCTTTCGCTTTATCGCGAATGTAAGCCATCGGCAGATTCAGCTTCTGAGCCACCCAAGCGGCATGCGGGATACCTGCGGTTGCCGTACCTGCGATGACTTCTGCATCTGGATACTGGTTACGAATAATCGTAGCAAAAGCTTCAGCGATATCGTTGCGAATCTCGGGATAGGACATCGTTAAGCGGTTATCGCAGTATATTGGTGATTTGATGCCGGATGTCCATGTAAATGGCTGTTGCGGACGCAACGCCACGGCTTTAATTTTCAACAGTTGGGAAGCAATATGATTTGGAATCTCATTCAGTTCGATCATGCGTTTAACATCTCCTTCAAAATGGTTTCTGCCGCTTCTCGCGGATTGGGAGCGCCTGTAATCGGTCTACCTACAACAATGTAATGACTACCTCTCGCGATGGCTTCACCTGGCGTCAAGACGCGCGTCTGATCTCCCAGACCGCTACCCGCTGGACGAATTCCCGGTGTAACGGTGTGAAAAGCACTGCCGCACGCTGCCCGAATTGCGGGCACTTCCAGCGGGGAAGCAACAACCCCATCCAGTCCGGCCTCTTGGGCCAGTCCAGCATAACGAACCACAGCAGCTTCCACACTTCCCGGAATGCCAATCTCGGTATTCATCGTCTCCAGGCTTGTACTGGTCAATTGGGTCACTGCAATGATCTCAGGCTTGCTTAAGGAAGGATCAGTAGCGATTGCTGCCTCAGCGCCTTCACGTGCAGCACGCATCATGATGGTTCCACCCGCTGCGTGCACATTGAACATGTCTACACCCAGACGTGTGATACTCTCAGCGCCGCCACGAACGGTGTTGGGAATGTCATGCATTTTCACATCCAGAAAAACGGAGTAGCCTTTGGATTTCAGCTCCCGAATAAAGTCCGGTCCTGCTGCGTAGAACAGCTGCATGCCCACCTTCAGATAACAGGGAATGCCTTCAAGAGCTTGTACCAATGCTTTCGCTTCTTCCGCTCCAGGGTAATCCAGTGCCACCATCAGACGGCCAGCCATTTCATTGAAATTCGTGTCATTCATTACCAGCGCTCCCCTCCACTTACTCATTTTTTCCGTTTTTGCCCGATATAAAGGACATCCCGCCAGCCCGCAGGCTGACTGATGTCCTTCATCAGAGAGTTATTTATTTTACAAAGACAGGCATTGCTTCCGAAGAGAAGTTGATCGTTTGCAGCATGATCAGCAGCGCACGAATCGTATCCAATGAAGTCATACATACAATGCCGTTCTCTACCGCTTCACGACGAATTCGGAATCCATCACGTTGCGGTGTTTTGCCTTTGGTGAGTGTGTTGAAGACAAAGTTCGCTTCGCCGCTGCGAATCATATCGAGAATGTTCGGCGAACCTTCACTTAATTTGTTCACAGTCGTTACCGGAATGTTTGCCGCTTCAAGCGCAGCTGCTGTTCCGCCGGTAGCCATGATTTTGTAACCCAGTCTGTAGAAACCTTCGAGCAAAGGAACTGCTTCGTCTTTGTCTTTGTCTGCTACAGTTACTACGATCGCTCCGGTTGCCGGAATTTTCATTCCTGCGCCGATGAGACCTTTGAACAACGCTTTAGCGTAATTCGGGTCACGACCCATAACCTCACCTGTGGACTTCATCTCAGGTCCGAGGGTTGGTTCTACACGACGCAGCTTCGCAAAGGAGAAGACCGGAACTTTAACAGATACATGATCCGATTCAGGCCACAGTCCATCGACATAACCAAGATCTTTCAGTTTCACACCCAGAATGGCTTGTGTTGCCAAGTTCGCCATCGGAATATTGGTTACTTTGCTCAAGAATGGCACGGTACGGGATGAACGCGGGTTCACCTCGATGATGTACACTTGACCATCATGGATAACAAACTGGATGTTGACCAAACCTACCGTTTTCAGTTCTTTCGCAATTTTGATTGTAATCTCTACAATTTTCTCTTTCAAGTCCTGGGACAGGTGTTGAGGAGGATATACCGCGATGGAGTCACCAGAGTGAACCCCTGCACGCTCGATATGTTCCATGATTCCCGGAATCAATACCGTTTCACCATCACAGATGGCGTCAACCTCAACTTCTTTACCCATCATGTAACGGTCGATCAAGACCGGATGCTCCGGATTGATTTTAACCGCCTGTTCCATGTATGTCAGCAATTCTGCATCAGAGTATACAATCTCCATCGCACGACCGCCGAGTACATAGGAAGGACGCACCAGTACCGGGTAGCCCAGACTTTGAGCTGTTTCTACCGCATCATCAACGGAAATGACCGTTTTACCTTTCGGCTGTGCAATCTCCAGACGGGAGAGTAGACGTTCGAACTTCTTGCGGTCCTCCGCCTCATCGATGCTTTCCAGATCCGTTCCGAGAATGGTTACACCTGCATTACGCAGTGGTGCTGCCAGGTTGATAGCCGTTTGACCACCGAACTGTACGATAACCCCTACTGGTTTCTCCTGTTCAATCACGTTCATGACATCTTCGAAGAAGAGCGGTTCAAAGTACAGGCGATCTGATGTATTAAAGTCCGTAGACACCGTCTCCGGGTTATTATTGATAATGACTGCTTCATATCCTGCTTTTTGCAATGCCCATACTGCGTGTACAGTTGAGTAGTCGAACTCGATCCCTTGACCGATCCGGATTGGTCCTGAACCCAGTACCACAACTTTTTTCTTGTCTGAAGGGATTACTTCATTTTCTGTCTCGTAAGTTGAGTAGTAATATGGCGTTGTTGCTTCGAACTCAGCCGCACATGTATCTACCATTTTGTACACTGGGCGCAGGTTCTCTGCTTCCCGACGAGTTCTAACTTCCGCTTCAGTTGTTAATGTGCCTCCAGGTTGACCTTGCGCACGCAGTTCAGCAATGGCACGGTCTGTAAATCCAAGGCGTTTCGCTTGATACAGAATGTCGGAAGACAATTCGGATTCTTCGCGAATGCGATCTTCGAATGCGATCAGACCTTCGATTTTGTCCAGGAACCACCAGTCGATCTTGGTCAGGTCCTGTAGCTGTTGCAACGTATAACCTCTGCGGAATGCTTCGGCAATCAGGAAGATACGCTCATCATCCGCTTTGATCAGACGTTCATTCAAAGTAGCTTCATCCAGCGTTTCTGCATCCTTCAGGTAAAGGCGGTGTACGCCAATTTCCAGGGAACGTACTGCTTTATGAATCGACTCTTCGAATGTCCGGCCAATCGCCATCACTTCGCCTGTTGCTTTCATCTGAGTTCCCAGTTTACGGTTCGCCGAGATGAACTTGTCGAACGGCCAGCGAGGAATTTTGCTCACGATGTAATCCAGTGTAGGCTCAAAGCAAGCATACGTTTGGCCTGTTACCGGGTTCACGATTTCATCCAACGTGTAACCCATGGCAATTTTGGCAGCCATTTTCGCAATCGGATAACCCGTTGCTTTAGAAGCCAGAGCCGAAGAACGGCTTACCCGTGGATTTACTTCGATAACATAGTATTGGAAGCTGTGTGGGTCCAGTGCAAACTGTACGTTACATCCACCCTCGATGTTCAGGGCACGGATGATTTTCAAGGAAGCTGAACGCAGCATTTGATATTCACGGTCCGACAGTGTTTGACTTGGTGCTACGACGATACTGTCGCCTGTATGAACACCTACCGGGTCAAAGTTTTCCATGTTGCAGACAACGATACAGTTATCATTTTTGTCTCGCATAACCTCATACTCGACTTCTTTCATACCTGCAATGCTCTTCTCGACCAGACATTGCCCAATCGGGCTGTAACGAATTCCCGCTGCCACCGTCTCGCGCAGCTCTTCTTCGTTCGCACAGATTCCGCCGCCTGTTCCGCCCAGTGTATAGGCTGGACGCACGATGATTGGATAACCAATCTCATTTGCAAATTCAAGTGATTCTTCAAGTGTCGTTACGATGACACTCTCTGGTACAGGTTGTTCCAATTCACGCATGAGGTCACGGAACAGATCGCGATCTTCAGCTTTCTCTATGGATGTCAGTTGCGTTCCGAGCAATTTCACATTTTCACGTTCCAGCACGCCTGCACGAGCCAGTTCTACCGCCATGTTCAGACCTGTTTGACCACCCAGTGTTGGCAACAAGCCATCTGGACGCTCTTGACGAATGATTTGCGTTACAAAATCCAGGGTGATTGGCTCGATGTATACTTTGTCAGCCATATTCGTATCCGTCATGATTGTCGCCGGGTTGCTGTTAATGAGTACAACTTCCACGCCTTCTTCTTTCAGTGCCTGGCAAGCTTGAGTACCGGCATAGTCGAACTCGGCCGCTTGACCGATGACGATTGGACCGGAACCAATCACCAGGATTTTTTTGAGATCTTTGTTAATCGGCATGTTATTGTGCTCCTTTCACTGCGGCTGCCAGTACGGCTTGACGCGGCTTTTGCGGGTTAGTGATTTTGTGCTCACGAATCATCTCGATGAAGCGGTCGAACAGATAGCTGTTGTCGTACGGACCCGGGGCTGCTTCAGGGTGATATTGAACCGAGAATGCCGGGAATGATTTATGTTTCAGACCTTCAATGGTCTTATCGTTATTGTTGATATGTGTAACTTCCAGGTCTGTACTCTTCACAGACTCTTCGTTTACGGTAAATCCATGGTTCTGGGATGTGATGAAGCAACGTCCGCTCTCCAGTTCTTTTACCGGGTGGTTTCCTCCGCGATGTCCAAACTTGAGTTTTTCGGTGTCTGCTCCCGCTGCAAGTGCGAACAACTGGTGACCCAGGCAGATACCGAAGATTGGGTATTCGCCAAGCAATTCACTGATCATGTTAACTGCGTGAGGTACGTCTTTCGGGTCCCCAGGGCCGTTGGACAGTTGAATGCCGTCCGGGTTCAGGCGACGAATCTCGTCTGCTGTTACATCGTGTGGAACAACGACAACGTCACAGTTACGTTTGCTGAGTTCGCGCAAGATTCCTGTTTTCGCACCGTAATCCACGAGTACAATACGTTCAGCCGTTCCCGGGCTGTTGTAGACATGCTCCGTAGAAGTCATAGGCACCTGGTTGCGCAGCTCGGCGATGGTCGTGTCTCCCATCATCTCCAGCAGTTCTTCCACAGGCTTCGATCCTGTTGTGAGAATTCCCTTCATTGTGCCGTGGTGACGAATCCGGCGAGTCAACATGCGTGTATCAATTTCGCTAATTCCTACGATACCGTATTCCTTGAGCAGATTGTCTACGCTGTATTCCGCACGCCAGTTGCTTGGCGTTGGCTCATGACGACGCACGACGAAACCGTGTACGTATGGACGAATCGACTCAAAGTCATCACGCGTAATGCCGTAGTTTCCGATCAGCGGATACGTCATGGTTACGATTTGACCGCAATAGGAAGGATCCGAAAGCACCTCTTGATAGCCTGTAATTCCCGTATTAAAAACGACCTCACCTGTCGTTTCACCTTCAGCACCGAATGCTTTCCCGGTGAACAGTGTGCCGTCTTCCAACAATAATCTTGCCTGTGCCTGCATCCCATTTCACTCCTCTGTGTTTATCAACGATGAATGCATTTGGGTTGAACTTTCTGGAAACTTCGTGCGGCTCCGTGGGCAGAAAACCCTTTGATCGCTGTTATCCCCGGATTACTTTTTATCATTTTTCAAATGATGTAATCCGGTGATAAAGGCGAACGCTTTGCTTCTTCGGGTTCTTTCTGCCCACTCCGCAGTTACTTTAGTGTCCAAGTTCAAAATCATGACATTCAACTTTGCTTGTTTCGTATATTGGACTCTCGGCATAATCTGCCTCGAGTTAGTTGTAAAGATGTTACTGTGTAGAAGTTGTAAATTTAGAGTTATAATGACTTGTTGATTAAAGAGTTAAGAATTACTGTTACTGTTTTAAAGAGTTGAAGATATAGAGTTACTAATTTATCAATTTACTAAATTACCGTTTTACTGTTGTACCGTGTTATTCCACACGCTTTTGCCATCCACCCAAGTTTGTACGGCCCAGCCTTTCAGCTTCCAGCCTGTGAATGGTGTGTTTCTTCCTTTGGTTGCGAACGTTGCAGGATCAACTGCTTTTTCCTCGTTCAGGTCAATCATCGTGATATCCGCTGGTGCTCCTTCTTCCAGTTTGCCTGTATCCAGTCGGAATACACGTGCCGGATCAGCAGTCATGCGCTTAACCAGGAAGTCCAAGCTCCAAAGTCCTGTTTCTACAAACTTCGTGTACAGCAGCGGGAAGGCTGTTTCGAATCCAACGATTCCGAATGGTGCCAGCTCCATGCCTTTAGCTTTCTCTTCTTCACTGTGTGGCGCGTGATCGGTTACGATCATGTCCAGCGTACCGTCCAGCAAACCTTCGATACAAGCCTGCACATCACGTGGTGAGCGCAGCGGCGGGTTCATTTTCCAGTTGGCATCCATGCCCGGGATATCTTCATCCGACAACACCAGATGGTGCGGACATACCTCAGCAGTTACTTTAATGCCGATGGACTTCGCCAGACGAATCAGGCGAACCGACTGCTCTGTACTTACGTGACAGACGTGGTAATGAACTCCCGTTGCTTCCGCGAGCAGGATATCACGGCCCACGTGGATGGCCTCGGATTCATTTGGAATCCCTTTGATGCCGTGACGCTTCGAAAACTCGCCTTCCGTCACATATCCACCGACAACCAGTGAGTCATCTTCACAGTGTGCGATCACGGGCATATCCATGCTTGCCGCGAGGCTCATGGCATCTTTCATCATTTGAGCGTTTTGTACACCTACACCGTCATCCGTGAATCCAATAGCTCCTGCTTCTTTTAATGCGGCAAAATCGGTAAGTTCACGACCCAGCTCGTTTTTCGTAATGGCTGCATAAGGCAACACTTTAACCAGATCAGCTTCTTTGGCTTTATCCAATACCAGTTTCACAACTTCAGCTGTGTCTGTTACTGGTCTCGTGTTCGGCATGCAAGCGATCGTTGTAAAACCGCCTTGTGCTGCTGAACGAGCACCTGTCTCGATCGTCTCTTTGTGTTCGAATCCAGGTTCACGCAGATGCACGTGCATATCGATCAATCCTGGAATGACCAGTTTGCCTGATGCGTCTGTCACACTTTGCGCTGACTTTTCGGCATCCAATACGGCTTGGTCTTCCAGACCAGCGATCTTTTTAATTTTACCTTCATCTATAATGATGGTTTTCCGTTCAAGTTCCCCTTGTTGGTTCAAGATGTTCGCGTTCTTTATAATCTGTAGCATAATTGCCCTCCGCTTCGGTTCTATCCGGCTTACCAGGCAAGCCGGGTGATTTTCTTTATCGTGTACTCTCTTATTGCTCTATAAGAACTACCGTACCGTCAGCCTATGACCCACAGCCAGACCCTGTTACAGTTTCATCGCACGTTCCATAACCGCCATGCGGATTGGAACGCCGTTTGCCATCTGCGGGAAGATCCGCGATGCTTCACTCTCCACAACCGCGTCATCTACCTCGACATTGCGATTCACAGGAGCAGGGTGCATGATAATGGTGCTTGGTTTTAGGCGTGATGCCCGTTCTTCCGTCAATCCGTAGTGTTCGCGATAATCCTCAGCTGAAGTAATTAAGCCATGTTGATGACGTTCCAGTTGAACACGGAGCATCATGACTACATCTGCGTCCAGCGCTTCTTCGAGACCGACATAAGGAGCATGCTCTGCGAGTTCCGGTGCCTGCATCGTTTGCGGTGCACAGAAGCGTACATCTGCGCCAAACTTTTGCAGTGCCCACAGGTTGGAGCGCGCTACGCGGCTATGCAGAATGTCGCCAATAATGGAGACACGCAAGCCCTTCAGTTCGCCAAATGCTTTCCGCATCGTGTAGAGGTCCAGAAGTGCTTGTGTAGGATGCTCATTGTTGCCGTCTCCGGCGTTCACGAGCGGAACAGTCACTTTCTGAGCCAGTTGTTGCAGGACGCCTGCCGGTTTCAACCGGATCACCCCTGCATCAATGCCCATCGACTCAAGTGTGCGTACCGTATCGTAGATGGACTCTCCTTTTTCCACACTGGATGCGGCAGCCGTAAAGTTCAGCACTTGTGCGCCCAGTCGTTTCTCTGCCATTTCGAAGGAGAAACGGGTACGTGTGCTGTTCTCGAAGAACATGTTCGCAACGAAGCGTGATTCCAGTACAGGAACCAGTTTCTCTTTCTGCGCTTCCCAGTGAGCTGCTCTGTTCAGAATCGACTCGATCTCTCCTCGGCTAAGTTCCTTCAGTCCAAGCAAGCTCCGGTCTCTCAATGCTGGTTGTGTAATCATCATGCTTGTTCCCCCCGGTTCTGAGTGATTTTGACTTCGTCCTGTCCGTCCGTTTCCATGAGCGCAACCTCGATCTCCTCTGATTTGGAAGTCGGCACATTCTTACCGATAAAATCAGGTCGAATCGGAAGTTCCCGGTGTCCGCGGTCTGCGAGCACAGCCAGCTGAATGTTCTGCGGTCTTCCACAGTCCATCAGGGCATCCATCGCTGCGCGAATGGTACGTCCGGTATAGAGCACATCATCGAACAAAATCACTTTTTTGTTATGAATCGAAAGTGATTCAGGTGTCATAATCAACATTTCCTTGCGATTCGCTTTATTTTCATCCAAGCGGTCATCGCGGTAAGGAGTCACATCCAGTTCTCCCCAGGGTACTTTGGCGCCTTCGATTTCTTCAATCTTGGCCGCGATCCGTTCTGCCAGGTAGACCCCGCGTGTACGGATACCGACCAACACACAATCGTCGATTCCTTTGTTTTTCTCCAATATCTCATGGGCAATCCGTGTTAATGCGCGGCGGATCGCCGTCTCATCCATAATGACATGTGTCTCTGTGCTCATGCGTTCAGCCTCCTCAGGATTTCCCTCCAGATCATGGCCCCGTGACGAGGAGAACAAAAAAGACTCCTTGCCGTGTTTATTGGCAAGGAGTCTCCGAACTTCAGACCGCTCTGAAGAAAGTATACTCTCGGGGATGCATCGCTTCATTTGCCGCAGCAAAAAACGATGTATCGTTCACGTTACCTTGCCAGTCTCACGGGACTGATTTAAAGGTGCTATTCATGTCGTTCATATTGCAGGACCTCACAGGGTTCTGTAGTCAATATGTCCGTTTGTCTTCATGAATTATGACAGAAAGACAACCCCCTGTCAACACCTCACCATCGCAGGTGAAAATCCTCTGCTACGTTCTTCTTAGAATCAGCAGTTTGGCCGAAAAACATCCATGCACATTACATCTCATTGGTTATTCATAATTATACAACATTTCTGCATATTTATCCATAGGCAAATGAGAAATCCGATATAGCCAAAATAACCCTCTGACTATATTCAATGTGGAGATATATCCCTTCTTTTTAGAACAAACGGTGCGTTTCATCTTACGGAATATATGAAGGCTCTGCATTAGCTCCAAGTGAAATGGGTACAGTTTATAAACATGAACCCATTCATAGATGGCTAAATAAAGCCGATATACATACGATTCACCAAATATGAGTCATAGAAATAAGTTAAGCCCTACATTTATGTACATTTAGGAGGAAGTCATGCGTCACATTTGGCACGTTTACAAAGCAGACTGGTTGCATATTCTGAAAGTTCCCACAGGTATATTTCTAATTGTGGCAATAATTTTACTACCCGGGATATATGACTGGGTCAATGTGAAATCCGTCTGGGACCCGTACAGTAATACCCAAGGGATCAAAATTGCGGTGACAACTGAGGACAAGGGTGCGACTGTTGAAGGAACCAACGTTAATATCGGAGATGAATTGGTATCGAGCCTGAAGCAGAACGAAAAGCTGGGCTGGACTTTTGTGGACCAGGCTGAGGCTAATCGGGGTGTGCAAACTGGAGAGTATTATGCAAGCCTGCTCATTCCGGGGGACTTTTCATCCAAAATTACAGGCATCATTGACGGAAAGCTGGAGCGACCGGAAGTAATCTATACCGTTAATGAGAAGGTGAATGCCATTGCTCCAAAAATCACAGGCTCCGGTGTATCTGCGATAACAACGCAAATCAATGAGAATTTCACCGAAGCCGTTAGTGAGGCCGTTCTAACCAAGCTGAAGGAAGCCGGGGTTGAAATTAATGCGCAGCTTCCAACATTACGCAAGATGGAGAATGTCATTTTCACGCTGGAGAAAAATCTTCCGGCTATACAAGCCGCTGGTCAAAAGGTTCTGGAAGTAGAAAAAGCTATGCCTGAGATTGTAAAAGATGCTCAAAAGATCGTTGAAATCGAAAAAAAACTGCCTGAAATCAATGAAGCGGCACAATATGTGCTCAAGGTGCAGGAGTATTGGCCACAAATTAATGATGCGGCTTCCGAAGTGCTGGCTATCCAGGGGCGGATTCCTGATATACAAAAAGCTGTGGAACGCATTCAAGAAGTGGATGAAAACTTTGGTCAGGTATCAGGTGTCATCCAAACGGCACTGGATAAAACCGACAAAGCTCTGTCTATCGTCACGGCCGCAGAGCAAGATTTGGACAAAGTATCACAAATCGCTGGCAACGGGATTGAGCTTGCAGAGGGATTGAATCAGTTTGTGGATTCCAGTGAAGAAGCGTTTCAGGCGATTGGCCCTGCCATCCGCCAAAATCTGCTGCTGGTGCAACAGATTACTAACGCTGCAGGAGACGTATTTACACAATTGCAAAATTCGGATCTTAACAACCTGCCAACTGCAGAAGATCTCGACCGAATTGCTACGCGTTTAGGTATTGCGGTAAAACTCGTCGACAGTATGGCAGAACTACTGGGCAACATCGACAACTTGCTTCCAAGCCAACCACTTGCCGATAAAATTACACAACTGAACACCGTATCAGATAAACTTCAGTTGCAAATCCGCTTGGCTGGCATCATCAGTGATGCCATGCGTCGCAATACAACTCCACCGGCAGATGTCATCGCTCAGTTAAATACTCTCTCGAAGGATATTAGCAGCGGGATTGGCAATACCTTAAACACCTATGAAAGTGAAATATCGCCTGCTCTTGCAACTGGTGCGGATAAGCTCAGGTCTATCCTCTCCACTTCAGCAGAAACTCTACAAGGGGCAAAGGATCGTATTCCGGATATTGCCGACATTCTTGCATCAGCCAAAGAAGGGATTACGTTTGGGCAGACCGAGTTGAGGAAAATCCAGAGCGAACTGCCTGAAATACAATCCAAGATCCATGAGATATCAGAGACACTCGCGAACAAAAGTGAAGGTTTTATCCAAGCTTTGAACACCGTGTCTTCATTAATTCGAAACGATCTGCCCAAGCTGGGAACCAAACTGAACGAAGCGGCTAATTTTGTTCGTAATGATCTCCCTAATGCCGAGAAACAGATAGGCAAGGCATTCGATTTTGTACAGAATGAGCTGCCGGAGGTAGAAAAAGGAGTACATCGTGTTGCCACGCTTGTACGTGATGATCTGCCAGCATTGGAAAGTGCCATCAGCAAGGCTGCGGACAAACTCAGGGAAGTTGAAGGTAATAACCAGTTTGCCGAACTTGCCAAGCTTCTGCGCGGCGATATTGAGGAAGAGAGTGCTTTCCTTTCGAGTCCCGTGCAAATCAAAGAACAGCAACTTTACCCGATTCCGAACTATGGATCGGCAATGTCGCCATTTTATGGCGTGTTGTCCTTGTGGGTCGGTTCAACGCTGCTGATCTCCCTGCTTCGTGCTGAAGCCGAGAATCCGGATGGCAAGTTCCGGGGATACGAGTTGTATCTCGGACGTCTTGCTACTTTTCTAACCATTGGATTGCTTCAGGCGGTATGCGTCACCTTGGGAGATATATTAATCCTGGGTACTTATGTCGCAGATAAACTGTGGTTTGTCCTGTTTGCCATGCTGGTGAGTGCCGTATTTGTCACCATAACGTACACTCTGCTATCCGTATTTGGGAATATCGGAAAAGGGATTGCGATCATCTTCATGGTATTCCAGTTCTCCAGCTCGGGAGGTACGTTCCCAATCAGCATGACATCGCCCTTTTTCCAGGCATTGAATCCGTTCATGCCCTTCACATATGCGATCAGCCTGCTGCGTGAGTCGGTCGGCGGCATCTTGTGGTCTACTGCCATCAAAGATATTCTGTGGTTGTGTATGTTCATCGCGCTGAGCCTCATCATTGCCCTTGCTTTGAAACGACCACTAAGCAGTCTCACCAAACGTTCAGCCGAGAATGCCAAGAAGACCAAGATTATTGCTTAACTCTTTTGCTGGACACTCAATAAAGAAAGGCCATTGGACTTTCCTGGTCAAGACCCCATTTAGTAGACATTATAAAAAGACCCTAGGCTGCAAACTGGCGTCGGTACTCTACCGGCGTCAGTTTTTTCAGTTTCCGTTGTGGCCGTTTTCGGTTGTAAAAACGGATATATTTTTCGATTTTGCTTTGTGCTTCGCTAAGCGTTCGGATATGATAAGGATAGAGTCCTTCCGTTTTGAGATGCGAGAAGAAACTCTCCATCGAGGCATTGTCATAACAATTTCCTCGGCGAGACATGCTGATTTGGGCGCCAACCTTTGGCAGTATGTCGTGGTAAGCATGAGACGTGTTACTTACATCCCTGGTCGCTGTGAACGACTAATCCGGTCACGTCTTTTTGCTTCGCAAATGCCTTGCTGAATGTGCGGAGCACCAGTTGATTGTCGTTGCGTTCGCCTATTTCGTAGGCCACAATTTCGTTATTAAACAGATCCTTTATGGCTGAAAGATATATCCAGCGTTCTCCCACACGATACTGGGTAATGTCCGTTACCCATTTCTGATTCGGTTTTTCTGCACTGAAATCTCGCTTCAAGCGGTTCTCTGCTACACGCTGCGCAGGTGCATACGAGCTGTTGGAGCGCCGTTTACGACGGATTCGAGATTGAATACCGAGCATTTGCATCAGGCGGAGTACCTTTTTGTGATTCATCCAAATCCCTTGATCTTGCCAAAGGAATAACTGGAGTTGTCGATAACCATATTTGCCTTCATAGCGATGATACGTTTGAAGCACCTGTTTCTTCGCCTTGGCATCGCGATCGAATCGTTTACGTTTTACATAGGCATAAAACCCACTCCGGGACACGCCAAACACATGGCAGAGTTTCTGGATATCACCGTATCCCGCTACTTTTTCTATGATCTGAAATCTTTCTTGTTTGCTTCCTCCCTCCAGATTACCAAGCACTTTTTTAGCAACTCATTCTCCCGTTTCAGTTTTTGTACATAGCGGTCTTGATCCAAGTATTCTTTACGTCGACCTCGCTGATCCATCAGTCCAAACTCACCTTGTTCCCGATATTTTCGCATCCAGCGCTTCATACGTCCTGGATCATGAATCCCCAGATGTTCATTAATCTTTCGATAAGTCCACCCCTCAACCGTATGTAGACGAATAGCCTCATTTTTTATCTTCTCCGAATACGTTTTAAACTTTTGTCCCTTAATCGCCATAAAAAATACACCCCCTAGAATTTCATCGGCTAAACCCAGGGGTTTTTCCAATGTCTATTCTAAGGGGTGCACTTCAGTCCATCCCATGGCCTTTTCTTATTTTCTTATATACATCGATACATTTTTATTATTTCACTGCGCGTTCCTGTTCCAACTGATTATAGGATTGCTTGATTGTTGTTAATGTTTCGACATGGCGATAGATGTTGTTACTTGCCGTAATGATAATACATAACATGATCAAGCCTATAATCACTTTTTTCCCCAGTCCCGGACGAAGGCTAATGACGAAACCTCCACCCAACAGGAAGAACGCAAACAGATAATGCCCCGCATACAGGTACATATCATATTGAAATACAGCCAATCCAAAGCCCACGACTACATGAAGCAAAAAGGCAAACAGGATATATGGCATAAGGGTCCATACTTCCCTTTCACGAATGCCCTTAATGAAGCCCACGAGTGCCAATAGTAAAATAAAGATACCTGTAATCTGCACATAGATTGGATTGGAACGGGATAGATCCGTAACAAAGGCTGCCATGCCTGGGTCCAATAAATGCATCTTCGGTGTCAGCATCGGATTGATGGTCAGCATGATCAATGCTTTCCAGTGAACAGCGAACTGGAATGGTGTTGCATAGCTGGTTCCACCATTTTGAATGCCCAATAGCCAGTTACTCACCCAGCTGCGGCCTCCAAAGGCAACATACTGAATACCGGTAACTACGGCGATAATCAGAACCGCCAGTGCCATGATTCCAATGTACTTCTTCAGTTTCGCCTTATTGCGCCATGCATGCATATTGAAGAAAGTGGCAGCAGCAAACGGTACGATATTCGTCGAGGTTAGTCCGAAGTTAATGGACGCAAGCAATGCATTGGGTACATAACGGACGTCCTGACGCTCACGAGTATACTGCATGTAAACCACAGAGAGCATTATAACGAACTGAACATACGGATACGAGTCTGGAATCAATGCAGTATACATTAAGTAGGAACTGAAACCAAACAACAAAGCGAACAGCAGCGGTGTAATGGTCGGCTTGTCTTCTTTTTGACTCAAGAACAGAAACGCCAGCACCACCGAACCCGCATTCACCAGCGATTGCAGGACCAGGAAGAACCAGTTGCCTCCCAGCAGCTTCGCTACAGCCGCAAGGGTGACTGCAAGAAAGGAAATCAGCGGATGAATAACGGAAGAACTGTTGTCCCCATAATACATGGAAGGATCAAAGTTGAATAAATTGATTGGAAACAGCGTCGTATTGAATGGGCTATATTTCCCAAGCATATCTGCATTATTTTCAATATACAGAACATACGAGCCGTTCATTAAACCATAGAACAAAGCAAATCCCGCAAACAGAAAAAAGGCAGTCCCGTTGACTCTGCGATTATAAAATAAGTAATCCAAAAATTTCATGCTTTCATTTCACATCCAATAAATTTTATAAAAAAAATATATAATTTGAGTGCTCGTGTTATTAATCTTTAGTTCAACTTATAACACCAATAAACATAGGCCACCCATAATACATGCCACACCGATCCAGCGTAAAGGGCCCACTGTCTCTTTAAATACCAGCCGCGCTATGATGAGAGTCCACACATATGTTAATGCGTTCGCAGGCAACACTACGGTTAATGGGAGAAACTTCAACAATACAATGTTCAGTAATGCACCTGTTCCATAGAATCCAAGTCCCATGAGTACATGTAGACGATTGCGACTAGTGGCATAAGCTTTCAGTCCGGCCCCGCCCAGTGCACCACACAACGTCATGACAATTAATACGGCAACCATCCAGCTATCGATCAACACTGGTTAATGTCACCCCGATTCCAAGCAACACAACTGCTGCCAGCTTCTGCACCGTAATTTCTTCCCCAAGCAAAAAATATCCATAGATTAACGCAAATACATAGCTGGCACACATCAGAGGATAAGCAACAGAGAGTTTCTCCAGAGCAAAAGCTTTGATCATCAAAATCGCTCCTACTCCATAACACAAAAAACCAACACCAAGGTAGATCCACTCGGTTAGTCCCCATTTCCAGAACAATTGACCCGTTGCTGTCAGAAATGCGGAAACGAGCATCAACCATTTACCCGTATGACGCGACTTTATTTCCCCCACGTTAATGCCTCCATGTCCGGAACACGCTTGTTAATAAAGTATCGTTGACTTACTAGCTGCATGACTGGAAGGTCGGATAAGGAGTCCGAGTAGGAACATGATTGATCATAATCAATGACCATATTTTTCTCACTCAGATAAGCCTGAATTCGGCGTACCTTCTCTTCCCCTTTGCAATTGCTGCCATCAATTCTACACGTGTATCCATTCGCATGACGGACCAGATCGGTCCCGATCACATGATCCACCCAGGGAAAGTTTTTAAAGTATTTCATATAGGCATGCGGAGACGCAGTAACCAGCAAGACGTGGTAGCCTGCTTCCTTGCGATGTTGCATCTCTACACTGGCCTCGGCAAAAATGGACGTACGCAAGCGGGTATCAAAGAAATGTTCCAGATCTTTTTCAGACATACGCTCAATTTCTTGAAAGTAAGAACGTTTAACTCGTTCAACCGTCATGAATCCCGCTTTGAATAACACCGTATGTAATGCAATGACAGGCAATCTCCATACCTGCCACGGGTAACGTCGAACACCATAATGCACAAATTGAAACATCGAATCACTGCGTATAATCGTTTTATCAATATCAAAAATCGCGACTTTCGTGCTTTTCACCCTGATCCCCCTCAGCCTTTTATTCAAAGATAGCAAAGATTGTAATAACACTTATCACATACAACATAACCGTAATTAATATGGGCTTGTCCTCAAACAACACACGATCTGGTGAGCCGCCCTGATTCTTCATATGGATCAGATACAGGTAACGGAACATGCCGTAAATGACCAATGGAATCGTCCACATCAAATGGATGGACCGATCTGATGTGAATGTGAACAGGGAGTAACTGATAATGGTAGCTGTCGTCACAATCGTATTGAATTGATCCAGTAGCGTTATAGAATAGTTATCCAAAACTTTACGATGTGATCCCGTGTTTCCTTCAAGCAATGTAAGTTCATTTCTCCGTTTGCCAATGGCCAGAAACAACGACAACAACATCGTACAGATCAAAAACCACGGTGTGAATGGCACATGGATTAGTACACCGCCTGCAATGGCGCGAAGTACGAAGCCGGCAGCAATGGTCATCATATCCAGGATAACGAGATGTTTCAGCACAAATGAATACGATACATTCAACAGGAAATAGACGACACACAATACGCCGAATAGCGGGTTCATCACAAAAGCCGTTCCTACGGAAAGGGTCAACAGAATGATACCGAACAACAAAGCATGAGTCGGATTCACCTGCCCTGAAGCAATGGGACGAGACTTTTTCACCGGATGCTGCCGATCCCTGTCCCGGTCTACATAGTCATTCAAGATATAAACACAGCCTGCAACGAAGCTAAATAGAATAAAACCAAACAACGTCGCAAGAATGGTTTCGGTCCGAATCTCCTCAAAGGAGAAAAGTAGCGCAGCAAATAACAGCAGATTTTTAGTCCACTGTTTGGGTCTTAACAATCTGATTAATCCTGACACTGTACTGCCTGTTCCTGTAGCCGGTGTGGACACCGTACTTGTTCGTGATGATAACAATTGTAATAACTCCCTTCAACAACAACTTCTGTATATAACAATTAACGTAAAGATCTAATCATATGTTGCTTGTATAATTTTGTAAAGGGAGTAAATGAAAAATATCTAATATGAGCATAAAAAAAGAGACCGTTTCCGGTCTCTTCGTTAGTACGTGATTTAAGCTATAGGGTAATGCGATTAAAATTCGAATTGCACGTCGCTCAGACGACGTTTAATCTCAGCGATAACACGTTTTTCTTCCTCTTCACCCTTAGCTTCAAAGGTAACTGAGAAACGAACAAAGTTACCCGCATCATCCCAAGGTACAGACGAGATCAGTTTCTCACGAATCAGGAATTGGGAGAAATCTTCGCCTGATTCGAAGCGACGTCCGCCAACCACACCTTTTGGTGCTTCAACATAGAGGAAGAATGAACCTTTAGGTTTTTCAGCCTGGAAGCCCAGTTCGTTCAGTGCGGCAACGAGCATGTCGTGACGACGGGAATATTTCTCTGCAATTTTTTCCGTGATCTCAGGGTGATTCAATCCATAAGCAGCTGCCTTCTGAATCGCGATGAACTGACCGGAGTCATTGTTGTCCTTCACGTCGCTGAATGCTTTGACTACAAGC
The DNA here is from genome assembly GCF_026013365.1 of Paenibacillus sp. LS1. Classification (GTDB taxonomy): domain Bacteria; phylum Bacillota; class Bacilli; order Paenibacillales; family Paenibacillaceae; genus Paenibacillus. The sequence goes on from NZ_JAPDOE010000001.1 coordinate 1,535,143, forward strand.
GGGTTACCCGCTACAAAACCAATTCTCCAACCCGTCATGTTGTAAGACTTGGACAGAGAGTGCAGCTCTACGCCGACATCCTTCGCACCAGGTACCGACAGGAAGCTGAACGGTTTTTTGCCATCGTACGTCAATGCTGCGTATGGTGCATCATGGACAACGACTACATTGTATTTTTTCGCCCACTCCACCACTTCAGTGAAGAACTCCACTGTCGCACTTGCGCCAGTTGGATTATTCGGATAGTTCAGGTAGAGTAACTTCGCACGTTTTGCGATGTCTTCCGGAATAGCCGTCAAATCAGGCAAGAAGTTGTTCTCCTTCGTCAACTGAATGTTGAAGACTTCTCCGCCCAGATACTTTGTATGTGTACCCATAACCGGGTAACCTGGAACAGTCATGATGGTCACATCACCTGGATTGATGAAGCATGAAGGCATCATCGCCAAAGCCGGTTTTGAACCAATGGAGTGCACGATTTCGGTATCTGCATCGATACCTTCTACGTTGAATACGTTTTTCAGGTAGGAAGCAGCAGCAGCCTTGAATTCAGGAATACCGTTATCGGCATAACCACGGTTCTCAGGTCTGGAAGCTTCTTCTGCAAGTGCAGCTACAATACCTGCATCAGCCATCTCGTCTGGTTCACCTACACCAAGGTCGATCAGTTCCACATCGGGAAAATCTTTTTTGGCCGAAGCTTTGGCACGTTTGATTTTCTCGAATTTATAAATGTTCGTGTCTTTACCATAGTTGGAGCCACCGATACGGTCGGCAAAATTAGTCTGAATGTAAGTTTCTTGATATTTATCGATACTCATAACGTTGTTCATCTCCTCATTTGACGCAAATTTCTACACTTTAATATGAAGCATTTGCGTGATCAAAGCCATGGACAAAGTATCCGAACATTTGTACTTTCTTGGAGCTGTTAACGACTGCGTAGCGAAGCAAGCACGTCTTCCATATCCTGCGGAATCGGAGCTGAAAATTCAAGGTATTCTCCCGTTGTTGGATGCACAAATCCAAGAATGGCCGCATGAAGAGCCTGTCCTTGCATTTTGATGCCTTTATTCCGTCCATAAGTTGGATCTCCTACAAGCGGGTGACCGATAAATTTCATGTGAACCCGGATCTGGTGGGTACGTCCTGTCTCCAGTTTCAATTCCAGCAAGGTATAGTCATTGATGCGCTCTGAAACGGTAAAATGCGTAACGGCATGTTTACTGTTGCGTTCCGTGACTGTATACATTTTGCGGTCATTGGTATCGCGTCCAATCGGTGCATCAACGGTCCCTTGATCATGGTTAAGATGACCATGAACGAGCGCGATATACCGTCTGTTCACCGTATGGTCCTTCAACTGAGCAGCCAATGAGGCATGCGCACGATCGTTCTTGGCAGCCATAATTAGGCCCGAAGTATCCTTATCGATGCGATGCACAATACCTGGGCGCAACTCTCCATTGATACCCGAAAGGTCTTTGCAGTGGTACATGAGCGCATTGACGAGTGTGCCAGACGTATGTCCTGGTGCAGGATGCACGACAAGGCCACGCTGTTTATTGATTACGATCAAATCGCTATCTTCATATACCACTTCCAGCGGAATATCTTCGGCAATGATCTCGACGGCAGCCGGTTCAGGAATCTGTAGTTCAATCAGGTCATTTTCGGATAACTTGGCATTGGCTTTGACGACAGCACCATTTACCGTAACCATCCCGTCTCCGATCCACAATTGAACTTGGGAGCGAGACACGTTATCCACAGCTTCCGTGATATATTTGTCAATTCGTTCTTTCTTATGTTCAGCGGCAACGGTCCATTCCATACGCTCATTGCCATTCATTAGTTCTTCGTCGTTGATCTGTTCCTCATTCGGATTACTCATGATGTTCATTCCCTTCAATCTTCGCGGCTGCTTTTTCACGCCGTCCTTCAAGCAACGTCTCCACAATGATCAACGCTACACCGATGCAGATTGCCGAGTCGGCGATGTTGAAAATGGGGAACGTGTAACTTCCGAAATTAAGCTGTACAAAATCCACAACTTCTCCGGTCAATGCCCGGTCAAGGAAGTTGCCAATTGCTCCACCGAGCACCAAGCTAAGCGCCACAGGCAGCAATTTGTGCGGGGTATCTTTTACCTTTTGCAAATACCAAATCAAGGCAACGACCACAATCACCGTAACCACAATAAAGAACCAACGCTGGTCTTGCAGAATGCCAAAAGCTGCACCTGAGTTACGATGTGATGTGATGACAAAGAAATTGCCGATAACCGGAATTTCTTCTCTGAGTTCCATCCGGGTTGCAATCAGGAACTTGGTTCCCTGATCCAATAGAAATACGATAAAAGCGAGGATATAATACACCACGTTTGTTTGTCACTCCGTTCTTGTCTTTTCCAAACGATACCAGGCTTACGCCAGACTTGTTTATTGTAGCACAGCTGTTTGGAAATCGTCCACGACGCGCTACATCGCAATCCTCATGGCAAAAACGATAACATTTCCCTTCTGTAATCTAGCCCTTAATGGCACATCCTACAATAGAGTTAAAATCCGGATTCCAGACGAAAGCAGAAAGGGGAAAAACATGTCACATTTTACTGCTAAACAACTGCAATTTTTACGTTCCCAACTGATAAGCGATAAGCGCGATATTGAACATAGACTGTCGGAGAACGAACATTATGGCCTTGGAGACTCCCTCAAGCTACAGACAGGTGAATTATCACCGATTGATAACCATCCTGGTGACATCGCCACCGAGGTGTATGAACGTGAGAAGGATATTTCCCTGCTGGAACACGATGAATTCCAGTTGGAACGTATCGATTCTGCACTGCACTCCATCGAAGAAGGGCATTATGGTACATGTGCAGTCTGCCAGCAACCCATCCCTTATGAACGCATGGAAGCTGTTCCCTACACGAAATATTGCAAAAAACACCAGCCAGAAACCGTCGTCTCTGAAAATCGCCCTGTAGAGGAAGAATTCCTTGCCCCGGCATTTGGCCGAACGAGTCTGGATGAACGGGATGACCAAAATGGCTTCGATGGTGAGGACACCTGGCAGATCGTTGAGAGCTGGGGTACATCGAACTCACCAGCGATGGCTGAAGGACGTGATATTGACAGCTATGACGTTATGGCCATTGAAGCCACAGATGAAGTGGAAGGTTGCGTTGAAGCGTACGAAAGCTTTGTAGCAACGGATATCTACGGTCATGACGTCTCCATCGTGCGTAATCGACAATATCGCCAGTACCTGGAAAACCGTGAAGGCGATGGTCTGTTAGAACCGGATATGGAGACGGATGACACGTATTAATTGCATTTTGATATCATTTGCTTTTTCCGCTTAATCGCTTAGTAGGTGTTCATATCTAGCTGACGCTGCACAATGCGCACAATATCAGCGATGTAGTCTCCAACAATAGGAAGATTGAGCGCCCCAAGCAGCTGTAAAACATAAATGATCGTTGCTGCGAAAAAGGTAAACCCAATTGCGATCCCCACACCTCTTGCGGCTCCAGACAACAGGTTCAATCCAATCAGTTTCCATGGCCTGTTCAGCAATTCCGTGTATTGCGCAATCCGGGAACGTTCCAGTTCATTAGCCAGACGATTAGTCAGGGTATGTAACTCTTCGATTTTGTCATGTGAATTCAGATCATCTGATGTTGATGGTGAAGTGGATGCGGATTGCTTGTCTTGTTTGCTCATGTTTTGGTCAGTTCCTTTAATCAATATAGATTGACTGCACTATAAAATCATTGCCCTTTTGCCTGAAAAACAAACGAGCCCAGATACAGGGAATATGTCCCTGCCTCTGCGGCTCGTTAGTTTATACTCTATATTTCTCTATATTCTGTAAATATCGAATGTTACATACTTCGAATTACGCTTCGATGTAAATACCGATCGATTTGCCTCCGGCTTCAACACGTTCCATGGACTCATTCGAGCCAAATGTAACTTCGGTTACGAGAACATTTTCACGCAACACATCATCAAACGCCTGAATAGCTTCCTGAAGGGATGCATCTACATCCAGCGTCAAACGTACTCTTTTCTCAATCGGCAAGTCCAGTCGTTTCCGGGTATCCTGCACAGCACGAACCACTTCACGGACCCAGCCTTCCTGTTCCAATGCTGGCGTGATTTCGGTATTGAGCGCAACCGTCAGACCGTAACCTGATGCTGAAGCAAAACCTGACTTGGCCTGTTTATCAACCAATAATTCTTCACTCGTCACTTGCAGCTCTTCGCCTTCAGGAGAAACGATGTTCAGCACACCCTCCGAAACCACTTTACGCGTCTCATCGGCCGACATTCCCTTGAAGAAGTTTTGCAGGAATCCTACGTTTTTGCCGTACTTCTTACCTGCAACTTTCAGGTTCAGCTTCAATGTAAAGTCAACGAATTCCGCATCATTATGCTCCGTACGGATCCCTTTTACATTGATCTCTTCTTTGATGATCTCTTCATAACTTGCCAGGTCAAAGCCTTTATCCAGGGAAACAATCAATTCGGACAGTGGCTGACGTGTCTTGATGCCTGTTTCGTTACGAACGTTACGGGCAAGTTCAACCACGCGGCGAGCCGTCTCCATATCCTGTTCCAGTCCTGCATCAATCAGCGCTTCATTCGCTACCGGATAGTCTTCCATGTGCACACTCTCACCTGTTGCAAGGTTGAGATAGATATCTTCTGCCAGCATCGGTGTGAACGGAGCAACCAACTTCGCAGTAGTCACCAGTACCTCAGTCAATGTACGGTAAGCGTCCAGTTTATCCTCTGTCAGGCCACTTCCCCAGAACCGGTCACGGGAACGACGGATATACCAGTTACTCAACTCATCGACAAAGGCTTCAATCGCTTTGGAAGAGTTCAGATAGTCGTTAACCAACAGCGCTTTTTCCACAACCAGAATCAGACTGTTCAGTCTCGACAGAATCCAGCGATCCAGCTTGTGTGCGGACAGTTGGAACGGGTGCTCCTGTGGATCAAATCCATCAATGGTGGCGTAAAGTGTCAGGAATGCATGGGTGTTGACCAGCGTATCCACCATTTTGGATTTGGCTTCGCCTACGATACCTTTGGAGAAACGTTTGCTGTTCCACGGTGCACTGTCAGACAACAAAGCCCAGCGGAATGCATCAGTACCGTATTCTTCAATTACTTCCCAAGGATCGATAACGTTACCTTTGGATTTGGACATTTTCTGTCCGTTTTCGTCGAGAACGTGACCTGTAGCCATAACCGCTTTGTAAGGCGCTTTGCCTGTCAAAAGGGTGGAAACCGCCAGCAAGCTGTAGAACCAGCCACGTGTCTGGTCAATCCCCTCACAGATCATATCTGCAGGATATTGCTGTTCAAATACTTCTTTATTTTCAAACGGATAGTGTTGCTGGGCAAACGGCATGGAGCCGCTGTCGAACCAGACATCGATTACTTCCGGTGTACGTTTCATTTCATATTTGCCACAAGAGCTGATGACTTTAACGTCATCCACATATGGTTTATGCAATTCAAGATTCTCAGGCACGTCGCCTACCGCACGAGCACGCAATTCAGCAATGCTGTGTGGAGCAAATTGTTCGCCAGTCTCCTCACACACCCAAATGTTCAGCGGTGTTCCCCAATAACGATCACGGCTGATGTTCCAATCCACCAGATCCTCAAGGAATTTCCCGAATCGACCTTCACGAACATGACCCGGGTACCAATCCACTTCACTATTGTTGGCAATCAATTGGTCCTTGATGGCTGTCGTTTGGATAAACCAGCTGTCCATTGCATAGTACAGAAGCGGTGTATCACAACGCCAGCAGAATGGATAGCTGTGCTCATATTTTTCTTTGCTGAACAACCGTCCATGCTCGGACAGATATCTCACGATATCAATGTCACAATCCTTCACGAAACGTCCGGCAAAGTCAGTAACCTCAGCGACAAATTTACCTTCCAGGTCCACCATGTTCACAAAGCTGATACCATTCTCACGGCATACACGGTAGTCATCTTCACCATGGGCAGGAGCCATGTGTACGATACCCGTACCACTTGCATCCGTTACAAAGCCTGCGCCCAGGATGATGTTCGCTTTCTCAGCCTGTACGTAGTTGAACGGAGGATCATACGTTTTGCCAACCAGATCGGCACCTTTCAGTGCACCGATGATCTCATACTCACCCTTGGTATCTTTCATCACTTTCTCAACCAGATTGGTTGCCATGATGTACACTTCATCACCTTGACGAACACGGGAGTAGTCCATATCCGGATTCACGGCAAGTGCAACGTGTGAAGGCAGTGTCCAAGGTGTTGTCGTCCAAGCCAGTACAAATTCTCCGCTGTCATTCAGTTTGAATTTCGCTGTAGCACTCAGGTCTTTGACGTCTTTGTACCCTTGTGCAACTTCATGGGAACTCAGTGTTGTCTGGCAAGATGGACAATACGGGCTCACACGGTGACCACGATACAGCAATCCTTTCTCGTGGATCGTCGCCAGGATGTTCCATACACTCTCGATGTAGTTGTTATCAAGGGTGATGTATGGGTTATCCATATCCGTCCAATATCCGATGCCTTCTGTCAGGTCACGCCATTGTTGCTCGTACTCGAATACGCTCGCTTTACATTCGTTAATGAATTTCTCCACGCCGTAATCTTCGATTTCCCACTTGTGGGAGATGCCGAGCTTCTTCTGCACACCCAGTTCTACAGGCAGACCATGTGTATCCCAGCCCGCTTTACGAACGACGCGGTAACCCTTCATCGTGTTATACCGTCCAACGAAATCCTTGATTACGCGTCCAAGTACGTGACCGATATGCGGTTTTCCGTTCGCTGTAGGCGGCCCTTCATAAAATACGAAGTTTGGCTTGCCCTCCCGGTTTTCGATGGATCTTTTGAATGTATTCTCCGTTTTCCATTTATCCAACACGCGTAATTCTCTGGCGCGTGCTTTCTCTTTGACGTCAACTCGTTGCATGATGATCAACTTTCCTTTCTTTGGTTAGATTGTGGACCGTCCACAAAAAGCGTTTCAATCCCCCTAAATCCCCCTTGCCAAGGGGGACCCCATAGGCGCTCCGCCCTCTGGACACCCGGGATGGGTTGTCGGTGGGGGATCGGTTGCGCTTATGGGCGAGGGCTGGATGTGCGTAGTGGCGGCCATTTTGCGGCTGTTCCCTGCGTGAACGCCGCCTGGCCTTACCGCGAGGCGGGTGTTGCCGGGTGCTTCGCTTTCCCGGCGGGCGGCTCTCTCCTTGAGGTCCCATCGGCCCTCATGAACGTTCGCCTTGGCGAAACTCGTGTGCCGGGTGCTTCGCTTTCCCGGCGTGTGGCTCTCTCCCTGAGGCACCTTCGGACCTCATGGACGTTCGCCTTAGCGAAAAACCCGTGTTGCCGGGTGCTACGCTCCCCCGGCGGGTGGCTCTCTCCTTGAGGTCCCTGCGGGCCTCATGGACGTTCGCCTTTTTTGGACACAAAAAAGCCCCATCCCTGGAAAGGGACGAGGCTATACTCGCGTTACCACCCTAATTCTGTTCATCACAAACCACATCCAAGCAAGCCTGGGTATGCTCTGTCATCAACAGCGCTTATGCCCCGCTATACTACCGCAGGGTGCCGTTATAACGTACGGCTTACGGTTCGGCTTACACACGGCAATCAAGTATACCGCTTCAGCGTCACTTCTCCGGGGAGATATTCGGCTATAACTCATCCATTGGTTTGCACCAACCACCAACTCTCTGAGGGATGAGATCATAACGTACTGAACCCGTCATAGAATCACTATTCATTATGAATATAGTTATAGCCTCTTTGCAGACAAAAGTCAACCAGGCGACAGACTAATAAATTTCTTTCATCTCCCGCTCACGGTCACGCACTTCCTGCTCCCGGCTCTCCAGCACTTCCCAACCATCCTGAGTCAACAGTTCAAGCTGCGCTTCAACAAGCGTGCGGAAACGGGCACGATAAATCGAGGCCTGCTTTTTCAGTTCTTCCACTTCCAAAGCAATTTTACGTGATTTGCCTAACGATTCGTTCACGATCCGGTCTGCATTTTTCTCTGCTTCCTTCACGATCAACTGTGCTTCTTTCTTCGCATTACTCTTCACATCATCAGCAGCTTCCTGCGCAATGATGATCGTTTTGCTAAGTGTTTCTTCAATCGTGGAAAAATGATCCAGCTTTTCCTGAACGGACAGCAACTGATTGCTCAGCTCTTTGTTCTCGCGAATGACGCCTTCGTAATCTTTGATGACTTGATCCAGGAATTCATTGACTTCATCCTCGTCATACCCGCGCAAACGTCGGGAAAATTCCTTGTTGTGTATGTCCAGCGGCGTTAATGGCATGCTGTCCACCTCCTGTAAAAGTTCCTTCCCGTCCAGAGAAGGTTTGCAGCATAAAACTTTGACTTAATGTATATCGGATACACCGCGTAATTTTTACACCTTTATGATAAACATTTCGACAAGAAAGCCAATTTTCCTGCAACAGACTCAGGCAAATTTGCCGATTTTCACTCGACAGCGCCCTTTTTTTGTCATGCCGTCCTGTTCAATAACCTTGAAACGACCAAACCCCTGAATGGATACGACATCCCCCGCTTTTAGGGATTTGGAGGGATCTTCCTCAACCTTCCAGTTCACACGGCAGCGCCCGGCCTTGATCGGCACCAGCACTTTGCTGCGACTAAGCCGATACACATCTGCACAGATTCCATCCAGACGAAGCGAAGCGACCGTAATGTCCATCGTCTCCAGTTTGTTCTCTGACCATTGCATCTGATCCAAAGGAAGTAACTCCGTGAACACATGTAACCGATGCACCTGATTCAGTTGAAGCGATAAAAAAGCGCCGGTTTCCGCCGCCACCACCGTATGGCAACCGTCCTCCAGCACTTGGATATCCCCGATCTTTCCACGTTTCATCCCAAGCCCGAGCAGGGAACCCATATAGTCCCCATGCTCCAGCTCCGAGATTTTCTGATCATCAGACGTGATACTGAGCACCTGCATACCCATATCCTCATCATCCAGATACATGTAATCAGGCGCAACCAGCGCACGCTTGCGCTCAGCAGTCTCGTAACCACCATCCAGACGAATCTGAACGTCATTACGACGATTGGCAAGAGTTTGTAAAATAAAAACCTGTCTTGGATCAAGAAAGTCAGTTAGCTTCATGTCATGATATCTACCTGCACGCTCAACCCAATCCGAAGCCTTATCTACGAAATCCCGCTCATCATGGCTAAAATGTTCGTAAATTTCACCGCTCATCTATGTCACCCTACCCTAATATACAAAATACCGAAGTATGGAGATCAGCCCATTAAGCGCGAGTTGCAGAACGATCAGCGCCACAATCGGGGAAATATCCAGCACACCGAACAAAGGGGGGATAAATCGACGGAATGGTCTTAGATATGGTTCCACTAATTTGCCCAGCCATTCACCGATGAAGCTTTCCCGCGCATTGGGAAGCCAAGACATCAATATGTAGACAATGACCATGTAAAAGTAAATCTGGTATAACGTGTACAACACGCTTTCAATCTGATACAAAAGTGGCTCACCTCATTCTGTTATAATCTTGCTCGCTGTCAGCCAGTATTTCCGTAATTGAGCCCTGAATTTCAACCGTATCTGGCGTGCAGAGAAAAATGTTTCCGCCGATTTTGGAAATACCGCCACCCAATGCGTATACCGTGCCACTCAAAAAATCAATAACGCGCAGCGCTTGGTCCTGACGTATTCGTTGCAAGTTCACCACAACGGTACGATGCGAACGCAGATGGTCGGCAATCTCCTGAGCCTCGTCGTAAGAACGCGGTTCATACAGGACAACTTTAACATTTTTCTGGGAATGAATGCTCACCACATTATTCCCCCTTTGGTTTCTACGTTTATCGAGACTGGAAGTTTCAGCTTCCTGCTGTTCAGGTTCATTTTCCTCCTGCGCAGCCATACGTTCACGTTCCACAATCTCTTCCTCTTCCTGAAGTCCGAGAAAATTCATAAATTTATTCATTACGCCCATCGTGAACCCTCCTCTTTTCCTACGAGAATCGATCCCAGTCGTACCCAGGTTGCACCTTCTTCAATGGCCACTTCAAAATCATTGGACATCCCCATCGACAGTTCAGTCAACGGTTCTGCTGTAAGGGCTTGTCCATTTAATTGATCTCTCAGCTCACGCAATCCACGAAATACGGGACGCGTCAGCTCCGGATTTTCCTCATGAGGTGCCATGGTCATCAGGCCGACGACCTTGAGATTGTTGAATGAACGAATATCACGCAAAAATGAACTTGCCTGTTCAGGTTGTAAGCCATATTTGCTCTCTTCACCCGAAATATTCACCTGCAAAAACGTTTCCACTTGGATGCCAAGTGAAGCTGCTTTCTTATCCAACTCCTTTGCCAATGACAAACGATCCAGTGAATGTATGTAACGAAACTTGCCAATTACGTCTTTCACCTTGTTCGTCTGCAAATGACCGATAAAATGCCAGGTACCCTGTTGACCAAACGCTTCCCATTTGGCCTGTGCATCCTGCCACCGGTTTTCTCCAATATGCTCAAGACCATGATTCAGCACCGATCCCGTTGTTTCAAGTGAGACATACTTCGTGACCGCAATCACATTCACATCATCACGTTGACGGTTACTGCGCCGGCATGCATCCTCGATCTTCTGATTCACCTGTTGTATACGCTCCTCCAAAGACACAGAGGGTCACCTCTCTTCCAGCCCAATCCAGCTCGCCATCCGTCCTGTAACACCATTTTCCTTCCGGTAGGAGAAAAAGAGTTCGGGATGACAACTTGTACACCATGTTGTACATTCGATATGATCCGGCATTATTCCTGCTTTCATCATAATGTGTCGATTACATTCTTTCAAGTTTAACATCGTTTTGCCGTTATTGACGGGTCGATAAGCTTGTTTAGAAGCAGAATCCTCGTATTTATCATTAACCGGGGAATCATCAAACCAAACCCGTACATGCTGCATAACCGCCTCATCCACTTCATAACAGCAATCCCCAATGGACGGACCGATGGCAGCCCGAATATCCTGTCTACGGCTTCCATACTCCCGCTCCATCGTCTCCACCATGGATACGGCGATACCCGCGACTGTACCTTTCCAGCCAGCATGAGCAAGACCTACAGCCTGCTGCACAGGGTCATAGAAATAAAGCGGAACACAGTCGGCATAGAAAGAAGTCAGCAGCACCCCAGGCACATTCGTGACCAATCCATCTGTATCCTGCAACGCAGATTGACGATCAAATAATCCCCTGCTCCGATCTTCAGCGGTAATTACAGCTACATGTTTGCCATGTACCTGCTCTCCACAGGTCCATGCTTCTGCTGCAAATCCAAGCTTCTGGGTTACAAGCCTGCGGTTGTTAAGTACATCTTTAGGATCATCCCCCACGTGATAAGCACAATTGAGCGTAGCATAGGGAACATTTCCGACTCCACCATGTCTTGTGGTAAACCCGACCGTCAACTTTTCAAACTGCTGTCTCCAAGGCTCAACATATAATAATAACGGGTCAGAACCGAAATCTGAGTTAGGATTCTCTGTCCGTTCACGTAATTCCTTATTCAATACAAAGGGTTCCATTCTCTCACCTCACCACTTCCAGTGTACCAAATGAGCCACATTCTGTCTCATTTATATCGTTCGACGCTGATTACGTTCCGAACGCTCAAGGCGTTCCACACGTTCTGTGCGGTTATGTTGCTGTTCATCATACAGACGCGCTTCCCGATCACGCTCGTCATACGTGTTTTCCTTAACCTCATCCATCTTCACGAGAATCACATCAGAACCAATCTTCACAATATTCCTCCAAGGAATGACCAGGTCCGTTCCCCCGCCAAAGAGGCCCATAAAACGGCTGTACCCTGGCACAACAATCGCTTCAATTCTTCCCTGTTTCAGGTCCAGCTCCAAGTCACTGATCTGACCCAGACGTTTACCATCCGTAATGTTAATGACATCCTTTGTCTGAAAGTCCGAGATTTTCATGCCTCGTGCCGCTACTTCGCTCGTATTTACTTTCATTCATTTCCGCCCCCTGTTATTCCTCTTCTGCCCGTTCCTCATGCTTCTATACAATATATGTTTCAGGGGCGAAAAATGTCCTGTTTTTCATCGAATGTGGAAAGGTCCAAAACAAAAAGACGACCAACGGTATACACTGCCCCGATTGATCGTCCTCCTGCCTTTGCATCAAGTTACGACTTTACATGTTTTTGCATCTGCTGTATCGCTGATTTCTCCAGACGTGATACCTGAGCCTGGGAAATGCCAATCTCATCAGCTACCTCCATCTGGGTTTTCCCTTCGAAAAACCGCATCGACAGAATCATTTTTTCCCGCTGACCAAGACGATGCATCGCTTCGCGGAGCGCAATTTCCTCAATCCACGACACATCCTTGTTTCTGTCATCACTGATCTGATCCATAACATAGATCGGATCTCCACCATCATGATAGATCGGTTCGAAGAGCGAGACCGGGTCCTGAATGGCGTCCAATGCAAAAACAACATCTTCCTTCGGCACATTCAGTACTTCCGCAATTTCGAATATCGTCGGTTCCCGAGAGTTTTTATTCGTCAGGCTGTCACGCACCTGAAGTGCTTTGTAAGCAATGTCCCTCAAGGAGCGAGATACCCGAATCGGGTTATTATCACGCAGGTATCGACGGATTTCACCGATAATCATCGGCACCGCGTAGGTTGAAAATTTGACATTCTGGGATAAATCAAAATTATCAATGGCTTTCATCAGGCCGATGCAACCAACCTGGAACAGATCATCGACAAACTCCCCCCGATTGTTAAAACGCTGAATGACACTGAGTACCAGACGCAGGTTGCCATTCACTAATTTCTCTCTTGCTGAGCGATCATGGTGTTGCTGAAGGGAATGAAACAATTCCCGCATTTCAGTGTTGGTGAGGACAGGCAATTTTGCGGTGTCCACGCCACAAATCTCGACTTTGTTTCGGGTCATCGTGATTTACCTCCCAAGGAGAAACATTAATGTACATTATCTCCGGGGCAGGCTTTTTTATTCGTACTTGGCATCCTTGCCAGTAATAACCATTCTGACCAACAATGTATTTCAGACCATTTTATTGAACTCCTTGCGGAGTCTTTTAATGATTCTTTTTTCCAGTCGAGAGATGTAGGATTGGGAGATTCCAAGTAGATCCGCTACATCTTTTTGAGTCTTTTCTTCCCCATCCGTCAAGCCAAAACGAAGCTCCATAATCATTCGCTCGCGTTCCGTTAATTTTTCCAGTGCCTTGTGCAAAAGCTTCCGGTCTACCTGCTCTTCAATATTCCGATAGATTGTATCGTTTTCTGTACCCAATACATCGGATAATAATAGTTCATTTCCATCCCAATCAATGTTAAGGGGTTCATCAAAAGAAACTTCAGTTCGGATCTTACTATTGCGCCGCAGGTACATCAAAATTTCATTTTCGATACAACGCGAAGCATAGGTTGCCAGTTTGATTTTCTTTTCGGGGTCGAATGTATTAACTGCCTTAATCAGCCCGATGGCTCCAATGGAGACCAAATCCTCAATATTGATTCCTGTATTTTCAAATTTACGTGCAATGTATACCACCAGACGCAGGTTGCGCTCAATGAGCATCGCGCGAATGGCGGAGTCTCCCGAGGATAATTTTTGCAGCAAAAATTCTTCCTCTTCCCGTGTCAATGGCGGCGGAAGTGCCTCGCTTCCCCCAATGTAATAAATCTCTTCACTCTTGAGTCCCAACAAAAATAACAGACGGTAATATTGCAGCTGCGCCACCAGTTTCCATTTCACAAGCATGTACGTTCCTCCTATACCACATTCAGCGGCTTTTCTGTTGCTCCCGCAGAGAGAGCCGTAGACTGCGCAGAAGCAGCGTCTTGCACAAGTTCAGGATGAATCACGGCCTGGTATTTCCCATCCGACGACAAAACACCTCCATCCAGCCCGATTAATACCCTTGTCGTCTCATAACATGTTTCCTCCATCGTTACCTTCACCCGGTCCGGCTTCATCGCCAGCATAAACGCAGTCCCTTTGTTAATGCCCCGATAGGGCACAAGCCGCAATCGATCCTGCCACTGAAAACTTTCCTGATCAAGCTCCATAATAAGGTTGTCCGGCGCCTCGTCCTTGAGTCTGCCCTTCCACGAAGCCGGCAGCATGTCTTGCCATAACGAAACCTCCATCACCATGACCGGCATACGCGATAAGGGATCTGTGAGTTGATTGCCCGTATCCAGAAGGCCTGTACAAGAAATGACTACCTCATCGATGCAGACCTCAACTTTACCCAAATAGGTCGTCATGCGATCCGTTTTCTGTTTCGAGCTCTGCACAGCTTTGAATAATAACAGGACAGCAAAAAATACAATAAACGTGAACCAGAAGGCAATCTTCAGATCAAATGACATCCCGCCAGAAGCCGTGAACCAAATGCCGTTAAACAGCTCTCCGGAGCTCTGAAGCATGTAATGCACACCCAGAATACCTCCGGCAGCGACAAAATTAATCACATAGAAGGTACCGAGCGTCCTCGCAAAAGCCTGCAGACCCTTAAAACCAAAAGCAATAATAAGCATGACCAGCGAGAATCCGAACTTGATCAAAAAGGTGAACATAAAATCAAACTCCGGTACAAACATCATGACCACGTATAATGCGCCCACAATGGCTGATAGCAACCATCTCCACCAGACCAGCTTTGTTTTGCGCATCCAGGCGGTCAGTCCAATGAGTGCACCGTCAATACACAGGTTTGTCAAAAAAATAAGATCCACATACACAACCAAACTCTTCACCTACCTGCAACCAACATATCGAAATACCCGTATACCGGTATCCTGATATTCATGAGCATATTCACAAGTATACGGAGCCCCCTGTTCAAAGTCTGTCTAATCATGGGGGTGTGTTTCCAACTTTTTTTGTCGGAATTGCTCAAACCGGTTGTTCAGAATTTGTTCAATGCTGTATGCTATGATATCTAAAAAAAACAGAAAAAACCCGGTCGCTCCATCTGGAGCACCGGGTTTTCAATAAATCGATATGCGTATTAATCGTTGTTATTATTGCGTGAACGATTGCGTAAAAATGTCGGAATGTCCAGCTGATCATTGCTTGGCTGATTTCCGAAAGGACGCAGGTTCGGCGAACGCGTATCCGTCGTCTCCGCTGTTGCCGGAGCTGGCTTACGTCCTGGTGGTGGTGGAGCAGGTTTATCTTCAAAACCAGTTGCAATAACCGTAACCTTAATCTCCTCTTTCAGGTCTTCGTCAATGATGGCACCAAAGATCATATTCACTTCCGGGTCGGAAGCAGACGTTACGATCTCTGCCGCTTCGTTCACTTCATACAGGGACAGATTAACGCCACCCGTAATGTTCATGATTACCCCGCGAGCACCTTCAATAGAAGTTTCAAGCAAAGGACTCATAATGGCTTTCCGTGCTGCTTCTGCGGCACGATTCTCACCAGTTGATTCACCAATTCCCATAAGGGCAGAACCACGTTCATGCATAATCGTTTTGACGTCAGCAAAGTCAAGGTTGATCAGACCCGGTACAGCGATCAAATCAGAGATACCTTGTACAGCTTGACGAAGTACGTTATCCGCTTGACGGAATGCTTCAAGCATAGGAGTCTTTTTGTCTACGATCTCGAGCAAACGATCATTAGGAATCACGATCAGTGTGTCGACTTTTTCTTTGAGAGCTTCAATACCTTGCTCTGCATGGCTGGAACGCTTGCGTCCTTCAAATGTAAATGGACGAGTTACGACACCAACGGTAAGTGCACCACACTCTTTAGCGATTTCGGCAATAACCGGAGCCGCACCTGTACCTGTACCGCCGCCCATACCGGCTGTAACAAATACCATATCTGCACCTTTCAACGTGTTCATGATCAGATCGCGGGACTCTTCCGCTGCTTTTTTACCTACATCCGGGTTGGCGCCAGCGCCAAGACCACGAGTCAATTTATCACCGATTTGCAATTTATGCTCGGATTTCGCCAGGTGTAACGCCTGAGCATCCGTATTCACCGTAATAAATTCAACACCTTGTACACCATTTTCAATCATACGGTTGACTGCATTGCTTCCGCCGCCGCCTACACCGATGACTTTAATTTGAGCCAAGCTCTCCATCTCGAAATCAAATTCCAACATATTATTCCATCTCCCCCTCAATGTGCATGGATGGCCCGTCCAATTTTTGATTTGAACCGAATCAATTTCATATATCGACGAACGAAAGCGTTTATTTTAGTACCGGCGCATTCAGACGGCTTCAAGAATGTATGAAATGGATCCAACCTGTTATATAAATTCACTGAACATATTCTTCAGCCGTTCGAACAGACCGGGTTTTTGCTCCGATTCCTGTGCCGCATTCGGCTTCGGACGGTTGGTCGGTTTCTTGTTGTTATTATTATTGTTGTTATTTCCACCGCCGTTATTGATCGAGGGACGAATGCGCAAACTGCGAATTACACTGTGCAATATGCCGACTCCACTTGTGAAACCAGGGTCACGCACACCAATATAATCCGGAACTGCAACTCGTACCGAAGCAGCAAGCTCATGCTGAGCGACCTGCAGAACCCCCGGCATAGAGACCGTACCTCCCGTTAGTATATAACCTCCAGGAAGCTCGTTGTAACCAAGACGTTTCACTTCTTGAGAGATCATCTGGAATATTTCCTGAACCCGAGGTTCAATAATAGCCGCCAGATCCTCCTGTGAAAACTCCTTGTCTACATTACTGCCGATTCGGGTTACTTTGAACATAACATCCGCAGCAGCATCATCCAACCAGGCGCAGCCATATTTCAGTTTCACTTTCTCCGCTTGATCCGTTAACGTGCGTAGGCCATAGGCGATATCATTCGTTACAAACTCCCCGCCAATCGGCAACGTTGATGTTGCGACAAGACTGTCTTCTTCAAAAATGGCGATGGTTGTTGCACCTGCTCCAATATCAACAAGCACGGAACCCATCGTTTTTTCATCTTTGGACAAAGCCAGTTGACCCGCTCCAAGCGACATGAGAACCAGATCGCTTACTTTCAGACCCGCTTTTTCCACGCAGCGCAAAAGATTATGTATCGCGGTTTTTGCACCCGTAATGATCGTTGCTTCAACTTCCAGACGAACACCAATCATACCACGGGGGTCCTGTATGCCCTCCAAGCCATCTACAACATATTGCTTGGCGACAACATCAATAATTTCCCGTTCCGGCGGAACTGCAATGACTTCGGCTGCTTTCAACACCCGCTCCATGTCTTCTTCTCCGATTTCACGATCCTCGTTAGACACAGCCACGACGCCGTGACTGCTCATCAGTCCGATATGATTTCCCGAGATTCCAACATACACTTCGGATATTTGAATACCCACCATACGTTCTGCATGATCCACTGCGTTGCGGATCGACTGCACCGTCTGATCGATATCTACGATTACACCTTTGCGAATTCCCTCCGAGTCGGCAGATCCAACTCCTATAATATTAAAGGTTCCATTATTCATTTCCCCAATAATAGCGCGAATTTTGGATGTACCGATGTCCAAACTAACAATGATGTCATTGTTGCTCAAGTCTGTGGCACCTCCTGACTCCAATAGTAAAATACGTTCGGATTTAAACACTCTTAAAACATATTCAACACACTTCAGGCTTTCCCTCTTTTTTCTACAATGTTTTTGGGTGTCAAAATCTGGTTGCGAGACATAAAACCTTGAAGAAAAAAGAAGGAGGCAACTCATGTGCCATAAGTTCAAGTGTATCATTTTTTCTTCATCTCAGAAAGAACAAGTTTCATTGCTCTGGCGGGGCCAAACCCCGACCCGCCTAGGCTTTCATATTCAGTTCAGCCTCATGATGGCAAAGATCAGGGTGTTGCTCCCGGTTCAGCATCATCTTCCGGGTCATTCGGGATGAAAGGGACATAGGTATCTGCTTCAAGCATGGTGATTTTCCCCGGCCGTTCAGTCTCAATCACCTGATTCAGATACTCTACTTTATCCGATAAAAGAGAAACGGTTGTAATCACTTCAAACTGTGATTTGGTATACATCCGAATCTGATCTGGAAAAGAAGGCGTTGGATTCGGAATAATTTCCGAAATATCCGTCGTCAATTCGTTCGGGATTTTAGCCAGCGTCTCGCTCAGCTTGGCTTTGAGCGGATCATCCGCCTTCCATTGGGTCAAGATCGGCTTCTCTACAGCAACACCAATCGTTGCGGGCACCGTCAAGCTTGTCCCACTAGCCAGTATGGCTTTTAGCGTGCCGTCAGAACCCAGTTCATACGCAACCGTGGGATATTCCTGAACTTTGATATGAATAATTCCAGGGAATTGTTTGTCCACAGTAACGGTTGAAATCGCCTTAATGGTCTTGATCCGCTCGATAACCTCGGCAGTACTTGTCCCAAAAAATTGATCGCCTTCTCTCAGACCGCTTTTCTCCAGCAGTTCTGAAGTCGCTGTGTATACATTACCCGTAATTTCAACTGCCGAAATCCGACTCATGGAAGACCGAAAGAATAATACTGCGAGTAATACAATAAATAGTAATAACAGAATAATTACAATTTTGCGGCTGGTGTTTCCTTTTGGCCGATTCTTCTTCAGAACCGGAATTTGACTTTTAGGCATAAGTAGCGCTCCACAAAGCCTTAGGTCCCCTCCCTTCAAGAAGGGGACGCCAAGGACGTTAATTGGCAAAATCCAACTCTTTCGAAACGGGTGACTGTCGCTCAACCGATGCTCCAAGACTCTGGAATAACTTCTCGATCTGATCGTATCCCCGGTCAATATGATGCACTTGCTCCACAACCGTTTTACCTTGAGCAGCCAGACCTGCAATAACCAGAGCTGCACCTGCACGAAGATCGGTTGCCTCTACTGTAGCCCCGTATAGACGGGGAACACCACGGATAAATGCTGCGTTCAGATCGACTGAAATATCAGCCCCCATCACATTCAGCTCATCCACATGTTTGAACCGGCCCTCGAATACCGTTTCCTTCATCACACTGAATCCGTCTGCCAGACTGAGCAGCACCATGATTTGCGATTGCAGATCTGTCGGAAACGAAGGATACGGAGAAGTCACAATACGGTCTACTGATTTTGGACGGCTCATACAGCTCACCGTCATTATATCATTGCAGACTGTGATTTGAACACCAGTGCGCTTCAACACATGTATAAGTGAAGTAAGGTGAGCAGGATTGCAATGTGTAAGCGTAACATTGCCTCGCGTTGCTGCGGCTGCGATCATCACTGTTCCAGCAACGATTCGATCCGGTATAATCTCATACGAACAAGGCTTCAGTTTCTCAACGCCAGTAATCGTAATCGTATCCGTTCCTGCACCAATGATGCTTGCACCCATAGCATTCAGGAAGTGCTGCAGATCCTGTATTTCAGGTTCTCTTGCCGCGTTGCAAATGGTTGTCGTGCCTTTAGCCATAACGGCTGCCATCATGATATTCTCGGTTGCTCCCACACTCGGGAAATCCAAATGAATATCTGTACCTACCAGATTCTTCCCATGACAGATAATCTGTTGGTCCTGCTCTTCAATCAATGCTCCGAGCGCTTCCAGGCCCCGGAGGTGAAGATCAATTTTGCGTTCTCCAATGGCACAGCCTCCTGGCTGGTACACTGACACTTGCCCAAACTTAGCCAGTAATGGTCCCATCAAAAAAATGGAAGAACGCATCTGCTTCATTAGATCTTCTGGCACATCATATGACCGGATAGACGAGGTATTAATCGTCACTGTTCCCTGTTCATGCCGACACGTGCATCCAAGCCGTTCCAGGATATACAGCATCACTTCAATGTCCAGCAAGTGTGGAACGTTATGCAGTGTAACTTCTCCATCTGCCAACAAACTTGCGGCCATAATCGGTAAAGCGGCATTTTTTGCTCCATGGATGCGTATGGATCCTGAGAGGGGTTTCCCGCCTTCAATCACCAATTTGTCCAATGTATCACCTCCGGGGTTTACCGCTCACCCATTACGAAGACTTCCGGTACCAGGTTAATACCGTTTTGAGATGATATAGTGCTCTGAATGTGCTGCATTAGGGTGATAACGTCCTCTGCTGTTGCTTGGCCTGTATTGACAATGAAATTGGCATGCATGGTGGATACCTGTGCGCCTCCCTGAATCAATCCTTTCAGCCCTGCTGCTTCAATCAGACGGGCTGCATGATCACCGGGGGGATTTCGGAACACACTGCCTGCACATGCCATCTGCAGTGGCTGTGTGCGGCGCCGGCGATCTTTGTAAGCCGCCATGGCTTCCGAAATGACTTTGCGCTCTCCCTGCTGAAGTTCAAATGCAGCTTCCAGCACGATGCCTCTCCGGTCATGCAGAACAGAGTGGCGGTAGGCAAAATCCATGTCCTCCTTGCTGTAACGTACCAATTCCCCTGTCTCCAGTACAATCTCAGCGAATTTGAATATCCGTGACACATCCGATCCATGGGCACCTGCGTTCATGTATACGGCTCCACCGACAGTACCGGGGATACCGCTGCCGAATTCCAGACCGGTCCATTCCTTTTTGGCAGCAACCACACTGAGTTTAACAAAAGAATGAGCCGCTCCGGCGGTTACGCCGTCTTCGTGAAACTCGGCATAATCAAAGCCTTCGCCAGGTTTCACAACAACACCACGTATTCCTTTGTCTGACACCAGCATGTTTGAGCCCCGTCCAAGTTGCATCCACGGAATCTGATGCTTGTGAAGCAATTGAACGAGAAGCAACATCTGCTCTTTATTCTCCGGAATGACCAGTGCATCCGCAGGACCGCCGATCTTCCATGTGGTGTATTTGGCTAGCGATTCGTTTTCAAGAACTCTGCCAACATTATGCTGGGACAGTATTGATATCCACTGGTACATGTGTGCATTCTCCTTTGCTTCAAAACCGATAACACGGTATGTTCTGTTGCTACAGACCGTGTTCTGGCGCCATGGAACGATGGTCACGATTTATACGGTATCTTATGTCAGTCCCGTCTTGTGTGTGACAATCGCCCACAAACGCACTTTATCGGCGTGCAGCAAGACGCTGAATTTCACGCACAAGCACTTCAGCTGCATCCGGTTTCCCCAGTTTCCTGGAGGCTTCAGCCATTCGTTTGCGCCCAAGTTCATCATTCATAATGCCGGCGATGGCTTCATACAGTACTTTGCCTGTAAGATCCTTCTCCAGCATCGTGAGCGACGCGCCTCCACCTTCAAGCTTGCGCGCATTGGCTTCCTGATGATTGTTGGTCACGTTAGGTGACGGAATCAGGATCGAAGGAATCCCCAGTGATGTAATCTCCGCAAGGAATGATGCCCCTGCACGATTTACAATCAAGGATGTGCAAGCAAGTACCTCAGGCATATTGTGCACATAAGGCAGAACATGCAGGTGGTTTGGCATTGTACCCAATGAACTGCGGATGGCTTCACGCGTTTCATCAAAATAGGTATCCCCTGTCACGTAAACCACATGAACATCATCCAGTTGTTCCAGCATTGGAGCCATGTCCACCATGGCTTTATTAATCGCTTTGGCTCCACGACTGCCACCGACCACAAGAACAACTCGGCTGTTCATCGGTACACCTAATGTGGCAAAACCACGATCACGGCTAGCCTGAGCTACCGTAGTCGCTCGCGGATTACCAGTGTAGATCACCTTTTTCGCACCCGAAAACGATTTTTCAAGACCTTCAAAGCTAACGGCAACCGTGTCCACATAACGCATCAAAAATTTGTTAGTCAGACCCGGAATGGCGTTCTGTTCATGAATTATACTCGGAATCCCCAGTTTTGTTGCTGCATACACCACAGGCCCACACACATATCCCCCCGTACCAATTACAACATCCGGTTTGAATTCCTTCAGCATTTTTTTGGACTTGCGTACACCTTGGATGAAACGCATGACCGTTTTCAGGTTGTCGATGGATAATTTGCGCCGAAAACCGGTGATATCAATCGATTTAAAAGGAATGTTTTCCTGGGGGACCAGTTTGCTTTCCAGCCCTCTGGTTCCGCCAATATATAGAAATGTCGAGTCCGGGTTCTCCGCCTCACATTGTCTTGCTATGGCAACGGCCGGATAGATATGTCCACCCGTACCGCCACCGCTTAGAACGACTCGCATCGCATAGTCACCTCGCATAACGGGATAAGTTCACTAAAATGCCCAGTGCTGTGAGCATGAGGGTCAATGATGATCCGCCGTAACTGATCAGAGGTAAGGTAATACCCGTAACTGGCATCATTCCAATGACAACACCAATGTTAATAATGACCTGTACGGCGACCATACCTACGATACCAACACCAAGCAGGCTGCCGAAGGCATCCGGGACGGTCATCGCTACACGCATTCCTCTCCACACCAACACCAGAAACAACAATAATACAATCATTCCACCTATAAAGCCGAGTTCTTCGGCCAAAATACTAAAAATAAAGTCCGTTTGCGGTTCAGGTACATAACTGTACTTCTGCCGGCTCATGCCCAGTCCCAATCCCGCCAGTCCACCAGGACCAATCGCGTATAACGATTGAATGATCTGATAACCGGCACCCAGTGGGTCGGACCACGGGTCCAAAAACGCTGTGATACGCTGCAACCGATAGGGAGCTGCTGCGATCAACGCTGCAAATCCGGCTACGCCGCCAAGAGCAAGCAAGCTTAGATGTTTCATTCGTGCTCCGGCTGTGAAAATAATAAGCATCGATGCTCCCATCATCACGGTGCCTGTCCCCAAATCAGGTTGCAGCATAATAATACCAAAAGCCAAACCGATCAATCCCAGCGGTGGCAGAAGCCCCGTTGTGAAAGTCTTGATTTTGCCCGGCTCCTTGCTCAGCCAGTGAGCGAGAAACAGAATCATGCCCAGCTTCATGAATTCTGAGGGCTGGATACCGAACGAACCTATACCAAGCCAACTTCGTGCGCCGCCGCGAACCACTCCAATTCCAGGAATGAGCACCGCAATAAGCATAATAAAACAGGCAATCAATATTGGCTTGGCATATTTCCTCCACACCCGATAGTCTACATTAGCAGTTACGAACATGGCCACAAGCCCAAGCACCGCAAACAAGGCCTGTCTTTTTACAAAATAAAATGAATCGCCATAATCATGAAAGGCAAGCACGGAGCCCGCACTATATACCATTATGATGCCGATGGCAAGCAATGCCAAAATACAAATCAGCAACCAAATATCTGGTGCTGGTCGCGTCTGTTTCATCAGGAGGCCACCCCTTGCATGGAAGTAGGGGCTTTTCCACCCCCCTACTTACAAGTTATGCGCCGCCTCTTTAAAAATGCGTCCCCGCTCTTCATAGGAAGCAAACATATCCCAACTTGCACATGCCGGAGATAACAAAACGACATCACCGGCAGTAGCAAGCTTCGATGCTTCCTGCACAGCAACGGTTAACGTCCGGGCAGCGTCCTCCTCATTATCGACGACCTTAATTTGCTTTAATCCGGCAATTTCCGCGACCTTGGCAATTTTTGTCCGTGTCTCTCCAATTGCAACGACAGCTTTTACCCGTTCCTGGAACAAGGGTAACAACTCCATCATGTCTGATCCACGATCCAGCCCTCCAGCAATTAACACGACCGGTTCCTTGAACGAATTCAGAGCCATGACCGTAGCCTTTGAATTGGTCGCTTTGGAGTTGTTGTAGTACGCAGATCCATTATGTTCCAAAACATATTCAAGGCGGTGTTCAACCGCCTTGAAGTCTGCAAGCGGAGCAGCCAGCACTGCTGGATCAGCTCCTGCAGCTACGGCAATGGCCACAGCAGCCATTGCATTTTCCACATTGAATCGTCCAGCGATGCCAATGTTCTCGATGTCGATAATGATGTGGCGATCTCCATTTTCATCCGCGTAGATCATCTGACGTTTCGCATCATCCTCTTCTCCATCCACATAAGGAGGATCTGCATACACACCTGTATCCAATTTCTCTATCATTGAGAAGGGGAGCAGTCTGCCTTTGATGTAAGGAACCAGAGCACGACATACCGCATCATCCCAATTCAGGATAGCTACGTCGTCAGGCTGCTGATTGGCGAACAGTTTGGATTTGGAAGCCACATAATCATCCATGCTCCCATGATAGTCCAGATGCGTCTCTGCAACGTTAAGCAAGCTGGCAATACGCGGTCGGAAATCAGCCGTTCCTTTGAGCTGGAAACTGCTAAGCTCAACAACCATCCAGTGATCTGGAGAAGCCTGCTCTGCCGCTTCACAGAGAGGTGTTCCAATATTACCGGCAATGATCGGCTTAAGGCCGGCATGTTCCAACATTTCCCCCACCCAAGTGGTCGTTGTTGTTTTGCCATTGGAGCCCGTGATACCAATCATGGGTGCAGCACATAGATGATACGCGACCTCTACCTCTGTCACCACTTTAATGCCTAATGCCAGAGCTTGCTGCACTGGAGCAGCATGGTATGGGATACCGGGATTTTTGACGACCAGCTTCACATCACTGTGAATCAGATCATCCGGATGCCCACCGCATACAACAGAAATTCCCAAAGCCTCCAATTCGGAAGCTTCGGGACACTGTTCTCTCTCTTTTTTATCATTTACTGTAACCTTCGCTCCGGCACGATCCAGCACTTTGGCGACTTGTACGCCGCTTTTGGCCAATCCGAGCACAACTACTTGTTGTCCGCGATATGATTCAGGATGGTTCATGATCTACAACCCCTTGTTGAGATAAAGTCCAAGAGCGGCCAAAATTGCGCCTACCGCCCAAAAGGTAATAACAACCCGCCATTCCGACCAGCCACTTAATTCAAAGTGATGGTGAATAGGGCTCATTTTGAATACACGCTTGCCGCGAGTCTTGAATGATACCACTTGAATGATAACAGACAGGATCTCGATGACAAAGATACCGCCAATGATGACAAATAGAAGCTCTGTTTTGGTTACAATCGCTACCGCGCCAATCGCACCGCCAATGCCCAGAGAACCTGTGTCTCCCATAAACACTTTGGCCGGATGTGCGTTATATACCAAGAAACCAAGCACGGCTCCAATCATGGCTGCTGCAGCTACAGCTGCTGGCATCGACGTGGCTTGCATCGCCACAATGGCAAACGCTCCAAAAGCAATCGCACTTACCCCGGACAACAAACCATCCAGACCATCGGTAAAGTTAACCGCATTGGTAATGGCAAGCATCATGAATACAACAAACGGATAATAGAACCATCCGGTCCAGTCGAACGAGAATGACGTACCCGGAATAGAAATGGCTGTGCTGTGCCCATTCTGGATCAGCAAGAAACACATCACTGCACTGAAGAATAATTGGCCCAGCATTTTTTGTCTGGCCGTTAGTCCCAGCGAACGTTTGAACACAATTTTGATGTAGTCATCCAGGAAACCTATCAGCCCAAATCCCAGCGTAGCCACGAGCAAGACATAAAAGTCTGTATTCTTGACTGCCGAAAATTTCAAAAAGGCCAATGTGAACGCAACTAAAATGACGACGCCACCCATTGTAGGTGTTCCGCTTTTTTTCAAATGGCTCTGAGGCCCATCTTCCCTAACCTGCTGCCCGAATTTCATTCGTCGTAACAGCGGAATCAAGAGCGGTGCGGCAATCACCGCCAGAATAAATGAAACGCCGATTGTTAACAGTAATACCTGAAAATCCATGGGTTCACCCCTCTAGTCTACTCGATTCTGTAATGGTGCTATTTGTAGTGCTTCGACCACGTCCTCCAGCTTCATGCCTCTTGAGGCTTTGAACAAGACAACGTCTCTGGGATGTAGTTTCTCCAGTAGATAACGGGTCATTTCTTCTTTATCTATAAAAGCATGCACAGCCTCTGTAGGCATATGCTTGCTTGCTCCTTCAGCAATCTTGGCTGATAGCGGACCATATACCAGCACCATGTCCATTTTGGCCGATGTGATATACTCTCCAATTCCGTAATGCAGATCCTGCTCCTGGGGACCAAGTTCAAGCATATCACCAAGCACAGCCACTTTCATGTGATACCCTTTCAGACCTTCCAATACATCGATTGCGGCCTTCATGGAGGTTGGACTTGCATTGTATGCATCATTCAACAGGGTTAGACCACTAACACCTTGAGTAACCTCGATGCGCATGCCTGTCAGTTTCAAGCGGGACAATCCCGCAGCAATCTGTTCCGTAGTCACTCCAAAATGACGGGCTACAGCGAGGGCAGCCAAACAGTTAATGACATTATGTGTTCCCAGCAGGGGGAGCGTAATTGCATGGTCTCCAAACTGTTTCGTGGTGAAAACAACCCCGTTCTGAGCATTCATGAGTCCGGTAGGATAGTCATCATTATCGGTTTGCAGACCAAATGTAAACCGCTGCAATCCCTCTGGTTGTTTCGTTGCGGGCTCTTCAAGGACTTGTGCAATTAAAGGCTCGTCTCCGTTGTAGATCAGTAATCCGCCCGGCTTCATTCCCGCTGCAATCTCGGCTTTGGCTCTGGCAATCTCCAATCTGGACCCCAGTTGCAGCAGGTGAGATTCACCTATATTGGTAATGATCGCTACATCAGGCTGCGCAATAACCGATAAATCGTTAATTTCCCCGCGACCACTCATACCCATCTCCAAAATGATAATCTCTGTATCCGGGTCCATGCTTAGTACAGTCAGTGGTAAACCAATATGGTTATTGAAGTTGCCTTGCGTCTTGTGCACTTTAAACGTCGTCGAGAGAATCGCATCCACGATGTCCTTCGTTGTCGTCTTGCCGTTACTGCCTGTAATGCCAACAACAGCAGCTCTATTCTCCGTTAGATAAGCAGATGCGAGTGCTTGCAGTGCGACAAGTGTGTCGTTAACAATAATGACAGCTCCTTGTGGCGGAGTACCATGATCCTTTTGCCAGATCGCCCCTGCGGCACCCTTCTCTAGACAGGCTTGCACAAATTCGTGTCCGTCAAACCTTTCACCCACTAGCGGGAGAAACAAACTGCCCTCCAGAGGTTTACGCGAATCGGTAAACACCCCTTCGACCATTACATTGCCATGAGCAGCAACGTCACTTAATGTTCCTCCACACATCTCGGCCAATCGTGCCAATGTTCTTTTTATCAATTGGATTTGCCCCTTATCGCTTCTTTGGCTATGATCCGGTCATCAAAATCGGTTTTGGTTGTGCCGATAATCTGATAGGTCTCGTGACCCTTGCCCGCAATCAATACTACATCGGCTGGGCTTGCCATTTCAATAGCTTCATGAATCGCCTGGCGCCGATCCACAATCATCGTATAACGTTCAGCAGGAACGGATTCTTCAATCAGGCCCTGTTCAATGTCTTTGAGAATCAGATCCGGATCTTCTGTCCGTGGATTATCAGAAGTGACGAGTACAAAATCGCTATACATCGCAGCAATCTTACCCATGAGAGGTCGTTTGGTACGATCTCTGTCACCCCCACAGCCAAACACACAGATCACACGTCCTTCAGCAAATTCCTTCACCGTCCGCAGTACATTCTCCAGTCCATCCGGTGTATGAGCGTAGTCGACAATAACAGCAAATGGCTGCCCTTCGTCAACTCCTTCAACACGTCCATCCACACCCGGAACTGTCTCCAGACTGCGTTTGATCTCTTCCAATGGAACGCCTTCCACCAGCGCTGCAGAGATTGCTGCCATCGCATTGTACACATTGAATTTACCTACCATGCGCAAGCGAATATCCGTGCTGCCTGCAAATGTATCCACGTGGAAAGAGGTCCCCAGAGAGGTAATTGAGATTTGGGATGCGCGTACATCCGCCTCTTCACCCATTCCATATGTAATCACTTCAGCCGCAGTCACAGAGATGAAATATGCCGCAGCCGGATCATCTGCATTGATGACAGCGAATTTACGCTGTGAAGCATCTTCGGTATACCCGTTACCCAGTCGTGCAAAGAACAACCCTTTGGCCCCGCGATATTCCTCCATGGAATGGTGGTAGTCCAGATGATCCTGCGTCAGATTAGTGAATACCGCAGTACGGAAATTCGTTCCCTTTACTCTCCCTTGTTCCAATGCGTGAGAAGAAACTTCCATAACACAGCAATCCGTCCCCTTCTGAACCATATCATGCAAGCTACGCTGCAGATCAAGCGCCTCTGGTGTCGTTCCTGACATCGGGTAGGTGCGACCGTCATACCGCATTTGAATAGTACCGATCAATCCCGTCTTGCGTCCAAAATCACTCATGATTTTTTCAATCAAATAGGTGGTCGTCGTTTTTCCGTTCGTTCCCGTTACACCAATCATATTCATCTTCTGGCTTGGCGAGTCAAAAAAGAAATCTGCCAGAACAGCCATCGCAAACCGACTGTCCTTCACCAGCAATTGCGGCACAGGCAGATCCAGCTGACGTTCAACCACCAATGCAACTGCACCGGCATTGACAGCTTTTTCTGCATAATCATGACCATCTACCGTATGTCCCGGAAGACAGATAAACAGATCACCCGGTTTTACCTGCCGGGAATCTGTCTGAAGGTTTTGGCATTCTGTATTCGATTCGCCCACGAGACGGGCGGTGGTCAGCATCGATGCAAATTGTTTTAAAAGCACATGAATAACCTCACTTTTCCAATTATACTTCTGTTTTAGCATATGTCTGTATTTATTAATATCGTCAATACAACCAAATAATGAAACGCGTTTGGATGAATTTTGTTGCGCTTGAAACCACAAACTGCTTCAAAGCCCCATTAATCATCCTTTGTGTGGTCATGCGCATCGTTCAGAACATCACCCATGTAAATGCGGATGGTTGAACCCTGATCTACCCTTGCCCCAGGCTTAGGCGCCTGATTAATCACGTATTTTCCACTGCCGGACTTCGCCAGCATAAAATTCATGTTCAGGTCTTCATACAGATCTTCGACTGTGGCTCCTGTCAGATCTGGAACCGTCACGATTTTGGTCTCACCATATTTGTATTCTTTGGCGACCTGATCTTTCCGAACAGGGACATTCATGTAATGCAGCGCATCCTCAAGGATGTTCTGTACAATCGGAGCGGCAACTACACCCCCGAACTGTATTCCTTTGGGATTATCCACTGCAGTATAGACCACAATCTGGGGGTCATCTGCTGGTGCAAATCCGATAAAGGATACGATATGCTCGGTTGAGGAATAACGTCCGTTGATAACCTTCTGGGCTGTACCTGTTTTGCCACCGACCCGGTATCCATCAATGAACGCTGGACGCCCGGTACCTTTCGCGACAACACTCTCGAGTGCTTCACGTACTTGCTTGGATGTATTCTCCGAGATCACCTGACGAACCAGCTCCGGCTTGGCTTCTTCCATCACTTCTCCCGTTACCGGATGGACCCACGCTTTCGTAACATATGGCTTGTAAAGTTTACCCCCGTTGATGGCCGCTGACACAGCTGCTACTTGCTGAATAGGTGTAACCGATACACCTTGACCAAAAGCAGTCGTTGCAAGCTCGACAGGTCCCACTCTGGACAGTTTGAACAGAATTCCACTGGCTTCTCCGCTAAGGTCGATCCCTGTTTTGGTACCGAAGCCAAAGTCTTTAATATAGGAGAACAGCGATTCTTTTCCCAGCCTCTGCCCCAGAGCCACAAATCCCGGGTTGCATGAGTTCTCCACAACTTGCAGGAAAGTCTGACTTCCATGGCCGCCCTTTTTCCAGCAACGCAGACGGGCTCCACCCACCTCAACATATCCGGGATCAAAAAATTGATCCTGTTGCAGATTGACCTTTTTCTCTTCAAGTGCTGCTGCCAAGGTAATGATCTTGAACGTAGAACCTGGTTCGTACGTCATCCAGATCGGTAAATTTCGATTGTAAATCTCCGCAGGATATTGTTGATAATCGGCCGGTTCGTATCCCGGCCTGCTCGACATACCCAAAATTTCACCCGTTTTGGGATTCATCGCTATAGCCAGAGCTGAGTTCGCCTGGAATTTCACCATGGCCTGATCCAGTTCTCTCTCCATGATGGACTGAATTGATTTATCAATGGTCAGCTTGAGGTTAAGGCCGTCCTTCGGTTCCACATACTTCTCGGATGAGCCCGGCATTAGCCTTCCGGCCGCATCGGACAAGTAGGACACACTGCCATTCAAACCATTCAGCTTATCATCATATTTCTTCTCGACTCCCGTTAGGCCCTGATTATCAATCCCCGTAAATCCGAGAATATGAGCAGCCAGATCATCATAGGGATAAAAACGTTTATTGTCCTCAGCAACAACGATACCCGGAAGCTTCAAATCACGGATGCGCTGAGCTTTCTCCATCGTAATTTTGCGGCCGCCGGGTTGTAATCGTACAATGAGTTCACGTTTCTTGATGGTTGCCAGCACTTTCTCTTCCGTCATCCCCAGCAATGGGGCAAGCGCTCTGGCTGTCGTTTCAGCTTCCTTGACTTGTGCCGGGATAGCCATAATGGTTGGTGTTGTCACATTATAGGCCAGAGAGGTTCCATTTCGATCCAGGATCTCCCCTCGCTTGGCAGAGTAAGGAATATTACGACGCCAGGATTCTTCTGCTTTTGCTGACAATTCAGGGCCTTGCCCGAGCTGTACATAAGCAAGCCTAATCACCAAGGCCGAAAATAACAAAACTAAAATCACTAAACTCCATAGCAACCTGCGCCGCAGATTTACGCTTGATCCCTTCACGAAAAGATCCCCCCACTCGTCCCAAAATCATGATCTCGTTCCATTCATGAATATTCAGGACAACCGGGGGTTAGAACAAGCTGTCAGAGCTCCCTATGGTAGTGAAGCCCCGTTTGTTGCTGCATCATCAGAGGATTCTGATTCATTGGCAGGAGCTTTATTGTTATCCGTTTCGTCTTTTCCGTCGGTTTTACCTTCTGCACCTGACGTTTCTTGTTCCTTCACTTCGGTTTCTGACGACGGATCAGAAGAGATTGGAGCCTCATCTGCTATGCCGGTAACTGCGGCTTTGGCAGTCTGCAAATTCAGCTGTACGGTTCTCTGCTCACCCGAGACCTGCTCAGTTTGCTTCACGACATAACCCTCGCCCTTGACGGTAACTCCCACTTTCATGAGAGAAAGTACTTCAAGAGCATCCCGGAGAGATTCACCTGTTAGATCAGGAATCTTCATCTTGCTACTTTCTTCCGTAAGCAGATAGATTCGTTGGCCTGGATTCATGGATGCCCCAGCAACCGGATACTGCCGAATTACATTATCCCCTTGACCAAGCGTCACATAAGCAATACCTGCGCTTAGAAGTTGGCTTCTGGCCTGTTTGGCTGTTTTACCACTCAGGTCCGGCGCCTTGGCTTGCACGACAGGAACTTCTTTTGACTTTTTGTCAGCAGTTTTGGCTGTATCCTTGGGAACTCCCATATATTGAAGCGTTTGGCTCACAATTTTTTTGAATACCGGGGCAGCTGCAGTTCCTCCCCCAATGTTCGTACCATCAGGCTGGTCAATGACAACAAGTATAGCGATCTTCGGATTGTTTACGGGTGCAAATCCAATAAACGATACAACGTCTTTCGACTTGCTGTATTCCCCGTTAACAACCTTTCTTGCTGTACCTGTCTTACCAGCTACACGGTAACCCTCAATATAAGCGTTACGACCGGTACCAATCGTTTGGTCTGCAACCACTTGTTCCAGATAACCGCTCACTAATTTGGAAGATTCCTTGGAAATCACCTGACGAACAACTTTGGGTTTGATGATTTCCGTTGTCCCATCATTCGGGTTCTTGATCTCTTTCACCAGATGCGGCTCCAGCAATTTGCCGCCATTAGCAATCGCCGAGATCGCTGCGACTTGTTGAATTGGTGTTACCTGTACAAGACCATGACCGTAAGCTGCGGTAGCAATCTCGGATTTGTAAACCAGTGGCTTGATCGGTGAAGCTGCCTCACTCGGCAGATCAATACCTGTCTTTTTACCAAAACCGAATTGGTCTATGTAATGACGCAGACGTTCACCACCAAGCATGTTGTAACCCAAGTTAACAAAGGCAATGTTACTTGACCTTTTAACACCTTCAAGATAAGAAATCCAACCATAGGAATGACCATTATCACTAATCGGGAAACCCCCGATATACATGCGTTTGGACTCAAAACTTGCATTGGGATCAAAGAGTTTTTCTTCCACAGCCCCTGCCAGTGTAACGATTTTGAATGTAGAACCTGGCTCATAGATGGATTGCGTCGCATGATTAATAAAGTTCTTTTGATCGGGCGTACTGCCGTACGTATTAGGATTAAAGGTTGGCCAGTTCGCCATCCCCAGAATCTCCATTGTGTTCGGGTCCGCAGCAATAACCGTCATGCTCAGTGGATTATACTTGGCGACGGCTTCTTTCATTGCATCCTCAATGTAGAACTGGATCGTATCATCGATCGTTAGCGTGAGGTTTTTCCCGTTCTGTGGTGGCAGATAGTTGTCCTGTGAATCCGGAAGTTTGATGCCTTTAGCATCCTTCTGATAATTCAGATACCCGTCTGTACCTGTCAGTGCTTCATCATATGAGACTTCAAGTCCATTGACAGCTTTTCCGTCACGGCTCATATATCCCAATAGATGAGAAGCAAGTGTTTCTTCCGGGTAAAAACGCTTCGACTCCTGAGCCATCACAATTGCATTACGAGCCTTGTATTCATCTTGCAATTCTTCACGCAACTCATTGACTTTTGCGGCAAGCTCAGGACTGATCTTATATCCTTCACTGCGCACTTCACGTTGCTGAAAAAAATCGCCATTTTCTTTCTTCGCTGTGACCAGAGCACGCATCTCACTCTCATTTTTCCCTAGAAGGGTAGAGAGTTTCTCCGTGACAACATCCTGTATGCCGAGTTCATCGATCAAGAGGGGATTGACCGAAACCGTATACGCAGGCGCATCAGTAGCCAGAATGTTACCATTACGATCCGTAATCGTTCCACGTGCAGCCTTAATGGTCTGTTCCCGCTCTACCAAACCGGCCGCCCGTTCCTGCCATACACCGCCATTCACAACTTGAATGAAAAAGATTCGGGTTACGAGTACAAGAAAAAAGAGGGTAATACATCCCCCTATTAGCAACGTGCGCATCTTTATTCTTTTTATCATCGGAACACCTCTTTACTTACTGCTTGCTGTATTCGAGGACGATTCAGTACCTGTTGATTTCGTACTTGTTGAGCGAGGTACAAAAATGACATCCTTACCGGAAGCTTCAACGTACCCAAGTTGTTTTGCATTTGCGATGACCTGGTTGTTCAATGTTTCTTTTTCCACTTGCAGGTCTGCAATGGTCTTCTCATACCCCTTGACTTCCGAAATAGTGGACTGTGCCTGCTTGTTCAGATCATAGATATGAGCATAACGAGACATCAAGGCTCCTCCAACAAGGATCACTGCAACCAGGGTAATCAGATACAAAATTTTCTCGCGTGCCGGAAGACCGGTACGACGAGTCACCACTTTGGTGGTTTCTTTGTATCGTTGCTGGGTCACACGTTCCTGGGACGCTTTTTCTTTTACGGCGAGATTACCACGTGTATATGCCATACTCCGATTCTCTCCTCCACTCTTGATCTACAATTTCTCGGCTACGCGCAGCTTGGCTGAACGAGCACGTGAATTTTCGGCCAATTCCGTTTCCGTTGGAATCAGCGGTTTTCTGTTAATTAAACGCAGGGACCCCTTGCCCCCACATACACACAACGGAAAATCGGGTGGACATGTACATTTCTCCAGATAACTGCTTAAAATCTGTTTACATATCCGATCCTCTAGGGAGTGGAAGGTAATAACAGATACACGTCCTCCTGGTGCCAGACAACGAACAGCCTGATGCAATCCTTCTTCAAACGCACCCAACTCATCGTTGACGGCAATCCGTAATGCCTGGAAGCTACGTTTGGCAGGATGTCCCCCGGTACGGCGAGCTGCCGCCGGTATGCCTTCCTTGATCAGTTCCACTAGTTCACCAGTCGTCTCAATGGTAGACTGAGCTCGTTTTCCGACGATAACACGAGCAATCCTTCTCGAAAACTTCTCTTCACCATAGCGATACAAAATTCGAGCAATCTCTTCTTCTGGCCATTCATTCACAATCTCTTTGGCCGTCAGCATTGCATCCTGGTCCATTCGCATATCGAGCGGAGCATCGTGATTGTAGCTGAATCCACGTTCTCCTTCATCAAATTGCGGAGATGACACACCCAAGTCGTACAAGATACCATCGACCTGTGGTACGCCATCCTTCATCGGTACATCCAGATCCTTGAGTACCTGTTCCAGATCTCGAAAATTGGTTTTCACCAATGTTACACGTTCTCCATAGGCAGCGAGCTTCTCGCGAGCATTATCCAAAGCCCAATCATCCTGATCAAGTGCGATCAGACGTCCCCCTGGACCGAGCTTGGAAGCAATCACGGAGCTATGTCCGCCACCGCCTAAAGTGCAGTCCACGTATATACCGTCCTGCTTGATGTTTAATCCCTCTGTTGCCTCTTCTTTGAGTACGGTTATGTGGTGAAACAACCTGCACCCCTCCTGACTTTATAAATCAAAATTAAAATCGACCAGCTTTTCGGCAATGTCGTTGAATGCTTCTTCGGATTGATTGAAATAACTCTCCCATATGCCTTTGCTCCAAATCTCCACCCGGTTCGACACGCCAAGAACAACACAATCCTTGTCCAGCTTGGCATACTCTCTTAAATTGCCCGGCAGATTTACCCTGCCCTGTTTGTCCAGTTCACATTCGGTTGCACCCGAGAAAAAAAACCGGGTAAACGCACGTGCATCAGATTTCATCAATGGCAGTGCTTTGAGCTTCTGTTCCATGACCCCCCACTCCTCCATGGGGTACACGAAAAGACACTGGTCCAAACCCCGTGTGACAACGAAAGACGGTCCCAGAGATTCGCGGAATTTTGCCGGAATGATAACCCGACCCTTATCATCAATGCTATGTTGGAACTCCCCCATAAACATTGGCCCACTCACTCCTCACCCGTTTCTCCCACTTTGCCCCACTTTCCACCACCTAAGCATAATAGATTCGCACAAAAAAATCAAAACCCTTCTTGCATTCTTTGATTTTTTGTTTTTTTAGCATAAAAAAAACGTCTTTGATCCTGTCACTCAGGATCAAAGACGTTTCCCGTATACGGGCAATCGTATGTCTACCCGCACATGAGCCATATCATCAATAAACCATTCTATACCTTTTGAACCATTTCAGCAGCTTGTAATTATTGGATAGTGCTTAAAATTTCCAGCTATCCAAATATTTTTCCTGTTCTGCTGACAAGGAATCAATCCCGATATTCAGGCTTTCAAGTTTGTAGCTGGCAACCTGTTGGTCGATATCGTAAGGTACATTAACCACGTTTTTACCCAAGTTTTCATAATTTTCACTCACATAACGCAGACCAAGCGCTTGAAGAGCAAACGTCGTATCCATGATTTCTGCCGGGTGACCATCTGCTGCACCCAGGTTCACAAGACGACCTTCTGCAAGAAGGTACATTTTACGACCATCTTTGAAACGATATTCTTCAATGTTGCGGCGAACTGTGCGAATCGATTCCGAACGTTTAGCCAATTCAGGTTTATTCACTTCAACATCAAAGTGACCTGCATTGCTCAGGATTGCTCCGTCCTTCATCACATCGTAATGCTCACCCGTGATAACATCCTTATTACCTGTAACTGCGATAAAGAAATCGCCCAACTTGGCCGCTTCCACCATCGTCATGACCCGGAATCCGTCCATGTGTGCTTCTACCGCTTTGATTGGATCAATCTCGGTTACGATCACATTCGCTCCAAGACCTTTGGCGCGCATCGCTACCCCTTTACCACACCAACCATATCCGGCTACTACTACATTTTTCCCTGCTATAACCAGATTGGTTGTACGAATAATACCGTCAAATGCGGATTGACCTGTGCCATAACGATTATCAAACAGATATTTGCAGTATGCGTCATTAACTGCCACCATCGGGAATTTCAATTGGCCTTCTTTCGCCAATGCTTTCAAACGAATAATGCCCGTTGTCGTTTCTTCTGCTCCTCCGCGAATCGTCGCTGCGAGGTCAGGACGCTCGGATGCAATAATGGTTGCGAAGTCTCCGCCATCATCAATAATGAGATCAGGTTTCACCTCAAGTGCACGAAGCTGCAGTGATTTGAATTCCGCAGGTTCCGGGTTGTACTTCGCATATACGGTAACGCCATCCTCTACCAATGCTGCACAGACATCATCTTGTGTAGACAATGGGTTGCTGTGCGTAATCGTTACTTCTGCCCCACCGGCTTGGATCACTTTTGCTAAGTAAGCTGTTTTTGCCTCCAGATGAAGACAAATGGCAACTTTCAAACCTTTGAAAGGCAGATCCTGTTCAAACTGGCGACGAATGCGGTTCAATACCGGCATGTGTGCCTCTACCCAATCAATTTTCAGATGACCCTCTGAAGCGAGTCCCATATCTTTAACAATACTGTTTTGCAATGCAGGTGTAGTCATTTCATGTCCTCCTCGTTTAAGTGTTTCTTCTATTATAAAGGTCTCTACAGTGCAATAACCCTGT
Source organism: Paenibacillus sp. LS1 (assembly GCF_026013365.1). GTDB lineage: Bacteria > Bacillota > Bacilli > Paenibacillales > Paenibacillaceae > Paenibacillus. Next base: position 1,571,895 of record NZ_JAPDOE010000001.1, read on the forward strand.
GCTCTCCACGGAATTCACTTGAAGCCTTAATCAGTTCATCGATCCACTCGGTGCCATAGCGATTTAGGTAAAAGAGCGCATTATGTACTCGTTCCTGCGGTTTGCCCGTCGGGAATAGGGAGTTTTGAATGCCGTTCCAATGCCTTAGACTTACATTATGTTTATCCTCAATGGCTTTGTGAGTCTGCTGTTTGAGATACTGCATTTGCTCGTTGATTTTATTCAAGTTAGTATCTCCAATTCGTTCCAACCCCGGATGGATTTCCGTAATCTCATCTAACAATGGGCCATACAAATCCAGAAATGCTTCCTGAACCTTATCAAATTGTTCATCTACCTGGAACGTCTCCTGTTGTGCGAGCCACTGTTCCTTCTTGTCTTCCATATCATATTGAACATCCTGAAAAGAAAGTCCATATTGTTTCATATGTTTGTGATGAATATCTTCCATGATAGTGAAGGACAACCGTGGCAACAAAATAGGCATTTGCAGTCCAAACTGACGGAATGCTTCGCGAGTCAAACCCCAATATGCAATTTCACCTTGCCCCAAAATAACAGCCGCTACAGGCAGAACCGAATCCTGCATTAATGGCCGAGTCAATACGTTGTTACTGAAGCGCTCCGGATGTTCTTCTAGTTCCTGGAGCAGACGCTCCTCTGTGAAAGAAACCAGGCCTTTGCGGTCGCCGTATAAGCCATCCTTGAGCATCAAAAGCAAACGCGTGCCTTCATGGATATAGAACAGATTGGCTCCATCCTCAGCCACTTCGGCAGGCATAGCATAACCAGCTTGTTGTACCAACGAAGATCCTTGTGTGTACGCGTTACGCAACACTTCATTTTGTCGGATCAGCCGTTCAAACACGGGCTGTTCCAATCTGCGCAAGTCTGGATCTGATGCATCCATTAGTACAAGTCCACTACTGGCAAACAAAGCGGATATCATGCGGGCAAATGCATCACTCAGATTCGAACTGGATTGATGGATCTCTGTGATGCATTTCATCAATCCCGGTTTATGTATCGTATCAGGCAACAGATGTTCCACCTGCTCGAGTACACTCATCCACTGCTGTGTATCCACATGAACATTACTCACAGAATCCCTTCCTGCGAATCGTCCTTGCAACTTGACTTTCTTCATGTCTCCCTGTGGATCAGGCAAATACGTATGGTTAACCTCATCCCAGTCATGGTCTTCACCAGCGATCCAAAACACTGGAACTACCGGGCGTTGAAGTCTTTCTTCGGCTTCACGGGCAGCTGCCACTACGCTAGCTGCTTTGTATATGACGAACAGTGGTCCGGTGAGTAGACCGCTCTGCTGTCCTCCTGTAACCACTAATGCGTCTTGTTCAGCAAGACGTGTGATAGACGCATGAACCTCTCCATGGTCGTTCACCCGTTTATTATATATACGTAAATACTCTGCCAGATCACGACGATCAATACGTGTGTTTTCCGATTGGTCCAGCCACTCGGCACGCGCCTGAAGTCCTGATTCCCAGCGAATGTCATACTCGTAAAGGACACGCGCAGCATCTCTTGAACAGATATAATCTTCTGCAAGTCTTGATCCGCTGCGGAGTGCCTCGGTAATACCGTTCATGAGGTCTGCCTCCTATTCTGCTTCAAAGAGCCTTTCTTGATTGTACCGAATTCAGGGCCGCTTCGTCAAAAGAAAGTAATTAAAAAACGAAAAAAACCGCCGAACAAGTCGGCGGTACATAATACATCAATAATAGCATATTACTTTAATATTTCTATTATACGTAAGGTTCTGCTACCCAGTGACCTTTGGAAATCTCAATCAATTGAGCATTTTCCAGGTTGTACGGGTCATTTGCAGGACCACCAGATCCATTCTGAATCGGGCTCATATGCTCTTCCGGCAGCAAGATGCGACGTTTGTTCGCTTCGACTTCCGGATCAGGTACAGGGATCGCTGAGAGCAATGTTTTGGTGTAAGGGTGAATAGGGTTCGCATACAGTTCTTCACTTTCTGCGAGTTCAACCACTTTACCCATGTACATTACAGCTACACGGTCACTGATATGTTTAACCATCGACAAGTCATGCGCAATAAACAGGTATGTCAAGCCCAGACGTTGCTGAAGTTCTTCAAGCAATTTAACGACCTGTGCCTGGATAGATACATCCAGTGCAGACAATGGTTCATCACAGATGATGAATTTAGGGTCTACAGCAAGTGCTCGTGCAATCCCGATCCGTTGTCTTTGACCACCGGAGAATTCATGTGGATAACGAAGTGCATGACTCGGATTCAAACCTACGAGATCCAGCAACTCTTCCACTCGTCTCTTGCGCTCTTTAGTGCTGGAAGCCAGACCGTGAATGTCCAGGGATTCCCCGATAATATCCATTACGTTGAAACGCGGGTTAAGCGATGCATATGGATCTTGGAAGATCATTTGCATATCTTTACGCATTTCTTTCATTTTACGCGGGGACAACTTGTAGATATCTGTTCCGTTAAAGTTAACACTTCCGCCAGTTGGCTCATAAAGACGCAGAATGGTACGACCTGTTGTGGATTTACCACAGCCGGACTCGCCTACAACGCCAAGCGTTTCACCTTCAAAGATATCAAAGCTTACGTCATTGACCGCTTTGAGAATGTTACCTTTACCCAAATTAAAGTACTGTTTCAAGTTTTTCACTTGTACCAGAGGCTTGTTGCTGCCCTTGATAATACCAGCTGGAGCTGGCTTTTCCTTTTTGGGCTCGTCCAGACGAGGCAAAGCATTGAGCAATTTAATCGTATATGGATGTTGAGGATTACTAAAGATTTCAGCAGTTGTTCCTGTTTCAACAACCTCGCCTTCTTTCATAACAACAACACGGTCACACATACCTGCTACGACACCAAGGTCATGCGTAATCAGCATGATCGAAGTTCCAAGCTTCTGCTGCATGTCTTTCATTACATCCAGAATTTGAGCCTGAATTGTAACGTCAAGTGCAGTTGTCGGCTCATCCGCAATCAGAAGGGATGGACGACAAGCAAGTGCGATCGCAATCATGGCACGCTGACGCATACCACCAGAGAATTGGTGTGGGTAATGATTCATGCGAATAGCCGCATTTTTGATACCTACAAGTTCCAGCATTTCCAACGCAGCTTTATTTGCCGCTTGTTTGGACATATTCTGATGCTTGCGCAGTACTTCAGTAATTTGTTTACCAATTTTAATGGTAGGATTCAAAGAAGTCATTGGATCTTGGAAGATCATACCGATATCTTTACCACGAATCGCTTCCATTTGTTTGTCTGTCTTATTCAGCAGGTCTTGCCCGTGAAAAGTAATTTCTCCGCTTTTGACCTTCGAAGGCGGGGAGGGAATCAATTTCATGATGGTTTGGGCTGTAACACTCTTACCACTACCCGATTCACCTACGATCCCCAGCGTCTCTCCTTTGCCAAGTTCAAAACTCACATGTTTAACGGCATCAAATTCACCAGAGCGCGTTGAGAACGACACACTCAAGTCTTTGACTGTTAAAATCGGCTCCATAATCCCACCTCCTATTTCTATTTACGTAATTTCGGATCGAGTGCATCGCGCAGACCGTCTCCGAGCAAGTTAAATGCAAGCATTGTAAGAACCATTAGACCTGCAGGGAACCACATCCGCCACGGGAATAGTGTCCAGCCAGTAAGTGCATCGTTGATCATGGAACCTAGTGAAGATCTCGGTGCAGATACACCCAATCCAAGGAAGCTCAGGAACGCTTCGGCAAAAATTGCATTCGGAATGGACAACGTTAATGTTACGAGAATCGGTCCTATTGCATTTGGCAGCAAGTGGCGGAACAATTGACGCCCTGTGCTTGCGCCCATGGACCGTGCAGCAAGAATAAAGTCTCTGTTTTTGAGTTGCATAATTTCACCGCGCACAATCCATGACATGCTGATCCAGCCTGTTATAGTAAGGGCAATGATAATCGTTGTCAGACTTGGTTCCAATACAACCAGCAACAAAATTACAACGAGCATGTAAGGCAAGGAATAGAGGATTTCGGAGAACTTGTTCATAATTCCATCTACACGTCCACCGTAGAAACCCATGATCGCTCCATAAACAACCCCGATAACAAGGTCAATCAAAGCTGCGGCTAAGCCTACAGTAAGGGATACACGTGCCCCTACCCAAGTTCTTACCCACACATCACGTCCAAGCTCGTCCGTACCGAACCAGTGTTCCGCACTCGGCGGTGCGTTGGAATTCAGCAGATCATTGGAATAATAATTATAACTGGTAAACAAAGAAGTTGGACCAATCAAAGAGAAAATCACGACAAGAACCAATACACCTAGACTAATCATTGCAGCCTTATTGGTTGCAAGTCTGTACATAGCATCTTTAAAAAGGGATACACTTTCTTGCGGTTTAACCGCTGCCTGACTAGTCAGGTCAGTGTTCGCCGTTTCATTGTTTTTATTATTCGTGCCAGACAACGTTATGCCCCCTTCCGGCTTTCCAGCTTAATTCTAGGATCAATCAGCACGTAAGCGATATCTGTAAAGAAACGCGCCAACATCAGGAGGATACCATAGAAAATCGTAATCCCCATGATCATGGTGTAATCACGGTTTGTGATACTCTCTACAAACACTTTACCTATGCCACCGATGTTAAAGATCTGTTCAATTACAACGGAACCTGTGATGATATTCGCTGTCATTGGACCAACATAAGTTACTACCGGTAGAATACCGTTTCTTACAACGTGTTTAAACATAATTGCAGGCCATTTCAGGCCTTTGGCTTTTGCTGTTTTGATGTAATCGGCGTGTAAGACTTCGAGCATACTCGAACGCGTCAACCGAGCGATAAAAGCAATCGGAGATGCAGACAGCGCTGCAACCGGAAGAACGTAGTCCAATGGACCATCAAAGCCCATAACGTTAAACCAGCCCAATTTAGTAGCGAAGAGATACTGTAATAGGGAAGCAAGCAAGAAGCTCGGAACAGCTATACCTATGACAGCTAGAATCATCGTGACATCATCAATGAGTTTACGATGGTAAACTGCAGCAATAAGCCCCAGTAAAACACCCACAATAATGGAGATAACAATTGCAAACACTCCAAGCTTCAACGAAGCGGTGAAAGTTTCACCGATCATTCCGGCTACATCTCGATTGAGATATTTCATTGAAACCCCGAAATCTCCCTTAATGATTCCACCCATATACTTCAGGTATTGTTCATACATCGGTTTGTCCAATCCATACTTCTGTTCCAGTAAGGCACGAATTTCAGGAGACACTTTTTTCTCGGCTGTAAAAGGGTCACCCGGAATTGCCTTCATCAGGAAGAAGGTTGCAGATGCGAGTATGAAAAGCGATAGCAGCATAAATAGCAATTTTTTCAAAACGTACTTAATCAACCCTTGCACACCTCCACAAACAATATTTTGTATACAAATCGATTGTAGAATTAGACAGAAATAAAGTCCAATCCATTTATCGGAAATTTCAAGAATTATAAGGAAAATCGGTGCACATACAAAAAAATCGGGATATATATGGAATTCCACATATATATCCCGAAGTAATCATATAGACTTCAGAACAACTTATTTCTCTTCCAGATATGCACGAGTGAAGTCAATAGCTCCACTGAAATCAAGTTGTACGTCTTTCAGGTAAGGCTTAGTCAAAGATACGTTAGTGTAGTAATAGATTGGCATAACGCCCATTTCATCTTGAATCAGGATTTTCTCAGCGTCAGCAAATGCAGCCATACGTGCAGCTGGATCAGCAGATTTTACAGTGTCTTTAACATCTTTGTCATACTGTTCGTTGCTGAATTTGGAATCATTGTTTGTGTTTCCAGTAGTCCACATTTCCAAGAAGTTGTATGGATCGTTGTAGTCAGCAGACCAGCCTGCACGAGCTACTTGGAAGTTTTGGTTTTGACGGTTCTCAAGGAATACGCCCCACTCTTGGTTTTCTGTTTTCACATCAACACCAAGATTTTGCTTCCACATGTCAGCAATCGCCAAAGCGATTTTCGCGTGACCATCACTAGTGTTGTAGATCAAAGTGACAGCTGGCAAAGTTGTGTAACCTTCTTCTTTCATACCTTCAGCAAGCAATGCTTTAGCTTCGTCCACATTTTCAGTGAAGTAATCGTCTTTGTGCTCATCACGGAATTCGCCGTTTTCACCACGGATACCTGGAGGTACAAAACCGAATGCTGGAATTTGTCCACCTTGTGTTACTTTGTCAACAATCAGCTGACGCTGAATTGCCATTGCAAATGCTTTACGGATTTTAACGTTGTTAAATGGTGCTTCGTTTACGTTGAACTGGTAGTAGTACGTACTTGCAATACCAGTAGCTTTGAACTCGTCCGGCAATTCCGCTTTTACAGAAGGAATTTGGTCGGAAGGAATTTCACCGTTAGGTGCACCAGTGTAGTCCAATTGTCCTGATTTGTAAGCTTGCAGTTCAGAAGCACTGCTGTTAGTCAGGGACATATCGATTTGAGACAATTTGATGTCGGCAGCCGCATGGTAGCCATCGTTTTTCTTCACAACAATTTTTTGACCTTTAGCGAATTGATCCAAAGTGAATGGTCCGTTAACGATCATGTTTTTGTAGTCTGTGAAGAACTTATCATTGGTGTCAGCAGATGCATGTACTGGGTAGTACGTGTAGAATGCTGTCAGACCCAAGAAGTAAGGTGTTGGGTTTTCCAACGTTACTTCCAGCGTGTGCTCATCAGTAGCTTTAACGCCTACTTGTGAGAAATCTGTGATTTTAGTACCAGTGTATGTTTCGTCTTTGCTGAGGTTGTAACCTTCAGCGCCTTTGATGTAGTACAATTGGTATGCATATGGAGAAGCTGTTTCCGGTTTCAAAGCACGTTCCCAAGAACGAACAAAGTCTTCGGAAGTGATTGCATCACCGTTGCTCCATTTAGCTTCCGGGTTCAGGTTGAAAACATATTTCAAACCATCTTCGGAGATTGTCCAGTCTTTAGCTACACCTGCTTGTTCTTTACCATCAGCATCGATGCGTACAAGACCTTCATACAAGAATTTCAGAACTGTGTTGGTTTGGCTGTCTTTTGCTTGAGCCGGGTCCAACGTAGGAGGTTCAGCTGACAGGTTGATTTTCAGGATTTGATCTTTAGCAAGACCATTTCCTTCGTTTGCAGAACCAGTATCGGTGTTACCTGTGCCTTCGTTTTTCGATCCGCACGCTGCAAGTACGGTACCGAACGCCAAAATCAGCGTCAAAAGGACTAATAGACTTTTCCTTTTCATCTAACACGTTCCCCCTAAATTGATATGGTTTATATGTTTATAGATTATACAACCACCGGTCAAAAAAATCTACATTACTTTTTCAGAAAGTAATGTTTTTTTCAGTTTTCGACAAAATCGACACATTTTTTAGCCCTTTTGCGTTATGTATCCTCACATCTGTTGCATGAAGTATCTAATTAATCCAAATAAAGTAAACAAAACATACCCGAAACTCATGATGATGAAGGCCATGCGCCATACGGCCCGGAACATTCTACCCCCATCGACCTTCCCCTTTAGTCGATTTTGCGCACCCCCGATGAATCCAAGTGCTAGTAGTATGAGTAATAATGTCAGATAAAAACCAAAATTCGAGTCAAATGTTAAGTTGAATAACGCCGAAACTGAAAATACAAGAAAAAAAGTGGTTACATCCATTGCTGTCCGCAATGCTGTGCGTTTGTCTTTTTTCCATACGTACATGCCCCAATATACAAGAAAGAACGGAAAAAAAGGTAGTATGCTCAACACAATAAAAAGTCCCATTAACTCACTCCTTCCGGTTGCATTCCTTCAATCAGATGAAGCAGTATTTCATGTGTAGGTGCAGCAAGGCCTGATTTTTGTGCCATCCTTACAATATGTCCGTTAATTGATCCGATTTCTGTACCACGCCCTTGGAGCACATCTGCAAGCATAGAGGAGGTATTCGAAGCTGTGGAATGACAAACCGATATCAGTTGTTCCCACATATCCTGATCTAGCTGTATTCCATTGGCTGAGTAGATTTCCCATGTTTCATCATATAACTGGCGCATAAACCGTTTGCGTTCTTCTTTAATGATTAATTCACCGTTAGGAACCCGCCATATTGCCGTAAGCGGGTTAATAACTGCGTTGATCAATAGTTTCCTGTATATCAGCTTATCGATTTCATTCGACACTGTACAGTCAAATCCTGCCTGCTGCAGGAGTCTCGATAGAGTAAATGTTCTTTTATCCTCAATAGAGACAGAAGTTTCTATATGTATATTACGCCTTCCCACTCTGGTTTCACCTATACCCGCACGAGTGACTTGATACTGGGCACGCTTCGCGCCTTCTGTTGTAATCACGGGACATATAAGTGAATGCGGCAATGCAGCTTCTAGTTTCTCCAGATGACCCATCCCATTTTGAAAACACGCGATATTCAACACATGATCTTTCAATATGCCAATCTCATGAATAGAATCGTCAATGCTTGTCTGCTTAACCATTAGCAGTAACCATTCTCCAGGCGTGTGCTCCCATGTGTCCGACAGCTCGCTTAGCGATTTTGCCTGGATCTGATCCGGTTGAATATGTATCTTCCCGTCTCGTTCCACGATAGTTACTCCATCACGGCTTAGTAGGTCTGCTTGAGCGGATGTTCTGGTCCAAAATCGAACCTGGTTACCTGCCGCCAGTAGTTTTCCGCCATACAAAAGCCCCAGCGACCCCGCTCCTACGATGTCAATGATCATATGATGCCCCTCTCCGCTTCAGTAGTTGCTCTTACCTTATCTATAATAGAACAAAAACACCAAACAAAAAACCCGTCATACCTGCCGTTATGTAACGGAGGTGTGGCGGGCTCATATCTGTCTTTCGCAAATCTAACGCCTGTTCTCACTATTCAATTCGTTCCAGGTTCCCGTTGGCATCCATCTTGAAACGTGTCTTAAGTTCCTCTTCTTCTTCGGACAAAAATGCGAGTCTGCGAGCCCGATCCATAATCTGAATCAAAGCTTTGTAATCGTCATTCACCACACGGTAATCCGTTTGTACTTCGTTCACTTCCTTGGAGAGACGGTCATTCTCGCAACGCAGTTCAAGCAATTCGTCTTCTTTCTCCCGAAGCTCCTTCTCGAGCATCTTGAGCTGACGACTGCTCTCCTGCACTGTTCCTTTCCATTGTCGCAGGAAGCGGATTACTGCATCCATTGATAATGAATCGTCCGAGATCCCATCTGATTTGTACAGATGTTCTTCGGTATCCAGTGTAGACAGAGCTGCAACCTGCGGTCCCAGCATAGCCGGCTGCTTTCTGAGATAACTACGTTTTTGCCGTTGTGCCTTGGCGTTACTGATGGCAGACTCATACTTTTTACGTACACAGCTGTTCCAGCGAAAACCGCATGCGGCAGAAGTTCTGCCTATTTTTTCGCCTACCTCTTCAAAAGCGGCCAGTTGTGTACTGCCTTCCCGAATATGACGCAAAGTAACCTCAGCCAATATCAAATCGTCCTCTGTACTCCAAGCATCCTGTCTCACTGCAGTCATGCTATAATACCCTCCTAACAACATCCTAAAATAACCGTCCGCATTACCGGAAGCCCGGTATGTGAATTAGGTATAAAAGCTGCTTCATTCATTCTTATGCCTCTCATAGAGTTCATAGAATTGATTTCATACTAAAATGTATTTCCACATTTAGGCTTGCTCATACGTAGCATATGTAAAACTAACACCGCTGTACTTGTATGGAGACAAAAAAAGAATTCGCTTTCATATCCAATTTTGTTTACACGTTTTTCCTTTCCCGGTATAATGTTGTGTAGACAATCTATGATCGCACTTAGGAGAGGAGGATTTACCGTGGCACGCATGTTTCGGGTACTCGGGTTCTTCACGCTTGCGATTGGCCTGATGGCTTTTGCGGGAGATCTGGTCGAAATGGCTTTGCTTTTTTTCCTGCAGACTGCGTTTTTTGTCATTTTGGGATACTTGAAATTTACTGAACGAACGTACATATTGCTCTTCTGGGGTTATATGATCGTGACATTTTCGGGGTTCAGCTACTGGACCGTATTCCAAATGGGGTTGCCGCTCTAATCCACCTGCAGCATCAAAGTGATCCGGCATCAGTCGGGTTGCTTTTTTGTTATGTTCAGATTGAATGATGGTTCGTGGTGTTATGTAACCACTAAGGATATTTCACGTATTTGTTTCATATATTGTCTGGAAGACAACAAGCCTGTACTATTGTCATTTAAGAAGTAGAAAGGAGAATGATCGGTGAAACGTCAATACGGCATTGCCGCTTTTATATTATGCATCATTGTATTCCTACAGCCACCCTCAGCCCATGCCTATGGAGAGTCTTCGCCCGAAGATACACGTGAAATATTGCAAAAAAGTCTATCCATCGTCGAAATCGATCATGAAATCGAACGCATCGCAGAAAGGCAGAAGCAGCTAGCTCAACAATACGAGACATTATCCGTCCAGCTTCAGGAACAAGAACAACAGATACATATTCAGCAAGATCGAGCTGGGGCTGTGGTAAGGTCCTACTACACCGGGGAACGTGACAGTCTTCTCATGACGGTCCTGGGAGCCCGGTCATTCAAAGACTTGTTCGTCCTGTATGATTATTACCAGATTATAATCGGACGGGATCAGGCTGTGCTGGACAAGTATCAAGACCGTTATCGCGACCTGCAACAGACTTCGACTCAGATTCGTCAGACTACAGCAGAATTATCTGAAATGAAGACTAATCTTCAAAACCAGCGAGAGCGTGTTGTCGCCTTGCAAAAAGAAGTGGATGCCCAAATAGCCACCAGCGGAGATGCGGCGGCGATTCAAAAACTGATGGATGAACTGACTCTCTATTGGGAGAACATCGGCATTTATGAGGTGAAACGATATTTTAAAGCTTTGGCATCTGCCATGCAGAACCTGCCCGACTTTATTCAAGAGCAAAACGGCGGTATATCCACCACCGGAACAACGTATACGATTCGAATTGGGCAGGATGAGCTGAATGCTTTTCTACGTTCCCAAAATTCCATTTTTGAAGACTTTGCCTTTAAGTTCAATCAGGATAAGATTACTGCTTCCGGTCAGCGGGATCAGTTGCAATTAAGCATTGAAGGACATTATACGGTAGAAAATGAACCTCAAAACTCCATTCGTTTTCATGTGGACAAACTTGTTTTCAATCAGCTTGAATTACCAGACACCACCCGCCGAATGCTGGAAAGAGAATTTGACCTTGGATTCTATCCACAGAAAATTCTGTCCTTCGTCAAAGCCACCGATGTTTCAACAAGTGAGGGTGTATTGGAAGTAAAACTGGCTATATCTTTTTAAAGTTAATTTGTCGATCTAATACTATCTACGTATTGATTGGCCGTGATTTCTCCCTTTAAGAATTGCTGCACTTTTTTATGAAAATGGGTTATCACAGCGTGCCTTTCGGCCGGTGCAGTCGGGACATCTTCGGTTGAAAACCAGGATTGTCCCTTCGTCATGTCATAACGTTCAGCGAGCTTCTCAGATTCCATATCCAATTCCTTTTGCTTTGCGGGCAACTGATTAGACTGTTGGTACCATTTCAACTGTGTCGTAGCGGACGTCATGCCTTCAATCCATCTGCTTGCTTCCTCTGCCTCAACAGATCCTGCAGTAATCACAAGACTTCTGGACATTACAGATTCCAAGGTTTCCAAAGAAAGTCGCTCTAATGAATCGTTATCAACTGTACTCGCTTGTTCTGCACTTAATAATTGCGATAACGATGATACAACCATTGGTGTTCCGTTATCGTCAGCCGTTGGAGAGAACATCGAACTGGTAGACTGAGCTATAATATAAGGTTGGATCTGATTCATCAATTGAATTCCCTGCTGGAGATCCCCCGTTTGCGAATCTATTTGCGTACGATTAACTTGATCCGGTGCCATCCTCGGTTCCAAATGATTCAACCACGCACTCGTCCCGTACATATCATTGATGTTCATTGTAATTAAAGGGATGCCTTCAGCAATGGCATGATGAGTAAGTTTGACCCACTGATCTTTATTGTGAGGTAACGACTCCATATCAGCTCTCTTCAAAAATGAAGATTGTGCAGCCAGAATGTACGGATCAAAATCAAAAGGCATCCCCCATTGATAACCATTCCACTCTGTCATTCCCCTTAGCCCAACTACCGTATCTCCAAGCGACTTCGATAATGTTGTTCCGTTTAACGGATACAGGTACCCTTTTTGCGCATAGTACTGCACTTCCTCACTATCAAGCAGAACCACATCTCCGTTCTCCCCTAGTGAAAACTCAAGATCCAAAATACGCTTATATGTATCCGGCTTCTCATTCCGAAGATTAATCTCTACTAATTGTGAAGCAGCAACTTCTTTGGCTATCTTTTGAAAGGCTTGAAACTCTTCATCCGACATGGCGACTACAATCTCCAGCGGGGCTTGAGCATCCTCATTACGGGAAGAAGAACCCGGGAAGGTATCCTTTTCCTGGTCACGTTCCTGATTGAGCTGCGAACCTCTGAAGTCAAAACTCGGAGACAGGATCGTTAACGAAAGCAGCAATACCGCAAATAAAACAACCTGATGTCTACGCTTCATTAACTCCCCTCCTTGTTCACCTAGTTTTTTCCTGCAACAATTATTGTAACAAATAAATAGTACTCTTGTCCTACCCTGCCGAAAAACACTTTTTCGGATTTTTGCATAATAAGAGCATATCGAGTTCTGTGCAATAACGCTTTCTTATTTTTTCAGCAAAAAACCGGCTCCAAGAGCCGGCTTCAAGAACAACATTTTCCGGGAAATAAATCCCCTGAATTTTACAGTAGATCAGCTGCAAGCTGTGCCAGCTTGGAGCGTTCTCCTTTTTCGAGCATGATGTGTCCGCTAATCCCCTCTTGCTTAAACCGTTCCACGATATACGTTAGGCCGTTACTGGCGGAATCGAGATACGGATGGTCTATCTGCTCAGGGTCTCCCATTAAAATAATTTTACTGCCTTCACCGACCCTTGATACAATTGTCTTCACTTCATGTCGAGACAGGTTCTGAGCTTCATCAATAATGATAAACTGTCCAGGTATCGATCTTCCTCGAATATATGTTAAAGCCTCCACCTGAATACTGCCAAGCCCCATTAGAATTTTATCGATATCTCCGGCTTTTTTGGTGTCAAACAAGAATTCCAGATTATCATAAATCGGTTGCATCCATGGACGAAGTTTTTCTTCCTTCTCACCAGGCAAGTAACCGATATCTTTCCCCATCGGAACGACAGGACGAGCAATCAACAGTTTTTTGTATTTATGATCATCCTCTACCTTGAGCAGACCTGCTGCAAGTGCGAGCAAGGTTTTTCCTGTTCCAGCTTTACCAGTGATGGTTACCAGCGGGATGTCATCATTTAAAAGCAATTCCAGTGCCATGCGTTGTTGCGCGTTACGTGCGCTAATGCCCCAGACATTATCATTACTGAGGAAAAGCGGCTCCAGCTTCGTCCCCTCTGTATTCACTTTAAGCAAAGCCGATTTATTGGTTCCCATCTCATCCTTAAGAATGACGAATTCATTCGGATACAATGAATAAGACAACTGTAACGGTTTGATCGGTAAAAAACGATATGTGTAAAACTCATCAATCACAGACGGGTGAACTTTTAGGGCCGTATAACCTGGATATAACTCACTGAGTCCTGCCGTCCGATCTGATAAGTAATCCTGTGTGAACAGACCAAGTACATCCGCTTTGATACGCACAAGTACATCTTTACTGACAAGCACGACCTGACGTTCGACTACTTCCTTTTCATTCTCCTCAATCTGATAATTCAGTGCGACAGCCAAAATGCGATTATCATTGGACACTTCACCAAACATTTCCTGAACTTTTACGAAACTCCGATGATTCAGCTCTACTTTCAGATTACCTCCATTAGCCAAAGGTACCCCACTGTGCAGGTGACCCAGCTCACGTAATCCATCCAACAGTCTGGATACATTGCGGGCATTACGCCCAATTTCATCGGCATTTCTTTTTTTGGAGTCGATTTCCTCCAGTACAACCGCGGGAATGATTACCTCATGTTCCTCAAAGGCAAATATGGCATTGGGGTCATGCAGAAGCACGTTAGTATCCAATACAAAAATCTTTTTCATTCAATCCCCTCCAAAGCGGCGTCGTTAAAGGCATGGATAGTGTGATCTTTCAGCAGCGGCATGGACAATCATGATCCCATACATAAATGTATTCGACTAGGGCAAAATAATTGTCAACCATTCTGAAAAACTCCAAGAAAGGATGAACATTTATGAAAATATGGGTATGCACGCTGCTTCTGATCTTTATACTTACAGGTTGCAACAGTTCCACACGCAACGCTTCGCCGAATCAGGGTACACATGCGAAAGGTTACGGAGGAAATGTAACAACTCAGCAAGATCAAAGGAAAGGATCTCACATGCTCAATGAGAATACAGGTGAAGTTCATGATACCAACATTGCCGATGATGCAAAGAATGGCCGGATGCCAAATGAAAAACGAGTCAATCACCTTAAAGCCCTTGCCAAGCAAGTGGAAGGTGTCGAAGATGCGAATTGCGTTATACTGGGTAATACAGCCGTAGTTGGCATTGATGTTGATGGTGAACTGGAACGTGCTCGGGTAGGTACCATTAAGTACTCTGTAGCAGAGGCGCTTCGCAAAGACCCCGAAGGTGTAGATTCCATTGTTACTGCAGATGCCGATGTCACTGAACGAATCAAAGAAATTGGTGAACATATTCGTCAAGGACACCCGATATCCGGTTTTGCTTCAGAACTCGCTGACATGGTGGGACGCATTATTCCCCAACTACCAAAAGACGTCAAAGTCCGTCAAAATCCGGATGAACACGAGAATCAAAAACAACAAATGCAGCAGCTGCATTCATCGGACAAAAGACAACAAAAAGCCCAGTGATCTCTCACTAGGCTTTTTTCATGGCAGCAAAAACCTGCTCATCTAATTTCTCAGCAGCACGCTGATCATATATTTTGACATATTGAGGCACAGAAGACAGTTGAGCGCCGTAAAACAGAGCATTCCTCACCGCTTCAATCGTAATGTCGAAACAGCACATATTAAATGGAACATTCTGTAGCGGATCTTGTCGTACCGCAGCACGTCCGTTCACTGCGTACACCGTCTCTTCCCCAAAGACAGTAACTGTAATGAGCGGATTCGTAATCATGTTGTTTACTAAGCGTGAACGATGATCGATCGCTACACGAAACGTAGAAGCATTCTCCGCATAAATCCAGGAGATGGCTGTTGAAGTCGGACCTCCGGATTCGGCATCCACTGTGCTCAGAAGCACAAAGGTCTCATTCTTGAATTGCTGTAAAAGAGATTCAGTTAATTGTGTGACGGCTTCGGACATTCAACCAGCCCCCTAACCTTCTTTATGCAATTCTTAAACTTGGTTTATGTTATTATAGCATACCAATTAACGTGCTTCCAATCCCAAAAGAATGGAGGTTATTCGGCTGAAGGTGAAGTCGTTACTTTACCTGAAAGTGTATCTTGCAAAGCCTGCTTCGCATTGGCGAGTTCCGTCTCATTAATATATACATACGGACTTCTCCACTCTCCGGTAACCGGAGTATAATGTACATCCGAGGTGGAAATGTTCCAATACGTCGAGATAAAGTTTTTCATTTGTTCCGATTCCACATCTGTCGTCATGTTATCGTCAACTGCACCAATCACTTTGCTAATCTTCGTAATGCCCCCAAGAGATTTCATCTGATCCAGCATGGAATTCAGCACTTGGTTTTGACGTTTATTACGATCAAAGTCGTTGGATTCAGCAGTCTTTGGATTACAATTGGATTTGCGGTAACGAACAAAGTCCAGTGCCGCTTTACCATCGAGATGTTGTGCGCCAGCGACAAGATTAATATCCGTACCGTCGGCTGTATCTCTGTAACACATATTTTTATCCACAGTCACATCCACGCCACCTACGGCATTGACAGCATCACGGAATGCTTGGAAATTCAGGACGGTTGTATAATTAATATCTACATCCAAATACTTGCCCATCATTTCTTTCATCTGATCCTCTGCATTTTTACCAGAGGTTTTTTCCTGTGCTTTGAACCTTGGATAATAGGAGTTTAGCTTGTTGGATTTGTATCCATCCAATTGAATACGTGTGTCTCGTGGCAAAGATACAATGGTTGCCGTCTTGGTCTCCGGATTCAACGAAGCCACCATAACAACATCCGAGAGATACGTGCCCGTTTCAGGACGGTTATCTGTACCAAGCAACAGCATCGTGATCGGTTTGGTTGTGGCTGACATCCCCGGCGGTACCGGTTTGTCGATGCCTGTATCCACGACTTGATTGTATACCCAATACGCATATCCGCCGCCTACCACAATGGCAATAACCAATAGACTTAAAAAGATTCTGCCAAAAGCATTCATTCTCTTTTTCTTCTTAGGCTGCTTTCCCTTGCCATTCTTCGACCCAGAAGCGCCGGATTGCGTCGGTGCCTGTCTCCGTGGAGGCAGTCCGTTCGAATTCGAGTTCATATCTTCAACACCTTTATCACATCTGTTTTTGTCTAAATAAAAGACAACCGCTTTCCCTAAGGAAAACGGATGGTCTGTACAAGACAGGATTTATGAGTTTCGAGCGGCAGCTTCCGCTTTTTTCTTTTGACGACCTTCAATAAAATAACGCACTCTCACTAATAACATCAAACCAACCGCCACCAACAAACATTGAATGATGGGAAGCTTGTCGATCTGAAAAATAAGAAGCATGAATGTGCCCATCGCCATCAATATATAGAGAACGATTTCCTTACCAAGCGGTAATTTCTGACGTACCCGAAACACCTTGTTATATACGTAAGTAATCAATACAAAGATGACGATGTAGGCTACGATCGGGTGTGATGCGAACCATGCTTGCATGCACAGCCAGCTCCTTTCGTTATCATGCTAGGATATAAGTTAACTAGTTGATGGAGCACCACCAACAACATTAATTACAAAGCTCTGCATGTGACCGTTTCGGATTCGGATCGTTCTTTTGGTCGCTGTTATCCCCAGATTTTTTTGATCCATTTTTCAATGGTAAAATCCGGGGATAAGCGTATGCTTCCGATGTAGCTTTCTTTCAGAAAGCTTTCAGGCGAACGCTTCGCTCCTACAGAATCGATTCCGTATCCTCCACTATTTTAGTGGGTTGTAATCAACGCCGATGGTGCAAATGTGTTCCATCAAATGCTAACTTATATAAATTATTTTGTTGTTATTAGGCTTTAGAAGCCATTTTGCGTTGTTTTTCTGCACGTTCACGCTCGGATTTGTTCAGGATCTTCTTACGAAGACGAATTGATTTAGGTGTAATTTCACAATATTCATCTTCATTCAGATATTCAAGCGCCTGTTCCAACGAGAAGATAATCGGAGTTTTAATTTTAACCGTATCATCTTTACCGGAAGAACGAACGTTAGTCAGTTGTTTTTCTTTGCAGATGTTAACAACGATATCATTGTCACGTGTATGCTCACCAACAATCATACCTTCGTAGATTTCAGTACCCGGCTCAAGGAAGAGGGTACCACGATCCTCAACGCCCATCATTCCATAGAACGTAGATGTACCAGTTTCAGTTGAGATCAGTACACCTTGGTGACGTCCACCCACTTGACCGGAAACTACTGGAGCGTAGCTGTCAAATGCATGGTTCATAACACCATAACCACGAGTCAAAGTCAGGAAGTTTGTGCTATATCCGATCAAACCACGTGCTGGAATCAGGAACTCCAGACGTACTTGTCCACTACCCGTGTTGACCATGTTAACCATCTCTGCTTTACGTGCGCCCAGGCTCTCCATTACGGAACCCATGCTCTCTTCAGGGATATCAATCAACAAGCGCTCAACCGGTTCCATTTTCTTACCGTCAACTTCTCTTACGATAACTTCTGGTTTGGATACTTGAAGCTCGTATCCTTCACGACGCATATTTTCAATAAGGATACCCAAGTGAAGCTCACCACGTCCGGAAACGACAAATGCATCCGGGCTTTCCGTTTCGTCAACACGAAGGGAAACGTCTGTTTCCAACTCTTTGAACAAACGCTCACGAAGTTTACGGGAAGTTACCCATTTACCTTCACGACCTGCGAATGGACTGTTGTTCACGAGGAACGTCATTTGCAGGGTAGGCTCGTCAATTTTCAAAACTGGAAGTGCTTCTGGGTTATTCGGATCAGCGATGGTTTCACCAATGTTGATGTCCTTGATTCCTGCAATCGCAACAATGTCGCCTGCTCCTGCTTCTTCTGTCTCAACACGCTTGAGACCTTGGAAACCAAACAGTTTCTCGATACGTGCAGTTTTGCTTTTACCATCACGCATAATAACCGTTACCGATTGTCCTTGACGGATCACACCGCGGTTAACACGACCAATGGCAATACGGCCAAGGTATTCATTGTAGTCCATCAAAGTAACGAGGAATTGAAGTGGCTCTTCAACATTCTCTGTTGGGTGAGGGATATGACTAACGATCGTATTGTAGATCGCCATCATGTTATCGTCCTGTTTCGCAGGATCATTATCCATGCTGGATGTTCCGTTCAATGCGGAAGCATATACAACAGGGAATTCAAGTTGTTGATCGTTGGCACCCAGTTCAATGAACAGGTCCAGTACTTCATCAATAACCTCAGTCGGACGAGCCGCTGGACGGTCAATTTTGTTTACAACAACGATTGGTGTCAGGTTGTGCTCCAGAGCTTTACGAAGTACGAACTTCGTTTGTGGCATACAGCCTTCATATGCATCAACAACGAGCAATACGCCGTCAACCATTTTCATGATACGTTCCACTTCACCACCGAAGTCGGCGTGTCCTGGTGTATCCACAATGTTGATCAGGTAATCTTTATAAGTTATAGCCGTGTTTTTGGCCAAAATCGTAATACCGCGTTCACGCTCCAAATCGTTGGAGTCCATTGCGCGCTCCTGTACCGTTTCGTGATCACGGAAAGTACCGGATTGCTGGAGCAACTTGTCGACGAGCGTAGTTTTCCCGTGGTCGACGTGGGCAATAATCGCAATATTGCGAATGTGTTCTCTTGAATGCATGGTTTGTATCCATATCCTTTCCAATTTCAATTCTTATCTACTAAACTTCCCGCAATTTCGCAGGTTACTCACAAAATAAGCGTCGGTGATATCCCGACGCATGTCTATATCCCTTATATTATAGTTTATTATAGGTAAAAATCAAGATATTTCGCACGAAAAGACCACTGGGAATGTTACCAGCCTCTCCCTTGACGTCCTCGACCAAGCAATAACCAGACTCCACCCAAGATCAAAAGGACAGCAAGTACATAGATTATTCCCGTTTGGAGCAAGGTAAATCCGAATAATATGATGGATATCGCACCAAAGATCAAAGCCGCAGGTAACACAAATTCCGGTCTTCGCCTCTCAGCCATTCCATATTCCAGTAAACCTATGGCAACCCCCAGCAAAAATACTGGCCACAGCCTGTTCATAAGTCCTGCACCCCATGTATTCGTTATACTAAATAAGACACCATACACCGTTAGTATGCCGGCAGGAACAAGTGACCACGATGGTGAAATACGCGCATAGTATAATGCATGAAGGGCTATGCCTGGCAGCAGGATCAGCAAAGGCCAGAAATTACGACCAATGAATCCAAACACACCAAACTTGCCAAGCAGAATAATAATTCCCGCAGCTACAATAAATAGTCCAATCGCTTTTTCATTTCTCATCCTCATCTGCATTCACCTCTTATACCATTGGCTATGTATTTTATTTTTTATAAACGATGTGCATTCCATGATGATTTTTGGTTTTCAATCCTGTAATCCTGCTTCTAGTGTATCCGATGTTTCGTCAAAAAACTATACTTTATGTCGCATTATGCTTGCTCCCTTTACCTGTATTACCCTAAAATCTGCAACTTATGACTAGCCCAATGAAAACTCCATGGACAAGATATTCCTCTCCACACAAAACCGTCTAAACCGGACGGTTCAGACGGCCATATGTCCAAGCTTTTACCCAAAACCAAACTATGCGTTCTTCCTCACAAATTTATGTGCGCCTCCAACCGCGACAACAAGACAAGCCATTGCTGCGGGTAGTAGCATGTGCGCCTCTGCTGCCATTCCTCCAAGCCATTCTCCTAACTTGGGGTCTTTCATCAACATTTCACCTGCTGTGAAGGCCAGAATGCCTGAGCCGACGAATACCAGAATTGGAAATCGCTTCAACAAGCCAACAATTAACCCGCTCCCCCATACGACAATTGGGATACTAATGGCAATCCCGATGACGATCAATGCCAGATCTCCATCCGCCAATGCCGCTATAGCCAAGACGTTATCCAGACTCATCACAAAATCGGCAACCAGTATTGTTTGAATGGCTTTCCAAGTCGTCGAAGCTTCTCGAATATGTACTTCATCATCACTCTGAAGCAGCAGCTTCACTGCAATCCAGAGTAGCAGCAGCCCACCTGCAGCCTGGATAAATGGAATTCCCAGCAGTAATACCGCTACGAAGGTTAATACACAGCGTAACAGTACCGCACCAAAAGCCCCCCACCATACCGCCTTTTTCCGTTGTATCGGTGGCAGATCCTTGCTGGCAAGTGCAATAACAACCGCATTATCTCCACTCAATACCAGATTGATCATTAAGATTTCAGTTAAAAGCCATAGTGTATCCATGTCCTCACCCCCCACATTAACTTGTATGTCAGAGTTGTCCATGCTATTCTTAATGATTGAACTTTATATAAGGAGTGACATATGGCATGGAGCTATTTAGTCCCACATTCTGGCTGGCTTTGCTGAACGTTGTCTTTATTGATCTCATTCTGGCTGGAGACAATGCCATCGTCATTGGTCTCGCAGCTCGAAATTTGCACCCTTCCGTGCAGAAAAAGGCGATATTATACGGAACGGGCGGCGCACTACTGATTCGAATTTTGGCAACGATTGTTGTTCTATGGTTGCTTAAAGTACCTTGGCTCTTGCTTGTGGGAGGCTTACTTCTGATCTGGATCGCCTATAAATTATTGGCGGATCAGGGAGATGAACACAATGATATCCAGGCAGGAACTTCTCTATGGACGGCTATTCGTACCATTGTAATCGCGGATGCAGCGATGGGATTAGATAATGTGATTGCGGTTGCCGGAGCCGCACAGCAGCATCTCGTGCTTGTCATTCTCGGACTCCTGATCAGCGTACCCATTATCGTCTGGGGCAGCACCCTGTTTATCAAGCTAATTAATCACTTTCCTTGGATCATTTATATCGGAGCCATCGTTCTCGGGTATACGGCTTCCAATATGATCACTGAGGAGCAGCGACTCTTGCCTTACTTTACTCAACATCCGGCATTACGCATTCTCTTCATCGTTGTCGTTATTGCAGGCGTAGTCTTTGCAGGTTATCGCAAACGCTCCAGTAGCTCCAGCAACAAGGGATCTGGCGGGGAGCAGCAGCGTTCCTACTCATAGGAAAGCCTATTCTTAAAATATCTTCTGAATACAGCAAAGGACTGAACGATATTTCATCGAACAGTCCTTTTTTTTTTTACAGTTTACATAGCCCTTATTATGTCAGCCGTGCTAATTTTTATTTAGTTTAGAACCAATCATCCTTCAAACCATTATCACCTGTCTGATTCGATACCACAGAAGTTTCACCGGCATGAAGAGTAATCGTTTCTGTTTGCTCTACCGCCTGATCCAGCCATTCAGGCAACTGGCTCATTGTCGATTCAATTTTATCCACAATCCGAAGATTTGGATTGGTTGAAGGCGACTTTGGCACGAAGAGAGTACAGCAATCTTCATATGGCAAAATAGATATGTCATACGTTCCGATCTGTTTGGACAGAGTGATGATCTCCTGTTTGTCCATCATAACCAGTGGTCGTAGCAGCGGTAAATCCGTCGCACGACCAATGACATTCATACTTGGAAGCGTTTGACTCGCTACTTGACCTAGGCTATCTCCAGTGATCAGTGCAAGTGCACGTTCACGCTCGGCAAGTTTGGAGGCAATTCGCAGCATTGAACGTCTCATCAGCGTAATAATCAAGTTATCCTGACCCAGTTGGGTAAATGCCGTTTGGATCTCTGTAAATGGAACCAGATGCAGCTTGATTGTTCCTGCATGATCAGCAAGGGCACGCGCCAAATCGATGACTTTCTCTTTGGCACGCTCGCTAGTGAACGGATAACTGTAGAAATGTATACATTCCACTTCCAGTCCACGGCGCATGGAAGACCAGGCTGCAACGGGACTGTCTATGCCACCTGACAACAGTACCATCGCTCTTCCATTCGTACCCAGCGGAAACCCACCTACTGCCGGAATGGTTTCGTTGAAAATATAGGTGCCCTGATCCCGAATTTCCACTCGCAGTTCAATATCAGGTTGACGAACATCAACACTTAATTGCTGAAACTTCCGTAGAATTGGGGAACCAACCAGATGATTCATTTCATGCGAAGAGTTCGGGAACTCCTTCCATACCCGCCTTACATTTACCTTAAATGTGGTGCCTTCCTTGAATTCATCTTCCCTTTCGTCCATAAACGCGACAGCCGTTTTCACAATCTCATCAAGCTCGGATGGGGTGACTTTAACCGGACTAATCGACATCACACCGAATACCCGCTTCAGTACATTAATCAGTTCAATATGTGATTCACCGCCAAGATCCACATAAACACGCCCGTATTCTTTGCGAAGGCTCGCTCCTGGATAAGGTTTAAGCAAAGCTTTCACCTGTGTAATGATCGTTTTTTCAAATCGTGCACGATTCTTCCCTTTTAACATAAACTCTCCGAAACGGAGAAGCAGCATATCATATTTCATATCCATTCACATCCGCCTTTCAAGGGGTCGCAACTGCGCCACCATCTGATATAAAGCCTGCTCAAGCAAGGCTACATCTTCTTCTCTGTGTTCATCTCCAAGACTAATACGCAATCCACCAGCAGCACAAGCTGCATCTCTGCCCATCGCAAGTAGAATCCGACTCGGTTCAGATGAACGCGAAGAACAGGCAGATTGGGTGGATATGGTTACACCAAGTTGCTCCAAGGTGTGCAGCGCCACTTCTGCCTTCATCCCAGGATAGGAGAAGTGCACAATATGAGGAGCCCCCTCTTTGCGACTGTTCAATTCAAATTCAGGAATGGAATGTATCGTTTCCATCAATTGATCACGGAGCACCGTTGTACGTCGAGCAAAATCAAACTGATCCTCTGCAGCCATTCTCATGGCCTTTGCCATACCTACCAGCAAGGCCACGTTCTCTGTGCCTGCTCTTAGGCCCTGCTCCTGTGACCCCCCTGACAATAGTGGTGTAAGTTCCACTCCACTTCGCACATACAGGAGACCTGCTCCCTTCGGTCCACGGATCTTGTGAGCAGACAGACTGTACAGATCTGCACTCCAAGCGGCAGGTGTAGCCTTCATTTTCCCAAAGCCCTGAACACCATCCACATGGAAAAGCACGCGTGGTGCTCTCTTTTTGAGCTGTTTGCCGATCTCTGCAATCGGATGGATAGCTCCTGTTTCATTGTTTACATGCATCAGGCTCACAAGCACCGTATCCGGTCTGATCGCGTCTACAACCTGCCGAGCGTCTACCACACCATCAGAATTGACAGGAATTAGCGTCACGTCCCATCCCCACTGCTGCAATTGCATAAAACTTTCATACACCGAGGCATGCTCGGTAGCCGTTGTTATGATGTGTCTGCCTCGTGACTGATAACGTAATGCCGCACCTTTTATCGCCAGATTATTACTCTCGGTCGCACCGGAAGTAAATACAATCTCTTCAGGCTTAACGCCTATTGCCGCAGCACAGCCGGATCGCGCACGACGCAACAATTGATCAGCACGCTCTCCATACCCATGAATAGAGGACGGATTTCCGAATTGTGTCTCCATAATTTCGGCCATCGTGCGAATCACATCGGGATGGGGAGGTGTGGTTGCAGCATAATCAAAATATTTCAAATGAGGTTAGACCTCCCTTATCTCTTCGTTCATAAACCTACAGTGAGCATTGTAACACGATACCCGTACAACACAAAAAGACCAACCGGGAACAGGCGTTTCAAGCGCTGCTGCTCCCACATTTGATCTCATCCTGTAATGATGTGTTATCGTAAATGTCTTTCTGTAAGTCTAGATCACATATTTCAACTGCGCCTTCTCTACTTTGGAGATATAATTCTGAGTTTCTGAAGGTAGACGGTTAAGTACACTCATCAGTTCGCTATCATTCGATACGCCCAGACGTGAAACACGACCCGGTCCTGCATTGTAAGCAGCAAGTGCCATCTTCACTTCTCCACCGAAACGCTGGAGCTGAAGGGAAAGATACTTAGTCCCAGCATCAATGCTCTGTGCAGGATCAAATGAATTACTCACACCCAGCCCTGCAGCCGTGCCATCCATTAATTGCATAAGCCCCTTGGCACCTGCGGAGGACACTACATTCGGGTTAAAATTGGATTCTGTGTCAATGACGGCCTTGATCAATGATTCAGGCACACCATACTTGGCACTTGCCTCAGCAATCAAAGATTCATAATCCGTAGGTACAGATGCACCGGAATCCAGAATTCCTGTATTGGATGAAGATAATAAAGACTCAACGATGTTATTGGAGACAGAGGACGACCCTGCCGTATTTATATCCGGATTGTACGTGCTGCCAAGTTGCAACCACAGCAGACCATCACTGGATCTTTTGGAGACTGTGGCGCTGGAATCCGTATTGCTTGACGAATTGGCACCCGTGCCTAACAGCCCGTCCATCATATTGGCGAAATCCACTGTTGAACCAGCACCTGAGTCTGATCCTTTGGTTTGGTTGTTCACATTGGACAATTGCAATTCCAACAACTGCCGCGATCCGCTTGGATCAATCTGCATGAGTTATACCCACTCCCGTATAATAAGCGTATTATGACCTTATTCTACATCGTTTTACAGCAAGGTTCCATTGTTTTCAAAAAAAACCTTCTGTAATTCACCGCAAATGGGTGAGAACAGAAGGCTTTTGAATGAATATTTTACACTTTAGCGAGCGAATGGAATCATGAAAAAATAACTCAGCGTGGCTACAACACCCAGTCCAATGGACCAAGCTCCCGCTGTCTTCCGACCATTCACATATGCATAGTAACCCAATACGGCTGCAGCCGGTCCAAGTACGATTGACCACATGAACAAAGACGCGATCCCGAAGGCAAGCCCCATGTAACCCGCGACCTTGCCTGTGGATTCCATGACCCGGTCTGCCTCATGCTTCTCAGGTACAGGCTCCGCCCGTTCGGTACCTCCAGTTCTTACAACAGTCGGAGGAGCGACCTCTGCCCCGTATTCCTCCCGATGTGCTTTTCTGGGATAATCGACACGCATACGCTGTTTTTCAACATCAACATTGGTTTCAGGACGATCTTGAAAATTAAACTTATTATCGTCATTTTTCATTCGGAAGCACCTCCATTATGAATAGGGATGACTGCTCACTTGGGTTTGAACGTGTGACAGCATGTTGCAGAGGATGTGCGTGCATGATCATGGTGATCCGAGTCAAATGTCTCACCGGCAAATTCCTCATGCAAACGACGGGTGGCATGTTGGTCAATGTCAATCATGATGGCATCAGCTTGGCAGAAGTTGTTTTCTCCCCAGAAGTTGCAGTTGGAGACGCTGCATTTGACTATTGGTTTGTCTTGGCTCATTTTTTATCACCTCGACTACTATTGTCTCCCCGCCACAAACCCGATATTCCCCGCACAAATGCCAGATGATGACATGATCACGCCTCAGTTTAATTCTTACCTAGAAACACAAAAAAACCGCCACAAGGGCGGTTTCGTCCAATTTCATATTAAGGTTTAAACGTTCATTAAGCGTGATTACGTTGATTTTGCATACGACGCTGAGTCAAGTAGTCACTTTCATAATATGCCAGATCATCGCGCAATTCTTCGTACGTTTTGGAAACCTCAAGAATGACATCCCGTACTGCACGGATTGGCTTGTCACGGAAACGAATGGCATCCTGTCCTGTGTAAGCGTATCTTCCGTCTTCGGAATAACATTCATTTTTGGGATAGAAAAAGCTGTTTACGCATTGGTGATACGTATTATAAAGAGCCTTTTCGGCAAAATCGACATCAAAGTTGGCACGACGCAGCACAACGCCAAGTTTTTCGTAAGAAACTTCAGAAAAAACGAGCAAATGACGGAGATCTGAAAGAAATCCTTTGTAGAAGGCTGTTGATTCTTCCGTCTGATTCTGATCCAGTTCAGGCAAGGCATTTTCATTCAAAAATTTTTCAATCCGATCGATAGCCGGTTTTAACTTTTCCCTAGTTGACTCACATGTTTTCTGTACATTGGCTGCTGACATAAAGGTAGCTCCCCCTTAAATAAGTCCTTACATATAGGTCGGCCAACGGTGGTTTTCCCCTGACCTTTGAATTCTCAGCTATAATCCTACCATAAAAAGATGACGAGCGGTATCCCTTAATCATGCTTTCCGTTTCTGTCATTAAACATGCCTATTATACGCAGTTGGACTCGAACTCGCCTGCATAAAAATATGCGCTTTTTCTAACGATAGATATAACCAGTGACAACGATGAAGCACTGTTAATGATTGTCCAAAATGAACGAAGGAGGTTCCATCCACCATGTCCAGACCGAAATGGATTAACTGGGCCCTTGCAGCTGGTGTGGGAGCACTCGCCCTGACGCTCCTGCTTCCAACATCCAATCGTCCCGAACCTAAGCCAAGTGCCCTGCCCGATTCTGCTCATGAAGAGCACACGAACAAGCAACGTCTGAAAGTGCAGGATGTCAAAGCAACAGATCTCCTGACTCGCATGGATGCCAAGCAACATCTCAGTATCATGCTGGATAAAACTTCCACAATGAATGCCTCGCAGATTAATCGCTATGTGAGTGATCTCCAAAGTTCACATGAACATATCAGATCCATTCATCTCATGGGTGCCACTGGCTCATTCAATAAGCCATTTGATCAAGCATCCCAACAAGGAAGCAAGCTAGAGCGACAGAAGCTTGATCATGCGCTGAATCTTGCCAAAAAAGCGGTAAACAAACGTCAAAGCTTCGAATCCTCTTCTTTCCCTTTGGGAAAAGAAAAATATTTTGTTGTGGGGCAACCCTCGAAAGATGGCAAAAGAGCTGTGATTGCCTTGTTCAGTCAGAACGTATTGAATGCTGTTGAACAACATCAGCGCAAAAATCTGCGTATGATCCCTTATCCGCGTGAAGGCAAGTTCAAAATTGAGTCGGTTCACCCGGATACGCTGAACGAAATCACGGTGAAAACCGGGCATGATAATGCCAATGCCAGTCATTTTTACGAAAATGAAATCGTCATCCGTTTTCGACAAGATCCCGGTGAACGGGATATGCGAATCATTAAATCTGATCTAAGAGCGCAATCTGCGCGCAAGCTGGGATATACGTATGTTTTTCGGTCAGAACACATGAATTACAAGCAATTGCATAGCTATTTCGAAAGTAAATGGAATCCACTCTATATGGAACCCCATTACATGTATTTAACCAATGACACCGTAACTGAACAAACCGATGTAACGATACCCAACGACATTTTGTTCTCCGATTATCAGTGGAACTTGCCTGCGATTGAGACAAATAGAGGTTGGAATATTACCAAGGGGAACAAAGATGTCATCGTTGCTGTGGTCGACACGGGGGTTGATATGAATCACCCTGACCTGAAGGGCAAGCTTCTTGAGGGCTATAATGTGGTCGAACCGGGAAGCCAACCAATGGATGATGTGGGACATGGTACACACGTCGCAGGCATTATCGGCGCCATTGTCAACAATAATGAAGGCGTGGCAGGCATGAGCTGGTATAACAAGGTCCTGCCGGTAAAAGTATTGGATAACTCGGGGTCTGGAACCACGTATGCCGTTGCTGAAGGTATCATCTGGGCAGCCGATCATGGAGCTAAAGTCATCAACATGAGTCTCGGCAATTATGCTGACGCGCAATTTCTTCATGATGCCATTAAATATGCTTTTGACCGCGATATCGTGCTGATTGCAGCTACAGGAAACGATAATACGGAGCGTCCAGGCTACCCTGCTGCCTATCCGGAAGTATTTGCTGTATCTGCTACGGACCCGGATATGAGCAAAGCGTCCTACTCCAACTACGGGGATTATGTGGATGTGATGGCCCCGGGGTCCAGTATCGCGAGTACCTACCCGAATAATCAGTATGCAGCCTTATCTGGAACGTCTATGGCGAGCCCTCATGTTGCCGCACTTGCAGGTTTGATACGTTCCTTGAACCCGGATTTAACCAACACGGAAGTCATGGATCTGATGCGCCAAAGTGTCATCGACCTCGGTGATCCGGGCCACGATAAGTATTTTGGCTATGGGCAGATTGATGTCTATAAAGCACTGCAAGCCGCATCAGGCAACAGCGCACCCTTACAGTTCTGGCCCCAGCATGTCAGACAACAAATGGATAATACGATGAAAAAGTATACCAAGTAGTCGTCATGACTCAATTCTGTAAAAACACAAAAGCAGCTGCGCCCCGGGGCGTACGCTGCTCTTTGGTTTATATCCAAATTCCCCGGGGCACCCGCTGCGATTAACGTTTGCGTGAAGTTGTGCGGGCTTTGCTTGATTTTTTCACGGATTTTCTCTTCGGATTATGGCTGGATACATAGCAAGGGTCTTCTTCTTTAACAACAACCGGGTACATGTGGTGGTGAATCGGAACACAGTGATGTTTTTTGATAACTTCAATCGGGTGGATTACAGGTACGATTTGCGGGATGTAGTAATCCTCAACAACCTGGATCGGGTCACAGACAATCGGACAAAGCGGTGGACAGTAATGGTTCATTTCAAAACCAACTCCCTTTCTGGTGATACTATAACCTATTGCATCAGGTCGAAAGTGGATTGGATGTATGTCCATACTCCGAAAAATTATATGAGCGGTAGCCTGTCCGCCACTGCCCCACCCTGCTGAGGTGTTACTTTGTCAATGACTCCGCAGAGTACACGAAGCCCTTCACACAAAAGCTCAACGCTCGTTACCGTGAAGCAGATACGCAGACTTGATGTATCCGTCTCCCCCACATAACAGGCGGAACCCGGTAGGAAAGAAACCCCGGCAGCAAGTGACTGATGATGCAGTTCACGCATATCCAGACTACTCGGAAGTTGAAGCCACAGATTAAGTCCTCCCTCTGGCAAGCGCCAGTGTATATCCTTAGTAGCATGCTCTTCCAGCACCTCAGATGCCGCACACAAGCGAGAATACAATTCATCCCTCAAGCGGGATACATATGCCCCATACTGATTCTGTATAAAGGATTGCAATGCCTTCTGTGTGAGCAGCGGGCTCCCCAAATCCGCCGTAGATTTCGCAGCCACAAGCCGGGTCAGTACGCTTCCATCTGCAATGGCGCAGGCTATGCGGCAACCGGGAGACAGCACCTTGCTGAAGCTTTTGATATACACCACATGACCTGTCCCATCCATGGATTTAATGGAAGCCGGGGGAGGATCACGAAAATAAAGATCGGCAAACGGGTCATCCTCCAGAATGAGGCAGTGATAGCTTTGCGCAAGATTCAGAAGTTGTGCTCGCCTTCTTGCACTCATCGTAATCCCAGTCGGATTGTGATAGGTCGGGATCGTATAGATGAGCTTGGGCGGATAGGTGTCACATAAGCGGGTTAACAGATCAATACGCATACCTTCGTCGTCCATCGGAACCGTAATGATCTTCGCACCTCTGCTTGTAAACACATCAATGGCTCCGGTATAGCTTGGCGCTTCCATATACACTACATCCCCGGGTCCGACAAAAGTCCGTGCCACAAGATCAATCCCCTGTTGAGCACCGCTTGTAATTAACATGCGTTCAGGTGTCACCTGTAGGCCACGCTCGGCAAAATGTTCCGCAAAGATCTGTCTGAGTTCCCGATCTCCCTGAAAAGATCCATACGCCGCCATACGCTCTGCATGATCAGAGGAAAGGCGATAGGCACTGTCAATAATCTCGCGTGTAGGTAACAGTTCAGGCTGAATCGCTGACATATGAAGTTCATAACGTACTTGAGGTGATGTATCAAAATGTCTCCAGAGCTGTGCTCGCGGTAAATAATCCACCAGTGCCATCTGCCAATTCCATGGCGTACTGGATTCACTATTGCTATTTTTCCGCTGCGCTCGGTCCACATCCTCCCTCTGATCCGTGTGTAACGCCCCTCTGACATAACAACCTTTACCCTGGGAGCAGGTAATCAATTGAATCGCTTCGAGTTCAGCATAGGCCTTCGATACGGTGACCAGGCTGACACCCAGATCCGTGGTCATTTTACGAACAGATGGAAGTCGGGTTCCGGGTTCAATCAGTCCTGATCTGATGCGGTCCGCAATCGTTAGCGCAATTTGCACGTACAATTTGGTACTGCTTCCCCTTTTTAATTCGATATGCATGCATGCTCCTCCCAACTGTTATGATCTTCATTTTACTGTTATAGTGCAGTCCGTCTATTATAGTTTATAATATCAGTATAACAGTGAATAACAGGAGATGAGAATAACATGAGTATCCCTTGGTCCAAAATGGCACAAAACACCCCGTCCTCTGTCGTTCGTGACATGCTCCAGGCCGCTCAGGCACCTGGAATGATCTCACTAGCCGGTGGATTACCAGCCCAGACTTCATTCCCGCTGGAAGCTATCCGTGTTGCATACGAAAAAGTATTTATGAGCGGAGCAGCCGCTCTTCAATATGCGGAGACTGAAGGTTACCGTCCTCTCCGTGCCAAAATTGCGGAGCGTCTTGAATCCAAAGGCATTCCCGCTTCACCCGACCATATGCTCCTCACGACGGGTTCACAACAATCCATCGACTTGGTCTGTCGTATCCTTCTTGATCCGGGTGACCGCGTACTGGTTGAATCACCTACCTACCTCGCTGCCCTGCAAGTTATTCATTCCTATCAAGCTGAATCTCACGGCGTAGCCTGTGATGATCACGGCATGTTGCCTGAATCTCTGGAGGAACAGCTCCAGTTGCATCGTCCAAAGCTCGTCTACATCAACCCAACGTTCTCCAATCCTACGGGTAAAGTATGGTCACGAGAAAGACGTCAGCAGGCTGTAGACCTATGCCGCAAGTATGGTGTACTCATCCTCGAAGATGATCCCTATGGCGAAATTCGGTTCAATCCGGAGCAGTTGGATGTCCCTGCTCTTGCAGAATTGGATGCAGCATCTTATGATGGCCCTTCTAATGTCGTTTACACCAGTACGTTCTCCAAAACGGTAGCACCGGGTCTTCGTACCGGCTGGATTCTGGCCGCTCCCGATATTGTCAAAATGGCAGCACGGGCTAAACAGGGTGCCGACTTGCATTCCAGCAGCATCGACCAAAGAGCTCTTCACGCACTGCTTGAATCTTTCGATCTGGATGCGCATATCCGCCATATTTCAGAGGATTACGAAAAACGCATGAAAACACTGACGACCCTCATGGCAGCCAAAGCATGGGAAGGTATCTCGTGGAATTCACCACAAGGTGGCATGTTCTTGTGGCTGCAATTACCTGAAGGCATGCTTGCAAGCAATTTGTTCACTTACGGTATTCAGGAGAAAGTGTGCATTGTTCCGGGTGATTCCTTCTATGCGGGTACACCGGAGTTGAACCGCATGCGGATCAACTTCACGCATACGGATCCCGAGCTACTCCCGGAGGCTGTAGAACGAATGGATCGCGCCATTCAACGCTGGCATGCTTCGTTAACATCGGATAGTGTCGTTACACTGTAATGAACTGTCATAAACGTTTCGCTATTTATTAGCGTATGAAGGTTAAATTACTTGATATGAGAAATAAAAATAAGGCGGCAGGCCCGAGAATCTCGGAACTGCCGCCTTATTTTTATAGAACCTGTTATCAACAGGAGTTATGTTTTTTCGGATGTTCATGGGTCCTTCTGATCAGTCAGGCCATCGGATGATTCATACGAGTTGTCCTCGACTGATAGGTGGACTACATTGTGTTGCTATGGTGTTGTTGTTGCAGTTAGGAAAGCTTACCGTAAGCCGGGTTCTGTGCTCTTCGTGGTTCATACGGGAACTACCCTCCCACCAGAAGCGACAATCATCTATCTAGGCCATACATTGCTGCACAGCTCAAGCGACCAACCTAGACACACCTCGGGCTAAGGTTGCCTCCTCCGAAAAGGCGGCTGTGTCCCATTAGGTCTTGCTCCAGATGGGGTTTACCAGGAACGAAGTCACCAGCGTTCCTCGGGGTCTCTTACACCTCGGTTCCATCCTTGCCTGTGCCGGAAAATCCGGCCATCGGCGGTCCATTTCTGTGGCACTATCCTTCAACTCGCGCTGACTGGACGTTATCCAGCATCCTGCCCTGTGGAGCCCGGACTTTCC
This sequence comes from Paenibacillus sp. LS1, assembly GCF_026013365.1. GTDB lineage: Bacteria > Bacillota > Bacilli > Paenibacillales > Paenibacillaceae > Paenibacillus. The sequence continues at coordinate 1,604,573 of NZ_JAPDOE010000001.1, forward strand.
TCTCGTGGCAACAAAGGCCACCAGCGATTGTCTGTCAAACTTTCCGAACAACATTACATAGTATACAGGCATTTGAGTTCCCAGACAAGCTTAATATTACTGGGAATCGCACAGCAACTGTCTTTTTAGATAAACTGGAATACTTCCGTATTTACCTCCGAAGCCGTAACTTGCGTATCATATCGTTTATCTTGCAAATTAGAACGAAGCCAATCAGCTGTTTTCGGTTTCATAATCTTCTCGGAATTATGTCCCGGGTCGATGATACACATGCCTACCATTAACGCATCATGAGCCGTGTGATAATCGATGTCCCCGGTTACAATAACATCCGCACCTTTGAAGCGAGCCGTAAGCGCGTAACGGCTGCCGGAGCCGCCAAGAACCGCTGCTTTTTTGATCTTTTTGTTCAGATCCCCTACTACACGCACATGAGGAACATTAAATTGGGTCTTCACGACCTCCACGAGCTCACCTAATGTCTTAGGCTCCCTAAGGGGTCCCAAGCGTCCCAGACCGAGCGTACGACCTTTTAAATCCATTGCGTAGAGATCATAGGCCACTTCTTCATACGGGTGTGCCTTAAGCATCGCCTGAATGACCTTACTGCGCAAACTTTGAGGCACAATGGTCTCAATCCGCATTTCTTCCACACGTTCCATCTGCCCTTGGGTACCAATAAACGGTTGTGTCCCTTCACCTGGTACAAAAGTTCCTGTACCTTCCGTGTTGAAGCTACACTTGTTGTACTGGCCAATACTCCCTGCTCCGGCTTCCAGAATGGCTTGAAGAACCTGCTCATGATGCGTACGAGGCACAAATACAGCCAGTTTGTACAAATGATCTGTATGTACATCCTCCAGCGATTCCTTGCTCTCGATGCCAAGTGCTTCGGCCATCCAGTCATTGATACCACCTTCTGCCACGTCCAGGTTCGTATGACTGATATAGACAGCAATATCATGCTTAATCAGCTTTTCATACAATTTACCCATAGGCGTATCCGTACTCAATGACTTGACCGGTCGAAAAATAATGGCATGATGAGCGATAATCAAATTGGCACCGATGCGAATCGCCTCGTCCACCACTTCATCCGTCACATCCAAAGCAACTAGAACGTGACTGATTTCTTTTTGCAAACTGCCCAGCTGCAGACCAATGCGGTCATCCGGTACAGCCAGATGTTTAGGAGCAAGTTGCTCCATCAGTTGAATTACAGTTTGACCTTTGGCAAGCATGCCAAAACCTCCTTCAAGTTTGCGATAAGACGCTCTACCTCAGCCGCCTTGTCCCGGGAAGAATCCTGATCGGATTTGGAGATGGAGTTAACAACTCCTTGCAGTTTGACAATCTCACTTTCCCATTTGGCAAAGAATACATCCGTTGGACGATCCACCAAATAAGGCCCCATCCGCAGCAGCAAATCTTCCGTCAACTCTGCCCCGCCTTGAAGTGGACGTGCACGATACACCTCAACATTTGCAATCGGGCTTACGGATTGTGGCATCGCCGTGATAATTTCATAGATCTTACCGTCTTCTTCGAGCAACTGCTCTGCTACAACTACCCAGTGATGCTCCAGCAACCAGCGTCTAAGGATATCCTCTCCAACATTCGGTTGCAAAATAAGAAGCTGGACCCCTTCCAGTTTAGATAAACCTCGGTCCAAAATAGAGGCGATCAGAGCACCGCCCATACCCGCAATGGTGATGACTTCCACTTCTCCCGCAGAGATCACATCAAGTCCGTCTCCACGACGTACTGTGATTTTCTCTTTCAGGCCAGCATCGCTGACTTGTTTACATGCAGCATCATAAGGGCCGGGATTGACTTCCCCAGCTATTGCACTTGCGGCTTTCCCACTGCGGATCGCGGCTACTGGCAGCAACGCGTGGTCTGAACCGATATCAGCCATGCGGCTACCATCGGGAATTTGATCATGTATTCGTTGTAATCGATTCGAAAGTTTCATGAAGCACCTACACCATTCATTTAATTTATTGATTTGCATTGAACAAGGAAAAGCGATAAAATAAAATCCAATCAAACATTTCAAGGATGAATTTCCAAAACCAAGAAATCAAGACGTTTAAATTAAAAATAAAGGAGACCCCGCCGCCGCTAAAGCGTCTTGCGGAAAGTCTCCCATAGTTCGATTATTCGAGGAAATCCTTGAGTCGTTTACTACGACTCGGGTGACGCAACTTACGAAGAGCCTTGGCTTCGATCTGACGAATACGCTCACGCGTAACACCAAATACCTTGCCGACTTCCTCCAGCGTTCTCGTCCGTCCATCGTCCAGACCAAAACGTAGACGAAGAACATTCTCTTCACGCTCAGTCAATGTATCAAGTACATCTTCGAGCTGTTCTTTCAACAACTCATACGCAGCAGCATCCGCCGGAGCAAGTGCTTCCTGATCCTCAATGAAGTCACCCAGATGGGAATCATCTTCCTCACCAATCGGTGTTTCCAGAGAAACCGGTTCCTGTGCAATCTTCGTAATTTCACGAACTTTCTCCACACTCAGATCCATCTCAGCAGCGATTTCTTCTGGTGTCGGTTCACGCCCAAGTTCCTGCAACAGCTGACGGGATACCCGGATCAGCTTATTAATCGTCTCTACCATGTGCACAGGGATACGAATGGTACGCGCCTGGTCAGCAATAGCACGAGTAATCGCTTGGCGAATCCACCATGTGGCATACGTACTGAACTTGTATCCTTTTTTGTGGTCGAACTTCTCAACCGCTTTGATCAGACCCATATTACCTTCCTGAATCAAATCAAGGAACAACATTCCACGTCCAACGTAACGCTTGGCGATACTGACAACGAGCCGTAAGTTCGCTTCAGCCAGACGACGCTTGGCTTCTTCATCCCCGTTCTCAATCCGTTTGGCTAGTTGTACTTCGTCATCTGCCGACAACAATGGCACACGACCAATTTCCTTGAGATACATACGGACAGGGTCATTGATTTTGATACCTGGCGGCAAGCTCAGATCATCATCAAAGTGGAATTCGTCCTCTCCCTCTCTGGTGTTGTTCTCGGAATCTTCACTAGGACGAAGTGTAACCTCTTCATCATTTTCATTCACTACATCAATACCCAGATCACTCAGTTGCTCATAGAACTCATCCATTTGCTCTGCATCTTGCTCAAAAGGAGAGAGTTTCTCTATAATTTCCTTGTAATTCAGCGAAGCTCTTTTCTTACCTGATTCAATCAATTGATCTTTAACCTGATCCAGTGTCAATTCTGTTTCTAGTTCAGTATGCTGATCATTCGCCATAACTCGACTCCCTCCTCCCTAGAAACATCCAATAATCAGACGTTCACTGTCTCTCTAGGGCATTCATTTCAATTGCAATCTGTGCCGCGCGTAAATCATCACCTGCACGCTCTGCAGCAATCATTTCTTCTTTTTTCATTTCGTACTGTTTCTTACGCGGATACTTCAGCACTTCCCTGATGCAATCATCGAGCATTTGAATACTCCATTCACCTGGACCATCCATCATCGAGATTGAACTGACCGTTTTTTCCAGGCGATCGTCATGCAGTGAAGACATAAAGCGGCTTGTATCCGACGGTTTGCCTTGCGCATAGTAGGCATATAGATAAGCAGCAATAGCTGCATGATCATCCAAGTTAAAAGCTTCACCAAGATGCTCATTCACGTACTGGGCAGCCTCATCATCCTGCAACATCCAGGCAATCAGTTTGCGTTCAGCAGCGTGGTAAGCCGGCAACAGATTGGGTGTAGGCACCTGCCTATTTTGTTGCCTACCATTATTCCACCTTTTCGGGTTATTATCCCCAAACTGGAGGTTATTTTTCATCGCCTCCCGTTCTTCATTACACTCCTGCTTCAATGTTTCGAAGGATACGTCCACTTCTGCAGCCAGTTCACGAAGATACACCTCCCGCTCTGTTGGAGAAGGTAAGGGGGCAATCAATTTTACTGCTTCTTTCGAATAGGCGATTTGTCCGCCACCCTCTAGCAGTATATGGCTTTTTTTTAGGTTTATAAGTTTAAATTTTGTAGTTGTCACGGCGCCGTCCACAATCTGGTTTCGGAACCGTTCACCACCATGCTTCCGGATAAAATCATCCGGGTCAAGTCCCTCAGGAATGAGAGCCACTTTGACCTGCAATCCGGCTTCCTCAAGAATGGGAAAGTTTTTGAGTGCAGCAGCCTGTCCTGCTCGGTCGCCGTCATAACATATGATGACCTCGTCGCACATCCCTTTAAGCATCAATGCCTGATTCTCGGTTAACGCCGTACCCATTGCCGCTACACCATTCTGGATATCCTGATCCCATGCGGAGATGACATCACCATATCCCTCGAACAAAATGGCTTGCCGTTGTTTGCGAATTGCATTTTTGGCATGATGCAGATTATAGAGAACACGGCTTTTGTTAAATAACCGGGTTTCCGGTGAATTTAGATACTTCGGTTGCCCATCTCCCAATATGCGTCCTGCAAATGCAATCGGCTTACCGCTCCTGCCATTAATCGGGAACATAATCCGGTCTCGGAATCGATCCACATATCCCTGACCTTCATTTCGCGGTGACAGAAGTCCACCCTTTTCCATCTCTTCGAGCGGATAGTTACGTTTCTCAAGAAATTGTACCAGTGTGTCCCAACGATTTGGTGCAAAACCAATCTGGAACTGGTCAATCAACTTGTCGCCAAAACCTCGTGAGCGTAAATACTCCATGGCTGTTTTGCCGTGCTCTGTATTTTTCAACAAAAAATGATACAGCTTCGCGGTAAGCTCATAAGCCTCCAACAGACGTTCTGTCTCCGGATTCACATGAGCAGATTCACGCCCTTGCCAGTCGCCCATAGAGATGTGGCTTTCTTCCGCCATCGTCTTGACAGCCTCGGGAAAGGATAACCCTTCGATTTCCATCCTGAATTTGATGGCATTTCCACCCGTGCCGCAACCGTAGCAGTAGAAAATTTGTTTCTCAGGTGTAACGGTGAACGAAGGCGTCTTCTCGGAATGAAAAGGACAGAGGCCTTTCATATACTTCCCCTGTTTGGTCAGATGCACAAATCGGCTCACCGTATCGACAATATCATTCTGCTGTAACACCGATTCAATAATACTTTCGGGTATACCGCCTTGTCCGGTACTCATCTCTGGCCACCTTCATCTCTTCAACACGTAAATATAATTCGATAAACTTACACATTCTCCTGCAAATCTTTTAAAAGTTTTGTCAGTTTATGTTGAAAAATTTCTCGATCCTGCTCTGTGAAAGGCTTTGGGCCTTTCCCGTAATGGCCTCTTTTTCGTACTTTGGCCGCAGTATGACGAGAATCCAACATGAAATCAATGTCACGATCGTTAAACTCACGACCACGAAAGGACAAAACATAACAACGTTTGCCGAGCGCAAGTGCCGCAAGTCCATAGTCCTGAGTGATAACCACATCGTATGGCTTAATATGATTAGCAATATACAGGTCTGCGCTCTGATCACTGCGATCCACTTGCACGGTTCGCACCCCTTCTCCTCCTTGAAGCAAATGATCAAATGAAGAGACTAACAGTACGGGGATGTTGAAAAGGCGAGCGGTTTGCGCAATCTCGGTTTTGACCGGACAAGCATCACCATCCACAACAATGTGGCGTATATTTAACTCACTCAAACCCAGACCACCCGGTTTCATAAAATAGCTGCATATTGTAATATACGACCCCGGCCAGGCAAAATCCTTCTGCCGGAACGAGGGAAATCAAAGGCTAAAATACGGAGCGGTTGTCAAAAATACATTTCACAACCCGTTCCGTATATTTATACCCTCATATATCCTTCTTTAATACTGAAATTTAGCATTGCTCCAAGTCTGTGGAAAAGGACTCATGAAATACGCCCAATTACCCAATCAACTTGGAAAAATCAGCAAATCCTTTCAAGTCACGATCAATAGCCGCGAGCAGTGCAAGTCGGTTCGCACGAACAGCATCATCTTCAGCCATAACCATGACTGAATCAAAGAATGAGGTAATACCATCCTTCCAAGCGGATGCAATAGCCAGCGCTTCAGCAGCATCGTGCTGAGCCAACGCCTGACGGTACTCTGCATTCGTTCTGCTCCATGCCTCGTGTAACTGACGCTCTCCATCTTCTGTGAACAGTTCCGGATGTACGGAAGCATTGGATGCTTTGGCAGCCAGATTACCCACACGGTTGAACGATTCAACCGTTGTTTTGAATGCGTCTCCTGTCAGAACAGCCGCCATCAGCGCTTCACCTTTTGGAACCACAGCGCTGATATCATCGAATCCAGAAGAAATTACTGCATCCACAACGTCGTAACGGACGGTTTCGGACAACAATTTTTTCACACGAAGACCGAAGAAGTCTTGCAGATCTTTACGAACCTCTTCGTCCGCACGTTTCAACAGGTTCATCTGGGCATGTACTTGAAGTGCTACTCCGAACACATCTGACAATGTCAGCGGGAGCTTGTGATCCAGCAAAATCTGTACAATACCTGCAGCCTGACGGCGCAGCGCATACGGATCTTGAGAACCTGTTGGAATGATGTTGATGGAGAAGCAACCCACGATTGTGTCCATTTTATCCGCAGCACTGACAAGAGCACCTACAAGAGAAGCAGGGGATTGATCTCCAGCGAAACGTGGCTGATAGTGTTCAAATACCGCTTTGGCCACTTCTTCTTTTTCGCCAGCTTTACGAGCGTAATCCTCACCCATCACACCTTGCAGTTCCGGGAATTCTCCCACCATCAGTGTCACCAGATCGAATTTGCAGATATCTGCTGAGCGGCTAACAGATTCAGCAACATCACCGGATACTTGCAGTTTGGCAGCAAGTCCATCGGCAATCTTGCGAATACGACGCACTTTGTCTCCAACCGTTCCCAATTCTTCCTGGAAGACGATACTTTCCAGTTTCGACAATGCATCCTTAATCTGTAGCTTCTGATCTTCCTCATAGAAGAACTTGGCATCAGACAGACGTGCACGCAGAACTTTTTCATTCCCTTTGGCAATAACGTCCAGTGAATCACTTCCACCGTTACGTACCGTCACGAAGAATGGCAACAGTTGTCCCTCATTGTCCAGTACAGGGAAATAACGCTGGTGCTCACGCATGGAAGTAATCAATACTTCTTGTGGAATATTCAAAAATGAAGAGTCGAATGTCCCGAACAATACCGTAGGTGTTTCCACCAGGAACAGCACTTCTTCCAACAAGTCTTCCTTAATCGCAATATCCCATTTTTTTTCAGCAGCCAGAGCCTGAATTTGGGATACAATGATCTGTTCACGTTCCTGGATATCTGCAATGACATGTTCGGAACGCAACACTTCCACGTACGAAGACGGATTGGAAATCACGGCCTCCTTGCCGAGGAATCGATGTCCGCGAGTTACATTACCCGATTTAACACCTGTTACTTCCAGATCAATGACATCACTGCCGAGCATAGCCACAATCCAGCGGATTGGACGTACAAATTTGAAATCATAGGAAGCCCAACGCATGAATTTCGGGAACGTCATGGCATGTAATACAGAAAGCAACCCTTCGCCAACCACAGAAGCTGTTTCCACACCTTTGCTGCTCTTCGTTGCATAGATATATTCGACACCGTTTAATTCTTTGAACGTGAATTGGTCTGGTTCAACACCTTGACTGCGAGCGAATCCGAGTGCAGCTTTGCTCCAATTACCACTGTCGTCTAGTGCAATTTTGCGTGAAGGGCCTTTCACTTCTTCCTCTATATCTTCCTGCTTTTCAGCCACATTCTGAATCAAAACAGCCAGTCGGCGTGGTGTAGCATACGCATTCACTTCACCATAAGCAATGCGGGATGCGTCAAGCCATTTCACGACACGTTCTTGCAGCTGTGCGATTGCTGCGCTCATGAAGCGTGCAGGTACTTCTTCCAGCCCGATTTCAAACAAAAGATCCTTAGACATGCTCGGCTCCCCCTTTCTTGATCAGCGGGAAGCCTAGCTTCTCACGCTCTTCCATATATGTTGCAGCGACTTGGCGAGCCAGATTACGGACACGTGTGATGTAGCCCGTACGTTCCGTTACACTGATAGCTCCACGTGCATCCAACAAGTTGAACGTGTGGGAACATTTCAGCACATAGTCATATGCCGGGAATACCAGATGCTGCGCCATGGCCTTGTTTGCTTCTTCTTCATGCATGTTGAAGAGTGTAAACAGCATTTTGACATCGGATACTTCAAACGTATATTTGGAATGTTCGAATTCTGGCTGACGGAATACATCACCATAAGTAATGCCTTCCACCCATTCCAAATCAAACACATTCTCTTTTTCCTGAATGTAAGAAGCCAAACGCTCCATACCATACGTAATTTCAACGGCTACCGGATTCGTCTCGATTCCACCAACCTGTTGGAAATACGTGAATTGTGTAATTTCCATTCCGTCCAACCATACTTCCCAACCAAGACCTGCACAACCAAGGGAAGGATTCTCCCAGTTGTCTTCAACAAACCGAATATCATGTTTGAGCGGATCAATGCCCAGACGCTTCAGACTTTCCAGGTAAATTTCCTGAATATTGTCCGGAGAAGGCTTGATGATCACCTGGAACTGATGATGCTGGTACAGCCGGTTAGGGTTCTCGCCATAACGTCCGTCCGAAGGACGACGGGAAGGCTCCACATAGGCTACTTTCCAAGGTTCGGGTCCAAGCGAGCGCAAAAAGGTCATCGGGTTCATCGTACCTGCCCCTTTTTCCGTATCGTATGGCTGGACAATAATACAGTTATGCTCGGCCCAGAATTGTTGCAGCGTTAGAATCATCTGCTGAAAATTCATAATCATGCTCCTTTTCAATGGTTTGTTAGCAAGCTTAGAACGGTGCAGACAACAATAAATAGCCCCCGTCCTACGCCTGTTGTACAGACGTAGGGACGAGAGCTATTCCCGCGGTTCCACCCTACTTGGCTTGGATCAAACAGGATGATCCTGCTCGTTCCAGCCCACTTTTCCGTGTCCATTCATGCTCCCGAGTGCCGTTTCAAAAACGGATTCAACCAGGCTTCCACCATCCCCGGCTCGCTCATTCATGATTCGCAAGTGTCATATACGACTTGTCCCCCACAAATGCAATAAATCCAGTCTTTTACTTTCTCGTTCAATGCATGTCTCATAAAGAGAAATTATATTTCATAATATATAAAATCTAGTATGAAGTCAAGATATAGTTTCACTTCCACCAAAACGCCTCAAATCCCGTACTTCTCCATCTGATCGAGGAAAGAACGGGATTTAAGATTCAGGCCAAGCTGATGATCCATGAAGGCCCGCATCAGTTTTTTGATCTCATCACGGGTAGACTCACTTACTGATATATTTCCCAGGCGCTGCAGATCCAACTGAGCGAACAAACGCAACAACTTCAGAGCCTTTGGACTGACTGACATCGCCGGAGGATCGAAATGTTTGCATGCACGACACAGGACGCCGCCTAGTCTGGGACTCATAAACAACTGCTCATCCGGTCGCTCCTGGTTACAGGAGATACACTCATCGAACTGTGGACCATAACCGGATGCCTGTAATATTTTCATTTCGTACAGACTCGTAATAACAACCGGATCTTTCTCTTCCTTCAACGCCTGCAAACACGCCTTTAACTGTTTGAACCAAAATGTACCTGTCTCTTCATCCTGAAGCACGCGATCCAATAGTTCACATGCATAAGAAGCATAGGAGGCCTTGACCAGATCTTCACGCAATTCATGATAGGATTCAACGATTTCTCCAGCATTCAGTGTACCTAGACCCGTATTGCGAAAATAAACATATTGACCAAACGTAAACGGCTGCACCAGTGCAGCATGTCGGCTCTTGGGCTTTTTGGCACCGCGGACGAGTACCCCTACTTTCCCGCCGCTTTCGGTGCAAAGCGTAATGATTTTGTTCCCTTCGCCGTAGTCCATGCTGCGGATGACAATGCCTTCCACCCTGTATAGCATGCCTCGTCACCTAACCATTCTCGAATCAGCCAGTTATACCTCGGCTTCTTCATCTTCAATCACTTCCCTTGCAGGTTCCGACTCCTGTCCTAACGAATTACACGCCTCGGTATATAACAAATAGGACTCCACGTCCCCCGTCATCGCAAAAACCTTCCACGAAAAATCTCGCATCGGAATTTCATCCTCTCTTCGGAAATGACGTCTGCATCTACCAAATAGGATGGAGTCTTGCAAGGTAAACTATGTGTTGCAATTACTGGATACAATTCCGACGATCAGTCACGGCCAAAGCCAAGGTCACGCAGTACTCTATCCTGATTTCTCCAGTCTTTTTTCACTTTAACCCACAGATCCATGAAAATTTTGGAGCCAAGCAAATTCTGAATGTCGTGTCGGGCTCGTTTACCCACTTCTTTCAGAAGGGCACCTTGCTTCCCGATAATGATCCCTTTTTGGGAATCCCGTTCCACAAAAATGACGGCCGAGATATAAACGACACCGTTATCCTGTACTTTCATATCCTCGATCGTTACGGCAATCGAGTGGGGTACTTCTTCACGAGTCATCTGTAGAATCTTCTCACGAATCAACTCCGCACATACAAATTGCTCCGGATGGTCAGTAACCTGGTCATCAGGATAGTACTGGGGACCTTCCGGCAAATACTTGCCGAGCTGTTCCAGCAACGTGCTGACATTGCTGCCAAGCATGGCAGAGACAGGAACGATTTCAGCGAAATCGTGAAGCTTGCGATATGTCTCAATGAGTGGCAGCAGCGCTTCCGGCTCAATTTTGTCAATTTTATTCATGACAAGAATGACAGGCGTACGGATGTTTTTCAACTGTTCAGCAATATAACGGTCACCGCCACCCAAACCCTCCGAAGCGTCAATCAGGAACAGTGCTGCTTCCACTTCTCCGAGCGTGTTTAGAGCGGTCTGATTCATGTAATCGCCAAGTTTGGATTGACGTTTGTGAATACCCGGTGTGTCCAGGAAAACGATTTGCTGATGTTCGGATGTATACACACCATGAATCTTATTACGGGTAGTTTGTGGCTTGTCCGACATAATGGCAATTTTCTGTCCAATAACTTGGTTCATCAGTGTGGATTTACCTACGTTTGGACGTCCAATAATGGCTACAAAACCGGATTTGAATGCTTGTTTTTTCATATTTTCCTCCTCAGGCGCCTAGGCCTGGAATGTATTGGTTTATTTTTTGGCAGAATTCAGATCAGAAGGACCAAAAGCCCATGGTAACAGTTCAGCAACGGTGGTCTCTTGCAGATCACCTTTCATGTTCCCCAAGATGACTTTCATATCGGGTTCACACAGTTCGTACATGACCTGACGACATACGCCACATGGAGCAATCGGACCATCCGTGTCTCCCACAATGGCAATCGCTTTAAAGCTGCGAGGCTGCTGTCCACCTGCAATGGCACTGAACATCGCTGTACGCTCAGCACAGTTACCTGGGGTATACGCAGCATTCTCAATATTACAACCATGATGCACATGCCCTTCACTGTCAAGCAAAGCTGCTCCTACACCAAAATGGGAGTAAGGCGTGTACGCCTTCGTACGTGCCTTAATTGCCTCTTGCATTAGCAAACCATTATCCATTGATATTCTCTCCCTTAGGGTGCAATATAAAGTTATTACCTACGAGTTAAGTTCAACCAAAGCCAAATTTACACTAGTCACTCCGAGTCCAGAATAACCCTTCGATCGCTGTTATCCCCCGATTTTTTGATTCACTTTTTCAAAGTGAAAATCCGGGGATAAAGGCGAACGCTTCGCTTCTACAGGTTTATTTCTGTCCTCTTCGTTATCGTGTAATGTCTACAAGTTCAACTTAAAAAAGGTCTAACTTCACAAATTTGTGTAGTAATAAAATCAAATCATAACGAATCAAAACAAAGTTAAAACAAAATTAGTACAAACCCAGCCAGCTCATCACCGGCTTAATGAAAACGATGCAACCGATGATGACGGCGAATACCGCAGCCAGCAGAACTGCCCCGGCCGCGGTATCCTTCGCCGCTTTTGCCAGCGGATGGATATGGGGATGTGCCAAATCAACTGCAGCCTCTACAGCCGTGTTCATCAATTCAGTCACCAGGACCAAAAAGACAGCGGTTAGCACAAACATCCAATCTATTCTTGAGATTCTGAAAAAAAAGCCGGCTACACACATCAAAACAGCCACTCCCGTGTGAACTCTCACATTACGCTGAGTCCGCAACCCATATGCGATTCCTTCCGCTGCATTACGGAATACCAGACCCCAGGAGCGCCTTTTCATTATCGTGTCAACCCGGCCTGGGCCAATACCGCTTCTTGTTTGCCCATCATTTCAGCCTCGCTAGCTTCATCCTGATGGTCATATCCGAGCAAGTGCAAGAAGCCATGGACAAACAGAAAACCAAGCTCACGTTCAAATGAATGTCCGTATTCCTCACTTTGCAGGATGGTCCGCGGAACGGAAATAATGATGTCTCCAAGAACATCCGGCATTTCTTCCATTTCCTCATCTTCGTCCAGCTCATAGATAATATCGAGTTCTTCATCCACCGTTTCGTTCATTGCAAAAGACAATACATCCGTAGGACGGTCAATACCGCGATAATCACGGTTCAACTCATGGATCTGCTCATCGTTCACAAAAGTCAGAGCCACTTCCCCGTCTGCAACACCTTCTGCTTCTCCTGCAAGGTTCAGCAGCTGCTCCAGCATTGCAATCATCGGTTCTGTAATTTCTTTATCCTGTTGTTCATTATTCCATGCCAGATTAAGACTCATTCCTTCATAACTCCTGTCTTCATATTATTGAATTAGCCTGCTTCGGGTGAAGTCGGCTTCGGTTTCTTGATCTCCTCCGGATATTCTATCCGGGAGTGGAAGATACCCATGACCGTTTCCTTCAATGTTCTGGCGACAATATCCAGTTCACGCATCGTAAGGTCACAATCATTGAATTGATGATCGTCCAATCGTCCTTTAATAATCTTTTCAATCATGGACTCCACTTGCTCCACTGTCGGTTTGCGTAAAGATCTCACAGCAGCCTCCACACTATCGGCAATACCAACAATAGCAGATTCCTTCGACTGAGCCTTCGGCCCAGGGTAACGGAAATCTTCTTCCGTGAAATCAGGTTCAACGCCTGCTTCTTCCGCCTGGCGCAGTGCTTTGTGATAGAAATAGTGGAGAAATGTCGTGCCATGATGCTGTTCCGCAATATCCCGAATAGGTCTGGGCAGCTTGTAATCCTTTTGCATTTCCACACCATCGCGCGCATGGGCAACGATAATGGATTTGCTCAGTTTCGGATCGATCGAATCATGCGGATTCTCCATATTGTTCTGATTTTCAATAAAATAGATGGGGCGTTTCGTCTTGCCAATATCATGATAATACGATCCAACTCGACAGAGCAATCCGTTTGCTCCAATAGCTTCTGCTGCAGCTTCGGATAGATTCCCAACCATAACGCTGTGATGATAGGTCCCCGGTGTCTCCGTCAGCAACTTGCGTAGAAGCGGATGGTTCGGGTTAGACAGTTCCACCAGTTTGAGCGCTGACAAGATACCGAATGATGTTTCGAAAAATGGCATCAGCCCGATGACCAGTATGGCAGTTAATACGCCACCAGCAAATGCAAATCCAACGCCATACAGTGTCGTGGTTCGGTTCCAATCTCCTGAGTCAATCAAAGCCAGAGTGAAGACGGCTATGGACCCGAACAAGCAGACCATAATGGCCCCTTTCAGGATCGTCGATCGCTGGCTGGCCTTATGCGTTGCGAAGATCGCAACAAACGAAACTACCACGGCGAAGAACCCTAGTTCAAAGTCAAAAAGCTGACCCTGATGCGTGTTCAAAATAATGCTAGACAACATGCCGATCAGTATCGAACATACAAAGGCAAGCGACGTATCCAGTAACAGCGCAATTAACATCGCCCCTACCGCAACAGGTGCAAGGAAGCCAACATAAGACCTCTCATTGGTCTGAATAATGGCCGTTACATGCATAACCACAATCGTAATAATAAAAATGAGAACAAGCATCAACAGCTGCGCATTATTATATTTGAAATGCGTTCCGCTGCATTGCTGAATATACATCAGAATTGCTGCCGACAACAGGCAGGAAAACATCAGAAGTCCAAGCTGCGGCCAGTAGTTCACTTCATTTTTCAGCAAATCATTCTCATCCAGCAGTGTATACATTTCCGGGGTGATCATCTCACCTTTGGCAACTAATGTGTCACCTTGCTTGATAAAGACGGTTTGCGTGTTCTCACGCGCCTGCACTTTCGCTTCCTTGGTTCCCTCTTCGTCATAGAAGCGGTTAGAGGTCACCACGAGGCGAGCAAGCTCTTGCACCACCTCACGTTGCGTGCGCTTACTAAGAGAGCTGACACTCACCATCTCGGCTACTTTGGCACGCGCGGTGGTTGCATCGCTGATCTGGTCCGTCATTAGACGGGCAACAATGTCCCTCGCAACTGGTTTCATCTCCTGGATATCATCCGATGTCAGACGTGAGATTTTGATGTAGGTCTCTTCGGGAATACGATAGCTTTGCTCCTGTACCACATTTCGGATCTCTTCCAACAGCGTCTCGGAGTATGTACCGGCTTTCCGATTATTATTGATATAATTGGTCACAAAATCCTTCTGGCGTTGCGGAATTTCATCCCGATAAATATCAATCTTATCCTGACTTGAAATCTGATCATCCTGATTCAATCGATCTACACGATCAAGCAGGGTTGTCATCAAATTTTCGTTCCGCATCTGCACGATCTGAAATATCGGCTGTACGCGTTCAGCCGCTTCTTCCTGAGCTTTGAGTGTGGCCTTGTTATTCGGAATCTGCATGGGCGCAGCAATATCCACTTCACTTCGTGTACCTTCCTGAATATCATACCGCTCGGGGAGCAGCTTGGAAGCCAGACTCACGTAGAAAAGAATCACCAGAAACAAAAACAGAAGATAGCGTGCCCACACGCTATACTTCCATCCTGTAGCCTTATTCTGAAAAGATTTGCCTTTTGACGGTTCCTTCGAGGTCACTTTAGACAATCCCTTTCTATGCTTGATTTTCTGCGGCGTGGTTGTAAGCCACGATAATTTTCTGGACGAGGGAATGCCGCACAACATCTTGCTCGGCAAAATAGACAAATCCAATCTCGTTAACTTCGTTCAAGATCGTATTCGCTTCCACAAGCCCGGATTTCTTACCACGCGGTAAATCAATCTGTGTCACGTCTCCGGTGATGACCATTTTGGAGCCAAAACCAAGACGGGTCAGAAACATCTTCATCTGTTCCGGCGTTGTGTTCTGTGCTTCATCAAGAATGATGAAGGAGTCATCCAGTGTACGCCCCCGCATGTAGGCGAGTGGGGCAATTTCGATTAACCCACGCTCCAGTGCCTTCGCGGTCTGTTCCTGTCCCATAACGTCATACAGGGCATCGTACAGCGGTCTCAGATACGGGTCTACCTTCTCCTGAAGATCACCTGGCAAAAAACCCAGGCTTTCTCCTGCTTCAACAGCAGGCCGTGTGAGTACGATACGTTTGACGCTACCTTCTTTAATCGCGGCAACAGCCAGAACAACAGCAAGGTAAGTTTTACCCGTACCGGCAGGACCAATGCCAAATACAATATCACGTTTTTTAATTGTAGTTACATAGTGCTTCTGTCCAATGGTTTTAACACGGATTGGTTTACCTCGGTATGTCGTCGTAATCTCGCCCTTGAACAGATCCAATAGCTGGTCTGCCCGCATATCCTTGGCAAGTTCAATTGCATACTTCACATCTCTTTCGGTTAACACATATCCGTTGCGTATCAATTGCAGTAACACATCAAATAATTGTTCAAGCGATTCCACCTGTTGTGCATTGCCGAAAATTACAATCTCCGCTTCACGGGATGCAATCTGGGCGGGAATCTCGGATTCAATCAGTTTAAGAAAAGTATCTTGGGGTCCAAAAAGAGATTGACCCTCTCCCGCACTCTGGAGGGAGATTTGTATGCTGCGTGTTTGCTCTGACAAATATCCTCATTCTCCTTGACTATGGACTAGCGGAAGTTCCTCCGCAATGCTTTCTTCTACCTCAAATAAGACTTTCATATAAACTTTACCATTCTCTTTCTTCTCATGCAAAATTTTTTCACTTATAATTTTCGTTCCTTTGCCGTTTTTGGCGATAATATCGTTCCTTGCTCCTTCCAATCCTTTCGTTCTGGCCCATTCTATCGTCTGTTGTTCCTCATGCTCTCGGGTCTCCAGATCTTTCTCTGTCAGCCAGCCCATGGGAAGTGTAAAGGATCGCCAGGTCAATGGTTTATGATCGCTCTCGGTATCAAAAGAACTGAACGGTGTACTTCCATATCCCCACAGTTGGATCGCCCATTTCCCCAGCACCATGTAAAAGCGTTCTTTGCTCTCACCAGTCATCGTGTTATGTTTTTGCACAAGCGGAACTTCTACCTGATACTCACGCCATACCAGACCACGAACTTCCCCTTTGGCAACGATGGTCTTGGTGTTCTCCTCATCCCCGAGAATACCCGAGATCAAGACCTGACCCTTTTTGACACGCATATCCTTCTGAACAACAGGACGTCCCTGCTCTGCATAGATTTGAGTGACGACAGCATCTGCTTTGCTGATCAAATGTCTGGGATTCAATAACGGCTCGCGCTTCGGTTGCGCCGACTCTACGACCTGAATGGTAATGGTTGTCCCCTCTTTGCTCACGCCAATCCAAGTCACATCCGGTAGAGCGAGTGCAAGCTGTCTGGAGAGCTTGTCTTGGCTCTGCAAGCGGAACCCCCATTGGAAAGGGTATACCCCTTCTTTCTTCGCTGCTGCGAGCACCTCGTCCGTGGGAATGGTAACGTTACCCTTGACCTCCACATTCCATACCATAGACGACAATGCAAACAAAGCTGCCACAAAAAACAACATTCCCCCGAGAAAAAACTTCCTTCGCAATAGTCGGGCTGCAAAAAATGGAAAACCGCTGCGATGGGTCACTTTCACTCTGCAGCCTGTCCGTTTCAACATCGGACGCAGCCTGAAAAAATGCGGCAGCAGAATGTTCATCTCTGCCACGCGTCCATCGTGAGCACGCAGGTTCCACACTTCCAGTCCCTGCTCTGCCACTGTATTGATCAATGCTTCAATGTCTCCCCCAGTGACCGTGATTCGGACTGCTCCCCGCAGTTTGTACAGACTGGGCTGCTTCATGCGTTCCCCTCCACTCCATTCATATGAATATCCAGAATCGTTCCTTCAACAGCTACTTCATCCGGCAAAATGTTGCGTATCACCAAAGCAGTCCCCTTGATCTCCAACTGGCCTTGGGAAAGAGCCAGCACGATGCGATCCGGCGTGAAATGGATAACACCGCGATGATTCTCTATATATAGTTGCTTACTGCCAATCAGGGTTAACCGTGGCATATCATAAAGCACATCCTGCGGCAGATCCAACACTTCACTGGTCCATCTGCGCAGCTTGCGGCTGATCCGGGTCATTCGAAGGTCTTCCCCCTTCCTCTACAGTTCAACTTATGCGCAGATTCGTGAATTTATGAAAATTCCGGGGCGTTTAGATACGAATGTTGAGAAAAAAGCAAAGAACACAGAAAAAGCCGTCTCCGGCGGCTTTATGCTCACCAGAGACGGCTCTATTTCCGTCCAACAGTATGACTAGTTTATAGTTTCCCTCTTGTGCCAAACGGCTGTTTGGAACGAGGGGAACCCAGTACTTCTGCCCACAATACACCTGTACGAATATCGGCAGGGCGAAGCGGGGATGCACCCGATCCATCGGTGCTAGACTCATCCCAACTGGAATCAGACACAACTGGTCGATTCGCAGAAGAGATGCGATTCAAGCGTTCTTCAATCAAGCGTTGCTGCTGTTCCATGCCTCTCATCTGTTCCTCAAGTGAATTTTCCATGGCACTCATCGTGCCCTCACTTCTGTAATCACTTGCGGGGCGAGAAGATGCAGCAGGCTCCGAATACGGCTGATCATACTGATTCTCATATTGCTCGTCATCATACCGATCGTCATACTGTTCATCATAGCGGGGATCTGCAGGTCCGGAAGACTGCTGCGGAGATGAGTTATCTCTTGAGCGTTCATCCCGGCCTGAGTCACCGCTGCCTCCAAACGTAGGCATCCCGTTAGCAGGACGCTTTTTGTTCGGATCAGCCGATTTGGCAGCTTTCCCCAAGAAGGAGAAGAGCGCAAAACCGATGACGGCCACAATATACAGATTATCAAAAATCCATTCAAATAGGCCCATATGCACTCACCGCCTATCTTCCGTTTTTGGAATCACCCTGATCGTTGGAATTCGAACCTTCACCAGGTTTTCCCAATGTGTTACGCATTTGAGTATCTGCTTCAATATTCTTCAGGTTCATGTAATCCATGACACCAATTTTACCACTACGCAGTGCTTCGGACATCGCCAAAGGTACTTGGGATTCGGATTCAACAACGCGCGCTCTCATTTCCACTACGCGTGCTTTCATCTCTTGCTCTTGGGCTACGGCCATTGCACGACGCTCTTCTGCTTTCGCTTGAGCGATTCGTTTGTCAGCTTCTGCTTGCTCTGTTTGCAAGAATGCACCAATGTTTTTACCTACATCAACGTCCGCAATATCAATGGACAGGATTTCAAAAGCAGTACCTGCATCCAGACCTTTGGACAATACCGTACGGGAGATCAGATCCGGATTTTCCAGGACGTCTTTGTGAGAATTGGAGGAACCGTTCGTACTTACGATACCTTCGCCGACACGGGCGATGATCGTTTCTTCACCAGCACCACCGACGAGACGGTCAATATTGGCACGAACCGTAACCCGTGCTCTAACTTTAACTTCGATACCATCTTTGGCTACCGCAGAGACAATCGGTGTTTCGATAACACGTGGGTTAACGCTCATTTGTACGGCTTGCAATACGTCACGACCTGCGAGGTCAATGGCAGCAGCACGTTCAAATTCGAGCGGAATGTTCGCACGTTGTGCAGCAATCAGAGCGTTTACAACACGGTCAACGTTACCACCTGCCAGGAAGTGACTCTCCAGTTGGTTCATTGAAAGTTTAAGACCCGCTTTAGTTGCTTTAATCATTGGATTTACGATACGGCTAGGCGTTACACGTCTCAGTCTCATCGCAACCAGTGTAATAATACTTACACGTACGCCGGATGCAATCGCTGAAACCCAGAGCATAACCGGGAAAAAGCTGAAGAATACGCTCAATACGATAATACCTACTACCGCAATGAGCAAAATCGTAATCATAGGTGCGTCCATAGTTTAAAATCCTCCATTTACCATTTGAATTTGTTAAAAATATTAGAGAAGACAATCATAAGTCTGCTACTAAATCAAAAAATGCACCACCTCGCTGGCAGCTTCAGCTACGTGGTTATGTACATTGCCGAGGCGTTGATCCGCTTCGACAACAGAGCGAGTTACACCGGCAATGCTTGCTGAACCACAATCCGGGTACCTTCCGCTTTAATCACAATAATCGGTGTATCAATGGGAATGAAGTCTCCGTCGGTCACGACGTCAATTCGTTCCCCTTCAAACATCGCTGTTCCAGAAGGACGAAGCGGTGTCAGACTGATTCCTTGCAGACCCACCAGCTCTTTGCGTTCTGTCGCTGATGAATAACCACGATCCGCAGACATACTGTCACTCAGTATGAACCGATTCCAGATCCCTCGATCCTTAAAGATGATTGAGATGATCGCAATGACTACCAGTGCTGCTCCAAAAGCGATACCCAGAGATACAAATGCATCACTCGTATCATAAGCAGCCCTTACAACACCGGCCACAAGCGCAATCGATCCCAAAATCCCCAGAATACCGAAGCTCGGAATAAACATCTCCAGAATCATCATGATGAGTCCAACAGTAAATAGTACCCATGTCTCCGCTCCGGCAAATCCCGCAATGTAATTACCTGAGAAATATAAGACGAAACACACGATACCCACAATACCAGGAACTCCAAAACCAGGAACAATCAATTCAATGATCACACCCGCGATTCCGAGGAACAATAATACAGTCATGACAACAGGATTGGTAAGAAAAGATGAAATATTCTCTGCTGTCGTCCGTTCTACCTTAAATACATCATCCTGACTGTAACCGAGCCAAGTTGCCGCTTCTTCCGGTGTGTTGCTGATGTGGTCGGCATAACCGACTTTCAGCGCTTCTTCAGCCGAGAGAGCAATAATTTCACCTTTTTGCTTGGTTTTATTGATCTCTGGCATCTCCACAACCATGTTAACATCCGTCATTCCAGCTGCAATTTTGCCATCACGGCCACTGATTTCAGCCGCTCCCTGCATTTTGCTCTTCCAAAATGCAACAAGCTTCGGATCATCAATATGTTTACCAGAACTGTCCACCATTGCCGCCGCACCAATCATACTGCCTGGTGACATTACGATCTTATCTGCATTCAGAGCCAGAAAACTTCCGGCTGAAGCAGCATCTCCACGGACAAATGCAACCGTCTCTATCGGACTGTCCTTAATCAGGGTTCCCAATGCTTCTGCAGTGTCGACACGGCCTCCCGGCGTATTGATATCAAGAACGATCAGGCCAGCGTTCATCTTTTCCGCTTCCTTGAACCCGCGTTCCATGAACTTGCCAAGTCCCTGCTCGATTGGTTTGTCAACCGGAATAATATATACGGCGCCACTCTTCTCAGCTGCATGCGCTGACGGTGATCCAATCCAGACAGGAAGCAACAGCGTCAGCAGCATTAAGAGCATCAATGGCCCCGTAAGCTTCTTCCGGCGCTTTCCCTTCACAATAGTCCCCCCTTTTCCATTAATGTTATACTGTCCAGCTTATGGTATTTATTACGTGCAATGCAACATTTCGTTTCAAAATCTTAAAATTATATTTGAAAACAGGATCAATTGCAAGAATATAAATCCATAATAATATATATTAACCATTAAAAAGAAAAAATCACCGGTCACACGGACTTCATGTGTTCTTGTACATGGAAAAAACACCCCCTGACAAGTCAGGAGGTGTTTATTGATTTGCTTTATTGCAGAAATTGTTGAACTGCTTGATTTACCAGTTTGCCGTCCGCTTTGCCTTTAACTTTCGGCATAAGGGCCGCCATGACTTTCCCCATCTCTGCTTTCGAAGAAGCACCGGTTTCCTGGATGGTCTGCTGTACAATAACTTTAATTTCTTCTTCGGAAAGCTGTGCGGGAAGGTACTGGATGAGTACTTCAATTTCCGCTTTTGCATTTGCCGCGAGGTCTTCACGGCCCGCTTTGTCAAATTCTTGGAGGGCATCTTTGCGCTGTTTGATTTCACGACTCAGGATATCAAGCACTTCGTTGTCATCCAAATCTCTTTTCAAATCTATTTCAAGATTCTTGATCGTCGAACGAATCAACCGAATGTTGGAGAGTCTGAACTTGTCCTTACTCTTCATCGCTTGCTTCATATCTTCGTTCAATCGTTCGCTAAGATTCATGTAGTTAAAATCCTCCTAAAACTTTCTCTTACGAGCAGCCTCGGACTTTTTCTTGCGCTTTACGCTTGGCTTCTCATAATGCTTACGTTTCTTCACCTCAGCCAATACGCCATCTTTAGCGATGGAGCGTTTAAAACGACGAAGTGCAGCATCAATAGTCTCGTTTTTGCGAACTTTAGTTTCAGACACCAGTTTTCCCT
Organism: Paenibacillus sp. LS1; assembly: GCF_026013365.1. Classification (GTDB taxonomy): domain Bacteria; phylum Bacillota; class Bacilli; order Paenibacillales; family Paenibacillaceae; genus Paenibacillus. The sequence goes on from NZ_JAPDOE010000001.1 coordinate 1,626,384, forward strand.
CCCTCCGACCAGACCGTCCAAGAGCAATAACACGGTTCATCATCTTTCATTATAGGCGAAAGGTAATAAAGGTGTCAACCTCCATGTAAAGATCACTTATTTATATGAGCGTTTGGTTACATATTCATGGATTTAATGCATATGCATAACGACTCAATATTAGCACACGTTAGCTCTTTTATTTGTGAGAATCAGACAAACTTGTCAACACGCCAAGTCTGGTACCACCCAGCAAATGATAATGCAGATGATGAACGGTTTGTTCTCCATCCTTACCACAATTGTTGATTAAGCGATACCCTGTTTCCTCCACGCCAAGACGCTTGGCCGCTTCTTGAGCAGCCAGATGAATCTCGCCGATCAAAGGCAGATCTTCTGCAGTCACTTCATTCATGGAAGCAATATGTTTCTTCGGAATGATGAGCACATGTGTCGGTGCTGCGGGCTGGATGTCATGAAACACGATAACATGGTCATTCTCCAGTACTTTATTGGAGGGAATGCTGCCCTCTACAATTTTGCAAAATAAGCAATCCATAGTTCATACCCTCCTTTGTAAACCAATGTATGTATTCCTTCCTATCATACTAGAAGTAAAAACCCACGTCCAATCTCTAGGCACACTGCCAGCTAGTCTAAACAAACTCATCGTTCCTCTTCCCTTCAGCAATCCATATCCATGGCTTTCAGGTGAAGAAATAACTCAAGAAAGTCACGGGAATCAATCAAGTAAAGAGGTACAGAGGTGATGATTTAAAGCCATAAAATTCCATATTTTTCTTTTAAATTACACTTTTATAGTATATAATCCCCATTGATATAGTTGATTTTATTCTTGGCAATACCAAGGAGGATATTAAAGTAATGGGTAGAGAGTTTGTGGCTTTATTTGACCAATGGTCAAATGATTATGATCAAACCGTAATGGGACATGACCAACAATATCAGGAAGTATTTGAGCATTATGAAGAAATCCTTCATACAGTGGTCTCAGAGGTGCGCGGAACGATTTTGGAGTTTGGCGTAGGGACGGGAAATCTTACAGAAAAGTTGATAGCCGCAGGTCATAAAGTATACGGGGTTGAACCTTCACAAGGGATGATCCATCAGGTGCAAAAGCGGAACCTGAACTTCGAATTGTTTGAAGGAGACTTTCTGGAGTTCCCTCCTCTCGCTGAGCCAATCGACGCCATCGTGAGCACCTATGCTTTTCATCATTTAACGGATGCGGAGAAAGAACAGGCGATTTCAATATATGCCAAGCTGCTAAGCCCCAATGGAAAAATCGTGTTTGCAGATACCGTCTTTCAGGATCAGGAGAGTCGTCGTCAGATTGAGGATAAGGTAGCATCTCAAGGCTATACTGAACTGCTGACAGATCTACGGACCGAATACTATACGACAATCGATGTATTACAAGCCATTTTATCGAAATATGGTTTTAACACGCACTTTTCCCGATTAAACCAATATGTATGGTTAATGAACGCACAAAAGGAGATTGGTTAATTTGACCGTTTATCAACATGTACAGGAACTTATAGGTAATACACCTCTGCTTGAATTAACTCGTTATCCATTACCGGAAGGAATCCGTCTATTCGCCAAACTGGAATTCATGAATCCTGGAGGAAGTGTGAAAGATCGGATCGGCAAGTTTTTATTGGAGCAAGCATTGGCAAGAGGAGACGTTAAGCCAGGTGGAACGGTAATCGAAGCAACCGCAGGCAATACAGGGATTGGGCTTGCGATGGCGGCTGTAGGCCTGAACTTAAAGGTCATTTTTACAGTACCTCAGAAGTTCAGCGTCGAGAAGCAGCAATTGATGAAAGCTCTTGGAGCTACGGTTGTGAACACACCCACATCAGAAGGAATGACGGGTGCCATACGCAAGGCCGAATCGTTGGCGAAAGAAATACCAGGTTCGTATATTCCAGGTCAGTTCTCCAATCCGGATAACCCACTCGCACATTACGAACATCTGGGCCCTGAGATTTGGCGTGATTTGAACGGACAGGTGGATGTATATATCGCCGGAGCCGGGTCTGGCGGTACTTTCATGGGAGGATCGCGCTATTTGAAGGAGCAAAACCCGTCAATCAAAACATGTATCGTCGAACCCGAAGGTTCGATTCTCGCAGGAGGTCCCTCGGGACCACATCGTACAGAAGGAATAGGCGTCGAAACATTATCTTCTTTTATGGATGTGAGTTATTTTGATGCCATTCATACGATCTCAGATGAAGATGCCTTTGAGCGGGTCAAAGATCTAGCCCTATTGGAAGGATTACTGGTAGGAAGCTCCTCAGGAGCAGCTATGCAAGCCGCATTAACCGAAGCTGGTCGCGCAGCCCCTGGAAGTAAAATCGTCGTTATTTTCCCGGATAGCAGCGAACGGTATTTAAGCCAAAATATCTATGATGGAGGACAATAACATGAGACCAAAAACAAAGCTGATTCATGCAGGAATTGTTGGTGATCCACACACTGGAGCAGTGAGTGTACCTATCTATCAAGTAAGCACGTATGAGCAAGAATCGGTTGGCGTACACAAAGGATACGAGTATTCACGTACTGGTAACCCTACCCGTCATGCGTTGGAAGAAGTCATTAAAGAGCTGGAGGATGGCGTTCGCGGTTTTGCTTTTAGTTCCGGAATGGCTGCGATTCACGCTGTACTGTCTCTGTTGAAAACTGGAGATCACGTCATTCTGACGGATGACGTCTACGGCGGGACTTATCGTATTTTCACCAAAGTGCTGAATCGTCTGGGGATCGAGTCTACCTTTGTAGATACCACCTCACTACAAGCACTGGAGCAAGCTTTGCAATCCAATACGAAGGCCATCTATGTAGAAACACCTACCAATCCGTTACTCAAAGTCACCGATATTGCTGCTGTAGCGAAATGGTCGAAACAACATGAGTTGCTATTCATCGTGGATAACACGTTTAGTACGCCTTATTGGCAAACCCCGCTGGCTCTGGGAGCGGATATTGTATTGCATTCTGCAACGAAATACATCGGCGGTCATAGCGATGTCGTGGCAGGACTTGCGGTTGTCAACTGCGAGCAACTTGGAGAAGACCTGCATTTTATTCAAAATGCCATCGGCGCAGTCCTGGGACCCATGGATTCCTGGCTCTTAATGCGAGGTCTTAAAACATTGGGATTGCGGATGGAAGCGCAAGAACGCAATACCGAGCAGATTGTGGCATTTTTGAATCAACATCCGACTGTGAGCAAAGTCTATTATCCCGGGTTGCCCGACCATCCACAGTATAAGCTCGCTTCCACGCAAGCGAGAGGATATGGCGGTATGGTTTCCTTTGATGTAGGCAGCGCTGAAAAAGTAGATGAGGTGTTAAGCAAAGTCCGTTATTTCACATTGGCTGAAAGTCTGGGCGCAGTGGAGAGTTTAATCTCTGTACCTGCCCGAATGACGCATGCTTCCATTCCTTATGAACGTCGTCAAGAATTGGGGATTACGGATGGTTTGATTCGTATCTCCGTTGGGATCGAGGATGTTGAAGATTTACTTGAGGATTTGAAATCTGCATTAAGTTAAGGGCATTTTGAATAAAGTCTAAGCTGGCCATCAATCGATTCTTACACTAATTAGGTTCAAAAAAAGTCATGCCTTACAGAAGTTCGCTTCTGCACAGGCATGACCTTTTTGGATGTTCGGTATGTTGCCAGTTGTATTGCAATGACTGTCGCGATACATCAGGCTGGACTCCATATGTGATAAGACCGCTCTATTTCATAATCTAGGGTATCCATGAATCAAACATATCCATCCTCAACTTGTTCTTTTCAAAGACTTTCATAAGGTGCATAAAAATGGATCACTGTCGTTATACTTGATTTTCTAATTTCAATAGTACGGTAAAAGGGTTAACGCCGTAAGCGCAAATAACGGGAGCACCAGTCGGTTAAACCGTCTACGGCCATAACCATAATACGGATAAGGAGTAGGGTACCCGTATCCTGGATAAAATCCGCGGGTATGACCTATTGGATAGTTCGCTCCCGGCATTGCATTTGGAGCCCAGTTTGCATGATTCACCATGGCTTCTGGTCCAACGGGAACAGCCAAATAAATCATTTCATCATCCACATTTTCCATAATGCCATCATAGTGCATGCCATCATTCATCTGTACACATACATAACGATGCATGTGTTCCTTACACATTTTCTTCGCTTCCACCTTTTCCACTTGCCAACGCCTCCTCGATTCTGCTCTTGATCACCTTTTCATGGTATTCAGAACTGGGCGAATTGACACTACGGGGAAAAGGCAAAAAAAGAAGCACCCCGTGAGCGGCTTCCTTGGAAGGCTGCTGCGCGGACATCTATTCAGGAAACGTCCTGATCAGATGTCCGCCGGGGTACTTAAATAAAGTTTGTCGGCTTAACTGTAGTATAACAGCGGGATGAACCTGTATCTGTGATGTAACTCACTCCGCTATGTTATAAAAGCAAGAAAAGAAATATTTTTACAATAAGATTCGGTAATATTCAGTTGTTTGGACTATAAGAGGCGTTTCTATCATTTGTATTACTTACACGTTTCCCTCTACAGGGTCTCCAAGACCACCCGTGAGCCGTTTCCTGCTTCACCTGCAGGGATCACCACAAGCTTGCGTGGCAAGCGTGCGCGCAGTTCAGGCACGTGACTGATTACACCGACAGCCAATCGGTCGTCATGCAGTTTTTCCAGCGACGTAATGACGGTATCCAACAACTCCGGGTCAAGTGTACCAAACCCTTCATCCAGGAAGAAGAATTGAAGCGGGTACTGACCTCGCAGCTGAATCTGGGCCGACAATGCCAAAGCCAGTGACAATGAGGTCAAAAACGTCTCCCCACCTGACAACGTCGATACTGGTCGTTTGACTCCCCCGTTGGCATCATCACAAATCACAAAACCACCACCGGAGTCTACCTCCAGTGAATAACGCTGTTTGGTCAGGAAACGCAGACGCTGAGATGCCGCATGACTAACCTGCATCAGTTGTTCTTCGGCAATATACTCGACAAAAGCATTGCCTCTGAACGCGGATTGCAGTTTGCTGAGCAGCTCGCCTTGACGGCTTACCTCCACCCGCTTGTTCTCCAGTTCGGTCCAGCGAACATGTCGCTGCTCTACATCCTCCAGATCACGTTCAGCGCGTGCTTTGGCACGAAGGGCAGCCTCATCCTCAATTCGGACCTGCTGCAAACGTTCGGTACAGGCTAACCACTGTTCCTCCGATACAACAGCACCACCCAGCTTTTGTTCCAGTTCACGCAACTGGGATGCCAGTTCACGCTCGCGTTCACGGTGCTGCTGGATTTCGCCTGCCAGTCGTTCTGCTTCCTGTGATGGAATCGCCGCGGATACAACAGCATCATCCGAGTCAAACGGGGATTGTTCCAGCAATAGCTGCCACCGTTCCTGTGCCTGTTGCAGATGTTCTGCTGCTGAGGCAGCTGCCTGCTGAGCCATGACATCTTTCTTGGCTGATTCCTGCTTCAGCGTGTCCGCTTCTTTGAAGCGTTGTGCCGAGTCCGCAGCTGCTTTTCGCAGTCCATCCAGACGAGCCTGAGCCGCAGCAATCAGATCTTCTACTCGCTGCTCCCCGACCCACTGGCGCAAACGTTCTTCCTTCTCGGTGAGCTGTTTGCTATTTCCCTGCCACTGCGTTTGCCACTGGATCAGTTGTTTATCCAATTCAACCAGCTTTTGCTGGAGAGTTTGGATGCTCTGATCTTTTTCCTCAAGGAACGTCACGCTTTTGTTCAGACGTTCCTTGATGTCTTCGGCGCGTGCATCGCGCTCCTGCATCGCCTGATAGAGGGCCTTGGCCTCCTCCTGAGCGATGCCCGGCAGTTCCGCGGCCCAGCGGCCCTGCAAGGCAGCCGCTGCGGCCTCGCTCTCGGCCAGCTTGCGCTCCGCCTGGGCGAGCCCGGCACGGCCGGCCTCCTGCGCAGCTGCCGCTTCCATGCGGCGCTGCTGTGCGCCCACAGCCGCCTGCTGCAACGCGGCGGCTTCGGCCTGGAGCGGCGCTGCTGCGGTAGCCAGCGCCTGCGCGGCTTCGCGCAGCGCAGCGGCACGCGATACCCAGCCTGCCGGGGAGCGCCCGTGTTCGGGCGACCCGGCGGGCTCGGGCTCCGCTGCCGCAGGCGCGGCCTCGGCTGCGGCAGGAGCTTCGCCGGCCGCAGCGCCAAGCTGCGTCAGCAGGCTGCGACGTTCGTGCAGCTGCTGGCGCAGCCCAAAGCGCAGCTCCTGCAGCTCCGCGTGCAGGCTGCGCAGCAGTTCCAGGTCCGCATCGCCTGCGTGCGGACCTTCTCCCGGCGGCGCAGCCGGGAGCGGGTGATGCGGCGAGCCGCACACCGGGCATGGCTCGCCGTCACGCAGCTCGGCGCGCAAGGCGGAGGACAGCCGGTGCAGCTCCTGCTCACGCATCGTGCCACGCATCTGTTCCTCCGCAAGGGACAGCAGGCTTTGTTCGCGACTGATGTCCTGCTCACAGCCAAGCAAGGCCTCAAGACCTGCTGACGCCTGTTCTACCAAGTGCTGACGCTGATCACTCAGGCGTTTTTCTTCCTCAGCCGCCCCCTTCAGCTTGTCGGCTCCCTGTTCTGCCGACTGCTTGTAGGCCAGCATGTCAGCCTTGTTTTGCTGCAGCTGCTCCGCGGCAGTATCCACACGATGCTTCAGTTCAAGCGCAGCCTGCAGCTGTCTGCGTTCCTCTGACTTCACTTCATTTGGCTTGAGGCTCTCCTGTAGTTCCTCACGCCGTTTGCGTCCACGCTGTTGCAATTCCTTTTCTTTCTCAAGCTGCTGTCCCAGCGCAGTCTGTTCGCCCTGCCCCTGTTCCAGCAGCTGCGCGAGGCGCGAGCAATCGGCTTGAAGTCCGTCCCGTTCCCGTTGCAGCTCTTTCGCTTGTTCCAGTTGTTCGAGGCGCAACAGCAGTTTCGGTTCTTCCTCAGCCATTTGCGAACGTGCCGTCTCGGCCTTCTCCGCTTCCTGAACAGCCAGACGCTCATGTTCCAATGCTTGCTGATGAGCTGTCTCGGCGGTATCCTGCCGCTGCTTCTGCGTAGACTTGGAATCTCGAACCGTCTGCAACGCAGGCAGTATTGCATCTGCCGCAACAGATTGTTTCAGCCGTTGTTCGCCTGCCTCAACCTGCGGTTCCAGCGCTTTAAGCTTCTGCTGTTCATCCGTACGGGCCTGCCGTTCGTTACTTAACTCACGAATTTTGCCCAGCTGTTCGGCTTCCTTCGCAGCTTCATCCAGCGCTTTGCGGGACAATTCAGACTGCTGAACAGCAGTTTGAAGAAGACGTTTCGTTTCTTCGAGCGTCTCCTTGCTGGCATTACCAAGCCCCTGTTGCTCCGCAGCAAGAGATTGGTGAACCATATCATTATCCTTGACACGCCGACTTAATTTGATAGCCAGCTGATCCCCATACTTTTCCAGATGGAACAATCGTTGCAGCATCTGGCGACGTTCACTGCCTTTGAGTGACAAAAACTCGGCAAACTTCCCTTGCGGAAGTACCACTGCCCGTGTAAAATCATCCATCTTCAAACCGATCACATCTTCAACACAGCGATTCACATCTGCCAATTTGTCGGCAAGTACCTGTTCTTCGCCATTGACCGTCTCTATGAATTTGCTGATCGTGTTACTCACCGAAACTTCATTATTTCGTTTGAAACGTCGCTCTACCCGGAACCTCCGAGTGCCTTCCGCCGACATCAGTTCGAATGTAAAAGCAACCGACAACGAATCTTCTGCGTGATTCATAATGCCTTGTGTACCGTTCACCGCACGTTCTACTTTTCCGTACATGGCGAGTGTGATGGCATCGAGCAAGGAAGATTTACCACTGCCCGTAGGACCGAAAATACCGAATAGACCCGTCTCCGTCAGCACGGTAAAATCAATTTCCTGCATCTCCCGATAACTTTGCAGTCCGGCAACTTTTAATAAAATGGGCTTCATCTTTCCTCGACCTCCTCACGCACACCCGGCTCGTCTTCATCCACAAGTTCCAGGAAAAGCTGTACCAGGCTGTCTTCCGGTTGTGCACCACCCGTCTGGCGCTGATAGAATTTACGGAACAGTTCGTGTACCGGTAGCTCGGATCGTTGCTCCAAAAGCCCTGCTGCAGCCATCTCGGGGTACACGGGGCGAATGTGAATAATACCCTCATGTGATTTTCGCAACTGCTGAATCTCCTTCAGCGACATCGCCTCGTCCAGCCACACTTCCATGTCGATAAAAGCCTGCGGATCACGTCCCTCGTCCAGCCAGCGATATACTTCTGCCAGACCACCACGTGCCTGCCAACGCACAAGCGGACGCCCAGACGTTAACAAAACTTCCTCTACCTGTGCAGCTCCACCCGGTGCCAGATCAACCATCGTGACAGACTTACTCTGCCCCGCTTCCGAGAAGCTGTAGGCCAGCGGAGAACCGCTATATCGAATCACTCCGTCTCCTTTGACAGCCTGTGCACGATGAAGATGCCCAAGCGCTGTGTATTGTGCGCCAGTCGATAAGGACGAAGGGTCTACCGTGTAGGCCCCACCGATCTGAATCGGACGTTCCGAATCACTCTCAAGTCCGCCGAGCACATAGATATGGCTCATGGCTAAATTTACGGTATCCGGGCGAAAAGAAGCTGCCAGACGCTGCATTAACATGCCTACCCGGTGACTGTATGCCTGACGAAGTACATTTTCGTCCCCATCTGTTGTCAGCAATTCATTCAATCTGGCTTCAGAAGGATAAGGTAATGCGGCAATCTGTGCAGTTTCTCCGGTTCGCTTCGCATAGATGGTTACCGCTTCTGAAGTAGGCATCCCTACGAGTGTAATACCCTGCCTGTTTACCAGTGGAGTTACAGAAGCCACCCGCTCTGGCTGATCATGATTCCCTGCAATTACCACGAGAGGTCTTCCATGCTCCGTCAGACGTGCTGCCGCTTCATAAAAAAGTTGTTCCGCCGCTGCGGGAGGATTCACGGAATCATACACATCTCCGGCCATCAATATGGCATCCGCCTGCTGCTCATCAGCCACCCTGACAAGTTCATCAACGAAATCTTCCTGTTCACGCAGTCGGCTTCGTCCTTCCAGCGTTTTTCCCAAATGCCAGTCCCCTGTATGCAAAATACGCATCGTCCGTTCCACCCCTCTCTCCCATGTAATATCCATGGTTTTAAATTCCGACCTTTTTATAACTTCACTGCATGTCCACCATCAAAAAAGTACAGCCACTTCCGGTCAACTTTCCGTCCCAATATATCTTCAATGGCCCGTCCATACAGCTCCAGTTGGAAGCCATAGTTGTCTGTAAGTGTACGCAGTCCACCGCGATGGTCCAAAACCCGATCCGTCTTGTAATCGAGCAACACAAGCTCACCGTCCACCTCATATAGACAGTCAATAATTCCCCGGACCAACACCGTTTCATTTTCAATGGTGGCCTGCATTTTATTTTTTTCATCTACAGTCTGGATTTCTGAGTTCGTAGACTGCGCATGTAGCCATTCCACAGGGGACTGATGTGCCGGAAGTCCATACACAAACGGGATCTCCCGTTTTACCCACGCTGCACGCAACAGCTCTTTACCTGGTTCTGTATCGAAAAATCCGACCAGCTCTTCGAGTTCGATAGCCTCCACGTGGTGGGGCAGTAAAATCTGAAGTTTTACCAATCGCTGAGTGGTCTGCTCAATAAGCTGTGAATCAATGGCCGATCCATCTACAGGAAGATGTTGCATCAACGTATGATACACGGTCCCCCGCTCTGTCCCTGTCAATTGCTTCTCTCCCATAAATTTGGGACGACGCAGATGCAATTTGAATGACGTACCCGCAGATCCCGCATCCGAAACATTCACCGTACCGTTTGAATCTGACCCTGATCCAGTCTCGCTCTCGTTATATTCACCAGATACGCCACGTAGTACATGGCCTGCTTCATCTCTGGTGTAATTGATTCCTTGGGTGTTGTGAGCCAATAATTTCTCGGACTGTTCTCCCAGTTCCTCCATCACCTCTACGGACTGGATGTCCTGCATCGCAAGTAAAGTTTTCAACTCCGTGACAGATGTACTGGCTGCTACTTGAGTTGCTGCTTCATAGGGGTACGTCCATGAAAGCCGTTGATCTACCTCGCGAATCAGCCGAGCCTCTTCTTCTTGATTAACGACTATATTTCCATCTTCATCTCCAAAGTTTTGGTTAACTGCATCTTGTGCACTCTCCGTCAGCTCTTCTACAGTTGAAGTTGGAACCAAATTCACAGGCTGAACTGCTTTTAGAGCAGCAATCCGTTCTTTCCGCACCTCAGTCATCCCGTCTTCTTCCCCAAGTGTCTGATCCACCACATGGTCACGAGACACCTGATCGGCAGAAATAATAGAAATCGCCCATCGTGATTGATCATCTGCAAGACAGGCTGAGAAAGAATCATTGCTTCCAGCAAGTTCTCGCAACACAGCCGCATCTGGATGTCTCATCAGGGATGGTCCAATCCAGTCCAGGTAGCTTCGTCCTGCAGCAAGCAGATAGTCTGGCAATGCCAATTCAGGGCTATCCTTGACCTGAGACCACGCCAGCGCTTTTTTCGCGGTATCTTTTACGGTACCCAGCAAAATCATTTTCTCTTTGGGACGGGTCAACGCAACATACAGCACACGCATCTCTTCAGCAAGCAGTTCAAATTGCGCACGACGACGAATCGCCAGATTGGCTAATGTAGGATAGGCAACCCGATTCTCACGATCCACAAACCTCGGGCCAAATCCCAATTCCTTATGCATTAGAAACGGTGCGTTCAAGTCTTGCTGATTAAACATCTTGGATATGCCACCGACAAAGACAATTGGAAACTCCAAACCCTTACTCCGGTGAATCGTCATGATCCGTACGGCGTTGTCCTGCTCACCAGAACTACTTGCTACAGTCCCGAGGTCTCCCCTGTTTTCCCGCAGTCTGGAAACATAGGTCAGGAAACGGAACAAGCCGCGATTCGCAGTCGATTCCTCATATTGTCGTGCGCGGTCGTACAATGCCTTAAGATTACTTTGACGTTGCAGCCCTCCTGGAAGACCACCAACCCAGTCCAAATAACCGGTTTCCCGATACATACGCCAGATCAGTTCACTTAGACTGCCTTGCCTTGCCTCAAGTCTCCACTGCTGCAATTGACGCATAAAACGAATTAACTTTTGCTGTAATTCCGAGCCTGAGATCTCCGTTATGCCCAAATCCTCACTTGCATGTCCCGCAACACCAGCATCTTGCATTCCATCTGTATGCAATGTATGCACATCGGATTCATAGACATCATCCAGGATCTCTGCCTCGACTGAAGCTGCTGTCTCCCGCTGTCCCTGTTCCATCTCTGCCCAGGCTTCCGGCCACTGCAACTGGACCATATTGGAATCAGGATGATTATCCTGCCGGGATTGTTGTACAGCATTAGTGGAGGAATCGCTCCAATCTCCCGCAGCCGATATAACCGCATCATAGAATGATTGTCTTTTGTCACCAAGCCGAATCTGTGCCAGTTCCTCTTCATCCAGTCCAACAATCGGGGAACGAAGCACGGAAGCGAGCGGAATATCCTGCCTTGGATTATCAACAAGCTGAAGCAGAGACATCATGATTTCCACTTCTGTAGCCTGAAAATAACCCTTGCTCTGTTCTCCTCCAGCAGGAATTCCCTGCTGTCTGAACTCCTCTATCATGAGCGGAGCCCACATCAAGGTCGAACGCAGCAAGATGACCATGTCACCGTAACGTGCCGGGCGCATCGTTTGCAGGGCTTTGTCATATACATTGAGGGCAGGTTTGTCCGTATCCCCAACCATCTCACGAATACGCCTTGCGATCGCCCTTGCTTCCAACTGTGCTGTTTCGAGTTCGGCACTCTCCAGTTCTGCGGAGACCGATACATCCCCATTCTCATCCGTGCTCTCTGTCAGATCAGGACCACCACCCTGACGATCGATCAGCATGAGTTCAGGTGTATACGCCTCATCGCCAAGCGTCTCTGACGGGAAGGTAGCCCCATATGCCAGCTGAGCTCGCTCATCGTAAGCAATCTCTGCCACACCTTCGTTCATGAGTTGACGGAATATCATATTGACTGAATGCACGACTTCCGCACGACTGCGGAAATTCCGTGCAAGATCAATACGTTGACCCGTTCGATTCATGCGATCTTCATCGTTTCCGTCCTCACGCGTGCTCGCTCCATACTGGCGATACTTGTTCATAAACAGACCCGGCTCAGCCAACCGAAAACGGTAGATACTCTGTTTGACATCCCCTACCATGAATCGGTTACCCGGGTTTTCTCTAGAGATGAGCTTCACGATATCTTCCTGAACCGTATTGGTATCCTGATATTCATCAAGCAACACTTCATCGAATCGCGAACGGTACTCCATAGCCGCATCGGAAGGCATCGACAGTTCAGGTGTTGAATCCTCATGTCGCAAAATGTGGAGGCAATAATGCTCCAGATCACTGAAGTCAACTTGCCCACGTTCCTGTTTGGCCTGTCGATAACGTTCTCCAAATGTACTAACCAGCCTCGACAGTTCCTGCATGAGCGGTGCCGCCTGCTCCAGTTCCTGCCAGAACGAAAACGCAGTTCTTCCGAACAATGAGCCTTTCAGTTCGATAACTGCTTTTTTTGCAGCCTCACGGAGTTCCTTCACCTGATCCTGTAAAGCAGGGTCCGTCTGATCTTTTTTGCAAGGTTTCAGTTTACCAAATACAGCGGGTTGAAACACTTCAGGCAACCTCTCCCATGGCATAACCTGGGCCGCAGATAACAGCTCTTCTACCATCACCAGGTCTTCTTTTAACGTATCTGAATAAGGTGCCGGACCTTCAGGCTGCATGGAAATATGGATGCCTTGACGGAGCAGTCCTGCTGCACCACTTAGAGCAAGAGCCGCATCACGCAAAATACTCTGAACCCATGCTGAATGTCCAAGTGCCTCCACACTTTCCACCTGAAAAGCAGATGCCATCTCTGAGAGCCAATGATCCGGCCAGGAATGACTGCGGGAGAAATCATACAATCGCTGCACCAGTCGATGCATCGCATCATCATTTCGTTCTCCACTGAACCAGTCTACCAATTCGCGGAATGTACTCCCTTCATCTTCTTCACCATACTTTTCCTCAAATAGTTCTTCGAGCAGTTCCTGGCGCATGATTTCCGCTTCATTTTCATTCAGAATACGGAAAGCCGGGTTCAACGGAATTTGCTGATAATAACGGCGAATGACTTCCATACAGAATGAATGCAGCGTTGTAATAGATGCACGCCCAAGCAGTGACAGCTGCTTACGCAGATGCTCTTCTCCTGGCTGTTCTTCAAGCGCACGTTCCAGCGCTTCCCGAATCCGTTGTTTCATCTCGGCGGCGGCTGCTTTGGTAAATGTAGCTACAAGCAAGCGATCCACACTGAATCCTTGGGAGGGATCTGCAATCTTGCGAATAATTCGTTCAACCAATACGGCTGTCTTGCCTGATCCCGCCGCTGCGGCAACCAGAATGTCTTCTCCGCTTTCGGAGATGGCACTCCACTGGTCATCGCTCCAGAAGCTACCTTCCGGTTTTGGCATATTCGTCATGATGTTTCCCCTCCCTTGGTGTGAGATAACATATCCCAGATTTGCTGTTTGCCCGGTTTGGACAAAAGTTTATATTCATTTCCTTCAATATTCTCATCAAACTGACAAACAGGCTTATACGGACAGAAGGTGCACGCCACTTCATGCTGAATACGATAAGGCTCAATGGCCACATCCCCATCCGTAATCCGGGTACCAATCTCACGGATATTACTGCGTACCGAAGCAAGCAGCGTATCCCATTGCTCTGGCGTAGCTACAGCGGCGCTACTATAAAAGCTTCCGTCTGCCTTAAGGGCAACTGGAATAATGGCTGAATACCCCTTATCCAGAGTGTTATCCATTTGAGCAATTGCGTCCCGATCCGCCAGCAGCAAACCTTTCATTTTGAACCGTTTCAGCAGTTCTTGTCCGGCCTGCTCCGATGTCATGCCATTAGCGGATTGCAGCAGCGGGTTATGCACATGGAAATACAGCGTTCCTCCCGGCATCGCCGTTTCCCCAAGCCATTCCTCGGCAGCACTAAGCAGCACCTCCAGATAGGTGAGCATCTGCAATGACAGACCATAGTACACTTCATGTAACTTGAGGTCCGTCTGGCTTGATTTATAGTCAATGACACGCAAGAGCAAACCATTCTCGCCTTCTGCCACATCCACACGGTCAATCCGACCCACGATCTCCATTACACAGCCGTTCTCCAGTTCGAAACGTAGTGGTGGCAGTGTTTTATCCGGTCCAAAATCAAGCTCCAATCCAATTGGTTCAAAACTTCCGCGTCTGGACTGTTCACCAAGAATAACGGATGCCCGGCTAACGATGTCCTTCAATTTGCGGAAAATATAACCGTATCGCTTGGTGCTTAGCAAAATCTCCCCTTGCAGTTGTGGTGCAATCTGCTCCACGGTTTGCTCGGCTTCCTTACGACATTGGTCTGGAGTCAAGCTGCCCCAACTACGATTTTCTTCACGCAACCGCATAGCCAGTTGGCTAAGTGCAGCATGAAACAGTTGTCCGATATCAGGAGCCTGAAGGCGGTACAATTGCCGTTCTTTGAGACGCAACCCGTGCGAAGCAAAATGGGAGAACGGACAAGCTACGAAACGCTCCATTCGCGAAACACTCGTCCTCACCTCTGTGCCATACAATCTGCGACTGGTAGCTGTACGTAGTGGTAATGCCCGATTACGATAAAAGATCGATCCCATTAACCGCTCCAGCTGAGGTCTGCTTGTCTCCCGAGATACATGCCAATTGTAGACCGCCCACCACATTTCAGGGATGTCTTCCCCACGGCGCCATTTGCGCAATTGTCCAATGAGAGTAGACAGACTCTGTCCTGGATGGGTGACATAGGACCAATGCGCTTCTTCCGAGTTCGCAACCGGCGGTTGAGCGAGCAATGGCTGTTCTTGTAAACCAAACATCTTCCGTACATGGCGGACAATCTCGGAAGGAAGCAGTGCTTTCCCCTCATCATCAGCAACCGGGTAACTCAGCCACAACTGGCTGCTTGCCGCTGTAAGTGCCGTATAGATCAGAAAACGTTCATCCAGCATCTGCCTCGTTGCACCTGGTCCAAGCGCCACGCCTCTTTCTGTCAGTAACGCTCTCTCCAGTTCTGTTAATACGCCATCATCCTGAGGTACGGCGGGTAATTCACCATCAACTGCGCCAAGGATAAATACATATTTGATGTCCTGAAGGCGTGTACGGTCCATAGAACCCATCAAAACCTGATCAAGTGCTGGTGGTACCAGACCCAGCTTCAGTTCCGTCAATCCGGTCTCAATCATCCCGGCAAACAGCGTGATTTCCAGCCGTTCATTCCCCATCATATCGACCATCTGATCCAATAAATCCAGCACAGCTCCCCACATCTGCCGATGCTCTCTGTACCGTTCGGGGTCACCTTGATCCTTAGCTTCGGCAGACATATGTTCCAACTTCCAAGGAATTTCGGCATCTTCCAGCAGTCTGTATAATGCCTCGCATTGGGCTTTGGCTGTCTTTGCCTTTTTCATTCGTTTCTCAAAAGCACCCAAGGAATCTGTAATGACCGTTCGACAACTCTCCATTAAAGAAAGCATTTGGTCCCGTCCTCGACTACGGCCATCCTGACCGTTATCTTCCAGTGATAAGCTAGGAACATACTTCCACGGTTTGCCGTCAGTCCAGCGATATCCATGAATACCACAGGCCAGTGCATAATTCTCAAGCTGGTCCATATCTTCACGGGTGATGGAACCATCACGCGGAAGCAACAGATCCGTTTTGACACAGCGAAATACATCCTCGTAACGCCAGTGGCGACGAACAATATCCAGTGCGGAACGGATAAACTCAGATAATGGATGATGAAGTTCATTTCTTCTGCGGTCCAGAAAGACAGGTACGCCATAATCCCTAAATAGCGGTTCAGCTATATCGGCGTAGGTATCCAACTGACGGACAAGTACCGCCATATCCCGATAACGCGCACCCTCGTTTTGCGCCAGGCGCCGCATCTCACGCAGTGCTCCCTCCATCTCAGCTCGTCGGTTCTCCGCTGCAACCAGTCGGATTCCGGAATCACAGCCATCACTTTTCCACCGGATTCGGCGGTCGAAACCAGCCTCCAGATGAGCAAGTCCCGGACGATCCCTGTATCTCGGTGGAATCTCTGAATCTAGCACAGTTATATCACTCGGTACACCCAGTTCTTCAGCCATTCCTTTCAGGCGCGTGTAGGCACTCGCCGTGGGATAGAACAGTTCCAGTTCTCCAGGCAGCGCACCGTGATCATATGGACGATCCAATGTCAGTGCAATCGTCACGGAAGAGGATTGCAACATGAGCTGACCAATCACACTCATCTCCTGTGGCGTGAATCCCTGAAAACCATCAATCCAGATCTGGGCATTCTGTAGCAATGCACTTTCCGACAAACGCTCTGTCAGCTCGGTCAACGTGTCTTCATCATCAATATATAATTGGGTCAGTTCCTGTTCATAGTCACGATATATTAGATTCAAGTCATGCAACTTGTCCTCCAGAATTGGCGAAGAGGATGAGGTATTCCATCCAGACAGCCCTTCTTCCAGTGATGATGGATCAACTTCATAACGTTTAAATTCACTATACAAGTCATTTAATTCCCCTATAAAACCCAGCTGGCTGCCGGATGCACCAAACAGCTTCAATTCTTCCTTACGGCGCTGGATGACTTTGTAGAGCAGCATCTTTTTGCCTTCGGCTCCGATCGGAATACGAGCAGAACCGCCTGCTTCCTGCATTACACGATAGGCTAAACGGCGAAAGCCGAGCACTTCTGCACGCATCGTACCTTTAATTGCTCCAGAAGACACCAATGCCTGCTCTGTTCGAAAAGAACTCTGTTCCGGAACGAGTAAAATCAAAGGTTTACCTTGCGGCTCCTTTTGAAGCAGGGATGTAATTTCCCGGGTAATCAGCGAGCTCTTGCCGCTGCCTGCCCGACCAATAATAAAACGAACGGACATGTCTAATCCTCCAAACCACACGTACAAGATTTTAATTCCCAGTATAACATATCTGACTTAGTCGGAACATACGTTTGCCACTATCCGGTAAAACCGGAGAACATCTCCGTTAACACGGCAAAAAGCCCGCAACTATCACACTGTGGACTTTTGACTTGATCTATACTTGATTGGAACGAAAATCATACGATTAATTCTTTTTACTGCGCACTTCGAAAATAGCAAATTTCAGGTAATGTCCTTCATCCACGCCCAAAATTTGTGGGTGATCCTTACCGGCTGCTTTCCAGTCGATCAAACGAAGCACTTTGCCTGCATCTTCCGCTGCATCAGCAATCGTATCCAGGAATAAGTCTGGACGCATATGATACGAACAGCTGGCTGTTACCAAATATCCGCCCTCATTAACCAATTTCATTCCTTGCAGATTGATATCTTTATAACCGCGACATGCACCTTTAACTGCTGATTTCGTTTTGGCAAATGCAGGAGGATCAAGGATGACAACATCAAATGTTTTACCGCCAGCTGCCAGCGCTTTGGATGTATCCACTTTCTGTTCGGCTGCACGCGCACGTGCAGTACGTTCATCCAGTCCTTTCACTTGCTCACGCAAGTACTGGAATGCATCGGCAACTACGAATTCGACCCGGTCGGTGAATCCGTTCAGCTCCACATTCGTTCGTGCACTCTCAATGGCATGCTCTGAAATATCAAGACAAGTCACTTTTTTAGCTCCATATTTGCAAGCATTCAACGTGAAGCTACCCGTGTGTGAGAAGCACTCCAGTACGGTGGCACCATCCCAATAAGGGAATGTAACTACCTTACCGCTTTTGTTCACAGGTAAGAGCTGCTCTGTGCCATCCTGCTCGGTTGTTTGGAGTGTAATTCCACTCTTGTAGCCCCAACCCTTCATGAGCGGTTCGATCGCTGCACGATTCTCACGTTGGTCGAAGAAGTAACCTGTTTTCTGTCCTTCCACGATATCCACTTTAATGAGAAGTCCATTCTCTGTAACGGTGACATGTCGCGGGCACTCTCCGTACAGCGGACCTTTAGTCTGCTCCAAACCTTCGAGTTCACGAATTGAGACATCACTGCGCTCATATATGCCTTCCGGCTGCATTACTTCAATGAGTGCCTGTACAATCGCTTCACGGCAACGATCCATGCCAAGTGTAAGCAACTGTACAACGAGGATGCTGCCGAATCGATCAACGATCAATCCTGGCAGAAAATCAGCTTCGCCGTAAACGAGACGGTATGCCTCTCCATCCTGGATAAAGCGTTCCCGATGACGCAAGCAATCGCGGAAACGCGCTGCAAAAAACGCGGTGTCCATCTGTTCAGACTCCAGTGGTTGATAAGCTACAACTCTTACAGTGATCTGAGATGCGGGATTGTAATATCCTGTCGCCAGATAGCGACCTTGATGATTCAATACATTGACCAGATCTCCCGGTTCCGGGTTTCCGTCAACAGAGGCAATTTCATTGTTAAATATCCATGGATGTGCATGTTCTAGCCGCTTTTTGCGACTGCGTTCGAGTGTAACTGATGGCAAGGTAGATCCACTTCCTTTAATTTAATAGTTCAAAAGATAGGTTTGGTGCGGCGCGTAGATGGCGTTTCGGTTACGAATCGATCTTCCGATCGCTGTTGTCTCCAGATTTTTTTGATTCCCTTTCTTAAAGGGAAAATCCGGAGACAAAGGCGCACGCTTCGCTTCTTCAGATTCGATTTCGTCCCCTCCACTACGTTTGCACAAATCACCGTATCTTTCGAATTGGGGTGTAGCAATTAGGGGCCGTTCCGGGTTCGAATCGATCTTCTGATCGCTGTTGTCTCCAGATTTTTTTGATTCCCTTTCTTAAAGGGAAAATCCGGAGACACAGCGCACGCTTCGCTTCTTCAGATTCGATTTCGTCCCCTCCACTACGTTTGCACGAATCACCGTATCTTTCGAATTGGGGTGGGGTAATTTAGGTTGCTTCCCTCTGAATTCCTTTGGGCTTGTCATGGTTGTCTTTGTTTACTCATAGGATGAGTTAAGGAACCGGACGGAAGGAATGATGTTTCTATGTTTAGAGATGTGATATTGCCCCTACTCTATGGGCTTATTATCTTTTTTGGTGGCATGAAGCTGATGGAAACGGCCTTGCAACGCATGGCTGGGCCCATGTTGGCGGGTTGGCTCAATCGTGCTACCTCTGCTCCATGGAAAGGCATGGCCTTCAGTGCAGGTGCAACGGCCCTGTTGCAGAGCAGTACTGCGGTCACTGTACTCACCATTGGACTGGCTAATGCCAGATTAATTACATATGGACGCACACTCGGCATCATCCTCGGCACCAACATCGGGACATGTCTGACGACGGAGCTGGTAGGACTGCAGATCGGACGTGCTTCCTTACCGCTACTCGTCCTGTCGCTGACGGGCTGGGCCACGTTTGTTGTTCTTGGTGAACGCAATCTGGCCGCTCCTGAACGCACGCGCCGGACTTTGTTTAATATCCAGTACAGCTTCCTCGCGACTGCCGGATTTGCACTCGTCATGACAGGCATTCAGGTGATGCAATCCATTGCCTTACCCTTACGGAGCATGGGCGTGTTTCAATGGTTTCTCGATCGATCGGCCGACAGCTTATGGTGGGGCTTCCTGGCAGGTGCCTGTCTCACAGCGCTTATTCACAGCAGCGCAGCTGTCATTAGCATGGCGATTACGCTCGTAGCCACAGGCGTATTACCTGTGGAGATCGGCATCGCCATTGTGATCGGGTCCAACGTGGGGACCTGCATCACCGCCGTGATCGCTGCCGCGGGCGGAGCATCCGCAGGCAAATTTGTCGCAGCCTCCCATGTTGTATTAAACATTACGGGAGCGCTGCTGTTTATGCCGCTGATCGGCCAGCTGCATGCAGCTTCGGCCTGGCTGTCAGCGGATAACGGGGCACAGATTGCGCATGCCCAGACCCTTTTTAACATCACCAGTTCACTGCTTGCCTTACCGTTCTGTTACTTGCCAATCTGGCACAAAAAACCACCGGTCCACGCCCCCGCGGCGAAGTCACCCGTGGCTTGATGATCTGTCTATCCAGACCTCCAGAACGTGTGCGCTAACTGGACAAGACAACCACTCGTTATACGTTAATGCCTAACTTGTTCAGGGCTACACGCAAGATATCATCGTTATTATCATATCCGCTCTGCTGCTGTAAGGACCATGCTTCTTCCGGAGCATACCAATCCACACCCTTGATCTCTTCAATCTGAGGCTGTAAATCACCACTCTCGGCTTCAACCAGATAGTAATGGACTTCCTTATCTACCGGACCGAACTCTGCATGTTGGTACGTATAGGCGATGATATCAACTGGCTCCACAATACGACCGACCATACCCGTCTCTTCCAGAATCTCGCGCAGTGCCGTCTGTTCAATTGTTTCTCCATCTTCCATTTTGCCCTTGGCGAGAGTTGTTTTACCATAACGATCTACGATAAGCTGAATTTGAAGACGTCCGTCTTCCCTTGTTCTATAGACAACTCCGCCTGCTGAAATTTCTTTTTTGTTCATCGTGCTCTCCCCCATCGACTTCAATATCTTATTTTTTTGCAAAAGAAGGACCTCATCTCCCGGGTAAGCTCCCCAAGGAAATGAAATCCTTGTTTCTGACGCCTCGATTACATCGCGGCGGACTTAAGATTATCTTCCAACACACGTACCAGTGTAGCCTGACTTTCGTTGACGCCAGCT
Source organism: Paenibacillus sp. LS1 (assembly GCF_026013365.1). Classification (GTDB taxonomy): domain Bacteria; phylum Bacillota; class Bacilli; order Paenibacillales; family Paenibacillaceae; genus Paenibacillus. Next base: position 1,647,310 of record NZ_JAPDOE010000001.1, read on the forward strand.
TCAATCACTTTGACTCGGCACACTTTACCGACCATATCCATCGTTCCTTCAAAGACCACTTGAATGTAGTTGTCGCTATAACCGTGCAGCTTGCCACTTCCCTCGCGACCCTTGGCTTCGCCTTCAGGAATAACATCAAGTACCTGTCCGACAAACTGTGTGGCGTACTCCAGCTGCATCTGCTCGGACAAGTCAATCAGTTCATGAACACGTGCATTTTTGACTTCTTCGTGCACCTGATCTTCCATTCGTGCCGCTGGTGTACCTGTACGCTTGGAATAAGGGAATACGTGCATTTCGGAGAAACCGATTTTCCGCATCAACTCATAGCCATTACGGTACATCTCATCCGTCTCACCTGGAAATCCAACAATAATGTCAGTCGTGATTGCCACATCTGGCATCGCTTCCCGAATGCGAAGCATTTTGTTATAGAACTCTTCTGTCGTATATTTGCGGCGCATGCGTTTCAACACCGTATCATCCCCCGCTTGCAGCGGAATATGGAAGTGACGAACGAGTTTGTCCGAACGTTGGATCACGTCGAGCATGCGGTCATCGATCTGGCTGGCTTCAATCGAGCTGATACGAATACGCTCCAAACCCTCTACTTTATCCAAATCCCACAGCAAATCGGTCAGATCATAGTTCTCCATGTCATCCCCATACCCACCTGTATGAATACCAGTCAGAACAATCTCCTTGTATCCGGCGTGCACGAGTTGATGAGCCTGTTGAACGATGCTGTTCGCTTCCCGGCTACGTGAGAGACCACGAGACCAGGGAATAATGCAGAACGTACAGAAGTTATTGCAACCATCTTGAATCTTCAGGAAAGCGCGGGTACGGTCAGCAAAATCCGGTACGTCCATCTCTTCAAATACACGGGTTTTCATAATATTACGCACCGCGTTAACGGGTTGACGTGACTCCTGAATTTCATTGACATATGGCAAAATCTTATCACGGTCCTGTGTACCGATAACCAAATCCACGCCAGGGATGTCCAGAATCTCTGCCGGAGAAGTCTGCGCATAGCAGCCTGTAACGGCCACAATCGCCTCCGGGTTGCGCCGAATGGCACGACGAATAATTTGACGGCTCTTTTTGTCGCCGGTATTGGTTACTGTACAAGTATTAATCAAGTATACATCCGCTGTCTGTTCGTCAAAGTCCACTTGATCGTATCCTTCGTTTTTGAACAATTGCCAAATCGCCTCTGTATCATAGAAATTAACTTTGCAGCCTAAGGTGTAAAACGCCACGGATGGCATAATTACATTCCTCCCATTTCTCCGGATTCATATAGCACACAAGTTAGTGCTGCCATCCCTGCTGTCTCAGCACGCAAAATGCGTTTGCCCAGTCCAACAGATACAGCACCTGCCTGATCAGCTTCTGCCGTCTCCTTCTCAGAAAATCCACCTTCCGGTCCAACAACGATCAATACTTCTGCACTTGCACCAGGTGCAAGCTGCTCAACAAACGGTTTCAGCGCATCTCTCAGCTGTTTACCGTTTTCTTTCTCATAACAATAACATACCAGGCTATAGCCCTCAAAAGAAGATAAAAGCCCTTTCCAGGAAAGTGGCTGTTCGACGGATGGAATGCGATTCCGGTGACTCTGTTCGGCAGCTTCCTTGGCAATTTTCCGCCACCGCTCTAACCGTTTGCCTTCTTTCTTGGCATCATATTGCACAATCGTACGTTCTGACAGGAAGGGTACAAATGATACCGCCCCAATTTCGGTACATCTCTGGATGACCGTCTCCATCTTGTCGCCTTTGGGCAAACTCTGTGCCACGGTTACGCGAATCTGCGCTTCATGGTCCATAACCAAAGGTTCTACAATATTGGCCGTAACTTGGCCAGCTTCAATCGTCTCAATCTCCACGAGTGCTTCTCTGGAATTTCCGTCACTGACAATCAGTTTATCTCCAGGTTTACCACGCATGACTTTGCCGATATGGCGTGCATCATCACCTGTGATGATCACAGCGTGTTCATTAAACTGTTCTGCAGATACAAAATATCGCTGCATAAGTCAATCCACCCATTCTGTCCTGTTATGACTGGAATTCACCCCGCCTGTTGGCAGGCGTGAATCCAATCGCCACAGATGATCATACAACTTTTACGTGTTTCTGACCAGTATATCCGTCCAAAACACGATACGCTTTTAGCGATATAATTCAATAACCAGCTTTGCCAGATCCACATACATCGTTTGCGCGAACTCATACAAAGGTTGAATGGTTACATTTTGCAAAGGAGGTATAACAAGAATTAATAGGAAGATAAAAATGGACCATTGCTCCACACCTTGCAGCTTGCGGCTGATTGAAGGTGGCAGTGCATCTTCTAGAATCCGATAACCATCCAACGGGGGCAACGGAATCAAGTTAAACAGGAACAGGAAAAAGTTTGTTAGGTTAAAAATAGCGAAGAACGTCGTGATTGCTGTGAGCAGTCGCTCATTATCAATCCCGCCGAGTGCTCCTGAACCAACCAGTGAAGCATAGATGATTGTACCGATGATCGCGAGTAACAGATTGCTTAGAGGCCCTGCTGCAGATACGATGATGCCCATCAATCTAGGCTTGTCGAAGTTAGCCCGATTAACCGGAACCGGACGTGCCCAACCAAAACCGGCAATAATGAGCAGGAGCACACCAAACAAATCAAAGTGAACAACCGGATTCAGTGTAACCCGACCCAACAGCTTGGCTGTCGGATCACCGAATTTGTTTGCAAAATATGCATGCGAGAATTCATGCACCGTAAATGCGATCAGAATGGTCAGCAGGAAAAACGGAAGCTGATCGATCGGATAACGAAAGAACGAATTCCAAAAGTCCATGGGTTACCCCTTTCTGGCTACAAACGCCAGCCAATCCTCATCACGGTGGATCGCACTCACTTCAAACCCGGAGGCTACCAGTGCATCATGCACAACCTGCTCTTTGTTCTTCCAAATGCCCGATACAATATAGGTACCACCAGACTCAAGCGCATTATAGACATCATCTACGAATAACAAAATGATCTCAGCCAGAATGTTCGCCACGACAACCTTAACTGGCAGTTGCACACCAAGCGCAGGGTCCTGACTCCCGAGGACGGACAACAGATCACTCTCTTTAACCGTAATTTGTTGCTCCAGCCCATTCAGTTCCACATTTTCCCTGGCGCTGATTACTGCAACCGGATCAAGATCCAGCGCCAGTACATGTTTTGCCCCAAGTTTTATAGCTCCGATAGCCAAAATACCCGAACCTGTACCTACGTCAATAAATTCCTCGCCGCCTTGAATAACCGTTTCCAGTGTGCGCAAGCAGAGGGAGGTCGTTGGGTGGGTTCCTGTACCAAAAGCCATGCCTGGATCAAGCTCAATTATTTTCTCATCTGGACTTTCTGGCGTATACTCTTCCCACGTTGGTTTGATCGTCAGACGTTCCGATACACGTACCGGCTTGAAATATTGCTTCCAGGCTGTTGCCCAATCATCTTCGTCCACTGTACGCGTCTCATAACGAACCTCACCAGTATCAATTCCGAATTCGGAGAGTTCCTCAATTCTCGGATGAACTTCGGACTGTAATGCAACCATATCCGTTCCTTCGGAAAAGTACCCTTTGATGACAGCAAAGCCTTCAGGAATATCATTCAAAGGAACGTCGTATAACTCACCATACGTTGTGTCCCGTTTTTTATTTAAAGTACCGGACTCTTCAATCGAAACCCCTCCAGCACCCGCTTCATGTAAAAAATTCGAAATCATCTCCACAGCTTCTTCTGTGGTATGTATTGTTAGTTCATGCCATAACATACTTGGTTTTTCCTCCTCATTTTTCAAACATCCCAACTATTGTACTACACAAGCGAGCCGGAGCACAAAGCCGACCACTAAAAGAAAAACAAAACAGGATACCCGCAGTCTAACTGCTCGAATATCCTGTCATCTATTCAACCATATCTGTTTCATTTACTTCAGCATTTTGCATAATTCGAATCTCACTTAGCAAAAACGTCCACCGTTCTGTGTGATCATCTCTGCGGCTTGCGGGAGCGAATCGTTGGACACGGACACGGTCAGCAAAATTTCTTGTTTTAGCCTGTTTGCCGAATCCTCTTCGGGCGTATCATACACCTGACCATTAGATAACATTTCCGTTTCATCACTAATCAGCGCAAGTACATTCAGTTCGCCACTAAATCCTCCGACGACAGCCGTAGGAGAATTATCGGAGCCCGTAACATCGTATGAGTCCAATGCAGAAGCTTCATTGCCAAGGCTCTCGATACTCAATTGGTTCGGGTGTAACAATTCCAGGGCTCTGCGTGCAGACTCGGCCTCAGTCCAGCTTGTAAATACAGCTTCGAGGGTCACTGCCGATCGATCTTCAGTCATGAAGCTCCCGTCCCTGACGTCGATCAGCCGCTTCACTGCGTCGTAGTGCTTCTATATCTTCATGATCCGCAGCTTCAGCGCTGAATTCCACGTCCTCATTTTTAGCGGACTGCAATCGTTTCATCTTTTCCGTTTTCGTGAGAATCTTGCCTGGACGTTCATGTTCTGCCATTGTTATGCTCCTCCTTCATATTGGGAAACTAGATCATTCCACCGGCTTGTTCGATAATAGACATCGCGCGGTGATGTACCGATTCATCTACGATGACCGTTAGTAATACATCCCTTCCTGTAGGTCCTCCCTGTCCGCCATCACTCATGCCGCTTGCAGAAGGGTCCGCCGCAGCCATAATTCCAGCACTGGCATTCGCCTGCATCGAATCGGGCACCCATGATGAAAAACTGCCGGAAACGCCCGGCTTGTAGGAAGCCCCACTTGGTCCTACACCCGCATATCGGCTGAATCGATTAATCGACAGGTCCTCCACTCGCAATGCCTCCAGTTTTTTGGCTGCCCCTTGAGCTTGCTCCGGGCTATGAAAGTACGCCAAAATATTTTTCTCGGTCATCCGCTTCACCTGCTTCCCTAATTTCTCGCATATCAGCTATGCATATCATTCTCGCCATGCTATCTTTCCGCAAGTTTGCTCAGAATATACTGAAATGCTCCCACAAATTGCTGTCGTGCTTTGTAGCATAAATCCATGGATTTTGCGAAAACCATTGAATTACTAAAAAAGGCGTAAAAAAAGGACACCCGCGGTAAAAACCGCTGTGGTGTCCTTTTGGGATTGCTATATTTTATTCTCAGTCGCCACGAAAGGCGCGTTTCACTCTGTCAAAGAAAGATTGTTCATGCTCATGTGTTTGCTCTCCATCCAGCGCAGCAATTTGGCGAAGCAGATCCTTCTGCTCGTCATTCAGCTTACTAGGTGTAACCACAACCACTTTCACATGCTGATCCCCTTGCCCCATACCGCGCAGGCGTGGAACACCTTTTCCTTTGAGACGGAAATACGTTCCCGTTTGTGTACCAGCTGGTACTTTCAACTTCACTTTCTCGGTCAACGTCGGGATCTCAACTTCATCTCCCAGAGCTGCCTGAGCAAAGGTAAGTGGAATTTCGCAATAAATGTCGTCGCCTTCACGCTCGAAGAAATCATGTGATTTCACGCGAATGACAATATACAGATCTCCCGCTGGTCCGCCACGCAGGCCTCCCTCGCCTTCACCTGTCATACGCAGTTGCGCGCCGTCATCTACACCCGCTGGAATACGAACATGGATTTTGCGTTGCTTGCGAACTTTACCGCTGCCACTGCACGTAGTACATTTTTCTTTGATAATTTGGCCCGAACCGCTACAGTTCGAACATGCACGACGATTAACCATACGACCGAACGGTGTATTTTGCACGACTTCCTGCTGACCGCTACCTTGGCAGACCGAGCAGGTTTCCGGTTTCGTTCCAGGTTTCGCACCTGAGCCATGACACGTATCACAGCCTTCGGTACGAGGAATCGTAATATCGGTTTCTTTGCCGAATACAGCTTCCTTGAACTCAATCGTCATCGTGTACTGTAGATCATTCCCCCGTTGCGGAGCATTTGGATCACGTCGTCCGCCGCCACCGCCGCCAAAGAACATATCGAAGATGTCGCCAAATCCGCCGCCGCCAAAATCACCGCCACCACCGAATCCACCTTGATTCGGATCGACATGACCATATTGATCATACTGCGCACGCTTCTGACCGTCACTCACTACATCGTAAGCTTCTTTAACTTCTTTAAATTTAGCTTCCGCATCAGCAGCCTTGTTTACGTCAGGGTGATACTGACGGGCAAGCTTACGGTAAGCCTTTTTAATCTCATCGTCGTTAGCCGTTTTGCTAACGCCAAGCACCTCATAATAATCACGCTTTTCAGCCACTCTTCCACCCCCATATCATTCACCATATCGCACATCGTGACAAAAGGAAAGCCAAAGCACGGGAGCCCCGGCTATGACTTTCCCTCTAATTCGAACGTCACCGATGTTTAATTCGCGTAGAACTACGAATTAGTTTTGTTTTTTATCTTCGTCCACAACTTCGTAATCAGCGTCTACGACGTTGTCACGTTTAGCAGAACCTTGTTGCTCTTCAGCACCTTGTGCTTCTTGCTCTTGCGCCTGTGCTTGCTCATACAGTTTCACAGACAGTTGTTGAACGATCTCTGTCAGTTCTTCTGTAGCAGCTTTGATATCTTCCAGGTTGTCGGAAGCCAGAACGCCTTGCAGTTTTTCTTTAGCAGCATTAGCTTTTTCTACTTCGCCAGCGTCTGCTTTTTCGCCAAGATCTTTAATCGTTTTGTCAACAGAGTAGATCAGTTGATCTGCACTGTTTTTCGCTTCAACGAGTTCTCTGCGTTTTTTATCTTCTTCAGCGTGCAGCTCAGCATCTTTCATCATTTGCTCAACTTCAGCATCGCTCAAACCGCTGGAAGAAGTGATTGTGATTTTTTGAGTTTTGTTTGTTCCTTTATCTGTTGCAGATACGTTAACGATACCGTTGGCATCAATATCGAAGCTAACTTCGATTTGTGGAACGCCACGTGGAGCTGGTGGAATATCACCCAACATGAAACGTCCAAGCGATTTGTTACCCGCTGCCATCTCACGCTCACCTTGCAGAACATGAATCTCAACGCTTGGTTGATTATCTGCATATGTGGAGAACACTTGAGATTTGCTTGTAGGGATCGTTGTGTTACGCTCGATCATTTTAGTGAATACGCCACCCGCTGTTTCGATACCCAGGGACAATGGAGTTACGTCAAGCAATACAACGTCTTTCACATCACCTGTCAATACGCCCGCTTGTACAGCAGCACCCAATGCTACAACTTCATCAGGGTTAACGCCTTTGTGAGGATCTTTACCCGTCAGTTTTTTGATCGCTTCTTGTACTGCAGGAATACGTGTAGAACCACCAACCAATACGATCTTGTCGATATCGTTAGCTGTCATACCCGCATCGCTCAATGCACGACGAGTTGGTTCAAGCGTACGCTCAACCAGACCTTCAGAGATTTCTTCAAATTTCGCACGGCTCAGGTTCAACTCCAAATGCTGAGGAACGCCATCAGCAACTGTGATGAACGGCAAGGAGATCGTTGTAGTCAATACGCCGGAAAGTTCTTTTTTCGCTTTTTCCGCTGCATCTTTCAAACGTTGAACCGCTGCTTTATCTTTACTCAAGTCAATGCCTTGATCTTTTTTGAATTCACTTACGAGATAATCGATGATCACTTGGTCAAAGTCATCTCCGCCCAATTGGTTGTCCCCGCTAGTTGCTTTAACTTCGAAGAAGCCATCACCCAGTTCAAGAATGGATACGTCGAACGTACCGCCACCCAGGTCATATACGAGGATCGTTTGGTCTTCGGATTTCTCCATACCGTATGCCAAAGCTGCTGCTGTTGGCTCGTTGACGATACGCAGAACTTCCAGACCTGCAATTTTACCCGCATCTTTAGTTGCTTGACGCTGACTGTCATTGAAGTAAGCTGGTACAGTGATAACTGCTTGAGTTACCGTTTGACCCAGATAAGCTTCAGCATCGGATTTCAATTTTTGCAGGATGATTGCAGAAATCTCTTGTGCGGAGTAGTCTTTGCTATCAATTGTTTCCTTGTGGGAAGTACCCATGTGACGTTTGATCGACATGATGGTACGATCCGGATTTGTGATGGCTTGACGTTTTGCTGTTTCACCAACAACGCGCTCTCCATCTTTTTTGAAACCAACTACGGATGGAGTTGTACGTGCGCCCTCCGGATTTGGAATTACGACAGCCTCGCCGCCTTCCATTACTGCTACGCATGAGTTTGTTGTTCCTAAGTCAATACCGATTACTTTGCTCATCCGAAAATTTCCTCCCTCTACAATTTAAAATGAATGGGTCTGATATGACCCTTATTAGATGTTCATGTTGCTAATCGTGCTCTATGTGTACAAACCTTTATATTAAACTTCGCCCACATTGTTCAACCAAGGAAGCCGACTCATTCCTTCCAATACGGAAATTATGAGCTGACTTTAACCATAGCTGGACGAAGCACTTTATCTTTCAACATGTAGCCTTTTTGGACTTCCTCAACAACGATACCTTCTTCGTATTCGTCGCTCTCCACTTGCATGATTGCTTGGTGGAATTCAGGATTGAACGGTTGTCCTACCGATTCCATTGCTGTCAGTCCTTCATTCGTCATCACAGTTTCCAATTGACGGAAAATCATTTGGATGCCTTTGGAGAAAGATTCGGACTCTGTTCCTTCCGGTACAGTAGCCATGGCGCGCTCGAAGTTATCAATAACCGGTACCAGTTCGGTGACCAGCTTCATCGAAGCGTATTTAGCCAATTCTTCTTTTTCCTTCTGTGTACGACGACGGAAGTTGTCAAAATCAGCTTGTGCACGGACATAACGCTGCTGTTGCTCCTCAGCTTCTGCCTTCAGACGTGCAAGCTCATCCTGCTCCTGATCAGCGATCTCTTCAGCTTGTGCTTCTGCAGCGCCAGCTTCATTGACAGGCTCCTGCTCAGCTGCTGTTACCTCTTGTTCTTCTGTAAATGATTGCTCCTCTTTCAAGATGTTCACCTCCTTATACGAATGAAATGGTTCATTCCCGTCTCTTATTTGAAACGATGCGTCAGCATCGCCGTCAAATCACGGGATAGTGTATTTAAAATATGAATGACACGTGCGTAATCCATCCGTGTGGGTCCCAGAATACCGATCGAACCCAAAGCCTCGCCGTCCAATGAATAGGAGGCTGTAATCAGGCTGCAGTTAGCAAAGGCTTCATGATCATTCTCAGTGCCAATTCGCACCTGAATACCAGATCCACCCGGCACGGGCATCATCAATTTCATGAGTGTTGGTGTCTCTTCCAGCAGGTCAAGAATATCTTTTACCTTTTCGATATCTTTAAACTCCGGTTGAGTCAACATGTTGGTGGCACCACTGAGGAACAGACGATTGTCATGTTCGTTGTCAAAGGCACTGTTCAGCACCTGCATAACTTCCTCATAACGTGTAATATGCCGTTCCATCTCTTGCCCAAGTTCGGTATAGAGACGGGACTTTAATTTGTAAATTGGTACGCCCACAAGCTTGGTATTTAACAGGCGAACCACATTCTCCATCTCGGCGACCGAGATTTCTGGCGGAATCTGGACCGTCTTATTCTCTACCTGACCTGTGTTGGTCACAATGATTGCCACAGCTTCACTCTCGTTCAGCGGAAGCAATTGGAAGTGACGAAGGGACGTATGGAATACCTCCGGTCCAAGCAGGATCGAAGTATAATTCGTCATATGTGACAAAATATTGGATGCATGCTGAATAACTTGTTCCATAACGTTCAGCTTTTCGGCGAAGAACGACTTCAGATCATCCAACTCTTGAGGCTCCACCTGATTCCAGGGAACCAAATGATCGACATAATATCGATAGCCTTTATGGGATGGAATGCGTCCTGCCGATGTGTGCGGTTGTTCCAAGAAACCCATATCTTCAAGGTCCGCCATTTCATTACGGATCGTCGCCGGACTGTATCCAACATCTCCCCTTTTGGAAATGCTCCGGGACCCTACGGGCTCAGCTGAACGGATATAGTCATCCACTATAGCGTTCAGAATCATTCGTTGACGCTCTGTTAACATGGTGAGTATCCCTCCTTCTGACTGTACTGTCCCATGTCGTTAGCACTCCGGTTAGATGAGTGCTAAGCGGTAATACAAAAATACCAAACTGACGTGAACATTGTCAAGTGAGTTTGATGAGTGGGCTCATCTATTTATAGTATAGACCAATGTCGGCGAGTACTAACAACATTATTGAACATCCTTTGAAGTAAAAAGGACTGCATGTAGGGCAGAGGTTAACTCGGCTCAATCCATGCAGTCCATTCAGTTGTTAGGCGGAAACGTTAAGCTCTTTCAATACCGCGATCTCATCACAACAATCCTGCTTGCTGCAATGAACACAGTCGGTCCATACTTTCTCGGGGAAAATCTCTTTCTCCACCACGGCAAAGCCGTTTTTGAGGAAAAAGGATACTTCATAGGTCAACGCCATTACCTTTGGAATCTGTTGTTTTTCGGCTTCTTCTACCAATCGATCCAGCAATTTGGAGCCAATTCCGAGCCCTTTATGCCCTTCCGAGATACCGAGTGATCTGACTTCCACCAAATCATTCCCTAGACGACAAAGCGATCCGCAGCCCACCACTTCACCATCGACTTCGGCTACAACAAAGTGCTCCAGCTGTCGGTGCAGTATTTCCCGTGATCGCGGAAGCATGATCCCACGCTCTGCATAGCCCTTAATCATTTCATACAGTGGTTCAACATCTTCCGGCACGGCTTTTCTGCATATTACCGACATCCTGCTCTCCTCCTATTACCAAGCTTTCCAGAGGAAAGCTGACTTCGTAGTTGTTAAAATAACACGCTCTGTAAAATCAATATGAATAAATATACAACAAAGCGTATAGAATTTCAAGCTACGAATTCAGCGATATGGACCCGATAAACTCCGCAAAAACGTCATTTCCGAACAGGATACCCTGCTCGCTCAGTCGGAAGCCGTCTGCCGTCCGCTCAAGCAATCCTGCGTTAAGCATTTTGCCCAAAGGCTTCGCAAACACTTCTTCCATGGACTCTCCGAACTGTTCGCTAAAGCGTGAGGCCGAAGCTCCCTCCAACATTCTCAGTCCAACCATCAGATAATCTTCCATGGCCTCTGGGCGAGCAATCTCAAAATGATCCAGACGAGGCAGTCCTGCTCGCGAAGCTTCAACATAAGGATTTATACCTTTAATATTCATATGCCGTTCGCGACCCACGTATCCATGTGCACCTGCACCCAGACCATAGTAGTCCTCATTACGCCAGTAGGTAATATTGTGACGACTCTCGAAGCCTGGCTTGGCAAAGTTACTGATCTCGTATTGTCCATAACCTGCTTCTTTCATACGTCTCATTAATAGAAGATACATCTCCAGCTCGTCATCTTCATGAGGAAGAGGTAACTGGTTCTTCTGATACAGTGTATGGAAAAGCGTATTCTCTTCTACTTTCAGGCTGTAGATGGAGTAATGCGGCAAATCCAGTTCCAGCGCTTTGTCGATGCTCTCATTCAACATTTCAACGGTCTGGTTCGGCAACCCGAACATTAGGTCAATGGACAGGTTATTCAAGCCTGCTTTGCGAGCATTCTCCAAACTACGGTATACATCATCCGTATTATGAATACGACCAATGCCTGTCAGCAGATCATTCTGAAAAGCCTGTACGCCAAAACTGACGCGGTTGACGCCGCCTTCTTTCATCGCCGCGAGTTTCTCAGCATCCGTGGTTCCCGGGTTGGCTTCCATCGAAAATTCAATATCGTCCGCCCAATTTGGGAAATACGTTTTGACGGAACGTAGAAATACCGCCATCTCATCCGGTTTCAGAGCTGTTGGCGTACCACCACCTACAAATATGGTCTTGATCTCACCCGGTGGATTTGCCTTAACTGTATGTTCCATCTCCCGTTCCAGCGCTTCGAGATATTGCATCACGGGCTGATCTTTCAGAACGTAGGAGTTAAAGTCACAATAAAAACATTTATTCGTGCAAAAGGGAATGTGAAGATACACCGCTTGGGGCGCACCTGTCTTCCGGCTGTGTGCTGCCAATGTCATGGCAAGTCCCCCTCTATTTGAAAAAAGGAAAGCCATCCGGCTTCCCTTTCAGCTTAGTTATTTAATATTCTGTGTTGTACCAATTCAATTTCGATACACACAATCTGTGATGTACCCGAAACAAACTTTTGTTTATCCTTTCATACACAAATTATTGATGTACCAAAAGGATTCACGTGACGTTTGCAAGCAAACGTCCTAATCTAATTTGAATACACACATTCTGTGTTGTACCTCAAATTAGATTGTTTAGTCATCAATTTTCAGTACCGCCATAAATGCCTCTTGCGGTACCTCAACGTTACCAACCTGTTTCATCCGCTTCTTACCTTCCTTCTGCTTCTCAAGCAGTTTCCGTTTCCGCGAGATGTCACCACCATAACACTTGGCAAGTACGTTTTTACGCATTGCTTTTACCGTTTCACGAGCAACGACCTTCGTACCCACAGATGCCTGAATCGGCACCTCGAACATTTGCCGTGGAATCAGCTCGCGCAACTTCTCACAGATAATGCGTCCGCGGTTATACGCACGGTCACGGTGAACGATAAAGGACAAGGCATCGACTTGTTCGCCATTGAGCACGATGTCCATCTTCGCCAGATTGGACTGACGGTAACCAGACAGTTCATAATCCAGGGATGCATAACCTTTGGTACTGGATTTCAGCTGGTCGAAGAAGTCATATACAATCTCAGACAACGGGATCTGATAAGTAATGGTAACCCGCGTTGTGTCCAAATATTCCATATTCACATATTCGCCGCGTTTATTCTGACACAGCTCCATAATGGTACCTACATAATCATTCGGTACGATAATGTTTGCCTTAACGTATGGTTCCTCGACAAAATCAATCCGTCCTACTTCAGGATAATTGGATGGGTTGTCAATTTTCATCACTTCACCGTTCGTCAAGGTCACGTGATAGATTACACTTGGTGCAGTCGTGATCAACGGAATATTGAATTCACGCTCAATACGCTCCTGGATAACGTCCATATGAAGCAGTCCAAGGAATCCGCAACGGAATCCAAAACCGAGTGCACTGGATGTTTCCGGCTCAAAGCTGAGCGAAGCATCGTTCAATTGCAATTTCTCCAACGCTTCACGCAGATCAACATAGTCCGATGTTTCGATCGGATAAAGACCACAATACACCATTGGATTAATTTTGCGATAACCCGGCAAAGGTTCCGGTGTTGGATTTTTGGCATCCGTTACCGTATCCCCGACTTGTGTATCACCTACATGCCGAATACCAGCAACGATAAATCCAACATCACCCACGTTCAGCTCGTCCACGATGGACATGCGAGGTTTGAACGCTCCAACTTCAATGACTTCAAATGATTTGCCTGTTGCCATCATTTTGATTTTGGAACCGGATTTGATTTTACCATCAATAACACGCACATATACAATTACACCTTTGTACGGGTCATAATGCGAGTCGAAAATCAGCGCTTTCAGCGGTTGATCCGGGTCGCCAGTCGGTGCAGGAACACTTTGCACCACTTGCTCCAGAATCTCTTTGATTCCGATACCTGCTTTGGCCGAAGCTAGAACAGCGTTGCTCGTATCCAAACCAATAACATCTTCTACTTCCTGCTTCACCCGATCAGGATCAGCGCTTGGAAGGTCAATTTTGTTGATAACCGGTAAAATTTCAAGATTATTGTCCAATGCCAGATACACGTTGGCGAGTGTCTGGGCTTCAATTCCCTGAGCCGCATCCACAACGAGTAGAGCGCCTTCACAGGCTGCAAGGCTCCGTGATACTTCATACGTGAAGTCTACGTGCCCCGGTGTATCGATCAGATTCAATAGATACTCTTCACCGTCATCCGCTTTGTAAGTCAGGGCTACTGCTTGTAGCTTGATCGTAATTCCACGTTCACGTTCGAGATCCATCTGATCCAGTACTTGTTCTTGCATTTCTCGTGTTGTCAGCGCACCTGTGTACTCCAAGATCCGGTCCGCAAGTGTTGATTTGCCGTGATCTATATGTGCAATAATAGAAAAGTTACGAATTTTACGTTGTCTTGCCCGAATATCAGTCATTCCTTACCCCCAGAAACAGCCTAGTGTCAATCACTTCATTATAACAGTTGATGCAGAGTGCATCAATCCCGTGATGTCTTAACTTTATAATAAAGTGTGATCATGAAACTCCCAGAGGTTATATTGTACCAATAAATCATCGTATTTTATTCAGCAACTCCGCTAAAAAGAGAGACCACCCACTTGATTCCACTATGAGAGAGATTTTGCAATAGTCCCGCTGTTTTGTCTGCCAACACATCAACCGGAGCCTTACTCTGATCTGCCCCAAGCACTTGGCTTGGTGACTGAACAGGTACAAATGTTTCTTTGACTTCCTTTTGGACAGGAGCAGTCGGAACAGATTCGGTAACCGATGAAGTTGGCTCTGTTGTCACAGCGGTTGACGTGCCACCTGATGGATTACCCATATGAAAGTTGCTGCCAGCCAGTTGCATTCCAAACAGCACACCCAGCAACATTAATACAGCGATGGATAACAGTCTTTTACCGAATCTGGACATATTCTTTGCCTCCTATCACTCTCTACTATTTTCATCTTCATACATATATAGTCCTTATCCGCCCTGTGACGAGGTTTCTGCACTGGCTTTGTCTACCTTCTGATCTTCCCAATACACTTGGGCAATCATGTCAGCGAGAATTTTGGATGTCCGTTGTAGCTCAGCTCCTGTATTATCAATCCCACCAATCTCAATCAAAATGCTGTTGGGTGAAAGGGTTTGGTTATACTCTCCGTTGTTGGCACCACCGCCGTCCTTGCCCCATACACCACGGGATACCCCAGGATACTTGGCTTCCAGTTTCTTATGAATTTTCGCTGCAAAGGCTTCATTCTGCCGCCAATTTGGATTTTCATGTCCAATAATGAAATACACTTTGGCGTAACCCAAGTCATTAATAGTAGTTGTTGTTTTGCCATGACGCTGTGAATCCCGATGAATGTCTATGAGATACGTCAGATCGTCATTTTGAGCGAGTGCCGCTTTTACCGTTTGACGTGAGTATTTATAGGAATAGTTCCAGTTATAGTCCTTTACTTTGGTAGGGTAATCATCCTTGGCGTGCTCTACGCCGATTCCCAGCTTCTCCAGACTGTCTGAGAGGTAGGTTCCCACTTGAAATACATTGCCTGTTGATTTGCCTGATGATGGATTGTCACTCTTCGTACCTAGTAGTGGATTGTAGCCTTCCCTTGGATGAGAATGATAGATAAGAACTGATTTTTTACCTGTTGTCGGTGAGCCGCTATTGTCTTTCTCGCCATCCTTCGCTGGGGGGTCTCCTTTAACTTCTCCATCTCCAGGCTCGCTCGAATCAGGTGGATCCGTGTTGTCCTGACCTGGTGGAACATGCAGCTCACTACCGGGTTTTCCTCCACCCGCTGACGCCGTATCCGTAAGACCAGGACCGGGCTGATAATCTTCGGGAGCTTCGGCTTTTTCATTACCAGAGCCAGGTCGGAGCAGTACGGGTTGGTTGGAACCCATGCCCGGCATTTCTCTCGCAATCAGGCTCTTGGGGTCTTGGGGATTTACATTCGTCAGCAATTGGAAAACAAAAGAGGTGAGATTCTCACCGGATATGGCAGAGGTCTGTTCTTTCTGGGTGAGATGAGGCATCTCCATACCAAGCATATCGACGAAAAAGCGGCTTGATACGGCACTCGCAAATCCCTTCATGGAAGAAACGGGGGAATTATTCAAACGTTTCTCTGCCATGCCCCCCAGACCTAGTACGACAAAAAACAAGGCAGATATGATCATAAGCAACAACAACGTACGACCCATGGCCAGCACGTGCAGACATCTTTTTTTCCACTTTCCAATATTCCAGGCCAATATCTTGTTCATTCTGCTGTCTCCTTCCCTGCTGGACAACTCTTATACTTCAACTCTATGAGCCTCCAAGAATTGATAGAACAGGAAGATGAAAGATTCCAGGAACAAAAAAAGAAAGTCCGATAGATTCGGACCTTCTTCTCAGCAGTTTAAGTTTTAATGTGTATAGGCGGCTACGTTATCTGGATTCACTGCATCATGGAGTGCGGCGTTAAGTCCTGTAGCGATAACATTGGCGATTCCCTCAATAAACTCATCAATTTCTTTGGGAGTAACAATGAGGTCATGACCCAGTGGCTCCAGTACCTCTTTCACCAGACTTAGTCGATCTTGCTCACCGATGTCGTCCAGCATGCCCATGATCTGTTTCGTCTGATCCGTTTCCTGGCGGAAGTGTGAGCGCATCATCTCAATGACATTGTTCACAATAGTGGATGCATAACATACGGTTGGTACGCCGATGGCGATGCAGGGAACGCCCAATATTTCACGGGTCAAACCACGCCGTTTGTTTCCAATACCGGACCCTGGATGAATACCAATGTCCGCTACCTGAATCGTTGTATTTACACGTTCCAAGGAACGGGAGGCCAGCGCATCAATCGCAATAATGGCATCCGGCTTGGTCCGGTCTACAATCCCCTGTACGATGTCACTGGATTCAATGCCCGTTGTTCCTAGCACGCCGGGGGCAATTGCGCTGACTTCCCGATACCCTGGCGCAACCTGGTCTGGCACTAGTTCGAAATACTGACGGGTCACCATCAGATTTTCCACAACAAGTGGACCGAGTGAATCCGGGGTGACATTTAAGTTGCCCAGACCAACAATCAAGACCTTGGATGTTTTGTTAATTCCGGCCTTAACCATAAAATCTTCCATCTCACGTGTGAACTCGGCGGCAACACGCTCCTGTAACTCCGTATCACCATTCCGTAGTGACGGCACCTCCAAAGTGACATAGTGGCCTTTCACTCGACCAATGGCTTTGGCTGCTTCATCATTAAGTACATCAATACGTGTGATCGTAATACCCTCTTTTTTCTCAACATCTTCCCGTAGTCCGGGAATGGTCTGTTTCTGTCCACCTTGCGCCATTTCCTTGGAGTCAATTGCCAAATCGGTACGAACTGTATAGTTTTGCAAATCCAGTGTCATTCTGTCCCTGCCTCCCTTACCGCATTTGAGCATATTGTGTGGGAAAAAGAGTTTCTTTATGCAGCATGTCGAACATCGTAGGAATATCTGTTGCATTTTACATGCTAGCGTGATAGAATATTTTAAGTTGTGAAACGTTTGTATTCATGCAAATGCCTTACAGGAGGTGAATGTAATGCCAAACATCAAATCCGCTGTTAAACGCGTAAAAACGAGCGACAAGCGCCGCGCACTCAACGCTTCCCAGAAGTCTGCACTCCGTACAGCTGTTAAAGCTGCTGATGCTGCTCTGGTAAGTAACGAAGTTGATACTGCAAAATCTGCGATTCAAGCTGCTTCCAAAAAGCTGGACAAGGCTGTAACTAAAGGTCTGGTTCATAAAAATGCTGCAGCACGCAAAAAGTCTCGCTTGGCGAAAAAACTGAACGCTCTTTCCGCACAAGCGTAAGAAGCGTTACTTATACGATCCAATGGAAAAATCCTGAACAGCATAGGCTTTCAGGATTTTTTAGTATCTGATTCGTTAAGTATAAGACACAAACAAAAGCGACCTTTATTCCAATGATCTAACCATCATGGAGCAAAGGTCGCTTTGTTTTTTTATCATACTATTATTCTATCAGGTTTACGTGTTCATTCACGCACCAAGTCTTAATAAGAACAGCTCCAGACCAAGCACTTTATCCACCGCTCCTGTTTTCATCTGGTAATCCAGTTCACTGAGGTGACTCAGGATCATTCTCAGACGTTCCGCCTGAAATTTACGGGCTTGTTCACCCGCAATCTTAACGGCATATGGATGCAGACCAAGCTGACTGGCGATCTGCTGCTGGGAGTAACTTTGCTGGCCCAACTCTTTCACCTGGATCATGATCCGAAACTGACGTGCAATTAAAGCCGCAATTTTAATCGGTTCTTCGCGCTGCTTCAGCAACTCATAAAAAAGAGCCAACGCTTTTTCCAGTCGCAAATTGGCGATTTCTTCCACCAGTGAAAATACATTCTGCTCTGTACTGCGGGCAACCAGCGACTCGATATCAGCACGCTTGATTGTTCCCCCATTACCCGCAAACAAACATAACTTGTCTACTTCAGCAGACAGCGTCTGAAGACCTGTTCCCGCGTAGCTGATCAACGTGTCTGCCGCTCCCGTCTCAAAGGAGACATCACGCTGCTTCGCCAGTTTCACAATCCAATTCAACAGCTCATCTCCACTCAATGGAGCAAAAGCAAGAACGACCGCCTGTTTCTTGACAGCCTTCACCAGTTTCTTACGCTCATCCAGCTTATCCCCTTGGGCCAGGAAAACAATTGTACTATAATCTGCCGGATTTTCCATATATGTAAGCAGACGATCAACCTGATGTTCAATCTTGGATTCTTTACCTGCAGTGAACAAGCTAGCATCCCTTACAATAATCAATTTGCGGGGTACCAGAAACGGTACAGTCTCCGCTTCTTCAATAACGACCTCCACAGCCGTTTCAGACAAATCATATGGAATAATCGCAAAATCACGATGTTCTTCTTCAATAACCTGTTCTTTTAACATATCCGTAAATTGCTGTATCTGATACTTTTCCGTTCCATACAGCACATAGATCGGAGCCGGTTCTCCATTACGTATTGCCTTTGTTGCACTTTTCACATCCATTCACGGCGCCTCCTTATCCCTCTTATCCTACCAGAAAAAGCGCAAGACAACAAAGGGACCTTACATCCAGTTTACGGATGAAGGTCCCCTGTCCTACATCTATATAAACGCAGACACCAGCAGTTCTAGAAAAAGCCGGTGCGCGGTCATACGACGTCAGTTGTTTGAACTGAGATAGGACGTTTTGTTACTTCCAATATATGCTTGTCATACTGAAAATGTTCTTTCGTTTAGTGGCGTTGAATCCCCAATTCCACTTATTTCGCAGAAGCTCCACCTGAAACAGAAGTTACATTAAACGAGTTCTTCGCCGTTGTTCCGTCCTTGTCCGTTTCGTAGTTAAATAGGGTACCATCCTTCGACCAACTTGCTGACTTCAGCGTCCCCTCTATATTGCGTTGCTCAACCAGATTCAGAACATCCGGTTCATTGGCAGGTTTGGAGTATATGCTGATTTGATCACCAAGAAGCATAACTACATAGGAGCCGTCAGGTGATTTCCATTCTTTTGGTGCTGCCGTTGTAGCCATTCCTTGATCCGGTCCTGCCAACCCTTTGTTTCCTCCAAAGGTGTCTGCACCAGTACCGGAATCAGGAGCAGCAGCGCCTTCTACCGGAGCATCTTCATTTGTATTCGGTGCTGTATCCTCAGAAGTGAAGGATTTCGCATCTCCATTTTCTGGTTCGGTTGTTCCATTCTCTTCCCCATCTGCAGAAGATGTAGAAGCACTGCCAGATTCTTGATTCCTCTGCTCAGCGTCTTGGTTCTGAACCGGACTCTTCTGATGATCCGTTGAAGGAGTACTGGACGAAGGATCCTGAGTTCCTTTATTCGGAGCAGGTGTTGATTCAGTAGCCGGTTGTTGAGGTGTCGGATCTTTCTGAACTCCAGGCTCCTGTACCTGACCTCCACCATTCTCTTCAGGCATGGTTTCTGATCCCAGGTTATCCCCTTCCGTTGAGGAAGCATTAGATTCACTCACAAATACATCGTTGCTGCTTGGTTGGGATGAAGTTGAAGGATCATAATTCTCAATATTTTTGCTCAAGGCATTCTGATCCACATTGCCGCTCTCTTGAGTAGCTCCAGAGCTCAGCATCATGGAATCGGCATTCTCAATCTGTTCAGGCTCATATCCCCAGATGGCAAATCCCAATACAACTGCAGCAGCCGCTGCCCCCATGGACATTCTTCCTGCCATCGAGTTAAGCCATTTTTGTTTTTGCTTCGTTTTCCGCTCACTTGAACGTTGTAAATTTTCAAATGCAGCGGGGACAGGATTCATTTCCTGTATGGTGCTACTTTGCTCCCTACGCGCTTCGTCTATAGCATCAAGCTGTGGCATAATCGCATCAACCAGACTAAACTTCGGGCTTACTTGCGGTAATTCTTCCAGTTCTCTGGAAAGAGCTCTGAGTAAACTAAAATTCTCGGCGCACTCCGGACACTTCGCCACATGCTGTAGCATCTGCGCGGTTTCCGCTTCGCCCAGATCATGATCCAGATAGCGGTGCATCCATTCCACCACCTCTTCGCATTTCATCCTGTCACACCACCTTTCTGATATTCCTGTAGTAGATTCTGTAATTGCTGTCTGGCTCTAAATAAATAAGATTTCACCGTATTCAACGGAAGATCGAGACAATCCGCAATTTCATTGTAGGATAAGTCCTGCAAATATCTTAGAACAATAACGGTACGATGATGCTCGGGAAGCTTGTTGATCGCATCCTGAATGTCTTGGGCCACGTATGTAGACATGACCTCGTACTCCACATCCTGATTATCCTGAAAAACCATATCATGTTCGTCAATGGAGACGGACGGCTTGGTTCTTCTGAATTTATCAATACAGATGTTCGTGACGATGCGTTGTACCCATGTTTTGAATTGGGCCTTTTCTTCGTATGAATTGATTTTGGTGTAAATTCGGATCAACGCTTCCTGAGCAGCATCCAAAGCGTCCTGTTCATTATTTAGAATGTAATATGCGGTCCGATAGACGTGTTGTTCAATCTCCCGCAATAGGGTAATTAGAGCGTCGCGATCGCCCGATTGAGCGGCTCTGATGAGTTCCGGCTCTACCACAAAGGATCCCCCTCTCCCTGCAACCTTACAGACGTGATCATCAATAAAATTGTTGCAAAGTTAAGTATTTTTTAATTTGCCATAACAAAATAACGGCGTATGTATTAGGGCCGCTGAAATCTCCTCTTAGAATAACAGAAATCGCATAACGAGTCACCAAACGAGTCCAAATGGGATTCCATTACTTACACGACTCAATTCAAATGCAATGGCATACATTATAGCTAACCACCTTTTTGGTCCCTAAAATAAAAAAAGTCGAAATTTGTCCAAATTTAAGCTATTTTTAATGCAATTTTCATGAAAATAGTGTATTGTAAATTTACATTCATAAACACGAGGTGATGAGCATGCCAGCTCTTGCGAAAATTCAAGCTTTAAAAGAACAAATGCCCAAAGAATACCAAAGCATTTCCCACTTTGTGGAACATGCATTGGAGTCCATTGATACTCTGGTCGAGGAACATCGGAAGTACGTAGCTGCACAGGCATTATACGGCGATAAAATCGTTGGATCGGAAGAACGCTTGTACAGAGAAACCGTACTTGATGTTAGAGCACAGTTGTTGATGACTCTCGAGAAAACGGTAGAAGATCTGTTGCACAAAGGCGACAAACACTGGAACAAACACTTTAAGGATGGCGTAGAGTAGTTCTTATATTTCTTCCACAGTTGAAAAAATGGCCCGTTTTCCGATATTCTCCCTCGTGGAGTGTAACGGAAAGCGGGCTTTTTTTGTGCTGTGCTGTAACTTGTAATCAGTTGAAGTGATTAATTCGTATATTCATCAGTAAATCGCCATCAGTTTGCCATTGAGAAACCCTAAAGCTCTTATGCCTGCGGAGCTGGCATACACCCAAATCTCGATTTTGCCTTTTGAACTCGTTTCATACGTAATGCTCGATGGATCTCCCCATGCAAGGCGCACCTGAGTTATGTTCATTCCTAAAGCTACTTCTCCAGCAATGATTTTATTCCAAGTGGACTTGGACCAATTGTATTTCTTATACGGATCAGAAGAGAAGAATTGGTTGGAATCGGCAAGCATCTCCGTCACACTGGAATAGAGTAACTTCGATCACCGTATTTAATCTTCTCAATTTTGATATCTGATATGGTCACTTTACTGAAACGTTGCCCTAAACTCGTATCACTGTTGATCCAGTAGGACTTGCCAATGAAGCGAGCAAGATTCCCCAACTCTTTTTTCTTGATCAGTGCAAGTGTATCCTTCGATTCCACCAGAATAGAAGAATTTCCAACTAGCACCTTGGCCTGCTTTAGCTCAGCATCCCATCGAACCTGAATACCAGCAGCCTGTCTTAACAAGTCCGCAGGAAATACAGTTTGTCCTCCAATGGTTTGTACTTTCCCTTTCAACTTCATCTCTTTGTTGTTTAATCGCGCAACAGCACTTCCCTTTTGCAAAGTAATACGGTCATCTCCAAATTGAATTTCAAAAGATGAACCTTTCACATCAATTTTGGCTCCCAATGTTTTGAACACCGACTGCACTGGCAAGTATACATTTCCTTCCAATAATGTGGCGCCTGTTAACTTTTGCTGTGAATCAACGTTCAGTTGAAGACTTGAAGCCAAATCTCCTATCTTCAGTGTCACTTTGGTTGTTCCCATGCCCGTAACCTTTAGTTTGCCTCCTGCCTGAATCTGTGCAACTTGCGGCTGTTCCACTACAAGTTCTTCAGGCAATGGCGCCCGCTTGTTTTTGAAACCATTACTATAATTCTCCTGAACGGTAAGCGTGATCGTATCCCCAATATTAGCTTCCTTGGAAGATGCCGTAAGTGTCACTTGACTTAAGGCGGGAGCTGATAGAGGAGTTAACTTTCCATTATCATATGTAGCCCATGATCCATCTTGTAACTGTGCATATAGCTCATCCAGATTAGGCGCATACACCATCCGCGATACGTTACTTAAACCAGGCAGTTGCTCGCCCTTATATTTGGCAGTTCGATCGTAGCTCCAGACGGTTCCATCCTGTTTCACCGTGAGCAGCTTATGCGTCCCCCCCCACCAAATCAAAGATTGCACATTATTCGCAACCGTGATGTAGTCATCCTCATACAGCATACTTACAATCACTACCGAGCCATCATTTTCAGCACTGCTGCGTAAACACCATTCGTTGCAATCGCTTTACCATCAGGTACATTTCCTGCTTTACGTATTTTGTTGTATTTGTCATAATATATATCTCCTGATGAAGATAATGCGCTATACGAAGAATCGCTTCCAGTACTACTCCAATAAGAATCCGCATCGATAATCGATTCCAAAACCTTAGCCTGATCATCAAAATTATAAAGGTTCCCATCCTGAAGCTGAATCCATCCATGGCCATATACCTTAATCACACCATTGAATTGTTTCGTTACTGGTATATGTGCATTGTTCTTATCCCACCGAATGACTTGGCCATCGGCAGTCCAACCATAGATGGAATGGTCGTCTGATTTTGAAATACCGATCAGTTTTCGATTTTGTGTCCATACTCCACTTACGGTCCCTTTAGACCAAAGTGTACCATCGTCGAGTAAATAATCATTCCGGTCAAGAACTGAAATGATGGAGCTACCCGATCCAGATGATGCCAAAGCGGAGGACTGTCCTGCGATCAAACCGATAACTAAAAGTCCAATCCACAACGCTATTGTCTTCCGGACCCTTTTTACTCTAGACTTCTTAGTTGCATCGGTGTTGCTTTGTGTCAATTCTACAAGTTCCATTTTCTTGATCCCCTCATTATTATGTATAGTGCTACGATCACTAGGTATCTCTAGCCCTTCTTCAAGGTGGGCCCAACTAATATTCGGTAAATTTACTATAATCCTTCAAAAAATCACATAACATTATTCAAATCCGTAACTAAAAACATATTTTTACATAAATACAACAAACCAAATATAAATGATTGCATTTAATCATCTAAAATAGAAAACATATTACAAACGAAATAGAGCGTGCAACCGTAACAAACTTCTAAATGGATATGCGGGAGATTAAATGAATCTAAAAATATTTTTCAAATACTTCCTGGGATTCTTTCTACTCAGTAGTGCTTTATTCATTGCAATTAATATGATAATAGGGCATAAAAGTTGGGATCAAATTGATCACATACTCAACTTATTCAGCGCAACTATAATTAGCTTGCCGATTAGTATCTCAAAAGCAAGAGAGTAATTCCTTCCTAGTCAACTTCACTAAGAGACAGCCAAAGTATCCTTATAGCGCATAACGATTGGAATATGTTATCATCATGCAATTCAAAAAAAGTCGTTCGCAGCGGAATGACTTTTTTTCTGTTATTGGTCAAGTAAGTAATCCCTTCCTCTATTTCCCACTTTTTTCTCAAAATGTGTATGTTAAAATATAGTAACTACCTTAGCCCATCTCTTGTTGATTGTAGTTATTTAAGATGGAGGTCAATATTTAAATGACAAACACCCATAGAATCAATATTCCACACGGAAAAATACTTACAGCTTTATTAACTGCAATTGTAATTTCACTTGCAATGGGGATATATCACTACGTTCCCTTGGATGAAAGAATAGAGAATTCTCACTATTATTCATTCGGGTATACATTTGCGGTTGGTTTATTGATTAACCTCGCTATTTTACTTTTCTTAATTACGCCACTTTCTATATTGGTAGATGGATTACTTTTATACAGAAATAATGATAATAAGTATTTACGATTGCTCGTTGCTATTGCCGCATATGGTCTATTAGGCTTCATAGGTGGGATCATCTACTCGATATTTACACTTAACTTCAATACTTTTTCTGCTCATACTATCCACATTATTGTATGTTCTCTTGTCTTTTTAACCTTTCAGTTGGTATTAAATCGGATTTTTCTTCACTTATCTGCAAACCGATAAATAGATTGCGTACGACTACTTAACCCATAAGGTTTCCACTTGGTAGACTTATGCTTCCAATAGTGATGGCACTTCAGTATCATCTTGGTATCATCACAAACAAATGGATAACTCAACGAAAAATTAAGAGCAGTCTAGAAAACTACAGACTGCTCTTAATTTCTCAACTAACGTTTCCCGTTAGCTTAATACATCAGGCGCAAAGTTTCATTTATTATTAAACAAATTCATTTACTAATTCATCATTCCAATGATTATCAGTATACCCACGGCTGTTGTTCCATTCTGCTAACATTTTTCTTTGTCTCAATTCTAAATCTCTGTAAAGGGCTGCAACAAACTCAATTCAGCTGCTTTTTAGTTTTATTGAGTTATCGTTTCCCGTTAATTCAATACACGATCCCTCGTACAACTAAATACTTCTTTGAAGCTTGACATTAAATTCTGTCGTTGACGCAGTGACATACTCCATATAATTCACAGAGCCGTTAAAGTTCAAATAAGCTTCATAACGCATGCGGATTTCAGGTAAAGTAATCAAATCCAGAACATTTTCCTTTGGAACCCACCTGCATTCGCTCGTTTCATTAGAAGTAGCTAACTCTCCACCTACAGCTTTACACACGAAATCAAACATGACCTTCGTAGGGACATCAGTCACACCGTCATACCACTTATGGATTGCTGTATTCGAAATAACACTAACCAAATAGCTAACCGTAGCGTCTATTCCACTTTCCTCTTTGATTTCACGGATGACACCATCAATCAGGTTTTCTCCTACTTCAGTTATCCCACCAGGATACACCCAACCATCGTCATGGGCTTTTACTAAAAGGATATTTCCAGTTCCATCCTCTACAATTCCACCTGCAGATACAATATGTGTCGGGAACGTCATTTTACAACCTCCAAATAAGATAAATTTGTATATTTATTCCACATACTTTTCATATTTTCCTGCTTTGTGAATTTCCAAAAGATACTGTCGACATGATTGAACTAACTTGCCCGTTAGCTTAACTTAAAAGAACCCCTATAGATTAGCTGGCTGTATACTCGAATTATCATTCTATTGGGAATTCACGGCAACTTCATGCTTCCAATTTCGACTCCTGACAAACTTATGTTTCTGTTTGTGTTCCGAAAAGCAAAAAACAACGGAAATTAAAGCAATTTCCGGCACACATATGGGTGAAAATTTATCTTCTTATGGTTTAAGTCACATTGCGTGCCGTGACATCCGTTTTTATAAACTCTTCAACCCTGCTTATTATGCAACCATGCAAATTCCGTCACTTAACTCCAACCAGCTTGTATCGAACATCAATCTTCCCATCTTTCACTCTCATCTGAACCTCACCCATCTGATCCGTCCGATAAATATCTGACCCGGTAGCCTCCAGACGTTCCATCACTCCCGGATTGGGATGCCCATATGTGTTGTTAACACCGGCAGATATCACGGCAGTTCTGGCGTTCCAGTATTGGAGCCAAGCTTCGGTGGACGACGTTTTACTTCCATGATGAGCGACCTTTAGAACGTCAATGGATACAGACGTCGCCGCTGAAGCATCATTTGAATCAACCTGCAACAGGCCTGTAAGTATCCTTTGTACAACTCCCTCTGTAACTCCAAGATTTGCACCTTTCTGTTCAAACCGGGCAGTCAATGAGCCGTCCTGAATCATATAGAGCAGGTCCTGTTCGGCTGCTGCATCCATATCCCCAGTAAACAACATGGACGTGCCAGCCATGTCCAGCAAAAAGACAACGGAATCATGATTTTGGTGTTCAGACACAGGCAAATTGCCTGAAGCTTCTACTTCCATGTGTGCCAGATCTGGAGCTATAAAGTGTAAACTCGTCTCCTTATCAGCCTTATAGGACATGCCCTGCTGAATGGCGTATAGAGGAATGTTCCGTTCCATGGCTGTGTCCAGTAATTTATCAAAGTTTTCTTTACCACTGGTTGTGCCATTAAACATGAAACGTTTAACCGGAATCTGTTCCAGCACAGCCTGTAGTCCTCCGGCATGATCCTGATCGGCATGAGTTACAATGACAGCGTCCAGTTGATGGATGCCTCTCTTTTTCAATAAAGGAACAACCACCTTGGCTCCTACCTCATACGGATCACGTCTTGTTTTCCAAGATTGTTCGGTGTTCCCGAAGTTAACCGTTCCCCCACCATCCACCAAAATATGTTTTCCTTCCGGGGTTGTAATCAACGCACTGTCTCCTTGCCCAATATCCAAAAACTGCACGATGCCAGCTCCAGCAGGCTTCGGAGTCTGGTATGCCCACCACAATCCAGCAAAAAAGCTGAGCGCGAGCAACCCACACAACCATTGCTGAACTTTACTCATTCGCTCATGTGCATAATAACCTGCACCTCGTGCGGTAAATGCACTTGTATACTCCGGCCAGGCAATACTGGCTCCTAATGTCGTTAATGAAGTATCTTTTCCATCTACACGCTTCTTACCTTGATCCTGTGCCACGGTAGACATTGAAGAGCGAATGCCCACATTTCCGATTGCAACAGAAGGTTGTCGCCTCACAAGAGGAGCCGTATCCTCCTCAATAAACGTTGTTTCACGTTGCTCACCATTTCCACGATGCAACAGGTAGAGTAAGGCATACAACACAGCATAGTATGCGGCAATCCATAACAAGGAAGGTGTCGCCCAGATCAGCACAAAACCTGGCAGGCTGTTCATCCACTCCACGCTTACAAATGTCAGTTGGTTCAGTTGAATCGCAATCCATGCGAGAGGTCTCGCCAAGGGAATCCATATGAATGACAATAGCATGGCGACCGTCCCAAGAGGCAGTACAATGGCACTGATCAAAGAAACCAGCAGAAAGTTAGCTACAAATGAGAGCAGTGAGAACTGGTTGAAATACAGAATGGTTACTGGGAACGAAATCAGCTGAGCGGTCACCGTAACCGATGCTGTTGCGGCAAGAGATTTCGGCCAACTGCTGAACAGTCGATTAATCAATGACATATAGATCATCAAACCTGCGGTCACGAGAAAGGATAACTGAAAGCTGACGCTCAGCAAAAAGTACGGGTCCCACCACATCATCAGTAATGCCGCTGCACTTATCATCTGAAGGCCGTCTCTCGCGAGACCACGACGTGCCATATACAAACCAATCATGGACATAATTCCTGCCCGAATCACCGAAGGTGAACCACCGGATAGCAGTACATAAGCTGGCACCAGGATCAATACAATCGTGAGTGCCGTCTCTCTGGTAAGCCTTAGCCAAGATAGAATAAGAAGCAGCGAAGCTACATATACAGCGACATGGGTTCCGGAGATTGCCAGAATATGCGTTAAACCCAGTTGTGAAAACTGACCATAGGTGCCTGGATCGATATCATTAGCCATCCCGATAATAAGACCCTTCATATATCCTGCATGAGGCTCAGGAAATAACTGCTCGACCGCTGACCCCAACGTATGCCTCGTCCAATCCGTCCATCGTAGTACGTTAAATTGTCCAAACCCTTCAGGGGGAGCTGCTGTTACTGAACTGGCTCCCTTCACTTTGAACAACCAGTGGATATGCAATGTTCGCAAATAACTGCGATAATCAAACCCGCCAAAGTTCCTGGCTTCACCGGGAAGGGCAAAAGAACCATTAAGCGTGATTGAATCGCCCCTCTTCCAACCTGCTGCTACTTGCTGTTCCTCTTCCTCCATCAGTCTGACTTGCACCATTAATTGTTCATCTATTTTGAATGCAGCTGATGTTGCCAGATCTGTATCTGCTGATGAATCCGATATGGGCAATATTGAAGACATCTGTATCTTAAAGTCTGCCCGATCTCCATCAATGCGTACATCTGATACAAGCTCACCCTGAATTTCGGCTGCCAAACCGTCCAACTCTCTAGCAGAGATGTGAGTAGTCTTGAGCAGACTGCTATGATTGCGTGCATCATTCCATTCCCAATGTGCAGCACCTCCAATAAAGGCAGCGAGTAAAAATAAAATGGACCAACCACGTACATCTATGAAACGAAGTAGAAGTGGCAGACACGCCAGCGCTCCAATCATTCCCCAGATCAATGTCCAGCCTGTTAAAGCACATGCCATCCCGCTACCGCATAACCAGCAAATCGTAAAGCTTAGCAAAGGTCTACCTTTCATTCATCCCGTCTCCTTCATTTCACCCGATGAACGCAGAAAAACCCCCGGAAAGCCCATTCAGGCTGCCGGAGGTTCTCCCTCGCGTATTCGACCATATTCACATTAATTGCTCACAGTCATCATCGTTTCCCGCGGTGGCTGGTAATTCTCCAGTCTGCGGAACGTTATGCCCTTCTGTTGCATCATATTCGTAACCTTGCCAGTATCTTTAGGATAAGAACGATGAAAGACGATTTCTGTAATCCCGCTATTCGCCAGCATATTGGCACATGTCCAGCACGGTTCGTCGGTCACATACACAGATGAGCCTTCGCGGTCAATTCGATCTGTGAATAAAAGCAAATTTTGCTCCGCGTGGATTGTGCGAATGCAGCGTTGCTTTTTGACCATTTCTTCCCGACCATCGGTCACGACCAACTCATATTCTTCCGAAATCATGCAACCTGCTTCAGAACAATCCGGGACGCCGGTGGGTGCACCATTATAGGCTGTTCCCAGCAGTTTCTTTCCCTGAACAAGAACGGAACCCACGTGACGACGCGAACAGCGGGAACGGGTCGAGACCATATATGCGATATCCATAAAATACGTGTCCCAGTCCTTGCGTACCTCTACTGTACTCATGCTGCTTTCCTCCCGCTCAACACAATTTTTATTCTAATATTACCGGATCTGCACATACGGTGCCATCTTCTCCAGCATCTTCATGCCGATTCCTTTGACCTTCGTCAGATCACTGACTTTCACAAAAGGACCATGTGCATTCCGATAGTCCACAATGGCCTGAGCTTTCTTCTCCCCAATTCCGGGAAGCTCCGTAAGCTTGGAGACAGGTGCTGTATTCACATCAATCTTGCCACTGTCGCCAGTTACTTCACGAACTACAGGTGGATTACTGTTCGAAGCCGTCTCGGAGGTAACCGAAGGATTCGAATTCGTACTTTGCGCAACTGGTTCAATCGAATTTGAGGTGTCTGGTGGATTAGCATCCGTCTGACTTGTAGTTTGAACAACTGAATCACCTTCAACTGCAACACTCGAAAGCTCTTTAGACTCTCCTGCCTTTGCATCATTCCCAGTCTGCATCCCACTTGCATCCGTTACCGAAGATGCCCCTACATTGCCATCAACCGAAGTAGCCGACAGTACAGCAGGGAGTTCCTGCTCTATCGTCGGCTTCTCGGTGCCGAGCTGCAAGGGTTCCCAGCCACTAGGTGGTTGTTCACTTTTGCCCGACCATAATATAAGTATACTACCAACCACCGCAGCAGCAATGGTCATTCCTTTATTCCATCTCATTCTTCCACACCTCTCCCTGAATTCAAAATCATTCATTTCGAACACGGGCGGTGCTTCCGAACCGTTGGACTTTTCCTGATGAAACAAGTTATGCATTTTTCATGTCATGTGAAACAGGTCCTCACGCATAGAATAGAGGGAATGAACTGCGCCAGTACCGTAAAGCATGAAAGGAGGCCTGAAACAATGAAGGTTGGATTTATCGGAACCGGCAGCATGGGCAGCCTGTTGATCTATGCCCTGATCCAATCGGGTGCACTCGAGCCCCGGCAGATCGCCGCCAGCAATCGAACCCCGTCCAAAGTACGTCAGTTATCCCTCCGTTACCCCGGTCTGCATGAATCCCAGAGCAATCGGGAAACGGTGATCCGAAGCAATATCATCTTCCTGTGCGTGAAGCCGCTTGAATTCAAACATGTCATTGACGACATCCTGCCTGTCGTGAATCCCAATCATATAATTGTCTCGATCACCAGTCCCGTGCAGCTGCGACATCTGGAATCTTCACTTCCTTGCAAAGTCTCCAAGGTAATTCCCAGCGTCACACACCAAGTCGGCAGTGGAGCGTCCCTCTGCATACATGGCGAACGAATGACCAGCGAAGACCGCGCTGTGTTGGAAAATCTACTCAGTCATATAGGAAGGCCGTATCAGGTGGATGAAGCCTGTACAAGAATCACATCCGACTTCTCCAGCTGCGGACCAGCATTCATATCGTTCTTTTTGGAACAGTGGATCGAAAGCGCCGTGAAGCTGACAGGCATCAAAAGGGCAGATGCCTGTGCTCTGGCTGGCGAAATGCTCCTGGGAACAGGCAAGCTGCTCACCGAAGGAGGATACACGCCGCAAGAGCTTCAGGCTCGTGTCGCTGTACCTGGCGGTATTACCGCTCAGGCACTTGCACTGCTGAAGGTTAGTCTGGACGGTGTTTTCGACAGCCTGATCCACACGACACATGACAAATATGATGAAGATTTGTTAAAGCTGGATGAACTATTCCGAGCCGGTGAGATTAACCGGCAACAATATTAACGAGTTTGCCTGGAACGGCAATGACCTTGCGAATGGTCTTGCCTTCCAGCGCCTGCTTAACAGGTGCCAGCTCCATCGTAAAGTCCTGCATACCCTGTGCATCCAGATCCTTCGCGATTGTCGCACGGGTTACGATTTTACCGTTTACCTGAACAACGATTTCTACTTCCGCATCCACTGTCATGGACTCATCATATTCAGGCCAAGCCACGTAAGAGATGCCACCTTCATGACCCAAACGGCTCCACAGTTCCTCTGCCATATGCGGTGCCAGTGGTGACAACAACTGCACAAAGTTCTCCATCGCTTCACGAGGCAGTGTGTCGGCTTTGTATGCATCGTTGATGAAAATCATCAGCTGGCTGATGGATGTGTTGAAGCGCAGGTGTTCCAGATCTTCCGTAACTTTTTTGATCGTTTTGTGGGCAGTCCGCTTGAACTCATCCGTTCCACCGTCCACCATAATCTTGTCATTGATGGCTCCTGTGTCTTCGTTAATGAAGAGACGCCATACACGTGAAAGGAAGCGGTGCATGCCTTCAACCCCGTTTGCATTCCACGGTTTTGTCGCTTCCAATGGTCCCATGAACATCTCGTACAAACGCAATGTATCTGCACCGAATTCATTGACGATTTCATCGGGATTGATAACATTACCACGGGATTTACTCATTTTCTCATTATTCGTGCCCAGGATCATGCCTTGGTTCACCAGTTTGTGGAAAGGCTCTTTGGTATCCACAACACCCAGATCATACAGCACTTTGTGCCAGAAACGAGCGTACAGCAAGTGAAGTACCGCGTGCTCTGCTCCGCCAATGTACAGATCAACTGGCAGCCATTGCTGCTGTTTCTCCTTGGAGATCAGTTCCTTGTCATTGTGCGGATCGATAAAGCGCAGGTAATACCAGCAGCTACCTGCCCATTGTGGCATAGTGTTGGTCTCACGACGTGCCTTCATTCCCGTTTCCGGATCTACCGTATTCACCCATTCCGTAACATTCGCCAGTGGTGATTCTCCAGTACCCGAAGGTTTGATCTGGTCGATATCAGGCAGCAGCAGTGGAAGTTGATCCTCCGATACTGTTTTCATCGTTCCGTCTTCCAAATGCAGAATCGGGATTGGCTCACCCCAGTAACGCTGACGGCTGAACAGCCAATCGCGCAGACGATAGGTCACTTTCCCTTGTCCTTTGCCGTTCTCTTCCAACCAAGCAATCATTTTAGCAACCGCTTCTTCATTATTCAATCCGTTCAGGAAATCGGAATTCACATGCGCGCCATCACCCGAATACGCCTCTTGTGTAACGTCTCCACCTTGAATAACCTCGATGATATCCAGACCGAACTGCTTCGCAAATTCCCAGTCACGTGCATCATGACCCGGAACAGCCATAACCGCACCTGTACCGTAACCTGCAAGAACGTAATCAGCAATCCAGATCGGCAGTTTCGCGCCATTAACCGGATTGATTGCATAAGCGCCAGTGAATACACCTGTTTTGTCTTTGGCCAAATCCGTACGTTCCAGATCACTCTTACGAGAAGCCTGCTCCTGATAAGCCTGAATAGCTTCACGTTGGTCATCCGTTGTAATTGATTCTACCAATTCATGTTCCGGAGCAAGTACTGCAAAGCTCGCACCGAACAATGTGTCTGCACGGGTAGTGAACACTTTAATAACTTCCTCGCGACCCTCAATGGCAAATACAACTTCTGCACCTGTCGATTTACCGATCCAGTTACGCTGCATATCCTTGATGCTTTCAGACCAATCCAGCTCTTCCAGGTCTTCCAACAGACGCTCTGCATACTCGGTAATTCTCAGGACCCACTGGCGCATCGGTTTGCGTACAACCGGATGTCCGCCACGTTCACTCTTGCCATCAATAACCTCTTCATTAGCCAGTACCGTTCCAAGGGCTTCACACCAGTTAACTGCGACTTCATCAACATAAGCGAGGCCCTTATTGTACAGCTGGATAAAGATCCATTGCGTCCATTTATAGTATTCAGGGTCCGTTGTACTGATCTCACGATCCCAGTCATAGGAGAAACCGAGCGATTTGATCTGACGACGGAAATTATCAATATTACGGAATGTAATATGACGTGGATGTTCACCTGTATCCAGTGCATGCTGCTCAGCAGGCAGACCGAAAGCGTCCCAACCCATTGGGTGCAATACATTATAACCGCGCATACGTTTGTAACGGGAAACGATATCCGTTGCTGTATATCCTTCCGGGTGGCCTACGTGCAGACCTGAACCGGATGGATAAGGGAACATATCCAGTGCATAAAATTTTGGCTTAACCGGGTCCTCACCCGTTTTAAACGTTTTGTTTGCATCCCAGTATTGCTGCCAACTTTTTTCCATGACTTGTGGCTGATAGCCGTGTTTCGGCTGGTTATTCTCACTCATCTATTGTTCCTCCTTCAGGTTATTCGCTTTAGCTTTAATTGCAACAAAAAAACCTCAGCATCCCGTAGCGTTTGCAGCGCTAGGGACGAGAGGTTGAATTCCCGTGGTACCACCCTAGTTAGCGGACGAACGTGCTTCGTCATCCACTCCCTTTGGACCTGTAACGGCGGTTAACCGATGCGGATTTCCATTCCTGAACCCAAGCTTTATACAAGCAGGTTAAACAGAATGGTGTAATCACCGCATTTCTCCAAGGCGAGTTCGCAAATCACTGTCAACCGGCTTGCACCAACCGCCGGCTCTCTGTTATGTACAGGAATTACTACTGATCCTTATCATCGAAATATGTATACAATATCGGGACCATTATATAAAAAAGCAAGCCCAAAGTCAATATTACACGTCATAATTGCCCTCTTGAATCCCACGGTTCGAACCGTTCCATAACACTATTTGTTATTTAGGATAAGCGAAAACGCTCAATGCCTTCCTCCAGATTATGAATGGTCCAATTCACATGTTCCTGATTATCATATTGGCGATAAGCGCACTCAATGCGTAGTACAAGATCAAAGTACAAGTCATACAGACTTCTTCTTCTCAGCTCACTTTCAGTCGTAATCGCATGCCCATACCCTTTCACAAAACCGGGAGTATAGTTAAAATGACTGAAATAATGCTCCATCAGAGGGTCTGCCCACAAAGAACGCTCAAAATCTATAATCGCTGTGATATGACCTGCATCCACTAACACATTGCCATCCCACAGATCCCAACTGACAAGCACAGGTTCTTTGACATCGTCCAGCACATCCGATTTTTCTTCAAGCAAGCGTCTCAACTCAGGGTAATCCATCGAAAATGTAATCCCGGCTTCTTCCCCATCAGTAAGAATGTCATCCATCAGATTCATAAATGCTTCCTTCCATGTGGAATATCGCTGTTTTTGCTCCGAGAAATATCCGAACTGCTCACCCTTAATTTCGTTAATTCGACGATTGTACTGACCTAGCTGGTGTTCAACGGCTTCCTGCTCTTTCGCAGAATACTGATCCTTGACCTGATTATAGGGTGTTCCAGACATATACTCCATGATAAAATAACGCGCTGGAGCCATGATTAACGAATCATCATAAGCCAGCACTTGGGGGACGGGAACATCCTTCAGTTCGCTGACAAAACGCAATGCCTCAACTTCAGCAATCATCAGATCCTGTTCACAACGCATCAGATTGGTCGAAGCTGAAGGAGCAATTTTGAGTACCACCCGCTGTGCGTCACTCAGTGTAATGAGATATGCATGATTGGCCCAGCCATCCACCATTTCCTTGTAATCCTGTATACTTGCAGAGAAATGATGCTCTATTATGGCATTCAACTGTTCTGACAAGAGTCTTGTTTTATATGTACTTTCCACTTCTACACCTCACCTTGACTATTGATTGATTTTCTTAGAAAACGCTTTCCATCCGACTATTATGGCCTCCTTTGCTTTGGCTGGCAATACCTTTTGTCACGTGATATGTCTTTCCTTGCATTTCCTTACTCTATTACAGAAGCTTGCTATTCATTCTCCATGGAAATTGGAACAAAAAAAACTGCCCTTATACACTATAAGGACAGTTCTCATGATTCGCTCTTACTTCACAGCAACGTAGAACAAGCGCTGTGCGCTGTCTCCCGCCTCTTTCCATTCAAAATCCGCATATACCTTCACATCTCTAAAGCCTGCCTTGGACAACTCCAGCTTCATCCAGTCCGGATCATACGCACGCTGGACATGAACTTCTTCAAACCGCTGGTACATATCCTTGCGACCATCATCCACACGCGAAAAGATACTGAGATGATGTTCAATCTCACAGCGATTCTGGTCCAGATCACAAGTCCAAATATAAGATACGGAGCGCTCATCCAGTACGAAAGGCTGCTCCTCATCATAACGAATAAGGGTATTGGGATGATGCACATCAAACAGGAACGTTCCATCAGGCTTCAGCATCTCATATGTGCGCTGGAATGTTCGAATGACACCTTCTTGTTCAAGCAGATAATTGACGCAATCACAGAAAGATATCACCGAATCCACAGGTTCCGGAACTCGCCATTCCCGCATATCCTGCTGCACCCAACGGACACTCCCCTCGCGATACAAGCGATGACCCTGAGGCGTAGCCTCCATCTTGCTGCGTGCAACCGACAGCATATCAGATGAGAGGTCAATGCCTGTAACTTCGAAACCGGAGTTCACGAGTGGGATCGTAATGGAGCCCGTTCCACAGCCAAGTTCAGCGACACTTTTGGGCATTCCATGCTTTTCCCATGCTGTTCTTGCAAACCTTATCCAGTCCGGATAAGGCATATCTTCCATTAATTCATCATAGACGTAGGCAAATTTCCGGTAAGACATGTCAGGCACCGCACTTTCAATTTCATTTTCCAATCCTGTTAACAAAAGAAAAAGCAGGGGCATCCGGTGTTTACCCAGCCTATCCCTGCCTTATCCGAGTTCCATATTACAACTATTTAATCAGGAAGATTACTTGTTTTCACTTTGATCCGCAGGAGCAGATTCAGACAGATACGTCCAGCTTTCCTTTTGGACCACCAATCCGTCCTTCATCAATTTGCCCAAGGCACGCTTGAAAGCAGATTTACTGATGCCAAAGCGCTGCTTGATGATATCCGGCGGAGTTGCATCTGAGTAAGGCATGCCGCCCATAGGACGCTCTTTCATAAAGGCGAGCAGCTTGTCTGCATCTTCGTTACGTCCAACTTGTTTGAGTTGAGTCATGGCCAGATTCACACGTCCGTCTTCACGTACCAGTGTCACCCGACATTTAACTTTCTCACCAAGACGCAGCATA
The DNA here is from genome assembly GCF_026013365.1 of Paenibacillus sp. LS1. Lineage (GTDB taxonomy): Bacteria > Bacillota > Bacilli > Paenibacillales > Paenibacillaceae > Paenibacillus. Next base: position 1,683,967 of record NZ_JAPDOE010000001.1, read on the forward strand.
TGACTGCGTTCAGATGAATGAATCATACCAATCGCGCCAAAGCCCAATACACCGCCCTCTACAAGTACAAAAGTACCCATCTGCAGTGGCTTATATACCGTCGCTTCAACCCACTCGTTTAACCATGAAGTAGGCGCATGGAAAGACAAGGGTGACAGCTCACGTTCCCCGGCCAATTTGGCACGCAGACGTCCCTGCTTGTCATGTTCCATGATTACAAAAACTTCATCCCCCACTTGAGGACGCAGTTCTTCCAGTTCAGGCAGTTCACGAATAGGAAGCAGCAATTGCCGTCCAAGTCCCATTTCCAGGAAACAGCCCAGTCGTGGGTGAACATCTGCCACAACCAGTCGTGCCATTTCGCCAAGCATGAGATAAGGCTTTTTCATCGTTACAGCCAGACGATCTTCCGTGTCAAAGAATACAAATACCTCAAGCGTTTCACCAATCTTAATATCCCGCGTTAACTCGGTGTAGTGAAGCAGTACATCTTCCGATCCTGTCGTCAAAAAGAAACCAAACGGAGACACTTCACGTGAAACCGGCAAAGAGACGACTGTTCCAGCAATCAAACTCATACAGTTTCCACCACTTTGGCATCAGACCATAGTCGTTCAATGTTGTAGTATTCACGCTCGTCGCGGTGGAAGATATGAACAACAACATCGCCCATGTCCATCAATACCCAACGTGCGGAATCCATACCTTCGATACCTTTGATCGTCGCTCCGGCTGCATGAGCCTGTTTGCGAATTTCAGTGGCAATGGCTTGTACCTGTGTATCGGAATTCCCGTGACAAATAACAAAATAATCTGCCACCAGAGAAACATTAATTAGATCCAACGCTACAATATTGGATGCCTTTTTGTCGTCAGCGGCAGCAACCGCCATATTCATAAGTTCTTTCGATGATACTGTCATGAACCAACCTCCATAATCTATAATTGTGCAATCAAGTCATTCCGCGACAGCATGGTCAAAGGATAAATGACACGTCGCTGCGAGATCAGCAAGCTGATCGTCGAATCGAATCCGGCAATTAAACCTTCCTCCAGACTACGTTCAGCCTGTTCGCGAATATGATCCACTCCCGGGAAATCTCGTCCCGGTTCAATGTAATCAGCAAGACATACCACTTTGTCCAGCAGGCTCATGCCTACCCGACCCGAGGTATGCCACCGGATGGCATGAATAACTTCGGAATCCGTTACACCGTAATCACGCTCGGCTACAAAAGCACCGACTTCGGAATGCCAGAGTTGCTTGTCATGCTGCAAAAGTTCCTGGTTTAATCCGTTATCACGGATGACCGCTTCCATCTCCGCTACGGGCCAGTACTTCGCCACATCATGCAATATCGCTGCCAGATCTGCTTTCACAGGATCAGCACCATATTTTTTAGCCAACATCACTGACGATTCCATCACACCCAGTGTATGCTTCCAGCGTTTTTCTGGCATTTGTCCGGATACGGCTTGAATCAGTTCCTCACGGCTTAGTGCCATATAAACCGCTCCTTACAATGTATTGGTGCACCTCATCAGGAATCATGAAGCGTACCGAATGACCTTTGGCCAGACGTCTGCGTACGGCTGTCGATGAAATATCGACCAAGGGCATCTCGGCCAGCAGGACCCGATCCTGTAACTCGTCTGGTAAATCATCGAGATGTAATTGGAAGCCCGGCCGACCAACTCCGATAAAGGTTAAGCGTTCTGCAAGCTCCTCAATCTGCTCCCATTTGGGAAGATAGTTCACCATATCAGCCCCGATAATGAAATAAAATTCATGTTCAGGATGGCGACGCCACAGTTCCTTCATCGTATCGATGGTATAAGACACTCCGCCCAATTCCATCTCGATACCCAGCACCTCATATTGCTGCACACCCTTCACAGCCGCCTCCGTCATATCGAGACGTTGCTGTCCCGAAGCTCCGGCTCCGCGTTTGTGAGGTGGAACATGGGAAGGCATGAACCAGATCTCATCCAGTGCATGTGAGTCCCTTGCCGCTTCAGCTGCCAGGAGGTGTCCCATGTGGATCGGATCAAACGTACCACCCATGATGCCGATCTTCACCTGCGTCACGCTCCCTTATCTAGGTAGTTCGATTTGTTTGTTATCGCGAGATTCTTTGTACAGGATGATTGTGTTACCAATGAGTTGTACAAGCTCACTTCCCGTTTCACGGGCAACTTCTTCTGCCATCTCTTTTCTGTCCTCGTCATTGTTGTTCAATACTTGCACTTTCATCAATTCGCGCTTCTCAATTGCATCTTCGATGTGACGGAACAGGTGCTCGTTGGTTCCACCTTTACCAATCTGAAATACAGGGGTCAGGTGATGTGCCTGTGACCGCAAAAAGCGCTTTTGTTTACCGTTTAACATGAATACTCCATACTCCTTATGTTGAGCAGGCCCTGATCGACAGCGTAAAAACTGTCCAGACCTGACCATTCAATTATTATTTTCACACTTCAAAACTTTTTAACACCGCTCGTCTCATCGTCTCCACTGGAGCCGGAATGCCGAGCCAATGCTCGAAGGCCACTGCGCCCTGGTATACAAACATCCCCAGACCACCGTGCACCGTGCATCCGCGTAATCGCGACTCCCGAAGCAGACGGGTTTCCAGCGGATTGTAGATCAGATCACTCACCGCTGCTCCTTCACGGATCAGTGCGGGATCAACCGGTACGTCATCAACATGCGGATGCATTCCGGCAGCCGTTGTGTTAATCACGATATCAGCCGTAGCCAGTACCGTCGCAACGTCTTCCATGCCACTACCCGAGATCTCTCCCAAGCCGTGGCCTCGTAAATCCGAAGCAAGTGCAATAGCTCTATCCGCTGTACGATTCAGAATGTGGATACGCTCAGGCTTCTCAAGTGCAAGTGCATATATGACGCCTCTTGCTGCTCCTCCTGCTCCGAGTACAGCAATACGTTTGCCCGCAAGCTCCGGCACAGCCTCTTCTTTCAGCGATCGGACATAGCCAATACCATCGGTATTGTACCCTGTCAGTGTTCCACCTTCATTGACGATGGTATTCACCGCTCCAATCAGGCGAGCACTTTCATCGATTACATCCAGATACTGCATCACCTGCTCTTTGTGCGGGATGGTGACATTGACACCACGGTAGCCCAATGCCACAATTCCCCGAACTGCCGCTTCCAGTTGATCCGGATGAACATGCAGTGGCATATACATTCCATTCACTCCTGCAGCCTGCAGAGCCGCATTGTGCATTGCCGGAGACTTGGAGTGAGCAATAGGATCACCCATGACACCAAGCAACACGGGAAGTGAAGAGTTGAACTTTTTCTGCTCAGACATAGGTCCGCCTCCGATCCATCTGATGTACAGGTTCTGAGATTATTAGATCAAGGATGGGCGGATCTGTACACGAATGCCTTTAGGCGCATGAACAGCAACCAGTGCTCCAATATCGCCATTAACCTTAATCCAGCCCAGACCAGAGATAAATACATCCGATTGACTACCGCGTTTGATGCGGAATTCATGTCTGGTCCATTCAGCCATCTCTGCTGCATCCTCACGGGTTGGCGGAGATAACAATTCTCCCAGGTGGTCGCGGTACAGGTCATCTGCACGCTCCAGCTTCGTCCGGTGAATATCAAGCGCAGTGCTGATAAAACAAGTGAACGACTGGCGATCACCTTCAACAAAGTCGAATCGAGCCATGCCGCCAAAGAACAGCGTCTGACCGGAATTCAACTGATACACAGCCGGTTTAAGCGGTTTTTCCGGCATGATGGCAGCGAGATCCTTACGTGAAACAATCTCGCTGAAACGCCATGGATACACGATTCCAGGCGTATCAATGATATATTTTCCATCATCCAACGGAATGTTCACCATATCCAGCGTTGTTCCCGGATAACGGGATGTGGTCAGTTCCTGCTCCAGATCGCTGTAATCACGGATCAGACGGTTAATCAGTGTGGATTTACCCACATTGGTACCGCCAACCACGTACACGTCACGATCTTCGCGATACGTTCCCACAAGCTCAAGCAGTCGGTCGAAGCCCTGATTTTGCTTTGCACTGCACAAGACTACATCCACGGTACGCAAACCCTGTTCTTTGGCTTGCTTTTGTACCCAGTTGCGAACCTTGTTCCAGTTAGTTACCTTCGGAAGCAAGTCCGTTTTGTTCACAGCAAGCAATACCGGATTGTTGCCTACAAAACGTTGCAGACCGGAGATAATACTGCCATCAAAGTCAAACAAATCAACGATATGGATGACAAGTGCATCCTTATCCCCGATTTTGCTAAGCAGCGCCAGGAATTCGTCCTGATCCACCGTAACGGATGATGACTCATTGTAGTTTTTGATACGGAAACAGCGCTGGCATATAACCGGTTCACGATCCAGTGCTTTCTCGGGGATAAACCCTGGTAATTCCGAATTTTCTGTTTGCAGATGCACGCCGCATCCGCTGCACCTTACGGCAAGATTGCCGTTATGCGGTTCTGTCATTTCTTCTTTTCCTCCTCAAGCCATAAGCCTTTCCTGCGTAAACTCGTTAGAGCAATCCGTTCCACGCGCCGATTGAAGCGGGTCATAAATCCTTCGTCTCCAATGGAGATTGGCAGTACCAGAACGGTATATAACCCCATTCGGTTCCCTCCATAGACGTCCGTAAGCATCTGATCGCCTACTACAATCGTTTTTTCAGGAGATAACTCCATCATTTTCATTGCTCTACGAAACGGTACATTCGATGGTTTGCGTGCACTATGCACAAACTGGATATCCAGCGGGGTCGCAAACAGGGATACACGATTCAAATTGTTATTGGACACAATCATCAGCTTGAAACCTGCCTCTTTCACACGTGCAAACCATTCAATCAGTTCGGGCGTAGCGTCAGGGGCTTTGGCTCCAACGAGTGTGTTATCCAGATCAGTTATAATTCCACGGTAGCCTTGAGCGTACAGCTCTTCCAGATTAATGTCAAAAACCGTGTCTACACGCAGCTTGGGCATTAACATTTTAAACAAAGAAGTCACCTCAGTTTCATACGACACACTATATCACAAATCCGTCTTTCCTGAAAATGCATACAGCGCCTGATGGCATAGGAAAAAAGGAAAAACGGGACGGGCAACAACTATGCCCGTTCCGCTTTCAGTTCCTTCCGCAGCTTCAAGGCGGTCTGATAAACACCCTTCCAGTCGTCGGCAGTTACGGACGCCGGACTGTAGCGAGTCTGTTCAAACTTCGTGAGAAGCTGATGCAATGTAGCTTCTGCAGCCGGTTTGGCCTGGCTCCATCGAGTTACCGATTCACGAAGTGTTTCGTCTCCGCTCCGGGTCAGTCCTTTGCGTTTCACATACTGAATCCAACGCTCGGTCTCTGCCACTACCTTCTGTTCAGGGGTGAGCGGTCCACCTGTCCGTAGACGAAGCAGGAAGAATCGCATGGAGAAACGATTACGCCAGAACATGTATGCTACCCACAATACAATAATCGCTCCTGCAGCCCAGATAACAAAAGTCGGGATGGCAGACGATGCCTGCTCAGGTGCAGGGGTCTGTTCTTCCTCTTGTACCGGCTCCTCTTCTGGCTGTTCTTCAGGCTCATCTACAGGCTGTACATCAGGCTGTTCCGTGAGCAACGGCATATCAAAGCCCGGCGTTGCTTCAACGGGAATCCAGCCATACTCACCAAAATAGACCTCTGCCCAAGAGTGTGCATCTGCATTGGTAACGGTGTAGGTCGTCTCAATCTCCGCACCAGGTTGACGTGGAGCCTGCATGTCCGAATTCAGGGACAGTTGTCCAGGCGCATAACCTTTAACCCACCTTGCAGGAATGCCCTCCGAGCGCGCCATCATCACTAGCGCAGTGGAGAAGTAGTCACAGTAGCCTTCCATAATATCGAACAGGAAGCCTTCCACAAAGTCGCTGCTTACTTTTAGAGATAAATCCGGATTGTTCGTGTATTCAAAATTAGTTTGTAAATAGTTTTGCAGTAATGCCACTTTTTCATACGGCGTATTCGCAGTTGCCGTTATCTCGGCAGCCAGATCCGAAACCCGGTCAGGGAAACGGGATGGTAACTGCAAGTACATATCATCTGCCGGATTGCTGGTATACAGATCATCAAAAGACTTCGTACGAAGCTCATCTTCCACTATCACTGGGGCTTCCGATACGATGGTATATGTCTTGGGATACTGTGGTTGCTGACGGTCTGTCACCACATGCAGTTCAGCCTGTTCGGCATTCCACAGCATACGTTCCGTTCTGTCCTCACCGTTAATCGAACTCACTTCCGAGATCGAATAAGCACCAAACAGAATCGGATAGACATTGTCATTCAGCATCGTTACGTTCTGAGTCACTTGTTTGGTGTTCACGTTACCAGATTCATCATTCTCCAGAGGCTGTCCCGCTTCAACATTCTCTGTCGCACCACGTCCGCGGTCGTCCCAACCTGTGCCTGTGTACTCCGCACGTGTCTCACCGCGCCAGTAACTGCGTTCATTGGTCGTGACAGACATGACAGGAGTATAGTCGAAATTAAATCCTCCACCCAGCTGATTGTCTTCCCTGCTATATCCAGATTCGGTAGCCGACGGAATATCAAGATTTCCGTTACCAGCCTGACTTGTGGAAGTGCCGGTGTAGTTACGCCATGCCGTATATGGGTCCGTCAAGGTGGGTGGAATCTCCGGCATATTGACGCTGGCTACAATAATCAAAGAAAAGATAATGGCAATATTGGCCAGGATTTTATACGGATACCGGATGATTCGTTTCCAACCTTGTGGATACTGTAGCTGATAATTACGGAAATGCTGACATACAAGCCATCCCATGCCCGCGAACATCACCCAAGCGATTTCGATCCAGAGTGGAATCTGGGTGAACGAATCAAGAATCCCCATCGAAATGATGTTAACACCCAGAAAAACAAGAATGCGACGTGTTGTGGTCACAAGGCGTAGGGCAGCTTCAAGCATTACCCATGCACACAGGGAGAACCAGATGTACGGCGACATGTGCAATATAAATTGCTCCGCTCGGTCTGTTAAAGAACCATAAGGGATGTACACCGTGTAATCAATTAGCGTTTTATGCAAAATGTAAACAACGACAACCGCCTTGATGATCGTCCGATACACCGTTTTGAAGGGCAGAATGACCTCCAGCACACTGACTGCTGCAAGTGTCCATAACACCAGAGAAGTTGTCTCCGTATACCACGATTCCTGCGTAAATGAAATCCACTGCATTCCAATTAGGAAAATCCAGAGCAATGAAGCTGCATGATACCAGGATCGTTTGCCTGTAACACTTTCATTTCCTTTTGTACTCATACAGAACCTCCCCCCATCACCGTTGGAAGCTCCTGCAAGTGAGAAACAGTGAATGACCTCGTGCCTCTTCCACGCAACATGGCATTCCACTCCGCACTCCGGCGGGATTCACTGGTATCGATCAGAATATGACATGGCGTCATGCCCCGCGTATCGGCCCAGCGCAACAGTTCCAATATTTTTTCATCCTTCTGAGGAGAAATCACAACAAAATAAGCTCCCTGGGGCAGTTGACGCGCTATTCTTTCCACCCCAGGCAACAGCTGGGTATCCTGCCCGTTATATTGAATATCCACCAGATGATGCATCATCTTCTGTCGTTCTAGCAGACTTTCACTGGGGGCCATGAAGGATGTCTCCTCTGACAATGTCAATAGTCCCATCCCCAACCGTTCCCTGGCACCATACTCCAGCAGAGAAGCAGCCGTGGATACGGCAATTTCGAATGCTTCCCCATGTTCATAACTTGCTGCCAGCGCATCGAGAACCAAAATGGTTTTCGGTACAGACTCATGCTCGAACTCCTTGGATTTCCAGTTCCCCGTCTTCGCCGTAGCATTCCAGTGAATGCGGGAAAGTCGATCTCCGTATACATAGTCACGTACACCATTGATCTGTGTCGTCTCTCTGCGTGAGCGGGTCAGATCCGTCTGAGGACCGGATAATCGTGATTTCCGGTCGTAGAGCTGCCAATATGGAATAAATACCGTTCTTGGCAGTACTCGAAACTCACCTTTGGCCTTAAACTTTCCACGATGTTCAATCAGTCCAAATATGTCCTCACTGGCACATTCCGTTTCCGAAAAAACATACTTGCCCCGCTCAAGTGGCGGTGTCTGGAAAGAAAGCTCGCCATTTCCTCGCATATTGGGAATCAAACTTTCCTTGAACGACCAGGATTCTCCATTATGCCGGTGCAGCATTTCACGCACAACCACATAGGGAAGCGGGAGGAATCCCGGAATCGTCAGACTCAACTGTACTTGAACCTGGTCACCTGCATGCAGCAGTTCTTCGTGGTCCGGACCAGAAGATAACTTGCGCACTCCCTGAGCACGTCTTACTCCGCTAAATCCAGCAATGGCAAGATACACACAGAGCAGGGTTACCATCGACAGCAACATAAGTGATGTCTTCCCGCCCTGAAACAAAACATAAGCCAGACAGCACATCCACACCATTGCGATGCTCCATACGCGTGGGTGGCGCAGCCCTCTATTGACTGTACTAAAAAGCGGCTTCATAAACTATTGCCCCATGGAGACGGGCACACGTACCTGCTGGAGTACGGCATTCAGAACGGCCTCGGAACTCATACTGTCCAGTCTCGATTCGGGACGTAGCACAATACGATGAGAGATTACATAAGGGGCCATCGTCTTCACATCATCCGGCAGCACATAATCACGTTCCTGCAGGAAAGCAAAGGCTTTTACGGCCATCATAAAGGATATGGCTGCCCGTGGGCTGGCACCCAGCAATACAGATGGGTGGGAGCGAGTTTGACGAACAACGTCCAGCAGATAGTCCATGACCGGATCACCGATGAAGACTTCCTTAATCTCCTGCTGAATTACCGAGATTTGGTCCATATGGGTTACCGATTCAAGGCGATCTACAGGCTGACCCAGCTGATGTGTCTTGAGCAAGGTTTTCTCAATCTCTTTATCGGGATAACCGAGACTTATTTTCAACATAAACCGGTCAAGTTGCGCTTCCGGCAATGTGTACGTACCTTCAAAATCAATCGGATTCTGAGTTGCACAGAGCATGAACGGATGTGGCAGATCATACGTATCTCCATCAACGGTTACACTACGCTCCTCCATGACTTCGAGCAAAGCCGACTGGGTTTTCGTTGTTGCCCGGTTAATCTCGTCAGCCAGCAAAATGTTGGTCATCACGGGACCTGGACGGAAATAAAAGCGCTCATCCTTCGGATGAAACACGGATACGCCCGTAATATCACTTGGTAAAATATCAGGATTACATTGAATGCGTCGGTACTCTCCGCGCATGGATTTCGATAACGCCTTGATTAACTGCGTTTTGCCAGTTCCCGGTACGTCTTCAATCAGAACGTGCCCGCCTGCAAGCAAAGCTGTAAGTAAAAGTTGAATTTCAAAGGATTTCCCCATAATGCAGGATTCCAGATTCGAACGAACTGCGGATATGATTTGGATCGACTCTTTGCGCACAGGCATGTGGTCTAACCTCCTAAAAAAGCATACAGATTTCCTTTTATTGTACATGATCCACGGGCGTGAGTACACTCGAAGGAACTCACAATTTGTTTCCAGCCGTCAGATTCACCGCAGTTCACGCATGAATACGACAAAAAAAGGCCCGGATAGAAGTTATCCGAAGCCTTTGCTGAATCGCCTTATGTTCAAGTAGATATTCCACTCTATGTCAGCCTTTTGGCCTAACCACCAATGCGGCGAGAAATGAAAAGATGATCGCTGAAGATATCCCTGCCGCAGTTAGATCGAATATCCCCGTAATGACACCAAGCCATCCCTCTTTCTCCAGTTCCGTCAATGCCCCGTGCACCAAGGAATTACCGAAACTTGTGATGGGGATTGAAGCACCCGCACCTGCAAATTTAACCAAGGGGTCGTACAGGCCAAATGCATCCGCAAGCGCACCTGCCACAACAAGTGTGCTCATCGTATGTGCCGGTGTCAGTTTGACCCCATCCATCAGAAGCTGCCCCACAACACAGATCAAACCGCCAACGATAAATGCCCACAAGAACTGCATGACCTTTATCCCTCCTTTTCTATGGCTACCGCATGAGCAATACAGGGAATACTTTCACCCTGCTGGTACGAAATTGGAGACAACAGTGCCCCGGTAGCAACGACGAGCACACGCTTAAGATCACCCTTCTGCATTCGATTCAAAATGTGACCATAGGTTACCGTGGCAGAGCACCCACATCCACTTCCCCCGGCAACAACATAAGGCTGTTTCTCCCGATCATAGATCATTAGGCCGCAGTCATTAAAAACCGTCTGTTCCATAGGAATGCCTTCTTTTTGCAAAAGCTCTTTGGTAATTGGCAGACCGACGGAAGCCAGATCCCCGGTAACAATGAGATCATAATAACTAGGCTCCAACCCCGTATCCCTGAAATGCGAGATCAGGGTGTCGGCTGCTGCCGGTGCCATCGCTGAACCCATGTTGAAGGGATCTTTGATGCCCAAATCCATAATGCGCCCAATGGTGGCTTTGGTAACTACAGGACCATCACCGGTACGGGAGACTACACCACACCCTGCTCCTGTTACGGTATATTGCGCATAAGGCGGCTTCTGGGATCCATATTCGGTCGGATATCGAAATTGTTTCTCTACCGTACAATTGTGGCTGACCGTTCCTGCAAGGACATAATCACCAGCTCCCGAGTCAACAATCATCGACGCTAGCGCTAACGTTTCCATCGAAGTAGAACAGGCTCCAAACACACCCAGGTAAGGCACACCCAATTTTCGCGCGGAAAAGGAACTGCTGATAATCTGGTTCATCAGATCTCCGCCAACAAAAAAGTGAAGCTCTTCCTTGGTAATATTGGCATTAACCAATGCCAGCTGGGAGGCCTGTTCCAGCAGTTTGCGTTCTCCCTTTTCCCACGTCTTCTCGCCGATCTCAAGATTGTCATAGACGTAATCAAAATCAGATGACAAGGGACCCTTGCCCTCATCAGGTCCTACAACTGCCGCTTTACCGATAATTCGTGGACGATTCTCAAACTGCCACGTTTGGCGACCCAATCGCTTCATAGATGTCCACCTCCGAATCCCAGAAAGGCGTAAACGATGCCTACGACAAATGCTGCAACGACACCAAACACGATAACGGAACCAGCAAGTTTAAACATGTTGGCCCCTACACCGAGCACCAGTCCTTCAGCCCGATGTTCCAGTGCAGCAGAACACATGGAATTGGCAAATCCGGTAACCGGCACAGCCGTTCCTGCTCCTGCCCATTGAGCCATTTTATCGTAAACACCGAGACAAGTTAGAATAACCGATATGAGAATCATGACCGCCACCGTAGGACTGGAAGCCTCCTTCGATGTCATGTCGAAACCGGCCATAAAAGCCTCTTGAATGGCCTGTCCAATCAAACAGACGGTTCCACCCACCAGAAATGCCTTAAGGCAGTTTTTCAGGATTGGACGAGGCGGCTCATGTTTTTTGGCGACTTTCTTGTACTCCTTTTCATCCATGGAAAGGGACGATGATTTTTTTTCGCTTCCGGATGCAGATTGAGCTGGCAAGATACAAGACCTCCTCTATGTGAAAATGGATCAAAGCTAAGGCTGAATGCCAATGTGTGTAATCCTCTATTCATTGTTTGTTAATGATGGGAAGGTTATGTATCCGGCGACAGACAGCATATGTTTCCAACTGGATCAAGCCGTGGAAGCAGGATTGGTTTACGCCGGATCTGACACATTATTTAGTTACGTCCTATAAATAAAGAAGAACGATCACGAGCAAGATAAAAAGAACGATAAAGAGCACTTTTTCCGTGCCTTCTTCTGGAGGCTTCATCTGATATCCCGGCTCCTTCCTGTGTGCAGACAAGCGAATATTGAGCATGAAGACCTTCACATAATGATGACATCCCCTCCATATATTCATATTCATTGTAGTGGCAACAGGATTGCGACTACAGCGGATAGAATGGAGAAACCTCGAAACGATCCGAGCCCAAAACATGCCTTAAATACGTGACATAAACATGGACAATCACTTGCGCAAGGTTCATACTGTAATGTGACCAGTGGTTAAATAACAAGTCCTCAGCATATTAGAGTGCATGTTCAAAAAGATAAAAGACTTTTTGAACTACATATTAAAGGACAACAGGCGGGTAGCCGTTCTACTGTGACCTGATTTACATACCAACAGAGGAGTTGTTGACACATGAATGAAAAAACGATGGATATGTTCCGTACATTAACGGAGTTCCCTTCCGCATCCGGTTTTGAACGTGAGCTTCGCGGATGGATGAAAGAGCAACTTTCCGCTTATACCGAGGAATTCGTACAGGATCGCCTGGGGAGTCTTTTTGGTGTATTGCGCGGCGAGGAATCCGGCCCTAAAGTTATGGTAGCCGGACACTTTGACGAAGTAGGTTTCATGACTACTGGCATTACGGAAACAGGCATGATCAAGTTCCGTCCACTGGGCGGATGGTGGAGTCAGGCTGTACTGTCTCAACGACTGGAAATCATCACACCTGATCGCCGCATTACCGGAGTAGTAGGCTCTACACCTACACACTTGCTGGACGAGTCCCAGCGGAGCAAACCTGTTGACCTGAACACCATGTATCTCGATATTGGAGCGGACAACCGGGCCGAAGCAGAATCCTGGGGCATTCATCCGGGGATGCAGATCGTGCCAATCTGTGAATTCACACCCATGGCCAATCCGAAGAAAATTATGGCTAAAGCGTGGGATAATCGTTACGGCGTAGGACTTGCACTTGAACTTGTTGAAGCACTGCACAAGGAAAAACTGCCTAACACACTCTATGCCGGTGCAACGGTTCAGGAAGAACTGGGGCTTCGCGGTGCACGTACGGCGGCCAATCTGATTCAGCCTGATATCTTCTTTGCATTAGACTGTAGCGCGGCGAATGACATGACAGGTGACAAGCAGTCCTTTGGACATATCGGACAAGGGGCATTACTTCGTATTTTTGACCCGGGTATGTTCACCCATCGCGGAATGGTGGAGTACGTACAAGATACGGCTTCATCCAATCAGATCAAAATGCAGTATTTCATCTCACCAGGTGGTACCGATGCAGGTCAAGTTCACCTGAGTGGAATTGGTGTGCCATCCACAGTTATTGGGATTTGTGCCCGTTATATTCACACCTCTTCTTCCATCATTCATACAGACGACTACGATGCAGCCAAAGAGCTGATTGTGAAGCTGGTGAAGGGTCTGGATCGGACAACAATGAATACGATTATTGGTAACGCATAGTAGTTTGATTAACGGAAAGTCCATAAATATTATAAACCAAAAAAGAGATGTCCCGTCAGACCGGGATGTCTCTTTTTGGTTTAATCAACTAGATTAATAGGTCGAACGTTATGGAGAACGCACACATAAGATATACGATAATGGAAGATCAATAACCAAACACCAACCAGTGGGGGACCTGTTATGGCAGTGGGAAGGAATGGAAAATCAAATAAAGGTTCTAACAAAAAAACAAATGCTGCTAACACCCTCCTTAATGGAAGCCTCAAAGGGAAAAATCTCGAACTGATTGTAGCAGCGCTATTGGTGAGCGGAAAGCTGAGAGTGGATTCAGTCACGTTGTTTCGTGAGGCTACATTGGTTGTAGAATTGGTCGGTCAATATAAAACGCTTCAAAAGGTCACACCCTCGAATTCAGACAAACTGGTGCAATTCCTAGATGAAACTGGTGCGGATATGACGCTCAATGATGTTATACGGGCATTTCAGCAGAGAATCAATTCTTAATGGCCAAGAAATGAGGTGGACGTCATGTCCGAGTTTGACGGAATCGGATTTGCCGAACTGTTAATTGTACTTATTCTTATTGTTTTATTTGCGTTTGGCTCCTCAGATATTGAAGGTTTATCCAGCACTCCAACAACGAATTGATCACATGACCCTCTTCTCATGGATACAGGTAAATTAATAATATAGAAAATACCAGTCCTTATGCAGGACTGGTATTTGGTCATTACAGAAATAACGGTGAGAAAGCAATCCAGGCCAAAATAAGGGTAAGCACAATGCAGACATTCTCCACAACGGCTCCACGCTTGGTTCCTGTACTCATTAGATTGACCCGTATGCGCCACTTGAGCGGTGGTAAGGGGCGAATCCCCCGATTGGTTAGTGAATCAGCAAACAGATGCATCGCGTATGCCGTACCTCCCGCTACCCATATCTCCGGTCCCTGCTGCTGGGTCGTGCTGTAAAGCAAGCCCGCCCATATTGCGGTTCCGTACAGGGTATGAGTCAGTCCCCTGTGGGTTAGCGTGGTGCATAACATTAACAAGCTGCCTGCAATCAGATTCCATGGTGCGAACGCGTGACCATAGAATACTAGCCCGAGTCCAATCGCAAACATCAGCACTTTGCGAAGCGAACGGGAAGGCAGAAATGACACGAGCGCAATAAGGATCGCAAGTAACAGATTCCACGGTTTGGCATGAACATAAAAGTACACGAAGACAGCTGTGGGCAACAGAATCGTCTGTAACAACCTGATCAGGCTATTAGGTAACGCTCTCGATACCAACAGTGAATTCGGCTCATCGATGTCAGGCAATAACGAACCAATCAGAGCAACCGTAACTGCAGGCGCAGTCACCGGCATACCTGCCAACTGCAGAACAGATAGCGATACGCCTGTCCCGATAATCAGGTGGGATCTTCCCATCATGATGCAAAAACTTCCTTTCGAAGAAATAGGGAACATATAGGGCCCAGTTCCGATTTTACAACGAAAACAATATAAGAACAATAGTTCGCATTTATCATTTATATGAAAAAAATATAACATTCTGTGATGGGGCTCACACTATTATATTTATGACTCATCTATCTTTATTAGTGAATTAAATCACATATATTATCTTCAGCTACTTGTATAATTTCAAATATAAACCATTAAAATTGTTGGTAATGTACAGCGTCTACCCAAGGAGGCCTACACACATGAACGGAAAAAAAGAGAAACTCGTTATCATTGGTAACGGTATGGCAGGAATCAGTACGGTTGAACAAATTTTGAAATTAACTTCGCGATTCGATATCACCGTTTTTGGCACAGAGCCCTACCCTAATTACAACCGCATTATGTTGTCCTATGTATTGGAAGGAAGCAAAACACTGGATGACATTGTGTTGAATGATCTCCACTGGTATGAAGATTATGGTATTACTCTCCATACAGGAACAACTGTATCCCGGATTGATCCGGATACGCTTGAGGTCGTTACAGAGGATGGCACTCGCTTCCCTTATGACAAAATTATCATTGCGACTGGTTCCAACTCCTTCATTCTCCCCGTACCAGGGCATGACAAAGAGGGTGTTGTCGGTTTCCGGGACATCGCCGATTGTAATGTCATGTTGGACGCTGCTAAACAGTATAAAAGAGCGGCCGTTATCGGCGGCGGACTGCTGGGTCTTGAAGCAGCCAAAGGTTTGGTACAATTGGGCATGGAAGTTACCGTAGTACATCTGATGCAGGATCTGATGGAGCGTCAGCTTGATCCGCAAGCTTCAGCCATGTTGAAGGCAGAACTGGAACGTCAGGGTATCCGCTTCAAAATGGGTGCGCAAACGTCCGAACTGCTAGGTGGGGAACGAGTTGAAGGAATTCGTTTTGCCGATGATTCCGTACTGAATGTTGATTTTGTGGTCATGGCTGTAGGCATCAAACCCAATACGGTTGTAGCCCGCGAAAGCGGTATGGAAGTGAACCGGGGTATTGTCGTGAATGACTACATGCAGACTTCACTTGAGAATGTGTATTCGGTCGGGGAATGTACAGAGCACCGCGGGGTATGTTACGGCCTCGTTGCCCCATTGTTCGAGCAAGGTATGATTCTCGCGAAACATATCTGCGGTGTGGAGACGGCTCCTTATGAAGGTTCTGTTGTATCCACGAAATTGAAAATTTCGGGTGTGGACGTCTTTTCAACGGGTGAATTCATTGACAGTCCAGAGCACACCGTCATTTCGCACAAAGACGACTGGAAACGGACTTACAAAAAAATTCTGCTCCGCGATAATAAAATGGTCGGTGCCGTGCTCTTCGGTGACATCACGGATTCTGCCGAATTGCAAAAGCTGATCAAAAATCAAACCGAAATGACCGAGGAACTGTACGGTTCGCTCATGGGCACAGGCTGCGGCGGACATAAGAAAGCAACCTCTGTTGAAACGATGCCCGAGGACGAGATCGTATGCGGATGTAACGGGGTGACTAAAGGAACTATTGTCGATGTAATTACAAACCAGGGCCTTACCACTGTAGATGAAATCAAAGCCTGTACAGGTGCAACCCGCTCTTGCGGTGGATGTAAACCGGTTGTGGAACAAATTCTGCAATACGTGCTGGGAGACGGCTTCAGCAGTGGTGCGAAACAGGGAATATGCGGATGTACTTCTATGGGACGAGATGAGATCGTAGCCGAAATTCGTCAAAAAGGACTGCAAACGACCAAAGAGGTCATGAATGTACTTGGATGGAGTCAGCCAGAAGGTTGTTCCAAATGTCGTCCGGCGATCAACTATTACCTTGGCATGATTGCACCGGATACGCACGAAGATGAGAAGGAATCCCGTTTTGTTAACGAACGCATGAACGCGAATATTCAAAAAGATGGAACATACACGGTTGTACCTCGGATGTATGGCGGGGTGACTACACCAGCAGACCTCAAACGCATCGCTGACGTTTCCGTCAAATATGATGTTAAAGCAGTCAAAGTGACTGGTGGTCAGCGTCTCGACTTGATTGGTGTCAAAAAAGAAGACCTGACCAAAGTCTGGGCTGAACTGGATATGCCTTCAGGTTATGCATACGCCAAATCGCTGCGTACAGTCAAAACTTGTGTCGGCTCCCAATTCTGCCGATTCGGTACACAGGATTCCATGGCCATGGGCGCTCGCATTGAACGTAAATTCGAACGTCTGGATCTGCCAGCTAAGTTTAAATATGCCGTGAACGGTTGTCCGCGGAACTGTGCAGAAGCATGTACAAAAGATATCGGTATTGTAGGTAACGACGGCGGCTGGGAGATCTTTATCGGCGGTAACGGCGGTATAAAAGCAAGACTTGCTGATTCCCTGTGCAAAGTGAAAACGGATGAAGAATTGATCGAACTGTGCGGCGCCATCATGCAATATTACCGCGAAACAGGCAACTATCTGGAACGGACTTCCGAGTGGGTGGAACGCGTGGGTCTGGAGCATATTCACTCGGTGGTCGTGGATAACCTTGAGGAACGTAAAGCGTTGATGGAGCGGATTGAATTTGCACTTGAGCATGTTGAAGAGCCTTGGCAAAAAGCGATTCGCAATGAAGAAGGCCAAAGTAAAATGTTCCATGGTATCGAAGTATCGGCTCGTCCATAAACAAGCACGCAAGATCAATACTGGCTGAGTGATAAATAGATAAGGAGTGGTTCAAGATGACGACAAAACAATCAGGCACCTACTTCCCTGCCGGAGTAGTTGAAGAATTCCTGCCACGAATCGGAAGAGTAGTTGAAATTCAGGATCACCAGCTTGCTGTCTTTCTTGCATCGGATGGTACCATCTTCGCTGCAGATAATCACAACCCCCACCCTAAGGGTGGCCCGCTGGCTGAAGGCATAGTGTCCGGACATTATCTATACGATCCACTGTATGATTGGAAAATCGACCTGACTACCGGACTTGTGCAAGCACCGGACAATGGGCAAGTGCAGATGTATCCGGTGAAAGTAGAGAACGGCCAGGTCTGGATTGAAATATAGCTCCATCGAAACGTTCAAAGATTGATGCAAAATAATGGGGGAAACCGTAATGTATACACCAAGTGTTGAGGGAATTATTGAAGCTGCGGTAAAAAAACGGGATCAGATGAATTCAAATCTTTCACGCTACATGGTTGCCGCCTTAATGGCGGGTGCCTATGTAGGGCTTGGCATCGTACTGATCTTCAGTATTGGTGCCCCGCTCCTAGCGGCACAGTCACCACTGCAAACCATGTTGATGGGCATGTCCTTCGGACTCGCCCTCACGCTGGTCATCTTTGCCGGATCGGAACTATTTACAGGCAACAACATGTTTTTCACCATGAGCACGCTCGCAGGCCGGACCACAGTTAAAGATACACTGAAAAACTGGGGACTCGTCTTCCTTGGCAACCTGCTAGGTGCAATCCTGCTCAGCCTGCTTATTGTGGGCAGCGGCCTGTTCAAAACGGCTGCGCCCGAACATCTTTTATTTGTCGCTTCTGCCAAAAAGATGGCCGCTCCCGTATCGGAGTTGTTCTTCCGCGGCATTCTATGTAACTGGCTCGTCTGTCTGGCGATCTGGATGGCTGCTCGCACGAAAGAGGATATCGCCAAAATTGCTCTCATCTGGTGGTGTCTGTACGCCTTTATTGCAAGTGGATATGAGCACAGTGTTGCCAATATGACATTGCTGTCCTTGTCCTGGCTGTTGCCAAACCACCCGGATACGATTACTCTGGCAGGCTGGTTTCATAACATGATCCCGGTGACACTTGGTAATATCATCGGCGGTGCCCTCTTTGTCGGAATGGCTTACTGGTATACTTCGCCGGTACGTAAAAAAGCATAATTATTGATTCAACTGCACTTATGTAACGCTAAGTAACTGCACACTAAAGCCACGATGGATGCTGGACTCACGTTCAGTCACACATCGTGGCTTTTTATTGTTTGTCGTTAAGCTCTTACTCTCTCGTACATTTCACTTTCATCCTCTCGTCCTTCTATAGAGAATTAAAAATTCATTTTACCTTTAACGCTACCCGCGTTAATCCACAGTTGACATAGCTGGCGTATAGTCGATGGATACTCACACTTATACTCAACCAGCAAAGGATGAACGCTTATATGGGAATTCACACGTACTTCAGGTCACTAAACGATCTTGAACGTATTATTCGTACACCTGGCAAATTCAAATTCGAAGAACACAGCGTATCCGCCCATTCCTGGAAAGTCGTACAGTACGCCAAAACGCTCGCAGATATTGAGGAGCAACATGGAGTCACCATCGATTGGAAGAAGTTATACGAAATCACCAGCAGTCATGATTATGGCGAAATCTTCATCGGTGATATCAAAACACCAGTCAAACATTATTCACTGGAACTGCGTTCGATGCTGCAAAAGGTAGAAGAAGGCATGGTTGAACATTTTATTAATGAAAATATTCCTGAAGAGTTCCAGCCTATTTTCCGGAGACAACTGCGTGAAGGTAAAGATCAATCGGTCGAAGGACTGATTTTGGAAGTCGCAGACAAGATGGATCAAGTGTATGAAGCCTTTGCCGAGCTCCAACGTGGCAATACGGAGAAAGAATTTATCGTCATGTACCGTTATGCTTTGGTCAAAATCAAAAATATCGACCTCCACTGTGTACAGTATTTTCTGGAACAGATTCTCCCCGACATGATCGATGAAGGTATTCGCTCCCCGTTTGATATTCGCAAAATAACCGAAGAAGCTTTGGCCCAGTAATCAGCTCAAGTCAACATGGTGCTCGTCATCCATGGACAGGGCTTTTTTTCGTTCCTGTAATTGCAGTCGATACTCGCTAGGATACATGCCCGTTTTGTTTTTGAAAATCCGGCTGAAATAGTGGGAATCACTATAGCCTACCGCTCCGCCAATGGTCTTGATATCCATATTCTCGTGAGTAACGAGCATGCGCTTGGCTTCATTTATTCGCAGGCCTGTCATATATTTCAGCGGAGTCTCCCCTGTTACTTTCTTAAAACACTTCCCCAGATAGTCCACGCTAAAATGCATCTGCCCCGCCATGTCCTGGAGTGTGATCTCATGCATGTAATTCTGCTTCAAATACAGCTTAACGGCCTCTGCGATGTCCTCCGGCTTCACCTGCTCATCCAGTACGGCACTGACATGGGCAAGCGAATCCACTGCGCTCCCAAGCTTCAATTCCATCGCATCCAGCAGTGTACGAAGCTGCTCTTCCGACAATGGTTTGAGCAGATAATCCTCCACCTTGTAACTGATCGCCTGTCGTGCATACTCGAATTCATGATAACCACTCAGAATGACAATCTTCACATGCGGGTAGGCAAAATACAGATATTTGGCCAATTCCAATCCGTTCATCACCGGCATCTGAATATCGGTTACAACCAGATCAGGCACAGTATGTTCAATGAGCTGTAATGCTTCCTGACCGTTCCTCGCTTCACCGATCACCTCAAACCGAGTGCCCAGCTCCTTGAATTTGCGTGATACATTACGGCGAATCAAGGCCTCGTCCTCCACAATAATCGTTCTGTACTTGATCGTCATGGGTTCAGTCATGCTCCTTTCGAATGGAACCACCTATGGTAATCTGGACACCGCCGGAAGGCTTGTTCGTAATCTGCATGTGAGCTGCCGTGCCATACCATAATTTCAATCGGACCCAGATATTCTTGAGTCCCATACCGTTAATTTCAAGATCGGGCATACGCTCCCACTCCTGTGACTGTTCGATGTAATGCATGATCTTGGCAAGTGCCTCGGGTTCCATGCCAGGCCCATTGTCTTCCACGTGGATCTGCCAAGTCTCCTGTAACGCATCCATTTCTCCAGTAATGTTCAGTCTCCATGGAGACGTATCAGCCAGTCCATATTTCATGGCATTTTCGAGTAGTGGCTGTACCATCAGCATCGGAACCTGGATATGTTGCATCTCATCCGGAATATGGAACGCATAGTGCAGATCATCCTCGAACCGAATCTTCATACACTCCAGATATCGCTCGCAATAATCCAGTTCCTGAGACAGTGGGACCCCGTTCTTACCCGGAGTAGAAATATAACGGAGCATGGATGCAATATGACCACAAAACGCGACAATCTGCTCATTCATGCCTTCTTCCGCCATGATGCTAATATTCGTGATGTTGTTGTAGAGAAAATGCGGGTTCATCTGGGATTGTAACGCCAGTAATCTCGCTTCTGTCTCCTGAGATTTCATCGCCAGCCTGTCCTGAAAGGACTGCATAAGCTGTTGATTCAACCGGATAAACGTATCATTCAACTCATCCATCTCCCGGATGGAACCGGGATGATCCAGCTTGAACAAATGCGCCGAAGCCTGACCTGATATCAGATCGTTCTCACCCGTCTTCTGAATAATGCGCTGTAAGCGATGGAGCGGTAAAGTGACCCGTTTGGAGATCAGATACGAGAGAACCAGAATCAGCATGAGAGTAGCTAACGTCGCACCGATAAACATCACAGCCATCCGGTTAAGACTCGCGAAAAGGGACTGCTTCGACTGCATGACAACAACGGTCCATCCCGTCTCCTGTGACGTCATGTACGTCATCATTTGCTTGGAATGATCGAGAGGATCGGTTACTTCTTGCATGGTATCAGGGGGAAATGTACGATGTTGAATCAAGTCCACATCATCGAAATGGCCTGCTTCGGAAGCATCGGCGTCCGACGAAAGCGGATATAACCGTGTATTTTGTTCATCCATCACATAGATGCGAAGCTCATCGTTACTCGCCTGCAAGTCATTCAAATGCTGGAACAGGGTTCCGGCATCCTGCAAAATCTCAACCACGCCCTGGCTGACATAATTGCCATCTTTGTATACCCGGGTAAGCGAAATGTAGGGTTGATCTGATTTCCCCTCCCCTGTTGGCATGGGCAAAGCCCCTCCCTCTAACAGACGGATCACTCGCCAGCCACTCCGCTCCCACGTTTCCTTGTACCAAGGTCGCTGAGTCAGATCCACAGACAGTTGCCCGTTGAATGCACCTGCTCCCAGCATCTTACCGTTCACATCATAGATATTGGCCTGCTTGGCTGTATTGGAGCTGCTGATAATTGCCAGAATGACATCAATCAGTGTAGTTGTATCCTTATACAATGCCGGATCACTCGTCAGTGTCTGCTCACTGTCCTCTGCTGGTGCCAAGTAGTGACTGAAGTGTTCTTTTACCAGATTGGAATAGACGATATTCATGGAGAAGTTGTTCATTTTCACCACTTCCTGATCCAGATTGCCAACAATCGATACCCCCAGTTGTTTCTGCTGTTCTTCACTTCGATGACGAATGTCACTTGCGAGAAAAACATACAGAAGCCCCGCCACAATCAGCGAAAAGATAATAAATACCGCAGAGTAATAGGCAAACAGACTTTGCTGAAGCGTTCCAAATCGATACCGCAATCCCCACACACCTCGTCCTATGATGATATTGGTTACACCCATCGAAAATGTCCACTCAACAGAACGCTTTTGTCTATTGAGCGCATCCCTTGTTCGCAGTAAAGTTATCCACATAAGAATACGCTTACATTAAGCGTTTCGGCAAGTGACAATTTTCTTTATAATCCGGGAGGTTTAATGATGAGAAAACGATTTCTATTTTCGCTTGCAAGTGTGCTCTTGCTCTCCACCCTGCTGCTTGCCGGTTGCAACTCAGGGAAAAGTGCTGAAGGTTCCGGTAAGGTGACTCTCACGTTTGGAACGAGTCAATCCGGTATTCCGCGTACAGGCATCATGCAGACGATGGCCAAGGAATATGAGCAGGAGACGGGTGTCAAAATTGACTTTCAGGTCGTTCCTGACGCACAGTGGCGTGACCTGATCAAGGTGAAGCTGGCCTCTGGCGAAGCACCTGACATTTTCAATGTCGATGTGGACCCACTGAGCATGCCGGCCAATGTAAGACCGGAGGAAAATGCCATAGACCTGACCAATGAGGAATTCACAGGTCGGATGTCCGAAGAGATTTTGCCAACCGTCAGTCACAATGACAAGGTGTATGGGGTTTCTTTTGCACCAACGAAAATCTGGTATGTGTACTATAACAAACGTATCTTCGCAGAGCTTGGCATTGAGCCTCCTACATCCTATGCGGAATTCAAGGCGATCAGCCAGAAAATTAAAGATAAAGACATCATTCCGTTCTATCAAGCACCTGCCAGCGGGTGGTATCAGGTTCTGCCTTTGTTCGAAACGGGGCCTAACTATGAACAAACGACAGCTGGAACCTATGAGAAGCTGAACAATAATGAGATGAAAGTAGCTGATATGACACAGCTTAAGACGGTCATTGAGCAGTTAAAGGAATTTGCGGATCTCGGTTATTTCGGCAAAGACTTCTTGTCCAATACAGTTGAAGCGGGAATTGAAGCGTTTGGTCAGGAGAAAGCGGCTATGCTGCTGCGGGTGCCAGGTACGGAAAAGGAAGTGTCCGAAGCGTATCCGGAAATGGAAGACAACATGGGATTCTTCGTCATGCCATGGGGTGACAATCAGACGATTGGCGTGAACCCGGGCGGATCGGCTGCGATGTTCGGCAACAAAAACAGTAAACATCCCGAAGAAGTGCTGAAATTCTTCCGCTGGATTACCGAGCATGATCATCTGCAACGTGTGTTCGATGAAGGTGAAGGTAACCTGACGATCTGCTGGCCGGAAATCGAACCGAAGCTGACACAGGATTATATTGATTATGAGAAAAATCATGAAAAAGGTACGGTCATGCAGGCCGCTGTGAAATATATTGATCCACAATGGATGGATATTGGCAAGGACTTGTCAGGGATGTTCGCTGGAGCCATGACACCGGATCAGATTCTGCAAAATATTGATAAACGACGGGCTGAACAAGCTAAAGTGTTGAAGGATGAAGCGTGGCAATAATAGCGTATCTTTCAGATAAACATAAACGCTGAACAGCGTTACATGCAGCGGGCATTTGCCCGCTTGTGTATTTTGGCAGGAAGGAAAGGTGTTACGGATTATGAATGCGAACAAAATCTATCCCTGGTATTTCTCATCTGGAGCGATTGTGTTATATCTGATGTTCATTGTCGCTCCCGCCCTGCTGGGCATCTATTACTCCTTCACTGACTGGAACAGCTATAGTTCGGAGAAGAACTTTATCGGTCTGGAGCATTTCCGTACGATTCTCGCGGGTGATCCGACCTATCTGCTTTTTATCAAAAATACAGTCCTGTTCACCCTGGTTACATCCATTGCCAAGACGGTTCTCGGCTTGTTTCTGGCCCTGCTGCTGGTCAGCGGTGTAAAGGCCGCCAATCTGCATCGGATGATTATCTTTTCCCCACAGGTGCTGTCTTTCCTGATTGTTGGGCTTGTGTTCAAAAGTCTGCTCGACCCCAACAACGGGTTCGTTAACGTAACCCTACGTTCTATGGGACTGGACGTTCTCGCCCAGAATTGGCTGGGTTCCCTGACCTGGGCCATGCCATCCATTATGGCGGTGGATACCTGGAAAGGCATGGGGTACATCATGGTGCTGTTCATCGCCGGACTGCTCGCCATCCCCCGCGATTACTACGAGGCAGCTTCCATTGACGGCGCCGGGTTCGGGCAAAAGCTGTTTCGGATCACGATTCCGATGCTGATGCCTACCATTACGATCGCCACGGTACTCAATATTACATATGGACTGAGAGTATTCGATGCCGTATACGTGTTAACCAATGGTGGCCCCGGTAACGCGACAGATGTCATTAACACGGCGGTCTATTCCTCTTTTGCCAAAGGATATTGGGGGCTCGGAAGTGCACTATCCACCATCCTGTTTGTCATCATGGCGATCATCTCCTTCTTCATCATTCGTTTGATGAACCGAAAGGTGGAATACTAACATGCGATTGAGAAAAAGACTGGCTTCGATCAGGTTAAATGTACTCGCCTGGCTGCTCAGCCTGGTGGTCCTGATTCCTTTTGTCGTCATTGTACTGAATTCATTCAAGTCCGACGCCGAGGCCAAAGTGCTGAAACTGACGCTGCCCGAGAAATTTATCTTTGAAAATTACAAAATCGTCTATGAACAAGGACACTTGGGAGGTTCCTTTTTCAACAGTCTGCTGCATTCCGGGGCTTCTTCCCTGCTATTGGTGTTTGTTGTGGCTTTCTCGGCCTTCACGTTATCCCGTAACCATTCGAGGCTCAGCAAGTTTCTGTACTTCTTCCTGATTCTTGGCATTACGCTGCCACTCAACTACATTCCGCTGATGGAAGTCATGAAGTCCATGGGTATGATCAATTCACATCTTGGCATGATTCTGCTCTACACGGCCATGGGCATTCCGATCTCGCTGTTCATTACGTATGCATTCGTGTCTAACATCCCGAAGGAGCTGGATGAAGCCGCCATCATGGACGGATGTAATGGGATCAAGCTATTCCTGAGAATCATTGTGCCTTTGTTAACCTCGGTACTGGTGACGGTATTTGTCCTGAACTTCCTGAGTGTCTGGAATGAATTCACTGCTCCACTCTATATGCTCAACACGGTGGAAATGTGGCCGATGACGCTGGCTGTATATAACTTCTTCGGACAATTCAGTGCCCAATGGAATCTGGTCAGCGCAGATATTGTGCTCACGTCATTGCCTGTGTTAATTGTGTTCCTCATTGGGCAAAAGTATATTGTTGGGGGACTAACTTCAGGGGCAGTGAAAGGGTAAATGCTAATGCTACGAAATCTGGCTAATGCAAAAGATCTAGTTGACAACAGATCATTTTGTAACTAATATGGTTACAACGGTGGTGATCATCCATGAGACAAATCAGCAGTCGCTTTTCCATTGCGGTTCATACCCTGTCCCTGATCGCTGTTATGCCGAATGAATGCACCGGAGATGTGATTGCTCAGAGTGTGAGTACGAATCCCGTGATTATCCGGCGGATTATGTCCAAGCTGAAACAAGCTGGTCTGATCGACGTCAGACCCGGTGTGGGCGGTGCTTCCTTGTTGAAAGATCCGGCAGACATAACCCTTCTCGATGTATATCGAGCGCTTGAGGTCGTGGAGGATGGGGAATTGTTTAACTTTCACAAACATCCCAACCCGAAATGTCCGGTGGGCAACATGATCGAACACACCTTACGTGCTGAACTCATTGCGGCTCAGACAGCCATGGAACAGCGCTTGAATCGTGTAACCATACAGCAGATGATGGATCAGATTCATGTCTCTGAATAAAAAAAGCTCATTGCGAGCTTTTTTTAATCCTTTCGTTGTAATCATACCTGTTATAACATTTTTGATTACAACCATATACAAACAAACACATATCCTAGGAGGAAAAGAAGATGAAAATTTTGGTTACTGGCGCAACAGGTCAATTAGGTTCACTGGTGGTAGAGGCATTGTTAAAAACGGATTCTGCCAAGGATTTGGCAGTCAGTGTACGTAATCCGGAGAAAGCGGAAGCACTTCGCGCTCAAGGCGTTGACGTGCGTCACGGTGATTTCGATCAACCGGAGACGTTGGAGAACGCTTTTGCCGGTGTAGACCGTCTGTTGCTCATCTCCACTGATGGTGACAATGAAACGCGTATTCGCCAACATCAGACGGCCGTGGACGCTGCCAAGAAAGCAGGCGTGGGCTTCATCGCTTATACAAGCGTTGTGAATGCAGAGAAAAACACCCTGTCCCTGGCTGAAGTACATCGCGCTACAGAACAGGCTATTCGCGAGTCTGGCATTCCTTATTCCCTCTTACGTAATAACTGGTATCTGGAAAATGAAGCAGGAAGCGTACAAGCAGCTACGCAAGGCGCACCTTGGGTTCATGCCACCAACGACAGCCAAGTAGGCTGGGCTACCCGTAGTGATTATGCTCATGCTGCCGCAGCTGTACTTGCAGGTGAAGGACATGAAAATACTGTGTATGAATTGTCTGGCAAACTGCGCACGCAAGCTGAACTTGCTGCCATTGTTGGTGAAGTGCTTGGACAGGAACTGGGCGTGCAAAACGTGGACGATGCTGCTTACGCTGACATCATGAAAGGTGCAGGTCTACCGGACTTTGTCGTATCCATGCTCGTTGATATGCAAAGTGCCATTCGTGAAGGCGCACTGGCTGTAGAAAGTAATACATTGGAAACATTGCTTGGCCGTCCGGCTCAGCCACTAAGCGAAGGTATCAAAGCAATTGTAGGCAAGTAAGTTTTGGATATGAGAAAGGGACACACCAACGAATGTTGGATGTGTCCCTTTTTTGGTATAGCTAACGATCAATACAACGATATAAAAGTTGAACGGATAACTATACACTCAACCCATTCATTTGCGACTGCAATATGGTCAAGACCCCATTTAATAGACATTGAAAAAAGACCCTAGGCTATAAACTGCTTCCGGAACTCTACCGGAGGCAGTTTATTTAGTTTTCGTTGTGGTCGATGTTGGTTGTAAAAATGGATATACGCTTCAATTCGCCTTTGTGCCTCGTCCATATTTCGGATATCATAAGGATAGAGTCCTTCCGTTTTGAGATGCGAGAAGAAGCTCTCCATCGAGGCATTGTCATAACAATTCCCTCGGCGAGACATGCTGATTTGGGCGCCAACCTTTGGCAGCATGTCGTGGTAGGCATAAGACGTGTACTGGAATCCCTGATCGCTGTGAACGATCAGTCCCGTCACGTCTTTTGTCTTGTTAAAAGCATTCTCAAAGGTCTGTAAAACCAGCAGATTGTCGTTTCTCTGACTCATTTGATAGGCTACAATCTCATTATTAAATAGATCTTTCACGGCAGAGAGGTAGATCCATGACTCACCTACACGGAATTGAGTGACGTCCGTAACCCATTTTTGGTTCGCTCTATCTGCTTTAAAGTCGCGCTTCAGCAGGTTTTTGGCAACACGTCCTTCAGTTGAAGAAGTGTAGTTACAGCGATGCTTACGCCGAATTCGTGATCGGATTCCAAGCGTCTGCATGAGCCGTAGCACTTTCTTATGATTCATCCAGACCCCGTGATCCTGTAGCAAAAACAACTGAATCTGGCGGTAGCCATACACTCCGTTGTATTGGTCGTAAACCTTTTGTACAAGTGCCTTGTCCGTTTGATCACGATCTTGACCTTTGCGTTTGAGATAAGCATAGTAGCCGCTTCTAGAGACCCCAAAAATCTTGCAAAGTGCGCTCACTGGATACTCTTTTGCGGCTTTCTCGACGCTAATATATCTTTGCATTTCATCTCCTGCATCCAGATTTCCAAGCACTTTTTTAGCATTTCATTTTCTCGTTTCAGCCGCCTCAACTGTCTGTCATGGTCAACATATTCCTCTCGTCTTCCACGATGATCAATGAGTCCAAACTCACCGGATTCCTTGTACTTCTTCATCCAATCTTTGAGACGATGTCTGTCTTTCATGCCAAACTTCTCCATGATTCTGCGATACGTCCAGCCTTCCACCAAGTGAAGATGTATCGCTTCCATCTTTATCTCGAAGGAATACTGTTTAAACTTCTGACCTTTAACTGCTGGCATAAAAAATGCACCCCTTAGAATTTCATCGGATAAACCAGGGGTTTAATCCAATGTCTATTCTAAGGGGTGCACTTCAATTCGATGTAGGTGTTTGTAATTTCCACGACGGTTCATCGCTTATGGCTCATAGGTCATGCCTCAAGAATATATCGTGCCGGAATATGATCGGCCAGCCAGATATTTTCATTTCCATGATAAAAGAGGATTCCATCTATGGCCGCTTGAGCAGCATTGATTTTCAGAATGACAGGCTGATCATCACGTCTTCGTCCCACCTGAGTGGCCGTATCGATATCTGCGGACAGATGTACATATTGCCTTTGCCGCGGTTGTAAGCCATGTTCCATAATAGAATTTACGGCGCGTGCCGGGGTACCATGGTAAAGGTTTTCCGGTGGCTCAGCAGGTGACTTGGATATCTTGTGCGGAGTGGAATGTCCATACAATGCCCGGATGCGGCCTGAAGAGATCTCATGTCTCTTTTTCTCCGAGGCTTGGATCATCTGCTCCAGATCGTCTTCCGTCACTTCCTTCCACTGCGGACTTTCATGCAAAGCCACCAGCAATTGCGAAATTTCCACCCAACCCTCTTCGTCCAGCTCCAGCTCATACTCCCACGGGGCATGTCGCAGAGCGTATGAGAGTTCCTTGCTTAATTTCATCAGATCCATTGTGATCACTCCCCAAATCTAATAAAACTCGTCTATTGCTGCGATTGAACCGCTGTTAAAATCTCCTGAATGTTGCGGGTCAACCCTTCATCATCTTCCTGATTGAATTGATGGTGTCCATCGATCCCCCGATGAATAATGGTGTTCATCACTGGATGAACTTCACGGTCGGAAGCCACCCGAATCAGGTCATCCGCAAAATCGACCGCCTGCTGTTCACTGTAGTTAAACGGTTTAATCAGCATCCGGATACTCAGTGCATGCGCCTGCGGCTCCGCCAGCCGATCCCGATGAGTGATACCATACACCGCACCAAAACCAAAAGCAGCCATCACCTGACGCTCCAGTTCTGTCGTCTGTTCCAAAGGCGTGCCAATCAACTCACACATTTTGTCCACCATCTGCTCAAGCTCCTTGGCCGCCGCAGCCAGAATTACGTCATTAATATCGTCAGCGTTGATAAAATCAGTCATATTGGTTTTCTCCATTTCTGAGCCGTATTTAATCCATCTCTCAGACTCTATGAGAACATTGTATCGGAGATAGGGTGCTCCTTTCAAACTTCTCTGCGGATAGACAAGTGATCATTCAGCTTACTATGCAGAATGAACTAAAGAATATTTAACCTTGCCACTTCGATGACAGAACAAGCTTCTGATCCCTGTTATCCCCAGATTTTTTTGATTCACTTTTACAAAGGTGAAAATCTCTATTTATGCGTAGAGCAGTTTGGTAAATGCTCATATGCGTCATTGTTAATCCCCGCGTGGTTCATCGTTTGGCGCAGCTCCGAAACAAACTCCATAAAATAGACTTCAGGACTGCGGCTTCCAGCATAATACTGCAGGTCATAATCGTAATTTAACCGCAAATACACATCATGCAGATCGTCAACCAGCACCTTTTTCATAGCCTCTCTCGTAATAGCCGGGTCCATATTGCACTCATTGACTAGGGTTTGCAATGTCTCCTTGAGCGCCTGCTGATCGTAGGATGGGTTAGACAACAGATGTTGCAAATCGTACAGATCTTTGAATCGGGGCCTCACTATCGTCTGATGCAGTTTCCATGCAATTTGAATGGAGAGTGGTACGGTGTGAGGAACGATAAAAGCTTCACCAACCATGGGTTGGTACGATAGAGCAACAGACTTCTCGTCCAACTCGAGGTTAAAGGATATATCCAGATGCAGTTCATCCTCATCTTTATACTCATTTCCGACCCTTGGTTCACTATCAATATAAAAGGCAAGCTCCGTGTTCACCGTTGGAAAATCATCCGCCATGGCGTAGTCTATTCTGCGCCAGAAGGCATTCTCCCGAAAGCTTCGGAATACGATACCGTCATTCAGGTCCATCTCCGTTACCCGGATCATCCAGTCTGTAAATATTTCATTGGCCTGGTCCTCAGTCTCAATTCTACCTGTATACAGAAAGTCGATGTCGTCAACATAACGAACATTGGGATTCTCCAAATACTGTCTTGTCAATAAGCTTCCTTTTAATACAAATGGACTATTCACCAGAGAGGCACGCTTCAATAGAGCTTCCAACACAACAATGAATCTCTCATCCTCATTCAAGGTATGTAATTGTACACTTTTTCCGGACATCGTTCTCCTCCTCCATTCATCGTACTCAACATCCGATTAGATCCATCCACGATCCAGTTCTTCTCTGCTATCGTAGATGCACAGTTCATATTGCTGTTTTAACAATTGGATCTTGTTCATTTGCAAAATGTCATGTATTTCTTCCACTCTACGATAAAAATGTTCTGCACTTTCATATTCCCGGACAGTTACGAATCTAACTTTCCCATCAGCAT
Source organism: Paenibacillus sp. LS1 (assembly GCF_026013365.1). GTDB lineage: Bacteria > Bacillota > Bacilli > Paenibacillales > Paenibacillaceae > Paenibacillus. The sequence continues at coordinate 1,714,890 of NZ_JAPDOE010000001.1, forward strand.
TCAGCGAGTTCCGTGAGATATGTCCGCCTGAGTTGGCGCATAATTGCTTCAATACGGCCACATCATCCACATATACTTTACCGTGCCATTCAAAGTAAGGCTTGGACTGTGCCAGCATCGGCAGATCAAAATCTCTCTCTTCCTTTGCCGGAATTTCTACCTTCGTCCGAACAACCGTGAATCCACTATCCCGAAACTTCGCGGTAACCTCTTCAATAACATTCTTCACTTCTTCATAATCCGTGCTATGTACAATGCCAGTGATCATCGGTTGATTAATATATTCACCTTGGTCCAAGACGATCAATACGGGTTTCACGTTCTGTTCATTACAAATGTTGATAAAGGTTTCCTTCTCATTCTGCTTCAGATCACTCATGGTTACATGATATTCAAATTCCATTGGGTCACTTCCTTTTACTGGTTTTCTTATAACTTGAAGGAAAGCACACATTCTATGTACTCATTGAATTTGTCCTTAATTTGGTTACATACGCAAGCGTTTCGTTCTACAATGAATAATATTTTCTTTTTCCTCCCGTATAACTGATATAAAGTCAATACTAAGTTCAAAAGAAATTCAACATCAACAAGCACCCATTCAGATCTGATACACTCTTTATACAGAATCCACGTTGTAGAAAACCAAGACGATTAATATCTCTTTCTACTCAGGCCCCCGTAACAAATAATGGAACGCCGTAAATATAATATATCATGTGTATGATACATTAAAGTGTACGTTACTAGAAATTTAAGTCTCAAATATATGATTTACTCGTACAAAGATATGTTCAATCGAAAAAATCAAGTATTATCCAGATGTAATCTGTACTTCCCTTCCCTTAATAAGGATTCAAATAAATACAACCCCACATCATCGGAAATTGAATTTGTATCAAAACTATACTTCTCACTAAGTTCATCTAACGCTTCCGTAAACAACGTATTTTTTTTATTTCTTCTAATGTTAGGTACTTCACAAAGGCAAGAGGGTAATTGTCTTCTGTTAACCAATAGGACTCTTGCCAAGATACATATCCAGGGGTTCTAAATAATAATTCTTCAATTGCGGGTTCTTCTAATGAAGAAATTTCATCATAACCATGAAAATATAAAAACTTATTTGTAGTATCATCGTACGAAACCGATAGTGCAGAACCTATATATTCCACTCCTCCTTGAAAGATCCCATTATTTTTCCAGAATAGAAAAAGAAAGAACTTAAGAAGTATTATTAATTTACTCCTTAAGTTCATACTAACTATTATTAATTACCGAAACTCAAATTTAAAATTAATTCAATACAACTTCTGTCCTTCTTCTCCCAACCAAGAGGTTTGGGGCAAAGTTCCGTTAATCTCTTTCCAAGTAGTGATATACCTATCAAAATAGTTTTCCATTGATCTGATTATCATCTTTTTCAGTCCACCTACTTAATAAATTTTTGTAATAGTTCAGCATACATAGAATCGTTCCCCCAAATACCAATTTTCTTCTCCACATTGTGTATCCCAACATAACGAACCTGCGCAATCTTATCGAGTTGAACTATATCTGTTAAATGATAATATCTTCTTGTTAGAACCCTTAGATTACTTCCATTGTGACAAACCCTAAACCCAAATCTACTTGTTTTTATAAGTTACCTCTTTATAGATATAGAAGTCTGGATTACTTTTTCATCTTTAAAGAAGAAATAAACTCGCCTAAGTTATTTGACAATACTGTAAATTCACCTCTTTCAAAATCTTCTAATTCCACCTTTCCATTGTGATTATTCACAACAACAACCAAACCATTACCTTCTATTCCTATCGGCACATATTCCAATTTGTTTTTATGGTTATTCTTGTAACATTGCAGTTTTTTTTCAAATGAATTCAATTCCATTCCTGGTAAAACTGGCTCGAGATTAACATAACGCCCATCAATGAACCCATCTAAATCAGCAAACCAATATGAATTAAAATAATCATATATCGAAGTATAGAATTTACAATTAAATTTCTCCTCTAATGCATCTAGACTATGAGTTTCATTCTTTACCACTGGCCTCCATCCAATTTCCCCATCATCATTAATTTCACCTTGATAAATGATTGATGCAACTTTCTGGTTATATTCTGTTGTAAACAAAAAATTTACACCTTCATTATAACGCTGCAATCTAAGTTCAAAATAGTTTCTCATCGATACTTGAATTTCCATTAATAAATCACCTATTCTTTTAAATTTTTTTTCTAATAACTCAGCATAGGTACTGTCTTTGCCCCATGCACCTATAGCCTTTTGTTTTCCTTTTCCTACGTGCGGCATTTCAACTAATAATCTAGGGTCAGCCTGAAATATTTCATCTAATTTACTAAGATCAGCATTTCTATAAACTCTGATAGATGGTCCGAATTTGTCTCATAATTAACACCCTTATTCACACAAGAAGCTAGGGTTCCTGCTTTTGCATACCCACTCGGGTCTACATATCGGATCGGGTTGTTGGAGACATATGCATACAGATTCAGGCCGTCTCCACGGTACGTGTCTTTCTACGCGAATCAAGCAATCAGCGGATTGTAGAACCGGGCGCGCAGATAGTAATGTCCCGTCAGCGCGTCCTGCATTTCTCCCGTATAACAGAACGGATTGCTACGTGGCTCTCTTACAGACAGCATGTTCCGGAAAGCAACATACGTGTATGCATTTAGGATATGGCCCTGTGGTCCTATCAGATGAGTCACATCACCGTGAATATTATTTACATAATAAGCCACTTCGCCCTGATCATCCACTTCTTTAGCGACACCGTTTCCATACCAAAAAGAAACCCTGTTTCGTTCATGAGTAGATCTTGTACACATTCATAATTTATAATGAATGTTATGTTTTAAATTTGACTAATTAATACAAAAACCCTGATTGAAATAAACCATATCAGGGCAAAATGTTGGTAAGATTATTTAGTTATAGCCTTATGTTTCTTATACTAATTTCTCGATGGTCTTAGCTGCCATTCATAGGAATATCTTTCTTCAGATAATTTTCGAGCGCCTCCGACTCCCACCATTTCATATTTGGACCAACTCTATGTCTTAACAGGTACTTTCTCCCCTTTTCGGAATTTATTTTTGATAAAGCTATAATGGCAAATGCCGAAATGGAACCGAGCTTATATTTTTGAAGAATTAACAGCTTTTCTTCTACTTTTTCAAGAAGCTCCTCTTCAAAATGTGATATCCAATAGGATGCCCCCCCAGAAGCATCCGTAGAGTAATCATCCATAGCGATTCTGATTAATAAATTTAATAAGTCTGGATCATCAAACCTTTCCTCGAAGTACTTTTTCGCTTTTTCCGCACCATGTATTGCATCAATTAATTGTTCTCTGATAAACTTTCTTGAATACATTGACCATCATCACCTTTACTTAATCCCAACTCCATAGCTACTGCATCATTAATACTGTATTTTGTTTCTAAAGGAAGCAGACTAATATCTAAATTATTATTCAGAATCATCCTCTTATAATTTTTCGCTTTATCAGTTATCTCTGAAAAACCAACGATAAATTCATTTACATACTTTATAAGGATTTCATTTTTCAATCCTAACTGCACAGCTTTTCTCTGTAGCTCATTGCCGTAAAGATCTCTGTCCGGATCCATTTGACACAACACGTTTGTTTCATTCAACTTTTGTTTCCACTCATTGCTCGTACTATGGATCTTAGGCCTGAATTTAGTTAAAACTGCTTGTGATAGAATATAATCAAAACCTTCTTTTGTTATTTGTATAGAAAAAATTCTTTCTTGGTCTCTTTTACTAGCCCATTCAGACCGGTGCATCATCCAAAGAAACGAAGTTTTTATCCATGAGACTCTGCTTAAGCTAAAATAAGAACCGAATTTACCATATAATAGTAATTCATCAGCAATCTTATTTCCAAATGCTTGATATACAGTTACATGTTGATCTGAATACGTTGCATAGATACTTTTATTCCTCATTATTAATCGACCTTATCATTTTATTTTAAGTGTATCTTCCAATATGCGTACTGACAACAAATTATCTGGATGATTAAACTTATCTAGTTCCGTAGGGGTAATTCCATAATTTGTATCCGGTCCTTTTTTAGGTAGTCCCTCGTAATGATATTTTATGCTCCTTGATTTCCGGGAGCCTCTTTGAGGTACGGCTGTATCTTGAATATATTTAAAGTAATTCTCAGAAACTATGAACTCTACCACACCTTCTTTTGTTCCCTTTTGAACAGCGTAATTTTCGAATCCCCCTTGACTAGGTATCGCAGTTAATTTGTTTAAACTAGTTGTAATCCACTTATCAGAATCCGAAGCATGGATTGCTGGTTGAAGTTGTTTACTATCAAGGGTGGTGTTAATTTCCTCCATACTCATTTTTCTGTATAGCCGAATCCCATTCACACCTGAAACGTTTTGCTCATGGACATCACCCTTGTTCACACAAGACGCAGGACTTGCTCCACTCCCCGCTTTTGCATACCCACTCGGGTCTACATATCGGATCGGGTTGTTGGCGACATACGCATACAGATTCAATCCATCGCCACGGTACGTGTCTTCCTGCGTGAAACGAGCTATCAGCGGGTTATAGAACCGGGCGCGCAGATAGTAATGTCCCGTCAGCGCATCCTGCATTTCTCCCGCATAACGGAACGGATTCACACGCTGTTCTCTTGTGGACAGCGTGTTTCCGAAGCTGTCTTAGGATCTGGCATATCGGGCTTCCAACAGTCGATTGTATTTCCGATTTAGTCAAACGCATATCTATTATCGAGTAGCACCGTGCCATCTGCTGCGCTGGTTCAACGCAAAACCTCCGACTTGTATTCTTCCACCGTGCGAAAGTAAAAAAAAGAGCCCTGATTGAAATTCAATCAAAGACTCAAACCTTAAAAAGAGCGGAGTGGAAGTCAAAACTGAATACATAAAACTTCGGCAGAAATGCGCATACATCATATCTGTCATACAAGTGTTTATACAGAAAAAATATGGGTACTCCTACAAGCAACAAAAATTTATGGGTACGTTTAAATTAATTTTAATCTGACTAAAAAGTGATACCACTCGTCATACTCAAACCCAGGAACTAACTCCTCATATCCCTCTCCCAAAATATAATGTATTAAAAATACATCGAACTGAATAATTTTTTTTGAATCGTTTATTGAAACCTCGTCCATTAAAATTGAGATTTCTCCTGTTAACTTACTTATAACTATAGGTTCATACAGAAGTTGTCCAATTTCAAGCCAGTTATCGCTCTCGCCGATCCATTGATCTAATTGATACTGGTGACTCTCCAATTCCTCATAGGCCCACAAATCTATACTCCCGAATCGTGCACCATTACTTATTTTTAAAAATTCGTAGAATTGTACTAAATTTGCATCAATATCCCCGTAAGTGTCAATGCCTTTTTGCATAACCCCGTATATGATGCTACTGTCGTCCTGTTCAAGTTCGTGTCTAATTACTTGGAGTAAGGCATTCAATCTACTATTCATATTTTTAATCCCCCCACTCAATTATTATCCTTATTTTTGTTCCAACTGGTAATTTTCTGATCTGCGGTCTAATTTGTTGGGTACCTATATGCCAATTGGTATGAGTGTCCAGAAATTTTAAATTAGAGGGTACGTCAGGACCGCTTAACTGAAGCTCCCAAACATGATCGGGCTGCATTTGTTTTGTAACCCTATTTATAAGCTTATCAGCGAAGATTTTGTTATTATTCCCATATTGTGCCCAAATCCTTTTTATCATATCTTGCCGATATTTAGTAGTAACAGACCTATCTCTGGATACAGGGTTTTGAGCTTTCACTAGCAGCCCCTGTTCACCTAATAATTTTAATGCTTCCGCCTTTCTCTCAAACTCACGTTTAGGGAATTCATTCTTGTACTTTAAAGTAATCCATGCTTCTGTTTCAGAAGATCCCTTCCAAACATTCCCCCTATCCTCACACATATACCCACTCGGGTCTACATATCGGATTGGGTTGTTGGCGACATACGCATACAGGTTCAGACCATCCCCGCGATACGTGTCTTCCTGTGTGAACCGCGCGATCAGCGGTTTATAAAACCGGGCGCGCAGATAGTAATGCCCTGTCAGGGCGTCCTGCATTTCTCCCGCATAACGGAACGGATTGCTAAGTTGCTCTCTTGCAGACAGCATGTTACCAAAGGCATCATAGGTGTACAGCCTTCAGGATCTGGCCCTGTTGCCCGGTCAGGTGGGTTATGTCACCGTGGATTTACTTTCTCTCATTTTTCAGGATAGAAAAAAAGAACTTAAGAAGTATATTTAAATTACTCCTTAAGTTCATATTAAATATTATTAATTACCGAAACTCAAATTTAGAATTAATTCATCTAAGCTTAAACCTAAAGATTCAAAGCTACCTGCTTCAAAGTCCTCTAAACACACTTCTCCTGAGATATTATTAAGCACAACCACTAAACCATTAGATTCTATCCCTATGGGAATATAATTAGTTTTACCATTATGTGCCTCTATATAGTTTGAAAGTCTTTGTAAAAAGCTTTCCGGTTCACTTTCCGGGATGACTGGATTAAGATTTATATTATACTCCTTAATCCAACCTGCTAATTGAAAGAAATAATACGAGTTATAGTATTGTTCTACTGATTCATTAAATCTTATATTAAACTTTTGTTCAATAGAGTGGAAATTTGTAATATCATCTTTCTTGGTTGGCAGCCAGCTAATATAACCTTCTTTATCTTTTTCACCAACATACAACCTCTGTCCTTCTTCTCCCAACCAAGAGGTTTGGGGCAAAGTTCCGTTAAACTCTTTCCAAGTAGTGATATACCTGTCAAAATAGTTTTCCATTGATCTGATAATCATCTTTTTCAGCCCACCTACTTAATAAATTTTTGTAGTAGTTCAGCATACATAGAATCGTTCCCCCAAATACCAAGTTTCTTCTCCACATTGTGTATACCTCCCGAACCAGGGTGTATTGGAGTAGGAACAGGTACAGCCTGTCCTCCACCACCTACGTGATGGTGAACTAATCCCTGACCTCTTAATCCTTTCACATCATATTGTGGAAAATATGTTCTAAAAACTTCATCGTTGGTCGGCATTGTAGTAAACGGGTTCTTTCCGGCTATTATTTTTTTATTGTTATCACTAAATGCCTCAGGGTATCTGTCCAACAATTCCTTCCAAAAATACTTATGATCTCTTAACCAACCCTCAGAATTCGTACTAGATCCACCTTTTCCTACATATGGCATTTCAACCACTAATCTTGGATCAGCCATATATACTTCATCTAATTTACTAAGATCACCATTTCTATAAACTCTGATAGGATGGTCCGGATTTTTCTCATAATTATCACCCTTATTCACACAAGAAGCCGGGGTTCCTACTTTTGCATACCCACTTGGGTCTACATATCGGATCGGGTTGTTGGCAACATACTCATACAGGTTCAGGCCATCTCCGCGGTACGTGTCTTCCTGCGTGAAACGCGCGATCAGCGGATTATAAAATCGAGCGCGCAGATAGTAGTGTCCTGTCAGCGTATCCTGCATTTCTCCCGCATAACGGAACGTATTGCTGCGTTGCTCTCTTACAGACAGCATGTTACCAAAGGCATCATAGGTGTACGCGTTTAGGATCTGACCTTGTTGCCCGGTTAGGTGGGTTACGTCACCGTGGATATTATTTACATAATAAGCCACATCGTCCTGATCGTCCAGTTGTGTTAGCCAGTCATGACCGCGTATATAAGATGCCTGCACTCGCTCCGTTTCGTCCAACTCATTGACGACATGCCAGCCGTCATGCACGAAGTGGCGTACAGTTCCGTTCGTATCCAGTCTGCTTCGCAAGCCTTCCGGGTCGTACCCGTGCTGTAACACACCGACATCTGCTTGCTCGACTCGAATCGTCCGGTTAAACGCATCATAAGTGTAGTTTATCGACTGCTCCCCTTGATGCTCTCGGATTAGGTTTCCTTGCGCATCATAAGTGTAGCGAATGTTTTTCCCGTTTGCTCGCTCAGCGGATACACCTTGCTCCTCTTTCTGCAATGCCTCCTCAACTAGGCTGAGCAGGCGGTTCCTTGTATCATAGGTGTAGCTTGTCCGCTGTCCGTTCCAGTCACGAGAGACTCGGTTTCCTGCGGCGTCATAAGCGAGTTGCTCCGTGCCGTATCCGGCATACCGGGCTTCCACCAGTCGATCCAGTGCATCGTATCGATACTCTGCGCGATCTTCCGTGCCATAACAGCCAACCGTATTCCCGCTTTGGTCATACGCATATCGGTTGTCGAGCAATACTGTTCCATCCGCTGCGCAGGTATGGAGCCGCGATACTTGCCCTTCTGGCGTATACTCATACGCCGTCTGCACACCGTTGCCGTAAAGCATGGACGCGATTCGGTTGCCTGCTGCATAGGTGTACTGAGCCAGATCTTTTTCCCCTTGCCGGATGGCAACAACCCGCCCCACTGGATCATGCGCGTATTCGACGCGCGTTCCGCCAGCATCCGTGCGGGCCACCGTTTGGCCTTCTGCATCATACTCGTAGCGCAGCACCTGAAGCGAAGTTGTGTCCTTGGTCAGATTACCAACTCGGCTCTGATATTTGGCCGTAAGCAGACCGTCTTCGTTATAATCGTAGTCATAACGCACTTCGTTATTCGCGGACGAGATCAGCTGGCCGTCTTCGCGGTAGGTGTACGTTTCTTCCTCACCGCTGGACAGCTCCCGTCTGCGAACGAGTTGGTCATTAAAATTGTAGACCATGTCCAATACCCGCTGGTTCCGGTCCTGCTGCCTTGCCAGGCGGCCTTCCCGGTCATACTGGTACGTCATGGGTAAGCCGTCCGGGCCTGTAATCGCGGACACTTCACCCAGGGAATTATACGCATATTGAGTCGCATGTCCCTTCGCATCCGTAGAACGAGTTAGATTACCCGCCACGTCATAGTCATAGTGCTCCGTCGTGCCGTCCGGCCGCGTCAGAGCTGTAATGTTACCCCATCCGTCCAGTGTACGAAGCGTCATCCGCCCCTCGCCATCCCGAATTCCGACGACATGCCCTGCGGCATCGTACTCATATTCCTGTCGCAAAACTGAGATATGATCTGGTCCATTGCCCCACACTTGACGCACCTGGCCCGCCAACGTATAGGCATACCTCGTTTCGACGCCGTATTCCGTCATGGCTTCCTGCTCCCCATAACGGTTAAAGGCATGCCGCTGCATGATCTCGCCCAACGGATTACGGATTTCGGTTAGACGGTTCAGCACATCATACGTATATTCTGTTCCTGCCCCATCGTCACGGGCTACATCGTACAGACCAGGTGTCACCTTTTTGGCGAGTTTCCCTTCGGTATTATAGAAGAGCCGGGTGATACCACCCCGCTTGCCTACAAAACGGATCGGTCGATTTCGAACATCGTATGCATATTGTATCCCATGCCCCAGCGTATCCGTTTCTTCTGTCACGTTGCCGCTGCGGTCATACTTCAGGTACATGGAACTGGCCTTCGCCCCCGTATGCTCCCGGCGGCTGATCTGCACAATCCGGTCTAGGCTATCATAGCTAATCTCGGTTTCGTATCCTTCGGGCGAACGGATGTGGGTGATGTTCCCGTTACGATCATACCCATACCTTGTCTCTGCCATGACCGTTCCCTGACGTTCATCACGCAGGTCTTCCCCGTCGAGGACATCCAGCTGACGTAACAGCCTGCCCGCTTTGTCATATTCGTAACGGATGTATCGCTCCTTGCCTTCACTCAGCTTATAACGTTCGGAGGTCCGCTGATTCAGACAATCGTATGTATATCGAATGTCCGCTCCTGTGTCATCCGTGATGCGAGTTACACGCAAATTACGATCATAGGCATATGTAATACCATGATACGTCGCCGGATATCCCTCCCGTGTAACGAACTCCGACGTTCGCTCTTCCTTCACCAGGTTTCCGGCAAGGTCATATTCATAACGGGACAAGCGGTACATCACCTGCCCATATACCGTAAGCTCACTCTCAGAGGATATCTCTTCCTGAACAGGTTCCCGTTTTTCGGTCAACCATCCTGCCGTATTGTAACCATACAATGTGCCGAACCGTTCGGCATCTTGGTCACCACTGTCCACTGCCTTGCCGTCCATTTCTTTGACGACCCGTCCTGCGGAATCATAGGCGTACCGCCGTTCGATGTGCCCCTCTGCATTGGTCACCTGAACCAGACGATCCATGGCATCATAGTCATATTCCGTTCCCAGACCATCATCTGTCGCCGGATCATATTGCTCTGGACCGATGGACTTCACGAGATTCCCGGCGGCATCATATTTAAATCGTTGAATCCCTCCATCGGCTAATATGGTCTGGATGCGGTTTCCACGATGATCATATACATGCTCCGTGCCTTGACCATCATCCAATACCGGATCATATTGATTCGGCTCCACCTCTTTAAGCATATGGTCGTACATGTCGTAGTGGTACCTATGGGTATGATGAAGGGAATCGGTGATGCGAATGAGATGATCCAACGCATCGTAGCGGTACTCCGTTCCTTTACCGTTATCGATTCGTTCCATGTAATCATTGGGCTGCACCCGCTTAATCAGGTTGCCCATCTTGTCATAGAACATCAGTGTCGTATTGCCTTCTGCATCCACAATACGGGTTCTTTTGTTCAGATCGTTGTACTCGAATTCAACGGTTCCATACGCTGTCGTTATGCCGGTGACCCGGGCCGCACCATCAAATGCATATCGATATTCTTGGCCCTCGGCATCCCTAACATAAGATGGTGTATCCGTATGATTGACTTCATAAGCATACGTAGTCACGTGACCCAGCGCATTCTGGCGTGTGAGAGTCCTTCCGTGTGCATCATAGGTATAGGCAGTAACCGCCCGACGCTCGGCATCGATCGCTTGCGTCTCTTCCAGTACGCGTCCGAACGTGTCATAGGCATACGTCTTTTCCACGATATTATTGACTGACACGGAGATACGGTTGAATTGTTCATCATAGACCTGACTATGCTGTGTGCCATCAGCTGCAATCTCCGTCAGTAGCTGCCCATTAATACCATACTCCCACCGAGTAGTCCGGCCACCTGTATCCGTATGTGCACACTTGTATTGATACGCATCATATTCGAAAGTTTCGTGTGTCCCATCCTGATAGACAATGTCGGTTACAAGGTAATCATTATTATAGCGATACTTCTCCATGACATTCGTCGCATGGAACGTGAATGTCGTTTCACGATCAGCATCATTATAATGGATATCGGTTATTTGATCGTAAGCATCCCGTTGCCGGATTACTCTACCTGCAGCATCATAGATGTTAGTCACATAGGTATTTCCGTTCTGGTCCGTTATGCTCTCAAGATAACCTTGCTCCGTATACGTATAGTGAATGTTCCCCTGGTTAGGATAGGTCACCCGCATGAGGAGGTCGCCGTCATATTCATATATCACGGTTCTACCAATATTGTCTGTCAGCTTCATTAACAAGCCATTTCGGCATTCCATGAAGACAGACTTGCCGCCCGGTGCAATCAGACGGCTAATGCCGTTGTCGTTGTACTCTAACCGCACCCGGTTCCCTGACCGATCTGCGATGCTGCGTAAACGTCCCCTCTCGTCATACTCGCACGTTACCCGGTCCGGGCCAATGAGTGCATATCCCGATGCATCCTCATATTCGATCAGGCGATAGTCCTGCTTACCTCCCAGCGCGTTGACCCAATTGCCCTCATGAAATGTGAATCTCTCATAATGGCTATCCGGACAAATGACGTAAATTCGGTCTCCCTCTCGTCTAAGGTAGGATTCATATGTAAAAGTAAAACCTCGGCCTGTCAGTCCTCTAACCGGATACAGGGAGTTATAGTTCCGAACCATTTCAATCGGAGAACCGATATCAAGCACGATCATGTCTTTGGCAAAGTAATGGAAGGCACCTCTCGTGACATCCACGGGATCACCGGTCTTAACCATGGTAGCAAGGCTGGAAACCGCGACTTTCTTTAACGTGTCCCACGTCAGAGACTGGTTCACATTCCCGTTTCGCCATAAGTCCTCCGCCGCAGCTCCTCCCATACCGCCCGCTACGGAGGAAGCATAATCGGTTAGTTTATTTTTACCAGTAAATGAGAATATTCCACTTACCATGTTGCTCGCAAGATTCGAGGTAAGACTTGTGTTGCCCGTGTTCATCGTATCCTGCGTCATGCCGCTGATTGTACCGCCTGCTACCGTTCGGCCATAGATATTGGCGATATTGCTGAACCCAGTACCGCATTTGATACCAGACAGGAATTTCCCCATCATGGCACCACTCAAAAAACCATTCTGGAAACTCTTCATGTAGTGACCAATTAATGTCTCTCCTGGTTGTAAAGTGGGGTCGAATATGGCAGTAATACCAACGTTTATCCCACCACCAATGGATGGAAGGATTAATGCTGATGCTCCGCCACCAGTCAATACGGAGAGTCCCCCGACGGAGACAATCACTGACCCGTATTTGACCATATCATACAGTTCAACATTTTCACCTAACACCGTATCCCGCATAAAATTGTAAGATTGAGATAAATCGCCTGCTCTCGCTTTCGAGATATCCTCGCTTCCCTCAGCCATCTCACTAGCTGCCACAACCATTGTCGTTGTACCAGCAACCAATGTTGCTCCTGCTGCAATAACCAGAGGGGCTGCGGCTCCACCCGTAAGAACGACTGCTGCAACACCCACGGCTGCCGCTCCGATCAGCATCGCTATTTTACCAAACCCCATCTTGCTCTGACCTTCCTCAATCTTGCTGGCAAGCGCCTGCCGCATAGCCAAAGCATTCTCGTTCACAGCCGCCATTTGTTTAGCATCTTCTGCCAGAAGTGCTGAATCGTCGAATGAATCTACCGGAGGCGTTCCAGGGGTTCCCTCGTAATAAATGGTAGTCGCCTGAACATCTGTTAGGTCCGCAATATATATGTATTGCTCCAGATTAATGGCCTCCACCGGACTTCTGGATATCGCCACCATTTCTCCAGCAGTCATCTCAATACTCTCCGGAGAAGGCATGTCTCCTTTGCTGTCTATCAAGAAATCTTCCATAGCGAGGATGCTCAGATCCGTATTTGACAGGATTTCGATCGTTCCATCACCAGCCAGCTTCAGCTTAACTGTTTCGGCAGCATCTGCGGCAAAAACAATATCTTCACCCGTCAGCTTCATTTCCTGATCCGAATCATTGGTTAGGGACTTCACTGCTGGATTAGAAGACTTTTGTCCATATTTGCTCTGTTCCGCACCTCTGCGGACCGAACTCGTGGCGATAGCACTTTTCTCAGACGGCTTAGGAAAATGTAACTTAACAGCCGAACCGGGCTTCGGCATCATATAGGCACTCTGATTGTCCATTCCCGTGGAGTACGGGAACCAGCAAGCATTATCGGTTTCCTCCTCCTGATCGATATCGAGATGCAACTGGACTTGATTACGACTGATCTTCGTAATTTTCCCTTCAAGCGATACCCCCTGGATACCGTAATGCATGATTTTGGGCAACTTCGCTTCAGACTCGGATAACAAAGTATATCTATGAATAAGTTCACCCTGAACGACCGTCGACTCCATCTCATGGATTACAAATGGGCGTTGTTGTATTTGCGTTTTCCCACCCAGCCTGTAGCTTTGTCTACTTTGCACCTCATATCGAATCTCCTGTGTTTGCTGATGTGGAAGAAAGCGAGTCTGCATCGTATACGAATCAAAGGTTAATTCGTTTTTGGCCATTTCCTCCGGAATCCCCAGGGCAAACACAGGTCCATCGTCAATCAGTGGTATGATAACTGAACCAAGACGAGAAGCAAGACGAAGAATAAACTGCCAGTCCGTCTCCTGATATTGAAGTAAAAGCTGGCCTGTTACATGATCAGGTAGCGTGTTATTCAATTTTGACCCCTGGTAGTCTTCCAGCACCTTATTCATGATCTGAGCATACGTCCGTTGCTTATTCTGAAAGGACCTCTTCTTCCTCTGAATATCCAGCAAATACGTATATGATATTGCTTCAATTTCCAGATAATAAATCCCTTGCACATGCTGTACCGCAGCTTGCCTAACCATTCCGGAAAACAAGTTACGCCCTTTCCCCTTACCATCGTCAGATGCCAGATACACGTTCACCTTGTCATCGGTATTCAATGTATGGGCATCATTGCTAGCTTTCTTAGGAATTACCGCTTTGAATCGCATGAAGGAGTGTTCATTCATTTTCTGCAAAATTTGAAACTCTTCAATCCTGATTAGATGAGATGGGGCATCAATAATCATGCCTGCATAATAGATTTCCACCGAATTTTCTTCCCCCTTTCCTTTCAGTCGAGACTACTTGCGTTGTCCATCATCAATAATGGTGATCTGTCCGCCATAAATACAGGAATTGGAGCACGTATTCAGCATAGCGTCTGCAATGCCTACCTTGACATCCTCCTTGCCAAAGAACCATGGACGAACCGTCCTGGGTACACACATCGCCACACATTCCGGCGGAGGAAGTTCTTCCAAAGGGATATCCTCTTCCTTGGTGAATAGGGATTTAAACCAACCGATATCTTGCTTGGGTGCAACAACAGCCTCTTCCACTTTTTTCATCTCGGCTTGTACATCGGGGTTACTCTTACTTGTACACAATCCGAAAGGCCGTACATGGGTCATTGATAAGTAATCAAACACATTCAATTGCGGCTGTTCGTGAATGTAGTCCCCATGACTTGCAGGTACAATCAGTCTCGCAGGGCGCGTCCCCAGGCTACATATAGCGTAGGCACCGTGTACCGCATAACTGCTGTCTTCCCCCATGACTACTCCTCCTCTCCTATCTCAATGCTCTCCAGTGTCATCCCCCATAGTTCACGCCGCAATACACTTTCCGTAACATCCAGATTGATTATCAACCTTTTATCGTCAATGCCTGCAATCCGGAACACAGCATGACCTGCTGCCTTATGCTTGTCGATCACAATCCGGGTCGGCCTTCCCCACGGATCATACTCGGACAGACTGGAGAGACAGTCCAGTCTGTCCACCAGAATAAGCCAGTAGGTTAGCTGTGTTTCTTCTACCACATTGGTGAGCACAGCGCATTTGAACATAATGTTATCATCATGCATCTCCATTACTTTTTTAAGTTCATCGGATACAAGCACAACTGGTCGATCGATAAAATCGGGAACGATCTTGTTCTCCCCGTGCACAAAAACAACAGTCAAATCTTTGAGCTCCTGAGATTGATCTGTCGTTATTTCCAATGTTCTTGTGGCAGATTTCAGTCCTTCAAATGAAATCAGGTGCTCATCCAGATTCCGATCCTGTGAAATCATAAAGTACTCCATGTGTTCACCCCAAATCGTCAAATATCATAATAGAACTGCTTAAATTCAGATCAGAAATAAATACTCAATTCATTGAGTTGCTCTTGACTTAGTTCAAGTTGTAAAATATCCCTTTCATCGAAATGAGCTCCTTGCAATTGACACTCTTCGAAGATCGTCTCTTTGAACAACGCACCTCTGAAATCTGCTCCCCTGAGATCCGCATGTGCAAACCGAGTGCCTGTCAGATTCGCTCCTCTAAACCGGGTGGCAACAAACGGAGGTATATGGAATTCCTCCCGATTTGGTTTGATATAACTGCCATTGACTTCTTCTAGTTGTGCTTCCGTCAGGTTGGCTTCACTAAAATCGGCACCATGAATAAGACTATGTGCAAAATTGGCATGAATGAGATTCGTATGACGGAAATCGGCACCAATTAGGGGACATCCAATAAGCTGACTTCCGTTCAAAATTGCCGCTGTAAAATAGGAATAACTAAGGTTGACCAACTTAAAGTACATATCGCTGAGATCCAGTCCTCTAAAATTACCGTGTACATATTCATCATGATCATTGGGAGTGAGACGCTGTCTGACCTCATCCGTGTTAAGATCACAGGAATCGTATTTGTAGACAAGCTCATTGAAGTCCTTATACTCACCTGCACGGATGAAGACTTCCACCTCTTTCTGCATTTGGAGGAACGCATCTTGTTCAACGACCGTCTTCATGACATGCCTTAGTAGATTAGCGACATAGTGCATATAGAGGGAAACTTCTTGTCTCGTGATCAAGTCCAAATCTGGCTTAAAGATTTTACCCACGTACATTTTACTCTCGTTCAGAAGTAACTCACTAAACTGTTTCAAATAATTGAACGCCCAACTGGCATCATATTCGACCATATATTCTAATGGATCCCCGTAGAGTTCATGATCATAAAAATAAACCCGGATTCTGAAATCCTGATGAATGATACGGTGTCTGAAAAAGGTGATATGAATATGTTGAATCTTACCCTTTCGCGCCTCATCCTGTAGCTGCTTCACCTTCGTGCACGCCTCCGTGAAAATCCTCAAAACATTCTGCTCCAGTTCTTCAAGGTGATCCCCCAGATGATGATGTAGAGCACTGATATATGAAACCCTATGATTCGGAACGAAATCATTACGTATTTGTGATAAGGCTTCTGCTCTTTTCATACGATAAGCACCTCCTTCTCACGGTTTTAATATTCAATAAATATTCAAATCTGTTAGTTGGTGAATACTTCTGTACCTGCCAGTTTGGCGTTCCCTGACTCATCAAGGGTGATTTTCCCACCTTTATCTGTTCCTATGACAATTTGGTTTTTGGCAGTTAGAAGCAAAGATTTCTCAGCACGGATTCGCACACTCTCCTGGGAGTGAAGAGAGACTTCTTTTTGTCCCATAATGGTAACGGCCCCACTCGCTTCTAATGTGATGATTGATTGTCCATTATTGGCAGATATCTGTACATTGTCCGGCGTAAGTTTAACTTCCATACCCGCTGGATTGCGAAAATACCGAACGTTGGGATCTGACATGCGGTCGCCTCCCGCCGCTGTACCGGAGCCACTTCCACCGCCCGATGGGGCAGCGACCATAACGCCCGAACTGCCCCCTCCTGAGTTTGTCTGTACTTGTGCAGCTTCCTCGGAATACGTATTCACTGAACTGATCGCATAAGCTTCCCTTTCCTTGGGGCTTGGAAAATGAACTCTGACACTGTCACCTTTCTCTGGCATGCAGTACCATCCACTTCCATCTTCAGAGGCATAGGAAGTAGCATAGGGGAATGCATATGCCGTACTTTCCTGAGCCTGTCCGTCAATTTCAAGTTGCACCTTAACGGTGTCTCTTTGAATGGTAAGGACTCTGCCCCCAATCGATGCACCGCGAATCCCATCATTGTAGCGCGGTGCCTTATTCATCGCTTTACGGCTTGTAATCGTATACCGATGCACCATGAGCCCTTTTTCCATCGTTGAGATGCATTTCTGTATGCAATATGGACGATTTTGAAAACGAATGACATCGCCCAACTTCAGTACGCGGTGTGTTGTGACTTCATAATGGACAAAATCCGACTCATGGATGGGAAACTTACTGTTCTGGGATTGTAGCAGAAAGGAAGACAAATCTTTTTTGACTATATAGTTGTAGTTCTCCAGGTGTTCATCCGTATCAGCATCAGGGATTCCAAAGAAGATTTTCACGTTACTTAAATGAGCTGCTGGCAAGAGGACCGTATTCTTGCGCGCAGCCATTCTTTTGAGAAATGTCCAGTCAGTCTCGTAATATTGTAGTACAAACTTCCCGATAGGTTCATCTGATCCCACAGCATAGATAACGTCATAGTTCTTGTAAGTATTGCCGACCTCCTTAGCAAGTGAAGCGTAGTTCATGGAGGGATTCTGAAACGAACGAGTATTTAACTTCAGATCCAACATGTAGGAATAAGTTTGCGCTTCTGCCTGTATGTAAAACACATCAAGTACTTTTCGCATCTCCAACATTGTGATTAATCCGCAAAACAAATCCTTGTTATCACCCTTATCCATTACTTGCTGTACACTAACCGGAGTTAAAGCCTGAATAGTTTGCATATACTCTTCATGCTGTTCCTTGGTGATTGTCCCAGAAAATGTGAGCTTCCCATGTTCATTCACCATCTGTTCAATAGAGAATTGTTCAAGTCTCATTTGGCCAAAAGGAGTTATTTTGACATTCTCATAAGAGAGGGCTTCAGCACTCATTGAATTCTCACCTCCAGTGAAGATATCATTCCGATGATTACGGGCTTCCAATAAGGTAAACGCTTGACGTTACCGTTCATGTTAAAGAGCAACTGATGGTCATTGATCTCGATAAATGCCAGATAGTTAAATACCTCTCCATTAGCCACAGAGTTGGTGAAAAGGCAGTATTTGGTGTCCAGTGGAGAGGACTCGACCTTTCCTTCCTCTATCCATTTCATGGCCATGTCCATGGAACGAAATTGTTGTTGCATCACTTCTCTAAATTGTTGAATTGACATGTTTTGAGTAGGCCTGATCCAGTTCATGATCAGATTCAATTCCTTCTCTGCACTGCTATAGACAAAATGTTCTGCTGATTCAAGAGAAGGTACAAAATCCTTGGGAAGGAACATCTGAATACCCGTCTGCATAATGTCGAATTGTTCGAAGGTCACCTCAGCGCTTTCTATGGTTAGCCCCCCCGCGCGTAAACCTGTCATCACGTCATTGTGCGACAGTATTTCCTTCGTGTGCTGCTCCGTCTCCGCTCCAACATTTTTTGTAGAAAATTCCTCCTGTTGGGGTTGGCTTCTACGTTGCCTTTCAAGTTTGGCAATCTCTTCATCCAGATACGTCATATTCATTGCCTCCTTTTTGAGCTCAGTCTACAATCATTCTCCCACTCCGTGCTCCTGACCAATGAGCATTTGGCCTTTTTCTGCGACCTGCTCCATCCAAAATTATGGACAACTGCTTATGAAGTTGAATATTAGAATAATGGTTATACTCTGTTCCAGTCTTCAACGAAATATAGTGCTGAATTGCTTCACGAGAGACCCTCTCAGAGTTCAGACACATGAATGAGAATACAAGATCCTGAGCTTCTTCTGAATTTGTTTTCAGCATTTCTGTTGCAAAGTAGCGCATGATCTCTGGCCTTAGTGTTGGTGATTGAACTGCAGCGTAAGGGGCATGAAGATCACTCCAAGTATTGTACTCGGTAGCGATATCTGTAAAATCCTGATACTCGGAACGAAGAACTGCACCCGGCTTCAACTTGAACCTGCCTAGTTCGGCCTCTTCCAATCCCAATGTCCCTTCTTCCTCCAGCACGATCTCGGCATGGTAAGAGGTAGAATCAGGTCGCCGGGTCGGCTCAAGAAAGATCATTTTTAGTATGGAGGTCCTTCCTGTTGCTATATAAGGGAGAGAGTATTCCTCTTCCAACATATACAGGCGACCTGCCTGTTTGAAAATTCCTTTACTAATTGCCAAGTCATGTTCACCAACTGCAACCTTTAAGCCCGCAACGATACCGTCTGAATACTCCCCATATGAGATATCCATAAAGGTTCGGGGAAAATCCCTGAGATTCTCAAGCATTTCAGTTCGTAAAATGCGTCCCTTTTCAAATCGTGGTACGATATGAACTAACAAAATATTTCCCTCCTTTCTCTACTTCTGGATTATTTGGTTCCATCAAAGAAATCCAGCTCTGACAATTCAGTTTCAAAAGGGAAAAATCCTTTGGGTCCGAGATATAGCTGTTCATCGTGTCGTGAGACAGGCACAACCATGAAGCCCCACCGATGATCCCCCGCAAATACAAAGTACTTTGCCTCTCCATTGCGTATGGAATCAGTATCATCCTGCGGGATGTGCCTTCCGAAAATTCGATGGATCTCTTCATATGGTTGCGCTTCATAAGCCTCTGGTTGATTATGATAAATGTAACGATGTGTTCGCTTGCCATCATCCGAGGTAAGGAAAAATTCAATCTCTGTTGCTTGAGATGGTCTTGATATAAATCCTGATGTCTGCTGATCATTTAGACTGGCGATTAAATTCCGCTCTTGTCCTGTATGAGTTAAGGCACTAACTGTATAGGGAATAGCTGGTATTTGATGTGTCACTCGTGAATCAATCATTCCCATTTTCTTTGAATTCAGATATCGAATAGCCCCTCGTAAACAAGCCATCTTCAGTTCAGGCGTTTTCTGAGAATCTTCAGCTTTTTGTCGGAACTCAATACTTTTCCCAGGCACAAATTCTTTGAGTGCTTCCCGAAATAGATCAATTCGGCAGGATTGTCCTGTAAGTTTAATGATCGAGTAATCCTGTAGCTTTCCATTCAGATAGAACTCTTCCAAAAACTTGCGTACGATATTATAGATGTCAGCTTTCAGTAGTTGATGAATCTCGCGAATATTAAAAACAACATCAGGAAGATGGTGCTCATCACGAAATCGTCCATTGTCGATCACAGAGATCAGCCAGCGATCCATGACTTTAATATTAAGATCCGTATCAGGGGTAAGCCCCTGTTCCGCTTCAAATTTGCTACGTAGTACCCCGGTCCGATGGAAAAATTCTTTTTTCATATTCTCCGCCGTGCCCCATAAGAGATGAAAATTATTTAAAACCCTCTGATACTCTTCTCGGGTTGCATTTTCATACTCTTCGAACGCAGTAGGAAGAATTCTTCCCGCTTCAAGATAGCGCTTTTCCAACTTGTCATAAACTGCATCGACTCCAAATTCATCCACATGTCGATAAACGTCCCCTCCAGGTATGCCAATCAAGGTGTCAATGTCTGTATCAGTGGAGCGCCCATCCGTTGCATAATAACCAGCGAATACAATCTTCATAAATTGCATAATTCGATAAGTTAGATTATTGCCACCAAAATTCGTATCTCCGTTCTCAAAAGTGGTATGAATGTCTAGCTTGTAAGCAATTCTTCCATCTTCGATCCGAAATCGACATGAGGATAAATCCGTGGTACCTCCCCCGCAATCCATTACTAGTGCCTGGTACTCTTCACCATCTGCAAAAGTCCCTTTATCCATGTGATCAGCAAGTGTATTATAGAGAACAGCCAAACCTTCATCTAACGCATCGACTGTAATAATGTTATAGTCAGGCAGGATTGCTGCGAACATCTCCAAAAATTGGGTCTGTAGCTTAACTGGTGCAGTAAAGTGCAAATTTTTGAATCGACATTTAAATTGTTGCTCCGCTGTTCGAATAACATGTCGAAGGAAAGCACCCAAGATGTCGCTTCGACTGACAATAGCTGTATTCCCCTCGGAATCAATCAGTTCCTCGTTGATTTTGTAGTTGTTAACCCACCGTTTGATTCCTCTCAATACACTGGCCCGAGTTCCCCCAAATTCGTAATCTCCAATAGCTTCCTCGCCAAAAGCATAAACAATATGATTCAAATCTGAACAATCCAAGACACGAACTGCAGTTGGAAGAACTTCGCTCCACTCCCTACCCTTGCGTTGTGGAAAAGCTACATAATTAATTTTATTCAATTGAATGGAAGAACTGTAACCTGTGTCAGGATTGGATACATACCTGTTATCCAAATAAGCCCCTGCAGTCGTATTGGATGTCCCAAAATCAATGGCTAGTACAGTCTCAGTTGTCTCTGTCTCTTTAATGATTAGTTCGGAGACAGAGACATCAGATACATGAAAATTGAGAGGGAGAAGAGGTCTATCACTGTAGTAAGTGTTATAGAAATAATCCGAATCTTTTTTCTTCACAAATAACAGGCTATAATTCTGATTCGATGTTTCTATTAGATCTGTATCCTCGTCACGGGACAAATAGAATGTACCCGAATGTTGTTCATCTTTGATCAAGTTTAAAATACCGCATAATTGACCTAATCCATTCACCAGCAAAACGTTGGAGGTATTCAGCCAGCCCTCATCGGAATGGATCAAATAACGATCAATTCTCCCCGTACGTACGCCTTTATACAATGTTAATCTAGCTGGGACACGTATACTGCCACTCTCCGACCTTCGTTCTTTCCAGAATCGAGACAGTACTGATTCGATTCGTTCGAATCCACCTGGCTGATGACGCGTAATTAGGAAATGCTCGTCCGCACTTCTGAATCTCATGATCAAGTCAATCAATGCGCTTCGATCTAAACGATTAGCCAATCCTTCTACCAGACGCTGTTTATTGCATATTTCAGTCAATTGGAACGTCGTCATTTGTTCCAGTTCTACTCTTGTATACCTAGTTGCGAATGGATTGCCTCTGAAATCCGCGGCTGGATGATTCAGCCTGTACGTATAGTGTCCATTCATCTCTCACATGTCCTTTCATCCAAGCAGACACCCTGCATTTAATACAGTGCGATTGCCTCAATTCGCATGGTTGTTTCTTCTTCCATAATTCCAAAATGATGCTTCCAATAGAACTCAATACTGAAATGAAGTGGTAAGAATAAATTCATAATGAGATCTACTTTGGAACGAGCGAAAGTTGTTTCTTCCTGTCCCATATAAATAAGAAGTTCATTTTTTTCTTCACAATTGGCATAAATGATTGATCTCTTAAAGATCCTGTTCATCGTTTGCTTCATAAAATGAATTGTTTCACCTGTCTCATAAACCATTAATAGTTTTTCACATATAACATCCCGTTCTTCCCTATCTAAAGAATGAAATGAATTGGCTACTTGTTCACCATAGGCTCCATTTTTGATGTCTCTGCTGAGAAAACGAATATAGAACTCACGTTTGTTCATCCCTTGATAGAGATCCATTTCTCCCAGAAAATGAACCATAATATCGAATAGATTTTCCCTAAGTTCATATACTTCTTCATTATCTGGCAGAAAGAGTTCTTTAAATATGGAATAAAAACGATAATAGGGATTCACTTCAACCGTTTGTTCGATCTCTGTTACATTCAGATTCTCCAGACTCAATTCCATATAGGGAGAATAGGTGGTAGCAGGAATATATTTGATGCTACCTTGGTCTATATTATTGGCTTGTGCCTGTAGCATGATATCCCAGATGTAGTTCATAGGCATGTTCCCTCACAACAATATTCTGGCAAGTATCTCTGGACTTCAGCCACAAGGAAACTCAATACATCAGTATGTAAAAATTCCGGAATGGAAGACTGAATTCCCTTATCAACCCTAATACTTAAGTTCATGACAGGTTTCCCATGCTTCGTACGTATACTGTCGCTCACGAATGTATTCAGTGGATAGGTGACAGATTTCTCTTTCGTCACTATCTTCACCTTACCCTCTAACGGATCTTCGACTTTAATATCAACTAGTTCAAAACCTTTCAATGCTTCCAAAGAATTAAGGATACGTGTTATTTCTGCCTTCGATCGAATGCCCCGACTTTGTCCCTCTGCAAAACGGGTTACAAATGTCTCCTGTCTATGATTGGAACATACGGGATATGGAAAATGGCTCAAATTTGTAGTAGAGGGGTTTGTAATTTTCAACATATTCCAATCTCCCGATGCATCTCGGGGTGTTACTATAATTAATTTATCTTCGGTTCGTTGAATGTAGCGTATATCTCCTTGAGTTCCATCCACCAAATAGCCATGTTCTGTCCCTTCTTTACGTAAAGAAAGCGTGTGTTCGTAATTGACCCGATCAATTGCGGGCATAGGAAACCCTGTATTACGTTGAGTTATGGACTCCAGATTCCATAACGGAATAATGTCAGAGCGTTTATAGGCATCATACTCTTCCAATGAAATGGATATTTCTTTGATTTCCTCATGAACCGCTGGTTCCCCTTCCCCTCCAACAAGAACACAATCCACGAATTTGAAGATATAAGGGAAGTTAATAGTTCTCCAACTCACTCCATTCAGCATGAATGCGTGATACAACTTCTCTATTTCTTTAAGGTATGTAAGATTTGATTTTAGACGAAAGGTTAAAGGATATGTTCCTGCATTCGTGGTCAATATCCCCTTAAATGTCCGATCACTTTCGAGTAAACGTCTGATTTGTTCAGTCTCCAGTTCAAGAAACAATGTAAACAGTGAAAGCTCCCCTCCATCACGGACAACCTGCACAACACCACTCACATCCAATATTTGATTGTCCAAATCGGAAGCAATAACCGGACTTAAAAACTCGTGAATTGGATCGTAATCATCACGATTGATCAGAGACGTATAGAAATCAAATTTATCTTCAAGATGCTCCACCTCATCAAAAACACGTTGCTCAATTTGCTTGTTCAGCGTCTCCTGATACTCCACAAGATTAAGAAAAACGCCTGTCATGAGATCTTTGAGCATGCGGCGTTGTTCGAGATCCTCCATCTTGTTAAGACGGTCACGAATCATGTCTTTCATCATGAATCTCCTCCTTCCGATGACTCCTGTTCGTTCACGTCAGTCTCCGTGGTGTCGGTGCTTCCGTCAGCCTTGGAGGCTGAATTACTGCTGGCATTACTTGTCGTTTTTCCAGCAGAAGCACCTGAGCCAGAAGTATCCACACTGCCACTTCCAGCTGAGGTGACATTACCAGTGGAAGCACCATTCCCCACTGTATTGCCTGCGCTCATACTTCCCGTACTCCCGGTCATATCTGAGGTCATACCCGATGTATTTGCTGTATCTAATCCTGCCGTATTCTGCGTAAGATCAGCCGCCGGTACAGGTGGGTTCAATTTTTCATCCAACTTGTTTATTTTCCGCTCCATGGCCAGCACGCGTTCCAACATATCGATCTCCTGATAAATTTCCTGTGCCGAAGCATAGGCATCCATGGCTCCACTATAGTCTCCAGCTTCATTGAAGCGGTCACCCTTCTGTTCCAGCGTATCTGCTTGAAGCTGCCGGGATTGCCGTTTGATATCTGCACGTTTGGTCTCGGCCGTCTCCAGTTGCGTAGCAATTTCCTTCAGCGCATCCTTGTAAGCTGTCTCCGTCGCGGCTGTTCTGGCCCTTTTATACAAAATGATCGCTCCACTGTAATCTCCGTTCTGGAGTTTCAGATCGCCCTCGGTGATCCAGTCTTGCACTTGCTGGAAAGTCGTCATCTGCTCCAGGCGCTCCTGAATAACTTCCCGGTTGAACATGCTATAGGATTCAGACAATTCTAATGCTTTGTTGTAACTCGCGGTTGCTTTGGTAATGTCGCCTTCTTTCAGGTGAGCTTCCCCATCAACCAGCGTCTGAGCAGCAGCCATTTTCGCAGTCAACAGCTTTTTATGTATAGGGTCCTTGATTTTGATGGAATTATTGCGCGCCAGACTGTAGTCCGAGACTGCCTTGGCATACTCTTGTTCCTTGACGTACTGGTCTGCGGTCTGTTCATATTGCAGCATATCTACGGCCAATTCAGCTTTTTTCGCTGCACTTTTCACCGCGTAGAATATGCCGGCTCCACCAAAAATCAGGAGCATAACCAGCATGATGGCAATCCGCTTAATCCATTTCTTACGGTTCTTGGGCTCTTCATGAAAAATCTTGTTCACATATATGGCTGCCGCACTATAATTCTCGATACGGGCACGCTGCTTGCTAAGCATCACTTCTTCAAGCGTATCCGCCAGCGTCTGCGGGTCATTGGCACCTTCAACCGCATCGATCATCTCGGCATCCTGAACACCTTCCCATAATCCAGGGGTGCAAAGCACAAGAACATCGCCATCGGCCAGCTTGATCTTATCCGATACATACGGCTTGATCATGCCAGGTTTGCCCGCATATTCATTCAGATTACCGCGTTCATCATGCTGATCCACACGATCCTCTGCAATCTGGCCTTCGGCTGCCAGCTGAGCAGCAACGCTGTGATCCTTGCTTTTTAATGCAAGTCGATTTCCACGAAAATGATACAACCGGCTGTGTCCGGCAGATGCCCACACCATACGTGTATAGTCTGTCACAACAATGACGAATCCCGCTTTGAGCCTGACTCGGCGACTTTCATACTGAAGCCATTCATGTGCAATCTTGATATATTCTGTTAGTCTGCGTTTGGACATGGTTGGCTTTTCCAAAAAGGATTCCAGAATGGTCTGCACTGTGATCTGTGCGCTATTCACTTCCGTATCCGTATCCAGGCCATCTGCAATGACATAACAGGCCCAATCTTCCAGCTCAACGCAGCCGTAGAAATCCCGATTTTTCAGGAAAGATCCCGCTTCCGAGACAAAAGCCGTCTTGAATTCACTGTTCTCCTTCCTCATCCGTCTCCCCATTTCCCTTCCCTGTGCGTTGCCTGATCCGTTACCATCCTTGCTCCAAAATGATAATCGTGGCATTATCCTGATGCACGAGCTGTTTTTCTTCAATCAAATCAATGATGGTCTGGGCTGCATCAAATGGCGACATGTCTTTCGCCAGTATAGTTTCCAGTTCCATCTCAGTAAGGGAGTTGTATACCCCGTCACTGCATAACACAATCTTGTCCGCCGGCTGCAGTGCAAACGGCTCGTCCGCGATTTCCATTTGTTTAAAATGGTCGTACCCCAAATAGTTGACCAGCCTTTTGCGCTGCGGATTATCCAACGCCTCCTGCTCCGATATCTCTCCAGACATATACTGTTCTTCGAGTTGAGTTTCCAGTGTATGTTTATGATTGATAGCAAGTAGCTCACCTTTGCGAAACACGGCCAAAATGCTGTCCCCTACTGCTCCCCAATACAGCTCCCTGCCCTTGATCATGGCTGATACCAGCGTCGTTCCTCCAGGAACGCCAAGTAAATTGCGAAGAATCGCCTGGTTTGCCGCATGGGAAGAAGCATCCCAAAACTCTCCCGGATCAGGAAACCGCTCCAACTCTTCAAACTCACGGATAAATGTTTCTACAGCAGTTGTACTGGCTACTTTCCCACCAGATAAACCGCTAATTCCATCGGCAAGTACCGCAAGTACACCATATGGCTCCACGGCACAGGCAAAATAATCATCCTGCTCACTGCGAGCACCAATGGTCTGTCCATTCCCGATCTGAACACCTACTGGCCTATCGTCACGTTGCCTTACCGGAATCCGGCTTCGGACGAATAACAACAACCAGATCGACAAACAGCCTGCTGCCAGAACCCAATAAGGCGTTAGCTCCTTGTCGTGCCACAAGATCATAAAGGTATTCACTGTTGCTCCCATTCAAAATGCACACCACATAATGGGATGAAAATGAATTTACTCCGTCCCAATTGAATGACGTCGTACGCAGCCAGTTCCACCGGAGAATAGACCGCTTCATTGTTGTGATAAGCAAGGCCAGAAGCATCGCCGGGCAGCAGATAGAAATTCCGTTTTTTGGGATCATACACAATCACCGCATGATTACGCCTTGAAATCGTGTTATCCCCAAGGATTCGAACATGCATCTCTTCCGAACGTCCAATAAAGTTCTTTTCAGCCATAATTCGATAATCCTGGCCCATCTGCGGACCTTCGATGCACACCATCCATCCCGTTACCGGTTCAATTCCTGTCGTTTCTCCCAGGTATGGCATCGTTCTGTCATCCTCTGCTGTGCGAGGCGCGCGTGGGACTGCTCCCGCTGCTTCACTATTGCCGGAGGCCGGTGACTCGACGGCCAGATTGCAATATGGACACGTGTTTCCGTGCCGTCTCGTACTGAACATATGTCCGTTTCCACATCTTGTCAGACTCATTTCTTTTCATTCCCCCGTAAGCTTGTATAATGGTACGCCAACGTTATTTCACCAAAATTCGGGTATTGGCAATATAAATTAAGTCCCCTGCCTCAATCAGGCTGGGTTCTTCGATTTCCAATTTGGATGATCTGCTTTGATTTCCCTTACGAACACCTACGCCGCTAGCCGAGTCAATATCCTCGATAAACCATTGGCCCGAGGCTTTGTTCAGCACAGCATGTTGCGGACTGATGAGGGAGGCATATGGAGTATCGGACAGATCAATGTCCGCCTCACTGTTCTTCGAACTTTTTCCGATCAATACACTCGTCTCACCCTGAATGTACCATTCCTTCACACTTGTACCGTCGTCGTCCAACAGCACGAGTTTCACAACACGTGAAGACAACTTCTTCTTTTCCCCCTTGGTGGCAGGTATGTATTTAAAAAATAGGTATGCTCCCCCGGAGAGGACTACAATAATTCCAGTTATCCATTGGGCACTCATGTCCCGGTTAATGATGAATATGTAATACAGCACGGCTAACGAAATCATGGCGACGCATGCGTCAAGCCCTATCGTCATTACCGACCTTCCTCGTCTCACTTCCATAACCTCCGCCTGAACCGGCACGATCCATTACAGGCCACC
Organism: Paenibacillus sp. LS1; assembly: GCF_026013365.1. Classification (GTDB taxonomy): domain Bacteria; phylum Bacillota; class Bacilli; order Paenibacillales; family Paenibacillaceae; genus Paenibacillus. The sequence goes on from NZ_JAPDOE010000001.1 coordinate 1,743,166, forward strand.
GGCTTACTTTTTTCGAACTCCGAAATATCGGTCAAACATGGCGGACATATCCATTCCTTTATTGGGATCGGCTTTGCCACTGTTTGAGCTTTCCTTGCCTTTGGGGCTATAGCCAAAAAATTGTTCAAACTGTTCCTGCATTCGTGATGGATCAGACCATACCTTCTCGGTATTCGTACTGGATGTTGCTCCTTTTACCCCTTCTGGATTCCCTGTAGATCGAGGTTGTTGATTGTATGCTGCCCTTAACTCGGGATTTCCGAGTGTGCTGTAGGCCTCATGTACTTGTTTGAAACGCACTTCTGCCTGCGGATCTCCCCCATTAACATCCGGGTGAAATTTCTTCGCCAATTGACGATAAGCCTTCTTGATCTGCTCCGGAGAAGCTTCACGTTCCACACCAAGCACGGCATAATAATCTTTCATGGTATTCGTTCCTGCCTCCCTGCCGTATTCGGGCGTAAATAAAGATTAAGGGGCACCAGGGCCCCTTAACATGACAGCGTTATTCTGGGCCAGTCATAACTGACCCGGAACATTAGTTGCCCCCTTTTATACCGGGAAGCCGCCTTCGATTTTAGTGAATTCAGTTTTGTCTTTTTTCTGTTTGATGAACAGGCTGAATTCACCCACGCCTTCGGTATCTCCGAAACGCTCTGTGTAATCCACAACGAACGCGTTAGGCAAGTAAATTTTGCGTACCACTTGATCCGCTGCAACCACTTCCAGGGTTACTTTACGGTAGCAATCTGCTTTTTCAGCTGGAACAAGGGACCACAGAGCAAGTTTCATCGTGTCATCTGCATTGTCACCGTCTGTTGCTGTAATAATTTTGCCACTGATGCGAAGTGTTGCACCTACATCTGTGGATCTAGCGTTGGAATCATCTGGCGTATCTGTGTCATACACTACGGTTTGGATATTATCCATTCCCAATTCGATTGTTTCTGCGCCTTCTACTTTCAATACAAAACCCATTAATAAAAACCTCCTTAAGATTAGAAAACAATGTGCCCGGCATGCTCTCCATCTGGGGAGAGGTACCGGAATATATGTATAAGGTCAGCCAATAAAGGCTGCCTCTAACACCAAAATAAATGTCTATAATTCGTTGTTTAAAGAATTATATTCAAAATTCAAAACTTGTAATTACTCCAGCCTCTTACACTTTCATCGCGCTGGTGCCTTTGGTAATCATGACCTCCAGATTCTTCACGTTGCCGTTGAATACCAGGTCAATGTGGCACATATTGCTCTTCTCATCGATGATAAAGCTCATGTCGTCACCTTCCTGAATGATCGAATTGATCGACCCTCGGGTTCCCAGCCACCGGCTCTTCTGACTGCTCGGATTGTTGCTGAAGAATTTGACGATATTTTCATGCTTGAAATCACCCGTCTGGAAACGGAGCAAGCGCTCAATGTAAGTACTTACGAGTGTTTTATACAAGGAATCAAAGCCATCTTCGGACATCGCCATGCTTCTCGCTTTGTATACCGTGATCCGCTTGATATCACTATCCTGGATTTGGGCATTTTCCGATGAGAAAATAAATCCAAAGTTTTTCCGGTTAATCGAATCCTTGATAGTGTTCGTAAATCCGGAGATTTCTTTGGTCATCGTAGTCACTACACGCAGACTGTTATCGCCTGCTTCAATATCAAAACGCACACCTGGATAATCCCGGTTCACGGTTTTGAATGCGCCTCGTAGGTACTCAGGGCACTGATATGCAGCCACAATTCCGGCAGATACATAAGACGCACCGACATACACACCTTCAATCCACAGCTTCAGAATGTCTTCTTTCTCCTTGGAAAGCTCCACACCATTCTCCGTCTGGAGCATACGACTGTCGATCACGACACCCGATTTCTCTTTCGGAATGATGGTGAAATTCGGAGCACTTGGAATGGCGAATTCGCTGTAGTCCTTGCGAGTTAATACCGCGCATTTATCAATATATTTATCGATGCCTGCGGTAGCCATGCTGCTGAATGTTGTCTCTTCTCCAGATTCAAAGCTGAAGAATACTTGTACTTTGTAGTCTTTAACGACTTGCAGAAGCATAGACAAGGATTCCATACTGTTTCCGTCTTGTTTAACCACTTTCTCATTACCACGGAAACGGGCACGACTGACTTGAACTTGTCCCGTATTCTCCAGTTCAACGGAAGGAACAATACCGAACCAAATGGTGTCGGTAAAATCATTCTTCGCATTGACTGTGTTGAGATAGGTCTCCAGCCGCGGAATGTTACTGCTCTTGACAAGCATATCCAGCTTGGCATTGGCAATCAGCATGGAAGGTAGCATACCTTTGTTTTTGGTCGCATATTGATCAAAGAACATTTTGACACCCAAAATTTTCTCTACCAGCGGTTTTACGGTTTTCACAAAGTCATCCTTGGCGTTCTTGTAAAATTCCAGGTATGTATTGTAATTCTGTACTTCAACTGCCGTATCCACATCCGTCTGAACCGCGGGCAGTGGGCAGAATGTACGAACGACCAGATCCTGTACATACGGTGAAGGTGCCTCAGAGAGTGAATCATAATCTTCGGCAAACACCTGAGTCAAATCTGTGCTTGTCGACTCATCCAGGAGCATCAACTCGTTGTTATCACTCTTTGGAGCTTCGATAATTTTCAATTCTCCGCTCTCACCAATCGTGAGTTGTCCTACCTGAATTGCTTCGGAAGAAGTTTCTTCTTGAGCACGGCCCAGCAACAAGCGGGTTTTGATATCTTCGATGGCCAGTGGCAGCATTGCCATAACATTGTTATAGTTCCGGCTGGCATCTTCAAACATGACATTAAGTTTATCCCCGATATCCAACTTCTTCGGGTCCCCATCATCCAGCTTCTCATGCTGGCCGTACATGTAATGAATTTCTTTCCGTACCTGCCGAATGTCATCCATAACCTTTTTCGGTGAAATCATATCCAGCAAATTTTCAAACTTGAAATCTACATTCGTAATCCCCTGACTACGTTTGGTATCGATCAGGGTAAAGAGCATTCTCAGGAAGTCATTGCTATGATCAATTTTGATCTCAGAGATTGCTTCATCCGGAATCCCTTCCGGCTTTTTGAGCGTATACATGACTTTCTGATTTACTGCATTGAAAAAGGAATACACACTGGGAGAAAACTTGTCCAAAAACTCATCGAAGTTTCGTACAAGCAAGTGTTCGTTGATCTCCTTGATCTTGTCATCATTCAAACTGTCGATCCCTTTTACGTCACCGACAATCGTAATCAAATCCATTTTCTCCGGATTGATCTCTTCGAAAAGCATCGTTCGGTTCGTTTGATTAATAATATCCATTCAGGCAACATCCCCCAAATGATGGTTCATTCGGGCGAATGCTTCCCCCCCTCCATCAATTTTTGACACTCCGCACACACTATCAGCCTTTAGTCATGATCTAAGAGAATCATTCTCTCAGGCAATCACAAGTCCAATAGAACGAGCTGTCAACATACGACTGGAACTTATGTACCAGATTATGCCGTTTGCTTTGGAGATTTATGGAATTCATCTTAATCATCAGCGATATGTTTTGTCAATATTCCCCTTTATAGGTCTAAAAGCTCATTTATGTGACTTCGATATACCTATAGAACTAATTTCCGATTTTCGCTTCACTTCCCTTCGAATCATGCCGATGATAAAGAATATCCTATAATCTGGATGATGTTCAATGATTTAAAACTAGTGGAGTTTTCCCCCTAATCAAGAGGAAAGCACCTTATCGTATGCGGTGTTGCAATATTCTTCACTTATCAAAACTACGCATAACGGGGTTTTATCGTGTAGAAACAAAATTTTTTCAACAAAAATTAGCTTGATATCAAAAAAACAATTGCAGTACCCAAAACAGAAAGGAGATTCAAAGCATCATATGATATTAATAAAATTCAAAAAAACAATTTTAACTCTCTTGTTCATCAGCTTTTTAATTCCAGCATGGGACATGAGGAGCATATACGCTGAATCATCTGTCAAGACCCAGACGTATGAAGGCCTCGATGCCATGTTTGTCCTGGATGTTAGCTACTCTATGAATGAGACCGACAAAGATCGCATTGCCGAAGAAGTTATACATATGTTTATGGATATGAGTAGTGGACCTAAGACCCGATTAGGGTTTGTAGCTTATAATGATAAGATCACTTCATCCGTACCACTGATGGATATTTCATCCTCTGGTGCTCGCAATAATCTTCGTAGCCGTGTGGATGGCTTAAAACGTTCAGGATATACAGATCTCGGACTTGGCTTACGCCGAGGGGCTAGCCTGCTCGAACAATCGCAGACGGACAAACGTAAACCATTTATGATTTTGCTCTCTGACGGAGAAACGGATTTGCGAGGATCAACGAGCAGAACACCTGCTGACTCCTCCAAAGATGTGGACAAAGTTATTGAGATGGCACAACAAGCTGGTTATCCCATCTATACTGTGGGACTAAACCGCGACGGTACCGTTAACCCGGCAGAATTGGAGCGTATCGCCAAAGAAACGGGTGGTTCTTCCTTTATCACCGGCAGTGCGGACGATCTGCCTGAAATCTTCAATCGTATTTTTGCAGATCAGATTCAATCCGTTCTTGTATCTGTAGCGGCTGTAACTGCAACAGGAGCAATGCAGGAAGTAACCGTGGATATTCCTAACTCCAGCATGGCGGATGCCAACATTATCATGCTCTCTGATCATGCTGTCTCCGAAGCTCAGCTCTATTATCAGTCGAGCAACGTCAGCTTCATTCGTTCTGATAAATATGCTCTGATGAAGATCATTCGTCCGGTCAAAGGACAGTTCAAACTGAAATTCAAAGGCCGTAGCGGTGATCTGGTGAAGATTAACCTATTAGGGAACTACAACGTCTCTGCGGTCGCAAATATGGCAACGGAGCAGCCAGTCAAGGGGAAGAGCATCACATTTGAGGCATCACTCTACGATCAGGCTGTGGACCCTAAACCCATTAAGGACTTGGATGTGTACAAGGGACTGGAAGCGGAACTCATTGTAACTCCATCTGATGGAAAAACAGAACGTATCCCTTTAACCAATACAGGTAGCGGATTTACGGGAAAATATACTTTTCCCATGTCGGATCTGTACACATGGGGACTGCGGATCGACGGTCCAGACTTTTATCGGGAAATTACTCCGGTTGAAGTAGACATTACGAATCAAGCACCCGTAGCCACCGGTGAATCCATGGTGTTATCCAAAGATGACAGCAATACAGATGTCGACCTGAACAACTACTTTAAGGATGCCAATAATGATCCATTAACGTATGTCCTTGCAGACGGTGGAAGTGAGCGCAAACTCGGGGATGCCGTCATTGAAGGTAACCTGTTGCGATGGTCTTCTCTTCACACTGGAAGTTCAACGATCAAGGTGACAGCAACGGATTCTGAGGGAGCAAGTATAACTACAGACATTTCGTTGCAAATTCATTCTTTACGTGAAAAGGTACTGCTCTATACAGGATTGGGCCTGCTGCTTGCTGGTGCTATTTTCGCACTGTATTGGTTCGTATTGAAGCCAAAACCCGTATTTCGCGGAAGACTGGAAGGATACTTTCTAGCTACAGCGAACGGCGAGGATATACCAGTGACCAATTGGCCTTTAACCTCATTGGAACGCCGAAAAGTAAGTCTCAGTGAACTGTTTGATCGCATGGACATCGGGGTCAAAGTACCAGAAGCGGGACGAATCTGGCTGGAAGCTGGTAAGAAAGAAACGTTATTGGTACGCCACGATACGAATTGTACGGTTGTCCGAGGCCGAACGCCAGTGAAGCGCCGACACACGGAAGCTATGGAGTATAATGAAAAGTTGTATATTACGTTTGAGGATGGTGTTACGGAGATCGAAATTCGTTACAAAGCCATCAAACCAAGTACCAATATCTATGTAGGACAAAAGAGAGATCCACAGTAAACTACGTAAGTGGAAATGAAGCACGCTGATGCATGTTCTCTCTGAAAATATAAAAGAAAACAAGCCAGTTCATACCCTTCAAGGGGACGAACTGGCTTGTTTATGTTGTTCATACATATAAATGCTATGCTCTCATTAAGTGCTTCTACTCTATGAACACAGGTCACGCCTGCTTACGCCGTCTCATGTTGCTTTTTCGGCTCCACTTCATAGACCTGCGTATGTTCATTTTCAGCCAAAGACCATTCCACCGTTCCAGGTTTACGCACTTTCCACACCCAGGCTTGAACTCGGAGCGAGCTTCTGACCCAAGCCAGAGAAGCACAGCGTTTCTCAGAACGCACCGACAGCCCCCAATGAATAACACGTGCAAGCCAAGGATTCACATATTCATTATGTGAACGAACAGATGGCAGTTCATCCTGGAACAACCGTTGCTTCACGTCCATAGGCGGCTGACCGCATGTCCAATAATGGAGCAGAGCTGCAAGGCTATAGATGTCCGACATAGGTCCCTGACTGGATTTTTCCGAATAAAACTCCAGCGGAGAATAGCCAGCCGATGTAAATATCGCCTGTTTTTCTCCGGATTGCATAGGCCAACGGGTAGCTGAGCCAAAGTCCAGAAGCTTGGGTGTACCGTCCTCCATGACCATAATGTTGGAAGGTTTCACATCCCGGTGAAGAATGCCTTGCTTATGTATATAATCCAATGTATCCACCAGTGGAAGCAGCGTCTCCGTTATGAATGCAGCATCAAGCGCATGATTGTGTTCATTCAGATACTCGGTCAACGTAATCCCTGTGCAGTATTCCATAACCAGATACCCCGTATCATTCGCTTCAAAATGATCCAAATACGAAACAATATGAGGATGATCCAGTGTCGATAACAGTTCACCTTCGAGCAGAAATGCTGCTAGCAACTCCTGATATTGCCCACTATATCCCCGCGAAGAACAGTAGACTCCCCGCTTGTCTGCCTGACGTTCAGCCAGTCGCAGTGGGAAGAATTCCTTAATGGCTACCTTGGCACCTGTGTTACGATCTCGCCCTGCATATACAATAGCCAACTCACTGCTGGCCAATACCTGTCTCACCTGATATGTATCATTTATAATCACATTGCGTTGCAATGCCATTTTGCAATTGTCTTTTCTCATAACAGACCTCTTTTCAACCTTGTCGATCGGAAGACTTTCCGCGTAAATGCATCATTTGGTCCAGCCAGTAAGCGATTCATCGCCAACCATCTATATAAACCAAATGATGCAATACGAAACACCCCTACGCGAAATATTTAAATATTAATGAAATCAAGCTTTCTACGATCTACTTCTAATCCCTATTCACACTATTATATAGAAGAAAAGAGTTCTCTTATATAGAGTATCGACAGATGAAACCAATAACTTTATTAAACTGGAAAAACACTTCTACGTCCAGCTCTATCCGCTTTTTTTAATAATTTTTCTGTAAAAACTGCCCTATTTCCTTGTTCATTTGAACCAATACATCCTGTGAAGGAAAATGTCCTGTATCATACTTGATGGCTTGAACATTCGGAATAATTTTTTGAGCCCGTTCAATACACTTATCCGCTGGGAAAAATACATCCTTCTCCCCCACCAACAACAAGGTTGGTGACGTATAGTTCACCAGTTCTTCCCGCTCCGTGAGCTTGGGCAGATCCTGATCTATGCTGACGTATTTAAAAAGTTTGCCGATAATGTTTTTGTCCATTTCTTTCATGCAGTTGCACGACATGGTGTCCGTAATTTTTTGCAAAGAAGATGGTGAAGACGTCATGCGGTACTTGACGAGCGGTAGCGTGATATCCTGAGCTGTTTTGATTTTGGAATTGACAGCGAGACCCGCAGGAGCAACCAACACGGAGCACGAAATGCGTTCCGGAATATAGGTGGCCAATCTGAGGATAATGCCTCCTCCAAACGATGGACCGATAAATGCACTCTTTTCGATATCATAGTGATCCAGCAGATCCGACACCCATAATGCCAAACTATCAAACCGTGTCGAGATGCTGGCTTCCTCACTATAGCCGGGATGACCAATCGTATCAGGAGCAATAATACGGTATTCTTTAAACAAGGAAGAGAACCATGACAACGTCATCGGATTCACACAATTACCGCCCTGAAGAATAAATAACGGCTTGCCATCTTGAGGACCTGTTAATAAAACATGCGTCTTCCCAAAACGTGTCTCCACATACTCCCGTGTAAATCCCTCACCCAACTCATTCAAATAAATCTCATACTCTTCGAGAATGCTACTCTTGCCTTCTTCACTTCTGTAAATGGAACTCATGTCTGCCTCCTGCAAAATATACTCAAATAACCCATTCTAGTGAATGGACTTGCTAATCAATGGACCAAAAAGATAAAGAGGGCCTGCAGATGACAGGCTCCTCCATATGTTTAACTAATCATATTCAGATGATTATAGAGCGGAAACTGGAAATTGTAAATATCGATTCTAATAGACAAGAAATGAAGGAGGCATCTAAAAGAAAAATGCTTACTTCCGGCCGTAATCTGCCTTGATTTCGCCCCACTGTTTGGTCTGCCATTTTAGCACTTTATTGCTGTACGTATTCGTCTGAAGCCACTGCTCCGCACGGTCAATCATCAGCCAGATCTCTTCCGTGGAGTTGTCCCGCGCTAACGTCGTGGCTACTTTTTTCTGCTTCAGCCATTTCATGGCATTGACCGAGTCGGTATACACCGTTTTGGTACTGCCTTCTTTCTTCAAATGTGCGAGAGCATGTACAATAGCCAAAAATTCGCCCAGATTGTTCGTGCCTTTGGAGATCGGTCCGACGGAGAAAATAATCTCACCTGTGCGGGTGTCTACCCCTTTGTACTCTACTGGTCCGGGGTTCCCGCGTGTACCCACATCAACAGAGATGCTGTCGTAATCCACTTCCTCCGACGTTTCCATACCTGCGCTTCTTCCGCTACTGGCTGACTTTGTCTTCGATGCTCCGCCTGCACTTGAACCCCAGTTCCCTTTCCATCCGGCACGATACGCTTCTTCTGCAGCCGATTTGGATTCGTACGATTTATATTTTGCTCCGGTATAATGATCCGTCTGCGCTTTGCAATCCGCCCATGTGTTATATACGCCAGGCTTCTTACCTTCCCAGACAACATAGTATTTCTGTTTCGCCAATGTGACCCGCTCCTTCATTTGCTGCATTCAATACCCTATTGTAAACGATTGGGAGGTCCGAATGAAAGCAGTCGTTCATCCTTTTAAAGAAAAGAAGGTTATGAAAACTCTCCTATGTTTGGAGGATCACCTCCAAGTCCTCAACATTTCTAAAGCTACTTCCAAAAGCTTACTTTGATTGTTTTGCATTTGTAACTCAATGATGTGTTGATACCTAAGTATTTGTGAATTTGTTAGCCTATCCATCGCTTGCTCCAATAACATGAATGACTGCGCACTCACTTCCAGACTGGAATCACCGATAAATGGGATGATGTTCTCTATATGTAGTATGTAATCCAGGTGTTCAAGAGCATATAACAATGTGCCTCTGCTGCCCAAAGTCTTGGGGTCTGTTATGACTTCCAATAATGGCTCGACTGCTCGATTGTCTCCAATGTCAGATAAAGCGATGGCAATTTCATTTCGTAATACATTGTTTTCTGTAGATTTTAAAATTTCAATCAGAAAAGTTAATTGAGATATATCCCTCTTCTCACCAATACTTGCTACTTGTTGGATAGCACCTTCCATATCTCTTTGGGAAAGCATTTCTTGTATTATGTTCGTATACATCGTACGTAATATCACTCCTCTTTTGTTATAAAAAAGGACTACTTAAATAACATCGGTAATTTCCTTATTTTAGGATGTAGGATAATAGTCCCTTTATTATGGGACTATTTCACTTACTCCCCTTTCTTCCTTTCAATTGCATAATTCCTCCAACTCCAGAACAGCCTAAGCACAGAGCATAGTGGACATAGAAAGGAACAACACCAATGGACTGGATATGGAAATCCGTTTTACTTGTACTTATCGGCATGATTCTGCTGCGGATTGCAGGACGCAAGTCAATCTCGCAGATGAGTGTCGCCACAACGGTCATCATGATCTCCATCGGAACAACGATTGTACAGCCCATCGCGAATCATGAGCTTGGCAAAGCGATTGGATCGGCATCAGTATTCATTCTGACATTGCTTTTGGTAGAACAACTGCAATTGAAATTTAATGTTTTTGAACGTATGATGAGTGGTAGTTCCAAAATGGTGGTAGAGGACGGGAAAGTCATTATTCCGAATCTGAAACGTATGCGATATACGATGGATCAACTTGAAATGCACATGCGACAGAACGGAATTACAAGTGTAGACGATCTGGAGACGGCAACCGTAGAGCCCAATGGTCAACTCGGGTATGTGCTAAAACGACATGCTCGTCCCGTGACGATCGGAGACCTGGAAGAAATACTGCGTAGCTATACAATTACAGATAATATTCCTGCAACGGGAGAACAACCCCCACAACAGGACAGCAACAAGTCTTCCACGCCTAGCGATAACTCCACAGATATTTTCCAAGAAGTCAGCATAGGTGCTCATGCTCAGCCCGTCGACCCTAAGCTTCAATAGATGCTCTTTAACCTCTCCAAAAAAATTAAAGACCGGCCCTGCGAGCACCTAATAACATCGCTCCAACAGGTTCGGTCTATTTTTACTTCAATTAATTATTCCTAATATTCACCAAATCAATCCAAGCGGAGATATAGTCTTAATCAACGTGTACTCAGGTAAGCAATACCCAAGCCGCCCGTAACCGGATTTTTATAGATTTCACAGTCTACATCGAATACCTCGCCAATCATCTCGCGAGTCAGAATATCAGTCGGTTTCCCATGGACCACAATCTGGCCCTTTTTCACCACATAGAGATAATCGCAATATTCTGCGGCGAGTTCGAGATCATGCAACGCTGCCAATATGCCAATGCCGAGTCCACGGACAATATTCAGAATTTGTAGCTGGTATTTGATGTCCAGATGGTTCGTCGGCTCGTCCAGAATCAGAAATTCAGGTTGCTGTGCCAGGACACGTGCCAAGACCACACGCTGTTTCTCTCCACCGGACAGAGAGACGTAATTACGATCAGCATGTCCAGTCAGATGTACTTTTTCCAGAGCCTGCTCCACGATTTCGTGATCCCGCTCATTATCCGTTTCCAGCATTTTTTTATGTGGAGTACGACCCATCATGACCATCTCACGCACCGTAAAATCAAAGCTGAGCTCATTAAATTGGCCGACAACGCCCATATGTCTGGAAACGATCTTCGGGCTGGATTTGAGGATATCTGTATGATCCAGAAAAACCTTGCCTTGCTGCGGTTTGATCACTTTATAGATGCTCTTGAGCAACGTTGATTTGCCACAACCATTTGGTCCGATCAATCCAACGAACTGTTTGCCGTTCACCTGTAATGAAATATCCTTGATGATGTCCGTGTTCAGCACAGAGATGGATACATTTTCTACGTTCAGTTTCATGTTTAATTCCCTCCAAAACCGTAGCCTTTTTTGACCAGCATATACATAAACATTGGCGCACCAATCATGGCTGTAATAATACCGATTGGCAACTCCACGCTGGATATGAGGGATCGTGCGATCACGTCTGTCCAGATGAGGAAAATGGATCCAAACAGCACGGATACAGGCATCACTTTACGATGGTCAGAACCCACTAGACCTCTCACAATATGCGGAATAATCAGTCCGACAAAACCAATCATGCCACAGCTCGCCACCATGACGCCTGTCACCAAAGCGGTTAACAGCATGTACAGCCTGCGGTACACACTCAGATTAATACCCAGCGTAACGGCCGCCTCGTCCCCCAGTAACATCGTATTGAGAACTCTCGACTGCAACAGGAAGAATAGAATAGCCACCAGCACGACGATACCCACCAGCGGAAGTTTGTTCCATCCGGAAGCCGCGAGGCTACCCATGGTCCAAAACGTCACTGTTTTGATGCCTTCGGCATTGTTGGCAAAATAGATAATAAAATTGGAGAAAGCGCTACATAGCGCATTAATGACCATTCCAGCAAGCACCAGCTTGACCGACGTCATTTTACCCCGAATCCCTGCCAAAGTCAGGACCAGTAAAGAAGCCCCCATCGCTCCGGCAAATGCCCAGAAAGCCACCCCCGTCTGACCCAGCCAGCCAATCGCACCAAAGCCAATGAGAATCGCAAAAGTCGCTCCAAGTGAAGCGCCTGAGGATATACCCAGTATGTAAGGATCAGCCAGTGGATTCTGCACAGCAGCCTGCATAACAGCACCGCACAAGGCCAAGCCTGCGCCGATAAACATCGCCATCAGCACACGCGGGAAACGAATCTGCCAAATGATATCGGTGAAGGAGCCTGCCTCAATTGGTGTTGCCCCCCACTGAAATCCCGTTAATTTGTATACAAGAATTCGATAGGACTCCGCCAGCGGAATACGAACCTGTCCAATGGAAACCGCGATTCCTACGGAAATAAGCGTAATAATGATTAAAGCTGCAATCAGTAAGGCAAATCCGGATTTACTATGAATCAAAGACTCTCTTTTCCCCTTGCGCTGTGTCTGAACCTGAACCGTCTGTGCCATCTCTTCCCCCATCAATTCGCGTAAAATGTAGAACAAATTAATTTTAGCTATTTACAAAGTGTTTTCTCGGATTATAATTGAGAATGATTATCTTTGTCAATTTAAAACACATAGAAAAGGGGTTCATCTTTTAATGAAATTCACATCCAGAACTATTGGCTTCGCTGCTCTAAGTCTCCTGTTACTGCTGCTTGCAGCCTGTTCAAATGCATCAACTTCTTCCCCTGCCGAAGAAACAACTTCAACAACTAACACGACAGAAACTTCAGCTTCTGCTGAGAATACTAATAAAACGACATACCCGCTCACCATTGAGAACTTCACAATCTCGGGTGAGGGCGGCGAGTGGAAACCCAAAGTGCAAGTATTCGATAAAGCACCTGAACGTGTTGTTGCGAATACCCAATCTGCGGCTGAGATGCTCATCAAATTAGGTCTGACCGATAAAATGGTCGGTGTTGCTGCTCTATACGGTTCGGTTACACCGGATGTGGCTGATGATTTCGCCCAAATTCCGGTATTGTCCAAGGATTATGTCGGTAAAGAGCTAGTTGTGGGCGCAAGCCCGGATCTGGTACTCGGACGGGGCGACTTGTTCGCAGATGCAGACTGGGGCGTGGGTACCGTGGATGGATTAAATGATATGAACATCCGTACATTCCTGCAAACAACCAATCACAAAGGTACGCTTGACAGCCTGTATAGCGATATCGCACAACTCGGTCAGATCTTCGACGTCCAGGAAAATGCCGTAACATTCACGGAAAGCCTGAAATCACGTGCTGAAGCGATCAAAGCAAGTGTAGCTGATCAGCCTGAGCACAGTTTTGCCTATATCGTACCTGCCACGGAAGACACGATTACCGTAAGCAGCATGCAAAACGATACGTTTCAACTTGATGCACTCGGCCTGTTGAAGCTGAAAAATACGTTTGATGGTGTGCAAGGTGAAGTTAGTGTAGAGCAGCTGATTACAGCGAATCCGGACTACCTGCTCTTGTCCGCTTATGCCGGTTCACCGGATATCGATAAGCTGATTGAGAACCTGTATGCCAACCCTGCCCTGCAAAGCATGAACGCGATCAAGAACAAACAAATCTATGTGACAGATTTCAGCCAGTTCTGGGGTTATGGATATCAAATTCTGGATGGTATTGAGAAAATGGGACAGGAAATGAGTGCCAATCCAATCAAGTAATCGCCGGGTGTTGGCTTGTAATGTAGTATTGCAGCGAAGTATTAAAATGAAGTAAAAGCAAAAGAGCAGGAGAAGAAATTCTCACTGCTCTTTTGCTATACTGCGCATGCAATAAATTATGGAGCAAAGCTTGACATTAGTTTGATAACAAACTATATTACACGTATGAAAACAAGAGACGCTATTTCACTCATATCCAAAATTAAAGAGAAGGTCAACCGCTTTATCCTAGCCGAGATGGCTAAGCAGGGAATCCAAGATCTCGCTACGTCCCATGGGGATATTATCTATGCCCTGTACAACAATCAGAGGATGACCATGGCTGAAATCGCCAAAAAAATTGGCAAGGATAAATCCACAGTGACTGCACTTGTGGACAAATTGGTGCGGACAGGATATGTGCTCAAGGAGCGTGATACGACAGATTCACGAGTTGTTCATGTGGCTTTGACTGCAAAAGGAGAAGAACTAAAGCCTGTCTTCGAAGAGATATCGCAGCGCATGCTGGACATGTTTTATGCGGACGTTACGGAGGCAGAGAAAAAAGAACTGCTGCGAATTTTAATGAAAATTCATAGCAACTTCTAATTTTTTTTGGATAAATAGTTTGATATCAAACTAATAGTTCAAAGGAGGTTTTTGATATGACGGACTACACTCGATTGTTACCTGAACATGAGGTAACGAAGATCGGAGAACATGATTTACACTTGGAAATATTCGAAGGAACCCCAGTTCATGACGCCGAAGTAACAACGAAGAAGCCACCTCTTCTATTTGTTCACGGTGCATACACAGGTAGTTGGATGTGGTGCAAATACATCCCCCACTTTGTCCAGCATGGTTGGACCTGTTATGTCATGAACCTGAGAAGTCACTACAAGAGTCGGGTCATGGACATGACCAAGATTACGTTTGACGATTATTTGGAGGATATTCGTGAAGTGTTAGCCGGGATCAACGAACCTCCCGTTCTTATTGGCTTTAGCATGGGTGGCATTCTCAGTCAAAAGATTGCAGAAACCGTTACTCTTGCAGGCCTGATTGTAATCGACGCCAGTCTGAGCAAGGAAGTTCATGAGCTAATCCCCTACCCGCAAAGCAATCAAATCACACCTGGGATCATCATTCCTGCACCTGTCCGTGATGAGCTGACCAGTATAGATGAGACGGCAGATGACATTGCTTTTCAACGTAAATATCTTCAGATGGAGTCTTCGAAGGCATTTAGCACATTTTCCGTGATGTTTGGAGCAGATGGCGGTGTATCCATTAATGGCGACCTGATCAATTACCCCAGCTTGGTGATCAAGGCTGTTTCCTGTGAAGACGAAGATCAGAGAGGCAAATTAACTGCCAAGCAGCTGCATGCTGAATATGCCGGACTGTGGGATACGACCCATACGGGTTTACTAGTAGGCCAACGGTACATGGAAGCTGTCGATATCATTCTTAAATGGTTACACAGACAGCAAGAATGTAAATACAAATAACCGCCCAATATCATTGGGCGGCTTTTTTCTGCAACAAAAGTAAGACCTACTGTCTGTTAGCGCTCAGGTTTCTCTTTTTAAGGAGGTAGATTCCAGCAACCAGTATAAACCAAACCGGAGTGACAAATAGCGCTACTCGCGTGTCCTCAGCCAACGCCAACACTACCAGCACAAATACCAAAAACGTCAGAATTAAGTAGTTCGATAACGGATATAGTGGCAGCTTGAAGCGACTACGGCTCGCCAGTTCCGGCTGAGTACGACGATATCTGAGATGACAGATGACCATGATGCCCCAGACAAAGATGAAGCACACAGTCGACACGCTCGTGATCAGCGTGAATACGCCCTCTGGCATCACATAGTTCAACACAATCGCGATTAATATAACAATCGTGGAGAAAAACAGTGCGTTGGAAGGAACTTTCCTTTTATTCAGTCGTGCAAATGACTCAGGTGCGTTGTGATCTTTTGCCATGGAGAATATCATACGGCTTGTACTGAAAATGGCACTGTTACACGCTGACGCTGCGGACGTCAGTACCACGAAATTCACAATGCCAGCGGCGGCCGCAATACCTACAGCTGCAAATACCTGTACAAACGGACTTTCCGTAGGCACTATAGCGTTCCACGGGTAGATGCTCATAATAATCAGCAATGCGCCAACATAGAAGAGTAAGACCCGAATCGGAATCTGGTTAATCGCTCTCGGAATAACTTTCTCCGGGTTCTCCGTCTCCCCCGCTGTCAGTCCCACCAATTCCATGCCTACAAAGGCGAACACCACCATCTGGAACGATATGATGAATCCATGCAGTCCATTCGGGAACCATCCCCCATGACTCCACAGATTGGTGAAACTTGCTGGACCTTGATCCGTGGTAAATCCTTTGAATATCATATATAAACCAACAACAATAAGTGCCAGAATGGCCACGACTTTAATTAGAGCAAACCAGAATTCCATTTCACCAAACAGCTTGACTGTCGCCAAGTTCATGATTAGCAAAATGACTAACGCAATTAACCCTGGCATCCACTGAGGTACATTCGGAAACCAAAACTGCGTATACAATCCCACGGCGGTAATGTCGGCCATGGCAATGGAGATCCAACAGAACCAGTAGGTCCACCCTGTAATAAATGCCGCCATATTTCCCAGGTAATCACGCACGAAATCGACAAAGGAATGATACTGCAAGTTGCTTAAGAGCAGCTCCCCCAATGCACGCATGATCAGGAACAACACAACCCCCGTAATGATATAGGCCAGCAAGATGGATGGCCCTGTTAGTTGGATCGTTTTGCCTGCTCCGAGAAACAGCCCCGTACCTATTGCACCACCAATCGCCATCAGCTGCACATGCCTGTTTTTTAATCCCCTTGTTAACGTTTCTTCCTGCATGGTAAACCACCACTCTCTTTCTGCAAATGCTCTCTACGATGAAAAATAATATTAATCATCATATAATAATTTGCCCAGAATACATATCCCTCTTTTATATATTTTTTTGCACAGCAAATAGGCCGCCTTTGTAAAAGGTGACCTCTGTTTATGTACACGTTTATCATACATACCTGATGAAATATATTAAAATATAAATCAAGCATAGAGCGGCAACGACTAAAAAGGTAATCGCTAATGAACGTTCATTTTTCCAAATTCGAATCGCATTAGCAACATTAATCATGAATAACGCAATAAAGTTGATAACACTGGAAGACGATTGAAACGAGTTGAACACGATCATCATAAATCCTACGATCCAGATTAACAAAAACCACAGTGGAGTCTTCTGAATAAGCTGCTTCATTATGACTTACTCCTTGCATATTAAATTGGTCAGTTTACAACATATTCTTCAGTAGAGAGGTAAATCCCTTTATTTAGGTTATAAATTAAGCTGTTTAATAATATTCAGCTCCAATTTCAAGCATCTTCACAGTAAAAAGGGCTCCCGATTAAGGCGCCCTCTGGTCTGTTCAAACACTATTTTTGCTTATAAAACTCATGATACAGCTTCATTAACGCCCGTTTCTCAATCCGCGATACATAAGAGCGTGAAATGCCCAGTTCCTTGGCAATCTCGCGTTGGGTGCGCTCTTCCCCGCCTGCTTCTAAACCAAATCGACCGATCACGACTTCCTTCTCCCGATCATCCAGGATGTCGAGATTGCGATAAATTTTGCTTTTCTCAATCTTGAGCTGCACTTTATCTACAACGTCGTCGGCTTCCGTTCCGAGGATATCGATTAGCGTAATTTCGTTGCCTTCTTTGTCCGTACCAATGGGGTCATGCAGGGATACGTCTTTACGTGT
Source organism: Paenibacillus sp. LS1 (assembly GCF_026013365.1). GTDB lineage: Bacteria > Bacillota > Bacilli > Paenibacillales > Paenibacillaceae > Paenibacillus. The sequence continues at coordinate 1,760,815 of NZ_JAPDOE010000001.1, forward strand.
TTTCTTCAGGGAACGAAGGTGCATAAGTATCTCGTTTTCAATACATCTTGCTGCAAACGTAGCGAGTTTGGTTCCTTTGCCTTGTTGAAAACTTTCAATCGCCTTGATCAAACCGATGGTTCCGATGGAAATAAGGTCTTCCTGATCTTCGCCAGTGTTGTCGAACTTCTTGACGATATGCGCGACGAGGCGCAGATTGTGTTCAATGAGCAAATTGCGGGAGTGGGCATTGCCTTCAGCCATAAGGCGTAAATGTTTGGCTTCATCATCCTCAGCCAGTGGCTGGGGGAACGCATTATTTTTGACATACGAGACGAGTAACGTTAACTCTTTAATGAATAGAGCAATTGCGGTAAACAATCCGGGCACAGATGACACCTCCTGCAGTTTTACAACGATCTGGCCTGAGCACATGTGGGAACAGGGTCGATCTATTGTATGTAGGCAGGGGCCCAGAAGTGCACGTACACTTGAAAAAGGGGATGATCTTGCGAAGTTTTCACAAACTCACCGAAACAATGGAGCCCACCCGCTGAAGCAGGAGAAATTCTTTTTCCACACTTTCAATGAAATACTTTTTCTCACCAAATAAGACGACATCATTCTGGGCTAATGCAACATCGCTTTTAAAATAGATTACATTATCTGTTTCTCGAAACGCACCTTTGTAGTAAAACATCAGATCACTCTCCTTCATAACGCTACCTATGTAATAAATTAAACCAATCCTTACATATTATTATGTCGAATTCCACCACAACATAGTAACTAACTCAAAAGCCCCAGCCCTGTGCGAAACAGAACTGAGGCCTTTACTCACTCTATGAGAATCCCTGTAAATATCCTTTTAAACTCAAATCCCTGTGTACACCGGTTCATCACTTGAAGATTCGTTGTGAAAACTGGTACAAACCGCTGTTCCAGACAGATGGTTCGTGCCCACCTACATCCAGATACCAGGTATGCGGAATGTTCATGCTGCTCAAGCCGTTTTTGAAATTCTGGCTGACCCATAACAGACCATCACTCGATCCACAGGAGATCCACAACAATTTGAGTTGGCTAGCGACTTGTCCCGGATTGGAAACCAGCTGCGATACAGATTGCGTATTCGGTGCAGCCGAGAAGGCCCCTACCCAGGCAAAGGTATTCAGATTTTTCAATCCAAAGTTTAGTGACTGCCCACCTCCCATAGACAATCCGGCTAGCGCACGACTATTCTTGTCTTTGTACACCGGATAATTGGCCTCGATATGAGGAATCAGATCCTTGAGTAGGTCTTGCTCAAATCGTTCAAACGCAGCCACTTTATCCGGAGCAAAAATGTCACCGACTGGACGATCGTCCTTCATGGCACGACCATTCGGCATGACAACGATCATCTGGGACAGCTTTCCTTCCGAATACAGGTTGTCCAAAATGTTCTTGGGTTTCATTGCATTTACCCACTCATACTCATCCCCGCCGATGCCGTGCAGGAGATACAGGACGTTATACTTTTTATTCGGAGAATATCCTGGCGGTGTATACACCGTTGCTTTCCGTGTAGTGCCTACCGTTGTGGAATAATAAAAGATCAGATTGGTATTTCCGTGCGCAATATCGTTTCGATAGGCATCATAACCCGGTGGTGCAGGCACAACCGGAGTGTTAGCCAGCGCATTTTGCCCCGTATTATCCATGGTGCCAGTCACTCCCTGATCTATCACCGCCTGAATGGGGGCTGGGGCTGGAGCCGCAGTTTCCTGCATATCGGTTGCAGACGCCATCGTTGGTACAAGGAGTGCTGCTGTAATGGAGAGACTCAGAATCTTGGACAGACGCTTTTTCATCAATATCAATCTCCTTTGGAATATGATTTTAAACCGTGTACAAATCTCATAACAGGTCTTTCAGATACACACCAACCCTAACTGAAAGCCCTTACATTTTAAAGCGAAGTTCCTCCTTTCCAAGCATGAATACGAACCGTTGTCCTCCCCCAATACGGAAGCAAAGATCCTTGATCCATAATTTACAATCAATTCCAATTGCACCTTTATTATATCATCTCACAAGACTTGTACATCATCAAAAGACTTAAATAACTATATCTTATAGTTTAAAAAGTATACTTTTACTCACCATCAGACCGTCTATCTGCTCCCCTACTCCGGATCTAATCATGATATAAAAAAGCCTCAACTCTCCGTGTTCAACGGATGAATTGAGGCGAACAGATTTCATTTTCAACTTGCCGATGCTGCCTCTGCAACTTCTACAACCTCTGACCCATGATGCTTACGCTCCATGAACAGACTGAAGAGCAGTCCTAGCAAGCCCAATCCGGCAATAACTGCAGCATACAAAGGTACGGATATTAGACCCGTTTGGGTAATTGCATATCCGCCCAGATAGGCACCAGCTGCATTCCCCAGATTAAACGCGGAATGACTCGAAGTTGTCGCCAGCAGCGGCGCTTCACGGGTCATATTCATGATTCGAATCTGCAATCCTGGCATAATACCAAAGGCCGCAACACCCCAAAAGAATATCGTAATTACCGCGAGATAAGGATTGTCCAGCGTAAGCGTAAGGATTGCCAGAAGAACCGCCAGTATCCCGAAATTGACGATCAGGGAAGGCATTAGTTTCCAGTCCGCCAGACGGCCGCCAAGCATGTTACCCAAGGTAACGCCGAAGCCGAACAATACCAGAATCCAGGTCACATTCTGCTCAGCAAAACCACTAATGTCCACAAGCATCGGGGTGATGTACGTAAACACTGTGAATAGACTTCCACAGCCCATCGCGCCAACGAGCAGGATCAATAATACTTGTGGACGCACCAGGTTGCGGAACTGCTGTCCGAGGTTTGCAGGTGCTCCTTGAGGTAGAACAGGAATGAAACGAATGATACCAATTAACGAAATGATGCCCAGAATCGTAATCGCCCCGAAAGATGACCGCCATCCGAGCTGCTGTCCGATAAATGTACCAAACGGAACACCAATGATGTTGGCGATCGTAAGCCCTGCGAGAACAACGGATACTGCTCCTGCCCTTCTCTCGGGTGCAACGAGCCGCGTTGCCATGATTGAACCTACACCCAGGAACGTACCATGGGCAAATGCTGTTAAAATCCGTGCCGAGATTAACAACCCGTAGGTGGGAGCAATGACAGACAATGCGTTACCGATGATGAAAATGCACATGAGCAGCACCAGCAGTTTCTTCTGCGGAATCTTGTGTGTAAATACGGTCAATATCGGCGCACCTACCGCTACACCAAGCGCATATCCCGTAATGAGTTGTCCTGCCTGTGGAATGCTCACATTCAGATCTGTTGCCACATTGGGCAACAGACCCATGATAATAAATTCAGTCATACCAATTGCAAAAGCTCCTATCGTCAGGCATAACAGGGATAACGGAAAAGCCCCTCGTTTACCAGACTGCGAAGCCTGTGGTTCTGTTGTGTGTTCTGTGGTGCCCATAGATGTTCTCTTCTCCTGTCTCTTTATCAACGTTTTTCTGTCGCCTTCAACCACAAGGCATCTGTTAATTGGTCAAACGTTTCACGCATGGCCAGCTTGTCCCGCCAGTGTGCCGGAATGCCGCTTAGCCCGTAATAAGCACCTGCGATTTGTCCGTACACCGCACCCGTGGTATCCGCATCATCACCCAGATTAACAGCTAGCAACGCGCCTTCCTCAAAGCTTGAGGATTTATGGAACGCCCATAATGCTGCTTCAAGTGAACGAACCACGTAGCCACTGCCCTTGATTTCTGGCGGTTCTTTGCTCTGATACGAACCCATGACAACCTCTTCAATTGCGGGTGAAAAAGTAAGCTCTTCCCTCCACTGTCGACATGTCTCTGGCATCAGCATGACGTTCTTGTCCGCTCCGCGCAAGCCAGCAACAAGTATCGCAGCCAGCACCTCACATGCTTCCACACTTTCCGTTGCTGCATGTGTTGTACGGGAGCTCAGCGCTGCATAATGAACCGCCTCCTTCGGACGATTGGCGTAAGCCATCGCGACAGGCGCAAGTCTCATAATAGATCCATTGCCCGCTGTCATCGGGTCGGCTGATCCGCTGTAGGCTTCTCCAGTTAATTCAAACCTCTCCAAGGCACTTCGTGTGGCCCCGCCGATGTCAAAGCAGTCGCCTGTGCTGCTCATATACCCAACCTTGTACCAATTGGTATATCTGCGCATCTGATCCGCAGGATCAAAATCTGCCTTACGTACCAGACTTTCTGCCAGACATAAAGCCATGGATGTATCATCTGTCCACTGCCCGGCCTCAAGCCCGAATACGCCGCCTCCCACAATATCGGTAACAGGTTCGAACGTACCCGGAGGACTGAATTCAACCGTAGTTCCGAGCGCGTCACCCACTGCAAGCCCGATGAGGCAGCCATTGAAACGGTCCTTTTGCAGCATCTTTGTGTTCCTCCCTTACTCCATATACTTTCAGAATCTTTCTTTCATTTTCCCACATCGCTTCATCCGGCGTAAAGCTAATAAATCCAATAACTTAAGTTCCATTTCTTCTATTCTAAAAGTGTCGAAAGCTGTTGAACGGTCAGTTCATCCAATTTTCATAAAAAAAGTTTTATTTTTTTGAACTGAAAAAACGGTTTATTCAGTACACCGCTTACATGTAAAGAGCTTAACGGTTTGCAACGTTTATTATTTTCTGAAAACAAGTCATTCACGCGAAAACTTTCAATGTAAACATTCATGACGCGCTTGACCCTTCAGTTTGTCCTATGTTACGGTTTTATTAGCTTCAACGCATATTTTTTCCCAAATTAATATTCATTTTCGATCTACTGCGTCAACTAACATACCGCAGGTTAATGAATATACGGGAATGAATTTGCAGAAAACTTTCACTTTGTTTTATCCCCAAACTAATTCTGAAACAGGAGGAACAAATTTATGATTAAGGCACTGGTGTTTGATTTCGACGGAACGATTATTGATACAGAGACAGCATGGTATATTGCTTTTCGTGATGCTTACAAGGAACACGGCGTGGATTTAACCCTGGAGATGTATTCACAATGCATCGGTACCAGTCTGAAAACATTTAATCCATATGAGTACCTCATCACAGATTTGAATCTTCCGATCGATCGGGAAGCGTTCAGGGAATCCGTTCAGTTGCAGCATGCTGCATTGATGAACAAAGAGGTGGTTCGTCCGGGCATTCAAGAATATCTTGATCAAGCACGTGAAGCCGGACTAAAACTGGCTGTGGCCTCTAGCTCCAAACGGGAGTGGGTCGAACAGCATCTGGAACAACTGAAACTGAAAGATTATTTTGAAGTCATCCGTACGGCAGATGATGTTGCGAATGTGAAGCCTGACCCGGAACTTTACAATCAAGCGCTTGAAGCCCTTGGAGTAACTGCAGACGAAGCCGTAGCGATTGAGGATTCACCTAACGGCGCGCGTGCAGCTGCTGCGGCTGGTATGCACTGCGTAGTCATCTCGAATACCATCACAGGAACACTGGAATTCGATATGCCTCACCAACGGCTGTCTTGCTTGACCGACCTCGCATTTAACGATTTGATTTCGAAGCCACTCGTCACTACCGTCTAAGGTCTGCACGAATTTCGCGATTTAATCCTTAAAGGGGGAGTTCACACATGAAAGCTGTACATTTTGGTGCGGGCAATATAGGCCGCGGTTTTATCGGTCATATGTTGTCCGCTTCCGACTACGAAGTCTGCTTTGTCGCACGTAACCCAAAGAAAATCTCCATGCTGCAAGAGAGACAGGAATATCCGATTACCCTGGCTAATAGGGATCAGGATACAACGATTGTCAACAACGTGACCGCTATCAATGTGAGTGAAGAGGATCGTGTTGCTGAAGAAATCGCTTCAGCCGATCTGATCACAACCGCCGTGGGTGTATCTGCACTCGGAGATATCGCCGAGCCGATCGCCAAAGGCATTCAACTTCGCATGAAAAACAATAATCAGGCTCCACTGCATATTATCGCTTGTGAGAATGCCATCGGTGGCAGCACTCGACTGAAGAAACGCATCTATCCATTCCTGGATGAACCAACCCGTAAAAAAGCCGAACGTTATGTTTCTTTCCCCAATGCAGCTGTGGACCGGATTGTTCCGGCTCAAAACCACAAGGACCCGCTGCAGGTCACTGTTGAACCTTTTTACGAATGGGTCGTTCATCGTCCAGCACTTCTGGATGGTTTTAAGAAAATAGATGGCGTCCACTATGTGGATTCGCTTGAACCTTATATTGAGCGTAAAATGTTTACGGTAAATACAGGTCACTGTGTCGCCGCATACTTCGGCTATCTCGAAGGATTCAAGACAATCCGCCAGGTGATGAGTAATTCCACCCTGCGGGCCAAAGTGCGCCATGTTATGGAAGAGACCGGTCAGATGCTCATACAGAAGCATGGATTCAACGCTCAGAAGCATAACAAATATATCGACACCATACTGGAACGCTTCGCCAATCCTAACCTGACGGATCAGGTGACCCGGGTCGGACGTTCCCCCCTTCGCAAGCTTTCGCCTCATGATCGGCTTGTTCGCCCAGCGATGCAGGCCAGTGAATTCGGAATTGAAATTCCTCATTTAACTTCTGCTATGGCGGCCGCAATGCTGTTCAATGATGAACGCGACGAGGAAGCCATGAAGCTCCAATACATGATTCGCGAAGAGGGTGTCTCCACCTTCATCCGTGAACGCATGGGAATTCCCGACGAACATCCCGTTCATCAGAATGTGATCGCCCGCTATCAAGAACTGAGAGGGCGCAAGGAATCGACTATACTAACCTGATATGATCATTAGGGTTACTGGTTCGATCCCGCAAACTGAATATAAGTATGGCCAAGAAGCCGGGAAGAACCTATGCATCAGCATCGTTCCTTCCGGCTCTTTGTCTTTGCACGGCACGACATATTCTATAATATAGTAACAGCAAAAAAAACAGCGCATCTCCTCTATCAAGGAAACACGCTGTTTAATGGTCGATTTAACTCACTTTATCGTTTGGCTTTAACTTTGTAGTCTGTAGCTCATCCATTTTCTACTCATTCATGATGGAATTAAGGGATGCATATGCCATGGGCAGGAAACCTTCAGACGGTTCACCAATAGGTGCATGGATGTGGAAAACGAAACCATTGCCGTCTAGGTCTTTAACAATAAAATACTCTGTTTTCTTATCATTCTGGGACATCATGTACAGTTTTGCATCCTTCATCGGCCCATTGCTGAGTTGTTCAGCCGTTAATTGCTTCACTTCTCCGGTCTCGGACAACTCTTCCTTGGCATTCATCTTCAGCGTATCCAGATTGTAATCCGCTGGCAGCTTCTCAATCTCTACCTCATAATCCGGATCAATCTTCATTGTTAACTCCTGGTCTTCCGCGTCAAAAGCCATCGGCTCAAACACATAAAGTGAATAACCTTTCGCTTGTGCCAGTGTCACTGGGCGCTTCTCGGTCATTCCTTCTACCGTCACTTCCAGCTCTGACGTCTTCGGACGATCAGACGTTACAGTACCGCCTGCATTGGAACCGTTATTGTCATCACCTGATTCGATTTTTGCAATCTCAGTGAGTACCAGCTGTTTCGTTGTTGCATCAATCGTTTTCTCTACATATTTGAAACGAACTGAATCTTCGTCATCGATATCATCCAGTGACTTCTGCAGATTTTCGCCCACCTGGAATGACATCGGTTCTTCATTCACTCGAATCTCCACGGTGTGCGGATCAGCCCATCCAGTCAGAATACCTTCGGCTTCTATAACAACACTTTCATTCGGCTGTTGCTCCGGTGCGGGTGACTGTTCTTCCGTATTATTCACTGGTGGCTGTGCAGCAGGACTGCTGTTCCCACAGGCCACAAGCGAGAATCCCATAAGTAAAACCAAGAGTGATGTACTGACTTTCATTGTATTTCCTTTTCGCATATGAACACCTCCGTTAGCTTATACGCAATGATGCTTGTCCATGTTGCTTCTCATCCATTGGCTTGGCTGTATACTAGTACTTACACGGGAGACAGGCGGCTCAATCATGCAAAATGTCTGAATGGTGACTCAGATCCTCTGCTCAACTGGCCTGATCCATCTGTACCAGTTTCGCATTGGCTCCGTTAAATGCTTTGGTCTGCAGGTTGAATTGCTTTCGGAATTCAGCAAGCTGCGCATATTCGCTATTCCGTACCCGAATGGCTCGCTTGATCTTCACCAGATTAGGTTCCACACTTTCACTCATCAGGCCATATAACTGCTCATCTGCATTCAGACTCTGCTGATACGAAGCCACGAAATTTTCAAATGCACGTGCTCTTGCTTCAAATTGATCCAACACCTTCTCAGCCTGGGCCAACGTTTCTTCATTTTCAAACGATAGTTCCTTAAGGGAGCTGCGCAGGGCCACCGTCTTCTCGTTGGTTTCTTTCATGGCCTCTTCCGCCTGCTTCAACAACGTTCTTCGTTCATGAATATGCTCTGCTGCCTGATCCAGAAGTGCTTCGAGATCACTGTTTTTGTTCTTGCCTTTATCTAAGATAGTCTTGTATAACTTCATGTCTTCCTGCTCATGACCAGCCAGGGCCTTCAAGCTATGATCGATCGCCTGACCGCTGAGCACCAATTGATTCACCTGATTTGCCGCAGGCTCCTGCGGCTCTCCACAACCACTTGCCAGCAGCATTAGCAATACGCTAACTGCCGCAAGCGCCATTTTTTTACTCGTTAGCACCCAAGCCCTTCCTCTCTTGCATCATCTTGTTGTTATATTACAAGCGGCTATCTCCGCTAAAATTGGCTATCCAATGTGCATCTGGATCGTATACTTCGAACTCGTAGCCCCGATCTTCCAAAAGTTTCAGAATCCGTGGCAAAGCCTGAACCGTCTGCTCCCGCTCATGCATCAGAATCACTTCCTTATCCCGATGTACACTTTTGCTCACGCGAGCCACAATTTTATCCGGCTGACCGGGAAGATTCCAATCGAGTGAATCTGTCGTCCAGTCCCACATTTTGAACCCAGCCGCCGCAATGTCACCTCTGAACTTTTCACCGATCTGTGGACTACTGCCATAAGGTGCACGAATAAGATGAGGTGTAAAACCAATCAAGTCCTGCACCATCTTCTGCTCCTTCTTAAACTCTTTCACAAAGTTTGCAGAACTGCCGCTCTTATACAGCTTTTTATAGTTGTGCGTCATGCTGTGGAGTCCGGGATAACTGCCTTCCTTCAATAGCCGTTTCACTGCTTCCGGATGCTGATTCAACTGACGTCCGATCATAAAAAAGGTAGCTTTCGCCTCATGCTGCTTCAATATATCCAGCAGTTGTTCTGTATATTCAGTTGGCCCATCATCGAACGTTATGTATGCCAATTTGCGAACCTGACCCTGGAACCGTGCCGGCTCCTCCTTCGCATCCGGAGTAACTTGTATCATGCCGAGCTTGGCGGGCTGTTCTATTACAGTAATCGGAGGCGGCGCCACAACGCTTTTGATCCAATGCGTCATGCCAAGGAATACATATGTAATACCGGTAACGAATAGTACCAGGAGCATTAGAGCTATGCTAATCCTTCCATACCGGATTTTTCTTCGTTTATGTGTTTTCGTGCGACTTGTGCTAGGCGGAATACTGCCACGTTCTCCCGCTCTCTCTTGTTGGACTCTCACTGTCATGCCACTTCCTTACTTTCATTTTTTCCCGATTATTGGTATATTATCTCGTTTCATGTCTCTATATAGAAGATTAATAGAAAAATGGATCGGGAGAATGACAGAATAGTTACAAGCCCGGTTACAATCTACTTATCTCTTCGTTCTCTTTATCTTTCCTGCGGTTACCTTCTCCTGTATAATAAAGTGATTTACGCCATCAGACTTCAAGAAGGAGCTACACCCATGACAAGCTTGAACCGGGCCGGCAGATCCATCTATCTGCTGTTCTTTGTCGGCATTATCGCCATTTCTTTTTCTTCGATCTTTGTACGCTGGTCTACCGCAGATGTTGCGGTCATTGCGATGTACCGTCTATTTTTGACCAATCTGCTTATGCTGCCTTTTGTCTGGAAATACAGACATGAGATGATGCGTCTGAGCTTACGGCAATGGGGCTTGCTGCTTGCATCCGGTGTGATGCTGGCCCTTCATTTTCTACTCTGGATGGGTTCGCTGCGGCTCACCAGTGTTGCCAGTTCCACCGTTATTCTCGCGCTGGAGCCTATACTGATTCTTGCCGGTTCGGTATGGCTGTTCAAAGCCAAAATTAACCGCATGATGATCATCGGCATGGGCATCGCCCTGCTTGGATCAATCGTCATTGGTGCTGGAGATTTCCAGTTAGCAGGTACTGCACTGCAAGGTGATGTCCTGTCTTTGCTTGGCACAATCGCAGTCGCCGTTCATATGCTGTTGGGACAATTTTTGCGAGCGGGACTTAGTGCATTTTCGTATAACTTCTGGGTGTTCTTTGTCGCTGCTTGCACGCTGGCGGTATATAATCTGATCATGGGCCATCCGTTCGGGGGCTATGCTGCGTCAGAGTGGGGAATCTTCCTGCTGCTCGCCATTGTGCCAACGATCTTTGGACACTATCTCTTCAACTGGCTGCTTCAATATATGAATGCAACGACGGTATCCATGGGCGTACTTGGGGAACCCGTATTCTCTTCTTTGCTGGCCTGGATGCTGCTCGGCGAATCCCTCAGTGCATTACAGATGTCTGCCGGGGTCGTCATTATATTCGGGGTATGGATCTTCATTCGATATGGCAAAACCAAACCTCAACCCATTCCTGCTGATGCTCCTATCGCTGGCAAAGGGCCTGTTGAACCTACAGTGGTGTAACTTGCGTTTGTATTAGGATTTTTGTAAAAAACAACTGGGACCTGCACCACGCAGATTCCGGTTGAATCCATCCCACTACATATAAGGCGGTGTATTTTCATGAAAAATATTGTATCCATGCGCTGGCTGCTCGCCAGAATGTACGAACCGGATGTCGTCATTGCAGATTGCCGATTCTTGCTCGGTCAACCGGAGGCTGGAAAACAAGCCTATGAAGCTGGACATATTCCAGGAGCTGTCTATCTCGATCTGGAAAAAGATCTGTCTTCTCCTGTGTCTACGCACGGAGGACGTCACCCGCTTCCTGATCCGGCTGAACTGGCTAATCGTCTCGCCAAAGCGGGCATTGGCTCCAATAGTCGAATTGTTGCCTATGATGATCAAGGCGGCATGAATGCATCTCGTCTTTGGTGGCTGCTGCGCTACATCGGTCATGAGCAGGTGTACATTATGGACGAAGGCTTCTCCGCTTGGCAAAATGCCAAGTTCCCCGTGACCACAGATGTGCCCGTGCAGATCCCTTCTTCCTTTGAGGTGAATGTGCAGCCAGCCATGCTGGCAAGTGTAGAGGATGTGCAACAAGCTTCGGCAAGTGGCAATGCCGTGCTGATCGATTCTCGCGATGCCCGCCGCTACGCTGGATTAGAGGAACCGATTGATGCCAAGGCCGGACATATTCCGGGTGCGGTGAATTATTTTTGGAAAGATGTGTTGGATTGGGATGGACGTTGGACAGGTACTGAGGTGTTAGAAGAACGTTTCAGTAAGCTGGACAAGGATGGTGCGATTATCGTGTATTGTGGCTCCGGCGTATCAGCCTGCCCGAATGTGATTGCACTGGAAGAAGCGGGATTCTCGAATGTGAAGCTGTATTCCGGAAGCTGGAGCGACTGGATTAGTTATGAGGAGAACCCGGTGGCTACAGGGGAAAAATAAGAATGTAGCGAGGGTGTACATTATCTCAAAGAGGAATACACCGCCATGCAGGCTGACGCCTGGGGCGGTGTATTGGTTCATCTAAGTCAACAAGAGATCAACATTCGTTCAAGGAAAGTGATTACACCGGGCGAATAAAGGCATCTTACTTTCTTCAATTTAATAGTATATCTATCAATAAGAATTAGTAGAATGAGCAATATTAACATTTAAAAATCCAACGAACGCTTCTGCTTTACCGATTATAATCAACATAATTCAAACACAATCAACACCTGATCAACATTAATTTATTCAAGGCTCAGAGAAGGCTAACGCTGAGGAATAAGACAAAAATCAATTTGAGTGTAGAAACGAAGGATAGAACCCTTTGTATTCGATTTATTTATTTTGGCATAGTGTCGTATTGTATATTACAAAAATATAAAATTTGGTTCATGAACTAATTGTAGGAGTGGTCTACTTGGTTAAACGTAATTGGCTTGAGTTTGTTAATCCTGAATTAATTGATTTATTTCCATTACAATTTGTAAACTGCGATCGCATACAACAACACGATGTTTTATACATATTTGATGAAGTAGGAAGCGGAAAAACCATTACGAGCGGCTTAATCGCACTTGATTATATCGAGCAAAATCATAAAGATGTATTAATTATTACCACAAAAGCTCTCTCTGAAGGTGAACATCAGGGGCAGTTCTTAGGTGATTGGTATCAAAAACTGCCATTTATACATATGGGATATTCACATCATGTACATATTATTAATAACAATTATTCTCATATTGAGAAACTCGCAGGCAAAGCTTTTGGACTCATTATTATTGACGAAGCACACTTATTCTTGGCAGATAATACAAAAAAAAGAATAGCCCTTGAAAAATTAGTTGCTGAGAAAGTTGTTTTTTTAACGGCAACACCTATTAAATCTAATAAATATGACTTACAAACGTATATTAATATCGCTAAAAGTATGACTCAAAAGGATATTCAAAACAATTGGATTCAAAATATTGAAACGATTGGTAAGGAAAAAAATGCACTCATTTGTTCAAGCTTCGATATTACTTCACCAGTCACACGTTATTTCAAGGATACAATTCAGTCCTTGCAAATAAGTGAGTTTCATAAGACGACCATTAAGCGCCATGAAACAATGATTCATGAAGTAGGAATTAAATACGAAGATAGCAAAACTACACAGCAGCAAAAGGCAGAACAAACTGTGGAATTTTTAGAGTCACGCTTGAAAGAACAGCATGATGCCCGCTTTGTTATTTTCACACGTTTCATTGAGAAGGAAGCAACAGTACTTCGTCAGGCTCTAGAAGATGCCAATTTTATGGAATTCCGGGCAGAAACAACAGGTAATAGCTTTGCTATTGTTTCGGGGAGTAACAACTATGAATTAGCACATTATTCTAATAAAACGAAAGAAAGCATACTACCGACCGTGCTTGTTGTTAGTTATCAGATTGCAGAACAGGGTGTCAACTTACCTGGCTATAATCATGTGATTAACTATCATATTCCTGCCTTCCCTTCCGCTATTGAGCAACGCTACGGCAGAATTGACCGACTTGCTAAATCGGGCAAACAATACGAAGCCATTTATAATTGTTTCATATTAACAACTAATTTTTACGATAGCAACAATTCCAACTTTTATACAGCTATCTCTATTTCCTTGAATAACCTTTTAAAATTTATACCGTCTCGAAATACGCTGCTGTCTCGTAAGACCTTAACTTCATATTTAAGTGAAGCCTCCGTCCTTCAGAAACAACGCGAACTCTTCACTGACGCACTTAAATGTCAGGAGCAAATAGTGAATCTGTACTTTTCAGTTAAGAACGATGAAGTTACTAAAGATGATTCAAATACAACTTATCAGCTCTTATTTTCGCTTTATGAACAAGTTGAGGATTTTGAGTTCAACGATGAGCCCCACAATATTGATCGTTTCAAGAAAGCACTTGAAGATGTGTTAAGTACATTTGATGTGCTAAGTGAAAAAGGAACTAGACTAGCTGAAGAGCTACTAAAGAAATATGATGTGGCCGCAGAAACGGCAATTTGGGACAACATTTTTTATCGAAGTACTATAGATTTGCACGAGAACTTATCTGATTTGAATGCAATAAAAGAGGCAGCTGCGTTCATTAGAGAAAGTGATGCTTATGCGGAATATCGCAATAGATTCGAACGAGAATTGGCACCTAATTATCGTTTTAATCAGTATAAAAAAGCGCTAGATTATTTTTTCTACAAACAATTTGATAACAATCAGTTAAGATATGTGTTTCCTGTCGCAGTCAATCAGTCTTATCAGAAGGTTGTATTTGATTGTCAGGAAATTATTAAGGAGCTTGCAGTGAAAATCGGTCAGAAACTAACAGAGGCTGATATGCAAATCATTTTAACCAGCATTAATCGGTGGGCACCAAAGCTCCCTCTTTTTGTATTCTTTAGGGAGTTTGAGCGATTAGTAGGGAATATTAGCAGAACAAATGAGGAGATAATTAAAGGACACGACGATATAAGTAATAGATTATGCACTCGCAAAAACTATACAGGGAATGTGTTTATAAAAGCAATTTGCCAACTCCATAATATTCAAACACCAGCATATCCAGCCATTCAAAACGAAGTTCGTGGAATGAGTTATGAAGAGTTAACAAAGCAGTTTATATTAATTAAATCTGATCATGTCGATGAGAACAACAATATATTTAGGACAGTGATAACAACCTCTAAATATTTTAAATTGCTATATCACTTTTCTCGTAAAGAAGTATGCAGTTTTGGCAAGCTAAGGGATTCAGGCCGCAATAATGGCAGCGTTTATCATTCTATTTTTGCTAACATTGAGAATATTAAAACTCAGATGGTAAATATCATTTACCATTCATCGATACCAGAAGAAATGAAAGTACACTTCAAGAAAAATTATTATAAGGAAATTCCTAAAGAAATGATTGAGCAAGTTTCGGAATCATCTTTGCTCGACGAAGTGAATGAATACAATCGATTATCTAGAAATCTTATAGATTTTGATAATCAACAATTCACTATTCGTAACTATATGTCAATGTTTATGCATTTTGTCTTTTCTGAGTATCCGAACCACAGAAATAAGCATGCTCAGCGCTCTTGGGTGAAAAACGATTATAACTATGATATGAAACTGCCTCCTAATAACTATCATTACTATTCGAAGGATTATTGGACCATTCATATTATTGGAGAATTATTCGGAGTGAAGTTAAACTCTGATCATGTTGTGCATTCGTCAGTTCAAAAAATAGATACGGTAACCCTAAAAATTCTGGATTGACCAGATACAAGTAAAGCATCGAAAATACATCACGAAGGTCGCAAGCTTTTTAAGTTATTTGACAAACTGTGAATTTGCTTCATTTGAAATTTTACATTTTATGGTAATTGAACGAAGCAATAAGGACTAGGGCTCAGGTAAATTGAAATGGTGACGAGTTAGGTTAGGTAATATTCGCGCGATTAAACCATCCTAATCTAGCTCTAACTTCTTATAACAGTTTAAAAATCAAAGTCCAACAAATATCTTCATAAAACAACAAATAATTGATCCATAATGCCTATATGACTTTACTTTATTGTAAGCACAGCAATATAATAGAAATAGACCTATCTGGAACAACTCTGTTGCAGCAGGCCTCTCTTCAATAAATAAAACTAATAACGGAGGATACGTATGTTTGAAGTTTAAATAGTTCCTTCTCTGATAACTACTATGAGGAGGGCGAAAAAATATTAAATTCCCACAAAAGTAAGGTCAAAGCATCATTGGATAAATACATCAACAAAGCAGATCAAAGCATTGATGGTTCATCAATTCAAGATGATTGGTTCCCCCAAGTTGATGTAGATATATTTCTCTCACATTCCCACACAGATGAGAAATTAGCCCTATCTTTAGCCGGGTGGCTTAGCATAGAATTTAACTTGAAAGTTTTTGTGGATTCTTGCGTATGGGGGTACGCTGACGTTCTTTTAAGAGAAATAGATAACAATTTCTGCAAAATTAAAGATTCCTCCTCTTATTCATACGAAGAAAGAAATAAATCAACCGCCCACGTACATATGATGCTATCGACAGCTATAACTCAATTGATGGATAAGACAGAGTGCATTGTTTTCTTGAATACTTCTAATAGCATTACAACCGATGAAGCCATGAAGAAAACGAAATCTCCTTGGATTTTCTATGAATTGATGATGATGAAATTGATCAGGAAGAAAACAATTAAAGAACATCGTCACCATGTACTTTTAGAGTATGCAGAGTTGAAAAAGAGTGCAGAAGCTTCAATGAAGATTAATTATAGGATTTCTCTTGATCATCTCATTCCTCTTTCTGACAAAGATCTTTTTTCGTGGAAAAAAACTTATTCCCAGAACGAGCTCTACTATCCTTATCCAATGAGCAATGGAATTAAAAGAGTCCCTTTTGCTTTAGATAGTCTTTATGAAATTAAAGTACCTAAACGATAAGAATAAAATCCAAATTGAACCGCGATTAATAGTACGCAGTATTCGCTAATATCCGGTACTGGAAGGATAAATAGTTAAGGAGGCAACAACTCGATGCTAACGAACAGACAACATTATAATATTTTTATCAGTCATTCTTGGACATATGGAGACGCTTACACTAGATTAATCACCATGCTAGACAGGTCAGGTCTACCATACAAAGATTACTCTGTACCCAAAGACGACCCTATTCATAATGCCCTAAACGATCAACAACTTTATGCGGCAATAAAGAATCAAGTTAAATATTGCAATGTTGTTCTTATGATGTGTGGCGTCTATGCAACATACAGCAAATGGATGAACCATGAAATTATAATTTGTAAGAAAGATTTCAATAAACCTCTCATAGCAATTGAACCCTGGGGATCAGAAAGAACTTCACTTGAAGTTAAAAAGAACGCTGACAAGGTTGTCGGTTGGAACAGCTTATCTATTGCTAATGCAATTAGAGAATTAGGATAGGGAGATAACAATGATGAGAAAAGCTCTAATTGTCGGCATTGATGATTACGGGGATGCAAGTTTAAGCGGTTGTGTTAATGATGCTACTACAATGAGCACAATATTAGAGCGTAATGCTGACGGATCGCCAAATTTCGCAATAATGTCCATTACGTCTCCTCCTTTAGGTGTCACTCGCCAAAACTTACGTCAATCTTTGAATCAATTATTTCTTGGCGACTGCGACGTAGCATTGTTTTATTTTGCAGGGCATGGTTTGATAAATGAAAGCGGTGGCTTCATTGTGACAAGTGACTATGATGCTTATGATGAAGGCATATCTATGGATGAAATCTTGAAACTCGCTAATAAATCTAAGGCAAAAGACAAAATTATAATTTTAGATTGTTGTCACTCTGGTACTTTAGGAAATATATCAACTGACGGTTCTAATTCAACTCAACTGAATGATGGTGTGACAATATTAACAGCCTGTCGGCCTTACGAATCAGCTATGGAAAATAATGGACAGGGTTTGTTTACATCACTGCTAATTGATGCACTTTACGGGGGAGCAGCGGACATTCGCGGGTATATAACCCCCGGAGGCCTATATGCCTATGTAGATGCAGCATTGGGCCCATGGGATCAAAGACCTATGTTTAAAACTAACGTTTCACGTTTTACCAGAATAAGAACAGTTCCTCCTCAAATTCCTTTTGATGTTTTGAGAAAGCTCACAGACTATTTCACAGATGCACAGTCAGAACACGATCTAGATCCAACTTATGAGGATACTACCCCTGATGCTAATCCAGAAAATGTTCAGAAGTTTAAACATTTACAAAAATATGTGGCAGAGGGTTTAGTTAAACCTGTGGGCGAAGACCACATGTACTATGCAGCGATGAATTCCAAATCATGTAAATTAACAGCGCTGGGTTATCATTTTTGGCGGCTAGTTAAAGAAGGAAAAATATAGAATTCATTTATGTATCACAAAAAATCAATAAATAGCTAAGGAAAGGGAACTTACAATAATGATTAGAAAACCTATGCCTGATAATTCGGGGAGTAAAAAAACAGTTCCTACTCCCCATCGAAATGTTGGACAAACACGTTCTGGAAGTAAACCAACTGTCAATAGGCCACCAGTTAAGAAGTAGTACGACTAGATCGGGAAGGTGTCTGATAATACTCAGGCTTCTTCCTTTCTTCAATATCAGCCTTGTTGTATTCTTCTAAATCATAAATATAAATATGCACACCAGCATCAACATCCGTATAAACTTCTTTTACTGGCACTTCGTATCTTTCTACTATTTTCTGCACGTAATCCATATAAATCAATCTCATTGCTCTCTTTGACTCAAATGGCCTCGAAACCCTATCAATACAGCCATAAACTTCAGGAGAACTATTTCCGTATTTGGATATACCTACAACTAAAGTATCATTACTGAAAAAAACTTCCTCCCATACAGATGGTGACTTTGAAAGTTCGGTTTTCTTCACAGAAATCCTTATTTTGTTTATTATCCAAACCTGTGATGAATATCCGAATTTAGCATACAATAAACTTAGTATAAAACTCACTACTACACTTATCCCTGTAAATCGAACCAAATAATAAAGGTTTTTCGATTTTTCATACAAAGCCTCAATTGTATAAACTGGACTGGCAAACAAGTTCATTAATACTATCGTCAAAACTGAAACAGGGATCCATGCTATAGCTGCCATCGCCGTGAATTCTGGAACAGTATGCTTCACAACTGGATTTATCCCCATCATTTGTACCCAAAAGTACATCATAAAGCCGGGAAGAATAAAAACTATTGTACTTAAAATATTTTCCATGTAATCCTCCTTAGTGTATTAAATATATTTATTCTCTTATCGATGCCGATTCCCTGCTAAATTATTAATTCAGATGCGTTAATTAATTGCTTACCAATTTTCTAAACTTTAGTCTTTTAAAAGTAGCATAAGGCCCCCACAGTATTGTAGGGGCCTTATTTAGCAGCAGGTTTTTTAGTGGGTACTTTATTTTTCAGTGGAATAGCTTGGGGAGCAACAAACAAGATTGAAGTCAGCTTTGATCCGGTTAGATTTATTGTGGACAAAGTCGACAAAACTCCTTCTGGTGGTAAATTTAACAATAACGGCTCGCCTGTTCCCTCCTCCCTCATCTACAGTGGAACAACATATGTGCCTATTAAGCTCATTGGAGATATGATAGGGAAGCCTGTTGCCTGGGATGGTAAAACAAAATCTGTTTTGTTTGGGGACTCAGTCGTAGAAGGAGATTACTTAACGGATAAAGCTCCCGTTGATGTGGCTGATAAATCAATAGTTAACTCTGAAATGCAGCTCGATAACCAAACATATAAAAACGGACTATATGTAAATATTTATTACAGAAATAAAACCAAACAAAGCTATAACCTAAATGGACAATACAAATCTCTGAACTTCAACTATGCTAGTCTTGACAAAGCAAGTGATGATTCATCCGCATCCATGGTCATTTATGGTGATGGCAAAGAACTATGGAGTAGCACAGCCGTAAAAGGTGTTCCCGTTCAGTCAGCCACAATTCCTGTGAACGGCGTACTCAAGTTGGACATAGAATTCGCCAATATCTCCGGAAATTCATATCCAGCTATAGTAAACCCACTCTTATCGAAATGATTTTTTAGGGCCTGAAATCTCTAGATTTCAGGTCTACCTCATCTTTAACAACATCATTCTGTTATATTCAATATGTTTGTTCAGTAAATTCCAAGGTTGATGCCCGTTTTGTGGATACAAAGTGTTCCATATTAAAAGAACAACTACAAGCATTCACTGTGATTCTTGCAAGCAAATCACCTTATTCATGGCAATGAATTAAAAAGAACCAAAGGGTACAGTGCTTAATGAGAAAGAACAATATATCTCTGTTTAGCAAAGTTAAATAATTGACACCAATATCTCGTCCGATATTTAATGAAAATAAAAGGACTGATCCAGTTGTCAATAAAACATAGTTTTCTTGAAGCTTGCCAAAACAATGATATTTTAAAATGCGCTATGCTTATTAGTACCTATAGAAACGAAATTCTCCAAGAGCCACCATTCATCTTTGAATGTGTGGCTCTTGGAGATGTACAAACGCTTTTATTGATGTTGAACAACGGACTGAATCCAAACTTGTGCGACTTTGAAGGGATTAGTCTGCTAAGCCTTTGTTCGCAACTTGATAAAAATGATGAAGTGGCCGTACTTATTTACATTGCTAATGCTATATTAATAGAATGACCAATAATTACTTTTTTTCTTCAACTAAGACATTTTTTAAATAATTTGCTTGAAACTCAGAGAATTTAGGGGGGAAAGAGTTCCCTATCATCTGAGCTAGTTCTGTCTTAGAGATATCTGATGGAAACACATAATCAATCGGGAAGGTTTGAAGTAAAGCTGCTTCTCGAGCAGTAATAACTCTATCTTCTGTTGGATGCAGAAACCTTCCTTTAGAAGGGTTAAGGCACCCTCCCGTAATTGTAGAAGATACTTTGTTCCAGCTTAGGCGTCCATAAATGTCTGAAAAGCCAACTCCGCTTTTTTTATGACATTCTAACCAGTGCTCGGGAGGCAGATCCTTTCTACTACCACCATCTTTAGGAATTAAAGCAATAATATTCTTTACCTTCTCACTATGTTTTGTGGTATTTCTATGCATAGGATCTTCACTTATATCTACAGATGGGAGGTCATAAATGTAGTCTTTTACAGTTGTACGTAACGATGGTGAACTTTCAGGGATAGTTACTTGTTTACTCAGAGAACCCAATAAAACTAACCTTTTTCTTCGTTGCGGAACCCCGTAATCCTCGACATTAACTATTTTATAATCTAATTTGTACCCAATTTCAATTAGACGATTAACCGTTTTATCGAAATTAATGTAATTCACAATGCCCGGAACGTTTTCCATCATAATAAACTCTGGTCGTATTCCTTCTACTATTCTTAAAAATTCGAGAATTAATTTATTCCTATCATCATCTATAATATTACCTTTATTACGTGTTCTCACACTAGAAAATCCTTGACACGGAGGACATCCTACAACTAAATTTATTTTTTTATCAGGGGTAACATTTAAAATTTCGTTGACACTAACATTACAAATGTCTTGTTCAATTAGTACAGTTTCAGGGTGGTTCATTTGATAAGCTCTAGCTGCGCTACGATTAATCTCTACCGCAGAAGCAACATCGACTCCTGCTTGCTTTAGTCCTTGGGTTAAACCTCCGCAACCTGCAAACAAATCTATTGCGGTTAAATTCATTACATTCACTTCAATACCACCTCTTGATTGTTCATTATATTCATAAATTCAATCAAAATATCTTTGATAGCCTGTTGAGAATCATCATTTTTATCGATCCATTTCTTAATCAACATGTCCTGCATTATGTTGATAGAAGCTGAGTTATCATTACCAGTCATTATTTCTGATAATTTTGATATTTTATTTTTATAATCTTCCTCTTCCATTACTTCGCCAAGTAAATTTCTATTTTGAAGTAAAATCATATCAGATACGTAATCGTCATCCCAAATGATTTCTTCAGGAGTAAGCTTAGGGAGAAACCTTACACAATTTTTATAAAATTCGATATATCGCTTTTGCGCCTTAACAACTTGATCGTCCCTCTTTTTCCCTTCTCCTCCATCTTTAACGAAATCTATATCTTGGTTTGTAAAGTTTTTAATTTGGTCTTTTAGATAATCCTTGTCATCAAGTAGCTTCGCAGGTAAGGTATCAAAGTCAATACAAATATCGTTAACTTTTTGATCACCATCAAAGATCACAAAACTGTTGCCAGTTTGTTCATTTGCATAATGTTGAATATAATTCTGTTTTATATAAGAAGCACCACCAGGTGTGAAAAAAATACTGAAATTGTCAAATCGATCAGAGTTATTTTTTATGACAGCATTTAAGATTTTTTCAGCTAAATGATCTTCGACATGTATCTTAGCATTATCATACTTTGAAGAAAGTCCTAAATATCTAAACGCTTCGCTCGGGAAACATTCATCGAGAATATCAATTTTAGAAGACTTAGGATTTCTAATAAATCTCTTAATTGCTTCTTTGGGCATTTTCTCTGCAAATGCAGGAGAATGTGTTGACAAGACAATTTGATGCTTATTCACTTTTATTTGCTCTAATAGAAACAATAGTAATAGCTTCTGAGCACCAGGGTGCAAGGAAACCTCTGGTTCATCCAATAAAATCAAACTTCTAGGAGGTGAATTTAAAATCCTATGGACTAAAGTAACTATAGCTATTTCGCCACTACCAGCGTGTGCTTCAGAATAAGAAAAACCATTTTTACTCCATATAACGGATGTTCCCCAACCCTGAAAAAACTTATGATTAATCAGTTTGATATCAACATAATCTTCTTGTAAAATTAAGGCCACTGCCTTTATCTCAGACTCAGTCAACTGAATTACATTTTCATTTTGTATACACCCATGTATTTCATAAATATCACCTGAATCAATTAAATTCTTTAGTTTGGCTGATTGTAACCTTAAATAATCTTGCTTAGAACTTGAACGAAGATGATCTATACTTCCAAAATAAAAGAATTTATCAAAAGCACTTAATTCTTTTCTAAAATCAATGTAAACAAGATTTTTATCAATAGGATTTGAACGTGTTTTACTAGTAGCCATACGATATTTTGCTCTAGGTCGTGAAGTCTCCCAATACTCCATGCTACTACGATTTTTGTGATTCATCTTCTGATAAAGTACAGAATGCTTTTCTCCTTTGTCTACATATTCATAAAAGAAACAATGACGCTCTTGAACATCTCCGAAATCTTCTATTGGATCAAGTTGTGATGAGAACCAGTAATCACTAATAATCGTTCCTTTTGGAGAACCATAAAGCGCATGGAGTGCTGAACTTTTACCAGAACCATTTTTCCCAGTTAAAATAGTTAAAGGGAATTCAAAGTTTATTACTGAATGAAAAGCGAAATTTTTAAAATAGGGAAACGCTATTTTAGTTATATAATTGTCAAAAATCTTTCTTTCTTTCATTATAAGAATAGTATTTACAGCGTTCTCGAACTTCCCATTAAATTCTCCTACTTCCACAAAAAAACCACCTTGTATAAGTTTCTATGTAATTAGTGTCTTTTTTTCTAATCGATCCCTCTTCATCCCCGTTATTTGAAGCTTATTAAACAGGTAGTATCAATTATATCATAATAATACATTCTGATTCTCGGAGGAATGTTCTCACAAAATAAACCGGCAGACCTGTAATAAGCTTCCGCAACTGGCAGCGCTGTGTTGATTGATTCTCGCGATGCCCGCCGTTATGCGGGGCTGGAGGAGCCGATCGATGCGAAGGCCGGACATATTCCGGGTGCTGTCTATCTTGATCTTGAAAAGGACCTTTCCGCTCCGGTCACCGAGCATGGCGGACGCCATCCGCTCCCTGATCCAGCTATGCTCGCAGGTCGCCTTGCCAAAGCAGGCATTGGCTCCAATGCACGCATTATTGCCTATGACGATCAAGGCGGCATGAACGCCTCGCGTCTGTGGTGGCTGCTGCGCTACATGGGGCATGAGCAGGTGTATGTGATGGACGAGGGCTTTTCGGCTTGGCAGAGCGCCAAGTTTCCAGTGACAACGGACGTGCCTATACAGATTCCGTCTTCGTTCGAGTGGAGCCTGCAACCGCAGATGCTCGCAAGTGTCGAAGATGTACAGCACGCATCGGCAAGCGGCAGCGCCGTGCTCATCGACTCTCGCGATGCCCGCCGTTATGCGGGTCTGGAGGAGCCGATTGATGCCAAGGCCGGACATATTCCGGGTGCGGTGAATTATTTTTGGAAAGATGTGTTGGATTGGGATGGACGCTGGACAGATACTGGGGTGTTAGAAGAGCGTTTCAGTAAGCTGGACAAGGATGGTGCGATTATCGTGTATTGCGGATCAGGCGTGTCGGCTTGACCGAACGTGATTGCACTGGAAGAAGCGGGATATACAAATGTGAAATTGTATTCCGGGAGCTGGAGCGACTGGATTAGCTATGAGGGAAATCCGGTGGCTACAGGTAATACGGAAGCGGACAGAGAAGTATAGCAGTGTATCGATGTTGAATACATGGCCAGGTGGCTTATCTGCCCCGGCGATGTATTTTTCTATGTTTTGATTCATGATAATAGAAAAAACCGTGATGGACATCTGTCCACCACGGTTGAATAATGAAATCTATTATTACTTTGTACTTAACGATACATTTGCTGTTAACGTCTTGTCGATCGTCGTCCAGTTTACATAAGCACCTAGTATTTCATTAATGATAGAAACCGGAACTACGGTTTCGCCTTTTAAAAGCTTTGGTACGTTACGATTGAACACTAGTTTATCGTTAATTGAATACACATCTGAACCAATTTGAGCACTTATATTTTTAGCGCCTAATTTGATTTGCGTTGTACGCGTCTTATTATCCCATACTACTGTACCACCCAACAGCTCGGAAATTGTTCGAATCGGTACGTAGAACTCATCGTTATGAACAACCGGTTTGATTGTCGTACCACCTACATTCATGGCAACGTCAACATATTCAAGGAAATCGGTCTTTCGAATGAGTCCATGAACGCCTTTCGTTCGGTCCACGACCTGAGATACTTCGTAATCCGTTGCGGCCGATAGGTACGCATAAGCTACACTTCTATCCATATCAAGCTTATCGGATAAGAATTGAATCGATTCACGTACTGATTCTTTCATTGCTTCATCCAAATCAGGGTCCAATCCAATTGGAATCCAATAATCCTCTGTTTCAGCAAAAGGTTGCGTGAATTCTCCACTATGCGGTAGTGATGGATCACCTTTCTTTAACACCGTTAACCGAACTGTCCCCCTTAAGGAAGCTTCCAATGCAGTTAACGCTACTTCTCCATCTCCTTGAGCAAAGTGTGGATCTCCAGTATAGAATAGCCCGCCTTTAACTTGAATCGGATAATAAATAGTTGCACCAACACCCAACTCATTAATATCCATATTCCCTCCTGTTTCAATAGGCGGGATAGAACTCACAACTTCGCTGGTATTTGGTGCAACCCCCATAACACCTAGAAACGGGTTAATTGGGAAACGTACATTTTTTCCAGTTTTTGTTGGTAATACCCCATACCAATTGCCGTTGATCTCTTCAATAGGCGTAAATATAGATACATTATTATATAATTCCGGTTTTGTTGCGCTAGCTCCCTCTTTTGGGCCTGTATTTTCTGGAAATTCGTTAGGAAGGGCCCCTTTACCATGGCGGTTAGAAATGACACCATATGGAACTCGAGTTTGCAACGAAAGGACTTCTACTTTAAGAACATCTCCTGGCTCCGCTCCCTCAACTGCTACTGGCCCAGTGATAATATGAGGTCCATCTTCTACATAATCATGCTTAATCGCAGAAGCCGCAATCACCTTCGCATCATCCAACACTCCATCGGATGAGATACCGAATTTGCCGAAGTACTCCACTGGATTTCTCCCTTGATCCTCCATCAGTCCCTCGTGCGATACCGTATCAAATGTTACAGCACTTCCTGATGGTACAGTAAGAATCGGAGAGCTGTCTCGATTAGGCAGTGATCCCCAGCGAATGTTCTCAATCGCAGACGTTACATAATAATCACCTTCAACCCTATCGATGGTTGTTGGTTGCAGTGGCATACTAAAGCCCACTGAAGGTAGAGCAAATGTAAACATACTTATAATCCCTACTGAAACCCCAAATTTCCTAATGGTTCGGTTAATAAACATTACATCCCCTCCACTATTTATGTAATATTACCTAACACTTAAATACACACTAACATATAAATATATTTACAACAATGTTTTTTTGTTAATAAAAACAACATTTCAAAGCTATATATCAAGAAAAATTTATAAATACAAATTATACGTCAACATACTTAACATATATAAATTATGTAAAATTTAAATATATTTAGTAAACTTGAGGATTCTCGTTCAGAGATTTGAACAAATAAAATTAAGTTGCAGGGAAATTATGTATGTATTTCATGTATCTGATCCCGCCGTAGGAACACTACTACACTCCGTTCAGGCATAATCACCTCTCCGCACGTGTTTGCACTGGAAGAAGCGGGATTCTCGAATGTGAAGCTGTATTCCGGAAGTTGGAGAAATTGAATTAATTATCAGGAGAATCCAGTGGCTATCGGGGAAAAATAAAGACTAAAGAGCCCACGTTTTGCGTGGGCTTCTTTGTGCTTTCATTATATCCATGTAGCATTTTAGATGCTTACATTTCCGACCTCTGTAACGTTCATATTCAGCCCATGTTTTCGGCATACATCGTAAAAATCTTTTGAAACAATGGGTTTGAAGATATTTATATAATCCAGCATAAAAAATTCATGCTCGCCAATTCGCTCTTCATGAAGGCAGATTTGAGATACAACTTTGACGATCTTACGTGGAGGCTGTTGTACAGATGCAGCAATGACCGCTTTGCGTCCATATTCCGAACGTTCATAATCGAAAACATCCAAACGATCAAGCTGATGTACAGTCCAATAGTTTTTTTCAACTGAACGACCGTCGTGGTAACACACCGTTGTCGGAATAAACTGGGTGTTTGTCTTCGTTTCCTCCAACAGCGTTTTAAAACGATCTGATACGTGTCTCGTTCCTGTAATCGTCTCAAAATAATCCACGTTCAGGTTGCGCACCGTAGACAGCAACTCAACCTCTGCCGTTGTCACCTCTGGCAACGGATTCTCTATCGCCAAATAATTCATTTCTAATTGGGGAGTAAAGGTCGTTCCGCCACTAATAAACCCTCTACGTGGATATTGAGATTCCAGAAAATAATAGTTCATAGAAAGAAGTCTCCTTTCCGAATTATGTGCTTTTCAAGTGTGGAGTGATCTTAAAACCGGGAGAGGCGACAAGGTTCTAATTCATTTCTTGCTTCGCCATCAATAATTTCACTTGCAGCCAAATGCGCAATCAGCGGTGCCAGCGTAATTGCAGAATGCATCACCGTCAGATAAAGTCCATTAATATGATCTTGGAAGCCCACGATCGGATAACCGTCTTCAGGCATGGGTCTCCATCCAACCTTTATGCTTTCCAGTTCCAGTTGATTTCCATGTTTTAGACTACGACGCAATGTGTCGAACGCTCGCTTACCGACCGCCTGCGGTCCGTTTTCCTCCGACTCGTCGATATAATCCTCCGCAGCCACTAGCGTATAATCCGTCAGTTGACGCGCTTCAAATTGCGCATTGGAGATTAATGTGTGTATCAGTTTATTTGCAGTTTTCATCCGAATCAGAATGGAAGGTGATGACGTTACCGGCACGTGACAACCTAACGGGTTACAAAGTTCGGGTGTACCTGTTCCAGCGGCCAATACCACGACATCCGACCCCACAAAACCCTTGGACGTATGAACACCAATCAGGCGGGAACCCTCCTGCTGCAGCTGTGTAACGTTGGTTTCGAACTGAACTTTTGCTCCGAACGCTTGCGCTTTGCTCAACAACAGCTCCGTTACCGCTATAGGGTCCAGCGCACCTTCTTCGCTCACAAAAACCGCTTCATCCGGATATTCCTTCAGATTCGGTTCCAATGCCTCAAGCTGCTCCCGGTTTAATTTTTGAGAGCGATGTTGCTCCCTTAGAGGCGGAGTGTCCCAAGTTAGCGCTCCATGCCAATGAATTTTCAGTTCGGACAGCTCTTGCTGAAGTGTGTGATATGCTTCCACAGCTGCATCATACAAATGCCAGTATTCCGGAGCTACCCTATGAGTCATATGTATCCAGGCAAACGATTTTTCTGTGACTTCACGCGCCGCGGCGGGGTGTCGTTCAATAACAGTGACATCTTGATTTCGTTTAGATAGATGATAGGCCATACACGCCCCAACAATCCCTGCACCAACAATCACAATTTTTTGTTTATTCAAAACCAACTCTCCCTTGTCACCCTATCACCTCAAGGAATCCATTTTCCGAAGTTTGGATGGGTTTTCTCCTATTTCGTTGATTAGACATTCTCCACTAACTTGATCATCTCGTCCAATTGCCCATCGACCGCGAGCGGTGTGTACATCCACCATTTGTCGTAGGATACCTTATGTACGTTTTTATTACGAACAACATTTAAGTTCCTCCATACTTCCGAACGACACAGCTTGCGAAAGGCGGCTTCGGCATACGGGTTTTGCCCATTGACCATGATAAACAATCGCTCCGCGTCATAATGGTGAAGTTCTTCGAATGGAAGCTTTTCCGAGAAGGCGTTATGACCATTATAGTCATTAATAAATTGCTGCACGAGCGGATGAGGCTTCAACTGAAGGGAGCGGTACAGCACATGCCCCATGTTCCGGTCGCCTGCCACGCGAAAGCCTGTATCATCGATCACTAGTGCCGCATACGTATCTTGCAATCCGATAGTGGCACAGAGACGCTCCTTTGTCTGGGTAACTTTAAGCTGATGTTGTTCCATCCATTCTCTGCTTCTCTTACGTTTGTTAACAACGGCAGATACGCTGTCTAACTGTTGGTATACGTCCTGAGATTGCCAGGGGATGCGTACCACTTCGGCGATCGTGGAAAATTGTTCGTATTCCCCAGTCGTCATATGCTCATATCCCAAAATGAGATCAGGCTCCATTTCTCGAATCGCCTCAAGATCGTATGGTGCCCACACAAACGGTTTCATCTCAGGCAAATACGGGCGAACGTACTCGTTGCGAAATAAATGATAATCCGGTGCTCCGATCGGTGTCATGCCAAGTGCAAGCAAATGGGAGGTGAACAGCAGACCGATAACACGCGGCTCATGTTTCTTGATATAGACGCTGGGAGACACGCCTTCTTGCTGTTTGAACCTGCGGCTGAAATAAAATTCGTCCTTGAATCCAACCTGTGTGGCAATGGAGTGCATGTCCCGGCTTGATGATCGCAGCAAACGTTTGGCATGATCTACTCGCACGCGATGCAAATAATCCATTGGGCTTGTTCCTGTTACCTGCCTGAAAATATGGCTATACTGCCTCGTGCCTACGCAGGCGATAGCAGCCAATTCTCCCACCTTCCAGTTGTGCTGGTAATTCTCTTCCATATGAGTGATCGTCCGCAGCACAGCCTCCTTGGTATTCGCTGGCTGATTCACACAAGCCTTGACCGCAAATTGAAAGATCGCTTCCTGCAGCAAAATTCCCCGCCTAAAGCGGCTCATGCCCATATCGGTCGTCCGTAGCTCAGCTATTTGATCCAGTAGTTCCATCAGATTGGCCAAAGGCTGAATTGCAACCACTCGGTTTCCGATCATTGCCAGTGGATGTTCCTCTGGTTCTCCTTCCCAGTCTGCATCAAACTCCAGCTTATGCGCATGCACGATATGTCCAGGCTGATGTTCCCACTCCAAGATCGTTCCGGGGAGAACCAGAATACTGCTGCTTGGAACAATCGGAAGGCGTTGTCCGTCCACAACGGCAACGCCTTCTCCCTCATCAATAACCCACATTGCATAATTGTCGGGTGCAAACATCGTGCGTTCTATACCCGAATAAAACGTATATACATCAAGCCCAATCCAACGTAAACGCACGTTATCCATGGGCAAATCGAAGTTCTGCCACTCCACCGTATGTCACCTTTTCCTAAATGAAAACAATTCTCATCTACACTTATTGTACGACAATTCAGATATGCAGAAAAGCCCCCTTGATCCAGGGAGCTTTTACACCAGTTCTTCATTATTGCTTATGTTGTTTGAACAATTCCACCGCTTCATCCAGCAAAGCATCCGTGGAGAATAACGTGTACGACCACCATTTGTCATGTGGCACAATGAAGACGTTGCCGTTTTTGACAGCAGGGAGGTTTTTCCACAGGCTAGATTCCTGCATTTTCTCATAAAATTCTGTCGAACCCGGTTGGGTATCATTGACCTTAATGATCAAATAATCCGCGGTAAGCTCCGGCAATTTCTCCAGTGACTGCGGCTCCGTGTACACGACGAATCCATCGCTTTTATCAACCTCTTCCTGAACCCATGGCATACGCTTTAATCCAAGCAGATCGTGCAATACGAACCCCATGTTTCGGGTGCCAGCGACTTGGAATGAATCCTTGAAGATTTCAACAGCCGCCACCGTCTGGTCTGCTCCAACAAGGTTACTCATTTCTGCTTTGCGTTCTGCTACTTTGGTCTCGTGTTTCGTTATCCATTCTTCAGCTTCCGCTTTTTTGCCCACGATATCGCCAATATATCTCAGTTGATCGTACAGATTATCTTCCCATGGATAGATCACCGTTGGAGCGATTTTCTCCAATTGTTCGATCACATCCGATTCAACAAAGGAGGATGCGATGATCAGATCAGGCTGAAGTGCTGTCACTGCTTCCATATTCGGTGGGTAGTCTCCGGCGATTTCAACTTCGCTGGCTGCATTTTTCAAATAATAATCCTGATCGATTTCATATTGAAGTCCACCTACTGGCGTAATGCCCAGAGCCAACAGTTGCGTTGTTGCACTGATAGAAAAAATGCGCTGCGGCGTCACGGGAATCTCTTTTGTTCCGGTAGGATCCGTGAAAGATTTCGTTTGGGAAGCGTTGGAGGATGCCGTCTCTTCCTGACTCGCAGTTCCTGCGTCCGTTGATGACGAAGCCGTCTGACTTCCGTTAGCCGTACCGCTATCGGCCTGTGTGCCACATCCCGCCATAATAAAAACCAACAGCAATATCATTGCCGCAAACATCATGCTATACGTACCTCTTCGTTTCATTGAATGAATCTCCTCGCTTTGCAGTATTCAGTAATGAGAATCAATATCACTTAGAATAGAATACCGGACATCCCTCTTCTTTGCACATGGAGAATTCGGCGATTTTCTTTAGATCATTGAGAGGTCATGACAGAATACACACACCTATGTACCAACGAAGTCTGCAATCTGATCCAATAGCGCTATGCCATACTAGTTGTGCTCACAAATAAACAGGGACCTCTCACCATGATCGTAAGGGGCCCCTGTCTATGAACTTGTTATATAGTTAATTTCCGTTAAGTGATGGTAAGGCCGCCGCTTGCATATCCGGCTACGGTTGTAGCCACATCAATTCCGGCTGTTACGGAAGCTGAGAAGACCATAAGCAGGCGGTCACCTGCAGCTACCGGAATATTTAGTCCCGTAGTCAATCCGCTGGATATTGTGCCCAGTGCTAAAATGCCAGTCAGTGGAGGAGCCAAGGTTGCTAATGCCCCCGGTACAGCTGTAAAGGAGTTATTAGGTGCAGTGGAACGGAATAATTGTGCAGTTATAGTTACTGTAGATCCAACCAAGCTAAGTCCAGCTGTCGTGCTGAAATAACCGGCCAGTGAAGTAATCGTTCCTGCACGCGATGCCGAGAAAGCAAAGTTAAGCAACGTGCCCGCAGCGCCTGTGAGATCAATAATTCCTCCGTTAACACTTACTCCTGTAGCACTGTTGCCAAAACCAACTAAGCTGGAAGTATTCAAAAGTCCACCCAAAACTGTAGTCAACACCACTGGAAGTCCTGATGCATAAGGAATAATTGCTCCAGAACCTGTTGCACCCGTAGCTCCCGTTGTACCTGGCGTACCTGTCGCTCCTGTCACTCCCGTTGTACCTGGCGTGCCTGTCGCTCCCGTTACTCCCGTTGTACCTGGCGTGCCTGTCGCCCCCGTTACTCCTGTTGTACCTGCTGTGCCTGTCGCTCCGGTTGTACCCGCTGTGCCTGTTGCTCCTGTTACTCCCGTTGTACCTGGTGTGCCTGTCGCTCCTGTTACTCCCGTTGTACCTGGTGTGCCTGTCGCTCCTGTCAATCCGGTTGTACCTGGCGTGCCTGTTGCTCCTGTCACTCCCGTTGTACCCGCTGTGCCTGTTGCTCCTGTCACTCCGGTTGTACCCGCTGTGCCTGTTGCTCCTGTCACTCCGGTTGTACCCGCTGTGCCTGTTGCTCCTGTCACTCCGGTTGTACCTGGCGTGCCTGTTGCTCCTGTCACTCCCGTTGTACCTGGTGCGCCTGTTGCTCCGGTTACTCCCGCTGTACCTGGTGTGCCTGTTGCTCCGGTTACTCCCGCTGTACCTTGTGCGCCTGTTGCTCCGGTTACTCCCGCTGTACCTTGTGCGCCTGTTGCTCCGGTTACTCCCGCTGTACCTTGTGCGCCTGTTGCTCCTGTCACTCCCGCTGTACCTGGTGTGCCTGTTGCTCCTGTCACTCCCGCTGTACCTGGCGTGCCTGTCGCTCCCGTAGTTCCGGTTGCGCCTGTAGCTCCGGTGACGCTTGGGGTTTCACCCAGCAATTCGGAAGAAACCAACCGATGGGCTGTTACCAAAGCGCCTGTGCTGCTCTTACCCCATACGGATACTTGAAGAGGATCATTAACCGTCGCTGATGTTGTAAAAGTAAACTCGAAGGCATCAAAATTGGCATAATAATTGTTGGTAATTACTTGATTGGGTGTGATGTCAAGAGATTCACTGACATACAAAACTCTTATTCCACCATCTAGGTAATACCCTTGTATTTGTACGGTTGAGGCTGTCACATCACTGCGGTTATCTATTCTGACGGTAACTGTCTGAGTCGGTCTTACACCGCTAACAGCATTATTTTCAATCGGCCCTGTTGATAAAAAGCTCATCGCTACATCTCCTTTTTTGAGTAGATTTTATCGGCTAGATGTTCTTGACTGTTTTTTCGTGCTCTACAACACGATGTGCATCAACCAATTGTCCGGAAGCTTGTTTTCCCCAAACCGAGATCCCTACTTCTTCAACACCTTCCGTACTTGTTTCAAAGACAAACTCAAAAGCATCTAAATCTGCAAAATAATTTCTGGTTACTGCTTCATTAGCCGCAATACTGAGCACTTCACTCACATACAGCGTTCTTGTTGTGCTTAGCACATACCCCCGAACGGATACTGTTATAGAGTCCACTGTAGCCCGATTTACCAATCTAATTGTTACCTGTTGTGTCGGTCTAACCCCGGAAACCGGATTGTTTTCAATCGGCCCAGTTGATAAAATAGCCATTTTCCCCATCCCACCTTTTATGAACCTCTTACTCTAGCAGTATTTGGCATTAAGCTCACTTGATAGTAATATTCATACTCTAAATCAACGGTGTGGACAAAACACAGGGGACAATTTCACCATTATGCTAGTGAAGGTTGAACAACAAGTAAGCGAGTATTTTGTTTTATAACCCAAATCGATTCCAGAAAAAAAACAAACGACCGTTCCCCCATTAGATCTCAGGGAAACGGCCGCAGCTTAAGACGCTTTTTATTATTCGTGTTTACTTGATGAGGTTATGAACAGGATGATGGGATGTACTACATTAATATCTTCCGCGAGCTCCATTTCCTATCTAAAAGACTCATCCTTCGTAATTAAAGATTGCCGGAATAGCTGGCTCAGCTCCAGGAACTGATCTACCTCCAAACGGTGTACTGGTCTGAGCTCTTCGCTGCTTCTGGCTCTGGAATGAAGCGTAAGCTTCAGCCCTTCTTGTTGCAGCAAATACTTCGCATTGACCGGATAATGTCGTCCCTCAAACAAGTGAAGTGGACCGAGCAAGGTCTGTAATCGTTCGGCTCTTGGTTGATTCTGCTGCCAATTTTCGATGATCCATACGTACAAGTCCGGATGAAAGTTAGTTAGAATGCCACTGTAGCCGTGTGCACCTGCTTGCAGCGATCTAAGATACGAAGTGCCGTTAGCGTTATAAATTTTGAGCGGTGTCCCTTGAACGGCTGCGACCTTCTGACGAATCTGTTCCAGATCACAGCTTGTTTCCTTGAGAAAGAAAAAACGGCCGCTATCTGCGCACCACTTCAGCAATTCCGGAGACAATAAGCGATGGTAAGGAATTGGACATTCGTACAGCCCCAGCTTCACATCTGGTAGCCGTTCCATGATGGTGCTCAGATTGCGTTTCCACACCTCATCGTCGTCATCGGGACCTGCTATACGGCTTGTCACAAGAATGACAGCATCGACACCTGTCTGCGCAATTGCCGTTAACTCCGTAATTTGCTCCTCCAAATCATCCGAATTATGACCGGAAGCAACAACCGGCACTCTCCCTTTTGTTTTCTCCACCACGAATTTGGCCAAGTCTACTCTCTCTTGTAGCGATAGATGGAGCATTTCACTAGAAAGACAAACCGCGAATAGACCGTGCACACCTTTATCCAAATACCACTCGATTAATTCTTCTAATGCCGTATAGTCAATCTCATTGTCCTCCGTAAACGGAGTGAGCATAACTGGCCACACGCCGTCCGGGAATAAAGTATCGTTCAACATACTGCCTCCTCGCTGACGCCAATTCCATTCTCAGAGATGGCGACCTCCTGATATAATAAGTTCATACCTATCCCCATTATAAAATTGTAAATGCTATTATCGAATGACATAATAACGCCATTTCATGACATCATGTCGCCATGCGTGTCGTGCTGGAGAGAGTGTGGGTGAATCGGAATGGACATCGTTCAATATCAATTCTCGAATTTTTCCAAAATCCATAACGTCGATCTGAAATTGTACTATTGCGGCACAGAGCAATGCTTGCCTGGGCATGAGGTAGGCCCTATGGTGCGTGATTATTACAAAATCCATTATATCCATAGCGGTAAGGGGCGTTTCCAGACTGGAGGCCGAACGTACACGTTAGAAAAAGGGCAAGGATTCCTGATCAGTCCAGAGAAGCTGGCGCATTACCAGGCCGATGATAATGCTCCATGGACATACTCCTGGATCGCATTCAACGGCATGCAGGTGGAACGCTATCTCAAGCGATCATCCTTATCCAACGAACAGCCGGTATTTTCGTCCAATCGGGACGAGTATATTCAATCCTGCTTTTTGGAGATGTTCAAAGCAACGGAGCATAACCTGACAGACGAACTTCGGCTGTTGGGCGCCCTCTATTCCTTCCTGTCTGTCATATTGGACCCAGCTTCCATGCCCGTTACCTCACCGGGTGCGAGAGGCCAATATGTGGAACAAGCCATTTCATTCATCGAGCACAACTATGCGACGGATCTAAGTGTCGAACAATTGGCCGTACGCTTGAAGATCAATCGCAAATATCTGTCCAAAATCTTCAAGGACACCACCGGGTTCACACCTCAACAGTACATGATTCAATACCGGATGAATCGCGCCAGCGAACTTATTCAGAAGTCTTCCCTTTCGATGAATGAGATCGCATGCAGCGTCGGGTACAAAGACCCTTTCCAATTCTCGCGTATGTTCAAAAAAGTGATGGGTGCAGCTCCACGAGATTACCGCAACGAAAAAAAGGAGTAACCTGTCCGAATCGTCCGTACGATTCTCCAATCACTTCAATTGTCAGGTTCTGACGATCAAGTCAGAACTGTACGTCCAGGTCGTCACCGTCATGATCAATTGAAAAAGCCCGCACCATATGGCGCGGGCTTTTTCCCGAATATACTCGGATCAAACTTTTCCGATACTTTGCTTTATTCAGCAATCATCTTAGGGAACTCATCCAGCAACATATCGCTCGTCAGCATATCTTCATAATTCCATTTGGACTCGATAAAAGTAATTTTCCCGCTTTGCACAGCAGGGAGTTTTTTCCAAAGTGGTGTTTCCAGCAGTTCCTTGAAGGACGATTCGGCTTCATCATTCTCAGGATACAATACAAACAGATGGTCACCTACCAGCATCTCGTGCATCAGCTCAGGTGATATCTCAATGAACGGGGAGCCTGCAGCTGGCTCAATACCTTTCACCTTCTCAGACATCTTATAGCCTTGCGGCTGGTACAACAGTTCAGGTACTCCGCCTGTTTTCATCAGATACATCGTCCGATCCCAATAATACATCAGCACCACAGCTGTTTCGCCTTCAGCGACTTGGCCTTGATCCCGTATCTCACTCCACATCTTCTCTGCTTTGACATTATAATCAGCCAGCAGTTGCTTGGCCTCATCCTGTTTGCCTACAATTTCCCCGATTACCGGAAGACGCTCGTTCAATGGCAGATTCTGATCAAAGACAACAGTCGGTGATATTTTGGATATTTCATCATACTGCTTATCCAGTACATAACCCAGCATGGTCAGATCAGGTTCCAGGGACAGGATTTTCTCAAAACTCGTGGGAAAGCCAATGTCCTCTGCTGGTGTGATCTCTTTATCCTCATATGCCGAATTGGTAATAAATCTACGGTCGATCCCGACAGGCTGTACACCCAGCGCAAGAAGATCTCCAATGGAATTGCCCTGAAGCACAACACGTTGCGGTTTCTCCGGTATACTGACTTCATGTCCCTGGTTGTCCGTGTATAGCCTTTCGGAAGGCGTTGTACTGGCCTGTTGACTCGTTTGTGTTCCTACAGTGGATGTAGAGGTTGTGCTTGCAGTCCCCCCGGCAGGTGCGCAAGCGCTGACCATAATGGTCAGGCATAACAGCATGACAGCCCCCAATGATACTTTGGTATTTCTGTACATCGATAAATCGTTCCTCTCCATATGTTGATAATGATTATCATATTCATTACCAATATAACCTTGTCTTCTGCGTTCTGCATTAGACAATCTAAGCCTGGTTATAGGACGATCCATTCTTTTGGTTTGATCACGAGCTTCTGACCTATAATTACCGGGTGTTACTCCGACCGTTTTCTTGAAAATGCGGATAAAGTAAGATAAATCCGTGTAACCCACGCCCGACGCCACTTCCTGTAAAGAAGCCTCTGTTTGTTCCAGCAATTCACACGCTATTTCCATTCGAACTTGAATCAGATAATCAATGAGACTGTTTCCGGTCTTCATTTTGAACTGTTTTGCCACATAAGGAGCACTATAGTTAAGCCGCTCAGCAACCGTGGATAACGTTATTGATTCCCTGTAATGTTCACGGATGTATTGAGTGGCTTGCTCAACTAGATCAGGTTTAACATTAGCTTCCGTATGTATCTTCCATTGTCTCTCGACTTCGTACGCAAACTGATACAGCTGCGATTTCACATGCAATCGTTCCAGTGAGTTAGGCTTCAGCCATATGTGAAGCATTTTCTTAAGTTGAAGCAGTAATTCCACCGAATCATAGGGAGCAAAAGCATATTGCCTTTGAAATGGACTGCTGCTCTCAAATTGCCTTTGGACAGACGGTAGAGCCGTGTTGGAGAGAGAAGTTTTATATAACACCAGATAGTATTCCATTCTCTCTCTAACCGGACCGATGTCCAGACGCCCTCCCTTCCCACTATGGATAATATAAAAACGTTCAACATCATGCTTCACACCATCGAGCCGAAAACAAGCGGTACCACGAGCAATATATAAATATCCAGATGCAGGAAAGCGGTAGGAGCTCAACGCTTCACCTGGATTCAGAAACTTATAGCGAATATCCATGAGTTGGATATTGGCATAATCCCATAACATTAAGTCATCTTCGTTCAAAATAATTTCCCCCTTTCCTATGGGAAGTATAATTGATAACGATTATCATTTACAACAAAATTTTAACTGCTACATCCTTCGTTTAGTTCAAAACGAAAGATTTTCGATTTCATAGATATATCGACATTCAACATATCTTCATTCAAGCTTCATTCTTTCCCTCTCACTTCTATAGTAAGATGATGTGGACTTACCCATGAACTAGATACTGCAATTCCACAAGGAGGATTTCCATATGAAAAGTTATCTTGTGTTCGGTGCAAGCAAAGGATTAGGAGATGCCTTCGTCAGAGGTGTGCCCGAACAGGGCGATAAAGTCTGGGTCGTTTCTCGAAGCAGACCGGAAAGCCTGGACTTGAGTGATGGTGTACAGCGGATATGGATACAGGCAGATCTTTCTGAGTTGAATGCCGCCACCATTGTTACGGACCAGTTGAAGAATGAACCTTTGGATGTACTCATATACAATGTAGGCATTTGGGAGAAGGAAGGCTTCGAGGATCACTATACGTTTGATAAAGACGAGCCTGCGGACATCAGTCAGCTGATCCATGTCAATATCACTTCAACCATCGTATGTATTCAGGTATTATTGCCTCATCTACGACAATCTGCAGCGGGCAAAATTATTCTCATTGGTTCAACAGCGGGTCTGAATAATGCCAATAGTACACAAGTATCTTTTGTCGCCTCCAAGTTTGCCATTCGAGGAATCACAGAGGCTTTAAGAGAACATACCAGACATGACGGCATCGCCGTTACATGTATTAATCCCGGAGAACTGGCAGCGGAGATCCCTTATGAAGAAGGACCGGATCGAGCTCTGGCTGAGTATGACGGAACACGTATTCCGCTTCAGGATATGGTTTCTATCGTTCGTTGTATCGTGAATTTATCCAAAGCAACCTGTGTAAAAGAAATCAACATGCCAGCACTAACGGATATGAACACCTAGCTAGAATAAGAATATTCCTATACTTAACGATGCAGAAAAAAGCCCGCTTCTCTTCAATGAGAGCGGGCTTTTGGCACAGTTTAACCATCAATACTCTATATTTTAAACCCTTTTACAAGGTCGTTAAGACGTATAGCACTTTCCTTCACTTGATCCGACTGACTCGTTACTTGCAATGATTGCTCGGTAGAGGACACCATATGTTCAGCAATATGCTGACTTGATGCAGCGGATTGCTCACTAGCCGTCGCAATCTCATGAATGGCTCTCACCAACGTCTCAACGGTTTCATTCACCTGACGCGCCGTCGTGTGGAGATCATTCACTGTGTTGGCTTGTTCAACTGCATGAGTGTAATACTCATCTGCCGTATCTTCCAACAATTTATAATCATTCCCCACCTGATTGAACATAAAGGTAAGCATTTCCTTCGCGCTAGAAGACAGAAGAGCGACAGACGCTGTAACTTCACTTGTAACATGCCGAATCTCGTCTGCCGCTTGTCTGGAGCCATCTGCCAATTTGCGGATCTCCTCAGCTACAACGGCAAAACCACGTCCTGCTTCACCTGCACGAGCCGCTTCAATGGAAGCATTCAATGCGAGCAAGTTGGTCTGCGAGGTAATATCCAGAATGGACTGGGACAGAACACCGATCTGGTCCACTGCATGGGCACGCTCCAACGCATCATTCATCTTCACGCTTGCACTTGTATACATATCCTGGGCTGCCTTACTAGACACGCTAGCCTCCTGCTTCAGAACCTCAGCTTTGCCGCTAGTAACACTAGCAGACTCGGCCTTCTCCTTGGTACGGGCGGAGATGTATTCAGCCGCTCGAAGGACCTCATTAACGGATTGATTCATATTTTCAGTATATGCAGAAGTCTCTTCCATCGTTGCCGACAACTCTTCTACCGTTGCAGACACCTCACGTATGCGCTCATTGAGTTCCGACATATTTTGATTCGTGAGGTCACTCATCTCATTGATCTGCTGAGACTCATTCACCACACTTGTAATTACATTCGAAGTGGAACCCGTCATTTTATGAATGGCACGGGCAATGACACTAATTTCATTCTTACCTTGAAGCAACTGGGGAGCAATGGTAGCTGCCAGGTTGCCTTGTGTAACCTCTTCACAGTAGCTATTGATTGCACGCATCCGACGACGAATATTTCGAATCGTCAGATAGGACATAATGACCAAAACAGCCAGTGAAGTGAGGAGAACTATACCAAGAAACAGGGCTGCATCTCGAATGGTATCTTGGGTTTGCGCATATAATTTCGCAGATTCTTCTTCATTATATGTACTTAACTTCGTAACCGTTTCCACAATAGCTGTACTGCTTTTATTAATTCGATCTCTCTCATCATCATCGTAGGTTCCCGTTGTTTTCTTGACGTTCATAATCTGTTCAATGTCCTGGTCGTAAATTTCCAGCTTCCCCTTGAGATCATTAAAGATTTCTTGTTCTGTTGCATCAAGAGTTCTTGCGGAAAACTCGTCCATCCCACCCATAACATTTTTCTTATTCTTCTGAACTTGCTCATATTGCTTGTCCGTATATTCTTGTTTGTCGAGAAGCTTCGTATAATTGGCTCTCATGTTATAGAAATCAGCCTTAATCTCCAAAATATTGGTCTGATGCAAGAATCGATCTGTATATAACGCGCCCTGTGCCAGTCTTACGTCATTCATGCCAAATATGCCGAATAAAAATAATACAACGAGTCCAATCAAACTAACGGCGATCATTAATATCAAGGTTGTCGTTATCTTCAGCTGTTGAATCCCACTCCCCCTTGATTTACTACTCCCTGATTTCTTAGCCATACATACTCCTCCGGTTCTCCATAGGTCTATATTTCACAACGTGATACTTATAGTATCGGTGCATAGTGGTCTCAATTGTTAGCTGCATGTGAAGTTCTGCATTCTTCTTTCCCCAATATGATGTTACTTCCACGCCTTTCTCGATCCAATCCTATTCCCATTTCTGTTGATTTTTTTTCGTTTAGCCTACAGGAATCTACATAAATATATATATTATTCCGACATATAATTAGGCGCTTTTAGCTTAATACACATCTGGGGAGATGGAACATGTCAAACATTTTAAAGAAGCGGGGACTAAAGAAAGCACGAACATCCAGCATCGCGAACACATTATCCATTGTGCTATTGGTCATTATCGTTGTCGTCTTTGCCGTTCTGGGGACGTTCATGTATTCAAGCACACAAAATATTCTGGTCAAACAACAAGAGTCTATGCTTCAGACCAAGACACAAGCGATTGTAAGTGAGTTCGATGCATTATTCAAAGAAAAAGGTTCACTGGTCAAACAAATGTCTACCAATAAGTTGTTTCGGCAATACATAGAAACGACCGAATCGGCAGAGGTCGCGGCCAGTTCCACATACGCAGCGGAAACTCAGGAAACGCTCGCAGCCATCGTGAAGGAAGAGCCTTCGTTCGCTGATGCCTGGATCGCAGGTTTGGGAGGTAAAGGCTTCTGGCTACAGAATGATGGTGCGGCTTCCGCCCCGGATTTTGATATCCAAACACGCCCATACTATAATCCGGCTGTAGCCGCAGACGGGTTATATTTCTCCGATCCGTACATTGATCTGGCAACAGGCAGTGTGCTCATGGGCATATTTTATCCAATCAAAGATGACAATGGTCAGCTCATCGGTTTTGCCGCGGCTGATATTGCATTCAAGGATATCCCGGCGATAATGGAGAGCTACTCACTGGGGAGCACGGGTTATTCCATTCTACTTTCCAAGACCGGAGATATTCTTTACCATCCGGATCAGGAGAAAGTGTTGAAAGAAAAGATTACGGACACTACTGGCGATATTGGGGACATCGGCAAGAAGATGATCGCTGGAGAGTCAGGTGTGCAGCTAATTAATGACAATGGGGAAAGTCGTTATATCGGCTACGCAACCAGTAAAGATACAGGGTGGTCCGTAGGTCTGACCATATCCGAGAAAGAAGTTCTTGCGGAATTAAAAACATTCACATGGATTACGCTTGGCGGATTCGCCGTTGCTACCATCCTGCTCGTGATCATCAGTTATATTACACTCCGTTATCTGCTCAGAGCAATTCCACAACTGCTTGCCAAGATCAAGCTGATTGAACAAGGGGATCTGACAGTTCAGCTGGATGCGAAGTCCAATAATGAGATCGGTCAGATTGCTCAGGGCTTGAATTCCATGGTGCAGAAGATTCAAGGAATGTTACAGATGGTCGGCAGCTCGGCTCATGTCCTGAACCAGTCTTCTAACGATCTGCAATCGATATCTTCAAGAACGGCAGGGACCATGAACGATACGTCTACAGCCATCAATGAGATTGCCAATGCGACCAATTATCAATCGATTGAGACGGAAAATATTTTACGCAAAACAGGTTCATTATCGAATCAAATCGATGAAATCGCGACGGATGCTCAAGCGATCGAGACGATGGTGCAGACATCTGTTGATCAGAGCGGCCAAGGACTCTTAGTCGTTGAACAACTCTCCAAATGGGCTGAGGAAAATCACAATTCAACACAGGCAATGTCCTCCATTATTCAGGAGATTGATCTGAGCCGTAATGAAATATCCAGTTTTGTGGACACCGTAAAACAAATTGCTTCACAGACCAACCTGCTGGCACTCAATGCATCGATTGAAGCTGCACGTGCTGGTGAACAAGGCAGAGGTTTTGCTGTCGTGGCCGAAGAAGTGCGCAAGCTTGCGGAACAAACTGCACAGGCTACAGAGGAAATCAACAAGAAGGTACGTGTGATTGAAGAGAAAACCAACATCTCGGTTGAACATACCGTGCGCGGCATGAAAATTGCGGATGAAAATGCCAAATCCGTAGAGGACACGAAACAAGTCTTCTTTAGTATTAACAAGGACCTGGAAGATTT
Source organism: Paenibacillus sp. LS1 (assembly GCF_026013365.1). Classification (GTDB taxonomy): domain Bacteria; phylum Bacillota; class Bacilli; order Paenibacillales; family Paenibacillaceae; genus Paenibacillus. Next base: position 1,803,096 of record NZ_JAPDOE010000001.1, read on the forward strand.
GAAATTACGCATGGTCCAGATTACGGGCAATACAACCAATGTTCATAAGCATAAAGATGAGATTTTCCAAGCGCTGGAGATTATCTCGTCCACTACAGAAGAGAACTCTGCTTCAACAGAAGAAGTTAGCGCCAGCACACTGGAACAATTGGATAGTATTGAACAGGTGGCTGATCTTTCGAAGCAGTTGAATCAGTTATCCAATAAATTGCAAGACGAATTGAGCCAGTTCAAGGTCGAATAGTACAAGTGACGGTCTCCACCCTCTTCTCATTTGCGCCTGATCCATTTATTATAAATAGATATGTGTGTACGAAGAGGATTGGAGGAATACATCATCATGAACTTTGCTAAACGTATGGACCACTTCAGTGAAGGGATCTTCACCCGGTTGCTGGAGATCAAACGCCAGCGCCTGGAGAATGGGCAACCGGTCATCGATCTCAGTGTAGGTACACCGAATATTCCACCTGCGAAGCATATCATCACTGCACTTTGTGAAGCTGCTGCTGACCCGTTGAACTATATATACGCGGTGAATGACCAGAGTGAGCTGTTGCAAGCTACAAGTGAGTGGTACAAGCAGCGCTATGAGGTCGAATTGGACCCGAAGACACAGGTCTGTTCCTTACTCGGTTCACAAGAGGGACTGGCACATATCTCCCTCTCTATCGTGGACGAAGGAGATCTCGTTCTGGTACCTGATCCCTGTTATCCTGTCTTCGCCGATGGGCCTTTATTGGCCGGAGCAGAGCTGTATTATATGCCGCAAAAAGAAGAGAACGGATATGTTATTCAGCTTGAGGATATTCCGGAAGATATCGCTCATCGAGCGAAATTCATGCTGGTCTCCTACCCCAACAATCCGACAACAGCGATGGCACCGAATCAGTTCTATCTCGACTTGATTGCCTTTGCCAAGAAGTATGATATTATCGTGCTCCACGATAATGCGTACAGTGAACTTGTATTTGATGGAAAGTCATGTGGAAGCTTCCTCGCGTTTCCTGGCGCCATGGACGTTGGTGTGGAATTCAATTCCTTATCCAAAACCTATGGCCTGGCCGGAGCCCGAATCGGTTTCTGTGTGGGCAATGCAGCTATGGTCTCCATGTTGAAAAAGCTAAAATCCAATATGGATTACGGCATGTTTCTACCGATCCAAAAAGCAGCGATTGCTGCCATAACCGGAGATCAATCCGAGGTTGAACGGGTCAGAGCGATCTATGAACAGCGCAGAGACATCCTCTGTGAGGGCTTCAGCAATCTCGGTTGGCCTATCGCCAAACCTGAAGCGACCATGTTCATCTGGAGCCGGATTCCGGCGCACTACGACAGCTCTGAGCAATTCGCCATGGATCTGGTTACACATGCGGGAGTCATCGCAACACCAGGAAGTGCCTTTGGCCCTTCAGGTGAAGGTTATGTGCGATTCGCCCTCGTTCAGGATCATGAGATATTACAGCAAGCCGTACAGTCAGTCGATGACAGCGGGATTCTGAAATCCAGCTAACGACAGCACGATTCACATGTGCTCAACCCAAAATCCCCTCAAGGTACACAGGGAGTAAGAGCTTCACGCTTAATAACGTGACTCTCTATTCCCTGTAGACCTGAGGGGATTTTTTCATCTCCGGAGGACTAGACATTCTTTAGGTGATGCTTTGTGTGTTGTGCCAGCTAACGAGATCATAAGATCGTGAGATGAATGGTACCACTCGACAACAAGAAGCCTGCTCGGGGAGCAGGCTTCTTGTTTCAACGAATTATACAGACTTGCGCCAGTTAGAACGATACATGAGATACAGGAAGTACGGTGTTCCGATGAGCGCAATGAGTATGCCTGATGGAATTTCTGTCGGCGCCATGACGGTTCTGCCGATCGTATCGGCGAGTACCAGCATGACTGCACCCGCTAATGCGGATAAGAACATGGATTGTCTTAATTTGTGCCCCGTCAGTAACCGCACCATATGTGGTGCAATCAGACCGATAAAACCAACAGTTCCTACACAAGCAACAGCACCTGCTGCAAGTAATACACCAACTGTCATGGCCAGCAATCGTGTACGGCGTACACCCAGACCAAGCCCAGATGCACTATTGTCGTCAAATACCAACAGTTCGAATCGACGTGCCAACCACCAGGCCACAGGTACCAGAATAACTAAAAATAATCCGATAACTTTAACCTGTTCCCAGGTACGAGCATAGGTGCTTCCTGTCAGCCAGATATATCCGCTGCTACCGTATACCGCACCACGGACAATCAAAATCTGAATACCTGCTCCAGCAATGGCAGACATCGCGATCCCCAGCAACACAACCGCAGATGGATTCAGCCCTTTTTTCCAGGATAGGGAGAACACAACTACTGCAGCGATAGCTGCACCGACGATTGCTGCAATCGGCAGCAAGTAATCTGGAAGACCCGGCAATAAGATGATGACCATCATCGCTCCAAGCCCTGCACCAGAGGATACGCCAACAATTGAAGCATCTGCCAGCGGGTTACGTACCGCCATCTGAATGAGCACACCGCTAATTGCCAGTGCTGCCCCCGCACCTGCGGCAACAAGTGTACGTGGAATCCGAAGCTGAACCAACGCGGAGAACAGTCCATCCGACTGGAATAGACTCGGCAACAGATCAGCCATTGGAATCCGCATACCACCAAACATTGTACTAAGCAAGATTAGCACGACGGTAACGACTGAAAATAATACAGCTATCGGGCCAAATGCAAAACGACGTGCAGGTGCTCCTGTGCTCATCGAAGTGGACATGCCTGAGCCGTTCGCTGCCTTCATGCGTGTAAGGACAAGCCATATGAGCCACGGTGCACCAATGATCGCCATAACCGCACCTGTCGGCAGCTCCATGCTGGAGTTATGCACCATTTTGGCAAGTACATCCGCCCCAACCAGAAGTGCTGCTCCCCATATGAACACACCTGGTAACAGCAATCGGTTGGAACGTACACCACTCAATCGAACCAGATGTGGCGCAACCAGTCCCACGAAGCCAATCGGTCCAATTACACTGACGATGACTGCAGCCAGCAATACCGCGAGAATTAAACCACCCGCACGAGCCAATCCAACCTTTTGCCCCAATGAAGAAGCCGTTGATTCATCCAGCTCCAGCATATCCCACTGTCTGGACAAAATTAACGCGAGAAGGGTAATGCCAATCACCCAAGGCCAAGCATAGGACACACCACTCCAGTCATTCTGGACAAGTGTTCCGGAGCCCCAAAGAAACAACCCTTGCGTCTCCATGGAGAAAAAAATATGTAATGCGCTTGTAAATGAACCCAGCACCATCGATACAATCATACCGGACAACGCAAGCCGAACAGGGCTTGATGTTCTTCCGCCGCCCATGAAATAAGCCGCAAATGCTGCCAGCAGACCACCAAGAGCTGCGAAGAGAAAGGGCGACTGACTTAACAGGCCTGGAAAAGCAATAACTCCCAGCACCACCACAAAGTACGCTCCTGCATTAATGCCCAGCGTATCTGAAGCAGCCAATGGATTACGAGTAATCGTTTGCAGCAAAGCGCCCGCAACAGCCAGTGCGCCGCCTGCAAGAATACCAATCACTGTACGTGGCATACGCAAATCCCAGACCATATTGTGCTCTAATGTATCCTGTCTGCCTGTAAGTGCATCCCAAACGACATGCAGAGGAATGGACGCCTCTCCATAACACAGACTTACAAAAAAAAGCACGATGAGAGCGGTTAGACCGCCCCCATATATGCTTATTGTGCGCCAATTCATAGTTGGCTTAGATCCTTGAACCGAACTCATTTGGTAATCGCCTCTACTACGCCATCAACCAATACTTTGGAGGAGATTGGTCCACCAAATGTCCATGTTGTGCTATCCAGTTGATAGGTGCGTTTGTCCTTCACGAAGTTCAGTCCATTCCATACAGAGTTATCTTTCATGGCTGTGCCAAAAACGTCATCGTCTGGTTGGGTGATGTAAATGAAGTTACTGTCCTTTACAGCAGTCAAAGACTCAATGCCTACTGTGGAGAAGCCATAGTTTTCAATTTTGTCCGGCTTCCAATCGTTAACCAGACCGATTTTGTCCAATGTACCAATCACAACGGAGTTATCGGTAAACATGCGCAGGCTAACTGCATTTTGATAAGTGAACGCTTGTGTCAGTGCAAAGTTGAAGTTTTCTTTACCCGCAGCAGCCAGTTTTTCTTTGGCTTCTACATAGTGCTGATCGAGATCACTAAGAACTTCTTTTGCTTTGTCTTCTTTGCCCAGAGCTGTTGCAATGTTATTAAAGATCTCTGTCATCTTGTCATAATCATAACCGTTACCATCATACGGATCATATTCAATCGTTGGAGCAATCGCGTTAAGCTGATCGTAGACCGCCGTATTATTATCTGCATTAGCAATGATGAGATCTGGCTTCAATGCAGCAATAGCTTCCAGATTCGGTTCACTGCGTGTTCCGATATCCGTTACACTATCATCCAGTGCTGCTTCGGATGTTACCCATACTTTATAGTTAGCGTTATCTGCATTACCTACTGGTTGAACACCCAGGGCAACGACATCTTCCGTATATGTCCATTCAAGTGTAACGACACGCTCTGCTGGCTTGTCCAGCTTAAGTTCTCCACGTTTATGTTTCACGGTAACAGGACCTGCGGTCTCTTCAGCTGGAGCACTACCCGAATCAGTACCTTGACTTGTATCTGTTGTAGTCGTGGTTTTACCACAACCCGCCAAAACCAGCACAAATGCCAGCATAATCAACAGTCCGTTTAACCCTTTTTTCATATCTTTATCTCCCCTGTTTGTATGCATTTATATGATAACAATTATCATTATCACTATTGGATTATGCCGTAGGAATGGATTTTTGTCAATGCAAAGTACCCTATGATTCAGATTCTCCGAATCAAAGGAAAAGGGAATGCCATCAGGCACTCCCTTTCGCACAGGTAGATCAAATGGATGTTTAACTGAGCTGCATCGTTGTGATGCACGTATCATCGTTGTCATATGTAGATAGTTGCGTCTCAGCAACTTTTCCATCATGAAGTATACGAATGAGATATGTTCTGTCTCTGGGCACCCATAGATCCATAAATCCGTTTGCACCAGACTTTATCACGGAATCCTTCATCAAGGTGTTGCCCTCGGAATCGTGAATGGTTACATTGAACTCCTCATTGCTCAGTTCCCCCTGACAGCCAGTCAAGCTATGAATTGCACAGGGATGGGTCTGGTCCACATAAGGCGCAATGGAAAGGAAAAATTCTTTTTCAGGCAAATCGTATGTAGTAGTCTTTTTATCTTGATCAGTGACAATTAACTCTTTAGCATTAATGGAGGCAGATTCCGGTGTCTCTTTGCCTGTGCTGATATCTTCCACCAATTTTCTGATGTTGGATGCACTGACTGTACCCGGCTCATCCTTGCCCGCATTGCTTGCAAACAGGTAGGTTCCGATCACAATCACAACTGCAACACTTGCAATGATCCATATTTGTTTTTCATCTGGAGTCCATCTCCTCGTCCGTTTTGGTTTATTATAAGGGAGAACACAGTGATACGGACAGTTTACGACACCAAAGTCACCATATATTCACATTTTTGTATTGTAGTACGAGTTATCTGCAGACTGTGCACTGTATCATTGATAAGTAAGGGAGGTTGTGTATATATGCTTAAGTCTCCATCCGTATCTGACACTGATCGAAGAGTACACAAATCCAAACTGGCTCTGAAGAAAGCCCTTCTGGAATGGATGTCCCGTAAACCATTGGCCAGCATAACCATCACCGATATTGTCAAATCCGCCGATCTGAACCGCAGCACATTTTATAAGCACTATGTATACAAAGAAGACCTGTTTGATGAATTGTTAAATGACGTGATTGACGATCTAAAATCAGCCTATCGAGCACCCTATCAGCATTTTCGAGATTTCGATATGAAGGACCTTAACGCCTCAGCAATTCAAATTTTCGACCATGTGCTGGCTCATGCCTCCTTCTATACATTACTGGTTCATTCTAACGTGCTATCGGATTTCAGGGATACACTCTATATAACACTTAAGAACTTGTATCTGGAGGATGTAACCGATCTGTCGCCTGATCCACGGTTGGATAAGGAACTTCTCGCCTGTTATCAGGCCAATGCGGTTCTTGGTTTAGTAACAGGTTGGGTGCAAAGCAACTTCAAATACAGTGCCTCCTATATGGCGGAACAACTGTTGGAATTCACACGCATGAACCGATCCCAAGAAATTTATCGGTCTAATCTCCATTCTGCAACGAATCCAACATGATACTGTTACACTTAAAAGAGGTACTGTCTCCCTTGAAGCTTGAGAATACAGTACCTCTTTACTATGTCTGAACACTTATTTTAGTTAGTTACTGATCCAGCCACCATCTACAGGCAACTCAACACCTGTAATGAATTTGGATTCATCGGATGCCAAAAACAGGTAGGCGTAAGCGATATCCATAGATTCACCAGCATGTGGAGGCAGTGGTGCAAGATTTTTGTAATGCTCCCCCATCTCCACCTGGGATTTGATGCCTGCTTTCTCCACCATACCCGTAAACACAGCACCCGGATGTACGGAGTTCACACGAATATTGTCTTTGGCAAACCACTGTGCCCCGTGTTTGGTCAATGAACGTACAGATCCCTTGGAAGCACTATAAGCCGCGCCCTGGGCATCCGCGATTCCACCAATGATTGCTGCAATGGAAGAGGTATTAACGATGGAACCTTGTCCATTCTTCTGCATATAAGGAATGACTGCCTTCATGCCGAGCCATACACCTGTACCATTAATGGACATGACCTTGTCCCAATCCTCTAGCTCAGCTTCCAAAATGCCTTTGGCCATATGAATTCCGGCATTGTTGACCAGAATATCTATTTTGCCGTATTTCGATACGGTTTCTTCCACAACAGCGTTCCAGGACTCTGGGCTGGACACATCCAGCTTCAGCGCAATGGCTTCCCCGCCAGCGGCTACGATCTGTTTAACCTTTTCCTCCAAAGCTTCGACTGCCACATCGGTAGCCACTACCTTGGCTCCTTCTCTTGCAAATAATTGAATACCTGCCAATCCCATGCCACTTGCGGCTCCAGTTATGATTGCAACTTTTCCAGTTAATCTGCCCATTTCATATCATCCTTTCCTATTACGATGAATGCCTCATGATGACACCCAACCTGCTAACACCTTTAGTATACGGATGAAATGAAAGCTCTTTCAATCAGCAAATGGACAGGTTTCTGTTGGTTAACCGATAGTTTGGGCCTCCTTATATCTGTTATGTCAAAGTTAATCCACAAATCTAAACCAATCTGTTGTTTTCATCTCTCATACTGCTGTATTCTATCTCAACGTGCCATAATCCGCTCAGCCATTTCCTCGGCCTGTAGCACCGCAGACAACGGGTCAGAGAGAAAATATCTATTCCAATCAAGGTTAATAATCCGGCAGTGATCTGTCTCGATAGATTTCTGCCATGGTTTGCCTGAAGCTTGGTCAAGACCATGCCTCGGACCATTATCCAACACCAACAGGTAGTCCTCCACGTACCCTCCTACCGCACTCCGCGCAATATCCAGGTACTCCAGGCCCGGCTCCAACAGTTCCTGACGAACCTTGCCTGCCGGCTTCAAGTTCAGTAATCCATAGGCTGCCTTCCCCCCACGAGTTCCCGTATTTCCCACAAGGGTAATATGTTCTCCCCAATTCGGATCAATGACGGTAAATGTCTTCTCTGCGGATACTTTGCCTGTGATCGTTTGCTGCAAAGTATGTACTCTCCGCACGTATTCCTTAATCCATGTTTCGGCTTCTGTCCGGCGATTCAGTATACGTCCCATCTCTCGAATCTCCTCCGCGACAGAGCCATTACCACTCCCTCCATAGACCACCGTAGGTGCAATTCGGGCATAGGAAGCGTAGGCAGCAGGATTCCAGGTGATAATCAGATCCGGCTCCAGTTCAAGTACTTTTTCGAGCGAGATAAAATTATGATTGCCGATATCCTGTACTTGGTCATAGATATACGGCTCCAGCATTTGGTTGCTTTCAATGAGTGAATGTGGCGCTCCAAGAGGTGTTACCCCCAATGCCAGCACTTCTCCCAAATTCCAGTCGACGACAACACGGCTAGGCTTGTTCGGTACCGTAATCTCGCCCATACTTGTGGTAAGCATCCGAGTTCTGGCTCTTGGCAACGTGGCGGCCGAGGACTTCCTCACTTGGACTCCTTTCAAATCTATAATCTCCTGATTTGGCCGGGTCTGGTTAGCTTCAACTATGGGTAACATTCTTCCGTTCCATCCCGAAGCTACATCTGGAATACTGCTTTCTCGACGCTTTCTGTAAAACTCAGGAGAAACCCCATAATGTTTCTTGAAATAGCGACTTAGTGTATAGCCGTTCTCATAACCTACTCTCTCCGCGATTTCCTGTAAGGTCCCTTTCGTACTCACCAGTAGTTTCAATGCCTGTTCCATCCTAATCTGTGACAGCACACGACTGGGACTCGTGTTCAATTGAAGCTGAAACAATTGGTTCAGATACCTCGGACTGCAATCCAGCATGTCAGCTACCTGTTCCATCTTGAGTGGTTCCGCGTAGTGACGGTGCAGATAACGCACTGCCTGATCTACCCGATCCAGTTTCGTACGTTTCTTCCTCTGCTCTTGCATTTGTTTCAGCATCTCGGCGAGCCATTGGTAGAACAACGCCTTGGTTTGAATCCGGCCTGCTGACTGTAGTTCATTCCACTGTCTGTATATCAACTGCATGCTTTCAATTAATGGCAATGGATACGTTGGTTCAAAACCAAAACTGACTTGCAAAGACTCCGCCCCAGTATATGTTCGGGATCTTTCAGCATTTGGCTTCTCTGACTCTGGTGACGAATACGACAACACATGTATTTCCATTGGTTTCTTAGCCTCACAATCCAGACGCATTCCTTTGGAGGCGTGCAAAATATAGGTCCCTTTAATGTGATGCATCGCCTGACCAAGCCAGATCTTCCCCTTGCCATTCGTTATTAATAAAAAAGCATTCGAGGGAAACGTCCACGTATTAGAATCTTCACTGGTGTTAACCGTCATGATTCGAATATCCAGTAATCGGATCGTTATATGCTCCCATAATGCCCCGTATTCTTCTATGTTCATCGTCATGGACCTTTCTTTATTTCCTCGTTACCACATCCAAAGCTTTGACTCATCATATATGATAATCATTCTCAGTTCAACCTGTTGATTCTGTTCTGAAATGGTTATGCTTCCACTTCCGAATCGGTTATTGTGCAATCGTAAGTTTCCCTCTAGAGTTATATAAATGAAAATCATTATCAATTAGAAAGAGGGTTCGTCATGTTGTTTAAGAAATCTTGGTATCGAATGGCCCTGCCGGTTTTGCTGATCATGGCCATATTCATTAGTGGTTGTACCCAAAAAGAGACGGTGGAACCCGTCGCCACAGAAGCAGAAAACGCCACACCACAGACAAGAACACTCTCTACGATGATGGGAGACGTCACCGTACCCCTCAATCCCGAGCGGGTTGTCGTTGACTGGAACATAGGACATGTTCTGGCTGTCGGCGTAACCCCCGTTGGTGTGCCGGGCAGCCTGCTGGATTATGGAATGTTCCTGCGTGATAAGCTTGTAGATAGCGCAGATTTGGGTAACCACAGTGAGGTCTCACTTGAGAAAATGGTAGAGCTGGAGCCAGATCTGATTATCACATGGGACCAGGAGAAATTTCAGACCTATTCCAAAATCGCTCCGACTGTCGTATTCGTACCAGATCAGTATGATTCCATGGAAGCCGAAGTGACCGCCATGGGCGAGATTCTGAATCGACCTGAAGAGGCCATAGCGTGGAACGAATCATTTAAACAACGGATCACAGCTGCTCAGGCCAAAATCAAAGATGTGATTCCGGACGGCGCCACCTTTACCGTTGCCGATTTTAACTTTTTGAAAAATCCAGCCATTATCGGCAACAGCGCTAATCGTGGTGGGAGAGCAGCCTATGAATTGCTAGGACTGACTCCAGCACCTAAGGTGAAGTCAGATCTTCTGGACCAAGGTAAAGAAAACCTGGAAGCGAGCGCGGAGGTATTCGGAGAGTACGTGGGTGATTACCTGTTGATGATGGTTACAGAGGGCACGAAGGATCACTCCCTCTTGCCCAACGTCTGGGACAATCTACCTGCGGTACAGAACAACCATATCTTCAAACTGGATATCCATAAATATTTCACCGCTGATCCCTACACCTCCATTCTGCAAGCCGAAGAGATCGCAGATCGACTCGCAAGTGGACAGACTGAGCTGAATTAGAGCGAGTCTTCAAATTTAGTGAGACCCGAAACCGAACCTGAACGTGTTCAGCGTAGGCAAGCACACTGAATCCTGAGTGTGCAAGAACGTGCTCTTCAAGTGAGAGAGAGCGCTAACGAACCTGAGACGTCTTATTCAAGGATTTGAGGCGCCTGCAAAAATCTAAGGAACCTGAGACACTCTATATCCAATTAACAAGCCGTTTTCAGCGTTTTTATAAGGGGATTTTGGTAGATAAGGTGTCTGATGTTCCTTACAATTTAAAGAGAGGGCTTAAAGGCATAATAAGATGTCCTGAGTTCCTTAGAAAATCATCTATCCATTCGCCAAGATCGGCAGTCTGGGATTCAAGACTCTTTATCCATCTCAAAAAAGGTTACACAAACAGCGCCCACTAGAACGATTAAGGTGGCGCTGTTTTATTTGGTATGAATATGTAGGTGTGGTCAATAAGCATAAGCCGAATACTATATTTAATCCCACAAATAAGTGTTTATATTTCAAATTCCAAAACTTAAAATTTGAGCAACTATCTTAAAATCTTGCTACTACTGACAAGAGTCTTACGAGAATCCTTGCTCACCTGCAAAACGGGGATGGACATCAGCACAAGACAACTCCTCATTAGAAAATCGAATCCAGACATAATCATCATATAACACGCCATGTGTTTGTTTTACGATCTCCGAAGCTACATAATCATTTAGACCCATCGATTGCAAAATTTTATCAGCATGGTGTCTGGTGCGAGGGAAGCATCTGGATTCAAAGTAATCCAGTACATCCCCAACGGTTACCTTGGATTTGCTTGGAAAAGGGAGAAAAACAGGAGATACACTTTTATCTTGCCATACATCAACCGTTTGATTACTATAATCCAACTTCACTTTGGCAATCACCTGGTCATGCTCCAAGACCTCAAACTCAAGAGGAGAAGATATAAATTTGTTTATTTTTTTCATCTGCTACCTCCCATAGTGATCTTTCATATTTCTTTGTTATGATTATATCATTTCTTCAACTTGTATTTCAGTTCCTTACTGCACCATTCTATAAAAAAAAGCCCGACGCAATTTCGAGAAAATCTCGACGTTGTTCGGGCTTCTTCAGATTGCCTTCCATCCGTACAAACCTACCTAGGTATTGGAGAGCGCTTTGTTTTTCTCATAAAACCGGGCATTGTGAGAAGATACACCCGCCATATCGGAAGCAGCAGGTTCCAGATACGTCTTGGCACTGTTGACTGCGAGCACCGCATCGTTAAAAGCACCTGCGATCAGTCGAACTTTGCTTCCATAAGTGATGAAATCACCTGCTCCGAATATGCCTGGAATGTTGGTACGCATGCGCTGATCAACGGACACGCCGTAATCTTCCCGCGCCAGTCCCCATTGCACAAGGTTACCGAAATCACGGTCATACCCATGGCTTACGACAACTTCATCCACTTCAACAAGTGTGATCTCACCGGTTTCCACATGAGCCAGCTCAACACGCTCGATTTTGTCACCTGTACCGTATAAGCGAGAGATGCTAAATGGCGTCATGACGTTCGCTTGAGCTTTCATCTGGGCAACTGGCGACTCATGTCCGGTAAATTCATGACGTCTGTGTGCCACCGTAACTTCACTTGCTATTTTGCCCATTTCATTCGCCCAGTCAACTGCGGAATCGCCGCCGCCCGAGATCAGAACACGCTTACCGGCAAATCGGGACAGATCAGTTACGGTATAGTGCAGATTCGTCAGCTCATACCGATTGGCACCCTCGACATCCAGCTTTTGCACCTGCGTCATGCCTCTGCCCGCACATAACAGGATAGTACGTGTGTAGTGACGTTCGCCTGTTTTGGAAATGAGTACAAATACACCATCCTCACGTCGTTCAAGCTCTGCTATTTCCTGCCCAAACACAATCGTTGGATCGAACGTTCTCGCTTGTCTCTCCAGCGATTCAATCAGCTTCTCACAGCGAATCGGATCAACCCCGCCCACATCCCAGATCAGCTTCTCCGGGTACGTACGCATGAATCCGCCCAGTTCCTGTTTGGCTTCGATGATCTTGGTACGCATGGCTCTCATGCCACTATAAAAGGAGGCGTACATTCCAGCAGGTCCCCCACCAACGATGGTAATATCATAAATATGCAATTGAGGCTCTACAGTCATCTAAGGCACCAACTTTTCAACAACATAGTCCATCAATTTTACAGAACCAATCGGACCCACACCGGATACGAATTGGCTTGTTTTCAACGGGAAGACATGATCATTCTTCACAGCCTCCAGATTCGCCCACACCTGGCTTGCTTTCAGATCTTCCATAGATTTCTTGTTGTCATAGCCTACGAGGGTTCTGTCCTCCAGGAAAATATAATCCGGATTCATCTCAGGCAAGAATTCCAGTGAGAACTGGCTAAACCAATCTGTAGAGTCTTTGATCGCTTCAGGACTATTCAGGCCCAGGATATCATAGAAGAAAACACTGCTGCTTCCTCCTTTGGGACCCATGAAACGGTAACGATTGTGCTCTACCCGGAGAACCAATACGGTCTTGTCTCCAAGAGCTGCCGCAATTTTCTCTTTCGCCTGTTTAGCTTTCTCGTCGAATTCAGCCAGTACTTTGGCAGATTCCTCGGTCTTATCGAATATGGCAGCAAGCTTCGGCATGGCACGCTTCATTTCACTGTTGGCATCCAGTGCCACCGTTGGAGCGATTTTGGATAACTCGTCATATACGCCCTGTTCCATACCTTCGCCAGCAGTAAGGATCATATCCGGTGACAACGCCAGCAACTGCTCATAGTTATATTGATATTGCTCGACTTCCATGACCTGAACGCCATGTTCTTTCAAATAAGCAGGGCGGTATTCCGCTTCAACCTCGGGAGTTAACAAAACGATTTGGGGTGTGACACCCATCTCTATCAGATACTCGGCATAGATCGAATCGAACACAACCAGATTTTGAGGATGGGTCGGAATCGTTACTTCTCCAAACTGATCCTGCACCACTTTAGTCCCACTTTCATTCGCTGCTTCTTCCGTTGTACTTGCTTCTCCTTCAGTCTGGGCACCTGATGTTCCAGCTGTAGCGTTCTCTTCCTTGGTTCCATTGGAACATGCCGCCAGCATAATACTGATCACCAACAGCATAATGCCCAACCCTTTAAATCTTCGTGACATGATATACTTCGCCCCTTATATACGTTGATAATGATAATTATTATCAAATAGTATCAAATAAGAAGTGTTGCTTCCATAGCATATCGTGCGTATTCAGTTGGATTATTGTGCTCTCTCATGAAAAGGTTCCGTAAGATGGCGAATGATCTGATTTAGAATCAGAGTGTGTCCCGTAATTCCGTGACCGTCTACCCACAGGTGAGTATCTACGTAAAATACCCGATTATTTTTCACAGCCTTCAGGTCATTCCATTGCGGGCTCTCCCATAGTTTCCTCATATTCTCTTCAGCACTAAAGTGCTGCATGATCCGCTTCTCCACAAACAGATAATCGGGATTGGCTTGTGTGAGCAGTTCAAGCGAACAAGGGTTAAACCATGCTGTACCTGAATCCAGTGCTTGCGGCAGTGTTAATCCAAGCTGTTCATATAACAATTGTGATACCCCGTGTGAACGCCCACCCAGATATCGATAACCAAACGCTTCTACCCTCAGCAGCATGACTGTGGATGCGGATTGAATGATGGGTTGTAACTGTTGCTTAGCTACACTGACCTCATGTTTCATCTGCTCATGCAGTCGATGAGCTTCTTCTTCTTTGAGAAACCAGGCTGCCAATTGATCGAGCATTAGTTCCACATCTTGATGAAGTCCGGTAAGAATCGGTGCAATTGTGCGCAGCTCCCTTTTGACCTCTTCCGTTAATACGTTTCCAATCAACATCTCCGGTTGAACTTGTCGAACAAGTTCTATCTCCACCTCATACTGTGTAACCTCCAGCATCTGCACTCCATGCGCTATAAATTGTTCCCGATGATGTGGGGACAGCAGGATTGGGGTAACCACTACGGCATGAGGGATAACTCCGAGATGAATCATCATTTCGCCGCAGATGGGAGACAATGATACGATCTTTCGCTGCGTCATCGTCTGTCTATATTGCTTAGGTGATACGCCAGTCAGTTGTTTGAAGCGCCGGCTGAAGTAATGTGCATCTTCAAACCCAGACTTTTTGGCAATATCTTGAGAGGTTGCTGTAGTTAATAACAGTTCTTCCTGAGCGCGATAGATCCGGTAGTGGGCCAGATAATCTAGAGGTGGCTTACCATATCGTTCACTAAATTTGCGGGAATAATGCCATGGACTAATGCCAGCAATATGAGCTAACTGCGTACGAGTAATCACCTGATCATAATGCTGCTGCATGTAGTCAATGGAGCGAAGTATGCCGTGTTCTGGCTTCAACTCGTTATCCGGCTGTTTCCGATACAGATTTCTTAACAATTCATATAACAAATGCTGTTTCCCAACCCATCCTGCACTCTGATCCTGTGTATCCTCTTCACTCCAATGGTGAATGATGCTTGCCAAACTTCCACCCGATAGTTGCACCTTTTGATATGCCTCTCCTGACGGTAAACGCCATTCGAACTTCTGGGCTTCTCGTCGCTCATGCAGCACCGAATATGTATCGAACTGAACATGCCAGCCTGCCAAATCCAGATTACCACCTTCAATGACCTCCATTACGGAGTTCTCTTCGAGCGCAATTAATTCTCCAAAGGAGACGTGAACACGGTGTCCGTTTATATTCCAGACCGCTTTTCCATCAATAATAAATATCAAGGTGTGACTGAAAAAGTGGTGCAGTTCGCCTTTCGTTATCCATGCATTGGTTAATGCCTTCGTCGACTTCCACTGAGCGATCCATTCCATGTTGTCAGACATATCGTTATCCTTTCAAAGAGATTCATCATCCCGATCTATACGTTCCACTATATCAAAATACATGACAACTCCATAACCAACAAGCTATGGCTTGAATAAAATGGTGGGCAGCTACTGAGCATTTCATACTTGTATTACTCAGATACAAAAACACAAAAAGCCTGTACCATCAGGCACAGGCTCTTTCTTATAAATTTTAATAAGTACTTTGCAATAGTACGTTTTACGTATTACTCCATGCTAGCTTTCGGTGATGTCTGTCCCAATGTCTGACCTTTTCCTGCCATCCAATACGTCAGTCCACCTGAGACCACAAAAGCAATAACCACACCAATGCAGGTGTGTAACAGATTCAGGCTACTCTCTTCGATGAAGAGCGGTAGGCTGATCAAGCTCGGATTGCCAACGATAGCAAATGCCTTGACAGATAACAACCCGAAATACAGTCCACCCGCGGCTCCACCAAGCAATGCCGCGTAGAAAGAGGATCTTTTTCTCATGTTGACCGCGTACAATGCAGGCTCTACGACTCCCAACAGTGCTGTTCCAGTAGCCCAGAAAGCCAGTCTTCTGGATACTGGCTCTTTCGAGCGCAGTCCGTTTGCAAGCGAGGCCCCTGCTTGTCCAACAATCGCCACCATCATAGCCGCAATCACCATGGAACCACCATCCATAACCATTTCATTAATGATGATGGCAAGTACCCAGTAGTGTAATCCCATAACTAACATCAGCGAGAAGACCGCTCCCAATAACATTACCGTCACCACTGGAGCGTTAGCTAACAGTGAATCCAATGCCTCTGGCAGATATTCATCGACCCAGGTGCCGACTGGACCGAGGATCATTAAGACCAATGGGACAAGAATCAATAACGTCAGGAATGGTGCAACCATCCCTTTGGAGAATTTTGGACTTATTCGTTGAACGGCTTTTTCCAGATAGGAGGCTGCACAGATCGTTAGAATGACCCAGATGGTAGTAGTGTAAAAAGCCGGCTGGGACACGAGTGGCAAGCCCAGGAAATGGACGTCTTGTTCACCTGACATCATCATGGTCATCTCCGGATGGAACATCAATCCACCAATAGATGCAGCAACATAGATATTGCTCTTCAACCGATACGCTGTGCTGATTGCTACCAATACAGGCAGTAGATAAATCACACTATCTCCTATAATCCTGAATATCGTAAAGGTCTGGCTGTCCATCAGTGCAGAAGAATCCGCTGAACCGTACGTATCCATTAACGTAATTATAGCAAGTAAAATCTTAATAACGGCGGCTCCGAGAAACGCAGGCATCAAGGGCCTGAACACATCGGATACAAAATGTAAGATCGAGAATCTGTTCTTCTTCGTGTGTCCCGCTTCCTGCAACGCTTTCCCTGTTGAATCCCAAGCGTCCATACCCAGTAACGTATTGTAGATCAGGGAAGATTCATCTCTTATTACCAGATGACACTGCTCACCTGTTACCCGAATATCTGCTACAACATCTGCGGAGGCAAGAACCGACATGTTCAATTGGGTACTGTCCTTCAGTAGCAACGTCGTTGTACCCTTATTGTGTTCTACAAGTTTGATGTTCTCCTTGCCACCTGCGAGTTTCAACCAATCTTCAATCTGTGTGTCATGCATGATGTACAATCTCCTCATGTTACGGTAAACCCGTGTTTTATGATGTGATACGTTCTAATATGCCTCTATCTATATAGACATTTCCATGAAAAAACTTCAATAGGATAATAAAACTAATTTTCCTTACATTGCATGTTCGTTTATACAAGGTACATTGACCTACTAAGGTTGAAAAAGCAAAACAGCCTACTCGTATGTAGGCTCTTCTCCATCTTTATTTATAAGTCATACTCGCCGTATTCACAACCGACATTCGCAGTCATCAGATGATCGATAAGTATCACGCTACCCTGCTGCTTTTTATACAATTTGATCTCTCCCCGCCCGGTTCCACCATTCCACAGCCGATTGTGAAGTTTCTTCCCGTTCGGAGCTTCGTAATTCACCAGCAACATCTCGTTCTTCGGACATGAAATTTCAATCTCAATGGCGTATCCGCTATTTTGCGAGGACACGTTCCAGACAATCTCATCATCGGTTTCATGGCAGTCGAACTTCGTGCGGGTAAACGTCCAGAATTTGGAGAAATTGAATTCATAGCTCTGACCCTCATAATAAAAATCAATCAACAGCTTGCGATCCAATGGAACGCCAAACACTTTGGGTTTACCTCCTCCTACATCAAAAACGGAGTTTTCCAGCCGTCTGCCACTGATCTTGCTGATCAGATTACAGCTGCTGAGCCAGACCCAAGGGCTTGTAAAATCCCCACCCCAGTTTTTATCCGCATATCCATATGAAGTTTTAGGGGAAATAGTATAGATCACACCATCCAGTATGACGGTTCCCTCATATTCCGTCTTCATTCCTTCGGCGTGCCAGAACATCTCAAAGGCATTCATCGCTCGAAACATACTCGCGGCACCATATCCAACATGGAATGCAACCTGTTTGTCGATCTTAAGATCCCAGCTCATCTGCCCACTATCGCTCATATACTCCGGGTGCTTCTCACATTCTTCCTTCGATAGGGCTACCGAGCCCTTCATGCTTGTTTCGGATAACGTACAATCTCCTACAACCAAATCAAGCTGCTCCGAACGCATCTTCATATGATCGATACCATAGAAGCGGTGGATTTGTTTCGCATTTTCGCCCCAATGTCCTGCCTTGATCATGACATACGAAGGCTTGTTCGTTGTGCCCGGCAGCTGTCCAAATACGGGGTGTTCTCCACCCAACGCAGGGTTAATAATAAAATACTCAATAAAAAATGATTTTTCTTCCCCTGTCTGTTCATTCTTGCCTGTAAAAGAGTGCCACCACCAATCATAACCTCTGGATGCCAGTGGTCCCTTCTCCAACATGTATCGATTTCTGCGTTTGTCCTGTTTATTCATATGGGATGACCTGCCTTACGGAGGGATAGATTTCGTTTTACACTATAATGATTATGTATGCTACTGTTGATCCCATCCTAACTGAAGACCTTATCATATGCAATAATACGCTCCATGTTGTATCCTCATAGCAAAGAAGTCGTGCTACGCACGACTCACCTATATACTTTACTGTATCCTTTTCCCCTTATGACAGTGCCAACATCGCGTTCATATCTTCTTCTGCTGTTGTAATTAACTTCAGACCAAACATATCCACGAGCACATCCAAGACACCTTCCGATATGAACTCAGGTGGTTTCGGTCCAATCCGAATGTCCTGAATGCCTAGGCTGAACAAGCCGAGCAGGATCGCAACTGCTTTTTGTTCAAACCAAGACAGGACGATGCTGACAGGCAACTCGTTCACGGTACAGCCAAAAGCATCCGCCAAAGCCATGGCAATCTTCACCGTGGAACCGGAATTATTGCATTGACCCAGGTCGATATAACGCGGTATGCCGGTATCTCCAACCGTACCATAATCCACATCATTGAAGCGGAACTTGCCACAGGATGTTGTCAGAATAACGGTGTCATTCGGCAACGATGTGGCCAATTCACGATAGTAGTTGCCACCTTTGCCTGGTGCATCACAGCCTGCAATAACGAAGAATCGACGGATATGACCGTCTTTCACCGCCTGAATAATCTCTGGCGCAAGTCCAATCACGGTCTCATGATGATATCCTGTTGTTAAGACTTGCTCAGACTGTACATTAGCCGCAGGCAGTGACAATGCACGTTCAATCAGAGGTGAGAAGTCATCCTCTGTAATTTTGGCAACGCCCTCCAAACCCGCCACTTCGTATGAGAAAAAGCGATCTGCATATGTGCCCTTGATCGGCATAACACAGTTCGTCGTTGCCAGAATAGCACCCGGGAATTGTTCGAACAGTCTGCGCTGATCGTACCATGCTTTACCGATATTGCCCTTGAGATGGGCATATTTCTTCAGCGCAGGATAACCGTGCGCAGGCAACATTTCCGAGTGAGTATAGATGTTAATTCCTTTTCCTTCCGTTTGACGCAGTAACTCCTCCAATGCATACAGATTATGCCCTGTCACCACGATGCACTGTCCTTCGATCTGGTTCTGGCTAACCGTAATCGGTTGCGGTACACCAAAACGGTCCGTATGCGCACGATCCAGCACGTCCATAATGCGGATTGCTGCATTACCAACCTTCATTGCCATCTCCAGATGTTCTTGTACATTAAAATTCGAGTTCGTCAATGTCATATATAATGCCTCATGTGTAATCCGATCCACCTCAGGATCAGAATATCCCAACTGGCGTGCGTGTGTCGCATAAGCAGCGATGCCTTTTAACGCAAAGATCATCGTATCCTGCAAACTTGCGATCGTTTCATTTTTACCGCATACCCCAACGACGGTACACCCGCCACTCGGCGTCTGTTCGCATTGATAACAAAACATATGGATTCCCCTCCAAACATAGATTTAACACGCTTCGTTATAAAATAGCCTAACAGACCCCGATAGGAGCGAGTGTGATGGTGCACACAGTTTCTGATCCAACATCTATATATCGTTCTCTGAGACTATCATCCAATCCATACCCTTCCTCCCAACATATGCTATCCAATAGACCAATCTGTCTTATCAGCCAGGTTGTCTAAATGCAGAGGGGGAATGTACTTTGAATAAACCTGTTTCGATCTCGCGGACGTATCCACGTCTGGCCGTGTATAGTCAAGAGAATTTCAGAGGATTACGAAGAGTATACCGTGGTAACTTGGGTATTGCCGATGTTGACGCTGTCCTAACCGGGATTGAGAGTCTGCGATTCTTCTCAACCAATCCGAACGCCACGCTTGTGCTGTTTGATCGGTCACGCTTTCGTGATAATTTCTATATATTGCGGGGAAATCGCAGCATTCGCGAACTGGATGATATCCTCAGAAGAGGTGACGTGGAGTCATTAATCGCTACGAATCAGCGGTTAACAGCCGCTCAGGTTCGCCGAATCCAGCGTACAGGAAACCTGCCTCCAGGTTATCGTCTGATCTAAACTTTTCCCATTGTTATAACCAGTTCTAAGTTCCATTCCAGTGATGTCTGTTATGTCTGTGCATCACTGGAAATAATAACATTGGAAAAGAAGCATATCTCGGCTCATTCTGAAAAATACTGTGTACATAAAAAATATGGAAATGAAACGATTCTAGATTTTACCCGTAAGGGTAATACACAGAGAGAAATCTAATATTCAAGGAGCTGGTCAATTGCAACATTACAGACACAGTGCAGAGGAAACCCTTCAGGATGTGCAAAGTTCCTCCAAGGGACTCACGACCTCCGAAGCTGCGAAGAGACTTGAAACCGAAGGATATAACGAGTTAAAAGGCAAAGATGCAACGCCTGTCTGGAAACTGTTCCTCGAAAATTTCAAAGATCCGATGGTCATCGTGCTGCTGATTGCAGCCGCGGTACAGGTTGTACTTGGACATCTGATTGAATCGTTGATCATATTCCTGGTTATATTGCTCAACGCGGTAATCAGTGTTGTGCAGACCAAAAAAGCCGAGAGCTCGCTCGACGCGCTGAAACAAATGTCTGCTCCCGAAGCCAAGGTCATTCGTGACGGCCAGAAAAAGACCATTCCAGCGAGGGAGCTCGTTCCCGGTGATATTGTTATGCTGGACGCAGGTGATTATGTCCCGGCAGACGGGCGTATACTGGAATCAGGCAGTCTGAAAATCAACGAAGGTATGCTGACCGGAGAATCCGAAGCTGCGGAGAAACACGCCGATGCCATCCCGGATGAGGCTCCTATTGGAGATCGGCGCAATATGGCCTTCAGTGGCTCACTGGTCGTATATGGACGTGGCATGCTCGTCATTACGGGTACGGCACTCAAAACCGAAATCGGCAAAATTGCCGAACTGATTGAAAATGCCGAAGCCAAGAACACGCCACTACAACGCAAGTTGGAATCATTCAGCAAAAAACTGGGCTTTTTCATCCTTGGCTTATCGATTCTCATCTTTGCCATTGAAGCGGGTCGTGTATGGTTGACCGAAGGTACGGAGAATATTGGACCATCCATTGTGAATGCACTGATGTTTGCCGTAGCTGTTGCAGTTGCTGCCATTCCTGAGGCGCTATCCTCCATTGTGACTATCGTATTGTCACTCGGAACGAACAAGATGGCCAAACAGCATGCGATCATTCGCAGACTGCCAGCTGTGGAAGCACTCGGTTCTGCCAGCATTATCTGTACGGACAAAACAGGAACGCTAACTCAGAATAAAATGACTGTCGTGGATTATTACATTCCCCATGGCACCAAGGACGAATTCCCGGATGATCCCGATCAGTGGTCGGAAGAGGAACGCCGTTTGTTACATATTGCAGTGCTCTGCAATGATTCGAATATTAACCAGGAAGGCAAGGAACTGGGTGACCCCACCGAAGTAGCCCTCATTGCCTTCAGCAACCGGGTGAACAAGGATTACAATGAAATCCGTGACCAGTTCCCGCGTGAAGCCGAGCTTCCTTTTGACTCGGATCGAAAGCTCATGAGTACGGTGCATACCTTCGAGGGACAGACGGCTTTGCTGACCAAAGGTGGACCGGATGTGCTGTTCAGTCGCTGTAGTCATGTATTTATCAACGGTGAGGTTCAGCCCCTCAGACCCGAGATTCGCACACAGTTTGAAGAAAAAAATGAGGCCTTCTCCAAACGTGCCTTCCGTGTGCTGGCCTATGCGTACAAAAAATTTGATGATAAAAACCAGGTCACCATTGATGACGAGCATGATCTGACACTTGTGGGTCTGACAGCGATGATTGACCCACCGCGTGAAGCGGTATACGGCTCTATTGAAGAGTCCAAAAAAGCGGGCATTCGCACGATCATGATCACCGGAGATCACAAAACGACGGCTCAGGCCATCGGTGTGGATATCGGCCTTGCCGAACCGGATGATCTCGCCATTACCGGCGCCGAACTGGACAAAATGTCTGATGAAGAGCTGGATCAACAACTTGAACACATCTCAGTATACGCCAGAGTATCACCTGAGAATAAAATCCGGATTGTGCGTGCATGGCAACGTAAAGGCAAGGTTGCAGCGATGACCGGAGATGGGGTCAATGATGCACCTGCGCTGAAACAAGCTGACATCGGCGTAGCAATGGGCAGCGGAACAGATGTTGCCAAAGATGCGGCTGCCATGATTCTGACGGATGACAACTTTGTCTCCATCGTGAATGCGGTCAGTGTTGGGCGGATGGTATTTGATAATATCAAAAAAGCCATCGCATACCTGTTCGCCGGTAACCTCGGTGCCATTATCGCCATTTTGTTTGCCTTGATCGTCGGCTGGGTTAATCCATTTACGGCCCTTCAGCTGCTGTTCATCAATCTGGTGAACGACTCCCTGCCTGCCATTGCTTTGGGTACAGAGAAACCCGAGCCAGATGTCATGCGGCGTAAACCACGCGATATCAACGAAGGCATCTTCGCAGGCGGAACCCTGCAAGCTGTGATTACACGTGGTGTCCTGATTGGTGCGGCTGTTATTGTATCCCAATATATTGGACTTGGCATCTCGGAGGAAATCAGTGTGGCTATGGCCTTCACAACCTTGATTCTGGCACGCAGTCTGCAAACATTTGCAGCACGTTCCAATACACAGACCATCTTCCAGGTGGGCTTCATGACCAATAAATTCGTGCTTGGCTCCATTCTGGTATGTCTCTGTCTCTATGCAATCACACTGATTCCAGGTGTTCGCGGTGTCTTCGCCATCCCGGATACATTCGGCTGGAATGAGTTCCTGATTGCAGGCGGACTTGCTCTTGCTGCAGTCATTCTCATGGATGTCATCAAGTGGATTCGCAATCGCGGCAAACAAGTTACTGTAGCGTAAAATCTGCAGTTATAACATGCACAAACAGGCGCCCGTTATCGGAGCGCCTGTTTCTGTATCTAATTATCCCTGTTTGATGCGAAAAGCAATCCATCGTCCATCGACGTCCTCGATCACAAACTCCTTGTTATTGTAGTCTGTATGTTGGAAGCAACGAACAATGTTTACACCGGCGTTACTGAATTCCTGTTGAAGCTCCTCCTGGTTCTTTGTAATAAAATATGCATCATATCCATAGCCATATAATTCTCTGTTGGGTATAACTTTCTGTCCATTGCTTTGGGTTAAAATAATCTCGGTCAGATCACGATACAGACAAATATGAGGTTCCGCGGCATCATGATAATCGACCACCCGAAACCCCATCTTTTCTTCATAAAACTGCGCGGTTCGCTTCATATCAAGCGTCGGAAATACGCTGTGGGACATTAATAATAAGTGAGTCATACTGTAGTCTCCTTCAAAATCTCTTCAAAACATGATTATGTAATCCAACCATCACAATAACCAATTTCAGGGAATACGTCTATGAATTTTCGATCTATATAGAATGAAACAATAATTTGATTTACTTTTACATGACTTATAAAACGGACATACAGTATGACATTATTGCCATATAACTAAATGAAGAGTAAAATGATATATTGCTTTTCAATATTGCTCCACTGAATCCATAGACAGGAATGGTACCGTGAAAGATAAAATTGTCATGCCACTCTGGACATGTTGCCTGTTCATCGTTGTGATGAATACCACCATGTTCAATGTTTCTTTGCCAGTCATTATTCATGATCTGCAGATTACCTCGGACCTGGGATCTTGGGTCATCTCAAGTTATTCAATTGGTTACGCCCTGTCGACGGTGATTTACAGTCGATTGTCAGACCGTATCCCGGTACGCAAACTGTTAACGGTCGGGCTTCTGATCCTGGGGTTATCTTCATTGCTGGGGTTGTTCGCGCATAACTTTGCGGTCCTGTTACTGACACGTATTCTGCAATCTGCGGGTGCAGGAGTTATGGCCGGGCTGGGTCTCGTCATTGCAAGTCGTTACATCCCGGTGGAACGACGCGGAGCTGCCATCGCGCTGATCTCATCAGGTAGCGCCATGGCTTTTGGACTTGGCCCCATTGTAGGCGGACTCATTAGCGAGTACTGGGGCTGGAACGGACTTTTTGCCATAACGGTGCTTGTCCTGCTCGCCCTGCCCGTATTGCTCTATTTCCTCCCACGGGAAACGGTCAAAACAGATCAGCCGTTTGATGTTATTGGCGCCATATTAACCGTCATTAACGCCACTACACTTCTTGTCGCAATCACCCAGCAATCCTGGTTCTGGTTTGCCATCGGCGTTATCTCGCTTATTGCACACCTTTTGTATATTCGGAAAGCGACACTTCCGTTTGTGAATCCACAAGTGTTCCGAACGCCAGGATACACCCGGTTAATCCTGATCGGATTCTGTGTGCTGGTCGTGAATCTGGGCAATCTGTTTTTGATGCCACTTGTGCTCGCTGATCTATATGGGCGCTCTTCGCTCGCCATTGGTTTGCTGATTGCTCCTGGAGCTATTGTTGCAGCATTTTGCACCCGTTTCGTCGGACGCTGGATCGACCGTTATGGCAATATGCGATTTATGATCATCGGACACATTCTGCTGGCAGCTGTCCTTGCCTTATTCATGCTCGGACTTGATCAGTCTGCCTTGATCATTACCAGTGGTTATCTCTTTTTCTCGCCGGCACTCTCAGCCTCCATGGCATCATTGAATAATGAAGCGTCACGTGTGCTGCCCAAATCGCAGATCGGTTCCGGTATGGGCATGTTACAACTGATTCAATTCTTCGGTGGTTCGGTGTCTGTAGCCGTGTGTGGGCTGTTGCTTCACAGCATTCCAGGGGTCTCGGTAGAGGAAGCTTATCATGTGGTGTATGCATGTCTGTTGCTCGTCTGCGTTGTTTCACTCGGATTGACCGTCTGGCACAGCAGAGCTTCACGCTCAGGCATTAAACCTGTCACATTGGACAGTTAATCATTAAGTTCAAAACAAAAAGGCCCGCGCCAAGCGCGAGCCTTTTGTAGTTTGGAACATAATTTCTGTTTTTTTCTCAAAGTAGATCACTCCATGAACTTACCGGTTACTTTCCTTATCTCATCCAAAAGCAACATCCCAACTATTTCCCGTCCAGGGCGGACTTCCAGGCCTCCATGATGCTAATAGGTGCTTTGCTGCTGATCTCGCCGCCGCCTTCTTGCGTCCAAAGTGGTGGATAATACGCAAACACTTGTCCTGTCTGGAGCTGAGACATATCCTCTTGCCAACCTTTCCAGCGAAAGGTCTGATAGAACTGCTCCAGATCGCCATTCGCCAGCCAGTTGATGAAACCTGAATATGCCAGTTCTGTCGATTCCCATTCGAGTGTATCCGGTGCAAAATAATATATGTGTCCCGTGCGGCCATACTTGCCTGTATCCAGTCCGAAGAAACCGCCTGCTGCATCATATGCGACGACCATCATGCCTTCCAGTACGTCTACCCAAGGTTGCTCACTCACACCATTCCAACTTGTGAGACTCCCAGATGTACTGTCACCACCCGCACCCAGCAGCGTGATCCAGCCATGATCCACTACAATGCCTTCTGTCTCATAAGCAACAGCCCCCAGATAGGATTTGGTGCTTATTTGCAGACGATAGAGCGTATCCCCTCCAGCCTCCTGCTTTGCTGGAACATACTCATATGTATTTTCACCGCTATCCAAGAGTTCCTTGAGTTCTTCCCAAGCGTGATTCTCCCGATCTACTAATTCAGCTATCGTTAATGTATTCATGAGCAGTCTCCTCGCTGATTTTATAAGAGCATATCATGGGTTATTAACCCGTTCAAATCTGCTATAATCTAGCTTCAAAGCTAAATACAAGGGGGAAACGATTTGACTCGCTTAGTTTTACTTATGATTCCAATTCTGATGCTGCTCGTATCCGGTTGTCAGGATCATAGCCAGTCCATGAAGGCACCAGTTTCTGTTCAAAAATCTGATCCTCAGGTCATCCATTACATATCCCCTCAAGGAAACGACTCGAACAAAGGAACCATTCAATCTCCATGGAAAACATTGCAGCACGCTGCCGACCATGCTTCACCAGGAAGCACGATCTATTTGCGTGAAGGGGTCTATCATCAGAAAGTCAAAATCACCAGGAGCGGTCATTCCTCCAGTAATCCGACCCTATTTTCCAGTTATCCTCAGGAGAAGGTTATCCTTGATGGTAAAGATCTGTCCGTTCGGGGGATCGAAGGGTTGATTGAAATTGAAAATGCCAGTAATATCACGATTCAGAATCTCGAAATTCGTAACTTCACAACCACACAAGGGGGCCAAGTCCCAAGCGGGATCTATGTCCACGGAGCAGGTGAGCACATTCAGCTGTTAGGTAACACCATACACGCGATTGCTAGTTATGCACCTCCTGAAGGTCCCGATTTACGGGGCAGGGATGCCCACGGCATTGCCATATATGGCACAGAGCACCCTCAAGCATTACGCGATATCATCATCAAGGATAATGAATTGTATGATCTAACACTCGGTTCGAGCGAGTCACTCGCAGTTAACGGCAATGTTGATACGTTTGCCATACAGAACAATGTCATCCATGATTCCGACAATATCGGTATTGATCTGATCGGGTACGAGGGTACGTCCGAGGACGACACGTACGATCAGGCTCGGAACGGCATTGTACAAGGCAACGAAGTATACGATATTACGTCCAATAACAACCCCTCCTACGGTAAAGACCTGCCCAATGATAGCAACTCGGCGGGCGGTATCTATGTAGATGGCGGGAAAGATCATATCATCGACCAGAACCGGGTATATCGGAGCGACATCGGAATCGAGATTGCCTCGGAGCATGCCGGACGTTCAACAAGTAACATTACCGTGCGGGATAATCTGATTTATTCCAACAGATTGACGGGTATTGCCATGGGAGGTTATGACGAGGAACGAGGAGCTACCGAGGATAGCAAGATTATGTACAATACGCTGGTCGGGAATGATACGCTGAATGCAGGCAATGGACAGTTATTCATGCAATCACGGACGAAGAACAATACGTTCATGCGTAACATTCTCGTATCGGGCAGCTCGGAAGTACTAATATACAACGAATATACTAGCAATACCGGCAATGTGTTTGACCATAATGTCTATTACTCACCAGGTGAGCAGGAAGATGCCCTGTGGGTTTGGAAAAATAAAGCCTACTCCGGCATCGCCGCCTACATTAAGGGATCTGGCAACGATGCACACTCTCTATATGTGAACCCGGCATTTATGGATATGTCCAACGAAGATTTCAGTCTTCAGACGAATTCTTCGGCAAAGTCGTATGGCTACCTCGCTCCGCGTTAAAATAATGCTAAAGATCCCCCTGTTCCATTAGGACGTGTCTCAAAACTCGCTGAATTGCATTTTCGGAGTTTCCAGACACGCCCTTGTTCATTCTGTTTCAGACAAATAAAAGAAGCCTGTGCATGTGGGATCATCTCCCTCATATTGCATAGGCTCCTTATGGTTTTCTTTTGATCTAATCCAACCCTTAACTTCTTACCATCTGGGCTGCATGTGTTACCCGGTTTCGTCCTCCGGTTTTGGAGGCATACAGGGCGTTGTCCGCTTTTTGGAACAAGGACTTTTCCGTATCTTCCTCTACCACAGTGGCCACACCAATACTCACGGTAATGTTATATTCGCCCCAATCGGCTGAAGCAACCTGTGACCGATATCGCTCTGCGATGCCTCTCGCCTGCTCCTCTTCACAATCCGAAAGGATGATGACAAATTCCTCTCCGCCGTAACGCGCCACCACATCCGTACTGCGCGACACCGATTGCAACAGCCCCGCCAGATTGCCGAGCACCAGATCTCCGATCGGATGACCGTACGTATCATTAATGCTTTTGAAATGATCAATGTCCACAACCAGAAGAGAGAAATAACGTTGTTTCTCTTGGAACATCAGTAAGCTTTCAACCATTTTTTCCTGGAAAAATCTGCGGTTCTTCAGTCCTGTCAGCAAATCTGTGGAGGCCAGCGTCTCCAACTGATCATTCACTTTGATAAGGGCCTGCTCTTTAATCTTATATTCCTCGTGTAATCGTTCAAGCTCCTTGTTCGCTTCTTGGGTCGCCTGATACAGCTCCTGTAGCTTCGTTTTGGTATGCAAAATATCCTTCTCATGTTCGATTCGCTTACGCATGACTACAACGACACAATCTACCACGCTTTCCCCGTTACGGGTCTGACGAACACCGTTAAGCAGCACGGGAACAGCTTGTTGATCACGGGTACGAAACGTGAAGTACATCTCGTCCACATGTCCATATAACTGGATGTAGGGATAGAAATACGTATGGAAAAACACCTTGTTGCTCACCGACATGGTGGACTCAATATGTTGCCCCACAAGCTCATCGCGTTCATATCCAAGCATCGTAAGCAAGGTTTGATTGATCGTTTGTACGATGCCCGAATCGGAGATAGAGAAGTATCCACAGGGAGCCAGATCTAATTGTATATCCATGGAATAACGCCTTTCTGCCAAGTTTTATGCGCTCGTCAAATAATCCTTAATCATGCGGATCGTTTCTTCCGGTTGACTTAGATGCGGATAATGCCCCTTGGCCGTCATCTGTTGCAACCTGCTATTCTTCAGATGAGCGTGTAAGTACGCCCCTACTTCAACCGGAGCAATGCTGTCTTCGGAACACTGAAGAATCAGCGTTGGCACAGTTGCCTGATCCAGATCAATACGACAATCAGATAAAAACGTCACTTCGGCAAATTGTCTCGCAATATGCGGATCTCTCGAACAGAAACTTTTCTCCAACTCTTCCGTCAGATCTTTCCGTTCCGGGTAGTTCATCACAATGGGTGCCAGATAACTCGCCCACCCAATAAAATTCATCTGCATCATCTCAAGCAATTCATCAATATCATTCCGATCAAAACCTCCATAATAATTCGGAAGATCATTCACGTAACGTGGGGAGGGTCCCAACATGACGATTTGTTTGAAATATTTAGGGTTCTGAATCGATGCCAGCATGCCAATCATACTGCTGACGGAATGCCCGACAAATATGGTATCCCTTAGTTCGAGTGCTTCCATAATCTCCAGCACATCCTGGGCGTATCCTTGGAGGTTGCTATATTTGCCAGCATCATAATAGTTAATTTGAGATTCACCAGATCCAACATAATCAAACAAAATTACACGGTAGTTCTCCGTAAAACTTGGAACAATGTAACGCCACATATCCTGATCGCATCCAAAACCATGTGCAAATACAATCGTTTGGCTACCTGAACCAAGCACTTTAACATTATTTCTTACAAGCACATCAATTGTCATTTCATATCACCTCTCTGAGGTAGTACTCACTTGAGTCAATCTATCTGATTATTATATCGGAAAATGTTGGGATATGGATTAAAAATGTTTAATCACTTCTCTCATGCCTAAAAAATTAAATAAGAGGGGCATCCCGCCAGCCATGTTGATGACTTTTGGGACAGCCCCTCTATTTCTTTATTTCACAGTTAGGATCACACGTTGATAATGCTTCAACTGATGCTCTCCATCATCCTGTACTTCGGCGACGATATGAATGGTATCGCCTGATTTGGCATCGTTAGGAACGGTGAATGTCACCGCTTCGGTGTCACTTCCCTGCAATTTTATCGTATCCACCTGCTCATCCTTGGCAAGGTCTCGATGCAATCCAAGCAACAGGTCGCCCGCCATTTCTGGCTGAACTTTATTCTGTTCCACTTTGGAATCCTCATATGTGTCCGCTTCGAAATATCTCCACCACGTATAGGTCAGTTGATCACCATCCGGGTCTGTGCCTTCCGCGTGAAGAGTAACTTTCTCCCCTGGACTAACACTCAGGTCCAGCCCTTCCTTAATCGTTAATGACGGATTATGGTTGGCACCTTCGTAAGTGCCTGCAACTGCCCAGTCTGCACGTGCTGCAAAATCATCCTGCACATCGTCAAACCATCTCATCAGAGAGTATTCGGCTTCATAGCGTTTGGTGTAAGGATCGTAATCAAGCACATTGTTTCTAAACAGCTTGTCGTTCACGACGCCAAAGCGTCCACCCCAACCGCCGTAGGAAGGGTCTTCCATACTGCGCAGCCCATTATCGATCAGATAGAAGAAGGATGGAGAATCTCCCTCGGATATAAAATCATATTTGTCATATTGCGGATTGTTCTTGAGATATTCAGCACTTCCGCGCTGTTCTTCGGCCAATTCGCCTTCGATCATCTTGCCGTCACCCATCGACGCATACATATCCATCAGCTTGCCATGTCCGTCCAGAATGTTCTTGACCATCCAGTCGCCATGAAGCTTACTGTTCACTTCTTCGGCATGCATCTTCCATGCATAGGCAAAATGCCAGAAGTTCGATTGGTCGTTGAGAATGCGGATATCCGGCCAATTCTTCGCAATGTATTCGTTGTAGCTATCATCCTGATCGAGAATGATGTAGAGGACCAGTTTGTCGCTGACTTTTTTGCGAATCGTATCCCACTCAGCCGTGTCTTTGTACTGTTCCTCAATCGATTTCAGCGCTCGGGCTGTGGTATTGGTACCACCCCATGTTTGAACAATCAGATCTCGGGAATCATCGTCGAGAAAAAGAGTTTCGAGGAATTCGGAACCTTCGGTTTCCTTCTCCATCTCCCCTTTATCGGAAATATTCCCGATCTTGGTCATCGCTCGAAGCTGTTCCGGCTCCGGGTAACCCTCCGCATGTTTGGACAAGTTCGGATAGATCTCGCCATAGGCATCGATCATGTCGTACACCCACTGTGTGCCTGTCCAGCGGAACGGTTTGATCCCCGCTTCCTCGTCTCCAGCATAATGATACACGGAGCTGGTCAGTACAATGCCGGCAAGGTCCATCTCATTCGAATACAACAGGAAACGAATGACCGAGTTCATATCATCCACTTCACCGTCGGTTGTAATCACCGTTCTGCCTTTGGCAGCTTGGTTGGTTGCAGGCTCCTGAGTTTCGTTTTCCGTCTGCTCTGTCGTCTGATTCGGTGTGTCACTCGCGGCTTGTGGCGCCTTGGATGCGCATCCACTAATCACCAGTATGATACTGAGACAACCCGCGGCAAATCCATTTAACCATTTTCTCTTGTTCATAATGCTCCCCTTTCTTGTGTACAGCGTGATGTTGGTGTCGGGATAAGTACGTCCTCTGTTTTTCTATCCTTAATATGGACCGTAGAATGCAAAAAAACCCGAACAACAATACGAATGGCACAAAGTCCACGCATAGTGTGTTCAGGTTTTGCCTGCCCGAAGCAGTAACAATCCTTATTTGAATGAAATTATATCATGTTCACGAATTATTGTAAACGCATTCAAACGTTTTTTTCGAATTTATCTTTGATATAGTATAATGCTTATAGCCAAGATTCAACTCGATCGGCGTAGTACTAAATCAATTTTCCAGGAGGAATCAGACACCATGCAACAACTGGATGCGGCCTTGATCCGTTTTGTGGAACAGCAGGATCTATATAATGAAGCTTATGGACTTTTCCAAAATCATGATCTGCGTCCTCGCGAACTACATCACCATCCGGAAGTCGATTCGCGAATATCTCTTTCTCCAGAACTTCAGTACCTGTACAGTCATTATGAAATGATGGATGCCAGCGCTGAAGGTACACTCAAAATGAAAAATGCCGCCGTCGAGATCGGTGATGCAGCGCTGATCTCCTTTGTTGCACCTGAACATCTGCACCGTCAGCAACGAGGTTACCGCTGGATTGGCATGAATGAACCCTATGAAGAATCTTCCACTTGGCCAAAAAACCACGTCGTCATCGCAAATGTGAACGATGATCCGATCATTGTAGATGTGGAAGCACCGAACTCTCCCGTATATGCCGCTTTTACAGGTGGAGAAGCCAATCGTGTCGCTGATTCGCTGTCTGATTTTTTCAGTGCACTCGCTATCCTGATCGAAGCGGCACGGAGCTATGCCGGGGAAGTGAAAGATGAAGAAACCTATGAAACCAAGCCCGAGTATCTGGAGCATGTGGAACCGCTAATGAATGATCTGTTGGGAGAAGAGCATACTTCACATCTTTTCGAGTATCTGTCATTTTGTTAAATCATTGTCTTAAAGGAATTGGAGGCACATCGATATGAACTATGTAGCTTTGTTGCGAGGTATTAATGTAGGCGGGAACAATAAAATTAATATGAAGCAGCTGAAAGAAACGTTTGAACAAGCAGGCATGCTGGATGTCGTTACCTATATCAATTCTGGCAATATTATTTTTGCCGATCATCAGGAACGTGCCGATGCGAATGCGGAGATATCGCTTTTGTTAGAGCAGGCCATCGCCGCCGATTTTGGCTTACAGATCAGGGTGATGGTTCGGAATATGGATGAAATTCAAAGCGTTATTCAGGCGCTGCCAGCGGAATGGGCTAATGATGACACCGCCAAAAGTGACGTACTGTTCCTTTGGGATGAGATCAATGAGCCCTCCGTGCTGGACAAGCTGCCAATCAAACCGGAAATAGGCACGCTGATCTATGTTCCCGGAGCCATTTTATATTCGGTCAGCAGAGAAGATGCGTCCAAAAGTGGCATGAACAAGCTTGTGGGGTCCAAAGTCTATGCCTATATGACGGTTAGAAATGTGAATACCACACGTAAGATCTATGCTCTAATGCAGGCAGCCGCTGCTACTTCGCGTTGAATGGGACGCCGGATCCAGCTTCGCAGCAGCTTGCCTCTATGGCAATATTGTAGCTAAACATGCAGCTAACTAAAGAGATCCGGCTACCGATTGGGGCTGGTTCTTTCTCATTCCCAGCATCATGATTGCCATTAAAAGAACCAGAACAGCTACGAGCATAAACGGAATATGTTTGTCCACCTGGTAAAGTGTCGTTGTAAGTATCGGAGTAATGACGGCGGATATCCCTTGAATCGCTGCTACCAATCCCGCTGCACCTCCCTGCTGTTCTTTGCTGACTGCGAGCGAAGCACCTGCCATGAAGCCCGGCATCATTAGACCCGAACCCATACCGAACAGGAAGAATGAGAAATAATACATGGGCAACTGGTTGGATACAAGAAACAGGATCATGCTTGCGATCAGAAAAAGTGAACCCATCAAAATCATCGGACGTGGCTGCCATTTCAACCACTTCATTTGAATGACCTGCATGATCAACATGGCTGCTCCGGAGAACATGAGTCCAAACGAAACCATTCGGGCCGTCGCCGCTGGAGATAGAGCCAGTTGATCCTGAAAATAAAATCCCCCGACAACCTGCAATGTCATGATGCCAATCATCGTAACCAAGCCGGCAGCAAGGTACATTCGTAGACCGCGTTGGAATGGGTTGACTTTTGGCGGCTTTGCCTGAATGACGGGTTTGGCTGCTGGAATTAACAACAAAGCGATAATAAACGCAGCGATCGCTATAAAAATGCCAAAATAAAGCGGCCACAGCAGACCGATGATCGTAAATGCTCCTGCAATGGCGGGTCCAAATACAAGGCCGAGTCCATTGGCAGCGCTGATAATCGCCATCCCGCTTCCCCGCTCCTCCCCTTCTGTCACATCACCCATATAGGCTTGAGCAGAAGAGAGTACGGCCGGAATAAACATGCCGATCAGACTGCGCGTCACAATCAGAAGGGTAAGCAACACACCTCCTCCAATCCATGCATTCAATCCCCCATACAATGCCAGGGCAAATAATGCACAGCTAACAGACATCCCTATGAACCCAATCAATATGATGGGTTTTCTCCCCTTCAGATCACTGAATCTGCCCCATACCGGAGCCATGACCGCCATCATAATGGACCCAAGCGAAATAATAAGACCGGAATGACTTTCTTTCATGCCCAACTCGCGAATAAGCGGCGGCATAATGGGTGCAATCAGCATCAGACCCAACATCGCTGCAAATACGCTAAAAAAAATACTTCCTCTGATTCGGTTCACGCTTATACACTCCTCTATATTTCAGTACAGTATCCACTGTACCTGGAGTATACAAGGCCGAGAGAATCCCCACTGCCTCTATACGGAACAATTCACCGCAAGCCGGATTTATTAATAAATCTTCTTCATCTCTGAGGGCTTCACACCGAATTTGCGATAAAATTGCTGCGAAAAGGCACTGACATTGCTGTAACCGACCGCAATGGCGGCCTCGGTGACGTTGTTATCTTGATTGCGCAGCAACTTCATGGCGTTGTCGAGACGAACCTGACGCAAATATTCGAAGACCGTGCTTCCGAAAAGTGCCTTGAACCCTTTTTTTAATTTAAAATCGTTAAGTCCCACTTGTCTGGACAATGCTAGCAAGGACGGAGGATCTACCATGCAAGCCTCCATAATCTCCCGAGCCGTATGTAACTTCCGGATATCCTCTCTGGAGAACCCCGCAGGAATTGGCGCCAGATCAAACAGTTGGATCATGAATCGATTCAAGATCTCCAAGGCTGTCGCTTCCATCATTAAGGATGATCGATAACTGTTGTTTAGTTCCACAATCAAACTGTCGATCATCGTTCGTATCCGGCTATCCAGTTGAAAGACAATCGGCTTGAACACCTTTCGCCCCAATACCTGATTAAAAGCAATCGGCTTGAAACTGCCCAGTTGGGCCGCTGCATAATTGAACAGAGAAACCGGAATCCCCAGAGAAAAAGAAGTATACGGCTCCCCGGCTGGAGGATGAAACCAGGCTTCAAAATCATGCATGAAAATGAGGGCCCCCTGCCCAATGGATAACGAATAATCCATGCCGGAAATATCAACATGCCGTTGACCCGACAAGGCAAATTGCAGCTCCACAATAGGCGTCTCGGAAGCAAAATACGTTGGATACGGCTGATGATATTCAACCTGGGAATATAAAATCTCAATGCCACTGTATGTCGTTACTCTTTTAATATTGCCACTGCCCGCCTTGGGAGAGAGCAGATACGTATATTCATCCTGTTGACTGTAAGGTTCCTGGGTCAGGTAATGCTGATATACTACGCCTAATGCATCATCCGTGTGCATGGGTATTCACCTCGCCTATATCTTGATCAGACTCATCCGTAAAGAAAGCCTAAATTAATTGATAATAATTCTCAATTAATTCTACCGCAATTTCATCTTTTCGACCAGTCCCATGTGTATCAAGGTTACTGCCTGATTGCCCTTCAAGTGACAAACTATTTTATGCGTTAACTTACATATCCAATTTGGTAAAATATCTCTTGTCTAACCTTTTACACAACTTGACCTACATTTTTACCGTCCCTTAACGCTACTTTCTTATACTGAAGCAGTTGTACATGCCATCACACACGAAACGATAAAGGGGATCTGGAACATTGAAAAAGAGAAATCAATGGCTTGCCGTTCTGTCGATGACTGCCATTCTAACCGCAGGAGCAACAAGCTACACATCCATGATTCATGCTGCTGACGCAAGTAAAACCACCAATGATCATGTCGTACTGCGTACAGCCATCCAAAATATGCAGGGTACGGTCACATGGAACGGAAGCAGTCGCAGTGTTGATATCCAGATCGCAGATACCAAAGTACAACTTCCTGTAGGAACGTCCTCAGCCACCATTAATGGTGTGAAAATTCCTCTGGACACTAAAA
Source organism: Paenibacillus sp. LS1 (assembly GCF_026013365.1). Taxonomy (GTDB): domain Bacteria; phylum Bacillota; class Bacilli; order Paenibacillales; family Paenibacillaceae; genus Paenibacillus. Next base: position 1,839,069 of record NZ_JAPDOE010000001.1, read on the forward strand.
GCTACATCACCAACGGGACAACCTATGTATCTTCCCAGACGCTAAAATTAATCACGGATCAATTGATCCTGAAACAAAATAAAACCGGTTTTGAACGGACCGCCTCCTTCCAGATGCCTGGTGGCAAAGCAGAAATATCAGCCTCTACGCCAGATGGACAGCGCCTGCTCGTAACCGAAGCGGACAATGGCAGCATTTCCGTACTGGATATTGCTGACCTGAAAAACATCAACGTATTGAAGACGGTCAGTTTCCATGACCTCTACGCCAAAGCTGAAGTCACGAGCGTAACCGTGTCCAAAGATGGCAAATACGGTCTGGCTGTTATTCGCACAGGTGATACGGACATTGAAGCGAACAAAGGGTTGCTTGCCATTGTGGATCTGACAACCTACAAAACCGTCAAAACCTATGAACTCGGTATCGGTCCTGACTCGATTGCACTGTCACCTGACGGTCTGCACGCGGTGATCGCGATAGAGGATGAAGAGCTGAATAAAGCTGCCGATGAAATTGACTATGCCAACACCAAACGTCCGGGTAGCATTATGGTTGTATCTTTTGCTGGCGGGAACGTATTGGAGGGCGAGATCACCAACTTGCCGGTATCTCTGGACAATGTTGAAGGTGCCATCTACCCGCATGATCCACAACCGGAGTATGTTGCCATTAGTCCGGATAGCAAGACAGCAGCCATCACGTTACAGGAGAACAACGTCGTTGCCATCGTAGATCTGGAGACCAAAAAGATCAGCTCCATCTTCGCGCTAGGTACCACCTCACATCAAGCCGATCTGAAAGATGACGGTATCGTTCAGTTTAAAGAGACATTGACCGCTCGTTATGAACCGGATGGTATTGCTTTCTCGGCAGATGGTAAATACCTGCTGACGGCCAATGAAGGGGACTTGGGCAAGAATGAATTTGAGGATGGTGTAAAAGCAGGCGGACGTAATATTGCTGTCTGGGATCTGCAAGGCCAACGGATGTACGATAGCCAGAATCTCATTGAGAAAGCAACCGCCATGGTTGGCTTGTATCCGGATGATCGCAGTCCCAACAAGGGAAGTGAAGTGGAGAATTTAACCGTTGCTACTGTAGATGGTACAACATATGCCGCGGTAGCTTCCGAACGGGCAGATGCCATTTTGTTCTTCGATCTTGCTGATCCGGTCAATCCGGACTATCTGGGTCTGATCCCTACAGCCGGAGAGTCGCCGGAGGGAATCCATCGGGTAAATGGACGTAGCCTGTTTGTAAGTGCAGATGAAAGCACGGGAACACTTAGTTTTTTTGCCAAGAAATAGATCGAGCGCCCTTGGTAAGCAAAGGCTGAAATGAATGGTTTCACGTTGTATTGAGTAGGAGGGGGCGTAGAGCCCCTGTCCTCTCATGCTGTTTTACATGCTATTCCACGTATCCACATATAGTAGTACACACGATTATCAACGCTTCATATTTTCCAATTCCCGCCTGTTCCGCTCTACTTCCTCTTGTAATACGCGTACTTCCATCCTTAATGCGGATACTTCCTCTTTGACGCCAGACCGCTTCATCACAAGATAGAAAGCCAGATATAATACAAGACCAATCATGATAAAGAAAATTAATAGCGTTATAATCCCAGCAATAGCAAAATTACTAGCTCCATCCATAATGTACGTTTTCTCCTTTCCTATTTTTTATTAATTTATATTTACAAAAATACCATATTTAAGCATAACGAACAGTATAAAAAGCCAAGAGAGCATACTCCCTTGGCTTTCATTCTATCTATATATACCTTCCTATCCGGTAATCCTTATTCCCAGAAGAAACGACCTGCGAACACTTTTTCCGTCAACAGTTTGTATGTTTCTTCAGGCAATTCTTTTTTCATCTTCGCCATCACGGCTTCTTTGTCTTGATTATATTGTGTGGACATGCCAATCTCTGCCGTTGTATTGCTTGCATCTAGACGCATAATTGGTGCTTGGGCATCTTTCGTCCAAGGTGTCCATGCCGCCAGATCAGGGGACCCACCCGTACTTGGATTGCCTGTGTACAGGAACTGCTTCAGATATGCTGCCATCGCGGTGGACAACTGATCACGTCCTGGTTTGTTCGTATCGCTAAAGTACCCCTCAGGGAAATAGGCTGCAATTCCGTCTGCGTGCCCTGTATAGAAGTCCATATCCGCACCATGTGGTGCGCCCAGTAACGTGAGCAAACGCTCAGAGATGACCCCAGGTTGTGTACCCCAGGCAAAACGATACGCATATACCGGTGGCTGACCTGTTTCATTCGTCAATTGCTCCGCTACACGCTCTGCATTAAAGCCTGCATAAGCTTCGCTACCGTATTTCAGAGCAGCAGCGTATTGCTCCGCCTTGGTTTTATCGGTAAACAGAGTGCCATCCGCAATGGAAGGAGCGAAGTTCGGATCACCGAAGGCAAAGCCGGAGAATTCCGTTTCCAGGCTACCGAGCAATACAGGAACTTTCGTGTAATTGCCGTTATTGATAGCGTCAAAGCCTTCTTTTGGAATCACCGTACCATCCCGGAACAGATGCGGGAATGGTTCCATACGGATTGCGGTTGCGCCAAACGCTGTGACCAGCTTGTCCGCAGGCAGTGCACGCAGGTAGCTCTCCAACTGTGCCTGAGATTGCTTGCTAATCCATGCTTTTGCTTCTACTGCGTTAGCCGCTTTCCCCTCTTGCACGAGCAACTTCACGAGTACATCCTCAGATTTTTGCTCGCCTTCTTCCGGTGATGCTGTCGTCAATCCTCCGCTGAAAGCAACTGCTTTTTGATACAGTCCTTTGCCAAGTGGAGAGATCAGAGTTGCCAGCACATCACGTGCACCCGCAGATTGTCCAGCTAATGTAACATTGCCTGTATCTCCGCCAAACCCTTCAATATTATCCTGTACCCACTCTAGTGCACGGAATGCATCTAGCAGACCGTAGTTACCGGAGTCATCCAGGGCATTGCCTGTTTTCAGCGCTGCATTCTCGAAGAATCCGAGGGCTCCCAAACGGTAGTTCACTGAGATAATGATGCTGTTGGTACTCCGTGCAAGCTGTTCACCCTGAAAATCTTTGCCTGATCCGGTCATATTCCCGCCGCCGTGCAGGAACACCATCACCGGAAGTTTCGAACTGGTTGTGTCGGGACGCCAAATATTGAGATACAACGAATCCTCGCTACCTACAGTATTTTTACCGGAAATCTGTAAGCTGTTCGCTGCAAATTCCTTAGCCGATCGCGTTCCTGTCCATGCTTCCGGTTCTTGTGGAGCTTTCCAGCGCAGTTCACCTACCGGAGGCGCCGCGTAAGGAACACCAAGCCAGCCGAGCGTGCCATATTGCTCATAGGTTTTGCCATCAATCGCACCATATTTGGTCTGTTGCAGTGTTTGAGGTTGGAACGCCCCGGCTTCTTTATATTTCAACCAGCTCTGCTCCAAGGTTCCGCTGCCATTCTTGAGCTGCGTCTGCAACGCCTGTGCGGTTGCCTCTGCCATCATGCGATTGGTAAGTTGACTCGCACCCTTCCCTTGAAGAGCCTTGATTCCTTTACCAGCCGCATAGGTGGATGCCGCTCCTTGCTCATAATCCGTACCCGCTTCATATCCAAGCACCTTCAGCAACATTCCGGCGTAACCTTCCGCTGTAAGCGGTGCATTAGGTTCAAACTTCTTCGTTCCTGTTACGATCTCAGCTACATACGGATGCTGCTTCAAGTATCCAACGACCGGTTGCAGTACTTTGCCTGCCTGAGCCGCATCATCATACGTTTCCGTTCCCTGATAAGCGAGTGCTTCTTTCTCCAATCCGGACAAACGCAAGTAAAGTACTGCGGCCTGAATGCGTGTAGCCTTTTTGTTCAGATACGCCGCATTAACACCTTGACCGCTGCCGCGAATAAGTTCGGATTGGATCAGCTTGTCCATCGCTGCTGAAGAAGAGGATGCTGTATTTCCTGCTGCATAAGCTGGTAAAGCGGATACACATAACCCCAGAATTGTTGCTACGGCAATCGAACGTTTAATGGTTTTCATGTCATAAATCTCCTCGCTGTCCAATAGTGTGTGATGGGATAATTTCATTGGAAATGATCATGTGAAATGCGTATCTGAGAATCAGTATTCCAATGTCTGGATGAGTCTATATCTCTATTTAGGAAAAATTAAACTGGCTGCGCTCCTTTCTGCTCAAAATTTCTGCTACGGCGCTTGCGGACATGCCATCAGGCATTTTTCTATATAAAAAAACCTGAACCGAAGGCAAACAGACATCGCTTTAGCGTGGTCTACTGCCCTCAATTCAGGTTTTGCCTGCAATCAGTAACAACCCTGAGGAATGAGGTTCATTCCATATGAAAATGTAAACGCAATCAATCGTTTGATGATGAAAGAACCAACGAATGAACTGACACAGCTATTGCCCTAAACGCGGTTACAATCCTGTTGTTATGGTGATGTTAGCACATAATGAAAGCGTTCGCAATATCTTTTTTTTTGAATTATCTTTAAATGATTTCTGACAGGGTTAACACTAAAAACCCGCATTCTCATGCGGGTCTGTACTTAGCTTACATCATGATTTATCTGGACCGCTAACTCTCCAACCATTGATATCTGCATCTGCCATCCTATAGATTCGTCGTTTACAGTGTTCGTGCCAACTTCTCCAGCAGTTCTACCGCAGGGGCCAATACCGCTTCATCAATATCAAATTCAGGATGATGATGCGGCGCAGGTAACTCGCTGCCAACAATCATATACGTGGCTTTGCCACCTTGCTCCTGTACTCGCCGGATCATATAGCTGGCATCCTCGCTGCCGAGAGCAGCACTATCCGATATAGCCTCCGCATGGGTGAACCCTGTGATGCCTTCTGCTTGCTGAACCGCAAGCGCTGCAAGTTCCATATCACATCGAATCGGAATAGCACTTCCGACCACCTCAACTGTAGCTGTCAGTTCGTGCATGGCTGCGCTATGCTCAATGATGTGCCGCACGCGACGCTCCAGCTCCCGATTGGTTTCTTCACTCGTCGAACGCGTCTCAATAACCATACGGGCATGCTCAGCAATAATATTGGCCCCTGTTCCACCTTCCAGAATGCCTACATTGATCCGAGTATCTGCCGAGCTGAACCGGGGAAGTGCATGAATATTGAGCATGGCGGTCGCTGCCCCCAGCAGTGCGTTCCGTCCTTCCTCCGGTGAAGCCCCTGCATGGGAAGATACCCCGGTGAAGTGTGCTTCCAGCTTGGTCGTTGCCAGGAATCCGGCAGACGCACCTCTGATATGACCGGATGGCACACCGGTACCCAAGTGCATACAGAACAGGCGATCTACCTGTTCCAGCATTCCTTTTTCGACCATGGCATATGCCCCGCGTACACCTTCTTCGGCAGGCTGGAACAGCAGCCGGATCTTGCCGGCAAACTTCCGGTTACTCAACCGTTCTGCAAGCGCCAGCCCAATCGTTGTATGTCCATCATGCGCACAGGCGTGCATAATACCTTCATGACTGGAACGAAATTGTGCCGCTTGCGGCGCATGTTGTTCCAACTTGCTCTCACGGATCGGTAGTGCATCCATATCGAAGCGGAACGCCGTCGTTGATCCCTCCTGCTCTCCCTGAAGTTCAGCAACAACGGCGGTGAATCCACCTCTCATCTGCTCCACAATCACTGAATCTGCACCTTCCCGGAGGGCACGCTGATATGCATCTTCCAACACTTCCGGCTTGGGCAGACCCCGCCGTGATGTGTCGTCAATCGCATCTTTTCCATAAGTGACGCTATACCCCAGTTCCTTCAGCACCTGCACCACTTTGGTTGCCGTACGAAATTCCATAAATCCCAGTTCAGGATGTGCATGCAGATCCCGGCGAAGCGCGATAATATCCATCATGTGTCATTCCCCTCTCTCTCCAACCTCTTTCTTATTTCATCGTGCATACCGTTCTACACTACTCATTCAACGTTATAAGTCACTAAGCCTGCTTCTGCTGATCTCCTACAATCTTGCGTTTACTCCCTGTTCCATGGGTTATAATCTTTAATTATATACAGAACCGGAGATATAAAAAAACAAGCCATAGGTGAATTCACCTATGACCTGCTCTGATATGACGTGATTTGGCGTCACACTTGTAGAATGATATCCTCTCTATTCCTGCAGCTTGCTCACTTGCTCAATCAGGCTATCCAGCCCTTTGTCGACCAGGTACGGTCCATAATTCCAATAGTTGCGAGACACATTAATGATACGATGATTTTTGATCGCAGGAATACTCTGATACACCGGTTCCTTGAATAGTTCCATCATCTGCTCCATCTCTTCATCGTCCATCTGGGTGAAGAAGTAGTCTGCAGGTTTATCCGCCAACTTCTCCAATGAGAGCACGGTTCCACCATCTGCATAGGCTTTGTACTGTTCAGGCATATCAAATCCGAAATCCTGGTATATCAGCTTGCCCAATGTGCCGCCTTCTCCTCCCAGTAATACCTCCTTATTGTAGATGACGAAGGACATGGCCGTGGTTCCCGGTTCAATATTGATGTTCAGTTCATCCCGAATCCCCTTCAATTTATCTTCAAACGCAGCAATCCATTTCTCCGCTTCCTCTTTCCGATCCATAATCTCGCCCATCGTTCTCAGCGTGTTGATGACATCCGGGTCACCGCCCCAGGCTACTGTAATCGTCGGCGCAATTTTCTCATAAGTACCGATCACTTCCGTGCTTGTATAATCCGGTACGATGATCAGATCTGGCTCCAGATCCGAGACCACTTCTACGTTCCCCGTTCCTGATCCAATATCCGATACATCAGCCATTTCTTCCGGGTACAGATCCAGCGTTTCCTTGTTCGCACCCGCCGGCTTCATTCCGAGTGGAAGTAAATACCCACCATATGTGATCACAACCGGTTTGGCAGATTGGGCCGGAATCTCAACCGTTCTCCCCGATGCGTCGGTATACATTTTGGTTGCAGGCAATGAAGCATCTTCATTTGCTGTTGGCTGTGGATCAGCCCCTCCCCCGCAAGCTGCTAATAGCAGGGATAAACTAAATAATAAACTGACTGCCAACGTAGGCTTAAAACGAACATTCAAGTCATTCACGCTCCATGTGTTGTATTGATAATGATTATCGTTATTATCAATATAGCGTTGTGCGAGCTCTCCAGCAATGAACGATTCCGACTTCTTGTTGGTACGATTTGAACCTTTAAGCAGATGGCTGTGCATTTTATATTGAGCAGGTGTTTCTCCCATCATCCGTTTGAAGATTCGGCTAAAGTAGTACAGGTCTTTATATCCGACGCTCTCAGCCACATCACGAATCTGAGCATCTGTCTCTGTTAGCAATACTTTGGCTCGGTTCATGCGGGTTTGGATGACGTATTCCATAGGGCTACATCCGAATTTGCGCTTAAATACCCGTGCCAGATAGTGACTGCTGTAATGAAATTGGGCCGCCATATCCTCCATGGACACGGGATGCGCGTAGTGCTCCTGAATGTAAGCTGCAATCTGCTCGGTCAACTCCGGAGGTTCAACCACCTGTTCTCCTGCCAGCTTCCATTGACGAAACTGTTCGTATACAAACTGATACAACAATCCTGTGACCTGCAGCCTGTCCAACTCTTCGCCGCTTGCCCAGCATTCATGCATTCTCTCCATAATGGGAATTAGCGATAATGGATATGTTGCTGCAAAATGATACTGCTGCGTGCAAAATTCATACTCCTGTTGTACGTTATCCGCTCTCGATGGGTGGGTACCCGCGAAGCTTGGCTGGGGTTTATATAGAATAAGATAATATTCCAAGGGGATATCCAGACATTGGATATGTAAAGTTGTGCCTTTGCCACCATGCAGTACCTGCGTCTGGGTGGCCCTGAGCTTTTCTTTGCCAAAATGAACAATGGCTTCTCCTCTGAACATCAGCAAAAAAGCATGGGCTGGCAGAACATACGGCTTAAGGACCTGTCCCGGCTTCAAGACCAGATGACGAATGTCCATGAGCTTCACCTGATTTTTATTCCACCACTGAATGGCTTCTGACCATTCTTTCATTACATACCACCTCAAAGCCGATCATTAGACGAGGGTCATTCCCTAGTCCGATTTTCTCCTTAACATACAAGAGTGATCCTCATTTTGTCCAGTTACCTGAATTCTAGCATTCTTCATTAATCGTAAAATTTACATATAGTTAATCCATTTCATACGTTGATTTAGCAATTGTTGTATACACTTGTTTTTGGGTACCAAACTATACATATATTCTAGGAGGATGCATTCATGTTAAACCGGTTTAATGTCCGTGCAGCCAAAATGATGCTCGCGGTGACAACGATTGTTACGGCTACACTCGGAGGAAGCAGTGCAGCGTGGGCTGTCGAAGACACGACCTCAACGACATCTGCATCACCGATTAAAAATGTCATTATACTCATTCCTGACGGCATGGCTAACGATGCGACTGCTTTGGCTCGTTGGTACAAAGGCTCGTCCCTAACACTGGACTCCACGGCAAGCGGCATGGTTCGTACACACTCCGCTGATGCGCCGATTGCGGACTCGGCTCCTGCCGGAACAGCTTTTGCAACAGGTTATAAATCGCATACCGGATTTGTCGGTGTACTGCCGGATAAGGCTACGATGCCTGGACAGAAAGCAATTGCGTCTGGAGATGCAAGAAAACCTGTTGCTTCTGTGCTGGAAGCATCCAAACTCGCCGGTAAAGCAACCGGAATTATAGCCACATCCGAGATTATGCACGCTACACCAGCGGACTTCTCTGCCCACTATCCTGACCGTAAAAACTATGATGCACTCAGCAAACAACAAGTCTACAATGGCATCGATGTTGTGTTGGGTGGAGGTAGCAAATATCTTGAGCCAGCCGGACGTAAAGACGGCGAGAATCTGGTTTCTTCCATCAAAGCACTGGGTTACGATTACGTCACTACACCGGAGGCAATGAAAGCCTCCGATTCAAATAAACTGTGGGGCATGTTCGCGCCAGCAGGCATGGCTTATAATATGGACCGTGATCCTGCGAAGCAGCCGAGCCTTGCCGAGATGACATCCAAAGCCATTGAAGTTCTGTCCAAAGACGAAGACGGCTTCTTCCTGATGGTCGAAGGCAGCAAAGTGGACTGGGCAGCTCATGCCAATGATCCCATTGGTATTATCAGTGACGTGCTCGCTTTTGATGATGCCGTAAAAGTAGCGATGGATTTTGCCAAAGCCGATGGAGAAACTGCCGTTGTGGCTGTTACGGACCATGGGAATGGTGGACTCACCATTGGTAACAACGCAACTAGCGGCACTTACGATAAAGAGCCGTTGTCCACATTTATCGGACCTTTGAAAAAGGCCAAGCTGACAGGCGAGGGCGTTGAAGCGAAGCTGAATGCCAAGCGTACAAACATCAAAGCAGTGATGAAACAATACTATGGCATTACGGACCTGACTTCCGAGGAGATTGCCACCATTAAAGCGGCCGAGCCAGGCAGTCTTAACTATGCAATCGGTCCAATGATCAGCAAACGTGCAGGGATCGGCTGGACAACCGGTGGTCATACTGGTGGAGATGTCGTGTTGTACACGTATGCTCCGAACAATGACCGTCCATTCGGTGTGATTGACAACACGGATGTCGCCAAATATATGGCTCGTGTACTGGATCTGGATCTCGACAGCGTGAGCAAACAATTGTTTGTACCAGCCAAACAGGCATTTACAGCCAAAGGCGCGACGTACAAGCTGGATCTGACTGACGTCCAAAATCCGAAGATTCTCGTTACAAAAGGTAACACCAAGTTGGAACTGCAAATCTACAAAAATATTGCACTGTTGAACGGCAAAAAGACAGCCTTGGAAGGTGTCATTGTTTACAACGGTGTAGAAGCCTTTGTTCCACAGATGGCCGTGGATCTCATTCAATAAAAAAGAGCCCTCGCATGGGTGTGCAGAAATCTCTTTTGAATTTTTTCAAGCTGCCGAGTACGTTCGGCAGCTTTTTTAGGTTTTTGTTAATTTTTATATTCCCTTCAATACTTCGTGCTCTATACTTAGTTTCTTACTTGATACCATGACAGATGAAGCCATTTCCTGTTTTTCACTTAAAATCCGATGCACGATCTCTTCAACCGAACCTTTTTTGGTAATACCTTGCGTGTCCGTAACAATAGGATAATATACCGTTACTGGCTTGTCCTGCCCGATTCGGTATACGCGGTCTGTGGCCTGATTCTCAACTGCGGGATTCCACCAGCGCGTGTAATGGATCACATGATTGGCTGAAGTAATGGTCAGTCCTGTTCCTGCAGCTTTCGGAGACAAAATCATCACATCGAAGCCAGCGTTACTGTTAAAGCGATCCACTTGCTCTTGTCTGCGATCGGTCATGCCGTTAATAATCATCGGTGTGATCTCAAAGCAGTCACGTACCGTTGTTCGTAAAATGTCCTGCATCTTGATATATTCGGTGAAGATAAGGACTTTTTCCCCTTTTGCTTTGACTTGACGAATCAGTTCCACCGTTTCTCTAAGCTTGGGTACTTGATGGTACGGTATATTCATGTATTGGTTAGCAATCAATCCCGGATGAGAGCTCAACGCTTTTAGTTTTTGAATAGCCTGCAAACCGTCCATCGTTTTATTTTTGACCAAGGTGATTACTTCGCTATACAAACGTTCCTGTTCCGTTCCCAAAGGCACATTGGTAATGACAGCCTGCTTGGTCGGCAATTGATCCCCGAGTTCTTCTGATTTCGTGCGGCGCTTGTACACCATCGCAATTCGACCCAGAAGCTGCTGCTCGACATCAGTGTCTCTTGAGTCTGTAGTAAGCTTGTTTACAAATTCTTCCTTGAACTGACTGAGACTGCCCAATAATCCTGGCTGCACATAATCCATGATAGACCACAACTCACTCAATCCGTTCTCCACAGGGGTTCCTGTCATGGCGAGACGGAATTTGGACTTCATCGCTTTCAGCACCTTGGAGGCAGACGTTGAGGGATTTTTGATGGCCTGTGCTTCATCACAGATCACCGCCTGCCAGTTCACTTGTCCAAACGACAGTTGATCCTTCACTAAGGTATGATACGTTGTTACCGTGATGCCAATGTGCCTCAGTTCCACCGCATCCTTCAACCGCTCCGTTCCCCGATGAAGGTACAGCGACTTCAACAAGTAGGGAGCAAATTTGCGTACTTCCTTCTCCCAGTTGTCCATGAGTGTCTTGGGCACCACAACTAATGTTGGCGTAAGTCTTCCGATTTCCTGGAGATAGGACAGGAAAGAAATCACTTGTATCGTTTTCCCAAGCCCCATATCATCAGCCAATAGACCTCCCAATTTGCGATAATGGAGTGATTTCATCCATACGAATCCATCTGCCTGGAATGGTTTCAGGGAAGCATTAAATGCTTCAGGCGGCTGGTTTGAGAACACTCCCAGATCCTGCATCTCTTGCTGCGCTTGCAGAATCGGCTGATTAAACTCCAGTTGACTGATGTTCTCGTAAATCTCCAACACATACGGCAGCTTCGTTATATCTACCAAGTTACCTTCACTTAACATTTCTCGTTTTGCCGTATCCGTAGTGTCTACAAAGGCCTCAGCATCTTGCGGTAATTTAAGCCAGCTGCCATTCCATTCTATGTATTCCTCACCTTGCTCCTTGGCCTTTGAGATCAAATCCAACATGTCAGAAGCTTCCCACGTTTGCTGTACTTCCCCAGTCTCGTCTTGCGCGGAAAAGCCAAAATCCAGTTCGAACCATCCTCGCTCTTGTTCAGTTGCATGCACAAATGGCTGGGCTTTATAGACTCGAATACCTAGTGACTTTACCCGTTCACCAAACAGGGACAAATCTATACCTTCCATTTCAGGTACATATGCTTCAGGATTTTCAGCAAATTTCGGGATATCCGCTCCTTGAATCTTTGGTAATTCTCGAATACGATCGGCATGATCTACAACTGAGGGCTTCACAAATACTTTTCTCCGCTGACGATCCACGGCATAACGACTAGCGGAAGAACCCATTTCATTTAACAAATCAGGGCTAATTGGATCTGATGAGTGGTACTCCGGATGAAACGAAACACCTTCCGAATTGTATTCCAATCCAAGATCCACTTTATCAACAAACAGATATTCCTGATGCAGCAGATAGTCATCCATAGGATATTCATGATGTATTGCCCAATGACGAACTTCCGCAACATAGCTGAAGATACGTTCCTGATCCAATGGATTAGGAGCCTGATCAATCAGCTGTTGAAATTGATATTGCTCCGAATCCATAAGCAATACCTGCTGATCGGGTAACACCAGCCATGGCCCAATCCTTTTTGCAGTTCGCTCCAAATGACTCCACGAACCACAAGCCTTTTCCAGCACGAATTTAAAATGAGCCGTTCCCACTGCGCTCTCGTGGCCTAACTTCAGGTCAAGCTTCTTCGATGCAGGAATGCCCAATCTCTCCCGCAGTTCTGGTGGTACATCGTCAAATTTATCTGTATTTAATACATAATTGCTATCTTGTTTATCCAAATATCCCTCGAACCACATGTCTTCGAGAGTCTCTAACAGCTCAGCGTTACTGATCTGTCGAAGTTCGGAGATTCTTAGACCAAGTGGAAATTGTAGTGCCTTTTCTTCTCTGACAATGGAATACAATAGCCCGTTCTGAACCATTTCCTTCTCAACCTGTATGTCCGAAACTATAGAATCTGTCGACTTTCGACGCTTGCTCAAGAAACCAAAGAGACCTGCCATCTGCCTTCGCCTTCCTATTCTCTAAAATCTTCCGTTTAAATACTGTCTCATATAGCTATCGAACTTATCGTCCCAGCTTCGACCATGATGACCCAATTTCTCTATAAATAGCTGGACACCTGCTCGACTGGATTCAGGTACTTTAAGCATGCTTTCTTTATTGCTGCGGCTCCTGCTGTTTCTAAAAGTCGGTGATGTGCTTATCGGACGAATGATTTTCTCAAATCCTTCACGATGATAGAAATAGGCCGCCCCCATCTGACCGTATTCAACCACAACGAAGTTATCGAAGTGTATAAAAGCGATCATGGGATCCTGGATAAGCTCTACGTCCTGCATATAATCAATGAATCTTTTCCAATAGTTCAATCGTTGGTTATCTTGGTCGTTTTCGAATAGAATCTGCAGTTTCTTCTGGATAAGCCAGCGTTTGACTTCTTCAAGAGCACCGGAACTTAGGAATTGCCAATCCGTGACGCGTTCCCTGGGATCTCTCAACCTGGCTACGGCCTGCTGAACAATTGCGACATGAAATTGAGTGTATTTACGTGGCTCAAAATAGTTTTTAATGAGCTGTTTGTATTCGTGCATTGAATAATTCTCTAGCAGTCGAACAATAAAATCGGTTCCATCCCGATTAATCATATGATCTTGCGAGAGTCCCTGCTCCAATATTTTTCGCATCAAAGTCGATTCCAACTTGGATTCTTGTTCGATCTTTAAAGCATGGAATGCGTCTGTCGTTTTGGTTCCCATCAGCAGGAGAGCAGAAGTAATCCCCTGTACAACACCAGACTTGTGGTACATCACATTATCCATATGGTACTGGATCTTATCGTCAAGCAACATAAACCCAAACTGGTCGACTTGATAGATTGAGCGCAAAAGATCCAGCAAGTAAGGTTCTTCATATTGATGCTGGAAGATTACCCATGCGGTCTTTCCTACTTCCACAGAGTAACGCGCTGTTAAAATACGATTAATTTTCTGCCTTGTATCCTGATTTTCATTAGGAAATGGATATTCGCTATAGATCAGCATTAACACTTCCATTTTCTTCAGTGAGTGCGCCAATTCCTCAACATTTTCCATGGGGGTAGCGCGAATGATCTCTAGCAATTTCGGAAGCAACATTCTACTGCGCTGCCGGATAATATCCGCCTGTTTGTTTTTGTATTTCCGTTCCATTTTAATTCTTTCTTCGGTAAGCAGTTGTGGTTTAAACGAGAATTGATAAAAGTATTGATTAATTTCCATCTCTCTCACCTAACCCTTGAAGTTGATCCAATAGTTGATCGTCTTTCAAACGGAATTTGAATTCCACTCGTCTGGACTTATTTGCATCAATTTTCCCATCTTTCTTCAAGATCGGTATACTAAAGGAACGACCATTGGCCGTAATGACTGATTTTAGCTCTTCTTTATATTGGAAATCCGGGAAATTAGGCTGAAATACTTGCTCAACAACAGAAAGTGCGCGGTCTTGTGAAAGCTTCAGATTATATAGGTATCCGCCAGCGGTATCCGTATGGCCTTCTACGATAATTTGCGATATTTCATCGCGAAAACGGTCGGACAATAGAATATTGATATACTGCGGAATGAACTGTTCCAAATACGTTCTTCCTTTAGCCGAAACTTGACTGCTATTCGAGTCGAAGAACACCCCACCAGAGAAGCGGATTGCTCCTGTCTGGGGATCGACTTCCAGAGCTAGGTCCGAATCTTTAAATGCTTTGATTAATTCCTGAATAATTTCCGATTTGACACCGATGACTTCCTCAATCATCTGATTTTTTTCATTAATTGCTGCTTCTTTCTCTTCATATGCCGATTGCGTATTATATATGGTAATCATGAGTACGAGGGCAAAAATGACAAGCAACGCCGACATTAGATCGGTATAAGATACCCAAAAACTCTCCTTTTCACCTTCATGCGCTCGTGACATATGCCGCTCATTGCGAAATCCTCTAGCCAAAATGCATCATCACCTTACTCTGAAGTTACCGGATTCATGATCCGTTTGGATTGACGATTAATCTCCAACACCGTTTGCTTCAATGTCTGCATGGCATCAGGCAAATCGATCAGACCTTCCTGAATCGCATCCACGCCACTCGCCAAGTGCTGAACTGACTTGGTTAGTTCTTGGTCAAATTGAGTAAACGTGTTTTGAAGACCACGATGCATATCGTCTGTAAACTGATTCATGGAAACTTCCAGATGCTTGTTCGTCTTGGACATCGATTCGCTTGCCGAAGTCCACACTTGCTGCAAATGTTCCACCCGTTTATCCATGCTTTCCAGTTGTTCCGCCAATTGATCTTGTACTCTGGTTGATATATTTCCCACTGCTTCACGTTCATGTTGAATTTCTCTCATCAGGGATTGCATATCTTCTTGGATATGAACAAACTCTGTATTATTATTTGTGAATTTACCAAAGATAAGTTCCAGTTCCTGATTCGACCTTTGACTAAGTTCAGCTTGCTGAGATAATGTAACAGCCAGTGATTGTTGACTCTGTGTGATACTGGATATCCGCTGTAAATTCTCTTCTAAACGTTGCTGGAAAGTAACCTGTAATCCCGTTTGGGTCACAATTGACTCCACATTTTCTTTAAGCGTGTTCATATGACTTTCAAAATAACTATTAAACGTATTGCGTTCTTCCGTCATCTTGTCTAGTAGATCTGCCGTGACCTTCTGAAGTTCGCTGTTTTTCTCCGTTGTTTCGTTCAATTCGGATACGGTTCTCTCTAAAACTGTCTGATAATCCGTAATCCGTTCCGTATAATTATGAATTTGTTCCGTAAGAACGGTGGTCTTGTCCACCATCGCTGACTGTCCAGCAGCCGAATCCTGCATGGATTGCACAAGCGCACCCATTTCCTCATGCACTTTTTTCTGCCATTCCACGGTATTGTTCAATGCTTCTCCCAGATTCTTCATATGATCTCCAGTTAGTTCATTCAATTGAGTAACGAATTGATTTACCATCTGCTGCATACCCTCCGATTGGTTCACCGTGGTTGTCTGCATTAAATCTGTCATCATTTTCTCAGTTCGTTCCATCTGAGGTGCGAGTGATTTCTGAATGGAATCCGCCACACCGTTAACCATATTCGGTATAAGTACATCTGACAAAAAAGACTGAAAATCCTGCATCTGCTTCTCTTGTCGTTGGTCCATGCTGAATAGCAATGTGCTTTGATCTTGAGTCGGAAATGCCTCGTCAAGCTGTTGGCGAATACTTCCAAATGCATTAGTGAGATTTGGATAAAAAATTCCTTTGTCGATTAACTGCCATATGAGAGAAAGCAGAACTCCCGCAATCGATGACGCAAATTTAACCTTCATCCCCGTAAGCAATGAGCTAATTCCGTCTTGCATCGTGCTTGAGTCACCATTGACATGCACTTGAGATACACCAAATGCAATCCCAAGGAAGGTGCCTACAATTCCCATGGAGAGGAAAATCCCTGCAACAACTTCTGCAAACTTTCTTTTTCCAAATTTATGTACTAGAGGCTCTTCAAAAAAGAAGTCATATACATCTGGTGTGTAGAGTATGCCTTTCTGTTGATAACTCATATACTTAACATAGAAACTCTTCCATGCGGGGAGTAAATGTCCCTTGATGTACTTATTGTCCTGATTCTCCATCCAATCATTGAAGCTATGAAACTTTGCTGTCATTTCAGTAATATTAGATAGTTCCTCAAGCTTGGCCTTGATGTCAGATTCAGCTTTTTTGCTGTTCCAGTAAGGTATGAGGACAAAAAACAAACATAGTACGAAAATCGAAACCATTAAAGCAATGTAACCCCATGCGAATTCTGTAGATGTGAAAAATGTTGCCATAGCTCCTCCTTAAGATATATAGTAGTTAACTAAATTACGGTCTTCACTTGGTACTAAATTTAAATACCCAACTCAAAGTATGGCTGTTATACTTCAATATTTTTCTTGCAAACCAAGATTATCATAATTTTCAAGTTCATTATACCTATTTTTTCCTATAAGAGAAAATAATCTTAAAAATAAATAGTCCAAACGAACCCTTCTTAATAGTAACGTGTGTCTATATTCATTCAACTTTAAGCCTATCGTATAATGAACGTAACAAAAATACATATCATACACGAAAAAGGAGAGATTCACCCATGTTGATCAAATTAAACTGGATTACGCTGAGGGTCAGTAATTTGGAAGCTTCGCTCGGGTTCTATCACGACATGCTCGGACTTCCCATTCAGCGCAGATTCGAAAGCCGTGGACGGCAGATTGCCATGCTGGGCATGGAGAATGAAGCCAAGCTGGAGCTTATTGAAGGCAGTGAATCCATTCTTAAACCAGAGGCCGGCGTGTCGATTGGCTATGAGGTGAACTCGTTGGAGGAAGCCATGGAACGACTGGCAGAGCTGAATATCCCGATTTTACGCGGCCCCATCCAGCCCAATTCGCATCTGCGGTTTATTTACATTACAGATCCAGATGGTTTCGAGGTACAACTCGCAGAGCATGCCTAATTAGGCGGGTGTGCATAAGTGTGCGTATCACGATGACCAGTTGTGTGTGCATGTGTGAAGCTAAAACTGCATACATGCACACACTACCTCAAAATGGTGTGGTATCGGTAAGCTTTATGTCTGTTTACAGCTTCATGCGGCGCATGAGCGGCACACCTACGCGGTTCAACAACCGATCAAGCAGTAGCCAGCACCAGCGTCTGCCCCAAGGAAGATGGCGCTCATAGACAGCGGAATACTCGAAATCCGCCACAGCACCACGATTGCGTTTGAACTGCGCAGCCCCGGCGCTCTCATGCAACAGATGACCGTTCTCGCGAGCCTGTCCAATCAGACAGGCCGATAACATGCGGTATAGTCCGATGGACTGGGGTAACGCCGTATCGTAACCAAACAGCGGTGTTGTCATAATTCCATTTCGGCAGAAATAACCCATCACCGCGTCCAGACGCCCATCCTTTTGCAATCCGTAGAGCCTGAGTGTCCCTGATGCCATCGCAGCAGCAACGAACTGCTCGGTGAATTGTGGATTGTGATAGGAGTATTTTTCAAGGTATAACAGCTTGTACAACTCTGCGATTCGCGGAATATCTGCATCCGTCATATCTGCTGCGGAGACAAATTCATATTCATGCTTGTCCAATAATTCGTAATCCCGCTTCAGCAGCCAGCGCGACTTCGAGTTGCCAAAATTCGGATCATGCGCTCGGTACAGATAGATTTGTCGGCTGGGAATGAGTCGACACCCCGCTTCCTTTAGTCTCGCTGTCAGATCGGGATGAAGTCCCGGGCACAAGGAGCGAAACACAATGACATGCTCAGGGTATCGCTCTCGTACCGCTGCAAGCAAACACGCCGCGTGCTCACCGGACATGGCTGGATACAGATTGGTGGACAACAGCCAGTTGTTCACATGCACGACTTTGTTGATCTGCGATTGCTTCATTCCCCAACCGATTAAACTGAGCAGCGCAGAAAGACCTTTTTCCAACATGGGCTTCTGCAACATGGTCAATTCCTGCTTGGCGTAACTCACGTAATGGGTATATGGCGAACAGACATAAGCATTATCATACTCCGTATCATTCACGGTTAGCGGAATAACGAGATCATCAATCCGGGCGAGCAGCAATGTCGTTTCCACGTTGGACATATAGCTTCGGGACTCTTGCTGCATCATAGGTTCCAGATAAGCTCTGGCATATCTGCCATCCTCCGTATTGGGCCAGTCCATGTCTTTGAACGAATTCTGATCATAAAGACGCACGCGTTCAGCGCGGTTATCATTCCTAACTTCATATGTACGGTCATCGCAGGCCGAGCTGTCTTTCATTCCTTTATTCTTCAACCTTATACTCCCCCATGAGGTAACATCTTCTCTTTAACTACCCATTTCAGGTCCAGTGCCCTTGCCTATTCTATCCGGGATAATTGCTCTGCAAGCTGACGATAAGCCGGTCCGTCTTCTCTCTCGCTGACCTCATCTTCATCCATCTCCAGCCAGTAGTCCGCATCCAGCAGTTCTGCCATATCCAGCCGCGTAATCTCTGCACATTCAGGATGTTCACATGCTGCAATCATCGGCTCAGGACTATCGTCCCAGTTGTATCCGTTCACGATGGCATGCAGAAGTACAGCTGAATCCAGTGCACGGATTTGGGCAACCGCCTTTTCTGAAGACTCCTCGTACAAAATTTCATCTACAACGCTTTGCTCCACCTGGGTCAGCTTGAGTCTGACCGCACCTTTGGTGTCCAGTAACATATCTGCTATGTCCGGATTACGTCTCGCTGCATTCCAGGCACTGGCCTGAATTCCAAGGGGAGCGTCCAGTTTGACTCCATGTTCAATTAATAGCTGAATGGCTTCAATCTGCTTGAACTTCACGGCTTTTTTCAGCGCGGTATCCCCAAGCTTGTCCTCTACTTCCAGGTCCGGACCAGATTCCAGAAGACACCGGATCGCTTCAGTCGGCATACGATTTGTCAAAAAGAGCATCAGCGGTGTACGCCCACGATTATCCTGTTCGTTGATATCCAATACACCGACGGCTGCTCTGACTTGTTCCACATCTTTGGATTTGCTAATCTCCAACCAATTCATGGTTCGTTCTCCTCCATCCTCTTCATACTCTACACAACACTGTATAGGAAAAAAATGTCGGCATCAAGCTGTACTCCATATGAAAAAAGCCCGTCCAGTACGCAAAATACGCACCGACAGGCCCTTATCTATTTATTATTAAAGTTTATTTTCAACGGAAGAAGCCTGATGATCCGAGACTAGCTCATTCAGATCCACAATCAGTTGCTCCAGTTCTCCGAAGCTCTCCACCATCTTCTGTGTCAGGTTGCGCTGTTCTTCCATGCTTGCCAGAATCTCTTCTGTCGCTGCACTCGATTGCTCCGTTACACTCGATATCTCGGAAACCTCATTCACAACTCTGGTAGAAGATTCCTTCATCGTAGCAGAACTAATCTCAATATCTGTCGCTTGATTCAATACATGTTGAGAGTTGCTGTTGATCGTACTGAACACTTCATCTGCCGTTTGCACACTGTCTCTTCCTTGTTGTAACGAAAGACGAATGCGCTCGAATCGATCCGTCAATGCCTGCGTCTGTCCTTTCAATCGAGACAGTATGGTTGCAATATCACTCGCTGATTGACCCGAGTTCTCGGCTAGCTTTCGAACTTCCTCTGATACCACGGCAAAGCCACGTCCATGCTCGCCTGCACGTGCCGCTTCAATGGCTGCATTGAGCGCGAGCAAGTTCGTCTGACTCGCAATATCCGCTATGCTGTTCAGCATAAGCGTCATGGATTCACTTTCCTCGTTGAACTTTCGCATGTCACTTGCCGTTGTATTGATCGTGTCATATAGCTCTTGCATCTGAATGTTGAGCTGGTCCATCTGTACGCTTCCTGTTTGCGTGCTCGTTGCCATACTTGTGGATAACTCTTTCATCTGCTGGGAGTATGATGCAACGTCCTTGATATGCTGATCCGACACAGACAAGGATTCGGAAATCTCAGCTACACTGGTCGCCTGGAACTCAACGCCTTTGGCAACTTCACTGAAACCAAGCGTCACCTCATTCGTGATAGAACCAGTCGCATCCACCTTTTGCTTCAATTGATCCGTATAACGAGACAAACCTTCGACGGATTCCTTCACACGTTCCAGCATGGTTTCCACTCTCTGTTTGGAGTGCTCGACCTCATTCTGACGCACTTCACTTTCATGGAATAGCCTTTGATTCAGCTGTGAGACCAACATCAAAATGGCTCCCGTGAGAGCGAATAGCCCCACATTGACGATATTACCTATTAGCTCAACAGAATCAACGGTATTCATAACAAATAACTGAAGAACACTGTTGACTAGTAATACCGAAAATCCAAACACAAAAAATTTCTTGTTAGGAAATAAAAGTAGAACTGCGGTTATGACCAAACTTAACGCAAAATTGACCGTTCCCCAACCGACATAAACTCCACATATTGTAAGTAATACGGTAATCAGCCATGGAATGAGATGAATATGTTTCTTTTTCGCATTAGCGTATGTAATCCAAACTACAAAAATTAAAGCTACTCCATTGGAAACAAATAACTTCGGCATTATAAAGGCCAGAGCCATGCCAATGGCAATGATAATCCACAAAATGATACCGATTAATTTGTTCCTTTTCCAAATAATTTCGTCCATACGATCCATGCATACCCCGTCCTTTTATGTAGGTTAAATGTGAGTTGTAGGGCCTTACTGTACTACTTCTTTTAGTCTTTGGTCCTGCTTATGCGCAAATCGCAAATACGCAGCGCCTTAACATAGTACATATTGACTTCATAAGTATGAAATCAGCGCTACTTTAAGTATATCGGTATTCAAAATTCAAAATTAATATGAAATGTAAAATGATATGCAGACATATCACTTTACAAACAAAAAAGGCCTGTCTTATACGTTAAAGCGTACAGGACAAGCCTTTTGGTCATGATATGGATGTGCAGCAACTCTTACTTTCCGAATACAAGTGTGGTATTGGATGAGCCTGCATACTTGGTGACGAACTCACGCGCGTAGCTGGCACTTTCTACCTGATAACTATAATTGGAGCTCGGTCTCCAGTTCGTTTTAGGAGAAGTCGGGCTATTCAGAGCCGGCGTACTGCCCGTATCCGTAAACTCACCATTTCCTTTGTCATCCAGGATGCCGCCCTTTTCAGCGCCAGCACCAAAGTAGTTGTTTTCGGAATAAATCCGTGCTTTTTCACCAATTGTGATGGCCTGATTAAAGTTGTTGGCATAGTTGTTTTTGAGATGGAAGTAACCATATCTTAAAAGTCCAGGACCACGTACATATAAATTTTCGAAGTAATTATTGGACATCGTCACATGAGGTACGCCATTGTAACTGCTGTTACCATCATTCGGATGACCGAGGATAACGCCATACTTATGGTTCGCAAATTTGGAATTGCTAATCGTAATGTAGTCAGCGCGATCACCTATATACAGAAGCTTGTCCAGATCACTTCCGCCAGAGCTATAACTGTGGCCAGCGAATGTCACATGATCGATCCAGTAATTGGAGCCAGAAGTGATGTACACCTGGATATCATCATTCGCATTAATATTGGAAGCATGTTCAAAGGTCAAGTTCTGAAAAATCACATTGCTTGAACTGCTTGTAGATCTGAAATGAATATTCGTTAATGTATGTTTGTCAAAGGAACCTACAAGTGTCTTGTTCGCTCCAAATTCAACCTTTTGCAGGGTGGATGAAGAAATATTCTGTTCAACAACGACAATTTTGGCTGTCGAGCCCGCCATATGTGTTCTCAGGTCATTAAGATTACTTACGTAAACCACCTGACCGTTCTTGCCACCTGTTGTGGCTGCCTTGGATACGCCACTTTCATTCTTCGCACTGCCTGCAAAACCGGTTAATCCGTTTGTACCTGTGTTCGGATAACTGGACGCGCCATATGTAGACGGAGCCGCTGAGATCGTTAACAACAATAGAGTTACCGCGAGTAAAAGCATCGAAAATTTCTTCAAAATTTCACCATCCTTTATAATATTATCCTCGAAGACAACTCGATTATATCGTGTAACTTTGACTGTGACAATACAATAATTGCAAAAAGACAACAATTATCACTTTTACGCAACAGCAGATCAGATATAGTGAAAAACGTAAAATTCAGTCTTTCTTGCACACAAAATAGAGCCTCTAATTAGCGGCTCTATAACCGAGTTCTTTTAGTTACAGCTTGGTCACTGACGAAAAACCCTTATGTGCATAATAATATGTCACGACTTCTGATAGCTGCGGCGGAAAGCGCCGGGTGTGATTCGTTCCAGCTTCTTGAAGATGGCTCCATAATAGCTGGTAGATTCGAAGCCGACTTGACGAGCAATATCCTCCATCCCCCGTTGCACATTATCGAGCAGCAGTTCCTTGCTCTTGTTGACTCTTACCTGATTAACATAGCTGATGGGACGAATGCCTGTCGTCTTCTTAAACAAATGACAGAAATATTCCGGGGTGACACGGATCAGTCCTGCCAGCGTGGGCAAAGTAATCTCTTCAGCATAATGCTGTTCAATATAGTCCAGAACCGGCTTTATTCGCTCATACTGCTGCCCGACGGTATCGCTGCCCTCAACAGAAACGCGTTGAATAATCTCTGTCAGTAAGGTATAGAGAATGGCGGAGCATGCGTAATTGCTTAATGTCTGCTCTTGTGGTGCTAAGGCAGCTTGCAGCAGCTCCCGCATGCGGGATAGAAGGTATTCAGGCGATGCAAGCGTGTATACGCATGTGTCGACAATGCCCACGGTTTCAAACAGGCTCGCTGACCCGCTGCCATCGAAAATGATCCAGTCGACTTCCCAACTCTCGGATAGCGCATAGTATTCGTGCTTCTGTCCAGGGAACAACAGCATGCCCATACCTGGCTTGACGATATGTTCCGTTTCACTTAGCTTAAGCTTGCCTACACCGCTGCGACATTGTATCCATTGATAATCCTGAATGCCTTGGTCTCGGCGTATATGCTCCTGTTCATGATGCAGACCGATGCCAAGCAGATAAAAAGGGAGCAGCTTGTCTCGGGCAGATAATACCGGGAAATTGCGATTGGGAAGAGGCATGCAACTAACTCTCCTGTTATCTTAATATTGTTATATCATATTAATTATTTAAGATATTCACTCCAATTAATATAGCATATAATCGCAATATATTGATAAATGAAGGAGATAACAGGATGACAATTAAGATCGGAATTGATTATTATCCAGAGCAATGGGCTCCGGAGTTATGGGAGAAAGATGCCGTACTTATGCAAGAGACAGGGGTTGCTGTTGTGCGAATGGCAGAGTTCGCCTGGAGCCGAATGGAACCGACTGAGGGTAATTATCAGTTTGAATGGTTGGATGCGGCTATAGAAGTATTCGCTTCGCGTGGCATGGAAATTGTGTTATGCACCCCAACCAATACCCCCCCGAACTGGATGACAACCCGTTATCCGGATGTGCTACCCATGGATGAGCAACGCCACATTATCCGGCCAGGTGTGCGTGGACATCGTTGCAACAACAGCCCTTCCTTGAGAATGTTGGGCTCTAGATTTGTGGAAGCGATATCACAACGCTACGGTAAGCATCCCGCCGTCATCGGCTGGCAAATCGATAACGAGATGCACTATCAGGAATGCCATTGTGATACATGCAATCGTGCATTTGTCGCTTGGCTGCAAAAGCGTTATTCCAATCTGGAGGAATTGAACCGGGAGTGGGGTACGGTCGTCTGGAGTGGGGAGTACAGCAGCTGGGCTGAGGTAACAACGCCGCTCGGTACCAGCAAACCGATGAATCCTTCTTATCTTCTGGAGTACAAGCGGTTTTGTTCCGACAGCGTAGGCTATCTGTTGGGATGGCAGCTTGAGATTTTACGTCGTAAGTGTCCAGATCAATTCGTGACGCATAACATGTGGCAATATCCGAATAGCCTGGACTATTATCCTATGCACAACGAATTGGACTTCGTCTCTGTCGATTATTATCCGAATGAGCTGTATCGCGATTATGGCGATCGGTTTCCGAGGAACGGAGCGCTTACACTGGACTTGGTTCGCGGCATCAAACGCCGGAATTTCTGGGTAATGGAACAGCTTAGCGGAGCACAGGGCGCCTGGATGCCGATTCAGCGCACCCCGTATCCTGGACTGATCCGAGCTCGCTCCTGGCAAACAATCGCACGCGGTGCAGATATGGTCGTCCATTTCCGCTGGCGGAGTGCTACCGTCGGAGCCGAACAATTCTGGCACGGGCTGATTGACCACAGCAATGTTCCTGGACGCCGATTCAGGGAATTCGCGGAGCTTACTCGCGAGGTGAACCAATTAGGAGAACTGCTGGCCGACTCAACCATTGTTACCCAGGTTGCGATTCTGCATTCGCATGATCAGCATACGGCGCTTTCCCTTCAGCCGCAGGCGGAAGGGGGAATGCACTATATAGACAACTTGTCCTCTATGCATAATGCATTTCTGAAAATGGGCGTCGGTACAGACGTTATCAATTGGACTGAGGAGCTCGACGGCTACAAGTTGGTCATTGTCCCTTCCCTCTTTCTGTTAAGTGAAGAAGTAGCACAGCGACTGGAGAGATTCGCAGCCAAGGGTGGTACGGTTGTCCTCACCAATCGGACTGGCGTGAAGAACATGAGGAATGTATGTGAGATGTTGCCTCTGCCGGGGCTACTGGCGGAAGCGGCGGGTGTTGTCGTAAGTGAATATGATGCCATCGGCAACAGTGAGCATCGGATACGGAACGCGGAGGGCAAGACATTCGCTGCGAAACAATGGTGTGATCTACTGGAACTGCGAGGGGCAGAGCCGATCGCCTGGTATGACAACGACTTTTACGAGGGTGTACCGGCGGTTACTGTCAATAAGCTTGGTGAAGGTGAAGTGTATTATGTCGGCACTTGGCCAGAGCCATCGTATTTCTATCAGCTGTTTGAAGACATATTGAAGGAAAAGGAATTGGCGCCCAAAATCCAGTTGCCGGAAGGTGTCGAGCTGTCGATTCGAACGAAGGGGGAGCAAAACTTCCTGTTTCTGATCAATTTGACGAATGAGCAACGAGAGATTACGCTGGACGTTCCTTATCGCAGCTTGTTGACCAGCGAGAGATTGGATCAGAAGTTGACCCTTCCAGCTCTGGGAGTAGATATTCTAACTGTATAAGATCAGCAGCTTTTCTTATTTAAGAAGGGATGTCTCACAAGGCTTACAACCTTGAGGGACATCCCTTCTCTGCTTTCACTAACGTCCAACAATTCGAATAAGTGTTTTTCCAGTTAGTTTGTATTATTTGATTTTGATTTTCAGTTCATCCTTCTTGGCTTCTTGTAAATCATCATAGACCTTATCTGGTTTGCCACTAATTTTTAATACCATGGACTCTGGATGGTCCAACAGATTGCTACTAAAAGAATACATCATTCCATCTTCCGTTCCGCTGCCGCTTACCATGGATAACTTGGTCTTCTTCCCATTACTGGAGGTCGAAATGATCTCGATAGGCCGAACGACCTCGCTGATCGACAACTTCGTTTTGTAATCAATCTCTTGATCAGGTGCATGGACAAATCTGACCCGAGTTATCAGCGGAGACACCTCCACCTCCGACAACAAGACCTCATAGCCTCCAAGAGCAAAAGTCCGATTAACGTTAATTATTTCCGTTTTGGGGATAGAAAACTTGGGATCCAGAGGGAAAGAAACATTCATTTTTTTGGAGAATTGATATTTTCGTTCCTTCTCCCCGTTGCCTGTATAATCTACCACATCTGGTACAACTGAAGACAGCTGGAATTGTAGATTCACTTGCTCAGGCAATGGTTTATTTCGATTTCGATCAATTGTACTTCGACCATACACTATATGCTTATCCTTCGAAAAATACACACCGCCTGAGCTTCCGTTGTCAAGCAAATCGCCTGTCGATGCATCCGTCATCTTCATATTGACAGTCGAATACATCTCCTGCGAAGCATCCGTTTTGGCAGTATACAATACCGTTATTCTATTCTCATCTGCCATAACTGCATTCACAGTAAACGCATATATGCCCGATGTAACCGTCTGATCTACAAGTTGCACATACCCATTATTAATTGCTGATGTTATCGTGGTTTTTTCCACATCGGTTGCCAACTCACGAAAGGGTTCAAGTACTCCCCAATGGGTCACAGGCTCAGTATATGTTGCCTGCTCTTGACCATAACTCCCAAGCGGACCTAAGAGAAACCAACCCGCAGCCAGAACCGTGACCAGCACTGCCGTAATCCATTTGATACGAATGCTCCTACCTGATCTTCTTTTTCTAGCCTTCGCGAGACCGCGTTGAATTGCCACAGTCGTATCCGCCGGATTCCATTGCTGTTTCTCTCTTTTCACCTGATATGCATCTGCAAGAAGTGCTTTCTCCTCCGGGTTAGTGGTCATGCCAATCCCTCCTATTCTTCATCAACTTGCGCAACTGCTGGAGTCCCTTGTGCTGCCAGGTCTTGATCGTCCCTTCTGGTTTGCCGAGGATCGAGGCAATATCCGTCAGTGTCATGTCGTTATAATATTTCAGCAATAATACATGGCGATATTTCGGTTTCACCTTTTGCAAAAGAGATTCCATAACAATTCGGTTATCATCCACACTGATCATCCAAGACGCCGGAATGCTGCCCTCCAGATCCTCCTTCGCCAGAGGGGTCGCCCGCTTGCGGCGCCTCTGCTCATCGATGCAGACATAGATCAGAATCCGAATGATCCATGACTTGAACGCCTTCTCATTGTTCAGCGTACGACGTTTGATCCAAGCCCGGCACGTCATCTCCTGTACCGCTTCCAGCGCATCTTGCTGGTTACGCAGATAACTGTAGGCAATGCTAATGAGCGTATCTTGATGTTCCATAATGGATTGCACAAATTCCGTCTCATCTTCGGTCTGTACATATATCCTCTGGTTCATCTCTGCTTTTGTTTCCACCCCGCATCCCTCCTTCTCTCTCTTTCTGTAGTATAAGACGGGTGAATGAAGTAAACGGTTTTTAATATTTGTTCATCAAAAAAAGCTCCGCCATCATCATGAGGGAGCTTGATTACATAGCACTTCGGCCGCCGATATACAGAATTCCGTACACGTATGAACAATCCAAGATCAACTGACTTACAGGTTGCCGGTGACTTCGATCCCGTCGGCCAATTGCAGATGATTTCTCACCCAGGTGGTAAACTGATTCAAAAAAATCCGTAATTCAGGCTCTGCAACCACCTGTTGATCCAACTCTGATAAAATCCCCACCCACACTTCCTTTGTAATCGGATTCTCCCAGCAGGGATCAAGTACCTTCATCTCTTCTCCAGTTCGCGGGTCAGTTAAGGGAAAGGCACGATCCAATGCTGGACGAATATAGTCAAAGTCTTCATTATATATGAACAGCATGTCTTCCATCTCTACTTCAACCGATTCTTGTATGTATAAAGGGGATAAAACAAAACCTACATTCCGCTGTGGGCCTTGATACTGATACATGAGCGCAGGAATAGTCCTCTTTGATTTTTTAGCCATATATGATCCTCCTGTTTCAGGCAAATCTCCTACCCATCAGAGCTCAAACCAGATCAAACCACCATCTACCTGCCTGCTTTCTTGCTCCATCTGCTGCATCCAGCTCCGTGCCTCTTCACCCCATATATGAAACAAACAGTAGATATACAACTCTCCGTCCGCAATCTCTTCCACGTCTGAAGCCTCTTCGATCCACACTTCCAGTGCTCTAGGCCAGGAAGGATCTTCACGGTTCAATACAAAGCCGTTGGCATGGTGTTCAAGACTATATATGTCGGTAAACGTTAATGCATCTGCCAGAAGCTTCACAACTTCAGATAAAATTGCAGGCTGCGTTGTTCTGATCCCATATTCCCAGCCCATATGTATAACCTCCTTCAGACTTCGTTCGCTCCAGATGATTGCTTTTGTTCGTGCATTTGATGGATTGAACGATCCATCCACAACTCATACCAGTCCAGAAAATGCAGTCGATGGGTATTTCCTCCATAGTGATCGGGGTAAATTCCGGTTCGGTTCGCCCGATCATCAATCCATATCTCTCCGTAGGAAGCTCCTTTGACGATCAGGTTGACGGAAATTCCGCAGCCGTAATCGCTGATGCGCAACATGCCTGCTGACCATTTTGGATCAAGATATTCATGTTCCAGCGCCTCCCATTCCTCTTCTTCCTTGCTGTCATCGAACCAGTCATAGTTCCAGTTCCAAGCTTCCGTGAATTGAAAAGGGTCCGAGATCGCATTCAGCTCATCATCATAACCCAGCACAGCGTATACGCCGTCATCCGGGTTTTCCAGACCATAATAAGGTCCTGCACCACCCGTTCCCATATGAAGAAGCCATACCTTATACTCCTCCGGCAACTCAATTCGCCATTTCTGTTCAAATTGCGTGACATCCCTCTGCGTCCACACAGGCGCCATTTCATATTCATGGTTTTCTGCACCAAACAGGTCCAGCTCCGGGTCCAGACTTCGGAGAGTGCTCAACTTTTCACGCATACGTTCCAGTTGTACATTGTACATGGCCTACTTTCCTCCTTTGCTACTCCATTACGTTTGTTCCACGGCGTACCCGCGTTGCTGCAACTCTTTTAGTGCTGCTACCACATCTCGCTCAGGGCACAACTGCTTGATCAGACTGGCAGTCACCGGTTTTTCTTCATATACTTCAGCTACGGCTTCCAATGGAAGATCCTGCAAGTCGTAGTACCCTTTTGCCCAATCAACGTAATCTTCCGAGTTTTTCTCTATATATCCAAGTAAAAATGCTGCACCACCTCTGGCGTCCGCTTCGTCTTCCTCGGTCATCGCCAGCTGAATCCAGTTACCAACCTTCCACTGTAAGTCGTACCCTTCCTGCCATAGGCAAAAGGTCACATCCTCCATATCCAACGTTTCCTCATGACTTCGCAGTACAGCCATCAAGGTCTCTGGTACTTCATCGTACATGCCTGGGTAGATCTCACCATCCTCACGCGCATGCGGGCTTAAAGGTGACTCATGATCATATCCCTTGATTAACGTACCTGAATTCGTAAACAAGATATGCAGATGATCACCTGCACCGTTATTAATGCTTCCCCACGCCTCACCTGGCTGAAGCTCAGCTTCATAATGATGAACACGTAGCCATTCTTCCTCCGAAAAGATAATATCCAATGCAGCAAGTATTCTCATCCGTTTACACAAGCTATCTGCATTCATCATGGTTGTGTCATTCCAATCCTGCATATGAAATGCCTCCTGTTCACATATGTACACTACATCCGAATTAATTCATCCAAGGTGTTATTTCCCTGTATACTTGGTGTCATGACAATCACGATCCGACTAGCTTCTCTGGATATGATGCAAGCATAGTTTCCGGGCTTTAACTGAAAAAGAACCCCTTCACACGCCTCATCCGGTTCCAGTTCGCCGCCACTGACATCATCTGCTGCTCCCAGATAAACGTGCCCAGATGGAACTTGCAAATGATACACTTTTCCACGTTCTGCTACACGGTCTGGATCTACATCTACCTCTACATCCTCTAGGCTCCATTCCACATCATATACTCCATCCGCACCCAGATTAAGGAACAGACAATGGCCTGCATTCACCTCAGCCAGCTCATCCTCCGGAATGGACCACCAATCCGAAGTATCCTTGACACGATGCTTTAACGCCGCCAGATCATACAGGCACAATGTTGCCGTGTCTGTAACCATTTGAAATTTTCCTCGCATATTCATCCGCCCCTTCTGTCTGATTCAGGTCTGAACTCAGAACCATATCCCATCATTATATCAAGCCATGTACATACGAAAAAGGAACCCATGAACCATCTCTGCTTTCGCAACTCTTCATTTCTGGTTCCAAACGGTCGATATAAGCATAACTGACTTTTTTGAACTTGATGGAGGAAGCCATGTCAATTAACAATAGAAAAGAACCCTTTCGCTACACATTGAAGGAACCGATCAACTTTGAGATCTATATTCTCAGCATCAATGGGGTCAACACACCACCGAAACCCATTCAGGCTGAGCTGTGTGATATCAGTCGATCCGGCTGTCAGCTGTCATTTCCGTTATCCCTTCCTGTAGAGAATAATGATATTCGGATTGGAATGAATATGTTGCTATTTGAAGACCCCCTATATATGGAAGGCACTCTCCGCTGGGGTCAAGAAAAAAACACCTCATGGCACTATGGTGTCCAACTCGAAATGCAGGACGGTAACCAGGACCGTCTCTCCCGAGAGATGCGAATGCTTGCAGGACAAGGCAAAATTATTGTGAAATAGTGAACTAGCCATATAGCCTGATAACAAAAACAAAAAAAACAGCCCAATCAAATTGGACTGTCGCATGTTGAGACTCTTTATGCCGCTTTACTGGCTGTCACTGGTTGTTCCATTTTGGACCAGTTCACTGTTTTTTCAAGCAATAATGATACCAACACTCCCATCACGAGACCATTGCTTATAATGGGAATGAGATACATGGGCAACGTTTGAAAGGCTTCTGCAGGAATGTTCATTACAGCAACTCCAGTAAGTACCGGCAACGCTACACGATAGATCGTTTTAGAATTAAACGTTGTACCTTCAAGCGTTCTTAATGCCGTGCCGAACATCTGCAGATAGGCCACGAACAGAACAGCACTGCCGACGCTTGGTGGTATTTGTGCAAAAAAGGCCGTAACCGAAGGTGTAAGACCCATCATACATAACAAGCCGGCTCCAATAATAAAGGCAGCCCGGCGCAGAATGCGAGTACTCTCTAGGAACCCGATTGAAGATGCAAATAAACCAAAGGGCAGCACACCCACACAGGCTGACAACATCGTGAACAGACCCGTTAGCGCATAGGACCGCTGATATTGACGGCTTGTTGTCTCTGCCCGATATAGCTTCTCTACTGTGCTTAATGTGGTGATCGAATTCGTCATATTCACCAGCCCTACGAAGAAAGCAGTAATGACAATGCCCGGTTCCCATCTGGGTGCTCCCCATGGAAACAACGTTAGGCCTGTTGCGATCTGATTCGGCTGTCCGCTATGCTGTCCAGGGAACAATAGACTATAAGCGATCCAGCCTGCCACAATCCCAATTAAGATTGCGTAGTTCCCCAGTTTCCCCCTGCCCTTCAATTGAATCCATGCCACCAGAAATGCAATGACAACGGATAATGCGGCAACTGGCAGATCGAAGCGGCCAAACTCCGTATATCCAATCATGCCTTTGAAAAAATTCATGGTCAGCTGAATCGTCATCAGAAACAGCATGGCACTCTTCACCATAGGTGTGAACAGCTTTTGCAGCACTTGCGCTGCCCCCAGCCAGCCCAGAACCATCATCGTTAGTCCTGCTAACAGAAAACCTGCAGCCAGTCCACCGCCAATACGCTCCAGACTCATACCTGCTGATGAAGCAGATACCGTCAAGCTTAGTGTTAATCCCCACCATAATCCTGAAGGACCATCCATGACCGCATATCGGTGACCGAATACAGCTTGAAGAATACACACTGCTCCGGTAAGTATAAAGGCGTGCTGCATCGAGGCAGCGATCGCATCCGGGGACAGATGAAAATTATGTCCAATCGATAGCGGAACAACAACGGTATTGGTAAACAGGAAGAAAAACCACTGTATGCCCGCCAAAATCAGTGAAGATACGTCCTTCATATTCTTTTGTGAAAAATGCTCTAGATGTCTGTTCATTCGTTAGGAATATCCTTTCACTGTTCTGTATCATAAATGTATAAGTCGCTTCAGACTTGGGTTAATAGTCGTTCCATCTCGGTATATTGATGCTTGCGCGCATGTGCAAGCGGTGTAATCCCGTCCCGATCCGCGATCTTTGGATCTGCACCATATTGCAAAAGCAAAGCGACAATTTCCTGATGACGTACTCCACCATCTCCCAAAATGACCGCTTCCAACAAGGCTGTCCAACCCAGGTTGTTGATATGGTTTACATCCACATCGCTGCGTGTCAGCAGCAGTTCCACGATGTTCACATGTCCCCGATCCGCCGCAGGGATAAGGGCTGTACCGCCGAAACGATTGGTTAACCTTGTATCTGCACCTGCTGTAATCGCCAATTCCACCATGTCATACATACCCTCGGCACTCGCGTATAACAGCGTATTGTCCAATCGTGCATCCTGAAGGTTAATGTTCGCACCGGCGTCAACCAGCATCCTTGCCGTATCTATCTTGTTACCGTGTACCGCAGCCATCAGAGCTGTTCTCCCCAATGCATCCTGTTCATTCAACCGGCTACCCTGTGCGATAAATCGAATGACCTCATCGGTATGCCCTGCTTGAGCGGCATCATGTATTGTTCTAACCAAGTTGCTTCATCCTCCAATTCCAGGTCTTTCTCATGCAGTAACATTCATATAGAAACCAAGCCCTGTTAGTCAGGTATGCAAATCTAATGTATAGTAACATAAGATCGTAGTATATTAAAAATACATGTTTTGTTGGCTTTCTATATGAAATACATATACATTGCAGGCGAAGGAGACAACTACTTGGATATCAAACAATGTCGCTATTTCATTGCCATTGCCGAGGAAAAACAGATTACAGCCGCAGCCCGAAGACTGCACATGGCTCAGCCACCCTTAAGCCAGCAGCTTAAGTTAATGGAAGAAGAACTTGGCGTGATTCTATTTGAACGCAGAGGGCGCATGATGGAGCTAACGCAGGCGGGTCGCAGTTTCTATGATTATGCGGTTACCCTGACCAAATATATGGAGGAAGCTGTAATGGAGATGCAAAGTTTCCGTCACGGCATACGGGGCAAACTCGCCATCGGCATCAATACCATATCGGATCGCCTGATCCCCCAAGCACTTCAAAAGTTCCGCACCACCCACCCACAGGTGACCTATAAAATTCAGCAAAATGAATCTGCTCAATTATGCCGATTGCTGGAAGATGGCAAAGTTGAACTTGCCTGTGTACGCATGCCTGTCCAGACCGAACGCTATGAGGTGCTGCACCTGCCACAGGAGCCCCTTTTCTATATTTCTTCAACACCCCTGGATAGCCCGACGGAATTGGGACCAGGAGCGGAAATGAGGACTTATTTTGAGCAACTTACAGGTATCCCTCTACTGCTTCCAAGTACAGAAGGACTCGGTATGTTTGAGCTAATTTTGGACAAGTTCCGGGAGCATCAGGTTACCCCCTCCATCATGGGCGAATGCTCGGACATTAATATGTTGCTGGAGCTGGTCCGACTCGGCTTCGCCAGTTCCATCGTGCCACATACGGTACTGCAGCTATACCAAGAGCACCCTTTCCACGTATATCGCATTCAGGATCAGCATTCCACGGTTGGCTCGGCGCTGATCTGGCTGCAGAACCGCTATCTGTCCAAGCCTGCACAACACTTTGTGCAATTGGTACAGGGTATGCTTCCCGTGGTGTAAAAGGCTATAAGCAAAAAAACAGCAGCTTTACCGGATCACATTCCGGTGAAGCTGCTGTTTCGTTCTTATGGTTAAGCTTTAGCTGTGAACAACAAGTCTTTTTCTTTGATCGTAGTGCGACCAGCAGACTCAATGGACTCATATTGATGCATGTTCGTAATAATGACTGGTGTAATCGTTGTGTAACCGGCTTTTTCGATCTGTTCCCGGTCGAACTCCATCAGTACATCGCCTACCGCAACCTTCGCACCTGCTTGAACTTTAGGAGAGAAGAATTGACCTTTCAGCTTCACGGTATCAATCCCGATATGAATCAACATTTCTGCGCCTGTATCACTTACCAGACCAATGGCATGTCCGCTCTTCGATAACGAGAACACGGTTCCGTTAATCGGAGAAACCACGCGGCCTTCAGATGGTTGAATCGCGAATCCTTTACCCATAATCTCTTCGGAGAATGCAGGGTCTGGCACTTCGCTCAGTGGTTTAACTTCACCAGTGATCGGGCTGAATACTTGCTCATCTTGTGCTTTTGCTTCTTCAGTTACAGCAGTAGCAGAAGTTGTTGCAGCTGGTGTTGCAGGCTCAGCTACTGGTGCAGCTACTGGCTCCGGTGCATTTTCTTCTTGGAATCCAAGAATGTACGTCAGTACCGCAGCAGCTACGATAGCAATCAAACCACCTGCCAGAGCATAGAGTAGTGTGCTAACTGCCGGGCTAATAAATGCTGCAATACTTGGCAGACCTACTAGACCTGTAAGTACATAAGCTTTAACATTGACGATCCCCATGAATCCACCTGCAACAGCACCACCGATAAGCGCTGCAATAAATGGTTTTTTGAACTTCATGTTGATACCATACATCGCTGGTTCCGTGATCCCCATAATAGCCGTAAGACCTGTGGAATAAGCAAGCGATTTGGTTTTAGCATTTTTCGATCTGAGACCCACACCAAATGCTGCGCCACCTTGTGCCAAGTTAGCTGCAAACATCAGTGGAATAATAAAGTCGTAACCCAGGGATGTCATCGAACCGACAATGATCGGCAACAGTGCATAGTGCATACCTGTAATGATCAGCAGTGACATCGTACCACCAATCAGGATACTTGCGAAGATGGACATGTTGTCGAACAACCATGAAATACCACCTGACAAACCATTACCAAGAACCGTACCGAGTGGTCCAACAGTCATCAACGTCAGTGGAACCATAATTAATAGAGTAACCGTTGGAACAATCAGAAGCTTCAGTGAAGCATGTGTAACGCGATCAACAGCTTTCTCTACATAAGAAGCAATCCAGATGGCGAGAATGATCGGAATAACCGTAGAAGAATACGTTGCTGCTATAACCTTAATCCCCACAAATGTGGTGTCACCATTGGCAAGCAAAGCTGTAATCGTCGGGTGCATAATGCCCGCTGCTAATGCTGCGGCAATATACATATTGCTACCCAGCTTACGTGCTGCACTGATTGCCAGAATGATTGGCAGGAAGTAGAATGCACCGTCACCGATCGCCGACAAAATGATGTAGGTCGAGCTGGTATCGGACAACCACCCCAGGGCTACCAGGATAGCCACGATCCCTTTGATCATACCTGCACCTGTAATTGCTGGCAGAATCGGTGTAAATATGCCGGAAATGAAGTCGAACAGAGCACTTACCGGATTTCTCTTTTTCTTTTCTCCAGTTGAAGCACCAGATGATGCATTATCTGCGTTTGGTGATTTGGACATGTTGCCAACAAGTGCGTTATACACTACAGGTACATCGTTACCGATGATAACCTGGAACTGTCCACCGTTCTCCATAACGCCCATAACGCCTGGTGTATTTTTTAGCGTCGCTTTGTCCGCTTTTTTGTTGTCATTCAGATTAAATCTGAGTCTTGTCATACAGTGTGTGACTTGATCAACGTTCTCTTCGCCACCAACAAGCTTCAAAATATCCTTGGACAATTGTTGTTTATCCATTGTGTTTTGCTCCTTTTATGTGTAATGAAGGTTAAAAAAAAACCTAAACACTGAATAATGACAAAGCAGATAAGCTTATCATTATTCAACGTTTAGGTTTTGCCTTTTTAGCAGTAACAATCCCAATTTTATTCGATTGTTTGTTCATTTCTGACAACTCGTTCAATATGAATGGTCAGATACAGTATTTCTTCCTTGGACAACACCCGATTATAGATCTTACGAGTATAGTCACTGATCCTTACTGCACATGCATGTGCTTCCGGATACTGCTTGCTCACCAAGTCATGAAGCGGATTATCTTCTTCTTTATCTTCAATCGCCATTCCTTGCAACACACGTTGGGCAAAGAACTTCAGATGAGTTAAAAATCGATAATAACTCAATGAATCTTCATCAAGCTCGATTACAAAACTACGTCTTACAATGTTAAGTATGTCCTTAACGATATTCGTAATGCTGATCGTTTCCCTCATCTCACCGTTCATCTGAGCATTAACCAGATGCATCGCAATGAATGCGCATTCGTCTTCGGGAAGCAGGACACCTAATGTTTCCTCAATAATCTGTAGCGCCTTAAGCCCAATGGCATATTCCTTCCGGTACATGCGCTTGATCTCCCAAAACAGTGCGTTACGGATCTGCAATCCTTGACGATGTCGATCAATGGCAAAATGAATATGATCCGTCAGTGAAATGTAGATGCTTTCATGCAGCTTCTCACCTAACACCGTCTCGGCATAACGGATAATCTCATCCGAGCACTCGACATATTCAACCGGGATATCAGACAGAAGCGTTTTGAGTTTCTGTGATACTTCCTTACTTTCAAGCGAGAATATTTTTTCGACGAGACTCTCGTCTATTGATTCACCAGTATGCTTTTTGAAGGCAATTCCACGTCCCATAACGACCAGTTCGTTTCCTCCCGGATCAATTACGGTAACTACGTTGTTGTTAAGCACCTTCTCAATTTTCATTTCTTCACATCACCTTGCACCGTCAAAGTAGTAAAAGGCAAAACCAAAGCAGGTCACGAAATATGCCCTGCTTCTGGTTTTGCCTGATTGAACAGTAACAATCCAGTATTCATTAGCCTTAGGCCCATCTTACCATATAATTATCCATATGACAACGTTTTTGTGAAAGCGGTTAATGTGCGTTAATGTGACATAAGAAGGTGCTTATACAACTATGCTTGAAGAACTAGTATTTACTCGTTGTTGTTCTTAAGACTTGCGCCATTCGTACCAATAACTTCTTTATACCAGTGGAATGATTTTTTCTTGTAACGATCCAGTGTTCCTGAACCATCATTGTTGCGGTCTACATAGATGAAGCCATAACGTTTCTTCATCTCTGCTGTTGAAGCACTTACCAGGTCAATACAGCCCCATGACGTATACCCCATCACTTCTACGCCATCTTCAAGAGCTTCGCCCACCTGTACCAGATGGTCATTCAAATATTGAATACGGTAATCATCGTTCACCGTTTTATTGCCATTTTCGTCGGTAATCAGCTCATCGACTGCACCCAGACCATTTTCGACAATAAACAATGGTTTTTGATAACGGTCCCAGTATTTGTTCAAGGTTACGCGCAGTCCTTGCGGATCGATCTGCCAGCCCCACTCACTCGCTTTGAGGTAAGGGTTTTGTACACCTGCGAACAGGTTTCCTTTGCCTTCGATACGTTTCTCGGGATCACCTGTCTCACAGATACTTACATAATAACTGAACGAGATAAAGTCTACGGTATGCTTCAGAATTTCAGCATCGCCGTCTTCAAATTTAATATTGATATTATTTGCTTTGAAATAACGATTAATGTATTTCGGATAGTAACCACGTGCATGGATATCAGCAAAGATATCATTGCGCTGTTCAGCATGCATCGCTGCAACCACATCATCCGGATTCGGAGTCAGCGGATACGTAGGCATGCTCAGTACCATACAGCCGATTTTGGCTTCAGGCATAATTTCATGACCCAATTTAACAGCCAGGGCACTGGCTACCAATTCATGATGGATCGCTTGGTACAGATCCTGCTTGGACAGTTCTGCTTTTGGCGTGTAGATTCCACCGCTCATGAATGGCTCTTCCAGAATGGAGTTGATTTCGTTGAACGTCAGCCAATATTTTACTTTGCCTTTGAAACGGTTAAACAGCACTGTTACATAGCGCTCGTAGAAATCGATCATTTTACGGTTAACCCAGCCATCATACGTTTTGGACAAATGCAGCGGTGTCTCATAGTGAGAGATCGTTACGAGTGGTTCAATGCCGTATTTGTGGCACTCATCGAACAAGTCATCATAGAATTGCAGACCTTTCTCATTTGGCTCCAATTCATCGCCTTTTGGGAAGATACGGGACCAAGCGATGGATGTACGGAATACTTTGAAGCCCATTTCGGCAAACAATTTAACATCCTCTTTGTAACGGTTGTAGAAATCGATACCGATCAGTTTCAGGTTATCTTCTGTCGGTGCTTCCGTTCTAGGCGTTGTAATCCCGTGTGGCATTACGTCCTGGACAGACAGGCCTTTACCATCTGTATTATAAGCTCCTTCAAGTTGGTTGGCTGCTACAGCGCCGCCCCATAGGAAATCCTTCGGAAATGGTGTTGTCATGTCAATCATTCCTCTCTAATAACGGTATTTTAATTCTTTGTCTAAATGCATTACTCTATCCTTTGCCGACAGGAAAAAGCGGACAATCTCCAACTAAAAGGGCCATCAGGAAAATTAGATTCCTTCCATGCCAACTTTCGCGTTAGGTTTTGCCCGCTTTACATGCGGTTACAATCCTGGAAACGAGAATTCTACAGTTGCTCACCATTGCTGGAGATTACGTTTTTGTACCAGTCGAATGAATCTTTTTTGGAACGTTTGAGTGTTCCGTTACCTTCGTCATCCAGATCCACGTAGATGAAACCATAACGTTTGGACATTTCGGAAGTGGACATACTCACAAGGTCAATCGGGCCCCATGCTGTGAATCCAATCAGATCCACACCGTCTTTGATCGCTTCTTTCATTTGTTCAATGTGTTTTTTCAGGTAATCCACACGATAGGAGTCATGGATCGAACCGTCTTCTTCAACACGGTCATATGCACCCAGACCATTTTCTACGATGAACAATGGTTTCTGGTAACGATCCCAGAAGTTGTTCAGGGTTACGCGCAGACCGATCGGATCGATCTCCCAGCCCCAGTCGGACGCTTCCAGATAAGGGTTTTTCACGCCGCCAGTCAGGTTACCTGCTGTTTCTTCCTTGTCTGCGGATGCAGATTTGGTTACGGACATGTAGTAGCTGAAGGAGATAAAATCAACGGTATTGTTCAGCAAGATCTCATCATCGCCTGCTTCTTTTTGGATCACGATGTCGTTTTCTTCAAAATAACGAGCCATGTAGTTCGGGTATTTACCACGAGCATGCATGTCCGTGAAGAAGAGGTTAATCTGATTCTCGTGTTGAGCCAGACGAACATCTACCGGATTACAAGTTGCTGCATAAGTTTCCATACGAGCAAGCATACAACCCACTTGGGAACCAGGCATAATTTCGTGTGCAAGCTTCGTTACCAATGCACTTGCTACAAATTGGTGATGCAGCGCTTGATAAGTGGTTTGCAACTTGTTGTCCACTTTATCGATCAGAATGCCGCCGCCAGTGTACGGGCTGAACAGCATTACGTTAATTTCATTAAACGTCAGCCAGTATTTTACTTTATTTTTATAACGGTTGAACACCGTTTCTGCATATCGAACATAGTGCTGGATTACTTCACGGCCAGCCCAGCCGTTGTATTTTTGCGTCAAGCCAAGCGGTGTCTCATAGTGAGACAATGTAACGAGCGGCTCGATACCATATTTCAGCAATTCGTCGAATACTTCATCGTAGAATTTCAAGCCTGCTTCATTCGGCTCTTGATCATAACCGTTCGGGAAAATACGTGCCCAGTGAATGGACAAACGGAATACTTTGAAGCCCATTTCAGCGAACAATGCAATATCTTCTCTAAAGTGATGGTAGAAATCGATACCAAAACGTTTCGGGAAACGTTCTTCGATTTTGCCGGAGAGGATCTCTTCAATTCGGGAAGAGGAAATTTCCATGGCATGTCCGCCTGTACGCTTCTCTTTAGGAACATGAGCGATCATATCCGCTGTGGAGAGGCCTTTGCCGTCCTTATCGAATGCACCCTCCAATTGATTGGCAGCTGTGGCGCCGCCCCATAGGAAGTTTTCGGGGAATCCTTTTTTTGCCGTGGTCATGAACAACAACCTCTTTTCGAAATTTATTTTGGTTTTTCCAGGTTAAAAACTGTAATTCAGAGCAGAAAACAAGAAAAACCTAAACTCAAGGTAAAATAGCACCAAAAAAAGGGGCCTTCATTTCACCATCAGTTTAGGTTTTGCCTGTCTTCACAGTTACAATCCATCAAAAGATGTTATTGCATATTCTGTTGTGCTTGCTCTTGTAATGTAAGCGTAACATATCTATTTTGCAAAATCAACTTCACGATTAGTCGAGTCCATTGGCAGGACTTTGGTCCTCTAAATTCGGGATTTTATTCTTGCCTGATCAAACTACGCCAGATGAATACCTTTCACACTCATGTAAAATTACTCCCCGTATTGCAAGATGTAACACCGAAGTCCTATCTCTCACAATTCATCCTAAAGCCGCTTGAAACCACCCTTGGAACAGGTAGACTTAATTTTAAATGTTTTTTCGGGGGAAAGACTATTTTAGGAGGATTAAGAAATGACACATGAAGAAAACACATCCGGTTGGGATGCGATTGATCAAGCGGTCGGAGAACTGTACGGAGAACAGGAGCCGCAGCATTATGGCACATCGATTCCTTATATGCTTGGAGGTCCGGACCCGCTCGACGGCATCAGCGTTTATACGGCGAACACCCCCATGCCTCATTGGCATTTTGTCACCTATGGTTTCTCTGAATTATATGAAAAAGAGATGCAGGATGCATCCAAAAGCGGGTATGGTTTTGAACTCACATTTCGACTTACGCGC
The DNA here is from genome assembly GCF_026013365.1 of Paenibacillus sp. LS1. Classification (GTDB taxonomy): domain Bacteria; phylum Bacillota; class Bacilli; order Paenibacillales; family Paenibacillaceae; genus Paenibacillus. Next base: position 1,880,030 of record NZ_JAPDOE010000001.1, read on the forward strand.
AGCGAAAATGAGACTGAACCGCCAGCTTGGGCACTGAATCTATTACAAAATGTGGGACGATACGTTTTCAACAGCGGAAATGTCTTCCACGCAGGAGATTATATGGATGCCAATGGCCCGATCTGCCTGGAATCCGATACGCTGCTGACAGCTCTCTCGTTTATTGAAGACCCGGATCTGCCCGAGATCTCCACGCCCAATGGCACAGTGCAATTTATTCAGATGGTTGGCATCACAGGTCGTGAACTGGAAATGATTCAAACCTGGAACGCTCGCGGCTTCCTGTCTGCCTGCTCCAGTTTCATGCCCAAATATGTGACGGATCTAATGCGAAATTCGTATGCAGATATCCCTTCTGTTATACAAGCAGTCCAACTTGGAATCGAACAGGACGGGTCAAGTACTGCGTTTTTATTCATACAACAACTGAGCTGGGAGTCCCCGCGCAAAAAAATACTGCAAAAAACCGTTCCGGCCAAACTCCAGCTTGGAGCCAATCAGACCGTTTTAATTGGTAACATTCTTCGCAGCCGAATGTCAAAAGGTGAATCTCTGTCGTTAATCGGACCTAATATTAGTATCCTGTTCGAAGCCGGTGAACATCCCACCGTGCTGGAATCAGACAAACAAATTACACTGACGGTGAACAAGCAGATCGTTGAGGAACTGGCACAGAATCTCCGTCCGGTTGAAGGGACATTCGAGATTATTTCTTTGGATCGTCTCCTCGTTCAGATTGTTAAAACAGAGATTAAGGACCAGGAAGGACACGTCATCAAAACAATCGGCTGAGACCACTCTCAGATGTAATACAAGAACTGCTTTTTTTCGCTTAAAGACTGTGCAGCAAGGAGGAAACAACATGTCTGCCACTACATTTGCCTCACGGCACAAGGAGTCCGTAACTCGCTCGCATGCAGCAGAACGGCTCCCTTTGACTATGTTTCGAAATCCAGTCTGGAGATGATTGCGGAAGGGCTGACCGTAAAAGCCATTGCTTTGAAATTGAAGATCAAGGAATGCACCGTGAATCATCACAAAAAAGTGATTTTCAACAAATTAGGTGTGCAATCTAGCACAGAAGCTGTTTCAATTGCCAGCCGATTGTCTTATTTATAGAGGACCCCTATAGATTCCTATAGGCAGTAAATGAGAACGTTCGTGCTGCAATTTAGAGAACAAGCAAGATGTAGAGAGAGAAAAACAAACACACACACATTTCAGGAGGGTAATATGAAAATTCCAAAAAAAGTTTCTTTATTCGCCATGCTCATCATGATTATGCTGGTTGCAGCCGCTTGCGGTGACAAAGCAGATAACACAGCCGCAACAGAAGAGCCTACCCCGACAGAAACAACGACGGGTACTGATTCTGAACCAGCGAATACAGAAGAAACAGAGAACACAGAACCAGCAAGCGAAGAGTCTAAGGAAACCGATAATTCCCAAGACGTTGAGCTGGGGACTACAGAAAAAGGTTCTTACACCAATGACTATTTCGGCGTATCTCTGAAATTCCCGGAAGCATGGGAGTTCCAAGATGCTGCTGGCATGAATGAGCTGACAAGTGCTTCATCTGAAGCGATTGCTGGTGATGATGAAACGAAGAAAAAACAAATCGAACTGTCTCAGACCAAAACATTGAATCTGCTTATGGCTTCAAAGTATCCATTAGATGCAGGCGAAGTTGGTCCTTCCGCAATTGCGGTTGCTGAGAAAGTAAGCTTGCTGCAAGGTATTCGTACAGGTAAAGACTACCTGGTAGCAACCAAAAAATTCATGGAAGATAGTCAGTTCCCTTACGATTACAAAGAAATGACGACTGAAACCATCGGTGGCAAAGAGATGGATCTGATGCAAATCACGATGGATGCAGGTGACGGTTCAACGATTACTCAGGACTACTACAGCACGATTATTGAAGGATATGCTTTCAACTTCATCTTCACTTACATGGATGATAAGACCAAAGCCGAGATAGATACCATCAAGAAATCGGTTCAATTCAAATAATCGCTTTTGATGACTGCTATTATACGAAGCACATAAAACACAACCCCGATAACGATCTATGGAGATCATTGTCGGGGTTCTTTTGTAATTAGAAAGGGCTATATTCCTTTAGCTAGATATGGCTACCCAGTGTCCTTCCTTGACTTCTACCCATCTGGAATGTTCCAGATTATAACGGTCCTCTACTTCAACATTTTCTCTAGCTGTTTCTTTCACAACATGTCTCTTTTTCTTCGCTTCTACCGCCGGATCAGGCACAGGAATAGCAGACAGCAACGCCTTGGTGTAGGCATGTTGCGGGTTGGAATAGAGTTCTTCACTCTCTGCAAGCTCCACAATTTTCCCATTATACATGACAGCTACGCGATCGCTGATATGTTTGACCATGGACAAGTCATGCGCGATGAATAGATACGTCAAGCCTAATCGCTGCTGCAACTCTTCAAGCAGCTTTACGATCTGTGCTTGTATCGACACATCCAGTGCAGACAACGGTTCGTCACATACGATGAATTCCGGCTCCACAGCCAGAGCTCGCGCAATACCAATCCGCTGTCTCTGTCCACCCGAGAATTCATGCGGATACCGCTGTGCATGGGTGGGATCGAGACCCACCATCTCCAGCAATTCCTCCACCCGCTTCTCCCGCTGAGCGGCAGTGCCTGCAAGTTGATGAATATCAAGGGCTTCTCCTATGATATCCATAATTCTCATTTTGGGATTCAGAGATGCATAGGGGTCCTGGAAAATAATCTGCATATGTCTTCGCATTGTTTTCATCTCTGAAGCCGACAGACGATTAAGCGGAACTCCCTTAAACAGCACATCTCCACCTGTTGGCTCATGCAATCGCAAAATGGCACGGCCTGTGGTCGATTTTCCGCTACCGGATTCCCCTACAACGCCAAGCGTCTCTCCTTGACGAATATGAAAACTGATATCATTCACGGCCTTTAAGGTATTGCCTTTCCCCAGATTAAAATGTTGTCTGAGTGATTTAACCTCAAGCAACGGCTGATCATCCTCCAGATCTCTCGGGACCATTGATACCGGTTTGGGCTTTTTCTTCTGATCCAGACGTGGTAATGCATTCAGAAGTCTAATCGTATACGGGTGTTTGGGATTGGCAAAAATCTCTGTCGTTGTCCCGGTTTCCACAATCTGTCCTTCTTTCATAACCACAACCCGATCACACATGCCTGCCACTACGCCCAGATCATGCGTGATCAGAATAATCGATGTGCCCAGTTGGTCCTGCATATCTTTCATTAAATTGAGGATCTGTGCCTGAATCGTAACATCCAGTGCAGTTGTCGGCTCATCAGCAATGAGCAATTCAGGACGACAAGCAAGTGCAATACCGATCATGACCCGCTGGCGCATGCCTCCGGAGAATTCGTGCGGATATTGGTTGTAGCGTATTTCACTGCGAGTTATCCCCACCCGCTCCATCATGGCAATCGCCTGCTTCTTGGCTTCCCTTTTGGAAACCTTCTGGTGTTTGATCAGACTCTCGGAGATCTGTTTACCCACTTTAATAGTCGGATTAAGAGAACTCATCGGATCCTGAAAGATCATGCCAATATCACGTCCACGGATGCTCTCCATCTCTTTCTGCGTTTTATTGGCGAGGTCGACCCCTTTAAATAGAATCTCTCCTTTTTTCATCTGTGAAGGCGGCGATGCAAGCAGCCTCATAATAGAACGTGCTGTTACACTTTTTCCACTGCCCGATTCTCCTACGATGCCCAACGTCTCGCCTTTTCGTACTTCAAAACTCACTTCTCGCACTGCCTGAAACTCACTCTCTCCAGAGTGAAACGAGACAGATAGCTCATTAACTTTCAGTAAAGGTTCCATATCATCACCAGCTCTCATCCGTTTTTCACATTCACTCATCTCATATGTATACCATTTAATTCCTTGACAATTGTATAGACCCTAAATAATATATACTATATCAATCGGAATAATGCAATTTAAACCTGAATGAAAGGAGGCACGTTTGGTTTGAATCTTGCAGATAGCAGCAGACTCTCGCGGTTGGCACACAATTTAAGTTTTATTTATGGCAAAATGCTGCTTCATCCTTCCTACCGATATGTTCTGTTCATTCTTGGATTACCGATCAATTTGGTCGTGTTTCTAATATGGCGTTCGAATCGAAAAAATGACGGCTGGGTAGCTGCCAGGCAGGCGGCTGAGCAAGAACTGCTCGCTTCTTCCTACCGGAGCAAGCTTAAGTTGGAAGTAGAAGAACAGCTGCGTCGCAAACATCGTTTTTTCCAGCAGCAGGTCAGTGAGGGAGAATTCACACGTCAGACTGAGGAATGGTTGGAAGAAAGTGTTCAGACAGAGTTGAAGACGCGGACGTCCCGCATACTTCAGGAACAAGGACATCAGCGACTTACAATGGCCGATACGTTCCACACCCTTATCGACAAACCATGGTTTTTCGCGATATCCATTATTCCAGGCTGTCTGATGTATAGCATTTTGTTTTTGTATGGCAATCCTTATCTAAAGTACATATTTGAAAGAATACTGATGACGGTATTCGTCATTCTGGGCGTAGCAACACTCGTATTTACGATTTTGTATCTGTCTCCGTTTAACCCGGCAGCTAACATTCTCGGAGAAACAGCGACGCAGGAACAGATTGCAGCATTCAATCAGGTGTATGGCTTGGATCAGCCTTATCTCACACAGCTTTGGAACAATATCAAGGGAGTTGCCTTCTTCGATCTTGGTAAGTCTTTTGCAGGAAATGAAGATGTCACGGCAACGATCGCAAGGAAGTTTCCAATTACGTTGACGCTGGCGGTCATCTCCCTGCTACTGGCACTCGTCATTGCATTACCCATTGGTATCATCTCTGCAATTAAACCTAATTCGTGGTTCGACTACACCTTCATGTTTATTGCTCTGATTGGATTATCGATCCCGAATTTCTGGCAAGGACTTATTTTCATTCTCAACTTTTCGATCAAAATGCAGTGGCTTCCCGCCACCTTCAACCCGCAGAACTGGCTGTCGATCATTATGCCAACCATTGTTCTGGGTACGGGACTTACAGCTGCGGTGGCCCGAATGACCCGCTCCTCTACACTGGAAGTCATTCATGAGGATTATGTAATGACCGCCCGTGCCAAGGGGTTAAGCGAACGTCAGGTCATGCTGAAACACGCTGTACGCAATGCATTGATTCCAATCGTAACTGTGGTTGGACTTCAATTCGGAGCCATGCTGGGCGGAGCAGCGGTAACGGAGAAAGTGTTTAATATCAGCGGTCTCGGTAGTTACATTGTGGATAAGCAATTTATCCCCGATATTCCGAGTATCATGGGCGGAGTAATCTACACAGCGATTACAATCTCCATTATCAATGTAGCGGTTGATCTGCTGTACGCTTTTATTGATCCAAGAGTGCGTTCCAAGATGAAACAATATTAAAGCAGGTGTACTATGACAAAATCGGGTTCCTTAACACAAGAAATGCGTTTCCGGCTTAAGTCTTCTCGCGAATACAGTCAGGCGAGCTTTGCCTGGATCACGTCCCTTCTCTTGACTGCATTATTGCTGTTCAACAGTTATGACTGGAGCGGACAGACGTTCAAACCATTTCTGCTAACGATACTTGGGGTCTATGTATTCTTCACACTGGTCCAAAGTGTTATCACCTTTCGGATTCGAAAAGACTTGATCCGAACCGGTACGGTTTCTGCTTTGACTCGCAGGTTAGCCTGGGTTCAGCTACTTGCTATCATTTCAGGCAATATATTTATCGTAACGGCAGCCTTTCATCTGATTCGAAAATCCAGGAACGTGGAGTATACCTTTGCGGTGTACATGCTGTTAACCCAGCTGTTCGTGATTGGTGTATCCGCGTTAAATATCTTCAAACCTTATGTGGCTGACAACTTTCTGCCAGCCATGGCGGTGCTGATATTTATTCTGGTGATCGACCTGGTCGTACTGCTTATCGTATCCCGATATAATGCGACTTCTATCCTCCCTCGCTGGATGATAGGTGCCAGTGTAGTACTAATTCTTACCTCGATCACAGGTAATGTATTTGCACTCTTGCTCGGCATTTCCATTATCGGACGAATTCGCAGACAGGGGAAACAAAAATCAAACTTCTGGAACGATCTGTGGGAGCGCCTTGCTCCGAATATGACTGCCATGTCCGGTTTGTTTTTTATCATTTTTCTGTTCTCGATATCGATCTGCAGTTTCTTCACCTTTGACTACAGTATGGCTGTCGAAAATAACTACTCGGCTCTGCTTCAACCGCCTTCCCTTGCGTATCCATTGGGAACGGATGACTTCGGACGATGTTTATTTTCCCGGATTGTATTCGGTGCCCGAATCTCCTTGATCGTAGGCTGCATGTCGACCATCATTCCTGTGTTGATCGGCGGAGTCCTCGGAGCATTCTCCGGCTTCTACGGAAGGCATACGGATAACATCATCATGCGGCTGCTCGATATTCTCTATGCAATTCCGGGTATTCTGCTCGCCATTGCCATTATTGCGGCGTTCGGAGCCAATACGGTCAATCTCATTCTGGCGCTGAGCCTGGGTTCGATTCCAACGTATGCCCGTACCATGAGAGCCAGTGTACTCTATGTATCTACATTTGAATTCGTGGAAGCTGCACGTGCACTGGGGTACAACAATCGTACGATTATTTTCAAACACATTATTCCTAACTCGCTTGCGCCCATGATTATCAAATCCACACTCACGATTGGTGGAGCGGTTATCGCTACCAGCAGCTTGAGTTATCTGGGACTCGGTGTAGAGCCGCATATTCCGGAATGGGGTAACATTCTGAAGCTCGGCAGTACATACCTGGAGACTCACTCTTATCTGGCGATTTATCCAGGCTTGGCTATTATTCTACTGGTTCTTTCGTTTAACTTTCTCGGTGACGGCCTGCGTGATGCACTTGATCCCAAGCTGGAGAAAGCATAAACGACTCGTTGAACTAATACAGAAAAAAAGAATTCACACATCACACATTCAAGATATGGAGGGTAATCCCATGAAAAAACGTACACTCATCTCATTGCTATTAATTCTCGTCATTGTGATTTCCGGCTGCAGTGTAAAAACGAAAACCGAATCCCAGGCGGAGACCGCACCAGCGGACACAACAGAAACTGCACAAAAACCAGCAGACATTGAACTGCTCGCCATGAGTTCTTCCGAAAATGATGTAAACATTGTCCGCGACCAGCTGACTAAAAATGGATTCAATGTAAAGCTGAACTTGCAGCCGGATTACGGTAGCTTCAAATCCCAGCAGGATGCAGGGAATTATGATATTGCCTTGTCCAGCTGGACAACGGTAACGGGAAATCCCGATTATGCGGTACGTTCCCTTTTCAAAACAGGTGGAGATTACAGTATCCTCGCCGATGGGGAAATTGATAAACTCATCGATCAGGCAGCTACCCAAACGCCAGATCAGTACAAAGACACATACAATCAATTGGAAGATCGCTTGGTAACTGACCAGGCTTACATCGCTCCTTTGTACATTTCTCTGAAAAGTCAGGCTGTGAACAAAGACATTCTGAATGTCGACACGGTTCGTCTCTCCAAATCCCGCGCCATGGCTTGGGAACCGATTGAGTTCAACGACAGCTCCAAAAATACCAAAGATCCGTTGATTCTGACGCAAAGTGCATCCGTACTGACTTCCCTTGATCCAATCAAAGGAAACGACGGTTCCATCAACCAATTGAATACCAATATGTATGTACGTCTCGTTAACCTGACAGATGACGATCAACTAACAGCAGATGGATCATTGTCCCATAACTTCAGTATTGCTGAAGGAAATTCGGACTACTACTTCATCCTCAGAGACGATATCAACTTTGCGAAGATTGATAACAAAAAAGCTGTAGATACAGGAGAACGTGTCGGTGCAGATGATGTTATCTTCTCCCTGGATCGTGCTAAAAACAAAGATTCCGTTCCGGATCACCGGACGTACAGTTTGCATGAACACATCAAAGAAGCTGAGGTTGTAACGGATCTGAGTGCATTGCAATCTGTTAAACAATCCAGCGGCAACGGTACCATTCTGGAAGAATTGGAACAAGGGTTGGGCAGCAAAATTACAGAACTCGTGGCTGACAAAACCAAAGCAGATAATAGTGCAGGAAAATATCAGGTCGTTAAACTGACAACAACTGAACCTTTCCCGCAAGTACTGAACTACCTGGCTCACCAATCTGCTGGGATCGTGTCCAAAAAACAGGTGGAGAGCATCAACACATATGATGTAGCTTCCTTTGACGTAAACAAAGATATTCCTTACGGTGACCAGAACACGGTGACTGAAGGCGCAGCATACAATAACACCCTTTACACGAGTGGCCCTTATATTTTGTCTTATAAAAATGACTATGAAGGTGTATTCTTGAAAAACCCGGCCTACCGTAAAGGTACGGAAGATGAGCCAAAAATTTCTCAGGTTAACGTCCGATTCATCTCGGATGCAGATAGCGCCCTCTCTGCTCTTCGCAGCAGTGAAATTCACTTATACTACGGTGTACCTGAAACCAAGTATGATATCATCGAAAATGACAGTAAGCTGAAACTGCAAAGTCTTCCAAGTAACGCTGTCTCTTATCTGTTGTTCAACACGGCCAATCGTGAGGTTGCCAAGAGCAGTGACTTGAGAAAAGCCGTGCTGTACTCCATCAATCAAGATGAGATTTTGAGTTTCTACAAGAACAACAAACTCAAAGCATACTCTACAGTAAGCCCGCTCGTTCAGACTGGGAATGAATTGAAAGCTGATCCTGCAAAAGTAAAAGAATTCTTGAGCAACTATAACGCTTCCAAGTAAACGTATAACAACAAAAGGCTGCCATCAGGATCATGTATTTGACCTGATGGCAGCCTTTTTTATTCTTCCAGCACACGGCAATCTGCCAGAACATCGGGGAAATTCCGCATGCTGTCCGCTTCCGTAATTTTGCGAATAACTCGGCACGGTACGCCTGCCGCCAAAGAATGCGGTGGAATATCACGCGTCACCACACTACCTGCTCCGATGACACATCCGTCTCCAATCGTTACGCCTCCGCACACTGTGACGTTTGCCGAAATCCATACATCGTTTCCAATCATGACAGGTTTGGCATAACATAGCGACTTCACATCACCGTTCTGGTCCAACATCTGTCGCCGCTCACGGGCAATCATGGGGTGAACGGGGGTAACAATCGTAACGTTGGGTCCAAAACTGGTATAGTCCCCGATCGTCACTTGCGCGTCGTCTTGTATCGTCAGATTGTAATTACCGAAGAAGTGGTCGCCTATCCGGGTATGCACACCATAATGAAAGAAGATTGGGCCTTGCATGAATCCACCTTCACCGATCTGCCCCAGTAGCTGTTGCAATATCTGATTTCTTTCCTCAGTCTGTTCTTCAAAGGTCTGACTGTAACGCTGACTGAGATTATGGGCTCGCCTTTTGATGGCCTTTAATTCCGGATCACTTGGACTAAACAGAATCCCCTTCATGATTCTCTCTTCTTCATGCATCATGAATCCTCCTCTACAAGGGTTAGCTTATAAGGCTTCTGATAGAATGCCTGACTTCAATGCCTGAAGAACCATTCCTCGTAACCCAGCATCAAAATCATGTTGAAACGAGTCTTGATGTACGATCTCGGGCAACGACGGCATCGGATGATGCTTCCCGTACTGTTTCCATGCTAAATCCAGCTCTTCTCTCTTCACCCGTTCCTGATAAATGACAATCTGGTGAGGAGCAACGACGGCATTAATCGTTTGCAGAATATGACATACCTGCACTACAAAATCATCGTTGCTCATGTCACTTTTCCAATCAGGTGAATAAGGAAGATACTTAATCTCACCAAACATCCCTTTATTCCCGCGGATCATCTGTCCATTCAACATCATGCCCATACCCGGCGGATATCGGTTCGGAAAATAAATGCCTGCTACACTCTGTTGCTTCATATCAGCATGCTGTGTACAGTATCCGTTAATGGCTGCATTAACGTCATTTTCCACGAGAACGTTCAGTTGGAACTCGCTCTCGATCTCCCGTATCAGATGTGAATGGATAAGCTCTTCATGACTGCTCACCGTGATGTCCCCATCCACGGCTTGTCCCGGAATACCGATGCCGATCATATCAATGGAGGGATACTCCACAATGAAACGCGCGATAAGTTGCAGCACATGCTGTTTATCAAAAGCAGGCAAGATGCTTTCTTCCTTCAACACAACCTTATTCTCCAGATTCATGACCGTTGCCGAAATCAATTCCTGACCTTTCATCTCTTTGATGTAAAGAACCAGAGCAAGCTTGAAATTATAATTATATCGATATGCCTGAGCAGGGCGACCACCGTTAGACGGAAGCACTTTATCCTGAAACAACTCTCCGCCATCACATAATTCCTGAATCAGCGCATTAATGGTAACAACACTAAGATTGGTTAGTGAAGCTAATTGCGGTTTAGTCGCCGTCTCCATCTGCTGCATGACTTCACGCACATTATTCAAATTGATGTATTTCATCATTGTAGCGTTGGCTTTTTTCATAACCCTCTCGTTTCTACTCTGGTTCAATTGAGCCAAAGCAATGATATCGATGTCATTTCACACCATATCATAACATAATGCCTTACTCGAACACATGAGTTCCATCGTGCTGGCAAGGGATCGAAACGGCAGAGCTACTCTGGTTTACTCAAACAAATCATCCATCGACTTCACAGGCTTCACTTCTATCGGCTGCTTTGACAAGACCATACATGCATAGGTACCTGCCCAAATTATAACTGCCATAATAACGTAGACCATCCATGCTAACCTCCCTGTTTCCTGCGAATTATGATTTTGCGGCTAGCCGCTTCTATAGTATTTAATAAATATACTTTATAAAGTGTATATCGTAAGTATGCGAGGATGATCCTTTTTTGTCAATATGATTTGTCCGAGTCCTTTTAAATCCGAGAAACAAGTGGGAAGTATTACAAAAACACGTATTATCTCGGTGCCAATAGAAAATAGCCGCCACCAGAATCATCTATTTGATCCTGATGGCAGCTATTTTTAAAACATTAGAGAGCTATTTATTTCGAGTATTTCTTCTGTATGCCGGGCAATAAGGTCACAACCTGAATACCCACTCCCCATGCAAAATAGACCAAGTGAATGAGAGAAACATCCTGAATCCAGTACACCTGCACCATAATCCAGATGATGAGAGCAAAACCCGTATACAAGGAAAAAGACCAAGCCCAGTAACGGTCAGGATAAAGATTCAATCTCTCACCCAGCCCACAATGAACGTAGCGGAAGAGCGAGATAGCAATCATTGTAGGCATCACGCCAAGGACCAGCAATAGGATGATCCCCGGGAACAAAAAACTGGAAAACGGAGAACGCTCCAACAAAGATTCAGGCAAATTCACCATACTTCCAGATGGGTCCATGATTAAAGTGACGCCTCCAACGATTGCCCCAACCCCCAGAATTCCATTCATCAAAATGAGTAACCACGACCTACCCATACGCTGCTTCATCATGAATTGCTCCTTCCGTTCTCTTATTTCCCAACCTCATACATTCATGCATGGAGGATTATTTTCTAACCTTCTGCTACCCATTCTCACACATCACGCGCATTGTTCCTGTGCTTCTTTTCACTATATAAGGCAAAAACGTTCAAGAGAATTATTTGCCCACGAACAAATAGGGCTTAAATCGCCATTAAACGATTTAAGCCCTGTCCCAATCTAGTTTAAACAGATGACCTTGCCATCCAGCGCCTGCTCAAGACTACAAATACAGCAACACACAGAGTAGCTCCAGCGGATATCCAGAACATGTCTCCGTAACCGGTATAGTCAGCCGTCATACCTAACACGAGGCTACCAATTACGGTTCCCAAATCAGACATAGAGATAAACAACCCCATCCATACTTTTCGTCTTTCTTGTCCGAGTACGATACTCAGGTAAGCGGCAAGCACGGGATACACGTTGGCGATACCGTAGCCGATCGCGGCGCCGCCACCATACAGTACCCACGCCTTGCCTGTCAACGGGGCAATCGCCACCAGTGCCAGACCTATCGTAATTGAAACTAACAGCATACCCACATATGCGGAATGCCAGTTTCCGTCCGAAGGCAGGTTCTTACGGAAAGCAAATCTCGCCGTCACGATCACGCCCGATTGAACAGCAAAAAACAACCCCGCATTGCCAATTCCGATCTGTATCACATACAAGGCAAGAAACGCCGTTACCGCGCCAAACCCAATCGTCGCGCTCATCATCACGAGGCTGCTGAGCATGAAGTGACGGTTCCAGAGCGTAGATCGTACACCCCCAGCTATATCATGCTTGGTTGCCTTCTGCTCGGCAGAAGTCTTTGTCACTTTGATATGTTTCGTAGCTCTGCCTATTCCATAGGACGCGATGAGCGTCAACACGCCAAGAACCATAAGTCCCGTGTAAAATCCATTCATGCCTGCTTTGTCCCAAGCGATCCACCCCAGTGCGGGCATCATGACCGAGGGTAACAAACCAAATAGCAAATACAGAGACAATCCCTGAGCGCGGTCACGTTTGGACACCAGGTCCATGACGGCCATTTGCACAGCAAGCGAAAAAAAAGCGGCGACCGCGCCTTGCAAACCCCGGATAATAATGTAAGAAATATTCCCTTGCCACACAAACAATAGCAAAACAAATAGATGCCCCACCAGGATATAACGCAGAATTCGAGCAATCCCGATTCGTTCAACGACGATTCCCGCCCATGGTCGCAGCAGCATGCTGACTAGCAAATACGTCCCCACGATCATGCCGATCTGGTCGTTCCCAAAACCAATGCTTCGCGTGTAGAGCGGTAATATCATCTGAACGAAGGCGTTAGCACTGTAAAATAAAAAAGTAAGGGCATACAGGCGTAGCACCGCGGGAGAAAATGCACCGTTGCGGCTGTCTGCCAAACTTTCACCTCGATTCATGCCAATGCACCTTTCCGCTGCCCTGCCTCAACACAGAAAGGTCTGTTCTTTCGAATCGTGCCCGACTCTGGATGTCCGGACAGTGAGGCGTCTAATAACTGCTTAACCGCAGGCTCGCGGGATGTCTTCATCTCGTCCATCGTCGAGAAGTTTCCGCAGAGGCTACCCTGATCCAATACAGCCCAACGGTCACATAGCGCAAATGCAGCCTTCAGGTTATGTGTGATGAACACGTAGGACATGTCTTGTTGTTCCTTCAAATTGCGTAGAATCTGGATGATATTCACTTGGTTAGCTACATCAAGGCTGCTGACAGCTTCATCCAGCACAATAAAGCTGGGTCTGGAGATTATGGCTCGTGCAATGCTGATTCGTTGCAGTTGTCCGCCGCTGAATTGTCTTGGCAACTTGTTCATAGCACTTGTGCTTAGCCCCACCAGGTCTAGTGATTCGCCAATGCGATAATTTTTCTCCGTGTGCGTCAAACGCTCGAAATTGCCAAGCGGCTCCCCGATGATTTGTGCTACTGTCATCTTCGGATTCACCGAGGAATAACAATCCTGAAATACGGCTTGTACATGTCTTCGTAATTGTTTCTTCGTTTGTTTGTCGCTAGTGTACATATCCTTACCATGAATACGTACTGAGCCCAATTGAGGGCGTTGCAGACCAAGCATGATTTTCCCGAGGGTGCTTTTGCCTGCACCGCTCCCCCCTAACAAACCGATGCATTGACCTGCCTCCAGCGTCATGGAGATATCTTGTACCACCGCTCCCTGCGACCTCTGTTTCGATTTCCACCATGATCTGTTCACAGAATCATATGTGTGAGTGACGCCGGAAAGTTCTAGCAGTGCCATTATTTTCCCCCGTTCATTCATTCAACCGACTGTGTAGCAATTCTTGTGTATAGGCATGTTGTGGTCGATTGAATATGGATAATACATCATTATGTTCCACGACCCGTCCTTCATGCATCACGATGACCTCATCTGCCATCTCTGCGATGACGTCAAGATCATGCGTAATAAGCAGAATGGCAACATCCTGATTCATCCGCAGCCTCTCTAGTTCCTCCAATACATGGTATTGATTAATCGTATCGAGCGCTGTGGTGGGCTCGTCCGCAATGACGATGGAGGGTGACAGGCACATCGTCAGCGCAATCAATACACGTTGCAGCATGCCTCCGCTAAGCTCGAACGGATATCGTTTGAGAAGTTCCGGCGGATCAGGCAGCCTTACACTTTCAAGTGCCTGCACGGCCAGTGTTAACGCATCCTTTTTACTACACCGGGTATGTGTGCGGATCGTTTCGACAAATTGGCTTCCGATGCTATGAACAGAAACCAGCGCATTCATTGGGTTTTGAACAATATACCCGATGTCATTTCCGCGAATGGTGCGTAACTGCTCTTCAGCCATGCCGTTCAGTTCATTACCCCTCAGTCTGATGCTGCCGTTTACACGGATGGCAGGATCGAGTAGCTGAAGAATGGATCGGCAGGTTAGCGTTTTACCGCTACCACTCTGTCCTGCAATACCTACGACGCGTCCTGAATATATCGAAAACGAAACATCATGCAGCAATCGCTGAGAAATTCCATCTTCAATCACATCGGCACAGACATTATCGAGTGCAAGCAATGGTTCAGGAGCTGCCAATCTGACGTGATGTTCTTCGAACATTGCGGGTGCTCCTTTCCTTCACTTTTTTAACGCCGAGTAGTTGAGAGAGTGACTCCCCCAGTACATTGAATGCGGTGACGACAAGTAAAATACACAATCCCGGATATAACATTAGAGAAGGGTGCTCGCGCAAATAGCCGCGTCCTTCATTAATCATCGCACCCCATTCCGCAGTAGGTGGTTGAATGCCGAGTCCCAGGAAGGAAAGAGCTGAAATATCCATGATGGCCCACCCCATCTCTAACGTACCGATCACCACGATTTGCGGGAAAATATGCGGAAAAACGTGTCTCCTCAAGATCGTTAATCGGCTGGAACCGCTAATGAGGGCCGCTAGCAAATACGGCTCGGAACGCATATGCAAAACCAGCCCCCGGGTCATACGTGCATAGTACACCCACTGTACCAGTAGCAGTGCAATAATAACCTGATATATCCCTGGTCCAAGCATACCGACGATGCCAAGCACAAGGACGAGGTTCGGAAATGCAAGCATGCCATCGCAGATCCGCATTAACAGCTGATCCAGCCATCCGCCTACATAACCGGATAACATGCCTATTGATACCCCAACCAACACGGAGACCAGAAAGACTCCCAGCACCAGTCCAAATGTAATCCGAACACCATAGATGAGTCTGGACAACACATCCCTGCCCAAATGGTCGGTACCCAGCCAATGCTCAGCCGAGGATGGAACAAGTTTGTCCGCCATTTGTATCTGGTTCGGATCATGGGGAGCAATCCATGGAGCAAAGATCGCTGTTACTGCGCAAACACCCAAAAAGAAAAGGCACAAGGCTACGACCAACCGTTTACCAAAAATCAAACTTTTTAATTTCATGTCACTACCTACTCCTTTCTTGCAAAGAAAGCCTCGGATCGGCAGCCATGTGCAGAAGGTCGGTTAGGAGACTTGTGCATAAGTAAAGACAGGCAGCAAAAAAAACATAGCCCTGAATGACTGGCAAATCGCGGTTGAAAATAGATTCCACGAAAAACCGGCCCAGACCGGGCCAAGAGAACACTCGTTCCACTACAATTGTTCCCGTAATAAGCCTGCCCAGATTCATTCCGAATCCAGTAATGATAGGGAGTATGGCCAGTCGAACCACGTGTCTAAGCATGATGCTGCGCGGCTTTAGTCCTCGTGTATGGGCATAGTCCACGTAAGCCTGCTTGAGTTGTTCCAAAATACTCTCGCGAAATAATCGGGCATAGGTTGCCACAAGTGCCAAAGAAAGTGTCAAGGATGGCAAAATCAAATGCTGCCATGTGCCCTTTCCTTCCACCGGAAGCAAGTCCCAGTGGAGAGCAAACAGATAGATCAGTAAGTACCCCAGCATGAATTGCGGTAAGGAAGCGCCGATGTAGGAAAGAATGCGTACCGCGTAATCTACCCACCGCCCGGCGTGTACGGCTGAGAAATAACCTAGTGTGACAACGGCTACGAAAGCGATCAACATACTGCTGCCCGTCAACTGCAACGTTGCCGGCAGCCGTTGCCAGATCTCTCCCCAGACAGACTTGGAGGACAGGTACGACGTCCCGAGGTCCAACTTCAGCATGCGAACAGCGGATTGCACGTACTGGGACATGAACGAATCGTCCAGCCCCAGCTCTGCCCTCTTCTCTTGCAGCATTTGCGCGTTAGGCTTGATATGAGCTGCCGAGAAGTACGCCTCGGCCGGATCCACCGGGGAAAGCCTCATTAGCACGAATGCCACAAAGGTGGCGAACAGCACGAGTGGAACCAGCGTCAGTGCTCTTCTGAAAATATAACCTGCCATGAGCGGCCCTACCTTTTCTTTATTTTAGGTGAATGCTGTTAAAGGGATGATCCCATCTGCTCTCCGGGAATGAAACGTTCTCCAGTGATTTCTGGTATACATTATATTGGCGAATATAGGAAAGAGGGATAATGACCGATTCATCCTGAATTTTTTGTAAAATCTGATCATAAAGCGCCTGTCTCTGTTTCTCGTCAACGGAAGCCAATACTTGCCTGATCTGTTCATCAAGCTCTGCCTTGCCTTCAATATTGAGATGTGCCTCGGCAATGCCGAAGGTAGGCTCGGCTACTGCATTGACTAATGTATGAGGATCATAGGGCACACCGGAGTTGAACCAGAAGTTCATGTCATAGTCACCCTCACGGGCACGTTTGGTCTGTTCGGTCAGCTCAAGTCCCGTCAACTTAAGTTCAACGCCAAGTCCTGCCCATTCAGCCTGAAGTGTCTCACCCATCGCTTTCTGGATGCGGTCCGTTGTATCGTACATCAGCTCAAACGACAGCTTCTCGCCATCCTTCTCTCTGGTACCGCCTGACGCTGGAACCTTCCATCCTGCCTCGTCCAGATAAGCTGCTGCTTTGGAAGCATCATACGCAAATCCCTGGAACGATTGGCTAACGTAAGGATAATCAGTTGTAAGTACCTGCGTCGCAGGCTGTTCCACATCTGACGTAATACCTTTAACCATCGCAGCCTTGTCGAATCCGTGATGCAGAGCAAGCCTCACTCGCAGATCCGCCAGTTTTTCATTCTGCGTATTCAGGATTAAGTTACGCGTGCCCAATGGTCCCGATAATGCCGTTTCGAATTCCTCGTTCTTCTGCAAACGCGTGAATTCATCCAAACTAATGGAACCCTCTCCGAAAATGAGGTCAAGATCGCCTTTCTCAAAGGCCAGGACCCGGGTTTCGGCATCCGGTATGATGCGGACCGTAATCTTGTCCAATTCGGGCTGTTCGCCCCAATAGTTCGGGTTTTTCACGAATACGCTGTATTCGTCCTGCTTGTATTCTTCAAGCATCCACGGCCCCGTGCCGATGGGAGACTGAATGCTCTCTAGCGTATTATCCCCTTCCGGGAAGCCTGCATCAGCCAAGAAGCGGAATGGACGCACGGTCGTTAAGTCCTGCAAAACCGGATAATACGGCTCTGACATGACAAGCTTGACGGTATACTCGTCCACAAGATCGATGTGATCCAGCAATTTAGCCGTTCCCAGCCAACTATGCGTAGTCTTGTTTTGCAGGATTGCATCCATGTTACGCTTGACACTAGCGGCGTTGAACGGTGTTCCGTCCGAGTATTGAACATCATCTCGAAGATGGAAAGTATATTCTTTGCCGTCCTTACTAATCTCCCAACTGGTGGCCAAATGAGGCTTGATTTCTCCGCCTTCGCCGTACGCAACCAGCGGTTCGTAAATCATGGATTGGGAGAACAACTGTGATGGATAGTACGCGTGCGGATTAGACGGACCCAAATCCCTCATCCATGAAACTGTTATTTCTTTAACTCTCTCCTGTTCCCCGTTAGCTGACGCAGATGGTGCTGCCTCCTCTTTTTTGGAACATGCCGCTGTTACAGCAAGCAGAAGCATACATAGCATGATAATTATGCCATGGAATATTTTTCTCTTTTGCATCGTAAAGCCCCCTTAAAACATTATTGAGAATGAAAATCATCTTCAATTTATGTTAAGGAGTTTGGTATGATTGAACAATGGATATATTTCTGATTTTTTATAGCACAAAAAACAGAACAGGGCTTGCGACAATAGACTTGTCTATGCTTGTCTTGCTTGGAATCGCTGTTCAAAATACATCTGATTAAGGAGCACAGCATGGAACGTTCAACAATTGATGGAAAAGAATTTTCCTTTTTGCCGAATGAAGGATACGACATATACATCCCTCAGAGCGTAAGCTTTTTCCGCAGGCTGTCCTGCAAACAATTCATCCCCAGCTCACCCGGCGCACATCGCCTCGTTATGTTTAAGTCGACATCCGGTGTGTTGCACTTGAGGAAGCATTTCATGCAGACTGAAAAAAACGATGTGGTACTACTTGCACCTGATGCGCAGGCCAGCATTCAATTCGTCAATCCGCACGAAGAAACATTGGAGGCTTCATCGCCCGCCATGCAGCTCAATCCCGCTGGGGCCATCGTCATCGTGTTCAGTGTATACCGGCTTGGAGAGTCGAAACCAGCCAATGAATTACTGTCCATGATTCCTTACGAGACGCGGATGAACATTACTGACGAATCAAGGTTACTTGATTTGGCAGTAACGCTCGACCTCTCATTGAAGCGCACCACTCCCGTCCCCGAAGAATCGAGATTAAAGCAGCAGATTGCGTTGCAGGAATTACTGCTCTTCCTGATGGAAAACATTCGACGGAATACGGAAATATCCGATAACATTCAAGCGGTGGAACATACCGTCACTTATATCGAGTCTCACTATCAGCAAAACATTACGGCCCGCCAGTTGTACAGCATCGCAGGTGTGGCTAAATGGCAATACAGTACCTTATTCAAATCCATAACAGGAAAAAAACCACTGGATTACTTGTTGGATATTCGTATGAAACATGCCAAACGGCTATTGTTACAGACCGAGGACACGATTGCACAGATTGCCCAAGCTGTGGGATTCAAGGATGAGAGCTACTTTTCGCGCAAGTTTAAACAAACGGAAGGAATCACTCCCCGCCAGTACGAGGAGGCTGCTTCAGTCAGCTCAACTTCCGTTCTCATGCCGGAGGTTCCTTACAAACGGATTGTTGCCATTGGATATTCTCTAGGTGATCTATTGTCATTGGGGATCACGCCGATAGGGGCAGATGTAGAGATCATAGGTAAAAGAGGTCTGTATTGGGATTCTATCAATGGTATTGAGGATATTGGATTACTGGGTGAACCGGGTAAAATCCGCAAGCTTCTTCCTGACCTGATCATTCACTCTGGTTTCCGTCAAGATTGGATCGAAGAATTGGCATCTATTGCCCCAACCGTGCTCATCGATCGCTATGAACATGTCTATTCAAGAATCATGCAAACGGCAGAGCTGATGAACCGACAAAAGCTCGCACAACAATGGATTTATCAGCATCGCTCTGCAAGTAAACAATTGTGGGTGGATCTGGCGAAGCATATGGATGTCAAACAAACAGCCACTGTGTTTTCCATCGTTGAGGGTAATCTCTACATTATGAGTATGAAAGGCTTTGCAGTCACTATATACCACCCTGATGGCATGCAGCCTCCACCGAAAGTGAAGGAACTAATCCAGGCAGGCATTCCTTTCCAACTGACGCGACCGGAATATGCCTCTACCTATGAAGCCGATATTCATTTTATTCTCATGGACAATGATCCACGTACGATCCGGCTGTACAGAACACTGATGAAGTTACCTTACTGGAACTCGAAAAGCATTGACCGTATTATTCTTTCCGAGAATAAGTACAATTTCGATGATCCGCTCACGATGGACAGATTATTGCTAGCACTTCCTCAGATGCTGCTGAAGAAAAGCCACTACTGACGAAATGGATTTCTCCACACTAAAAATAGGGATGTAATCCATCGCCCTTACCAACGATGGATTATATCCCTATCCTATATTAGCCAATGAATTATGGCTTAGTTCACCATGAACATCAATTTTATTATGCAAATACCGGACATATACATCCACAAGATCGTTAATCGGGTTTATTCACTCCCAAGCTGCTGCGAACCTCCATTGCTGGATTGGTTGCCAATTTAACCACCAGATCTGCAACGCTCTTGCGTGAAACTTCAGCGCCTTTAAACAGCTCACCTTTTTGTGTAGTTTCATAGTCAATTTCATTGGAATGGGTAAACCATGCTGGTCTTAAAATTGTATAATCCAGGTCGGAGGCTTCGATGACTTGGGCTGCTTTTCGATATGGATTGAGAACACTGCCATATTTCTCACCAGGCACCTCATCATAGATACCCATGGAACTGATAAAGATGAGGCGTTTTACTTCACTGGCATCCATCGCATCTACGATATTCTTAGCCATTTTCTCCAGATCTCCGGATAGATTGGCATAGACAACATCTTGTCCTGCCATGGCTTCCTTCAGGTTGTCTACATTCATCACATCGCCTTCTTCAACTCGAATGCGGTTGGACTCCATGTTTTTCATTCGGTTTGCGTTACGCAGATAAAGTGTCAGTTGAGCATCCGTTTCTTGGAGGAATATATCAATGGCTTGACGAGCTATTCCTCCATTGGCTCCTAGAATCAGTACATTACTCATATTTTAGACTCCCTTTCAAGATATAATATGTTATTTTTCACGACGATGGGCACACACCACTGCACACCCGAAGAAAGGATAGATATGCATCCACAACCAGGTTGGCATCTACGCCTTTAGCTTGGCATTAGAATGTCATACCGAGCACTGGATGTGGCACATATGGCTCTTCCAACAAGGCCATTTCCTCGGGTGTCAATTGAATTGAAAGGGCCGCTACCGCGTCTTCAATATGAGAAATTTCAGTCGTGCCCACAATAGCAGATGTTACAGGTTCCTTTTGAAGCAACCAGGCAAGTGCAATTTGCGACATCGGTACCCCGCGTGTTGTGGCTACCTCTGTTACACGTTCAACGACCTGGCGATCCGATTCAGCCGTTGCTGAATAAATGGCTGTTGCAATGGCATCCACTTTCGCACGTTCATCTGTTTCTCCCCACGGTCTTGCCAATCTTCCCGCAGCTAGCGGACTCCATGGCATTACACCGATTTTGTCTTCCTTACATAGCGGCATCATCTCTCTCTCCTCTTCCCGATACAAGAGATTGTAATGATCCTGCATCGCTACAAACTTAGTCCAACCATTACGTTCAGCGGCATGCTGTGCTTTTAAAAACTGCCATGCATACATCGTGGAAGCTCCAATATATCTGGCCTTGCCCGCCTTCACCACATCATGCAGAGCTTCCATCGTCTCTTCAATCGGTGTGTTGTAATCCCAGCGGTGGGTATAATACATATCAATATAATCCGTGCCCAGGCGCTTGAGCGTTTTATCAATTTCACTCATAATGGCTTTTCTAGAAAGACCCCCACCATTGGGACCTGAACTTGTCGAGTAAAAAACTTTCGACGCCAGGACAATCTCATCACGATTGGCACTTTCCTTTAGAATTCGTCCAATGATTTCTTCACTCGTTCCTCCTGAGTATACATTCGCCGTATCAAAGAAATTGATGCCTACTTCAAGCGCTTTTTGTATCATAGGGCGACTGCGTTCCTCGTTAAGTGCCCATGGAAAGTCTCCCCGTTCTCCGATACCAAAGCTCATACCTCCAAGACAAATCCGTGATACATCCAAACCTGTATTTCCGAGTTTTACATATTCCATAATTATTCCTCACTCTCAAATTTTTATTTCACATCTGTGTATTATTATAAATGGATTTAAAATACCTTCAATGACCAATAGACTCTGATTCGTGCATTAGTATACAAAACTATTGAAATTGTGAATTAGCTTGCACCAAGTTCAATTTTAGCTGTTATGTTAGCACCCGCTACGCTTAGTGGCGTTATGACATCCTCATGAACATCACCGACATGCACGACTTCATAAGGAGCAATATTTGCATCACCGAAGAGAACTGTAAAAGCATTCCATCCATCATAGTAGTAGATGCCACCGGCATGTGCTTTTGAGGTCACAGGAACCCCCTCCATTGAAGGCTTGTCAGGAAGTGAACTGTAATATTCATGACCCGCATATCTTTGTAATGTTAGTTCCAGTGGCAACATATTTAATATGTCTTTTACGGTACGGTTATCGTTTAACGTAGCTGTATAGTTCTTTCCATTTAAAGTTAATTGAATTGTGTTTCTCATTATGAATTCCTCCTGCCGATTGATTATGTGACATCTGTGTATTATTATAAATGGATCTATTAAACTCACAATGACTAATTAATCGAAATTCGAGTATTAGTGCACATATCATTGGAATTTGTTAATTATCTCAAGAAAGTTCGGTGATCCTAAACGATGTCTAAAGTGGATAGAAGAATCATTAAATCAAAAGAAGCGATCAAAACAGCAGTAATTGAACTAATGACGGAGAAAAGCTTTAATCAAATTACGATACAAGACATCTCCGACAAAGCAGATGTAAGCCGAAGAACGATATATCTCCATTATCTGGATAAATTTGATTTACTCGATAAACTGATCGAAGAACATATTAATGAACTGGAGAAATTGCGTGAGGCGTCATCTGAAAAGAGTTTTATAGAGGGTGGGTTGATCTGGTTCGAATACCTGGAACGTAATTATTTATTCTTTTCCACGATGTTAGCCAGTCAGGGAAACCTGTCTTTCCGCAATCGCTTTTTGGAGTTTGTCATGCAAGGATTGAGTGAGGAAGTGGACACATCAGAAGGGAAAAATGATGGATTAAGTCATGAGATTATTCTTCGATTTATTGCAGGGGCTTATGTAGAGGTGGTGGAATGGTGGTTCAAGAATGAAATGCCTTATCCACCTGAAATCATGGCAAAACAAGTGGGGATATTAATCGAACGAATTGCCTAAAACCGATTGCAATGTCGTGAAGTATAACACCTAAACATTCAAACAGGAGCAGTGTCTGCTACCTGTTTAATGTTTATATTCGGCGTCGTTTTGGATAAAACGCTTGTTTTCATGACATGTTTCTACTATTCCCCTGCTGCTTCATTCACACACCGGAGAGCGTTCAGGCTTCGTGGATAACCGATGAAAGGCAAGCACTGGGAGATGATTTTGATCAAGAACAGCTTGTCCTGACCCAGTCTTATATTAGCAGCAGCATGACTGGTTAACTGAGGTTCACATCCACCCTGAGCCATAAGAAAGCAAAACGTAATCATTTCTCTTTGTTTAAGATCGAGCCCGCTACGGGTGTAATAATCACCAAAACAATTTGCTGCAAGCCAGTGATTAATGTGTTTCGTCTCTTCCGGACCCGATTTCCAGAAGTCTTTCATACTTTCGCCAAAAATATCAACCTGTGCTTTAATTCCTGCTTCTAAACGGTTCTCAGTAGTGGTGTTAGACTGATTCGGTAAAGGTAACGCTATGCCTCTTGCAGTCAACACATCATTTACAGCATGCAAAAAAGGAAATACTCTTCCTATGCCAAGGTAAGCAACAGACTGATAAACGATTTCTTTGGCTTCCACAGGAGTAACGCCAAAATTTAAGGCTGCTGGAAGCATGGCTTTAAACTCATCAATACCCTGACAGCCGATCAAAACAGACAATATAGCCATCATGCGAGTACGATCATCCAGATCATCCTGATTGACGACTTCATCAAATGCAAAATTATCGAAGCGCTCTATAAACTCCGGATCGGTTTCCATAAGCTTGGATTCATAACCGGGAAACATTCTTTCATGATACTGCTTGGATGCGTCCGTAATTTTCATTGTGTTTCCTCCTACTTTATTGATCACACGTCTAGTATTATAACCACATTCAGGTTTTTGCTATGGACTATTAAGAGCGATTTGTACATTAATGAAATAAAAAAGCGAAATTGTTCATTATCTAATTTTCTTCAACAGATATTATTTACACTAAAGAAAGTTTGGTGAGCACTATGCCTAAAGTCGATCGACGAATTCTCAAAACCCAGGAAGCATTAAAAAAAGCATTAATTGAGCTAATGGCTGAGAAAAATTTTGATGATATCACGATTCAGGATCTATCCGATCAAGCCAACGTTAGCCGTGGAACGATCTATCTTCACTACGCAGATAAATATGATTTGTTGGACAATCTCATTGAAACCCATATTAATGAACTTGCCGTACGATGCGCATCGGTTGCGGATTTGGATTTTGTCACAGGTTCGATCGTTTGGACGGAGTATTTTGAGAGCAATTACAATTTTTTCTCCACCATGCTGGCAAGCAAAGGAGCTCCTTTCTTCCGCAATCGCTTTTTGGAATTTCTTGTTGAAGAGTTCAAAGATGAGGTAGACAATACCCAAGGTAAAAACGAAGGTTTAAATAACGAACTTGTCGTTCAATTTGTAGCTTCTTCGTATGTGGGAGTCGTGGAATGGTGGTTTACGAACGAAAGACCTGTAACTCATCAAGTATTAGCAGAACAATTGGGAACTCTGCTGGAACGTATATGTGAATAAAATGGCGGTTTATCTCCAATATTTAAAACCAACTGCCACCTTCAACAGGTGGTTCTTTGGTTTTTACAACTCACTTTCAATACATTTGCGCAGTATCGCACAAAATAGAAGGAATTGATCATTGCATCCATCGTTTTTTGGGTATAAATTATAACACATATGTGCGATACCGCATTATTGTGTATTTATATAAAGAGAGGATGTTATCTCAAATGTCTAATATTCAAGATAAAGTTGTCATCATTACAGGTGCTTCTAGCGGAATAGGAGAAGCCACTGCAAAAGAACTCGCGGCAAAAGGCGCAAAATTGGTTTTAGCTGCTCGTCGTGAAGAACGATTAAAAGAAATTCAGGATGTAATCACTCAAAGTGGTGGACAAGTAATATATAAAGCAACGGATGTAACTTCGCTCGAACAAATGAATGAACTGGCTGCATATGCGCTTAAAGAATTCGGCAAGATTGATGTGTTAGTTAATAATGCGGGAATCATGCCTCAAGCTTTTCTCGCCAAGAATAAAGTGGATGAATGGAATCAGATGATTGATGTAAACATCAAAGGTGTTCTATATGCGATTGCTGCGGTCACTCCACACATGAGAGAGCGCAAATCCGGTCATGTAATCAACCTCTCTTCTGTAGCAGGACATAACATTTATCCAGGAGGAACTGTATATTGTGGCACCAAACATGCCGTACGAGCGATCTCTGAAGGATTACGCCAAGAAGAGGCGATGAGTGGTACGAATATCCGTGTAACGAATATTTCCCCAGGTGCGGTGGATAGCGAATTATTGGAAACCACTTCTGATACAGAGATGAAAGCCGGATTGGATGAATTTTATAAAACAGCAATCCCTGCTGAGAGCATTGCTCGCGCAATTTCCTTTGCAATTGAGCAACCAGCAGATGTGGGGATCAACGAAATGATTATTCGCCCAACTGTTCAAGTAGGTTAATTAAAGTTTACAAAAAAGCCCTGTTTTCACAGGGCTTTTTTACTTCATAGTTCCATTTTCACAATATGGTTCAACCATTTCTGAGAGGAGATTGAGTATGGAGAGACCCTATATTGTATGTCATATGTTAACATCACTGGATGGGAAAATCGTTGGAGATTATTTAGAAGATGAACGCTCCTCCTATTATACGGATCAGTACGAGAGAATTCACGAAAGTTATGGAAGCCAAGCATGGATGTGTGGCAGAATCACCTTCGAAGAGCACTATACACGCGGTCATCAATTGGATTTAAATCAAACAGATGTGCCTTCTCTTCCCAGAACGGATTATGTTGCAGACAAGGATGCCCGAAGGTTTGCTGTTGCAGTAGATCCTTCTGGAAAACTGGGCTGGACCAAAAACTTTATTGAAGATGAGAGTACAGACAGAATGGGCAATCATATCGTAGAAGTTCTGACAGAACAAGTATCCGATGCCTATCTGGCTTATCTTAGAGAACTCGGCATCTCATACATTTTCGGTGGAGAAAAACAGCTTGTTTTCAATGTAGTGGTACAAAAACTAAAACTTTTATTCGCTATCGACCATTTACTCATAGAAGGCGGCGGGGTTATCAATGGTTCTTTTCTAAATGAAGGATTAATTGATGAATTGAGCTTGATCATTGCACCGATCGCAGATGGAACCGCAGACGCTCTGACCCTGTTTGAAACAAGTTCCCATCTAAAAAAACAGCCTTTAGTCCATTTCTTTTTGAAAGACGTTGAAAAACTGGATGACGGTGGGTTATGGCTGAAGTATGTTACAAAGAACATCTAACGGTGATTTTAATAACGGATCACTGATGAAGATTGGCTTTTATTTTTTGAAATGGAAAGGTATTGGTTATGACAACGAGAGATCAAATTTGGAGCAAAGAATTCATATTTATTAGTTTAAGCAGCTTTTTTATGTTCTTGACCTTCTATATTTCAGTTACTTCTTTTCCTCTGTATATTCGTGATACGTTGCATGGAAACGCACAGCAAATGGGCTTGGTGGTTACATTTTATGTGATAGGCAGTGTGTTGGTACGACCTTTCACTGGACAATGGGTTGATCGTTGGGGTAGAGAGAAAATTGCGCTTATCGGAACAGGCATTTTCTTAATTGCTTGTGTAAGCTATTTCAGTGCAAATGCTATTGTTGCCTTTTTGTTACTTCGTTTTATACACGGTGCCAGTTATGCCATAATCTCGACTTCTACGAATAGCATAGCGGCCTCTCTTGTTCCCGATTCACGACAAGGTGAAGGTATTGGTTACTTCAGCATGTTCATGAGTGTTGCAATGGTTATTGGTCCGGCTCTTGGACTTTACATTTGGAAAGACGGAAATGCCAATCATCTATTCACTACAATCAGTGTAGTTGCAGGAATATCTATGATTTTCCTTATTTTCTCTATGAAACGGGCATCTTCCCCCGCACGCAAACCACAACAAGTACAGTCTACTGAGCCTAAAAGAGCACTTCGCTGGAATAACATATTCGAAAGAAAAGCACTTCCATTAGCCGTTGTAGGATTTGTATTGGCATTTTCTTACGGCCCCATTGCCGGATTTATCGCACCATTTACGAGTGAAATTCATGAACCGAATGTATCGGGTATCTTTTTTATTATATTCGCAGCCATGATTGTCCTTTTCCGTCCGTTCGTAGGCAGATTGTTTGACAACTACAATGAGCATATTTTATTTTATCCGGGCATGATCTTCTTTTCACTTGGTCTATTTATGTTGAGTCAGGCCCACACAGGCTCGTGGGTCATCATTTCAAGTATTTTCTCCGGCATAGGGTATGGAGCACTATTTCCTTGTCTGCAAGCTACGATATTAAAATTATCTCCAGCTGATCGCACAGGGGTTGCTAACGGTACATTCTTCTTGTTATTTGATCTTGGGTACGGTGTAGGCACCTATGTAATGGGAATCATCGCTTCTCACTCAAGCTATAGTTTCATGTATCTGTTCGCAGCGGGAATTGCCCTCGTTTCACTTATTCTCTACTATGTCCTGCATCATCGGCAGATCAGCGCCGGAAGACTCATAAGCAAAAGCCGCTAATCCGGAAGGATTAACGGCTTTTTCACTACATCATGCTATTGTCATTATCGATCATTCATGTGCTTGATGATTCTCTTTCATCAAATTGAGAGTTGAATATCGTTGTCGCTCAATCTCTTTGGCACTGAAAATCTTATGATCGATATTTTCTTGATAGTGTTGCTTAAAATAGCACGAGAACAGCACATTTAATAAAAAGTGTACCGATTCCTCTGTCGCAAAGTTAGAAATTTTGCTATACAACCGTTCTCTCGATGACATCATCAGTATACAATCCACATTTTTTTTAATGTAATTATCCCCGACACTGGTGATCCCAATCATGCTGACGCCGCGTTTTTTCAACGTTTTGATATGTGAGATGGGCTCCAGTATTTCATTATTACCCGAATATGAGATGAGAATCGCACAATCCTGATCCGTTAAAGCCTGTGCTGACAAACTTGCTTCAAGAGGTTTGGCAATCTCAATAGCGATCCCGATGGTAAGCATTTTACGTCGAAATACCTCTGCCAGATAAATATAAGGACTGATGCAAAATACAGTAATCTTTCTTGAGTTAAATAATAAGCTCATGGCCTGATCAAGCATCGTCATATCCAGCAGATTCATCGTATCGGATATGCTTTCGGTCTGTAACATGGCAATACTGTTTGCCACCACCTGATGGGTATCCTTTTCTTTAAAAGGAAAATTGGCATCAATCTCTGCACGAGATTTCTCTTCATACACCACTTCATCCATAAAAGCGACGATAAACTCACGCCATCCCGAATAGCCAACCGTTTTGGCAAAGCGGACCAAAGTGGCCTTTGAAGTATACGTGCTTTTCGCTACTTCATCCATGCTCATACGGCGCAAATTGGATCTTTCCTTGAGCACAAATTCACCAATGGCTCTCCTGGTATCATTATATTGTAATACGACCTCTTCAATTCGTTGAAATAGGTACATCCACCATCACAACCTTTGGTTAACTATAACATAGTTATGCTAAATCCTCACCGTTGCTTTGGATCACTTTTTGATACCAATAAAATGATTTTTTCTTGCTACGTTTCAATGTTCCATTCCCATCATCATCCCGATCAACATAGATGAATCCATATCGTTTGCTCATCTGACCTTTGCTTGCACTTACCAGATCGATGCAGCCCCAACTGGTATATCCGAGTAATTCTATGCCATCTTCTTCAACAGCAGCCTTGAAGGCCTTAATATGCTCACGCAAGTAGTCGATTCTGTAATCATCTTCAACGTAACCATTCTCATCTGGAATGTCCATCGCACCTAGACCATTTTCCACAATAAACAACGGTTTCTGATATCGATCATACAACATGTTCAGTGCGGATCTGAGTCCCAATGGATCAATCTGCCAACCCCACTCTGAAGAACTCAGATATGGATTTTTAACAGATTTATAGATATTGCCTGCCGTTTCATGCGTCACCGATGGGTCTGTAGATACAACCCTTGAAGCATAATAAGAGAAGGATATATAATCCACTGTGTGCTGTTTTAACAGCTCCTGATCACCGTTCTCCATCTCAATGTGAATATTCTCCCGTTCAAACTTCTTAAGCGCATAATTCGGATACGCGCCTCTCGATTGAATATCAATGAAGAGATAATTTTCCCGATCCTTTTCTATAGCTTTGGCGTAGTCCTCGGGGCGACAAGAATAGGGATAGTTGTTTCCTCCCGCGAGCATACATCCGACCAGATTGTCCCGGTCTATTTCGTGGGCGATCTTCGTTGCAGCAGCACTGGCTACCAGTTGGTGATGCATCGCTTGGTATTTAACCTGTTCTTCATCTTCATCTTCATCTGGTTCGAAGCACAAGCCAGCTCCTAAAAACGGTGCATGCAGAATCATGTTTACTTCATTAAAGGTAAGCCAATACCTCACAAGACCTTTGTAGCGACTAAACACCGTTCGGCTATAATTCTCGTAGAACTCTATCATTTTCCGGTTACGCCATGAGCCATAGTTCTTAATCAGCGTAAGCGGCACATCAAAGTGTGTTAACGTTACGAGAGGCTCAATATTATGCTTGCGTAATTCCAGGAATATCCTCTCGTAAAAGGCCAAGCCTTCTTCATTCGGTGCTACGTCATCGCCATTCGGGAAGATTCTCGACCAAGACAACGACATGCGATATGTTTTGAAGCCCATTTCCGCAAATAGCTGAATATCCTCCATATAATGATGATACATATCTATGGCCTCTTTAGCAGGATAAAAGTGCTGATCATCGAGTTCGAGCATTTTTATTTTACCAGCGCTCACTCCTGCCCGATCTTCTCCAGTTGGCACCAAATCGACATTCGCCAATCCCCTATTGCCTAAATTATATCCACCTTCGCTTTGATTAGCCGCGGTTGCTCCGCCCCATAGAAAGTCAGGCCGTAATCCCATGATATCCACCTCAACCATTTATTATTTATTTAACACAAGTTAGTAATGGTGCATTAAAATCTACTATTTTCTCTATCGTTGCCGTTACATTGGAATACTCGGCTGAATTCGTGACGATAACAGGTACTTGCGTACTGAAGCCGGCTTCTCTAATTTTTTCAATATCAAATAATACCAGCTCTTGACCCTGAACGACTTGTTGTCCCTCTTCTACAAGCGTTTCAAAATGTTGGCCTTTGAGCTTAACGGTATTTATGCCGATATGAATCAATACTTCCGTTCCGTCTTCTGATAGCAGACCAATTGCATGTTTTGTACGGGCCACTGCCGTCACTTTACCGTTGAAAGGTGCAACCACTCTGCCCTCGCTTGGTTCGATAGCCACGCCTTTTCCAAGGGCTTCTGAAGAAAATGCTTCATCCGCAACCTCTGTTAGGGGTAATGTGGTTCCTTTCAAAGGGCTTTGGATAATACTGTCTTGAATTACGGGAAGCTGTTCATCCGCCTGTTCCGGCTCTGCGGCTTCTTTACTCTCATCCTTTTCATACTTGAGCGCGAGAATATACGTTAACACAGCCGTTACAACCACAGTAATCACGAGAGCAATCAAGATGTTATACAAGTTCCAGATGTTTTCTCCAATATACAGTGGGATAGCTGGAATCCCTGAAGCCCCTGTTGCATATCGAAACACATTGGTTAATCCTGCGTACAGTCCACCTAGCGCACTACCAATCATGGCTGCGATCAACGGATATTTTTTAGGTAAATTTATTCCGTAAAGTGCCGGTTCCGTAACCCCCATTAATGCGGTTGTGCCTGTTGCCGTAGCTATTTTTTTCTGGGCAGAGTCTTTTACTTTCATACTGACGATCAGGGCTGCGACCCCTTGTGATATGTTTGAAAGAATCGCACCTGGTCCAATAATATTCTCCAGTCCAGTTGTTGCTAACTGCATTTGGCTGAGTGGAGAAATACTATAGTGAATACCGAACATCACCATGATCGGCCATAAAGTTGCTACCAGGAAAACAATAATCCAGTTGCCGTAATTGGCTAACCATTCGAATCCGATCGCAATATAATCACCGACATAAGAACCCATCGGACCGATAATTATTAAACCTAATATTCCAGAGATCAGAACCGTAAACATCGGAACAAAAATAATCTTGATGGCATCTGGAAATAGTTTTTTGAGGAAACGTTCAATATAGGACTGAGCAAAAACAATCAATAAAATAGGTATAACAGAGGTGCTATAGCTTACCAGCCTGACTGGTAGTCCAAATAGATGAACATCTTCTCCAGCAGTTTGCAATTGAATGAAATTCGGGTGTAATAACACCCCAGCCAAAGCAACTGCAAGGAAAGGACTGGTTTTCAACTTTTGAGCTGCACTATACGCCAGGAAAAACGGTAGGAAATAAAAGACCGAATCGGCCATGAATGCAATGATGTAGTACGTTTGAGATTCTCTTGAGATCAAATCGAACAATAATAACAAGGCAAGTAATGCCTTGGTCATTCCCGCTCCTGTAATTGCCGGAATAATCGGGCTAAAGGTGGAAGATATAAAATCAATGAATCGATTTAACAAATTCGGCTTCTTCTTATCGCTCTGATCCGGATTTTCATGGTCGGTTAATGTTGTATGTTTCGTGATTTCCTCATACACTTCTTCAACCTGTGTTCCAATTATGACTTGAAATTGTCCACCACTTTCAATAACGTTGGCTACGCCCTCCAACTTCTTGGCACCATCTTTATTCGCTTTTTTATCATCATGCAGAACAAAACGAAGTCTTGTCTGACAATGAGCCAAGGATGCAACGTTTTGTTCCCCACCAACCATCTCCATAATTTCTATGGCAAGTTTCTCGTACTTTTTACTCATCAGGTTATCCCTTTCTTCCTCGTTGATGTATGTGCGTCAAGTAGCCTAGTACTTGAGGTTACGGATATAACTTAACAACAATTTGAAGCGCATTCAATGCTATTTCGAGTTCATTCGACAAGTTGGAACGACGTTTTGTGAAATCGTTTACTTTGAGCGAATATTACGAAATAACATGAAACAAACACGAGTAAAAACTTGTATACTGGAATACTTATCCTTTATTATCAATTGATTTTCTGCACTGAAAAAAGGAGCAAACTCCTTAATTGAGTGGCTTCTCCTTTTAGCAAACACCGTTATAATGGTAAAACTTGATAAAAGAACGTACGTTCGGTATAATGGGATTATCCTGAATAAGCGAGAGGCAGATATGGACGACAAATTTATTAAGGAATTACGCGAGATTAGTCGGGATGACAGACGAAGATCGGAATTTATGATTCAAGGCTTGAAGGAAACGCTGCAAGAACGAAAAGAAGAAGGCATGCTCAAGCGCTGGATACGGCGTAAGAAAACAGAGAAGAAAATATCTCAAAGATTTAATCAAGATCCCTACTCGGATCAAAAGTAACAACATAAAAAGGAGGCGGAATACGCCTCCCTTGCTATTTACATATGTGTATCACTTAGACTTCGTTAGAACCTCATTATCTATTATAGATTTAGATTTTGGTCTACCCCGTTTTACGGCAAAATGGCAAAAGATCGAACTGGAAAGCCAGATGCTTTCTCCGCCTTCGGTACAATGTTGAAGATCACCGCGCCTTTAGGCGGCACCTGATCCAGATTCGTTAACAGCTCAACCTGATATGTATCCTGAGCAAGTACATAATATTCTGCCAGAAGTGCTCCATTCTTCTGATAATCTACGGCTGAATCCGTGTCAAAGGTTTCATGCCCAATGGCTTGTACTTTTCTCTCCTCAAATAAAAACATCAGCGCACTAACCGACCATCCAGGTGCATGACTGTTGCCCTCATCATCCTTGTTATCAAATGCTTCATGGCTAGGCCAGCGTTTGCTCCAGTCGGTACGTAAGGCTACAAAGCTTCCAGCTTCAATCACGCCATGCTCTCTTTCAAATTCAAGAATATGCTCCACATCCAGTGTGAAATCCGGATTGTTCTCTACTTCAGCAGAATGGTCAATGACCACAAGTGGGAGCACAAGTTCCTTCAAGCCCAACTCATCCAGATACCGGGTATTACGTACAAAATGGATCGGCGCATCAAGATGTGTCCCATATTGACCGGGAAACTTGAAGCTCTGGGCAAAGAAACCTTGATCGTGATCAAACAGGGTATCGAATTGTGCTGCCTCAAAAGCTGAGAAATGTGGAGATTCCGGTCCAAATGTATGGGTCAGATCCACCCACTTCTTTTCTTTCAATAATTGAAGGGCTTGAATGAGTTCGTTGGACATCCTAATCACCTCATGCACAGAATGGAATAAATTTCTCCTATTATATCTTATTCCACTACAATTGGGGAGCAGTCCCTATATTGGTTCTTAGGCCTGTTAATTTTCAAATTTAAAAACTTCACTGACCGTAGATGTCAGTGAAGTTTATTTATAATACAAGAGTAATCCATTCAATCATGAAAACAAAAGGAGCATGTATGATGCAAACGAAGAACGTATATCTATATGTATTTGATACGATGTCAGACTGGGAGGTAGGATATCTAACTGCTGAATTGAACTCGGGAAGGTATTTCAGAAAAGAGATCGAGCCTTTACAAGTCGTAACGGTAGGCGCAGATAAACATCCGGTAACTACCATGGGCGGATTGAACATCCTTCCTCATATTTCTATTGATGAATGCACAATGAAAAGTAACGATGTGATCATTCTTCCAGGAGGAAACACCTGGATGGACACCATCCATGATCCTCTATTGAAAAAAGTTACTGCCTCTATAGAAGAAGGTACGGTTATTGCGGCGATTTGCGGTGCCACCGTTGGACTTGCAAAAATGGGGTTACTGAACTCCAAGCAACATACAAGCAATGATTTGGAATACCTGAAGATGATATGCCCTAACTATACTGGAGAAACATATTATGAAACGGAGCCAGCAGTAACCGATGGAAATGTAGTTACTGCATCTGGCATAGCTCCGTTAGAATTTACGATGCATGTACTGAAGAGACTGGATGTCTTTGCACCAGAAACATTACAGGCCTGGTACAATCTGTATCAGACTCATCAGCCAAAATACTTCTACGAGTTAATGCATTCTATTGCACCTGAATAACAAGTTTCCCTCGGGTATGATGGGTTTCACTCTTCTCATGTGCTTCCCTTACTCCCTGTTGAGTTAGCGGGTACGTTCCATCAATAATCGATTTGAGCTTGCCTTCCGCAGCCAGTTCAGCCAGCTGATCCAGTTGATCCCCTTTGGGCTCCATCATGAAGACGTTGGCCGTTACTCCGGCCTCTTTGGCAAGCTTCTCATCCGGTTGTTGGACCAAGGATACCAGATGGCCACCAGACTTCAACACCTTGAAGCTGTCGCGCTGAATATCACCGCCCATGGTGTCCAGTACAACATCATAACCGGAGAGAATCTCCGAGAAATCTTCTTTTTTATAATTGATAAAATGATCCACACCCAGCGAGCGAAGCAATGCTTCGTTCGATTCACTTGCCGTGGACGCCACTTCAGCACCGAGAGACTTGGCAATCTGAATGGCATACGTTCCCACACCACCTGCGCCAGCATGAATGAGTACCTTCTGTCCTTTGGCTAACCGTCCATGATCCACAAGGGCCTGCCAGGCTGTCATCGCCGCCAGCGGGATAGCTGCTGCTTCCTCGAAACTCAGTTTCTCCGGTATACGGGCAATAATATCCGCATCGACAGCAACATATTCTGCATAGGTTCCGAATTGACGCGGACGCGCAAATACCCGATCTCCTTCTCTGAAACGCGTGACATTCGAGCCAGCTTCAGCCACTATACCAGCAACATCGCCGCCAAGAATCAACGGAAAACTCTCCGCTGCTTCTTTCATATCGCCTTGTCTAATTTTGAAGTCCACCGGGTTTACCGACGTGGCATGCGTTCGAATTAGCACCTGATTCACTCCACATGCCGGCTTGGCTACTTCCTGTTCCTTCAATTGTTCCGCTCCACCAAATTCCTCAATCACAATTGCTTTCATTACAGATCCCAGCCTTTCCATTGGATTATCGTTACGCTCTCTCCCTTCATTACCCTTTCCCAGCGATCACTTGACCTATTCATTCAAGAATTCAAAGAAGGTTGGCACTTACAATCCAGATCAGGAACCGTGATATAATATCGATTATCGATTAGGTTTAACCTTAACCCAATAACTGAACAAGCGAGGTAACACGATGGAAGTAGAAGTAAGTACATTACATGCATTTTCGGACAAGGCTCTTGGCGGAAACCCCGCAGGCGTTGTTCTCCAAGCAGCGCATTTATCTGAATCCCAGATGCAGGAGATTGCCAGACAAGTCGGTTTTTCAGAGACAGCATTTGTTATGCCATCGGATCAGGCTGATTTCAAAGTACGTTACTTCACCCCAAGTGATGAAGTGGATCTATGTGGGCATGCAACAATTGCTTTATTTTATCTAATGAAGACACAGCAGCTCGTTGATGTTGGTACATATACATTGGAGACACTGGCGAGAATTCTTGAGGTTGTTATCGAAGTCAATGGAGAAGTATATCTGTCTCAGACGTTGCCGGAATTTGGGAAGATCGTGGATCGACAGCAGATTGCCGATTCGTTGCGTATTTCTATAGCGGATTTGCATTCCGAACTACCTGTACAGATCGTGTCTACTGGTCTACCCGATATCCTGATAGCTGTTAGAGATGTTGATGTTCTGACCAAAATCGACCCTGACTTTCAGCGTATCACTGAAATATGCAAGGCTCATCATGCCGTAGGTTATCATGTGTTTACACTCGAATCAGATGCTGAGGACGTTCTGGCAGAATGCCGTAATTTTGCACCGCTTTATGATATACCGGAAGAGAGCGCAACAGGTACATCCAATGGTGCAATGCTCTGTTATTTATATCAATACAACCAACTCACAGATCCTCATCAGCACACGTATACGATCAGACAAGGGTACACGATGAACCGCCCCTCCGAGATCCGAGCCAGATTAACGCTGGGCAGCTCCAATGAAATCATACAAATTCAGGTTGGCGGTAGCGCCGTTCATATCGACAATATCCAAATTCACCTCCCTTAATGGGAGGTGTTTTACGTACTCAGCATATAAAAACCATCTATTAGGAAGGATATTCAAAGCTGCTGGTCATCATTGAATCTGTTGCAAAAACCGTAGCACCGCCGCCTCCAATTGCTTCAGCCCTGGCTGCTCTATAGGGAAATGGCCTGCACCCTCCAAGATCACACATTCCTTATCCACCACCAGTCGATCAAAAAAAGATTGGCTGAACCGGATCGGTGTCATGGGGTCCAATTCAGGGTGAACCAACAGGACCGGACACTGGTTGAATTGTTCCGGGCTTACCTCCGGCTCTTTATTAAGGAACGTTCTTAACAGTTCCAACGGAATACGTGTGGCTGCCGCTTGTGGATCATTCATAATAAGCCGGGTTAAGTCCTGGTTATTGGTAATCAGTTGCATCCGTGATACCTGCTTGACCGAAATACGTACATGATCCAGTAGAGCAGGAAACAGATCCATCATACGTTTTCCCACACGGCTCACCAGACGATTCGGTGCAATCTGATCCCGCATTTCCGGATTACTGGTGTCTACAAATGTAGTTGCGATCAAACCCTTAACGCGCTTGCTGCGTGCACTGGTATGATAGGCAAGCATACCTCCGATGCTACTTCCCAATACGACGATTGACTTGCCGTCTTTTTGATATTCCCTTTCAATGAGTGCAACAAGGAGGTCTATCCATAGTTCATAGTTAATACGTGTACCAGACATTGCGTAACTTAGTCCATACGGTGGAAGATCTGGCGATACCACCTCGTATCCATTCCGCTGTAACATGCGGGCATACGGGGCATGCAACCTGCCATTGCCTCCCGCACCGTGTATAAACAAAATTTTAATCGAAGACTCCGGCGCAGGTAATCGATCAATATGTAGATGAACCCCATTCGATTCCCACCATTCTTCTTCAGGAGCTGAATGATCGTCCAGCCTGACTTCTTCCGGGAAAAAATCCTGATACTGTTTCCAATAGGGATGTGTTGTCTGATAGGAAGGCAAACTTTTTTTCATGCGGTACATTCTCCTCTTTTCGTATACAAAAAAAGCCGTACAGTGTACGACTTTTCGTTATAAACCGTCTATGACCATACTTCTTTGTATAACACCTTCATATATCTGTCAATCGGGAAATTGTACATTGCCCGGTACGATATATGCAACACCCGATCCATCATTAGGCAGAGCCGGGATCGTATCGTTCAACACCTGACCACGAATATCGGTAATACGAACGTTCAGTTTTTCTTTGCCCAGTCCGGTTCCTAGGAAATGATTATAGTCTTGCTTTTCAAGATTGAGCCACGTACCATCCTTCTGTTTCACTTCGAACTTTAGCACCGGATACTTATGATTGCGAACCTGAATAGCTGCCCACCATTGACTGCTGCCTTCCTTGATCCGATAGGAGACGTTACCTTGGATTGGCGCTTTGATCACTTTCCAGCTGATATTGATTTTGCCTGCCTTCGGGTCACCGATCAGGTTAAAGGCATTAGGCGAGAGATCCAGCGCTCCACTGGCGCCCTCTGGATAGAGGTCTGTTACATAGACGGTTGTTTTGCTTTTAGGGCCCTGCACTTCGAGATAGGCTCCCGCCAAAGCGGCTTTGACACCGTTATAATTGAGCTGGAATGGATTAAGTGCAGTAATCTTCATGTCTGCCGGGATGGGATCAAGCAACACCGCACCTCCGGAGTAGCCTGAGCCCGTATACGTCGCGTAACCCTGATATGTATCATTCCATGCAGCAGATGCAGGTAGAGCAAATAATACGAGACTGAGCAACAACCCTGTACCGGCCCATTTTAACCGTTGAAATCTACTTTTCTTGTTCATCAACTATTCCTCCTCTACGTTCTCGTGTAAATGGTTAGTTCAACTACTAGATTTGAATATAGCATTATTTTACATAATAACTTTTTATTTTCAATCCATTTCTACCAAATCGCATCCAAACTCCTGTCTCAGGACTTGAACATTCACGACCACGCACAAGATATGGATACATACCATAAATTGGTGGAATGAACATAATAACAAGTCTGTATCGGATCGGTTCTTGTACATAAAAAAAACGCCACACCCAGGAGTGATTTCTCTCTCCAAAAAGTGTGACGCTTATGACGCATTACGGTCAGAATTCCCAGTCTGTCCAGTGCCAGCTGCACCGGCTCATCCTGTTTCCCTTCGTTTCATCCGCTTCCTTAGTCGCTCATACGATGCGTAGATCCGCGGAGATTCTTTCGTCAGGATAGGCCCCAGCACAGCCAGAATTAATACATATAATACGGCAAACGATTGGATGGACGCCATGAGTCCTCCGGCCTTGCCGATGTTCGCCATGATAATGGAGAATTCACCCCGGGAGACCAGAGTAAAGCCCACATTCAACGAGGCCTTTGGACTCATTCCAGCCAATCTGCCAGCGATCATGCCAGCACCATAGTTACTGGCGATCGTCAGAATAACGGCAATAATCGTCATGCCCACCGCTCCGCCAAGTGACGACGGTTCAATGGTCAGGCCAAAGCTGAAGAAGAAAATCGCACCAAAAAAATCTTTGAAAGGCATGATCTGATGCTCAATCCGACTGACATGTCTTGATTCGCCCAGCACCAGTCCCATCATCAAAGCCCCGATTGCCTCGGCTACATGTAACGTCTCCGAGAAACCTGCCACCAGGAAGAGCAGTGTCATAACCGTTAACAAAAACAACTCTGACGACTTAATGTTCAATGCCTTATCAATATATTTGATGCACTTTCTGCCAATGATCAGGAACAGCACAATGAACAGCAACGCAGACAGGGACACCAGCAGAACACTTAAGAATGAAGTTGCCCCGCTGAGCACAAGTCCGGTCAGAATCGAGATATGAATCGCGATGAACAAATCATCAAACATGATCATACCCATGACAATCTCTGTCTCCGGGTTCGCCGTGCGTTTCAGATCAACGAGCACTTTCGCCACGATGGCTGTAGAAGAACTGGTCATGATACCACAGACAACGAGTGTCTCCTGGAGCGGCAGATTCATGAACCAGCCCAGTAGCAGACCCGAGACAAAATTAAGGCCTACATAGAACATGCCCCCGGTCAGAATGGCTTTGCCAGACTTTAATAGACGGGAGACCGAGAATTCCAGACCCAGATAAAATAACAAAAACAAAATGCCAAGCCTGCCCATAAATTCAATAAAGGTCGAACTTTCGATAAAACGTAAATCCACAATACCGATCTGTGGTGCATGTGGTCCTACAGCCATACCAATCAGTATATAGAAAGGAATGACCGAAAAACGTAATCGTGAAGATATCAGCCCCGTAAGTGTAATCAGCGCAACGGCAATTCCCACTTCGAATATGAGCATATCCATAGGCTAAGTCCGTCCATCAGTCAACAATTGTTTGAGCTGTTTGATCTGATTCCGTTCACCAGCAACCACAATGGTAGCTCCAGAGGTAAAAACGTAATCCGGACCGGGATTAAATTGCTTTTCCCTGTCCTTAGTCACAACAGCCAGAATAACGGCCCCCGTAGCCTGCCGAATATCCAGTTCCCCAATCGTCATGCCTATGCTTGCCGCGTGAGGCTCAATTCGAAGCCATTCAATCAACAGTCCTTCAAGCATCACTTCACGTTCATTCTGAAACTGAGGTTTGTAGGTCATACCGCCGACGATAGCGGCTACCGCACGGGCTTCATCATCGTCCAAGGTCACAAGAGATACCATATCACCTAGCTCTTCAGGTGTATCCCCTGACTCCATATGGAACAGGTCACGTCGCTCGTCGTTATGAATCACAATAACCAAGTGCTCACCACTACGGGTATGTAGCCAGTATTTACGTCCAATCCCGGGTAAGTCCGTCTCTTTAAAGTGCATGATCTGCACCCCCTAAAGCCAACCCGTTCAGGGTTTCGCTCTTCAGCTCAATTCCCGTGATGCGTATCCGCATCGAGCCTGATGGCGTATGAACAGACCGCACTTCCCCTTTACTGCCAAGCAGTAATTGACTCCCTACCGGGGAGAGGAAAGAAATACGCCCCTCATCCGGATTCGTATCATCTGGCATGACAATCATGAACGAATCGGACGTATGAAAATCGATATATTCAAAATCAATATGACTGCCGATCAATACAGCCGAGTCCAAATCTTCATCAGGACCGAGGAGCAATTTTTCCACATACTCCGTATACGCCAGCAACTGTTTTTCCAACTGAATTCGCTCCGGATCACGCACGTCGAAATAGGCGTCGAGAAATGTTCTTTTCTCTTCACCCAATGTAAATAGCTGGCTCACCAGCTTCTCTCTGCAATTTTGGCGGGAAGTCCTATGGTTCATAATAGATTTCACCCCCTATACAAGCCTTGTTCTCCATGTTGATTGGCATGTTTCTCTTCATCATCTTGTTTTCCTCCTTTGTATTGTTAAAAGCCCCCGGAATACGAGACCTTCTTACCATCTTACCAAAATGAATATATTAATCCAGTATATTCGGCTAACTTGCTGTTTTATTCTTAATAGTGGTCATATCTTCCATTTAATAACTGAATTCTTCACATCAGATGGTAGATCCATAGAACATTTTAATTACTGTATAAAAAACTTTTTATGGATTTCCATCTCGTATTTTTATTTGCTTTCCTGTATATTTAACTACAAACTTTTATGCAATTTATACAAATAAGCATCTACAGACTTTAACACAATAAAGGAGTGCATTGAAAAAGTGTCCACGATAACAAAAGAAACTACAGAGTCAGCTCAAGTTACTGCCGCAGAATATGTCCATTCCGTTTACGAGTCGGTTGTCGCCAGAAATCCGCACGAAGATGAGTTCCATCAGGCTGTCAAAGAAATCCTGGATTCCCTGATTCCTGTTATTGAGGCACACCCCAAATATAGGAACCATAGTCTGCTGGAACAGCTGGTCGAACCCGAACGTGTAATCACATTCCGTGTCCCTTGGGTTGATGATCAAGGTAAAGTTCAGGTTAACCGTGGATTCCGGGTGCAGTTCAACAGTGCCATCGGTCCTTACAAAGGCGGACTTCGCTTCCACCCTTCCGTATACTCGGGTATCATTAAGTTCCTCGGCTTCGAACAGATCTTCAAAAATGCTTTGACCGGACTGCCTATTGGCGGTGGTAAAGGTGGTTCTGACTTCGATCCCAAAGGAAAATCAGATCTGGAAGTGATGCGTTTCACGCAAAGCTTCATGACAGAGCTGTACAAATATATCGGTTCCGATACCGATGTACCCGCAGGTGACATTGGTGTAGGCGCACGAGAAATCGGTTACATGTTCGGCCAATACAAACGTATCCATGGCGGACATGAGGCAGGCGTTTTGACAGGTAAAGGATTGCTGTACGGAGGAAGCTTGGCACGTAAGGAAGCAACTGGCTTCGGCTGTGTGTACTTCGTGAAGGAGATGCTGCAATCCAAAGGGCTCAGCTTCAAGGACAGCACAGTCGTTGTCTCTGGCTCTGGTAATGTATCCATCTATGCCATTCAGAAGGCACAGGAGCTTGGAGCTACAGTCGTGGCGTGTAGTGACTCAGGTGGCTATATACACGATCCACAAGGCATCAACCTTGATACCGTGAAACGTCTGAAAGAGGTTGATCGTCTTCGCATCAGCGAATACATCAAAGAACACCCGCATGCTACATATACCGAAGGCTGTGAAGGCATCTGGTCTATCCCTTGTGATATCGCTCTTCCATGTGCGACGCAAAACGAGATCGATGAAGAAGCTGCGGCCCTTCTGGTCAAAGGTGGCGTGAAAGCCATTGGCGAAGGCGCGAATATGCCTTCCACTCT
The DNA here is from genome assembly GCF_026013365.1 of Paenibacillus sp. LS1. Classification (GTDB taxonomy): domain Bacteria; phylum Bacillota; class Bacilli; order Paenibacillales; family Paenibacillaceae; genus Paenibacillus. The sequence goes on from NZ_JAPDOE010000001.1 coordinate 1,922,243, forward strand.
GGCTGCCATTGACGTCTTCCACGGTGCAGGCGTGCTATTCGGTCCAGCCAAAGCGGCTAATGCCGGCGGTGTAGCCGTGTCTGCTCTTGAAATGTCACAGAACAGCATGCGGTTGTCCTGGTCATTTGAAGAAGTAGACGCGAAGCTGCATGACATCATGAAGAACATCTATACTAGCTGTGTAGAAGCTGCTGAAGAGTATGGCTGTGAAGGCAACCTCGTAGCCGGAGCGAACATCGCCGGTTTCCTCAAGGTAGCCGATTCCATGATCGCTCAAGGTGTAGTCTGATTTATCCCCACACCTAAAATGTACGAAATGATTAAGGGCAGTTCCCCGTTAATTCGGAGAACTGCCCTTTTGTGAATTCACAGACATGTTATTGTCTGACATGTAGTACCTTTTTTTATTTTACAGTGATCAAAGCTTCACCATGCTCTACGCTGCCTTGTGACTTAACCTGAATATCCGTAAAGGCGGGTGTGTTCGATACGATGACAGAAGTCGTTGTATCCAGCCCTGCGGCTGTAATACCATCCAGATCGAACTCCACCAGTTTGTCGCCCTTGCGAACGGTATCCCCATCAGAGACATAGGAAGTAAAGTGTTTTCCCTTGAGAGTCACGGTGTTGATACCCACATGAATCAATATTTCCACACCATCCTCAGATAACAGCCCGATGGCATGTTTTGTCTTGAAGATCGTAACCACCACACCATCAAACGGGGCATACGCCACGCCTTTGGTCGGAATGATCGCTGCTCCCTGCCCCATAGCTCCACTAGCGAAGGCCTCATCTCCCACCTCTGTCAACGGAATCAGTTGACCTGTGAGCGGGCTGGACACCGTTTTCTCTCCTAGTGCTTGAGGGGTTGCCTGGACCGGAGTGACAGTGGACGAAACACCATCTGCCGATTCATTTTTGTAACCCAAGATGTACGTCAGAATAAAGCCTAATACAAAAGCGATCAAGACCGACAGAATGAAACCAATGAATCCCGTATCTATCCCTTTTGGATTAATGAAGAGTGGAATACCAAATACGCCACCCCCCGCAAATCCGTAAGCATTGGAACCCATAAAACCTGCTACTGCTCCGGCGATGCCGCTTGCAATGGATGCCATAATAAACGGCTTCTTGGCCGGCAAGGTTACACCATAGATTGCAGGCTCGGTTACACCCATCAAACCGGCAATTGTGGCCGAAGTCGCAATTGGTTTCAGTCGTTTGTCTCTTGTTTTGATCGCGATGGCAAACGCCGCACCCGTCTGCGCGAACGTCGTACAGAAGAGCATACCGTTGATTGGGTCAAATCCATTGGTTACCACGTTGTTGATCAAGATCGGGATAAACGCCCAGTGCAAACCAAAGATAATGACGGTCTGCCAGATCCCTGCAAGAATGAAACCAGCGATGATCGGGCTAAGTCCATACACCCACATGGCACCTGTGGCCAGGTAATCACTGATGAACGTTGCGACTGGACCCACGGCCAGGAATACAATCGGGGTAATGATCGCCAACGTAACGAGAGGTACAAAGAACATTTTAACCGATGAAGGTGAAATTTTGGCGAGCCACTTCTCAAAGTTCGCGGCCAGATAGGATGCAATAATAATCGGAATAACCGATTGCGTATAATTGATGAGTACGACCGGAATGCCGAGAAACGACATGGCTGTGCCATCTGTAAAGGCAGCTGTCATGGTTGGATAGACGAGCGCCGCACCAATGGTTGCCGAGATGAACGGGTTTCCGCCGAACTTTTTGCCTGCAGAGAATCCAAGCAGGATCGGGAAGAAATAGAACAGGGCATCGGCTGTGGCAAACAAAATCTTGTACGTGCTCATCTCTTCGGTTAACCATTTCAAAGTGATGAACAACGCCAATAGTCCTTTCAGAATACCTGCTGCTGCCAATACACCCACAACAGGAAGGAATACGCCGGAGATCACGTCAACAAAGCGGTTGAACAAGCCCTTTTTCTCTCCTTGAGTTGTATCTTCCGATGTAGATGCTGCCGGATCTTTGCCCATCGTTTTGAGCAGGGACTCATATACTTTGGGAACTTCATTTCCGATGACAACCTGGAACTGTCCACCGCTTTCCACAACGGTAAGTACTCCGTCGATCTTCTTGATTTCTTCCTTGTCAGGTGAATTCATATCTTTCAGGTTGAATCGGAGACGGGTCACACAATGAATGACGTTATTGATATTATCATTGCCACCGACGGCGCTGAGAATTTCCTTTGCTGTTTGGTCATGATTCATGTCATATACTCCTTTACATGGATGCCATAGTTTCTTGTTATAATTTTTTTCTGGTAAACGAGTGCAATTATATCGTTGTTATACGATTATATTTGCATATCGTTCTTGGTTGGTGTAGCCCATGCTGCGACCATCGCTGCACTGATACCACCTGCCAGTTTGCCTACAATCATAGCGGTTACCATGGATTTATCCATCCCGGCCACGAAGCCCAGATGACCCCCAAGTACAAATGAGCCGCTGACTGCAAAAGCAATACTGATGACTTTACCTCTTGAATTCATATCTTTGACCATTCGAAAGGTCGGAATATTGTGAGCTAGTGAAGCGATTAGTCCAGCAGTTGTTGGAGCATCCAGGTTCAGCAATCGGCCCGCTCGCTCAAGCGGAGTTTTGCAGACTTTATTAATTACTGCGACCATCGGAAAAGCCCCCGCCAGCACAATGGCAATCGTACCAACCGTTGTGATACCTTCCGAGAGCGGTGCCATATGGGGGATTAGTTCCCATCCTGTAAGGGTTTTGACCGCTATAGCCACCAGTCCAATCAGGGACAACAAGGTGATACCGCTTCCAAATATTTTAAACAACCTCACCGTCTGAGTCGTAAAATAGCGCAAGCCGATCATAATGATTACAGATAACAGAATGGGTATGATGAGATTTTGGTATATCACTGTAAAATCAATGCCCGCCACCAAACCTCCGACTAAACAACCAACGGGAATGGTACTGATGCCGATCAGTACCCCTTTGGCAAAATACGGATGGTCCTTCCGATCCAGAATACCCAGCGCAACAGGAATGGTAAACACAATGGTTGGCCCGAACATGGTACCCAGGAACACCCAAGAGAAAAGACCAGCCTGTTCACTCTGTGCCATCTGTTCTGCCAGAGCGTACCCTCCCATATCTACCGCCAGAATGGTATTGGCGAACGATGCCGGATCGGCACCGATCGCTTCATAGAGCGGAGATATCAGCGGAATGAGTATACTCGCTAGGAAAGGTGCCAGAGATACGATTCCCACCATCACCAGCGCGAGTGCACCCATGGCCATGATGCCCTCCGTGAACGCCGCTCCAAGGCCCATCCGGTTCCCAAAAGCCTTGTCCACAGCACCTAGTACCAGGAAAAACGCAATCAGGATCATCACCATATCATTAATGGACATGATTACTCCTGTACATACTGCTTCACATGATGATGGGCTGCACTGTCATACGTATCAAATACCAGGCGAAGCGTTTTGACATTATCCGAACCACTGGTCTGGAATTCCGCACCTGAGTTCAAACATTCGATAAAGTGGGATTGCAGCTTGCGATGACTGTCCTCGTAGTTAAGCTCCGTACGTTCAGCGTGTACCGTCTCCACACCGGCATTATCAATGATGGACAACTTTCCATCTTTATAGAGCTTAATGGAAGCCTTGTCTCCTTCAATGATGAGTTGTTCCTTATGATCGGGAAGGACCTGCTTCGGCAAAGGTTCACTGAGTTCCCGGCGAGTCGCCCAGCTCATATCCATGAGTCCGACATAATCTTCGTACCCCAGCATGACCATACCGCTGTCTTCCCCCACCGTATAATCGCTAACCTTTCTCGTCTCGGCATATAGACGCTCAGGCTCACCGAACAGGAAACGCCAGGTGTCAAACCAATGCACGCCCATCTCATAGAACAGCAATTGTGGCATGTCTCTGAAAAAAGGCTGTGGCAACTTCTCTTCCGGCGCAAATCTCGGGGAATAAAAATCAGTATGAATGTACCGAATCGTATTCAGTTGCCCTACTGTATGTTCCTCAAGCAGTTTCTTGATCAATTGAAAAGGTTCAAGCCAGCGCCAATTTTCTGTCACCATCAGACGCACACCCGCCACTTCAGCAATGCGCACCATCTCTTCAGCTTCCTCAATTGAACGGGCAAATGGCTTCTGGCACATGATATGCTTGCCAGCTGCTGCAGCCATTTTTACCAGTTCCAGATGCGTTTCCGGCGGCGTGATGATATCCAGCACATCCACATCCGCTTCTTCAAGCATCACGGCCACATCCGAGTAACGGAACGTTGCCGGGATGTTAAATCGCTCTGCTTTGTCATTCAGCGTGTCTGCATGCCTGTCGCAAATACCTGTTATCTCGGCATCGGCAATGAATTGCCAAGCTTTAATATGTTTTTCTGACCAGTACCCTGTTCCAACGATCCCAATTTTCCACATACCCTCACCCCATCTATAATGTAAATCTCTATTTGTGCCAGCTTCGGCACCTCTCTCTGGTAACTCTTATTTACGTGTACCAATCACGATCACGTCATGTTCAAAAGCATGCATGGGAATTACGCCGTAATCGTCCTCGCGATAAGCTACTGTCTTGGCAAATCGGCGATGTACGAGATCAATGGTCGTAAAATCGTATTCTTCAACCGGGAAGTCCAGGCGCACCTTGGTATTTACCGGAACATACAGCATAATCGTGTCCTCCGTACCTGCCGCACGAATCTCCTTCGTCTTGTTCAATACGATATTCATCGGCTCCACACCGACCAGCTTGTACTGCTCAAAGAGATACTTGATAAAGGAATAATCCCATGCACCTTCAAACCGAAGAGCCGATCTCCAATCATAAGGGCTATCAAAACCTTCACCCTCCACAATGCCAAAAGACTTGCCTTTCTTGTGCCAGCTCCAGATGCCATGTGCACCATAAGTGACCCCGGCCCCGCCTCCGGCAAGCAAACTCTGCCATGCAGCTCTGCGGGCATCAAATGCAGAGTAGCGCCCATAGACGTTACGGCTATAACTAATCTGTTCATAACAAGGCTCACCGTTGATCACTGGACGTACAGGCGACTGATCATAGAAGTGATCTGCAATCTCATGCGCATAGGCTTGGAATTCCGAGTTATGCCCAGACTGATACATGTAAAAATCCAGCCCTTCATGGTTTGCAAACACTTCCGGAATCTCTCGTAGTCTGCCTTGGATGTGTAACGTCGTCAGACTGGATGGGCTGATGCGTTTGACGGTCTCCAGTGCTGTCTGATAGTAAGCATTCGTCTCTGCGGAAGGGAAATCCGTATCCCCACTGACCAGATAGATCGGATTAAACTCCGAGAATTGGTTTACGGCATAGGTTACATAAGGCTCTACAGCTGCCAGCGGCATCTTGCCATCCTTCTGAAACATGGTAGCCCAGGTATCGGGTACGTAGTTGCACCACAGAAGCACAAGCGCGGGTGTGAATCCACGTTCTGTTGCCATACGAACCATTGCCTGTGCACGGTCGAAATAAGCTTCATTAAATGAAAAATAGTCCGTCGAACCATCTTCTTGCTGGACAAAAGGCTCGATATTCAGATCAGAACCACTGGCATCCCATTGGCGCAAAATATTGATCTGCACGACGTTGAATCCCTGCATACTGCGATAATCGAGGTACTCTTCCCATTCTTCCAATGTAGCATTGGTAAATGCACTCCACACCGTATCGGCCAAATAAAAGAACGGTTTTCCTTCTTTCTCAAACGTTCTACGGTTGGCTGTTATTTGAACAGACATGATTTCACTATCCTTCCAACTAAACTTATTATATTATTTTAGTTAAATTAATATAAATTAACATTTAAAAAGGAACATAAATGCGTTTTCAATTTGAATATTAGCACCGCAAACCTAAACAGTCAATCAAAACTTTAGTTTTAATCCAACAATTTTAGTTAAGTTTAGTTTATTATTCAACTAAACTTAACGCTTCATTCATGGTATACTGATCCTATGTAATTCATTTAGGAGGTTCCATATTGAAGATTGATGATATTGCAAGGCTTGCTGGAGTTTCCAAAGCAGCGGTCTCACTGGCATTTAACAATAAACCCGGTGTCAGCGAACAGACACGTGAACATATACTTAACATCGCTCAAGCACATGGCTACAAACCGAGAACTGTCAAAGTTGGAAGAGAAGTACCGAAAACCAATGCTATTATTCGTTTTGTTGCCTGCAAAAATTCCGATATCGTCACAGAGCATTATGATTCTCTCCCGTTCTTCAATGAATTGATCCACCATATCACGGAAGAGGTTAAGCAACATGGCAGCACACTCGTCATCTCCTCCATTGACGTGCAAGATTTGCATCAAGAACTGCAAACGCTGGAGAAGGAACAACCGTCCACAGGCCTGCTATTGCTCGGAATCAACCTGACTGCGCCTATGATTGAAACGATTCAATCCATACATGACAATGTCGTCATTCTGGACACGTCCTATGAACATGTGGATGCGAATTTCGTGTCCATTAATAATACATTGGGCGGATATCAGGCAGGTCAACATCTGGTCAAGCTGGGGCACAGTCGGATCGGATATGTGAAATCCGGTACACGAATTCCCAACTTTATCAAACGTGAAGATGGATTTCGTGCAGCGCTGGCCGAACACCATCTGACCGTTGCCGAGGAACTAACCTTCCATCTGCAGCCCATGCTGGTGATGGCTCAGGAACATTTACAGCAATCGATCCTGCATTTAGCGGAAAGGCCTACTGCCATTTTCTGCGAGAACGATTATATGGCGATCAGTACAATCAAATCATTGCAAAATATCGGTATCCGAGTGCCCGAAGATATTTCGGTAATGGGGTTTGACAACATTTTCGAAGCCAATGTAATCAGCCCTGAGTTAACCACCGTACATGTCAAGAAAGATATGATGGCCAAAACGGCCGTTAATCTGATTATGACTAACCTGGGAAATAGCGAGAAAAACGGTGCTCACATCTATGTGAATACGGAAATTGTGGAACGCAGATCTTGTGTGCCTGTAACCGCGTCCCCTGTTGAATAATGGTTAACAAGACAATTGATCGTATTCCGGTGGGATGGTAAAGTGGTACTGACGTAATTTCATCTATTTGTACTATTATAAGGAAGTGTTTACATTGTCTAACCAACCATTTGCCAGCACTGCGAGTCCTCATCTGAGCGCAGACTGCGAGCAATGTTTTGGCCTGTGCTGTGTTGCCTTGCCCTATGGCAAGTCATCGGACTTTGCTTTTGAAAAGGCCAGCGGCACACCCTGCCCCAATCTGCGCACGGACAATCGTTGCGGTATTCATACCCAGCTTCGGCAGAAAGGGTTCAAAGGTTGTACGGTATACGACTGTTTCGGAGCTGGGCAGAAGCTGTCCCAAGTGACCTACGCGGGCAAGGATTGGCGTGATCATCCGGAGTCTGCAAACGAGATGTTTGATTGTCTGCCTGCCTTGCGACAACTTCACGAGTTGCTCAGTTATATGAAGGAAATGATGATGAGACCGGAGACATCATCTCTTCACTCGGCATTCGGTGAGTTATATGAGGAGATCGAGCGCTTGAGCAATCTGGAGCCTGCGTCCCTTCTCCGTCTGGACATCGCCGAATATCGGTCCACTGTGAATCGACTCCTGATTCAGGCAAGTGAAATGGTACGTGCGAATGTGCCACCCAGCGCTCACGGACAAGGGAAGTCGAAGAAGACTAAAAAACGTACCGGAAGTGACTTTTTTGGTGCCAACTTAAAGGGAGCTGACCTGCGGGGCGCAAGCTTCCGGGGGGCATTAATGATCGCAGCCGACCTCCGAAATGCAGATACACGGGATGCCGATTGGATTGGCGCAGATTTGCGGGATACGGATCTGGGCGGTGCAGACCTGAGAGGTGGCATCTTCCTGACGCAATCGCAGATTAATGCAGCCAAAGGTAATATGAATACCAAGTTGCCGGATCATTTAAACATTCCCTCACACTGGATGTAGGGGCGCCATCTCGGCAAGAGTAAAAGCAGGAATACCAGCCGGAATGTACCTTGTCAATTCATTCATAAGATATATGAATCGAATACAGCAAAAAACAGCTCGTCCTATATATCCAAGGACGAGCTGTTTATTATACAAACCACAGGAATGAATTACGAATTACAATAAGTCGCGGCGAAGATCTTCAGCCGATTTCGGAGACAAGTGACCGAGCGGAATATCAAATACCGTCTTCGCTCCCTTATGTCCTTCCACGCTCAAGCGTTGTGCGGCTCTGGCATACGCCACAAGTACGCTCGCTGTAAATTCAGGATTGCTGTCGAGTTTCAGACCGAATTCAATAATTTGCTTTTGACCGGCACCTGTAACCCCACTGCGAATTACAAATCCACCATGTGGCATACCTTCATGCTCGGATTTCAATTCTTCTTCGGTAATGAACGTTACCGTTGTATCGTAATCTGCAAAGTAGTTAGGCATCGACACAATCGTCTCACGGATCTCATCCTGATTAGCGCCATCTTCTGCTACCACATAACATTGACGCAGATGTTTCTCGCGTGTAGACAGCTCTGGTGTCTCCCCTGCACGAATGCGGTTGATAACCTCTTCAACAGGTACAGTATACTGTACACCCGCCTTAACACCTGGAACACGACGAATAGCATCCGAGTGGCCTTGACTCACACCTTTGCCCCAGAATGTGTACTCTTTTCCTTCTGGCAAGATGGACTGTGCAAGCAGACGGTTCATGGAGAACAAGCCTGGGTCCCAACCTGTGGAAATGACACTTACGTGACCACCTTGCTCTGCCGCAGCATTCACTTCTTTGTAGAATTCAGGAATCTTCGCATGTGTATCGAAGCTATCTACCGTATTGAACAACTTGGCGATGGCTGGTGTCTGCTCTGGAAGGTCCGTTGCAGAACCACCACAGAGGATCATAACATCAATCTTGCCTATGTATTGCTCCGCTGCAGAGATATGCTCAAAACGTACTTCTGTGCTTTCAGCGACCATCTGCTCCGGATTACGACGTGTAAACACAGCAATCAGTTCCAGATCCTCGTTCTGGGAAATGGCTTTCTCTACACCTTTACCCAAGTTACCGTAACCAACAATACCCACTCTAATCATGTTCAATCCTCTCCTGTCTTCTTCTATAGTTGTCTATTACTCTATTCTAATGATATAACATACCATGTAACCTGTCAGGTTTCCAGTTCGAAATAAAAATACCTTGCAGCGGTGCAGCAATAATGCGGCTCCGCATGCAAGGTATTTTGGCGTTCATTCGTTATTTTAGGAAGAATGAACGCAGGAATGAACAATAGCCCTTATCTTGTGCTTATGCTTCTGTCCAGGTCAACGTCAGTTCAATGACGCCTTCCTGCCCGGCTAATGTTCCTCCAATCAAGGACCAGACATCCTGCGTATCCGGGTCAGTTCCCTGAATAATAATATTTTTGTCATCAATCGTCTGACCCGCATCCGTCAACTTTTTGGCGTTAAAGTAATCTTTATACAGCTGGGATACGGTTTTCATATCTTGTTCAGTCGAGAAAATCACCATGGCTGATTGCTTTCCTTCATTCTCACCTGAATTGGCTAAACGAATCGTTGCATCTTCCGGTAGGGGGAAGTCACTTGGCAAGTTCTCTGGCAACTCATTGGTTCCAGCAGTAGTGCCTTCCGTTTCGGTCACTCCACTTGTTGCTGCTTCGCTTGTACCTTCATTAGTCGCTTGTTCACCAGTTCCGGAGGAAACTTCAGTGTCCACCTTCTCAGTATCACCTGTCGGTTCGTCTGCCGCGCTGCTGCAAGCACTCAAGGCCACCATCATCGCCAGTGCCGCACAGACTATTACATAATTCCTTCTCTTCACCATCCGTTACCACTCCTTCTTCTTCGTTTATGTGCTAATCACGTTCAAACGACTGGATCACAGGCACGGCATCAACGTTATTCTTGACCCATATGACAGATACGGATAATACACTCAATGACAATAGACAACTGGCTACGAGTATGGATAGGAATCGGGTAATTACTTTAATGTTTTTCATGCATCCCTCCTCCTCATCCTGTTCATCATGTGTTTGTGGAATTATGTTACTCATAGGTCACTGGACGGTGTCACTAATTTCATGATCTCGGCAGCGACAATATCTGGCTGACTTTTGTGAATACTGTGTTTCGCATGTGGAACTGTAAGCTGTGTTCCGTGTCTTGACCATGAAGCAAAATCCGCTTGATCGGTCTGCCATGCCTCACTGTCCGCATCCGAATCCTCCGAACCGGCTGTCAGGATGGTCAGGGGGAAGTCGAACTTCGTTTTGTTCTCAAGCACACACGCTGCATTCGTTCTGGAATTCCGAACCTCTTCCATGACATTGTCATTGTACGCATGTCTTAACGTGGATATCGTGACGGCCTTTTTCATCGGTTCCGTTACCAGTTTCGGGTCAATGACCAGAGATGCCATCATACGATCCGATTGCAGCAACGTTCGTGCGATGCCTGTTTTCACGAGAAAACGGGACCAATCCATCATCCATTCCGGTGTATCCATCTCCGTACGGCTGTAATACTCCGGGCTTCCGCCATCGATCATGACCATACCAGCAACCTCATCAGGATACCTTTGCGCGAACCTTAGTGTCTCCAGCGCACCCAGGGAGTGACCTACCATGATGTAAGGTGGACGTTGACCGGATGTTCGCAGCAATTGGTGGATCTCTTCCGAGATGGTGTCGACATCACGAGGTTCATCCGTATAATCGCTGTATCCATACCCGAACCGATCATATACCGCAATTTTCACCTGTGATTTCAACTTGTCATATAGCGGGCTGAAATCCACATAAGGATTGGGCGTACCCCAGTCTGAGGCAAATACCACCGTGACCTCTCCTTTGCCAGCAGTGTAGAGATGCATGTTGCGACCACTCACTTCATAATACTTGCCTGGCGGGGGATAGGACTTCATATCCTGCGTGGATTGATACGCTTCATACGCTGTACCTGCCAGCAGCAAAAGCCCTGTGGCGAGCATGATGCCTCCCAGCACTTTTAACCCTCTCCGTAACCCCTTCTTCATCTTCTCTACCCCTTATCCCAAAGGTTCATCTGTATATGTATGCTTCAATCGTACCCAAGAAATAGCCCAATTGAAACAATCCGGAGTCCAGTCCTTTCCCCAACCAAAGTCCAGTCTCCCTCCCCTACCTGTGACGCAAAAAAACTGCAAATCTCCGATTAAGGAAACTTGCAGTTCATCTATGCCTTTACAGCTCCAATGTAAGACCCACCGTACAATGATCACTGCCCATTACATGGCAGTCAATATGTGCATCCGCTACCTTCGGTGCCAATTGATTGGATACGAGAAAATAATCAATGCGCCAGCCCACGTTCCGCTCTCTAACCTTCGGCATATAAGACCACCAGCTATACACATCCGTACGATCCGGATACAGATGGCGGAAGCTGTCTACATAACCAGAAGCAAGCAAATCAGTCATCTTGCCACGCTCTTCAAGCGTAAATCCCGAGTTGCCCAGATTGGGCTTCGGATTCTTCAGATCAATCTCCTGATGAGCCACATTCAGGTCACCACAGACGATAACCGGCTTGGTCTGCTCCAGTTGCAGGATATATCCCCGGAATCGGTCCTCCCATTCCAGACGGTAAGGCAGACGGGTCAGATCCCGCTTCGCGTTAGGTGTATAGACGTTCACCAGATAAAAATCATCATACTCCAGTGTGATCATCCGGCCTTCCGGTTCGCTGTCCTCCTCCATCCCGTAACGAACGGATATAGGCTTGATGCGGCTAAATACAGCCGTGCCGGAATATCCTTTTTTGATCGCATAATTCCAATATTGATAAACATCTTCCCCCAGGTCCATCTCAATCTGACCGGCTTGCAATTTGGTCTCCTGAAGGCAGAAAATGTCCGCTTGACTCTCCTGATAATAATCCATGAATCCTTTGGTCACACATGCCCTTAAGCCATTCACATTCCAGGACACCAGCTTCATATCCTCATCTCCTCACATCTCTCCAATATAGCATGGGCGAATTCGGAAGGACAAGGCTGCTGCTGAAACCCAAGCTTGTACAATTGCATATCCATGAATCCAAAATCCAGAACAACAAGCGCCAATCCAGTCATAACGCCTTATTCAGCGCAAACCGCGCTCTGCCCACGAGCAGTAACGAATCTGAGGCGTCTTATTCGAGGATTTGAAGCACCTGCAGGAATCTAAGGAATCTGAGACACGCTATATCGGAATTTATGGCCTTTTATAGCGGTTTGTCAGAGGATTTATGAAAATAACGTGTCTGATGTTCCTTACAATTTCAAAAAAGGAGCGGAAGACCAAATAAGACGTCCTGTGTTCCTTAGAGAATCGTCTACTTATTCGCCAGGGTCAGCCTCAGCCTACTTGGAATTCCAGAGTCTTTAGATAAGACAACGATTATCATATAGCTTGCTTGAGTGTGAAGACTCACCCTCGTGAGTACCCTGGGTTATTTTACTAAGCTTTAATGTTATTTGAGGCCTGTTGTAGCGATGCCACGAATGATCTGCTTCTGGAAGCACAGAAAGAGAATGATCAATGGCAGAACTGAAAGTGTAGCTCCAGTCATAATCTGCACCCAGTTGCTGCTATCCTTCGCCTCGCTGGAGAAGAAAGCCATCCCAACCGGAATCGTAAACATCTCCTCACTCTGCGTAATAATGAGCGGCCAGATGAATGAATTCCAACTGCCCAGGAATGTCAGAATGCAGAGGGTGGCAAACGCTGGCCTTACCAGTGGAACAGCGATCCGAAAGAAAATACCCCATTCTCCCATACCATCAATGCGAGCTGCGTCCATTAATTCCGAAGGAAGGGATTCCATGAATTGCTTCATTAGAAAAATGCCGAACCCGGATATTAAACCTGGGAACAGAATACCCCAGTATGTGTCCATACCGTTGAAACTGCTGGATACAAGATACCATGGAATAATCAGCATTTCAGTCGGCACCATTAATGTACTCAGAATGAGTACAAAGATAACCTGTTTCCCCCAGAACGTAAATTTAGCCAGTATATATCCCGTAATGGAATCAAATACGCAGACGCTCACAGTGGCAATGACGGCCACATATAGGCTGTTCAACATCCAGCGAGGAAATGGGGTTCCCTGAAAAATAGCAGCATAATTGTCCCATGTGACCTTGGAAGGGATGAGGCTCAGAGAGTAGATTTCATCCAGCGTCTTGAACGACGTCGATATCATCCATAGAAACGGAAACACCATCAACCCAAGTCCAAGCGTAAGTAAACCATAACTGATCAGTGACCCGGAACGTTTCCAGCGGAGTGTCGTTCGGGTATCAGCCAATGCGGCAGATCTGCTCATGCTTGTAAGCACCCTCCTTTCCTTTTACTCCTGTTGAAAACGACTGCCCAGCACTTTGAGCTGAACCAGAGTCAGCATGAGTATGATGACAAACAGAATAACGGTCGCTGCCGAGGCCAGGCCCATATCAAAACTTTTGAAAGCCAAATTGTATATATGAAGCACGACAGATATGGTGGAGTCCAGAGGTCCGCCGCCAGTCATATTCAGCACCTGAGTGAAGGACTGCAGAAACCCGATGCTTGCCATGACGACAGATAGAAGCATGACCGGGTTCAACAGAGGGATCGTAATATGCACAAAGCGCTGCCAACCCGTGGCTCCGTCTATCGCAGCTGCTTCATAATACAATTTGGGGATGTTTTGCAGGCCCGCCAGGAAAATGAGCATCTGAAATCCGATATTTTGCCATACCATCACCGCAATAATCCAGAAGATGGCCTGTGAGGGGGAATAGAGGAATGACTGCGGTCCAAGACCCAACTCTATAAATAGGGCATTTACAATTCCGTTCTTCATCAGCAGCCACCGGAATATCCAGCTTACCGCTACTACACTGGTTACATACGGGATAAAGTAGGCTGTCCTGAACAATCCGCGCAGCTTCACCACTTGCTGGAGTAGAAGAGCCACGATTAATCCGGCAATCAACTGTGCGGGCACACCAACAATGACGTAGATCCCTGTGTTCACCAGCGACTTGAGAAATAGAGGGTCACTTAGCAATGTCGCATAATTATCAAAGCCCACAAAGGGTTTTTCCGGTGACAGCATGCCCCATTCGCGAAAGCTCACGTTAAAGGAATACAGAATGGGCAAGATGCGGATGACTACAAAATAAATCAGCGGAATTAACAAACCGCCATAAATGAATAACCGCTGTTTATGTCTGTAATTGAGTCTTCCTATTCCCGATCCGAACCATAAACGCCGTTTCGGCCGCGAAGGGATCACCCCGGTAGTCCTCATAGCTGCGCAGCCTCCTTGAATGAGAGCTTATTTTTTCTTATCCTGTTTCGCCCAGTAGTCGTCATAGAGCTTCTGGGTTTTGGCGACCAGATCGTTAAATGCCTGTTCTTCCGGTACCTGATTAAGCAGCACCTCGTCCACAGCATTAACAAACAACGTACGCTCCTGCGTTTCATCAATGAAAAAATGAGCGTTGGCATCGTTTAGTTGGGAGATAAACGGGCCAAGCAGCGGGTCATTCACATACTTATCCTGAAGAGCCACTTCTTTCTGAGCAGGCAGTTCGCCTACCTTCTCCACCCACTGTTCCTGAACACCTTTGCTGATCAAAAATTGTAGAAACGCCGTGGCTGCTTCCAGCTTCTCCCCGGTAACGTTGGCAGGGATCGCATTCGCCCAGAATGAGGCCTGTGTGGACTTGCCTTTATAACCCGGCAGCGGTGCGACAGCAAAATTCAAATCAGGAGCGTCTTTTTTGATGGAACCCAATCGATAGGAACCATCCACGTTAATTGCGGCATGGCCCGTTTTGAACGCATTGGCATCATCGGTGTAAAAGCCGTTAATACCCACCTTATGCACGGTTGCAAAATCAACCAAATACTTGAATGCTTCAAGCCCTGCGGGTGTATCATTCCACAGGATTTTTCGACGATCCTCGGTTGTATCCTTACCTCCCGCCTGATATAACAATCCGTCTCGGAACCAGTGATGCAGCTGCGAACCCGGTTCCCAGGCAAACCCCTCGATCACCAGTTGTCCATTTTTATCCGTCTCCGTCAGAGCCTTGGCATCAGCGACAAGCTCTTCCCAAGTCGTAGGCGGTTTGTCGGGATCAAGTCCAGCCTTGGTGAACAGGTCCTTATTATAAAATAACCCCAGCGTTCGCACGCCCGTAGGCAGAGCATAATAACTTCCATTTAATTTGGCTGTATCTACAAAAGGGAAAAATGCCTCGGCGATGCCCGGAAAGCTGCTTTCCGGCAACGGCTGTAAATAACCGGACTGCACATATTTGGGCAACCAGCCGTAATACAGATTAATGACATCCGGTCCTTTTCCAGCGGGAACAAGTGTGGCCACCTTTTGATTGTATTGGTCGTATGGGAAATTGGTTTGTTTGACTTTGATGTTGGGATGTTCGGTCTCGAATTCCTGGATTAAGGTATTGATCAGTTCAACCTTGGCCGGAAATTCGTACTGCCAGTACTCAATGGTGATCGGCTCCGCCTGGTCACCTGAAGCTGTAACAGCTGCTGAACC
Organism: Paenibacillus sp. LS1; assembly: GCF_026013365.1. GTDB lineage: Bacteria > Bacillota > Bacilli > Paenibacillales > Paenibacillaceae > Paenibacillus. Next base: position 1,937,963 of record NZ_JAPDOE010000001.1, read on the forward strand.
GGACTCTTCGGACGGCTTGGCTGAACAAGCTATAATACTCAATATGAGTATGCCTGCAATCAGAAATCGCAGGGTCTTGCTTATTCTGAATGAAAGATAATCAGATTCCATCAAGTGAAGCCACTCTCCCCTCTTTTGCACCAAAATGTTATAACGCTCTCTATTGCCTAAAATTATGCGTTGGTGGAACCGACTTCTGTGCCAACAGGTAGCTTCAACAAACGTCTGGCATTATTTCCGAAAATGAGTTCGATGTCCGCTTCAGGGAAGCGAAGTTCACGGCATACCCTGACCTGATCCTGCAAATAACGATAGGGATAACCACGCGGAAATCCATTCGCATCCGTTCCAAAAATAATCCTCTCTGGTCCGAGCAGTTCGTAAGTTTTGCGAAACAATGTCTCCAGATTCAGTTCGTATGGCATCCAGCGTACCCACTGGTTGGAACCCGATGTATCAATGTAGACGTTAGGGCAACTCCAGCTAAGATGAAGTAATTCTTGGAAATAACCTGCGCCAAAATGAGGGATGATAAATGGAATATCCGGATAAGCACGGGCCGTGTTGAAGATGGCAAGGGGATTGATGTTGGGGTGATGAACGATGCCTCCGGCATGACCAAGCATGCCAAAATGAATCAAGACAGGCAGGCGCCGCTCTGCAAGGAACTCCCATACCGGATCAAGGGAAGGCGTGTCGAAGGGAATCTGGGTAAGCGGACCGAACAGTTTGTATCCCCGTAGCCCCAATTCGTCGACCGCACGCCGCAGTTCAAGGGCCGCATCTTCATCTTCAATCGGATGGCAGGCAAAGCCGGTAAATCTGTCCGGGTCTCTGGATATTTGCTCTGAGAGCCTGTCGTTATCCAGGGCTGTCAGAAAGTTAAGCCCACCAATATGGTATTTGTCCAATTCGTCCGCCCACCGATCAATCAGGGGTCTCGACGCTTCCTCCGGATTTTCCTCACTCGTTGGAAAATCCCAGGTGAGTCGCATTCGCTCACTCCGTTCTCGCCCATAACGCGATACTAAATCATGTTTTTGATGAGGGGACAGCAGAAATTTATAAGGGAGATGGGCATGGATATCAAAAACTTGAAAATCAGGATTGGAGAACATGGTTTTGCTCCTTCCGCTTAGGTTCTGTCAGGCCGGCCGTTCAGAATTCCATTCAGATTCACATCGACGGAACGGAGCTTAGAAACGGTCTCTCGGTTCCATTTTTCTTTTGCATTCAGTCGAATTGCCTGATTTGCTAATACTCTTTTGACTTCATCCGGATTAGGCCCCCCCAGAACCTGTCGAACATATACAAAATGCTGTGGAGATAACGCGTCGCGTAAATTTTCTCGAGTTAGAGCAAGCGGCTTATCCGAAAGATCCTGTACCGCCTGATTGACCATATCCCAGGTTAATCCCGATATATGCGTTCCTGATTCTGTCAATTGGGTAACCAGGTGGCTAACGATGGAATGAGCTTTACGAAACGACAATCCGTCTGTGCGTACCAGCGTATCTGCAAGTTCGGTCACTGTAGCAAAGCTATTTTCAGCCCGTTTCCGGAGCAGAGACTCATTGACCTTTAGTGTGTCGATGATTTCGGATAGCAGACGATACACCGATTCAAGCGTATTCAGACTTTTCCATAGATAGGGTTGCATATCATCCTCAGTATCAACGATGTCCCCAAAAGGGGTGTTATGGATCATGTGAAGAACAGTCGACGTATCTCCCTTCGCACTGGAGAGTAGTGAACGAGCATGCTCAAGAGATACCGGATTCCGTTTTTGCGGCATAATTGAACTAATCTGAACGTAGGGAGCTGCGACAACCAGTCCACCATATTCCTGTGTACACCACAGCAACAGGTCCTGAACGAAACGCCCCAGATTAATGGCTGCCAGCTGTGCAGCAGATGCAGCTTCACCCGCATAATCCGCACCACTGACTGCATCATAGGCGTTCTCGATCACTTCATCAAAGCCTAACAGTTCGGCCGTTCGTTCCCTGGAGACCGGAAAACCGGATGTGGTGAGAGCTGCTGCACCAAGACTGCTGCGATTGCAGCCAACATAGGCAGCTTTCAAGCGCTCGAGATCTCTTTCTAATGAATCGTTTACGGCACAGATGTAATGAGCAAGTGTAGTAGGATGGGCTTGTTGTGTGTGGGTATGTGCGATCATGAGGGTGTGAATATGTCGTAATGCAAATTTTCTCAGACTTCTGTGCAGCGCCAGACCCGAGGTAATAGCTGTGCTCAGCTTTTCCCTCAGCACCATACGGTAGATGGCAATTCCCATATCGTTGCGGCTTCGCGCCAGATGCAAATTACCGGTAGATTCTCCTCCGAGCTGCTCCAGCTCATTTTCGACTTGAAAGAACAGATCTTCTACCCGTGAGGAATATTCACTTGTGCGGAGCTTGTCCACATCAAGCCTTTGCAAAGCAGAAGCGATGTGAAACGCCTCCTTCTCCGGAATGATGTGTTGTTCACAGAGCATAATCAGATGTGCTTTGTTTACGGCCATCATGGGGTTCAGCAGATGCTGTCTGGCCTGGTTATAGGCGGGCTCAAGTACAATCTCGGCATAGGTTTGACTGGGAAAACCAGTCGCTTGTGTGCTATCGGTTGACGTTGGCTTCACTCTCCTTAACTATTCATTCGGATTCACGAAAATCAAATACCCACTAATCCTGTAGGAATGTTTAGTTCAAAACTCTACCACTATTTTGGATTACATACAACTTTATCCTTAATCAAAATTTTCTATTATCTTATCGCGTTTCTCTATATACTGTTCTATTGACTACCACGGAAATCAAGACTACATTATCCTGTAGAATAGTAGTCTCTGTATACATTGTGAGAGGGGGAGCAATTATCACACAATCATATGACGTTATTATCGTTGGAGCTGGCTCCATGGGCATGAGTGCAGGTTATTATCTATCGCGCAGTGGATGCAAGACTTTATTAATCGATGCCTTTGATCCTCCGCATACGGAAGGAAGTCATCATGGAGATACCAGACTGATGCGCCATGTGTACAGTGGTGGGCCTGACTATATTGCCATGGCACTGCTTGCACAGAAGTTATGGCACGAACTCGAGGAAACGACTGGAGACCAACTTTTTGTTCCTTACGGTGTATTGAATGTAGTCGATCCGGAGATTCATTCCTTCCACAACCGATTGAGTGATGCAGATGATGCAGGCATTCGTTATGAATCGTTGCACGCAGCCGAGGTGATGAAACGCTGGCCAGGTATTACAGTGCCTGAACATTACGAGGGCATGTATGAGCCTGATGCGGGTTATTTGTATAGTGAACGCTGTATCCGTGCCTATCGCAAGGCAGCAGAGGCTCATGGTGCTACCTTGTTAACTCACACTCGTGTGGAGCATATCGAATACGGACCACATTCCGTGGCCGTTCAGACTTCAGGTGGTGAGACATACCATGCGAATCAAATTATCCTGAGCGCTGGTGCCTGGTTTCAGACGTTAAAACCTTTCGTGGATCTTCCGATTCAGGCTGTGCGTAAAACGGTTGGATGGTTTGATGTACCAGAGGCTTTGTATGGTGAGGAACATTTCCCCGGATTCACACTGGCAGGAAAAGAAGGTATATATTATGGATTTCCAAGCATTGGCGGATCAGGTCTGAAGATGGGGCGTCATGATACAGGTCAGGTGTGGACACCAGGAAATACAATGGATCCTTTCGGTACGGAAGAAACGGACGAGGGGGATCTACGCAGGCTGCTCGAACTTCATATGCCTCAGGCAGCTGGAGCATTGAAACGTGGTAGTGTGTGCAAGTATGAATTCACTTCGGATGAAGATTTTATTATCGACCGACACCCTGCACATGAACGTGTGTGGCTCGCAGGCGGTTTCTCCGGTCACGGCTTCAAGTTCGCAAGTGCCATTGGGCAAATTCTAGCCGACTTGGTGCAAACAGGACATACGGATCAGGATATTAGAAGGTTCGCTTTGTCACGTTTTCGTTAAGTACAAGCCCGTTGAATGAACATATGTATGTATAAAATAGCTACTTTCCTAGAGGGTGCGGTGTTGCTTAGAACACTGCACCTCCAAGAAAGAAGGACACGTAAGAACGTTAATTCTTGCTCACTTGCACTAATTCACTTTGACTAGACTCCATTGCTGATTGGCACCGCCATTGTCTGCCCACTGAATGGTGGAGGCACCTGCGGTCACAGACCCTTGATTGATGTCAACCGTCAGGCCACTGTTTCGATTCGCAAGTACCACATATCCTCCCACATCAATCGGCAGCCATTGCTGGTTGTTGCCCCCGTTATCCTGCCACTGAATCAGAGCGGCTCCGCCTTGTGTAGAACTTGAATTCACATCCAGCAAAAGCCCACTGCCCACATTGCGGATTTTGTAATATCCGTTGCCTGTAGACTCCAACTTCCATTGCTGGTTGGCTGCTCCATTATCATTCCACTGAATGATCGTTGCTCCACCTGTAGTAGAAGCAGCGTTCACATCAAGTGCAAGTCCACTATTTCGATTGATCAGCTTGTAGATAGCCCCTGCTTCATATCCTGTACCACCATTATAAGATGCACCGGAAATGACGTAGGTTGTGACCGAATTGGCCTTGGCCGTAGCCGTAAAGGTTTTGTTTTGCACCGAAATATTGGTCAGTTGCTGCAACTTATCTGTTGAAGAGGTCCGATATACTTGAGCAGACGTGCCTGTGTTCGTAAAACGACTGAGATCATACGTTACCGCTGTATCTGTCGATTCCGAATTGGTCGTAACCAGCACAACTTTGCCGGAAGATGCATCATAGGCCGCAAGGGTATTGGCATCACTCATGCCGATAATCTTGTATCCAGGGCGAATAAATTTGCTGTAATTGCCCATGACATAATATTTTTGGTTCACGGTGTAGCTGGTCGTTTGTGTATTGTTCAGCACATTCTTGAAGAATCCCCATCCTTCTGCACTATCCACGGCTTGCCAATACACCCACGCACTCGCGCCCATATTGCGAATATCCTTGAGGATGGTACGTGACATGGTAAGTCCACTTGCATCCCCGTCCCCATATTCCGAGGTCCACAGATGTTTGCCCGCAGACGTCGCTGTGTTGCGCAAAGCAGTTCGATTACTCCCACCATACGTGTGTGTGTTGATCTGACTGATTGCTGATTTCACCGCGGTGCTGTAGCTGTTGAATGACACATTGGTATCATCGATACTGTATTCTTCTGGTGCGCTCAGCTTTGTGGACAGGCCCTTCGCATTCAACGAAGCTTGTAATTGACTCAGAATCGTGTTCTGATCCGCCCGTTCAAAGTGCATGCCCTCCTGGTCATTGCCCTGCTTCCACCACGTAGAGATCGGTTCATTCAGCGGAGTTACGCTATCGAATGTGATTCCCCAGTTATCCCGGAAATGCTTCACGACCTCAGTCAGATAATCGGCAAAATCATCATAATAATCGGGCTTGAGGTTATTCCCTCCATTAGCTGCACCGGACACACCACCACTAATCGTCATCCAGTAAGGTGCGGAATTCGCAAAGGCTTCGATGACATTCACGCCTTGAGCTTTGGCAGCTTGCAGCATATAACGCTGGTTCGCATCTGCATTCCAGTCATACACGCCGGGAGAAGGCTGGTAGCCAGGAACGGCTTTTCGATATTCAAGGATATTGGAAGATGGATTATCCCCGCCTCCAATGTTGTACCGCAGGATATTCAGACCCAGTCCGGTATTCGCGTTGAACATTTTCTCTACGTACTCATCGCGATTGGAATACTCTCCAACCACTTTGCCCCACCATGCGAGAGATGTTCCCCAGCCTTCCATCGTCTGATATTGCTTTGATGGATCGGCAACAGCCGTGTAGGCTCCCGCGGCAGATACCTCTGTTCCCAGACCGAGACTGCCTGTTAGTAGACTTCCTGCCAGCAGCAGCGAGCTCATTCGCTTTAACCACTTCATCCGCTTCACTCCTTATGAATTTTTCGAAACACGAACACCAATTATTGTGCAACCTCTCGGAAGGTCGCGTCTGACTTATCGAGTGCAGTAACGACAGCTTCCAATTTCAGCACGTTATTGTAATGTCTCAGGTACAGGTTCGGGTTATTAAACGAGGCATAGGATGTCCAATCGGCGTTAGCAAGTCCATTTACACGTTTGAACGTGGCGTCATTGCGGAACGTAGCACTGCCGTCATTTTTCACCAGGGTAATGTTGCCATTATTATTGCGCAGGAAATAACCCGGATAATTCATAGACTCAAATGAAATGCCTGTTGCATTCGACAGCCCGGGAACGATACGGAATTGCGCATCCTCCACAGGACTAACACTCGCATCAATTCGTGCCTGATAGTTGTAATGACGAATGAAGCTTCCCGGTACATTGAATGACTCCAGCTTGCGGATATCACCCGGTTGTCCGGACTCTTTCAATACGGTCATATGCCGGACCAGTCCGGTAAGACCTGCAATCTCCTGCTTGGCACCCCAAGTCTGGAAATTTTCAGCAGAGTCGCTGTAATAATATTTTTGTGTCGCATAGCCGTCAAAGTAGATTCGCCATGAACCATTATCCAACTGAACAAGCGCCGGACCTTCCACCCAAGAGCCCCAACCTGCCCAATCCCCTGTGCCTTTAAAAGTATAAGGACCGGTCAGCGAGGTGGATGTCGCATATTCAATGTATTTGGTGGTCTCGTTCTTGGTAAAGGCATGATAGGTTGAGCCTGTCTTCACGATAAAGGTATCGATATAATTGGGAGCAATGCCTGCCAGTTCAGTAGGCGCGGACCATGAGGTAGACGTCAGATTGCTGCCTGAAGCGGTGATGACATAAGGTTTGAAATTCTCATAGTTGCCTGGTGAGAGGGACACGATAACGTTCAAACTTCCGTTGCTGTCTTTGAACCATTCTGGTGCCCAGGTGTGTGCAATCGTGGTTGGTGTGGATAATGTAATGTTACGGACAAACGTCCAGTTCACTTTATCCGGGCTGGAGGCTATACCGATCGTGTTGCCTGACCAGTTCGTGGTGTAGACGACGTAATATAGACCATCTGTGTGCTTCATGATGCTGGGATCGCGGATCAGATCGGCCGGAGGTGTATAGGCTGGCCCTTTTAGCAAACCATAGTGTGTCGCATTATAGGATTCGTAGATATACATATTGGACTCACTTGTGTTCGTGAAAGCGGATATCGTATAGACACTTGTCGCTGCTCTGGCTGTATTCGGGAATACCATGGTCAATAGAAGCAATGTTCCGAGCAGCAAAGTCATTACGGCTTTGAAACCGCTGAATCCTCTTGCTCTGTCTTTCCTCTTCGTTAACATCAGGTCAACTCCTTATGCATGAGTGATGAACGTGCCAACTTTTTTGTCAAAATAAATAACTTTAAACTATCCCCTGTGAGACACCTCGCGGCTGCCTGTTCGAATTCCAATTACATGAAGCATCACTCCCTTCACAGATCATGGATGAACAACCTTTATATATGTAAACGGTTACAAATAATTGAGCTATAAGTGTACCTTTGCCCATTATACCGACCTGATCACCACAGTTCCCCCATTCCCTTAGCCTAATTCACGCACAAGACTGAATCCAAAGATTCACGAACCCGGGTTATTTCGACTAAGAAAATGAGGTAGTGTGACTACGGTAAAAGGTATATTTTCACGTTATATGATGTTATTTTCGAGCCCAATCCATTTCTAGTTGATTATCTCTGCGATGCTTTTACTCCACCACAACCCATGGATAACGGGATAACTCATCCAGTAGGAATCGTACCCGTTCTGGTGTTCTGCCTTCTTCATCGAACAAAAGCAGTTCATTCTCTTCCTGTAGCCAAGCTACTGGAATTTTGTAATCCTCTTGCGGACCAATCTGCCAATAACGCCCCAGATGATGTCCGTTCAGGTGAATGGTTCCTTTGCTCATTCCCGTCAGGCGAAGCTTCAGGTTCACCTTATGGTTCTCGGAAACAGTAGGCTTCGCGAAACGCCAGCGATACCAGACGGGCTGACCATACGACTCTTGGACTGGAACAAGGTTGGATACAAGGTGAGACTTCTCGCTCGATGTAGCACAAATAACCGATCCAGCCGAGGTATTAGACGCCAGATTGGCATTCCACTTGCCACCTTGGGCGATAGCAGGCTGTGCTGCACGCTCTATTGACCCCTGTACTCTACGATGGTCCGCTCCTTGGACTACCTCGTATCTCTCCCATTGTTGCGGAAGCAATGCATCTGTCCCTGCCATACGCCAATTCTTCAGTTCTCCCTGACTCGAATACGTGATCAGTTCCAATCTATCCAGCGATGAACGGCTATATGGCATTTCAAGTGTATTCGTCTCTCCGGGCTTGATATACAAGGATATGTCCAGCGTCTGAAAGGCAAACCAGTCCTGATATCCTTCCATCGGAACTTCAATGCCATTGATACGAAGACCTTTGCTCAAGGCACCCACGAGGATGGCCCGATCCATGCTATCCAGCGTAAAACTTCTGCTTAGAAGTTTAGTCCCTTGGAGAGAATTCACTTCATCTAGATGAACACTTCCACTCTCCGTACGCCAATCCCGACGAATATCCTGAACTTTGCCGCCCAGATATACAGCACCAGCCAGACCTTTGCTCTCACCCACATATGGAGAGAAGTTCAATCTGCCCATATGCTGCACCAGAATCTGAAGTGTGTTCTGCCCTTGGGCTACTTGTAACTGTATTCCTGCGGCACCTACCTGACGCACTAATGACTGCTGAACACCGTTAACGATGATTCTGGCAGTATCCTGGATATCCGGCAAAATGAGGTTAGTGATTCCTTCGGTTGTACTCTCGAAGTCGCATTCATACAACAGATAACCAAAATCTTGTCCATACCGGGAAAAGTCCTCCGGTTGTGCACTCGCCGAGCCCTGCTTCGCAGTTAACATAACACGTGACAGCTCCGGAGAAGCAGGCAACGTTGGCGCAATCGGCGCTGTCCATGAAGGTTGCTGTTGTCTTCCTTCATCAGACTCCTGACTAAGCTCACTCGGTACAGCTTGTGGAGTGGATGGCGTTGGGGTATCTCGTCCCTCAGGATTCAACACATCGTACTGCACACCGTTTTCCTCGCTAGCAAGGAACTCACGACCTGTTAACGTCCGTTCTCCATCGGTCCAGTCACCAAGTAGCATAATCGTGCGATCCGGATCAGTGATCATGCCCTTGACCTGACCAGATGGCAGCACGTCCACGTCATCAAACCCGATCACATAACGTAGTCCCTTCTGATCTGTTGCTTCCAATCGCCATGTTCGATCCATCATCTCTTGATCCAGAATGACGAAACGGATTGGTGTGCCGTTAGCTTCCAGTTGGATCATTCCAGGCTCTTGGAAATGGAACAAATCGAAGCGGTATACGTTCCTGGCTGAATCATGTTCGACCAGCACTTGCACCGTGCTACCTTTAACGTTTAATGCCCCTGCTTCCAGTTCAACAACTGACCGCTGTCCTGCAGCGGCCACGATGAACAGGGTCAATTCTCCGTTGATCATTTCATTGCCCGTAATCATCGTACCCGCAGTCAGGTATACGTGTTCGGCAATCTGTACTCGATCCAGCAATGGAATAATCTGTCCTGGATTCAGTGATACGGGAAGAGTTCGGCCTTCCTCCAACGTAATGTGCATGGTCTCGCGTTCATCCTTGTGACTCTCCAGGAACCAAATCTTCTGGTTATCCGCCTGTCTGCCTCGTGCAGATATGCCTTCAGGATGACGTACAACGATCTCTTCTTCTGGAATTTCCTCTGTTTCCATCAGGAGTGGCCCAAATGCATGGACGAAATAGGACAGATTCTTGGTCACCGCATATTTCGGTGTCACCCGTCCATATTCATTCAGCGGTGCATCATAGTCATAGGACGTAATCATGAAGATGTCACTACTACCCATCGTTCTGCCGCCATATCCACCGAAGTTCGTGCCACCATAGAACATGTAGTGACTGATTCCGGTATACCCGGCACGCAGAATCTCCATGATGCGTCTCTCCAGCAAAGACGCTGTCTTCTGAATGGCCGAAGGTCCTCCCCAATTCTCGAACCATCCGGTCCAGAATTCCGTGACCATCTTCGGGGTGTCCGGCTGTTTGACTCGAAGTTTCTCATAATGCCCGTCAGCACCTGACCAGAAATTAGCCCCTTCAATCGTGCCTTCCGCACCGCCAACGCAAGTGATTAGTGTAGCGTCAATGCCACGTTGCAACAATCCATCTCTCAGCGTATTCATATGGTCACTTGCAGCAGCGTCATCCATCAGATACCCATATTCATTCTCCACCTGAACCAGAATGACCGTGCCCCCAGCGGATAGCTGGCGCTTTCGAATAATCGGCACAACCCGGTCAAAATACAAATTCACATAATGCAGATACGTCTCATTATTTTCCCGGAATTTCACGTTGTCCTTCGTACCCAGCCAGTATGGGAAACCGCCAAAATCCCATTCTGCACAGATAAACGGACCCGGACGCGCGATAACCCACATGCCGAGTTCTGCGCACAAATCCAGAAACGCTCCGCAATCGTTGTCCCCTTCAAAGGACCACTGTCCTTCTTCCGGTTCATGCACATTCCACGCAAAGTAGGTGTCGATGCAGTTCATACCTGCCAGCTTCGCTTTCAGCAGAATCTCCCGCCATTCCTCCTTCGGCATGCGGAAATAATGGATCGTTGCACTGTTCAGAAATACACGCTCTCCGTTCAGGAAAAAACTGCGTGCATCGTACGTTAACTCGGATTGAACACCATTCTCAGCCCTGGCGATGTTCTTCTCCTGTTCCTGGAGCAAAAGGGATGCTTTCTCTGTCAAAGATATCCCCTCCTTCTCTTTATTTTATATAAATTGAACTAAAGATTATTTACACTGCGCACTTCGATGACAGAACAACCTTCCGATCGCTGTTATCCCCAGATTTTTTTGATTCCCTCTTCTCAAAGGGGAAAATCCGGGGATAGCGTATGCTTCCGATGTAGATTTCTTGCAGAAAGCTTGTAGGCGCACGCTCCGCTTCTTCAGGTTTTTTCTGTCCTCTCCGTTTGGTGTAAATGTTTAATTCAATTTATATAGTTTCATATGTCCTATAACTCTTTTAAAAATATAAGGCAACCAAACTCGTTGAACTAAAAGACAATCTACACTGGGACTACGATGACAGAACAACCTTCCGAGTGCTGTTATCAGTTCCCCTGCAACGTCACGCCTTCGAGTACAACCGTTGTGATGGAATTGTCTGCGGTAGGCACTTCAAGTCCGTTCGCATACACCGGAATGTCTTCAAGCTGTTCCATGTTCCGATCCGGTGAAGTCTGATACACCTGAGCGGTGGATGTTTTTCCGTACGCATACCCTTCCAGTTCAAACGCCGTTGTACCCGCTGACAATTCGTTACGAATCACCAGCACCAGTCTCTGACGTTCCGCGTCATAGGCAGCCAGCGTGCGTCCGCTATCCGTTGGAATAATCGTCGCGCCTGGACGAATGTACTTTGTAAACTGGGCCATGCCATAATACTGTTTAGTCATCTCATACTGCTCTTCTCCGTTAAAGTTCGCATGAATGAAACCCCAGTTATTATTGGCGCCTTCATCTTCAACGGCCTGCCAGTATACCCAGGCAGATGGCTGCATGATTTTCAGATCAAACATGATTCGCTCTGCCAGCTCCTGCACCGAGGTCATATCCTCATGACTGTGCGGCTCGCTGCCACCTGTTCCGTACTCGGACATCCACAGCTTCTTGCCATGGCGTTCTGCCAATGTGCGCAGCTCTTCCATTTTGCTACCATTATAGGAGTGGGTATTGATCTGCTGGATTACGTCCAGCGTGTCCTGATCATAGAGGTTGAAATTAAATACCGTCTCGTCAATACTGTTATCGTCTGCGGCACTGATGACGGTTCCATCCAGTCCTTTGCTCTTCAGAGATGCAGCGACTTTCTTGATAATCTCGGCCTGTTTCTCATTCGTAAAATGACTGCCTTCCTGCATATTGCCCTTCTTCCACCAGTCGGAGGAAGGTTCATTGAGCGGATTCAGTGTGCGGAAGGTGATCCCCCACTCGTCCCGATAATGCTTCACGACTTCAGTCAGATAATCGGCAAACGCATCATACTGATCATCACGCAGATTGTTGCTGCCATCCACAGCTCCTGTAACCGATCCACTGATCGTCATCCAGTAAGGTGGTGAATTGGAGAATGCTTCAGCAATGTTCACGCCGCGCTCCATCGAGCCCTGTAACACAGCACGCTGACCTGCATCGGCATCCCAGTCCCACTCTCCAGGTTCAGGCTGGAAGCCAGGTACATCCCCACCGGGACGGAGGGCTTTCATCTCTGGATTTTCTTCACCGCCTATGTTGTAACGGACGATGTTCAGACCTAATCCTTTCTCAGGATCAAAGACCAGATCCATCACTTCACTAACCTTCGCCTGATCCTTCCACAATCCGAGATCGTTGGCCCACCAGGCAAGTGACGTGCCCCAGCCTTCAAAATGATCATAGGACTGATCCAGTTTCAGACGTACCGGTTCCTCTTGGAATACAAGTGTTTTGGATGATTCATTGGCAAAATGATTGATAACAATTCCTCCTCCTGCCAGCAGGGCAATCAGGGCAACCCCCATGAGGATATAACTCCGTTTGCTTCTGCTGCGTTGTTCTTTATGCGCCATGGGCTAAACAATCCTTTCTCCATGTACGTTGATAACTTCGTTCACTTTGCACATCAGGTTCAGACCATACACACACTACAGACACCTTCTGTTACTTGATTCCGCTACTTCCGCCGCTAATGTTGGCCTCATAGACATAACGCTGTCCGAACAGATATACCAGCACCATCGGAATGGTGAGGAACAGGGAAGCAATCATCACAAGGTTCCATGGTGGCATCTGCCCGCCACCTACCGTAGTCAACAGCTGCACTCCGAGTGCCAGTGGCATTTTCTCCGGATCATTGATATAGATGAGCGGCCCCATGAAGTTACCCCAGTTGTAAGAGAATGAGAAGATCGCAATGGCAGCCAGAATTGGATACGTCAGTGGCAGTATGATCCTCCAATAGATTCCCGGGTGGCCCATTCCGTCGATCATGGCGGCTTCATCCAGTGATTTCGGAATACTCATGACGAACTGTCGAATCAGGAATACGTTGAATGCCCCGGCGAAGAAGCTCGGCACGATCAGCGGGTAGAATGTATTAATCCAGTCCAGGTGACGGAAGATGATGAACTGCGGTACCATCGTCACCTCACCCGGAATCATCATCGTACTGAGCAACACAATAAACAGGAAACTGCTTCCTTTCGCTTTAATCCGGGCGAAGCCGTAGGATACGACCGAAGCCGATAATACCGACCCGACAATCGTAAAGACGGTAATGATAACTGAGTTTTTGAGATACGTACCAAGATTGTTATTTGTGAAGATCGTATAGAAGTTCGACCATTGGAACTCCATCGGTACGAAGGTAAAGGCTGACTTGACGGTTGTTGCGTCACTGGCCAGTGCAATGGAGATCATGTACAGGAAAGGTGAAGCAAGCAGCACCCCGACCAGAATCAGAAAAATGTAGGATATCGTCTTCTCCACAGTCGATGGATTACTCATTGGCTTTTCCCTCCTCGTAATGCACCCATAGCGCCGATGAACGGAATACAACCAGTGTCAACGCCATGATGATAATGAATAATACCCACGCAATCGCCGATGCATATCCCATTTTGTAGAATTGGAACGCATTCTGGAACAAGTAGGGAACGACCATCTGGCTTGAATTGTCTGGTCCTCCTGCAGTGACGATGAATACCTGCGCGAAGGTCTGGAGCGCTCCGATCATGCCAGTCACGAGATTGAAGAAAATGACGGGAGTCAGCATGGGGAATGTAATATGGAAGAACGATTGGGTACTTTTCGCTCCATCGATGGCAGCGGCCTCGTAGAATTCCTGCGGTATTCCTTTCATACCTGCAAGCAGTAATACCACACCACCACCCACACCCCATAAGGACATGAGAATCAATGCAGGCTTAACCCAGTTCGGATCAAGCAGCCAGGCAGGACCCTGAATACCAAAGATCGCAAGTGCCTGATTGATCAATCCTTCTGTCGGCGCAAGCAAGTGGATGAAGAGCAATGAACTCGCAACCACCGGAACGACGGAAGGCAGGTAGAACAGAATCCGGAAGAAAGTAATACCTTTGATCTTCTTGTTCAGATAATACGCGATCCAGAGCGATATCGACATGCCCAGCGGGATTGATATCAGGGCGTAGAAGAACGTATTTCCCACCGCTTTCCAGAAGATCGGGTCATCCGTCAACAGTGTTTTGTAGTTGTCTATACCGATAAATTCAGGGGACTGGAACAGATCCCAGTTCGTGAAGCTCATATAGATGGAAAATAGGATTGGTCCCAGGGTCAGCCCCAGGAATCCGATCAGCCAAGGCGAGATGAAGATGTAGAACCATTTCCCGTCCTTTTTTCTCACGTTAAGCCCTCCCATGACGCAGAGAGCAGATGGAACCCGCATTCACGCCGATTCCACCTGTCCTGCTGTCGCTGCTATTTGTGCATGTTCAGAAAAATCCTCTATTTGTAGAGTCTCTCCAGTCCACTCTGAATTTCAGTTACGGTATCATCAAGCGAGGCTTTGTTGTTGAAATACACACCCAGCTTATCGTTAATGAGCTTCATCATTTCGTTCCATTGCGGGTTGAACGGTTCTGCATAGATCGTCGATTCACTGAATGCAGCCATGTTGATTTTCTTGCCACCATATTCGGCATTCAGGAATTCATCACTGGACAGACCCGCTTTGGTTGCAGGAGCATCCTGACCGGCTTTAACCATTGGCATCTGTGCTTCAGGTGTGGTCAGTGCTTCAATTACTTTGAATGCTTCTTCCTTATGTTTGGAAGCGTTGGTAATCGTTAATCCGTTAAAGAATGCGTTCGTTTCGCCCCATACCGGAGAGATATCCCAGTTGATGCCTTCCACCTTGGCAAGCGAACCAATGTTCCAGAACCCTGTCGTTTCCATGGCGATCTTGCCTTGTGCGAACAGCGGATCAGCTCCGATATTCCCCATGTCGGCAATCTCGGTTGGCGTTGGCCCCGCACCGTGTGTGAAGGTCAGGTCATTCATGAATTGCAATGCTTTACGTACAGGCTCTGTATTGAATGTCGGTTTACCGCTCTCATCGAATATCGAGCCACCGTTCTGGTAAATCAGTTGCATCCATTGCGGCCACCAGCTGCCCGGGTAGTAACCCCATTGAGTCGTCTTGCCATTCTCCTTGACTGTCAGCTTCTGAGCTGCCGCCATCAGATCGTCCTGCGTCCAATCTTTGGTTGGATATTCCACCCCGGCTTTGTCGAACAGATCTTTGTTATAAAAGAGGACCATCGCACCTGCACGATCCGGCAAACCGAATTGTTTGCCATCGTACTTCATCAGGTTTGCAATATCATCGGAATAACGCTCAGACATGTTCACGTTGTTCGCCTGAATCATGTCATCCAGCGGTATAATCTGATTCTTGGAGGCGTACGCCTGATAGTTCTCGGCAATCATCATGATGTCCGGCGCCGTTCCCCCGGCGATCATGGTCTGTACTTTCTGGTCATAATCCCCTGCAACCACGTTCAGCTTCACGTTAATATCGGGATACTTCTGTTTCACAATGTCGAGTCGCTCCTGATAAATTTTCTTCTCATCCTCCGAGCCCCAGATCGTCATGCTCAAATCAACCTTGCCACCGGACTCGCCGGAAGAACTGTTTCTACTCCCGCTGCTACAGGCTGTAAGACCCATTACCATGACCAGCATCAATAACGAAATGACCTTTAGACTTCTTTTCATACGTTACGCCCCCTTGATATAATGAATGGATGACTACACTGAAACCCGTTTCATGAAATGGGTTTCATTAAGCTGAAACATAAAACCCGTTCCACTTTATGAAAGGGGTTTCATTCACGCACTCATTATATTTCACCCTTCAAGGAAATGTCAACGCTTTCTTTTCCAATTACAGGGCCCCTTATCTTGCAGCAGGTCCTGTACTTTGACGCACAATTAGCTCCGGTTGCAGAATGATCTGCTTCTTCGGTTTGCCTTGGTTAATCAGCTCATGAAGCACGTCCACAGCCTGTTTTCCAAGCTGATATGTGTTCTGGGATACGGTTGTCAGTTCGGGTATAACGGCACTAGCGAGCGGCGTGTCATCGAAACCCACAATGGATATATCCTTCGGAATCGAGAGCCCATGCTCAATCGTTGACTTGATAGCACCAATCGCCGTGTTGTCATTCACGCAGATGACCGCGGTTGGTGGATTGTCACGATCCAGCAGTTTGGACATCTCGCGTTTGCCATCGTCGATGGAGAAACTGCCAAGAAGCTGCCGTTCTTTTGGTATTTCCAGCCCATGTTCGCGAAGTTTCTTCTGCACAGCTCTGACCTTGACCATCGTGGTGGACAACTCTTTCAGACCGCCGACAAAGGCGATATCGCGATGCCCCAGTTCAAGCAAATGCTCAGCTACAAGGGCAGCCCCTGCCCCTTCATCCGTGTACACCCGGTGGAATCCGCCTTTGGCAATATTGCCATTGACCAGTACGATCGGCATACGTTTGCCCATATCAATCAATTCCTGAGCCATGTCATCTGGACAGACCTGCATGTTGATTCGCCCACCGAGAAAAATAATCCCGTCTACCCGCTTCTCTCGCAGGATGGACAAATATTCAGATTCCCTGTTGTAGTCCCCTGCGGTATTGCACAGAAAGAACGTGTACCCTAATCCGCGAGCCTCATTCTCCGCGCCCCAGAAGACTTCCGGGAAGAAGGGGTTTGTGATGTCTGGCAGGATGATGGCGATAGTTCCCGTCTCTTTCTTGATCAGACTGCGCGCTTGCGCGTTGGGCTGAAACTGGTGTTTTTCGATGATGGACATAATCTTCTCTCGGGTGCTTGCACGCACTGGTGCCGTGTCATTCAATACCCGGGAGACCGTCGCGACAGATACATTTGCTTCTTTGGCGATGTCGTATATGGTGATCGGTGTCATAGCGGAACCTTCCTTTTTCTCTAATTTTCCCTATTTTCCCTGCTTATCATACCAGATAAGGAATGGCGATGAAATGGGTTTCATTGGCGGGCGAATGATTTCACACTGGATCAATTGAAGTTCTGGGTATGACATTCATACGTGAATTGTTCGATGTATCACTCATTAGCTTCATTATTTTCACAGAACATGTTTGCTTTTCTTTATTTCACCTTCTAATCTGCATTTATGGTCCATATATTAAATTGTAAGCGAATTCATTGGAGATTAGAGGAGTGTGAACGACGTCATGATCATTCAAGTCAGTCCGCTGGCAGAAGCAAGACTTACTGAAAAGCTGGGAGATCGACCAGGCTATTTCAAATTGTTTTATGATACCGATGGATGCGGTTGTGACGGAATTGCGGTACTTCTGATCTTAAACGAACCGGATAGCGATGATGTTACCGTAGAAGCGGGCTCGCTTCCGTTTGTAATCAACAAACAGCAGCAGATTTACTTTGAACCCTGTCTGCGTCTGCAATCCGAGCACAGTTTCCCTTCATTTCGACTGAGTAGCGATTCCATGATCTATGGCAGTAATGTCAAAGTCCATGATCTACGAGATACTGCAGACATAGCCCCTCAACCCACTGGATGGTTTGTACGATAAACGTTGAATTCACACTATAATCAAAACCTCCCAATCCCACGTTTTCTGCGGGACGGGAGGTTTTTTTATCAAACTTAATGAGTTCATTAGGCATTATTCTTGTAACATTTCATATTCGTGCAGCGCCTCTGTACCTCTGCCAATCTATTTCCGACCATTTTTCAGGACAAAAGAGGTGAAAATTTGATTAATTAATACAGAATTTAGTTTAATTACAAGCAAACCGTATACTTATGAATTTGGGAGATACACCACATTAAATACTATTTAAAAAATTTAAGTCTGGTTGTAACAACAGCGCCAGGATTCAAATGACACAGAGACACAATATATCGCCAAGAAGAGCCTGACTTATACGTCTGGCTCTCTTTGTTTTAGTTTCCTCGCACACAATTCGGTAAGCATACTTCTTACCCGCCAGCTTCAAAAAACTTAAAGGAATCATCTTCTTTATATGCGTTCATTAATTCTGGTCAGTAATTTCTTTAAGATTTGCTTCTCCTCGTCATTCAGAGCTTGAACGATTTCATCCTCCACTTTTTGAAAAGAGTTATTAAAGTCATCAATCAATTCAACCGCTTTTGGTAATACATATATATTTTTTTGACGTTCATTATTGACCGGGATTTTACGTTCAATGAATCCTTTTTGCTCTAGACTTTGAAGCATGCTTGTAACGCTTGCCCCACGCAGATGAAACCGATCTGCAAGATCCTTTTGAATAATATTATCTTGATTCTTATAAATATAATCGATTACTTTTCCTTGTTGAGAACTTAATCCTAGCTCTTTTATACTCTCATCCGCTCTTTTCTTCAACTTAAGACCGATAATCTGAAACAAATCCATATAAGGTGTATCTTCTCGGGAATGCATGACCATCCATCGTCCCCTCCATAATTGTTAGGAATCTAATTGTTCGCAGCTAAAATATACAGTGATCCTAATAGGATTGTCAAATAAACAATAGATTGTTGACTGTTAGATATCTAACAGTTATAATCCGAAGTGTTGAATCACAAGCACATTGGGAGGAATTATGATGGAGAACGTAAATCAAAATGCTGGGTTAGAAAAAATTACGGCCATTACAAATGTACGAATCTTTGACGGATATCAAATTATTGCTCCCAGACATATTATCATTAGTGGGGAGTCCATTATTTCAGTAGGCGGAGACATCCCAAGCGATGCAACAATTATCAATGGAGACAACGGGACATTAATACCTGGTTTGATTGATGCACATGTCCATACCTCAATTGGTGGATTACGAGATGCCTTAAAATTCGGTGTTACAACAGAACTCGAAATGAACGGCGATTTTACTAAAAGAGGTCGCGAAATTCAGCTAAAAAATGTGTCTGACATCGCAGACGTCCGATCAGCTGGTACAGCGATTACCGCTCCTGGTGGGCACCCAGATGAATTACTGCCTGATGGAGATGAAATACCGGAATTCATATTAAAGGAACTAGAGAAGTTATCGGAGGAAGATCGGGAAGCAATGTTGGCTGCCTACGCTCACGATCACGACGAAATACCTCAAGTGACGACGGTTAAAGAAGCGATCAAACATGTGCATACCCAAGTAGAGAATGGATCCGACTATATTAAGATCATGATTGAAGAGGGAACGGTCATGGGTGCACCTGGCCTGCCTGTTCTAAGTGACGAGATTTTAAAAACAGCCGTTACTGAAGCCCACAAGTTCGATAAGTTGGTCATCGCCCACGTCTTGACGGCTCTTTCATCGAAAGCAGCCATCGATCTTGGAGTCGACGGTTTGGGTCACTTGTTTATCGACAGACCCGAGTACACGTCCGAATTGGTTAAATCCATAGCTGATTCTGGAGCTTTTGTTACACCGTGCTTGGTATTGAATTCATCGATTATTGGTAATCCGGCTTCGGAATTGGCGAATGATCCACGAGTTCATTCCAAATTAAGTCCGGATTGGATCGATATTTTGAACTCAAGCTTCAATACGTTTCCACAAGGCAATATGGAGAACAGCTTTAAGAATGTGATGGATCTTCACCGTGCCGGAGTTGATATTCTTGTGGGGACGGATGTTGCACCGGTTCCTGTTCCGAACCTTGGTGGCCTTGCTCATGGGGCCAGTGTCCACCACGAAATGCAGCTACTGGTGAAGGCTGGGTTCACCCCGATCGAAGCTCTTCAGTCGGCTACTGCCAAACCGGCCCGTTGCTTTGGTCTACATGATCGTGGCCGAATTACGGAAGGTGCACGTGCTGATCTTGTTCTCATAAACGGTGATCCGATCACTAATATTTCAGATACCTTGTCAATCAAATCCGTGTGGTTCAATGGTTCGCAAAAACTAGGTTAAAACTAGTAAATTATATCTTCCTAATTGCAAAATTACTAAAATCACTAAGAAGAGGGAGTGCAGAATGCAGCCCCTCTTCGACTTTAATCTATTTATTCAGGAACGATGCTCTGATCATAGTTACTCCGATTTGTGATAATTCCGATAAAATATTTTCCAAATTAAATATTCTAGACAGTTCATAATTAACGAGGTTTTTAATTCGTTCCCCACTTAATCTGTAGTGGCTTAACCACAATAACATGCACGTTAGATCAACAGTATCGTCCGGGTCTGAACCAGCTGATCCCCATAATTCCCCCTCAACCTGATAACCGCCACCACTCCATTGAAGCAAGTAGCCTCCAGTACTCATCCCCTGTGTGAAACCTTCTTTACTATTTATCCAATCTAAAGATTCCCCAGGAGCAATCGTTCTAGCGAAATACACTTCACTAGTATCTAATTGAGTTAAACTAACATTAACTTCATGGCTACTATTGTTTTTCATAAGCAGTTTTATATGTACAGATTCCGGATTTACGGAAAAGGGTTGCTGTACCGTTGCGCCTCCAGAAGCAATAAAGTGGGAGGGTTTGCTCTCTTGTTCGCTTAAAGACTTAGAAAGGGTTGTACTTTCGGCCTCGCTTGATAATACACCAGTTTTTGGATTAGACATATTCTCTTGAATTTGACTTGTTGAATCACAGGCAGTTACGGTCGCTGTTGTTAAAGCTAATGATATAACAGTAAAAAATAGTTTCTTTTTCTTCATTACTTCATTCCTCGTATTCTTTTATTAGTTATTCTTAAAACCTATAAGAAGTTCCTCGTTATTAACAACGCTATCAGTCTATAAAAGTTACAGCTGTAATTCGTAAGATGGCATTAAGTTAACCTTCCTTTAGCTGAACAAAAGCAGCCGATCGGGTTGATCGGCTACGCTCTGGGTTTTATTGAGCTATCGTATTCCTTTAATGTATCAAATGACGACGGATATAATTTGACACTTCAGTATCATCGAAAACCGAAATGCTTTTCAACTTCCAATAACATCTGCTCTTTATTGGACTGAGATGTTCTCATGAACCATTTTAATTGATACTGCTCTGCTTGTTGCAGGTAATGATTCGATGCTCTAACCACCGTGTTTAATGTTTCGTCCCGTGCACGTTGTGGATCTGATAAATTAGGGAACAAATCCTCCATGCCCCTCAGATGATCCCGATCCAGATACTCCGCTCTAATTAGGTCATCTTCTGCAAACATATAAACAACTCGGTTGGGGTTAACAATCTCCCTTAGATAAGCAGGTTCCATAAAAGTATCTACTACGATTGGCTTCTCTTTCCCCATCTGTAACAGATCCAAAATAATAAACTCCACGCTTTCATCAAACACTGAATTTAACCAGTGACTTCTATCGTTCCCACGCCCTAAAAAGAACCATTCCCAATCAATGAAGTGTCGCAAAATTGCTGGATGATCCTGCGGATTAGCCTTTTTTTGATAATCGAAAGTGTGGTCATCTGAAGAATAATAATTCAGATCCCATTTTGAAGAAAGCAACTTTGTCATCGTGCTTTTGCCGCCGCAAGGGCCGCCACATATCCAATAAACGTGATCTAAATATTGTCTTAATAGTCGGTCTGAAATTTTCATGATACAACCATCCCCTTGTCTAATATTATTTCTTAAAAGGGATAATGTCTCTTTTCCTATTTGCACTAAATGTCCAGGTCGCTGGCATTTCTACACCGCCTTTCCAAGCTTAATTTTCTGATAAATTTATTCTAGGAATCGCTTTTCACAATCACAACTAATGATCTGTATACTGCAAAGCGTGAATCGGTGTACCTTTAGTGATTTCACCTGTCAATGTATTGATTTCTAGTGGCTCTACTATAACCTTCCATCCATTTTCGCTTTTGAAAATTTTATACGGGAGTGGTGGTGACTGTTCATAGTCTTGTCCTGCATACTTTTGAACTACATAAAGTTGAACTTCATCCGTATTGATTTGTTTGCTTCCCACAATTTCATACCCTGTAGTTGGATTGGTTTTAAAATCTTTTACATATCCTTCTTCACGACTTTTCTCATCCAGATAGTTTGTATCTTTAGAATAGAACATCATTCCCTCTACATCTTTAGCAATGTAAGCCTGAAAGTACTCCGTTGCTGCTTCCATCGGAGTTTGGGCTACGACTCTTTCCGCAGTAGTAGTCGATGCTACTAAGATAGAACCAGCAACAACACTGGCAAGTAAAAGCGATACTAATCCTTTTCCTTTCATGGATCGAGAACTCCTTTTTAGTGATAGAGTTGGTAATAGTGATCATAGTTTCTTGAAATCTATTTAGTATAACGCATTGAATTATTGGAAAGTTTTTATATTTATGAGAAATTTGTTTACATCTATCTTTTAGCCCCTTTATCCAAACTCTTCTTTACGCCTACCCCACTTAATGTTAGATTTTATAACATATTATTATGAAAGCGAGTGGGTTGAAGATGGATCTGCAACAGTTATTGACTATCCCCATTCTCTCCAAAGCAAAAGTGATTGCCGGACATCGTGGACTAGATCGTTTGGTACAATCGATTAACATTATGGACGCGCCAGATATTGTACAATTCCTGAAGCCGGGAGATATGCTGCTGACAAACGGTTATATCCTGAAAGACCGCCCTGATGCTCATCTTGCATTCATTACAGACATGCATACTATTGGCTGTGCGGCACTTGCTGTGAAGACACAGCGTTTCTCTCTTGAATTATCTCCGCAACTGCTTGAAACTGCCGACAGGTTGGGCTTCCCGATCATCGAGCTGTCTGAGATAGACAATACACTCGGTGAAATATTTCAACATTCGATCAGTGCCATCCTTCAGAACAAAACCCATGAGCTTCACTACGCCCTGTCTATTCACAAGCAATTTTCCACGATGGTGATGCAGGGAAAAGGCATACCATCCATCGTAGATACGTTGTCTCAGTTGCTATCCTCACCTGTGCTGCTGCTTGGCTCAAAGAAGCAGATTACGGCAAGCTCCCATTATGCACAACAGATGGATAACCAGTCTCTCGCCGCGCCCTTACTGATATTTATAGATGAGCACCCTTCCTTCCATACCACAATCTCGATATGCCTGCTTACTGCTGATAAATATCGACATGCCGAGCTTCATCCCATCTTCACGGATCGTCACGAGGGTTATTTAATCGCACTATACGACAGTTCCACAACCTCTAAGCTCTCCACTCTGGCACTGGAGCAAGCGGTCAATGTGATCGGTCTGGAGTTAACCAAGAAACAAGCAGTCAAGGAACGCTCCCGCCGGTACAAAAATGAATATTTCTCCGATCTCATTCAAGGCTTCATTCGTTCGGAACAAGAAGCGCTGCATCGCGGCAAGAAATATGGGCTGCAAGCCAAAGGGAGCTCCGTTCTCATCATCGCCAAGATGGATGAACCCTTAACGAACAAACCTAATCACATCCTCACTCCACCTGGGGAAGAGCGGTTCATCTCGGAACGAGACGCTAATTACGAGTTGATTAAGCAGGAGTTCGCCAAATTGGATCTCTCCTTTGTCATGTTCACGAAGAACGACCAGTTCGGCATACTCGTCTTTTTGGCCGAATCGTCTTGGAACGAACATTCCGTTGTTCAGCAGCTTGAGCGGATCGCGAGCAATCTGTATATGGAGTCACAGCTCAGCCTATCCTTCGGAATAGGTAATCCCTACACGAACGTATTGGATATTGGACTCTCCTATAAGGAGGCAGTCAAAGCCCTCCAATCCGGCTATCAGATGCGAAAGACCCGCTTCGCTCACTCCTATCAAACCATGGATATAAGCCGTCTGCTGCGCATGATTCCTTACGATGAGATGCTGCAATTCCATCAAGAAACCTTCAAACCCTTTGAAGGCCGAGATCAGACCGAGCGCAGTGAACTTATGAGAACGTTGTCCTCCTTCTACGAGAATCATTGCCAGATCGTCGATACAGCGAAAGAGCTGTTCGTACATCGCAATACAGTGATCTATAGGTTGGAGAAATGCGAGAAACTAACCGGCAGGAACATCAAGGACCCGATGGAGAGCCTGCGCTTCAGACTCGCCTTCGCACTTGAGTCCCTTCTAAATGTTAATCCAGTCCCTAGCGAAGCTAATCATACGTCTTAAACCGAGAACGTGTCATGTATAATGACACGTTCTTTTATTTTCTTTTCCCAACCCAACCTCATTTGTGCATTTTAACTGATTAAATTGTATTTTTATGTTCAGAGTAACTAATGACAATTGTGCAAACAGTCTATATGATTAGGAATATATTCATCAATGTTATATTACTTAACATAAATTCACATCAAGAAATGAACACCATCAGGCTGTAGGAAAGGGGCTACCTATCATGGCTATACAAATACAAGGCGTATCCAAATCATTTGTCAGTGCAACCGGAGAAGATATTCAAGTACTCGCTGAGGTTTCGATGCAAATCAAGAAGCAGGAGTTCTTCAGTATCGTGGGACCGAGCGGCTGCGGCAAGAGTACGATCTTCAATATTATCGCAGGTCTGCTTAAGCCAACGAAAGGCAAAGTTATCGTCTGTGGCGAAGAGATTGATCAGACCACCGGGCATGTCGGCTATATGATGCAGAAGGATCTGCTGCTTCCTTGGAGAAGCATTCTGGACAATGTCACGCTAGGCTTGGAAGTGAAGGGCATGTCCAAAAAGGATCGTGGCGATATTGCCATGGATTATCTGGATCGTTATGGCCTGGCTTCATTCGCAGAAGCCTATCCCTCCACCCTATCAGGCGGTATGCGCCAACGTGTAGCCCTCATTCGTACCCTCGTTACCCAGCCCGATATCATATTACTGGACGAACCCTTCTCAGCACTTGATTATCAGACCAGACTCATTCTGGAAGATGAAATCTTGTCTATCCTGAAATCCGAGGGCAAAACAGGCGTGCTTATCACACATGACATTGAGGAAGCCATCGCCATCTCCGACCGCATTGCCGTTATGAGCAAAAGACCAACGACCGTGAAACAGGTATACGATATCGGTCTCGCTTCGCAGTATGGCTCAGCACTGAAAGCCCGCTCCGACCAGAAGTTCAAGCAGTATTTTGAATCGATCTGGTCAGAGCTTGATATCCAGATGGGGAGGATTAGCTAATGAAGAGCACATCACCTGAAATAACCCTTGCCGGGAAGCCTGCTGGAGTTGCGAAGAGCAAACGCAGACAGTCCACTTTCTCCAAAGAATGGCTGATGACGATGCTGTGGCGGTTCATTATTGTTGCGGTCATCCTGGTGATCTGGGAATCCGCCGTTCGCTTGAAGTTGGTTAACGGATTCCTCATGGGATCACCAAGCGCCATTCTCGATGCCGCCATCACCATGGCCAGCTCAGGGCAACTGCTTACAGACGCGTTCGCAACGGTGAATGCCACCGTTATTGGCTTCGTAGCCGGAAGCTTAATTGGCTCATTGGCAGGACTGCTCATGTGGTATTCCAAGTCCGTTGCCCGTGTGCTCGATCCATTCATTGTAGCCATGAACGGTATCCCGAAGATTGCCCTCGCTCCAATGATTATCATCTGGTTCGGTTCAGGCATCTTCTCCAAGATTGCTCTGGCCTCCGTGGCAACGTTTATCGTAGCATTATTATCCGCCTACCAAGCGACGCATCAGATCGACGAATCCCAGATTAATCTGATGAAATCCTTCGGTGCGAAGAAATCACAAATTTTCCGCAAAATTATCGTTCCTTCCTCTCTGCCATGGATCATCTCAGCCTTCCGGATCAATATCGGCTTGGCATTGGTGTCTGTCGTAGGTGGAGAATTCATCTCTTCTGACAAAGGACTCGGACATATGGTATTCGTCGAAGGTAACCTGTTCAACCTTCCGGCCGTATGGGTTGGCGTGTTCATGCTTATGCTGGTCGCCATGCTCCTCTACACCTGTGTCGGTTATATCGAATCCCGTCTCCTTCCATGGAATGACAACAAGACCAGCAGCAAATCCACATCTGTATAGCTGACCTACAACGATTAAAGGGGACTGATGACTCATGCGTACATTCAAAAAGATAGCTTTTCTAGCAACGATGACGGTTATGTTGACTACACTGCTCAGTGCATGCGGCAGCAATGCCACAACACCTGCGAGTGGTGCAGGTGCATCTAATAGCGGGGGGCAAGCAAATGCGCAGGTGGACAAAATTATGGTGTCCGAGGTGTATCACAACCTGCTCTACCTTCCGCTGTATGTAGCGAATAACCAAGGATTCCTAGAGGAGAATCGCATTGAGCTATCCTCCATTCGCGCTGCCGGAAGCGGACCAACAGCATTGTCTTCGGTGATCTCAGGCGAGTCTGCGTTCTCGTTCCACGGTCCTGAGCATGTCGCATTCGCTAATGCGAAGGGCGGAGATGCTCGCTCACTGGTCCTTTTATCGGGTAGTGCTCCAGTATGGGCGGTTGCGCGAGAAGGAGTAACCGTGAACTCAACAGAGGATTTCAAAGGTAAAACCATCGTTGTCGGCTTGGCACCTACAAGCTCGAACAGCTTACTGCGGAAACTATTCGCTGACAACAACATTGATATCGACAACGATGTGACGATCACTGAGGTTCAGAATGGCTCCGAGCTTGGTGCTGTATTAGCCGGCAAAGCCGATATTGCTATCGTTTACGAGCCGCAGCTGGATCAAGGCATTGCAGAGGGACTTCATATTGTCCATGATTTCACGAAGGATTATCCTGAATTCGCCTTTGCAACGATGAATACGACCGCAAGCTTCATTGAAAAGAATCCTGATCTCACCCAGCGCTTTGTCACCTCTATTGAGCAGGCCCTGGACTACATTCAATCAAATCCTGAAGGCGCAAAAGCAGTTGCCGTGAAGGAATTCCCGAATCTGGACAAAAACGTCGTGGAGCAAGCGGTACAACGTATGATCGACAGCAAGGTATACCCTGCTGAGGGGCTCATCAACGAATCCGCCTTCGAGACCGCAATCGATATGCAGCGCTTCATCGGTAATTTGAAGGAAGATCTCGCTTACGAGGACATTATCGATTCAAGCTTCACCAAATAGAGAGAGAAAGGGTGATTACTCTGAACCAAGACGACTATCTCACACACCGCCGTACTGAAAGTGCGAAATACGCAAACGGAGTTATTACCAGCGAGGAGCTTGCCCTATTTACAGCCGACTTGAAGCTGATTCGAGGCTTCAAGTTGCCAGAAGAAGTAGGACCCAATTCACCGCATAGGAGGGCTCCTCTGCGATGATTACGAAACCACTGAACGAGCTGACGATTGCTGAAGCCGCAACACTGATTAAAAACAAAACCATATCTCCTGTCGAGCTTACGAAATCCTATTTGAATCGCATTGAGAAAGTAGAACCTGCTGTGCAAGCCTTCGTTACAGTCACCGCTGAGCAAGCCTTGCAGGCTGCAAAAGAGTCTGAGCGAAAACTGATGAATGGCGAATATCTCGGTTCTCTGCATGGCATTCCCTATGGAGCCAAAGATATTATCCATACCGCTGGCATACGCACATCGGCCGGATCAAGCACCTATCCTGACTTCGTACCCGAAACAAATGCTACTGTAATTAATAAGTTGCAAGCCGCAGGCGCAATCCTGCTCGGCAAGACAACAACGACGGAATATGCCTTCCAAGGAGGAGAACCACCTACCCGCAACCCGTGGAATCTAGAACATACGCCGGGCGGTTCCAGTTCAGGTTCCGCCGCTGCAGTAGCGGCCGGCATGGCCTCCTTCTCACTCGGAACACAGACTTTCGGATCTCTGCTTAGACCCGCAGCATACAACGGATTAACCTGTATGAAGCCCACTTACGGCAGGGTTAGCCGTAATGGTGTCATCACAGCCAGTTGGAGCCTGGATCATATTGGCGCCTTCACTCGGTCCGCACAAGATAACGCAATCGTTCTGGAAGCGATGGCCGGGCAAGATGAGCTGGACTCCTTCACGCTTCCTTATGGCAAGCCAGACTTAACAAGTGCTCTTGAGCATCCTATTTCAGGAATGGTGATCGGTCTGCCCAGCAACTTCTTCCAGACGGATGAACCGGCGATCTTGTTAGCCGTAGAGTCGGCTATCGCTGTGCTTGAGAAGCTGGGCATGCCATGGAAAAAAGTTGACCTGCCTTCTTATATGGAAGAGACCATTGCTGCTCATCGTACGGTTATGCGGGCAGAAGCTGCCGCCTTCCACCAGGAACGCTTCGCGGAAGCCTCCGATCGTTACGGACATACGATGCGAGAACAGCTTGAACTCGGCTACCAGACGAGTGCTGTTGACTATTTGCAGGCACAGCGAATCCGAACGATATTCCGGAGCGAAATGATGATGCTTTTTGATGAAGTGGATGTGTTATTAACTCCATCAACACCGTATGTGGCCCCCTATGGCTACAAGACGGGAAGCCCGATTTTCAACGGACCGTTCACCAATACAGGTCTACCGTCCATCACCGTTCCCATCGGATTCGATACCACCTCTGGGAAGCAATTACCTATCGGCATGCAGCTTGCCGGTCCACTCATGAGAGAAGACCGCTTGTTGTCCATCGCTCATCATTATCAGCAGGCTACGAACTGGCATCAGTTAACAACAAATATACACACTCATTAGGAAAGGAATGACAACTACGATGTCTACCATCATACATGCAAGTGCAGCACCCAAGTTCCCGCTTCCTTTCTCCCATGCTGTCCGCGCAGGAGATTTAGTCTACGTCTCAGGTCAAGTAGGTGTCGATCCACAAACACTTGAGCCCATCGGCGGCATTAAGGAGCAGACTGAGCAGTGCATCCGCAATATTGAGGTGATCCTGCAAGAAGTCGGACTCACACTCGATCATATCGTGAAGGCAACCACCCATCTGGCCCGAGTGGAGGATCAATCAGAATACAATGAAGTCTATGCGCGAATGATTAAGCAGCCATATCCCGCCCGTATTACCGTATTCAGCGGTTTAGGCCCTTATCTAATTGAAATGGAAGTATTGGCGTACGCACCCTCCGTTCGGGGAGAGTAGCAGATCACAAAAGAGCACCGTAGCCATAGATGGGTACAGGTGCTCACTTTGTCGAGAAACCCGGTTCTCTTTTGGGAGACGGGTTTCTTTGGTGTTCCTATTTTGTTTTGAAGCGAGATGATTCCTCTGCAAGTTGTTTGGTCAGTCCATTAATGGTCTGCACCAACTCTGCCAGATGTCCAGTCATGCCGGATTGCTCTTGCATCGTTGCCGTCACTTCCTCGATGGATGCCGAGACCTCTTCCCCTGAAGCCGACAGATTCTGTGCAGCTCCAAGCACATCATCCTTATCTCGCTCAATGGACTCGATCTCCGAAGCAATCGCTTGTACCTGATTCATCATGTCCTGCATATTTTGTGTGACAAAATTAAAGGTTTCCTTGGTCTGGCTTACACTGCGCTTATGCTGTTCCGCAATCGCCTCAATGGCATGTACACTGCGGTTATTCTGCTCCACATGTGCTATCGTCTGCATCACAATACGATTGATGTCCTCTGATTGAGCAGTCGTCTGCTCTGCCAGCTTGCGAATCTCGGAAGCAACGACTGCGAAGCCACGCCCCTGATCGCCAGCTCTCGCCGCCTCGATGGAAGCGTTCAATGCCAGTAACTTGGTCTGATTCGCAATCTCGGCAATCGTGCCCGTAATCTGATGGATACCGGAAGAACTCTCGGCGAGCTGAACCGTAATCTGTGAGATGTTGCTCACTTCCGCCTCATTCTGCCCGTTCACCGCAATAAGGGCATCAATGACCTCATGATTATTTTTAAATGCGTCCGTGATCTCATCTGCCTTAAGCATAACGGACTGTGACATCTCATTCACGTTCTCAATCTTGTTCCCCACATTCATGAATTTATCCACGATGGATTCCGTGTCGTTCGCCTGTGATTCCATCGCCCGTGAGATCTCAAGGGCTGTCGCTGTTGTATCGGTTATAGAAGCTGACGTCTGCTGTGCAGATTGATCCAGCTCCGTCGTGCTTGTATTCAGGACCCCGATGGAACGGTTCATGCTGGAGATTAGTTGTTTGTTCCCCTCAGCCATCGTGTTGAAGCTGTCTGCCAGTTCTTTGAATTCCCCGGTATACTTGCCTTCTGCCTGCACAGTCAGATCTCCTCCGGCCAACTGTTTAAACAACAGCGTTATTCGGCTAATCGGTCTGGTCACCAGCTGCGAGATCAGGATACCTGCGATGATAGACACAGCAATGGCACTGAACAAAACGATGTACATTTGCTTCGCCATACCTACCAGCGGCTTCCGTACATCCGTATATGTATCCTCGACAATCACGGTCCAGTCGGAACGCGGAATCTTCGAGTAGAATACCACTTTCTCGTCCGTACTCACTTCGCCCTGTTGCAATGTATCACTTGAAGCCAGATCGATCAGAGACTGGTACTCCCCCGATTCCAGCGGTTTTCCTGCCAGGCTCTCGTCTGCCGAATGATACATGACCGTTCCGATCCGGTCCAAAATAATGACTTTACCCTCTTCGTTAATCTTGACGTTCTGCAACTGGTTCACGAAGAATGATGTAGAGGCGGTTGAGACAAGTACCCCTGCCACTTGCTTGTTCTCATTATAGATCGGGGTTGCAAACACCGTCCCCAATGTACCCAACGTCTTGGAAATGATGCCTTCGCTAATGACGTTACGTCCCTTAATGGCTTCCTGGAAATAAGCACGGTCTGCCCGTTCACCTCCAAGTGACTCCGGGTCGTTCGCCGCAACCACGGTTCCATTGCGATCCACCAGAATCAGAACACTGTTGCCCTCCATGCCCGCTAAACTATCTGCCAATATCCCACTGGCTTTATTAACAAGTTCACTGTTTTCCTCGAAAAATGCTTCGTTATCTTCGCCCTCTGCTGCATTCCGAATCTCCAGTAAATCTTGGAATGTCCGATGTGTTGTGATCAGAAACGTAGATTGCTCCTCCAGACTTAGTGAGGTAAATAGCCCCGCTCCAATACGGTCAGAGGTCGACTGAATCTCATCTCTGCTTTTGTCCAATGTAATGTCCTCTGCCACTTTGTAACATAGTACTGCCGTCACGGCCAGTACGACGCACACCAGTTGACCGATCATCAGTGGCAATTTGAAGCGAAAAGACATGTTGGTCAACCGTTGCCTCGCCTTTGCAAATAACATGAATACATTCACCATCCATCCTCATTCTTGTTGGGTCTAATATAATATGGGTTAACTTTATATCGGTTGTTATTAAATAATCATCCAGTAATAAAACGCTTACAAAAATATTTTTCTTAATCCTTCAAACCGAATGATTGTAGGTCAAAGGCCGCTGTTGACGATTGGAAAATGTAGACTTTGGGTTAATACAAAATATGACATCAACATCGTATAATGTATGAAATACATATCGTGCAGGAAAACTCTCGGGAAGAATTCAACCAGAAGAATCTGCGGTTATAGGTTCGAAGAGAATAGGAGAAGTGGTATGGTAAAAACAGCATTACCCACGTTATTAAATGTCGTGCGCATTTTATTGAGTGTAAAACTGATCTACGTGATTGTGTCCTTTATCGCGTTCCTCATTGACTTCAACCAGAACATGGAGGCCTATCTCGCCTTCTCATACAAAGGAAATGATCTGGCTTACGCATCTGGCGTAATCATAGCCAGAATATTGTTTATCATCGGTCCCAGCCTGCTCGCTGTTATATTCATTACCAAGAGAAAGTTCAAGCTTACGGTGACGTTTCTGAGTCTGGCGCTATTCGTTGCCATTCCGAATGAGAGTAACCTGTTCACCCTGGTTCATCTCTTCGCCCTGCTCATCGTACTCTTGCACCGTCCAAGCAAGTTGTATCTGAAACGAAAGGACACCCGTGTTAATGAGGCAGTAGTTGAAACGAAGGATTAATTCAAAAAGGGAATCAAATGACATTGATGTCCAGAAAAAACGGTTGAGCGCACAAGATATGATGTCATATTAAAAACAAGGACGTTCCTCAGTAAAAAGGAACGTCCTTGTTTAATAGCTTGCTATATATGAGAATGTGTAATTTGCAATTACAGCGCAGCTCGATAGATTTGTACTACATCTTCACGCTGCAATTTTTTGAAGAATCCGAACGGACCGAATCGCATTGCTTTATCAGCCATTGCATCTATCTGACTGTCGTCGATGTCATAGTCAGCCAGACGGCTAGGAGCACCAATTGAAGTCCAGAAATGGCGCAATGCTTCAATGCCTTCTTCAGCGACTTGTTTGTCCGATTTTCCAGCAGGGTTGATATCAAATACATTAACGGCCATACGTTTGAATCGATCTACATCCACATCCAGATTATGCTTCATCCAGTGTGGGAAGAGGATTGCAAGGCCACCCCCATGAGGAATGTCGTACACGGCCGAAACGGCATGTTCTATATTGTGAGAAGCCCAATCTCCGGCAAGCCCCATATTCAGGACATCGTTAAGCGCCATTGTTCCACAGTATAGAATGGTTTCACGCAGTTCATAGTTTTCCGGATCTTTGATCAGGCGAGGGGCCGTTTCCATGACGGTACGAAGAATCGTCTCACAGAACCCAAGCTGAACCGGTGTATTTGTATCCAGATGAAAATAATGTTCAAACACATGAGACATCATATCCACCATGCCGTATACCGTCTGATCCAGAGGTACCGTGTATGTGTTCACTGGATCAAGAATGGAGAACGCTGGGAAAGAATACTCGCTGAACCATGCCCATTTCTCCTGTGTGTCCTGATTGGTAATTACTGAACCGTTGTTCATCTCGGAACCTGTCGCTGCCATCGTCAGAATTGTACCCAGTGGAAGTCCGCCTTCTGGAGTTGCTTCACGTACAACAACATCCCACATGTCTCCATCGTATTTAGCTCCTACTGCGATGGCTTTAGCGCAGTCAAGTACACTGCCGCCCCCAACCGCAAGAACCAGATCAATGTTATGTGTTCTGCATAGTTCTACGCCCTTATGAACCGTAGACAGACGAGGGTTCGGTTCTACACCAGCCAGTTCCGTCACCTCTGCTCCGATTTCGTTCAGCTGGCTGATTACCTGATCGTACAGCCCGCTACGTTTGATGCTTCCACCACCATATACAAGTAAAATACGCTTTCCGTATTTTGGAACTTCGGTTTGTAGTGCTTGAAGTTGCCCTTTGCCAAAAATCAGCCGGGTCGGATTATAAAACTGAAAAGATCTCATAACGTATGTTCCTCCAAAGAAGTCTGAAATTTTGTGCATCCATCATTATAGTTCTCTTTATTCGTAAAAACAAATACAGGCAAGAAGGAAATAATAGATGAGTATGGAGTCTGTCTCGGCTAAACACTATTCTACTGGATAAAAAAGCTCCTGCCAGCAAAGTGGCAGGAGCTTACATCACAGGGATTCAACATGAACATCGCATGATTCATACTTCCATGACAAGCATGCTATACGTCCCCTCAAATATTAAAAATTCGGTACTTAGGTTCTAACCCATATCGGCAATCCGCTGTCCAATACGCGGAAATAGCTCAAATGCATTCTCGTAGAACACCTTATCGTGATGCTGCTCCGGTACAAGTCGGCGGACAAATTCGGCATACAGATCGATGGGCGCAAGCGGCCAGTCGGTGCCGAACAGCATTTTCTCGTAATGATCCGAATAGACCAAGGCCCGGCGGAAATGATCCATGAATAAAGGTTCGTTCATGAACCGTTCAAAATGAGGCCGATCCCCCACCACAAGACCAGACAAATCCGCATACACGTTAGGATTCTTCGCCACCACTTCAGCAGCATCCATCACCCAGGGATCACCCAGATGACAGATCATGAAGTTCACACCGCGCTGTTGAAAGGCTAATTCATCCACCGTCAACGGATGCGAATATTTGAGCAATCCATTCATGGAGTACGTGTCACCCGTATGAATCACGACAGGCAGGTTGTACTTGGCTGCGAGTTCATAGACTGGGGTATAGATTTTGTCGTACACATAGTGATGATAGTATCCGGCATAGAGTTTGATTCCGGCTACCTCAGGGGATTGCAGTCTTGCTTCAATCCGGTCAAGCTCTTCCTGAGCGTTTTTACCATCTAGCGCATTGGGATTGATGCCCACGCATTCCATGAGGAATGATGGGATCTTCTCTTCCAAATCAAGTCCCATCGGGTTAGGGGAACTGGAATCCGGGAACGCTCCCTTCGTCTGCTCCGTAACCCCCATTCCGATACCCAGAATGACGTCGTTCTTATCGAACTCCGCTTTAAGACCAGCGGCAGAGTAATCCACTTTCGATAGATCGATCGCTGTTCGATGAAAGCTGTCGATGTCCGACAGATGAATGTGAATATCAATGATCGTCATGTGGAGCCTCCTTTTCATCGGTAGAAGTTGCAAAATTCAGTTTGAGAAGGTCCTGCACATCCGGTGAACTTAGCGGGATTGGCCCCAGGACAAGATATGTCGGCTCCGTCCAGACTGTTTCCCCATGCTTGATTGTCAGATGATGATTCACGTTCAGACCCGTCACCTGATTATTGGCAAAACCCCATGCACTCTGATTCGGGTAACGATGGACCGCATGCAGCATGTTATCACGCGAAACCGATCCGACTCGCAAAAGGTCTTCAAGTGGCAGGCCCACATCTACCTTGCCTAGCGGGAATCGATCTTTACCCGGTTGCTCGATCCAACCTTCCGCAAAGACAGATGAAGGCTGGAGGAAACGTTCCTCCGCAAGCGAGTAATTCGTCAGCGTCAGACCGCTTTCGTTTGTCACTTCAAGCAGCGTACAGAGCACAGGAACACCGGGTAGCATTACATAATGCTGGTGGATCGTGATTCCCCGATTCGCTTCATGCTTCTCAATTCGGGTGGTCAGCTTTATGCCTTTCCAGACGTTGCCGTATTGGTCCTTGTGCTCTGTCCAGGAAGCGGCTCTTTGTTCCAACTGGCGGCTGAAACCATTCATGCCCGGAACCCCCACACCCAACCCGCCGTACCACGGATTCCACCACGAGCGTGGGGCCGGTTCAGGGTACGAGCTATCCAGCCATTCTTCTCCTGAATATTTCAGGGAGTGTACTACACTCCCGAATTCAGGAGCAACGGCGATCGACAATACTCCATTATCTACGGTGTACACAGGTCCAGATGAACTTTCTTCAATCATCTGCTCCACCTCTGTTCCGCTCTGCGGGAACCAAAGGGCAGTTCGCTCCTGAATCCGATCTTCGCCCCGATATAGCCCACGAACTTTCCAACCACTCACGTGTTGGTCTCGGTCCGTTTCGTCTGGTGAAAATGTCAGCTTGGCGGAGTTTAGATTCTGCTCCGGATTGAATTGCTTCGCATTTGCCATAACCTCAGGTTCGCCACCCTGCTGCACATACAGCTCCAGCTTGCCCGCAAGCGGAACCAGTTTGTGTTCAGACAACGTTGCTTGTAGCACGTCCGGGGCAAATGGATTCCCCTCACTCAGTGTCAGATCCAGATGACTGTCCAGCAACGGAATGATCGGGTTACGCTGCTTCCGCGCAAACGCACGGAAATCCTGCCACTTCGCAAACGTGTTCAAAGCATATACAGTTTCTTTCGTCCGCACTACGGCTCCTGCGGGAATACGACCAAGCTCATGCTGAAATCCTAGCGTGTATTCCGGGCGAAGCAGCTTCAGAGAAGGGTCCCAATAGATACCGCTGGCACCATGCGCCTCCTTACAGAACAACCAATTCTCCGTGATTTGAGAGCTGTTCCAATGGCTCGGATCGCCAGCGTAAGAATCCCCCATATCCACAAAACGATCTTGGTACGGGAGGATTAACCGGTTTCCGTAGAAACCGAAGTTGTTCATTAGGAACAGGTCTTCTTCCCAAGCGGTATCTCGTGTATTTTCAACCTCATGGTGGAATTCGGCGACTCCATTCGCAGACAACTTAACGACAGACTTGATCTGTAATCCAGGGAAATCCTCCGAGTCATACAGTGCTTCAAGAACCTGACGCTCCCCTTCGGGATAGATATTCACTTCTTTTGCTTGTTTCTTGGATAACTCTTCGGCAAACGGCTTACCCAGCTTCGGATAAGTCCACCAGAAGGAATGAATGGAGCCAGGGTATTCAATCCACATCATATTATCTTGCTTGCTCATATGAATGGAGAATGCGCCATTAACAGCCACCCATTGATCCTCAATCTGCCCACCATATTTCCCTTCGATTCCCTTCATCAGTACAGAAAGTTTGCTTGTGAAAGAGATCGCCGGGTTCCCCGCTGGGACTGCCGTCACTTCTACTTCTTGGGAATAGAGACCATACGAACGCAAGGTGAAAGGTACTGGCACAGACACTTTGCCTTTGGCAGGCACCGTAAAGCGCACCGCACGCTCCGCCCATTCAAGGAATTCATCCTCAGGCAGCTCCAAGCTGAACTCCGTTTCTGCATCCACATTATTTTCAACGTTCAGAACCAACTCCGACGGGATACCTGGGTAGAGCTCCTTCACAGGCAAGACGGTCTTGATCTTGGCCGGGAATTTCGGGGCGATACCCAACCTGAACTCCGCTTTCTTACCGCCGATCAACCAAGTGCTGGCGACAACGGGATGGGTCTTATTATTATTCTGTTCCTCTGTAATCGGATCAAGGTGAAACTCACCTTCCACGATAATGGTTTCTCCCGGAGCAACTGCCTGTGCAACGTCCAGCGCAAATCGAATGTTTTTGTTATCCTCACCCTTGATCTCGACTGCCAATTCGGACGCAGAATTGTTTTTAATGCGATAGCGAACGTTATAGCTGGAACCGAATACCAGATCATGATCGTCGACTTCTGTTGAGATTTCGTAATCCGGTGTTTCGAGGGCAGTCAGCCCGCGACCCGACTTTTCAAATACAGCCCGCAGGGAGACATCTCCCTTTTTCCACGTATAGTCAAAGAAATCAAAACCACGCTCCCGTCGGCCATCCGGCTCGATGACGAGTTCACGCGTACTGTCTGCATACCAATCCAACTCCTCGAAATAAGGAGCAAGTGCTTCGGTCTGCAAAATCGTGGGGATGAAATTCATCAGATGTACATTATCATCTTTTTTCTCCCAGAAGAATCCGCATTTCTTGTACATCGGTACAGCCTTTGTATTGCCTGCCCATGTGAACAGATCCAGGCGAGGCCATCCGGCCTCCACGGTCTTACGCACAGCATTCAGGATCAAGTTGCGTCCGACCTTATACCCGTGATAATCGGGGCGTACGTTAAGTAGCGGTACATATAGTGCTCTCTCGTCATAACGGTAATGAGCAAAACTGCAGAAGCCAACAACCTCTTTCTCATGAACAGCTAGAAATGCATAAAGATTGGACGAACTCTCCATCTCGCGGCGAACCGTTTCCTCTGTTCTAAGGTTGGTGCCACCTCCCCAGCTTTCGTTACTGCGGTTCCACATATCCGCGAGTGCGGCAGCGTAAGAGGGATTGTATTCAATAATATGGATCTGGTCGATAATCGAAGTTACGGTCATGTTCTGATCTCCTTCTCTTTCTGTACAGGATGGTGAAGAAGCTAGTGATAGTCTTATCATACTATAATTGGAAGCATTTTCAGAGCGTTATATTGGTGTTAGGGGTGATATGGAGTTCAACTTGTTCGAAGACCCACCTCCTGCTCAATTCATGTCGAATGAGATTCCGCTTATGTACGACCTAACATATCCCAGCGTGACAGGCTAAATCGGATATGCATGTGAGTTTTGACAAGCTCTATTCGCTATTGTTACTCTTTGTATAGGAGTGTTTCTTTTATATAAAAAAAGATAGATTCATGGAGGGAAAGCATGACAGAATGGATCACGCAATTTATACTCTTTTTTAAAGATTTGTCATACGCAGGTCTGGTCATTGCCTTGTCGTTTGAATTCGTACCTGCTGAACTCGTTCTGCCCATGGCGGGATATTGGGTGTATCTTGGGGATATGAAGCTATGGCTGGCAATTCTGGCGGGTACCGTAGGCGGAACGTTTGGACCTCTGACGTTGTATGCCCTGGGACGGTACGGCGGCAGGCCGATGGTCGAAAAATTCGGCAAGTATTTCTTGATTCGCCCCCACCATCTGGACGCTTCCGATAAGTTCTTCGAGAAATATGGCAGCGGGGTAGCTTTCATTGGACGTTTTGTACCCGGCATTCGGACCGTGATCTCGATCCCTTGTGGTATGGCGAAGATGAATGTGTTTAAGTTCAGTATCTTTACATTCTTGGCCATGCTTCCGATCACCTCATTGTACATCTACTTAGGCTTCAAATTAGGCTCTCAATGGGAGCATGTGGATGAAATTGTTAAGCCTTATATCGTTCCGGCAGCGGTGGTTTTCTTAGGCGCTTTTGGATTGTACGTGCTTTTGAAACGTTGGAAAAGAAGAACGGCTTTAAACAAGTCATAGGTTTGCCTAAGGAAATGCGGACT
Source organism: Paenibacillus sp. LS1 (assembly GCF_026013365.1). Classification (GTDB taxonomy): domain Bacteria; phylum Bacillota; class Bacilli; order Paenibacillales; family Paenibacillaceae; genus Paenibacillus. The sequence goes on from NZ_JAPDOE010000001.1 coordinate 1,976,671, forward strand.
GTATAGTAGAGTGGCTGGTATATGATAAAAAAATCCTTACTTTACATGACCTGTGGTTATGATTTGTTAAGTTACTAGTGATAGATGATATACCGTACTAATCTACTCGTATATTTATATGCAAAGCCCCACCGATCATGGCGATCCGTGGGGCTTTATCATTTCAATTGATAACTAAATCAGTTCCTGCCTTCTTTTCAAATACACGTACAACACTACGCCAGATGCCGCACAGATCACAGCACATAGACCAATGAATCCATATCCCGCCTGAAGTCCACGCAGCAGCCCCAACTGAGTCGTTGGACCGTACATATTCTTCACACCTTCAATCACCCAGCCAATCACATAGTTACCGATGACACTGCCGACCCCCATCAGAGTAACTGTGAACGTAATCGCGGTGTCACTGCCGTTCGGATATCTGCGTGCGATAAACGCCATCACCGTTGGATAGATCATCGCAATACCTGCCCCCGATACAGCAAAGAAGAACGCAAGTCCCTCTCCGCCCCCAATCGCCAGGAATGTACATACCGCCGAGAAAGCCGAGAACAGAATCAGGGACAACACGAATCCGATTCGGTCCGTCAGTGGACCTAGCAGCAAGCGTCCCAGCGAGAAGCTGAGGAAGAACGCAGACAGTAGCCCAGATGCTTTGACCGTGTCCCACGTATAGGCTTTCTCCAGAAAGTTAACGAGCCAACCTCCAACTGCCAGTTCCGATACCACGCCAAAAGAAAGAATGAGCACCATCAGCCAGATGGCTGGATCACGTGTTAACGTCTTCAGTGAAGTCCGATCTTCATGAGGAAGATCATCACCCGGGAATTTGCTGCGCAGCGCCGCTATGATCGGCAGCAGACAGAGTGACAACATCACCAGATACATGCCGCGCCAGTCCAGTTCGTGTCCAAACACGCGCAAAGACATCACACCCGTCGCCAGCAAAGGTGCTACCGTTGAACTCAGCCCATAGAAGAAATGGGACAGGTTCATCATCGTACCTGTGTTTTTCACAAAAATCCGCGCACCCAGAATCGCCAAAGCAATCTCCAGCATGCCGTTACCGATGTACATGAAGAAGTACGATGAAGCGAAGAGTGGATAGGTATGAGACACATAAATGAACACACCCGAGAGGATCATCGAGGCAAACGATATGATGCTAACCGCCTTAATGCCCCATTTGCGAACCAGAATAGCGGTGAAGGAGCAGGCGATCAGGTACCCCAGTGCATTCAGGGACAATAACGTCCCGAGCTGTTTCTCATCCAGATTAAAATCGAATTGAATGCGCGGGATGGCTGGCCCCTTAATATTTTCCGATATGCCAAATACGATAAATCCCAGAAAGATCGTTGCCAGCTGCATGGCGTACAGCTTGTTGAACTTTCGTTTGTTCCCTTGCGTGCCTGCTTGCTGATTCAAAATAAGTTCCTCCATTGTGTCTAGAAAAATGAATTTAATTCATGACTATAAGTTCAACCTGAGATGATATACAGAGACACTACGCTGACAGAATAACCTTCCGATCGCTGTTATCCCCAGATTTTTTTCATCCCTTTTCTTAAAGGGAAAATCCGGTGATAAAGGCGAACGCTTCGCTTCTTCAAGTTCTTTCTGTCCTCTCCGTTACGGTATATAAGTAATTAGTTGAATCATATAGAAAGAATTGAAATGGATTATTACTCAAATAAACAAATCTCTCTTTAATTTCACTGTTCTTTTACCACTGCTTCTCAATCACCTGAATGCGGTAGGTCAGGCTCTCCAGCGTCACTGCGACCAGCCCCGTAACATATTCGCGCCGAGTGTCTCTTTGTATGATCAGCTCCGGCATGTGCTCCTGTGGGATCAGGTGATCCAGACAGCCTTGTAACAGGTCATCCCGCATAGCCGTGTCCATTGTATCGCCCGTAACGACAATCGCTGCCGGGTTAATAATTGCAATGATGGAGATCAGCGTCTTTGTGACGAGTTCCTGCAACCCTTCCGTCGTTTTCAACATTCGCAACTGCTCTTCTCGTGACACGCCAAAAGGTAAGAAGGACACCTCGCCCCCAAATTGCGTGTTCCCGGTCAGCGGACGACCATCAATGATAAAACCTGCACCTGGAAAATGGTTCTCCGGAAACGTAACTACCGCGAAGTTCTTCTCTTCCTCAAACTGCTGCTGGTTGTAAAGTCCGTAGACCGTCAGGTTCATATCATTGCCAATGACCACTTCCACGTCTTCATATTGCTCTTTGAGCCTTGGGCCGAGCGGCTGATACATTAGCTCCGGTACGTCGCAAATCCCAATCACGCCGTTGTGTGCCACCCCAGGTATGCCGATACCAATCGCCTGCACATTGTGGTGTTGTTCGATCAGATTTGTAATCAGATCCTCTACCACCGTTACATTAATCTCTTCCAAAATGAGCGTCTGTTCGTCCGCCATCTCTCCGTTCAGATTGGCATATGTATGTGTAATCGAGTGAATGCCGCCCTCTGTTCGAATAATTAGACAGAGCACACTGGCGTAGTCAGCATTAAATTGGTACCGACTGGCTGGTCTTCCCCCGCTCGATTCGTCTGGACCCAGATCGATAATCTCACCCGTTTGGAGTAATTCGTTCAGGATCGTGCCGCATGTCGCTACGCTGAGTTTGGTCAGATTCGCAATGGAAGCTTTTGTGCCTACGCCCATGGATCGGAGCGTATTCTTCACCAGTTCAACGTTAATGCGCTTCACCTGTTGAGTGTTGTGTGATGTGGGTAACATGGTAAGTTATATGCCTCCTTTCGTTCATTTCGAACCATTCAATGAATGTTTTTAAAAGTATTTTAATAATTGAAGTGTAGGGGGATTTGGGAGGAAAGTCAATGCTAAATTGAGAGTGAAAAACGTATGGATGGACAGACAAAAGGACAGCTCAAGATCATCTTATATGATCCTGCGCTGTCCTTTTAGTTAAGGTGAGTTTATGTAGACTGGCTCATTTGATTTGCCAAGATGCTCTTTTCCAGTCGGACTTCAAATAACTTTCGGTTTAGATCCTGTTCCATGGAATGAAGGTGATATGCTGCTTGTTTCACGGTATCCATCTCTAGTGCACCTGCCTGCTTTGCGATGATGTCCATGGCGTCCAGGATGAGTTTGTTGCATGTGACCAGTTGGTCGACGTAATCGTCTTCCTGTTGGACGAGTTGCGCGTACTGCGAAGTCAGGTCTTCGCTGTTGGTACTTGTCATGTCACCACTCCTTTGTTAAGGAGAGGGTAACATAACTATAGAAAAGATGTGGTACGCGAATACGTACCAATATATTTAGATTCCCGTCATCCCTTATATTGATTAAAAGTAGTCATCTATTTGACTGAATTTATAGTAATCTTTGAGCCTAGCATGTATAGAAGTAGCTGGTAAATTATTTAATATTATTTCTTTTTCAAGAGTCTCTAGCCATCCGATCTTCATCCGCTTCGAGAAAATAACAAATAGCATCTGGAACAGCATAGTAATTAAAACTAATACTAATCCATACAAACTAAGTTTCAAGTTTTCATCAGTAAAATAATTATCTTGTCCAAAAACAAAAAGGAACGGTAGAACAGAAATGATTAATAGAAAAATGCTGTAACTGGAATATTGTCTTCTAGGCTTAAAATGTTCAGGTAGAGGTTTATTGGAAAAGTATATTGCTGAGAATATTGTCCCAAAATATCTGTGTATAAATATGATTAACACTAACCAGCACTGTGGATAATAGCATAAAACAATAATATTTAGAATAAAACAAATTGCACCTTGAAGAAACTCAAAGTCTCTTAATATTATTTTACTATCGTGCAAAGCTACAATTGTTGATTTATCCCTAAAATCTATAATTTTCTCTTGCCTGAAACGAGAATTAAAAACGTCAAAAACCGCTACTAATAAATTCATAAAAAGTACATAGCAAAGTAATGTATAGGTTATATTCTCACGTATTAAACTAATTCCAGGGAAAAGAAGATAGCCTAATGCACCTATAGTTGCAAACAGAACCCAATTGCTCAATCCCATAGAAGTTATCTTTTGTCTTTCCCGATCCTGAAGTTTTCCGATATGATCGAATAACTCCTTTTGACTGAAATTCTCCCTCACGGTTATCACCTTTTTCTTATTAGCTATAAAAATCATATAGATTGATAATTAAGATTGGGCTTTATCTTTTCTTCGCAAAATCAAATTATAGGGCTCATCCTCTTTAATTTCAGAATCAGATATTCTTAGTAATAAATCCTCAATTTTCAGAAGAAAATTCTTTTTTAGACCATCCTCAAACAAAAATAATTCTTTACTTAAATGAAAAAAGCTTTTATATGTCCCAACTATAAGTGAAAAATATATAATAATTGCAACTAGAATGATTGTAAGCCAAAACAATCCATTGTAATCAGTTTCCTTAACTCCTTTGAAGATGAATACTACACATTGTGACCACAAAGGAATAAACAAGCCAATAAAAATTCCTGGAGTTAGGAAGGAAGGCGTCTTTCCTCTTTCAATGTTTTTTTCTGTGAATGAAACTATTAACTGTAGTTTCTCTTTAGAATATAAATTGTTTAATTTTAGATAATTTATGAACATTCTAGTTTGCATTGAATCAAATTCTATAGTTCTCCACCCCCCTTTTTTAACATGAATGTCATAGTGATTTAGTATAACTACTTTCGCCTTTTTACTCATATAAGAAGTAGTTAATATAGAGAATAGAAATATCGTTACAAATGCAATACAAATTCCCTTAGCTAAGTAATTTCCAATTAATAACAAAGGAAATGTAATTATAAATAAATATGCTAAAATTAGAAAAACACCAAATATAAATAAACTGAAATAATATGTTAATTTCATGTGTTTATAGACTAATGAATAAGATGTCAGATTGTCCTTATAATATTTCACGACCTCTTCCATGCTTCAACCTTCCTTATATGAATTTATTCGCCTTACTTCAACTTCACCTGAATATATCTTTCCTTTAAATATTGAATCATTCGATCTTCTGTGACCAGACAGCTTACCTCATCACGCTTATTCTTTTTATTCTTGCCAGATTTGGCTAACCAATTATGTGATCCGAGGAACAGATAACGATCATCTACCAAAAGAATTTTAGAATGGATCGGAGGGATATATTGGAGTGATTCTCCCATCACATCTTTCAGGTTAGAGATCGAAATAACAATTTTATCGTTCCCACCAAACGAATTATCTTTCTCTACAATTCCCGGGATATGATCCAATCCGACTGCTTTACCACCTTTATATCCAAATCCGATTCTCACTTCCACCTGCTTCCTTAACGCTGTCTGAACCAACTCTACGAACTCATCATTAACTACAGACGACATAATCCAAGGTGAGAAAATAACAACCGATTTGGTTGCATGACGTAAAGCTTCCATTAACAACAAGTAATGATCTCTCGGATCGAGAATGAGACGCTCAGGCAGATGTTCACGAATGTATACGGAGAACGGATCAAGCAAGCCTTGAGAACCTTTTGAAGAATCGATATAAAGACTGAATGCCATTGCATCCATATCCTCAGCAATCGTGTGGTATTTCTCTTCTAGCGGACTTATACACACCCCATTTTCTTTGATAATTTCGAATACATTATTAAGATGGTTCTGTTTGAGCTCAGAGATCACTTCGATGTTACCTACCAACACAAATTGTTCCTTAGCCCGAGACAGTGCAACATTAAGTAAGTTAGTGCTACCTCCAACAAAAGATGCAATTCCCGCTTGTTTCGAACTATCAATGACCGAGCTAAAAATAATAATCTTCTTTTCCTGCCCTTGGAAGGCATGCACAGTTCCTATATCTACACCTGGAATCTCCTTTTGCAGCTTATCCTTCTGCTTCGTGAAAGGTGTAATAATACCTATGTCCTTCTTATTCACCCCGTATTGCTCTACATAAGTCTCAACCAACCTCTGACAGACTCTAACTTCGGACATATTACTATGTGTCCTAATGTTCTTTAAGCCCCTCACATCTACCGCAACGAGATTATTACCAAACAATTTATCATGATTGTCCTGATTAACAACAGTCAGAATTCCACCATATACATGTCGATTAGAAAACTGCATGATACTTTTTTCGCATCTGCGATGTTCTGTAAGAATTAATCCTTTTCTTTTATCGTAATGATCCCACTCGTAAATATCTGAATTTCGGTCAATATAACTCTGTGCACTATTGCGCTGTACACAAATCTCCTCATGATATTCCTCAGCAATTGCTGGTATTTCATCAATCACATTAGTTTTCAAAAGCCTTACGGGTTCTAATTGTTCGATATCTCCTACAATAACCGCTCTCTGAGATCTATATAGAGGACTACTTAAATAATGCGGCATAATCTGACCTGCTTCATCCACAAGCAGTGTATCAATAAGTCCCGGTAATAATTGAAATGTTCTTTCTCCAAATGAATGAAGCGTTGACGTGACTACAGGAAAGCATAAGAATAGAGTGTCCCACAGTGCCTTAATACCTTTGCTGAATTCCCTGTCGCGCTTATTTCCTTCACTATAAAGTGGTTGGAACCACATCCCCTGACATACCATTCTAAGATTGTGCAAAACTTCCTCCGCATGTAATTTCACATATTGCTCTGTTACGCTCAATGAGCGCTGAAAGAGTTCATGCCTTTTTTCCAGAACAACTCGATCCGATGCAAAATCAAATGTGCTATATTTTGAGATATTCTTGAATCCCCACTTAATAGCAAGCTCTTTCTCCAACGACAAAAATGCTTCAAGTTTCCCTATGACCTGACCAAGAAACTGGATAGTTTCATTACAGCTTAATTGCTGTTGCTCCAGTTCGTACAGTTCCCCCTCCAAAGTTACTATCTCTGCTATCTGGCAATCTTGTTCAGATTGTTTATGAAGCAATGCCGCTCTAAGTTCAGCTTCTTCTTTTTCCTTCTTCTTAATCAACTGATCCTCAATATAGCTTTCGGAAATATGCTGTTTGAGAAACGCTCTACGTTTCGGTAATAGCCACCCTAACCAAGCTTTCTTATTCCATAATCGAAACTTCTCCAACGTTTGATATCCTTCTTTAATCGCTTCAGCGCATTCCGTTAGGTCTAATTCTCTAGATTCTAGTTGAATCTTTAAGTCTCTATTATTTTGTTTCCCTTTATAAATGGCCCTTTTTAAAATCATATTGGAATTCACAATATCATTAAGTTGACCATTCATAATTTCTAAATCTGATTGATAGGAAGACAGATCACTTGCAGGATCGTTCAATACTGTGTCTTGAACGGCAAAATAACGAATTAATTCCTCTTTAGCAGCACTCCATTGCTCAATACCCTTATGTAGGTGTTCCAATTCTTGATATGCAGAAATAAATTGCCCTCTTACTGTTCCATCCATGTTCTCAGTTTTAGCTTCTTCCAGTCCTCCAATGAAATCTGGAACAAACTCTGTAGTAAAAGCCGTTTTATTCGTCGCATTACCCAGCCTTGCACAAAAGACACCTTTTGTTTCTTCTTTCCCTTTTTTCCTTTTAACAAACTCCTCAAAGTAAGATACTTCCTTGAGTAATTCCATACCAATATTATCTACAGCTTTATTGTTGGTACTCGTGAGCACCATAGAGAAAGTTCTAGCATCTATCTCGAAAGGAATTCGATATAACTCTTTACTTCTCTCTTTCAGTTTCTCCCATGGCTTATCCCACAGATCTATCAGAGTTTTTGCCTTCATTACCATGTTATCCGCGAATATTTCTTTGAGTAATGTACTTTTCCCCGTCCCTGGTGGCCCATTCACTGACAATAGAGAGTGATTGTTAACAGCTTCAATAACATGCCACTGTTTCTCGTTAATCGGATATTTATCCGTGTAACTCCCACGATGAAAATATTGACCTGATTTTTCTTTGACATATGCTTTAGTGCTTTGACCACCCGTTAAATATGTATTTAGAGATTCAGGTAATGGAAATTCTTCTGTCGTAAGTTCAAGAATACGTTCTATTTCTTTTTGGAAGATCGGCCTAATCATTTCCTCCAACATTTCAAATGTCACAAAAACTTGCGCTGGCATCTGCCAACCTTCATGAGTCTTGAAGTCGTCTATATTTTTATGGTATTTTCTTTTCAACTCTTTATTGAGAATCTTTAAAATTTCATACATATCTTTCTGTTGAGAATAAACATTAGCATCCATCAGTTCAAGCAAATTTGCTTTTTCAATGTCTCCAACTTCAAATGTAGAATTATTCGTTAACTTGGCAACAATAATCCCCAAACTCTCACGGTTGATATAAAACTGTTCCACCTTCAATTTCTTTTCTTCTATACGCCCAATAAAAGTGATTAATGGTTTGGTTGAAGTCTCTTTTCTTGTCGTCTTTTTCAACAGTGGGTAGCAAACCGTTATGGGACTATCTAACAAGTTAGAAATGAATTGTTCCGAATTAGTCCTGTTATCCGTAAATTTAAAGGGAACTCCTGACAGGAATTCCTCTACCGACTTCATACCAGAAACAACAAGTTCAATCTCACTGTTCAGTTCATCTTCTATATATGTTCCTTTACTCAAATGACCTTTAATATCAGGGTAAGACGTTATTTTCTTGAATATATCTATCTTTCTCTTCTGATGAACTATTTGTTCCATCCGGACAGGATCATTCAGAATTTCACTACTGAATAGTTCTCCTTCTACTTGACTCAATGAGTTTCCCATCAGAGCTGTTCTCTTTTCATATTCAACGAAGTACCGCAGTACATTCCTACTATCTAACACTTAATCGCCTCCATTAATAACCATATACCTTCATTACCACACTTATTATATACGATTTGTTAAATATAGGACATAAGACTCTTACCTTTTCTGAATTACATCTAATATCTATATTGCACGTCTATTTGAGCATTATGTTAACTAGGACAAATGCTTCATTTTTCATTTGCATATTTTACTTCTTTTCGCTATAAGAAAGATCGCATATTATTGTAAAAATTTAGATTTAGGAGTTTATCCCCTTCATTTATTACAAAATTATGAATTTAATGATTATTATTCAACTTTTACTCACTGGTTTCCGTTTACATTATCGAGAGGGGAAAAATCAAGAAGATTCTTATCGTAATCATTTAAAATTTGGAGGGATTGATTTGAAAAAGATTTTCTGTTCACTTACTGGATTTTTGTTAGTGTTTACGCTGTTTTTTTCAGTTACCGGCATATCATATGCTGATCAGAACAACTTAACTTCTGAGTTTGACTCCAACAAAATGGTAGATGTTATTACTGCAAAGAAAGCGGCGGCTTCCTTAGTATTAGATGAGATTTCTTTGGGTTCTGCGGATGTGTGGACAACAGATACACTCACAGCAGATGTGGAGTATGTATATGACCCTTCTGGCAATCATGTGGCATATCAAGTTTCGTTAATTGGGGAAGCAGGCCAACCCCAAGGCTATGTCATTGTAAGTGCTTTTCTAGATGAAGAACCTATTCAAATGTGGACAACAGAAGGAAGTTCCATCGTAGAAGATTTGGACCAAAAAGAAATTCAATCTCTTGCCTCTAAAGCAAATTTAAGCACAAGCACAATTATTGACCAGAAGTTGGTATGGTATGGTGGAACAAAGCTTTCTCTAAAAGTAATAAATAGTGAAACACCAGACTTTGTAATTGATGACACTTATCACATTTCTACCGAATTACCAAAAGATGAGTATCCAATACCTGTTGAAAGTAATCATCCTAACAGGGAAAAATGGGAGACGATTAAAAACATAACGATTATGAGCCCAGGACAAAGTAACCCAAGCAATGGTGTGACTAATATCGATCCAAGTACTTGGGAAACGGGATATAACAGCATCGATAAATTTTATGTCTCTGGAGTTACTAATCAGAAACAATGGACCTATGCATCAGGACAGTATACTGGTTGTTCACCTACAGCGGCCTCAAACATTGTAATGTGGTTTGCAAAAAGTTATCCTTCTTTAAATCCTACAAATAACCAAAGAGACATAGTTATGTCTTTAAGAAAAGAGATGGGAACTACACAGACCAGTTCGGGTGAGGGTCTAACTGACTTTTATAATATAGACGATGGACTGCAATCCTATTTCAGAAAAAATGGAAGACCTAATGCTGAAGTACAAAATGGCCTCTTGCCCGATTACGACATTTGGAAAATGAGAATTAAATATAAAGGAGGTCAACCTACGCTTCAAAGTTACTGGAGTCAAGATTATTTTGGTAATCACACCGTTACTGTCGTTGGTTATAAAGAATTCGTGAGAGGAACCTTCCAATCCAATTCAAAATACCTTGTTGTAAAAAACAATTGGAGTAACGATATTGCTTCCGATTTCTACGTCAAATACGGAACTTGGAACACTAACATTGTTACCTGGGTTGTAACACCATAGTCGAAACTCAAAAGGAGATCAAGAATGATGAGAAAAAAAAGAATATTAATAGGCATTTTTACGCTGGTTGGCTTATTACTACTCAGTGAATTATTCCTTTGGTCTTCGGGAAGAGTTGGATTATTCAATACAGCAAACAGAATTTTCTCTGGTGCACCTAATGTTGAAGTACAAGGAAATAAATTATCTTATCAAGGAACAGTTCATTCTAGTCCTTCCGATCTGGATGAATATGCATCAAGTGATGAAGGTGAAGTCCTTTACAAGGCGAAAGGCACACCACTAAACCCACCATGGATTTATGTAAAAAAAGATTCGAACACTTTTTTTCGTTATAAAACGCCACAGGTTCCTTGGCGCATGTAATCTACCCAAGCAATCAAACTCATACTTCCCTCTCAATTATGATTAAATTTAAAAGACAAGAGCACCAAAACGGTGCTCTTGTCTTTTATTCATTCTTTTTCCCTTTGCACTCTCTCTCATTGACACCCCCCTCAAAAAGGTCTAACCTAATAACGAATAATCCATTCACTTTTAAGGAGTCGTTCCCTATGGTGCAAGCCAAGAAAGACGAAGTCAGGAAAGAGATTGAATATGCGGCGCTCAAAGTTTTTTTTGAAAAAGGCTATGTGGATGCCAAGATGAGCGATATCGCGAATGAGATCAATATTTCCGTGGGCAATATCTATACTTATTTTAAGAACAAGAAAGAACTATTCTACGCCGTCGTGCCGCCGGATCTGGTGGATTATCTGAAAAATGTGCTGGTGGAGACGATTCACTTTGATAACCAGACCTTGTTCGAGGAAACGGATAGCGAGCGGAAGTCGGCGCTGTTGCAGGAACAGGTGGATGTGTTACGTAAATACCGGAATCAGATTGTAATCATCTTCGAAAAGAATAAAGGAACCATCTACACCAACGCCAAGAATGAACTTGTTGAGCTGATGATCGAGACCAAAAAGGCATATCTGAAGAACCAATATAAACGATATGAGATTGGCACTGAAGAGAATTTGATCTTACTGAACATCCTCGCACACAACGTGATCGACATGAACCTGGATCTATTGAAGCGGGATATGAGTGAGGACAGCCGGAAGCAAATATTCGAAGCGTTGTATGTATACAGATTGTACGGTATCAAGAGCCTCAACGAATAACGCTCCCTCTCATTATTTATGCCGTGCAGACAAAGCGTGCAGATCAGATCAACTTCACTTGGTTTGCACGCAAAAAAACACTAACATTAAGTTACTATATTTTTTTGGCCCAAAAGTGAATTTATAATTCATTTTTTAAGACGAATAGCTACCATTTACCAAACTATTTAAGTTGAACCAATATTTACACGATAACGGAGAGGACAGAAATAACCAGAGGAAGCGAAGCGTTCGCCTGAAAGCTTTCTGAAAGAAAGCTACATCGGAAGCATAAGCTATCACCGGATTTCCCCCTAATAAGAGGGTATCAAAAAAATCAGGGGATAACAGCGATCCGAAGGTTGTTCTGTCATCGGAGTGACAAGTGTACATACCCATCATTCAACTTATATAGCTCCACCCCCACATTCTAAGGAGGAACACAACATGAACACCGCTTATGCTTTGAAAAACGTCAATCTGATCCACGGAGATCTGAACCGCGATCTGCAAAAAAACATGACGATTCTCGTCAATGAACAAGGACTTATTCAGGATATTGGCAAAGATAACGAACTACTTATCCCTAGTCACTACACAACAATCGACCTCTCAGGGAAATACGTAATGCCTGGATTGATTAACGCCCATGTACACCTCTTTGCAGATGGTAAACCGTTCAGTCTCTCGGTCAGTGAAGGTTTGTTGCAGTTTGCCTATGATCGGATATTGAACACCAAGTTTGGTAGAAACGTATTGAAAAAACGTATGAAACGTAACGCGCTGACTGCACTCCATTCGGGTGTGACAACGATGCGCAGTGTGGGCGAATTCTTTTACACGGACGTCCAGCTGCGGGATGAGATTAACAACGGTGACTTTGTCGGTCCCAATTTGCTAGTATCCGGATTTTTCCTGAGTATCACGGGCGGACATGGTGCTCCCTTTCTCGCTCTGGTGGGGGATTCCCCGTGGGAAGCACGAAAAAATGTACGCATCAATGTGAAGCACGGCGTGGATCTGATCAAAATCTGTGTGACGGGCGGCGTGACAGATGCGAAGATGGTGGGCGAAGCTGGACGTTTACAGATGACGGTCGAGGAAGTTGCGGCGATCTGCGATGAAGCGCATAAGATTGGTTTGCGGGTGGCAGCGCATGTGGAGAGCACGGAAGGCGTACGGGTTGCGTTACAAGGTGGCGTCGATACGATTGAGCACGGTTCGGAGATGGACGACGAAATCATTCATTTGTACAAAAATAATCCCAATGCCCTGAATGGCTACACCGCACTCATCCCCACCCTGCAAGCCGCTTATCCATCCGCCTCACTAGATACCAGCGTAACAAAGGTAAGTGCAACGGTGAAAGAGAACTCCAGACTCGTCTACGATTCAATGCTTAAGGGCGTCAAGCAAGCGATCGAAAACGACATCACCATTGGTATCGGCACTGATGCCGCCATGCCTTACGTGACTCACTATGATATGTGGAGAGAGATGGACCACTACATGAGACAGGCTAACCTGAACAACAAACAGGTCATCGACATGGTGACCCGAACCAATGCGAAGATCCTCGGCGTTGATGATGTTACAGGGACGGTGGATATCGGAAAACATGCTGATCTGATTATCATAGAGCAAAATCCGCTAGAACATATCGAGGCCTTGTCAGACATCTCTATGGTCATGGTCAAAGGAAATCTAATTCAAACACCATCTGTCACAAGAATCAAAGAAGTCGACGATGTTCTAAACTCAGTTTGGTGAATCAGATATGAGAACATAGAATTCATCAATTATACGTAACACTTGCTTCAATTAAGTACGCTTTATCTTTAAAGTTCAATAATTCAGGCATTATGCTTTGAGGTGGCGGAATATCTTCAACAGGTTCTCCATCCAAAAATAATTCAAGTGCTTCTTTCGCCATTACTAATGCTTCATCAACTGAATCGCCACAGGTAATACATCCAGGCAGATCAGGAAATGTAACATTAATTCCATCCTCAGCAAAATTAAAAATTGCGTAGTATTGGTAAGTTCGAATCATATGGGATACTCTCCTGTTATCTAAACTTTTAGCAAAAACGGCAAAAAGCCTTTCGGATTATATCTAAAAGGCTCTCAACTCGTTTAACTTTTAATTTCCCTCAAATTTATTGTTTTAAAATTAATCATTCAATCCTTTGCCCTCCAGGATCGGCTGCATGTACTTCTCGATTCGTGACACTTTTGTCTTGGATTGCTTCGGTTGTGAGAAATAATAGAGATATGCCCGTTGCCGTCCGGGTGTCAGTGCTTCAAATGCATCCCGGAAAGCAGGGTTCTCATCAAACTGCTGCTGAAGTTCCTCAGGAACGCTATATTCGGCAGTTTTTTTCATTTCCACCTGCAATCCGGCCTGTTCCACTTCAATTGCTTGCTGGATATGGGCTTTGATCATAGCCTCCTGCTCCACAATCTGCTCCAGACTGGTAAAACGAAGCTGACGCTCTGCCTGTACATTCTCCGTTTGCTGGACCAAAATGCCGTGTGTATCCTTCAGCAGAGCACCTTTGAAGAATAGAATGGCTACGTACTCTTTGAATCCATGGATCAGGACGATGTTTTTCCCATCGAGCATATAACAAGGGTGCATCCATTTCATATCCTCTGTCAGGTCAAAATCCCGAATAATCTCTCTCAACTTTGTGGACTCTTCCTGCCACGTTTTGAGTTTTTTTAGATAGCCGTCAACTTTGCGATTCCCACTTGTATCCGTCATGGAGAAATACCTCTCTTTATCTTATGTTCTTATAGGTTCAATTGTACTGGTTTTCAGTGGATTGTACAGCGTTGCTTACAGAGCTTTTATTGACTTTTTCACTTGAATTTAAACCTTAATCGCAACAAAGACCATCCTGTTAGATGGCCTATATTTTAATCCAATCTCATCTAATAAGTTTCAATCGACAGTTCATCATACCCATAGTAAAATAATGGAATGCCTATTGCCATAATTCCAACATACGAAAGGATGATTTAAATGAGAGAGTACACAGTTGTTCCAGGTCCCAAAAATGTTCAAGTAAACCGAGGTGATACTCAGGCTGCTGTTAATTTATTTGCCGATATCATCAATCACAAAGCACAATCCGGATGGATCTATCAATCCATGGAGTCGCTATCCGTCACTGAGAAACCCGGTTGTCTTCAGCAACCTGTTACAACGCATCATTATATGCTGATTTTCTACAGAGAGATTTAATAATAATACAACAATCATGAGAAACTCAGAACCTGAGGAACTGATATATAATAACATGCCATCCGAAGAAGAACTTATTAGACTCTTACATACACATCATGAAGAAAACGATCCTCGAAGCAGTTTCTATATAAGAACTCATGTTATTCCAGAAATCGATTGGTTGAAGTCTTTGCTTAACGTTACACTTGCATTATTCACAGGGCTAATCATCTCTATGATTTGTTTTTATCTCTTGAATCCATTCATTCCAGTATATGCTTTACTGAGTGCCCAGATTGTTTTCATAGCAAGTATGTTCTTCATCGTTCTACGACGTGTTAGAGAGATCCTAATATGGAGTATTAGAATTTATCAACGTTTTGCCCCTATTGAGGTGAGGAACAAATGTCGTTTTGAACCAAGCTGTTCTGTGTATATGATTCAAGCCATTGAGAAATACGGGGCGATTAAAGGTCTTTCCTTGGGCATTCATCGTCTTCGTAGATGTAATATCAACGGTGGCGGATATGATTATCCATAAAGCAAAAAGGTCCATAGACAATCTATGGGCCTTTTGGTTTGGTTAACATTTCAGGCTTAAGCTAATATCCAGTAGTGACCGTGCCTCATCTTCCAACATCGAAGAAGCGATCATCATGAAGTCTTCAGCCCCAATTTCAAAGTGACCTTTACGAAACGGAAACCCCCAATTGCGATTCCCGCGTGTAAAAGTGAGACGGTCTAACAACGTTGCGATCTTTACTTCTCGACATGGAAGATAACGGAGATCTCGGCGAAAGGGTATAAAGGATTCCGACATCTGATATTGGTAGACCCTGTCGTCGATAATCTGACCAATGGCGGTAAACGCCTGAAGTGGCTTTCCAGTTGATATGTCTAGAGTAGTATATCATCCAATCACCCGCAGACATCTGTCGCAACATTGCTGACTTGCCATGGCATAGCTGCGCAAACCCTCCCTCTACGGCTACATTCACATGAGAACCAGATACAACGCCAATCCAATATCTAGTATCCTGATTTGGTTTCATTGATACACCCCATTCCCTTCTCTCGTATACATTTCCAGATTCGATATCAATCGATCCAGTTGTAAAAAATGATGTCTGTAGTGCATCTCTATCAACAAAAACCACTCCTGAGCGTTTAGAGCGCCAAGCCTTGGATGACGTATTTTGTTGTTTACCGATGCTTGGTATACAAGAGGTTCTGTACTTCTCATCCGTTCCACGACCATGTGAAGACCATCGATTAACGAATCCTTGCTCTCGGGTGGTTGCGGGGTGTACTGAGGGGAAGCAGGAACCTTTACGGGAATAGGAGGGAATTGTCCTAATTCAAACACTTGCCTACCCAGTTCTGTTTTTTCCTCATCCGAGTTTAATGTTGAATCCCCGCTGCTCAAACACTGCTCAACATTATGAAGATGCATGAAAAGCGCTGATTGAATCAGATGTACATACATCTGTCCAATGGACCATTCCTCTTCACTTTGTTTTTCAAGTAAACTACTCATATCCAATTTGTTCAGTTCTGCCAAATAGCGTTCTACTGCCGTTTCCAATGATTTCAATACTTCCGTTGTACTTCTCATCCTGCAACCTTCTCCTCTTGATCTGTGATATATCAAAGTATAAAAAAACACTACTGACAGGTGTATGTCAGTAGTGTTTTAAGATATTTTTGGCTACTTCCTGCATTCGGAAGCGCAAAGACTCCGGCTCCAAGACCTCGATATCTCCACCCCATCCAAGCAAATAATGCAATATTTCCTCTGGATAGCGGACACGAAAATGAAAAATCACACCTTCCTCTTGCTCCTCAAATGCATCCATATAAAAATGAAGGGCCTCCATAACTTTGTCAGCGACTTCAGGTTTGGCCGTGATTAGTACTTGTTCGTTACGGTCGTCAGGAGGTCGATAACTGTTTAGATCAAAGTCCGACGGCAAAAGGAACTGATCCTCCAGCACGGAAAGTTCAGTCATGCGTGACAAACGAAAATGACGGATGTCTTGTCGCAGATCACAACGTGCAATTAACACCCAATTCTCCTGAACAAGTGAGAGTCCATAGGGTGAAACCTCACGCATGTTATACCGATTGCCATCCGTTCCTGGCATTTTTTTCAGATACATAAAGCTGATTTTGCGTTGCTCCAGAATGGCATTACGTATCTGGTTAAGGTATGTTTTCACCCGCGCTCGGTTTAAAGGTTCAACCGTATGAAGCAGTCGCATCGTTTCCCGAACACGCGTGGATTCGTTACGAACGGCTTCTGGTAAAATCGCTTCAATTTTCCGTTGAGCCGACTTAGCCTCCATCGCGTATGCTGTATCCAATCTCTGTTCGATAAAATCAGCTCCCATGAGCAGGGATACCGCTTCTTCTGCGGTGAAGCTTACCGGGGGCAGAAAATATCCTTCCATGAGGGAATACCCATGACCCGGAGCTCCCATAATTGGAACGCCAGCTTCACTTAATGCCTGAATATCTCGATATATGGTACGTACACTTGTTTCGAATTGAGCAGCTAAATCTTCTGCTCTTAACATCTTTCTTCGCTGCAATTCAAGCGTAACCGCAAGCTGCCGCTCCGTTTTGTTCATTTTCTAGCCCCCACCGTTTCATCGACCAAACTTAACTCATTCTATCACAGTAACTTGCCCTTTCGTTTCGTGAATTACAGCAATGGGACGCCTTACATGCCACCCGAAGATGAAAATGTTTTAATTCAAAAAACTGATACCCCAAAAGGATATCAGTTTTTTTTATCTGCTTTACATCTACTTTATCTGCTTTATATACGGTTAATTCTCTTCGTTACTCCTCACACATACATGGCCAGCAACAAATTATAGATCATCGTCGCAGCTTCCGCTCGTGTCGTTTCACTTCCTGCACGAACCGTATGGTCTGTATATCCGCTCACAATCTTGGCCTGCACCGCGGTATCCAGTGCTTCTTGTGCCCAAGATGGCGTCTGCGATGCATCGGTGAAACTTGGTTTAACGGAGGGATTACCAGACATTCCGACTTGTGCATCTGAACTTACTTTCAGCGCATTCGCCATCATCACAGCCATCTCGGCACGCGTAATCGTCCGATCGGGCTTAAATGTGTTATCACCGTAGCCTTTCACGATTCCGGCTTGGACGGCTGCGGCAATATCCCCTTTCGCCCAGTCTGGCAGAGTGCCTTGATCTGCAAATGTCAGATCGGACTCCACGGACTTCAATGCCAGCGCCTTACTGAGCAACGTAACAAACTCTGCCCGTGTGATCTTCTTCGATGGTTGGAATGTTCCATCTGTGTAACCTTGAACCACGTTCATGCCCAACAAACGATCTGCATAGTCGGAAGCCCAGTGTCCATTCAGGTCAGACAGATTCACCGGTGTGTAACTGGACACAACGAATGTACCCAGATGATTAATATTAGCCGTTATGGTTCCTGCTGCATTCGTCTTGCCACCGATAAATACCCAGCTCTGACGAGCTTCATTATAATAGTAGATTGCAGGTTGGGTACCATTCGGCAGAGCTGCCGAATCCACATTCAGGCTTAATGCCGCCTGATCATTCAACGTTCTTCCGCCACTGCGGCTGATCTGTACAGCTTGTCCAAGTACATTCAGGGAAGCTGTATTCTGCAACTTGTCCTTGGCAACCACGGACACTTGCAACGTATCCTTGGAACCGATGGCTCCCGATGGAACATTGAATTGCACGATATCTTTCAAACCGGTTTGGACCGGCTGATTCGCTTCCACCTCAACCTTCACTTCAGTGGATGAATCTGATCCCGCATCCGGGTTGGTTGGTATGGTTGGAACTGTAGGCGTTGTTGGCACACTTGGTGTACTTCCTCCAGAATTCCCACCAGAGTTGCCTCCATTACCTCCACCTGAACCCCCGCTACCATTGCCTGAGCGGCTTTGTACAGTCACGGTACGGATAACTTCCTGTGCCGCATTACCAGCGATATCCTTCACGTTATACCGAAGGGTGTAGATTCCTGCCGCTTGTGTGTTCACCGTGCCATCCACCTGCACGGAACCACGGATGCCGACATTATCAGAAGCCTGTGCTCCAGGCTCGTTATATGTGTCTCCCACATTCAGCGTCATCTGGCTGCTACCTTGCAGGGTGATGACGGGAATCTCACGGTCTATTTTAATGACCAGAGGTAAAGTATACGTTTGTTCCAGATCATCTGTTGCTCGGAATAAAAGGTTGTGCTCTCCCAGCTCCGTTATCTCCAAAGGCGTATTCTCTGTATATGGTTCATACGTCTGCCCTCCATCACGGGACAACTCGATAATTGCGGAAGTAGCAGGCGCGTATACTGCGCTGTTTACACTAACCGTTACGGACTGGTTCGTCCATGTATCCGTGTGATAAGGCTGGCCGTCAGCGGTAGTCATGTTGCTTTTTAACACCAGCACCTGATTATTCTTGCCTTCCACAATGATAGTGAACGTTTTGGGTTGTGACTCCGTGCCACGTTGCACGGTTGCCGTCAGTTCCAGTCGCTCATTATTGTCCGGTTGCATTAGCAGTTTGCCCTCGTTATTCATTAGTTCCGGCTTGGAACTGGACCAGCTAATGGTAGCCCCGTGTTTCCCTTCAGCAGGAAGGGTAAGATCGGAATGGACCGCGCTCAGATCGCCCAGATCAATTGCTTGAAGCGTGTCAGTTACCGCCTGTGCATCACTGTAAGGTGTGGCACTCACGAAGATTGGGTTGGAGTAGAACCACAGATCGCGATAGTTGCTATCGTTAATTTGATTAAAGCGTGTCGTTGCATCAGCTGTTGTATTTTTCGGATCAAGCTGTGGTTCACCATTAACAGTCTCTCCTGTCACGTTCATGCCCAGATTCGTACCGCGCAGGCGGAAATACTTGTCCTGGTCTGTGGCTTTGATCTTGGTTGTGATGACATTATAACCTTCGGCATCTGTCGTCCAATCGCTGGATGTGAAGGTAGCCAGTACTTTGGTAGAGTCGTTGGTGTCTTTGGTATATGCGGCTGTGCCCTTCTGTGCCTTGGCTGTCACATCCCCAGCGATGAGATCGACGTGATCCACCACGGGTACTTGTCCAGCAGACGTGCCGCTGTTAATTGGTTTTTCATAGTTGTTGCTTGTCGTTGGACTCTTGAAGCGAATCTTCAGCTCTACTTCATCGCCTTGGGTCACATTAAGGTCTCCGCCCATCTCAACCTGAGCACCTGCTCCGGACGCTGTGAAGTCCAGTGCGTTGATCAGATCACCGAATACGGAAAATGATTTCCCCGAACGCAGTCCATCCAATACTGCCTGCATGCCTGTACCCTCAACCCACGAATAGGTCTTGGCATATTCGCCCGGAAAATAACCACTGGAATTCGTGCCAATCGTCTTGAAATGATAGTCTGAATTGCCATAGTTCCAGAAATGACGTCCTTCTCCCAGCAATGCATCCCACAGACCGCCCACTTTGGCGACCATATAGTCTACACCGCCGTATGTACGGTATTTGTATCCATCATCAGCGGTCGGATTGGCTACATTGTAACTTGTGTTGTACCCTCCACGATCCGGTTCCATCTGGTTACCCAGCATGCCTTCGATACCAAATACAACTTGTGGAGCCAGATCGTTGAACTCACGGAAGTCCGCGATGGTATATTTGTTTTTGCCGCGTGAAGGATGGTTGATCATCGCATAACTTGTCATTGGATAGTTCGTTGCAAGCCAGTTGATGGCAGCCAACGCATCCTGATGAGACGTGTAAGCACGCTCTCCGTTTTGATCCCATTTCGTCACGTCAGCCGCATTAAACAGGTTCGTTGCCCGATTCGTGAAACGATATTCGAATTCCTTGGCAGCATTCAGCGCTTCTGTTGAGTTCGGCTCATCCGTGAGAATTCCTACCCCAACATGTTCATGTGTAGGCATGTCCCATTCGAAACCGGAGAAGATCGTTTTACCTTCGTATTTGCCTGCATTCTGTAAAGCCTTGATCTGTGGTACCTGATATTCATTCATCCCTTGAGACATGGGTATTGGTCCACCCGAAATGTCGTTCCCGTTGTGATCTCGCTTGGATAACCGCAAATGATCCGTAAGCGCGATCCAGTCCAGCCCATATTTGGTTAAACCCGCGTCGAGCACGTCCTCCAGTGAAACCTGTGCATCATCGGACTCAAACGTATGTACATGCAAATCTCCCGTTTGCCATGAACCTGTTGCCGAGCTGTTGACTGGCGAGCCATCTCCCGCATCTGCATACGTTATCGCAACAGGGAAAGCTCCCATGACCATCCCTGTAGCCAAAGGTATAAGTGTAAGCATAGCGAGCATTTTCTTGCCTTTATTATTGAACAAAATCATCCCACCACCCGTTCTGAGTTGTTGTGTCGGGAGTAAATATAAGAGACTTTTGGGACAAGGTCAACGGGCTGGAAGTATGTATTTAAAATTTTACATATACCTGCATTCTTTCATATTCCCTTAAAGGTTTTTCTAACTTATCCTAACGAAGTTATACTCTATACTGCTCCATATTGAGGGAGTGAATCTAGGGATAACGCAGCACATAGGAGGTCATACAAAATTCAGAGTTTGTTCACGATTCAGGAAAGTTCCACCACTGCTGTGGATCATTAGGAGGAGAACTAGTGTAGGCGAAATGATGAAGCGGAGTTAATAGTGGGTTTTGTAAAAATCAGAGTGACGAGTACTTTGAGTACAGAAAAAAAGCACCCACGAATCATAGGCATAATATGCCCTGAAACCGCAGGTACTTTGAGTTGGGCTGGATTTTGTTTCAGGCTTTACATCTTTACTTTTGTGAACTGGGGGTGTGTTGTTTGTGAAATGTAGGGTATAAGGACATGCTAGCTTGCTCTTAATGTATTGAATCACTTTATATTTTGTTTTTTCTAACTCACAACTGCATAAGAGCACTTGCTGCCTAATTCTTATCGTCTTAACTTGTTATATGTCCTGCTACCTCCGTCGGCCAGAGTCCACTCCACCTCAAATCGTTTGCTTTTGATAACTGCTCTCATACTCTTGCGTGAAGCTTCCGACATTCCGCTCTCAGAGATCCTTACGTTCTCCAGTTTTGGGAACTGTTTCAGCAGAAAGCTCCAATCCTCTGTATGTACCCCTTCGACTATTAAACTGCGAAGCTCCGGCAGTTCCAACAACTGAATATTCCTAATTGGGTTAAATTTCAAGATAAGCTTCCTCAACTCTCTGAGTTGATTGAGAGGAAGAATGTCTTCGATCTGGTTATGATTTGCCCTGATCCACTGTAACTGTGGGAAGTTTATTAACGGAGATAAATCAACCAGTTTGTTATTTTCAATGTGAATGGAATCCAATCTTGTTAGATGATGTAGTCCATTTAATTTTGCAATGCTAGTCAATCCATTATCGTTGATACATAATGTTTCTACATTCTCTGGAAGGTACTTCAGCTCGTCTAGATCAAACTCCGGAGTATCACGAATGCTAAAACTTTTCAGATTTTTGGCATACTGGATTCCCTCCAGATAGTAAACGTTTCCTTTTTCATGATAACGAAATATATTCCTTAATTGAAGAAGATTAATATCCGTCAGATCCTCCTTGAAAATTTGAAGCTCTGCACGAATACTGCGTTCCAGGATCTCATCCTCGAAGAGAACTTTCGTTCCTTTTAGCCCGTTTACTCTATGGGATACCTCTGCGAAATACTCTTGTCTAGCACTCTCACGTTCGGAATACTCATACATGTACCATTGCCATTGAAAATAAATGGGTGGGATATAAGTGGGCCTTATCCATTGAATAGTCTCGTTATCAAGTATTTTCCCAATCAAAAATTGCTCATCTTCCTTAAGTAATATGTGATCATCATGACGAAAAACATTTCCTAATTCGACCATGCTTCTTGCGCTTTCATATGGAACCTCCTGTCGGTCCGTAAGGGCAGCATAGTATTGATCATATGCTCTCAGACGTTCTTTTCTCATCTCCTCTGTGTTTTCTGTATCCCATACCTCAATGAATTGAAATGTCTTCAACTTATGCTCTTCCACCACTTTTTTAAATGTGTCTGTCGCAAAAAATCTTAGATGATGGTGTTGGGGTAAACAGAACAAATGCGCATCCACTTCAATTCTCTCTGGTAGGATGTGTATGTATTCCGAGAAAAAACCATACCCCATTCTTCGTTCAACTGGATTGGTCATATCGATGAAATCCTGCATCCGATTCACCTTTACAGCGAACATGTCGTGCTCCTCATGAATCAGAGGCAGAAACTCGACGTCCTTTCCGATCAAAGGAGTCAACACTTCTTTTGCTTTTTTCGAAAACACTAAAAAAGTAATAGTATATTTAATACAATCACTCTTGTTACCTTTTCGTTTAGTCACGAATACCGGTGGCTCCCAATGTTCGCTATTTCCCTTAAAATAAGCATCCATTCGTTCATCGTCTCGCTCAAACGACTCCAGTTCAATACGCATAGATTTTTCTGCTGGAACAAGCATCCAAATTTTAATAATCATCCACTCCGAAAGTACATTGTAGTATTCCCATCCTCTTATATCGGTCACCTTTCGTTTAATCCGTAGCTTTAACACTTTACTTACAACACTTCTAATCTAGTAACTGCCGAAGCATGGCGATGAAACGATCCAGTTTCTTATCACCCCATCTGGATATACGGTCATAAAAAGATTAAAAGTCTTTCAGATCAGATCTGAAAGACTTTCCACATTTCTCAATTAATAAACAATCAACCAAACCGACCACTAATATAATCCTGCGTACGCACATCAACAGGCTCGGCGAACATGCTCTGGGTAGGGGAATACTCCACGACCTCCCCATTTAGGAAGAACACGGTCTGCTGGGATACACGAGCGGCTTGCTGCATGTTATGCGTAACCATCACGATGGTATAACGCTCCTTCAATTCATGCGTCAGCTCCTCAATCTTGAAGGTGGAGACGGGATCAAGCGAGGCGGTTGCCTCATCCATCAACAGAATATCGGGCTCCACTGCCAGTGCTCGTGCGATGCAAAGGCGTTGCTGCTGACCTCCGGATAGGCTCAACGCGGAGCGCTTCAGATTGTCTTTGACCTCATCCCACAGGACAGCAGATCGCAGGCTCTGCTCTACAATCTCATCCAGCTTTTTCTTGCCATGAATACCGTGCTGTTTGGGACCGAAGGCCACATTGTCGTAGATGGATTTTGGAAAAGGGTTCGGTTGCTGGAAGACCATGCCGATTTTCTTGCGAAGGGTCTCCACATGAACTTCACCACTGTAGATGTCGGTTCCCCCTACGGCCACTTTTCCCTCAATACGTGTGCCGGGTATCCGGTCATTCATTCGATTCAGTGTACGCAGCAGGGTCGATTTGCCACAACCCGATGGTCCGATAAACGCAGTAATTGCACGCTCAGGAATTTCAATGGACACATCCTTCAGCGCTTGAAACTGACCATAATACAAATTCAATTTGTTGATCTCAATGATAGGTTGCACAAGGTGCCCTCCCGGGTTGAAATGGAATGATTTGCGGATTCAGCTTAAACAGTTAGCGTTATTATTCCTAGACGATACCGAGTTAAGGTATCCTCTCTTCATCACGCTTGATTTTTACGTGCATTCAGCCACAAGGGCACTCGGAACAGAACATTAATGAGCAACGCCACAAAGATCAGCACCGCTGTGGTTTTCTGCGCAATTTCCTCGGCATCCGGCACAATGGCTTCCGATTGAATGTACCAGAGATGTACCGCAAGGGTTCCTCCCGGCGATAGCAAATTAAAGTCCCACATTTCGCCCGAGGTAGACACCCCAGCGGTCAGAATAATGACAGCACTCTCACCGAATGCCCGGCCTGCCGTCAGGCAAATGCCTGTCATGATCCCGTTGATAGCCACCGGCAACAACACTTGGCGGATCGTCTGAAGATGCGTTGAGCCCAGCGCGAACGATCCATTGCGAAGCTCCACCGGAACTGCCCTAACGGATTCCTCCGTTACCCTGGTAAGCACAGGCAGGTTCAGGAAAGCAAGGCTGACGGCTGCGCCCAGAATGGTAAGACCAATTTCAAAAAACTCCACAAACAAGGCAATACCGAACAATCCAAAGATGATGGATGGCACAGATGACAATCCCTCCACGCAAATACGAACGGTCTCAATCAGCTTATTATTTGGTGCAAACTCTGCCAGATATATGCCTGCCGCCATACCAATAGGAATGGAGATGAGCAGGGACAGAATCAACACATAGAACGAGTTGAACAGCGCCGGGCCAATCCCTCCCCCTTCTTCAATCTCACTAGGAACACCGTAGAGGAAATCCCAGCTTAGCAGAGGCAATCCTTTGTTCAGCAGCAAAAATAACAGTCCAACGATAAACAAAATGACGACAATACCGACACCCCATACCATGCCTGTAAAGAGTCGATCCATCACCATCGATGAACTTCTCCGTTTGCCAAAAGAATAAGACGGGACGGCAGCATTCGCCTGCTTCTTCACACTCATACGTTTCGGTCCCCTCTCTTCTGAAGCAATCTTACGATAACGATCATCAGGATCGAAATCGCGAGCAGGATAAAGCCCATCATGTACAAACCATGATTCCAGGTAGAATCGAATTCGACGCTTGAGATTTGCATAACAATATTACTGGTTAGCACAGCTGTTGGCGTGAACAGACTATTCGCGAGCTGCGCTGTATTACCAATGACCATCACCACCGCCATCGTCTCTCCGATCGCACGAGTCATCCCGAGAATGACGGCATACATGATTCCGCCTTTTGCAGCAGGTAAAACAACACGAGTCACGGTCTGGAATCGGTTCGTACCGAGCGCATAGGCAGCATCACGGTATTTGTTCGGCACAGCAGATATGGCATCATCACTGATCCGGCTAATCGTGGGAAGTACCATAATGGTCAATACAATCGACGCAGCGAGCAATCCGTCAGCCAGATCACGTCCGCTAATATCCCTTAGCCAGGGGATGAGGATGGTCAGTCCCAAGAAACCGTACACCACAGAAGGAATACCCACCAGCAGATCCAATACGGGCCGCAGAATATGGCGAAGCCACTTGGGTGTCATTTCGGCCAGAAACACGGCAATGATGACAGAGAGTGGAATAGCGAACAACATGGTGAGACCCGTGAGAGCCAGTGTTCCGAGGATAAAGGTCAGTGCACCATAATGTTCATTCTCCGGGTCCCAGTTGGTGGAGAAAAAGAATTCACGCAGCGATACATCCGCAAAGGTGAGAACGCCCGTACGAAGCATGAGGATTAAAATACATAAGAGAACCAGACATACAAAGATCGTGCTGCCGATGCATACCATGCGAAACAGGTTATTGGACCACCTTAGACGCGCTTTACGGTTAAACCGCGTACCCGATTCAGCGGCCTTACCAAGGCTCGTACCAAGCTCACTCGGGGCAGGGCTGTTCGGGGATGGATTCAAATCGATCATGAAGTGCTCTTCCTTTCACATAGAGAAGCCAGCTTGCGAACGTGCGCAGAAGCTGGCTATCCCTTTTCTTATGAAATGTGAGAATGACGAACGTTTGAAGCTCCGTTATTTTACAGCAGCAAGTGGAATGAATTTCAGCTTTTTCAGGGAACCGTTCTGGAACTTGCTGCTTTGGATGTACTCAATGAACGCTTTAGTTGCACCGGTAGGTTGACCTTTGGTCATGTAATATCCGATACCCCATACTTTGTAGGTTTTGTTCAGAACGTTTTTCTCAGTTGGTGCCACACCATTGATGGATACAGCCTTCATTTTGCTAGTTACATAAGGAAGGTCAATATATCCGATCGCATTGGGTGTCGTTTCGATGGTTGTTTTCATATCACCGCTAGAGCCAACTTCTTTGTAGTTGTCACCTTTGCTCATGAAATCCTTACCGTCGAGCGCTTTTTGCTGGAAGTTGACCCGTGTACCGGAACCAAACTTACGGTTAACGACAACAATGTTGGCGTTCGCACCGCCGACCTCTTTCCAGTTGGTCACTTTGCCGGAGAAGATGTCCTGCAATTGTTTCGTGGTCAGGCTGCTTACACCCACATTTGTGTTAACAACAGCCGTGAATACCGTCACCGCTACCGGATTCGCTACCATTCCATCAAATTTCTTGAAGCCAGGTACATCCTTGGATGCGTCCCAGTCCACAGCACCGATGTCAGCAATCCCTTTACGCACGGATTGAGGACCTGTGATGGAACCTGCTGCGGAAGCCGAGATTTTGACTTTTGGATTATCTTTCTTGAATTCACTTGCAGCCTGAAGAGTCAGTGGAAGCAATGCCGAGGAACCGTTGATGACAATTTTACCTTTCTCTGTGCTCTTGGCAGCGGATGCCGTCGTTGCTCCTCCAAGTCCACCAATTAGGGATACAGCCATGAGCATTGCCGTGAAGGGTTTGATCCATTTTTTCATTTTTATAAACTCCTCTCGAATTATAAAATAGTTAATTATGATTTTGTGCTTATCACTCTTGGATCAAAAAAATTACTTCGTAACGGCTCTCCAGCTGCCACCCGCTTGAACCAGAACTCGGCCATTCTCAATTACAGCCAATTGTGATCCGGCAACGGTAATGGAAGATACATCGGAAGATACGGTATACAGTTTGGTTTGTTTTCCTGTCACCGTGTCAATGGAAATAATGACGCTATTGCTGTCATCTTGCGCAGCCAGTACGTACAAGACGCCATCCGACAGAATCGCTTGCTCTACATCGTGAACGCCATACACCGTTGTTGCCTCCTGGGATGAATCCACAGATTGCAGCGAAGCATTGCTGTCCTCGGACGGTACACTTACGTAGTAGGCTTTCTGCCCGTCAACGGACCATACAAACACTTTGTCATCGGTTGAAGTCGTTAATTGCACCGCTTCAGGTTTTGATATTCCGTTGTTATACGAAAATATTTGCTGTTGATTGGCTGAAAAGTCGATAGACACGTTGTCTTCATCTACATTGGTTGCATCGGAGGTTACCTTACCCAGTGTCGTTACCGTGTAGATGAATCTTTTGCCGTCCGCAGACACATTCAGGTTTTCTTTGTAATCCACTTTGTCTTCAACCAGCTTCTTAATTGCACCATCAGCCAGGTTCAGACTCGCAATGACCGACCCTTTATCTCCTTGCAGGAAATAAATTGTGCTTCCGTCCGCAGACCATACCAATTCCGGTTTGATGCTCGTGTCACTTGTAATCAATTTCGAAGCCTTTGTCTTCAGATCGATAACGTAGACGGCTCCATCCGCATTGGTATACGCCGCTTGATTGCCACTCGGGGAAACGATAAGATCCGATCCGCCATCTGTTGTTAACAACAAATCGTATTTACCACTCGTGGTATTCACGAGATAATCGGTTCGGCCATTGTCATCACTCTTGGAAACGATCAGCTTGTCTGTTCCGGCAAAACGAGGATTTTCCGCACCTTCGAGCAATGCTACCGTGCTAACTTCAAGCAGTCCACTTCTCTTGACGATTGTGCCACCAACGCTGGATACCAATGGTCGAAGCGCAACGTAGCTTGTACCCCCAATGATCGTAACCGGTTGATTCAAATTCACTTTGTTGCCATCCACCAGAAGTTGTTTCGCGTTGTTCTGGAGTGTCACCGTGTGACCATTTAGCTTGATCACCGTCGTTCCACTATGTACTTCCGCTTGTGCGCCAATAGCCTTGATCACATCACGGAGCGACACAAGGGTCTCACCATTCTTCACGATGGAGCGAACGACGACGCTGTTTCCGTTTATTGTAAGCGTGGAGTTTTGCACCTGAGCTGTACTAGCTGCAGGTTTCACTGCAGGAGCAGCTGATACTGCACTGACCACAGAAGTTGTTAACACTGTGGCTACCATGGACACTACTAACACCTTTTTCATTGACATTGGCTTTGGTCACCCTTCTTTTCTCCATATAATTTGCCTTGTTTTGTCATGCCCTGTTGTCTGGTATTCTGCATGTATCATCAATATGAGAGCTTGTCCGTCTCATCCCCCTTAGCTTCCACGTTCATAGTAAAAATGACCTATCACGTTTGTAATTATAGGAGCGAATTGTAAACGGGAAATCTTGGATTTGTTAACGAATTGTCAATGTTTTCATATCAACACATTCATATGATTAAACACAACAAAATGACCCATACACAATGTATGGGCCCTTGCGGTCATTATATGTTTTCTCACACATTATACTGTGGCAAACACCTGATCAAACCCAGCCTTCGACTTGGCAAATAGTTCATTCGTACCAAGATTCGATGCTGGTGCCAAAACTTCCTGAGCCACCACACCATTGTAGCCAATCGTCTGCAGATTTCTCAGAAATCCACCCAGATCAATGACCCCTTCGCCGGGATACAAACGCTCATAATCCAGTAATTCTTCCACAGGCAGATCATAGGCATCATTGATATGCACATGAACAACCTGTTCTTTCTTCAGCTTTAACAGATCTTCCATCGGTAGACCATTCGTATGCCAGTGATAGGAATCTACGAGCAGGCCAACATTTGGCGCATGGATCGTCTCGATCCAGTCCAGCGTATCCTCCACACGCCAGATAAACGGATTTTTCCATTGCGTCCGCAAATGATGGCATCCCACAAACTCCAGCCCTAACTTAATCCCGTAAGCATCCAAGATATCTGCGCAGAGTCTCAAGCGTTTCGTAGCCGCCGCCATAAATTGCGCTGCCGGTTGATCCGTTGAGGGTAAAATATACGTGCAACAGCTGTAACAGTCCAGCGAAGCAGAAGCTTCTGCCATAGCGACCAACGATTGCAATCCCTCACGAAACTGCTCGTCTGTCGTCCGCCACTCTACCGTCAGACCCGATGAACCGATGATCACCTGATTGCTTTCCAGCAGATGTTTCGCCCGTTCTTTACCATACGTTTGAATCAATGAGAGCGGATTCAAATCTACAGATCCGAATCCGTGCTTGGCCGCATCTATGATATATTGTTCATCAGACTCGATGTTGCCCAGTCCCGCATTCGTTAACCCTCTTATCATCCCAATCTCCTCCTGTGACTCTTCTGGAATTGCAGATTGTCCAACACTTTCTCGTCCCCTTAACCAACACTCTGGCTTGAACAGGGCATAATTTTATAATAACAGGACTCTCTCAAAAAGAAACCATAATGTCCCATTCTTGAAAACACTAGAGCACGCCTCTGCAACTTTTGTCCAACTTTCACGTATTAAAATCAACATCTAATTAAGGAAGGGATTGGTAATCTTAAAAATGAACTCCATACCCAAAAAACATGTCCCTACCCTAATTTTTCTGGTATGCGTTGTCGTCGTGTCCTTACTTGTCGGGATATTATCCAGACCCTATTTTACGGAGTCCATATTCTATGTAGATCAGCATAAATACACTTACGATCACGAGCAAGGTAATCAAATTACGTATAAGAGCAGTACAGCAGACCCAATTCAGGTCACCGTCAATCAGCAGAAGCGTACGGTCAGCATCGATCAGCAGAACTATGTCATTACCCAAATCTCATCTACACCTATTGCAACATATAACGTGTCTTATGCTGACGGTCGCAAATATACCGTTGAACAACAATCCGAGCAATTATTAAGCTACGATGAACAAGGAAATATGCTCTCTCCGGTCAACATGTACATCGATGGTCAAAGAGTCATTGAAGATCACGAAGAGTACTATAATCCAGCTGCGCTCGTAACTGTTGCATATCCAGAATATCATCACACGCCAGGTACACCTGTTCTCCTATTCATCGCGCTTGCCGGACTCATCTATGGATGGTGCAGCTTCTATTATCCAAGGTTTCAGAAGTTTCAATTCCTGCTCTCCCTCCGCTGGATATGGTTAAAAGATCCCGAACCTAGCGAATTTTATTACGCAATGAGCAAAATTGGAGGTATAGCCTGCATGATCGTAGCGATCTGGGGCGCGTTTCAGGCATTCTGAATCCGTTGAAGAAAGAGGCAGTTCACGCCGAATAGCACTGCGAGTCACATTACGACTCGCAGTGCTATCTTTTGATTTTCAATCAGGAAACCTAATCTGTTCATACAGCTGCCTCGTAACGGTAGAGGGCTGAATATGAAGTTCAGCCAATCTCTCTACCAAATTTCGATAAATGCGCAGCACATGATCGTGCTTACCCATCAACAAATAGGCTTGCATGGCACTGCGATAGGCTTCCTCCTCATACGGCGATTGACTGATCGCACGTTCTGCTGCCTCGACAGCTTTTTTACCATTGTTGTGGGCGAGATATGTTCCAGATAGTGTGATTATACATTCCAGTGCAAAATTCTCTAATCGATGGCTTAACCCCGACACCCAGGCGTAATCTTCCTGAGGCAGCAGTTCGCCTTTGTACCCGTGCAGGGCTTGCTCCATATGAGCTATCTCGATATTTTCCGGTTGCTGCATCAAGAACGAAAAGGCCAGAAAATCATATACATCTGCCTTAATTCGTTTCCTGTCGAGCATATATTGCTCATTCTTATAGCTTAGCAGCTGCTCAATTCCCAGATTCCTCAGATTTTTTCTTAATAGACTCACGCATGTATGCAAATAGATCTTGGCTTTCTCATACGTTTCATCCGGCCACAACTCTTCGATAATCCGGTCCCGGTGAACAGCGCTCGTTACTGGATTATCCAACAGCAAGAAAGCAAACAACTCTTTCTCCTTGGCTGTGCGCCACATCAGATTTTCTCCGTTTGCTCGTGCGACGCGAAAGGATCCAAGTACCTCCACGATTAGCTCATCCTGATTAGTCATGCCATCCAGATGACTCTGTCGTGTGCTTGGTCTCTTCTCCTTGTTCAGCCGTTCAATTGTTCGGGACAAGCGCTCCATTTCAATCGGTTTGAGCAAATAATCCAGCGCCTCATGTTCGAAGGCAGAAACGGCATACTGATCATAAGCTGTAGTGAACACAATAACCGCATCAGGATCTACCTCATGGATGTTGGCAGCGAGCTCCAGTCCATTCATTCCGGGCATCTCAATATCAAGAAACCAGATATCAGGTCGTATGTTCCTGAGGGCATCAAGCGCCTCGAATCCATTAATTGAACGCCCGATTACGTTCACTTTATCCGTTCGATTCAGAAACAACTCTAACATATTCAGAGCATGGAGCTCATCATCGACCAAATACGCTTGCAGCACATTCTCTTCTCCTCTCGCCCCATTATTGAAATGGAAATACAATCGTTACCTTTGTCCCTGTCCCCTGCTCACTCCATATGATTGGCGTCTGTCCATTCAGAAGCTTGAGCCGTCGTTGTACGTTTTGAAGACCGATTCCCTGCTCCGCAGTATTTCGATCCCATATCATCTCGACCTGCTCGGCCGACATGCCAATGCCATCATCCTCAACAATAACCTCCACCATATCCTCATATCGTTGGATGGTTAGTTGAACGGTTCCCCCACTCACCTTTTTGGATACACCATGCCTGATCGCATTTTCCACTAATGGCTCGATTAATAGGGGCATGACCTTACAGGAATATAGCGACTGATCCACATCTAGTTTAATCTGGAGTCTTGAACCGAAACGTTCTTGTTCAATCTCCGCATAAGCCTGAATAAGCTCCATCTCCTTCCGAAGTGGAATCGTCTCCTCGGTATTATCCAGCTGAAAGAGAATACGCAAGTATCGGCTAAAGCTGCCCAGCAGTTCACCTGCCCTTGGGCCGTCTGTGAAACACAGGGACATAATCGTGCCGAGGGCATTATACAGAAAATGCGGTTTGATCTGTGAACGTAAAAACGCCATTTCATTATTCGCTGCTTCCTTAACCAGCCGTTTCATGCCAAGCATCGTATGCACACGCACGAGAATTTCTCCTGCATCCAGCGGACGTGTGATGAAATCATTGCCGCCAGAGGAAATACAGGCTTCAATATCGGCAGGTGTACTACGCATATTAATAAACAATACAGGCAGCTCAACCTGACTAAATTGTTCTCGAATCTGTCTGCACAGTTCATAACCAGTGATGGATGGAAGCAGAGCATCCACGATCACCAGATCCGGCAATCGGCCACTTGCCAGCGTGGATTGTACCTTGAGATCCGAGTTCGCAAAGCACACCTGAAACCCCTCCATGGAAAGCAATGTATCCAGATGCTCCATATCCACGAGATCGGTTGTCGCGATCAGGATTGTAGCCGTATTGGCATTTAAGCGTTCCGTATGCTCGAAACTCCCTTCCATCCGCAATGCAGCAGTCTCTGCAGCAACATCCATCTCGATAACTCCTGCTGAGGGAAGCACCATTTCTATCCATTCCGATGCATCATTGATCGTAAGCTCTCCCCCCATCATGCGGATCAGCTCTGACGCAATAGACAAACCTGCTGAGACATTGTCCGGCTTAGGGGGAACATGTTTCTCTTCTCCTTTTAATGGATCATGTACCTGAGACTGCACTTCAAATCGGAGCCTGATTCGTACATGCTCTTGATCACGCTCACACTCAAATATCAATTCCCTGTGACTATGCTGACCAATCATATGGTAGACGAGGTTATATAACACTTGCAGCAGCCGATTTTCATCCGCAATGATATACCGGGCTTCGGGCGCCATCCTGTGGATCACGAGAATGCCTTTTCCAGTCGCCAGGAAGCCAAGAACCTCTGTAACTAACGAAAGACAAGAGACAAGATCTACCGTACCTACCGCAACCTTCATTTTGCCGTCTTTAAATCGGGACATATCAATCAAGTCATTCACAAGATTGGACATCCGATACGCTGTGTTACGTATGACCTGAAGTTTTTGTCGTACTTCACTCTCATTTGCACGTCGCATAGACGTTCCAAGCAACGAACGTGACAGATGAATAATGCTGTGAAGTGGTGAGTTCAGCTCATGTGAGGTTAATAGCAAAAACTCATCTTTAACTCGGTCAGTTAATTGAAGCTGACGGGTAAGCCGCTGCATGGAATCATAGGCTCTCACATATTGATAGATCAGCAGCGCGGTAAAGGCTGCAAGCATGAACAACACTGTACCATTCAGCCAGATTTGGCTTATTGGATTCCAGATGACCCAAATAGCCAGCACATGGTTAACCACCATAATCCAGATGCATGTCAGGAGCAATTGAAACTGTGATCTCGTTTTACTTCCGTATCTTCGCATGACGTATTCTCGCATGATGATGATAAAGGATACTGCATACGTTAACAGGTTAACCATGTACATGATATCCTGCAGGTATGAATAGACGCGAAACGGAGTAACTATAATCAGAATCAGATATAAAGTCAGCACGAGGCTTAATCCCTGAAGCCATTTCCATGAGGGCTTTCTTGCAACAAGTCTTAGCACAATCATGCTTACAATTACGGGAACACCGTACACGGCAACATTTTTCAGCTTGAAGGCTAATTCGAAAGGCATCTCGGGAAATAACTGCAATAACAGACGTTCTCCATTGGTGATAACCATCAGAGCATAACCCAGAAAGAACAGAACGTATAACAGTTGAACTGCATCCCGATGCAAACGCATGTACAGGTATAAAAATAACAGACCAAAGATCAACAAAATACCGATAATCAATAACTCCAGACCTGATTGAATGATCGTTCTTGCCTCAATCCGTTTGGCCTGCCCCAGTTCAATGGAGCTGTAAATGCCACCACTGCGAAAATCAAAATTGGCCACTTGCAGCACAATTTCCAGTTCTGTATTTTCGGCTTGAAAATACACGGTATAGGGCTCATTACGCGGCTGATAAACCTCTGTTGAGATGCCTGGCAAACCGGAGCGACCCATGAGCTTCCCATCCACATAAAGCGTATCAGAGAACCGGACATAGCGTTTGGATAGCCCCATCTGCTCATCTTGGGGTATGTTTCGGACAATCAGCCGGTATGTCCCGTATCCTTTGCCACTCATAGGATAACCGTTATTGATCTGCTCATCTTCCCAATTCCCCGGCACGGTCATTAGAACAGGTCTAGTTATCGTCTGATCAATCTGTTCGGGAGATAGCAACTGCTCCGGATAAAACTCCCACTCCCCGTCCAGTGGTACAATCGAGGTACCCAGTCCGCTCGCGTCCCCCAAATCCAAAATTCCATGCTTCGCCACAGGTACATCCTTTGCTCCAATCATTTGTAGCAACATCACCAGCACAAAAAGCAATGTCATACATCCAAGCCCTAGCAAAAAACGATCTTTCCCGATGACATCCATCTCTCCCTCTCCAATATAGCGCTATTCTCGCACTACCGACTCTACCTGTCCATCATTAAATTTCCATCCCCAATATGCCCATCCTATGCAAACAGATCCCACTGCCCCTAGTACTGTAGGGATATGTGGGATCTGTTGTATACAATTTTATTTTACAGATGCGGCTTGGATGGCACCAAATGCCCAGTGGCTACTGGATACATCCTTCCATAATCCGGATTTATTGAGGACAGGTTCACGGTTTAACAGTCTGTTCAGCAACGTAACAGCTTCCGCACGTGTCAATGCATCATTCGGACGGAACGTACTGTCACTGGACACCGTCATGATCCCTGACACAAGGACACGTTGAATTGCTTCACGTCCCCAATGCTGCGCAATATCGTTGACCTCTACTTCATCAGTTGCATGATTATCCAGAATCCGGTCCACAATTACAGCCATTTCTGCACGTGTGATCGAACGTTCCGGCATGAAGCTCCCGCTGTCATTTCCTTGCATATATCCGGCAGTGGTAGCCAGGCTAATCGATTCTCGTGCCCACTCTGCCACTGGCATGTCTGAGTAGTCCACAGGTGTGGTGTCCGTCTTGGAGGTGAAGACTCTGGACAGAAGAGCTGCCATTTCTACCCGTTTAACCGCTTGATCCGGTCTGAACGTACCATCCGCATAGCCTTGAATGTAGGCTGATGACTGGGTGCTATTCATCAGAATAATGGAAAATGTGCTGAACTTGGTGACTTCAAACTCAATCCCCGGTTGATCTGTTCCATTAAACTTAACAATCTTACCCTCAACGAGTTCCTTCGTTCCATCGCTATGTTCAATAAATACTTGCAGCTTGTCCAGTTCCTTCTGCGTCAGGTTTGTATCTCTGATTGGCAGCACAACCGTCACCGGACGACTGCTCATATTCGTCTCAATGGTCATTGGACGACCTACCAAGCGGAAGTCGGCAGTATTGGTTGATGGTTTGACTATTAATGGATCTTTCTGGATACGCTGTTCCACCTCTTCACGCCCCGCGGCATCCTTGATCGGCACAAGGTGGAAGAATATATCCGAGCCCAGTCCCTGTAAAAAATTCGCCGGAAGTTGCAGGGAAGCATTATCCGTTTCAATATACAGATTTATCTTCTCATCTGCCATCAGTGAAGTAGACTTGGCAGGCAGCTTCACGTTCAGTTCAGATACCTCATCCTTCTCATCCGGAATCATAATTCGTGCTATATTCGAACCGGCCTTCTTCAAGCTCTCAATCGCACGAGAAGTCTGCTCGGCCGTCAGATTCACTTCATCCTTTTTGCGTCCATCTGCCCCTGTTGTTCTTTCGATGATCGTTGCCGAAACAACAGCATTTGCATTCCGTTCATTGGTCACATTCACCGTAATCTTCTCGGAAGTGCTTGCTGGCGGCGATGTTGTTGACGAACCGCCGGAGGAGCCCGGATTGGATGGCGTTAATGGTGGTGTAACCGACTCACCAATGACAGTCACTTTGCCTTCATTCACCGACTTGACCATTTCGACGGCATCCGTATCGGTCACCGTAAAGTGTCCAGGCAGCGTGACGTCTTCTACCTTGAGAGCGTAATCACCTGTTGCTACGTTGGGAGCAATCACGAATTGCACGGTGAACAACTTTTGAGCCTGCTTGGAGGCAGGAATGGGGCTGGTTCCACCATTATCGTCACTCCATGCCACGATGAGCGATCCAGTGTTATTATTCGGTTTATACCTCGTATTCGGGAAATCACCTGTAACACTTTCAACTTGAAGTACTGCGGGATTGAATCTCAATCTTATGCCATAAGAGCCTACCGCCTGGTCAAGCGACGAAGCATTTACTGTAACGGTTACTTTGTCGCCTGCCTTGCCGCTGGCTGATCCAATCGCAATATTGGCGTTTCCGAGAGGTTTGACGGGTTGAACGACAGTAACTTTACCTGCTTCCCCGCTCACTATGACAGGCTGAGTATCAGCAAACAGCGCACCTGCCCTTATGCTCACACTGGAATCACCAGCAGCAGCACCATCGATAATTTTGAAATGCAGGGAGTAAAGAACTGTTGGCACATCGATAAAATCACGTGTAGTAAGCTGCGTGTTAATCGACCCGGGATCTGACACTTCAGCCAGCCAATCGATCTTTGTGTACGTTTTAGCAACGCCCTCGTTCAGAACCACTTCCACGAGCTGCAGTACGCTTGCATCATATGTGATGCGAGTATCGGCCCGATAGAAGGAAAACTCCGAGCCATTCGGATCGTAGGATACGGGGACTTCAACAATGGTGCCCGGCTCACCGGATACCGTACCTATGCGAATGACCGGATCAACACTTGCATTGGCCTGTGGAATATAGGAGAACATCATGGAAACGATAAGCAGTAGTGCAAGTATGCCCTTCCCGACATGTGTATCTCTTGCTATGAATTTATGAAAATAACCATTACTCAAGTGCTTCACCTCTCCCTATGTTAGTTGATCTATGCCCAAGTAGATGTTCATAATCCAGGCTGAATCTCTTGCATCCAGGACGCCATCTTCATTCATGTCTAACGCTTGAATCTGTTCTGGTGTCAGGGTAATCAACCCTTTGATATACTTGTTGACGAGCAATGCGTCGCCTGGCGTAATCTCGCCATCCCCATTGGCATCACCCTTGATTCGCAGATAAATGGTTACTGTCGCCGTATCAGAGAAATCGCGCCCATCCTTCGCTTGCCAGCTAAACGTTGTCTTTAGTCCCGCTTCTGCCACTTGCGGAATATACGTTAACGTACCCAGCTCTGCGACCGGAATAACCTGATTTTGCACGATGTCTATTCCATTCAATTGCATCTTGCCACTCTCCGGCAATGATGTGATGCGCACATCGGTCAACTCCTGACCATCTGCATCTGCATAATTACCGGTAAAGTCTGTTGAAGTAAAGGAGATAGGAAGACCTTTCTTGACTGTTTTGGAAAAATGGCCTACTTTGGGCTTCTCATTAGTCTCGCCTGAAAGTCCCAAAAATCGATCAAAGGTTCCGTCTGAATTGAACACGATAATTCGGTTATTAGCCGCATCCGTTATGTACAGTTGTTCATTCGGACCCATCGCAATCGCGTCCGGATCATCAATCGGATACTCTGCACTGGTACTTAACCACTTCTCCAGAACAGGAGGAGAACTATAGGACGCACCGGCGTAACTGGCCCGTTGAATTTCTGTGTCGTTCACGACAACATAGAGATATTTACGATTAACATCCACAGCTAACTCTCCAAAAGTGTCTGATGCATTCGACAGGATAGCTATGCCATTCAACATAATGAATCCCTTTCCGCTATACCAGGCTTCACCATTATCTCCACGCTCTATCCCAACGTTCCCCAGGAGTCCCCCAGTGCTACCACTGCCATAACCCATGCCATCCAAGTAAATATTTCCGAGAATGGTTTGCAATTCGGGTGAACTACTAAATTTCCTATAGGCGTCGTGATACACATACAAGACTTCTTTGCCATTGCTCTTGGCTATTGCCATACTTTTGATGTCCATTTTTGGTGTAACCCCTGAGATTTGTTGAAAGTCAAATTTAGATATCAAACCCGTAATCTCAGAATGAATGGTTCCATCGGGATTAAAAATGTGCACCTTGGCATTTTCTCCCGACTCTCCAGCATAGATCAGTCCATTTTCCTGTACGGTAACAGCATTCGGATGATTGACCTCCATCGTTGACAGCACTTTCCCATCAGCGGTAGCCCGAATCACACGATTGTTGCCACTATCCGCAATGACCATTTCGGTTTCCCCACCCGTGGTCTTGTAGAACTCGATATCTTTCGGTTGATTTAGTGAAAAAGGAATTGTAGCGGCATATGCCGCATGAGAGGGTGCGATCACTGTAGCTAACAACATCATTACAGAAGTTAACATCGCCCACCATATCGTCCTCTTTGACGCTCTCTTTCCTGTTTGTAATTTCAAATGATCTCCTCCTTAACATCTCTATGTACGTTCTGTCCTACTATAGCAATCCGCTCTTAACAATCACTTAACACCACGAAAAGGGAGAAAAGAATAGCCTAAAAAAAATTCCCCTCCAAATAAAAAACGATGGAATCAACCGCTGCAACAGCGTTAATCCCATCGTTTATGGTTGGTAAGGTTGTCTACATCACGAACTGTATCAAGCACTAGTATTGTGTTTATCTCACACGCTCTAACGTATGCCGGTTACGCGGAATCTCAAGGCCCAGATTACCACGCAGCGTATCCTGCTCATATTCCGTACGGAACAGCCCCCGTTCTTGCAGAACCGGAACAACTAGCTCCACAAAATCTTCCAAGCCATTGGGCACCACGGTACGAACATTGAATCCGTCTGCCGCTTCACCTTCAAACCATTCCTGAATCTGATCTGCGATCTGATCCGGTGTACCAATGAACGATGTACGCGGGGTAGATGCCAGCAATGCCACTTGGCGCAGGGTCAGCCCCTGTTCCCGTGCCTGCTGCTTAATCTTGTCTGTTGTACTGCGGAAACTGTTGCTACCGATCCCCCCAATCTCGGGAAAAGGTTCGTCCAGCGGGAACTGGGAGAAGTCGTAATGATCGAAGTAACGTCCCAGATAATTCAGCGCCTGATCCATACTCACCAGTTCGGCAATTGCCTGATACTTCTGCTCAGCCTCTTCCGCTGTTCTACCTACAATGGGACCGATGCCCGGGAAGATCAGGATATCCGCTGCCTGACGTCCATACGCCACCGCTCTTGCCTTCACATCCCGGTAAAACTCCCTGGCTTCCTCCAGCGTCTCATGTCCTGTGTACACAGCATCCGCCGATCGGGCAGCCAGATCTTTACCAGATTCGGATGAGCCCGCCTGGAAAATCACCGGATGACCCTGCTTCGAACGCCCCACATTAAGCGGACCCTGTACCGAGAAGTGCGCTCCCTTGTGATTCAGCGTATGCAGCTTGGCAGGATCGAAGAATACGCCCTGCTCCTTGTCTCCAACAAAGGCATCGTCCTCCCAGGAATCCCAAAGGCCTTTGACCACATTCAAATGCTCTTCCGCAATTTCGTAGCGTAGCGCATGGTTTGGATGTTCGCCTTTGCCAAAGTTCAGTGCCGATCCTTCCAGAGGTGAAGTGACCACATTCCATCCGGCTCTCCCACCACTTAATTGATCCAGTGAGGCGAACTGCCGCGCGACCGTGAAGGGTTCACTATATGAAGTAGACAATGTAGCAACCAACCCAATGTGGGAAGTTGCCCCGGCGAGTGCGGACAGAAGCGTCAGGGGTTCGAAACGATTGAGAAAATGAGGATTGGACTTCTCGTTGATGAAGAGGCCATCTGCAATAAAGAGCAGATCGAACTTCCCTTTTTCCGCGATACGTACTTGCTTCTTGTAGAATTCCAGACTAACGCTCGCGTTAATGGGAATATCCGGGTGACGCCAAAAGGAGATGCTGTTCCCCACTCCGTTCAGATTGGCTCCCAATTTCAATTGTCGTTGCGACATATATATTCCTCCCCATTTCATTGTGAGTGTTCACTTCTTCATATTCGTTCTGCCTGAGTCTACAGCCATGCGTAATCCGGGTTTACCCGCCTGTTTCAAATCACTTACCCGGACTGCCCAAGCTGCTCCCAGCAATACAATCCCTGTGAATAGAAAAATAAACGGAATGCCGATCCATCCACCGAGAAAGCCACCGATTAACGGCCCAAGCACGATACCGAACTGACTCGCCGTCTGACTCAGACTGACAGCCCTCCCACGAAAATCGTGATCAGCATATTTGATGATCAGCGCATTAAGCGCCGGATAAACCGCGGCAAAGAATAGACCATAAACAAATCGCAGGCTACCAAAATAAATCAGATTATTTGCTGTCATTTGCAGCAGACTGCCTATCCCACCGCCGATCAGACCGATAAACAGTGTTTTTTCGTACCCTATCCTTCCACCAATCTTGCCCCAGCGCGGACCCATAATGACGGTTGCCACACCAATCGCCGAGAAGACAATACCTGCACTAAGTGTTGCACTGCCGATATCTCCGCCAATCTGCACGACATAGAGCGTCAGCACCGGTTCGATGATAAGTACAGAGGTCGAAACTAGCAGAATCAAACCGTAGATTCGCATCAAGCCGGGCGTGGAAGCCGCTCTTTTCAAATCCCCTATGATCCTCGTTGGAACGATCGTACGAGCTTGTCGTGACTCCTTAACACCGAGGACCATCAGAGCCGCGAGGAACGTAATGACAGCTGATGCAATGAAACATCCCCGCAGTCCGATCCAGTGACTCAACACACCACCGGCAAGAGGACCAAGAATCCCGCCTGCAGCGCTGGCCGTGGAGATCATACCAAGTGCATAACCCACGTGTTTTTCCGGAGTATTGGTGCCAATCAGTGTAATCGAGGCAGGATGAAAACCAGCCATGAGTCCCTGAAAGATCCTCACCGCGATAAACGTATATGGATCGTAAACAAAGAAGTTAGCCAGATGTGCAATACCTAGCCCCACTCCTGAACGGACAAGCATCAGTTTGCTGCCATATTTATCAGCCAGTGATCCCCAGAAAGGTGCGCATAATCCACTGATCAGAAAGCTGATGGAAATGGAAATCCCCGACCAAGCTTCTAAGCCGCTCTGGATACCGAGATCATTTTGCAGGAATATAGGAAAGAACGGAACGGACAGCGAGTACGCCATATGATTGAAAAACAGGCCGAACCACAGAATATACAGATTTCGCTTCCATTGTGGCATCTTGGCATTCTCCATACTATATAATTCCTATATAAAAAGTAGGTTATTATCCATATTAGGGTAACGTCATCGGAAAGTATAATAGAAAAGTTCAATAGACCCATTCAAGAATTAAATGAATGGGTCTGTTATATAACTTGAACTAAAGATTTTACACTGAACACTCCGTTCCTGTGTAAAAGAATAGTTCAACTTATATAGATGTACAGTAGAAATTACTGAACTTGAACGGACATGAACACATCGACCTCATCTTCACTGTCCAATATAAATCCAAATCGTTCATACAATCGCCGAGCGGGACTTCCCTGCAATACATTTAAAATAACCTGTTTCCCCTGAACTTCATCCTGTTCTAGCAACATGCTCAGTACCTGCGTTCCTATTCTCTGGCCTTGGTAATCGGGATGTATGTAGAAATGTTCCAATAGATATGCCTCAGACTTGGGCTTCAATGCTACACAACCTACCATGGAACCTTCCACTTCAATAATCCTCGTATGGGAAGGGTCGAACGTATTTCGAAAACGTTCACGTACTTTCACATCATCGTATCTCCCCAGCCTGGTTAGATCATCGTACAGTACTAACGCCCGCAAATCGGCGAGTTGCTCTTGGTCTGCCTGTACAGCTTGACGCATTGTTATATGGTTCTTCATTGGTTAGATTCCTTTCCATTCGAGACGCGTTAGATTTTGAATGTCTTATCGCATGATGGGGATAGGACATTAAAAATCATACCTTTGGCAGCTCACTTGAGCAACATCGGATTTTAGAACGCACTTTTTTTTCAAACATATTAAACTCCTCAAAAAATAAAAAAAGCCCAAAAAGGACGGTGCAGTCTTGCTTATACAAATAAGCGAACGGCAACCGTCCCTTCTGGGATGTAGATTATTTAAGAAAACTATGAAACATGTGAAGCTTGTGCTGCATGTTGCAATGCTTCCAGACCCAATGCGAGCGCACCACACAGACCTGCATGCTGGCCCAATCCGGGCTGGACGATATATTGGTCAATATGTTGCGTAATTGGGGCTGCATTCACATAACCATTCAGACTCCGTACAACACGCTCCCGGATTAGTCGAAACAGCTGATCTTGCTGCATTACACCACCGCCCAAGATGATCTTCTGCGGCGAATGAAGCAGGATGGCTGTGGTGATCGACTCCGCAATATAAAAGGATTCCATCTCCCACGCCGGATGATCTGCGGGCAGTTCACTGCCGGGACTTTGCCAACGTGCTTCAATGGCTGGTCCTGCAGCCATCCCCTCCAGGCAATCGCCATGGTACGGGCATAATCCGGCAAAGTGATCGTCTGGATGGCGTCTTGTGCGAATATGTCCACCCTCCGGATGTAACAATCCGTGTACTCGTTGGCCCCCTGCTACGAGTCCAACACCAACGCCTGTGCCAATCGTGTAATATACACAGTTATCCAGTCCTTGCCCCGCTCCCCACGTCACTTCGCCAAGCGCGGCAGCATTCACATCCGTATCCCATCCGATAGGAACCGGAAATTCACGCTTCAAGGTTCCAACCACATTACAGTTCTCCCAACCTGGCTTAGGTGTAGTTGTAACGTATCCATAGGTCGGACTATCCGGTTGCAGATCAATCGGACCAAAGGAGCCGATCCCCAGGGCTTCCACATCTTTATCCCTGAAATAGTCGATCACCTTGGCAAGAGTGGTCTCCGGATGTTCTGTTGGAAAGCTGATCCGATTTTCCATCTGTCCATGTTCATTCCCTACACCACATACAAACTTCGTTCCGCCCGCTTCTATGGCTCCAATACGCATCGTTCTGCACTCCTTCCCTTCATTACAATTGACCTTTAGCCTTGGTCGGTGAGATCTGATAGATATGAAGTGAAGAGAATAGCAGATCGCTATTTTCGGCATGAACAGAGATGCCTTTGGAATCCACATCCGGATAGATCAGATCCGTAATAACGGCCTGACCATCATTCGCAAATACCTCCACAGATGAATGATCTACAAAGATACGCAAACTTTGATTCCCATTTACCTCTTTTAACTCAGCTGCATGTTGGCCCAGGAAATGTTCATGAAAATCGCCGATACCCGATCGACTACGATCGATATACACTTCACATCGGTTGGCGTCTACGCCAACGACCGTTTCGTTGTCAGCTCCGCTTCTTAAGGCAAAATGGAACGATTGATTCGGAGCCCACTCTGCATGGATCTCATAGTTCACTAGCTGCAAAGCAATCAACTGCTCACTCACTTGCTGAATCGAAGCATCCTGTAGGGACAATACTGGCGTACGGGCTTGCTCAAGCTCACGCGCAGGACGTTGAATCAGGATAACCTCTCCGGCTCTTGTCTCCAGTGTCAGCTCCCGTGCAATGGTCATTGCTCCACGGTAATCATTGGTCGGCGTTTGATTGGCATACATCCAGTTGCTCATCCACCCCATAAACAGGCGCCTGCCGTCTTCAGCCGGAATGTCAGACCAACTAACTCCCGCATAGTTATCCCGGCCATGATCAATCCAGCGAATCGTATAGGATGCTTCATCTGGGACAAATGTTCTTCCATCAAAATCTCCGGTAAAATATTGCGTTCTAGAGCCTTCTACAAAAGCGGGATCTGCACCA
Source organism: Paenibacillus sp. LS1 (assembly GCF_026013365.1). Classification (GTDB taxonomy): domain Bacteria; phylum Bacillota; class Bacilli; order Paenibacillales; family Paenibacillaceae; genus Paenibacillus. The sequence continues at coordinate 2,021,235 of NZ_JAPDOE010000001.1, forward strand.
ATGCTAACGAGCATCACCCATTTCTCTTGCCCTGAATCTCCATCCACTGCAAGCGGGAACAGGTCCGGGCATTCCCACACGCCATCATGTGAACCGATCCCTTCGCCAAATTCACTTCCTAGCGTCCAATCCTTCAGATTGGGAGATCGGTACAGACATACCGTTTGACCACAAGCGATAATCATAACCCATTCCTTGGTCTGCTCATGCCAGAACACTTTGGGATCACGGAAATCGACAAAGGACTCATGCTTTAATACCGGATTACCCTCGTATTTAATCCAGGTTCTGCCGCTGTCTTTGCTATACGCGAGACTCTGGGTTTGTATGGCATCATGGTCTTTAACTTCAAGATGGTGGGTGAAAATAGCAACCAACCCCGGCTCATCGTCGAACAGTCCTGAAGTATTGTTCCAATCCACCACCGCACTGCCGGAAAAGATCATGCCATGTTCATCCGGTGCCAGAGCTACAGGAAGTTCCTCCCAAGTGACAAGATCTCGGGTTACCGCGTGACCCCAATGCATGGGGCCCCATGTTGTTCCATGTGGGTGATGCTGATAGAACAAGTGATACTCCCCATTGAAAAACACCATGCCGTTCGGATCGTTCATCCACTTTTCTTTCGGTGAGAAATGGTATTCGTTTCTGTAATCATGTTTAAGCATTGTCGACATTATGGTTTCTCCTCCACACTTTTCTTTATTGGTTATTACGATCATACCCGGCTTGTTTAATCTGTAGCCATTCTTGTAACCCAAGGCGATCCAGCTCTTTCAGGTAAGCATCCCATTCCTGATCTACTTTCCCGTTCTGATACCATTCTGTACGCAGACGTAACACGTAGGCGAAAAGATCGGTCTCAATCGTGGACAATCGATCCAGTTCATCAATGGAGAAGAACACACTTGGATATACGTTCTCCGCTTTCATATGCGGAACCATAACCTTGTCGAGAAGTTCCATGCGCCAAGCCGCATCTTCCGGTTTGGTTGTGTATTTGTCATAATAACTGTCGAGAATGGCCAATGGTCCTGCGATACTGGTTTTTTGTCTGAGTTCCACAGGTGCAGATCCTTCCAGCGGAAGATGCTTCAGCATCCCTTTGGCTTCATCGAATTCAAAAATATTTTGCTGACTCTCATCTCCATAGGTACCCCAGTTGTTCTGCACAGATTGGAGCGGATCGTACAATTGGTCTACCCACTTCGCTGTGGATTCCAGGTTTTTATTGCTGCTGGTAATGACCATGCGACCACGATCAAGGCCAATACCATTTGTTCTTGTGACATTAACTTCGCCGTTAGGTCCAGCAACCGGAGGCAGAACATCGTACGTCTCATTCATGCCTGTAATGTTGGCCTTATCCCAAGTGAAGTACATGCCGTACTTGTTGTCCTTGCCTTTCGCAAGATACGTGTTCCAATCCTGCTGATACGACTCGACATCGACGAGACCTACCTGAACCAGCTCATGAATGTATTTAACCGCTTCCTCGTAACCTGCATCTGCTGCTGTAAAGACCACTTTTCCTTCATTGGTCACCACCGTATGGTCCCAGTTCTCTCCCAGTCCAAATGCCGCAAAGAGAAATGTCAGATCTTCTCCGCCAGGCTTGTTAATGAAAGATAACGGAATTTCGTCAGCCTTACCGTTGCCGTTCGGGTCTTGGGTTTTGAACGCAATCAGCACTTCTTTCAGTTCTTCGGTTGTTGTTGGCATCTTCAGTCCGAGCTTGTTCAGCCATTCCACATTAATCCAGGGCAAGTTATCCACTGCCTGAATCCGTTGTTTGCCACTTCCGAGTTCTTCAATCCATGGGAATGAATAGATATGTCCGTCTGGAGCCGTGATCATGCTCTTGTATTCGGGAGCTTCCTCAAGTACTTTTTTCAGATTAGGCATATATTGTTCAATCATATCTTCCAGTGGAATGATGGCCCCATCCTTCGCCAGTTTCAGGAGATCATAATCCCCGTAACCTGCATCAAAAATAGCATCCGGCAAATCACCGCTGGCGACCGCCAGGTTTCTTTTTTCCGCAAACACATCACTCGTATAGTTCTTCCAGTTGATATGCACATTGGTTTTCTCTTCGAGTCGCTTGTTAATCAGCTTGTCGTTCGGATCAGCGGGAGCCAACGGAGAGCTCTGTGTGATAAAATTTAATGTCACTTTGCCATCAGGTGATTGCGCCTCACTTGCTGCGCCGCCTCCACCCCCGCCACAGGCGGTTAGAAAGAGCATCGCAGATAACATGGAAATGGATGCCGTTGTAACGGCTTTTCTAGACTTGTTCACTTTTTTCATAATAATGACCTCCATGAGTTGGATTAGATCAACTTACTGTATCGCAGGCTGTTCACTATTTGAGGGAACCGACCATGACACCTTTTTCGAAATACTTCTGGAAGAACGGATACATGATGATGAGTGGCAGACTCGAAATGACAATCGCTGAGTATTTAATCATCTCGGAGAGCCGTTTCAGTTCTGCCATCGCAAGCTGATCACTGATCATGCCCGGTGCAGCCTGATTCTGAATCAGAATGGAGCGCAGAACGAGCTGTAACGGATGCAGGTTCGGATTATCCAGATAGATCATCGCATCAAAATAGGAATTCCACTGCCCAACGAACGCATAAAGTGCGAGTACAAAAATGATCGGTTTCGACAACGGAATGACGATCTGGAAGAAAATCTTCATCTCAGAAGCACCATCCACGTTTGCAGCTTCTTTCAGCTCCCGAGGGACCCCTTTGAAAAAGGTTCTGGAGAGAATGATGTTCCAGACGTTAACGGCTCCAGGGATGATGATCGCCCACACCGTATCCAGCATGCCGAGATTACGTATGAGTAGATACGTAGGGATTAATCCCCCGCCGAAGAACATTGTAATGATAAAGATAATCATGAAAAATTCACGTCCCGCGAGCCTATCATCCGACAATGCATAACCTGCAAATATGGATACGGTCACGGTGATCAGTGCAAAGGAAACCGAGTACAATACCGCATTCGCAAAGCCTCTAATCATGGCTGGATTGGACAAAATCATCTGATATCCGTCCAGACTCCAGTCCGATACATTGAAGGACAGTCCACGATTCAGTAGCACAGTGGGGTCCATGAATGAGGCGATAACAATATAAATCAGGGGAACAACCACAACCAGTACAGCACAGGTGAGAAAAATGGCATTGAGTGTGAGGATCAATCGATCCATTCCCGTGTGTTTAACAACCATGGATAATACTCCTTTCCTAATAGAGGCCTTCGCCTTCATTCAATTTCTTCACAATCAGATTCACCGTCACCAGCAAAATCACATTGATCACCGAGTTGAACAATCCAACTGCCGCAGAATAAGCGTAATCTCCAGACTGTAACCCCACCTTGTAGACATACGTGGCAATAATCTCGGAGGAAGGCAGGTTCATGGACGTCTGCATCAGATAGGCCTTCTCAAATCCAATGGACATAATGCCACCCGCTGCAAGAATAAAGACGATAGCCATAATTGGACGAATCGTTGGAAGGTCTATGTGGCGAATACGCTGAAGGAGATTGGCTCCATCCAGATTAGCCGCATTGTGAAGCTCTGGATCAACATTGGCTAAAGCTGCGACGTAAATGATCGAAGCCCAGCCCGCTCCAGTCCAGATATCGGACAAAATGTAGATCCAGCGGAAATATTCCGGTTCAGACATGAACATGATTGGCTGACCTGTAATCCATGTGGCTAATTGATTAATCGGCCCTGTCGGTGAGAGGAAGATGAACAACATACCCACAACCACAACAACCGAGATGAAATTGGGTGCGTACAGAAACAATTGAATATTTTTCTTGATGCCAGCTTTGCGTACCTGATTCAGCATGAGTGCCAGTAAAATGGGCACCGGGAAACTGAATATCAATCCCAAAAAGCTGAGTTTAAGCGTATTCATTAAAATGATATCAAAATTGGGTGAAGCTATAAATTTCTCGAAATGCTTCAGTCCTACCCAATCACTACCCATGATGCCTTTGATCGGACTGAAATCCTTAAACGCAATGATGGCTCCGTACATCGGAATGTACTTGAAGATAAGAGTCAAGATTAAGGCCGGTGCAAGCAACATATATAAAAAGTAATTTTTCTTGAGTTGCTGCAACCTATGCCCGCTTGTCGTCCTCACTTTCAGTACCCTTCCTTCGCCCTTTTTGCTGTCGGCTATGTTATCCAACACGATACCCCCGTTCATTCTAGAAGTTGACAATTGTTTTCAGTAAGGGCTTTCAATATTTACAATTGCCTATTTAATAATTTACAATTTATCAGGTTTCAACGGATTTAGTCAATACATTTTGTAAAAAAATATTTGTGCATTTGATCATTTTATTTTTGCATTAATGTAACTAAAAGGGATTAAATTTGCATATACACAGCACTCAATCGTTAATACAAGTATAGATATTTCCAACATCATTACTGTAATAGATTATTATTGTTACACTAGTTAACGAAACTTCTGGAACAATTATGAAAATGAGATTCGACCATCTAAATGTAAATACAATTGTGCATTTGTAAAACAGAGATTGCTATTTGTTCCGTTCTATTATACATTTGACTTAGAGAAGATTATGGATGACTATTGAGGATTAGAGGTGAAGCATTAGATGGCTAAGGAAAAAGTCACGATACAAGACATCGCTGATGCTTTGGGGATCTCCAGGAACACGGCTTCCAAAGCATTAAACGATAGCGGAAACATCCCGGATGAGACCCGAAATCGTGTAATTAAAAAAGCAATTGAACTTAAATATAAGCAATTCGCCTACATGGAAAATGAGCTTGTTCTAACGAAGACTCCGGGCAATATCGCCCTGTTAACTGAAAACCTGCCGAATACATCTCACTTTGGTTCGTTGTTGATCAGCGGTTTGGAGAAAAGAATTAGTGCGGAGGGATACAATCTCTCGATTCATATCGTGCGCGAAGACGATCAAGATACGCTTACACTTCCCAACAATTTTGATATTGCTAAAATAGACGGCATCATTTGCATTGAATTATTTGATCTGGAATACACTCAACTGATTACCGATCTGGGCATCCCCACGATCTTTATCGATTGCGCTTCCAACATATGTTATCCTGAATTCCAAGCAGATTTGCTCCTTATGGAGAATGAACATAGCATCTATCAGATAACCAAAAAATTAATTAAGAGCGGCTGCACAAGTATCGGATTCGCGGGAGATTACAATCACTGCAAGAGTTTTAATGAACGATGGGTTGGATATCATCGTGCGATGCTGGAGGCGGGGTTGCAGGTGGACCTGTCTCATTGCATCCTAGATAATGATCGCCTGTGTTTCTCCAAGCCAGGATGGTTGAACCAGCGAGTGGCAGAGCTGACTTCCTTACCTTCCGCTTACGTATGCGCTAATGATTTTATTGCGGTCGATCTAATCAGGGCTTTGAAAGCGAGAAATGTTGCCGTTCCACAGGATGTAGCCATATGCGGATTCGATAACGCACCCCAATCCCGAATTATTGAACCTCCGCTAACGACGGTTCATATTTACAGCAACGAAATGGGCATTAAGGCTGCAGAGATGCTATTATCTCGAATTAAAAACCCGACACAACCGTATCAGGTCTCGCATATTGTGACCAAACCCATCATCAGGGAGTCCACGCCAGCAATCATGGATGATCATTCTCAGATGGTTCATAGTTCCGTAAAATAAAATAACCGTATGTCTCACGAGTAACAGCTCGTGAAGCATACGGTTATTTCAGGTTTCGACTCGATTGCATGGAAATTCTATACTTCTCGTTTCTCCTCAGGAGCATATAGGATTCGTTGATAATCCGCATCCTTGGTGTCCATGTCACCCAGATACATACGTTGGTGTTCAGGCACGCGTTCGTAAGTTTCCTTCAGTCTCGCTCGATTGAACTCACTCGGGTCCTCCAGATACATATGATAGGCATGTCGGCATTCCTCTGAAGTAGATCGTTCTCCCTTAAGTTTCCTGTGCAGATCCAGTAACTCCAAATATTTATCTTCGGCCTTTTCCGCGTAGATTTCTTCCGAGAACGTAACTTCCCCCAAATCAAGTATCGAGATCACGGTTGGCTGCTTTATGGTTGTGAACAAGATTCCTTCCCTGAACCAAATTACAAGTTCATCCATTGAGGCCTCTACGAGACTCGGCAAATTATAGATGGCTACCCTGCCATCCTCATATACAACCATGTTAACCAGATAATTCAGCCCTTCGTATTTCATGAAAATGGAGAATCCGTCTCCTGTAATCGTTTGATAAAACAATTCTTGTACGACTGCAAAATCAGTCGCTTTGGGCGAGTGTGACACTCTTCTTGCATCCATCAGTTGCTGCTGACGTGGTGTGATTTCATATATATTATGAAATTCCGGATTGAGCACCCTGATCTTATGCTGAATATGTCCATAATAGCTGTTATTGTTATATGTCCAGTTCGCCTGCTCCACTCGGTAGGCACCCAGCCCATGAATGGAAAGATTCTCGCCGTTTGGTACATCAGGGACTAGCCACTGATCCTCAATCTTCTGCTTCAATCCCTTCAGATCTACCAACTCCCAGCAATTGACCATCCCGTCTTCATAGATCTGTACCGAAATGAGAAAATGCTGTCCGCCGTTATGTATAATGCCAGGGGTAGTCGTGCCCTCAATTTCTCTCGTTCTTCTAATCTTTTGCATCCATAACACCTCATTTTTTTTCCCATCATTCATACGTTTATACATATATGCACTCATACGATCATGTCTTTCAACTGTACGATATCAGAGATAGGAAATACAAGGGAGCGCATGACTATCTTAACTTGTTAATTCCATCATTTTGCCAAAACAAAAGCACTGCCCCACGGATAAACTCCGCATAGACAGTGCCCCTTGCAATAATCTCGTGATTAGATCTCTTTCAAGATACCTTTCACAAGTCCGATAAAGGTTGTTTTCACTTGCGCAGCCACTTCAATGACTTCGTCATGACTTAACGGCTGATCGAGAATACCACAGGCCATGTTGGTCAAACAGGAGATGCCCAGTACCTTCATACCGCCATGGATGGCAACAATGGCTTCAGGTACCGTGGACATACCCACTGCATCCGCACCCATCGTACGAATCATGCGAATCTCGGCTGGTGTCTCATATGCCGGACCACTCCACCATGCATAGACACCTTGCTGCAGGCCAACATTCTGCTCTTCTGCAACCTTCAGGGCAATGCTGCGCAGTTCGCGATTGTATACCTGTGATACGTCTGGGAAACGCACACCCAGTTCGGCGTTATTCGGTCCCATTAACGGGTTATTACCTACCAGGTTAATATGATCTGTAATGAGCATCAGTTGGCCCGGCTCAAAGCTTGTGTTGATCGCTCCGCAGGCATTCGTGATAAGCAATTGCTCGACACCCAGCGCCTTCATGATGCGAACCGGGAATGTCACTTCATCCAGGGTAAAACCTTCATAATAATGAAGACGCCCCTTCATCGCTACAACCGTTTTGCCCATCAGTTCCCCAATAACTAATTCATTGGCATGACCGATGGCCTCCGATTGGGCGAAATACGGAATCTCTGTATACGGAATAACGGTCGCATTTTCAATCTCGTCCGCGAGCGCACCCAATCCCGAACCCAGAATCATGCCTACGGCAGGTTTGGTATGGATTCGGTTTAATATGTAATCTCTTGCTTCCTGAATATGTGCGGATTGATGCATAATGATATCCTCCTGATGATCTGAATTGAGTTAACGAGGTGCTACTCATCAAGTGTAATGAACAATGGTCTTGATGTAAATGGAAGCTGTTCTATATACAATAAAAAAACGACCCTATGCTCCAGAATCGCTATAAACCATGGACATACCCTATTCCAATGTATATTTTGTTCTACTTTTCATGTAATCAATTGTCATGATCAGCAACAGCATGAATGTAGCAAACATCAGCGGTTTGGCAAAAGTACCTTCTTCAAAGATAAAATAACTAAATGTAAAATTTCCGGCAAAAGTAATTAAATAGTTTCGGATGTAATCCATCTTCTCATCTCATTTCAGGAAAGAATTTGGTTCACCATTTCTTCAACCCTATCACATAATTCCATTTAATACCATATTTTTATCATCCACACAAATCAACGCCTCGATCATGCACGAGATAGCCCTACTGTATAATCTATATCGACTACAGCAAAAAATCGGCCACATCGTGACCGATTCTCTCCACTTCCCTGATGTTCAGGTCATAGGGTTAATGATACGCCAAAATGATTCCTTAGGCTGGAACTGTTGATCAAATACAAAGGGCCAGTTTTTGCGTCCGCGTACCGGAAAATGATCCAGCCAGGTATAATTGTCCGCTACTCCCCAGAATGTCACAGAGGTAATGGAGGATTTATACTCACGGAACAAATCGAAGATTTCTTCATAGCGACGCTCCTGCAACTCGGCCATTTCCAAAGTGGGCGTAGTGAGATCGGTCCGACGATCCTCATAACGAAACACCGACAAGTCCAGCTCGGTAACATGCAACTGTACATCCAGTGAAGCGTATCGTTCAATAGCCATCCGGATTTCTTCAATGGAAGGACCATGGATATTCCAGTGTCCCTGCATGCCGATTCCATGTACAGGTGCTCCCTTATCCAACAAAGAACGAACCAGATTGTATATTTTCTCCCGTTTGACCGGATCCGTCTCATTGTAGTCATTATAGAAAAGAAGTGCATTGGGATCAGCTTCATGAGCCATACTGAACGCTTGCAGCAAATAATCTTCCCCCACCAGCTCTAACCACTTCGTGTCCCGCATGAACAGGTCGGTCTTATCTTCAACAGCTTCATTGACAACATCCCACGCATATATTTGCCCCTTATACCGACCTACTACCGTATCAATATGTTGCTTCAAGCGAGATAATAACAGCTCTCTGGAAGCGGGAGCACCTGAGGTATCCTCAAAGACCCATTTCGATGTTTGATTATGCCAGACCAAAGTATGTCCGCGAACCCCAATCCCTTGGGCAACAGCAAAATCAACAATTTGATCCGCCGCCTCAAATGTATACCGATCCTCTTCCGGGTGAATTTCTTCAAATTTCATCTGATTTTCAGCCGTGATGCTATTGAAGTGTTTGGCGATGAAATCCCCTTCGGACTGCAACATTCTAGTATGTACAGCAGCACCTATTTTGAACGTGTCGGCGTACGCAGCATGTAGTGATGGAATTTCGGTTGGCATTTACAATTCCTCCCTGCCCATTTTTATTCATCATATCGTTTTCTGAATACGCTTACAATGAACAAAATATACTTCTTCCCCCTCATATTTAACTATTTATGAGCCCGGACCCTGTGCGCAAAACAAAAACACCTCCAGGTTCGTTCCACTGCTTACGGCAACAGAACTATTTTCTTGGAAGGTGCTTTGTGATAATTGATGGTCCGTCTAATTCAACTCATGTACGAATAGGGTATGACACATTACAACTTGTCCACCTGTAACAAGGTCACCTGTTTCACTGTGCATGCCGGGCTGATCTGATCTTCGGACAGAATGTTCAGCTTGATCAGGCTTTTCAGCTTATGGCTATCTACCTTGGACAACAATCGCCAGATGTCCGGGTCTGGAAGAGAAGCATACAGCTTCTGATCATCGTATTCCTTCCGGTTCTGAAGCACTGTTTTCACCGTGTAACCACCAACTTGCGTCTCATAGACCTCTTGTTCTGCACAATATGCCACAATTTCATCTCGTAGTACAGACAACTGCTGCTCAATATCTTTTTGCTGTTGCTTCAGTTCAAAGTAAGTTTGCACTTTCTGCTCCATATCGATCACGCTCCTCTATTATCATAGGTATGCGAGGATCGCTGGTTTAGGACAGGCTGTTTATTTTATTTGAGAAACGTGGTCTTTCTATTACTTAATTGTATACTGTCGTTATTGTGTATCCCCGTATTAAGATTACAGCAGATGTTCATTCAAATATGGATTATGGACAACCATGCTGTGAACCCTTTCCATTACACCTGGCCCCATGGGTACATCCCCAACGCGCCTTAACAGAATCCAGCGCAGACAAGCTATAGCTTCAAAAACTCGCTCCTCTTCAAGCGTGTACTCATAACTTGAAGAACGTGCAAATTGAGCGCGATACACCTCGCCGTAACTTTCCCCATTATAGATGGTGATCAGAAACACAGACCATGCTATATCGTATCTTGGATCACCGTACTGCCCATTAGTCCAATCGATGATGGTGTAATGGTCGTGCATCTCAAGAATGTTTCCCAGATTATAATCGCCATGAATCAAGCGGTCCTGTCTGATCTGGACCTGCTGGATCAAGTTTGCCAGAAGATCATTTATATCGTCATGTAACTCAATTTGAGGAAAAAAGTATTGAACAAAATCGTACCTGAATATGTATTCTTCATCTTCTTCTCTAGTACCCACTTCATTCACCGGATAACGATGGACCTCCATTAACCGTTCAGCCAAATATGTCAGTTTGGTTTGTGTCAATTGGGTAACCGGTTCACCATCATAGCTTGTTAACAGCACTTGATTCTGTTGGTCGACTAATCCCCAACCGTAGGGCTTAGAAACACGAATTCCACTTTGATGAAGCTTAGACAATAATCGATATTGTTTGGCGATATCCGGTTTAGAATCCTTGTCCCAGACTTTCAATACGTACCGCTGATCTTCCATTTCGATTCTCATCACACTCGCTTCCAGTCCAGGTGGCAAGGGAATGATCTGAACCTCCTGTTTAATCACCTGCTGGATACGTTCGTCCAGTTCTATCCAATTCATCCGGCTAAGTTGAATCGTCATCGTTCTCCTCCTTCCATGTTATGACAGCATCTCCCTGTTAATCAGGTATGATTAGGCCTTTGCCAATGACGTTGGCGGATACTGGCTGTTTGCCCAATTCTCTGGCCCATACCGACAGCTGTCCCATATGGTGGATCTCATGGGCGATCACATGTCGCATAACTTCTCCCCATGAATCTGTAGCGACCTTGCCAGCTGAGCGTTGATCGACATAAGCTCTTTTTTCCATACTCGAATTCCAGGCTGTAACAAATGCCTCCACATCAGGACGTAACTTGCGATCCAATTGCCTTACCGCCTCAAGGTTCTGGTAGTTTGCAAAATCTTCTGCATCATCCGGTTTGCCCTGAAGTGACTGAAGCCAGCTCCACTCTACATCAATGATATGAAACAATGTTTGTAATATGTTGCCTACTCCACCTGTGCGAGGCCGCAGTAATTCTTCAAGCGGGACATCTGCACACCACGCATACCATTGCTCACGCACCATCCAGTTATAACGAAAGAATGTTTCCATTGTTTATTCCCCTTTATCGGCTATGTTTTTTCAGAGAGATTTGATCAATTCTGTATCGGCAAAGGTATCATCCGAATGTTCATGATCACCATAAATTCCGCTAATCTGATTAAATCCGGATTTGATCCAGAAACGTAATGCAGGCCAATTTTTGAGCGCCACGTTAATTCGAATTTCCTTGTAACCAAGCTCGGAAAAGTAGAGAGTTAGTGCCTGAATTAATTCTTGTCCATATCCCTGCTTCTGGATCTCGCTCTGGATATATATAAATTCGAGATAGATCGAATCCTCGGAGGGATACCCATGGTATACACTTAACAAACCAATATAGCGGTCATCCTCATTCGTGCGAATGGATTGAATTCGATAATTCTCCAGCCTCCCTCCCGGCGGAAGGTGGCCTTCTTCAAAACATTCTTTCACATAATTCCGATCATGCTCTTGTCCATCCCATTGATGCAAGTACCGACTGGTCTCATATATGGACTCAAGTTCAGGAATATCGGATTCTTCCACATTCGAGACAATAAGTCGGTCTGACTTCCATTCTACTGGAAGTTGTTTCATCGTAATCACTCCATCTTTATATTCTATATAAGTTAAACTATTGAATATTTACACTGGCCACTCCGATGACAGAACAACCTTCCGATCGCTGTTATCCCAGATTTTTTTGATTCATTTTATAATGGGAAAATTCGGGGATAAAGGCGAACACTTCGCTTCTTCAGGTTTTTTTCTGTCCTCTCCGTTTCGAGTAAATATTCAGTTAATTTATATAGTTAATCTCTTTTTTATATACAAGATCACATGAATACCTGTATAAATAAGCAGAACATTGAACAAATATAGAAGTACATTTAAAGAGATGCCAGATATAAACCAGATTGTTCCGTCAGAATTAGCATAATGATAATTCGTAAAGAATCGGATCGGGAAACCATACTCTGTTCGGAGCGGTCCATCCTCAGTATGTAAAGTTCCAGGAATACATAGGATGGCTAATACAGCAAGCCAGGCTGATAGATTAAGTATTCTTTTATGGATTTTCAATGTATTTCTCCCCCTACTCATCCCTAACAGGATCTTCACCAAAGTATGTCCCCTCTAGCTTTTGATCCATAAAATCTCTTAAGTCCTTTTGATCAACTATATATCTCGAACTTCTATTAAATCTGCTTTTTCTGGTTACAATAATCTGTTTCCGATTGTATTGAATTGTAATTTCAGCGTTATGCTTTAATCTCAAAGCAATTCCTGCACTTATGCTTCCTGTGACATCATCTACTGGTATTTTGGCCGATTCCGGAGCTGCATTCAGCCAGCCGACTATACGGCTAATGTCTTCTTTACTTAACGTAACATTGTCAATGCTAACGTGTGCTCCACCGTCGCCTGTCCTGGTGTACACGGCTATGCTCATCTCTGTGCTTATCACTTGATTTCTTGAAATCGGCTTAGTTGGATCTGGATTACTCGTGATTAGAAAATACAGAAACATGATTGCCACACCTATGAAAAACCAGAATCGCCTACGTTTTCCTAACATTACAGCGCATTCTCCATATCCATCACGTTGGCAAACAGTCTCAGTACCGTATTGTGATGTTCAATAATCTGCTCCGCTTGAAGTGTCTTTGAATTCCATGTGCTGTGTGCATCTCGAACCAGATTGACCGTGTAACCCAGACTGTACGCTCTGCGGCAAGTCGTGTCTACACATACCTCAGTCTGCATACCCGCGAGAATCAACTCCGTCACGCCGTTTTCTTGCAATTTCAGATGCAGATCGGTTTTGTGAAATGAATCCGGTGTCTCTTTTTCAATAACGAGGTCACCAGCTATAGGTGCAATGGACGGATGAATGGCCCACCCCGGAGTTCCTCGTTCCAGTGGACTGCCTGCCCCTTCGCTGTGTTGGATATATATGATGGAATGGCCTGCTTCACGAGCCTTGGCAATTAACATCTGGATTTTCTGAAGCAATCGTTCCCTCTGATACACAGGATCAGCTTCATCAAACATCGCTACCTGTACGTCAATGATTAGAAGTGCACAATGCGTTGTCATCTTGTTTTCCTCCTGACGAATCGATTTAATACTACTCAACTCTTTCTTCTTTGTATCTTTAACAAAACTTCCAATCCCATATCGATCAGCACAAATAGAATAGCAGCAAGAACACCAAATAAGGTCAGAACTAACGTCTCTTTGAAATTCAAAATTTCTTCTCCTGTGCCCATGAGCACATAATAGATACACATGCCCAATACTCCAGCACATGCATAGCCCAATATCCTCGTACTTAGATACAACACATGATTAGCGAATTGTATTCGGCTGAGCAGATAGTCCAGCAATATCGATAAAGGTAGCCCAATCAATAGGATTAACGGAGTCGCATATACCAGATAAATAACAATGTAAAAATCAAAACTGTAGGATTCATTCATCGATATGAGACTTGCAGCCAAAGTAAAACAAATGATAGTTAGAACCGTCGTCATCAGCTTTCTTCTAATGTCCATCTCACCACTCCAAGCAAGTTATCTCTACCGATTATATCTGCTCATGCGTCAGATTTTGCCGGTTGCCATCCGATATCTTGAGACCAACGATGTGCTCTCTGTAATATGCTCCACACCATTGGCCCTTTTCCTTCAACATATTTGGGACGTTGATCTTTATACAATGACATGAGTCTGTGCTTTTCTTCTGCATATTTCAAACAATCTTCTGGGTGCTCCCTTAAATAGTCTCTGAACAGCAAGGTCATCTGCTCGGAGAAACTGCCTGCCTGTCTAACGTGTACATGTATCCTTCTGCTTCCGGGTTCTTCACGAAAGTAACGTTTAGTCTTATCTGGATTTTCTGCTCTGAATACAAATCCGACTGTTTCGATCTCACGTTTGTAGTCCAACAAATTTTCATGCTGGGAAACAGATATTTGTATATCTATGATGGGTTTGGCATCTATTCCAGCAATTGAAGTGGACCCAACATGGTCAATCCGCACGGCCTTTTCTCCTAACGCTTCTCTTAATTTCGAACTCGTTTCGAGAAACAAAACAGGCCATGCCGGATCATACTTTGCAATTCTCCATTGATCTTCCATGCAACTCCTCCTTGGTTATTCAATCTAGCTATATAATTAAACAACAAGTTTTTTAACCTTTTGTTACATGTAGATTATTTAACGACCCAATAAAGATAACAGTAGCTTCTTCCAAGTTTAAATGCCTCTCTTCTATTAGCATGTATTAATATATTTAATTTTTACACAAATTCAAAAAAGAGAAGGACCCTTAGGCACTCCCCTTAACTTCTTAATGATAGTCACACTTGAAGTTTGTAAACTCAGCTACAGCATCTTTACCCGTCGCATATAGACCAATAAGCACGCCTGTAAAACCTCCAGCCACTTCCGATGACAGGTACCTTGTCTGTGCCGTGCCTAGCAGAATCTCTTCACCATCTGCTTGAAGCAAGAAGCTGTAACGTTCCTGACTTGAGCGGATGACCAGCGTAGCATGCTGTTTATTTCCCATATCCACTTCTTTTTCAATCGATTTGATATCACCGATATTCAGACGCTCGATCACCTTATAGCCGTCTTGCTCCTGACAAATTGCCACTTCATAATGATGATTCTCATCCATATAGATCGTAACACCAGCTTCCCCATTTGTCAGGCTGACATCGACTGAAATTGTGGCATTAAATTCTTTCTGACGTAGCCCGATGAACGTCGGGGATGCCGGAACATCCAGCGTTACATCAGTTCCTGTTAGCGTAAGCTTGTCTGATTCAAGCTGATAATGCTCTGCATTCGGATGACGAAGGTAACACCAGTCGAGGTTCCAATCTGTATTTTCAAACGTATAATGCTTCTTGTCCTGCTGGATCACCGTGTCCGGGATACGATTAGTCTCAAAACTCGTCAGCGTTGTACCTTCATGCCCGGCTGTAAACCATCCGTCTTCACCAAACGTAATCGGAGTCAGGAACACTTCCCGGCCCAGATGATGGAAAGTAGCCCATCTGCCAATCTGACGGAACCCTAGGTGAAAGAGCCACCAGTTCCCCCGATCATCCTGAACCAGGTCACCATGGCCCACACCCTGCAACTCATAACCGCCCAAATTACGATTGGTCAGAACTGGATTTTGTGCATAAGCTTCGAACGGACCCGAAGACGAAGTTCCCCGAGCATACGTAACCATATGACCATACTCCGTACCGCCCTCAGCTGCAAGCAGGTAATAGTAACCGTTCATTTTATACAGATGCGGGCTTTCCAGATATCGTCCACCTGTTCCGTTCCATATCGAACGACTCGGGGTCAGTTTGCGACCAGTTTCAATCTCAATCTCACACTGGACAATTCCGCCAACGCCTTCATCATCTACCCCGTTACTCATAAACAAGGTCTTTCCGTCTTCAAAATACAAATCCGGATCAATCCCGCCTTGATCCACGTAAATAGGCTCAGACCATTCTCCGTAGATATCGTCCGTCCATACATAGAAATTCTGATGTGTCGTATCATTCGTTGTCACCATGAAGAAACGCCCGTTATTGTGTCTGATCGTTGGGGCAAATACACCCCCGGAACTGCTCACGGTCTCCAGCTGAATCTGACTTTTACGAGTGAGGCAATGACCAATCTGCTTCCAATTCAGCAGATCCTTGCTTTCAAAGAGAGGTACGCCCGGAAAGTACTGAAAAGAACTACACACCATATAGTACGTATCGTTGACTTTGATCACACTTGGGTCTGGATAGAAACCTTTAACGACAGGATTATTGTATTTCACTATACTCCACCTCTTATGATAAAATTCATAAATATAAGAATCCAACTTTGTAGCAACTAAAAAAATTAAACACCATTGGCTATAAACTTGCAATGAATCTGGATTGCATCTTGAAACTAATTTTATTGAATTAATATATATGTAATTTTAGAAGATTGAGGGAAGGGAGTTGTACAGATGATCAAAGCAAATGGGGAGACCCAGTTCCTTCCTTTATATGAGGCGCTGGCAAGCGAAGTCAGATGGAGAATCATGGACATGATTGCTGATCGCGAAATGAATGTGAAGGATATTGCTGCAGTATTAGAGCTTAGCCCCTCCATTGTCACGATGCATATTCGCAAACTAGAGGATGCAGGTCTAATCGGGAGTAGACGAGTTCGGATCAACGGAGGAACGCACAAATTATGTTACCTCAAACAAAATCAGATTGAGATCGAGCTGCCATCCGCAAGCCAAACTTTACGAACCAGAGAACAGGCGATATCCGTCGGGCACTACACTGCTTTTGATATTCACCCTACCTGTGGGCTAGGCACACATGAGAAAGAAATCGGCGTCTGGGATGATCCGCGTTACTTCCTTGACCCCGAGCGGGTGCATGCTGCTATCCTGTGGTTTGGGAAGGGCTATGTTGAATATAAAACACCAAACTTTGTCCTTCCTGACCAGGCAACCGATGCTATTGAAATATCGATGGAACTGGCGTCTGAAGCTCCGGGTTTACGGGATCATTGGCCTTCGGATATTCGTTTCACTTTCAATGGTGTTTCTCTCGGAACGTGGACAAGCCCTGCCGACTTTGGCAGAGCAGCGCGTGGCAAATATACACCAGAATGGTGGCATCGCAATGTGAATCAGTATGGATTATTGAAGACCATCCGCATTGATGCCTCTGGTACGTATATGGATGGTGAGCGGATGTCGGATATTACTCTTGAGGATATTAAGCTTAGCGAACCGTTCTGGACGCTTCGTTTTACGGTTGACGAGGAAAGCCCCAACGTAGGCGGTCTAACGATCTATGGTGCCGGTTTCGGTAACCATGATCAGGATATTGTTATTCGTGTACTGGGGTAATTTGGCTAGCTGTACAGGAATCCTCCCTTTCCTGACATAAAGGAGAGGGAGTGATGGAAAATGCTGTTCCTCAGCTAATTTTGAAGTACATACCTAATCAATTTTCATCTTTGATTTTTCAACAGGTCCTTAATTTCCCTTAACTCTGATAATATTTCTTTGGTGTGCTGGCTATTTTTTGAGTTATCTATTCCAACTTTCACAACATAAATACCGAGAAACAGATACACCACCAACATAATGATCATTCCCATGTACATCTCTCCTTTACCAAGAAACAAAAACGTCGCTAAGAACGCTCACTGTCCCCCCCATACTCTCTCTCTAACTGATTCCCATGGAATGCCTTCAAAATAAAAGCCCGATCCGGAACGTTCAACCGTTCATACGATTGCAGATACTCCCTATTGTCATATGGAACGCCAATGAATTTCACATCCACTTTGCCCTCTTGGAGATCCACGATCCCGTATTTGGCAATGGCAAGATCGTTACAGCCTAAAGCTCCCGGATTCATATAGATTCGTTGATCTGTCTTATAATAATGAAGAATATGATGATGACCAAAACAAACCAAATCATGGGCCGTCCCCTGATACCTTGCGTCCAATTTAATCCCGGATGGTTCTTTATCGATGACATCCAGCTTGTCGTTGTTCATATGATAGTGAGTTAGAAGGAACCGACGTCCTTCTACCTCTTTTTCAACAAATTTCGGTAGAGCTTGTATTCTCTTGATCGATTCTGCACTTAGGTGTTGACCAATCCATTCATGATGCTCGGCTATGCCTTTATGCCCTTCTAATGGTCCCTTATTTTGGAGCAAGCTCAATACGGCTTCTTCGTGATTGCCTGCAATCGCTATAAAATTCTCACGGCTGTACAACATCTCGATCACTTCATTGGAGTAAGGGCCAATACCGATCATATCCCCCAAACAAAATGTATACTCAATGTCTCCTCTGGAATCCATATCAGCCAATACTGCTTGAAGCGCAGGAACATTCCCATGAATATCGGTTAAGATGGCAACCTTCATTGTGATTCCTCCTCAGGAATATACATCGTCTGAATCTCCTGCACACCCGGCATAAAGCCCAGATTCAGATACACGGACTCCGCATCATTTCCTTGCATCACATACAATCGCAGCACGGGATACTGACCCTTAAGCGCATTCAAAGCTCTCTGTAACATTAGTGTAGCAAGCCCTCTTCCTCTATATGCCGGCCGAACTCCTATGCTGTATACAGCAGCCTGATTATCTTGCAAGCACAAGCGACAATTTGCAATAAGCTGTCCCGTTTCCTTGTCGTATACTAGCGTGGAGGCTTGAGTCAGAATCTCATTTGTATAATTAGGATCTTCGTCAGGTATAAAGTCAGCAAGGGAGGTTTTATTTCTTCGTGTAGCCTCAAGACTTCCTGCAAAACTCTCCAAGTCACATTGAGCAATCTCATCTTCATTCACATATTTTCTAGTGCCGGTTTCACTTTCAATAATCTCTGGACTCTTCACGGTTACCCTGCTGTCCCATTCGATTTCAAAATGATCTGTAGGCCGCTGCATCCAGCGACATCTGAACTCCACTGGCCAGAACCCAGCTCTGGCGAACAGATCGACTTGATCTGGAAGAATCTCAAAGGTCTGTATGCGTTTTGTACGATCTGACCACTGTAATAATTTATGCTTCAGAAGTTTCAATACCTCAAAGCATTGCTGGAATGGCGGGATAAAAAACAAATGATACATCTGGTTTGGCTCCATTCTCACGCCGCCTATTTTGCTTTCCCCCTTGTAAATCCAGTACGCACTGATCTTTGATGAACTGAACTCTTCTTCCCTGAAAAATCCGACATAACGCATATCATAATAAACCGTGCAATATAATCCCCATTCGGCAAAATCAGCTTTGCGAATCGAATATTCATCCGACAGATCATATTGAAGAATATCTGTAGACCATTCCGTTAAACTCATACGTCATTCCTCCTCAGTTCCAATTACATGTACAGCAATTAAAGAACCTTTCTATATTCCACCCCGTGAACATGAATTAACACATGCTGTGCCTGCAAACGTTCAAAGAAATCCAACATGTCCTTAAACGGATTCTCGAAATACGCAGTTAGGTAAGCAATCTCTGGCGTTGTTTTGATAAAATTATAAAAAAAGTAGGGGTCCATGTTACCCACATCTTCTGGACTACCAAGGGAAACCTCCAATGTCTGCCCTGTTTCTGTATTCTGGAACATACAGTGCTCACCATGAACATCAAAAAACCAGTCTCCCGTTAATTCTTCTCCTCCATGGATTGCATCCGCATTGGTCAGCATATCGTACGCACCTGCCAGGATCTCCATACGATCAGGCTGATCCGTTTCCAATATCAATTGCTCGATCAATTCCCGCGCGATTCTTTGGTACATATCCATCACAGTCAATAATTCTTCTGTAATTTCCTGGGTTATCGCCTTCATACCTTCAGATCCTTATCCGGGTATCCAATTTCTGCAATTTCACCTTCGATATCACTTAATCTCAGTTCATCATTTAATTGTTGTAGTAAGATCTCATCGATCGGCTTCATATCAAATACCTGTTCAACCAGTTTGATATCCAACGCTATCTCGTAGTAATCCTGTGCCCAAGCATGATAATATTTCGCGCCGCCTACTAAAATCTCTAACAGTTCGTATTCATGATCCCCAAGCACCGTGCCCGCAGACCACCCTTCCTGATCCGCCACACTCCAGATACAGAACGTCGTCTGATCCATTACAAATGCCGGCTCTGCCAAAAATGTATTAAATGCTTCTGGAACACGCTTTACCACATCACTCCTGTCAACCTTATGCTGAAGTGCATACTCTTTATCAAAGCCTTTAATAATCAGCCCCTTCGGACTGAATATTGCAAAATAATGATCTCCTTGCCCATCTCTCATGGATGCCATTTGCTCATTCGTGTCCCACTGGGAATTATACGAGTAATACCTGTACTCCCATTCCGGCATCAAAATGGCATCCAGCATAGCTGCTGCCTTTAGAATCTGTTTGCATTCACTAATGTGAGGAAGTTTATCGATAAAATTAAGATTACCCATCGTGTGATATTGCCTCCTTGGTGTCATTTTTATAAATAAATACGCAATGGCTGTTCTTTTACCCTTTCAAATGAAGTAATTAACTGCTAGACCTTGCGGTCAGCAAAGATACGATAACGTATCCAAAAAGTTGAACCGTAAATACAATGGCGACAAACTCAACCATCATGCTGTTCGCTGCATTGAAATCATTAACAAGATCCACGAAGATCTTCCCAGGCTGGGATAATACATCCCACGAATTCCACCGATTAAATCTTCCAATGTAGACCCCTATACTGCTTAAGAGCAAAATAATGCCCACAACCATCACGCTAACGTACTTATTTACTAATTTGTTTAACATGCCGTGGATTTGAATGATCGAACAAGTCGAGAGCAGCAATCCGATGATCGCTACAGCAAACGTCAGGGTAAGACTATACCAAAAATCAATATTGACCCAGAATCTGGTCTCCCCCTGAGCATCGAAATATCTAAATGAATGCAGAATCTCCGTAAAAAGGTAGGCCGCATTGGGCAGAAAAAAGAGCCATACTCCACACATCAACCCTACACATATCGCGCTCATTTTCGTTACTTTTTTATTGAATATGTACCTAATGCAGGATGAGATGATGAAGGGTACCCATGCCAGGAACATATCCCAACTTAAAAAGCGATACATGTTCCGATCTGTTTGCTCACTTAAATACATCACAACACCTAAACAACAACAAGTAGCCACGAGCAAGGTAACGATGAATCGGATATCTTGAACCGGATGTTTGTTATCTTTCATTTTGAGCTGCCTACTTCCCTCTCCCTGATGAATGAATGTTATAAATACTTTTTAAATGCCTTGCTGGATTCTCCGTTGTATCCCAATTTCGTATAAAAGTGATGTGCCTCTTCTCTGGATGATCCACTAGTGAGAAACATCTTCACACAATTTTTCTGCACACATACATGCTCTATATGTTTCATCAATTCAGATCCATATCCCTTGCTCTGCACATGTTCCGTAATAATAACCCGCTCAACTAAGCCGAATGGTCTATTTTCCACCAAAGCATCCAGACAAATATGTAAATGAGCCGTGCCGATCACCTGATCACCCAGTTCATACACAAACAAGAAACTGTTTGGGTTATTCCGAACTTCTTCAATACGCTCTGCAAGCACCTTGGTGTTTAAGTTGTTCGGCAATAATTCTGTATACAGCCTATCTATAACCGCTGCATCTCTAGATTCCGCCTCTCTTATCATCAAGCTCCCCCCTTGCAGCTTATTCACTAGATTTTCTTGATCAATATAATCTCCAAGGGTTGTGTATCCAGCAACAGAGCCCCTGCGTCAACATACCCCAGCTTTCGATAGAAATGTTGGGCATGTTCGTCTGATTGCGTTGAAGTCATCACGGTATCGAAGCCTTGTTGCTTCATTAGACTTTCCCAGTGATGCACGACTTTTTTGCCAAATCCGCCGTTTCGATAAGGTTCTTCAATCCAAATCATATTCATAAAGGGAAGGTTGTCCCAAAAGTACCCGTACCTCATCCATCCAACTCTTGATCCCTCGTCCTCGTCCCATAGGATGAATACTTCTTTCTCACGAATCTTCGTTTTTACAAGTGGCTGATGGATATGCAGATCTCTTTCAATGATATAGTCGTAGTCAGCTTCCGTTGCATATTCAATCTTCATTTGAATTACTCCCTTCAATAACTACGTCCATCATAACCCAAAATGTGGTATATGCGAACAGTTCCTTCCTCTTTTTCTCCCATGCCAAAAAGCCACGGTTCCCCGTGGCTCTAGACGCTCTATTTTCCTCAATCCGAAGTCGATCCGCTGACCAATTGCCCCTTGTACCATACGGCCTGCCGCGCAGATCGCCTCGCAACAGCTTCCGCCGAACAACTTGCATGAACCAGTACAAAACTCGCTGCATCACCTACCTTCGGCCATACATGCTGCCCTTGTGAATCCAGCGGTGTGATACCGCCTGTTACGAATGCCAAAGATTGAGACAAGGACAGTTCATCACTATATCCGTACAGTTCTGCGAAGCGTCCTGCTTTCTCAAGCAAATCTCCATTGCCAAAAGGAGACCAATGATCCGTCAGGCTATCTGTTGCCAGCTTCACGTTCACGCCCATACGGTGGAGCATGGGAAGAGGCATCACCGTTCTGCCAATGGGCACCGTGGAAGCAATGCTCATCCCAAGCGAAGCCATTCGCTGCGCCATATCTTCTGCTTCCTGCTGCTCTGCACGGGCGAACCAGAACGCATGACTCACGGTAACTTTGCCCTGAAGCCCTGCTGCTTCGGTCAGATTCGCGAGTTCCAGCAGCGTTTGTTTCCCAGCTTGCCCGCTATCATGCAGATGTATATCAACCCCCGCATGGTGCTGAACAGCCAGTTCAACCATGGCGTTCAGTGATTTCTCGATCTGTTCATCCACCGTATGAGGATCAAGACCGCCCACATGCGTTGCACCTTCCTTCATCGCTTGGCCCATAAGCTCCACTGAATTGGAGCGAAGCAGTCCATGCTGTGGAAAAGCCACGATCTCCGAAGAGATTTTGCCCGAAAATGATTCCAGAGCCTGCCGCGTCGCTTCCAGTCTTTTCAACCCACTGACGGGTTCAATATTGCAATGACTACGCACATGAGTTGAGCCGCACCCCTGAATCAAGGCCAGAATACTCTCCGCTTGACGCTTCGCATCTGGTAACAGCTTGGGCAGTAGAACCTTCTCTTCTTCAATACGTTCGAAAATACTGGAGATACGTTTAACGGCTGTCCATGGCCCATCGTAGTACGTTTTATCCAGATGAATATGTGCCTCCTCGAACGAAGGCAGTAGCAAAAATCCCTTGCCATCTACTTGTGGTAGATCACTAGACAACGGGTTGTTTCCATCCACGATCGCCGCGATCACTCCATCTTCAATCCGCAGATGAGCAAGGCTTGTCCGTGTCCCCGTCACCTGTTCTCCTTCTCGAACATAACTCTGCTCCACAGTCACATTGGTTAACCAGTAGGCCTGCTTCATCATGTCATCCCTCTTTTCTCACCCGGCATTACGTCCCCCGGATACCGATTGTTCTATGATCCATGGTACCATACGGTTTCACCAGGCAAAAATATGTAAAACGTTGGTTTTCCATACGCGGAACGTTTGCATGCCTTCCTTAATACATGCAAAAAAACAGGCACAATAACGTGCCTGCCCTGTCCATATCACCTTAATCTGCTTGATTCCGCTCTTCCACTAAAATTGAAACCGCGCATGCCCTCCATCGGTCACGCCTTCAATCTGTTCGATATCCAGCAGTCTGCGCTTCATCTCCAGGCCTCCACGGAATCCGGTCAGCTTGCGATTGGCCCCGATAATACGGTGGCAGGGTAACAGAACCGGAATCGGGTTGGCTCCATTTGCAGCCCCCACCGCTCGTACAGCTGAGGGTCTTCCAATCGCTGCGGCGATGTCACCATAGGTCCGAATTTCACCGTAAGGCACACGCCCTAGCTCTCTCCATACCTCCTGCTGGAAGTTAGTTCCGATCAAGTCCAGAGGGATGGCGTCTGTATAAGCCACCGGTTCCCCTGCAAAATAGGACTGCAGCCAGTCCACCATGCCTGTTCGTTTCAGAGCATCCTCATTCTCTTCCAGTTCCACGCCTGGTGCAACTTTCTGTATCCAGCCGGTCCAGTCCTCCAGTGTTTCATTGGGCATGACCACTCGGCACAAGCCTTGTTCCGTAGCGAGCAACACCCATGGACGACCGTCCAACTGCATCGTGGTGTACATCAACTTTTTTCTCATCCGTTTATCGCCCTCTCCCCGGTGGAATGCTTAATGCTAGGACGTAGCCTGCTTCTTCACCTTACGTTTCATACTGCGGATCATCTGCTTGGTCTCCGGATCAACGCGATAAGATTCCGTGATTTTCTGAAGTGCCTTATTATACGTAAAATCGTCCAGGGTATTATGCTTCAGATAACGCATAGTCACTTCAGGTTGTTTCACATAAGCCATCGAGATGGCCCAGGCGACTGCCATTTTCACGTAATACGCCTCGTGCCTAATCTGATCCAATGCGCTTAGAACCTGATCGATATATCTCTCATCCAGATAAAAATTCAACAACATCACCACACCAAACCGAATCTCATATTCCTGATCTGATCTCAGATAGGGCTGCAAGAACGCCCACATTGGCTCCGAATGAACCTTCGTATATTTCAGTCCCGCACAGAAGCTATCGCATACCGACCAGTTGTCGATCTTTGGTACAAATGCTTCAATAGCCTTCAGTAGCTCGTCCAGATCGGCCTGTACATGTCCAATCACCATCGCTTGTAGCATCACTTCTTCAAAGTATTCATCGTCTGCCGTCTCCAGATATGTGCGCCAGTCCCCAGCAGCAATCTGTTTGGCAATCTTTCGTAAGACTGGCAATCTCACACCTAGTACATTCGTGATGTTGGGAATGAGCGCAGCCGAAAATTTCTGATACTCCGGCTCAGCCAAGCTGAGCAATTGTGTTCTGATATCTATTTCCACTAACGCATGTCCTCCTCGTCTGTTGCCATACAACAAGTATATCCTTGCAGCGCTCGTTTGTAAGCCCATCTCGAATGTTTGAGCAAGATTACAATATCGTTTTGAGTACTCACTTTTTCTCCATTTGTTTAACCGCTAACCCATTTCGTTTAAAAATATGAAGCTGATCGTTTAGAAAGGAGTGTCAATATGAAAGAATCTGATTCCAAGAAAGATTTCTCCGTTGAAGAAATCACCGAACAACTTGTGCAACATGTGCAATCGCGGAACCTGTCCGATTTCTATAAATTGGTGAAAGAACTGCATCCCTACGACCTCTCACTCGTATATAAAAAGTTCCCTGAAGAAGAGACCAATCGGTTTCTGCTCCTGTTCAAACCCGATACCCTGGCGGATCTCGCCGAGACCCTCAAGCTGCATGAGCAGATCCAGCTGTTTGAACGACTCGGACCGGAACGCACGCTTGAAGTCATGCAGCAGATGGACAAAAGTGATCTGATCCGGTTCATGCACGATTTGCCTGCCAAACGCAGAGAAGAATTACTATCCAACATGAACCTGGACCACTCGGCCATTATCCGGTCCGTGCTTAATTATCCGCCGGAGACGGCAGGACGCATCATGACGGATCAATTTCGGACTCTGCTCGCCCATGAAACAGCGAAGGAAGCCTTACGACAGTCGCAAGGTACCATGCATATCTCCGCCTCCAGTTATCTATATGTGACCGATAATGAAGGCAAACTGGTCGGTGTCGTGAGTTATCGATCCCTCGCCTTGTCTGATGACAAGACCCCAGTCGAAGAACTGATGACCCGGCGGGTAATCCATGCAACGGTGGATATGGACCAGGAGGAAGCCGCACAGCTTTTGCAGCGTTATGAGTTTATGGCGCTTCCGGTGGTAGATGAGAATCACAGATTATGCGGTGTCATCCAGATGGATGATGTCATTGATATAATTATGGATGAAGCAAGTGAAGATTTAGCCAAGATGGGTGGTGGCAGCAAGGATATCGATTTTGATACCAAACCGCTCGTGGCGGTCAGACGCAGACTTCCCTGGCTCATATTGCTTCTGTTGATTGGATTGATCTCGGGAAGCATTGTGGATTTCTTCGAAGATACACTGAATCAGGTTGTCGCACTGGCATTCTTCATGCCGATGATCGCGGGTATGACGGGGAACACAGGGACCCAGTCTCTGGCTGTTGTGGTACGCGGACTGATCGGACGCAAACTCGACAAAGCCACCGTACTGGCACTGATTGGTCGGGAGATCAAAGTAGGCACGATGATAGGATTGGTGTGTGGCTTATTGATCACCGTCATTGCTTATTTCTGGCAAGGGGATTGGCTGCTAGGCGCCATTATTGGGGTGTCTTTGTTCCTCACTCTCGTCATTGGCACACTGACCGGTACCTGTATCCCTCTTCTACTTAGTCGTTTTAAAGTCGACCCTGCTGTCGCTTCTGGCCCATTAATCACTACTTTGAATGATATCTTGTCCCTGTTTATCTATTTTGGGATCGCCACACGTTTTCTCGATGCCTTGATGTAGCAGCGTGACCAGGCCGCGTTTTATGAAGCGGCTGGGTTACGCTGTTTTCCTTTTCTACATATGCAGAGTCGCATGCTGCAATAATGTACTATATGATTTTTACCTCTGGACGTATGATCATGGAACTAGACTACAACCAGAGGAGAGCATCATCATGAATCTTGCATCTTTTTTAATCTACTGCATCGTCGTTACGTTCACCCCAGGCCCTAGCAATATCGTAATTCTTTCTTCCGTGCAGCAGGTTGGGGCGCGTCAAACGATGCAATATGTGTGGGGAGCTACGCTAGCATTTGGTCTGCTGCTGACCGCTTCAGCTTTTCTCAATCATCTTCTTGCGGAAGTGTTGCCCGGAATTCTGAAGGTGATGCAGATTGTCGGCGGCCTGTATATGGTGTATCTGGCGTACCAGATCTACAAGATGGGTACCACTGAGGATGCACCGAAACAAGTTACCGGATTCTGGAACGGTTTCATCATGCAATTTGTGAATCCAAAGGTGGTCTTGTTTACCTTCACTGTCATTCCAAGTTATGTATTACCCTTTTATCAAAGTTCCTTCTCATCGTTTCTGTTCGTGCTTCTCATTACCTTTATTGGCTTTCTCGCCTATTCCAGTTGGGTTGTTTTTGGCACGGTTTTCAAAACGCTGCTGAATCGTCACCAAAAATTACTAAGTATTCTCATGGCTCTTTTTTTGTTATACTCAGCCATTATAGTATCCGGATTGATCTAAAGCTTGGGAGGTGTGCTGCATGGAACGGTTTAACTATAAAAAGTCGCAAGACGTGCTGGCACTATCCGCCAGCTTTACTGATTTCACCTATAAAAAGCATTGCCACGAAGAGTACGCGGTTGGCGTAACGCTGCGTGGCATTCAACAATACAATTTGGACGGACAATATCAGGCTTCTCACCAAAATGGTGTCATGCTGTTCAACCGTGAACAGTCCCATGATGGAAGCTCCTATGATAAAGCTGGCATTGATTATGTGATGCTCTATTTGAAGCCCGATTTGGTTGAGGAGATTATAGGTAAAAAGGAATTACGTTTCGCAACTCCCATCGTCTATGAACCCGAACTTGCACGGAGCATTCTGATGCTGAACGATGCCGTTCAACTCAGACAGGACGAAGCCGAGTGCAGCGAACGGGTCTTCGATCTGGTTCATCTTCTGGCACAGAAGGAAATGGACACCAAGCTCTGGTTACCTCAGGACAACCTGGTCCGCAAAGCCAAGGAAATCATGTTTTGCAGTACCGAAGATGTGCTCAAGCTGGACAACCTAAGCTCCGAATTTGGCATGTCCAAGTTTCAGTTTATCCGTGAATTCAAATCACATGCTGGCATCTCACCCTACCAGTTTTTCTTGAATTGCAAGGTTGAGCGTGCCCGTCAGTCCATCGAAACAAACAAGGACATCTATGCTGCTGTTGCCGATTGTGGATTCGTCGATCTGACCCATCTGAACCGACATTTCAAACGGGTATTTGGTGTCACAGCATATGAATACATGTTGCAGCTAAACTAGTTCCATCGGTGTGGTTTATAACATCGATTGAGACTAGTAATATTATCGGACGAGACAACTTACAAGATCATTTATTTGTATAGAGCTTATCCACAATCAGGAGAAAGTATTACCCAATCTGTTCTGACAAGAAGATAACTTCAAGAATGGTTACCGGGCAACCTTAAACAAAAGGAATAGTACTAACTTTTAATAATACTAATGATTTGTTTTAGGGCTTTTTTTGCTTCAGGTATAGGGAATACAGGAAATACATGATTCATTTTTGGATACTCATAATAATTGATGTCAACCGATTTTTGGGATGCAATTTCTTTAAATTTCCGGGCATCAGGAAGGAAAAATTCATGGGTTCCGATAAACAATGAGATTTTCCCCAAGTTTGTAATATCACCATTAATTGGACTTACCAAATAGTGTGTCCGGGAAGTTTCACCTGCGTACCTTTTCCCGGCTTCAACTAATACTTCCCAGTCTAACATAGGTTCTTTGTCTATCATGGCTACTATTTCCGGGTTGCTTAATGTGATGTCAAGCCATGGAGACAGCAGGATAATATTCCCTGGTTGTGGCAATCCTTTTTCGGATAGATATTGAGCGAAGGCCAAGGATAGACCACCACCGGCAGAATCACCCATTAACACGATGTTTTCTGGTTCAGCTATTTCAAGAAGTTGTTTATAAATACTGAGAACACTTTCGATCGCATCCATATACTGATAGGTCGGAGCTTTAGGATAAATGGGAGCATAAACAGTACAATTTAATTGCTGAGTTAAGTTGTGTAAAAAATGCCAATGCCATGTAAGAGGCTGCTCAACATATCCTCCACCAGGCAAATAAAGAATAATTCGCACATCAGATTGAGAGTCCGATTTTAGAATATAGGTATCTATGGGAAGGTTATTATCCTTGATTATCTTATACTTATTTTTAAGCTTAACAGGCAATACATAGGGTAAACTATTAATAATTCCACGTTCCTCCATATAATCATCTACATTGAGTTTCTTTTTAGTTAGTACCAGCAACCGTTCAACAAGAAAACTTCGTATACTTCGCATCATATCGACCTCCTCTATGTAGAATACTAGATTGAAATCATAAAGGATAATTAATTATAATTTAATATCATAAATAAAAATTTAAGGATGAGTAATTATAATGAATATCTCACAGTTACAATATTTAGTTTCGGCTGCAAGTTTTGGTTCATTTACAAAGGCTGCGAGTGTGCATCATCTGACCGTGCCAACGATAAGTCAATCCATTAAACAATTGGAAGACGAAATGAATACAGTTATCTTTTATCGGACCAAGAAAGGAGTGGTTCCCACAAAAGAAGGAGAGCTTATTCTGCAGCACACTGCAGCTATTCTTAAAAATATTGAAGTCATGCAAACCGAATTATTGAATCTTAAAGAAGAATATGTTGAAAGCATTACGATCTCAACCATTCCTGGTTTTGTTCCTCAAGTTGTTCAGGCTACGTTAGAGCTAATGCTTAAATATCCTTCACTGAAAGTTCAGATGATTGAGGGAGACACTCAAACTGTAATGAAAAACGTTCATGATGGTTATGCAAACATGGGTTTAATTTCTTATAGTGAAAATCAAAAAAACTCTTCATTTGAATGGACACCCATAGCAGAAGGTAAAGCTTTATTGATCATGAACACGAATTCCCATTTACGTTTTTTTAAAACGATATCTCCTGAGGACTTGGAGAATGAAGTGTTCGTCCTATACAAGGATGAACATCTTGAAAACATCGTCCACAATTTGATGTCGGGTAATGCTACAAACCGTATTGCTTTAATTACCAATAACACTGAAGCGTTATGCCAAATGGTTGTTAAGGGAGATGCGATCACGATTGCTCCAGACTTTATAGTGAGTTCTTTGTCTTCAATCTACCAAGACCACTTAGTTACTGTTCCATTAAAGCAATTTAGTTTGGATAAAGCCATTTTAGGAAGGATCACAAGAACAAATACACAGATTCCTAAAATAGTTGAAGAGTTCACAACAAGGTTAACGGATCGAGTTAACCCTTTTGGTTCCATATAGAATGAACTGGATACGGGGATTACAAGTATAAAAGATTACACTGATGAGATTAGTTTGCCGCTTTATATAACATTGTCTGAATTGATAAATCATGCTTTTAAAAAAGAAAATCCTTCCTGTTCATGTAAAGTCCACTCCACGCTATATGTAAAATTATGTTATTCACTAAAAATGAATGGGCTGTCGATGATAGAATACACAACTGGCTCTCGATGGTCTGGGACCAATCGGATACAATTTTGATGCCACTCCTGAAAATCCCCGTATAAAACGTCAATGTACCTTAACATTCTCTACGGGGATTGACTTCTTTTTTCCTTGTGCAATCAGATTCTTTTCTTTCGTCTCCAGACCCACATGATTGCCAACGCTGCCAATAAAATGACTCCACCGTATAAGATTAGGAGGAAAGGTCCACTTCGCCCATCATTGGTTTCTCCAAAATCTTCTTTATTTACAACCTTGCCCGCGCCCAGTAATTTCAGATCATCTCCGGCTTGTTCAATAGGAACATTGCCACTGCACAGATTCGTATGAAGTTTATGATCCAATACATTTTGATAAGCAAAGATCAGATAGGACTGATCCTTCTCAAATTGAATGCCACAGGATTCAGACCCTCCGTCACTCCCAATGATCTTCATCTTTTTGGCACTGACTCCCTTCCATGCCGTATCTACATCAAAGGTATACTCTCTTAACATGCCATCATTCTTCGATTGTTGAGAATGGCCTTTGTTCACCACTTCTCCCGTAAATACCGTTGTCTGGGTCTTCAATCTCTCCTGAACATCACTCTCGACACAACTGCAAGCATACACTTTCTCTCCGGGAAATAGAGCTAACCCAGACGTAACCAACAGTAAGACCAACATGCACATCACCAACCGTCGTTTCATTCCGACTGCTCCCCTCATACATTCTCTGCTTGAACAACCGTTGTTAAGGTTACATATTTTTATTGCTGCTATATTTATTGTAAAATTATAGCACAATACAAATATCGTTATGTCCGACATACGCAAGGACACAACATACGAAATCACTCATCATGGAGGAACTCAACATTTGATGCACAACTGGAAAAAGAACATCTCATTCCCGCTGCTCGTTGCAGCGTTATGCATGATCGCTTTTGTAAGCATCGCCTTGTCCATCACTGACAACCAGATCCATCGATTTGATGATACGCTAATAGGATGGATTCAAGGGTTGGAATCCCCTGGTATGACGCAATTCATGCAGCTGTTCACTTGGATTGGCGGCGAAGTGCCTGTGGTCATCATTACAATCATTTCAATGGTTGTGTTATACGTTTGCCTGCGACACAAACGCGAACTACTCTTCCTGGCTTGTGTGCTTGCAGGTTCAACCCTGTTAAATGCTTTGCTCAAACTGGTATTCCAGCGTGCCAGACCTACTATTAACCGAATTATTGAAGTGAGCGGTTACAGCTTCCCTAGCGGCCATTCCATGGCTGCATTTAGTCTGTATGGTGGACTGGCCTTTCTGATCTGGAAACATGTGCCTACTGTCACCGGACGTGTGCTGATGATTATTGCCAGTGCCGTCTTTATACTCACAATTGGTCTAAGTCGTATCTACTTGGGTGTTCATTATCCAAGTGATATCGTTGGCGGATATTTTTTAAGTGGGTGTTGGCTCTCCACCTGCATATGGTTTTACCGGCGTCACTTGGAGCGCATGTCTCAACTGCAGTCCAGAAGACTGGCATAGTTGCCACCAGCGCGTGTACATAGAAATACCCGGCTTTCCTTAACTGAAGGATCGCCGGGTATTTTTTATATTCATATATAGTAGTCCTGAACTCTTCATCTTCAGGACCATATGAACCCGCCTGTCCCATTAAAGGGAACAGACGGATCTGATTTTTTTCACGCCAAATTATAGCTCTTCACCATTGGATTCAATAACTTTTTTGTACCAGTGGAAACTCTTCTTCGGTGTTCTGCTCAAGTCTCCGTTACCGTCGTTATCCTTGTTGACATGAATGAAGCCATAACGCTTCTTCATCTCTCCAGTGGATGCGCTAACCAGGTCGATACATCCCCACATGGTGTAGGCAATGAGATCTACGCCGTCAGCTACGGCTTCTTTCATCTGTTCAATGTGACCTTTCAGATAATCAATGCGATAGTCATCCTGAATGGAGCCGTCTTCCTCAACCACATCGACAGCGCCCAGGCCGTTCTCAACCACCATCAATGGAATTTGATAACGATCATACAGATGATTCAGTGTGTAACGCAATCCTTTCGGATCGATCTGCCAGCCCCAGTCGGAAGCTTCGAGATATGGATTTTTGATACCGCCCAGCAGATTACCTTCTGCTCTTTCCAGCGTCTGATCCGCACTTTCAACCAGAGACATGTAATAACTGAAGGAATAGAAGTCTACGCAGCCTTCGCGCAGGGTCTGTTCGTCTCCCGGTTGCATCTCGATCTGGATGCCTTCTTCGGCGAAGAAACGTTTAGCGAATCCAGGATACGCTCCACGAACCTGTACATCACCACAGATCATGTTGGACAGTTGGTCTTTCTTCTGTGCAAGCAGCATGTCGTCCGGGTTACATGTATTTGGATAAGTTGTCATGAACGCAACCATACAGCCAATTTTGAACTCAGGGTTGATCTCATGTCCCAGTTTTACCGCTTTAGCACTTGCAACAAATTGGTGATGCAATGCCTGGAAGCGAGTCTGTGGATTATCGGTTCCATCCGTCAACGACTCTTTGCCTTCGAACAAGATACCTGCACCCATATAAGCACCCATTGGCATTGTCAAAATGTTGATTTCGTTGAACGTCAGCCAGTATTTCACTTGATCCTTGTAACGGTTAAAGAGGGTTGTACAATAACGGATATAACAATCGATAACTTCACGGGAAGCCCAGCCGTTATACTTCTGTGTCAGACCGAATGGCGTTTCATAATGGGAGATCGTTACGAGCGGCTCAATATTGTATTTTTTCAACTCGGCAAAGACATTATCGTAGAACTGCAATCCCTCTTCGTTGGGCTCCAGATCATAACCGTTCGGATAGATCCGGGACCAGTTGATGGACATACGGAACATTTTGAAGCCCATCTCTGCCATCATGGCAATATCTTCTTTGTAATGTCCGTAAAAATCAACCGCTTCATGGCTTGGATAATACGTGCCCTCTTCCAATACAGGCGTAATCCGGCGTGGAATCGTGTGGGTTCCTCCTGTCATCATGTCAGACGTGCTTGGTCCCTTACCACCCTGGTTCCATCCACCCTCGAATTGATTGGCAGCCGTAGCGCCACCCCAGTAGAATCCTTCTTTCATTGTCATGATCAGTTCCTCCTTCATAATTAACTCATTTCGATATAAAGTGCTTGATATTATGCGAGTAGCCGTTCCGGTCACGAATCGTTCTTCTGATCGCTGTTATCCTCGGATTTCTTTTATTCCCATTTCTAAATGGAAAAATCCCATGATAGCGTTCGCTTCCGAAGTAGCTTTCTTACAGAAAGCTTTTAGCGAACACTTCGTTTCTTCAGAATCGATATCGTCCCCTTCACTACTTCGCAATAAATGAAGAACAAATTATAAGACTGAGTCAAAATGTCTTGGTAAGACTTTTACACCAGTGTACCACCTATACCCTGACACCTATTGTCATGGTATAATCATGGCATGGAAAATAACCGACTGTTTCGAATGTTGCTTTTGTTATTGGAGAAAAAAAAAGCCACTGCACCCGAACTCGCCCGTTTGTTCGAGATTTCTGTACGCACGGTGTACCGTGATATCGATCGGCTGAGCGCTGCGGGTATTCCCGTCTATACGACGACCGGCAAGCATGGCGGCATTCATCTCATGGACAACTATGTCATGGACAAATCGCTGCTGTCGGAAGAAGACCAGAACGAAATTTTGATGGGACTCTATAGCGTCAGTGCGATTCCCCATCTTAACAGTGCCCATATGCTGCAACGGTTAACCGCTCTGTTTGATCACAAACTGGATTGGATCGAATTCAATTTCTCACCATGGGGCAGCATTCCTCTGCAGGAGAGAGAACTGTTCAATCAGGTGAAACAGGCTATATTAACGAATCAATTAATTACGTTTCACTACATTAATTCGGATGGTGAGAAGAGTATTCCGACCGTGGAGCCACAGAAACTTATATTCAAAAACAGTACATGGTACTTCAAAGGATATATCCATGATGATCCCGACCGGAGAGAATTCGAGACATTCAAGATGAAACGGATCACCCAGTTGACTTTTCTGGCGAGAAAACACGATCACCTTGTTAATGCGGGGTCAACCCACCCTGAATCAGAGATAGCTCCTGCCCTGACTCCTCTGACACTTTTGTTCTCCAGCACCATTGCATACCGAGTACATGATTTTTTCGAACCGTCCCTCATTAAAAAAGAGTCTGATGGCAGACTCCGTGTGTCTCTGGAACTGAATGTAGGGGAATGGCTCTACTCCTTTCTGCTGTCATTTGGTTCCGAGCTGACCGTTATCGAACCTGCTCATGTTGGACAGGAATTGCTCAGGCGTCATATCAAAGCTGTCGAACATTTGCAGAACGTCATGAACAAACAACCCGACAATGAATGATATAATATAGACCTATACAACTTTTGAGCACAGCTGACTCTCTGTCATGCATCTGACCGAAGGAGGTTTATCCATGCAAGACATTAGACGCAACAATGTGGAACGTTTCAAAGGTTTCGGTACGTTATACGATCAAAATCGGCCAGCTGCTCCCACTGAAGTGGTGGATATTCTAACGACATATCTTGGCAGCACACCGCGTATGGTCGCAGATGTTGGCTGTGGCACCGGATTATCCTCGTGGATCTGGCATAATAAGGCAGAACGCATCATCGGCTTTGAACCCAGCGATGACATGAGGTTTGTCGCGGAGTCCAAGTGGGAAGTTGCTGGCAAGCCGGATAACCTTCGGTTCGTGTCTGGCTTGTCTCACGACCTCGGGCTTCCGGATGGTAGTGTGGATGTGCTGACCTGCTCGCAATCGTTTCACTGGATGGAGCCGCAACCCACACTGCGCGAGTTTGCACGTGTACTTCGTACAGGGGGCATATTTGCTGCCTACGACTGCGATTGGCCGCCAATGCTGGACTGGCAGCTGGAACAGGCCTATCTGCAGCTGAATACGGAGGCAGATCATCGAGCAGCCAGTCTGGCTTCCCGGGATAGCCAGGCACACAAATGGAGCAAAGATGGGCATCTGCAGCAGATTCAGCAGTCCGGGCTGTTCAGATATGTTCGGGAAATCGTGTTTCATCACCACGAGACGTTCACCGCCGATCGATATGTCAATCTCGCCCTGAGCCAAGGCGGCCTGCAAACGGCGTTGAAGCTCGGAGCGGATGATCTATTAACAGCTGCTGACGAGTTCAGAGCGCTGGCTAATCGTGTATTTGATGGAGAATCCAGAAAAGTACTCTTTTCTTATCGCATGCGCCTTGGTATTGTCTGAAAGCAGTACGTTGCTTGCACCTTTTGTACATACCAAATGAAATAAGGAGGTCCTACACGTCATAAACATGATCTGTAGGATCTCCTTTTTTATAGCGTTATTCTGGTCTAGCAAATCGTGAGACTCTTTGCGTTCGAGATTTGAATATATGCTTTTGTCTACATCATCAGGAGGAAAATAAGTCACTTAATTGTCTCTCTTGTACATTCAATGCCAACACCAATTTCGTCGGGTCTTGCCTTGAATAAATAACGTTAATGATATGACCTTGCTGCACCTGAGGCAGCGCAGACAATAAAATCTCTTTTTGCGTTGTCACATTGAACGTTTCACCGTTTGTCTTCGTTATGCTGAGCTTGAGCTGAAGCTTGATCTTGTTGCTACCTTCACTCCCCAGTGGAGTGACATCAAGAATCTTGGCCATCGCTTTTTCACCTGTTCTCGCAATGTCCATCATTTCAGGAGATACCCCTTGCTGTACCATCTTCTCATCCAGCAATTGCTGCATATCTTCTTGCGACAACCGCCCTTTCAGATCAAGTCCTACCTTGCGCTCATCCTTAACAGAAACCACTAACGGAATGAAACTGCCCGGTTGGAACTGTGCCATGGAGGTCAGCGGAATGACAGTTTTCATCTCCGTATCGTATTTCTCTCGCCCCTTACGCGACACCGTCAGACACAACCGAACCTCAGGCTGTTCATTAATATACGTACCTGTCTGTTGTATAGTTTTAATGACCCCAACTGCTGGTAAACCTGTCTTCACTCGACCTACGCCAAAAATATTGCTCAAAATCGCAGGAACAAAGATCAGTGCGAACCCGGCAAAGATCGCCGGAGTGTACCACCATGCCTGCATAATCATAAACGGATCATTCCACAACTGCTGTGCCAGAAATGGGGAGAACCCCACTCCGAACACCGTTAATACGCCAATGAACCTCAGGAAAACTACCATATGATCCACCCTCTCCGAACCCTTCTTTTAATATCTCTATTAATCGTTGTTATACGCATTTTAAATAGAATTTCACTGTCTTATAACCAAATACCTTCTAGATAGACAACAGCCCCATGTAGATCAACTCAGACGGATTTGCTGGATTCTGGCCCAATCCCACACGATCGCCTACTCGCGGAATCTGCATCTTCGATACCAGTGTCTCCAATGTACGCTGATACTGGTTGCCATTCGTCTCTGTCACATCCAATACAAGCACAACAATCGGATCAAAGTTGATTAGTTTGCCTGTATCGGTGATCGTCACCACCGTTGCTGTTGCCGTCAATGGAAGTGAACCACTCGCCGCCAATTGTGCCTGCTTTGCCGAATCCAGACTTTGGTTGATCGCCTCCCGATGTTCCTTCGATACAAAGCCTTTCATCATCATGCCAGTAAGTCCTTTATTCATCAATTTATCCGCTTTAGCAATCGCATCTTCCTGTTTGTTCTTTTTACCGAACCATCCCATATCAAGCACCTCATTTGTTTTATTTTATTTTTGATTATAGTTAAATTATAAACACCGCGGCTTGTCCTTGAATACCCTTCTGGCGGCATACAAAAAAAACGAAAAATCCGGCAATTGAATTACCGGATAATCGTTTCTATGGTAAGGATTAAAGCCAATTTCGCAAAAAAGATCTGCTAATCCGATCTTCATTTCACGATTTTCAGACATATTTTGTGGCAAGTAGGTTGGCAAGGCACAAAATCACACCAAAAACAGTGGGATTTAACCCATCAGCTTTCCAACATCCACACTTTTTTCAAATTTGATGTTCCCCGTTAAACAATGCAATAATCAAGTGCGCTGTTCGGTGAGATACGTTTTGACTGAAGGAGCCTTATAAATCGAAAACTGCTTCAAGATTCCCTCTGGAGTATCATCTGTAATGACCATATCACGATACTTTGATTGCATGAAATGGTCGCGTTCCATAGTATCAAACATAGATACAAGTGGGTCAAAATATTGATTGATATTCAGTAATCCACACGGCTTTTGATGCAATCCTAACTGCCCCCATGTAAAAATCTCGAAATACTCTTCTAATGTTCCAGGTCCACCAGGAAGAGCAATAAATCCATCTGCCAATTCAGCCATCTTTGCTTTGCGCTCATGCATGGAATCCACCATAATAAGCTCTGTTAAGCCCGTATGTGCTATCTCACGATTTTGGAGAAATTGAGGGAGTACTCCAACAACAGAACCCCCATGTTCCAGCACTGCATCAGCAACAATTCCCATAAGCCCGACATTAGCTCCACCGTAAATCAAAGTGATTTGATGTTTGGCAAGCTCTTGGCCTAATTTAAGTGCACCTTCTTTATAAATCAAAGAAGCTCCTTCACTAGAACCACAAAATACAGCGATTGATTTCATAATCCATCTCCGGTTGTTTATTTTATTTTTCTGAGTAACGTGCCTGAAGCTTTTGTTTATGAGATATTAGGATATCTTCAAGCGATATATCATATTTATTTGCGATCACGATAAGATTTCCCAAAACGTCTCCAAGTTCTTCTGTTAATTCAGTTTTATTCTCTTGATATGTACCTGCAACCTCATCTGGACGATCCCTACCAATCTCTAATGCACGGATGGCACGAGCTACTTCCCCGGTTTCCTCGGCGAGAAATCCAATACGGACAAAGATATCTAAGTCTGACCAGTTGCGATTCTTGTAATATTCCTTAACCCATTGTTGAAATTCAATAATATCCATGTTCCCCTCCAACATAACAAGATGACTTGATCTCAAAACTCGAAAATAATAATACCATAATGAAAGTTAACAATCTATTTCATCGTTTGTTGAAACCAGCCGACTGTATATTTAAATGATCGTTCTGGGATCTGTTTATGAGGTAAGGCTATCCAAAACCATTTCCGGCTCTATTTTTTGCGTAACAGATAGACCAGCTTCCGATAATACATGGCCGCTTCCTTGTATTTCCGCTGATTCTCAGACACTACAGCCATTCCCTCATATAAAGGTTCAAGCCGCATGACATGCTGCGCAGATTCAAAATAAGGCAGACACGCAAGTGCCCGCTCCATGAAAACCTCGCGGTCCCCATGTGCAAGAGCCAGATGGCTCTGGTAGAAGGTTGCGCTCATCTGCTGGTCCTGTGTTGTTGCACATTTCAAAAGTTGATCTACACTCTGCGCAAGCACGCCCCAGTTCTTCCGCGCCAGAGCTACTTCGCATCGATACACACCGATGAGCGGCTCCATGGCCTGCTGTGTTTCTTCCGTTTCCTGCTGCAATAGTGACTCGAATCGTTCAATCTCAGCTTGTGCCTGATCCAGTTCACCTGTGATCGTCAGCATGACAATCCGATTGTTGGCAATCGCCGTCACCAAATCACCCTGGTTGCCGGCATACACGAGATTCGCCTCCGCCATGGTTAATGCCGAAAGTGCCTCTTGAACCAGCCCCATTGCGAAGCAATAGCCACTATATGCCACATATAACCCGGACAACCGATGGAACATCCGCTGATCATAGACATGACGCATCGTAAGCTCGAATACCTGTTTTGCCTCTTCATACTGTTTGACCTGAATGTAGGCCTCCATCTTGATGTTTTGCACAGACAGCCAGAATTCACTGCCAGGAAGCGCCAGCTCACTGAGCCTGATTGCATGAGTTAATACATCCACAAAGGCCATTTTAGAGCGGTAATATTGTATTTTATAGAACAAGAGCGCCTTAACTAACGGACGCGGCAGATCAATATCGTCTGGACGACCGTATTTCTCCAGGTAAAAATTGAGGTAAGACGTATGTATATATTCATGAGCCGTTGCATCGTTTAATTGCTGATAATAGACCGCCTTCATCAAGGCCGTCGTCAGTTCTACAGTCAGCGTGTCATCGCGGTCTGCCAGCGCATGCACCGTATCTTCGGATATCGCCGACGCTGGAACTGACATTTGTTCGAAAATGAGCTCTGCCCGTTCGAGTGTTTCCTCGTCCTGATCTGCCGTCTTTACAATATAGGAAGGGGATACCCCAAGACGCCCAGCGATGGATTCTGCCAAGTCCTCAGGAAGCGGATAACGATCTGCCAGGATATTTGCAAAATGAGCCTGCGTGACCAGACCTTCCACAAGGTCTTTACGGGAGATCTGTTTTCTTTTGCTAAGCAGTTCAATGCGTTCTTTCAGCATGGTTTCCCTGTCCTTTCTATCCTAACGAGCGAGTGAATTTCTATTCACATCATCGCAAAATTAGAGATATAACGCTACCCTTCGGGTGAAATCAAACGAAACGGTTTCCGTTTCCGAGGTAATTGTTTTACAATAAGAAAGTATGTATAAGAGCATTTTATCGAAATGCTGAAACATGAGCTGAATATGAAAGGATGCAAATAAATGATTATTAAACCAAGAACACGTGGTTTTATTTGTACCACTTCCCATCCTGTAGGTTGCGCTGCGCAAGTGCAGGAACAGATTGATTATGTGAAATCCCAGCCGGAGCTGAAAGGCCCCCGTAATGTGCTCGTGATCGGTGCTTCCACCGGATACGGACTGGCGTCACGCGTTGTCTCCGCTTTTGGAGCGGGAGCGAATACAGTCGGCATTTATCGTCCAAGCAGCTCCACAGAGAAACGTACAGCGTCAGCAGGCTGGTACAACTCCGCTGCATTCGAACAAGCCGCTGAGGAAGCAGGCCTCAAATCGTACAGCATCACAGGCGATGCATTCGCAAACGAAACACGTGACAAAGCCGTTGAGCTGATTCGCAGTGAACTCGGTCAAGTGGATCTGGTCGTATACAGCGTAGCCTCGGCACGCCGTACCGATCCGAACACGGGTGAAGTATTTAATTCTGTGCTGAAGCCTATCGGACAATCCTACACGAACAAAACGGTAAACTTCCACACAGGCGAAATCAGCTCCGTTACACTGGAGCCGGCAACTGAAGAAGAAATTCGTCAGACGGTAACGGTTATGGGCGGAGACGATTGGGAAC
This sequence comes from Paenibacillus sp. LS1, assembly GCF_026013365.1. Taxonomy (GTDB): domain Bacteria; phylum Bacillota; class Bacilli; order Paenibacillales; family Paenibacillaceae; genus Paenibacillus. The sequence goes on from NZ_JAPDOE010000001.1 coordinate 2,061,875, forward strand.
TGTGGATGGATGCCCTGCAACAAGGCGGCGTGCTTGCTGACGATGCAACAACGATCGCTTTCTCCTACATCGGTCCTGAACTTACCCATGCCATTTATCGTGATGGATCCATTGGTCAGGCCAAGAATCATCTGGAAGCGACTGCAAACAAGCTGAATGATCGTCTAAGTGCAAAAGGTGGACGTGCGTACTTAACTGTAGCCAAGGCGCTGGTGACTCAATCCAGTTCTGCGATTCCAGTCGTGCCGCTGTACATCTCAGCATTGTACAAAGTCATGAAAGAAAAAGGCTTGCATGAAGGCTGCATCGAGCAATTGCAACGTCTGTTCGCTGATCGCCTGTATGCAGGAGGAGAAGTTCCAACCGATGCAGAAGGTCGCATTCGCATTGACGATTGGGAGATGAGAGCTGACGTTCAGGAAGAAGTAGCTAAGCTTTGGAATGAGTTGACCACAGAGAACATCTACGATCTATCCGATCTGGAAGGTTACCGTCGCGAATTCTTCCAGCTGTTTGGTTTTGAAACCGATGGCGTGGATTATGATGCAGATGTTGATCCGAACGTTGAAATGCCTCATCTGGTGAACTAATTTTTAAATCAATGAAGGAGGAGCCATCTGGCTCCCCCTTTTTTGTCCTTTTTAGATCTGTTCATCCATCCCAATCTCCGTACTCTCACACTCTTTCGTGTATCCCATAGTCAAATCGATTTAAGCAGCTTTTTCAGCTCTTTCGGTACCGTCTTCTCCATACTGATTGAAAGTGCTCCATGCATGGACGCAAAGAATTGAAGCCCCTCCCGAAAATCCGTGATCCATTCCTCTAAAGGTGGAGCAGTCTCCTCCATTGATAACAATCGAACGGTGAGTGCTCCTGTTTTGCGATCAAGTCGTGGGTCCATACGTCCAATCAACCGATCACCGTGAAGAATAGGCATGGCATAATAACCGTAGGTTCTTTTGACCTCTGGCGTGTAAATCTCCCATTTATAATGAAAATCAAATAAATCGACAATACGTTCTCTTCTCCATAACAGGTTATCCAGCGGCGGCAGGAAACGTACCGGGCCTGACGGATCATAGTGTGGCTCTTCCCTTTCCATGTGCAGCAGCAAATCCTCATCTTCAGCATGAATATAATAAGGCGTGGCCACGTCCTCCACCTTAAGCGGGATTATTCGCCCATCTGACACACGGGCAGCAATATCGGCGCGTCGTTCAGCCGCTGTAGATTTTAACCAACCCAGACGAGGATCACGAGCATCTACGACACGATACGCATGAATGTATTTATCCAGCAGAGCTTGTCTCTGGGCCAACATATCGATGTCTTCTTTTATCGTAAGTCCCTGTTGTTGTAATCCAGATTCGGTAATATGAAAATAACGTTCATTCCCCTGCCTCGCCACCACACGAATCACAGCGGAGTCTAACAGTAAATTCAGAGCAAGTGTGGTATCCTTGGTCTTTGGCACATCCGCACTGTCCCAATAACCACTTACCCTTTCAACAGCACGAAAAGCTCTTGAAGGCAAAGGACCCTCTTCCTTCAAACGCTGTAACACATGCTGCACTGTTTTCTCCAGACCTTGCAAGGACGGAGCCAGACGCTGCCTTAATCCGGCACGCACAGGTTCAAAGAGAGCATAATCCTCGATTGGAATGACACAGGCAGCATTAGCAAAATATTCAAACACCTTGTGATCACTCAGCAGTGTATTTAAGCTGTCAGCAGTATAACCAGGGTCGCGAGCCCCCAGCACCAAATGCTGGTTTCCGGTTACAGCAGCCACAGGATCGATCTGCACGCAGCCAAGGGAGCGAATCAAAGTCAAAACTTGATCAGGTCCCGAAGGTAAGGAAACTGCGGGCCAACGTCCAAGTAAAGATTGCGTTTGCAGCAAAAAACGCCGAACGATTTTTTTATTCATGTGCAGCGCTGTTGTCATATGTATAGGTTCTTCCCTTCATTAGATATACAAGGATTTATAGTCCAGTCCATTTAGATACATTGATTTTAACAGTCCACATGGTTACTTTCCAACCAAAGAAAGAATTCTATCGTCTTACTTATCCAGCAATCCGCGCCTTATAGACAAAATAAAAAGAAGCACCACCATCCTGGATGATCTGCTTCTTGTGTTTGACCTTTTGCAATTTTTCCTGCTTCGTAGGCATGAGGCGTTCATGCTGGGATAACGCACCATAATCTCCGTTGACTCTCCGGCTCTGTTCCGAGCACCACTTACCTGACCGTTCTGCTTTGCGTAATGCTTTTTGTGTTTGTGTACGTGCCATAATGGATTACACACTCCTTTGGTTGATATACACTCAATATATCATGTGCAACTACGCAAGTGAAGGTGAAGCTTCATTCATTTCCTCCAATAATACATAAACTGTTCTGATGAAGCGGATAAATTAGTATAAAAGTTCTTGAAACCAAAAAGGCCGCTATTATTAGCGCCCCTTTTTGATCTTTCATCTTCTTTATTGTTCAACTTTAAACCATGGACCTGCATTTTGTATGACACCCCATAGTTTCGCTGGCAACAAAAGATCACTAACTTTGGATGATTTAATCACGTTTTGAATTTCCGATTCTCTCCCTTGTTGAACTTTTTCAATCCACTCAGGATCAGAGATTAATACACGCCCAATTACCGCTAACGAAAGTCCTCTCTCCAAGCTTTCAGAGACATCCTCTGCGCTTTCCAAGGAACCCGCTGCAATGACTGAAATTCGATTATTGGCATGTTCAACAATCAGCTCAAGATACGTTTTTTTGTTATCTTGGTTATATTTTGGTTTTGACGTAAGGGCTTGTACCAAGGAACCATGAACATAATCAACATTTTCTTCAATCAGTTTATCAATCAGTGCGTAAGTATCTTTCATTCTAAGGGCATCTTGTTGGTGTTCTTCTGGGGAAATGCGGTAACCTAAAATAAAAGGTTTTGTCGAATATTTTTCAATAGCTCTTTTCACCTCTCGAATAACAGCTATTGGAAAACTTAGACGTTTTTCCAGTGAGCCACCCCATTGATCTTGACGTTTGTTGAAAAATGGAGATAAAAAGCTTTGAAGTAAAAAACCGTGAGCTCCATGGAGTTCAACACCATCAAAACCAGCTTCAATTGCACGTCTTGTAGTTTCACCGAACGCATGAATAATTTCCAGAATTTCTTCATGGGTAAGCTCTCTAGGGGATACTGCGTCAGTCAGAGCAACACCGCTCGGACTTACCACGTCACCATTAGGAACTAGTTCAGCAATCGCTTTATCTCCAGCATGGAACAATTGAAGAATTGCTGGAGCTCCTCCACTCTTAGCAGCATCAGCCAATTTTTTTAGACTAGGGATAAATGAATCATTATATGCGGCGAATTCATGTGTAAATCCAATACCATTGGGTAGGACATGAGTACAGCCGGTGATTACTAAACCTACACCATTCACTCTTTTTTTATAATATGCAACTTCCTCATCGGAAATCGTGTAATCATCATTACTTGACCATGTCGTCATCGGAGACATAACCACTCTATTCTTTAAGGTTATCCCTTTATTGAATGTAAAGGGTTCAAACAAGTTATTAAATTTACTCATTGTACGTTCTCCTTTATATTTTGATTTCTAAGTGCTTATTCATGGAACAGATGAAGGAGGTGACCTTATTTCATCCATCCCAATCACAAGTTCTACACAAGAATATCAGGTTAACCTAAGGGGAAGTAAAGTAGGAATTGATACGTAATTTCAAACGATTTTCTTTTAATAATCTTATATGTGATAGAATAACAGTTACAGTAACTGTAACTATGGAGGCGATCAGATGTTTTTTTCAATGAAGTATGTAGTGGAGAATTATAATATAACTGCAAAGACACTTCGATTTTATGAAGAGCAAGGGATATTACCGAATATTTCGCGCGACGAAAAAGGGAATAGAGTCTATACCGAACAACAAATCGATTGGATTTCTTTTATTCTTTGTCTCAAAGAAACAGGAATGCCGCTTTCTAAAATTAAAGAATACAAGGAATCTTATGAGATGGGGAACTCCACCTATTTAGAAAGAGAGGAAATGTTAAAGAAACATAAAATTGAATTACAAAAAAAAATCGAAGAAAGTTTGAAACATATGGAAGAAATAAATTATAAATTAGCTATGTATGAACTTCAAAAAGATGAGGTTAGGAAGAATCCTAACCACAATTTTAAATGTCACGGCCTTGAGGTGAACATTGTCGATACCAAGGGGGTTGAACCAAATATTCAGAATGCTGCAACCAACAGATGAACAAACCGAGCTCGAAATACCTATCAAAAATAACCAGTCGCGGGTATTGACCTAGCGATTGGTTATCATCGATTTAATATCTGCATCTGTCGTAGTCGTCCATTTTTTTGAGGGAACTTCCACGGTTTATAACGTTAATCCTGACTACACTACTACTTTCGATTATATTAAAAAAATCTACGTTAGAGCACAGTATTACAATGGCAACCTAGCGGGATTGCCGCTTTCGCCTAGATTGCCACGTCTCGATCGGTTCGTGATCATCTTCTTCGATCAGTTCCAGCGCTTCTTCCACTCTTCTGGCTTTGAATAACAGGATTAATTCCATCAGGTCTTCCCGATCCAGTAGCTTCACTCCATTGACTGCTGCAAGCGTCCGACAGGCTTCGGTGTAACGGGCAGACGTCAATACAATGGACCGATCAGCTTCATAATAACGCATTGATGTATAGATCTCCTGCACTGCACTCAATCCTACGGGATGGTTCGCACCATATCGCTTCGCTTGTATCACACTTCGTCTGCCGAGTCTATCGACAAACACCAGATCTGCCCCAAAATCCCGGCTGCTCGTCGTCTTATGAACCTCGTCATACCCAAGTTCTTCGAATAAATGATAGAGATATAATTCAAACTCCGAACCATCCTCCATCTTGTCGATATCCTTTATCGTAATCTTCCGAGGATTGGCTTCACTTCGAATCCGCTGCCCGCGCCCGATAACACGCCGGATAATCCAGGCAAGCAGCAACAATACGATGATACATCCAATGACCCATAGGGTCATATTTTCACTCCAATTCATAACTGTTCTCCTTGTTCATTTCCTATGTTCTATCCAACGTCTTACGCAGATATGGCTTGTCACCGCACTAAATATATCAGACTTCCACCTTCATCGAAAGAAGATGAAATCCCTGTAACCGTTACACTTCACCAAACAAAGATGATACGCTATACGAATGATAAAAGGTTACAGTACGTTCGGTTGAATTCAACTTGACATCAATGGTAAAATTCAACAATCGGTTCTGTTTTGAACCGAAGAAGAAAGGTGGTTTATCACTTGCATACATTGACCAAACACAAGTCCAAAACATGGGCTGCCCTCATTCTTAGCGGCATGCTCCTCTTCACCATGAATACAACGAGTTACGCCGCTGCCTCCACCGAATCCCTGCCCAAGCCCGCGTGGACGTCATCTTCCCTGATGTTATCTGAGGCCAATACGGAGAAAGATGTGCTGATTAAGGGAATCCATGCCGTGCCATCCAAAAACCTTGTATATGTACATGCCTCCCAGCCTGTGACCAAAACAAGCAGCAAAACAACGCTGGACTGGCAACTGGATTCTCTTCAAGCATTTGACGCTACTACTGGACAATTGAAGTGGAATACGATATTCCATGAGAAAAGTGGTCCTTACACCACCTACTCCGATTCGGTATATGCCAGCAACGGTACAGCCTATGTATATATGGAATATTCGGACAAAACCAAAAAATTGTACTCATTCAATACATCCGGTAAAACCAACTGGGTCAAAACGGTGAATTCACCTGCAAGCATATCCCTACTGGATAACGATACGCTGATGGTTGCTTCAAGTCAGGGTGTGCAATCGAATGGTTCGGTTCGCTCAGCCATCTCGTTATATGACAAGAAGGGTAAGCTGATTACCGAAAAGACGATTAACGGTGCTGTGCTTAAGGCTAATCATGGTCGAATTGTAGTGGATGCCAGCAAACAAACCAAGGTAGGTAACTTCTGGCAGCCAGCAGCGAATCCCAAAGTGGAGATCTATGATCGAACGCTGAATCGTCTTTCCTTCTATCAATTCGCGGCTAATGCAAATACATTAGGAGATGGCGGCGGTGAATCTCTGGCCATTCTCGACGATGGTTCCATAATTATGCGTGCTAACTTGGAGAGCACGGGTAACCGACTGATGGGCTTTGGCACCGATGGCAAGCTCGCTTGGGGACGTGCCATTGCTGGTGATGCCTACATCCAGACGGCTGGCAACGGCTATACGGTCCTCACTGGGCAGAAGCTGGAACTGTACACGATGAAAGGCAAAGTGACTGATCGTACGTTCAAGGACGTACAACCTGCATTGATGCATGTCGACCAGACGCAGGAAGGTCAGTACCAGATTGATTTTGCCAAAACGGGATATATTCTTGATCCACTCACGCTGGAAGACGTGCATATCTACACGACCAGTGCTTCCGTTCCTTCATTAGAAGGTGTCTCTACTTATGTGGATGATGTCATCTATTCCATGAACGATGAGACATTGTCCAAATATGTACTGAAGTCCAATCCTGCAAAATAAATACTCGATGTAATAATAAGCCGGGAGAGTTCCATAAGGAGCTCTCCCGGCTTATTGCATGGACAGGATAGATTATCCTATTTCCAATTCTCGTCTATAAATTCGTCCCGTCCAGATAACGCACGGTCTTCCTTATAATGTTTCTCGTTTTTCTTGTGGTAATCCTGATGATAGTCTTCAGCCGGATAGAATACGACGGCATCCCGAATTCCCGTAACGATCGGCTGATTGAATCGTCCGCTAGCTGCCAGTTCCTGCTTGGACTGTTCAGCAAGCTCACGCTGACGTTCATTATGCACAAAGATCGCTGTACGATACTGTGTCCCCCGATCCTGGAACTGTCCTCCGTCATCCGTCGGATCAATCTGTGGCCAGTACAGCTCCAGCAGTCGTTCATAGGGGAATACATCCGGATCAAATGTAATCTCAACCACTTCGACATGACTGGTTTCCCCGGTTTTGACCTGCTCATATGTTGGATTCTCGACGTGACCGCCAGCATAACCCGATACAATACCATGAATGCCCGGTTGTTCTTCAAACGGTGTAACCATACACCAGAAACATCCGCCGGCGAATGTAGCTTTTTCCATTCCGTTCATCCCCTCTTATCGAAACTACCTATAGATAGCTATTACGCATATCTTTATATATTCTAAAACAACAAGAGGTTGATTGAAAGCCATCGTTATGGCTCTCAATCAACCTCTTCATTGGTAATGCATTTAGCTAACAACTAATTCAAGAAGTTATCTTGAATCCGTTACCCTCGACTACGACCCATTGAACGGAAGATCAAGCTTACGATCGCTACAAGAACAATCGCACCAATCAATGCAGGCACTATGTGGAATCCACCCATCTCAGGACCCATATCGCCCAAGATTACTCCACCTAACCATCCACCGATGAAACCAGCAATGATGTTACCAATAACACCACCTGGAATGTCACGACCAACGATCAAACCTGCTAACCAACCAATGATACCACCGATAATTAATGACCATAACCAACCCATATCATTCACCTCTAATTAAAGTTTTTGTTGTTGTCTGTCTACTATTAACCGCTACAGAAGCATTTAAACAATTGGCATAAAAATTTTTGCATATTACCTTTTGTTCCAATGCATCCTTCTCTGCAAAACAGGCCATAGCCCGGTATGGAAACAGATCGCGTCACTTTCCGGCATCTCACCAGCTCAGGGCTGCGTTATGTACCTCCCGAAAGTCATTGTATGTTACAGCAGACAAGGTTAGTATCACCAATTGAGGTAGGATTATTTATAAAATTGCGTCATATTATCAAATGGATTGGTTAGGGGTGATCAATAAAATCCTGCACGTCCCTTACCCGGCTGCGCCAGCCAAGTATGTTTGTGGCTCTTGTCCAGCTCGCCGCGCATTGACTGAATGACTTTCACAATGTCTGTCTGTCCATTCTGATGCCATTCCAGCGCAGCGCTGACATACAATTCACCCAGCTGCGCAAGAGAGAACGTGTCGGTCAGACGAGCAGCTTCAACTGTTCCTTCTTCACCAGCAAATACGGTGAAGCCCCGTTGCCGCAAATATTGCAGGCGCAATGCTTCATCCGGCAGTGGAATTTCATAAGCCCGGTCGAACCGTCCAGCACGGTTCATGAGGCCCGGATCTATTTTCTCCGGATAATTCGTTGTCCCGATCAGGAAAATGCCTTCTTTCGACGTAGCTCCATCCAATGTATTCAGGAAAAAGGAACGGACTTCATCCGGCATCGAATCGATGTCCTCAATGATCAACACCATCGGTGCCAGCCGTTTGGCAGCCTCGAACACTTCACGCACCGATTCACTGTTGGTATACTCCGTAATCTGCCAATACGCAGCCGGTCCCGGAATGCTTCCAGCAATGGATTTCACCAATGTGGTCTTGCCGTTTCCCGGATGCCCATACAGCAGAATGCCCCGTTTGTACGGGATATCGTAATCTCTGTAGAATGAACGATCCGCTTCGAAGAACTGATCCAGCGAACGGAAGATATCCTGCTTGATCTGTGCCGAGAGAACAACATCCTCTCTTCCCACCGAGCGAGTAATGGATTCAACATGACGATCGCTGCCATTCCGGGCATCGGTGTATACCGTCACTTTTTTCATATTTTGCTGACGTTCCCTTTCACGGACACTACCCAGGAATTGCTTCATCTCCTCATCACCGATGGCAAAGACAAAGTCTTCGCTGTAGATCCCGTTCTCTCGGAAAAATGGAACCCGCACAAGTGCTACGCCCCATTTCGGATAGGCAAATACGTTGTTGCGAATGGAGTAATGCACACCATAAGTCGGCACATCGCCATCATCGTCGTAATGCAAGGTCTGAAGCTCCAGATCTTCAAATATACGGGCTACCAATTCCACTTCGCCACTGCCATTTTGCAAATCTTCCCGAAGTAACTCCCAATATTCATTGTTCGGGTCAGAACTGGCATAGAGTTTGTATTCAACCCCATAGCGCTGATGGAGCGCCTCACTAATTCCACGGATCAGCCTTGAATAGATGGCGTACCCTTCCACTCGAATTCGGGTATCATGTTGTTCATCATAGGTATAGATCGCCTGGGTTGGATCCGTTTGTTTTTCGTTTATTGTCATTATTTCGCTCCCTTTACCGCTATAAGCGGTTTGCATTTGGCTACAACCTGAGCCAGGCCTGCGCCGGTAACACTGTCTATAATTTCATCTACATTTTTATAAGCCTGAGGTGACTCATCAATAATGGATTCAAGTGAGCGTTGGTTGACCACAATCTCATCTTCTGTCCCCACGCCCAGTGCAGATGCAAAATCTTCCACGGAAACCAGTCGTTTCGTTGCTGTCCGTGAACGGATCCGACCCGCACCGTGACATATCGAATAATAATTGTCAGCACCCTGTGGCTGACCCACCATGATATATGAAGCAGTTCCCATGGAACCGGGAATAAGCGCCGGATGTCCTGTTGCCAGATAAGGCTTTGGATTGTCCGGGTGACCTGCCGGCAACGCACGTGTCGCACCTTTACGATGCACAAAAACGGAACCTTGGTCTGCGTGGGATTCCTCCCAGGCATAGTTATGCATCAAGTCGTATAACGTACGGAATTCACATTTGGAGCCAAACACATCCCGGAATGCTTCGCGAATAGCATACGCAATCAGGTGACGATTGACAACAGCGTAATTCAACGCAGAATACATCATGTTTACATAATGACGACCTTCCGCATGCTCAAGTGGGGCAAAGACCAGTCTCGGATCGGACGTTCCCAGGTTAAGCCGCTGCATGACTTTGGCAATCGCTGACGAACTCATCTGACTTACATAACCACCCCATGCACGAGAGCCGGAATGAATCATAACCACCACTTGTCCATCGTACAATCCCCAAGCTTCGGCGATTTCACGATTCTCTTCAGCGATCTCAATCGCCTGGATCTCGGCAAAATGATTCCCTCCACCCAGTGTACCGAGCTGACGATGCGAACGATGCCACGTCATATCAGGAACGTGATTTAACACATCCTCATCGTAACTGAACTTGCTGCTTTCCACATGTGTCATTGAGGTTGATTTTTTCGGTGTGTAGCTGTCCGGAATATACTTTTTGGGTAAACCATGCAGCCCTTTACGAACGATATGCTCCAGTCTGATATCCGAGTAATGACCTCGCTGGTTCGCCTCCATCGGCAATACTTTCTCAATGGCCTTGACGAGTTTGCGACGGAGCTTGATGTCTTTCAATTCGTCCTTATGCAGGTTCGTCATATGCACTCGCATGCCACAGCCAATGTCACTGCCCACAATGGAAGGAGATACGTATCCGCTCTGTGCATCCCACACGGCTGTCGTTCCAATGCAGGTACCTACACCGACATGCACGTCTGGTGTGTAACTCATATAAGAGATTCCCGGAATCTGCAGATTATTGTTCGCCATCTCGAACACCTTGTAATCGAGCGAGGAGAAGAGCTGTTGCGCCGCATATACGGTTAGGTCACCTGCAGGTAATTTCACTTCATGCCGATATGCACCTGCGAATTCGTTTGGATTAGTAAATAAATTAAATTCTGTATTCATAAAAGTGTATTATTCCTTCCTGTACGTCCAGCAAATTCGGTTTGCTGATTCATCTGTAAAATAAAACTAAAAAAAGCCACAGGCTAATCGCCCATGACTTTTACTGAATGACAATAATGGAGAACAGAACAGCATAAACATGCTGTGTGTCTGTCATCCATCGCTATACTATTAGCGAAGAACGCATATCGATTATAAACCCACTAAACGATATGCCTATCCCTTATGTCGACCGTATGAGGCCAATGAGACGATGAGCCGGATATGCAATTGTGTCTACGTTACGCCCTGTTTGATTCATATCATAACCAAGCATCATGTCTCTCGGCCTCCCTTCGTTAATGTTAGTCTTATATTAAGGGGACTCGATTTGATGTGTCAACCCTTTTCTTGGAAATTGGTCCATGGCGCAGATTACATATATAAACAAAAACAGGAGACTGTCCTAAGACAACCTCCTGTTTTTCTAATAATAATGATGTTGTTAGCGTAACATGATTATTACAGTCCTGCTTGTTTTTCCAACTCTTCAACCGGATTCTCGTCTTCTTTTTCAGGAGCTTTGGAAGACAGGAACCAACCACATACCGCAATGGTGATCAGTACAATATAGAATCCGAATTTCCAAATTTTATTTTCCGGGAAATGCTCATCCAGAACACCCAATGAAGGGTGTGCGAGTGTAATAACTGCAAGCTTAACCCCTACCCAACCTACGATGACAAAAGCCGCAACTTCAAGCCCTGGACGGGAATGAAGCAATTTCACAAAGTATGTGGCTGCAAAACGCATGATCACAAGCCCGATGAATCCACCGAGGAAGATAACGATAAACTGTCCACCGTCAAGTCCGCCAATTGGAGGCAATCCACTTGGTGGCAACGCCACAGCCAAGGCAACGGCAGCCAAAATGGAATCGACTGCAAATGCGATATCTGCTACTTCGACCTTGAAAACGGTCATCCAGAAACCGGATTGTTTTTTCGGTTTCTTAGGCGTTGAATCAGCTGCTTCATCCGTCTTATTTCGACTACCCAGTATCTTTTTAACGATGTGGTTAATCGAAATGTACAGGAGGTACAGGGCACCGATCGCTTGTACTTGCCATACATCGACGAGGAAAGAGATCAGGAATAACGAACCTAATCTGAAAACAAATGCACCCACCAAACCATAGAACAACGCTTTTTTTCGTTTCTCCTCAGGTAAGTGTTTAACCATAATTGCGAGTACCAATGCATTATCTGCTGCAAGTAGTCCTTCAAGAACTACTAAGACGGCCAGCACCCACCCATATTCCAATAACAATGAAACTTCCAACATTGACTCCTCCTTAATATCCTTATGATGTACAAAAAAAAGGACCTTTACCATCACTGGTAAGGTCCTTTTATATCCACAAAAAGAGACCTTTACCGAGCATGAAAACTTGGTAAAGGTCTCGCTAACAACAAAATTGCTGCCAATAAAGCCGGGGATATGATCCCGAATTGACGACTTTACTGTAAAAGCTACTCCCCTTTAACAGGAATATGTAGTTTTAGTTGAAACAGGTTGTTTAACCTATACCCATAATATTTCATAACGTTAAATAAAGTCAAGCTTTATTTAGTTGACGGTACAGCTTACGAAATACGACAACATCGTAGATCATATTGCCCAGCGGAATGAAAGAAACGAAGAATAAAGCAATTGGACGGCGCAGACGCCACTTCTGTGAGGTATACAAACTCACCATAAATAACAAGTACATTAAAAACAAAAACCCGTACAAATTTCCAAACCATGTGACAGCCTGCGGCATAATCCCGGCATCTCTCAATGGAAAAGCAACAAACAGCAGCAATACGTACGAAATGCCCTGTAACCACAACATCAGCCGGAAGCGCCCCAGCATAGAATGTAACATCATTTTCCTCCTGCTTCTATACATGTAACGAACTCAATAGTTCCCGTACAGTATATCACAAAAGCCGAATATCTCCGCTCCAATCCATACAGCAGATTATTCCTGCATGCTCATATGGCTGGTTCACCGGCCTGTTCGCAGGAGCCAAATGCTTCTGCTGCTCATAGGATATATGACGAAGATTGTTACCAATGTCGGACAAGGAGGAGCCTGTTAATGAAAATAGCTATGGTTGCACCCGAGAAATTGCCTTTGCCCGGAAACGGTTCAGTGGAAATCTGCATTCTGGGGATCGCTCGTGAACTTGCACATCGTCATCAGGTGACCATCATAAGTCGTCAAATGGCAGGTCTCGCCACCACGGAGCTAATCGACGGCATTACCATACAGCGTGTTCCTGCATCGAGTCCTCTCGGGTACACCAAAGCAGCAATACGTTTGTTATCCAAACAAGCTTATGATGTGATTCAAGTGGATAACAGGCCCCGCAGTATGGCTGCCATTAAACGAGCTTTTCCACGCACTCCCGTTGTCCTTTATCTTCACTCGTTAATGTTCGCACAGCCTGGACCTTCCAGACTTGCATTGATGAAAAAAGCTGATTGGATTGCCGTCAACAGTCAATCCTTGCGACAAAGGCTAGGACGCAGATTCCCGCTCATAAAACGCCGGATGAGTGTTGTTCCACTGGGTGCAGATTTAAGCCGCTTCAGGCCTGCTGAGTCAAGTGAAGAACAGCTTCGCCTGCGTACACAATTTGCAATAACTAAACCCTTCTCTATTCTGTATGTCGGCCGACTCATCCCTGGCAAAGGTGTGGACGTATTAATACGTGCCACTGCCCTTCTCCAGCAAGAGATGCCTGTTCAACTGGTTGTTGCAGGCAAAGGTCCTCCGTATTATGTGCGAAGACTTCGTGAGCTTGCTCGAAAACAAAAAGTCCATATATCCTTCCGCGGTCAGATAAACCATGAATATATCGACCAGTTGTATCGGGCAGTCGATTGCCTGGTATGCCCCTCTCAAGAACATGAAGCCTTTGGTCTGGTTAATGTTGAAGCGATGGCTTCGGGATTGCCCGTCATTGCTTCTGATAACGGAGGTATTCGTGAAATTATTGAATCAGGGATCAATGGATACCTTGTCACCTCTTATAAACGTCCCCAACGTTTCGCTTCTTGCCTGAACAAACTTGCAAGCAATCCGGCTTCTGCCGAATTGTTAGGTAAGACTGGCCGAGATAGCGCAATGGCACATTTTAGTTGGGCTAGAACAGCCATACATCTGGAAGCCACCTATACCAGGCTCATCCGTGAATGAGCCTCCTTCCGTTTTAAGAATCACCTCTAGCCCACATGGAGGCATTCTTGTGAGATGTTTAAGCTTTTTCACGAGATTGCCACCCGCTAATAAAAGAATCCATCTGAGGAACGGGAATTTGGCTCATCTCAATTAACTCCATAATAATCATATCTCTCATCATGAAGCGTACTTTGGCACATGTTAGTTGATGAAATACATCATAGAATGCCATCCCTGTCCAACATCCATGCGGTACGACAAGCGGATCATTAACGATATAACCTACGGCTCCAATTGGGGGAATAACAACCTTAATGGCTTGATGGTCCAAGCGATTATCTGGATCTTTGACGAGATACACGGTATCCCCCACATGTAAAGCCTGCACTCCATGGTAATGGTCCATCCCATACATAGCTGCGAATAATTTGTTACTCATATCACCTGCTCCTTTTCCTGTATTTCTCCATTATGAAAATTTCACAAAGATACTTCGTTGTCATAATGCTCCAACCACTCCACGAGTTGCCTGCGTATCTCTCTACGAAACTCACGAGGTTCAAGTACCTCTGCCTCGGGTCCGAATTGATACAACCATTTCAAAAATTCTCGGCTGCTATTCAGTGTCACTTCAAATAACAATCCCCCATCCGACATATCCGTCATTCGCGGGCGAACAAACATTTCTTCTTCTTTTATGTAGGGGGCTATTTTCTCAGAGAATCTTACCTTGAAATGGATATTCTCGTCGCCACGGTCAATGGACCATGTGTTCTTCATGTACTGCGTTATGTTGAAACCACCCTTGTCGAATCCGGCATGTGTTCTTGTCACATCCAGAAAGCGGCTAATTCGAAACAATCGAACTTTTTGCAGCAAATGACAGTATCCAATCAAATAAAAACGTTGATCACGCGGAATGAGATAGTAGGGATCGATATCCCGGACTGTAATCTCATTCCTTGTCAACGTATGATATTGAGTACGAATCGTTTGCTGACTTAGGATCGCTTCAATGATGGGAATCAGCAAATTGGGATCTTTTCCTTCCTCACGATAAGCTGGCGTGCCCATGCGAATAATTCCCGCAATATTCTCTACAATGTCACTGTTTCTTGATTTTAATTTGGTATGAGCCGACATGACCTTGTCAAAAGCAGAATCGAATTCAGCAGGTAACTTGGAGGTATCAACTACGGACGGAAGCATCGAGAAGACCATCGCTTCCTGTTCAGTAAAGTCTAACGGATACATCGCAAACTCACCAATAAATCGGTATCCCTTGCCATATCCTTCGTTCATAATAGGGGCGACCCTGTCCAAAATCCGGAGATCACGATATATCGTGCGTACAGTTGTACCGCATTTCAGCGCCAACTCCTTGGCAGAAATTCCTGGATTTGCTTGTATAGCCTGAAGTATACGCAGCAGACGAATTAATTTCTCTGTCATGTAGTTTCTCCCCTTCGATATTTTATCGGCAAGGAAAACTAGTTCCTTTAGTACAGAACTAAATCTTTAGTCCCAATATTATTTTCGCAATTTCACCGTTTGTATATAGTTCAATTGCACTCTTACCCCCTTTTAATATACATTCTCTTACTTGCTTGCGTAAAACATTAACCCAAAAGACCTTATACCTAAGCCTGAAAGCCTATACAATTTTCTAAAAATAATACAAAAAAAGCCCTGATCTCTACAAAGAGACAAGGCTTTTCTCAGAATTTACTGGTTATGCAACTGTAATAATTGATCCATCACATTCGCCATATGCTCACAGAGTTCAGGAATATCTCCCATCTGGTCCTCATTCACACTGCGGTCAAAGTATATATGAGCCGTGACGTTGTACGTGATCGGCTGTTCATCAAAGATATATAGGATGTTCTGGCACACCCTTTGCTCAAGCCAGCTCTGCTGCAATATCGAACGAATAGCCGGACACTGCGTCTCAGGCTCCTTCACAATCATTCCAAACCGAAGTTCTAGGCGGCAACCCGGTTGTGCACCAGGCGTCTCCAGAATCTCTGCTGCAAGCTCCTCAAGGGAGCTGCTGAGCACGACCTCACCCGTTACTTCCGGATGATCCCTGAGACAGAATTGTAACATGAACTCTCTGGACATTACCGCCATCTCCAGCCGATCTTTACGCCCCATAATCTGAATACGCTCATCCAGGTTATCCATATCATAGAGATGATTCTCAAACCCGACTTTCAGATTGTCATACACCGTTGGATCAAACATTGAAATAAACCCACTTTCTTATCCTTTAACATGTATTGTAGTACATTCTCATTTCTCATGCGAACGAACTCTCTTTGCTCGGAAAATAAAAAAAGCCCAGTCACTAGGACTGGGCTTTGGTTCAGCATGGGATCTGACGAGATCCCTGAGCTTGGCCTATTCTTCTTCAGCTTTTTCTTCAGCTGCCGGTTCAGCTTCCTCAGCAGATGCCGTTGGCTCTTCCTCAACCGCTTGTGGCGGCATGACGGACGCGATGATGGATTCAGGTGATGTTACGAGTGTCAAACCTTTATCCAGTTTGATATCCGCAGCAGTCAAGCGATCACCAATGTCCAATCCGCTCACATCAACCTCAATGGAAGTTGGCAGATCGGCAGGCAATCCTTCTACTTCCAATTGTGTTTCTTGTGTCTGGAATACACCGCCAGCCTTCGAACCGGCTGCTGTACCCTGGAAGTCGATCGATACACTTACGCTGATCGGCTTGTTCTTGGAAATTTGCAGAAAGTCTACATGCAGCAAACGTCCGTTACGCTCTTGCTGATCTTTGATCAGCACCGGAACCGTTTTACCACCCTCAACATTCAAGTTGAACATTTCGGAGCGGCCTGTGCGTGCCACTTTCAGCATTTCTTTTTCATCTACATGTATGGAGGCACCTTCTTGTCCCGGGCCGTATACGACAGCGGGAACTCGTCCACCTTGTCTTAACAGGCGCAGTGCTGCACCTTTCTTTTCAGTTCTTGGCGTTGCTGTAAGTTGAGCCATTTTTCCGTTGGATTTCATGATTGAACATCCTCCTTCAAGGGATCACTACATTATATTTGTTGGAAAGCGCTAAGGCTTCTCTCGTAGACCATAACGGTCTTTTTTCTTTGGCCGAATCGTGGGCCATATCTATATTTACCCCAATGATAGAGGATCTCAAACACGAAACAGGACATTTCTTTATTTTTGGGCAAGCTATGCTACGTATAATCAGACCAAAAAAGCAGTCGGAATCTCTTCCAACTGCTGGTTTATCAAGGGTTTTGACGAAATACCTGATGATGTTATTCAAAAGAAAGTTATGCACTATTACGCCCCTCTGAATTATGGCTTTCACGAATGATCTGCATCTCATCTGATCCGCTACGGACAATAATGTGTACATCCCCGTCTTCAGGTACAATGTCCACATAACGGTCTCCGCACGTATCTTTAGCTTCCCATTCGTTCAATCGAATGATCAATCCCAGGTGATGCAGACCGGGAGCAACGCGGAAGCGGGCTTCGGCGGCATTTCCGACTTGTTCCAGCCGTACTGCTCCGTCCTCCATACCGGTGCCCCATACCCAGACATCCCAACCTTCATAATGCTGGTCCTCACGTTCGTATCGAAGCGTGACGGTTCGCGAAATCTGTTTATGAATCGTTACGCCAAGCGTTGCCCGAATTCCTCCAGCTTCAGCTATAATATGGGTTACTCCAGGTGTCATCGCACGTATGATTCCTGCTGCACTCACCGCTGCCAGTTCCGGATGAGAGGAGCTCCAACGTATATTTGAATCCTGAAGCGGCTGACCGTATTGATCAAGCACCAATGCACGGAAGCGACTGATTCGAGTCATGTACATGACAGGTTCGCCTACAATTTCGATTCGCTCCGCATGACGATGATCCACCTGTAACATACAAGTTGCCGTTAGGTCACCACAGTGGACTGTAATGGAGGCTTCCCCACATTCCAGCGCTTGGATTGTTCCACCAGGCTGTATCCGAATAATATCTGGCTCAGAAGAAGCCCAGCTAACTGGAGCGTTCTCTACCACATTGCCAATGCTGTCCCTTACAATTGCTCGCAGTTGAGTGGTCTCCTTCGGACTGTATACCTGACGTGGAAAACTAATCTCCAGGGTAGCCGGTTCAGCGCCTCCAGGATGCTCTGTGTCATACAAAACCATCAATGACCACCGTTCTACTTGAACAGTGCCCCGAACGGTCTCGATCAGATCTGTACCTGCCTGATGATCGTTGACCACGACATGCCAGTCACCTTCCCCCAGGTCCACATGCTGCTGATGTTCAGTTCCGTTATAGATGACCATAATTTGATTCCAGGTATCCTGATTTGCACCATCCTGAAGTATAAAAGCAACCACATTGCCGTCGCCACGAATCACACGAAGGTGATTCCGTACCTGATCAGCATCAATCATACGAAATGCCGGATGTGTGCGCCGCAGATGAATAAGACCACGGTAGTAGTCAAACACCGGTCTGAACCGCGATTTATTGGCCCACGTGATCGTATTCACCGCATCCCCGCTCCGATAACTGTTATGATCACCGGCTTTGGATCGGAGCAGCTCATCCCCTGCATGCAGAAACGGAATGCCCTGAGAGGTAAGAAGAATGCCCGAAGACAGCAACGAGCGACGAACCATCTCATGATCCATTACATCATCCGCATCGACAAACCGATAAGGATCTGCTGCTTTTACAGCCGACTCAGCACTTCCGCCACCCACGGGCTGTCCGTCCTTCCATACGGGAAAACCTAATTCATGCCTAAGGTTCATCGTAGTCGCAATTTTATCCCACAGATTGAGATTGTCATGGGCAGTCACATAATTGACGGTTTCCAAAGGCGAAGATGTAAAATCATCCAGCGCTCCCGCTAATCCCCTAATAAGCTCATATTCCTGCCCTCTGGCACCCGTGACAAACCCTCTGCCACTGTCATCACTATCCCCCTTGATTGCACTGCGAAAATGATCATTAAATACGGCAAATCCCTGACCTCGCTGGGTTCCTTTTAACGTTTTGCGGTCCAAAGTTGAGTCTCCACCCGTCCAGGGTTCCCCATAGATCAGAAAAGCCGGATCGATCTGTTCCCGCAGTTCGCGCGTTAATTCATTCATCGTTTCCGTATCAATCAGGGCCATGAGGTCAAATCGAAATCCGTCCACATGATATCCTTCTGCCCAGTATCGAAGAGAATCGAGAATATATTTTCGCACCATGGGACGTTCTGTCGCCAATTCATTGCCTACACCAGAACCATTACTGAGGGTGCCATCCTCCCGATAACGGTAATAATAGCCTGGTACAATCCGTTCAAAAGGTCCCTCTTCCACGCTATACGTATGGTTATAGACCACATCAAGTACAACGCGAATGCCTTGTCTGTGCAGTGATTGAACGAGGGATTTGAACTCTCGGATGCGAACTGCCGGATCACGAGGATCTGTCGCATACGAACCTTCGGGAACGTTATAATGCTGGGGATCATATCCCCAGTTGTATGGTGCTCTGACATTAGAACCCACATCCGCCGCAGCGAGTTCATTCACCGTCTGATAATCCGCTACAGGCATAAGATGCACATGAGTGACGCCCAGTTCGGCAAGATGGTCTATCCCAATGCTATTGCCCGCTCTGTCGGTGAGTCCGGATGCCGTGAATGCCAAATATTTTCCCTTATACGGAATGTCTGCATTTGGGTCCGAGGAGAAATCACGGACATGCAACTCATATAACACGGCATCGACAGGACGCAGGAATGCAGGCTTGACATCCAGGTCCCAATCGACCGGATTGGTGCTTTCCGGATCGATAATGGCTGTTCTTTGCCCATTAGCTGTTACCGCTCTGGCATACGGATCAGCAACTACTTCAATCCGTTGATCATCATGGATGATTCGATACATATAAAAATGTCCTGCCCAATCGCCGTTAAGCTCCAGACTCCATATTCCATCCGCATCGCGCGTCAGAGTATGTTCCTGTCCACCTTCATGATCTTGTACTTTGCCACTATCGTTGTAATGACCTTCATCTTCAAAAACCAATATATAAACCTGTTGAGCCGTTGGTGCCCACAATTTAAAAGTACTTGCTGCACGAGTATATGTTAAGCCAAGATCGTTGCCATCGTAACGAAAAGAAGTCCATTCCGGCATCGTTCCCACCGCCTTTATATCCATTAATTTCGTGTTGTCCCGATGTTACGGAGTGGGACGTTGTTTGTCAACCCGGGGTTGTCTGTACTAACATATCGGTTCGATTCGAGTATTCAATTAGCAATCGCTTTCAAAATATAGATATGTAAACAAGCGCCATAGATTGACAGCATTTGTACCTGTCCCGACAAAAAAAGTTCGAAATATATAAGAATAATTGCAGATTGAACGTACTTTGAACGAAAACTATACTTACACTCGGTATTAAATTGGCGGATTTCAGTATAGTTTCCGATCATGATGAAGCCCTCCTGAGACCAAACCAATGGTCTTTAACTCAACACAAAATCCCCCATTCTGGACGGAAAGAGGGATTTGTTTTTATTTTGTACTAAATCAACTGTTGGACATCTTGGACGCTTCCTTGTGAGCACTCTTTCTATAGCTGGCATACTTTATTTCCTGGCAAGCATTGTAGCGATCAGGACTTCGAATACATCACCGTTATGGATAAAGCATTCACATTCACCTGTCCATCCTGTACGATACGTATCGTATCGATGCCTGCTTGTCCTTTTTCTACAACCACCTTCCATGTCCCTGTGGGAACAGAGACGGTACGGGTTTCTTTTGCAGCATTATAGATGACAACAATGCGTTCCCATGAATCGCTAACGGCCGCTCCTTCCAATTCATAGGCTAGTATACCATTACCTTTTTCAAGAAGAAGAACATGCTCCTCGATCTCTTTCCGTGTACGAAGTCGAAAAGCTCGATGCTCTCGCCGAAGACGGATTAGCCCACGATAATAGTCAAACACCGGCTTGAACTGTCGCTTCTTCTCCCAATGAATGGCGTTTACTACGTCTCCACTCTGGTGGCTGTTGGCGTCCCCGTACTTGCTGCGAAGCAGCTCATCTCCAGCCGCGATCAGGGGGACACCCTGGGAGGTTAGCACGATACCATTGGCAAGCAGACAACGCCTAACCGTCTCATTCTCCAGAATGTGATCCGGATCAATCTGCAGGTAAGGCTTGGCCTTCTCAACAGCCTCTTCCACACTTTCGCATCCGCGGATACTTCCATCCTCGTCATAGGTGAGGAAATTCAGCGTATCGTGTAGTCCTTGTGTACGTGCGACTTTGTCCCACAGGTTGAGATTATCATGCACCGTTACATAGTTAATCGTCTCGGATGGACCATCCGTAAAATCCTGAATGGCTCCGCGTACGCCTATCCACAATTCGTCTTCTTTCCCGTCAGCCCCCGTTGCAAATCCCATACCCATTCCATCACTGTCTCCCTTGATCACTCCGCGGAAATTATCGTTAAACACAGCAAAACCCGCACCGCGCTGCGTTCCTTTTAGGATCATATCATCCCCAAGCGGCGAATCCAGTGCGCCCCATGGTTCACCATATAACAATATGGAAGATAACACATCCGTGTGCAATTCCGCTGTAAGCTGTTTCATCGTAGCGGTGTCAATCAGGCCCATCAGATCAAATCGAAAACCGTCCACATGATACTCCTCTGCCCAGTAACGCACCGAATCGATAATGAACTTGCGAACCATTGCACGTTCAGTAGCCACCTCATTGCCCGTACCTGAACCATTGCTATATGTCCCATCCGCATTCTGGCGGTAGTAATATCCTGGCACCAGTTTTTCAAACGAACTGCCTGCCGTATCAAACGTATGATTATATACCACATCCATAATGACACCTATTCCCTTGTTATGAAGGGCAAGTACCATGGACTTGAACTCACGAATTCGTGTATCTGGATCATCTGCACGTGATGCATAGGAACCTTCCGGGACATTATAATGAAGCGGATCATATCCCCAGTTATAGTTGGAACCATCCGTCGTATCCCCATCTACTCTGGATTCGTCCACCGTCGCAAAATCGAATACGGGCAGCAGATGCACATGGGTAATCCCGAGTTCAACCAAATGATCAATCCCCAACGTGTTGCCCTCTGAGTCACGCAGACCCGTTTCGGTAAAAGCCATGTATTTGCCTTTATTCGTTATCCCCGATGATGGGTGAATGGAAAAATCACGTACATGCAGTTCGTACAGGACTGCATCTACAGGACTGGTCAATTCTGGGCGAATATCCTCACTCCATCCCTTGGGATGTGTCTGCTCCAGTCTGACAATTACACCCATTTCTCCGTTCATGGTCACTGCTCGTGCGTATGGATCTACAGCAGTAGTTGAGTGTCCATCTTCAAAAGTAGGCTTGTACATGTAACGGTAGTTACTTAAATCGCCCTCCAGTTCCAGAACCCAGACACCTTGTTCTTTCTTTTGCATAGGTAACGCCTGCTGTTTCCGTTGATTGGGCTCTTCCTCCGGGGTCCCCCCTGTCAAAGGTGGGTACAGAAGTAGTTCCATCTGAACGGCTAACGGTGACCAGACTTTGAAGCGACAGGCTTGTGCTTCTAATGTGACACCCAGATCTCTTCCTTTGTATGTATCTTCTGAAATCAACATTTCCTGCTTATCCTCTTCAATCATATGTGTGGTTCCCCTCTCGTTGAGAAAATTAATGAATATGGATGGAACGAATGCTCCTTACCCTTTATACCCGTTCTGCTGCCCAACCATAATCCAAATTACACAAAAGAAGACAAACGTCATGTAGATTCACATAACGCCTGTCTTCTTTATGGGTAAAAACGATATCTCTCTAATGTGGTACCTGGGATTGGAAATCATTACGGCTGGATTGATCGGCATGGTACAAAACCACGTCCCCATCTAGCATCGACCAACTTCTCCCCTGACCATCTACCGGGCTGTTATCAAAACCTTCCATTTGCCATTGATTCATCAACGGTGCATGAATATATTGCAGATGGGGTGCATTTGTATTGCCGCTGCGCAATGTTTCAATATTGAAGTTAACTACAATGTAACCGTCCCTCAGAAATGCCGTTGCCTTCTCATCCAACTGATTTTGTCTGGCGAGCGATTCGAGATCGGTTCCTTTGGGCACTGCATATACATCCGCTGGTAAACTATATTCCCCATACCAGCACTGAATCGCTGCATTGGCCCGATCCACATTAACACCAGTTGGAATATCTGTTTTGGGGCCAATGAGTGTACGGATCTGTGAAGGAAGAATCATCCAGTCATAACGGCCTACCCACGTTTTCTGATGAGAGGTCTGATCCACGAAACGAACCATATACTCCGCCATTGTACCCTGATTGCGTTCCTCCTCCGACAGTTCATAGGTATATTGATAACGTGCTGTATCACCTAACTCCGTACCCGGCACATTCCTTAAACGTGAATTCAGAATAACAAAGCGTTTTTCTAAATCCTGTGCCGATCCGATACGAATGAGTCGTTCCTGTCCTCGATGATAGTATAGATCCACCTCTTGCCGAGTGGTGCCATCTTTACTCACAAAAGAGAACGTCGGGGTGATTCGAATACCATCCTGTTTCCCAAACATATTGCCCTTGGTTTTCAGATCAAACTTGAAATGGTAACCCGTCTTCACCGCTGCATTTCGGAAACCCGGTACGGGATGACTGCCGGGACGAATAGGCAAGACATAGGGTACCAAATTACCCCGGAGATCTCCGTCGATACTGTTTCCTCCGGCCCAATAGCTCACACCCGTTGGTTCCGGGCTGCCCATCCGCTTGCGAAACACATTCTCCCAGTTGTAATCCAAAATATCGGTAATGTGAAAATCATACAACCGTCCGATAACCTCCACAGCAACAGTATCTGCTGCCACATGATGGGTCAGATTTGTGTTCGCATCCTGTTGTTCCGTAAAGTTGGCAGGTGCATTTTCGGCGATATTACGGAACTCAATCTTGTAATTCCCTTCATCTACCCATACAGGAAGATAAAAAGGGGTGTCCAATTGATTTACCGGAATATCAACCCATGTCAGGGACGGGATAAACTGGCTTCTGGCACCGTTATAGACGTCGAATGGGAAACGAACCTGTTTGATACGGAAATATTTCGCATAATCACGGTTTCCATAACCAGGATAATTTGCCACATCCACATGTTGACCTGAAGTTGGAATTCGCACAATGAATGGACGCTCTAAAATAAGTGCAGCTCTGGTCGGATCAGGCGTAGTCTTCTGGTTATGCGGCTGATCGTCTGACACCCAGGCATAGTTCACAACTGGTGTATGTACCGTCACCGAGTTGATACCCAGAATGGGAAACTTCTGATCCTGCCCTCCGTTAATATTGCCAGGCAGCAGCCCATACGTAATCTCACCCGTGGACGGCTGGTTAGCTTTGTTGATCAATGTATTCTTGATCGTCAGTTGGTTCTGGTATAGAACATCATCTCCAATCATGCCAGGCTGTGGGATCGTTCCAGGTCTTGGAGCTGTTTTCTCCACCGGAGCAGGGTCCATAATCGTCGCTCCATTAAAGGTTACCTTGTCGTTATTAACGGTGTTCTCTCTAACCTCCGCTTCAGCTTCAGATTGAAACAATGACGTTTCATCTGGCGTAGAGGGTTCAGTAGAACCACCCGGAACCCCTTTGATGCCAAGATCAATTTCTCGACATGGTGCAGGTTTCACATGATTGGTAACCGCAGTATCCATACCCGATTGTAAAGTCGGTGCTGTATATGCATTGGGCACCAGGGTCACAGTGTCACCATAGCCGCCTAGCGCATAGTTAGATACCTTGGCCTCACTTAACTTGTATACCTCCAGGTTATCGATCTGCCAATAGCTATATGTCCGTGTTACTTGCATGGATTTATCTCCAGGCACATCAAGTTCTTTGGGCTCAGGAGGTGTTCCCGGATCACCCTCACCACGAGAGGGTCTTCCCGGAATCGTCCAGGTTTTATGATAAACCCTTTTCACATTCACGGTATAGGTTACTGTTCCTGTCATATTAACCCAACGGTGCTGGAACAAATATCCCTTAGCTAAGACATTGGCATAGAGATCTTCCGAGGTCGGAATACCACGAGTGACATCAAACTTCTCAGCTCCCCGGTCATCTGCCTTCAGCACGCCCCGAACAGATGGGTCCATAACAGCTGCTTCAATCACCGTACCTCTACTTGGTTGGCTGATGGTTACAGGGCAAGCGTTCACAGGGTCGCCCCCCGGATCACTACCATTACCGCCTTCTCCATTATCCGTGCAGTCCTTCACCTCAAGCACCTGAGTCCCTTGTTCATCCAGGTGCTGAGCAGAATCAAGAAAATGAGCTTTGATAGTGGTGCTACCCACGACCCCTTTCGTCGTGATTTTGCCATCTGCGCCGATCGTTGCCACAGCCAGATTCGAGCTCTGCCACGTCAATTTGGGATGAGCCGTCAGTTTATGAACTGAGCGATCCGGTTTGGTTAGAACGGCTTCTGCCTGGAGGGGTGTTGTATTGGCTTTGCAAGCATTCGGCAGGTTCACCACGAGTCCTGGCTCAGACGTCACGGTAATGTTGGCTGTATCCGAGATAAGGTATGTACCATTGTTCCAGATCGCACGCACAGTGACCGTGCCTGGACTCTCAGCTCTTAACATCCCCGTTTTCAGTTCAACGCTCGCAATCGTCTCGTCAGAAGAAAACCATTTGATCTCCGCTTCCCTGCGGGATACGTTTATGCCCTCACCAAAAGCTGTCGCACCATAACCTTTCGTCTTCACCAAGGCTTCCATCTGTTGGGTTTGCCCTATGGTAAGGGTAGAATCTGGTGTTACATCGATTTCTTTTTCTTCGTGAATCTTACCTTCCCAGAAAATGCTAACAGGGGTGTGGTATACCATCTTATATTTGGGTTTATTGCCTGGCCTAGTCCCATAAGCTTCCCTTTCAAAGAACTCAAACCCTTTGCCAGTATATGTTCTAAGATCCGCATTTTTTTCACTTGTAACTCTTGGACTACCTATTCCTTCATAACTATTTACCTGCTGATATTTTACGCCATCCGGATCGTTCTTTAACTTAATATCAGTTACCATTTCCTTATCAATTCCTATACCTCTATACGGCTTCCAACTTAGTGGCGGCCATCTACTCATATCAACATTATCAGGAATTTCTGTTTTTACAGGGTATGCATCATAGTCAGTTCCTCCGTTATCCACATCTTTGTGTGTGCCTTGATATTCTGCCCTAAATTCTCCAGAATCAAGTTGATACCAGTAAACTCCCGGTGTTCCTTGAGTTGGGTTTGCATCAACTGTTACTGCTGGCCCTTTCATGGATTTGGTACCATATTGTTCTTCTACGGCATTAGCTTTAAGAGTATCAAAAGTGCAGTAATAGACTGGTAATATCATAAATATAATTACTAAGACTTTATATAAACTGTTTAAACAACCTAATAGATAACGTTTAATATTAAATTTAAACACCACCAAAAGTTCTATTGATAAATTTGAACTTCTTTACCAGCATCATTCTTCAACATATATCCGCCTTTCACAGGATCCAGAGTATGTGATGACCAAAACTTAGTAGGCACTCCTTGCTTCAACATTGCATTCGAATCGTCTGGTAAAGTAATAAACCCTTTTTCTTTCAAATAGCTCACATTAAATAATCGTTGAATTGGAATAGCTATATTATCATTCGCTCTAGCAATAGTTAAAAGATTTGACTTATCAAATTTTGAAGTAAACGTTATCTCGGCGTAGGTAGAGAAGCGACCTCCTTGTGCCCTAGTCAAGTTCTTTGGATCTACAAATAACGTGGCGTACAGTCCCTTGGGCTTAGTCCCTCGAGTATCCACTACGATAAATCTATGGTACCTTACGACCCCCACATTATTTTTCAAAGTGTATTCTGTGTTAACTATATCTCCGAAATTACCCTTGATATATTTGTAATTTGTTACTGTCGTTAAATTCGTCCCTGTCGTGCCGACCTCTCTCATCTCATTCAGGTCACTATACTTCGCGGCATCCGTGCCCTCCACATCCATATAACGCAGCAAAATGGCTGACACTTCTGCACGAGTAGTGGAATCCGCTGGTTTTAATGTGCCATCTTGAAATCCACCTACGATGCCTGTTCCACGAACGAGGGCAAGATACGGAATCTGCTCGGCACGAATGGTGCCCCGGTTCACTTCTGGTGTAGGAAGTAGCGTGTTTTTCGTATCGTTAAAAGCATCCTGGAAGCCGCTCCCGGACTTCATCAGTCCATTGGCAATCCACTTCATCATCTCGTATCGCGTCAGCTCCGCATTCGGATTGAACCCTTTGGCGTAATCGCCAGCGTTAATGAATCCTTGTCCGACAAGCTGGCTAACCGCCGCTTCAGACCAATGTCCCTTGAGATCGGCAAAGGGATTCTGCCCCTCTACCTTCTCCAGTCCAGTCGCACGGGCAAGTATGGTCGCATATTCCCCACGCGTGATTTTGCCATTGGGACGAAACGTTCCGTCTTGGTAACCAGAGATCAAATTCTTTTCATAAGCTTTGGCAATCGTCGCTTGTGCCCAGTGGCCTTTAATATCCTTGAACTTGCTAAGGGCCGTGTCACTTGTTCCAGATGCAGCTATCGCTGTTGAGGTCAGATGTACGGGTCCAACGTTCAATAGTGTTCCTGCCAATACAGCTGTCGTTAACAACCCTACGATCCAAACATTCCGTTTTTTCTTCTTCTCATGTCCTTCGATCTGCTTCTTCAATCTACTCACGCTCCTATGTACCTTAGTATGGGGTGCTTGCTTAGTCAGCCTAGCTACTTCTCTTCATAACCAAAACCTAAATTTGCCATAATAATCAATATTCTACCATGTTGACCTAGGCTATTGGTATCATTTTTCGTCCATCCCCATCACTTCAAGGCGTGCAACCCTCCTTCCATAGACCCACTTCATTCGCTTAAAAACAAAAAAAGGCCATGAATCCGCAGATTCATAGCCTTATGCTTTAAGGGTGTGGTCTTTCTTATGATATTGGAAAATGAACTCACTCATAGAATAAACCATATCATTCCATTTGATCAACCCTTTTTTGTTCCATCCAGCCTTATTTTCCGTTTAACTCCTTATAGGATGCTTCCAGTTCTGTGATCAGTTGATCACCACCAGCTTTTCTCCAGCTTGCGATTTCCTGCTCCCAACCAGCATCATCGATTTTCCCCATAATGTACTTGGTCTGCGCATCCCAGATCATCTGATCCAGCTCCTGACCACGCTCAGTGTAGATCGCCGAAGACAAGGTGAGTGCAGGATTGGCAATGGCATACTGCTCATTCTCACGCGCCATCTTCGTCCCCTTCATGCCAATCGGAACATCGACCAGTTCAGGCACGTTATAGCCTTCAATGCTTAACAAATTATCTCGATATGGCTTCACTTCACGCTGATAAGCGTCAAAATCCTTAAGTTCGGTTTTCCCATCCGCAGTCTTGGTGTAGTGCACATCGAGCAACCCACGGAGCTGCAACGCGCTCAATTCCTCATCCATCAACTGATCCAGGAACGTGAGCACCTGCTTCAATTGCTCCTCATCCGTTACGGACGCCTTCGGGATGACCAGCATTCCATAGTTTCCTGGCTCCCCGGCGATTCGAATACCATCGGTTCCCTGGAATGGAGCCACATCAATCTCTCCGTCCGGAGCATTAGGCGTAAGCCGTTGCTGAGAGGACTTTCCGTTCTGGGCCACACCATTCAGCTTCATGCCAACCAGGCCCGAATCCATTTTTTTGTCCGCATCGGAAGGGTCCAGGGCAGGGAAGTCACTATTAATTAATCCCTCGCTGAACAGTCGCTTGAAGAGTTTCATCGTATCCACATATTCAGTGGTCAGGAACTCCGGAGTCAATTTCCCGGCATCGTCCACACCCCATTTGTTAACGCCGCCAATACTTACAGCGATCCGCGTCAGCGGGGAAGAGACACCCTCATTATACTTTTTAAATAGCAATGCACCGTACGTATCTTCCTTACCATTCCCGTCCGGGTCATCCTTGCGAATGGAACGCATCACTTCATACCAGTCATCCAGCGTTTTCGGTATATCCAGCTTCAACGTATCAAACCAGTCCTTGCGATATACGATCGCAGTCCGGCCAATATCCCGGAAGTTCGGAATACCGTAGACCTTGCCTTCAATTTTGATATTGTTAAAATAAGCCTCGGATTGGGCAGACAGGTTCTTATAATCCTTCAAGTATGGCCCCAGTTCCCAGAACAGTCCCGTTTTGGCGGCATTAAACGTTGTCGGTACATAATTCACACGCATAATGGTCGGCATCTCGCCTGAAGCAACCATAACGTTCACCTTATCATCAAAAGCAGACTGCGGAATCCACTGTACATTGACATCCGTATTCGTATATTCCTCAATCTTCTGTTCAATCCCGTTCTCCTTGGCCGGTATATCACCAACCTGCATTAAAGAGATGGAAATGGGAAGTTTACCTTCCCCTGCAGCAGGCGCTTTCTCTCCCCCGCAACCTGCAAGCAGCCCAGCGGACATTGCACCAATAACAACGATTCCGCCTAAACGGGACATTGGACCTTTTGGACTCATGAACCATCTCTCCTTTGGATAGCCAAATTGTTCAGCGATCTTGCCTCATTTCACTCAAACCAACCATGTATGCGCTATCATAAATAATCTGAAGAAAAGAACCAGCATTACGCCAGTTCAATCTCCACCCCTGCCAAAATGAACGGAGCAACCGATTTCGGATCATTGATTCGAATGGACTCGGTCACATAATACTCATAGGACCCGTCACGATACGGGCTTCCTCCAAGACCGGCTCCGCCATTACACTGCGTCAAGGACAGTACGCCTTCACGATCCGTTTGCAGCAGATGCTGTAGCAGACCCTGATACCCTTTTTCCGCAACCGCTTTGAACTTGCCACTCAGATATCCTTTACGTACACCCTTGGCCAATGCATAGACAAACATCGAGGTCCCGGATGCCTCCAGATAGTTCCGCTCACGTCCCGGTTGATCCAACAAATGTGGCCATAGTCCGGTCTGTTGATCCTGCACATGCACAAGTGCATTTGCTACCCTTTCAAAGATACCCACAATCTGTCCGCGCTGCGGATGATCTACCGGCAGGTAATCCAATGTGTCCACAACCGCCATCACATACCAGCCCATCGCGCGGCTCCAAACATGTGGAGAACATCCCGTCTCCCCCGAACTCCAGCGCTGCTCTTTGCTCTCATCCCAAGCATGGTACAAGAGACCGCTGCGCGGATCACGTGTACGTTGCTCCACCAGCAAGAGCTGCAGAGCCGCCTTGTCAAACCACTTCTCTTCCCCTGTCACTGCGCCATACTGAGTCAGATATGGAGTAGCCATGTACAATCCATCCAGCCACATCTGGAAAGGATAAATCTTTTTATGCCAGAATCCGCCTTCACTTGTATGTGGCTGTCCTTTGAGCTGAGTCATAAGCAACTCCGCAGCTTTGCGATACTTCTCTTCTCCCGTTTTTTCGTGCAGCAGGAACAGAGATTTTCCCTGATTGATCTGATCCAGGTTATATTCCTCGATCGTATAGGAGCGAATCGACCCATCTTCCTGCACGAAATGATCCATCAGCTCACGGATGTAGTCAAAATACTTTTGCTCCCCCGTGTGCGTATACAGCTCCTCCAGCGCTTTCAGCAGACAGCCGTTCTCATAATGCCATTTGGGGTACAGCTCATGATTGCGATAACTTTCCATGAACTGCTGTGCCATGCGCACGGATGTGAATTGCAATGTTTCCTTCATGATCAAGCCTCCGCTTCCGGCTCCTTATTGAGCCTGTTTTTTGTAATCTTCGGCATATTCCTCACGAATCTTGTTTCCACCCGCATTGCCCCAATTCTCGATTTCCTTTTCCCAGCCACTTTGATCGATCTTGCCCATAATGTATTTGGTTTGTGCATCGGCAATCACCTGATCCAGATCCGCCCCACGGTCACCATAGGTTGGAGAATATAACGTCAGCGCAGGGTTTGGCACAGCGTGCTCCGCCAGTTCCTTGGCAAGTGCCGTACCTTTTTCACCCAGTTCGGTATCCTTCAATTTTGGTACGTTGTATCCTTCAACATAAGGAAGGTTGTCACGATAAGGCTTCACTTCACGCTGGAATGCATCGAAGTCACTCATCTCTACCTGATCTTCGCCCACTTTGGTGTAATGTTTGTCTCCCATACCACGCATCAACAGGGTAGCCATCTCAGGGTCCATCAATTTATCCAGGAAGGAGAGCAGGTTTTTGAGTTCTTCTTCCGATTTCACCGTTGATTTAGGGAATGCCAGAATGCCGGAGTTACCCGTCTGTCCTGCAACACGATCACCGTTCGCTCCAAGCAAACCAGCGATGTCTACTACACCATCCGGATTGTTTTTGGACAGACGCTCTTGCTGACTTTTTCCGTTCTGCGCAACACCAACACGAATACCGACAACACCGGAATCATACTTTTTCTCCGCTTCTGTAGAGTCGAATACGGCAAAGTCCTGGTTCAGCAGTTTCTCATCGTACAAACGTTTCAGCAGATCCAGCACCTGCATATATTCCGGTGTCATAAATTCCGGCGTGAAGCTGCCATCATCCTCGACCTTCCACTTGTTAGGTGCACCAAAACTTACGCCAAGGCGTGTTGTGAAGGAATATTGGTCCTCATTATATTTTTTGAAAAGCATTAGTCCAAACGTATTATCCTGACCATCTCCATCCGGATCGGAGGTTGCCAGTGTCTTGATCGTTTCATACCATTCATCCGGTGTCGTTGGCACCTTGAGATTCAGCTTCTCGAACCAGTCCTTGCGATAGATCACTGTAGCCCGCGCAATATCGGAGAATACAGGAACCCCATAGATTTTGCCCTCTACCTTGATGTTGTCAAAAAAACGCTCGTTCTGTGCCGACAGATTTTTGTAGTCTTTCAGCAAAGGTCCCACTTCCCAGAACACGTCATTGCGCATCGCGCTGGTTACCGTTGGGTTATATTGCACCTTCACAATTTTCGGCATATCGCTTGAAGCGATCATCACGTTGATTTTGTCATTGTAGGCCGAAGCCGGAATCCATTGGATATCCAGTTTGGTATTGGTATACGCTTCAATCTTTTGCTGAACTTCATTGCCTTTACTTGGCACATCACCCACCTGTGCAATGGCTATGGACACATTTTGTACGCCGCCCTCGGCAGCCTGACCCTCGTCTGATCCGCATCCTGCCAGCAAACCTGTCACCAGTGCCAGTGTGCTCAAGACAGCTACGGCTTTCTTTTTTGTTGCTTTCATAACATAAAAACCTCCCTTTTTTATGCAGTCATAGTGAACTGACTTTGAACCATGTGCCGACTCAACCTTTCACCGAACCCAGCATCACACCTTTAGCAAAGTGCTTTTGCAGGAATGGATATACCAGCATAATCGGAATCGTAGAGAATACGATAACGGCCATGCGAATGGTAAGTGGCTGGATCTCGGTCTCTTCAATACTTGTGTCTCCAATTCGGCTCTGTGCCAGAATGACAATCTCACGTAGCCAGACTTGGACAGGCCACTTCTCACTATCGTTAATATAGATAACAGCGCTGAAGAAACTGTTCCAGTGGGCCACCGCGTAAAAGAGTGAAAATGTCGCCATCGCTGGCATGGACAACGGCAGTACAATCCGGAACAATACGCTGACATCGTTACATCCATCAATTTTGGCTGCATCCTCCAGTTCGTCCGGAATCGCCTGGAAGAAGTTTTTGAGTACGATCAAGTTAAATGCACTAATAGCGGTAGGCAGCATCAGCGACCATAACGTATCCGTCAAATGCAAAGATTTCACGACAAAGTATGTTGGAATCATCCCGCCACTGAAGAGCATTGTGAACAATACACCGAGCAAAATGGGCTGGCGTCCACGCAAATATCTTCTAGAGAGCGGATACGCCATAAGTGATGTAAACAGCAGGTTAATGAAGGTACCGATCACGGTAATATAGACCGATACACCCAGACTGCGAATCAAAGTATCTGTAGAGAAAATGTAACGGTACGCAGCCAGAGAGAACTCTTTTGGAAAAAGAATGAATCCTCCCTTAGCCACTTCATGTGGACTGGTAAACGAGACGGCTAAAATATACATGAACGGGATAACCGTCACAATTCCAATCAATAGCAGCAAGCCGTGATTGAGAAAATCAAAGATCCGGTTGCCCCACGTTTTATCCTGTTGCATCTTAATGTTCACTCCTGTCTGGTGAAGAACGTCTGCACCCGAGGGTTAGTAGACGCCTTCCTCCCCGAATTTTTTGGCCAGCGTATTGGCACCAAGAACAAGCGCCAGCCCGACAACCGATTTGAACAACCCGACAGCAGCACTATAACTGTACTGTGCCTGGGTAAGCCCCTTCGTGTATACGTAGGTATCGAATACCTCGCCCACATCCCGGTTCGTCGGAGTCAGCATCAGGAAGATCTGTTCAAAGCCTGTATCCAGGAAATTGCCCAGACGCAGAATGAGCAAAATGACGATCGTACTGCGGATGGCCGGCAACGTAATGTGCCAGGTTTGGCGCCAGCGATTGGCACCATCAATCCGTGCAGCTTCATAGAGCTGTGTATCAACACCAGAAAGCGCCGCCAGGAAGATAATTGTGCCCCAACCAACTTCTTTCCAGATGGATTGTCCGACAATCATTGTTCGGAACCATCCAGGTTCAAGCAGGAACGCCACTTTTTGTCCAGTCAGGTTATAGAGCAGTTCATTAATCGCACCGCCCTCGGTTGTAAACAGCATGTAGAACACACCGACAACAACAACCCAGGAAACAAAGTGTGGAACATAGACGAGCGTTTGTACAAATCGTTTGAACCGTTCACGACGAACTTCATTCATCATGAGTGCCAGTACAATCGGCAGTGGGAAAAAGAACACAATGTTATAAATCGCAAGCAAAAACGTATTCCGAAATAATGTCCAGAACTGCGGTTCTCCAAAGAAACGCTGGAAATGTTTGAACCCTACCCAGTCACTTCCCAAGATGCCCTTGTAAGGCGTATAATCCTGAAAAGCCATCGTGATACCATACATGGGTATGTATTTGAAAATAACAAAGTAAAGCACACCCGGTATTAACATGATATACAGCCACCGGTTTTTGATAATGTCTCTCCACAGCAGGTTTTTGTCACTGCGGGTAGCGGGCCGTGTTCGAGCCGCCGTTTCGGCTTTCATATTGTCTTCCTCCCCACATTGGAAACGATTACAAAATATCACTTCCTGAATTCATGTCTTCATTGTGGAGGATAAACGAATGACTGGCTATCGTCTCGTTTTAGCCTTTTGTTTCCCCTTATGTAGCAAGGGTTTAGCGCATTTTCATCACAGAATTCAAAGGAGCAATGAACTGCTTTCAACCTCCATGTTCCTGTCTTAACTTTATGGAGAAAAGCAGTCTTCTTCCTCCATCTGGACATGAAAAAGCCCGCCTACCATGGCGGGCAGAGCAGGCTTGTTTTATCGCTGCTGCTCCCGGTACTTGCCGGGGGTCGTTCCTGTGATTTTGCGAAATGTACGGATAAATGCGGTTGGATTGGTATAGTTTAATTTCTCGGCTATCTCCGATATTTTCAGATTTGTCGTCTGCAGCCAGGTCTTTGCTTTTTCCATACGATACTCTGCCAGATATTCCGTAAAATTAACTCCTGCTTCCTTCTTGAATACCCGACTTAGATAGACAGGGTGAAAATTAAGCTCAGCGGCACAGGCTTCCAGTGACAATTCACGATCATAACGTTCCTCGATCAATCGAATCATGCGCCTTGCAATGTTCATGTATTGGGATTCTTCCTGTTCTCGCCAGAAACGGATAACGGGCAGGAACAACCGCTTGCGGAACCAATTGGTCATTTCGTCCAATGTGGACAACTTCAGCAAATGTGCCATGGATGCTTTTTCACCCAGCACTTCGGCTACATCTCCGCCTTGCTCCTGCACAAGCTGATATACACGGGACAATAACTGAACCATAATAACGGGATATTCACTGAAATGAAGCTTCTTGTCTGCAAGCAGCCCCAAATATTGCTTAAAGTAGGCGTCTGTCTTCTCTTCATCTCCTTGCTTGAGCGCAGAAGCGAGCTGATCCTCAATCATGCGTAACTGGGTATACAACGCGGCCTCCATCTGACCACGTGGCTGAATATCCTCGTAATGCAAAATAATACGGCTGCCCAGACTCACCCGGCCTTGCAGAGCCTCTCGGCTCTCCTGAACCGCTCTTGGCGTATCACCAATACAAGTGTAAGAACGACTGATGCCGATACTTACGGGCAGATTCAGATAGGTTACGACACGTTCGCGAATCCAGTCTGCCTGGGTATGCATCCATTCCTTCAGCTTCACCTCATCCGTCAGTTCGGAGGCAAGTACGGTGACCTGAGCATCATCCAGCATGACAGGGGTGAACCGAACTGCCGAAGGAAGAAGCTCACCTACCATATTGTTGACAGCAAACAGCAGCAGATCCCGATCCTGTTCCTCATATCGGGTCCCTTCCAAGGTATCCATCTGGAGCATGAGTACGCCGAGACTCGCCCACCCTGTCGGAAAACCGTACAATTCTCCCTGATATCTGAAATCCTCTTCGGAGATTTTGCCTGTTAGCAACTTGGTCATAAAAAACTCTTGGAGATGCACATGCTGCCCCTTCATTTGCTCACGCATCGTTTTCTCCGAACTGAACAACGTTGAAAGTTGCTCCTCGATATAGATAAATTCATCCTGACGTCGCCCTGATGGAGCAACTGGAGCATCCAACCCCTTCGTAAACTGCAGCAATCTGGAGATCGGTGAGTACATCCGCCGACTGCCGTAGATGGCGACCAGTCCCGTTACACACAACATGACCAGTGTAGCAACGCCGGTAACCAATGCAATTTTCTGCGACTGAGCCGTGATCTGCCCTAGAGATACAACGGACACGTACAACCAGCCATTAAGCGGAGACTGCCTATAGCTGACCGCAACCTGATTACCTTCCACCTCTGCACTAAAAAATCCCTCTGGCTCCCCCGTCGTCTGGACGATCTCGTGGATTTCTTTATTTAAAGTGTCATATTTCGTACCTTGCTGGGTATCATTCAAAAAATATTTCTGTTCCCGGTCCAGAACGTACAAGTCCCCGGAATTCGGATTGCGACTCAGAAATGTACTAAGCTCCGCGTCAGCAATATCGATGACCAGAAAGCCTTTGGGTTTCACATTCGTGGGTACCATCGGAATCTTGAATACCATGCTTACCACATTATCGGATGAAATAAGGGTAGGTGCCTGTTCGGGTGTTAATTCACCCATTCCTGCTGACACAGGTACACTTTCTTTGGCAGAACTAGCATTCTGAGTGACCCAGAACAGGCTGTTGGTATAGGTTAGATAGGAGCCAATCCGGTCTCGAATGCTGAAATCATCCAATTTTCCAAAAGAACGCATCGACACGACCCAATCTTCATCCAGATTAACCAGATAGGCTTGGTCAATGTTCGTAACCGCTTGCAAGTTGTTAAAGCCGGAAGTCAGATCACGAATCTCCTGAAACTCGCTGCTGTCCAGTGGTTTCTTCATCGCTTGTAGTACCAAGGGCGAATTGACATACTGGATGGATGATAATTGCAGGCTGCGCAGAACTTGTTCTACCCGCATTTGGGTCTGATGCAATATCTGAAGATTGCTCTCACGCACCTTCTGCTCAATGTCACGCGATGCAATCGTATACGAGACGGAACCAATAACAATGACTGGAAGGGCTCCGAGAATCAGGGTAAAGCAGAGCAAACGCAGTAAATACTTCGGCAAGAAGAGCATCCTCCTTCTTATAAAATCGCTTTCATTGGATTATTTTACTATTGTTATTTTAAAACCCATTCTTATTCAAGTCCACTCATTTATTCTAAAGGTTGACTTCAAACCAATTTCCAGTTTATATTGGTTGCATATTCCTCAATCAAAGGAGAGATTTTTAATGTCGGTGAATGTTCTTAACTAACCAAGTTTCATATTCAGGAGTTTGGCCTTTCATTGCGCTTGTGCCCATATGGCATACGTGTATTTCATGATGCGCCAGATCCCTGTACTTAGTTAAGGACAGCGGATATCATAAATCGCCTCCGGGATTGTCATTGTCCGGGTCTATTTCCGCGCTGAGTTCAGCGCGGATTTTTTAATATAGACCTGTAGTGGACTCTGCTTTCCCATACGTTTAGGGCGGAGAATGACGTTTGTTCATTCTCCGCCCTTTTTGCGTTTTCCAGGAATATGTTTCACCGCATCAACTGAAAATCCAATTCAAATCCAAGGAGAGATTACGCATGAATGAGAACACATTAAACAGTTTGGGTTATCCACAAATTCAAAAAAATGTTGCAGACTGCGCCCTGTCTTATCTGGGCAAACGTTATGCCCGAGAACTAAAACCCATGAAAGATGCTCATTTGATCCAGATTCGCCTGGAAGAAACAGCGGAAGCCGCTGCGTTAATTCGTTTTGGCGCCAGTATCCCCCTCCCTTCACTGGACGGAATGGAAACCATTATGGATCTGCTCGGCACCGGTTATCTATTCAGTGAACGCGACTTCAGTCATCTCGCGCAGTTCCTGCGGAGCTGCGCACAACTCATGAAATACATGGAGGGCAAATCCGGGGCCGCTCCCACCGTCAGTCGTTATGCAGCATCCATGATTTTGATTGCACCTTTGCTGAGTGAGATCGAGCGTTGCATCCATAGTGGACGCATTCAGGATCAGGCCAGCAAGGAACTGATTCGAATTCGTAAAAAAATGACTGTGAATGAGGAGCGTATGAAACGAAAGCTCGATTCTCTCGTGAGTAAACATCGATCCATTATGCAGGAGCATGTCATTAGTCAACGCGGAGGAAGAACAGTTCTGCCCATTAAGAAAGAGTTCCGTAAACAGGTGAAAGGCAGTGTGCTGGATGAATCAGGGAGCGGGCAAACCGTATATATTGAACCCGCTGAGTTAGTAGGCCTGCAGATGGAATTGGCTGCTCTACAAGCGGAGGAGTCCCGGGAGGAGATGAAAATTCTCGGTGATTTAACCTCCCTGGCCGAATCGTATAACCGTGAAATCGCCCTTAACACCGAAACGGTAGGTGTATTGGACTTTCTATTTGCCAAAGCCAAATATGCCGCCACCATGGACGGACGCACCGTTCGAGTCAATACTCAGGGCCACATCAGCCTTCAACGTGCACGTCATCCATTCATGGGTTCTTCCATGGTTCCCCTTGATTTTGCCATCGGCAGAACGTACTCGTCGCTCATTATTACGGGCCCGAATACCGGAGGTAAAACGGTCGCACTCAAAACACTTGGTTTGCTAACCCTGATGATGCAATCCGGTTTGCTTATTCCGGTGGAGGAAGGTGGCGAGATGGCTGTTTATAACGAGGTAGCAGTTGATATTGGTGACGGGCAGAGTTTGGAACAAGCGCTCAGTACATTCTCCGCACATATTCGCAATATGATTGGCATACTGGAACAGGCCAATCCATCGACGCTGGTGCTCATTGATGAGATGGCTTCTGGCACAGATCCCGGTGAAGGCGTTGGACTTTCTATCGCCATGCTGGAGGAACTGCATAGCCGCGGAGCAACCGTTGTGGCGACAACACATTTTGGTGAAATCAAACATTTTGCAGCTGCCACGCCAGGATTCGAAAATGCCCGTATGGAATTTGACACCGTTTCTCTCCAGCCGCTGTATCGATTGCGTATCGGAGAAGCTGGTGAGAGCTATGCTTATTCCATCGCATTAAAGCTGGGCATGCCACAGCGTATTATCGAGCGATCCAAGTCCCTGTCCGATCAAAGTATTTCGAGAGATCGTACATTAGGGTTCACGTCACCTCCTTTGGAAACTAACGCCCTGCCGCCTGCTCGTTCCGTTACAGTATCAGACAGCCAAGTAGAGTTGTCCAAACGAGATAAGTGGAAGCAACCAAAAGATTCAATCAGTCTCCACCAAAAAACAACACCCAGAGAGTCAGATCCCCCTGCTCCTGCCAAAAATTTTCGCAAAGGGGATCGGGTATATGCAGCCTATCTCAATCAGTCGGGCATCGTCTGTGATGTGGAGGATAGCCGTGGAAATATCGGAGTCATGCTCAGGGGACGCAAAGTCAAAATCCATAAGAAACGCCTGACCCTGCATATATCTGCCAATGAGCTTTATCCAGGTGACGATTATGACTTGGATATTGTGCTAGAAACAAAGGAAAATCGAAAGAAGCGTAAATTGATGGGACGCAAACATGTGGAAGGCCTGCAGATCGAATTACCGCCTGAAGAATAGCCGATGGGAGAAACAGATGTAGCGGAATGGAACTCATATACACAATGAATTCCATGATCACCAGCACATTTCTGTTATACTGGAACCAGTATGTTTAACTTCAGCTCGTAGCTATTCACAGGGAGGGAAGAACCCCATGTCTGCAGAACAAGCCGATCAAGAGCGCAGCAATATCGATGTTCTTGTCTGCCCATTATGCGGGGAAGCTAATCGCTGTTCCTACGCCGCAGGACATCCTCATTCGGAATGCTGGTGTAACCGGGCTACTTTTCCCGAAGGTGTATTCGACCGCATTCCGGCAGAGCAGCGCCGAAAATCGTGCATATGTCAACGCTGTTTGGATGAATATGCCGATAAAAGACAACCAAAAGAAGAGCCACACAGTTAACAACTGTATGGCTCTTCTTCATTATGCCTCATCTATACTGTTAGCCCCGCTACCACTGCTCTTACATTTGGTTATACTGTGCAACAGCCTGTTCCAGCACCGGATGATGCTCATCCATAGCCGTATAATGGTGGAGCGCAGCTGCAATCCCCTTCTGTCGAATCATGTCCTGCAGTTCAACTGCTTCCGGATCATCCGAGACATCGAACTTGCAGGCTGCGGCCATCCCCATAGCCAGATAGGTCGTTTCGGTTCCATCCGCATAGGCCTGAAGGGCCGGGCGAACCAGACGATCATTCGGAGACAGCTTGCGCAGGGGGGAACGACCAACACGAGTAACCTCATCGGTGAGATACGGGTTGACGAACCGTCCCAATATTTTGACAATATACTGCTCATGCTCTTCTGGGTTGAATCCAAACCGCTTCACCAGAACTTCTCCGGTTTCCTGCAAAACACCATATACAATGGATTTCACCTTTTCATCGGCAATAGCCTTCTGAATCGTGTCATACCCATGCACATTACCGATGTACGCAGCAACGCAGTGTCCTGTGTTAACCGTGAACAGTTTACGTTCGATATACGGCTCCAGATCATCGACATATACGATGCCCTCAACCGGTTTGAATGCAGGAGCCATCTGGGAACGATCTACCACCCACTCGTAAAAAGGCTCCACCTGTACATGCAGAGGATCTTCATGATGCTGAATGGGTACAATCCGGTCTACAGCCGAATCTGGAAAATAAACGTACTGATCCGCAAGGTAACGTGTCTCTTCATTGAGCAGAGCATATACATGCTCTTTCAATTGTGTACTGGCTCCAATGGCGTTCTCGCAAGCAATAATATGAAGAGGGTTTTGAGCAGGACCAGAACTCAGTCTTCTCTCAAGTCCCTTCGCAATACCTGTTGCAATATGCTTCAGTACGCCCACGCCCACTGCGGTTGTAATCAGATCAGCTTCCACAACGGTTTGAGCAACCGTCTCCAGTTGGGTTCCATCGATTGCACCTACACCTGTCACGGTCTCCTGATCCTTACTCTCGTTAGCCAGTTCCACCGTATACTGCCCCCGTTGCTGAAGAGCGGTTACCAAGGTCTGATTCACGTCGGAGAAAACAACCTCATATCCTGCACGGGAGAGAATTAATCCGATAAATCCGCGTCCAATGTTACCTGCGCCAAAGTGTAGGGCCTTCATAGCTCCATTTCACTTTCCAGAATAGCAATAACTTCTTCAGCTGTTTTGGCTAGACGCAGGGCCTCCATATTCTCATCTTCAGCACAGATCACCGCAATGCTAGTCAGGATCTCCATATGTTCCCCGCCTTGAGCCGCGATACCAATGACCATATAAGCCTTTTCTTCGCCAAAATCAACACCCTGTGGATACTGAATGACAGAGATGCCTGTAGA
Source organism: Paenibacillus sp. LS1 (assembly GCF_026013365.1). Taxonomy (GTDB): domain Bacteria; phylum Bacillota; class Bacilli; order Paenibacillales; family Paenibacillaceae; genus Paenibacillus. Next base: position 2,103,146 of record NZ_JAPDOE010000001.1, read on the forward strand.
TAAAATGAAAGCTTTGGACTCCTTCGTACCGTGCGGGATCGCAAGTCCGTTCCCTACATAGGTCGAGACAATCTCTTCACGTTCAATCATCTTCTCAATGTAATCAGCGGTAATATGTCCCGCATCCTTCAGAATCTGTCCTGCCATACGAATCGCTTCGTATTTATCCTGAGCCGTCGCATTCATGATGACTTTATCTGTTGTTAACATACTCATAATGGTTGACCTCCAATTTCGGTTTTACTGCGATAAAATCCAACAAGTTCCTGGGACAGGTAATGAATGAGTTCATCCCTGATTCCCTTTTCCAGCAATGTAATCATCTCTTCCTGCAATAACAGGGCGCTGATCTCACTGAGAACCTCCAGACTTTCCTTGGATAATTCTCTGGGACCGAGCATCAAGAGAATATGAGTAACTCCTGCCGGATCATCCGGCGTACGAAGGAGTGGCTCCGTGAGCTGAAACAGACTGATAGATGGCCTGTAGATCCCCTCACTTCGTGTATGAAAGAGCGCAAGTCTTGTGCCGGGAATCTTCTGACTCCCCACTACCTCACGCGCCTCCAACCGTTTCGCGATCTCCTCCGGCTCCTTCAATACACCAGATCCATGGAGTACATTGCACATCGCATACACGGTTTTATAGAAACCAATATCTTGGTTATCCAGCGGATACACCTGAAACTTGCCAATAATTCGGACGATTTCAATCAATGTAGCTTCCATTCCGTCAGGGTCCGAGTAACGACTTGTCGTCTGAACCTCTGTTTCACGGGGCTTGTTATGCTGCTGTTGTAACGTTGTGGTTTTAATAAAATGACGCAGGCGCTCGCTCTCTTCTGCTGTAAGCAGTGGACTCACTTTGTAATACTGATGCTCATCCATCGGCAGATCGACAGTGGATAACACCAGATCATATTGATCTGTAGGTATCCGGGCAGCTTCATACCAGGACACGCTATCCATGATCCGAATCTCGGGAATCTCCTTAGACAATCGGCTTGAAAGCATACGTGATGACCCGATTCCGCTTGTACATACGATGATGGCCCTGATTTCCCGCTTCAGTGCACGTAACCTCTCAATGGAAGCTCCAAAATGCATGACCAGAAAACCAATTTCCTCATCCGGAACGTCTGTGCCTGGCCAAGCTTGATGCACGGATTTTTTGACATCTTCGAAGAGTAAATCATAATCCTTGCGAATCTGCTGCAATAGCGGATTACGAATCATCTGTTGTCCTTCAATTCGCTCCATTACAGGTTCCATATGTCCAAGTAGACCCTCACGAAGCAAACGATCCTCATGAAAGGCATAATGCGTTCTCGCCTGCATCTGATCAATCAATGAATGTACCCTGTCCAGTAAAATCAAGTCGTCTATTGGCAACAGCCTGGAAGAGTGAATCCGCTGCTCTGTCTCAACTAATAGTCTGTGAAAATAAGCTTGCTCATCTTCTGAGAATGTCAGCCCCAGCTGGGTGGATAACACACCACACAAGCGGGATGCCATATAAGGTGGAACCTTCATATCATCCTGCTCTGCAACTTCATCCCCCGTTTTCTCTCGTGGAGACATACGGCCAATACCAAAGCCTTTACGAATACGTACAACCGCTACGGACATTTGAATCAGCAGTTTCATGTATTGGCGTTCCGGGATGTTCTCCAGCCATTCGATATCTGGTTGCCATAACGCATTTTCGACCGTAAGCACATCACCGTGTCCGATCATATCCAACAGTTTTTGGTTTACGATGGAGCCCCCTTGTTCAGGCTGTCTTCCGAACAAGTCAGACTCATCCAAAAATTCCAGTGCAAGTGCAGCTATGGCTGTGCGATGAATCGTCTCACTTCCGTTAATCTTGACGCCATATCCACGTCTGCGAACCAGCTTCAGTCCCGCCTGACGAATCCGTGATTCCAAATCGTCCAGATCAGTAGTTACGGTAGATACAGTCACTTTCAGATCGGAAGCCAGGGCGAGCAACTTTACAGGCTCCGGTTCATCCAGCAGGATGCAAAGCATGAAGAGCTTACGCTCTTCTGGCGTAAACTCTACGTATTCTTTACCCTCCAATTGCTGGCGCAATACAGCCAGATCATCGGAACCAGCATCGATTCGGATACCGGTTCCTGATTTTTTTTCCAGCTTCATTCCCAGGGGTTCAAGCCATTGTTCAATCATTTGAAGCTCCCGGTGAACTGTTCGGGTACTGACCTTTACTTCAACGGCGATTTCGCCGGCTGTTACTTCATGTGGATGCTCTAGCAGGAACTCCACGATTTCACGTTGTCTTTTGGTAATACTCATATCTCAGCCTCCGGCTCAGGGAAAACAAATGCGTGCAATTACTTCAGACGTTCAACGAGCGCATCGTATTCCGGGCTTTTTAGGAAGTTGTCGATGGATATATGTTCTGCGTTCGGCGCAACGGAGCGAGCACGATCCGTTAATATTTGTTGTGTGATCACCACGTCTGCATCCGGCGGGATATCACTGATGGCCGTATTGGTCACCGTAACATCAATCCCCTCTGCCTTCATCTTCTTGCGTAGAATGGAAGCGCCCATGGCACTAGATCCCATGCCTGCATCACAGGAGAAGACAATCTTCTTCACATCTGTTTTCACTGTAGAAGTAGCCATATCCGCAGTTCTGTCTGCTTCACGTTGGTTAGCGGTAATGCCAGCGTTTGGCACAGTTCCTTGATTCTTCATGTCTTTCATCCGGCTGGATGCAGACTCCAGATCTTCGTCCTTTTGTTTACCCGTTTTCAGCAACAGTGCTGCCACCAGGAAGGAAACGACTGCTGCTACAAGAACCCCTGCGAGCATCGGCAGATATCCACCTTTTGGTGTTAAAAGGAAATAGGCGATAATACTACCCGGTGATGGTGCTGAAACAAGCCCTGCTCCGGTTAGCATGAATGTTAATGTACCTGCGACGCCACCCGCGATTGCTGCAAGAATCAGAATTGGTCTCATCAGAATGTAAGGGAAGTAGATCTCATGAATTCCCCCGAAGAAATGAATGATAACAGCACCTGGTGCAGAAGATTTGGCCATTCCGCGTCCGAAGAAGCAGTAAGCAAGCAAGATACCAAGTCCCGGACCCGGGTTCGATTCAAGCATGTATAATACAGATTGCCCTAATTCTCTCGCTTGATCTGTTGCAATCGGTGTGAGAATCCCGTGGTTGATCGCATTGTTCAGGAACAATACTTTACCCGGTTCAATAATCAGGTTGACCAGCGGTAACAAGCCCAGATTCATTAAGCCTTGTACCCCGGCAGACAATACTTTACTAATCGCTTCTACAGCAGGCCCGATGCCCAGTAGCGCAATGATCCCCAAGATCCCGCCAATGATACCGGCTGAGAAGTTATTAACCAGCATTTCAAATCCGGCTCTAACTTTGCCTTCAATGGATTTATCGAATTTTTTGATAATCCATGCTGCCAGAGGTCCGGCAATCATCGCACCGAGGAACATCGGAATATCACTACCCACGATGACCCCGATGGTCATAATGGCACCCACGACGCCACCACGCTGACCATGCACCATCGTACCCCCGGTGTAACCAATTAACAGCGGCAGCAAATATTTGATCATCGGATCGACTAGCTGTGCAAGCGTCTCGTTAGGGAACCAGCCTGTTGGAATGAACAGAGCCGTAATTAATCCCCAGGCGATGAACGCTCCCATATTCGGCATGACCATACCACTCAGGAATCGGCCAAAACGCTGCACACCTACCCGTAGCCCACCTTTGGAATTGGACGATTGGTCCAAATTACTCATTGTATTATCCTCCTTGGATCAAGTCATTATGTTTATGAAAGGGGTATCATTTCTCCCCTGCTGTAATCCTAAGCGAGAATGCTCTCCTGTTCAATCAAATGAAAGCGTACTTTCGTCATGAACAATGATGACAACATTAGGTTATGTAATCGTTTTAATCTATGCATATTAGCTGAACTCATTGGTACATAAGGCTTTTCTTGCCTATGACTTTTATCATTTCCAAAATCAATTTCTAACCTGTAGCTTGTTCCAATCTGGCGATTCACATCCATAATCTGCTTCAATCTGCATTCAAAACCATCCTCAGAAAACACAAAAAACCTGTGCAAGCCTCAGGCTCACACAGGTCGAAACAATATGAAGCATATCTCATTTTGTTATAAAATATATGTTAATAAGTACAAGTTCGTTGATACTATTCTTCCGTATGTTTACGATACGCGTCTGCATTCATCAATGTAGACAATGCTGCTGTCAGATCTCCCTCAACGCGGATCTCAATCATCCAGCCTTCCTCGTAAGGAGAGCTGTTCACAAGTTCAGGTGAGTCCTGCAACAAATCATTCACCGCAATGATTGAACCCGTGACTGGAGAAAACAAGTCTGACACCGTTTTGACCGATTCGATCGTTCCAATGCTGTCTTCTGCTTTTACATTGGATTCAAGGTCAGGCAATTCCACAAACACAATGTCACCCAGCTGATGCTGCGCGAACTCGGTAATGCCAATACGTACAGTATCCTCCCCTACGGTTTGCACCCATTCGTGCTCTTCACTGTACAGGAAATCACTTTTCAATTCGCTCATTCGATATCCGCCTCGCTTTTCATTAATGAGTGCATGCGTTCTTTGACCTTAACCTTTTTCCCAGAACATAGCGTATGATATTTTTGAATCAAATGTCAATATACCTCACAAATTATTTAATAATGGCCTCCTCAAACCGCAACCCGAATACACTCTTTCTACATATACTGGTGAATATTAGAATAGTAAGCGTAGTCTTTTTAAATACACGAACAATAACATTACAAACTCAATAAATATTCGGTTTTAAATCATTTTCTATGATATCGTTCTTGACATCAGCAGTGGATTCACGTTTTAATGAGAAGAGTAAATGTTTTTTATTGGACTATGTTATACCCGCGGATGAATGTAAAGGGAGAGATTACCCGTGACACCCGATTCGGGATGTACATGAGGTAACGCCGAAGGAGTAAACCACCGATAAGCGGGGGTGAATCTCTCAGGCAAAAGGACTTTTACGGGACGCAACTCTGGAGAGCATCTATTCGCCCTGTGCGGGCGTTATGATCACCCAAGGGGAAACCTGCTGCACTGATGCGGCGGGGTAACTCTCAGGTACAAGGGACAGAGCCTTAGAATACAGCGTGCTACTTGGCATGCCGGTTCTTTGGCCTGTCCTTTTCCTTTTTCCCAAAAAAACGAAAAACAGGATTCAGATCGGAATCGGCGCTGTCATAGCTGCCTTACCATACTTATCTACTAAAAATTTCTGCTTAGAAAATTTAAAAATACTCTGGTTCATTGATCCACGATTGCATATTCGGCCGGTTGACGGCCCATAACGAGGTGATTTGATGTCCGATTTGCTTAGAACACCACTCTTCCCCCTATATCAGCAATATGAAGGCGTACGGTGCATTGATTTTGGAGGCTGGGAGCTTCCGGTGCAATTCAGCGGAATCCAGAAAGAACATGAAGCGGTGCGTGAGCGTGCTGGACTGTTCGATGTGTCCCATATGGGCGAATTCACGGTACAGGGTGAGCAGGCTGAAGCGTTTTTGCAACAAATGACGACCAATGATGTGACCACGCTGGTTCCCGGTCAAGCCCAGTACACCCTGATGTGTTACCCAGATGGCGGTGTGGTGGATGATCTGCTCGTGTATAAGCTGGAAGATCAGCATTATATGCTCGTCGTTAATGCATCCAATATCGATAAGGATTGGGCATGGCTGCAAGAGCACCTGATCCCTGGCGTAAGCATGACCAACGATTCGGAGCAGACAGCGCTACTCGCCCTGCAAGGTCCACTGGCTGTAGATATTATCGGAAAAGTTACAGCTACGGATGTATCCACGATTGAACCGTTTCGTTTTGTGCAGGACGCCGAAGTATGTGGAGTAAAATTACTGTTGTCCCGTACCGGTTATACCGGTGAGGATGGCTTTGAACTATATGTTCCTGCGGACCAAGCCGCTGCGGTGTGGAATGGATTAATGCAAGCTGGTGAAGGTCATGGACTGGTGCCAACCGGACTTGGTGCCCGGGATACGCTGCGTTTTGAAGCGAGGCTCCCCCTGTATGGACAGGAATTGTCGGCAACCATCTCTCCGCTCGAAGCTGGCGTAGGTATGTTTGTGAAGCTGAATGCCGGACCTTTTATCGGACACGAAGCCTTGTTACAGCAAAAAAATGACGGGCCCGCCCGCAAACTGGTCGGCATCGAAGTGCTGGAGCGTGGTATTCCTCGCCCCCACTATCCGATTTACGCCGAAGGCGTACAGATTGGTGAAGTGACAACAGGCACACAATCACCTACATTGAAGCGTAATCTGGGGCTGGCCCTCATCGACAGCAAATATGCTGCACTGGGAACCCCGCTTGAGATTGAGATCCGCGGCAAGAAGCTGAAAGCCGAGGTCGTGAAGACCCCTTTTCATAAACGGACACGCACGTCAAAGACACCTACCCAAGGAGCTGATCAAGCATGAGCAAGCACCGTTACATTCCCATGACTGAGCAAGATCAGAGCGCCATGCTCGCAACCATCGGTGTGGATACGCTGGAGGATCTGTTCCAGGACATTCCAAAAGAGATTCGTTATCAGGGCGAGCTGCCCGTATCCTCCAAACTTGATGAATATGCGCTGACACGTCACATGTCCAAACAAGCTGGCGCCAACGCCAATTTCGAAACACACGCCAGCTTCCTCGGCGCAGGTATATACGATCATCATGTTCCTTCCGTCATCAATCATGTCATTTCCCGTTCCGAGTTCTACACTGCCTACACACCTTATCAGCCTGAGATCAGCCAAGGTGAACTACAGGCCATTTTCGAATTTCAGTCCTACATCTGTGAATTAACCGGTATGGCTGTAGCCAATGCCAGCATGTATGACGGCGCAACTGCTTTTGCGGAAGCAGGAAACTTAGCCGCAGCGGCAACGCGTCGCAAACAGCTCATCGTATCCCGTACGGTTCACCCGGAAGCCCGACAGGTATTGCAGGCGTATGCGCATGGACTCCGTCTGGAGATTGTCGAGATTGGCTATAAGGATGGCGTCACTGACTGGGATGCCCTGCAAGCTGCCATATCGGACGATACCGCAGCGGTCATGATCCAAAGCCCGAACTTCTTTGGTGCCGTGGAAAATGTGAAGCAAGCCGCTGACCTCGTGCATGCGCACAAGGGTCTGCTCGTTGTAAGTGCTAACCCGCTATCGCTGGGTCTGCTGGAAGCCCCAGGCAAGCTGGGTGCCGACATCGTTGTTGGCGATGCGCAGCCCCTAGGTATCGCCGCTTCACTCGGCGGCCCGACATGCGGATATTTCGCCGTATCCCAGCCTCATATGCGCCGAATTCCTGGCCGAATCGTAGGCCAGACAACCGATCGCAACGGCAAACGTGGTTTTGTACTCACGCTGCAGGCGCGTGAACAGCATATCCGTCGCGAAAAGGCGACGTCTAACATCTGTTCCAACCAAGCTTTGCTTGCGCTCAGCGCATCTGTATATATGTCCATTATGGGTAAACAAGGTATGATCGATGTCGCGGATCTGAATCTGCAAAAGAGTCATTACACCCTGAATACATTAACTGCGATTTCCGGCGTTAGCCTGACGTTTAATGCACCAACATTTAATGAGTTTGTGATTAAGCTTCCTCAAGGAACCGATGTGGATGCCCTTCAACTGAAACTGTTGGATGCGGGCTTTATCGGTGGCTATGAACTCGGACGTGATTATCCCGAGCTTGCCGGACACATGCTGATTGCTGTTACCGAACGACGCAGCAAGGAAGAGATTGACGAATTCGCACGAGCATTGGAGGGATCGCTGTGACTCAGGAAACGACGACAACGACAACATCGGTACAAGGACAAACGGAAACAGGTACCTCTTTCTCCACTTCGGCTCAAACTGAGACGGATACAACATTCAGTGCACAGACCCTGTCTCCTGCTCCGGAACAATCATTGATTTTTGAACTCAGCAGTCCTGGACGTGTCGCTTATTCCTTGCCAGAATGTGACGTTCCTCGTCAGGCTGTCGATACGTTGATTCCCCGGGAAATGCTCCGTTCGGAAGCAGCGGCACTGCCGGAAGTGTTCGAGGTAGATGTTATCAGGCACTATACTGCGCTGTCCCGTCGCAACTTCGGTGTAGACAACGGATTTTATCCACTGGGCTCTTGTACGATGAAATACAATCCGAAGATTAATGAGGATGTTGCACGTTATAACGGTTTTGCCAAAATCCATCCGTACCAGCATGAATCCAGCATTCAAGGTGCACTTGAACTGTTATATACGTTGCAAAACGACCTTGCAGGTCTGACAGGTATGGACGCTGTGACCCTGCAACCAGCCGCTGGTGCTCATGGAGAATGGACTGGACTTATGATGATTCGTGCCTACCACGAAGGTCGTGGTGAACAACGCACCAAAGTCATCGTACCCGATTCTTCTCATGGTACCAACCCGGCAAGTGCAACCGTTGCAGGATTTGAGACTGTGACAATTCCGTCCCGTGCAGATGGACTGGTTGATCTGGACGCACTCCGTGCAGCCGTCGGTTCGGATACAGCAGCATTGATGCTGACAAACCCGAATACACTTGGCTTGTTTGAGAAAGACATTCAGGAGATTGCATCCATCGTGCATCAGGCTGGTGGCTTGTTGTATTACGATGGAGCCAACTCGAATGCCATTATGGGCATTACCCGTCCAGGTGATATGGGCTTTGACGTGGTGCATCTGAACTTGCACAAAACGATGAGTACGCCTCATGGAGGTGGTGGACCAGGTGCCGGACCAGTCGGCGTGAAGAGTCGTCTGATTCCGTTCCTGCCTAAACCGATAGTCATTAAGAACGAACAGGGCGTATATGCACTGGACTGTGAAGGAGATCAATCCATTGGTCGAGTGAAAGCCTACTACGGCAACTTCGGTATTTTGGTACGCGCCTATGCCTACATTCGTACCTATGGACCGGAAGGTTTACGCCGTGTCTCTGAATGTGCGGTACTGAATGCCAACTATATGATGGCACGTCTCGCACCTTACTACGAGATTCCATATCCAGGCGTATGTAAACATGAATTCGTCATGTCTGGTCGGGGATTGAAGCAGTATGGTGTACGTACACTGGACGTTGCCAAACGATTGCTTGATTTTGGATATCACCCGCCTACGGTGTACTTCCCGCTCAATGTGGAGGAATGCATCATGATCGAGCCGACAGAGACCGAAAGCAAAGAAACGCTGGATGGATTCATAGATACGATGATACGGATTGCCAAAGAAGCGGAAGAGACACCTGAATTGGTCCTCAACGCACCTTACGGTACACCGGTTACTCGTCTTGATGAGACAACCGCGGCCCGCAAACCTGTATTGAACTGCGCTTGCAGTTAAGCACTAAGTGAATTACTAATCCATGCTCTTGCTGATGTTAACTACATCAGTAAGAGCATTTTTTTGGCTAGACATTACAGAACCTTCCTCCTTGAACTCCCCTTCTAATTCCTATACGTTCGAGCAACAAAAAAAGCCAGTACCCGCTGTAACAGCGGATACCGGCAAAATCGCTGCATCAATGCAGCTCATTATCGGAAAAAGAAAAACCTCAAATCCGGAGGAAACCCCGGCAAAATTACGCTTGAATGCTTTGAACCAATTCAACAACTTGTTCAGCCGTTTGCATATCCAGAGCTTTAGCAGCCAGTTCCTGCATATCCGCACGGGACAGCTTGGTGATCTGACTACGAGCTGGCAGAATGGATGTTGCGCTCATGCTGAACTCATCCAATCCAAGACCGAGCAGCAATGGAATTGCTGTTTCGTCCCCTGCCATCTCACCGCACATGCCAACCCATTTGCCTTCACGATGCGCTGCATCGATAACCATTTTAACCAAACGCAAAATGGCCGGGTTGTAAGGTTGGTACAGATATGCCACTCGTTCGTTCATACGGTCAGCAGCCATCGTGTATTGAATCAGATCGTTCGTTCCGATACTGAAGAAATCCACTTCTTTGGCAAACTGATCCGCCAGAACTGCAGTCGAAGGAATTTCGACCATGATTCCGAGTTGAATGCTGTCAGAAACAGCAATCCCTTCAGCAACCAGCTTCTCTTTCTCTTCGAGCAAGACAGCTTTTGCTTCACGGAATTCACCGAGTGTTGCGATCATTGGGAACATGACACGCAGGTTTCCATGTACGCTTGCACGCAGCAATGCACGCAATTGTGTACGGAAGATATCCAGACGGTCCAGACACAGACGAACTGCGCGGAAGCCGAGGAATGGATTCATTTCTTTTGGCAGATCCAGGTATGGAAGCTCTTTGTCTCCACCGATGTCGAGTGTACGAACAACGACAGGTTTGCCTTCCATTTTTTCCAGTACCGCTTTGTAAGCATTATACTGAATGTCTTCGGAAGGAAGCTTGTCTCTGCCCATGTACAGGAACTCGGTACGGTACAGACCAACAGCCTCGCCACCGTTCTCCAGAACACCTGTTACATCATTCGGTGTACCGATGTTGGCTGCAAGTTCAACATGAACGTTGTCTACCGTTACCGTTGGCTCATCACGAAGTTTTCTCCACTCTGCACGTTGTGCATCATACTGTTCCTGTTTGGTACGGTATTCAGCAATAACTTCATCAGTAGGGTTAACCAGTACGTGACCATCCAGACCGTCAACAATGATCATATCGCCTTGTTTTGCTTGAGCCAAGATGTCCTTGGTTCCAACAACAGCCGGAATTTCAAGAGAGCGAGCCATGATCGCCGAGTGAGAAGTACGTCCACCAATGTTGGTTGCAAAACCTTTAACAAATTGGCGGTTCAATTGAGCCGTGTCGGAAGGCGTCAGATCCTCCGCAAGCACGATTACTTCTTCATTGATCTCAGCCGGACTCATGAAGTCGATACCAAGCAAGTGATTTAGCACACGTTTAGTAACGTCACGCATATCTGCTGCACGTTCCTGCAGGTATGCACTCTTCATGTTCTCGAACATGGAGATAAATTGCGATGCCGTTTCGTTCAAAGCAAATTCTGCATTGATCATGTCATCTGCAATTCTAGCTTTAACCGGATCAATCAGTTCCGGGTCATTCAGAATGAGCAAATGCGAAGCAAAAATCTCAGCTTTTTTCTCGCCAAGCTCTTGTAAAGTACGCTCTTTGATCGCCTCAAGCTCAGCCTGGGATTTACCCAGAGCTGAGTCGAGTTTCGCGATCTCTGCGTCAACGTCGTTAATTTGGCGTTTTTCTACAGAGTAGTCAGGATGCTCCAAGATAAACGCCTTGGCGATAGCAATACCCGCCGAAGCCGCGATCCCGGAGACATTAAGCATTAATTTCGCCCAACCCTTCGTTAACCATAACGTCAGTCAAAGCTTGAAGAGCTTCAGCTTCGCCTTCGCCTTCAACGATGATGCTAATGGTGTCGCCTTGTTCCAAACCGAGGGAAAGAACGCCCAAGATGGATTTCAAAGTTACTTTTTTACCGTTAGCTTCTGCAAAGGATTCTGCACCTTTGAATTTGTTAGCTGTATTAACCAGGGCTGTCGCCGGACGTGCGTGGATACCATCTTCGTCTGTAATTCTGAATGTTTGTTGCATTACAATCATCTCACTTTCAGTAATTTGGTTTAGGCATTGCATATATTTACACTTGCTTGCCATCGTCGTAACACTTCTTATTTTATCTCAATGATTGGCTGATCGCCAACTTTCAGCACTCCACTCTTCTTCAAGGTCACTGTGGAGCCCTCTGGCAGGTTGGTGAAAATAACTGGTGAAATGATCGAAGGAGCGTTTGCTTTGACATACTCCAGGTCCACTTCCATAATCGGCTGACCAGCCGATACCAGATCACCTTCCTGCACCAGTACGTTAAAGCCTTGACCTTTCAGCTTCACCGTATTGACACCTATATGAACAAGCACTTCCTTGCCACCGTCAGACATGATGCCCACGGCGTGTTTGCTTGGAAATACATTAAACACTTTACCATACACAGGAGAAGTTATTGTGCCATCATGTGGCAAAATAGCGAACCCATCACCTGTCATTTTCTCAGCAAAGACCGGATCAGGTACGTTCGAAATGTCCAGTAATTCACCATTGACTGGCATCACGATATCCTCAGCAACGATACGCTCGCCTTGCTCACCTTGTGCCTTCTCCTCTTCAGGAGTTGGTTTAGCAGCTACCGGCGTTGGTGCTGGCGTTCGTCCTGCAATAATATCCTGCATTTGAGATTTAATCGTATCGGAACGTGTTCCGAAGATGGCTTGAACATTATTACCCACTTCAAGCACACCAGATGCACCCAATTGTTTCAAACGATCTTTTTTCACATTGGATTTCTCATTGACCTCAATCCGCAAACGAGTAATACATGCATCCAGATGTTTGATATTCTCTTTGCCACCAAAAGCTTCGAGAATGTTATGAGGCAGATCATCCGTTGAACCGGAGCCTCCGCCAGACGCTGTTTCAGGCGTTGCCTCTTCGCGTCCTGGTGTTTTGAGATTGAATTTGCGAATGATCAATCGGAAACCAAAGTAGTAGATCACTGCAAGAATCAAGCCGACGATAATCACGTCCCACCATGGTGTACGGTTCGGAATAATACCAAAGATCAGGAAGTCAATGAACCCACCGGAGAAGGTCATACCAATCTTGACACCCAGAATTTGCATGGTCATGAAAGACAAACCTGCAAAGATACAGTGTACTGCAAACAGGATTGGAGCTACAAACAGGAACGAGAATTCAAGTGGTTCTGTGATTCCTGTCAGGAACGAAGTCAACGCTGCCGAACCCATAATACCTGCAACATACTTTTTGTGTTCTGGTCTTGCTTCATGGTACATCGCAAGAGCAGCCGCTGGCAAACCGAACATCATGAACGGGAATTTACCAACTTGGAACGTTCCCGCTGTGAGGTCTGCACCATCACGCAATTGATTGAAGAAGATCTGCTGGTCTCCACGAATGACGTCTCCAGCTTTGTTTACGTACTCACCGAACTCAAACCAGAATGGGGAGTAGAAAATGTGGTGAAGACCGAACGGAATTAATGACCGTTCCACGACTCCGAAAATGAAGGCCGACAATGTCGGGCTTGTATCTACCATGAAGTGAGACACAGCATTCAATCCATTTTGAATCGGTGGCCAGATAATCACCAGAAGCAACCCGATTAAGAGGGAAACAACCGAAGTGATAATCGGAACAAATCGTTTACCTGCAAAGAAACCCAGATAAGACGGCAGTTCGATTTTGAAAAATCGATTGTAACACAGCGCGGCGGCGATACCTATGATAATACCTCCGAACACGCCTGTACTTAATGTTGGGATACCCAGGATGCTGGCATAACCCGGTACTTCGCCGATCATTGCCGGGGTAACCCCTACTGCGGTACCCAGTGTGACGTTCATGACCAGATAACCGATGATGGCTGCAAGACCTGCAACCCCTTCGCCACCTGCCAATCCGACGGCTACACCGACGGCGAACAGCAATGCCAGATTATCGAATACGATCTGACCTGCGTTCATCATAATTGTTGCGATCGAGTTCACCCAAGGGGTGTCGAGCGCCGTTACATATTGCAAAAAGTCTGGATTAACCAGCATGTTACCAATTCCGAGCAGCAAACCTGCCGCAGGCAGAATGGCTACAGGCAACATGAGAGCTTTACCGACTCTCTGCAATACACCGAAAAGCTTTTTAAACATCGCGTCGTATTCTCCCTTTCGTCTAAGTTGTGTGTCGTGATGCAAGCAAGGGGACACAAAAAAGGCATGAATTAATAAAGTGAACTGTACCAACCTTGGGGTATAGCATACCCTGTACAAGGAAAGAACAATCACACTCTAGTTAACTCATGCCTGATCGAGTCAGTAACACGTCGCTTTTTGTTTATTCAGTTGCTTGATTACGGAGACCATTGTAGCACCAGTTCTAATCCATTGCAAGCCTTTACAGCAAAAAAATCAATCCCGTATTCCATCAATGGAATGATTTCACTTATTCTCTTCTTCTTTCCGCTGATACAGCCGTTGGAGATGTATAGTCAGATAACCTACTTCCGCAGGATAGACAGGCAGACTCAGCCTTTTCTCCATCACTTTGGTCAGCTTCCATGCAAGCGAGTACATTTCGGGGTACTCCAATTTAAGCAGCGAATCCAATTTATGAAGTTCTTCGACTTTGTCTCCACGGCGAACACGCTCAAGGGCGAATCGAAGATGAGTCAGCAAACGGGAGTAGTCCAGCGATTCCGTTTCAAACGAATAATCGAGTTGGTTGGACACAAGACTCACCAAATCGGTGATCAGCTGTGAGTGTTCACGTACCTGGGATATATTCTGGTTGGTCATTGCGCTATAGATATGAAGGGCAACAAAACCAATCTCGTCCATCCCCAGATCTACACCCATTTTCTCCTTGATCAGACGAACAGCGTATTCTCCCATCCGATATTCTTCAGGGTAAATCTCACGGGTTTCATATAGAAACGGATTCTGTATGACAATTCCCTGCTCCTTGCGTTTTAACGCGAAAGAAATATGATCGGTTAATGCAATATGGATATGTTCATTCAGCGGAACGTCCGTACGCTCTGCGATATACGTAATGACTTCGTTAATAATCTCGATCAACGCTTCATCCACCTGTGGAAGAAGCTGCTTGTACTGTTCTTGCTCTTGCTGGTTTCTCAAAATGAACATCTTTTCCACAGCCATCAGTGGAATAATGTCATTGGTTTTCCTGTTGAAGCCGATGCCTTTACCAATCACGACGACTTCCCCATGTTCAGGATGTTGTGCAATGATTACATTATTATTTAGCGCTTTGGCTACATGCAGGCTACTCAAAGTTTGCACCTCTTTTTCACACCATCTTAGATGTGATAAGTCACACCCTAGTTAAGAACGAAAAGACATCCGGAGCAGGCAAATCGCGCCGGACGTCTCGCTTAAAAAGTAACAAAAATTCGCCTTAAGGTCAATAGAGCAACCATGCAACATTCGAAGTGCTTCTTACTCGTCAACCCCAGCTCTTTCCACAATCTTGTCGATTATCGAAGGGGTTGTAACAGCCTCGCTCTGTTGAATGGCAACCGGGGCAGGTGTTTTGGACTTGGTAAGGCCTTTAATCAGCTGCTCTACATCGATGCCGGATACGCTCTTGAGCATCTCTGGAGCCGTCGCCATGAGTTCGGTAACATAGTTACTCACTCGCGTAGCACCTTCACCTTTACCTGTATCTACCACAGTCAGTTTATCAATGGATGCAATTGGCTCTGCAATTTTGCCAGCCAGTTCAGGCAGCATTTTGACAATGATATCGAGTACTGCCGCTTCGCCAAACTTCTGGAACGCCTCGGCCAGTTTTTCTTTCGCTTCTGCTTCGGCAAGACCACGTAGACGAATAACTTCTGCATCCGCTGTACCTTTGGCAAGTTCCGCATCCGCCATAGCCTGACCTTCAAGTCGCTTCTGTTCAGCTGTTGCTTTGGCATGCGTTTCGATGGAGTACTGTACCGCATCGGCTTCACGCATTCTCTTGGCTTTATCCGCTTCGGCTGCCTGCTCCACCGCATAACGATCCGCTTCTGCCTTTTTCTTCACTTCAGCATCATATTGCTTCTCACGTACGACGATTTCTTTTTCCTGCAGATCGATCTCACGTTCTTTACGAACGAGTTCAACCTTCATTTCTTCTTCCACCACGGTCTGTCTCGCACGCGCTTCATGGATATGATACGCCTGATCGGCTTCCGCTTTTGCTGTATCCTGATCCCGCTTAAACGTGGCTACTTTCAGTTCTTTCTCTTTGGCTGCCTCGGCGATATTGGTATCCCGTAGTAACTCCGCTTTTTGACCCTGTTCTTCCGCATTGGCCTTCTGAATACGTGCATCACGCATTGCTTCCGCTTCAGCAATCTCCGCATCACGCTTCACCGCGGCAATTCTCGGTTTACCGAGAGCATCCAGGTAGCCTTGTTTGTCACGAACATCCTTGATGGTAAACGAAACAATTTGCAGTCCCATCTTTTTCAGATCTCTAGCCGCGACTCCTTGAACCTCTTGCGCAAACCGATCCCGGTTCCGATATACTTCTTCCACCGTCATCGTACCGAGGATGGCCCGCAAATGCCCCTCCAGTACTTCCTGTGCTTCGCTTCTCAGCGCTTCTACAGGTTTACCGATGAATTGTTCAGCTGCCGTAGCAACGTCCTCTACAGCGCCCCCTACCTTGATAATAGCGACACCGTCAGCAATAACTGGAACACCCTGTTCCGTGTACACTTCAGGAGTGGAGACATCCAGCTTGTGGGACAATAAGGAGATAAACTCGGATTGCTGGAAGATTGGCAGGATAAATGCACCGCCACCACGAACAATTTTAATTTTCCGGCCAGAGTCATCATCGGATATATTTTTGCTACCCAGGAATGACCCCGTAACGATCATCGCTTCATCCGGACCAACCGTTTTGTATCTCGCCCAGAAAGCCAAACCCAAAATCAGAATGACACCAACTACAACTGCAGGAATCAACAACACATCCCAATTCAAATCCATTCCACATCTCTCCCCTTATTCATTTATGAGTGCTTAAACTACTTAGATGATTAAACTACTTTATAAATCTTTAAGTACATCCTCATCCCATTCCGACACACGCAGTACACCATCTACGACATCCACTACGACAACACGCGCTCCCGCCGCAATGGGGAGGTGTTCAAAACTGGATGCCGTTTGAATCGTACTCCCGGATGCAAAGCGAATCATCACTTCACCAAAGCCTTTTTCCGGCACCGGAATGGTGATTTCCCCAATTTTTCCAGCTAACTCTTTCATTGAAAATGCAATCGAGACATCGCTGTTACGCATCGGTTTGATATATGCGAAGAATACCAGCATGGCTGCAGCAATACCTATAAGCAGGGATAATATTAGACCCGACATCGCACTTAATGAGCTATAACGTGTCAGCATAATGCCTGCTCCACCAAAGGTTGTAATGGAACCAGCTAATACAACGGGTTTGAAAAAATCAAGACCTGGCATTTCGAAGGCTCCGTCAATCAAGCCATCAATCAAGTCACCCAGCACAAGGCTAACAACCGCAAATATTGCTCCTCCGATTAGACACCCCCAATAAATTGTCTCCATCCCCTGTTCCTCCTCTCCTCTGCCGCAATTTCATCCTAACTGGGCATTCCACATGTAAATAAATACGTAGCTAACATCAAAATGTTTCAAAATCTTTCCTCAAATGTATTCTGGATCCGATAATGGGTATTACATAAAAAAAACCGCAAGCCCCCTGAAGGAGACTTGCGGCTATTGGACAACAGGATGTGTCCGTTCACTTGTCAGTTATTATAGAATTACAGAGAAGCTTTGTAGATCGATACAACATCTTCCCGTTGCAGTTTCTTGAAGTTACCGAATGGACCAAACAACATCGCTTTATCAGCCATAACGTCGATTTGGCTATCATCGATATCGTAATCAGCCAAACGGTTAGGGGCACCAATGGATGTCCAGAATTTGCTGAGTGCATCAATACCTTCTTCGGCAATCTGTCTGTCCGACTTGCCTTCAGGACTCACTTCGAATACATTGATCGCCAGACGTTTGAATCGGTCCACATTGACATCCAGATTATGTTTCATCCAGTGCGGGAACAAGATCGCCAGTCCGCCGCCATGTGGGATGTCATATACTGCGGATACCGCGTGTTCGATATTATGTGTTGCCCAGTCTCCTGCGAGACCCATATTCAGAACGCCGTTCAATGCCATTGTTCCGCAATATAGAATCGTTTCACGCAGTTCGTAGTTCTCCAGGTCTTCAACCAGACGTGGTGCTGCTTCCATTACGGTACGCAGAATCGTCTCACAGAAGCCGAGTTGAACCGGTGTGTTGGCATCCAGATGGAAGTAATGCTCCAATACGTGTGACATCATATCCACCATGCCGTATACCGTTTGATCCAGCGGAACGGTGTATGTATTCACCGGATCCAGAATGGAGAATGCAGGGAATGAATAGGCGCTGCCCCAGCCCAGTTTTTCTTGTGTATCCTGATTCGTAATAACCGAACCGGAGTTCATCTCCGAACCGGTTGCTGCCATCGTCAATACGGTACCGAGTGGAAGAGCGTCTTGTGCAACGGCTTTGCGCTGGGCAAAATCCCACATATCTCCATCATATTTCGCACCTACCGCAATGGCCTTGGAGCAGTCCAGTACACTACCGCCACCTACAGCGAGGATCAGGTCGATGTTTTTTGTTTTGCAGAGGTCTACCCCTTTATGCACCGTAGAAAGACGCGGGTTCGGTTCCACGCCTGCCAGTTCAGTCACTTCTGCTCCAGCTTCCTTGAGCAATCCGATCACTTGATCATACAGACCACTACGTTTGATACTGCCGCCACCATATACAAGCAGAACCCGTTTACCGTATTTCGGCACCTCTGTTTTCAATGCTTCCAGTTGTCCTTTACCGAAAATCAGTCGGGTTGGATTATAGAATTGGAAAGATCTCATATCTATTGTCGCCTCCAATGGAGTTTAGAATTTTAGTGCAACTCCAATTATAGTACCCCGTTTATAGAAAAACAAATCGATAGCCACTCACTTTATAACAACCCGTTAATCTCCAAATGGGCCCGGAACATCTCGCTCGTAGAAGGCAAATCCTCAGAGCCCACCCATGTTTCAGCCGACCATAATCCAGCTTGTTTGAATGCCCGCGGACAATGAATAAAGCATTCTTCCACATCCACAATGACAGCCGCACCAATCGTTTTACCGGTCCAGCCCATACTGGCGATAAATTCTTCATCCTTCGTAATGGACGCTGTACCATTAATGCGCAGCACTTCATTCAGACCCGGAATCAAAAAGAGCATACCAATACCAGGGTTAGACAAGATGTTCAACAAGGAGTCTATTCGCCGATTGCCTGGGCGTTCGGGATAGACGAGCCGATATGTATCATATACTTTTACGAATCCCGCTCCATCGCCTCGTGGGGATACATCACTTTTCCCATCACGATCGGACGTGGAGAGGAAAAATAATGGTGACATGGATAGAAAGTTCTGAACATGTGAATCCACAAATGAGATTGCCTTGTTACGCACATGTTCATGCGGTTCACCCACCATGCTTTGCAGTTCCTCTGCGTCTGTAATCAACGGAATATCCAATGCCTGCTTTTCCAAATCAATCCCCCCATTCCCTCAATTCATTGTGGTTCTCTAAGACTTCTCCCTATTATAACTGGCCCGGAAGTTCATTCCAATGCGCATAAATGACAAGAACGACTAGACGACAAGAACACCCGCTCATGATTGGGCGGGTGTTCTTGGTTTGTCGACTACTATTCAGTGTATCCCATGCTGCTTACAAAACGACGGAAAGCTTGGCGTCCTGCTTCATCATATTTGTAGACACCTGCATGCTCCAGAATCTCGGCAAATTTCAAGCCGACTTCTTGCTGTACAATGGCAACGGCTTGTTCTTTGTCTAGGTTAGGACCGAAACGTTCAATCAATTCTTCCGCCCAGCCCAGATGCTTGTTCAACACATGATCAGAAGCTTTCGCTGCTTCAGCAAGCTTGATATCTCCAGCGAGGATATCCGCGATACTGTCCAGCTCTTCTTTCAAACGACCTGGCAGTATTGCAAGTCCCATCACTTCGATCAGACCAATGTTTTCTTTCTTCAGATGGTGCATTTCACGGTGCGGATGGAAGATACCTTCAGGATGCTCGTCATTCGTGCGATTGTTTCGCAATACGAGATCCATCTCGTAGCCACCGTCTGCACTACGACGAACGATTGGTGTTACTGTATTGTGTGGTACTTGCTCCCCGTCCACTTCACTGAACGCTTCTATATCCACAGCTGAATCACTGTAGACCTTCCAAGCTTCATATACAGCGTTACCCGCTTCAAGCAGCTCTGCAGGATCGTGTGAAGCCAGACGCATCACAGACATCGGCCATTTTACAAGACTCAGTGTAAGTCCGGGTGCATCCGCATGACGGAAGACCGCCTCTGGCTGTGCATTTTGAATGGCGAATGTATGACGACCACCTTGGAAATGGTCATGTGTCAGAATCGATCCACCTACGATGGGCAGATCCGCGTTAGATCCGATAAAGTAATGCGGGTACTCCCCGACAAAGGCAAGCAGTCTGCGCAGCGTATCTTTGGTCAGTTTCATCGGCACATGATCATGATGGAAAATGATACAGTGCTCGTTGTAGTACACATACGGCGAGTATTGGAACAACCAAGGCTCGCTGTTAAGCTCCAGCGGAATGACTCTCAGATTCTGGCGGGCCGGGTGATTCACCCGACCAGCGTAGCCTACATTTTCACGACACAACTGGCATTTAGGATATACCGGTGGCGGAAGCAATTTCGCCATGGCTATTTCCTTGGGACTTTTCTCCGGCTTCGACAGGTTGATGGTAATCTCCATGTCTCCATAGGCGGTGTCCTGTGTCCAGTAGACGTTCTTCGAGATCCGATCCATCCGAATGTAGTTGGAGTTAATCGACAAGTCATAGAATTGAGATGTGGCCGCCTCAATGCCTTCCGTCTGCTCCGTGTGGCGGAAGGCGCGAACCACTTCGGATGGGCGTGCCATCAAATGACCCATGATTTTGGCATCCAGCAAATCACGGAACGTATCGCTATTTTCAGGAATAAGTCCAATGGTGAATCCATAATCAATCAACGTATCCAGCATGGCCTGTGGGCCATCGGGCACTGTCGTGTCCAACTCTCCGGCATAAGGCTCTGAGAATCCGAATTGTTCCAGCAGAAGGTTGCGGCTATAATCCCAATCCGCTTCCTCGATTAATTGTTTCTGCAAGGCAAATGCAACCAGACGTTCAATGGCATGCAGTGCTTCCTGCTGCTCCGGTGTCCGCTCTGTGGCACCTGCTGCAATATGAGTCTGTGACATAAGGTGTTCGCCTCCTAGTTTTTTCCGTAGCCGTCAGGACGTGATTGGTGCCAGCTCCAAGCGCTTTGAATGACATCTTCCAGATTGGTCCATTTCGGATTCCAGCCCAGGACAGATCTCGCTTTTGCAGATGAAGCTACCAGCACAGCCGGGTCACCTGCACGACGTGGTTCCTGTACAACCGGGATATCGAGGCCAGTTACTTTTTTAGCTGTTTCGATCACTTGTTTCACTGAGAATCCTGTACCGTTACCAAGGTTAAACACGTTACTGTTCTCACCTTTGCGAAGATAATCTACTGCACGCAGATGTGCATCAGCCAAGTCGCTCACGTGGATGTAGTCACGGATACATGTTCCGTCTTCTGTAGCATAGTCGTCACCAAACACGGCGATGTGCGGACGTTGTTTCAAAGCCGTTTGCAGCACCAGTGGAATCAGGTGACTCTCTGGTTGGTGATCTTCACCAATTTTACCGCTGTCATGAGCACCGGCTGCATTGAAGTAACGCAGTGAAACGTATTTGATATCCTGAACTTTATCGAACCATGACATCATGCGTTCCATCATCAGCTTCGTTTCGCCATATACGTTGGTTGGCTCTGTACGATCACTTTCTTCGATTGGTACTTTCTCAGGCTCACCGTAGGTAGCTGCTGTAGAGGAGAAGACGATGCGGCGTACGTTCGCTGCATTCATCGCTTCCAACAGACAAAGTGTACCAAACACGTTGTTGTCATAATATTTAGCCGGGTCTTTCATACTCTCGCCTACGAGTGAGTTGGCCGCAAAGTGAATAACTGCATCGATTGAATTTTCAGCGAACAGCTTCGCCAGAATTTCTTTGTCACGCAGATCCCCTTCATACAACTTACCGCCGAGCAACGCCTCACGATGCCCTGTCTGCAAGTTATCCAGTACAACAACCTCTTCCCCACGTTCCAACAATGCTGCTACCGTATGAGATCCAATATACCCTGCTCCACCTGTCACCAAAATTGCCATTTTACTTCGCCTCCTTCAATTCTTTAACACCGTCGCCTACGCCGCACACATAAAAATCACCTTTGAGACTGGTACGCGCTTCATACGCTGCGCCCACTTCGCTTACAAAACGCTCGACATCATCTTCATGCACAAGCGATACAGTACAACCGCCAAATCCTGCGCCAGTCATCCGAGCACCTAGCGTGCCTGGAATGCGTTGAGCTTCTTCGACCATAACATCCAGCTCATCACAGCTAACTTCATACAAATCGCGAAGCGATTCATGAGAAGCGTTCATCAGCTTGCCGAAGGTTTCCAGATCATTACCCTGCAATGCTTCTACCGATGCGAGCACACGAGCGTTCTCTTCCACGACATGCTGTGCACGCTGTCTTACTTTCTCATCCTTGATCTGATCCTGTAGCGTTACGAACTGCTCTGGCGTCAATTGAGCCAGGTAATTCAGTGCAGGCAGCTGTTCCTTCAAGATGGCAAGTGCCTGCTCGCATTGGGAGCGACGTTCATTGTAAGCCGAATCCACCAGACCGCGACGTTTGTTTGTATTACCGATGACCAGTTTGTAGGCTCCTGTACGGAAAGGAACCTTTTCATACTCCAGTGTGTCACACATCAGCAGGATTGCGTGATCTTGCGCACCGTTTGCGACAGCGAACTGATCCATGATTCCACAGTTGACACCGACAAACTCATTCTCTGCCTTCTGTGAAAGAAGCGCCAGTTGAACCGTATCAATATCCGACACACCCTCCAGAGACTGCATCGCAAATCCGGTAAGTACCTCCAGAGATGCAGACGATGAAAGTCCTGCCCCGTTCGGAATCTCCCCGTGGTACAGGAAGTCGTACCCTTTCGTTACATTCACGCCTTTGCCTTGCAGTTCAACCATGACACCAACAGGATAGTCGATCCATTCTCCGGTTTTTTCCTTACCGATGGAGGAAGTGTCTAGTACCCCTTCATAAGACATGTTCGTGGAAGCCAGTTGCAACTTGTTGTCCTGACGCTCACGAATGATCAAAGTTGTTCCGAATTCAAGTGCTGCCGGAAGCACGTATCCACCGTTATAGTCAATGTGCTCACCGATCAGATTCACACGCCCAGGGGCATGAAATACACGGATGTCCGCTCCACTCTCTCCGTACTTCTCAATAAACTTTTGTTTCAATTCAGTTACGTTCACTGCTGGTGCACCTCGCCTCGTTGTTGTGGTTTTCTTAATGTTATTATATAAGAAAGCGGTGCCTCTTGTAATGCAACCATGTGTGTTTCATATGGATAAATGTGACCTTAAGGCGTATAATGATCGGAGCATCCCGGAAAGAAGGAAACAACCATGGCAGATCAATCCAACGGCAAGAAAGACCCTCTTGCATCTACTATCGAAAAAATACAGGAATCACCTTCCGGTAAAAGTGGAGCACTCAGTTATTCGGTTGCCTCCAATCCCGTTTATTATGAACAAGGGGCACTTCATGTCCTCTTTGCCGGAGCAAGCCAGACCCTTCCGGGTCACGCCCTCGGACCCAAACTGTTTGATTATTATCTGCTGCACTATGTAGAAAAAGGGGCAGGTACGTTCCGTACCGAATTGCACACCTACGAGTTATCCGCAGGTGATTGTTTCCTCATTCATCCCGGGCAACTGGTGAGCTACCAGTCACATGCCCGCAACCCATGGCAATACCGCTGGATCGCCTTCACGGGCAGTCAGGCTGCCCAGCATGCCGAGGAGGCCGGATTCCGCCCGGAGAAGTCCGTTTTCCATGCCGGACCCTCTTGTGGCATATCCGATTGGCTATCCGTGATGCAGGATGCTTTTACCGAGCGTAAAGAAAGCTCACATTTTACATCACTGGGTACGTTATATATGATTCTAGCCGAAGCGCAAAATCACCTTTCGCAGGGCCAAACCTTAATTCCAGGTGAATCCTCCATCCGACGTACGGTGAAACAGATGATTCAATATATGTCTACCCAATATGCCTACCCTGTCTCCATTGAACAAATGTCTGCGAGTCTCGGGTACAACCGTGCGTATCTATCCCGTATTTTCAAACAGGAAACCGGACTTTCACCAGTCACCTATCTGCTAAAACTACGGATCGACAAGTCGCGCCAACTCCTGAGAGAACGCCCGGATCTGTCCATTGAACAGGTATCTGCATCGGTCGGACTGCCAGACGCGCTATATTTCTCCAAACAGTTCAAGCGATTTCATGGTGAAGCGCCCAGCTTGTATCGAGAGAAAATCCTGTCCCGCCCGCCACATCAGGGGTTACAGAAGAACACTCAACACAACAAACGATGAACAACATATCAGAACCACATACGACAAAAAAAGGTGCATTCCGCCATTATGGCTAAGATGCACCTTTTGCACTTTATTTATTTGTCATCAGGCTCCGGAGACAGAATGGATTCAATCCGTTCCAATTCCTCTGTAGAGAAATCCAATTGGCTGAGTGCAGCCACATTCTCTTCAATCTGGGAAGGACGGCTTGCACCAATCAGCGCAGAAGTTACTCTGCCATTACGTAGCACCCAGGAGAGTGCAAATTGGGCCAAGCTCTGACCACGGGCGGCTGCAATCTGGTTCAGTGCACGCACTTTGCGTAGCGTCTCTGGAGAGATGTTATTCTCATTCAGAAATACGGACGGACCTTTGGCACGTGAGTCTTCCGGGATACCATTCAAATATTTGTTCGTAAGCACGCCTTGTGCCAATGGACAGAACGCAATACTGCCTGTTCCGTACTCATCCAGCACGTCCTGCAAACCATCTTCAATCCAGCGCTCCAGCAGCGAGTATTTCGGTTGGTGGATTAACAATGGCGTACCCAGACCTTTCAGAATTTCGGCGGCCTGTCTTGTCTGCTCTGCGGGATAGTTGGAGATTCCTACATAGAGGGCTTTGCCCGAGCGAACAATATGATCCAGTGCCATCATGGTTTCTTCCAAAGGCGTTTCGGGATCATACCGATGTGAATAGAAAATGTCTACATAGTCCAGGCCCATACGCTTCAAGCTTTGATTCAGACTGGATATCAGATTTTTGCGTGAACCCCACTCGCCATACGGCCCGGGCCACATATAATATCCCGCTTTGGTGGAGATCACAAGTTCATCCCGATAAGGTTTCAGATCTTGGGCCAGTACCTGTCCAAATAACTGCTCTGCCGAACCTGCCGGTGGACCATAGTTGTTGGCAAGGTCAAAATGTGTAATGCCCAGATCAAATGAACGGGTAATCATATTACGACCATTCTCGGCATTGTTAATACCGCCAAAATTATGCCACAGCCCCAGTGAAATCGCTGGCAATTTCAAACCTGAACGCCCAACGCGGTTATATTTCATCGTTTCATAGCGAGTATCGCTTGCTACGTAGACCATTATGAATCCCTTCTTTCCCCAGGTTCCGCCTCTGTTGTCCGGTCTATGCCGGAGAATGCGGTTATTCAGTCCAAGCGTTTAACCAAGAAGCTGGTCCACATTATTCATTACCTCACCAATTGGCTCTGTAATCAGTAAATCAGCCCGGCGGTCGTAAGCGGTAGGTGT
Organism: Paenibacillus sp. LS1; assembly: GCF_026013365.1. Lineage (GTDB taxonomy): Bacteria > Bacillota > Bacilli > Paenibacillales > Paenibacillaceae > Paenibacillus. The sequence continues at coordinate 2,128,813 of NZ_JAPDOE010000001.1, forward strand.
GGCGTTAAGAAGAACGGTATGTTTTCCTTGAAAATACGTAATTAACTGGGCGGCCGGATATACCGTCAGTGATGTGCCGCCCACAAGTAACAGATCGGCTGAAGACAGCGCATCAATGGAACGATACAATGTCGTCTGATCCAGCTCCTCTTCGTACAGCACCACATCCGGCTTGATCACACCACCACATGCGGTACAGCGTGGTATGGTATCTTGGGATTGTATAATTTCATTCAGCGTATAAAACTGTTTGCAATCCATACAGGCGTTACGATGAACTGAGCCGTGAAGCTCAAAGACATTACTGCTGCCTGCCTTCTGATGCAGTCCATCAATATTTTGCGTGATGACTGCCTGAAGTTTCCCCTCTTGCTCCAGACGGGCCAACAGTCGATGACACCCATTCGGTTCCGCATCTGGATGAAGCATTTTGCCACGATAAAAATCATAAAAAATATCGGCATGTTGATCAAAAAAGTGTCGGCTTAACAACTCTTCCGGTGGATAAGGTGAATGCTGCTCCGTCTGATACAGACCCGCAGCCGAGCGGAAGTCGGGAATCCCGCTTTCTGTTGAAGTCCCGGCCCCTCCGAAAAAAACAATACGGGAGCTTTCCTGAATCCAGGCAGCCAGTTGTTCTGTTGCGTTCATCCTCTCTCCTCCTTTTATATCGTTCAACCAAGCCAGGGTGACTTATATAATCACGCTTATCTCATTATAATGACGAATAATGGCATGGGCATCAACCAGGTGAGATCCTTGATCTAACTGCGGACAGTAACCGAGCGTATAAGATACTCCCGCGTGCCGCCCCATCTGCATATCCCCATTACTGTCTCCAATGACAACGGCCTCCGCAGGATCGATATTTAATTCACGGCAAGCCAACAGTGCAGCTTCTCCATCCGGTTTCCCCTGGGTCACCCGATCACAGCCCACAATGGATGTGAAAAAGGAACGGATCCCCATCCAATCCAAATGTGTTTCTGCTGCCGCTGTACTGTCTGAAGTGACGACCGCCAGTGGTATGTCTGCTGCCCTGCATTTCTGCAAGAAAGCCAGCAATCCTGACATTGGTCCAGCCAGTTTTCTCTGCCTAACCTCTCGCATGGCGACACTTGAAAATTGGCGTATCGTAGTGATCGCTTCATTCCACGGCATGCCCGCCGCATATAGCTGCCCTGCAAGTAATCCCGTGCACTCATCAACAGTGGCAATGGCCAGCGGACCTTGCGGATCATATCCAACAATATGACCTTGTTCATTATGGATGGTGCCCAGAACATGCTCCAATTCAATCGTAAAAGAAGCCCCAACCTCATTCATACGTGTTTGTAACTGATTGAGCAGCGTCTCTGCCCACGGCCCCCATAGCTGGAGGAATTCCAGCAGTGTTCCATCTTTATCGAACAGGATACCTTTACATGGAATTTGCGCTCCATGCACTTGAAGCATGGTCATCCGTATCACCTCCATCAAGTTATGCTATAAATGCATACAGCCCTTAATGCAGAATAATCAAAATCTACTTGATGGTACTTAACCAAGCCAGAACTGTCTTGACGGTCTGATTCAGCTGTTCTTCTCCACTCACTTCTGGCTCGCCATCCCCTTTTTGATGACCATAATCACCGAACTGGGCATGGTTTCCACCTTCAATAGTGTAATATACCGTGTCCTCTGGAAGATACATACGTCCACTCTGATACTTCGTGGCATTCACGACCTCATCTTTAGTACCCAGAATAGATAAAGCAGGGATTCCCAGTGACTTTACGCTTCCTTTTTCATCCGGGTAGGATGCCAAGAAGAAGATGCCCTGAAGCGCATCAGGATGTGCGGCTACATAACGTGCAGCCATGGCCCCACCGAGAGAGTGTCCACCCATAACAAATTGTTCGTCCGGATATGCGGCCAGAATCTCATCTGCCAAGTTTGGCTTGAGCACTGCCAGGTTGACTGGCATTTTGGCAATAATCGTGTGATGACCAGCAGCAGCCAATTCATGCGCAAGTGGTGCATAACTTTCCGGTTTTACCAGTCCACCAGGATAAAAAAGTACACTTTTCCCAGTGGGTTTGTCTGGCACAAAATCAATCCAGTTCTCTTGTTCACTCACCGTCACCGGATTGGCTGTTTCCATAGCGGTTTGAGCTGTTTCCTGTGGACCATATGGTGTGAATAATTTCCACGCAACAAACCCACATCCAATGACAATGAGCGCCAGAAGTACGAGCAGGAATTTCCCAATGCCCCTCTTCTTGCGCCCTGTATTATACCGATTTCTCAACGTTAATCACCTTTCTTCACTTCCGCAGGTGCCGCGGCTCACAGAAGTGGGAGCCATTCGTTTATCAGGCTCCCCTTCTCCGAATTTCAAAAAAATATTATTCAGCCTTGGCCTTGCGGTAAGCATCCATATATTGTTCCGCTTTGCGACGGACATGACTCAGGTCACCCGTCTTCACAGCTTCCGTTGTCAAATCGGAGCCGATCCCTACAGCCACTGCTCCACCCTTAATCCAATCCCCCAGATTAGACAAGGATACCCCGCCAGTTGGCATAAAATTCGCCTGCGGCATAGGGCCCTTCATCGTTTTGATAATCGAAGGATCATACAGGTTACCCGGGAACAACTTCACAATGTCCACGCCGAGTTCCAATGCGCGTTGAACGTCAGCAATCGTCATCACACCAGGCAGAATCGGAATTCGATACAGGTTACAGATCTGCACGGTATCTGGGTTCAGGGAAGGTCCGACTACAAACTCGGCACCCGACATGATAGCCGCTCTCGCCGTCTGCGGTTCAAGCACCGTTCCCGCACCAATAATAGCAAATTTCTCTGGATCTTGTGTGTTCCAATGGTATACACGGCTTAATTTTTCAATGGCTTTGAGGGCACTGGGTACCGTCATCGTAATCTCGATAACTTTGATGCCACCCGCAATCGCTTGCTCGGCCATGGCAATGACTTGATCAGCAGAATCTGCACGCAGAACTGCCACAACCCCATTGTCCGTAATCTTTTGCAACAGCTGAAGCTTCTTCATTTCATTCTCTCCCTTGTCAATGTGGTGGTTGTGTATACAAGCCTTACATTTAAGAACGAAGATGAGCCATATATGATTTCAGCAGCGACTAGCGCTCAACATGGGCAACGTTGTTCAGCTTAGCCTCGACCTGCCCCCACGTCGGGAGTGCCTCCCAATCGCCAACAGCCTGTATAACCATGGAACCGGTCAAATTACCGAGACGGGTTGCTTCCTGCGGGGAGTATCCTTTTAAAAGGCCCGATAAAAATCCCGCGCAGAATCCATCTCCTGCTCCTACCGTATCCAGAACATAATCCGCCTTAAAGTACGGAACTTCCGTTAGGGTACCATCCGCCAATACGTAGGTCAAATCAGGGCCGCCCTTCACGATGCAGACAGCTTTCATGGCAGACAGTCGCTCAAGTACTTTTTGATCATTTTCTTCGTTATATAGAAGTTTCATCTCGTCCAGACCCGGTAAAAAGTAGTCCGCCAGTTCAGCCAGTCGCAGTAAAACTGGACGGGCCTCATCCGCTGACCATAGTTTGAGACGCAGATTCGGATCAAAGCTTACTTTCACACCAGCCTGTTTGGCAATATGTATGGCAGCTTCTACCGTTTCAAGTCCAGACGGGCTTATCGCTGCGGTAATACCTGTAACGTGCAGTATCTTCGCACCGGCAATATAATCGGGATCCAGATCATCAGGTGTAATCGCACTTGCGGCGGATAGCTTCCTATAATAATGTACCGAGGCTTTCCCGGAAGCGTTCTCACGAATCATCAAACCGGTGGGCTCGTGATCACTTAACCGTACTCGGGAGACATCTACGCCTTCACCGCGAATGGCTTTCAAAATCATGCTACCGATCGGATCATTGCCCAAACGTCCAAACCAACCACTGGTATGCCCCAGCCGGGATACGCCAATGGCCAGATTGCTCTCGGCACCCCCGAACGACTTGTCCAGCGTGGCCGCATATTCCAGACCTCTTGTATCCTTGGCAGTCAGCAAACCCATACTTTCCCCAAATGTAATAATTTCCGGGCTTGGATAAGGACTCGTTGACATGATTTCTTTCCTCCTTATATTTACATTTCCTCATCTTCTGTTACTATTGTCATCCTCTATGCAACCGTTGTCAATCCCGGAGCGTTCATTTTTTGTCACAGCTTTGAGAAAAGATAACGCTTACTAATGTGAATTAAATCACAATAGACAATGTACATCCATATTACCCTTATTACAGATGCAAATGACCTTGCAAAAAGGGTCTATAAGGGGGCTGCACCATGAAAAATCAGACACTGATCCGGGATGATCAGGAATCTTTCTTTTACAATTTGCGCTTTATGCTCATCGTCTGTGTTCTTGCAGGTAATGCACTTGAACCATTAATCACACGCTTTGCAGGAGCAGAGGCTCTGTTCCTGTGGATATATACGTTTCACATGCCACTCTTTGTATGGGTAACCGGGTATTTTGCGACATACTCGCTCCAAGGCGCACCTGGACGAAACGTCCTGAAGCAGATTGCCTTACAGTATGTACTTTTTCAGTCTTTGTACGCATTAATGGACCTTACTGTGTTCCACACACCTCATATGAGGCTATCCTTCTTTGCACCTTACTTGCTGTTATGGTTTCTCGCGAGTCATTTCTGTTGGCGATTGCTGCTGCGTCTTACGATTTCATGGAAACCGATATATCGGCTGATTGGATCGATTGCGCTCGGTGTAATTGCCGGGTATTTGCCCATTGACGGGTTCTGGCTCAGCTTCAGCCGTACGTTTGTGTTCTTGCCGTTTTTTGTCATCGGTTATGACTATGGAGCATCCATCCGTTCTCGATTACTATCCGGTTGGGGGCGAAAAACCGCAGCCATCCTCTCCGCTGCACTGTTGGTATGGATCGGATATGGCGGTTTGAATATTTCATCAGGATGGTTACTCGGCAGCATGACGTACGCCGAACTGGGTCATCACGAATGGTATGCCGGAATCTTCCGACTGGGTGTCTACTTGCTTGAAATTGCATCGGCAGCACTGTTCTTGGCCTGGGTACCATCCTTGGCTTCCAGACTGACGGACCTTGGAAGACGCACACTCTATGTGTTCCTGCTGCATGGTTTTCTCGTTCGTCTCGCGATCTGGTCTGGAGTCTACAGTTATATGGGAAGCTCGGCATATATTCCAGTCATACTTGTCATCGCCGTACTCTTCGCAGTCACACTGGCTCTGCCGGCTGTACGCCACACGTTCAAACCCTTAATTGAACCGGATATATCACGCTTTACTTTCAATCGTCATGAGGTGTTTAAACGGTCGGCCTAATGCTCTGACGGATCTCTTCACCATCGATTCTATCCTAGTGTGTTGTTTCAGGCTGGAAATAAGGTGGTAAATTAGGGATACGCGCTACAAAAAACAACTTATCGTTGTAAGGAGTGATTTGTAATGGCACGTCAACCGACGTCAGAACGCAAGATGAGCCGTGAAGAAGCCGGCAGATTAGGTGGCAAAGCCACTTCCAAGAACCATGATCGAAGCTTCTATCAGATGATTGGAAAAAAAGGTGGAGAAGCGACTTCAGATGCCCATGACACTGACTTTTACAAGCAGATTGGCCGCAAGGGCGGCGAGGCAACTTCCGAAACCCATAATAAGGAATTCTATCGTGAGATTGGACGCAAAGGCGGAAGCAACTGATGAATCCCGCACGCCACATCGAAACATGATCATAGCTTTCCCGCAAATCAAGAAGTCTAATTCCATGAAAATGGTTTGAGGCTTCTTTCTATTGATTGTAGAAATATGACGACGGTTGTGATAGACTCAATAGAAAAACCGGGTGTTCACGGGTTTAAAGCAGCAAAGAATTTCACAAACTACGGGGAGCTCGACACCGGCATGCCGGTCCTTTTTTTTAGAGTACGGATGAAATTAAACGACAGATGCACTGCCATTTACTTTTCCATTCATGTTGCTCAATATTATATATTTGGGGGGAATACACCATGTCAGCCAAGAAGATGCGTTCCGATATGATCAAAAAAGGTTTTGACCGCGCACCACACCGGAGTTTGCTCCGCGCAGCGGGCGTTAAAGAAGAGGATTTCGGCAAGCCGTTTATTGCCGTATGTAACTCATACATCGATATCGTGCCCGGCCATGTCCACCTTCAGGAATTCGGTAAAATTGTAAAGGATGCTATTCGTGAAGCCGGTGGCGTTCCATTCGAATTCAACACCATCGGAGTAGATGATGGTATTGCCATGGGACACATTGGTATGCGTTACTCGCTGCCAAGCCGTGACATTATTGCGGATTCCGTGGAAACCGTTGTATCTGCACACTGGTTCGACGGCATGGTATGTATCCCGAACTGCGATAAAATTACACCCGGCATGATGATGGGTGCACTCCGCTGTAATATCCCTACCGTGTTTGTCAGCGGTGGACCGATGAAAGCCGGTCGTGACAGCAATGGTAAAGCTCTTTCCCTGACTTCCGTATTTGAAGGCGTGGGTGCTTACCAAGCAGGTAAAATCGATGATAAGAGCTTGCTCGAACTTGAACAGTTCGGCTGTCCGACATGTGGATCATGCTCCGGTATGTTTACTGCAAACTCCATGAACTGTCTGGCTGAAGCAATGGGACTGGCTATGCCAGGTAACGGAACCATCCTTGCCGTTGCTCCTGAGCGTCGTGAGTTTGTTAAACAATCCGCTAAACAATTGATGGAACTTATTAAAATGGATCTGAAACCACGTGATATCGTAACTGTAGAAGCGATCGATAACGCGTTTGCACTGGATATGGCGATGGGTGGTTCTACGAATACAGTACTGCACACACTGGCACTGGCTCATGAAGCAGGCATCGAGTATCCAATCGAACGTATTAATGAAGTAGCTAACCGCGTTCCGCATCTGGCGAAACTTGCACCTGCTTCCGATCTTCACATCGAAGACGTTCACAATGCAGGCGGCGTAAGCGCAGTGCTGAACGAATTGCTCAAGAAACCAGGCGCAATTCATGGAGACTGCATTACGGTAACAGGTAAAACAATCCGTGAGAACGTTGAAGGACAAGAAATTCAGGATACAAATGTCATCCACCATCTGGATAACCCGCATTCCGAAAAAGGCGGCCTGGCTGTATTGTTTGGTAACCTTGCACCACAAGGAGCGATCATCAAAGTTGGTGCGGTTGATGCTTCGGTTGGCGGATACCACAAAGGTCCTGCCATCTGCTTTGACTCCCAAGAGCAAGCGCTCGAAGGTATTGCTAACGGCAAAGTTAAAGAAGGTCATGTTGTCGTTATCCGTTATGAAGGACCAAAAGGCGGACCAGGTATGCCTGAGATGCTGGCTCCAACTTCCCAGATCGTAGGTATGGGTCTTGGTGCTAAAGTCGGTCTGATCACCGATGGACGCTTCTCTGGTGCATCCCGCGGAATCAGTATCGGACATATCTCTCCGGAAGCAGCTGAGGGTGGTCCAATCGCCTTTGTTGAAGAAGGGGACATCATCGAACTGGATCTGAACAACCGTATCATTGAATTGCACATCAGTGACGAAGAGTTTGAACGTCGTCGCGCAGGTTGGAAAGGCTTTGAACCGAAAGTAAAAACCGGTTACCTGGCTCGTTATTCCAAACTGGTTACGAATGCAAGCAATGGCGGCGTACTGAGTATCTAATTCATGAGATCCGTTATCTAACTCAATGGAAACAAGCTAATAAATAAAGGGTTGCTCTTCTGCCATATCTGGCGAAGAGCAACCCTTTTTCTTTCACGCTAATTAGGACGTGTCTGAAAACTCGCTGAAGTGCATCTTTTACCGCCTTTTCGCCCCCTGCTGCGTCACTTTCCCTTGACGTGCCCCGGCACGCCTGCGGAAAACTTCCTGGCTTGGAACGAAAATTCGGCAAAATCTGCCTATTAGGAGTTTTCAGACACGCCCTAGTTCCGCTCTGGAAGAATCTCTTGTTCGATTACTAGCGACCCAACTCTAGTCTCTTCTGCTGTTGCTGCCACCTGCGTTGTATGTTGACCATAACGTTCAAGCAGCAGATCCAGCGGCATGGCAATCATCTTGGGCACCAATTGTTCTGTGCGCTGTTTCAGACGTTTGGTTCCTGCCGGATGGATCACACTTAACAACAGCTTCAGGTACACTTTGGATGCAGCACTGAACGGTCCAGGGGGCAAATCTTGTATGGTAAAGCCGAACTTTTCCGGACCTCTATTAATCATACTCACACCGTATATGGCCTTGGCAGAGCGTAAATCAGGTTCGAGTGCTACCATGCGTGCCAAGTCCGGTAATTGCTGCTCCATGGTCCGAATCATGCGAATAGCCAAATGCATACTGGACCGTGAAGTCACCCCAAGTTCGAACAATTTCTGATTGTCAAAATGCAGTTCAATCACCGGATCTCCGTTTTGAATGACATGGCCGTCATTCATTTCCACCCGCGCTCCGTGATATACACGGGATCTGAAGTGCAGCATCGGGTCCTCTGGCGAAGCCGTCCGCAGATGATATACCCAGTGGAACAGCTTTTCCCAGCCCAGCCATAAGGCCACGACGATTCTTTTCCACAGCTTCAACGGTGCCTGTGATTGAGTCCTGCTCTGAGATTCGCTCACTGTCATACCTCCCATTAACGTATCTACGCGTACACTTTGCAGCCCAAGCCGTTCGGCTTCCTGCAAGACGACTTCCAGCGCCTGAAGCATCTGCTCCGGCGCGTGTGCATCAGCACCGAGAGTGGTTCCTCGATCATGCAGCAGCATGACCTCTCCACCTCTTAGTTCCTTCAGCATCCGTTCGGTCAATCTCTGGGCACCGACTCGGCTTCTCCAGTCTTCAAACATGGAAGACCACAGTACGATCTTGCGTTCTTTCTTGCTGAAAAAATCAAACAGATTCATAATCCCCCACGGTGGACGATAATAACAGGTCTTCTCTCCGGTTACTTCATGAATAATCTGACCGGTTCGCTGGATCTGGTTACGAACGGTACGTGGCCGCATGAGCCAGTTCGTTTTGTGAATATAGTTATGAATACCAATAAGATGGCCTTCCTCATGTATGCGCTGAATGAGTTCTGGATGTCTCGCAGCATGTTCTCCAACGACAAAAAATGTTGCTTTGGCTTGATGCTGACGAAGCAGATCAAGCAGTCTCGGCGTATAGTGTGGATCTGGCCCATCGTCAAACGTTAAGGCAAATTGTGTATCACTTCTTCCCCGTCTGAATACACGAAAACCGAAAAGCCTGCTAATCAAACTTGGAATAAAGGCGTAAAAAGATGAAAGATACAATAACCACAGTAGAATACTCTGAAGTATCGTTGTCATGTTGCAAGCTCCCCACTTCTCCTGCTGAATTACGGTGCGCCATGGCACTATCTAAAATAAACCGCCTTTAATTTTATCATAGTTCAGACTTTTCTTGAATCCTGTTTTCCCAAAAAGATAGCTATCGTGTACAATAAATACAATCTAATTATTGCCATTAAAGGAGCCATGTCCATGCTACCGCTTTACAAAAAATACGGGCGAACCGTCTTTGACATCGCATTGCTCGTATTAACCGTGTATGTGATCATGTACGGTTTCAGTCAATTATACCAAGTGGCTGCACCCGTCTTTTTATCATTCATCGTGTATTGGATGATTGAGCCGCTGGCCAAATTCTTACATCGCAAAGGATTGCCCAAGACGCTTGGAGCCGCCATCTCCGTCTTGTTGTTTCTTGCTTTGATTGTCGCTGCCTTTTTTGGTGTGGGTTTGATTATCATTTCACAAATTTCCAATCTACAAGATAATTTCCCCGTATACATTGAAATGATACAGCGTGAATTCACCAATCTGGTTCTATTCATGCAGGACAAGTCGGATGCTCTGCCTGATGGTATTATGGAAAAAGCGAACGAATATTTCGCAACACTGACCGGTTTCCTGTCCAAATGGGTAACTAGCGGAGCACAGTTCGTCGTCGGCTTCCTCAGTTCATTCTCTTCGTTTATTACAAACTTCGGAATTGCGATTATTCTGGCTTTCTTTCTTAGTATCGAGATTGAATCCTGGCGCAAGTTCGCCCATGCGAAAACGCCTAAAACATTGAAGTTAGCTATTGAATTCATGCGTAATCATGTGTTCAAGACAATCCGTTCGTATTTGAAGGCACAGATGATCATGATGCTTATTACGTTCGTATTGATTTATGCAGGGTTGTTGATTTTGGGAACCTCTAACGCTTTTACCATTGCAGCCATCTGTGCGGTCTTTGATCTGGTACCTTTGCTCGGTGTTCCTGTTGTATTCATTCCATGGATTGTCTACTTGTTTATTATAGGCAACAGTAGCCTGGCGATTGGCCTGATTGTCATTCTGGCAGTAACGATGCTGACACGACAATTGCTAGAACCGAAAATTTCGGGTAACTCGATTGGTGTATCTTCGGCGTACTTGATGCTTTCGTTTATGCTGATCTCCCTTTCAATCTTTGGCCTGGCTGGTGTAGTGTTATCTCCAGTGCTCCTGATCCTTCTGAAAGAACTGTTACAACAAGGGTACCTGCAAAAGTGGATTCACCTGCCAAAAGATGAATTTGAATCCTCTCCATTGGTCATGGACCCACCCGTTAACAAGGCCTCAGCGAATTCTGCCGAGTCGACGACACATCGTACTGTTCCTACAGAAGATCACGAGGACTCAGCCAAGTAATCCATGACCTTTCTGAAGAGAGCTGTCGCCTGATGATTGCTGTCTGGTGAGACATTCTGGACAAGAACAGCTACAGCGTACTTGGGTTTCTCTATCGGTCCATAACCAATGAACCATTGATGATTGAGCTTCTCCCCATGTTTCTGTACCTGAGCTGTACCTGATTTCCCTGCAATATGCCATCGTGCACGTTGCAGGGATTTTCCTGTTCCCTCACGGACTACCTTATTCATCCAGGATAGCAGTTTATGCGCTGTTGCGGGAGCAATCTGTCCGGCTGCTGAAGGTGAATCATGCAAGGGCATCTCTACCATGGTCCCACCATCAGCATACCGGATGCGCTCGACGAGACGTGGGGCACTAACCTTGCCATCATGCAATAATGTCACGATCAGATTGGCAGCTTGCAGCGGTGTGACCAAGACATCCCGCTGACCAATCGCTGTCTGGATTTTCGCCCCTTCATCGGCAGACGAAACAGCCTTTGTCCTCACACGGCCGTGATCTTCATGATCAAAGTGCCGTAACACGGGCATGCCTGCCATCTGTTTCCCCTCCCAACCAACAGGACGCGCCAGTCCAAGACGATCTGCCGTCTGCTCCAGTTGCTCCATACTAAGCCTGCGCGCCGTTTCCGCGAATACGACATTGCAAGACTCGGCAAACCCTTGCTCCAGATTCAAATTTCCATGCCCATGCTCCTTCCAGCAGGACAGTCCATATTTTCCGTACTCACCACCACAATGAAATTCTTCTCCGTTAGAAACCGCATGATAATCCAACGCGGCCGCTGCAGTGACGATTTTGAAAATGGAACCAGGTACGGCTCCCTGTACTGCACGATTCCCCCAAGCCGATTGTTTGGGGTCCACGTGTTGTGGCTGATAGAAAGGGTGGGATATCATGGCGCGAACATCTGCGTTAGCGACATCAAGCACAACAACGGCCCCCTCTTCTAATCCAGACTCTTCTGTCAGCTGCTCCAACCCACGCTGCAACTCGGCATCCACAGTAGTTTCCACACGTAGAGGGTAATGGCTATTGGCTGGTGCAATGACACGCGGCTGAATATCTGAGATTATCTCTCCACCACCCGAAACCATACGTGATACAAGCGTAGGGCCAATGCCCATTAACAGAGGTTCAAGCGTTCTCTCCAGTCCAGCTGCCCCTGATTTCATGGCAAAAGGCTGTTTCACTTCATCCTGATGCCCAGGTTGTCCTTTGAAAGATCCAGGCTGTTCAGCCAGATAACCCATCCACTGCATTCCCGTATGCCCCTGAATATACCTTGTCATCATCGGATATATGCTGGCTCCTTGCAGGTGCAAAGTACGTAGGCGCTCAACCTGAGATTCGGTCAAATGAGCAGGCTGAGATGCACCTGCTGTCCAAAAATGAGGTGCCCCCTCCTGATTCCATTCCTTGTTCAATTGATCCAGATCCGTATGTAATATAGCTGCCAACTGTGCCATCTCGAAGCCTTCCAACTCCCCATCATGCTTGCGTAATTTCTCTGTTACACCCGCCTGTGGAAAAAGAACCAAGCCCCATTGCAGCTTACCCGTCAATGCATTGCCTTTGTAATCCGTAAATTGTCCCCGCCCTGGATCAAGCATCACACCACGTTCACGCTGCAAAACAGACATTTCACGTACCGTTCGGTGAAATCCAGGCATAGTCTGATTCACCTGAACGATCTGAACCCACCCCAAGCGCAATATAAGTAACCCAAAGATGAGGCTTAGAACAATACAAGCTATATAGATTCGCCGTTTCGCAAGGAGATGCATCCCAATCTCACCTTTTGTCGTTTTGACATATTATTGCTGATAAGCCTTGGAATTATCCGGTAAACATAAAGAAAACCTGTCCCACGTGCGGGACAGGTTCTCCTCTTTTCATTCTTGGCTTGTTAAACCGTAAAGCGTGACAATGTTTCTTTCAGCTCAGTGGACACGTTCTCCAGTTTGCCAGACAGATTAACCAGCTGGTTACTGATATTTTGCTGTTCACTGCTCAAGGAAGCTACTTCTTGAGACGTTGCAGAAGATTCTTCAGCTACGGCGCTGACATTACTCATCGCTTCGGACAACGTACTTTGAGATTTGTTCAAATCTCCAATAGAACCTGTCACCATGCCCAAACGTTCTACAAATGCACCCATCTGTTCCTGTACGGAAGCGAAGATGACGTTGGTATCTTTAACCGCATCCATCTGTTCCTTGAATAACGGATATGCTGCAGACAAAGCATCCACTGTCTCATTCATTTCCGTCATGATTTTGTCTGTGATCTCTCCAACCATCTCAATGGATTGTCTGGATTGAGCCGCGAGCTGACGAACCTCATCAGCCACCACCATGAATCCGCGTCCGGCCGCGCCAGCACGTGCTGCTTCAATGGTTGCATTCAGGGAAAGGATATTTGTCTGTTTTGTTATGTTTTGCAGAACTTCAAGCACTTTCAGAACAGAAGACGTGCTCTCTTTCAGTGAATCAACCTTATTCACCAGTGCACCAATCATTTCTTCTGTCTTCTGGGTTTTGGTCATCAACTGATTCAGATGTTGTGATCCTGTTTGACTAGATTTCTCTACATGACGAGCAGAATCGCCCATCTGTTCATTAGCAGCAATTACACTCTCCATCTGACGAGAGATATTATCCGTCAATTCATTGCCACGTTCCGCTTCGGTTGCCAGACTGCCTGCACCACCTGCAATTTCTTCTGTAGCTACAGCGATCTCAGAAGCAGACACTGCCGTTTTCTTGGATGCACTGCTCAGCTCGGATGCGGTATCCAGTACTTCCTGCGCAGATCGATTGGTTTGTTCAACCAGCTTCGTGATCTGCTCCATCATCAGATTAAATGCGGATGAGAGCTGGCCAATTTCATCTTTGGAACTATATGGGGTACGAACTTTAAGATTACCTTTCGCACCTTCCTGCATCAGATCTTTCAATTTGCCAAGTGGACGAGCGATCATGCGAACCATCCAGATTCCGATCAACACTGCAATACCCGCATCAATCAGCGCCATCCACAGTGTCAAGGTCAGAATACCTTTGGCATCCTGAACCAAAACAGAGGTAGGTATCATACCAACCAATTTCCAATTGGATGTCTCCATCGTGCTGTATACAGCCAGCATTTCAGTAGGTTTGTCATCCACCGTATACTCCGTATTCGTGCTACCTGCTGGTTCGGTTAGTTCTTTGACAAATGCAAGCTCTGTATCTTGTCCCGTACGATCCGAGATGGAGGATGCAACCACTTTATTATCCGGAGCGATCAGTTGCAGAACAGCTCCTGGTCCCAGATCAAGCGATTTCAATTGTTCCTCCAGAACTTCCAGCTTCAGTTCAATCACCAGAACATACGACTGGGTAGTCCCTTGCAGGTTCTTCATCGAACGTGCAATTTTGAACGTTGGGATCGAACCATCTTCCTTAACTTCTGTTGGAAGCCAGCGATAACCCCCTGCCTCGATTAACTCAGTATACCAAGCTTCCTGGCGGATGCTGCCCATGGACGAACTGTTGCTACCCGTACCCATAATGGACTTGGTATCATCCGTAGGTACCAAATAAATCGCTTCCATAGATTTATTTGTAAATGCAATATTGGACAGTTGCTTGTTGATTGAACTTGAATTCACGAATGTATCATACGCAGTCAAATTCTTATCTGACATTTTTTGTAGCAAGGACTGCATTTCCGGATCAAAGAAAATCTGTGTGGATGTGTCCACAAATCTCTCCAAAATGATGTCCATTTTTTGTTTGGTCTGATCAATCGTCTCCTGATTTGCTCGTGACGCATTGGTCTCAATCGTGCTCTTCGCTTTCGCATAGGATAATAGACCCAAACTCACTACAAAAATCATAATGCCCGCAAAGAAGATCAAGAACAGTTTAACCCCTACGGATTTAACCGGATTCGCCTTCCTAATCTGTTTGAAAGAAGACCCCCCAAGATTTTTCCAATCCCGGTCTTTCAATTGTTTCTTCACCCAATCGGTCTTGATCCAGCCTAGCTTGAGCTTGCTGCGATCAATCTTGAACATTTTTTTGCCACTACCTGTAGTCTTGCTTTTTGCTACCTTCTCTTTCTTTACTTTCTGAACCTTCTCAGGCTTAACCTGCTCGGCTTTTGTCACTTGCTCCCCACTGTCTTTCTGCTTCTTTTGAACCAATCCCATTCACCTGCCAGTAATTTACTTGTTGGATTTTTCTTTCTCTCCCCTATAAGTATGTAGTATTCGACAGCTTTCTTCGTTCCCCTTTCACATTCCAGAAATATTTTACAACTTTATTCCTATTTTTCTATAAAAAAAAGACCCCCATATGCCGATAAACGGAGGTCCCAAATGTGAATTTCATAACACTATTTTGTTAAATCATAATACAATATTGACACATTGTAGGTATTTGAGCCTATTTCTTTTTTCTCATCATATCGAAGTACGAAACTGGCTGATCTACCTTCATTCTAATCAGTTGCAACGGGTGACGCGCAGCATCGAGAACATTGCCTTCTTCATCCTGTATTTCACCGACTACCTGTTTGAAAAAGTGACCTCCCGGACTAAAAAATTCGATTTCCTGTCCCGGTTTGAAGTGATTGCGCTGTTGAATGGTTGCCATTCCTGTTTCAGCATCATATCCCATGACCAATCCAGCGAAGTCAAAAGGTACGGCCTTTTCTTCCGGTTCATAGATATGATCTTCATGGTCTGGTGTATCATAGAAAAACCCGGTATTCAGCGGACGATTTGCCGCTTTGTTCATTTCTTCAACCCACTCAGGCTTCAGAACATAATTTTCCGGGTCAGCCATATAGGCATCAATCGCTTGACGGTATACGTTAACCACGGTAGCCACATAGTGAATTGATTTCATACGTCCTTCGATCTTGAAACTGTCCACACCCACATCAATCAACTCGGGGATATGACCAATCATACATAGATCTTTCGATCCCATGGAGAATGAATTGTCCTGTTCCTGGAAGAGGGGAAGTTGGTTCTCACCCAGTTTGAATGGCGCAGGTGCCTGCATCTGCATGTCCTCTTCGCTGACCCACACCGTATCTTCTCTCGCATCCTCGAACAGATCATACTTCCAGCGGCAAGACTGGCAACAGCCGCCCCGGTTGGAGTCCCGATCCGTAAAGTGATTGGAGAGCACACAACGGCCAGAATACGATGAACACATCGCCCCGTGAATAAAGGCTTCGATTTCAATATCCACATTCGCCTTGATTTCTTCAATCTCTTCAAAGCTGGTCTCACGTCCGAGAACAACACGCGGGAGTCCTTCATCTTTCCAGAACTTCACGGCTTGCCAGTTAAGTGTGGATTGTTGAGTACTCAGATGTACCTCAAGGCCCGGCACAGCACGAAGGGCTACTTCAATGATAGCCGGATCGGCTACGATGATCGCGGAGATTCCCGCATTATAGAGGTTCTGCAGGTACGTTTCGATACCTTCAACATCCTCATTATGTGCATAGATGTTCGTCGCTACGAACACTTTAGCTCCATACTTTTTGGCAAACTCTACACCTTCACGCATCTCTTCAAAGCTAAAGTTATCCGCGTTGGAGCGCAGTCCATAGGCCTGTCCACCGATATATACGGCATCTGCACCGTAATGGATCGCAAATTTCAGTTTTTCCAGATTACCCGCCGGAGCTAGCAGCTCCGGTTTGTCCAGACGGTTACGTTTACCCGAGAACTTCCGCTGTACCGCCACTGTTTCCATTCTGTTCACCTCGTCTATTAATACACTTGTTCTTTATAGAAAAATCCAAACGACAATTCACGTTCAGGGTCTTGTAATTGCCGCACCTCAGCGAGCCAATCTTCAGAGAACGCATATGCATCGGCATCGGCTACATAACTGTCTATCGCTGCCCGATACGCACGTACAACAGCTTCATTGTAAGCAAGCGATTTTAACATGCCTTCAACTTTGAAACTGTGCACACCCGCCTCCATCAACAGATGAAGATCTTCGAGGATACATATATCCTCAGAGCTCATAATGTGCGTACCGTTAATATCCTCATAGATCGGGAATTTCTCATCCCGGCGCTCAGCCTCGATCAGGAACAATCCCCGTTCTTTACCCAGATGTCCTTCAACCGGCCGTCCTTGATGAGCCATGTAACTTTGCACCAGACTGCGCTTCGAATGATAAATATTCGTCATACCATGCACCTGAACCTGAGCTTCTACCTTCAAAAAAGGAACCATTTCCGTCAGCTCGTCCATATTCAACTCACGGGCAAGCACAACACGACTCGCTCCCTTGGTTCCCCAATAGTTGGCCGTCGCATAGTTCGTTGAAGTCATCTCTGCGTTCCAGTGCAGCTTAACATGTGGCGCGTATTCCTTCATGGTAGCCAGCACAGATGGATCATTAAACTCCACACCATCCACACCGATTCTACCCAAAGCCTGAACATATTCAGGCAATTCTTTCAGCAGATCGTTGGACATTAGATTAGTCATGGATACATACACACGCGCCTGATGTTTGGCTGCAATGGCAACCACCTCTGCTGTCTCTTCCACACTGAAGCTGCCTGGAAGACGCATGCCGAATCGATCATCTCCAATGACCAAAGCATCTGCTCCAGCCTGAAGCAACACTTCTGCCTCTTTCACATTCGCTGCTGTAACGAGCAGTTCATGTTTCTTACTCATATAATCCCCTCCGCTTATTGCGCAGCCTTACTTTTGGCTATATTTTGCTGATGTTCCTTATACGTTTTGGCAAACAAATGTCCGGACGAACCATCCTTTTTCGTCACATAGAACAGATACTCCGATGCTTCCGGATTTAGCGCTGCCTCAATGGACGGAAGACTTGGACTGGCAATTGGACCTGGTGGTAAGCCTTTGTTCAGATACGTATTGTAGGGACTTTGCACCTTCAGATCCTTGAAAAACAATCGCTCCTTCGGCCTGTCCAGCAGATATTGCACAGTAGCATCAATCTCCAGCTTCATATCCTGATTGATCCGATTGTAGATTACACCTGCTACCAGAGCACGCTCCTCATCCACCACAACTTCTTTCTCCACCAGTGACGCAATCGTCAGCAGCTCATGAAGAGAAAGGTTCTTTTCCTGGAGCTTGGCTTCCAGACCAGGAATGGAATTGATCTTGGTCTGGAATTCTTCCAGCATCCGTTGCATCACATCATGCGTGGAACTTCCCTTTTTCAGCTCATATGTCTCCGGGAACAGATATCCTTCCAGTACATACCGAAGTTCTTCATCCACTGGAATATCTTTGACGATATCCACATCGAAGGCTGAAGGATCATTGGCCAGTTTGATGAATTCATCCCGATCAACAACATGCTCATAAGAAAGCTTACCCGCCATTTGCAGAACGTTATACCCCTCCGGAATTGTAAACTTCACCATTTCTTCTGGTACAACTTCACCACTACTCAGCTTGTTAACAATCTCATCATATGTCACGCCAGGATTCATAGAATATGTACCCGCCATGAAATTAGAACCTAGTTTTTTCCACTTTAAATACCCTTTAAAGGCTAACCCGCTTCGAATGAGCCCTTCTTCTTGAAGCTGATCCGCAATTTTCGAAGTTCCCGATCCGCTCTTAATCTCAAATACGACCGGTTCTGTAGAAGCTTCCACAGGACGCATCATACTCCATACGTATCCACCTGCGCCTCCGGCAAGAACTACAATGATAAGCAGTATGACTACTATTGCTTTCCCTTTCAAAAAAGAAACAACTCCTTTACACAACCAAAAAGAGCGGACTTCTCCGCCCTCCCGGTTTCTTCAATTTGAAGCTGATTAATCTTCGTCAATGGGGAGTGTACATTCATCATACAGTTCCGAGATGTTCTCCCACTCATCATCATCGTCAATCGTAACTAACTCCGGCATGATCTGGTCTTCACTTCCAGGCGATACCCGCAGAAGTTCAACCTCGTCATAAGGTCGCAACGAACTGCGGAGCACCGCGTATTGCTGACCGCCGACTTCGAACTCAGCCAACAAGTCATACGGTTGTGATTTACCGTTCTCTTCTTCGAGCTCAACATGAGCACCGAATGCCAGACGCAGTGAATCTGTCCATTTCAGGTCTTTGCGGCTATATTCCGTCATTTAGTTCGCTTCCTCTTCATCTTCAGCAAGAAATGTATTAAACGTCTCCTCGACGATATCCCACTCGGCATCATCTTGGATGACGAAAAGTTTAATATCGTCGCCCTCTTCTTCATAACGGAATGCATATACATCCGTTTCGCCATCTTCAGGTTCAACCGGAGCAACCATCATGTACTTGGCCTCCGAACCATCTACTTCAAACTTCATGATGACTTCGAATTCCTCTTCATTACCCTCGTCATCCGCAATGTAAATAATTTCCGCTTCTTCTTCCATACCCAGTTGATCTTCAGCCATTGTTGATCCCCCTCACCTTCTACTATTGGCATCCAAATAATTTTGCAAAATCAAGCTTGCGGCCATTTTGTCCACAACCTGCTTGCGTTTTTTCCGACTGACATCCGCTTCAATCAGCGTTCGTTCTGCTGCCATGGTTGTCAGCCGTTCATCCCAAAGGTGAACAGGTAAATTCAGTTCATCCCGCAGGCGTTCGGCAAAAGCAATACATATCTCACCGCGCGGTCCTACGGTGCCGTTCATGTTTTTGGGAAGTCCAACTACGATCTCACTAATCTCATGCTCACGCACAAGCTCGGCAATCCGAGCGAACTCGCCTTCATCACGACGGCGTTCTAGCACTTCCAATCCCTGGGCAGTCCAACCGAAGGCGTCACTCGCGGCAACTCCGATTCTTCGGTCCCCATAGTCCAAACCTAATATTTTCATCCATGCTCTCCCATCCTCAAGCCGGCTCAGGTCGATTACTAATAATCACCTTCTCAAGCTTCAGGCTGTCTTCTGTCGGTTCGTTTCCCGCTGCCTGCATGGCTGCAACACAGCGGAAGCGGCGTACATTACCGGTGATTGGCCAGATAGGAACGTACAAGCTCTTCAATCAGCTCATCGCGCTCCTTTTTACGGACCAGACTACGTGCGTTGTTGTGACGAGGAATGTATGCCGGGTCTCCGGAAATCAGATACCCAACAATCTGGTTGATCGGATTATACTCCTTATCGACCAATGCATCATATACCGTGAGAAGAATCTCTTTGGATGATGCTTCCTGCTCGTCACCTTTCACATTAAATTTAACCGTCTTATCCATGGAGTCCATTGATGACACCTCGCTCCTGCATGAACATGGGGACCATGTCCTGCCGAATTGATTTCTGTTTATATAATAACATATTCTGACTGCCACAAGTAAACAAAGGATAAGGCAATTGTGTTTTTTGCTTGTCCTTTACTGGCTAACTAACGAAACCGCCAGTTTCAGCGCTTCATCCAGCTTGGTTGCATCCTTACCTCCGGCTTGCGCCATATCTGGACGTCCACCACCGCCACCGCCGCATACTGCTGCGACTTCTTTGACGATTTTGCCTGCATGTAATCCTTGTTTTACTTGTTCAGCAGGTACAGCGACTACAAAATTCACTTTGCCATCGGCTGCGGCACCCAATACGAGTACGGCGTTAGGCAATTTGATTTTCAACTCATCGGCCACTGTGCGAAGTGCATCCATGTTCGGAGCATCTACACGTGCTGCGAGCAATTGTGTATTTCCTGCTTGTACCACTTGATCGGTCAGTTGACCTGCTTCCATGGCACTCAGCTTGCTTTGCAGGGATTCAGTCTCTCTAGCTGCTTCTTTCAGTTGCAGGTTCAGACCTTCAATCCTTTTAGGCACATCAGCCACATTTGCTTTGAGCAACGCTGCTGATTGCTTGAGCAATTCCAACTGGCTTTCCACATACAGATATGCGCCACGGCCAGTTACAGCTTCGATCCGACGAACGCCGGAGCCGATCCCGCTCTCGCTCACCAGTTTGAAGATTCCGATCTCTGAGGTA
Organism: Paenibacillus sp. LS1; assembly: GCF_026013365.1. Taxonomy (GTDB): domain Bacteria; phylum Bacillota; class Bacilli; order Paenibacillales; family Paenibacillaceae; genus Paenibacillus. The sequence continues at coordinate 2,149,603 of NZ_JAPDOE010000001.1, forward strand.
TTATTTACGTGACAGCCGCCACAAAGTTCCAAACTGTAGTCTCCAACTTGAACGACTCGTACAATATCTCCATATTTTTCGCCAAACAGGGCCATCGCACCCATTTCTTTGGCTTCATCAATAGCTTTCAGCTCGATGTTCACGTTCAGACGATTCCAGATCTGTTCGTTTACCTGACGCTCAATCTCTGTCAACTCTTCCGGGGTGATGCTGCCGAAGTGAGAGAAGTCGAACCGCAGACGCTGTGGCTCTACGAGCGATCCTGCCTGGTTTACGTGTGTGCCGAGCACATCTTTGAGTGCTTTGTGCAGCAAGTGAGTTGCCGTATGGTTTTTGATAATGTCGCCGCGTTTCGCAGCGTCTACTTGAGCATTGATCAGATCGCCTACACGCAGTTCACCGGACTCCACAGTAACCAGATGTACATGTTGTCCGAGTGGAGCTTTGAACAAGCCTTGTACTTTCGCTGTTACACTAGCACCGCGCAGCAAGCCCTGATCACTCACTTGACCGCCACTTTCTGCGTAGAAAGGAGTCTTGTCCAGAACAACCTGGCACGTCTGTCCTTCGCCTACAGTGTCAACAAGGGCGTCACCGGCAACGATGGCTACCACTTTTGCTTCCGTCAACAGGTCAGTATAACCAACAAACTCGCTTTTAACCTCCAGATCAGCAAGCGGCCCACCTTGGACTTTCATGCTCTCGTTTTCTTGACGCCCAGCACGTCCAAGCTCACGTTGTTTCTGCATGGAAGCATCAAAACCTTCACGATCCACAGTCAGACCATGCTCTGCAGCATAATCTTCTGTCAGGTCAAACGGGAAACCGTACGTATCATACAGTTTGAAAGCTTCAGGTCCGCTAATTACGGTGCGGCCTTCGGATTTGGCAGTGCGACTCATATCAGCCAGAATAGCCAGACCATCCGTGAGTGTTTCGTGGAAACGCTCTTCCTCGGTTTTGATCACTTTGGCGATGAACTCTTGTTTGTCCACTACCTCAGGGTAGTACATTCCCATCACTTCACCAACGGTTGAGGTCAGTTCATACAGGAATGGACGGTCGAGTCCAAGAACTTTACCATAACGAACTGCACGGCGAAGTAAACGACGAATGACATATCCACGTCCTTCATTACTTGGCAGAACGCCATCACCTACTGCAAAGGCAACGGTACGAATATGATCGGCAATGACTTTCAGTGCAACATCGATCTCGACACTGTCGTTATATTTCACACCCGCAAGAGCGGCTGTTCTCTGAATCATCGGTTGGAACAGGTCTGTGTCGAAGTTGGAATCCACATTTTGCAGAATGGAAGCAAAACGCTCCAAACCAGCACCTGTATCAATATTTTTGTTAGGAAGCGGTGTGTAGCTGCCATCTTTGTTATGGTTGAACTGCGAGAATACCAGGTTCCACACTTCCAGATAACGTTCGTTTTCTCCACCTGGATACATCTCAGGATCACTCATGTCGTTTCCGTAAGCTTCGCCGCGGTCATAGAAGATCTCGGTACAAGGTCCGCATGGGCCTTCGCCGATATCCCAGAAGTTCTCATCCAATTTGATGATACGCTCCGCAGGCAGTCCCACTTTTTCGTTCCACAGTTTGAAAGCTTCTTCATCTTCCGGATATACCGTAACGGACAGACGCTCTGGATCGAAACCGATCCACTCTTTGCTGGTCAGGAACTCCCATGCCCAAGTAACCGTCTCTTCCTTGAAGTAATCTCCAATGGAAAAGTTGCCGAGCATTTCGAAGAACGTATGGTGACGGCGCGTTTTGCCGACATTTTCAATATCATTGGTGCGGATACACTTTTGGGAATTCGCAAGGCGCGGGTTCTCCGGCTTCTCACGTCCGTCAAAATAAGGTTTGAGCGGTGCCATACCCGCATTAATCCACAAAAGAGAAGGATCGTTGTGAGGTACGAGCGATGCGCTCGGCTCGATTTTGTGACCTTTACTTGCAAAAAACTCTATCCATTTGGACCGGATTTCACTGGCTTTCATACTGGATGCCCCCATTAAATTATAATAGTCCGTTGCGTATTCGCTCCGGTTGGTCAACATTGTTTTTCTAAAAATAAACACAAAAAACGCCCCTGAATAATCAGGGACGATGTTATCGCGGTACCACCCTGGTTATTGCTGTTCATCCCTTGCTGCCCGGACAAACAAACAATCTCCTCGTTCATGCGAAATAACGGTCGCACCCGGCAGGGTTGTCCTGCACTCCGAAATTAGCTTTCCGCCGCTTCATCTTTCAAGACTCTTCCAGCCATCAGTTCAGGCTCACCCTGATCTGAAGAAGTCTATTCTCTGAGGAAAGGAACCCTCGGCGTACTTTATTTCATCATCGATTTCATGTTCTAAACATACACACTCATTATATCGGTAGCATAAGCGGGTGTCAACGCGGCTTCTTTGAAGGTCTAAGCCTACTATTTAGTCAGTCCTTCGTTTGATGTAATAGGCGAAAAAGTGCTGCACGATCACCTTCAGGACAGCAAAAACGGGCACCGCCAGAATAAGACCTACAATGCCTGCCAGTTCACCTCCGACGAGCAGTGCAAATATAATCGACAGTGGATGCAGATGAAGCGTTCGCCCCACCACTTGAGGAGAGATAACGTTGCTTTCCAGCACCTGGCACAGTGTGTTCACAATGACAACAAGCAGCACCATTTTAAACGATACCGTCGATGCCATGACCACAGCAGGGGCAGCACCAAGGAACGGCCCCAAGTAGGGTACAATGTTAAACACCGCCACAATGCTCGCAAGCAGCAGCGCATACGGCATATCAATGACGATATAACCTATGTAGGCAAAGATACCAACAATGACACAGACAATAAACTGTCCTCGTATGTAGTTTCCCAGCGCAGTATCGATCTCTTTCATCACCGAGACAATCGCTTTGCGACGTGAACGAGGAAGATACGCCACAATGGTGCGTTCGAACACCTCAAAGTCTTTTAACATGTAGAAGATCAAGAAAGGCACGATAAACACATTGAACAACACATTGATGGTCGCCCCGATATTGTCCATTAGCACAGTAATCCCTTGAGTTAGTCGATCCTCCATCTGAAAGAACCAGCTGTTCATGCCTGTTCGCACACTTGGTGGCATTAATTTGTGATCCATATTGTTCATCAAGCTCTGGGCGCGCATGGACAGCTCTGGCATATGCTCGTTAAGTTCCTCCAGCTGTTCAATCAATACTGGAATGACATTCATCAGAATGACACCGATACAGGTCAGGAAAAAGGCATATATGAGCAGTACTGCAATCGTACGCGGCACCTTGCGTCCTCCCAGCATGCTCACAATCGGATTGAGTACATAGGATATGATAAGAGCTACGATAAAAGGTGCCAGCACTGTTTTCAGGAAAGCATATATATGAAGCAGTAAAGGCCGCAGCAGCCATATAAAATACAGAATGATCAATCCGAGCAGCAGCCAGATCGCGTAACGGAAAAACTTGTTTTTGGTTAATTGCTCCACTTGTATCTCTCCTTTTGGACTGGCTCTGAGAGTCAGTATATGTAGGAAAGGTAATATTTATTAACACAGCGCAGAAGTGGAAAGCAGCAATCATCACATTTTTTTCCTGAACCAAAAAAACGCCTCCTTCATCAGAGAAGGAAGCGCATCTTGCGGTCCGGGGTAACATATAATCAACCATGTCCCACCCGAACCATTATGTAACCGCATCTATATACACCTGCCAACAAGTAACGACAGCATCCCATGACATACATTGTCATGAAACCGCATATAGAGGAAGTTATCCTGCTTTTTAAGAAGAAGCGTGAAGATGAGGGAAGTCTTGCGGCAGCTCGTCCCCGAAAAAGAGATCATCCAGGGAACTCAGCGTACCGTCTTCTTCCACCTGATATACAGACATTTTCTCACCGTTCACCGTTAATTCGATAAAGCATCCCCAGCAATAAAACTGGTGGGAACCAATTTTCCCAATATCTTTGGAACTACAGTTTGGACATTTCATATTCATTCACCTATCCATTAACAGAATGAATGGCATTTTCCAAGCGTTGTTCACTCAGCGGCGGCACCATAATGGCACTTTCCCCGATGGACATATCGCTTGTACATGGCAGCCATTTGCGGCCCTCGATCAGATCGGACACAAAACCGTCCGTAATTTCAATCCCTACTATTGTATTTCCCAACTCCTGGTCAAAATAAACATCAGAGACACGTCCAAGCAGCAAACCTTCTTCGGTGAGCACGGACATCTCCTTCAATTTAGACCGACCGAGGAGGTACGTGTATTTTATGTCGTCGGCTCCCGTCTTGCGGACAGCCTGTTGATTACGGATCATGACGGCATCCTCGCCATAGGCAACGATATCTTGCCACTGTACGATTTTGACATGATTGGTAAACAGGCCTTTGTTCTCAAGTTCAATGCCTTCGATCTCCCAATCATCATTCACAATGAAATCCTGGATTTTACCGACCTGCTTCCCGTCCTCAACATCAAAAACGGCAAGTCCGATCATTTCCTGAAGCTTCATCGCTGGGTCCCCCTCATCTTCTTATCATTAAATAGGCGCGGCGCTATTGCTAGGTATGCCCAAAGTTGATGAGTGGCAATCAGACGCCGATCATCAAAACCGCTTCTATCCAACCGATGAAATGGAACTTCTTCCCTCCTTCTGTTCCATGTGTAAAGTTCCCCTTAGGGTCTATTACGCAGTCGCCCAAGAATGGTTCCAATTTTTTCGGCGGTTATCATGATTTCTTCCGTAGTATTACCCAATCCCCAGCTAAATCGAATCGCAGAGTGTAAAAAAGTCTCTGGCAGATCCATCGCTTTGAGCACGTGAGATACTTCAAGCGAACCGGAAGTGCAGGCAGAACCGCTTGCCACAGCGATTCCTTCCATATCCAGATTCATTAACATCGTCTCAGTGGACACTTCCGGAAAGCTGATATTCAGGATGTTTGGCAACGTATGCTCGGGGTGCCCATTCACATGAAAGTGCTCCGTCCCCACATGACTCTCGAGCTGTTCCAACAAAAGCTTCCGCAATTCCAAATCATGCTGACGATGCGCCTCCGCATGCTCTGATGCAATCTTGAGGGCCTCTGCAAATCCGGCAATACCCGCAATATTTTCCGTTCCTGCGCGTCGTTGACGCTCTTGCAGCCCACCGTGTGCTCTTGCTTCCAGCACAATTCCTCGCCGTACGTAGAGTGCACCCACGCCCTGAGGTCCATTGATTTTATGGGCAGAGAAGCTGATCAGATCCACAGGCAGTTCCTTGCAGGAAATATTCTGGCTGCCTAGAGCCTGAACCGCATCGGTATGGAACAGAATATCATGCTGGCGGGCAAGCTCACCCACCTCGCGGATCGGCTGAATCGTGCCTACTTCGTTGTTGGCATACATCATGGTAATCAGCACCGTATCCGGTCGAATGGACTCTTGCAGCTCATCCAGACTTATTCGTCCATAACGATCAACAGACAGATAAGTTACTTCGTAGCCTTGACGCTCCAGTTCCTGACACGTATGCAAAACAGCATGGTGCTCAATGACCGTCGTAATGACGTGTTTCCCTTTGTCCTGTCTTGATGAGACTGCTCCAAAAATGGCCAGATTGTCGCTCTCCGTGCCACCTCCGGTAAATACCAATTCGTCCGGGAAACAGCCCAAAGACGCCGCAATGACATCCCTTGCTCCGCTGACGGTCCGTTTGGCTTCACGCCCAAAGGCATGGATACTTGATGCGTTGCCATATTGCCCTGTCATGACGTTCATCATCGCTTCTGCGACTCGTGGATGCATAGGTGTCGATGCGGCGTGATCCAAATAAATTCGTTTCATTTATCTTCACCCCGTTATATGTTAAAATATCTTGTTTTTCTGTTAAGGCATGGATAAAGCCCCCAAATGGGGGCTCAAGTATGTTACCATGTCAAGTTCATAGAAGTCTTTTTTAAATGTAAAACATGTAACTATCTTTTTTCTCTTGATCCTGGAATGTAATCAGGTCTTTCAGTGTTGTGGAATCCAACACTTCCGCAATGCCGTCACGAATACGCAACCATAGATCACGCTTCGCCGGATCATCTTCTTCCGTGAAGTCTACTGGGGAGATTGGCCCTTCCAGTACACGGATCACGTCGCCTGCAGTCACGGTTGCGGGATCACCCGCAAGGATATAACCGCCGTAAGCACCTCTAATGCTCTTCACCAGTCCTGCATTGCGCAATGGAGCGATCAATTGCTCCAGGTAATGTTCCGAGAGCTGGTTGCGCTCGGCAATGCTTTTAAGTGATGTAGGGCCTTCGCCTGTTCTAGCAGCCAGCTCCATCATGATTGTGAGGCCGTAACGGCCTTTTGTCGATATTTTCAAAGGAGTCACCTCTTTCAATTTTCAGAAACGCTTGGAAACTTTATAATATATCCTGTGGTCCATGACCGTCTGTTTCACGATCTGTCCACAGCGGAGATGCATTGAGATTAGCATAAACCTTCTAATCCTCCGTATTCCGATCATAACCCTCAGCTAATGTTAACATATCTGCATGCTTTATGGAAAAGAAAGATTGACGATATTCCAAAATGTGCGTCTGTGGTGGACACTATCCAAAATTGGCCGGGTGTATCGTATCTTGAGTACGGTTATGATAGAATAAGAAACGAAACACATTTATATATAGAAATGGTGATAACGATGTCCAAAACAATTGAAAATACACGGGTCGTCGTTGGCATGTCCGGAGGTGTCGATTCTTCCGTTACCGCACTGCTGCTGAAAGAGCAGGGTTACGATGTCATCGGCATTTTCATGAAAAACTGGGATGACACCGACGAGTTCGGCCACTGTACCGCTGAAGAAGATTCAGAGGACGTACGCCGCGTATGTGAACAGATCGGCATTCCGTACTACACTGTCAACTTCGAGAAAGAATATTTTGATAAAGTATTTACCTATTTCCTTGATGAATATAAGTCGGGTCGCACGCCAAATCCGGATGTCATGTGTAATCGTGAGATCAAATTTGGTGAATTTCTGAACAAAGCTCTGGATCTCGGCGCAGATTATGTAGCTACAGGACACTATGCTCGCTTGATTGAAGAAGATGGCACACTCAAGTTGCTTCGTGGTGTGGACAACAATAAGGATCAAACGTATTTCCTTAACGCACTCAATCAGAACCAGCTGTCCAAAGCCATGTTCCCGATTGGTCATCTGCCCAAACCGGAAGTACGCAAAATCGCAGAAGCGGCTGGTCTGTATACTGCCAAGAAAAAAGACAGCACAGGTGTCTGCTTCATCGGTGAGCGTAATTTCAAAGAGTTCTTGAGTAACTATCTGCCTGCCAAAGGTGGAGACATGGTTGATATCGCGACTGGTGAAGTTAAAGGCCGTCATGATGGTCTGATGTACTACACACTTGGCCAACGCCAAGGTCTTGGCATTGGCGGTTCCGGCAATGGTGAACCCTGGTTTGTTGCAGACAAAAATCTGGAGAAGAATCAACTGCTTGTTGTTCAGGGCGATGCCCATGCAAGCTTGTACTCCACTGGTCTTATCGCAACAGGTGTGAACTGGATTGCTGGTGCTGAGCACATGCCTAATGTGCCATACCGTTGTACTGCCAAGTTCCGCTATCGTCAGCCGGATCAAGGTGTTACACTGACCTGGCAGGAAGATGGAAGTGTGGATGTACAATTTGACCAGCAGCAAAAAGCCATTACGCCAGGACAAGCCGTTGTTTTCTACGACGGAGAGGTCTGCCTGGGTGGGGGTACGATCGATCAGGTGCAAAAAGTACCTGTACCCGCGATGCAATAATAGAGCTTGTCCATTAAAATGCGGATTATACACAATACCGTGTATCCCTATTAAAAAAGCCGTCTTTCATGTATACCATGAAGGATGGCTTTTTTCCTGCTTTTCTTTGCAAAAAAATTAAAAATAGTTCGTTATGCAGTCAACCAGACTCCTGCCCAGGCGGCCAACAACCCAATTACAACCGAACTAACGACGTAGAGCGCCGCTTTGGCGTATCGTTGTCGACCCATAAGTCCTAACGTTTCATAGCCAAAGGTGGAAAATGTGGTGTACGCACCGCAGAATCCGGTTCCCCACATCACCCAGGTTCCATCTGAGATCATCTCAGATTGGTGCCACCCATATAACAACCCAAGCAGCAGTGAACCACTGATATTGATGATCCATGTTCCCCACGGAAAAGCCGTTCCCAGCAAGCCAGAGGCCCATTTCCCCAGACTGAAACGCAGTACAGCACCCAGCATACCTGCAAACCCAATCCATAGGATCATGAGGCATCACCCTCTTGTCTTCGTGCTCCCAACATACGCTGTCCAAGGCTCATTCCCAGCGCACAGAGCAACAACCCTGCCAATAGACTTACGATCATATAAATTGCAGCTTTGACCCATTCTCCACCCTCGGATAAACGAACAATATCCAGTGTAAACGTGGAGAATGTCGTAAATGCGCCAGTAAAACCTGTACCAATCGCCAGTCGAAGTTGTGGTGTTATTTTGCCTGGAACAGCTATGGTAAAGAACCAACCTAAAAAAAGGCTGCCAATCGCATTGATTAGCAGCACCGCCCAAGGAAAGCCCACATGAGCAGCTGGTATCCCTAACTGTATGGCATATCGGGTCATTGTACCGAGAAATCCACCTACTCCTATATACAAAAGCTCTTTCATGTTATGTGCATCTCCCGAGTGATCTGACTGATCTTACAAATCCCTGCGCCGCTGTTGGTTCAGCCTGATCTTCGATTCGTTACCCTGCTCCGTTGCCTCATAGAATATTCTCCGTGAGAGCTGCTTTGGTAAATATTCTTGCTTCACATAATGCCCAGGGTAATTGTGCGGATATTGATAGCCCTCATGTCCAAGTTTTACAGCACCCGAGTAATGCGTATCCCGTAAGTGAAGTGGAACTTCTGCTGATTTCACCTCATCAATGGCATTCATGGCTTTGGAAATGGCGGTATACACCGCATTGGATTTTGGACTTTCGACTGCAAACAAAATCGCTTGTGCAATATTCAGCTTGGCTTCGGGCCAGCCGTTATTCCTGTACGCATCAAGTGCTCCAATCGCCTGGGTCATGGCTTGCGGATTCGCAAGCCCAATGTCTTCACTGCTCGCTGCAATTAGACGGCGAATGAAGGTCATTGGGTCCATGCCGAGCTTCTCCACCGCGTATAAAAACCAGAACAGCGCCGCATCACTGGAACCCCGAATACTTTTGTGGAATGCAGACAGCACATCATACTGTGTCGATTCATCCGCCTTCACAATCGGTCGTCGAATAGACTCTTCTGCTACACCAAGCGTAATATGAATGGATCCATCCTTCTCCGGTGGCGTCGTCAACGCAGCCAGTTCAAGAGCGTTAAGTGCACGTCGAATATCCCCGTTGGCCATCGTAGCAATATGCTCAAGTGCCTCATCGTCCGCCTGTAGTTCCATGAACCCCAGACCTTTGTCCGCATCACTCAATGCTCTGCGCATCGCAATAAGCGAATGCTCCTTGTTCAGTGATTCCAGCTGGAACAGGGTGGATCTACTCATCAAGGCCCCATTGACATAATGAAATGGATTCTCTGTTGTCGCGCCGATAAAAATAATCGTTCCTTTCTCTACCGCAGGCAATAGCGCGTCCTGACGTGAACTGTTAAACCGGTGTACCTCGTCGAGGAACAGAATGGTTTTTGTTCCATACAGCTGTTTGTTCGTTTGCGCCTGTTCAATGACCTCACGCACATCCTTAACGGAAGCTTCCACTGCATTCAGGCGAACGAACTGTCCTTGTGTTTGTTGAGAAATAATATGTGCAAGGGTTGTCTTGCCGCATCCCGGAGGGCCGTATAACAAGATCGACGAAATCTGATCAGCCTCAATGGCGCGCCGAAGCAATTTTCCCGGTCCAATAATATGTTCCTGTCCAATATATTCATCCAGATGCTCTGGCCGCATGCGGTCTGCGAGCAATCTAGCTTGTGGTTTTGAGTCTTGTTGAAACGAAAATAAATCCATTGCTCATCACTTCCTTAACGAATTGCCTTGGCTTGTGTACATTACACTTCTGATGGTTCTCCACTCTCTATCATATCATACTCCCGCGGTAACATAGCCATAAATGCGCCAAGCGCACTACTCACAAACGCATCCTTTCGTGTAATAAAACGAGTCATCATGCGGCTTATACCGGATGGGAGCGAATGTTTGCGAAGGTTGCCACTTTCAATTTGCTGCCGAATCACAATCTCCGGTAACAGAGAAATCCCCATTCCCGACGTTACTCCACTAATAATCGCTTCCAAAGTTCCAAACTCCATAATCACTGGACGATTTACTCCACTTGAAAGCAACCACTCCTCTAACGTTTGTCGGTAGGAGCATCCCATACTGTAGACAAGGATCGGCTTACGGGTAAGTTCATCTTCTGGTCCCACACCTGACGAAACTACAAATAGTTCTTCATCAAATACATCGATAGACACGATATCAGGATGATCACAGGCACAACCAATAAAAGCTCCTTCCAATTCATACCCTATCACCTGATCAATAAGCATTTGCGAATTGCCAGTAACCAGTGACAAGGACACCTCGGGATACTGTTTATAGTATTTTGCAAAAAGCTCAGGTAAACGAACTGCTGCGGCAGTCTGTGTAGATCCTATTCTTAAGGGACCCGATGGTGTACTCGTCGCCCGAAGCGCCTTGGAAGCATCATTCAGCAAACCAATAATTTTATCCGCATAGGTCAGTAGCATCTCTCCGGCTGGAGATAACGTCATGCCTCGATTATGACGAATGAACAGCGTTGTACCCACTTCTGCTTCCAGATGCCGGATTCGTGCAGTTACGTTGGATTGCACATACCCTAGTTTAGAAGCAGCTTTGGTCAGATTCCCCTCCTGTGCAACACACTGAAATATTCTAAGATCCCCGCTCTCCATGGTCCCTCCACTCTGACATCATTCAAAATGATATCCACTTCATTACCAATCATTATACTTCATGTGTAAACCGGACTACAATTCATGTAGATCCCAAACCAGTCCTCTGACTGGATGATGATAAGGAGTGTTGAGCATGACATACTGGAAAAATAGAGTTGCTTTGATCACAGGTACACGCACCATAAAACCTTTGAAATATACAATCTTGATCATTTTGACAACGCTAATCATGGGTACTTCTTTTCCAGTCGGCAAGATCGGCATGTTATATGCTCCACCTTTCCTGCTCATGGGCATACGTTATATACTGGCAGGCGGCTTGATGGCCTTGTTCCTTCGTAAACGTCCTTTGCCTACTGGATGGCAGTCATGGTTGAAAATATTCCTCATTGGCCTGTTCCAATCGGCAGGAGTGATGGGTTGCGCCTACTACAGCATGAACTGGATTACATCCGGTGAATCAGCCATTATTACGTTTACCAATCCGTTGCTGGTCATTATCCTCAGTGCTTTTTTATATAGACTGACCTATCGTTTCAGCCAGTGGATTGGTGTTATGCTCGGCTTCGTAGGGATCATGTTAACCTTTGGTTGGCAGATGAGCTTTAGCCCTGGAACCTGGATTGGATTTGGCGGTGCGGTCTCCTTTGCCGTGTCCACATTACTCATCAAACGCTGGGGCGATGGCTACGATACTTTTGTCTTAACAGCCTATCAGATGCTCGCTGGAGGTGCTGCGTTGCTTCTGCTGAGCGTATGGACTGAACAGCCTCAATTTATGGTGAATACGACCTCGGTTATGGTGCTTCTCTGGTTAACGCTTGTTTGCTCCATCATCCAGTTCTCACTCTGGTTTTATTTGCTGCAACATAGTGATCCGGCCCAAACCAGTTCTTATCTGTTTCTCGCACCATTCTTTGGTGTATTGTCGAGTTGGATTTTGCTAGGAGAGCATGTTCAATGGATTGCATTGGCAGGCGGTTTACTCATTGGTGTCGGCATATTCCTGGTGAACCGTCGCTCGTCCAGAATGGGAAATAGAGTAACATAACTTGAACTGTCAGTCGTTCTTCCTCGGGAAATTAAGCGATTCTCGCACAAAAGTAACAAAAGGCATGCGCTTATGGGACTTTCCCATTAACGCCATGCCTTTTGTTGTATAAGCAAACTTTATTTACCCAAGCTCTGGCCAACCCTGAATGGTTACAGGCTCGCCGTCGGGATTATGTGTTGCAGCCGCGTATTCTGGCAAATCACCCTCGTGGAACAACCACAATTCGTGCAAGGCCCTTGTACAACCAACGTACAACAGCTTCGCATCACCTGCATTCGACAAATAATGCTTCTGATCTACGTCTGCCACAATAACGGCATCAAACTCCAACCCTTTGGACAGATAGACAGGTAAAACAGAGTGTCCACCCGTATACTGCTTTTTGCCGCCATCGATCAGGTTAAGATCCCAGCCTGCGGTCTGTAGGTCACGGTGAAGCACCTCTGCTTCATGCAGGGTACGGGTCAGGATAGAGACCGTTCGGTAGTCTTTGACGGTTAACACCTTCAAAGCCTGCTCTAGACTTGCCGTCCGACCTTCGCCTCCATAAGCCAACGTCCGAACCGGATCACCACTACGGAAAACAGGGATCGCCGTAATCCCGCTTTTGACGCCCCGTTCCAGAATCCTATTGGCATAATCGATAATTTCCATCGTTGAACGATAACTTCGGGTCAATGCAAAGTATGCATTCTGTTCCTCAGGAAATAGAGAACTCATCTCTTCCCACGCATGAACACCACGGTACTCGTGAATGCCTTGGGACAAGTCACCCAGTATGGTGAAGGAATGCCCTTTGACGAAACGATCCAATAACGCCACATGGAAAGGTGAAAAGTCCTGCGCTTCATCGATCACAATATGGTCAAATCGCTCCGAACCCTCAATATCATGGACCAGTGTATGAATGTATACCAATGCAGGCAAATCCTCTTCACGGACGATATCCTGCTTCAGATCTGCTGCGGTTTGTTTCATGACCAGTTTTGGAATAAGCCCGCTGAGCGAGGCTGGCACACAGCCACCTTTTGTAGCTTTGAACAGCTGTTTGTAAAGCGTAAGCGGCTCATATTGAGGCCATTTTTTGGCATAGGCCTTCTCACGAGTCGCTGCTTTTTTCTTGCGTTCTTTGCGCACAGATTCTGGCATCGGTTTCTTGAGTTCCATCTCAATCCAGCGGTGAACTCTCGCCATGACCCGTTCTTTGCGTTTCGCTAGTGGATAATGCTTGTATTCCTCACCGAACCAGTTCTCGATCTCCGTCTTGCTGAGCACCTTACCATCCCATGGACTGAAGTCCATATCCGGTACGGAATCCGCTTCCATGCCCGACAGCCACTCTCGAATAAGCTCCATGAAACGGATCGATCCTTTGTAACGTCCAGGTACATCATCATTCAATTCAGGCCGTGCATCAGGTGTTTCAAACCAGGTGTTCAATGTATCCGACGTATTCGCCAAAGGCATCTCCAGCCCCAGCAGGTTCATCGCCCAATCCGGGAATGTCCGCTGCTGAATGTCCCCTACTCCGAGTTCCGGGAGCACATCCGAGATGTAATCCAGAAACATGTGGTTGGGTGCAAAAATAACCATTTTCTCCGCAGATACCTGCTCCTTGTACTGATACAGCAAAAAGGCAAGCCGATGCAGGGCAACCGTTGTTTTCCCGGATCCGGCTACACCCTGAATGATTAATGCGGTGTTTCTCGCCGCACGAATGATCAGATCCTGCTCTGCCTGAATCGTAGATACGATGTCACGGAGTTTGTTATCCTTGTTCTCTCCCAGACGATAGACGAGAAATTCATCCGATACTGCTGGCTGGTCGCTGTCACGGTTGTATGTATCCGCCACACGTTCCAATATCCGCTGCCGAATGACAACGTTTCGTTTCAGGTACACCAGACCTTCGATAAGCCCTTCCGGGGCTTCATACGTAGCGGAGGCTTCGCCTCCCGTAAATGAGTAAAACAGGCTTGCGACAGGAGCACGCCAATCGATGACGAGCGGATGCTCTCCCACCTCTTCGCGGTCTACGCCGATTTTGCCAATATACAGCGGTTTCCGTGCACCACTGCCCTGTTCTTCGAAATCCAAGCGTCCGAAATAGGGTTGCTGCGCGCTCTTGGACAAGGCGGTGCGGCGCTCTTCGCGTCCAGCTTCCAGCACTTGTTCTGTGAAGTCGTGGCCGGTGTATACCGGAATATTTTGCAGTCGCTCCAGCTGACTGTCCACTTCCTCCATCGTTCGCTCTAACCTGTACTCTTCTTCTTGATAGGCACTTTGAAAGCTGTCTGACATGTTTCAGTTACCTCCTAAGAATATGTTTTGCTCTGCATCGCCTAGATCTGGCAATACAAAAGGATACTTACTATATCATATAGGGCAATTGAAAGCCACATCCGTTTTGTGAGTTATACAATGAATGATTACACAGAAAGCGGCTGTGGTCTGAATATAAATTTCAGACCACAGCCGCTTCGCTGACAAGATATACTGACGTTCATTGCAAACGATTCAATACGTCTCAACCCTATTGCCATCCCTGCTACATCGATGTTGTCATGCTGGCAAGGGATTGTTCCAACCATTCGAATTCCTTCTGAAGAACTGCATTCAGATTAACCTGGCGTTTGGAATAGAGAGGATAATAAATGACCAATGAATCGGCAAACCGATTAACAAAAATTTCATTTGTCGTACGGTAATGGTCAAGAGTCATCATATTTTTAAAGTCCTCATAAGAAAGATCAAATGCAGCTTGGAAATTCACTGACAGCAAAGAGGGTAACCAAGACATCAATTGTTCTTCAATCTCATGAACAAGTTCAAGATAATGAATACTTTGCTCCCGCTTTGCCTTTTGGATCTGTTCTACCTGTTCCTGAATAGATTGAAGTCCTGATTCTCCTGCTTCCTGCACCATAATAGGAAGCATGTCCAGAAACTCGCCCATAACTTGACTGTAGCTGCCTGCTGTATAAGCACGGTCCTCTTGAAGTATAAAAACAGGAATCTTCTTCGAAGATGGTGGGATCAGACCGTTTTCTTTAGCTATAATCTGAACGGCATGCATGAGTAAATCCCAAGGTTTTTCCTTATACACCTTCAGCAAATGAGGTCCAAGAGGAATCACCGAAGCAACCGACTGGCTGATTTCATTTGATACGTTATGATCCATATATTCATGAAGAACAGGAATCCATTTTTCCATATTACCCGGTAAAGTCAATCCGCTTCCTTTGAATAGATCGTTATGCTTGTGTTTATCCGCTATATACTGACTATAAGGGAGCAATGTTTCAGGAGGAGTATTCATCATGCTCCCTTCGTCCAACATTTCCTTAAAGATGACTGTGCTCGTCTTATCCCAGACACTGTGATGGGCAATAATATGAATGGTATGCTGCCGCTCGGCATTTCGGACAATGACCAGCTTAACAAGCAACTGTGAAGATCGCTCATTAAATTCTATATAACTCAGTTTGTTGATCTGCTGAGAGACCGCATTCCGCTCATCTAGACTTGCATATCGTAAATCGATATAAGGCATATGCCAAGCGTGATTCAACTCATGTTCACTGATCGTTCCCACTAGCGAATCCATCCGATAAGAACTTCGCAGTGCAGACTGCATTCTTATGATCTGATGACAGGCTTCGATCATTTCTTTCTTGGTCCGTGAACCCTGCAATTCAATTTTTTCCATGACCACTGTGTCTGCTGTACGAATGAACAATTGCTGTAATACAGAAGGAGCATAACTATTAAGAACCGGATAATCGGTATTACGATGAAATTTTTGTGGGTCAAGCAGTTCTGCACCATACTTTTCTTTGCCCATCGCATGGGAGCTTGCTTGTTCGGAAGTGTTCACTTCAATGCAGTGACTCACGATGTTCTTCAACTTATCCATGAACGCTTCGGCTAAAGCATGCATCTGGCGGTCATCACATA
>NZ_JAPDOE010000010.1 GCF_026013365.1 Paenibacillus sp. LS1
TGGAGTTCGTTAAAATTTGTATTCCTTGAGAATCCGCCGTTTAGGGTGCGGTAGGTTCGTTAGCGCTTGAAGGGAGAGGGGAATCCCTCTCACGGCAGCCCTAGAAAGATTCATTTCTCGCAATGTAGGAACCTGGAAATTTAAAAGACCTCTAAGCCTCTAATTCGGTTAACCTTGCGGATCTCTTTTACCTCAGAATCGTAGTGGCTTGATTGCCCGCATAATCTTCAATAACCAGCTTCAATGAGCTGTTGCTGGACGCTGGTGTGAAGGTCAGTTCACTCAGCTTCGTTCTTCCCCGAATGATATAGGGGAATTTCTGCGAAACGTAAGTGACTCCGAACTCGCGTGCCACCCCATTTTCATAAACATAGATCTTGTACCAGTCCTCCAGATCCGGGAGGGCTAATGTATATTTCCCATCTTTTACCGTGACCTTTTCCTTGGCGTATGGTGTAATCTGAAGATCTGCGAGCTGTCCGGTATGGGTTACCGGGTTCCGCCCGCCAATGGCGATGTTCAGCACGTAATGCTCACCGTTGGTCGGAAGTCCGGTCAGGACGGCAGATTGTTTTCCTTTTTTGACCTGAAGCGACGTGGTGAAGGGTTCTTTCGTGTATTCGGTTTCTAGTGTGAGTTGAATAGACTCGTTGCCTTTTCCTTTGTCTTTATTTTTATCCTTGTCCGTATTCTTATCTTTGTCTTTGTCCGAATCTTTTGCTTTTTTCGGGTTTTTCCAGCTTACAATAGCATCACCATTCTTTTTGAATTTCACATCGATATTCTGAACGGCTGCATTCAGATCGTAAGGCAGGACGGTTGCTTCACTCTCGGTACCATCTGCACCAACCGCACGAATGGACAGTTCACCAGACGGCTGTTTTAGCGATTTGATATAAAAAGTGGAATCATACACGCCGCCTACATAGGCGCCATTTTCATATAAATTGTATTGTTTGACCTCTGAATAGTCTTTCATGTCCCATGCAACAACCAATTCATCGGTGTTGGTCAGTGCTTTGGCAATATGGAATCCGGTAGGTGCATCCGGTGCAGCCGCTGAACCATCAAATATACGGATCTCACCAATGTTCATCTGATAATTCTCTATAGACTCGCCATTCGGGTCAAAAGATAATCCCATAGCGGCAATGGTTTTGCCTTGATAGGTGCTCAAATCCAGCGAAGTTGTCTTCCAACCTGTAGTATGTTGGCCTGACTGAGGCACTTCCACATTGACCACGTTGGATGGATCATCTTCGAAGATCAACCCAACATGCAGGGAGGAAGCGTCACTAGTCGACGGTTTGTTATACGTCAGTTCCAGTTTCGATTGTCCGTTGACGGACAGGTCGGTCTTGTACAGGCGCAGGAAGTTCTCCGCGTTCAGTGTACCGTTCACCACGAGTGAGCTGCCGCCATTAAACGCGCCAATGGAGTCATAGGTGTACCTTGCGCCTTTCTCGTAGGTTGGACCATAATCAAAATCAACACTCAGCTTGTCGCCTTCACTATCCATCCACCATTGCCAGGTGACAGGGATATCCTGAATGTTGATATTGGACCATTCCTTGTCGTTTGAGACTGCGCCATCTTCATAATATTTCAGACCGTGGCCCGTGTTGAAACTTGTTGCAAAATTGGAGCCGTTGATGACGGATCGCTCGGTCAGATACGCAGCGATTCCATCCCAGTTTGCACCGGAAGCATATACATCCGACAGATCGGCAGTCGCATTACGACGTGCATCTGTTGGGTCTTGATTTGGCCCTGACCACCATGCACGATCGCGCACAAAGGTCATCCATTGGTACTCATCCTCAGCTCGATGATTCGTGCTGCCATCGCCCATCTCTTCATCCAGGGCGTTGTGAGTGAAGTCAGCACCCAATGTTGCGATACTATTCATGGGCTGACCATTTTCATCCAGGTTATGGCGCAGGTCGTAGGACTGCTTCCAGCGGCCGAATTTGTCATGACCACCTTCAACACCAGCAAATACGGTTTCCAGTGGATCAAGTCCCAAACTAAGGGCATGATCACGGGAGTCGCGGAGCATCTTGTGGTTCCATACATAGTTCAGGAAGATGGAATCCGAGACTCTGCCGAGAACGGAATCTTGTACAAAGGGACTGTTAAGCCCATTAAATTGGTTCTGATATTGGATCTTGCCCGTTGTATTGATGGTGGAATCATACCACTGGACGTACAGGCCTTCATCTCTTAGATATTTCATGAATTTCTTGTAGGAAGCGATATCTTCAGGGGCTACACCCCGGGCAACCTCTTCCTGGTTGAAGAAATATCCATCGTAGTTGTAGTATTCTGCCATCTCGGCCAGTTTCTCGGCCACAGGGAAATTACCGTTTTCATCCTGGATCAGCATTTGTTTATAGGTTTGTGGCCCGCGGTCATTGTCCGAGAAAAAGATGTTGGCAATCGACTTAACACCGTTTTTGTGGGCTGCATTGGTATAGGCCGGATTCGGAATATTCAAAATGCCAAACTCGAAGTATTTCTCCGTCCATTCCTTACTGGGATCGTATAATTCCTCCGGTACTCCGGCAGAGGCCATGCCGTGCCAATAGCTGTAGTAGTCTGTATATTGCCAATAGTTAAAGAGATACTGGCTGAATTCATTGGTATATGGTGTGCTATCGAAGAATGCATTGCCGTAATCACCACTCATCGTGAACAGTTGGGTTTCCGGGCTAAGCTCAGGATAAGCTTGTGTGGCAGCGAACGCTTCATTACGGGGCTGCAAG
Organism: Paenibacillus sp. LS1; assembly: GCF_026013365.1. Lineage (GTDB taxonomy): Bacteria > Bacillota > Bacilli > Paenibacillales > Paenibacillaceae > Paenibacillus. Next base: position 2,766 of record NZ_JAPDOE010000010.1, read on the forward strand.
GGAACATGGGCACGAAGCAGATCACCATGGATATCACTTTCCGGTGTCCAGTTCAGAATCTGGGCTGAGGTGTACCCGTGTTGATAGGGCTGATTCACCCCTTTGGCACTTTCACCGGTGTAAGGGAGCGTGTCTCCGGCATAAACGGATGATGCAACAACTTGTCCAAGCAGAGCCGTAGTCAGGACCATGGCAGTTACTTTGGGAATGATGCCTTTCGGTTTGAGTTTGCGTGTCATGCTGTTCCTCCTTCAAGTGGAATGAATGTAAGGTATTCTTTTACACAAAGCTAAACTTATGGTTAACGATAGTGGATGAAAGCGTTTTTAAATAGGGTGAAATTAAAGAATCGCTAGTACAAACTAAAGAAAAGTTCCAGGTGACAAGTTAATGTCAGAAGCCTGGTGATATAATTCAATATAAGTTGAACTAATCATTTACACGATAACGGAGAGGACAGAAGAAACCTGAAAAAGCGAAGCGTTCGCCTTTATCACCGGATTTTCCCTTAAGAAAAGAGAATCGAAAAAATCTGGGGATAACAGCGATTGGAAGGTTATTCTGTCATCGTAGTGTCAGTGTAAGTAATCTTTAGTTCAACTTATATAGTCAGGAAAACAGCATCGGAGGGAACATGCGACTTGAAAATTGTTAGCGTTTACAATAATTTCTTCAAAAATAATATGTTTATGAAAATGCTGCTGATCTTCTCGATGATATCGATTGTCACGATCATTACATTGTCTTATATCATTTTCCTGTCGGTGTCCGACTCCACGATTCGCCGGGAACTGGCGATCCAGAAAGCGGCAATGGAACATGTGGATCGAACCATTCATCAGCAGTATGAATCGGTACAAAACATGGTGAGGGACATGCATCAGAATGAGGCACTGTCTGCCAACATTACGTATCTGATGAATCATTCGTACGCTGAATATGTTCAGCACATGACCAATGGATATTACGCCAATCAGGACGACTATTCGGCCGATGTGTTGAAACATTTTCAGAATATCATGGATCGCAATTCGGATATTAACCAACTCATGTTGTATAGTGCTGAGCAGCAGGATCTATCCACATTTAATCAACATAAGCAGTTCCGCAAGCTGGACACGAATATAGCCCATTCCTATATTCCGGACGTGATGGCGATGGAAACGCCCAATATCAGTGCCCCCAATTCCTGGATTCGCAAAGAGATCAATCAATGGGACCCTGCACTCTATTCCATCCGCGTACCGATTAACAATACACAGACTCTTCGTAATCTGGGCCAGTTTCTTGTCTTCTTTGACTCGGAAGGAATCGGTAACGCGCTGGATAACTATGAGAGCAATCTTAAGGGAGAAATCGTGGTGTTATCAGCCAAAGGCACAGTGTTGTTTGACTCCAACAATCAGTATTACGGGAAAAAGTACCCTTACGTGAATGTGGCCGATTCCCTGTTTGATCAGACGGATATGGATGCGATGAAAAAGGAGAAGAACATGTATGTGAACAAGTTCGTTTCTGCCGATCAGGGTTATGTGGTCATTGGCACCGTTCCGGTAGAAGAGATGGCTGAGACCTATGCGGGCATTCGCAATACCATCATCTCCATCAGTATCGTATGTATTTTGTTTGCGGTGCTGGTTCCGGCGTTTTTCATTATTAACTTTGCCAAACGAACCCGCAGAATTATTCGCTTCACCCAAAAAGTGAAATACGGCAACTTCACGGCTCGCATCGACGATCCGCGTGATGATGAACTGGGGCAGATCTCACATAGCTTCAATGACATGCTGGACGAGCTCAATCTGTACATTGAACGGGTCTACAAAGCCGAGATCAAACAGAAGGAGACCGAGCTGGTCGCATTACAGGCACGTATCAACCCTCACTTTCTCTACAATACGCTTGAAGTGATTCGGATGAGGGCCATATCTCAGGGGGCGAGGGATGTCGGGGAGATGATCTATAGCCTATCCGTATTGTTCAAGAGCCTGGTACAGCAAAAGAAAAACTATACGCTGAAGGATGAGATGGAAGCTTGCCGCTTATATCTGGAGTTATTCCGAATCCGCTACAAGGATATTTTCATATATACGATCCAGATTGACCCTTCGTATTATCAACACCCTGTGGTCAAACTTTCGCTGCAACCTATCATTGAGAATTATGTCGTGCACGGCATCCAGACAGAACGTTCGGATAACCGATTATCGATTGTTGTGGAAGAGACGGATGATGTGGTGCAGGTGGAAGTCAAAGATAATGGCAAAGGTATTGATCCAGCACGCCTGACGGAAATCCTTGAAGAACTGGAACGTCCTGAAGAGTCCGGTCAGATGTTCGGGCTGCGCAGTGTTCATAGTCGATTGCGTTTCCTGTACGGGCCAGAGTTCGGCATTACCATTGAGAGCACCCTCGGGGAAGGAACACGGATCAGGGTGCGTTATCCACATACTGAAGGGACAGGTGTTTAACATGTACAAGGTGTTTATTGTGGACGATGAGCCGTTCATCATTGAAGGGTTATACGATATTGTGGATTGGTCTTCATTTGGTATGGAAATTGTGAGTCATGCAGGTAATGGGCAGGCCGCGTTACAGGCGCTCTCCTCTCAGCCCGTGGACATTCTGATTACGGATATATCGATGCCACTCATGAATGGTCTCGACCTGATTCGGGAAGCAAGGCGAGTGCAACCTCAGATTAAGGTCATTATCCTGAGCGGTTTCAATGAGTTCGAATATCTGAAGGAAGGCATGCAGCTGGGGATCGAAAACTATCTGCTCAAACCGATTAATGTGGAGGAACTGGAATCCACGCTGAGCAACACAGCGTCCAAGCTCGATCATACGGTGTCACCTCAAGCTGATGATGCGTATGGCATCCAGATTCTGAAAGATAACATTCTTCATCGATGGCTTACGGGACAGATTGCAGCTACTGAATTTGAAGAACGTGCCCAGTTTATGAACCTTTCGTTGGGTGCACCGGACGTTGCTGTGGCTGTCTTGCGGGACAAAGAACAGACATCTGGCATGTTTGAACGTGTGGAAGAGATGTTGAGAGACAGACGCCATCTGAACGTATTTCATGATATCGATGGAGACATCGTCATTATTGCCAATATTCAGGGTACTAGCGACGAGGAACAGAAGTTGATGGGTGGCCTTCAGGCATTATCTGACGCAATAACAATAACGCATCCTGCGGTACGCATTGGGGCAGGCAGGTTGATGAAGGGGCTGTACCATGCGCCGACCAGCTATGCTGAGGCCAAAAAAGCACTCCAGTATGTCATGATCTATCCCGAGCTTAAAGTGATCGACCATGCGATACTCGAAAGGTGCGGAAGTTCAACGGCGACCTTCTTCATCGATTGGAGGGAGTACGCCAAACTTATTTTGTCCCGGAATACAGAGCAGCTTGCCGACCGGATTCGCATGGATTTTGAACAGCATCGCGATGGACTTACGCCTGGGGAACTGCAGAACACTGCACTGGAAGTTGTGATTCGCTTCAAAATGGAACTGGAGGGCATCAAACATTCGGATGAGTCTGCCATATACCAACAAGGGCTTCAACTTGTGCTGGACAGTGGCACTTTTGATGAACTCGTGCGGGCACTTCAGCAGGTTGGGTCGCAGACGATCCAATCCCTATTGCAGGATCTGAAGAATCCAATTGTGAACCAAGTGCTTCAGCATATCGACAAGCACTACGCAGAAGAACTCTCCTTGAAGCTGCTGGGAGCCCACTATCATCTGCATCCGGTGTATTTGGGACAATTGTTCCATAAGGAGACCGGGGAAACGTTTGCCGAATATATCAACAAATACCGGATTGAACGTGCGAAGGAGCAGTTACGCAATTCGAATCTGAAGGTACATGAGATCGCCCGAAATGTAGGGTACTGGGAGACAGGGTATTTCTATAAACAGTTCCGCAAATATGTAGGAATTTCACCGACTGATTTCAAGGTGTTTGGTTAATGCGGTGACGGGTAGATCCAACTGTGCGGACGGAGTCCAAGAGACATATCGGGAACAGGAAAGGCATGTGATGAAGATCATGCCATACGTTACCCGGCATGTCTCTTTCATGTAAGCGATTTATTAAAACAGGGATAAATTTAATGCCCAAGGATGATTTGTCTTTAATTTGTACCTCGAAAACTTAAGTTTATCTTCTTTTTGTAAATGCTTTCATTCGATAAGGTTAAAGCAGTTAGTTGTAGAGCTTAAGGGAACACGAAAAGGGAGGATCAAAGAAATGAGTAAACAAAGAAAACGTTTCTCGCTCGTTCTTGCATTGTTAATGGCCGTTACACTTGTTCTTAGTGCCTGTGGAGGAAGCAAAAGTGCTTCAGAATCCGGCGGAGCGGGAGATGACGCGGTCGAGTTGATCTGGTACACCATCGGTACCCCGCAGAAAGACGTCAATAAAGTGATGGAAGAAGTCAGCAAGTATACCAAAGAGAAAATTAACGCCACCGTGACGATGAAGATGGTTGACTGGGGTGACTACCCACAGAAGATGCAGGTTAACGTAGCATCCGGTGAGCCAATGGATATTCTGTTCACCTCTTCGGGTGGATTCGATTATGTACAAAATGCAAGAAAAGGTGCGTTCCTTGAACTGGATGACTTACTTACCGAATACGGTCAAGATCTCACTAAGACCATCGATCCTGCATTCCTCAGCGGTTCGAAGGTAGATGGACACAATTACGGAATTCCAGCCAACAAAGAGCTGCCTCAACAAGAGGTATGGCGCTTTAACCAAATGCTGGTTGATAAATACAAGCTGGACATCTCTGGCATCCGTACATTAGACAGCCTGGAGCCTTTGCTCAAAACGATCAAGGAAAATGAGTCGAGTGTAACTCCTTTTGCCATGGATAAGAACTATGTTCCTTACGTGCCTTATGACTATGTCATCCAGAACCTGCCGATGGCAATCAAGCTGGATACAACGGACTATAAACTCGTGAACATATTGGAAACACCTGAAATGAAAGAAGCACTCACCACCATGCACAAATACTACAAAGCTGGTTATGTATCGGCAGAAGCGGCAACAACAGGTTCCACAAACGATCTGACAACATCAGGCAACTGGTTCCTGGATCGTGCGCAGACTCAGCCGCTCGCGGACAATCAATGGTCTGCAAGTTACGGTTATGAAGTCGTTTCGACTCCAGCAAGTGATGCGATCATTACCAATACATCTGTACAAGGCTCCATCATGGCGATCTCGGCCAACTCGGAATATCCGGAGAAAGCGATGGAATTCCTGAACCTGTTGAATACAGATCCGGTGCTGCGCAATATGGTAGATTCCGGTATCGAGGGTACACACTACAAAAAAGTGGATGACACGCATATGGAAAATCTGCCTGAGTCGAAAAACTACGATATGCCTTCATATTCCCTGGGGAACAACATGCTGCTCTTCCTGAACAGCAATGACCCTGATAACAAATGGGATGAGTTCAAGAAGTTTAATGCTGAAGGTGTTAATTCCCCGATCCTCAGCTTCAACTTCGATGCAAGCAATGTATCTGCTGAACTAACGGCGGTACAGAACGTGAAAGAGCAATATTGGGCAGCACTGATGACAGGTACACTGGACCCGGCGACTAATCTGGATCAAGTGATTGAGAAGTTCAATCAAGCCGGACTAGAGAAAGTAATGGCTGAAGCCCAAAGCCAGCTGGATGCCTGGAGAGCGGAAAACAAGTAACGGTACAACGTAAGGATCGGGCGGCTGCTTATCGCGTCCGGTCCTTTTTCATTCAAGCCTGAAGGAGGATATCCACAATGACTACATTTTTGAAAAATATAATTAGAAACCGAGTCATGTTGCTCATGGTGCTGCCAGGCGCCATCTGGTTCTTCTTCTTCTCTTACTTGCCACTCGTGGGAACCGTGGCTGCCTTCAAGCAATATCGATTCAGCCGTGAAGGGTTCTGGGCAAGTCTGATCAAGAGCGAGTGGGTAGGCTGGGACAATTTCAAATTCCTGTTCAGCACAAGCGACGCTTGGCTGATTACGCGCAATACCCTGTTTTATAACATCGCGATTATTTTCTTGGGATTGATATTCGCTGTGGCATTGGCGATCCTGCTCTCGGAACTGATCAATAAACGACTCGCCAAACTATATCAAACGGGTATGTTCCTGCCGTATTTCCTATCCTGGGTTATCGTTGGTTACTTCGCATTCAGCTTCCTGAGCATGGACCGGGGGATGTTGAATCAGATCATTGGATGGTTCGGAATGGAACCAATTCAGTGGTACTCCGAGGCGAAATACTGGCCCTATATTCTGGTTTTCGTCGCATTATGGAAAACAATCGGATACAACAGCATTGTCTATCTGGCCTCCATCATGGGGATTGATAAATCGCTGTATGAAGCAGCCATGATCGATGGGGCAAACAAATGGCAGCAGATTCGTAATATTACGATTCCATTGCTGTCGCCCATCATTACAATTATGACCTTGCTGGCCGTAGGCCGCATTTTCTATGCCGACTTTGGACTGTTCTATCAGGTACCAAGGGACTCGGGTACGCTCTATTCCGTTACGAATGTTATTGATACGTATGTGTATCGTGGTTTGAAAACAAGTGGGGAGATTGGCATGAGTACAGCAGCGGGATTGTATCAATCCGTCGTGGGCTTTGTACTCGTCATTATCTCCAACTATGTTGTGCGCAAAGTAGATAAAGACAGCAGCCTATTCTAGGACAAAGGAAAGGAGTGAACCACTATGGCTCAAGCAGGGCTTGTTAAAAAACGCGACTTCCACCACGTATCCAGCGGTTGGAACGTGATCATGAACATTATCGCAGGTCTATTCGCTCTGATCTGTGTATTTCCTTTTATATTTGTCGTCATCATCTCGTTTACGGACGAGAAAGCGCTGGCTCGTGACGGGTATCGACTGATTCCGGCAGAATGGAGCCTCGCAGCATATCAGTTTGTCTGGCAGAGTGGGGACACGCTGCTGCGGGCGTATGGGGTTACCATTCTGGTGACGGTACTCGGTACCATTATCAGTCTGATTCTCATGTCGCTGTATGCCTACGCAATTTCACGCAAGAGCTTCCGATATCGGAGATTCTTCTCCATATTTGCAATCTTGACCATGTTGTTCAACGGCGGGATGATTCCGACCTATATGGTCGTATCCCAATTGCTTGGACTGAAAGATACCGTATGGGCACTGATTCTGCCGCTGGCGATGAATGCCTTCTATATTATGATTCTGCGTACGTTCTACTCCACCAGTGTGCCGGATGCGGTCATTGAATCAGCGAAAATTGATGGAGCCGGGGAGTTCTATACCTTTATGAAAATCGTGGTTCCACTCTCGTTGCCGGGGCTCGCAACCATCGGGTTGTTTAGTACACTCGGTTACTGGAACGATTGGTTCAATGCGCTGTTATATATTGATAATCCCAATCTGGTACCCCTGCAATCCATGCTGATGCGAATTGAGTCGAGCATCCAGTTTATCCAGCAGAACTCTGCGAACAGTTCGATGAGTCTGGCAGCCATGCAGTCCATTCCGCAGGATACGTCCCGAATGGCGATGGTTGTGCTTGCCACGTTGCCGATTATATTCGCTTACCCGTTCTTCCAGCGTTATTTCGTACAGGGTCTGACGGTGGGCGCGGTCAAAGAATAGCCTGATCACGCTATAGGATTGGAGAGATGCAGATTGATGACTTATAAGGACAAGAACAGATCCGTAGAGGAACGGGTGCAGCACCTGCTGAGCCTGATGACGACGGAAGAAAAGGTAGGGCAACTCACTCAGCCATTTGGCTGGCAGATCTATACGAATGATCAAGGGAAAATCACGTTAAATGAATCCTTTAAGCAGCAAGTGGAAAATGGGGGCATCGGCTCCCTCTATGGTGCGCTCCGGGCAGATCCCTGGACTGGCGTTACGCTGGAAAATGGACTGTCCGCCAGAGAAGGCGCTGAGGTGGTGAATCTCATTCAACGCTATGCGGTGGAGCATTCCAGACTGGGCATTCCCATCCTGATCGGGGAAGAGTGCTCGCATGGTCATATGGCCATCGATGGAACGGTCTACCCTGTCCCCCTTTTACTGGGGAGCACCTGGAATGTGGATCTGTATCGGGAGATGTGCCAGGCAGTAGCACGGGAGACACGTGCCCAAGGTGGTGCAGTCACCTATTCTCCGGTATTGGATGTTGTGCGTGATCCGCGCTGGGGACGTACGGAGGAATGCTTCGGGGAAGATCCGTATCTCATAGGAGAACTGGCGGTTGCTTCCGTGGAAGGACTTCAGGGTGAAAGTCTTGACCGTGGGGATACAGTAGCGGCAACGCTGAAACATTTTGTTGGTTACGGAAGCTCGGAAGGTGGACGTAATGCAGGTCCTGTACATATGGGCTGGCGTGAACTGCTGGAAGTAGATCTGTATCCATTCCGTAAAGCTGTAGAAGCAGGTGCGCAGTCCATCATGCCAGCGTATAACGAAATTGATGGTACACCTTGTACGGTAAATACGGAATTGTTGGAAGATATTTTGCGTAAGGATTGGGGCTTTGACGGTCTGGTCATTACGGATTGCGGTGCGATCAACATGCTGGCAAGTGGGCATGATGTCGCGGTAGATGGACTGGATGCATCGGTGCAGGCGATCGAGGCAGGCATCGATATGGAAATGTCCGGTGAGATGTTTGGGCAATATTTGGTGCAGGCGGTGGCAGAAGGCAAGCTGGATATGCAGGTTCTGGATCAGGCTGCCTCTCGCGTGCTGGCGTTGAAGTTCAGACTGGGCTTATTCGAACAGCCTTACGTAGATGCAGATCGCGCAGCGGAAGTCATTGGCAGTGAGCAGCATATTCAACTGGCACGCCAGTTGGCGGCTGAAGGGGTTGTGCTTCTCAAAAATGGGGCTGACACGCTACCTCTATCCACAGCAACAGCTGGACGAATTGCCGTTATTGGTCCCAATGCGGATCAAGCGTACAATCAACTCGGCGATTACACGTCGCCACAACCTAAATCCAAAGTGGCGACCGTGCTGGATGGAATTCGCAGTAAGTTAGCTGGCAGTGTACACGGACATACGAATGAGGTCGCTGATCGTCATGGGATGGATGAAGAAGATGGCCATCCGGCTGGATCTAGGGATAATCATGCTTTGAAGAATGTGGCAAACGATATAGATCGTGATGTTTCCGAGGTGCTATATGCACCGGGCTGCCGGATCAAAGGTGATTCGAAAGAAGGATTTGAGCGTGCCATCGAAGTTGCCAGCCAAGCGGATACCGTTATTATGGTCGTGGGCGGCTCCAGTGCGCGTGACTTTGGAGAAGGAACGATCGATCTGAAGACGGGTGCTTCCAATGTGTCGGATGACTCATGGAACGATATGGAGTGCGGCGAAGGAATCGACCGGATGACACTGGGTCTTGCCGGAGTACAGCTGGAGCTCATTCAGGAGATTCACAAGCTCGGCAAGAAGCTTGTCGTTGTTTACATCAATGGTCGTCCGATCACTGAACCTTGGGTAGATGAACATGCCGATGCGATTCTGGAGGCGTGGTATCCGGGTCAAGAGGGCGGACATGCCATTGCAGATATTTTATTCGGTGATGTGAATCCGTCAGGCAAATTGACGATCTCCATTCCGAAGCATGTCGGTCAGTTACCGATCTACTATAACGGCAAACGTTCTCGAGGCAAAAGATATCTGGAAGAGGATCTGGAGCCACGTTATGTATTTGGATACGGACTTAGCTATACCACATTTGAGTATAGCGAGCCGAAACTGAGTGCTGAGTCTATGACAGCCGGTGATTCAGTTACTGCATCGGTGAATGTGACCAACACCGGCCTTCATGCAGGTGCAGAAGTTGTACAGATGTACATCTCTGACGTGGTCAGTTCACTTACTCGTCCCGCCAAGGAACTGAAGGGGTTTACGAAAGTGAACCTGGAGCCTGGAGAGACACAGACCGTGGAATTCCAAATCGGAGCTGAGCAGTTGCAGTATATTGGTCGTGATTTGAAGCCTGTTGTTGAACCGGGACAATTCCATATTCATATCGGCAGCAGCGTAAACGATACGCAAATGGCCGAACTGACTGTAAGGGAGGCGTAAGATTTTGGAACGTATCAGACGATTTATTCGCGAGTTGTCCGAACATCAGTGGCTGGAGCAATTGCAGCTGCGCAGCTGGGACATTGCCCGCGCTTATTATCATGTGCCAGGACAGTATGAGGATCAGGGTGATTACCCGGAAGGGCAAGATTTTGAGCGTTTTCCGAGCAAACAGGGAACGACTTATTTTTTTAGAACACGTTTGGAGATCCCTGCCACATGGCAGCAAGCACCTTATGGGCTTGTATTTGAAACTGGAGGAGAAGGTTTACTTCGGGTGAATGGACACTCCTATCAGGGTTTGGACCGCAATCACACCTACGTCACCCTTGATCCGTCCAAAGTCGGAACCGCTCCAGAACTGGAGATCGAAATGTTCGATCCGGTACCTGAACCCGTGGACCCGTTGAACCAACAGGCGGTTATTCAGCCGCCGATCACATCGATTACCAGCCTGCTGGTGAGACCCAATGAAGCGGTTCGCAGTCTGATGTACACCGTTATTATTGTGCGTGATTCGGCTGTGCTGCTGCCCGAAAGTGACTTCAGGCGGGTTCGCCTGTTAGAACTGCTGTATCGTGCGATGGATCAATTCGTAGGCATGTCAGCAGAAGAGATCAAGCAGGGAGAAGGTATTCGCCAGATTGAGGATAATCTGATGCATCATGTGCGTGAGATTGGCGGCAACGCGGAAGGTCTGGAGCATATGGTGGGACAATCCCATATCGATATTGCCTGGCTGTGGCCTGTACGTGAGACGGTTCGCAAAACAAGCCGTACCTTCTCCACCGTGGATGCACTCATGAATGAATATCCCGACTATGTCTATTCCCAGAGCCAACCCTTATTATATGCATTTCTGAAGGAGCATGATCCCGAGCTGTATGCGCGGGTGAAGCAGCGGATTGTAGAAGGCCGCTGGGAGCTGGTTGGCGGTATGTGGGTTGAGCCGGATCTGAACATCCCTAGTGGGGAATCCCTGATTCGCCAGATGTTGTATGGTCAGCGCTTCTATATGGAGGAGTTCGGCAAGACATCACAGATTGAATGGCTGCCGGATACGTTCGGGTACTGTGCCTCACTGCCACAGATTTTGAAGCATGGCAATGTGGAGTATTTCATGACGACAAAGCTCGGCTGGAATGACACGAATGTGTTTCCATATGATCTGTTTCACTGGGTGGGCATTGATGGCACACCAATTCTGTCTTACCTCAATCATGGTGTTAACGAGCATACGTTGCCGAAGGACATTCATGATCACTGGCAGTCCTATCGTGAGAAAGCAGCACATCCGGAGCATATGCTTCTGTACGGACACGGAGATGGCGGTGGAGGAGTAACACGCGAGATGTTGGAGTATGTGGATCGGGCAGACCTGATGGTTGGACAGCCCGCAAGTCGATATAGCACAGCTGGAGCTTTCTTTGCCGGAATCGAAAAGGAACAGCCTGTACTTCCGAAGTGGCATGGTGATCTGTATCTGGAGTTACATCGGGGAACCTACACGACTCATGCACGCAACAAGCGAAACAATCGGAAAGCGGAGGTTCTGTATCGTGAAGCTGAGCTGTGGAATACACTTGCTCTGCCAGATATGGAGGCGGATGCAGAAGCTGAAGTACGTTCGAATCTGCATGAAGGCTGGAAGCTGATTTTGCTGAATCAATTCCACGATATTATACCGGGATCGGCAATTACGGAATCCTACGTGACTTCGAATGAGGAATATGTACAGGTATTTGAATTAGGTAGAACTGGATTGAGTCAAGGCGTTGCAGCATTAACAACCGGTATCAACACACAGGGGCCAGAAGGTTCCGTGGCCTATGTTGTGTTCAACAGCTTGGGCTGGAAACGGAGTGCAGTCGTTCAACTTCCTGTGCAGGATGGTTTTGATCGCTACGGGATCGATGAAGAAGGCCAGCGCCTGCGAATGGATCGGGAGGATGGCAGCATGTCTATTCTTGTGACGGACATTCCGGCGTTTGGATATAAGACGATTTGGCTGGTACCGGAAAATACAAGGGAAACGAATGTACGGGAAATGACGAACCTTGCCGCACAACCAACCTTTAAGGATACATGGGATACCGCCCTGTATCATGTGCAGTTCAACGAACGAGGGGAGATCACACGTCTGTGGGATAAGACTGCTGAGCGTGAGATGCTGAAGCCGGGTGAACGAGGCAATCTACTTCACTTCTTCCACGATCGTCCGACGTTATGGGATGCATGGGATATCGACAGTCGTTATGAAGAACAGATTGCTGGCGAAGTGGAGCTGTTGGAGAAAAAGCTGGTGCTGGCGGGTACAACAAAGGATGTCCTGCGCTTCCGCTGGAAGCTACATCAATCGGAAATCACACAAGATATCGTCTTTTATCATGACTCACGACGAATTGACTTTCAGACACAAGTGAACTGGAATGAAGATCACAAGCTTCTGAAAGTTGGTTTCCCAATTGATGTGGTGACCTCCAAGGCCACATTCGAGATTCCATTTGGCGCACTGGAACGTCCAACGCATCGCAACACAAGCTGGGAACAAGCACAGTATGAGGTCTGTGGACACCGCTTCGCGGATGTCTCCGAGTATGGATACGGCGTGAGCCTGCTCAATGACTGCAAGTACGGTTACGATGTGCAAGGAAGCACGATTCGTTTGTCCCTGCTGCGTGCACCCAAATGGCCTGATCGCACAGCCGATCTGGGAGAACATGAATTCACGTATTCCCTATACCCACATGACGGAGACTGGAGAACAGCACACACCGTACGTCAGGCAGCTGAGTTGAATCATGAAGTGACGATACAGCAAGTGCAACAAGTACAACAAAAGGGTCAGATACAACAAGAGCAGCAGATGGAGCAGGTACAGCAGAGGGAAGAAGTAAAGCAAAGCACAGGGACTGGAGTCGATCCAATTACAGATGCAACTGCAAATGCGGTACCTGTACGCCCGGCAACCGGAGCATGGATTGATTTTGATAGTAACCATGTCATTCTGGATACGCTCAAACTGGCAGAGGACGGACAAGGGACCATACTGCGTTTCTATGAATCGTCAGGCAAACGCGAAAACATCACATTGCAATGGCCACATGCCTTTGAACAAGCGTATCACTCCAACGCATTGGAAGAACCGATCAAACCACTGGCCCATACCCATGGCCAGATAACACTATCTTTTAAACCTTACGAAATACAAACCGTGCTACTGCGGTAAACTTTTTTGAAATATTTTTGAGCTATATATGTCCAGCTCTTTATTCACACGTTAACGGAGAGGACAGAAATAACCAGAAGAAGCGTCAGCGTTCGCCTTTATCCCCGGATTTACCCTTTACAAAAGGGAATCAAAAAATCTGGGGATAACAGCGATCGGAAGGTTATTCTGTCATCGTAGTGGTCTAGTGTGAATGTTCTCAGCCTGATCATTTATAGCTACACCATTCAATTTGTTTAAGGAGTTGCACTCATCCATGGAACAGTTCAGATTACCCAAAATACCCATGCCGCCCGTCGCCATGCCACAATCCATTCAGGCCGTGCTCGAAGAAGCGGAACAAAAGCTGGCTCACCGACCAAAACTGCTTCAATTATTCAAAAACTGCTTCCCCAACACCATCGAAACAACAACCAAGTTGATGGAGGACGGTACCACTTTTGTCATCACGGGAGATATTCCAGCTTCTTGGCTGCGTGATTCTGTGGAGCAGGTGATACACTACATTCCGTTTGCAAAGGAAGATGTGGACCTGCAATGCATTATTGGCGGGCTGATCAAACGTCATATCCAGTATGTTCACATTGATCCGTATGCCAATGCATTCAATGAGACAGCCAATGATTGGCACTGGAACACCACGGACGAGACCGAGATGTCACCTTGGGTGTGGGAACGTAAATTTGAGATCGATTCAATATGTTTCGTTGTACGGCTAGCCTATTTATATTGGAAGGAAACCGAGCTGACCGATATTTTCGATTCCAGCTTCAAGGCAGCGATGCGTAAAATCGTGGACCTGTTCAAAGTGGAACAGCATCACATGGAACAATCTCCGTATCGCTTCACTCGCAATAACGGTATCCCAACAGATTCCCTGCGCAATCACGGCAAAGGCATGCCAGTCAACTACACGGGTATGATCTGGTCTGGCTTCCGTTCCAGTGACGATGCTTGTGATTTCCACTACAACATTCCGGGCAATATGTTTGCGGTTGTCGCTTTGCGCCAAATGCAGGAGTTTGCCGAGTGGGTATTCCGGGATATGGAACTTTTGCAGGAATTGAAGGATCTGGAGCAGGACGTAGATCACGGCATTCAGTTATATGGTATTTATCGTCATCCCGAATTTGGACCGATCTATGCGTACGAGACGGATGGTTATGGCAACCACTGTCTCATGGACGATGCAGGTACACCGGGACTCATGTCCATTCCATATCTGGGTTACGTCACAGCGGATGATCCGATCTACCAGAATACGCGCCGCTTCGCCTTGAGCAAAGAGAACCCGTTCTATTATGAGGGCAAGGTTGCCAAAGGAATCGGTAGCCCGCACACACCACCGGATTACATCTGGCATATGGGCTTATCAATGCAGGGACTGACTGCACAGTCTGCCGAGGAGAAACTGGAAATTATTCGCATGCTCGAAGCGACAGATGCAGATACAGGTTATATGCATGAAGGCTTCCACGCCGATGATCCGACGATTTTTACACGAAAATGGTTTGCATGGTCCAACAGCCTGTTCTCCCAGTTGGTCTACAGATCAATGAAGGATGGCCTGTTATGAGTATCCAGCCTAATGATCAAAAGCTGATTATCTTCGCTGATCCTGCGTTTCCAGTGGATGGTGCTTTTCCAATTCCACAGGCTGTGAATGCATGGAAAGCAGTCGAAGAGATCACTGTTGTAAACGCCGAAGAACTCGCAGAGGTGTTGAAGACCACAGCAGGTGAAGGATGCTTCGTAAATCTGCACGCACCCTATTTTCCAAAATCCGCTTGGACGGAGATTGCAGCTTATCTGCATCAGGGAGGGAGCCTGATCAGTGTTGGAGGTGCACCCTTCAAACGTCCGGTTCGATATGAAAATGGGGCATGGGTTGTAGAGTCTGAGCAGACCGCGTATCACCAGGAACTTTATATTCATGAGGCGTTGAACGTATCTTCTGCCAATGTGCAATCGTACACGTCATCTGAACAGTTCCCGCTTCTTTCTGGTAAAGAGGGAATTTTCGAGATTTCAGATACATGGAATCTGGTTCCACATACAACCAAAACAAGTGATCTGCCTCACCAGATGGGTTCATCAGGACCGATGAGTACGCAGATTTATCCATTACTTCGTGGCATGAGCAAGGATGGACGCAGCATCGCTGCTCCGGTCGTTCTGTGGGAAAACTCCCGCGGGACTTTTGTTGGTTCACGCTGGATGTTTGTGCATCTGCCGCTGACCACCAAATTCTGGACGCAAGATGGCGCTGCCGAGATTGTAAAGTGGGCGCAATTCTGTGCGCAAGGTGTAACCGAGTTATCCCTGAAAACGAACTATGCTTCATATGAGCCAGATGAACGGGCTGTACTCATGTTGCAAGGCCAGATTTTACAGCGTGCAGGCAGCAGATGTACAACGTCTGAGCTGTGGACATTCGACATAACGGTCGAGCATGAGGATGGCACAAGTGGTAAGACGGAAAAGGTATGGAGCCATCGACTGGAGATGGAACTTTCCGGTGAGCAACGTTTCGAACGAATCCTTCTCCCGGTTTCCATTGAAAGTGGACTGTATCGGATCGTATGCCGCGCGCAGGCACCTGACGGGGAAGTTCGGACCGTGCGTCAAGGCTTCTGGGGCCAAGATGAAGCATTGCTGGCAGAAGGGGAAGTGATTACCCGCAGCAGGGACTATTTTGTAAAAGACGGACGTCCTCTTCCTGTTGTGGGCATGACCTACATGACCTCCGATGTGGCACGGAAATTTCTGTTTTTACCGAACGCAGATGTCTGGGATCGGGACATGGCTCAGATGGCGAAAGCCGGAATTAACTGGATTCGGACGGGAATCTGGACCGCCTATCGCAACATGATGCAGGTGGACGGACATATGGCAGAGGATGTGCTACGTGCCATTGATGCCTTTATTTTAACGGCGAAGCGCCACGGCTTGCAGGTTACATTCACCTTTTTCTCCTTTACACCGGAGACATGGGAAGGCACGAATCCGTATTTGGACCCTCAGAGTGTCGAGGCTCAGAAACGTTTCATTCGCAGCATCGTCAGTCGTCACACGCACACAACGCATGTGGACTGGGATCTGATTAACGAGCCATCGATGTTTGATCCAGTACGTATCTTCTCAGCTGGTCCACGCTCGGCGAGGGATTCGTATGAACAGCAGGCTTTTATCGCTTGGCTTGAGCAGCGGCATCAGACGATTGAAGCGTTGCAGGAGGCATGGAACATGTCACCGAAGCAGCTTCCCAACTTTGCAGCCGCGGTGATCCCGGAGCCGGAAGAGATTAATTTTGATGTACAGGACATGCACAAGGCCAAAAAAGGAACGCGCTGGCTTGATTACTGTCTCTTCTCTATGGAGATGCACAATGGTTGGGCTAGAGAGCTTGTAGGTACGATCAAGGATCTGGTACCGGATCATCTGGTCACCGTGGGACAGGACGAAGCCCTTGGTGCACAGCGTCCTTCGCCGTTCTTCTATGAACGTGAAGTGGACTACACAACCGTGCATTCCTGGTGGTTGAATGATGATCTGATCTGGGATGGCATTTTCGCCAAAACGCCTCATAAGCCCAATCTCATTCAGGAGACGGGCATCATGTATGTGGAAACCCCGGATGGACGAGCCAAACGTACGGAAGAAGAGCTTCGCGGCATTCTCGAACGCAAGTACGCCTATGCTTTCTCGACAGGCGGTGCAGGAGCGGTGCAATGGATCTGGAACACCAACTTTTATATGGATAATGCCAATGAGTCTCATATCGGAGCCCTTCGTGCAGATGGTACGGAGAAGCCAGAGGCGGATGTATCTTATGATTTTGGCCGATTCATGCATGGTATTCGTGATCTCTTTGAAGACCGCCAGCTGGAGGATATTGCAGTGGTGTTCCCGTATTCCAATGACTTTTCCAACCGTGCCCTCGCCTATGATGCCACAACGAAGCTGACTCGTGTGATGTCCTATGATCTGAAACTGCCGTTCCGTGCGTTATCCGAATATCATCTGGAAGCGCTGGAGCAGCAACCACCGAAGCTGATCATCGTACCGAGTCCACACAATATGGACAGCGATGCACTGTATCAATTGCTCACGTTCGCGGAGAAAGAAGGTACGAGCTTGCTCATTACCGGACCGCTGGGTCTGGACGCATACTGGAAAACAAGTGACCGGGCTGATCATATCGTAGGCAGACGCAGTCTGGGTAACGTGCAGCGGGAAGAACTGCTGAATATTAATGGAGTGAATCACCGAGTGACCTATGGACGGCGTCGTATCGCCGAGGTGGCGAAGGAGACGGTGCTTCATGGCGATAATGGTACACCAGATGAAGTACACGTTCTGCCTTTGGGTAAAGGGAAATTAATCTGGACCCCACTGCCGCTCGAGTTAAACGGACGGGATGAACCACTCGCTGAATTATATCGTTATGCCACTGAGATTGCTGGCATCGAACAGGAGTTGGAATGGATATCTGGCGGGGATGTCGCAGGAATCTATGGCCGGAAGCTGAGTTTTCCAAAAGGGAATCTCTATGTATTCGTATCGGAGTTTGCCTTGAACCATGAGGTTCACGTAAGAGATCAACGTACAGGTGTATCGTACTCGTTCCAATTGGAGAAAAATCGTTCGGTTCTTTTTGCCACAGATGCTTCCGGAAAGCTGAATGGCGTGTATCGCCCGGATGAGGTTGAGGTTGTACAACAAGATGAAAGAGGTGGGATAACACGATGACCAAGAAAAAGAGAGCACATATTATTTCGCATACCCACTGGGATCGGGAATGGTATTTGCCGTATGAGAAGCATCATATGCGTCTTATTCAGCTCGTCGATTCACTGTTGGATCAGCTTGATGAGGGATCGGACTATAAAAGCTTTTATTTGGATGGACAAACGATTATTATCGATGACTATCTTCAGGTTCGCCCGGAGCAGAAGGAACGACTGGAGAAGCATATCCGCAATGGACGGATCGTGATTGGTCCATGGTACATTTTGCAGGATGCGTTTCTGACGAGCGGAGAAGCCAATGTACGCAACATGCAGGTTGGGCACAAAGACGCAAAGCGTTACGGCACACCTTCGAAAATTGGTTACTTTCCCGATACATTCGGATTGGTTGGGCAGACTCCGCAACTGATGCAGCAATCGGGCATAGATAATGTGTTCTTTGGACGTGGCGTGAAACCTACGGGCTTCAACAATACGGTATCGGATGCCGGATATGAATCAAGCTTCTCGGAGCTGATGTGGGAAGGGCCAGACGGATCGAAAGTGCTCGGCGTATTGTTCGCCAACTGGTATTCCAACGGGAATGAAGTTCCGGTAGATGAGGTTTCGGCTCGCAAGTTCTGGGAAACCAAGCTGGCAGACGCGGAAAAATATGCATCGACCAATGAGTTGCTGTACATGAACGGATGTGACCACCAGCCAATTCAGCGAGACCTGCCAGAGGCCATTCGTATGGCTGAGCAATTATATCCTGACATTGAGTTCGTTCACTCGAATTTTCCGGATTATCTGGAAGCTTTGAGAGCATCGTCTGAACATGAGCTGTCCACGGTCAAAGGCGAATTGCGCAGCCAGCGTACCGATGGCTGGGGAACCCTGGTGAACACCGCCTCGGCTCGTGTGTATCTGAAACAGATGAACCAGCTGGGCCAGACTATGCTGGAAAAAGTGGCTGAACCCCTGGCCTCCTACGCCTATCTGCTTGGACATGCCTATCCACATGATCAACTGACGTATGCCTGGAAAACGCTGATGCAAAATCACCCGCATGACAGCATCTGTGGATGCAGTGTGGATGAGGTGCACCGCGAGATGGTAACACGGTTTGATAAGAGCCGTCATGTAGCAGAGGCTTTAATTGAAGAGAGCACCAGCCAGATTGCTACAGCTGTTGATACCTCCATCTTTGAGCGTTACGGCGAAAATGCCCGGCCTGTTGTGGTGTTTAATACAACGGGGTGGGAACGTAGCGGTGTAGTTCAGATGGAACTGGACGCGGCTCGGTTGTATTTCCGGGATGGATATACATTGGAGGAAATGGCGGCACAGATGAAAGCCGTTGACCTGTCAGATCGCATACTGGTAGATGAAGATGGTAATCACATTCCATGTACGGTGGAGGATCTGGGTCTGCAATTTGGCTATGATCTGCCAGATGATCGCTTCCGTCAGCCGTATAGCTGTCGGCGCGTTCGTATTCGTTTTGAAACAGAGAATGTAGCTGCATTTGGCCTGAAAACCTATGCATTGGTCAACTTTGCGGATGATGCTAAGAGTGGTACTCCGTCGAAAACGACTACGCTGTTGCGTGGTGAGCGTGGCATGGAAAATCAACATTTGATCGTCACGATTGCAGACAACGGTTCATTCACACTCACAGACAAACGAACAGGTCGGACTTACAAGGACCTTGGCGTGTACGAAAATGTGGGTGATATCGGTAATGAATACATGTTCAAGCAACCAGAGAATGAAGTAGCATTGACAACACAAGCGCTTCAGGCTGAGATTCGAATCCTTGAGGATACATCATACTCTGCCTCGTTCGAAGTGATTCATCAATGGGAGATACCGGAGTCTGCGGATGAGATGCTGGATCAGGAACAGCGAGAACTGATTTATTATCCACATCGCAAAGCCCAGCGTTCAACGAAAATGATTCCGCTTCAGATCCGCACGGTTGTATCGCTTAGTCGTAGTGGAAAAGGCGTGCAAATAGAAACAACCTTCAACAATCAGGCGAAGGATCATCGGGTGCGCGTCCTTTTCCCAACGGATCTCGTATCTGCTGTTCATCATGTGGATTCCATGTTCGAAATTGCAACACGTAATAACAATCCTGCACCGGAGTGGCAAAATCCAAGCAATACACAGCATCAACAGAATTTTGTGGATGTGAGTGAAAAGGACGCCGGATTGGTCGTTGCCAATCTGGGTCTGAATGAATATGAAGTCCTTCAGGATGGGCGCAACACCATCGCCGTTACGCTGCTTCGTTCTGTAGGCGAACTTGGAGATTGGGGCTTGTTCCCGACACCTGAAGCACAATGCCTTGGTGAACATACATTTAAAATCGAGATCATTCCCCACGATGGCAATGGTGCAGCATCAGGTGCATATATCGAGGCCTATCAGTTCCAGGTTCCTTGGACGCTGGCACAAACCGAAGTACACACGGGTTATCTGACACCTAACAACACACCGTTTGCATGGCAAGGAGACGGCTTGGCTTTTTCTTCACTCAAGGTGAATGAAGATTCCGGTGATGTGATGCTCCGCTGGTTCAATATGACCACCGAATCTGCTACGTTGAAGCTTGCTGCTTCGCAAGCGAATGCACAGTCATTCGAAACGGCGTACAAGAGCAACATCCTGGAGGAAGAGGGCGAAATACTTCATCTCAACAGCATAGAAGAGGCATCAACATTATCATTTGCCAGCAAGGAATGGAACATACAGACAGGTTCATGCGAGATCGTTACTGTCGGCTTGCGCCGCTAAAAAGAAGTTGTTCAAAAAGTCCGCTTTTGTCTAGCTTCCCTCCATCTTCTCGGTACTGAAAAACAGACTTTTTGAACACGCACTAAAAGGTACAGCACTGCAAGTGTACTATAAACTAGGCATTACGCTCGGTGGTGGAAGGGTTACGCTATTTACCAGATGTATCAGTTGAGTTATTGGTTGTTTTTCTATAGAATGAACAGTAGAATTGCAAATAATCGAAAGTTCCTATGCCATCAAGTTGGCCATGGGTACACTTCAATTGTTCATTCTATATTGAAACATTAAGGGGGCTTGAAGCCATGGAATCCTTGGGAGGACTGCTTCAGCAGCTGAACCCTGCCTTTCGTGAGCAATCGCGGCGGATTGCGGCGGAGTTGATGGAAAATCCGTACGTACGCGAATTCCGCGCAGGTCATCCTGAACTGCAAGATGCACAGCTCATGACCGATCTGAGCAAGCTGTTTCAGTACGCCAAAGACTCAAAGAACTGTGCGAATTGTCCGGGACTCGACAACTGTCCTAACGATTTTCAGGGCCACTTTTGCAAACTGGAAGTAGAACATTTTAACGGTAAACCCGAAATCATAGATATAAAAGCACCTTGTTCCAAACATACCGCCCGGCAAAATGAACATATCATTAAGCAACGAATTCGCAGTTTCTATGTGGACGAGCGTGCGCTCAGTGCCGGATACAACGATGTGGAGATTATGGGCAAGGATCGGATGCGTGCTCCGGCTGTGAATCAGGTGCTTCGGTATATTAGCGAGACCAAGGAGAACGGATTATCTCCGCAAGGACTGTTCCTGGAAGGGACATTCGGGACAGGCAAGACGTTCCTGATGTGTTATCTGCTGCATGAACTGGCGGTTGCAGGTCACACGGGTGTCATTATCTATATGCCTGACTTTGTGGAGGATTTGAAATCCATGATCAGTGAAGGGCAGAAGCTGAAGGAAATGACGGATATTCTGAAAAGTTGTGATCTGCTCATCTTTGATGATATCGGGGCCGAGAATCTGAACCCTTGGGTTCGAGATCATGTGATGGGGTCCATTCTGAACTATCGGATGAATCGCAAACCCACGTTCTATACGTCCAATTACAATCTGGATGGGCTTGAAAAACACCTTAGCTTCACCAACCGGGACGGCGAGGAAATGAATAAAGGCCAGCGTCTAATGGACCGGATTCGTCCATTCGTGGATGTTATCTCCGTTCGGGGTGAGAATCAGCGCGGCAAACGTTGACTCTACCGACTTAAATGAACGAAATGGTTCCGGAAACGGTTAATTTTCAAATGAACGGTGGAGCTTTTGATTTAGAAGCTGAGCTGATTGCAATCAAGCTCTAAAGTAGTCCCAAAAAAAGCCTGGATTTCGCATTGTCGCGAAAACCGGGCTTTTCTGGTCCTGCGTGAGCCTGAGTATCTTATTCGGTGATGAATTTGAAGATAACCATACCGAAAAAGATCACTGTCATCAGGCCACCCATGCCGGCAACACCCACGATCAGATCAAACAGATCGTTGCGGGGTTCCTCGTTCACATGTTCACGCGGGTCGCTGATCCGCACATTTGCGTCCATGTTATTGCCTCCTTATGGGGAATGACAGCTTGCCCGTATGGGGGCTGAAACCCGGAGTAATTTTAGTATACTTGGAAAAGAAAGCGTTTGTAAAGATTTTGCAGTTGGCTTGCCATATCATGCAATTGTGAAGATTTGATGTTGGGTAGATGAACATTGAAGTCGTTCAATTCACAAGTTTGATATACCTGTGTTATACTGGAAGTGTCGTTCACGACGTTACAGGTTAAAATAAACCGTAAGTATATATAAGGAGGACAATTTCATGGCTATTGTTAACGTATCCGATCAATCCTTCAACGCTGAAGTAGAAGGCGAAGGAACGGTTCTTGTTGATTTCTGGGCGCCTTGGTGTGGTCCTTGTAAAATGCTCGCTCCAATTCTGGAAGAGCTGTCCACAGAAGTTGGCGATGCAGTGAAAATTGCTAAAGTTAACGTGGATGAAAACCCGGAATCTGCTTCCCGCTTCGGCGTAATGAGCATTCCAACATTGATCTTCTTCAAAGACGGTCAACCCGTAGATAAAGTGGTTGGTCTGAACTCGAAAGATGCGCTCAAAGGCATCATTGCAAAACACCAATAATTTACCAGGCTTACACATACGCCTCCGGTTTACATGCCGGGGGCGTTTTGCGTCGAATACCTTTATATAGGACAATATAAAGTATACTATTTATATAAAATGAAACTTGAAATTTACATGATAACGGAGAGAACAGAAATGAGCTGTAGAAGCGAAGTGTTCGCCTAAAAGCTTTCTGAAAGAAAGCTACATCGGAAGCGTAGGCTATCACCGGATTTTCCCCTTTAAAAAAGGGAATCGAAAAGATCTGGGGATAACAGCGATCGAAAGATCATTCTGTCATCGGAGTCGCTCATGTAAGGTGAGGATTTCAGCTTTTTCGGGAAGGAGGATTCACCGAATTATGGACCAATTCATCAATGATCTGCAGGATCAGGAGAAGGCACTGGAGCAGATTCGCCACAAGCTCGCTTTGCTACCGGATATGTCTGGTTGTTACCTGATGAAAAACAGTGAAGGCACCATTATCTATGTAGGTAAGGCCAAGGTGTTGAAGAACCGCGTACGCTCTTATTTTATCGGCAGTCATAACGGAAAGACCCAGCGTCTGGTGTCCGAAATCCGTGATTTCGAATATATCGTGACAGGCAGTAACATGGAAGCACTCATTCTGGAGTGTAACCTGATCAAGAAACATATGCCGCGTTACAACGTCTTGCTCAAGGATGACAAGACATTTCCGTATCTTAAAATTACGAATGAAAAGCACCCCCGGTTGGAAGTTACCCGGCGCGTGCTGAAAGATAAAGCCAAATACTTCGGACCTTATCCGAACTCGTATGCAGCACATCAAACCAAAAAACTGCTCGACCGTATGTATCCACTGCGTAAATGCGGTGTAATGCCCAAAGAAGTGTGCCTGTATTTTCACATGGGACAGTGTCTTGCTCCTTGTGTGCAGGAAGTGGAGAAGGAACAGTATGATCATATTTCGCAAGAAATCGGTTCCTTTCTGAGCGGTGGGCATGAAGAGATCAAGAAGGATTTGCAGCGTAAGATGCAAGAAGCTGCGGAGGACCTTTATTTTGAACGTGCCAAGGAATTGCGTGACCAGGTGATCGCCATTGATGCAATGATGGAAAAGCAGAAAATTACGATGGCCGATGCCAGAGACCGTGATGTATTTGGTTTTGCCATTGATAAAGGCTGGATGTGTGTCCAGATTCTATATATGCGTCAGGGTAAAATGATCGAACGCCATGTCTCCACCTTCCCGTTTTATGGTGAGGCGTACAGTGACTTTATCTCCTACGTCACACAGTATTACAGTGATAATCCGGCATTGCCACAAGAGATTTTATTGCCGGAAATGCCCAAAGATATGGTAACGGGTGACGACAGTACGGATACGGTATCTGATGATGATGGAGCAGTACCTGCCGCAGTTACGGTGGAGTTCGAACAGACGGGACAAGTGGAAAAAAGTACCCCTTCCCAACCACTGGTTGCTGAGACTCGTGCAGCATATGGAGAGAATTCCGCTGAGGCAGAAGGTGAACAATCTGCGATGATGCAAGAGGACGCCACCACAACGGATACAGCTGCATCAGCTGAGAAACTCCCTGCAGGGCTGGAAGACCCAACCCAGGTTGCTGCTGCGTTACAGGAGTGGTTGGAGATCAAAGTGCTCATTCCACAACGTGGATTAAAACGGCAGATGATCACCATGGCCGTGGATAATGCACGGGTGGCACTGGAAGAGAAGTTCCGTCTGATTGAGCGAAATGAAGAACGGACATCCAAAGCTGCCGAAGGACTGGGACGCTTTATTGGACTGGATCAGCTTCGCCGAATTGAAGCGTTCGATAACTCGAACATTCAGGGAACGAACCCGGTATCTGCCATGATTGTATTTACGGATGGTAAACCCGATAAGAAGGAATATCGGAAGTACAAGGTCCGTTCGGTTGAAGGACCGGATGATTATGAAACGATGAGAGAAGTCATCCGTCGCCGTTATGAGCGGGTATTGAAAGAAAACCTGACCCAGCCTGACCTGATTGTGGTCGATGGTGGTAAAGGACAGATCTCGGCTGCGGTCGATATTTTGGAAAATGAGTTGGGGCTGTTTATTCCGGTATGCGGTCTGGTGAAGGATGCGAAGCATAAGACTTCACAGTTAATGATCGGTAATCCACCTGAAGTCATCTCCCTGCCTCGGGATAGTCAGGAATTCTACCTGTTGCAGCGGATACAGGAAGAGGTTCACCGTTTCGCTATCTCGTTCCACCGTGAACAGCGTGGCAAATCGATGGTGACGTCACGTTTGGATGCCATTCCGGGGATCGGAGAGAAGCGTCGTAAGCTGCTTTTGAAGCATTTTGGCTCTTTGCGCAAAATAAAAGAGGCCAGCGTCGAAGACTTCCGGCCTCTATCTATTGGTGACAAGCTAGCGAATCAGATTATTGTAGCACTTCGGGATGAGGAGTCGTAACATACGGCTTCTCTTTTTGTTTTGGATTGAATTTGTAGACCACATATCCAACGATGGCCGGGAGCACAATCCAGAAGAGTCCAGCAGCCATATTCAGGGCGTCACCCATGAAGATCAGGCTGAGTCCCATCAGTAGGCTGTCGAAGATCACATGGGCGAATACAACGGCAATGAAGCCGTGACGCAGCATGATTAGACTGAACAGCAATCCAATGACCATCAGCTCAATGGGACGAGTGATTACCGGGTAGATCGGATACAATGTGTGTCCAAGTGCCCAAATGATGGTCGGGATCAGACAGGCAATAAACGTGTTACGCACAATCTTCTGCATCATGCGAATACCGAACAGTCGATAGACCGTTTCTTCACCAATACCGGCCATCCAGGCCATAATCGGGAAGAGCCATGCATAGCTCATATTAAATGTAGATTGATCTGCTGACGTCGTTGACCAGGTGCCAATGCTCTTTTCCAGAATGAAGAAAAGGATGGATTGCACACCCAGCAGAATGAATGCCCACAGGTAACCAGCATACATACTGTGAAGTACATATTTTCCGTATCCCGGTTCTTTGGCACGAGGCCAAGGGTTCAGACCAATTTTACGCCACATGCCGTCACCGGCAACAAGGGATAGATAGATGGTTGCACTCATGACCAGTGTAATGCCTATCTGAAATAACATCAGGAACGCTAACATGAAGTTGGAGAATCCTTGTGCCTGAAGCAGAGGAATCATGTTCAGCGTGCCAATCACCGAAGCTGCGAAATACACCAGCGAGAGAATGATCCCGCGTTTGAAAGACGTATGTGTTCGGGTCAGAATGCTATAGATAATGGCCAGCACGCCCAGAACAAGGGTCAGGAATGCATAGCCGCCATAGGTCATCCAGTTGGCTTGACGCGTCTGAGCTTTCACATAATTGGTATGGGATTCAGGGACCGAGAAGCCAGGATCGAACGATCGTACTGCACCCTCTTCAAACGTAAAGTTCAGTTCAAGCTTGGAGTCTCCAATCGTTTTTGCAGCATCTGTATACTTCAGTCCCGCTTCACCATCGCGAGTATCCAGTTGAAGTGTCGGCACTTCATAGCCGAATTCGGTCAGAACACCAGCTGCCAGCTCTTCCTTCTCGTTCAGAGACATATTGCCTTCGGCGAGCACTTGCGATGTGGTCACTCTCCCACTGGCCTGCTCCGCCTCAATGGCGGTATAGAGAGAGGAAGGGATTTCTCGTTTGAATCCAACGACTTTTCCTGTTTTCATATGTACGTCAACATTTAAGTATCCGCCTTTGTCCTGATCAGGCAAACGAACGCGGTACACATCGTAAGGATAGGCTGTTTCCCATTTCTGGTTATAGGTGTCGAGTTGTTTGGTTTTCGCCATATACCCGTAGATATCGGAATGTGTCTGGTAGGTTACCAGGGTGTTTCCGGCATCACTTGGCAGTGTATAGTCATCTACAGAAGCTGCGAATGATCGTGCGGATTGCATCGCCTGCTCCTTGGTTATAAAGGAAGTGGACGAAATTTCTGTTGTTTGCGATGAGGTAGCAGGAAAGATCTGAAATACGAAAAATAGAATCAGGCCGATCGCCGCAAGCAACCCCAGACGCTTGAAGTTAGCCTTGAGTAGCAAAGGCTGCCCTAAGGGATTCATGTAATGGTGTTCCTCCTTCATTAATATGGATATTAAAGTAAACATAGCACAGGGCAAGCCCCGAATGCCAATCATGTAACGAAAACAGGTGCAAATCCATGAAAATGCATGAAAATGACCAAAAGAATCTGATCCATCCGTCGCCATATCTGAGTTTTTCCCTTTTTGGCTGAATTCGATCCGATTTACACAAAAAACGTTTTGTCTGCAAACGCCGCAGCGCTTATAATTTTGAAACAAATGTGCAATAATCCGCATGTCTTTCGCCGAACAAGGGAACGAATAGAATATATTCCAACTTCATTATATATGTCGTTTTAATCTGAATCATACATGTTTAACGTTTGGAAACAGCATTTCAGATGAAGAAGGCTCCACGTGGTGTGGAGTTATTTTCATTTTAGCAGAGGTGGATGATACTCAAGTGAAACTGAATGTTCAATGGATGCGTTTATCGCCACCACGTATTCTTGTTTTAGGGTTTGCTGGCATCATATTGGTAGGTACGCTGCTATTAATGCTTCCTGCATCCAGCCGCAACGGTGACAGCCTTGCATTTATTGATGCGCTCTTTACGGCAACTTCGGCCGTCTGTGTCACCGGTTTGGTTGTGGTCGATACAGGTACTCATTTTTCGATGCTGGGTCAGGTTGTGATCGCGATTCTGATTCAAATTGGCGGGCTGGGCTTCATGACGATGTCCACATTGGTTGCCATTGCATTCAAACGCCGAATCTCGCTGAGGGAGCGGCTGATTCTACAGGAAGCGATGAACCAGAGCACGATGGAGGGCATCGTTCGGCTGATTCGTAAAGTTGTGATCTACTCACTCATTCTCGAAGGCATATGTGGCACGTTGTTTGCCATTCGCTGGTCGTTTGACATGCCAATCGGACAGGCGATCTATTATGGTTATTGGCATGCGATCTCCATGTTTAACAATGCGGGTTTTGATATGTTTGGGGATTTCCGCAGTTTGACCGGATATGTGTATGACCCGCTGGTGAATTTTACGGCCATGTTCTTGATTGTCGCTGGTGGCATCGGTTTTGTGGTGCTGTCCGATCTGGTGGATTACCGCAAAACGCGGAAGCTGTCTCTACATTCCAAAGTGGTACTCCTGATGACTGGATTGTTGATTGTGTTTGGTGCACTCGTTATTTTCGTATTTGAATTGAGTAATCCCCGGACGCTCGGCGGTCTGAACTGGGGCGGGAAAATACTCGGTTCTTTCTTCCAGTCGGTTACACCGCGAACAGCAGGGGCCAATACGGTAGACATTGCCGGGCTCAGGCAGGCAACGCAGTTCTTCATCATCATTTTGATGTTCATCGGTGCTTCACCGGGCTCTACCGGGGGCGGGATCAAAACGACGACATTTATGATTATGGCTGGCGCGGTCATCGCCATGATGCGTGGACGTGAAGATATCGTATTTTTCCGCTATCGGCTGGTACAGGAACGGATTTTCAAGGCACTTACTATTACACTGCTGGCGCTCTTGTTCATCATAGCCGTAACGATGGCGCTGAGTACCACGGAAGAAGCCAGTTTTATGATGATTTTATTTGAAACGACATCGGCCTTTGGCACCGTGGGATTATCGCTCGGACTGACGCTGAAGCTGACCACCATCGGGAAGCTCCTGATCTGTTTTACGATGTTTGCAGGAAGGCTCGGACCCATCACATTAGCGTATGCACTTGGGCAGAAAAAGGGTAAAGAGTTATACAGGTATCCGGAAGGCAAAATGATTATTGGATGAATCCATTTTTAGTGAGTTATGAAATTGATTTGGATGAGGGGTTCGTGAAGAACAATGAAAACACAGCAGTTTGCGGTAATTGGGCTCGGGCGGTTTGGCTCCAGTCTGGCACAGGAATTAATGGAACTCGGCTACGAGGTGCTCGGGATCGATAAAAATGAAGAAGTCGTCGAAGACATGAGTGAATTGGTCACCCATGCCGTTGTAGCCGATGCCACAGATGAGGAAGTGTTGCGCTCTCTGGGTATTCGTAATTTTGACTGCTGCATCGTTGCCATCGGGGATGATATCCAGACGAGCATTCTCACCGCCATCCTGTTAAAAGAGCTGGGCGTCAAGACGGTCGTGGCCAAGGCCATATCCGTTCTTCACGGTCGAGCGCTGGATAAACTGGGGATTGATCGTGTCGTCTACCCTGAACGGGATATGGGCATTCGGGTTGCCCATCAGCTGGTTACCCCGAATTTGCTAGATTACATCGAACTATCCAATGATTACAGTATTGTCGAGATGAAGGTTCCCGCCTGTCTGCACAACAAAACCCTTTCGACCCTGAATGCACGCGTACGCTTTGGGTGCAGCATTGTGGCGTTACAGAAAGAAGCCGGTGTCATTATTGCCCCGACGGCACTGGATTCGCTTCAGATGGGGGATATCATGGTCATTATTGGTAATAATGCAGATATCGACCGGTTTGAAGAAGAGGTTATCAGCCAGGAAAGCTGATAATTAAAGATGAGTTAAAAAGGGAGCCAGGCGTTGGAACCTGACTCATCAGATTAAGGCAAAGGCGTCGTAGTCCTCCGTGAGGGCAACGGCGCCTTTGCTGTAAAGAGCGCAGCCGTCTCCTTGACCCATTGTCTGGAGGTCTCGCTGAGGTCTTCTTTTTCCCCATAGATCATGCAGGTAGTTCTTCGGGTCTGCTGTAGTTGTGGCAAATGAACAGAAACCAGGTCATTGTCCGCGAGCAATTGTGGACGGAGATAGGACTTGGGCAACAGAGCAGCGGCTTTGGCAGAAGGCAGAAGTCGGATGATCGCTTCGAAGGAATCAATCTCCATGCGAATATCCGGCATCACAGCACAGCGCTGGAAGAGGTCGTCCGTTAATTTGCGGTACCAGGTGCCCTTGGAGAACGTGATCATCGGCAGATCCTGTAAATGCTCCATCCCGGCTTCCTTGCCGGACAAAGGGTGCGTAAGCGGCACAACCAGCTCCAGATGATCATCAAAGAGCGGCACACAGTTCAGCCCTGTTTCACTAATGGAGGAGGCGACAATGCCCACATCGGCTTTTTTATCACGTACAAAAGAGACAATCTCATGCGTTTTTCCCGTCAACAATTTCAGTTCGGCATTCGGATGTTTCTCCATAAAAGCATTAACGAGAGGTGGTAATGTGGTTTGAAGCGTCGTCAGGCTGGCGCCAAGTGTAATGGTGCTCTGTTCTTCGTCTTTATACTGGGCCAGCATGGTCAGAAATTTCTGTTGTTGCTGCTTCTGTTCCACAGCGAACGTATAGGCGAACTGGCCCACACTGGTTAACTCTAGCCGTTTACCTCGGCGGTGGAACAGGGCAACTCCGAGTTCATCCTCCAACTTGGCAATTTTGCGTGAGAGTGCGGGTTGGGACAAGTTTAGTAGCTTGGATGCACGGTTCAGGCTGGATTGCTCCACGACCGCTGCAAATGCATTTAACTCTTCGAACATGAACAACGACCTCTTTTCCATGAGTGATGAGTGTGATTCTTGCCCTTGCTTAATCGTTTTCCATGTTGTATGGCCTGTAAACCCAATGTTTCACTGCTTATACCTATAGGTTATAACATTTAATAATTATATTGCAATTCCCTTATAAGAAAAAAAGGAGTAACATGAATCGTGACACAAGTTGTTCACACCTGGCGAAAACGGAACAATTTGTCGAACCTTTTCATGGAAAAGGATTCGTGTCATGATAAGTGAAATCATTTATGAAAACGTTGTATTTAGCGAAAGGGGATCGACATTTTATGAAAGGGTTTTACTCCAGAAAGCTGCACTCCTTGCTTGGCGTCATTCCGCTCAGTCTGTTCTTTGTTGAGCACTTGGTGACGAACTTCACGGCAGTTGAAGGCGGCAAAGAAGCTTTTTACGGTGCCGTTGCATTTCTGAACGGTTTGCCTCTTGTTATTGTGATCGAGGCGTTACTTATTTGGCTGCCGCTGTTCTATCACGGTGTTTACGGTCTTTACATTGCCTATCAGGCCAAGCCTAACGTGGGGCGTTACGGTAATGAGCGCAACTGGCGCTATACGTTACAGAGGGTAAGCGGTGTCATTACGTTTGTATTCGTCATCTGGCACGTATGGGAGACGCGTGTACAGATTGCGCTGGGTAATGTATCCCATGAAGAGATTGGCGGCGTCATACATGATGCGGTGACGAATCCGATAACCTTTGCGATATATATGATCAGTGTGGTTGCGGCGTCATATCACTTTGCCAATGGCCTGTGGTCGTTCCTCGTTAGCTGGGGAATTACAGTTGGTCCGCGTGCGCAACGTGTATCCTCTTACGTATGTATGAGCTTGTTCGCTATCGTTTCTATCATGTTTATTGCTTCACTATTTGCTTTCCGGAGCATTGATTTCCAGACAGCTACTTCGATGATTGACGCAGTTAAAACAGTTCTAATTTAAGCATTTAGCTTATAAATGCTGACTTATAAGGGAGTGAACAGCAATGGCATCAACGAATGTAATTATTGTGGGCGGCGGTCTCGCAGGCTTGATGGCGGCGATCAAATCGGCTGAAGCCGGAGTCCATGTTCATTTATTTTCACTGGTTCCTGTTAAAAGATCTCACTCTGTATGCGCACAAGGCGGCATTAACGGAGCGGTAAACACTAAGGGTGAGGGTGACTCGCCATGGGTACACTTTGACGATACGGTATACGGCGGTGACTTCCTCGCGAACCAACCTCCGGTTAAAGCAATGTGCGAAGCTGCACCTGGCATTATTCACTTGATGGACCGGATGGGCGTCATGTTCAACCGGACACCGGAAGGTTTGCTTGATTTCCGTCGTTTCGGGGGAACGAAGCATCACCGTACAGCGTTTGCTGGAGCGACAACAGGGCAACAATTGCTCTATGCATTAGACGAGCAGGTACGTCGCTGGGAAGCAGCAGGTCTTGTTACGAAATACGAGAACTGGGAATTCCTGCAGGCCGTTTTGGATGATGAAGGCGTTTGTCGCGGAATTGTAGCCCAAGATCTGAAAACGATGAAAGTACAGACCTTCCCGGCAGAAGCAGTTATTCTGGCGAGCGGTGGTCCGGGTATCATCTTCGGTAAAACGACCAACTCTGTAATTAACACAGGTACAGCGGCAAGTGCGGTGTATCAGCAAGGTGTAAATTACGCCAACGGGGAGTTCATTCAGATTCACCCGACAGCCATTCCAGGGGATGACAAGCTGCGTCTCATGTCCGAATCCGCGCGTGGTGAAGGTGGACGGATCTGGACGTACAAAGACGGCAAGCCATGGTACTTCCTTGAGGAAAAATATCCATCCTATGGTAACCTGGTTCCGCGTGATATCGCGACTCGTGAAATCTTCAGCGTCTGCGTAGATATGGGTCTGGGTGTGAACGGCGAAAACATGGTTTATCTCGACCTGTCGCACAAAGATCCGAAGGAACTGGATGTTAAACTCGGCGGAATCATTGAGATCTATGAGAAGTTCATGGGCGATGACCCGCGTAAAATCCCGATGAAAATCTTCCCGGCAGTCCATTATTCCATGGGCGGCATGTGGGTAGATTACAACCAAATGACCAACATTCCTGGGCTGTTCGCAGCTGGTGAATGTGAATATCAATACCATGGTGCGAACCGTCTGGGTGCAAACTCACTCGTTTCCGCGATCTACGGTGGTATGGTGGCTGGACCAAAAGCGGCTGAATATATCAAAGGACTTAAAAAATCGTCCGCTGATATCCCATCTTCCGTATTCGAGAAACACACCAAACAACAAAGCGACAAATACGAGGGCAT
The DNA here is from genome assembly GCF_026013365.1 of Paenibacillus sp. LS1. Taxonomy (GTDB): domain Bacteria; phylum Bacillota; class Bacilli; order Paenibacillales; family Paenibacillaceae; genus Paenibacillus. The sequence continues at coordinate 35,753 of NZ_JAPDOE010000010.1, forward strand.
CTTGAAAATGCAGGGCACGGAAAATGCCTATGTCATTCATAAAGAACTTGGCGAGTGGATGACAGCCAACATGACGGTTGTACGCTACAACGACAAGCTTGAAGCCACGATCGGTAAGATCAAGGAATTGAAAGAGCGTTATGGCAAAATCAACATGTACGACAGCTCCGGTTGGAACAACCCGAGCGCAGCGTTCACCCGTCAACTGTGGAACATGATTGAGTTGGCAGAAGCGATGACACTGGGCGCACTGCTACGTAACGAAAGCCGCGGCGCGCATTACAAACCGGAATTTACGGAGCGTAATGACGAAGAGTTCCTGAAAACGACGATCGCAAGCTGGTCGAAGGAAGGCCCGAAAATCTCGTACGAGCCAGTAGACGTATCCCTGATCCCACCACGTATCCGGGACTACTCCAAGGATTAAGAAGTACCACACTATTCATGCAATGAATAGTTAAACACCTGAACGGAGAGGCAGGAGAACTTTGGAGAAGCAGAGCTTCTTCAAAGTTACTGCCATCAAAGTGATGGAGTGAAGGTTCTCAGCAAAGATACTCTGTGTGCACAACGCAGCAGAGAAAACGAAAAGCTTGTTCACAAGCAAGCCACATATTTGCGAGGCTTGAAATTCTAAAAAATTACGGCAATCCAGCATGACTGGAGTACTGTTTCCAGCAAAGTGACCCAGTGCACGACGTAGCGGAGGAAGCGGAAATGCCCAGAAGAAGCGAAGCGCTCGCCTTTATCACCGGATTTTAACCCTGGAAAGGTTGATAAAAAAAATCCGGGGATAACAGCGATCAGAGGGGCATTCCGCTGACGAAGCGTCTCCCGTGCACCAAACCAGTAACTTTGCGCATCAGCAATACAATCATCGTCACCAGAGGAGGGGACTACGATATGGCGGAACAAGCTACAGCCAACAAAACCGTCAAGTTTATCATCACCCGTCAGGACAGCCCGGAGTCATCTTCGTACAACGAAGAATTTGAGCTTCCGTACCGTCCCAACATGAACGTGATCAGCGCCCTGATGGAGATTCAGCGTAACCCGGTTAATACAGATGGCAAATCCATTGCTCCCGTGTGCTGGGATTCTAACTGTCTCGAAGAAGTCTGCGGTGCCTGCTCCATGGTCATCAACGGCAAGCCACGTCAAGCGTGTGCAGCCCTGATCGACAAGCTGGAACAGCCTGTTCGCATCGAACCAATGAAGACATTCCCGGTGGTACGTGACCTGGTCATCGACCGTACTCGGATGTTTAGCGCCCTGAAACGCGTAAAAGCATGGATTCCGATCGATGGTACCTATGACCTCGGTCCAGGTCCACGGATGCCTGAGAAGAAGCGTCAGTGGGCATATGAGCTGTCCAAATGCATGACATGTGGTGTATGTCTGGAAGCATGCCCGAACGTCAATGAGAAAACAGACTTTATTGGTCCAGCAGCGCTTTCCCAAGTGCGCCTGTTCAATGCTCACCCAACAGGGGAGATGAACGCCGACGATCGTCTGGAAGCATTGATGGAAGACGGAGGCATTGAGGGCTGTGGTAACTCACAGAACTGTGTGCAATCCTGTCCAAAAGGCATTCCATTGACAACCTCCATTGCGGAAATGAACAAACAAACGACCAAGCATATGTTCAAACGCTGGTTGGGTGTATAATCTCGTCATAACCTGTGCAGAAGTGTAATCTGCAACTTAGAAGAAGTCGTGATCCCGTGCAGCAACATGCCGGAGATCCCGGCTTCTTTTTATGAAGAAGCAGAGGAACCGGGCTACCCATGCAGAATATGATATACTAAGGGGATGGATTAAGAGCGTAGAAGGAGGGGGAAATATGGCAGAGACACCGCGTCAGGGCAGCAACAACTCGCCGTCCCAGCGCTCGCACAAAGCACCAGGTGTAGAAGAGTCTGTGTTTCCTGGGGAAGAAAAGGATCATGATCCCTCTCGTCGAAGTTTCTTATTGCGCATGGTTTTGATGACGGCGGGTGCCAGTTTGCTCACAGGAGGTTATGCCTGGCTTTGGGAGCCGCGTCGTCTGGAAATCAAGCAAGTGGAGCTGAAACTGCCGAAGTTTCCGAAGGCATTTGACGGATTGCGTGTCGTTCAGTTCAGCGATGCTCATCTTGGTTTTCATACCGGGGTGAAAGAGATGAAGAAGCTGGCAGCGACGATTGAAGAGCAGCAACCGGACCTGATCTGTTTTACCGGGGACATCGTCGAGAGGGAAGCAGAGCCGATGCGTGAATGTATTCCGGTATTGGCCTCCATGCAAGCGAAGTATGGCAAGTTTGCGGTTTTGGGGAATCATGATTATCGGAGCGGGCAGCAAAATGAAGTGGCAACGATGTTCCGTGAAGCCGGATTCACTTTGTTACGGAACGAACATGTGGTGATAGAACAAGGAGGCGAACGTCTGGCCATAGCTGGTCTGGATGACGCACTTACAGGCAGGCCGGATCCTGCCCAAGCCATCAAGGGACTGGATCATGATGTGTGGAAATTGCTGCTCATGCATGAACCCGATTATGCCGACATTGCGACTCCCTATGGTTTCGGACTGCAGCTTTCCGGTCATAGCCATGGTGGACAGGTACGTTTTCCCTGGATCGGGGCACTGACAACTCCGCGAGGATCACACAAGTATGTTCAGGGGTTGTATTACACGGATGTCCAGGGGGTATATTATTCCACCCAGACGCAGATGCCCGTGTATGTGAATCGTGGTTTTGGCATGACCCAATTGCCCATTCGTTTTCTGTGCAGACCCGAATTAACGGTGTTTGAGCTTAAAGGATTAACCACATAAAAGGAATATAAGATGAACGCAAAACATAAAGGATTCAACATGAATGGAGGTTATCCAGATGGAACGAATTGCGATTGTATCCGACATTCATGGCAACATGACTGCCTGGGAAGCAGTGCTAAAAGATATCCGAAGTCGTGGCGTGGAGCGAATCTTTTGTCTTGGTGACCTCGTTGGCAAGGGACCAGAACCGGTACAGGTTGTCGATCAGGTGAGAGCGGCGTGCGAACTTGTCATCCGCGGTAATTGGGATGAGCTGGTTGCGGTTAACCAGGACAACGAGAATTTTACATGGCAAGCAGAACGGCTGGGTGAGGAACGATTGGCATACTTGGCGAGTCTACCTTTCAGTCATCAGTTTCAGCTGAGTGGTCGCACCATCCGCCTGGTTCATGCTTCACCTCAAAGTGTATACCATCGTGTACAGCCTTGGGATGAGCTGGAAAAGAGGTTAGCAATGTTTGATCCTCCGGCTGATGAGCCTGACCAAGGTATAGCAGATGTCGTAGGTTATGGTGATGTGCATAACGCATACTTGCAGTATATGAATGGCAAATTACTGTTTAATGCAGGAAGTGTTGGTAATCCGCTCGATCTTCCTCAAGCGTCCTACTGTATTCTAGAGGGTGAAGATAGCAACGATAGTAATACTCCGTTCAATGTTCAATTTGTGCGGGTACCTTATGATATTGAGCAAGAAGTAAATGCTGCACAGTCGGCGAATGTTCCTGCATTGGATTTTTACATCCGTGAGATTCGTACGGGGATCTATCGCGGGTTGCAGGAGTAGTCAGCACCCGAACCATAAGCGTTAGGAATTGAATGATGCAATAGGTTAAATACTAAAATGCGAATACTAAACTTCGTGGATCAGTTCAAAATGGTATTACGCCGGATCACCTTCAGAGCATGCTTGTCTTACCGGACTAGAGCCCGTTTAGGCAAAAGGAGCGATTGTCATGCTTACCCGAAAAATGCTGGTTCAAGGTCTGCCTGCTTTGTGGACAGAGCGTCTTGTCCTGCGATCATTGCGTCAAAGTGATTACAGCACATTATCGGAACTCTTTTCCGATCCTCAGGTCATCCGATATGTGAATAGGGGAAGCCAGCCCACACCGATCAGGGCTAGACGGTTATTGAACCAGATACGGAGCAGCAGCGCCAAGCTGGATTCGTTACATTATGGGATCTGCTGGAGAGGCAAAGAACAGGTCATTGGGATCACGTCATTCCAGCACTGGAATGATCAGAATGGCACGGCACAGATTGGTTATATCCTGAACAGATCCTGTTGGGGCATGGGGGTGGCTACCGAGGCGGTACAGCGGCTGCTGCAGTTTGGATTTGCCGATCTTCATCTACGGAGGGTTGAGGCCCGTTGTTATGAGGCTAATGTATCTTCCGAACGAGTGCTAAGTAAAATAGGGATGTCCTACGAGAGGAGTCTCCCCTCGTTCGCCCTACATGATGAGGATGACGAGACATCAGAATCCCTGATGGATGTCAAAGTGTACAGCATGTACCGGGAACAATACGTACGCCCGCTTCAGGAGAAAGACTTGCAAACCCTGGTATCTGACAAGCCGCAATGACATAGAGTAAGAGTAGTCGAACGTGAATGAATCGAACTTCAATCATTTGTTACACAATTGAAATATAGCTGCAATTGAACTCTAACAGACAAGGGGTAAACTTATCTCATGACCCCCTTTTTGATAATAGATAATGCTGTTGGGACCCGCGAGAGCGGGTTCATTTTTTTTGAATTTTTACACAGGCACTCCGATGACAGAATAACCCTCCGATCGCTGTTATCCCCAGATTTTTTGATTCCCTTTTGAAAAGGGGCAAATCCGGGGATAAAGGCGACCGCTCCGCTTCTTCAAGTTATTTCTGTCCTCTCCGTTATCGTGCAAAATATAGTTGTATTTCTTTATATAGGACACTACAAAGCCCCCCACAGCGTAAACAAGCGCGCTGTGGGGGGCTTTGTGTTTGCTCTATTTTACAGTGATACAATCTGCATCTGTTTCTGCTTGAAGTACACCCAGTCGGTGAATCCAATCTCCTTGAGGCGTGTACGAACGTCATCCAGCTCGTCTGCAACCCGCTGCGGTTTATGAGCATCCGACCCGAATGTCACCTTCACTCCATAATGATGGGCTCGTTCCAGAATGGCATCTGACGGGTACCATCCACCGCTGAGTTTGGTTTTACCTGAAGTGTTAATTTCGATGGCTACGTTGGATTCTGCAATGACCTGCAACGTTTCATCAATGGCCTGATCAGCGATAATTTCGGAGAAGGGTGGATAATTTCCTTTCATCGCATCAATATGTCCAAGGATCTGGAACATACCACTGCGAGCCGATTGCCGGATCAATGAATAATAGCTTTCTTTTACTTCAACTTTGCGATCATTGCTTAGTCCATTCCACCGGGTTTTGTTGAAGATGCTTACATCCTCGGTATGATGAACCGAACCAATAATATAGTCAAAAGGATACTGTCCCAGCGTGGTACGGTACAATTCCGCATGAGTAGGGAAGTAGTCAGATTCAATGCCGAGCAGCACATCGATTTTACCAGCGTATTCTTCTTTCAGAGCAAGGACTTCTTTCACATAATGCTGTAATTCCGACTTACCCATTGCGATCCGGGGAAATGCCTGCTCAAGCTCACTGCCAAAGTATGGCGTATGATCCGAGATACCGATGGCCTGAAGTCCTGCCTCAATACCTGCCTCTATATAATCGCGGATGTTGCCGTCTGCGTGACCACAACGAAAATGATGTGTATGAAGATCGAATTTCATATGGAATCCTTCCTTTCTCATGGCTCGTTGTCATTCTGAACTGATGAATTGGGTTTCCGGCATGCCTTTGAGGTCACTTATGAATTGCTGCATTGCTGAGTTGAGGTACCGACTGGACTTATAAATCACACCAACAGGGTGACTGACCTCCAGCTCACTTAAGGGTATCATTCGCAGTGTACCTTGACGCAACTCATGGGCAACCGATTGTTTGGATATGACAGCTGCTCCGAGATCAATCTCGACCATCCGTTTCACTTCCTCACTGCTCGACAACTCCATCACAATATTGGGTTCAATATTATGTTTCTTGAAGATGGTTTCCGTAAACCGGCGTCCTACGGTATCCGGGGACAGTAGGATCAATGGTGTACTGCGGAGCACATCCACGGCAGCATGTTTTTTCTTCGCCAGCGGATGGGAAGGAGATACCACGAGTTCGAATGTGTCATAGTACAGCACAGAGGTATTCAGGTTGGGATTGCGCTCCGTGAGATAACCGATACCAATATCAACCAGACCATTTTCGACCTGAGTATAGATCTGTGATGAAGGCAGGGATTGAATACTGGTTTTGATCAGTGGGAATTGATCTTGGAAATAGGATAACACCCTTGGCAAGATCTGAATAGCAATGGAAGTCGTTGTACCCAGCACGATACGTCCTTGTGGGGTTTCATCGAGATCGGACAATTTTTGTTTCAACTCGTCGACGATGTCGAGCATCCGTTCAGCATGCTCCAGAAATACCTGTCCGCGGTCTGTCAGGGTGACGGGTTGGTTGCGATCCACAAGAACGGTGCTGAATTCATCCTCAAGACTTTTGATCTGTGCCGAGACGGCAGGCTGGGTCAGGTTCAGAAGTTCTCCCGCTTTGCGGAAGCTCATCGTTTTGGAAATGGTAATAAGTGTCTCCAGTTGGCTTATGTTCATAGGTGACCTCCTTGCAGGCAAAGTATCTTGATTATGTAGTGTTTGGTGCGATGAAATCCCGTAACTGGTTATTGTTCCGTTATCTTAAATTATAGGTGATTCAGGACAGCAGAGCAATGAAGGTGATTGTCGGGATGAAAAGTAGTTCAAGAGACTGTGAAAAAAACGCGAATGCAAGAATTTGATTTTTTTAACAGTTGTGAGAAAACAGTCATAAAGTCCTAAATGCCTTTTGCCACCTACAATGATCGAAAAGCTTTCTGCAAAAGAAGTGAAAAGCTCCGTTTATTCGCTAGAATCAGCTATAAACATTTGCCCCACGGATGACGATAAATTATAGTACACATGGTTTAACGAATTCTTAATGAATTCTTGTACGTGATAAAGTATAATAAATTTATTGAATATGGGACTTTTGGTGTGTGACCAATAACCCAGTGTGAGGGGGACATAGACAGTGAAAGCGGAAGTGATTAATCCTTTCCTGGAATCGGCACGGAACGTATTCGAACAGCTCATCCAGGTTTCGCCTTCCACCGGGAGTCTTGGCGTGAAGAATGTAGAGTACATTGCAGACCATGTCTGGATCGTGATCGGAATGACCGGACAACTTAGCGGAAACATTGTATTTGGAATCAACGAACAAGTTGCACTGAAAATTGTATCTGCGATGATGGGCGGATTCGTTATCACAGAAATGGATGAAATGAGCAAAAGTGCTATTTCGGAACTCGGTAATATGATCAGTGGTAATGCCAGTACGATTCTGTCGAACCAAGGTGTTGTGGTCGATATTACACCTCCACAAGTGATGAAATCCGAACATCTGACTACATTTAGTGCAACGAAAGCACTGAGTATTCCTTTGCTGATGGACGGCATTGGTGAGATGGATATTCAGGTCATGATCTCGTAGAATAGAACCATACGCCTCAAAAGGCAATATGTGTTCAATACGGGAGGACATCACGGATGCTGAAAGATCAGGTAGTGTTTATCACAGGTGCATCGAGTGGTATCGGTGCGCTGTGTGCGCAGATGCTGATAGAAGAAGGAGCCATCCCGATTCTGGCCGCCCGTTCGCGGGACAAGCTGGAAGAGATTGGTGCCTCGCTGAAAGGGCAGCATGAATTGCTCACGCTTGATGTTACGGATAGTGAGCAGGTTCAGGCAGCTGTGGATGCGATATTGCATAAATACGGACGAATTGACATTTTGCTGAATAACGCGGGTTATGGGAAATTCGCAGCTATGACGGACATGTCTGTACAGGAATTCGATGAGATGATGGACGTCAATTACATGGGCATTGTCCGCTGTACCAAAGCAGTGCTGCCACAGATGCTGGAACGGGGTAGAGGACAGATTGTGAATGTGGCTTCCATGGCTGGCAAAATCGGTACAGCCAAATCCGCTTCCTATACGGCTACGAAACATGCTGTTCTCGGATTTAGTAACGCGCTGCGTCAGGAGCTTCGCAAGACCGGAGTCCTGGTGACAACGATTAACCCGGGTCCGATTGATACACCATTTTTCCATCGGGCTGACCCGTCTGGCAATTATGTGAATAATGTACGCTGGATGATGTTGAAACCGGAAGACGTTGCGGGTCATATGATTCGAGCGATGAAGAAGCGCAAGGAAGAAGTGAATCTGCCAAGACTTGCTTCTGCTGGCATATGGTTGTACCAGCTATTTCCACGGCTTGCAGACCGATTGTCGCACGGTGTAATGAATCAGAAGTAAACGCAATATTGGGCATCATATACGGGATGAAAGAAAGGCTCCGCCGAGGGGCTTTTCTTTTTTTTGTGTGCAAATGGACAATTCCTGAATAAGATTTGGTCCACGGGCTTTTTTCGCATATAATGAAAGGTAATGTGATGACAGGCTTCGGTTTTAGTAGGCACAAGCAGGGCTAGCATCAAAATGAATAAATTAAAAGGATGGACATACATGACGAATCAAACATTTGCTTCAATTGGCGTGGAACAGGATCTAGAGGCGGTTTTGGCCAAACATGGCATTAACGAACCTTCACCTGTGCAGGCTCAGACGATCCCGGTTATTTTGGAAGGCCGAGATGTCGTATCCAAATCCCAGACGGGAACAGGAAAAACGTTGGCGTATTTGCTGCCACTATTACAATCCATCAAAATGGATATCAAAGGTACACAGAAGCTTATTATTGCACCTACGCAAGAGCTGGCGATGCAAATTGTGCGAGAAGCGCAGCGTTATGCGGAAGAACGCAAGATCGGCGTATTGGGTCTGATTGGTGGCGCAGCAGCTAAACGTCAGATCGAGAAGCTGCGTGAGCATCCGCAATTGGTTGTGGGTACACCGGGACGACTGAAAGAATTGATTACACTCAAAAAACTGAAAATGCACAACGTTTCCACCATTGTTATTGATGAAGCGGATCAGGTATTCCAGCTTGGCGGCGTAAGTGACGTGAACTTTGTTCTGAAGAGTGCACTGCGGGACCGTCAGCTGATTTTCCTCTCAGCAACCATTGATGAGCATACGGCTGAACTTGCGAAGCGTGAGATGAAAGAGCCTGTTCATATCGGAATTGAACCGGACCGGGCTACGGCTGCGGGCCTTGAGCATTTTTATTTTGTAGAAGAGAACCGCAACAAAATTGACATGCTGCGTCGTCTGGTTAGACAGTACAATCCGGATCGGGCGATCGTATTTGTGAATGCAACTGAAGATATTGGTGAAGTGGAAGCGAAAATGAATCATCTGGGCTTGTCCGCTGCTGCGCTGTATGGCGATGCTGACAAAGTGACCCGCAGTAACGTATTGTCTGCCTTCCGTAACGGTAAACTGCAATTGTTGATTGCCAGCGAAGTCGCTGCCAGAGGACTGGATATCGAAGGATTGCCAATGGTCATTAACTATGACCCTGCATTTGACTCGGAGCACTATGTTCACCGTGCAGGTCGTACAGGCCGGATGGGACGTTCAGGTATTGTTCTGTCCATTGTGGACGAAACACAGATCTTTATTATGCGTAAATTCGCACGCGAGCTCGGGATTGAACTGCCAGAACGTGTACTCTTTGGCGGTAAAGTACTGGAGGCTGATCCGCGTCCGGACACGCGGCCTGAGGGACATTCGTTCTCCAGAAAACCAGGGCAATCCAGAGATCGCAAACCGGGTCAGGGCAGTCGCAATGGTGGTACCCGAGCTACAATCTCCAATTCGCGTCCAGCGGGTAGCAAACCAGCTGGCAATACAGGACGCACGGAGCGCGATCAGGATCGTAAAAACAAGGGAGCACCCAAGTGGAGTAAAGACAAAACGCCACGCTCCGAAGAATAGAATCTGACGAAAGGGGTGCAGGGATAGATGGAAAACGTTCAATCGCCTGTTCTGCAAATCAGTGGGCTAAGCGGAGGTTATAGTGCCAAACGGCCGGTTCTTCACGGCATCGATCTGGAAGTCGGACGTGGTGAGATGGTCGGACTGATCGGATTAAACGGTGCTGGCAAAAGCACAACCATGAAACATATCCTCGGCTTGATGACCCCTCAACAGGGCGAAGTGCGAGTAATGGGCAAGAAGCGGGACGAGGATGCGCAGATTTACCAATCGGCCATGGCATTCGTACCGGAATCACCCGAACTGTATGATGAGATGACGGTGATGGAGCATCTGGAGTTTACGGCAAGAGCGTACAATGTGTCGGAGGCTGACTTCAAACAACGTACGGAGAAATTGCTGGCATTGTTCCGCATGAATGAAAAAAGTACAAGTCTGTCGACTCACCTGTCCAAGGGGATGCGGCAAAAGGTCATGATCATGTGTGCTTTTGTGGCCGGACCACCACTGTACATCATTGATGAGCCTTTCCTGGGGCTGGACCCGCTGGGTATTCGCTCTTTGCTTGATTTTATGCTTGAAATGAAAGCATCTGGATCATCCATCCTGCTCAGTTCACACATCCTGTCCACGATTGAAAATTACTGTGACCGTTTTATCGTTCTACACCGTGGACAGGTCATTGCTCAAGGGACGCTGAATGAATTGCGCTCCCAATTCGGGGAATCGGATGCCACGCTGGAGCACATGTTCTATTCCCTCGTACAAGGCAGGGATTGAGCATGGATCTCAAGCTGCTATGGAAGCAAAGACGCACAGGATTCTGGAACGGAATTCTTCCTTATCTGGGTTACGTGATCCAGAGCGGTGTAGCTATGGTCTTTTTATTTCTCGTCATTGCGTTCTCCGCCTGGTATACATCGTTTGTCCAGAACATTCCCGCGGAATTTCCGATTCGCTGGATTGCATTGTTGCTGCTGGCACCGCTAGTGCTGTTTAGCAGTTATCGTACATATCTCCTTCCGGCAGATATCGTGTTCCTGCGACCACAGGAATACCGGATGCAGGAATATTTGAAGAACAGCTTTGCCCGGGGCATCATCTATAAAAGTCTGGGCTTGCTGCTTGTGTTTGTTACGCTGTGGCCCCTCTATGTCAGAGCAGATCTGGATGCACGGCCATTTGGCTGGTTCATCGTATTCCTGCTACTGTGGAAAGGGTTGTCCAGTTACGGAGCGTGGCAAGAGCTAAGAATGGTTCAGGTCGGGGCAGCAAGAGGATATCGCCTCTTGCGATGGGCACTGGCAGTGCTGGCGGTTGGCGCATGGCTGTGGCAGCCACCGCAGCGTAGCGTCTGGTTCCTGCTGCTGCTAGCTGTCGTCTACATCGTCGCCTTGCGTGTACCGATGAAACATCGGGTAGCGTGGGAACGACTTATTCAGGTGGAGCAGGGGCAGGCTGGCAGGGTTATGCGGACGCTTGGCTGGTTCGTGGATGTACCTTCATCCGGACAGAAAGTAAGTTCGCGTCGCTGGCTTAGCAAACTGGGAAGCGGTCTTCCCTGGAATGCAGGGAAAGCTTACCGATATCTGATTACCAAAACGTTTATTCGAACCGAAGTGTTCTCAATCGTGTTACGCCTAGTTGTACTGGGCATGTTACTATCCTGGTGGACAGCAGGCAGCTACTTTGGTGTAGGTGTGTATCTGTTCTTCCTGTTGCTTGCAGGTGTTCAGTTGGGTGCGCTGCGTCGCAGCCATAGTGAATCGTTCTGGATTATGATCTATCCGATCTCAGGAGAAAGTCGTCGTTCTCAGGTGTTAGGGTTCATATTCCATCTGCACGCATTGGCTGCATTGCTCATGTGGCTGCCTATGCTAGTTGCCGGAGTGAGCGGACTAAGCATCACCGGAGTGGCGCTCGTATTGGGCATACTGGTCATTGTAATCATGCGGCGTTCGCAAGGTAACAAGTGGTTGAAGGAAGAAGAGGACGAGTAAACGATTGGACACCTGACCAACTCGGATGATTAGATTGGGTTCATCAGTGAGAGGTACAAAAGATAACAAAAGAAGGGTATGCCGGGCTGTATCCCGGTATACCCTTCTTTGTGCTGTAATGGAATCATACAGTCAGATCACTTGGTTCTCGAGCAAGTGTGTGTATTTCGTACTAACAGAGGAACGATTTAGTGATAATCACGAGCAAGATGAACAGAACGAGAATGGCACCTGTGTTTGTAAATCCTCCGCCGTAACCGCCGCATCCATAACCGCCTCTTGTATCTTCAACTCCAGACATGGTCATTCCCCTTTCAAGTGGTTGTTTGGCACGCCCTTGCGTACATCGTATATTATGTGCCTTGGGGGTAGGCTGATTGGGCCGATGCCCGGTAAAGCCAGAAATTGAAGCTTTTGGGCAGATGAAACACAAAAGAACCCTTTGTATATCCGGAGACATGAAACGTCGCCGTTATACAAAGGGTTCTTATATCATCCAGGGTACAGACATGATCCTGTGTCCCCTGATCTATTGAGGTTTTGTAAATTCGTTACAGTGTGTTATCTAGGTCGCCTGCAGATCCTGAACTCCACGATAGATGGTTTCATACAGATCTTCCAATCCAGATTCTTCAATACAGGAGAAGGCGATTCGCAGATCCGATTCACCCAGCGCGATGGTACCGACGCCGTATTGGTGCAGCAAATGGCTTCGAAGTTCTTCAGCACCAACTTTTTTCAGCTTCAGGCACATGAAGTAACCAGAGTTGAAGGGATAATAATCCCATGCATCTTCATACTTGCCACTATCGAGAATGGCCTTCACCTTGTTGGCACGGCCTTTCATAATCTCGAACTTCTCCTGTTTCTGTGCTTCAAACTCCGGTGCTTTGAGCGCATCCAATACAAAAGTCTGGGAAGGATGCGGGCCACTGGAGATGGTTGCCCGGATAATACCGAGTGTCTTCTGTTCCAATGCGTGCAGAACGGCTGCATCTTCATGGGCATACGTAATGAATCCAACGCGGAAGCCCCATACGAATTCTTCCTTGGTTGCACCATCCACTTTTACCGTCAATACACGTGGGTGAATGTTGGCAAGTTTGCCAAACAAGGACTCATGAATGGAATCTTCGAAGAACAGTCCGAAGTAGGCATCATCTGTTACAGCAACCACGTTAACGCCAGCTTCAGCTGCCTGAAGAATCGTGTTCACAATCGCATCTGCTTCTTCGGCCCCAGGCGTATAACCAGTAGGATTGTTCGGGAAGTTGAGCAGTACGATCGCTTTACCTTTGTCCTTCTGATCAAGCAGGGCTTGAAGCAAGCCTTCGCTGTTGAAGTTCAATTGATCATCGAACAGGGGATAATGAACCAACTGGCCATGACGACGAATTCCGAAGGTCAGCTCATAATTTTCCCAGTTTTTATCCGGATATATGACAGCGTCCCCTTCATCGGCGAACAGGTCGGCTACGATACTAAGTCCATGGGTTAATGCATTGGTTACAATCGGGTTACCGAACGTTTTACCTTCAAGCGAAGGTGTTTCCTTCAGCATCTTGTCTCTCCAGACGGTCCGCAATTCAGGCTTACCTGCAGGCGGAGCGTAAGGGTACAGATCTTTCGGCTGGAATGCAGAGAGCTTCTCCTGAATAACCGGAAGATGCATCGGCACACCGCCCTCCAGAGCGATACCAATCGTTGCATTATAGGTTTTGGCCAAACTTGCTGCTTCAGCAGATTGACTCAAGATACCTTCTTTAGGAAAATAAATTTCTTTGCCGAGCTGTGACAGCATGGAGTAGACGTGACTGCTGCCTGCCTGAATACTTTCGTTCAACTGTTCAGCCAGTGGATTCATTCTTTTCATCCTTCCAAGTCTTTGGGATTCAACTGCCTAACATTATAACACCTTGACATCCCCCCGTCACGGAAATTACGCAACATGACAGTTATATCGCTTTACCGCGTTGTTGCAGAGGGTTTTAAGGTGGGAATTAGCTGAATTTATCCTTGGATGAATCTACCGAAATGGATACTTATTGCTGATGAAATGGACAATATTTCCGCATCATCTCAGCGGTTTCGGCATCTCGTCCCTCATTGCGCTGTTCCAGTTGACCACTGATATGATCGAATCGTTCACTGGAGAGATTTTGTCCGAATTTAAACTTGGCACTGATTCGTTCTGGCACGATTCTTACAACGGCTACAGCTTTGAGGTTGCCTGTGTAACGCGAGTCATTAGCGTCAATGGGCACATACCCACCTTGCGGCTGGAGTTTCTCCATGAATCGTTGCAGCACTTTACCCTTGATGTCCAGATCCTTAACCGGTTCTGCCTGACCGAAGGCCATGACACTTTTGAAGAAAGAAGTCGCCGGACAAGCAAGCTCGGGATCACTGAAAAAGGATGGAATTAGGGAGAACTCTTCAGCCACCGTGAAACTGACCGACGAATCCTGCTTGATCTGTTTCATTTTCTCGCCGGCCAGACTGCCGTGGAAATAAAAGTGACCGTCCATATAAACGAAATTCAGCGGTGTAACCCGTGGTTGTCCATCCGGACTGACCGTTCCCAGAAACCCGAAGGAGCACTGATCCAGAAATGCGGTAATCTCCTGTTCTTCATCTACTGTGAATTCTTTCCGTCTCATGTGTATTCCCCCATCAATGAAATGTATAATAGAACGCCATATCTTATGGATAACCATAGTTCATACATTGACAATGAAATAGATCCAATTTACATTCACTTTAGTAGGCCAATTGGTCAGGGAACACGAATGAAAACGGATGAAGAGAGGTGCACGATGGAATTGTGGCTACCGATGGATACCTATGAGCTTCAGCATCGATACAAGTATGAGGCATTGTACCATGCGTTACGTGATGCCATTCATGCAGGCACACTGGAGGGAGGCACGAGGCTTCCTTCGACGCGCGAACTGGCAAGACAATATGAGATGTCACGTGGTTCGGTAGCTCAGGTATACGACATGCTGCTTGCGGATGGTTATGTCTATGCACATCGGGGAAGAGGTACGTTTGTCACGGAAACATTATCCACACAGGAAAATGGGAAACAGGAAGCCGTTCTCAAGCTGTCTGCCTGGGGTGAACGAGTACAGTTGTTGAATACGCAACATGATGTCCCGCGGGCCCAGATGCCTTCACCGAAGCCGTCCGTTATTAATTTCCAAATGCAGCGTATGCCTGCGGAACATTTCCCGCTGGCGGAGTGGAAGAGTGCACTCGCTGCTGTTCATCGCAGTGGTTGGAGAGAACCTAGCGGTGCAGCCGGGGATCCGGAGCTGCGTGAGGCCATCGCCTCCCATCTCAGATGGACACGTGGCATCCAGGCTGATGCATCACAGATTGTATTGTTCAGCGGTTCAATGCAAGGCATCACCCTGTTGTCCCAGCTGCTG
This sequence comes from Paenibacillus sp. LS1, assembly GCF_026013365.1. Classification (GTDB taxonomy): domain Bacteria; phylum Bacillota; class Bacilli; order Paenibacillales; family Paenibacillaceae; genus Paenibacillus. Next base: position 51,083 of record NZ_JAPDOE010000010.1, read on the forward strand.
ATCGCAGAGGGAGCAGCGGTTGTATTGGAGAACCCGGGATATCCGGGCATTGCCCATGCGGTTAAGTCCTGTGGTGGGAACATCATCCCGGCAGATGTGGATACCGCGGGTATTATTCCTCAGCTTTGGGAGGCACAGACGTTATTTGTCACCCCTACCCGGCAGTTTCCAACAGGAGCCGTGCTGGGGTTGGACAGAAGACGTGCTTTGCTTGCGTGGGCCTCGAAGCGGAATGCGGTCATTATTGAAGATGATTACGACAGCGAATTCCGGTGGGGCGGAAGACCGATTGAACCCCTCAAAGTGCTTGATCGTGAACAACGTGTCATCTATGTTGGTTCATTCTCGCAAACGATGGTTGCTTCGTTCCGATTGGGCTACGCCGTCCTGCCACCTGGCCTGGTAGAACCTCTCCTTGCCGCCAAGGCGCTGTATGAACCGGTACCTCCGGCACTGCTGGAGCAGCGCGCACTGGCGAAGTTTATGACCAGAGGAGGTTACCTGAGGCACTTACGGAGGTTAACCCGTTTATACGGGGAACGGCATGATTTCTTTGTGCGAGAGATGCCGCTACAGTTGCCGGAGGCATTCACCATGCAGCTTGGTGATGCAGGACTGCATATCTACGCTACCTGGAATGGCGATGTGGACAGTTATCAGCAGTTTAAAAAGCTCGCTCAGGCGGATGGTATACTGTTCCGTGATGCAGAGCGATATCGGCTGACTTCAGGTCATCCGGCGGCCTGTTTTGCTTTTGCGCATCTGGAGAAAGAAGAGATAACAGAGGGAATCCGGCGAATGCGGCTAGCCTGGGAGAAGTGCACATTTTCGTTTCGGTGAATTCCGCTGTATAATGGGATAAGACATTTCGCTCCTGTAGGAGCAGAGATCATATATGAGCAAGTTGTATTTAATCATGCAACATACTGAAATACATATGGCCTTGATTGAAGAAGTGAGATTCAAATCAGAATGATGCCATATGCAGAGAGATTAACTATCAAGGGGGAGTGGCGACATGCTGCAGGCATCGCCGTCATCATTTGTTATTTTGCCCGCTGTCGCCAAAATTGTCTGTGAACCGGGCTGGAAGTGGCAGAAACGGGAAAAACCGATGCAAAACTATGATTTATTTTATGTATGGAGTGGTGAAGGAACGCTTGTACTGAATGACCAGTCGTATGAAGTTGGCAAGGGTAGTTGTTTTCTGTTCAGGCCAGGCGATCATCCTACTGCAACGCATAATAAGCAAAAACCATTGGTTCTGACGTATATTCATTTTGATGTGGACGTGCCTGTTGCTGATGTTCCGCAGTCTTATCGTGAAGTACAAGAGACCGTGGAATTTGAGCATTTGCTGGCACGTTATGTAAGACTGTTCTTATCGGATGTGTACGGGCGTGATGAAGAGAGTCGATTGATTCTAAAGCAGCTGATGATTCATTTGCTGCGCGCCGATACGGAAGAACCTGTGGAGAAAAAGGTAAGCAATCAGTTGTCCGATGTGATCCAGGAGGTCGCCAATTATGTGCGTCAGCATCCAGGGATTACGCATCGGGTGGAAGATCTGGCTGCACGGGCTGGCTTATCACCCCGATACTTCTCGATCAAGTTCAAGGAACTGGTTGGATCATCGGTACAATCTTATATTATCCGTATGCGTATTGAGCGGGCAGAACATCTGCTGGTACATACCGGCATGAATGTGACCGAGGTGGCGGATGCCTTGGGGTACCGGGATATTTTCTTCTTCAGTCGTCAGTTCAAGCAGTATACAGGCAAGAGTCCGTCCGAAATTCGTTAGAATTCTGGTTGGAAGAACATGACAACGTTTCAAGTCTGGAAACCAAGGGTAATTATCTAGCATTCCAGATGACCAAAAGGGGGAACTTGTGATGAACGGAAAACGTCGGGTCCGCAACCGGGGATGCTCTACGAAGGGATGCAATATTTTCCGGAACCGTCTGCGCCGCTTCAAACCGGCAGAGGACTTGCAAGATGTGTGGTTTTGAGGAGAACTCAGTAGACCAATAACGACGGAGCGAAGCTTCGTACTGCATGTATACATGGATGAATATGAATGCATAAAGAGGATGGTGCAATACCTGGTTACAGGTGCTGCGCCATCCTCTTTATTTGCGTATGAACTCATTAGTTCTTCGGTTTCAAACGGCCAAGCAATGCGCCCATTTTGACCGAATCGCCTGGCTGTAAGCCCGGGTTCGGTTCGAATGTGCCACTCTGCGTCAGCAGAACAACAGTGGAACCGAATTCAAAATAGGCCAGATCATCGCCTTGTGCCCAGGTACTTGTGTCCGTGTCCGCATATTGTATGCTACTCACGTTCATCGCACCTACTTTGACAACCGCCACTTCACCGTAATCGTGTGCGATATACGTGATGAGCCGTTCGTTTCGACTAAGCACGGATCTCATGTGTGTCAGGCCAAAGTCATTCACGGGATAAACTTTGCCTTTGATGTGCTCGCTCTCTATTTTGCGGCCGCTGACAGGTGCATGAATGCGGTGATAGTCGCGAGGGCTGAGATAGAGGACGAACCCGTAGCCGTGCTTGTACTTCTCCAGATGGGGAGAATGGTTTAATAATTCAGCAAGTGTATAATTTTGTCCCTTAACATTCAGGAGTGTCCCTGCAGATATCGGACCGGCTGCCGTAATCTTGGCATCGACCGGGCTGATCAGTGCATGCTCTGAAAGTTCCAACGGGCGCATGCCCGGTTTTAATTTGCGGGTAAAGAAATCGTTCAGTGAACGGTATTCCTTCCAATCTTTCTCGGCCTCCTGAACAGGGATGTCGTAGGTCCGGACAAAATAAGGGATAAATGCCTTACTTCCCCGGCTTTTGGAGAAGGCTCCCACAGTCCGGGAGATCCATTTGCGCGAAGAAAGCTCGGTCATTAATCGCAACAGCGTTTTTGCCATGAATATCCCCCTTAGGGTTAATGCGAACTTCAAGGCCGGCAAGACCGGCCGTTCTGCATAATATTGACACAGAATGCACACGAAATCAATATAGTCTCCTATCGTATGTCTGTGGTTGTCTCGGAATTCTCGAATTCTGCTCCAGCAAGAGGCGTCCATAAGCCATCGGTTTGCTGTACGTGGTCTTCCAGTGTTCCGACATGCCGGCTTTACGAAAACCGTAGCGCTGATCCCGTCCATTGCATTCAATAAAATAGATCTGGCCGCTGCGTGTTATTCCGAGATCAAGGCCCAGATCAGCCAGGTGTGGCAGACTGGCGGCTAGGTTCTGGGCAATTCGGAGTGCAACGAATCCGATCCTGTGCTCCAGTCGGGCCAGATCGAAGTCTGAATATACTGCTCCAAGCGCCTCCGCGAGCTTCATGACTTTACCGCCCTGGGCGATGTTGGTGACAAATGTATGATCAGGAGCCGCTTTGGCAAACATGCCTGTAATTCCCCACAGACCATCGCTACCACGCTGCACGGATACCCGCAGATCTACCGGTCTGCCCTCATAACGTACCAGCGGGATACGCTCTTCAATGAGGTAGGCATGGCGAAAGATACGCCGCAGAGTTGAGGAAGGAAGCTGTCCTTTGCTCAAGCGGAATGTAGCCCATCCTTTGCGTGCAGCCTTCGTTTCACAGGTCAGTTTCCACTGTCCATCTCGTTGAAAGATACGCATAATGCCATGACCAATACTGCCGCTGCAGGGTTTGATGACGAGGTCATCATAATGTTCCATCATATAAGCCAGAGATTCTGGCGTAGCTTTAACTGCATGGGGCAGGTGTTCTCTCAAGGCGAGGTCCTGATGAAGCATGTCATGAATATGATCTTTACGGTACCGGTTGCGAACGTTGAATACCTGAATACCCTGCAACATCAGCTTGGTGATCTGATGCTGTTCCGCCCGGCGAAGCTGAAGTGATCGGTTATGAATGACGGAGGGCAATGGCATGCGCTCGCGAACATATTTACCTTCTTTTTTTACATAGGCAAGACATGTTTTCCGATCCGAATCAATATCTTCCAGCCGCAAAAAGCAGGGAGTTAATCCATAACTGGCCGCTGCCTGTTCATAATTCGCGAGTGATTCCTGACCGGTCCTTCCGGCCGGTATCCCCCGGTACATGCGTGAATCGAACATAATGCCGATCGTTTCTTGGAGCATGACCGTTCCTCCTTCGATGTTATCGCGACCATGGATCGTCCATTCATGGAATGCCGGCCTGTCACCGCATAGCTCTGACATCGCGATAACGCAGACCGGTGTGTAGATGCATAGCCATGCACCAGTGTTTGATCAGACACAATATCCTATGACATGAATGGGACGGGGGCGTGGACAGCCGCCTTTCCACGACCACCCTGACACGCCTATTTCCACGAAGATCATCGAACATTCCTGTTTTGACACCTGTCCATCCGTGCACTGGAATCTGCAAAAGTCATAAATGAAGTGGCAGATGCCCATATGGAAGCATATGATGCCGGAGACGAACGTTAGAGGAAGGAGCAAGCTGCATGAGTAAAAATGGCAAAAAGAAGATCCTGACGCCGAAACTGCGGCATGTGAGCCCGAAATTCAAGGAATTGGAACTGACTGATCGACGAGTGGAACCAACAAAATCAGGGCTGATACCAAATAGGGGAGAAAGCCTGAATACAGATGTACCTGCGCCCAAGAGCACTCAAGAGTCGGCCGAAGTTTCTCCCGAAAGTACAGAAGTTCGTTCAGCGATGAAAGAGCCTGTGCAAGAGAAATTGGCTGACACCCCGAAGCCTGAACCTGTAGAGGCAGTGAATCAGGAAGTAAGTACTCCAGTGGTCGCGGAGAAAGAAATTCAGGTAAGCGGTATTGCTACACCTTCTCTGGAAGAGCAAGGTGGGGGGAAAAAGGAAACAAAGAGCAAGGATCGGCTGGAGATCCTGAATCAAAATCAGATGCCGGGTCATACCGGACACTACATCTACACGGATGATCTCAGTGAGTTCGCTGTTACGGAGAGTCGACTGGCTCCCTTCTCAGTGGATGCATCCAAGCTGAAGCCGGGGGCTGTCGGGAGTGAGGCGTTACAGGATTATGCAGTGACCAGCATCCATATTGCTGACGGTGCGGTTGTATCTGCGAAACTGGCAGAAGCATCTGTATCGGAAGAACATCTGATTGATGGCTCCGTGTCGGGTCACAAAATCCGGAATGCGTCCATTGGCGGGGATAAAATAAGGGATGGAAGCATCACTTCGCAGAAGCTCGGCAATCAAGTCATTGATTCCGCCAAAATTGCCGATGGTTCCATCAATACAAGGCATCTTAGCCGTCTGCTGGTTACCGAAGAATTGATCAAAAATCACGCGGTCACTGGCGATAAAATTGCCATCAGTGGTATTGAGACCCGCCACTTATCGGGTGGAGTGATTCATACATCAAAGCTGGCTGATGATGCGGTGACATCGGCCAAAATTCGTGAAGGTGCTGTGACGGGTAGCAAAATTGAAGAACAATCCATCGAGTCTCATCACATCCAGTCCGGTGCAGTGAAGCAGGCACATCTGGCGGAAGGGATTGTAGGGCGTTCCCAGCTGTCTGCCAACAGTATTGGGAGTGAGCAGATTGAGGACGGAGCAATCCAGACCAGACACATTGCCGAGAATTCATTAAGTGGAAGACATCTGGTGGATGGTTCTATCGGCTCCGCCCAGATTCGAGCGCTCGCTATAGGTAGCGAGCAGATTGGGCATGGAGAAATAAGCAGCGAGCATCTGTTGGACAATGCGGTCAACAGCAGCAAGCTGGCAGACCAGTCTGTCGGAACAGCAAAATTGCTGGAACAGGCTATTACGGCTTCCAAGATCGCCGACCAGAGCATCATTGCTTCCAAAATTGCAGATGAAGCCGTACAAGGGAAACATCTGGCAAAAGGGTCCATTCGTGCAGAGCACATCGCGAATCGGGGAATAACACCAGTACATGTGGACAATTCGGCCATTCACTCCATTCATATTGCCAGTGAAAGTATAGAGGCAACACATCTGTCAGCTGGAAGTGTGTCCGCTGAGGCTTTGGGCGAAGGTGTTGTGCTGGAGAAACACTTGGCCGAGTCAGCCGTAGGTACATTTGAATTGCAGGACGGAGCGGTAACAAGTGCGAAGCTCGCGGATACCAGTGTTACAGCCGAGAAGCTTGGGCCTGCCTCTGTCATCAGCAAGGCGCTGGCTCCGGGCAGTGTAAACTCATCTCATCTGGCGAATGGTGGTGTTACGGGTGCGCATCTGGCTCAAGGTAGTGTAGGTTCCGAGGCACTGAGACCTTATTCTGTGAAGTCCGAGCACCTTACGGAACACTCGGTGAGCACACCGCATCTTCAACCGGGCAGTGTTCATACGGAGGCGATGTCTCGCGGAGCAATCACCACGGATAAAATGGCCCCGGGCAGTGTAACCTCAGCCCAATTGGCTGGAGGGTCCATTTTCCCGCCACATCTGACGGACCATGCGGTTACCTCTCCGAAACTGTCACCGGAGAGCGTCTCCACTGACAAACTCGCCGATTCTGCAGTCACATCAGCCAAACTGGCCGACGGCAGTGTTACTACTTCAAAAATAATGGCCGAAAGTATCGTCGCCAAACATATTCCTGCCGGAACGATTCGTGGCTATCATCTGAAGCAACATGCCGTTTCTATGGAACATCTGGCAGATGAAATCCGGTCCCCGGAGTTATTTGCAGATGGCAGTATTACAGGCAACAAACTGCGGCAAGGTACCCTGTCTTCAGAGCATCTGGCGGCAGATTCGGTGTCTGGAGAGGAATTACAACATGGTGCGGTAAGTAGTGAACATCTTCAACCGGGTTCGGTCCATTCGCTTCATCTGGCTGGAGGAAGTGTAAAGGCGGATCATCTGGCTGCCCAGGTTGTGAACTCCCAGCATCTGAAAGTAGACATTATCCATGGAGATCATATTGTGGGGCAGGCAATTACCTCCCAACATTTGACGCCATCCTCTGTGCAAACGGATCATCTGGCACCTTTATCTGTGACTCAAGCACATCTGCAACCAGGTCTGATCAGTGGGTTGCATCTGCAGGCGGAGGCGCTGGGTGCAAATCATCTCCAGCAAGGGGCAGTACAATCCCGCCATATCCAGGATGGGGCAATTCTTCCTCACCATATCCAGGAACGGAGCATTGGTACTTCTCATCTGGAAGAAGAATCGGTGAGTACGATTATTTTGCAGGAAGAATCCGTGACCCGATCCAAACTGGCCACGGGTGGTGTGGACGGAACCAAAGTAGCTGCGGGTGCGATATCGAGCAGACACTTGGCATATGAAAGTGTACAGTCCATTCATATTGAAGAAGGAGCTATTCGTGGGGATCACATTCAAGAGGGAAGTATTGGTGCGCTTCACTTGGAAGAGGAAGCGGTAGGCACGACAAATCTACAAGATGGAGCAGTAACGGGTTCCAAACTGGCGGATGGCAGTGTGGATGGAGATAAATTAGTTGAGGGTGCGGTATCGGGTGTCCATCTCGCAGACGAAAGTGTGCAATCCGCTCATATTGAAGAAGGAGCCATTCGTGCGGATCACATCCAAGATGGAAGTATTGGTGGACTTCATCTGGAAGAAGAAGCGGTAGGCACGACAAATCTACAAGATGGAGCAGTAACGGGTTCCAAACTGGCAGATGGCAGTGTGGATGGGGATAAATTAGTTGAAGGTGCGGTATCAAGTGCTCATCTCGCTGGCGATAGTGTGCAATCGATTCATATCGAAGATGGCGCGATCAGTGCGGATCACATCCAAGAGGGAAGTGTTGGTGCGCGTCACTTGGAAGAGGATGCTGTAGGCACGGTTAACCTGCAAGATGGAGCAGTAACGGGTTCCAAATTGGCGGATGGCAGTGTGGATGGTAATAAACTGGCCACAGGCGCGATATCCTCTGTACATTTGGCTGACCGAGCGATCGATGGCAGCAAACTAGCCGAGCGTGGGGTATCTAGTAACCATATTGCATACGAAAGTGTACATTCCGCTCATATCCAAGACGGGGCCATTCGTGCGGATCACATCCAAGAGGGAAGTATTGGTGCGCTTCACTTGGAAGAGGATGCGGTAAGTACGGCTAACCTGCAAGATGAAGCTGTTACGGGTTCCAAACTGGCGGATGGCAGTGTGGATGGTAGTAAACTAGTCCCAAGCGCGATATCCTCTGAGCATTTGGCTGACCGTGTGATCGATGGCAGCAAATTAGCCGAGAGTGCGGTATCAAGTGCCCATCTCGCTGGTGAAAGTGTGCAATCGATTCATATCCAAGACGGGGCCATTCGTGCGGATCACATTCAAGAGGGAAGTATTGGTGCGCTTCATCTGGAAGAGGAAGCAGTAGGCACGGTTAACCTGCAAGAAGGAGCAGTTACAGGTTCGAAACTGGCTGACGGCAGTGTAGATGGAAGCAAATTGAGTGATCAAAGTATAACTTCCAGTCATTTGAATGCAGGCATTGTGGGTACGGCACATCTAAGTGAAGAGATCTGGAATGCTATTCGTCAGGTGAGTGCAGATACGCTGGAGCAACTGGCAGAGCTGAAAAGGCAGGAAGCAATGCTGGAGGTCCAGCAGCTCATGCAGACAGTAGGTCTGGACAATGAGGCACTGTTCGGACTGGATATCGGTAATGAGACAGCAACGAATGCCCTGGCTGGTTTACTTGAACTGCAGGATCAACAGACACAGTCTGAACTGGAAAATCAATATGATCAGCAAGAGCCGCAAGCTGGGGGTGAATTCTCTACAGGATGGACAGAAGATATCGCAGAATCTGTAACGGATGATAGCTCTCAATCCACTGGTAATTCAGTCGAGACGTCGCCAGTATCTGCTGTTCAGGTGGAGTATACACCGGAGCCTCAATCTATTACACAAGAGCATCTGTGTGATGATGCCGTGGGCAGCAACCAGTTGCAATCGGGTGCAGTTCAGGCCAAACATCTGGCCTTTCAGCCAGTTCGCAGCGTAAGCAAGCAACAGGTTGTTCAGCAATTCGGGATGGAAGCTTTTGTACTGCCAGAGAGTGAGGAGTGCACGGAGGTAACTGTTGTGTTTGAAGAGTCATTTGCTTCAGAACATTATGTGATTGTAGCCATGAGCAATGATCGGGGATTTCAGGTATCTCTTCTCTCGCAGAGTGAGGATGAAGCGGTGCTGGAAGTGTCACGTACTGCAGATTGCAAGCATACGTACGGATTGTTGTCATGGATTGCGTCAGGACCTTCGCAAGCATAATGCATTCTTATATAAAGAATAGACAAATGACAAAAGCGGTGCCCAGAGTTGTCCGGGACACCGCTTTTGCATGAGATAAGCTTGATCCGTTCGGACGGTGAGGGGTGTCTGAACGTTTCGTTACAATTTAAAATGAGTTCATTATAAGTTCAACGACATGAATTAAAGTAATTTTACAGGCCTACAGCTTGATACGCTTTGGTAATGGCTGTCGCTTCAGCGGAAGTTGCTCCGTACAGATCTTTGGCAGCTTGAATGGTAGCTGTCTTGGCAGCTGCAAATTTGGACGTTGGCGTCAGGTAGTTCACCAATGTGCTGTAGAAAATTTGGATCGCTTTATCCCGGCCGATTCCAGTAACCGTCACACCATTGTGTGTTCCGCCTTGAGCTGCAAGGAAATAGGCTTTGTTAATGATACCACTGTTGATATGCACACCACCGTTGTCCTGTGTACCTGTGTAACGATCACTGTATTTGTCAGGTTGACCATACAATGTAGGGTTGGACAGGGAGCGAAGCGCATCTCCTGGAATGTTAGGTGTGTAGATATCATCACCGAGCAGCCAGTTTTTGCTTTGGATCGTATTGCCGAAAATATCGGCAAAGGCTTCGTTGAGTGCACCTGGTTCATTGCGATATTCCAGATTGGCTGTGTACTCAATAACACCATGTGTCAATTCATGACCCACAACATCCAGATCACCAGACAGGGATCGGAACGTCGTTCCGTCTCCATCACCAAAGACAATCTGTGCCCCGTTCCAGAAGGCGTTATTGTAATTGGAGCCGTAATGCACAGTGGATCTGATCAACAATCCGTTACCATTAATGCCGTTACGGTTGAATTTGTTTTTGTAGAAATCATACGTGGCAGCAGCATAAGCATGAGCATCTACGCCTGCACGGTCGGTCCATACATTATCTGAATCCGTAAGCAGGGTACCTGGCAGCGAAGAGCCATTGTTCGCCGTGTACGTTTGGATGCCATTACCGCGAGTGGTATCTTTCAGTTGGAAGGTGCTGCCGGATTGGGTGGTTGTCAGGGTTTTGGTATCACCAAGCACACCCGTACCTGTTCCCGTGGCAAAGTTAATGAGGTCAAACTGGGATACGATACTGCCATCCACTGCGTTTACGAAATACTTAGTCCGTAAAGGGGCAGGTTCAAGCACGTTAACTTCCGTGATATAAACCAGATAAGTCTGACCATCTTCTTCATGATGATAGATGTTCAATTCAGCTTGAGGTGTGATTTCCGCTGCACCAAGCTCTCCAATCCGGGAGGTTGCTTCTTCGGTTGCAATGCGGATCGCGTCTTCTCCGCTGATCTCGGCTACACCATCATTCGGAATAGCTTGCTCTTCAATCGGTGGAAGATCGCCAAGCGCGGAACTCACGGCTCCGGTTTTGTCCAGGTGAATCGTCTGTTCTGCACCATAGACCGGGATACCTTTAATATACTGTTTCAAACGGAAGTGTCTTACGCCAGCCGTATCGGTGTTTCTTTTGACAATTTTGAGCTGGGATCTCACATCGGAATTCAGGAATTGTTCCTGTTGTCCAAGGTAATTGAAGATGGTGTCATCTGTTCCACTGTTCAATGGGATACCCTCCTCGGAGGCATAAGGGGCCTGAAGTGGAACGGATTGATCAGACACTGGAGCTGCAGTAGCAGAGGATACGGAAGCGAGCAAAAGAGCTCCTCCAAGAATTGTTGGCATAACTTTGGCAAATTTCATAGTAAACTCTCCATTCTCAAACTTATTTTTTTGGGAAAAATGAATCAATTTCATAATCATGCCAATCTCGGTTGGGATTCCGTCTGCAACTTGGGCAGCGCGGAGCGTGGGGCTAAACCTGAAGCGTGGAATGAGACAAGAAACGATTGGAACAAAATCGGCTGTGCCCTGGCTCGGGAAGTGTTCAACACAACCCAAAGGATTACCGTTTATTCAGTTCAGCCCGAAGGCTTAATCGTCCATTGTGTTCCTCTTTCAGAAGCCGGGGGTTGTCCAATTGCGCAGGAGAAGGTGTGTTCACGGAAAACTGGGTTGTTCATTCCGGGTTTACTTAAATGACAATGGCAATAACAGTGTGATTTGAACAGCATCACTCCTCTCAAGAACAGAATGTAATCAGCGAAACATGCTTTGCGAATGCCGTCATCAATAACTAACCTAAGGTCAATAAATAGTAAAAGGAGATATTTGGGAACTAATGTTCCTAACAAGGTTATTTTTGTAAATAAAACTGCTTGGATCGTATATTATCACAGTGTAAAACTTTGGAAAAGATGCAAATTTGGTTTTTTTCTAAAATTGTGTCTGAAGTAGGGGAGAGGAAGCGTTTTTCGCATATTTTGACGTATTTTGTCTAAAAGGAAGGCTTGTCCCCCCTGATTCGCAGAGAGAACCTGCTTGGTGCAAGGACATACGCCGTTTCCACTGCTCCACGAATACATAGAATAACGTGTACTCCCTTGGCATGCTCATGATTGAATGCGGGAGGTGAAAGTGTTGCGTAAAACCAGTACTAAAGCACGTTTTGCAACGCAATCGAAAGTGAGACGCGGAAAAACAGTGCTGAAGAAACGAGGTTTGAAGTCTGGACAGAAAAAGGGTACAAAGGCCTATATGTTCGTTATTCCACCCAAGCAGCAGATGCTACAGGCAAAGGATGGGACCAAGAATGAAGCCGAAAATGGCATAAGAGATACCTCTCCGCATGGGGACGATTCTCAGCGGCCTATGCTCTCTGTCATTATCCCTGCCATGAATGAGGAGAAAACAATTGGGGCCGTCGTTCGGGAAGCGCTGCGGATATGTCGTGACGCTGAAGTGCTTGTGGTTGTTAATGGTTCAACAGATGGTACAGCTAACGCAGCTAAACGTGCAGGGGCACGAGTACTCACTTATGCCGAAGCATTGGGGCATGATGGAGGACGAAAAGTAGGTGCAGCGGCGGCCCGCGGTCAGGTATTGCTGTTCACTGATGCAGATATTGCAATCCCTGCCGAGCACCTTGCACCTTATGTGCAAGCTGTGCTGAAGGGAACGGATGTGGCACTTAACGACTACCATGGACCGATAACTCGCAGCCCCATTCATCCGGTAGTGGAGGCCAAACACATGTTAAACAGCATACTCGCCAGATCTGATCTCCGAGGGGCTTCGATGACTGCTATTCCGCATGCATTAAGCCGTCATGGACTTGAGGTCATCGGAATAACATCACTGGAAGTTCCGCCGCTCGCACAAGCGAAAGCAGTGATTGGCGGACTCCGGGTACGCGCTGTTCATCACGTACCTGTGGGCAGATTGAATGCCGTTCGAATCAAGAAACGAAGCGGGCCTGATCCGCTCAGTCAAGTGGTGCTGAATGATCATCTGGCAGCAATCAGGTGGATTACGGACACGCTTGGTCCCCGCGGAGGCCACACCGATCTGCAACGTGTTCGCAGCCTGGCGAGGTAAGCATGTCGCATCGGATGATGCAGCATGCTGGAGGTGAGGAAATGAAGGGACGTTCGGGAATTGTCCACCGCAGACGGACAACAAATAGACGAAGACGAACGACGACAGGAAGCAACCGTATCAACAAGCGTCATGGAAACAAGAAACAGTCGATTACTCCAAAAACGAGCAGAAACCGATCCAAAGCTGGCCTGGTGGATCTGCGTTTGATGTGGAAAGCAGGGCAACTTGCAGGAAGCGAGGCGAAGGCGGACAACGCAGCGTCAGAAAAACATGCGCGCCACGCGTGGAATGCATACGCGGTGAACGTTGCGGAGCTAAGCAACCTAGAAGTAGCGCTGAACGCAGGTAAGGCATTTATGCAAGGGTATGCTCATACTTCTGGACATTCCTGCCAGATCGTGCCGATACCCCTTCGCCATTCGGCTGCTGCTGTTGTCTGTGCCTGCAATGAGGAACGGACACTGGGGCAGGTGCTGTTGCAACTCAAACGTTTGCCTCTGACAGATATCATTGTGGTACTGAATGGAACGACGGATGACAGTTTGAAGCAGGTATTAAGGCAGCCGGGAATTACGCTCGTATATGAACCGGATCGGGCAGGGCATGATGTGGGGCGGTCCCTGGGAGCCAAGATGACGGATGCGGAGACGGTCCTTTTTGTGGATGGGGATATGGTCGTATCGGCGGAACAGCTTGCACCATTTCTGTTCGAGGTGGACCGGGGACAGGATGTGGCGTTGAATAATCTGACGTCCTTGCTTCCACCGTTTGCAGGGCAGGATGAGGTAAGCCGAATCAAAGCATATCTGAACCGAACCTTAGGCAGGGCAGATCTCGGTTCCAATTCCATGACAGCCGTGCCCCATGCGTTGTCTCGTCGTATGATTCAGACCGTGAAGCCAGCATCACTGGCCGTTCCACCTAAGGCACAAAGCCTCGCCATTCAGCATGGGCTGAGCGTATCGGCACCAAGTCAGGTGGATGTTATTCGTTCCAATCGTTTGCGCCCCGGTAACACGGGGAGTGGGAATGATGTCGCCAGATTGATCATCGGAGATCACCTTGAGGCGCTGACTACCTGGCTGGATACGGGTTGGGATACAGCCCAGGCACATACGCTCTCTCGTGCCGAAGTGGCCTACAGGAGGAACGCCAGATGACCCTGACCAGTATAATTATCCCAACGTACAACGGGCTGGATCTGATCAGGCCCTGCATTGATGCCATCAGACAATACTCGGGCGATCCTGCGTCATACGAAATTATCGTTGTGGATAACGGTTCGACGGATGGAACCGCTGAATATTGTGCACTGGAGCGAATTCGTTTTGTCAGGTTCCCGGACAATCGGGGATTTCCGGCAGCGTGTAACGCTGGACTCCGTACAGCGTGCGGGGAAGAGCTGTTGCTGCTGAACAATGATGTTACGGTCACGCATCGTTGGCTGGAGAATCTGCGAACGGCTCTACACAGTGATCCAAGTATTGGGATCACGGGTCCTGTCACGAATTATGCAAGCGGAATTCAGCAGATTGAACTGGCGTTTCGGAACATGGAACATTTTCAGGAACTGGCTGATTCCAACAATATTGCGGATTCTTCAAGATGGAGGGACGTATGCCGGATTGTCGGTCTGTGCATGCTGATGAAACGAAGTGTAATAGAATCGGTTGGACTGCTTGACGAGGCGTACTCTCCGGGACACTATGAGGATGACGATTATTGTTATAGAGCAAGATTGCAAGGCTATCGCTTGCTGGTATGCGGGGATGTCCTTGTGCATCATCAGGGAAGTGCAAGCTTCCAGAAGACAGATCCGGTGGCGTGGAAACAGCTGCTTGAGCGTAATCGTTCGATTTTTATGAGCAAATGGCATGTCGATCCGCTTGAATATATGGACATATCCGATGAAGGAGGGAATGTGGAATGAAAGGTGTAATTCTTGCCGGCGGAACAGGAACTAGACTGTATCCTCTGACCCGGCTCATTAATAAACATCTGCTTCCAGTCGGTAAACATCCGATGATTATGTATGGCATCGACAGGCTCCGCCAGGCAGGCATTGATGAAATATTGATTGTCATTAACAAACATTCCGCCGGGTTATATACAGAGTATCTTGGTGGCGGAGCAGATCATGGGGTCAAGCTGACGTACCGCATTCAGGAAAAGGCAGGCGGGATTGCGGAAGCATTGGATCTGGCGACGACCTTTATCCTTCCTGGCGAAAAATTCGTTGTACTTCTGGGGGATAATCTCTTTAGCGACGATCTGAAGCCTTATGTGGACCGCTACATGCAGCAACCGGCGGGTACAGCGCGAGTTCTGCTCAAAGAGGTGGATGATGCTCGACGTTATGGGGTGCCGGTTTTTGATCCACAGCATCCAGAGCGAATCTCGTACATTGAGGAGAAGCCAAGCCAGCCGAAGACCTCTTATTGTGTAACTGGCATATATATGTATGACGATCATGTATTTAACCTGATTCAAAACATCGCGCCGTCTGCGCGCGGAGAGCTTGAAATCACGGATGTAAATAATCACTACGCGTCTGCTGGTGGACTGGAATATGATATTTTGCAGAAATACTGGAGTGATGCAGGTACATTTGATTCGCTCCAGGAAGCAGCTGTCCGCATGAAAGGACAATTGCCTTAAAATATATGCGCCTGATGCTGCCGCTGTGCGGCCCCCCATGGGAGCAGAACACCCTGCGCCGGAGCTGGAAGGATGCTCCGGCGCTTTGCGCAGCGACAATCCTCGTGCATGCCAAAGGAGGTAATGGCGTGAGAGTAGCGACACGTACCGGGTCCGCTGGGGCCTCAGTGTCAGGTAAACCCCGGGGCACGCACCCGGCGGTATTCATGGGCAGTGGCACTCCGGCAGTGCCGGGTCCAGGGCCCGCTGGAGTCAGAGGTGTGAAGTCTGGGAAACGCAGTACCCAGACCAAAGCGGGGACATCCGCAGGCGCAGCGCATAAGGTCCGTGCGGGTAAAGCGGGCAGCACGGGCAGTGCTGTGGGCAGAGCAGGCAAAGCTGGCCCTGCGAGCAGAAGCAATGCGGGCAGAGCCAGCCGTACCGGCAAAGGCAAAGCCGGCCTGCGCCAGGCCACTGCTGGGCGCAGGGCTGCACCAGCGCGGGGCCGGCGTGCCGCTGCCCGCGCCAAGCAGCGCACGGCGATGCGCCGTGCGCCCCTGCCAGCACCGCAAGCCAGCAAGCCACAGGCGATGCCTGCCAGCGGTGCTGGCCCCGCCCCGCGCCAAGCGACACGCCCGAAGGGTGTCGCCCACGCGGGGCGGGAAGGCGCTGCCGCCGCGAATGCGGGCAGCGCGAAGGGCTTGCCTGCGCCTGCTCAGCCCGCGGAGCACGCAGTGCAGGCGCAGGCCGTGCCCAGCGGCTACGCCGAGGGCTACCGCGACGGCGTATTCGCCGGCGGGGAGGCGCTGGTGGCGCAGCACATCCCGCCGGATCACATTCTGCCTGCCGTGGCGGCGGCAGATCTGATCGCGGCGGGATTCCGCCAATACGCGCCCAGCCTGGCCCGGCTGGCCAGCCCTCATGAGATGGCTGGCCACATCACGGCGGCGCTGGATGCGCAGCGCCCCTTGTCTGTCGTTCGCCTTGGAGATGGCGAACTACTCACCCTGGCAGCCGATACGGTGCTGCCAGGCCAAGAAGTGCAGGAGCTGGCACCGTTTCTGCCCTATGCAGGGGTGCCATGCTCAACCCCAGACATCCGCGCGATGCTTGCGGAAGCCATTCAGGCCGCCGACTGGGTGGGCGTCCCCATCTCCCGGGCGCCTACGTTCCAGGGTCTGCTATTCCCGGTATTGCGCCACTTCGGGATCGACTGGTCCCGACTGAAGTTGACCAGCTCCACGATCAATTACAGTCTGCATCAGTCCGGCTTGGTGCTGCCCGTGCTGCAAGGGCGACGGGTTCTGCTTATAGGCAGCCAGGCTGAAGAGCTTGCGGTACTGCTGCATAGTCGGGGGGTTCATGTTACAGGCATCATTGGTTCTGTGGCGGGAGTCATGGATGTTCCGAGGGTGATGCAGCAAACCGCAGAACATGCTTTCGATATCGCTCTGGTGGCGGCGGGCATTCCGGCAGTCATTCTGTGTCGGCGAATTGCAGGTGAACTCGGCAAAGTCGCCCTGGATTTTGGACATTTGGCTGACAAACTGGTAACAGGAGAGCTTCAACTCTAGGTGGAACGTCCGGGGGCTGGTCATGTGCACGTTGGACTCACGGACGAGTGGAAATGGAGGGAGCAACATGAGCACACCCGATCAACAGCGCGGGGAAGGACGTCATGGTCGTAACAACAAGGCTAATGCTCGAAGTGTCACCCGTCGAAATGGTAACAGCCATCATAACATCACGCCCAATATCAACTCTCGCAGTGACAAAAGCCGTAGTGAACAAGATCGAAATGTCAGTATCAGCAGCACAAACAAAGTGGGCCGGCATGCAACACAGCAAGATGTGTCCCGATCTGCCATGGCGGTTCTGCATATAGCAGGTCGTCGTTCAACACGGAAATCCAGACGCAAAGGCAGAAGCAATCGCACAGCCAAAGGCGCCAAACTCTACAAACAGGGTTATAACAGAGGCTATGACGAAGGTGTCCGCCAGGGACAGAGCTCGTTTGGTCTTGTTTTTGAAGGAGTTAGCATCATTATTCCCACGTACAATCAGCGGGAATATGTGCTGCAATGTGTGTCCAGTATCGAAAAGCATACCCCGGCCCCCTTCGAAATCATTGTCGTGGATAATGCCTCCAAGGATGGAACTGCCGAGGCGATGCACCGCAAAGGCGGCATGGTGAGGGTGGCTGCCCTGGATCAGAACCGAGGGTTTGCCGGAGGTGTCAATCATGGGCTGATGATGGCGAGAGGACGACATATTATCGTACTGAACAACGATACGCTGGTTACTCCGGGCTGGCTGGATAACATGATGACTTGTCTTGCCAGTGATCCGCAGATTGGTGTGGTGGGTCCGGTGACCAACTATATTGGCGGGGATCAACAAATTAAGGTTCCGTACCGTGAGGTCGAGGATATGTGGTCTTTTGCCAGCACACATAATCGTCCGGATGCAGAGAAACACCGAATGACCGATCGACTCGTCGGATTCTGCTGGCTGTTCTCACGGGAACTGTTGGAACGGGTAGGTTATTTGGATGAAGGTTATGCCGTGGGCAATTTTGAAGATGATGACTGGATCATCCGGGTGAAACTGGCAGGATACCAGCTTGCGGTAGCGGGGGATGCTTTTATCCATCACTTTGGAAGTGTCAGCATGAAAGCCTTGGGTGAGCAGGACTTTGCTGTAGTGAACAAGGATAACGAACAGTTTTATAGCCAAAAGTGGGGAGATCCCCACACGCTGGTTGCCGAAACCACCCGCTTGGCGAAACGACAAACCTCTGGTACTCCATCCGGTCAACAAGAGGACAGAGATACGTACCCAATCGATCCGCGCCAGCGAATCTCAACGCAGGGTAGCCAAGATCCAGCATTACAGTTCAGACGCAGCAGTGACTTCTACCCGGAAGGATCGTTCCTGTCCGATGCCAAAGGCGATGTCTATACCTTAACCGGTGGACGGCGGCGTAAGTTGAACATCCCTGTACCGCGTGGAATATCTCCTGTTCAGGTTGCCAAACCGGATCTGCTCGCCATTCCTGCCGGAGAAGCACTGATATCAGCGGGGGACGTGCAAGGATGGCCGATGGAGTCACAACAGCTGCAGACGACAGCGGTTCAAGGTTCTCCCAATGGCTGGGCAGAAGGAAGTATTGTTGCCGCAGGGGATGCACCCGAGATTCGATATCAGATTAGCGGAGGCAAGCGCAGACGATTTGTATCCGTATATGCCGCAGAACGTTGGGGTATACACTCTGGGCATATTGTCAGTGTGTCTGCGGACCAACTGAATTCGATGGAAGAAGGCTGGCCCATTATCGCCCCACCTCAGCTCTTGAACCCAGATCTGTAATGTCAGGCGATCTGTTTGTCCAGATCAGCAGCATGATGCGGAATGGAAGATGTAGCGGTATCCAGTATAATCGCTCTGACTCATTCCGCATCCGAATAATTGAAAGCTCAAGGATTTACTTTTACACTATGACCAACACCATGATCACCATGCCCAACTTGGGATCATGATATAGGGATTGGGAGGATGCACGATGAAAAATTCTGTGGTCAGACAGGCCGAACAGATTGCGAGTGATTTTTTGCTGGAAAAAGTAAAATGCTCACACCATATCATCGGTAAAGGCTTTGTTAATCAGGCCTGTCTGGTGGAGACGGCGAGTCATAAAGTGGTTGTACGCATGAACGGTCAAGATACATATCCTACCTTTTTGAAAGAAAAATGGTGCATTGAACGAGCAACGAGTGCCGGTATTCCTGGGCCACAGACATTGTCCGTTGGGGTCAACGCTGAACATGCCTATATGATTCAAACGGTTGTGGAAGGGGATAACGGATTGGATACGACAGTGTCCCCGTCCATGATCTGGAGGAAACTTGGTGAGTATACTCAACGTTTGCAATCCATCCCCGTTACAGGTTTCGGAAGGGATCTGCACGATTCTGTACAGGATCGATTTTACTCTCCCCCGCATGCAGGATCAGATGGCAGCTGGCAAGGATATGTGCAATACAATATCAATAGTCTCACGAAGCAAGACCCGCTGATCAAGCTTGGTGTAATGACGATGAAGGAGTCCCAAATCGTACGGCAATTATTCGAACAACTGAAAATGCAAAAGTTCCGCTTTGGTTTATGCCATGGCGATCTCTCTTTGAAGAATACAATCGTAAGTTCGACGGGAGAGATTACCCTTCTGGATTGGGGAAATGCAGAAGTCACTGTCGTGCCTTACGGAGATATCATTCAACTCATGCAATGCCAGCTACAAGGGGATGGGCCTGATAACGAAGAATTGAAAGCGTTTTTAGAAGGCTATGGGACAAGTATACAAGAGCAGGAGCATGAATTGAATCAAGCGAGATATGTATTGCTGTTGAAAGCCTTTGATACGCTGAGGTGGGCTATAGATCGAAGTCCGGATCAGATCGAGTTTTACACTGTACTAGCGAAACAAGCTCTTGAACAGGTTTGGAGGGGCCAATAGCGACTCATTCATGTAAAATCATTCATCTTTCAAATTTAAAATTTAATCTTTCTATTTAGCTATAGGTTTATTCTATTAGCAGATCCATTGACGCATGAAGGGTGCAGGAGTACATTTATAGCCATAATTCTTATTTAACAGATGGGAATTGAAGGTCTAGGGCTTTCGTGATCCATCGCCCAGATCTTAATTTTAAAACTAACCAGGAGGTATGTCGATGTCATCATCAACCAAAAAAGTCGTGCTGTGGAGCAAAACAGGCTGTCATTTTTGCGGGGAAGTAAAAGCATTTCTGACAGAGCGAAACCAGCCTTTCGAGAACATTGAAGTGCAGGGTAATGACGTGCTGCGAGATGTGCTTGAAGCAAAATATGGCATTCGGCATGTACCCGTGATTGAAGTGGGAGGGGACGGCAAGTTTGAAGCTTTGCTGGAACCTGATCTGGAGAAGCTGGCTGAACTTCTGGCACGAGCGGACGAAGCGGCAGCGGTCTAACGGGAGTCGATATATACCTTTGGAGCAAGCCGTTCCGGCTGTGCATGATGCAAGATCGCATTTGTGCAGCTGCTGGAACGTTCATAACTCAACGCTTGATGAGATGTAAATGGTTCTAATTCACATCTTCAATACACATATAGAAAAAATCTATTAGTCGTGCTGTTGACCCTTTTGCGGGGCAGTGATAAGATTTGTGAAATTAAAACAAACCAAACTCATAGGAATAGTTAACTTTTAGTTAATTCGTATACGTAATCAGTTCAGATTGGCCCTTGATCATTTTTTTGAAGATTTTAATCCAAGGAAGGCGGAGTGAACATGACAGCGAAACGCAGTTTGAAATTTGGAGCCATTATTCATGGGGTTGGAGGAAGCAATACCACTTGGAGACACCCGGAGGTTCTGTCGGATGCCAGCGTCAACTTTGGATTCTACAAGCGTCAGGCACTGAAAGCGGAGGAAGGCAAGTTCGATCTTGTTTTTATCGCAGACGGTCTGTATATTACCGAGAAATCCATTCCCCATTTCCTGAATCGCTTCGAACCGATCAGTATTCTATCCGCCTTGGCTGCAGTTACTTCACGGATTGGACTGGTGGGGACCCTCTCGACATCCTATAGTGATCCCTTCACCGTAGCCAGACAGTTCGGTTCCCTCGATCAGATCAGTGATGGCCGTGCAGGCTGGAACGTAGTAACCTCTCCGCTCGAAGGTACAGCGAAGAACTACAGTAAGAGCAGTCACCCTACGCATCCGGAACGTTATCGAATTGCCGCGGAATATTTACAGGTAACCAAAGGGTTGTGGGACTCTTGGGAAGATGATGCCTTTGTAAGAGACAAAGAGAGCGGTGTATTCTTCGACCCATCCAAACTGCACACGCTTAATCATGAAGGAGAGTTTTTCTCCGTACAAGGTCCGCTTAATATTGCCCGTTCACGGCAAGGACAGCCGGTAATTTTCCAGGCAGGTTCATCGGAAGATGGCAAAACGCTGGCAGCGCAAGAAGCAGATGCTGTCTTTACTGGACACGATACAATTGAAGATGCGCAGGCATTCTATAAGGATGTCAAAACACGAGCGGCCTCCTACGGACGTTCTTCACAGGATATTGTCATTCTGCCAGGCATCAATCCTATTGTTGGACGGACGGAAGAGGAAGCTGAACAGAAATATCAGGAAATCGCAAGCTTGGTCACCATCGACAAAGCACTGGATTACCTGGGACGTTTCTTCGAACATCATGATTTCTCCCAATATCCACTGGATGAGCCTTTCCCGGAGCTGAATGGCATTGGAAGCAACAGTTTCCGCAGCGGCACGGACAAGATTAAGAAGGATGCCAAGGAGCAAGGATTGACGTTGCGTGAAGTGGCTCTGCGGGCAGCAACACCGCGCAGCAAATTCCTGGGCACACCGGAGCAGGTTGCTGACAAGATTCAGGAATGGTTCGAGACGGAAGCGGCGGATGGCTTCATTATTGCTTCGGAGTTGCCAAGTGGATTGTCTGATTTTGTGGAACTGGTTGTTCCGATTCTGCAAGAGCGCGGCCTGTATCGTACGGAATATGAACACGATACATTGCGAGGTAACCTTGGCGTGCAAATTCCGGTTAACCGTTATACGGCTGCGAAGGAGCAAGTCGTATCTGATTTGGCATAACGGATAGGGAGCGAACGAGCATCTGATTTTGTCTGGCTGTTTTTCCAACCGGTAATAAAATAAATTACTACGTTTCGTACTGTTTTAAAACCGACTTAACTCATAGGATATATCAACTATTGGTATAAACATCAATTTAATGACACCTGTATATACAGAGGGGGAAGCGATATGAACAGGTCTATCTCATGGATGAAATATATGGCATTGGCAGCAGTATTGGTGATGGTATTATCCGGTTGCGGAGCGGCGGGAGGCAGCACGAACGGTGCAGCACAGGCTTCGGGCGGGGCGCAGGCCGGGCAAGCTGAAGGAGGCAACCTGACTTTTGCACTCGCGACTTCACCGGATACGCTTGACCCTCATCGCAGTGGGCTTGCCGTAACGGTACGCGCCATCCGGACGATCTACGACAATCTGGTAGTACAGTTGCCGGATGGTTCGATCAAACCTTGGCTCGCCACGGAATGGAGCGTATCCGAGGACGGCAAGAGTTATACGTTCAAGCTGCGTGAAGGCGTGAAGTTCCACGATGGCACACCGTTTAATGCGGAAGCCGTGAAATACAATCTGGACCGGGTGATCGATCCGGCTACCAAAGCTGCCAATTCCCTTGCCCTGATTAGACCCTATAGCTCCTCCGAGGTCATTGATGAATATACGATTAAGGTAAATCTGGAATCGCCATCGCAAGCCTTTCTTGGCAACTTGAGCCAGGCACTTCTGGGGATCGTATCCCCTACAGCTGCCCAAAAATATGGCGACCAGCTGGGTAAAAATCCGGTGGGTACAGGTCCGTATACCTTTGTGAAATGGGATGAAAATGCGGATATCGTCGTTGCCAAGAACAAGGATTACAACTGGGGACCTGAGACGGTTGAAAATAAAGCTGCGCCACATGTGGACACGATCACATTCAAAATTGTACCGGAAGAAGCGACGCGCATCGGAAGTGTACAAAGTGGTCAGGTACTCGCTGCCGAGACCGTTCCACCGCAAAATATCGCTGCATTGAAAAACGATCCGAACCAGCAACTGTTACAGGCCAATACGGTGGGATTGCCATATACACTATTTTTCAATCTGCGCAAAGCGCCTTGGGATGATGTGAAAGTAAGGCAGGCGGTACAATCCGCTTTAGATGTGGAATCGATTGTCAAAACATTGTATCTGGGCAACTACGAACGTGCGTGGTCTGCATTGTCTCCTGGAATTCTGGGTTATGATGCATCGCTGGAAGGAAGCATTAACCCGGACATCAACAAAGCCAATCAGCTGCTCGATGAACAAGGCTGGGTGAAAGGGGCTGACGGCATTCGTGCCAAAGACGGCCAGAAGCTGACCCTGCGTTATGTCGATGGTTCGCCCAATCGGGAGAAACGCAATGACATTGCCGCCATTATTCAACAACAGTTGAAGCAGGTAGGCATCGCTGTTGAAGTGGAAATTACAAAAGACGTAGCAACGGTCATCTATCAGAACTGGGATTACGATCTCTATGGCAACAGCCAGGTTAACTCCGATCCAAATGCACTGTATGCCTTCTATCATACAAGTGCAGAGGGTCAGCGTCCGACCTTATCCGGTTTGTCTGATCCGAAGATTGATGAACTGCTGGAGCAGGGAGCCGTTGAGAGTGACGCGGATAAACGTGTCGAGATCTACAATCAGATTCAACAATACCTGATTGAGCAAGCGGTGATTCTGCCGATCTATGTATTCCCTTATACCGTCGCAGCATCCAAAAAGGTCGAAGGCATCAAGTTCGATTCGCTGGGGTATCCACTCTTTAACGACGTCCGCATTCAGCCCTAACAGAGGTTGTTCAAAAAGTCCACTTTTGATTACGAG
The DNA here is from genome assembly GCF_026013365.1 of Paenibacillus sp. LS1. Classification (GTDB taxonomy): domain Bacteria; phylum Bacillota; class Bacilli; order Paenibacillales; family Paenibacillaceae; genus Paenibacillus. The sequence continues at coordinate 75,000 of NZ_JAPDOE010000010.1, forward strand.
TCATGCCTAATGGCATGATCAGCATCGAATATGAAATTCAGCCGAAATGTCCGTTGCTCACGTAGTTTCCTACGCTCCGCTACTCCATTTCTAGCTTCATTCCATCTTCTCGGTACTGAAAACTGGTCTTTTTGAACACACACTATAAGGAACGACCAATTCCGATTCAGGAAGGAGATATCCCGGTATGGTTCAAACGATACTGTCACGACTCGCAACATCGCTTCTGGTTATATTCGGAGCTTCGGTGCTGGTGTACTGCATCATGTATCTTCTGCCGGGTGATCCGGTTCTGCTCATGCTGGACCCGTCCTCGGCTACCCCGGAGATGATTGAGAATCTGCGGGTTCAACTTGGGCTGGATCAGCCGTTTTACATCCAGTTTGCGAACTATTTCGGTGATATGCTGCGTGGAGATTTCGGTAAATCGATGATCAATTCGGATCCGGTTCTGCCCAAAATACTGGAGCATTTTCCAGCCACACTGGCTTTGACCGCACTCAGCTCAATCATTGCCATCACGATTGGAATTACACTCGGTGTATTGTCTGCAATTCATCGCAATGGCGTGATTGATTTCGTTGCCCGGCTCGTTGGACTGTTCGGCATCTCGATGCCGACCTTCTGGACGGGGATACTGCTCATCCTGTTATTCTCGGTACAGCTTGGCTGGTTCCCGGCGATGGGATCGGATGGGTTCAGCTCACTGGTTCTTCCGGCAGCAACGTTGGGTCTCGTGGGTGCAGGGTTTATCGTACGGATGGTGCGTAACAGCATGCTGGAAGTAATCAATGAACCATTTATTGTGGCGTTACGGGCAAAAGGACTTTCCGAGCGCGCCATCATGTATGGCCATGCGTTGCGTAATGCGCTGATCCCTGCCGTAACGGTAATCGGCATGCTGATCGGTGATCTGCTTGCGGGAACGGTTGTGGTGGAGACCGTCTTCTCCAGACAAGGAATCGGCCGGATTATTGCAGATGCGCTAATGGCCAAGGATCTGCCCGTGGTGCAAGGCGTTGTTTTCTTTACATCCATTATCTATGTGGTCTTGAATTTGCTGGTGGACATCTCGTATTCGTACATTGATCCCCGGGTTCGGCGTGCGGTCCGAACATGATGACAGCTGGAACAGTCAGAAGTGTCCTGACGCGGAGTATGGAAGGAGGAGTTGTTGCTCATGAGCATGAAACCTTTGGCTGGTGACAAAAAAGCATGGGCGGGCGTAGGACGTATACGTCTGTGGAATCGCCGTCCTTGGCGCTATCGCGTTTCACTCGCGGTATCCCGATTATTCTTTTATGCAGCATTGCTGGTAGTCGTGTTTACCGTGGCATGTGCGATTGTGCCGGGCTGGATTGCTCCTTATGATCCAACTCAGATGATGACGGATGCCATTCTGCAGGCTCCCTCTGCTGCGCATCTGTTCGGGACGGACTATTTTGGCAGGGATATCTTCAGTGTAGTTGTGCATGGAAGCAGGGATTCATTGCTCATTGGATTTGCTTCGGTGCTTGTGGGAGGCATTGTTGGTAGTGCGCTTGGTATTATCTCCGGTTACGCCGGAGGTATTGTTGATACCATCACCATGCGTGCCGTTGATATACTGATGGCTGTACCCGGCGTGCTCCTGGCGTTGTCTGTTGCAGCTGCTCTCGGGCCAGGACTCATGAATATTGCACTGGCTGTTGCCGTTTCCTCAATTCCGGGGTACGCACGGGTGATGCGTGGGCAGGTCATATCTGTTAAAGGTCTGCCTTTCATTACAGCGACACGTTCACTGGGCGGTTCCAATACCCGTATTTTCTGGAAACATGTACTGCCACATTCGTTGTCACCCTTACTGGTCATGGCTACGCTTGGCGTAGGGACATCGATCCTGACGGGCTCCGGACTCAGCTTTCTGGGACTTGGGGTGTTGAAGGAAATTCCGGATTGGGGCGCCTTACTCTCGCAAGGTAGAGGTTATCTGACGGTTGCCTGGTGGATCTGTACGTTCCCGGGACTGGCGATCACGTTGTTTGTACTGGCGGTTAATCTGATTGGAGACGATATTCGCGATCGGTTGGATCCCAAAGTAAAAGGAGCGGCTTGACCGCTATTCCAAAATATAAGAATTTATAAGTTTCAACCTTTCCATTTTTATATTTCACTGCGAAACGGTAGCTGTGCCACCAGAGGACGGCGACAGCCGTTTACGCTTGAGGAGGAGAAATTTATGTCACATGTTGTCATTATTGCCGGATCACCATCCAAACGTTCGCGTTTGACAGGTCTGACGGATTACAGCAGCCAAAAATTAACGGAGGCAGGCATCACCGTTGAAGTTATTCACGTTGTGGATCTGCCCGCTGAGGATCTGGTGCAAGCCCGATTCGACAGCTCATTTATTCGTGATGCTCTGGCTGTTGTTGAAGCGGCGGATGCCGTTATTGTAGCTACACCGGTATACAAGGCATCGTACTCCGGCGTGCTCAAGCTGTTCCTGGATCTGATTCCGCAAGAGGGGCTACGGGGTAAGTTGACACTCCCGCTCGTCATTGGTGGCTCCATTGCTCATCTACTCGCTATTGATTATGCATTGAAGCCTGTTCTGGCAGCCCTTGGTGGAAGACATATTCTGGGTGGGGTGTACGCTGTGGATCAGGGGATTGAACGACTGGATGATGGAAAGTTCATACTCTCGGCGGACATTACTTCACGCCTGGATCGTTCCTTGGACGAATTGATATTGACACTGGAAAAGGATGGGATTAAGATATCATAAAACCGAGTAAATTTATCGGTTAAATAGATATAAGGTCAAACGTCTGAGGACGTGGATACGGAGGCGCTCATGAATATCGAGAACATTGAAGCATTTGTATATATCAACCATTATGGAAGCTTCAATAAAGCTGCCGAAGTACTCTTCTTGTCCCAACCTTCGGTCACAGCTCGCATTCAGTCACTGGAAAGGGAGCTGGGCTGCAAGTTGTTTGATCGACTTGGCAAGCAAATTGTGCTGACAGAGGAAGGTCGGAAATTCCTGCCATATGCGCAGCAAGTGCTGCAAGTGATTCAGAAGGGCAAGCAGAAGATTCAGCAACGGCGATCAACACCGGATGCTCTTCGGCTCGGTAGTACAGTATCGGTATCCAATTATGTCATTCCCGATTTTCTACCCAAGATCAAGGATGCTTACCCCGAAATTAATATCAAATTGACGACAGCAACGACGGATCAGCTGATTGCCAAACTGCTTGGTCAGGAGATCGATCTTGCCTTTGTACGCAAGGTCATGCATCCTGCGATCCGTACGGTTGCTTTTTATGAAGATCCGATCCAGCTCTATGTGTACAAAGGACATCCATTCATTGAAAGCGGGCATGTCAGCATGGAAGCGATCCGGAATGAGCAACTGGTCTTTTTCGAATGTGGTTCACTAGACTGGCTTCGCATTCACCGGGCTTTCGACTCGCTGGAACATCCGCCGAATATTACATATCATGTCGATAATTCGGAGACGGCGAAGAAACTGGTTATGCAAGAGGCAGGCATTGCCTTTCTCCCTGGACTCACGGTGAAGAAGGAAGTGCAAAATCAGGAGTTGTTCCCCATTCAGGTACATGAGGTTGCAGGTGTATCGTTGCAGATCAGCGTCGTCACGTTAAAGGAAGAATATTCGCCATTGGCAGAGCCCTTCGGGGAACTGCTGCGGCAGTTATAGAGCGTCTAACGTTGAATCTGACTTTTACACCAAAACGGAGAGTGCAGAACTGTAACATCTCCAGTTCAACTTAATAGTGATTCAAGAACACAGGTTCAGCACAATCAAGGAGGAGAAGGATATGAGTATTCGTGTTGGCATTTTGGATCAGACCCCCATCTATGAAGGGGAAACGGCGGTGGATGCTTTTCGGCACACGATTGAGCTGGCACAGCGGGCGGAGCAGCTTGGATTCCATCGGTTCTGGGTATCGGAGCACCATGATTCAGGGCATGTTGCAGGTTCCTCCCCAGAAGTACTCATCTCCCACTTGCTTGCGCATACGAAGCGGATTCGACTGGGCTCTGGCGGGGTGATGCTCCAGCATTACAGCCCGTATAAAGTCGCTGAAAATTTCAATATACTCGCAGCGCTCGGCCCAGGAAGAGTTGACTTGGGAATCGGTCGTGCACCAGGCGGATTACCCCGTTCGACACAAGCGTTACAGGAAGGTATTCAGGAAGCTGCATCTCTGAAAGAGAAAATTGTTCAGGTGAAGCGATACATTCATAATGAACCACATGAAGATCCATCTCATGCACTTGCGGGGCTCACTGCTTCGCCTGTGTCCGACATTCCAGCAGAGCTGTACGTGCTTGGAGCCAGTGTAGATAGTGCGGGCATGGCTGCGGAACTCGGACTCCCATATGTCTTTTCACTGTTCATTAACAGTAATATAGAGGTAGCGCTTGAGGCCATCCGTGTATATCGAGAGCAATTCGATCGTTCCCAGGGACGGGAGCCTTACGCTGCACTGGCTTTATCCCTGATTGTGGCCGAGAGTGAGGAAGAAGCGGAAGGACTTGCGGGTGAACATAAGCTGGTGAGAATTCACATGGAGAGTGGCAAAGTGCTGACGGTCGGTTCTGTTGAACAAGCGGAAGAATTCGGACGTCAATCCAACGAAAAGTACCGACTTGAAATTCTTGAACCAAGCGTGACCCGGGGCACGAAAGCAACGGTAGGTCAGGCACTGCTGAAGTTCCAGCAGGATTTTGCTGTGGAAGAGTTCATTGTGACTACAGCTACACGGGACTTTGCCAAGCGAATTCGTTCCTTTGAATTGTTGCGTGAAATTCTGGCAGAGCAGGGACTAAGTGAATTTGCACTGGAATCCAAGGAACAGGAAGCAGCAATCGGATAGAAGTAGGGCAATGAATATATACGAATGGGAGGCCATGTGATGAAAAGTGATCTGGAACAGCCCAAACAACAGGCTGAGCAACAAGTACAGGGCCCCGAGCATGAGCTTCATGGTGAACGGGCGGAAGAATTCGCGGAACGTTTAATCACCATTCGGCGACACCTGCATCGTAACCCGGAATTGTCCGGCGAGGAAAGGGAGACGACAGCTTCTATTCGCAGCTGGCTGGAAGAGGAAGGCGTCCGTATTGCAGACGAATATGTGCTGCGGACAGGGCTCGTCGCTGAAGTAGGCCAAGGGGACGGACCTGTGGTTGCCCTAAGAGCGGACATTGATGCGCTGCCCATTCAGGAAGAGACGAAATTGGATTTTGCCTCCCAGGTAGATGGCAAGATGCACGCTTGCGGACATGACGCACACACGGCGATTCTGATTGGTGCTGCACGATTGTTGAAGCAGCGTGAGTCCAGTTTGCCGGGAAAAGTACGGTTGATATTCCAGCCATCGGAGGAAAAAGCAACGGGTGCTCGACAAGTGATCCAGAGCGGCGCATTGTCCGATGTTCGGGCCGTATTCGGGTTGCATAACAAGCCTGATCTCCAGGTAGGTACGGTGGGCATTCGGGAAGGTGCGTTGATGGCAGCAGCAGACGGTTTTGTTGTCAAAGTGGAAGGTGTAGGCACCCATGCAGCCGTGCCGGAAGCAGGCATTGATCCAATTGTGGTTGCTGCACATATTGTTACAGCACTACAGGCCATTGTGAGCCGCAATGTGGGAGCACAGGAGAGTGCTGTAATCAGCGTCACCAAGCTACATAGCGGCACAGCCTGGAACGTTATTCCCGATGAAGCGATACTCGATGGCACAGTGCGTACCTTTGATGAGAAAGTACGCGCACGAATTCGAGAGCGTTTCAATCAGGTGGTAGCCGGTGTGGCGGCGGCCTATGGCACACGTGCTACGGTTCGCTGGATTCAGGGACCACCTGCCGTGGTCAATGATGAAGCTCTGGCATCTGCGGCGGAGCAAGTTGCAAGTCAGATTGGGCTGAATAGCATCAGACCTCTGCCTTCTCCGGCAGGAGAGGATTTCTCTTTTTATCAAAAAGAAGTTCCCGGCCTGTTCCTCTTCTTGGGCACCTCTGGCCCGAATGAGTGGCATCACCCTGGCTTTGATGTGGATGAAAGGGCACTGCCGCTGGGAGCACATCTTCTGGCTGCACTAGCTGAACAGGCACTGCAAAATGTGCAAGCACATCAGGAGTGAGGGACACGGTTAATCCCTGTATTATATCCAGATCGAAACGGTTCCGTTCTGCGGCAACCGTTTTTCGTATTTGTTGAATCTTATGGCTAGGGCTGGCGCAGAAGCGTCAGCTCTGTTTGGGTTTTCTTACAGGATGGACAGCTAAAGTTATTATGAAATTTTATTTTTTTAAATGGAAATATTTGTTGACGGTCCCCAAAAGGATGTGCTATATTTTTCTCGACCTTTTAATCGTAAAAATTACTATTAGTCAAAAAAGAAGAACAGGAGTAGCTGCTGCGATGAAACAGGAGATCGATTTTATCAAGTTCAGTCCCACCCAAAACATGACGATTCTGGTTAAAACGGATCATGCAGCAGAGAAATACAATCATATCGCAACGCGTCTAATGTCGTATGATAACGTTTACGCTGAACAAGTGGGATTTATCGAACCAACGAGGAGACCGGAAGCTGTGGCCCGCCTGGAAATGGCCGGAGGAGAGTTCTGTGGCAATGCCTGTATGGCACTTGCAGCACACCTCGCTTCTGAAGCAGGACTGGCACAACAGGAATCGATGGACATCGTGCTGGAGGTTTCCGGAACCGATCAATTGATCATGTGCCATGTGAAGAAACAGCAGAATGAATATGACTGCCAGGTGACCATGCCGGTTCCGAAGCAGATTGAACAGCGAACCATCCGGTACGAAGGCATCGAGCTGGATATGGTAATCATCCGGTACGCTGAGTTCATCCATATCGTGATTGAAGTGGATGACTTCGACGATACGATGAAAAAGAGGGCACAGACCCTTGCAAGGTTACTGGGACTAACCCTGGGAGATAAGCTGATCGGTATCTTGTTATATCAATCGCACTCGGAAGAAATGGCCCCACTCATCTATGTTCCGGAGCTGGATAGTCTGATCTGGGAGAGAGGGTGTGGCTCGGGTACAGCCTCTGTGGGAGCCTATCTCGCATGGAGCCAGCAGAGAGGGATTACTCAGTACATCAAGCAGCCTGGTGGTGCGATCAAAGTGGTAGCCCAGTGGAATGGCGCAGAACTTGGGAGCATTACGATTGAGGGATCTGTCGGCATCGTGGCACAGGGCAAAGCCTTCATCAATGCTCCAGCAGAATGGAGCGCTGTAAACGCATGAGGTACATGATACATGATCCAGACAACGTATAGGGGGAAAAGAAATGATCACATTGGTCCATTTTCAGACATGTTTGAGTGAATTTGCAGAGAAATTCGATAAGCTCGCGAGCAAGTATGATCATACGATTCAGCATAGCTCGGAGCTGGAGGCTGTGATCAATGAATACTCCCGCTTTGTGACCGATCAGGAGAATAAGGCAGCCTGGGAACAGTTGCAGCATTCCGAGCTGGAAGAGCTTGATTCGCTTGTATGGCAGTTAAGAAATAAATCAGCCCAGTGTGTGGCGATCATGGAGAAATATCGTGCATTGAAGTTAGAGAACGGGGATGTACAGATTGCTGATTATTTCAAAAACATAGAAGAGTGCATCGATAAAGAATTCGGCAGCTTCCATGTCACCTCCGATTCGAAAGTGTTGTTGGTAGGCTCCGGTTCCTTCCCCATGACACCATTACTCATCGCCAAACGAACAGGTGCAGAGGTCGTAGGGATCGATATTGATGAAGAATCTATTAGACTCGGGCAGAAGGTAGTGGAGACGCTGGGCGCGGGCTTGAAGATTCGTTTGCAGTCAACATTGCTGGAGAATCTGGAGTATGCCAAGGAAGCAACACATATCATTTTCAGCTCTACCGTGGCCCCTAAATATGAGTTGCTCGATCAACTGCATGCCCTGACGAATGCGCAGGTGGTTGTAGCTATGAGATACGGTGACCAGTTGAAGTCCTTGTTCAATTATCCGATGGAAGTGACGGATAGCAGCAAGTGGAAGCTGGTGGACCAGATCCTGCGTCCGGATGATGTGTTCGATATTGCGTTGTACCAGAAAGCATAGCCATGCAAGTCAATCCAAATGGAGTCCAGGTGAACTTTAAATAAGGAGGCTTACATGAGCAATCTTCAGCGAATTCTGTTACTCGGAACCGGACCTGCATCCATTCAGCTTGCGGTAACGCTAAAAGATCATCTCAACTGCTGTATAGGCATTGCGGGGAGACAATCGGTTCGTTCAGCGTCGATATTTGCAGCCCTCGAACAGAGCAATGGGCTTATTCAGGTCAGCATTCAAAATGAGAAACATCAATCGCTCGCAGGTGAGTGTTACGTTGATCATGTGTTCAAGGGATATGACACCATTGATGGTGAATGGGATACACTCATTTTGGCGGTTACCACCGATGCGTATATCGATGTACTGGAACAAATGAATGATGAATTCATCAAACAACTGAAATGTATCATTCTGGTTTCGCCAACGTTCGGGTCGAATCGACTCGTGACCCATTATATGAGAGAGCGGAATGCAGCGCCGGAAGTGATCAGTTTCTCTACCTACCTTGGAGATACCCGTTGGATGCACGAACATCCGTCCAATCATGTGATCACAACAGGGGTTAAGAAAAAGGTCTATATCGGTTCCACTCGTTACCCGTCTGAACAGGCTAGTAAGCTATGCCAAGTGTATGAGCGTTTGGGTGTTGCGCTGGAAGTGATGCGATCTCCATTGGAGGCGGAAACGAGAAATATTTCGTTGTACGTGCATCCGCCCTTGTTCATGAATGACTTCTCATTAGAAGCCATCTTTGGAGCATCAGATACTCAGAGATATGTATATAAGATGTATCCCGAAGGTCCGATTACTCAAGTTTTGATACGGGAAATGCGGGCACAGTGGCAGGAGATTATGAATGTTACGGACCGACTTGATATTCAGGGAGTCAACCTGCTTCAATTCATGACGGATGACAACTATCCGGTTCGATTAGAGAGTATATCACGTCAGGATATCGAGAATTTCAATCAGCTGCAGGTCATTCATCAAGAGTATTTATTATACATACGGTACACCTCATTATTGATTGATCCATTCTCGGAACCCGATTCGGCAGGGAAATATTTTGACTTTTCAGCAGTCCCATTCCGCAAAACGTTCATGAACCGCGAAGGGGAGCTAGATATTCCCCGTATGCCCAAGGAAGATTACTACCGCATTAAAATCATCCAGGGCATTGCCAGACATCTCGATGTGAGCTGTCCAACCATTGATCAATTCATCGCCAGATATGAAGCGAAGCTTCAGGAAGTGGCTGACGCACACCCGAATCAACGCTTGTCCGATGCCTTTGTGATCCAATCCTTTGACGAGGATATCCGCATGATCTGCACCGGACTTTCAAGTAATAGGATCTGATTACATTTAATAATGCAAATTAAATTTTGTTTTACACAATAACGGAGGGGGCAGAAAGAACCTGAAGAAGCGAAGCGCTCCCCTTTATCCCCGGATTTTCTCTTGGAAAAGAGAAAATCCGGGGATAACAGGGATCAGAAGGTTGTTCTGACCACGTAGTGGTCTTGTGTAAAGTTTGAATTTAATTTGCTCATCAGGAGGAAATGTTGTGAAAAAGGGTCTTACTTTTACATCTATATTATTGCTGGTATCTGCCATTACGGTGCTGGCAGGATGCGCTCAGAGCACAAAAGAGAAAGAGAGTGCCCAAACTGAGCCTGCCAATAGCCAGGTACAGACTGAACTTATCTATGCTTCTGCCAAAGATATTAATGATATGAACCCCCATCTGTATACAGGCTCCATGCCTGCGCAAGGGATGATATATGAGTCTCTGGTGGAAAACACGCCTGACGGCATCAAGCCATTGCTTGCGGAATCATGGGATATCTCGGAGGATGGCAAGACCTATACCTTTCATCTGCGACAAGATGTGAAATTCCATGATGGGGAGCCGTTCAACGCAGAGGCGGTCAAACAAAATATCGATGCCGTTCAAGCCAATGCTGAAAAACATGCCTGGATCAAGCTGTCTACCAAAATCACGAGTGTAAAAGTTATCGATGAGCATACGGTGGAGCTGACACTGTCAGAAGCTTATTATCCGGCACTGGTGGAATTGTCTATGACAAGACCTTACGTCTTCATATCACCCAAGGATTTCAAGGATGGCGGAACCAAAGACGGGGTGAGTGGCTACCACGGGACAGGACCTTACAAGCTTACTGCTCATAAAGTTGAAGAGAATGCCACGTTTGAAGCCAATGAAGACTATTGGGGCGGTTCACCTGCAATCAAGAAAATCACATCCAAGGTTCTTCCTGCAGGCGAAACGACATTCCTAGCATTACAAAAGGGAGAAATCAACTTTGTGTTCACAGATGACCGGGGGGCAGACAGCATTGATGTCGAGGCCATGGAGCAATTGGCTGAATCTGGTGATTATCAAGTGGTTCGAAGTGAAGCGATGAATACGAATATGATCGTAGCCAATAGCAGTCGCCAGAATAGTCCAGTTCAGGAAACGGCAGTTCGGGAAGCACTTTGGTATGCTATCGACCGGGAAACGATCAGTAAAGATATTTTCAACGGAACGCAGACTGTAGCGGACACGCTATTTTCAGCCAATGTCAATTACGCCAAGGTGGACCTGAAGAAACGGGAGTATGATCCGGAAATGGCTAAAAAACTTCTGGACCAAGCAGGCTGGACATTGGCAGACGGTAAAGTGGTGAGAACGAAGAACGGTCAGCCTTTAGCCATGAAACTATACTATGACAGCAACTCGTCTTCACAGAAAATACAGGCCGAATTGATCCAGTATTCGATGAAAGAACTGGGTGTTCAGCTTGAAATCGTGGGCGAAGAATCCACTTCCATTGCGAATCGGAGAGCCACCGGGGAATATGATCTGCTCTTTAATCAAACCTGGGGACTGGCCTATGATCCACAGAGTACCATTGCTGCATTTACATCAGATTCGGCATACAAGCATACGACAAGCGGAATTGCCGAAGCAGATGAATTGTACAAGAAAATCGATGCGGTTATGGTCTCCACGGATGAGGCTTCACGCCAATCCCTGTATGCCGACATTATGAAGATCGTTCATGATGAAGCGTTGTTCATTCCGATTACCAACGGACGTGTCACCGTAGTCGCTCCCGAGAATCTCGATGGAATCTCATTCAAGCAGACTCAATATGAACTACCATTTGAACAAATGAATTTTAAATAGAGCGGAGATGGATATGGGAAGTTATATCGTCAAAAGGATTCTGTTAGCCATCCCTTTACTGATTATCATTTCATTTATAACGTTCGTCCTGATTAATCTATCTCCCTTGGACCCGGCGGTTGTTGTGTTACAGGCACAGGAAGTTCCGCAGATTACGGATGAACTGATCGCGCAAACGAATGAAGCGCTGGGATTCGATCAGCCGTTCATGATCCAGTATGCGAACTGGATTATGGCTGTTTTGCAGTTGGACTTTGGCAACTCATATGTATCGGGTGAACCCGTGTGGTCTCTGATGGGGCCGGCTTTTATGAACACATTGAAGTTAACGCTTGTCTCATCGGTATTCATTATTGCGCTGTCCATTCTGCTCGGTGTGATCTGTGCCATGAGAGAAGGCAAGCTACTGGATCGATCAGTCAGAGGTATTTCCTTTTTCCTCACGGCCATGCCATCCTACTGGCTTGCAGCTATTATGATCTGGTATTTTTCCGTCAAGCTGGACCTGTTACCTACCAGTGGTATGGACTCGTATCGAAGCTACATTCTACCGGTGATTGTGATCACGGTGAGTTATACAGGCATTTATTTCCGAACGGTTCGAAGTTCCATGCTGAGCAATATGAATGAGGACTATGTGTTATATGCACGGGCAAGTGGTCTGAGCGAGAAGAAAGTTACCCTGCATATTCTAAGAAATTCATTACAGGTGGCCGTGTCCATCTTTTGCATGGCGATCCCGATCGTGTTGGGCAGTACGGTGGTCATCGAAAATGTATTTGCCTGGCCGGGGCTCGGTAGGCTCAGTGTGAAATCCATTTTAAGCAGGGATTTTCCGATTATTCAGGCGTATGTTCTGATGTTGGCTGTCACCTTTGTGTTGTTTAACACGTTATCCGACATCATTAATGCGGCGATGAATCCCCGGTTGAGAAAGGAGTTCTGATGCGAATATTAAAAAATCTGCGCAAAGACAAGCTTGCGTTGACCTCTTTGGTGGTGATTATCACTACGCTTATGGCGGGCATTTTGGCTCCGCTTATTGCGCCGCATGATCCTGGACAAGTGAACATGAAGCTTCGTTATGCCTCCTCATCCTGGGATTATCTATTAGGCAATGATCATCTGGGCAGATGTGTATTATCCCGGCTTATCTATGGCATCCGTCCAAGTGTGTTATGGGTTCTGGTTGCACTCAGTCTATCTGTTCTGATCGGGGCTATTGTTGGATTCATCGCGGGTTATTTCAAGGGGAAAGTGGATGTATGGATCATGAGAGTCTGTGACATTATGCTGTCTTTTCCCGGATACGTGATGACACTGGCGGTGGTTGGCATTTTGGGTGCAGGACTGGAGAATATTTTGATTGCCTTTGTGTGGATGAAATGGGCCTGGTTTGCCCGCGTTATTCGAACATCTGTGATGCAATTCTCTGATATGGATTATGTAAAATTCGCTAAAGCCTCCGGCACGCCTAATCTGAGAATTATAACCAAACATATTGTTCCGGTTACCTTTGCCGATATTGCCGTCATTGCCAGTGGCTCCATGTGTTCAATGATGTTGCAGATCTCCGGCCTTTCCTTTCTGGGGCTTGGCATTCAGGCTCCGCATGCGGAGTGGGGCATGATGCTCAATGAGGCGAGGGAAGTCATGTTCTCCAGACCAGAATTAATGTTGGCACCGGGCTTGGCCATTGTAGTTGTGGTATCGGCTTTTAATTTTCTATCGGATGCCCTTCAGGTGGCTCTGGACCCCAAATTGATGACCCCTCAAGGTAAGTCTGACAAGTCTTACGAAAGTGAGGTGAGAAAGCCCGCTTATGAATATAGTCGAGGTTGAACATTTGAAGGTATGGGACAGCAATACAGGTAAAGTGATCATTCATGACAGTTCATTCGAAGTTAAGCGGGGAAGCTGTATGGCCATTGTAGGGGAAAGTGGTAGCGGCAAGTCCGTTACGTGCAGGGCCATCATGCGACTGAACAAGCCGTGGATTCGCCAATCGGGCACGATGTTATTCCAGGGCGAAGACCTGAACCAGCTTTCGGAACCGGAGATGCGGCGTAAGCGGGGCAAGCATCTATGTATGATTTTGCAGAATGGCATGAGTGCATTTGATCCTTCCTGTGTCATTGGTGTTCATATTCGGGAGACGCTTCAGCAGCATTTTGGCTGGAACACCCGTGAGGTTGAACGGAAAATCATCCATGCGATGGAAAGCGTCATGCTCAGACATCCGCGCGAGATTCTGAATCAATATCCACATCAGCTGTCCGGTGGAATGCTGCAACGAATCATGATTGCACTGGCATTGGTGCTGGAGCCTGATCTGATTATTGCGGATGAGCCAACAACGGCACTGGATACGATCTCTCAATATGAAGTGGTGGAGCAATTGATTCAATTACGTGAACGCATGGGCTGTTCCATGATGTTCATCTCCCATGATCTCGGCGTCGTTCAGAAGATTGCAGATGACGTGATGGTCATGAAGGATGGCGAGATCGTAGAGCGCGGCAGCATGCATTCTGTTTTGACAGAGCCGAAGCATGCCTATACGCAGTATCTGGTCTCTACCCGACTGGAGCTGAGCAATCATTTTAAGGCGTTGATGCAGGGGGACTCCTAGATGCTAAAGGTGGAAGGTATCGAAAAATCATATAACCAAGGCGGACTGTTCTCCAAGCACAAACAACAAGTTTTGAAACAGGTTACCTTTGAATGCCAGCAGGGTGAGTGTCTCGGTATCATCGGTGAAAGCGGAAGTGGTAAATCTACGTTGGGTCGTCTGATTCTGGGCATTGAACGCCCGGATCGTGGAACGATCTCACTTGATGGTAAAGACGTACAGGATCGACGTGTACGGATGGGTAACATCAGCGCCGTTTTTCAAAATTATACGTCCTCCATCAATCCATTTCTTACTGTGGAAGCTGCCATTATGGAGCCTATGCAAGCACAGCAAAAGCTGCGAAAGGATCAGGGTAGCTCAGAGAAGGTGGATCTGTTGCTGAGCCAAGTTGGACTGGACCCTTCCTATAGATCCAAATATCCGCATGAATTATCGGGCGGGGAGGCTCAGAGAGTGTGCATTGCCAGGGCCATCTCCACCGCTCCAAAATGCATTGTGTTTGATGAAGCGATCAGCTCATTGGACGTGTCCGTTCAGATCCAGGTATTGCAATTGTTGAAAGAGCTTAAGGAAATCTACAAGCTGAGCTATGTCTTTATCACACATGATATACAGGCGGCAGCCTATATCTGTGACAGGGTGATCATTTTCAGAGAGGGACAGGTTGTAGAGATCGTTCTGACCAAGCAACTTAAGGACGTACAGTCCGATTATGCGAAGCGATTATTGAAGCATTTAATACCATTTTAGGAGGAGCCCCATTGTGAGTGGAGCGATGTCTTGGCCTTTTCTACGCTTGTACATATTGGTTCTTCTATATTTCAGTGCCAATGCTATTCTTAATGTGATCATCCCATTGCAAGGCGAGTCCTTGGGTGCGAGTGGTACAACGATCGGACTGATCATGGGTGCTTATATGTTCACAACGATGTTCTTCAGACCCTGGGCCGGTCGGATTATTCAAAAGCACGGACCCATCAAAATATTACGCCTGATTCTGATTATCAATGGATTTGCCCTGATTTTATATACCTTTACGGGACTTGGCGGTTATTTGGTTGCTCGTATTTTGCAAGGGGTATCGACAGCGTTCTTTTCCATGGCTTTGCAGATTGGCATTATTGATGCCCTTCCGGAGAAAGATCGCTCTCAGGGAATTTCGTATTATTCGTTGTTCAGTTACATACCAGGGATCTTGGGACCTGTGCTCGCATTAGGAATATGGCAGGCGGGAGGCATGGGTTATTTTACAGTGGTTCTGATCGGCATTGCCGTCTGTACGGGCGTCTTCGGATATACCGCCAAAATGGAACCAAACAAGGAGCAGCCTGCTGAGAATCTTTCGGAGCAGAACGTGAGTATGTGGGAATCCTTTGGTCAGTTGGTGAAGAATCCATATTTGTTTCGTTGCAGTGTGTTAATGCTTGCTGCTTCCGTTGTATTTGGCGCGATTACCACCTTTATTCCGCTGTATGCGAGCCAAGTACCAAACGGGAATGCCGGCCTATATCTGATGCTTCAGGCAGGAACGGTGGTGCTGGCTCGAATTATGCTTCGAAAAAGGATTCCTTCCGATGGCAGTTGGCATTCTCCTTTCATGATGGGCACCATGTGTTTGCTCGCCGTAGCTGCGCAATGTGTCAGTTTTGCCGTGACAGGCGGAGTGGTCTTTTTCTATGTGGGCGCTGTATTCATGGGAATCGGTCAGGCGATCCTGTATCCGACACTCACGACCTATTTATCTTTTGTCTTGCCTAAACTGAACCGGAACGTCCTGATTGGGTTATTTATCGCGATGGCGGATCTGGGTATTTCTCTGGGTGGTGTGATTATGGGTCCCGTCGCTGACTTCTCTTCCTATTCATTTATGTACATGATGTGTGCTATCCTAGGAGCGGTAATGATCGTTTTTGCCTATGAACGGCGGAGACCCGTTACAGGTACATCTGTGAGTTGACTGCCAGAAGAGAAAGTGGTGACGAACGTTTGAAGTCTTCGATGAATGCAACATCCAATGGAAAATTAAATCCGGTATCCTTCTCTTTTATCCGGTTTTATATGCTGGCCTTTTTATTTTTTGCGGCGAATTCTGCTTTGACGATTATTCTGCCTTTACGAAGCGAGGCCGCCGGTTTGAACCAGGCTGAGATTGGTCTGATGATGGGGGCATACATGTTCACCTGTATGCTCTTGAGACCTTTTGCAGCACAGCTTCTGGGTAAGCATGGGCCGCTTCGTGTGATGCAATGGCTATTGCTTTTACATGCCGGAACGCTGCTGCTGTTTGTTGTTTTTGGTGTGGAGACGTATCTGTGGTTGCGGGCCCTGCAAGGGGTGGCTACGGCCTTTTTCTCCATGACGATGCAGGCGGGTATTGTGGAAAAGTTGGAGGACAAAGACCGGGCACAAGGGCTGTCCATGTACACCCTGTTTACGATGGTTCCTTCTCTGGTCATTCCGATCCTTGCCATACAAATCTGGGAAAATGCCAGTGATCTGGCGTTTACGCTGCTGATGATCGGACTGGCGGCGCTGCCACTTTTGATCGGGTACAATGTGGATTTGCCGCGGAGTACCGTACAGAACAAATCTTATACCTTGGGTGATATGTTTCGTTCATTCGGCGGCATCTGGCGTAGTACGCCACTGCTGATCAGCAGTGTGGTGATGTTGTTTGCGTCCTGCGTTTTTGGCGCGACAGCGACCTTTCTTCCACTGTATATGGTATCCACCGGAATGGCGAGTGCAGGCGTATTTCTGACGATTCAGGGATTGGTTGTGATCCTGTGCAGGTTTATTTTGCGCAAAAAAATTCCGTCCGATGGTAGCTGGAATACCTGGCTGATGGCAGGGTTAATGCTATGTGCTGCACTGGGAACCCAGTTGCTCAGTCTAATGGAGACCATCGGGCCGCTGGTGTATTTATCCGCGGTGTTCAGCGGTTTTGCCCTGGCACTGTTGTACCCGACTTTGACCACATATCTGTCTTTTGTGCTGCCTGCGGATTCCAGATATGTACTCATGGGGATTTTCATGTCCTCGTATGACCTCGGATTCTCTCTCGGGGGACTGGCGATGGGGCTTATTGTGCAAATGAGTTCGTATTCGACCATGTTTATGATCTGCACGTTGCTCTCAATTGCAGCGATGATTCTGGTGGTCATTTTCAGGCAACGGATGGAAGCGGGGAATAAGGCCAGCTCTATGCGATGACAGAACAACCTTCCGATCGCTGTTATCCCCAGATTTTTTTGATTCCTTTTAATAAAGGTTAAATCCGGGGATAGCGTATGCTTCCGATGTAGCTTTCTTTCAGAAAGCTTGTAGGCGAAGTGTATGCTTTCGAATTAGCTTTCCTGCAGAAAGCTTGTAGCTCCGCTTCTTCAGGTTCTTTCTGTCCTCTCCGTTTCGTGTAGCCTATCCCGCATGTAATGCGAACATTTACAGAGGAGGTTTATGACTCACTTCTTGCCAAAACGTATCCTCAGGATGCGAAAGTGTAAGGGTCGGTCATCAGCCTTTTTTTGTTTTTTTTGCAGGTTGAATCAAAAATAGTTTGACAACGACCGTCTAACAGGATTATAGTCGTTGTTGTTAATCGTAATAATTACTATTAAAGTCTGAATTACACAGACTGCACATATAAGGAGTGGAGATCTATGACACAAAAGCAAGTTCCGGTAACCGTACTGAGTGGTTACCTCGGTTCAGGGAAAACGACGGTTTTGAATCACGTGTTGAACAACAGACAAGGGCTTAAGGTTGCTGTGATCGTCAACGACATGAGTGAGGTCAACATTGATGCTGCGCTGGTCAAGGGGGAGGCAACCTTGTCTCGAACTGAAGAGAAGCTGGTGGAATTGTCCAATGGCTGTATCTGCTGCACCTTGCGAGATGATCTGATGCAGGAGATTGAGAAGCTGGTGAACGAAGGCAAGTATGATTATATTTTGATCGAATCCACGGGCATCAGTGAACCTGTTCCCGTTGCACAGACCTTTACATACGCCGATGAGGAGTCGGGTATTGATCTGACAAGTCTGGCTCGATTGGATTGTCTGGTAACGGTGGTGGATGCTAATCGATTCTGGCATGATTTTGGATCAGGGCAGAGTCTTCTGGACCGTGACCAGGCGAGCGGAGATGAGGACACCCGTGATGTCGTAGACTTGTTGATTGATCAGATTGAGACCTGTGATGTGCTGCTGCTGAACAAATGTGATCTGGTCGATGACACCGAGTTGAACAAGCTCGAAGGCATTATTCGCAAGCTACAGCCTAACGCAAAGATCATTCGGACTGAGAATGGACAGGTGAATCCGTCTGAGATTCTGAATACAGGCCGCTTTGATTTTGAGAAAGTGAGCATGTCCGCTGGATGGATTCAGGAGCTGGAGAAAGAGTTGCATATACCGGAAACCGAGGAATATGGCATTGGTTCCTTCGTTTATCGCCGTAGAAAGCCATTCCATCCTTCCCGTCTGGCAGAATTCATGAGTTACTGGCCAGAAGAAGTGGTACGTGCCAAAGGCTTGGTATGGCTCGCGGCCGAAGGGGATGTTGCTGCAAGCCTCAGTCAGGCAGGGCCATCCATTCAGTTCGGTCCTGCGGGACATTGGATCGCAGCTTTGCCGGAAGCGGACAAGGAAGAAATTTTGCGTAACGAGCCGGATGTTCTGGAGAAATGGGATGCCCAGTGGGGAGATCGTCAGACGGAGCTTGTCATGATCGGGATCGCAATGGAGCGTGCGAGCATTGAAGATGAGCTGGACCAGTGCCTGCTCAGTGATGAAGAAATGCTGGCCGACTGGGGCCATTTCGACAATCCACTGCCATGGCCTATGGAAGCCGTATAACTCAGAAGATAATGTTCTAAATATAAATTCAATCGATAAGGAGCTGTAATTCATGGCTAAAAAATCAAAAGTGGTACGTGAAAAGCAACGTCAGGCAATCGTGGCAAAATATGCGGACCTGCGCCGGGAACTGAAGGGAAAAGGGGATTACGAAGCCTTGCAGAAATTGCCACGGAATGCATCTCCGACTCGTTTGAAGAACCGTTGTGAGGTAACAGGTCGGCCGCGGGGTTATCTACGCAAGTTCAAGGTATCTCGAATTAAGTTCAGAGAACTGGCTCATCAAGGACAGATTCCTGGGGTAACGAAATCCAGCTGGTAAAATGATCAAGGGGTTTTGGTATTTGGCTGAAAGGATGTGCATCACCATGCTGGACTTGTTTACACTAAGAAGAATTCAGTCCGTAATGAACGGCTATATTCAGGAGAAGGTACCTGCGCCACTGCGTACGATGGTGAAGTTGACATATGTGATGAATGACAATGAATTGATCCTGACTGAAGAAAGACCTGCGGAGGAGCGGTATCAATGGGACAAGATGCACATTGCCCGATTTTACTGGGAAGATAACCAGTGGAAGGTGTATGCCAGAGATGAACAGAGCAGCTGGAATCCGGTAGATGTTATTGCACCTTGTTCCGATTTTGAGGATGTACTCGAGCAGGTGGAACGGGATGAGGCCGGACTGTTCTGGCGTGCATAAGGCTGATGAGGATGAAGAAACGAACGAGCATTTATGAAAAATGAACGAAGAAGAGTCTGCATGTTATATGCAGAGTCTTCTTTTTACGTCAGCTTGTTCAAGGAACATGTGCCTATAACGAATGATTGTGCATCATACGGAATTGCATAGGCGTTACGTTTTCCTGGGTTTTAAAACATCGGATGAAGTAGCTTGATTGTGAAAATCCCGTTTCCAGCGTGATTTGCTTAATGGAAAGGTTGGTTGTCGCCAATAGCTGTTTTGCATGCAACAACCTGGATTCCATCAGGAATTCCGGAAAGGAGATGCCAAATGTTTGACTGAACTTGCGGCTGAAGTATGTTGTACTGTATCCGGCAATCCCGGCAACATGGTCAAGTGTGATGTGCTCGTTACTGTGGGAACGAATGTAATTCCCTGCTTCACGAATTCGCTCTGAAGTGTGATTGAGCGAAACGTTGATTCGGCTCGCTGCGGATTGCAATCGGGTCAGAAGCTCATATAGAGTTGCTGCCATGCTGTGCTCGTCCTCCACTTGATAGCCTCTTCCTAGCTCCAATAATCTGTCCATTAGCGCGGTAACCACCGGAAAGTTGGAACACTGAAACAGCCACGGTTCGTCAACGCCTTTTCCATTTAACAGTTCTTCGAGACGAACGCCGTAAAAATGAATCCAACGAATACTCCACGGATCATCCGAATCGGAGTAGTACGTTTGTCTAAGACCGGGACCATAGAGGAATCCCTGCCCACGTGTTAACTCGTAACAAGCGGTTCCTGTGTCCAGAAATCCTTTACCTTCAAGTACAAGGTGCAGATTATAGCATTGATCCAAGTTGATCTCGGTAGTGCCATATTCTCGATGTACACGATGCTTCGGAAAGTCACTGTATCCTCCAATAAAATCGGGAAAGCATACATGTCTGGGAAAAATCGGCTTGGGGAGAAAGATGTGTTCTTTCACGTGCATCCTCCATTTGAACGCAATATTTTTATGTGATGAACCGAAATATATTCAGTTCACTGTTGTTTGAATCTTCAACAATGACAATATTTTATTATAAGTCGCATAATCTTGTCATTTATTATCTGTGAAGGTTCCAATAGAATGGAGGCAATATGACAGGTTAAGGGGGCAATTGAAGGTGGCAAAATCAATCCAAATGGATGAATTGAAACTGGGGGTCTGTTATTACCCTGAGCATTGGTCGGAACAGTTGTGGGAGGACGATTTCCGTAGAATGCAAGAGATGAATATTACGGTTATTCGCATGGCTGAATTCGCATGGTCCATCTTTGAACCGGAAGAAGGTCAGTTCGATTTTCATTTTTTCCAGAAGGCACTGGATCTGGCACATCAATACGGTTTGAGTGTTATTTTGGGAACACCTACTGCAACTCCACCAGCATGGTTAACATCCAAATATCCTGAAGTATTAAACGCAAATAAGGACGGGGTATTGTATCAACACGGTATGCGGCGTCATACCAACTACAGCAGCCCAATTTACAGACAGCAATGTGAGAAAATCGTGCGCAATATGGTGATTGCCTATAAAGATCATCCGTCTCTCATTGGATGGCAGATCGATAACGAATTCAATTGTCATATGGATGTTTTCTATGCTGAGGCTGACCATGTCGCCTTCCGTGAATGGTTAAAGGATCGTTATGAATCGTTGGAGAACCTGAACCAGGCTTGGGGAACCGTTTTCTGGAGTCAGACCTATACCGACTGGGAACAAGTTCACCTTACCCGAAATATGGTCAGCCAATCGCCAAATCCTCATTTGGCATTAGATGAAAAGAGATTTATCTCAGCCAATACGATTTCTTTTGCCAAGCTTCAGGTGGACATCATTCGCGAACTGGATCCGGAACATTGGATCACGACGAACGGTACGTTTGGACACTTGGATAATCATGAAATGACAGAGAACCTGTTGGATTTCTTCTCTTATGATTCGTATCCGCAGTTTGCCACGATCTTCCCGGGGACAGACGACAATTCGTTACAAGACCGGGCGTGGAGCATGAAACTGTCCAACGTCCGCAACATGTCACCGAACTTCTGCGTCATGGAACAACAGTCTGGGCCAGGGGGCTGGGTCGATAGTATTGGCATGGCTACGCCAAGACCTGGACAGATCCGATTATGGTCATATCAATCCGTCCTGCATGGAACAGACTTGCTCGTATATTTCCGCTGGCGGACGGCAACGTTCGGAACCGAGATGTACTGGCATGGCATCAATGACTACCATAATCAGCCCAACAGAAGGGTACGTGAGGTTTCACAAGTAGGTGAAGAGTTTGCCCAGATCGGGCGTGTTATTGCGGGCACTACATATCAAGCCGATGTTGCGATCCTGCAGGACTACGATAACATCTGGGACGGGGAGTTGGATGAGTGGCACGGTCCGCTTCAGCAACAAAGTGTACGCTCCTGGTATAAGCAGCTTCAGTATCGTCATATTCCGACGGATATGGTTACACTGCAACCAACGACAACACTGGAAGAGCTATCCCAGTATAAGGTGATCATTTATGCTCACCCTGCCATCATGACAGACGAAACAGCAGAACTTCTGCAAGCCTATGTCAGTCAAGGGGGCACCCTGTTTTTCGGTGCGCGCACCGGTTATAAGGATCTCAAGGGCCATTGTTATATGAGACCGTTCCCGGGGGCTGTCGCTGAGTTGTGTGGTGTAACCGTGGAGGACTTTACATTGATCAAAGGAACCGTTTCCGCAGCCGAGTTACAATGGAGTGGAGCGAGTGAGCGACTTCAGGAGGGAACGCCAACGGCCGGATTTAACGAAGTTCTTCATGTGGAGCATCCCGACGTGAAGATCGTAGCAGAGTATACATCCGAGTACTATGCAGGTAGCCCTGCATTGACCAAACGTGCGGTAGGTCAGGGGCAGGTATGGTATTATGGGGCGGCTTACAATGAACCGGTCGTAGATGCTATTCTAGATGAAATAGGGCTATCTTCACCTGTGGATGACCTGGTAGAGGTACCGTCTGAAGTTGAAGTTGGTATCCGTTCTGGTGAGGATAAAGCGTATGTATTTTTACTCAACTACTCGGATCAACCAGTGGCTATCAAGCTTAAGAAGCAAGCAAAAGAGTTACTATCGGGTACAACAATGCAGAATGAAATCAACATGTCCGCGTATGGTGTATTCATCTTTGAGATCGATTTGCCGCAATAAGGAATCCATTCGTCCGTATCATGATTTATATATAGAAAGAAACACAAAAACGCCTTGCAGCGAATGCAAGGCGTTTTGTATATGCATGATGTGATGATTAACATACGTTTAGCATAGGCTGTCCTGAGATGCATTTTGTATGACTATGTTTGATACAAAATTTCACCTGTACGTGACACATCATAGCCCTCGAATGATTGCAGTTCCTGCCTGAACTCCGGCGATTGGAGAATCCGTAGGACGGATTCAGTCCAGGCTTCATTACCTTGCTTCCTCTGCATGACCAGATCATAGCGTTCCTGAATGAGCGGGATAAAATCAACCTGTCCCACAAGTCGCACAGCCTTCTCAATGCCAACTCCGACG
Source organism: Paenibacillus sp. LS1 (assembly GCF_026013365.1). Lineage (GTDB taxonomy): Bacteria > Bacillota > Bacilli > Paenibacillales > Paenibacillaceae > Paenibacillus. Next base: position 98,110 of record NZ_JAPDOE010000010.1, read on the forward strand.
TCGGCTTCGCCTGAACTGACTTTGGCCGCCACCCCCATGTGACTTGTTTCTTCGGTCTTATATCCGATCAGACCTGCGGATGGAATTCCATGCAGCCGAAGTTGCTCATCTAACAATACTCGCGCGCCAGAACCTATCTCCCGGTTAGCGAGTCGAAGTTCAGGCTTGCTCAGATCGGTCCAATTCTGCAAGTTCTGCGGGTTGCCACGCTGTACATACAGTCCGGCAGGACGTGACAGCAGGTTCACCACAACATAAGATCGTCCCGTCAGAATTTTACGAATATACGGCAGATTATATTCACCTGTATCTCCGTCTAGCAGATGGGTACTGACCAGATCAGACTCACCGCGATACATCGAGATAAGTCCATCCAGGCTGCCCATGAACGAACGTAGCGGGCGAATGTCCCGAGTATGTTTCTCCATGTGGCGCATCAGGATATCCAGACTGACATCCTGACCTGTGATCACCAGATGCCGTGGCGTACCTGTCAGACCATGACTAGATATCGCTGGCGCAGAACCGGCGGAATTTGCTGACAATAATGAAGCTCCCTGAGGCTCACTAAAACCTGGCTGAGTCCCTGTTGCCGAGGCCTGATCCGGAGTTGGGATGCGCTGACCAGAGGACTGAAGTTGCTTGGAGCGACGTTTATATGCCTCCAGATCAGCTTTATCAATCCGCATTTGTTTGCCCACACGGTATGCGACGAGGTCTCCCTTTTTGATCAGGTCATAGACCGTCAGTTTCGATATTTTGAGCAGCTTGGATATTTCTTCGGTTGTATAGGATTGCTCCTCCGTCATAAGTGAAGATCCTCCTTCAAAGGTATAGAGCAACTATGGTTTTGTTATGAATGTTTCTTGTACTATACCATTAATTGAGGGAAGCCATAAACGTGAGAATATGTAATAAATCCATAGGACAGGTATCAAAAATCAAATGTGATAGAAATCACCTTCCCATTTTTTTTGTCTTGTGTATAATTAGATATAATTAATTATATCTAGTTATAACTAAACATAACATTGGGGGAGAAGTATATGAGAAAGAGAATTGGATATTTGTTAGGCAGTATGTCACTGGGACTAGCTCTTGTATTGGCTGGTTGTGGCGCAAGCACGGGCACTACGGATACATCCACGGGTGCAGAGCAAACGACTTCAACGCCAGCGGCATCAGGCGAAAGTTCATCAGCAGGCAATGCGGATCCACAGGAAGCGGTAGATCTGACGATCTCTGCGGCGGCCAGTCTTACGGATGCCATGAAGGAAATAGAAACGAATTTTGAAACAGCGAATCCCAACATTGCACTGAACTTCAACTTTGGCGCATCGGGTGCCTTGCAACAGCAGATTGAACAGGGTGCACCGGCTGATATCTTTGTGTCAGCGGCAACGAAAAATATGAATGCGCTGGTGGACGAAAACCTGATTGCATCGGGCGATCAGAAGAATCTGCTACAGAATTCACTGGTGGCGATTGTGCCAGCAGATGGGACAAGTACAGTAACCAGCGAAACGGATCTCACCAGCGATTCCATCAAGACAGTAGCGATTGGAATTCCGGAAAGTGTGCCTGCGGGAACCTACGCCAAGGAAGCTCTGACGAATGCGAAGCTATGGGATGAACTGGAAAGCAAGCTTGTGCAGGGGAAAGACGTTAGACAGGTTCTTCAATATGTAGAGACAGGTAATGCAGATGCAGGATTTGTATATAAAACGGATGCTCTTACTTCGGATCAAGTGAAAATTGCGTTTGAGGTGGACAAAAACAGCTACACACCTGCCAACTATCCGGTGGGCATTATCGAAGGAACGAAACATCGTACAGAGGCCGAACAATTCTATGCGTACTTGCAAACCCCTGAAGTATTGGATATCTTCGAGAAATACGGATTCACAATTCCGGAATGAATGTGAACGCCATAGACTGGTCCGTATTCTGGTCACCGGTGCGCCTGTCGCTTCAGGTTGCGCTGTTATCCAGCGTAGTGGCCACTGTGCTCGGAATTGCGATAGCCTGGAAGATGTCACGTACTTCATTTCGGGGAAAGATTCTACTGGAAACGGCATTTATGCTACCTTTAGTACTTCCCCCGACGGTGGTCGGATTTCTGTTACTTGTCATACTGGGACGTAAAAGTGTACTTGGACAATGGATTGAAGCGATATTCTCTGCGCCGGTTATTTTCTCCTGGTGGGCAGCGGTGATTGCTTCGGTGGTGGTTGCTTTCCCGTTGGTGTATCAGACGATGAAATCGGGATTCAGCGGTGTGGATCGTGATCTGGAAGATGCGGGCCGTTCGATTGGGGCGAATGAGTGGCAGGTCTTTCGTTACATTTCCTTGCCGCTCGCAGGCAGAGCATTGATGACCGCTTTCATCCTGGGCTTCGCCCGGGCACTCGGGGAATTTGGAGCGACACTGATGATTGCGGGTAATATTCCGGGTAAAACGCAAACGGTACCCACCGCAATCTATGTCGCTGTGGATTCGGGCAATCAGACCATGGCTTGGGCGTGGACTGTTTCCATTATTATCATCTCGTTTCTCATGTTACTGATGACCAGACAGCAGCGAGATGGCAAAAATAACTGATTTGATATGTGTTAATATTATATATAAAATAATGAAAAACCCGTTTTGAGGAAAGAACTTTTTTCCTTAACGCGGGTTTTTATTACCAATTTCATATGTACCAATATTAATACCCTGCCAAATTGGTCTTAATGGAAATGTAAAGCTGTTTTAACATAAATAAATAAAAAAAATTCCAAAATTTAATCGTTCAGCACTCGCTTTCAGTGGGCTTGTTCCTGTAAGATAGAAGTAACTGATTCCAGCCAAGTACTGAAATAAGGAGAGACGACGATGAACACTAAACCTGATTGCGGCGTTTCGTTGCAAATCGATGACTATCTGGATCTTTTGCATTTTGCCATCCAAATTCAGGATCAGGAATGGCAACAATCCCTTATCCACCAACTCAAAATATTTCAGACGGCGACGGAGCAGCAGCGCACACCTGAAGAGGAATTATGGACACGGTTTGATTACATCAACAGCAAACTGACAGGTCTTTGCCACCAGATTCATGCCGCTCATTCCATGGATGAACGCAAGAAATTCGAGGAACGAATCGGGCTCTTGCAATTACAGCGATTGGAAGTTGCACGTAAAATTAAATGGGCGAGTCGCAGATAGATGGTCGTGTAAAACACCAAGTGATGTATCGCCAAAATAGTATAATTCAATGAGATCCATACATGAAGAAGTCATCCGCCAATCGGGTTTTGGGGATGGCTTTTTCGCGTACTGTAGAGAAATCCTATAACCTTATCAGGATGTCCTATTAGCTTAGTTATTGCCCAGAAAATACCCAAAGCTGAATCAAGAACTCGCGCCTTGCGTGTGCTTGAACAAGTCGGACTGTCTGCCAAAATCAATGAGTATCCGAGTATGTTGTCCGGTGGACAACAGCAACGGGTGGGGATTGCCAGAGCATTGGCACTGAATCCCGAAGTGATTTTGTTTGATGAACCGACCTCGGCGCTGGACCCCGAGCTGGTGGGTGAAGTATTGTCTGTCATCCGCTCTATTGCTCAAGAGGGTATTACCATGATTGTGGTTACCCATGAAATGGGTTTTGCCCGTGAGGTGGCGAATCGGGTTGTTTTCATGGATGGAGGCTCTGTTGTGGAGGAAGGAACACCGGAAGAGGTATTTGTGCGTCCGAAACAGGAACGTACTCGCCAATTCCTCAGTCGATATTCTTCTGACTGGAGTTATGTCATCTGACGATATAGGCGCAAGCTGTAGTAACTGACGATCCCGGCCCGGCATATGCTGTAACAGGCAAATGCTGATAGGCCGGGTTTTTCTATGGGTGAAGCAGGCCGTGACGGTAAGGAGGAGGACCATGCAGAGCAAAATCGATGAAATCATCACACATATTGCACACTCTCACCAACAGATCGCACGTGTGCTGGATGCCAAACGCCAAGTCGCTGTACGCATGTCTGAAATCATCAATCATTTGCCAGATATCGAACCGGAGTTGGATGGCGTTGACGGTCTGCTGGATAGCTCGGGGCAAATCAACAAAAGCATTATCTCTTACTTGGGAGGCCTTGCAGATCTGGAAGAGGCTGTAGCCGAAACGCTGACCCAAGTCATGCGGGAGATCGCGGTTCAAGAGGAAGAATAAGCCCGGAAGGCGGGTGAAGGAACATGAGTAGAGAACAGAGCCTCATTCTGATGCTGGACGCAGCAGCCAAGATGCAGTGGAATATTGCCCTGATCCTGGAGGCAAAAGCGATTGAGGCCGAGAAGGTACGGAACTGGACGCTGAATCATCTGAATGGGGATACCTTTCTGACGCATGGGGATCAGGTCGGAGAGCCACTCAAAATGCATGATCAGCTGGTGGAATTGCTGGAAGGATTGACCCGGATGGAAACCGGACTGTGCAACAATCTCAAAGCGGTGATGGTACAGAACGATAGCGAAGATGGCGGCGGTATGGACGGTGGCATGTTTGGCGGCATGGATCTGGGAGACATGGGAAAATGAGTCTGATGCGGCGTGAGCAGGAAGCGAAACTGGCTCTCATTGAATCTATTGCACATAGTCAGCAGGCGCTGGCACGCATTTTGGACAGTGTAGCCAGCGTATCCGCTCATTCGGAAGTATCCGCCCGCAGTCTGGCCGAGAACATTCGTTTACTGAGTCGCTATCAGGAAGAGATGTCTCGTATGGTTACGGGAATCAGGCTGGCCCGAATCCAGCATGGGGAGCCTGGCTTGCCTTGGCTCAAAGACCCCGGGTGTGCAATTCGTATCGTTCGGGATATACAGGAGGAATGTTAACATGTTAAAGAAGAAGAAAATTCGACTGAGAACCAAAAGAGCTTTGGTAACCCGTGGAGCCCGTCTGCGCAAAATCCGCAAACTGCGTGCGCTCAAAGCGAAACGTGTTCTTCACAAACGCCCGCTTAAAGGACGCAGTGCGTGGCTCAAAAAAAAGAAACGTACGGTACGGCGGCACCGGAGTCCGAAGCCCGTACAACCATTCGTCCCGGCTACCCCTACCGATCCGAACCCGGACAGTGCGTACAGCCAGGGATACAACGAGGCGTACAACGAGGGATTCAACGCGGGTTTCGCCAAGGGATTCGAGGACGGACATCAGCTGGCGTACAAAGCACAGTAAACGAGTAGACACGATTATTCCTGCATGGAATGATAATTGCCTAACAGTTAGCCCGGGGGGACAGATCCCTCCGGGTTATTTGCATAGCCGCAAAAGCGGACATGCCCGTACAGGCGTATGTGGAGGGCAAGCGCCAATTTTGCGCCTTGCAGGACACCCGTCCATGATGCATCTGACCCCGAGGCATATCCTTTAGAGGGAAGACCAATCACGGGGAGAGTCTGGAAGTGAGATCTCCTGAAGGAAGACAGGGTGAAGAATGTGGCAAAACGAAGACACCGTCCGCTGACCGAAGCGGAGACGGCTTACCGCGGCGGATACGCAGAAGGCCGCAGATTTGGCGGCTGTCAGGCCATGATGGAGCGGGTGCAGATGTTTCAACCGACCCTGCGGGACATGAAGGTGCTGTATATTCCCCAAGGATTCGATGCCATCGATGAAGGTGTAACCTTGGCCCTGCAGCAGTCTGTACGTGAATGCGTTGTTGGATCGCCAGCAGCGATGTTGCAGGAAGCCAGCCAGCATCGGCCCGATGTCGTGCTTGTCATGAATGGTCTGCATGTGTTCCCCGCAGATCATCTGGAGCAGGTGAGCGGCATACGTGCACTCGGTATTCGAACAGCTGTATGGTTTGTGGATGATCCGTATTTCACCGAAGATACAGCGACCCTCTGTCAGCACTATGATGTCGTGTTCACGCATGAAGAGGCCGCGGTGCCCTTCTATCTGGGACATGGAGCGAGCCAGGTCATCTATATGCCGCTCGCGGTGAATCCAGGTATGTTTCAACCGCGCCGCACGGCACCGCAGCATCAGAACGACATTTGTTTTATCGGTACAGGGTTCTGGAATCGGATTAAGTTGTTTGATGAGCTGGCCCCTTTTCTCGCAGACAAAAAGGTGTTCATCGCGGGTAGCCAGTGGAACCGACTGGCACGCTTTGATGTACTTGGCCGTTTTATTCACGAAGGATGGATTGACCCCGGAGCGACAGTGGATTATTACAATGGTGCCAAGATCGTCATTAACGTTCACCGGACTTGCGAGAATGGGGAAGACAATCGCAACACACACCATCTGGAAGGCCGCTCTATTAATCCACGGACGTATGAGATCAGTGCCTGCGGCACGATGCAGATTACGGATGCACGCGGAGATCTGCCCCGTTATTATCAGCCGGGCTATGACATCGAGACGTTCAGCAATGCGGCAGAGCTTCAGCACAAGATCCACTATTATCTGAAACATGAGGAGGAACGGCAGGCGATGGCTTGGCGTGGACTTCTCACCACGATGAATCAGCACACGTTCACTCGTCGCATTGCTCAGTTGCTGGAACATTTGTAATCCCATTCCCATCTGAAGTAAAGCACCAACGAGAACCCTATCCCAAAAATAAAGGAGTGGCGGTATGTCTCTTAAACACCGTAAAACTAAAAAGGTTCATGCACCCGTACTCAGCCTGGCAGATCAAGCACGCAAAAATGGGCAACATGCCGGATATGACGCGGGTAAGGAAGAAGGATATCTGCGCGGTCGCGCCAACTATATTGTGAATTGTGCACAGGAACCGTTGCCTTTCCGGCAGCTTCACGTGCTGTATGTATCTTCGGGTAAAGGCTTCCCATACTCTCCGCTGGATGAGGCCATTATGGCTACATTGCAGGGCATGGTAGCTCAGGTAACTCTCTCTGATCCGCGTCAACCAGTTTCTGAAATTGCATTACAAACGCGTCCTGATCTGGTGCTTGTGCTGGACGGAATGGATATTCCTATCGAGCATATCGATGCGATTCGCCAAGCAGGCATTCAGACGGCGATCTGGCTCACGGATGATCCGTATTATACAGATATGACGCTGGATATCGTGCATCATTTTGATCATATCTTCACGCTCGAACTGAACTGTGTGGAACTATACCGTCAAAGCGGTTGTGCATCCGTTCATTACCTTCCTTTTGCAGCCTTTACCAATCACTACTTCCCAATTACAACTCCTTCCCCATTAAAAAGAGATGTTAGCTTCATCGGCTCGGCCTACTGGAACCGGGTGTACTTCTTCAACCCGATCATGGCACAGCTGATGTCACACAATACGGTATTTAACGGCATCTGGTGGGACCGCCTGCCTGACTACACTGCCTATGGCGAGAAGATTGAACTTGGCCGCTGGATGAGTCCGCAGGAGACCAACGATGTGTACAATGGCACCAAAATTGTCATCAACCTGCATCGGTCCCACGAAGATGACTCGGTCAATAACAATCACCTCAAAATCCCGCCGGCTTCACCGAACCCGAGAACGTTTGAAATTGCCGCATCCACAACGCTACAGCTGACCGATGCACGGGATGATATTGCCCGTTTCTACAAACCAGGTGTGGAGATTGAGACGTATTCCTCCCCGCAGGAGTTGCTCGACAAGGTGGAATATTACCTTACTCATGAGAAGGAACGTCGCGAGATCGCACTTCGAGGGCTCGAACGTACACTGAAAGACCACACGTACGGTAAAAGAATTAATGAAATGTTAACCATCATATTCCCTTAATTTTGGCCGGGAGGAGGTGTGCACAGTACCCTGTATCGGATGTCCGCATACAGGGTCCGTGCGGCCATGGCAATGAAACCAAAGCTGATGTTGTTTTCCCATGTGTGCAACACCCGCAGCATTACGGGCGCGGAGAAGCTGCTGCTTCATTTTATGAGGGAGATCGGTACGATCTTTGATTGTGTGCTTGTAGTTCCGCAGGAGGGGAAGCTTGCGGGGCTTGCACGAAGATTCGGCATTCAGGTCAAAATATGCAATCTGCCGATGCTTCACGGTGTGTACACACCTTACCGGGGCATTGCAGACGATGCGGAGCATCTTCGCCATACACCAGCGTATCAGGAGGCGGTCTCCCTGATTCGGGAAACCGCGCCTGATATGGTGCTAACGAACACCTGCGTCAATGTAATGCCGGCAGTAGCGGCGAAATCGCTTCAGATTCCGATCATTTGGAAGATCACCGAGATCATTCACTCGAATGAGCATACAACCGAGGCGATCCAGATGATTGGCCGGTACTCAGACTGGATTATCGGGATATCCGAGACAGCGGTGGCCCCATTTCATGAAGCCGGCATGGGTGACAAACTAACCGTTATTTCGCCTACCTGGGAACCCGCGCTACCCGCACCGGACCGCTGGGTTCATCTGCGTGAGCGCAAGCGCAAGGAACTCGGTTTCAAGTCATCACAGACCTGTATCGGTTATATTTCTTCCTTTATATATGATGCCAAAGGGTTGAAACCTTTCGTAGATATGGCTTTGAAGATCTGTGAAACGCATTCGCGCTGTCGTTTCTGGATCATCGGCGCTCCATCGGATAAAAAGTATTACGACGAGTGTGTATCACGGGTGAAGAAATCCGGGTATTCGCGCCGCTTTACCTTCACCACATTTGAAGAGAATGTATCTCTGGCGTATACCGCCATGGATATTGTAGTCATTCCGAGCATGGTCAAAGAAGGATTTGGCATGACCGCACTGGAGGGCCTCTATTTTGCCAAACCAGTCATCGCCTTCGCTCAGGGTGGACTGAAGGAATTGATGGAATCCGTAGGCAGTGATGCCTTTCTAGCCCCACCGGGGGATACCGAAGCGCTGGTCACATTAGCGACAACCTTGCTGAATGATTCCGAGCTGGCCTCGGACACGGGGTGGCGCAATCGGACAGAAGCGGAAAGGCTCTACGGGATTGAAACCTACCGAACGAAATTGCATACGATGGTGACACAGTGGTTGTTACGTTTTCCCGGATGGTTTACGTACATCCAGCCTCCGAATGGACCTGTGTACACATGGGGAGAGGGCGGATTACGCACAGTACTGGCTCTGGAACCTGCTACAGTGCGGGCACTCTTATTCCCACTGAGCGTCATCCAGGCGTTGCCGCTTTCCTCATTACCTCCGATTGCATTGGGTCACGATGCTCCGGGTGCAGCGGCTCGCTCCGTTGCAAAGCTCATTCAACAGGGTGGCAGAACGGGGAAACGTCGACGCAAATCACTTGCACCACATACTCGCCGAGACCGTGAGGGCTTTAAACAAGCTTCGGGTAATGGCAAACGTAAGGGGAAACCCCGTACAACGAAGGGACCGCGTCCGCATATGGGAAAATCGGCTAGTCGCAGACGTAAATCTGCCAAGGCGGGACGTAGCCGAGTGAGGCGCAAAGGTTCCAATACAAGATGAAGGCAGGGATTACGATGAAGATCATGACGGTGCTGGGTACGAGACCTGAGATCATTCGACTCAGCCTGATCATTTCCAAGCTGGACCAGTACGCGTCCAAACATATTCTGGTACACACGGGACAGAACTTCACGGAAAGTCTCAGCGGTCTCTTTTTCAAGGAAATGGGCCTGCGCGCACCGGATTACGTTCTCCAGGATGAAGCGGCCTCCCTGGGACGGCAGTTGTCCTCGATGTTTACGCAGATGGAAGATCTGATATTGCAGGAGAAACCCGATAAATTACTGCTGCTCGGTGATACCAATAGCGCATTGTGTGCTGTGCTGGCTGAGCGCATGGGGGTTCCTGTTATTCATATGGAGGCAGGCAATCGTTGCTTCGATCTGGATGTGCCTGAGGAGAAGAATCGCAGAGTTATTGATGCCATCTCCACCATTAATATGCCTTACACGGAACAGAGCAAGAAACATCTGGTTAGCGAAGGTGTACCGAGCAGAAGAATCGTGCTCACAGGCAATCCAATCTATGAAGTGATGCAGCACTATGACGCACAGGTAAACTCCAGCAAAATTCTCAAAAAGCTGAAGCTGAAGTCCGGGCAATATTTTTTGGTTACCGCTCATCGTGCCGAGAATGTCGATCATGCCCCTCATTTGCTGGAGATTATGAAAGGGTTGAATCAGGTTGCAGAGGAACACGGTTTGCGTGTGATCTGCAGCATTCATCCGCGTACAGCGATTCGGATTGCGGAGCATCTGCAGCTGGAGATGAACCCACTGGTGGAGTTTCACGAGCCGTTTGGATTCTTCGACTTTGTGATGCTCGAACGGCATGCACGTTGTGCACTCACGGATAGCGGCACCGTGCAGGAGGAGTGCTGCATTATGGGTGTGCCGACCGTGACCATGCGTCGAACGACAGAGCGCCCAGAAACGGTGGATTGCGGAAGCAATGTGGTCTCCGGTCTGGATGCGGCACGCATCGCTGATTGTGTGAAAGTCATGACGCAGATGTCTACTGATTGGGACTGTCCGCAGGGCTACAAAGCAACAGATGTATCCAGTAAAGTGGTTAAATTTCTGCTTGGAGGGAAAATGCATGTTTGAAAATAAGCGTATACTCGTGACTGGCGGTACGGGATCATGGGGTTATGAACTTGTGGCTCAACTGCTGCCCCAGCAGCCGAAAGAAATTATTGTGTATTCCCGGAACGAGTCCAGCCAAGTGGCCATGAGTCGTGATTTTGAAGACTCGCGTCTTCATTTCCGGATTGGAGATATTCGTGACAAGGACGCCTTGACGGCTGCCTGCCAGCATGTGGACTATGTATTTCATCTGGCTGCGCTCAAGCATGTTCCGGTATGTGAAGACCAGCCGTACGAAGCACTCAAAACCAATGTGATTGGTACACAGAATGTGATCGAGGCGGCTATTGAGAACAAGGTGGAAAAAGTCATCTATATCTCGACTGACAAGGCTGCCAATCCGTCTAACTTCTACGGCATGACAAAGGCCATCGGCGAGAAATTAATCGTATATGCCAACTTGTTGCACAGCGATACCAAGTTTGTTACGGTGCGGGGCGGGAATGTATTGGGAACAAACGGCAGTGTGGTGCATCTGTTCAAGAATCAGATCCGTCAGAAAGGGCAGGTCTCTATCACGGACATGAGCATGACTCGATTCTTTCTTACCCTCAAGGACGCCATCACGCTGCTGTTCAAAGCATCGGTAGAGAGTATGGGCGGAGAGATCTTTGTCATGACGATGCCGACATGCAAAATCGTTGATCTCGCTGAGGTGTTGATTGAGGATTCCGGCGTGGAGAATGTGGCTATTGTGGAACGTGGCATTCGTCCAGGGGAAAAAATCCATGAAATACTGATGAGTGAATTCGAGAGCATGACTACTGTGGTCTACGATGAGCAGTATCTGGTCATTCTCCCGACCCTCGGTATCCCGGGACTGCGTGAACATTACAACAATTGCCCTCCCGTCTCCTTCAACAGCTTCAGTTCCGAACATCAACTGATGACCAAAGAGGAAATTCGTGAAATTCTGAAACGCGGAGGATTTCTGTCATGAAACTGCTGATACTTGGTGGGAACGGAATGGCCGGCCATATTCTGGTCGACTATTTCCGCCGTCAAGGTGTACACAGCGTCTTCTACACAACTCGGGATGTCACGGACCCGAATGGTCTACTCCTGGATGTGAACGACAGCTTCATGGTCGATCGGCTTGTAGAAGCAGTGCACCCGGATGTGATTATTAATGCTGTAGGTGTGTTAAACAGCTTCGCAGATGAGGACAAAATCACCGCATATCATATTAACGGTTTCCTGCCGCATCGTCTGCGGCGGGTTGCGGATGAGATTGGTGCACGCCTGATCCATATCAGCACAGATTGTGTGTTCAGCGGGGACCGGGGAGCATACCGCGAAGATGATGTCACGGATGGGACTTCTGCTTACGCCGTTACCAAAGCACTTGGTGAAGTTCAGGATGAAGGTCATCTGACGATCCGTACGTCCATTATCGGACCCGAGATTCGGAAAGGCGGCATTGGTTTGATGCAATGGTTTATGTCTAGCACAGGTGAAGTTGGCGGGTATACCCGTGTATTTTGGAACGGTGTGACCACGCTTGAGCTAGCCAAGTGGGTTGATCATTACCTGACATCATCCGTTAGTGGCCTCATCCATCTGGCTCATCCGGCTCCGGTCAGCAAGCATGACTTGCTTGTGTTGTTCAAGCAGACCTGGGATAAGCAGGATGTGACGATTGTGCGTGATGACAGTATGGTGCAGGACCGTACGCTGGTATCGACTCGCGAGGATGTGAAGACAGACCTGCCGGATTATTCTACAATGCTGAAGGAGCTGGCATTATGGATGGAGCAGAGCTGACAGGCAAGAAAGTACTGATCACAGGCGCCTCGGGATTTACCGGGCGACATGCGGTTTCTTATTTTCGGGAAGCGGGTGCAGTGGTTGCAGCGGTAGTCCGGAGACCGGATGTGTATTCATTCGGTAAAGGCGACCAAGTCCATGTCTGTGATCTAAATGATAAACAGCAAGTGCGTCACCTGATCGACGAGGTGCAGCCAGACTATGTACTGCATCTCGCCGGCAAAAATTCCGTACCCGATTCGTGGGCAGATCCGCTATTGGTGCTGGAGACCAATGTGATGGCTGTGCTTTATTTGCTGGATGCACTTCGCAGTTGTCCGGCAGCACGAACCGTTATTGTGGGATCAAGGTTAAAATATACGCCGGGACCCGGCCGGATTCCCCAGCCGCCGCACCCGTACAGTCTTAGCAAAGCACTGGAAGAGATGGTGTCTTTGTCTTGGATGTCGCTCTTCGGACAGCAGATCATGCTGGCGGAGCCGGGCAATCTGATCGGTGCCGGTCCTTCTACAGGTATCTGTTCACTGCTTGCGCGCCATGTTGTTGCGTGTGAGCAGGCGGGCAAAACCGAGGCATTCCGTCTGTCCGGACGGGACAGCACCCGTGACTTTCTGGATGTGCGAGATGCGGTCAGAGCATATGCGACCCTCCTAGTAGAGGGGGCTAGCGGTACGGTATATCCGGTGGTGTCCGGAGTCGAGCGTAGTCTTGGTGAAATTGCAGATCTGCTGTTGTCCATGACAGAAGCAGAAGTACCTGTTCGCTGGGATGGGGCATCTTCCGGTCCGGATGGTGCGGGGAAACAGGAGGAATTATCATTGCTGCGTAAGCTTGGCTGGCAGCCGCTGATTCCATTTGCCACATCGCTGCAGGATATTCTGAGTGATGTTCGTGCACAGCAAGGGAGGTCGACAAGTTGAGTCCAAGAGTGTCCATTGTGATTCCATTCTACAACTGCCCTTACGTGCCACAGGCGATCCAGAGTGCGCTGAACCAGACGTATCCCGATGTGGAGATTGTTGTTGTGAATGACGGATCTACCCGGCATGCGGAGCTGCTTCAGCCCTATCTTCCTTATATTAATGTGCTTGGCAAAAGCAATGGGGGGACCGCTTCGGCACTTAATCATGGCATCCGCCATGCCTCTGGTGAATATGTCGTTTGGCTCAGTTCGGATGATTATCTGTACCCTGATAAAATCCGGCATCAGCTTGCGTTTATGCAACGCGAGAATGTGCTGGTTTCTCATACGAACTTTCATTACATCAATGAACATTCTGCCGTGACCAAGTTGAATGGAGGGCCTGCACCGATGGCTGATCTGGACTGGTTACGATTGTTCGTTAATGGTAACCCGGTCAACGGTTGTACCGTCATGATCCGCAAGGATCTGTTCAGCGGGGTGGGGTTGTTCGATGAACTGCTGCCATATACGCATGATTTGGATCTCTGGCTGCGTATTATTCTGAACGGTCATCGTTTCCCATATCTGAACGAGCCACATACCGCATATCGCTGGCATGGTGGAATGGGGTCGGTACGTCATGCGGATGTCATCGGTAGAGAGGCATCCATGGTATGGTCCAGATATCGCGAACCGTTGTTGCAGCGTATAGCGGCGCTTGGCGGGTAGCGTAGGAGGGTAGTTATGAGGCCGGAAGGTGGCTGATTAACGCCCTCTTTGCGTAGCAATTTTTGAGGTGGGGGGAAGTCGACTAACGGTTCTTATATCACACGCCTAAGCATCTAAGGTTAGCGAGCTGAGTTGTTGTGCATCCGTATCGAAATGTGCTTCCGCAGCACCGCAGCTGCCCGATACCGATCGTATTGATCTTCATATAATAGAGGAAAGCAATCGCTACGCAGAGACAAGCGGAGGAAGGGGAGGCCCGAATGGAGCCGAAAGTATCAATCGTTATTCCTTTTTACAATTGTGCTTATATCGAGCAGGCTGTTCACAGCGCCATTCACCAGACGTATCCGCATATTGAAGTGATCGTGGTGGATGATGGTTCAACCGAGCACGTGGAGAAGCTACAACCATTCAAGGATTCTATCCACTATATTCGCAAAGAAAACGGTGGAACCGCAACAGCATTAAATGAGGGCATCAAACAGGCGACAGGGGAATATTTTGTCTGGCTCAGTTCAGATGATGTGATGCTGCTGGATCGGGTGGAGAAACAACTGAAGTTTATGCGTGAGGTCAAGGCTTCATTCTGTCATGGTGCCTACCATTATGTGAATGAGAAAAGTGAGTGGTTGGATACGGTGCAGCCGGAAGTGGGCAGTCGTCTGGAGATGTTGCAGGTACTGCTGGAAGGTTGTCCGATCAATGGCTGTACCGTCATGCTAGAGATGGAGGCATTTGAGCGGTTCGGCTTGTTCGACACTGATTTTCGCTATACCCATGACTATGAGATGTGGATGAGACTGTTTCCAATGTATGAGCTGTTTTATTACAACGAACCTCTGATGTGCTACCGATTGCATGAATCCATGGGAACCAAACGCCATTTCAAGGCACTGGTTGCCGAGATGGAACGGGTTCAGGAGAAGCATCGACCTACGCTGCTCAATCTGCTACATGTTGGTGGGTACTGGAAATAGATAGATTTGGCGAAGAGGGCTGAAAGAAATAGGTGTTAAATATTAAGAGAGCACAGTCTACAGCATTAATTTGCTATAGATGGGATGCTCTCTCTTTTTAATTCATCGACGCATGCTAAAGGGCAGGCGAAAAGTTCAACAATCTGAATATGTATTCCAGGTTGGCCACAGATTAAAGAGATCTGGATTTTATCTAGCTCTAGGCCCTAACGAATCTGCGACGTCTTATTGGGGCAATTACCATGAAAAATAAATTCTAACGAATCTCAATCACGTTATTTCTTCCGAGAATGGCTTCCGAACCTGAAAATCGACCATGATGGACGAAATAACATCTCTGTGATTCGTTACATGTCAGCCTTGTGTAAAAGGAAACAAATAGCGTGTGTTGGATTCGTTAGAACACAGTAAAGCGAACAGGGGTGTCCTCAGTCATTCGTATGACAAATGGGACACCCCTTGTTTCATATTCAGGCATGTTATATGAATATGGCTTGTATTGAAGCCTCAGTCCTTTGAATTCATGATCGCCATCGATGCCGGATCGGGAAATACATATCCTTTAGGTAGCTTCTTCATCAATTCATTCATTGCAGCGTAATCCACGTCGATGTGAGGTGTGGAAACCGGAGTCGAGAACCAGCGATTGTACAAATCACTAGGTACAAGTAACGTCATATCGTGAGTCCTCCTCTGTAAATGGCTTCTTGATAGACTTGTAATGTACGAAGTCCCATCTCTTCCAGTGAGCGGTTTTCTTCAGCCCAGGCTTTGGCCGCAGCACCCACTTTTTTACGGGTAACGTCATCCTCCAGAAGTGCATGCAACAATTCGCGGAGCGAATCGACATCCTGCGGAGGCACGACCCACCCCGTGCGTCCAGGGTCAACCATCTCAGGCATGCCGGCCGTACCACTGACAATAACGGGCACACCGGCCAGTTGCGCTTCCGTAACGGAGAACGGCTGGGTGTCCTGCAGGCTGGGTTGGACATAAATGTCGGCATGGCGCAGGAAGGAAGGAATATTGTCCAGCTTGCCCCAAAACACAACATCGGCTCCAATGCCAGCCGCCGTGACCTGTGCCCGCAATTCCTCGATCAGGTTGCCTTCTCCTGCGATCCAACAGACCCAATCGGACCGTTTACTTTTCAGACTGGCTAAAGCCTTGATCAACACATGAACGCCCTTGATATATTCAAGCCTTCCGGTAAAGGCAATGACTTTTTTGCCTGCGGGTGGTCGCTGGCGGAACTTCGTAGCTGCTAATGAACGGTAGGCTGACAGGTCCACGGCGTAGGGGATTATCCGAAACTTTGATTCGGGAACCGCAAGCTCTGTAAGCGTGCTCTTGATCCAGTGACTGGACACCAGAATGAGCTCAGACTGTGCAGCACTTCGTTCTTCCAATGAGAGAAAATAACGTCCGCGTTTCGATTGTAAATATGATGATAGGGTAAGCTGCGGGTTGGAATTTTGAGCATCGTAGAAGGCTTCGCGTGCAAGAGCTCCATGATAGCTGGTAACGAGTGGAACATTACGGTTCAAAATGCGTTTTATCGCTACGGCGGCTACCGGATCTTGCGCATGGATGACGTCATAATGGTCCACTCCCAGATAAGCGGCAGCCATCTCGAAGGCATATCTATTCAATTCATAATAAGCAAGAAGAGAGTCGGCTGTGAATTGTGGCAGATCGGTTGGGTTGAGCTTGGCTTGCAGCATGGGCCACACTTTATCCTTGGAGAAAGCACGATTCAGATTACGAATATATATTTCGTTATTGGCACCATTCGTGCCCATGATATCAACCTCTACACCAAGCGCCATCAGCCTGTCGGCCAATTGTTTAACATATGTCCAGATCCCACCCATATGTGTAAGCTCCCAATACGTAACGAGCAGAACTCTCATAGCTACCTCCTTGTCACGGCCTGCACCGGCCGAGCTTCTATCCTTTTATTCTATGAAAAAAGAGGACCGGAAGGTCGGGCATTTCCGTGTAAATGTTCGAAAATGGGTGAATGCAAATGGCAATGGACGAGAGGGAGCATATCCTATGAACAGGAAGGTTCATGCTCCGAAGGAGGGTTCTACAGTGGCGGTATATTTACTTGAGATTCATGAGAATTTGCTACAGACATTTGTTCCCGTCAAGTACATGGATGTGGAGTTGGCCTATGTCGGCGGCGAAGAAGGGACGGATGTATTTGTTGGTGGAGCCAGTATACATGGAGAACTGTACCGGCATCTTTTTCATCTCGGGCCCAGTTCAGGGGGAGCGGGCGGTAATCAGGTCATTCATAATTTGGATGTGTCATCCGAGCCTTATGAAATGAGGATCATCAGCAATAGTTCAGCACCGAATCATCTGGTTATTCGGATGTATTGCAGAAGTATTCACGGTCAAACATTGGGCATACTGTCAGAATATCAGATGATGAAGCTCGCAGATTGATATGGACATAATTAAATAAGCATGATCAGCCAACATGTGGAGCAGGGAAGAGCCTGTTCCATTTTTTTGTGGTGCATCCATAGTGGAATTATCTCGAAAAAATAGCTTGACAGCAAAGGTATTTTCATTAAAATTAGATCAGTATTAAACAAAAGTTTAAAACGACGGTTTAAAACGATAGTTTGAAATTAGTCGTAAATATAGGCTGAGTGAGACGCAGGGATAAACCTGTGATCCGCTAGCCGGAAAAGAGTGTGGAGAACGTGAAAGAACAAACAGCAGTTCCCCAGGAGCCGGCAGAGTTTTCAATCAAAACAATTATACTGCCACTCCTGGCTATTATCGTCGGAATGATTATGGTTATTCTGGACAGCACGGTCGTGAACGTGGCCATTCCGAATCTTGTTCAATATTTCGAAACGGACCTTAAGACCATCCAATGGACGGTTACGGGTTACACCCTGGCATTGTCTGCGGTTATTCCGCTGGCAGGTTGGTTAACTGACCGTTTTGGTGCCAAAAGAGTATTTCTGTTCACGATTGCCATGTTCACTTTGGGTTCTGTATTATGCTCGATTGCCCAATCGCCTGAGCAATTAATTATTTACCGTGTCATTCAGGGTCTCGGTGGAGGCATGGTTGCTCCAATTGGTATGGCGATGGTCTTTCGTCTGGCTCCTCCTGAGCGAAGAGGCTCCATCATGGGGATGCTCGGAATTCCGATGCTGCTTGCCCCTGCATTGGGTCCGGTGTTGTCCGGGTGGTTTATTGAATCACTGAGCTGGCACTGGATCTTCCTGATTAACTTGCCAATCGGTATTGCGGCTTTCATTCTATGTATCAAGTTCTTGCCTGATACGGATCGTGGACGCACGCCTGCACTGGATCTGCTCGGCATGATTCTGGCGCCAATTGCGTTCTCGATGCTTGCTTACGGTGTGAGTGAGGGTGGAACGAGCTGGACATCTGCAACAACACTTACGGGTGTCATTGTGGGCGGCGTAGCGCTCATTTTGTTCATTATTGTAGAACTACGTCATCAAAATCCATTGCTCGAACTTCGGGTATTCAAATCATCTGACTTCTCACGGGGGATTGTTCTCGCATGGGTGTCCCAAGTGGCGCTGTTCGGTGCGATGATCCTGATCCCGTTATATTTGCAGCAGATCAAAGGGTACACTGCACTGGAAACAGGATTGATTCTGCTTCCACAGGCTTTGGCTTCCGGAGTGGGTATGCCGCTCGGCGGTCGATTGTTTGATAAAATCGGTGCGAGACCTCTGGCCTTCGTGGGTCTGGGAATTATCTCGGGAGCATTGTTTATTCTGTCCTCCATCACGGCAGAGACAGGTCTTGGTCTGATTATAACGGCGCTGGTCATGATGGGTCTGGGTATGGGCTTGTCCATGATGCCGCTCAATACGCATGTATTGAATGCTGCACCGCGCAAGTTGGTTGGACGGGTTACACCGCTGACGGCTGCTGCACAGCAAGTGGTTGTATCCTTTGCGGTTGCCGGACTTACGGGCTTCCTTACCTCAAGAATTGCAGACAATACAACGAGCACGGAGCCGACCGCTATAGTTCATGGTTTGGTGGGAGGTTTCAATGATACGTTCTTCCTGGCGGCTTGTATTGCATTGTTCGGATGTTTGCTCAGTCTGATTCTGCGCAAGCCAAAACCAATGCCGCAAGAAGATCTTCAAAATGGCGACAAGCCTGATCCCGCGATGATGATGGGACACTAAAATGTAACCCTATTAAGGCAGTTCAGAGAATCTCTCTGAGCTGCCTTTTTGCGATCCTCAATGGAAAACACGCAAGGCGGTCATCATTTCACGGAAAGAATGGGCATACCGATCTGGTGAAAAAGACAAGCTCATATGCTGTCTGCCCTGAATGCGAATATACTCCCGCAGTTTCTTGTTTTTCATGAGGTCCTTTGCTTCGGAGACAGCTGCCTTTATATTGCCAATCGGATAGAACTTTCCAGTCTTATTATGTGTGATAAATGAACGCACACCGTCCGAATCGGTACTGAGTACCGGGCAGCCACAACTGATGGCTTCAGCAACGGCATAGCCGAATCCTTCCAACAGGGAAGTGGATAACATGATTCCTCCTGAAGCGGCAATCATGGAATAGAAGGTAGGCATCTGAGAATGGGGAACATTGATGAAGATACCAATCTTATCTTCGAGCCCGTATTCTGCCAGCATGTGCCGGAACATGACTTCATCTTCAGGGTTAGCCAAGGTGGGATCGTGGAACAGCCATAGTCTGGCTTTCGGATTTTTTTTGATGATCTCACTGGATATGGTCAAATATTCACGCCAGTTTTTGTTGTGTTCGAGTCGTCCTACCCAAGCCAGCACCGGATAGGGTGGGGTATCCACCAAGATGGGGGCAAAGGTGTCCGTATCCAGCATATTGGGAATAACAAACCGATGAAGCCAAGGACAGATATGAATGAACATATCCAGCAGATGGTCTGTGGGAGGCAATACGGCGGCATCACAATGGGCTTGAAGATAAGGTACAGCCATCTGTATCGTTTCCAGAGCCTGATCACGTGTGCCAAGTCCCTGCGCTTCAAAAATAATTCGTCCTGTATAACCAAGTCCTCTCAAGCGGCCGGGCATCGCGATGTCTGAAGTGGCAATGATGGCATCATAATGATGGGTATGAATTAAATGATGGATATCCTCGTCACTGGACGCGGTGAAAATCGGTGTATCACTGTTGTTCTGTAATCCCGAGCCTGTGTTGAGATACAGCAGGTGCGCTTCAATGCCATGACGTTTCAGAACCGCGGTGCGCAGTCGATTTAACGTATCCACGCCACCGCTTGGAACATAAAACGTGAATAATACTTTCACACGATTCACCCTCTGACTTTTGGTCAGGAGCACATTCTCCTGTACTCTATGTTACGTTGGCTTTAAGCGCAGGGTGTGGGTGTTACTGTGAATGTTCACATTTTGGACAATTATTTTTAAGCTTTCTTTTAAGTGACATTAAGCTGAGGCTAGGATAGCTCACGTAAGATACAAGGAACTTCCCGTGCCCATCATCTATTGCAAACGATGGTGCACGGGTATTTTAACGGGAAAGGATGAATGATGTGCTCGAAGTGAAACAGGTCAGCAAAGTGTACGAAGGGCAGCGTGGCGTGCATCAACTGGATTTCACCATGGAACGTGGTGAGATTGTCGGGTTTCTCGGGCCCAATGGTGCCGGGAAAACAACAACGATGCGTATGATTACGGGCTATCTGCATCCAACCGCGGGTTCCATTATGGTGGATGGAGTGTCGGTGCATGAGCAGGGTCAGCGTGTTCGTTCCAAGATCGGGTATCTGCCTGAAACACCGCCGCTCTATCCGGATATGACAGTGCAGTCCTATCTCAGATTCGTAGCGAATCTGCGGGATGTCCCGGCACGTGAGGTCAAGCTGCGGGTCAGTGAGATGGTTAGCAGATTGGGACTTCAGGGTCGGGAAAAACAATTGGTACGTGGTTTATCCAAAGGCTACAAGCAACGTCTCGGATTGGCGGGAGCCATTATTCACAAGCCGGATCTGCTGGTCCTGGATGAGCCAACATCGGGGCTTGATCCGAATCAGATTATCGAGATCCGGGATCTGATCCGAGAGTTGGGCGAGAACCATACGGTGCTGCTCAGTACACATATTTTGCCTGAAGTGAGCACGCTCTGTAATCGAATGTTGATCATTAATCAGGGGCAACTTGTGCTGGATGGTTCACCTCAGCATTTCGGCTCAGCGATGGGGGATCAGTTCAAGGTGTCGATTGAAGTAAAAGCCAATGCGGAGCAACTACATAATGTGCTGTCACCATGGGAGAAGGTGCGGAGTGAAGTCATTCAAACCTCGGATGCGAATGCCGTCAAAGACACTTCACTGACTTCAGCTTCAACGGATACGGTTAAAATGCTGCTCACCGGAGAAAGTGCGGAAGATTTTCGGGAAGAGCTATTCTACCTTTTGTCCGGTGCAGGTTTACCGATACTGGAGATGAAGAAGGAGAATCTGAGTCTGGAGCAAATCTTCCTGAAGCTGACCACAACCGAAACACCGGACACAGACGCGAACTCGGCAGATGTGGATAAGGTTGTTGGGGCAGAGACGGACCAGGACGTAACTTCGGACATTGACTCGTCGAGTGTATTGGGAACATCAGCGAGTGCATCAGCGGATTCCTCGCCCCATTCTCGTAAAGGGGAGGACTCCAAATGAGACGAATGATGGCGGTATGCAATAAAGAGCTGCAAGCTTATTTTCTGTCACCAACGTCCTATTTTGCTTTTGCTGTATATGTACTGATGACCAGTCTGTTGTTCTATTCAAGCTTTGTATATTACCAGCCGAGCATTGTCGATTATCGTCTCGTGTTGGGGGACACGTTGTCCATGCTGTTGTTTGTTGTACCATTGCTGACGATGCGTTTGATCGCTGAAGAATTCAGACAGGGAACGGATGAATTGCTGCTGACCTCTCCGGCACGTGTGTCGGAAATTATTTTCGGCAAATATCTCGCTTCTCTCGCCATTCTGGTCGTGCTCATCCTGTGCAGTCTGGTGTATCCCTTCATTATGTCGTTCTATGGGACACTGGATATGACTACGGTATGGATGTCTGCGCTGGGGTTATTCTTCCTGGGTGGAAGCATGATGGCGATTGGACTGTTCGCTTCAACGTTATCCCAGCATCAGATGGTGTCTGCGGTGGCTGGTTTTATTATTTTGCTCGTTTTGTGGATGCTTGATTCATTCGCAGGCAATACGGGATCTGCTTTGCAACAGTGGCTGGACCCGTTTGCCCTGACTAACCGGTTCGACAGCTTCATGAAAGGTGTGCTTAGTGGGCCGGATATCTTGTACTATGTCACACTTTCAGGTGTATTTCTGCTGTTAAGCATTCAAATTGTGGAACGGAAGCGGTGGAGGTGAGAAGATGAAAAAATGGTTAAGTCATACCAACAGTACCGTGCTGTCTGTAGCGGTGATTGGCATCTTTATTTTGCTAACACTGTTCCTGAATTCACTTGGCGGCTTCCAGCTGGATCTGACCTCGAATAAACAATACACGTTATCTGACCAGTCCCTTACTGCGATCAAAAACGTGAAGGACGACGTCAACATTCTGGTGTTAACCGTCGAAAATGCCAACAACACGGTCCTGAACCGTGAGGTCACGGACATGGTGGAGGAGTATACCAAACGCAACAGCAAGCTAAAGCTAAAACAGTATAATCTGACGCAGGAACCTGCGC
Source organism: Paenibacillus sp. LS1 (assembly GCF_026013365.1). GTDB lineage: Bacteria > Bacillota > Bacilli > Paenibacillales > Paenibacillaceae > Paenibacillus. Next base: position 120,838 of record NZ_JAPDOE010000010.1, read on the forward strand.
TTGCATCCAAATACGGCATAACAGGCAGCTCCATTGTACTGGAGCAGGGAGATCAACACAAAGTGATTGATATCGCGAGTCTGTTCACCGCGACAGGTGACGGCAGTGACGGATCATATCAGTTCACAGGTGAGGAAAAGCTGACGCAGGCGCTCATGAATATGTCATCCACGGAGATGCACAAAATGGTCTTTTTGACCGGACATGAAGAGTTGAGTCTTGATCAGATGACCACACTTCAATCCTCCTTGGAACAAAATAATGTGCAAACGGAAGAGTTGCAGCTGAATCAGGCTGGGAAGGTTCCGGAGGATGCAGATGTGCTCGCTATTATTGGTCCACAACGTGATCTCAGTGATACGGAAATGAAAGCCATTCGCACCTATCTGAGTAATGGAGGCAAGCTGTTATTATCCCTTGGATTTGTGGAAGATATGAAATCCAGTTGGAAAAACATCGATGCCCTGATGGCTGACTATGGCGTCGTGGATGAGCATGCGGTCATGGTGGATAACCAACAGGCAAGTACGATGGGTCCGCTCTGGGTTGTGCCGGAGTATGGTACACATGCTATTACGGACAAACTTGCTGAGAGCCAATTGTATCCGATGTTGTCGCTGTCGATTGCGTTGACTAGCAAAGAACAGGATAAATATACCCTTTCCCCGTTAATTCATTCTTCGAATGACAGTTATGGGGAGACGAATATCGGCGGTTTATTGCAAAATGAAACAACCAATGATGCTGAAGAGGACATTCAGGGTCCAGTGGAATTGGGGTATGCAGCCGATACAACGGATGGTAAACCGAAGGCAGTTATTCTGGGCTCGTCCATTTTCATGCAGGATTCGGAAATTGCGAATGGCGGTAATCGGGACTTTATTTTGAATACAGTGAATTATCTGAGTGAAAAAGAAGATGGATTAACGATTCGTCCACGGGTTCAAGCCGGTTATGAGATGGCATACCTGAACGGTGAACAGGCTAGAACGATCTTCTTTGTGGCGATTGTGGCGTTCCCGCTCATCTTTGTTATACTCGGTGTACTCTTATGGTGGAGGCGCAGACGGGTATGAGAAAATGGATCCCAACGATTCTGGTGGTTATCGTACTGATTGTGGGCTGGGTGTACGCGGCCAGTCAAAATTATTTTCGGGAAGAAGAAGCGGTACAAGCCAAGTTACTTGGTATTCAATCTGTGGATATTCAATCCATCACGATACATGACACAACGGAGGAAACATCTGGTGCAGCAGCATCTTCGACTTTGACACTTGAGAATGGCGTCTGGCAGATGATTGAACCGAAAGCCTATCCTCTCAACGGTTACAGTGTAAGCAGCTGGCTGGATGCTCTGAGTGGTGCGAATCAGGAACTGGTGGTGGAAGAAGCACCGACGGATCTGAATAAGTACGGGTTAGGAACAGATGCTACTCGATTGGAGATCAAACTCAAAGATAATCGGGAGGTTAAACTGGCTATTGGTGGACAGCTTCCAGCAGATGATGCGCGTTATGTGCGTGTTGATTCGGGCCCCGTAGTTGCCGTGCAGACAGAGGCGATTACCAACATGGCTTTGACTCATCGTGATTTGTTGGACACCACCCCTTTCAACATGGATGAGACGAATGTTGGATCTCTGGAGTGGGAAGGTGAAGCATCTACCTGGATGTTGAAATCGACATCGGAGAACAGTGCGGCAGAGCAGGCCTGGACATTAAATGGAAAAACAATTGAAGCCACAGATGCAGTTTCGCTTATTGGCAAAATCAAAAACCTGTCGACAGCAGATGATGTGCGCAAAGCATCTGAGTTGAAGGATACAGTTCCCCGATTCACCCTGTCTGTTGAACAGACGGTCAACGGGCAACAAGTTCGAGATGTGTATCGGGGACTTACGGTGCCATCCAAACCGGATCAAATTTGGGTCATTACGCCGGATGGTCAGTGGGCCTATGCCATGGATGCGACGAGTCTGACGGAAGCCGAGAAATTCCCGGATACGATTAAAGCATCAACAGCTTCTTCGGAAGAATCATCGAGTTCTGCAAATGACGAAACGACTTCCTCATCAACTGACGGGAAATGAGCGAGTTGAAGGATAAGTAATTATAACTAACTTGAAATGAAATTCAAGTTACCTTTAAGGCAGTGCTGCGAACAAAGCAGCACTGTTTTTTTGTTTTTTAAAGGCAAAAATCTCACTGCCCACGGATCAAAACTGAAAGCAAAATACCACAACCCGAAGACCAAATATTACAGGGTAAGGTACCATATCCTTTCAGCATATCGGTACGTACAGAAGCACATCCTATCTTTGTGACCAAAACCAACAAACATTGGAGGATGAGTACATGCCAGCAGTCAAAAAGGCAACAGCTATTACGTTATCATTATCTACTGCAATCTTTGTAATGGCCGGTTTGACAGGTTGTGGCACGAATCGGGATACCAACAATATGCATACGCAAAGTGTTCGTCAGCAAGCCAACGGCATTAACCGTTATGGTGTGGAAACGAACGGCATGGACGGCATTCGTGCGAAAAGCTATCGCATGCATAATGTCACTGACCTGAAATCCAGTGAAGAGCTGGCAAAACGCATCACGGAGATGAAGGAAGTCAAATCCGCCCGTGTCATGTTAACGGATCGTAATGCTTATGTGGCAGTTCGTTTGGCAGATGGTCATTCAGGGAAGTTGGATAGTAAGTCTAATGGTCGTACGAGCATGCTGGGTGGGACGATGCGTAATCATGCCAGTGATACCATGCGTGGGGGCAACATGAATCACGATATGGGTGGCATGCGTGTAAATGGTGGAACGGGCACCATGTCTCCGTACAGCACCAGCGGAATTGCGCCAGGACTGAACACGAATTCAGCAACGGATCGCAGTCACATGGGCAATGATCGTGGCATCTATGGCACGATGGGCACAGGCGCGGTTGGCATGATGCGTGGTCTGACGAACAGTGGCAAAGCACGTGGGACGGCAGATGGGCATTATGGTATGAAAAGTGAAGGACAACGTGTAGATAGCTCGGACGATAACACATCAGCTGAGATTAAGGGTAAGATTTCAGCCAAAATCAAGCAGTTTGCACCGAACATCGAGAATGTATATGTATCAGCTAATCCGGATTTTGTGGAGCATGTCGAGAATTATGCCACAGATATTCGTAACGGTAAGCCGGTCAGCGGCATGATCGATACGTTCCAATCGATGGTAGAGCGCATTTTCCCGACGAACGGCACAGATACCAATCACCGTGATGGCATCCTTGACGATGGCCTGATGAACCGTAATCATAACGGTGGTGTCATGAACCGAATGAATCGGTAGTTTTTCAAGACATGAACAAGTGTGCCTTTGCGCGGATGGCAACATCAGCTGCAGGGGCATGTTTGTTTTACATAATCTCAAATATATAGACAACTGCACACGTTCTCTTTGGGACAATGAATCACAGGTTTACTGCCCATTTTTCTTATAAAACTGAACCAACGCCCTTGACCTGACATAAGATGAGTTGACTGTATCCCCTTAACCTTGTTACACCAACACAACCCGAGCAAGGAGGGGTGAACATTGAAGGGTATCGATCATAAAAGCAAATTTTTGTTGACCCACCGTGAACGCGAAGTATTCGAATTACTGGTTCAAGACAAAACAACGCGTGACATCGCAGGGCAGTTATTCATCAGCGAGAAAACGGTGCGTAACCATATTTCGAATGTGATGCAGAAACTCAATGTTAAGGGTCGTTCGCAGGCAGTTGTCGAGCTGATTAAGCTTGGAGAACTGAAGATATAATTGCGAATTGCAGTTAGGATTAAGTAGCAGCATGAAAGCCTTTCTCTATTCTTTGTCATGAAGAATGGGGCAAGGCTTTTTTGCTGTTATTGAGGGAAGATCGGAAACGTAGCATCGCTTGTTTTCGTTATTTTAGTAGACCATAATGATTACATATATGAAGCAGATAAGGCAGTAGGTGAGGCTTGAAAGTGAAACGTTGGTTTGAGCGATAACAGTGATCGAAAGGTTATTCTGTAAACGAAGTGGCAAGTGTAACTATTCGGTATATCAACTTATTTTAATAATGAAAGGATGAGCTAAGTGGACCGCTTTTTAAGTGAATTCGAAGATCAATTTCGAGCGGGCTTTCTACCCGATCTGGAACAAACGCTGGCTCAGGTGCAGCATGAAGAAGTATATGCTTTTGCATTTGGAACGGACAGTGATTGGGTTACCCTGTTTTTGGCGGTGAATACAGAGGAATCTCTGGCTAAGCATATTTCGAGTATGAAAGAGCAAGGGCTGTGTGATAGTGAGGAGGACGAGATCTATTACAGATGGGGCTGCTCCGAATATCAGTATGGCGACGAGACACACTTTAACCATATCAGCCGATTGTTGTATGCAACAGAAGATGTCCAGAAGTATAAGGATGAGATCATTCGAATCATCGCCAAAGTTGTGAATGAGACAGCAGATGACGTTTTCGCCCGATATGGACAAACCAAAGCAGACATTACGTTCTTCGTTTCTCTCACAGATGATGATCTGGCGGAGGAGATTGAAAATCAATCGGTTCATCAAATGACTGTACCCAGCTTAGCCAGCAAATTCTTAAAACGATATAAATGAATTAAAATGAATTGAATCGTTGTACCGCGAAAGTCTTTCCTATTCTTTATCCAAAGAAGGGAAGAGGCTTTTTTTGTTTTAGAGTGAAAAAATAAAATAACTGAATTCATATCACTTTATCACTTATTGATTCCTATTCATTTGAAGGAACGTCCTCCATCTTTTCTTCGAAAATGACTGATAAAAGAGCTGCTCCAATTCCTCGAATTGTGCTTCGTTCAGATGAAGATGGAGCGCTCTTTTCAAAATCTTGGCGGCAGGTTGGGAAGCGGATTTCCTTCCTCCGGCTTTTCGTTTGATCGGAATATGAAATTGCAGCAGATCTTCAAAGTGATTCCAGCCTTCCCAACTCAACCGACCTCCGCGTTTCCAGTCGATAGCATAGAGGGCATAATAGGCATGTCCTCCCGATTGCTTGGTAGCAATAATCCAGATGGAAGGAATGAGCTTTTTCCGTTGTCTTCGATTCATTAGAATTGCGCCCCTCTCGATTTTCAATATAAAGGATACCACTATGTGGAGCAAGGAGATGAGGGTCTACCCACAAGTTCAGCATGAATGAGAAAGTCGTGTGAAATTCCTCTTGATTTGCAGGATCGTCTTGATTAAAATGAAATTATAAAAATGATTTTCTTATTTAATTAAAAATATATAAAAATAATTTTCATAAAAGTGAGGGCCTTATGGCAGCCATATTACGTGCGTTGCAGCAAGAACTGAATAACCTTCCGTCTCAGGAGCGCCGTATTGCGGAAGTCATTATGCAATCTCCATCGGACATTCCCGGCTGGACGATTAGTCATCTGGCAGAGCAGAGTGGCACAAGTGCGGCGACGGTGACCCGCTTTTGCAAGTCGTTTCATTTCAAAGGGTTTCCCGATTTCAAAATGAAGCTCGCCGCAGAATTGTCCCACGCTTCTGAGGAAACGGCGTATCAGGATATTGTCGCGGGCAACCCGCTCTCCAAAATTGTTGAAGCAATCGAAGCCAATCACCTCGCGTCGATTGCAGATACGACCCGTTTACTAGATTTGGGCAGATTGGAGCATGCCGTGCAGTTATTGTGCCAGGCTCGCCGCATTGATCTGTACGGTGTGGCTACCTCGTCGATTGTAACACAGGATTTCTATCAGAAACTGGTGCGGATTGGCAAAAGTTGTACTGCCTTCTCCGACTCACACATGCAGATTACATCCGCCTCTTCGCTTGCTGAGGGAGATGTGGCGATGGCCGTATCCTATTCAGGCGAAACACCAGAGACCATCGATGCCCTGCATTGTGCCAAAGAGGCCGGAGCTTCTACGATTTCACTGACTTCCTATGGAAGTAACACACTCGCAACGGTATCGGATATCCCATTGTTCACCTCTTCTCTGGAAGAAGGCATGAGGCGTGGAGATATGGCTTCACGTATTGCACTGCTGCATGTGGTCGATATTTTGTTCACAGGCATGGTAAGTGCCGACTTCGACCGTTTTATCCCCAGACTGGAACAATCCTATCATAATGTGCAATCTTATCGAGTCCAACACAACGGAGGTGCCTGACAGATGAATATACGAATTTTTGAAAATGAAGAGGACTTGAACGCCACGGGTGCTGGCCTCATTGCCAGCTTGTTGCAAACCAAACCACGGGCTGTACTGGGGCTCGCGACAGGAAGTTCTCCTGTAGGTATATATAAACAGCTTATTACGTTGTACCAGAAGGGGCTGGTTAGCTTCTCACAGGCTTCTTCTTTCAATCTGGATGAGTACGTCGGACTGCCAACAGAGCATCGTGAAAGCTACCGCAGTTTTATGAATGAACAATTATTCCATCATATTGATATGGATATTGCCAGAACGCATGTGCCTGATGGTCAGGCTGCAGATCTGGAACAGGAATGTAATTCCTATGAACAGCGGCTGGACGATCGTGGACCGGTAGATCTTCAACTGCTGGGCATCGGACATAATGGTCATATTGGTTTCAATGAACCGGGAACCGAGCTGACAGGACGAACGCATGTCGTGGATTTGAAAGAAGAGACGAGAAAGGCAAACGCACGCTTCTTCGACAGCATCGATGAAGTTCCGGCTCAGGCGATTACGATGGGTGTTGGTACCATTTTGAAAGCCAAACAGATTCTGCTCATTGCCCGTGGAGAGGAAAAAGCTGAGATTATTCGCGAAGCTTTCATGGGACCAATCACAACGGCCTGTCCTGCATCGCTTTTGCAATGTCATCCGAATGTGGTGGTCTTGCTGGACCGTGCGGCTGGGAGGCTGGTGAGATGACCGAGGTGAATAGCCGTGTTAGCGGGGGCCAGCGTGATGAAAATATTTCTCTTCTTCGGGGCAAGCTGCTCCTTGCAGATGAAATATTGGAAGACGGTGTAATAGCCTGGAGGGATGGGAAAATCCTTTATGCCGGGATACCGGAAGGTCTTCCTGAACGGATTCGGAGCGAGGCTTTGCCGCTGCAAGTACCGGAACGTGGTCTCATTGTGCCTGGATTCATTGATATCCATGTGCATGGTGGGAACGGAGAAGACTTTATGGATGCAAGCCCTGAGGTGTTGGACAAGATCACTTCTTTCCATAGTACGCAAGGCACAACAGCGATGCTTGCGACTTCCATGACGGCTCCAAAAGAGCGTCTGGACAGCGTACTTGCTGAAGTCGACCGCTATCGTTCTAGTGAAATGCCATATGCACAACTTGAGGGTGTACACTTGGAAGGTCCGTTTTTTAGTCCGAAATGGCCTGGAGCGCAAAATCCAGAACACATCATTCTGCCTGATGTTTCTTGGCTCCAAGCATGGGAGAAGCAATATCCCGGTCTGATCCGTCAAGTTACGTTGGCACCGGAACGTGAAGGTGCTCTGGAGGTCATCTCATGGCTACGTGAACAACGGATTACAGCGGCACTCGGTCACACGGATGCGACCTATGAAGAGGTGGAGCGGGCAGTAGAAGCCGGACTGCATCATGCGGTACATACATTCAATGCCATGACACCATTGCATCACCGGTTACCTGGAGCTGCCGGAGCTGTACTGAGTGATCCGCGTATCAGTGCCGAGGTGATTGCCGACGGCATTCACGTGCATCCTGCGGCGATCTCGATCCTGGCTCAGCTGAAGCAACATGATGATCAACTCGTGTTGATCACAGATGCGATGTCTGCTGCGGGACTGGATGACGGGGAGTATAAAATCGGCGACCTGCCCGTAATTGTGAAGCATGGCGAGGCCAGGCTGAAGGACGGCGGCGCACTGGCCGGAAGCACACTGACGATGATTCGCGGTTTCCGTTACCTGGTACAGGAAGTGGGCTTGAGTCTGAACGCTGCATCACGTGCAGCAAGTCTTACTCCGGCACGTCTGTTGGGTATTGATCACCGGACAGGTTCCTTGGCTCAAGGAAAACAGGCAGATATCATTTTGCTAAATGCGGAGCTGGATATTGAGGGTGTGTGGGTGAAGGGCAGACATATCGGCGAGTCATATTAGATTTAGAAAATTAGTATCGTGCTAATAACTCTCATTTGTAATGCATCGGTTTTCGGAGTTAAAACTTGGCTTTTATCTGTGTAGAGGCAACACCTTGCGCAATATGTTAAAATAGATCTCAAAAAGACGGGATCTGCGGATCACGCATAACGGAGGCGTGAAACATGGAACGTAACGCTATGCTCGAACATGATCCGTTCATCACAGTGTTGGCGGAGAAGTTGCACATACACGGATATTATGCCTTTTATGGCGAGCATTACAATGAGACCGATATGGAGCAGTACCGCAAGCATCTGTTCACATCATTCAGCAACATCGTATGGGTAGAGCTGGATGCACGCAAAAAGTATATGATTGTCGATCATCGTGGACGCAACACGGTCATGAAATTGATCGAAGGTATGCTGAACACACGCAGAACGCTGCGGGCGAACCAGGCAATGGCAGGTACGGACACCTCTGGAGTCCAGCAGGAGATCGCACATTTATCCAAGCTTGTGCACATGCTGAAATTTACGACTTTCCGCACATAAGCGATGAGTAACAACGCAAAAATGAAAAGTAACACCAAGAATAATAAGAACAACCACCACAAGAGTATACATGAGTAACTAGGAAGAGTTATAAGTGAAGTTTCAAGAAAGAATGGACTAGGATATCGACAATAACATATCACTGCGATTCCATTCTCATAAGTAGTCTTCTCCGTAAGCCACGGAGCGCTAACGAATCTGTGAAGCCTTATTTCATTGATTTTGCAGTCATAGAAAATGTAACGAATCTCAGACACGCTATTGAGTACAATTTAGCTTTATTCTGCTGCCCAAACATGCTTACAGCGCAAATAAGATGTCTACGATTCGTTAGATTTTCAAACCTGCGAAATTTCGAGTAATAAGGTGTGTGAGGTTCTTTAGACGACAGTTGTGCAATCTCTATGAAAGCTATGTGTTGGGCTTAGATAGTAAATGAGTAAACGAAAGAGAGAGTCCTGTCATCACTGACGGAACTCTCTTTATTTGCTTTATACAACGACTCTTCATTCAACAACACACATTCTCTATATAAGCAGTCATCTAAACGAAGTCACAAAACTGCTGAACAGCGTCCGAACATCATACTGATATTTGTTGATGGGTTCAATCGGACGGTTCTCTCCAAGCAAGGTGTAGACGGCGATCCGTGCTGCCCGGACTGAATATTCTTCGGTGAATACCACGTCATCGGGAATCTCGCAGAATTGGCTGATGAAGGCCAGGTTGGTAGAGCCTTCAGGCACAACCTTTGGTCTGTCGCTGTTCAGTCTAGGCATGAATTGCGCTGTAATGTATGGCATCATGCATGGAATGCAGTTGGCGGTAGCCATGATCTCCTCTTGATGTTCCTGAAAATGAAGATGCCCGATCAACTCCTGCATAATCTCTTCCCCGGAACAGTCGCACATTCTTTTCTTCACGTAATCGCCCACGTTATCCGGGTATAATCCGTATCCCCAGAATACTTTTACATGCTCCGGCTGACCGCGGAAGTGCGGTTGAAAGGCCAGAACAACAGACATGAACCAGCTGGAATCCTTGAAAGTAACCAGAGCCCCGGTACCTGCCCGGTTGCGTGTGAATTTCTCCATCAGATCGAAGAAGACCGAATCATGGAAGGTGACCGTAAACGATTCCCATTTGGACTCATGCACATGATCATTAAAAGAAGAAGGGTTGCCTAGCATCGGTTTCTTGGCGGCAATGTTCTCCCACAGCTTCCATGAGCTGCCCTTGCCATTCAGTTTCGGTGCGGAAGTCATGGAGCCGATATCGGCCCCTTCGGTCATCGAACCGTTTGTGACAATGACGAGATCACCTTCGAGGATGTCAATGACTTCCTCTTCACCTCCCCTGAGCACATGCATCCGACTTACCGTAATGCCCTCGCCGTCTTTGAAATCCAGATCCGTGACGGTACATTTCAGCGTGAAATCTACGCCAAACGGTTCCAGGTAGTGATGCAGTGGCAGGATAATCGAGTCATATTGGTTGAACGGTGTGCGGGTGACACCTTCCAGCGTCTGAATTCTTGGGAATTCGTGAAAAAAGCGGAGCATGTATCTTTTGAATTCCACGGCGCTATGCCAAGGTTGGAAGGCGAAGGTGGTCGCCCACATATACCAGAAGTTTGTTTTGAAAAAGTGAGGGCCAAACCAGTCGTTGATTCGCAATTTACCCAGCGTGTCTTCAGGCGTAATAATCAGTTTTCCCATCGCCAATCGGTCCGCCATATCAAAACCCATGGAGAGTACATCTTCGACCTTGCCGTCACGGTTGATGAGCCGCGCATTGGAATGTGTGGGATTGGCATCGTCAAATTCGGTGATTTCCTGTCGGACAGATATGCCCGGACGGTCGATGGAAGGGATGGAAGCCAGCAACTCCCAGAGATTCTCATAGGCTTCGTCATTGAGCATCCGCCCGCCACGGATGATATATCCTTGATCGGGATTGCCAGCTCCGTCATTGCTGCCGCCGAGAATCGGCATTTCTTCGATAATGTGAATGTGTTCTCCAGGAAAGCCACAATCTCTAACCAGATAAGCTGCACCCGCCAAAGATGCAATGCCGCCGCCTACAAAATAGACCTGTTTATTACCATGTTCTTTCTTCACGATCATTCGCCTCCAAAAGGTACTGTAATCACATCCTTAATGTAAACCTTGCAGGTTCCGTAAGGTATGATTAAAAGAACGGGAGTGTCCAATTTTTGGTCACTTTTGGAAAAGTGTCTAAAAATCAGGCTTAGATCACATGCGAAAAAAGCCGCGCATCCTTAAGTGGATGGCAGCTTATTCTCATACCTGTGCAGTGCCCTCAGGACATTGCCTTCGATCAGTTCATTGAGCTTCTCAATAATCTGTTTTGGTGGTTCTTGCATGTCGCCCCTCATCCACTGAATGATCAGCCCAGTGAAGGCCAGGGTATAGAAGTTGGCGACAAACTCTTTGTCTTCACTGCGGACCTTTATCCCACAGGCCAGCTCATCAATAACACCCATGATCAGATCATGGGTTACTTCATAGAGGTATACATCCAGATGGGTACGCCCAAGTGAGTTGAGTGTGTTGCAGCAGAACGTTTTGTTGTTCTCGATGTAGCAAAAGATTTTATAAAATCCGTCCGTCCATGTGCTGTAGCTTCGGTAATCCGTAAGACTTTCCACCGCTTCAGTCTGATAGATCCACCCAAGCAGCGCGTAAATATCCTGAAAATGATAATAAAAGGTTTGCCGGTTCACTCCGCAATGATCAACCAGATGTTTGACCGTAATCTTGTTCAGTGGAGTATGCTCCATGAGTGATTTAAGCGAGTGAGCCAGCGCATTTTTGGTCAGGTGAGAAGCAGACACAACATTCACCTCATCATTTTGGATTAGCTTGCTGGGGCGCACAGCAGGTTAACACTCATGGCAAAAGTCCCGCCAGCGAAGTCCCGAGTATAAGTAAGTCAAAACGCAGGAATCTCGAAAGACCCTTCCATCCAGAAATACCCCTGTAGCTATCAATCATCTTCTTTACCCGATCCACATCATACTCCATAAGGGTGCATCCTAAATATTAAATATCAATCGCTTCAAACAAATCTATAAAGGCCACCGCTTGTGTTATCACTGTCAAAACCCTTAAAAGTTAGCCGTCTTCCAGAACCAGTCACAATAAAGAGCAACCATGGTAAAAGCCTCAAACCTAGTAAGGAGACGAAATCAATCTAAAAATCGATAAGGTTGCGTATATTATCTCTATAATACTAAACCATTAAAACCGAGACCCCGTCTATAAAATCAGTCATAGAAAGCGCTATAACGCAATGATCGAGAAAAACCAAAAAAAGTGTTCAGAAGCCCATCCTTTTGTGATCTATCACACTAACCCATCAAAGTCAGACCCAATCCTTTAAAGCACCATGATAGAGCTCCAACACAATGATCGATACAAAATTCAAAGAAACGGCCTGTAAGGTCACCATGTTGTTATCTCTAATACGCTAACCCATTTAAAAGTAAGTCTCCATCGTCTCCATTCATAAAAAGCAACCATGAAAAAAACTACAATTTCACCAAAGAAACAAAGAACTAAAGAAATAAAATAAATAACAAAAAAGACGACCCGAAGGCCGTCCTTTGTTCTCCCATTACACTAACCAATCAATAGTTAGGCTCAATCTTAAAATCAGTCTGCGACAAGCTGCAACGTAGTGAAGGGGACGAAATCGATTCTGAAGAAGCGGAGCGTTCGCCTTTATCACCGGATTTCACCTTTGAAAAAGGGAATCAAGGAAATCCGGGGATAACAGCGATCAAAAGAACGATTCGGCCCCGGAACGTCCACTCAGCACGCTCTCATGAACTGGTTTTAAACACGATGATTACAAACTCTTCAGAAATTGAACAATCGTCAACAACCCTTTATCAAAGTTCTCCAGGTTGAAGTGCTCGTTCGGTGCATGCAGGTTCTCATCCGGCAAGCCGAATCCCATCATGACAGCAGGGATTTCGAGTACACGTGAGAGCTTCTCAACAATCGGAATGGAGCCGCCATCTTTGGTAAAGAGGGCACGAACGCCATACACGTGCTCATATGCATCTGCCGCTTTTTGCAGAATTGGATTGGAAGGATCGGTGTTGAAAGCAAAAGCTTTCTCGATCTGTTTCACATGCAGCGTTGCACCTGGTTGAACGTGAGCACGCAGATGTGCTTCGATACGATCCAATACATGTTGTGGATCTTGATCCGCAACGAGGCGGCAGGTAATTTTGGCATGAGCTTCCTTCGGAATAACGGTTTTGCTGCCTTCGCCTTGGAAACCACCCCATACGCCGTTTAGTTCCAATGTTGGACGAGCGCCAACACGTTCTACGAACGAGTAGCCTTCTTCGCCGTACAATTGCTCCAGTCCGAGGTCCTGACGAAGCTGTTCTTCATTGAAGCCTTGTTTCACAAATTCTTCTCTCATCTCAGGAGACAGTGGCAGAACGCCATCGTAGAAACCGTCTACACTCACACGACCTTGCTCATCATGCAGCGAAGCGAGCAGGGACACGAGTGCATGCAGTGCGTTAGGTACACCGCCACCGAATGAACCGGAGTGCAAGTCGGTATTGGCTGTGTTCAGATCTACGTGAAGCGAGCAGAGGCCGCGCAGGCCAGTGGAGATCGCCGGTTTACCTTTTTCAAGCAGGGACGTATCCGAGATCAGTACCATGTCTGCACGCAGCTTGTCCGTATTGTCATTCAGATAGATGGGCAAGTTCGGGCTGGAGATTTCCTCTTCGCCTTCAATGCAGAACTTGATGTTAACAGGCAGTTCTTTGTTTTCGGCGAGAATAGCTTCTACTGCCTTGATATGTAGGAAAATCTGTCCTTTATCATCTGTTGCACCACGGGCAAACAGCTTGCCATCACGAACAGTAGGTTCGAAAGGAGGTGTCTCCCACAGATTAAGCGGATCAACAGGTTGAACATCATAGTGTCCATAGATCAGGGCTGTCGGTTTGCCCGGTGCATGCAGGTGATCTGCATAGACAATCGGGTGTCCCGCTGTTTGAATGACCTCTACGTTTTCCATACCTGCACGTGTGAGTGCATCTGCTGCCCATTGTGCTGCACGATTAACATCCTCTTTATGCTCGGAAATGGCGGAAATACTCGGAATGGACAACCATTCATTCAGTTCTGCCAGGTGTTTTTCTCTATTTTGTTCAAAATAAGTCTGTTCTTTCATTAAAAAGGCCTCCTTCATGTTTGCTTTATCTCATTGTAATCCATTTTGTCATGTTAATAAAACATTGGTTAAAAAAATGATCGGTTACAGATCGTTTCATTCACCTGAGAATTGTGCGTATAATACAAGAAAAGGATTTCATCCATATATTCTCATATGTATTTTTCATTCATCCAACAAGGGGAGTTGAGGAAGTTTCCATGACAGTCAGACCCGATGCAAGCAGGCAGGTGAGCAGCGATGGAACCGACTAGGAGCGATCGAATATTTGGCAGATTCAAGCGTTTATCCGATTTGAAGGCAGGAAGACATAAAGGACGATTTTATCGAAACAGCCTCATGCTTATTTTACTCATTGCCAGCATTCCCGGGCTAATCACAGGTATCATCATGTATCAACAGGTGGTTGGACGGATGGAGACCGAATTCAATCGGATGCATCAGAACCAGATCGAGAACCGGGCACGTAATGTGGATGATCAGCTGGCTTATCTGGAGATGAACTTATCCCATTGGGCTTTTGAGCCGAGGTTTGGCAATGCATTACGTACACTGGATTTTGTGTATTATTTCAATGAAACGCAGGAGATTGTCACTACATTATATGTATTGCAAGGTTCCCACCCGCTGATCAAGTCAGCACAGCTGTATTTGCAGGAGCCGAAGCCGATCTTGTTTAATCGGGATTATACCGAATTGAACGATGAAGCCAAGATACAGGCATATGATCAATACCTCTCCATGGGCAATCACGTGTACTGGACAGACTGGGTTCCCAGCATCAACAGAGATACCGCCCCTTCGACCAACGACAGTCTACTGCATACGGATGCAGGCAATGCACTGGTTCTTGTACATAAGATTCCGGGGGAGAGCATTAATCCATTTGGGGCACTGATTATTACGTTGGATAACGAGAAAGTCGCCAGTTTATTGAAAACGCTTACTCCATACGATGAAGGCTTAACGTTCCTCATGGATCAGGAAGGAAACACACTGGTTACCGGTAATCCGGGAACCGTGGGAGAGAACGCTGCTTTTGAGCAGCAGCTAAAAGAAGAAGTGGCCCTGCATGCGGACAGCCGTTCATTCCTGTTCCGATATGAGGATCAGACCTATTCCGTCTCGTACGGCTCATTGAGTCGAATTGATTCGGACTGGACCTATGTTTCCGCTGCGCCTTTGACATCAGTCACTTCGCCAGTCAAGCTGGTATCCAAAATCATCGTCATTGCGAGTATAGGCAGTCTCATCCTGGGATTAGTGTTATCCTGGTTTGCTTCACGCCGTATCTATTCGCCTGTAGCCCGGATGCTGCATCTCCTTACGCCTGGCCGAAACGAAACAACACCAACCGATGCCAAGCTGGACGAGTTTGAGTTGCTGGAGCAACAGTGGAACGAACTGACCTCCCGCAGTGTCACGGCACATCGCCAGTTGCAGGAGCAGCTTCCTCATCTGCGTGACAGCTTTGTTTTACAACTTGTGCAGGGGCATCTATACGCCTATAACGAGCAGGATCTTCGGCAACGGATGCGTCATCTCGGCTTTGAACTGGAGGGCCAGCAGTTTTTGCTGGTGCAGATGTATTTTACAGGATATGAGCAGCTGCAAGGCAGATTCGGAAGCCAGGACACGGGACTGGTTACTTTTGCAGCAGTGAATATCACTCAGGAAGTCGCCAAAAATGTTTTCAGGCAGATCAGTGTTATGAACTTTCACGACCTGTCTTCAGCCATGCTTGTGATCGCTCCCCAAGATGAACCTGTGAAGTCACAAGCGTTGTTATGGGGACAGGAACTGGTGGAGGTCATTGGACGAACGCTCAAAATGAAGGTGACCTTGATGATCAGCCGCCCAGCGGCTTCACTTCAGGAACTGCCCGGACGATTCGTCGAAATGGAACAGGCCGTGGCTTATCGAAGTGTGGAGGAAGGAAGTCAGATTCTCGATCTGGAGGATGAGGCGTGTTTCCGCAGTAATGAAGCAGCTTCCTATCCGCTCGGGTTGGAACGTGAGTTGCTACAGGCGGTCAGACTGGGCAAACAAGCCGAAGCGGAACGTGTGCTGGAGCAATTCATGAGTGAGATTACGCGGGCAGGAAGTACCGAATTCCAAGTTCAGCAGATGATGCTGCAATTGCTCGGCAGTATTCAGCACATGATGCTGCAAACAGGGGTCACACCTTATAAGCTGTTTGGTGGTAGCAACATGTATGAGCGATTATCCGGAATTCGTGAACCTGTACAGATGAAGCAATGGATGATGAATGAGGTGTTCTTACCTTATATACAAGAGGTTGAGGTACGATCGCAGGAACCGCTGAAACTGGTGGTGGAACGAACGATGTTGTATATCGATACGCATTACCGCAACGACATTTCGCTGGAAAACTGTGCTGACGAGGAGCAAATGACACCCTATGCACTGAGCAAGGCATTCAAACAGGTATCGGGCATCAATTTTATTGATTATTTGACACGTGTGAGAATGGATGCGGCGAAGCAATTGTTACGGGAGACAACGATGAAAATTAATGATGTTGCGGCGGCTGTGGGATATCAGCACAGTTATTTTAATCGGATCTTCAAGAAACAGGAGGGAGTTACGCCGAGTCAATATCGCGATCAATGGTTTGCACAATAACCGTTCATACGTCTGTCATTTCTGACCGGCATCCGGCTTTAGCGGATGTCGGTTGTTTCTTTTTCTACCCTGATACAAAGAAAGATAAACCCGCAAAAATGTGCAATTCTACCTGCTACGTTATGTGGAATTTCTTGTGAAAATGGCGTTATAGCGGGCTTTTCGGCCATCATGTCGCAGCAATGCAAAAAATGAAGGTTGCCGGAAAAAGATCGGCTGTATAGTCTGAGTATCAGATTAATTGATAACGCTTACATCATTGAGGGAGGGGAGACATGATGAACGGGAAGACGGACTGGAATACCAACGGCACTGCAACCACCCAAGCGGATAGGGCCACAAGGCCCATGAGACAAGAGTCCAATTGGAAAAGGCACATCAAACGAAACAAGTGGTTATATGTGCTTGTGCTTCCCGGCTTTTTGTACTTTGTCATCTTTAAATACTTGCCCATGTGGGGGATCATCATTGCCTTTCAGGACTACCAGCCTTTCCTGGGCATCCGGGAGAGCAACTGGGTGGGGCTAGAGAACTTTACGAACTTTTTCTCCAACCCGGACTTCTTCCGACTATTACGCAATACGCTGGTTCTTGCCCTGTATGATCTTATCTTCTTTTTCCCGGCACCGATCATTATCGCCTTATTATTAAATGAAATTCGGGTGGCTTTCTTCAAAAGAACGATTCAAACGCTGGTCTATGTACCCCATTTTGTATCCATGGTAATTATCGCCAGTATCACGTACGTGTTCCTGACCCCGCAAGGCGGGGTGTTATACGACCTGATCGCCTGGATTACAGGCAAGCCCATTGATGTACTCTCCAGTCCGGGTTCGTTCCGTCCGCTCATTATTGTGCAAATGATGTGGAAGGAGATGGGATGGGGCACGATCATTTTCCTTGCAGCCCTCGCAGGTGTAGATACGGAACAATATGAAGCCTCCATTGTGGATGGCGCAGGACGATTACGGCGGATGTGGCATATCACGCTTCCAGCCATTCGTACGACCATAGTCATTTTGCTTATTCTCAGACTGGGGAACTTCCTCGATACCGGATTTGAGCAGATCTATCTGATGACCAACTCCCTCAACCGGGATGTGGCGGACGTATTTGATACGTATGTGTACACGGTAGGGATAACGCAAGGTGCATTCAGTTATAGTACCGCTGTGGGACTATTCAAGTCTGTGGTGGGGATCATTCTGGTACTTGGCAGTAATAAACTTGCGAAAAAATTCGGCCATCCCGGAATTTATTAAGGAGGAGCGCCCATGAACAGCCGTCTATACAACAGCCCTGCCGGCAAGGTATTTGATATCTTCAATTACGTCATGCTGGGGATTCTGGGCATATTAACCGTCCTTCCGTTCCTGTATATTATAGGGAATTCTTTCGCAACGGAAGCCGAGATCACCGAACGCAGTTTTTTTCTCATTCCGAAGGTGTTTTCCTTCAGTGCGTATGAGTATATCTTTTCCTCGTCCACGATCTTTCGCAGCATTGGTGTTTCCATTTTCATCACGGTGGCAGGTACACTGGTCAATCTGTTCTTCACACTAACGATGGCCTATCCACTATCCAGAAGTGACTTCTGGGGCCGTAACGTCATGATGAACATGGTGATTTTCTCGATGTTATTTGGCGGTGGCATGATTCCAACGTATCTCGTCATTCGTGGACTGGGACTGCTCGATTCTTACTGGGCCCTTATGCTTCCTGGCGCGATCAGCGCTTTTAACTTAATCGTTGTCAAAAACTTTTTTCAGCAAATGCCGCCCGGGCTGGAGGAAGCGGCCCGCATCGACGGCTGTTCAGATCTCGGGGTGCTGTGGCGAATTGTTCTGCCTTTATCCAAACCAGTCATTGCCACGTTTGCCTTGTTCTACGCCGTAGGCCACTGGAACAATTTTTTCTCGGCACTGCTGTACATTTCCGACAGTGACAAATGGCCGCTACAAGTCATGCTGAGACAGATCGTGTTGCTCTCACAAGCCAGTGTCGGAGATATGGCGAACATGGACCCCAATTTTGTTCAGCCACCAGAGCAGTCGATTAAAATGGCGGTGATCGTTGTAGGTACCATTCCGATTTTGCTGGTGTATCCGTTTTTGCAGAAGCATTTTGCCAAAGGTGTCATGTTAGGTTCAATCAAAGGCTAAAGCCAAGGGGGAGAACGTATGGGACAAAAAACGGGATTCAAAAAAGGTGCACTGCTACTCTCTGCGTCACTGGTACTGAGTACGATTCTGGGCGCATGCTCCACGGACAAAGCAGGTTCAGGAACCGCTACGGGTGGCACCGACGAAATTACCATTATGCTTCCGAACTTCGAAGCGGAGAATCCGCCGGAGAACAGTCCAGTCATCCAGAAGCTTGAGGAATTGACCAAGGTAGATGTGAACCTGCAGTGGGTGCCGAGCAGCTCGTACGAAGACAAATTCAACATTACACTGGCCTCGGGAAAGCTACCCCAGATTATGGTGGTGTTAGGGAAGTCCCCAAGTTTCATTAATGCGGCCCGAACCGGGGCATTCTGGGAGCTTGGTCCTTATCTGAAAGACTATCCGAATCTGAGTCAAATGAATGAAATCATCACCAACAATGCGTCCATCGATGGCAAAACCTATGGGATCTACCGGGCACGCGCCCTAGGACGGAATGGGGTCACAATCCGCAAAGATTGGCTGGAGAATCTGGGGCTGGCAGAGCCGAAGACGATTGATGAATTTTACAATGTATTGAAAGCGTTCACGAAGGATGATCCGGATGGTAATGGCAAGGATGATACGTACGGTCTGGTTGCCAGCAAATTTACGGGTCCGTGGGATAACATGCAGGTATGGTTCGGTGCGCCGAACAAATGGGGAGATGATGGCAGCGGTGGTCTGATTCCGGCGCATGAGACATCTGAATACATGGAAGCACTGAAATTTTTCCGTCAAATCTATAGCGAGGGTCTGGTGAATAAGGACTTTGCTGTGATGGATGCGACGAAACTGCCTGATCCATTTGTGAATGGGCAAGCGGGTATCATGGTGGATGTGGCAGATAATGCGCAGCGCATGGATCAGAAAATACTGGATAAAGACCCGAATGCGACTGGGCGCGTAGATGTGCTGCAAGCGATGGAAGGTCCGAAGGGACTGCGTGATATGCCAACGTCTGGCTACTCCGGCTTGATTGCCATTTCCAAAAGCAGTGTCAAAACGGAAGAAGACCTGAAGAAGGTGCTGAGCTTCCTCGATCAGCTGAATGAACCGCAATTGCAGGCATTGTTGTACAACGGACTGGAAGGCAAGCAGTATGAGAAAAAAGAAGACTACATCATACCGAGCACTGACAAGCTTGCGCTCCGCGACCTGCAGGGTTTAAATCAGATTTTGATGTTTGTGCCAGAAGACAGGACGCTTCGCGTCCAACAGACACCTGTCCGTGAAAAGGTTGCACAGGTGCAGAAAGCCAACGAAGAGATTGTCATCGCCAATCCTGGTGAACCGCTGATCTCTGATGTTTACGCCCAGAAAGGACCACAGCTGGACAATATCATTAACGATGCACGGATCAAATATATCGTAGGCCAGATTGATGAGAAAGGGTTCGAAGATGCTGTTGCTCTGTGGAAGAACAATGGCGGAGACGATTATGTCAAAGAAGTTAATGAACTGTACGCTGCATTGAAGTAGTCGTATAAGCCAGAGCCCGGCAGCCGTGCTTTCAGTGTAGCGGAAACAGCCGGGCTTTTTCTTATCGCTGTAATGACTAGATGCGCGAACCAAATTTCATCCAACTTTCTGGAAAATATGACTTCCTGAATATGGTTTTTGATGTATAATCAAAACAAAACAAACCTATTTGAACTGAAATGAACGTTATTGGTAAAGCTGGACGACCACTCTTGAACAGGCAGGGAGGAAGGCAACATGTGGAACGGGGATGCATTTGACAATCCTGAGGCGCAGTACCGGGTTCATCCCTTTTGGTTCTGGAATGGGGATATGGAAGAAGAACAGATTAAGCGGCAAGTGGCTGAGATGGCGGCGCAAGGTGTAGGTGGATTCTTCATCTGTCCACGTCAGGGACTACAGATTCCCTATCTGTCGGAAGCGTGGTTTGATAAGGTGCGGATTGCAGTGCAGGCAGCTGCCGATCATGGCATGCAGGTATGGTTATATGACGAGTATCCCTATCCGAGTGGAATGGCTGGCGGGGAAGTGACCCTTGATTTTCCTGAAGCGAAGCAGCGTCAGCTCGTGCATCATCAGTTGGTGGTTCAGGGCGGAGAAGCTGTGGATCTGGAGTTGCCATGGGGACGAGTCTTGGTTGCCAAGGCGATTCCCAAGGATGAACATGGGAAGCGTCTGTGGCATGAGTCCATCGATCTGCGCAGCAAAATCGGCAATATCCAGACCGATCAGGTCTATCAGGAGACCGGACTCACATCGTATAACCGCAAGCGGTTCTTCACCTACCGAACAGTGTTCCGCTTGCTCTGGGATGTTCCCGCGGGTGATTGGGAGTTGATTATATTTCAGGAAAAAGAGATCGACGATTTCAAATATTACGGCAACTTTGTTGACCCTTGCCACAAGGAAGCGATGAGCCGATTTATTGAACTGACGCATGAGCGTTATAAGTCAGCGGTTGGAGATCAATTTGAAAGCGTGATCAAAGGTATGTTCTCGGATGAAATCGCACCGCTGGGCCGTCTCCCCTGGTCTCCACAACTTCCCCGTTATTTCAGTGAGCGTTGTGGTTATAGTCTGATCGATTCGCTACCGGCCCTGCTATATGGTGATGTTCCAGACGCGCATCGGATTCGGTATGACTACTATCAGTCACTGCATTTGCTTCTCAGGGAGTCCTATCACAAACAGGTGCATGACTGGTGTGAGGAAGCAGGGATTCAGTATGCGGCTGAGGTGCCTGGCGTACGGATGACCACCCAGTTGTTCAGCCATATGCCAGGTGGTGATTCGGCACATGAGAAAATCGGACGGTCCTTATCGTGGATACTGGAACGATACGGCCAAAAGATGCGTGACAACCCCAAGATGGTCAGCTCGCTTGCCCGGCAATTGGGCCGAGGCCGCAATCTGATTGAGTGTTTTCACAGTGTAGGCTGGTCCATGACGCTACAGGATGCCAAGTGGATGATTGATCGCATGGCCGCTATGGGCACCAATTTCTATAACTTTCACGCCTTTTTCTATACGATTGGTGGGCTGGCGAAGCATGATGCACCGCCGTCTCAATTTTTGCAGAATCCCTACTGGAAGCATTTCCGGCAGTTGGGGGATTACACCGGACGGTTGAGCTATCTCATGAGCACGGGAGCAGCAGACATTCGAATTGCTGTGCTTGATCCAACGACGACATTCTGGAGTCTGATGGGTAATCCGCTGCATGGATTCGAGTATAGCGGCCAGGACGAATTAGAACGCGCGCAACTGGAACGCCTGACCAAGGACTGGATGAGGATTACTACCCATCTGCTCGAAAACAGACGTGACTATGACCACCTTGATCCCGAATTGTTGGCGGAAGCTGACTTAACGGATGGCATTATTCAGATGGGTATAGCCCGTTATGAGGTGTTGATCCTGCCACCGATGCTGAATCTGGAGGCCGCGGCCTGGGAACAGGTGAAAAGATTCGTTCAGCGGGGAGGAACTGTCGTTTCTGTTGGGATGCCTCCGCATATTGCCATCCAGCCGGGAAGTCCGGAGGGGGATGATGCTGCCCAGTTCTTTGGCGCGGGCGAGCAGCCGCAAGAGGTGTACTGGGGCCGTAGCGTGACAACAGATTACGATAACCGTGAAACCATGTGGCATCAGGGTGAGGGGAATGCTTATTTTCTACCCGCAGGAACAGGGCAAGGAGATGACTTTTCGCTGGAGCTTATCTCCCTCCTGCTCGATCAGGTATTGCCCGAACCCATCTGCTGGATCATGGAGGAGGAAAGTGCATCTCTGCTGATGCAAACTCGTGAATTGTCGGCTGGAGAGCATATGGTTTTCTTGACCAATCAGGAGGGTCAGGACCTGAAGGGTCAATTGAAGCTGGTCGCCAGACAGCTGTGGGATGGAACGGAGCTGGCAGAGAACACTTGTCTGGTGGCAGAACGACTCGATCTGGAGACAGGGCAGCTTCAGACATTGCCGTATACGAGCAGTGGTGGGGAATATTGTATTTCACTAACGCTGGCGCCATACGAAGCGCATGCTGTACGCCTTACTTTACAAGCTGCGAAGGAAGAGGCAGAACCAACGAAAGTGGATGTAGCAGACAAAACGGGTTCGACGTTTGGAGCGGATGTTTCGGCAGGGGCGAATCAAGCCAGTAAGATCAGAGTTCCTTCAGAAGGGCCATGGCGGATGGAAACGGTGCAGTCTAACATCCTGCGAATGGGACAATTCCATCTTCAGGCTTCCAATGCTAACGGAATAATTCTGGAAAGCCAGCATGTGGCTGTGAAACCGTTTATTGATCAGGCGGCAGAATTATCGGAACAGTATCCTCTGCCAGTCCAGTTTAATCAGGTATTTGGCACACCGAAAAAAGCATCCGTTGCTTACCCGATCGAGTGTCGATATACGACCACATTTGAGCTGAGAACCGCTTTGCCTGCATGTCTGTTATTCATGGACAGAGCGGCAATCTCGGGCAGTTGGTCGATGGAGATTAATGGGCAACCACTTGGAAAAGAACAATTCGATCCAATCGAAATAACCGACCACAATAACATCGCTTGTGACATTACGGAGCTGCTGCACAGCGGTCTCAACGAAATGACCGTGATTGTGCAGATAACGAAAGATGAGGATGGCATCGTTGATCCCTTGTATCTACAAGGTAGATTCGGCGTGGAGTTCCATCATGAAGGCCTGGCTTCGCTCGTGCGGGAACCGGACACGGCCCTTCGCATCGGACCTGAACCGCAGCCGCTGTATCCCCATTTTGCCGGGGAAATAAGTTATAAACGCACGTTCTGGCTGGATGAGTCGGGGGAAGATGTTGCCTCATTTGAACTGGAATTTAGCGATTGGCGGGTGCAGGATGTGACGGAAGTGCGGGTGAACGGACATAGTCTTGGTGTGCGATGCTGGTCTCCGTATCGCTGGAAGGGAGAAGCCTCCTGGCTTCGTCCAGGGGATAACGACATTGAAGTTCGCGTTACCAACACGTTGATTGGCCTGCTGGAAGGTACGTATTTTGATTCGGAACATCATCGATTACAGGATGCAGGTCATGTACCTGCGGAAGAATTGAGATGAAGGAGTGAACGTATGAGTACAACCCAATCAGAACAACAAAGATTGGACCCGGTCTGGGTCGCGGATCAGGGAGACGGTACATACCGCAATCCGATTCTGCATGCGGATTATTCGGATCCGGATGTGATTCGTGTAGGAGATGACTTCTATATGACGGCATCGAGTTTCTCGCATACCCCGGGGCTACCGATTTTACATTCGAAGGACCTGGTGAACTGGCGGCTTGTCCGATATGCCATAGATCGGCTGGATCTGCCAGGATATGATGTACCTCTCCATGGAAAAGGCGTATGGGCACCCAGCATTCGGTATCACGACGGAAAGTACTGGATCTTCTTCAGCACACCGGATGAGGGCATCTTTATGACCACGGCCGATCACCCTGAGGGCGAGTGGTCGCCGCTGCATCTCGTTCATGAAGTGAAGGGCTGGATTGACCCTTGTCCTTTATGGGATGAGGATGGGCAAGCCTATCTGGTTCATGCTTTTGCCCATAGTCGCAGTGGGATCAAGAGCAAAATTCAGGTGTGCCGGATGGCTGCGGATGGAAGGAGACTTCTGGACGAAGGTACGATCGTCTTTGATGGGACCGAATATCATCCGACCATTGAAGGGCCTAAGTTCTACAAGCGCGAGGGGTATTATTATATTTTTGCTCCGGCTGGAGGCGTGAAGCCGGGGTGGCAGACGGTTTTGCGCTCCCAACAGGTATTTGGGCCCTATGAGGATCGAATTGTCATGCATCAGGGAGCTTCACCGGTCAATGGACCTCATCAGGGAGGATACGTGGAGCTGGAATCGGGGCAGTCCTGGTTTATTCATTTTCAGGATCGGGATGCCTATGGGCGCATTGTTCATCTTCAGCCGATGACGTGGACGGAAGACGGCTGGCCTGTCATTGGAATAGACCGTGAAGGTCATGGAACGGGGGAACCTGTGGACGTGCACGTCAAACCGGATGTAGGAGCAGCCTATCCGATCATTGTGCCTGATGTATCCGATGATTTTCAGACTGATCATCTGGGGTTGCAATGGCAATGGCAGGCGAATTCCCGTCCTGAGTGGGCTGATGCAGGTGCGGAAAGAGGACTGGTATTACCTGCTCATCCATACCCGGAGGGCATTCAGTCTTTGTTTGGTACACCTCATCTTCTCTTGCAGAAGCTGCCCGCATCTGAATTTGTGGCGACGACCAAGCTCACGTTCCTGCCTGCACAGGAAGGGGATCAGTCAGGTCTCATCATGTTTGGTGATTCGTATGCAAGCCTGTGTCTGTTACAGACAGAAGATGGAACCATTCGGTTATCGCTGATTCGCGGAACCAAACGTGCAGACAGCCATCTGCATGCAGATGAATGGGAGGAAACGGGACTGGACTGGGAGGGCCAGGGTTCGCAGGTAACCGGCTGGACCATTCATCTTCGGCTCACCCTGACAGAACCTGCCTTGTGCCAGTTTAGTTGGAGCGAAGACGGAGCGGAGTTTCAGCCGATCGGTACACCGTTTAACGCCACAACAGCCCTCTGGGTTGGTGCGAAAATGGGTATCTTTGCTGTAAACACACGGCTCGCGAATCGTGGAGGTCAGGGGGTTTTTCGTTATTTTAACGTGAAGGAAATTCGGGATTAGGGAGCAAGGGAAGAAGCAGGAGGAGGAGCAAGATGGGACATCGTATTCAGTTTGACCGTTATCCAGGTGGTGTGATGAAAGCGCTGACGCTCAGTTATGACGATGGAGTGGTACATGATCGCAGACTGGTGGAAATCTGTAATCGGTATGGCCTGCGGGGAACATTTAATCTGAACTCCGGTACCCTGGGTAATCCAGGTCGCATTGAGGTGGGGGAAGTCGCTGAACTGTATGCGGGGCATGAAGTGGCTGTTCATACGGTTACTCACCCTACGCTGCCTTATGTTCCGAATGAACTCCTGACCGAAGAGATTATGGAGGACCGAAAAGCATTGGAGCAGCTTGTCGGTTATCCGGTACGAGGCATGGCTTATCCCAATGGAGGGTATGACCGTGCGCTAAGTACAAAGCTGGAGTGGCTTGGTATCGATTATGCTCGTACCGTTGAATCACATGGCAGATACACGTTGCCAGACCGTCCCCTTGAATGGCATCCGACCTGCCATCATAACCATGATCTGGCGGCACATGCCGAGCGTTTTATCCAACATTCCAAAACAGGTACGCCACTATTACTCTATGTCTGGGGTCACAGCTATGAGTTCAATGACAACGACAACTGGGAGATCATCGAACAGTTCGGTGAGCAGATTGGCGGCAGGAACGACATCTGGTACGCGACGAACATTGAAGTGATTGCCTACTGGAAAGCGGTGCAACGACTGGAGTGTTCCGCTGATCGATCCATCATCCATAATCCGTCTGCCATCCCGGTTTGGTTCACGGCAGATCAGCAGGTTGTTGAAGTGCAAGGCGGAGAGACATTGCGGCTAAGCGAACGAATCAAGGTATAAGGAAGGGAGCTGACGATCATTCGTTATTTTCATGAGAACGAGGCGATTGCAGGCAAGGTGTACGAATCAATTCCGGATATATTGACTACGGTGGCTCAGCGTTATATTGGCGATCATCCGAAACATTCCTTTTTGTTCAGAGCCTATCATCAGGGAGGTTTTCGCAGGCTGGGGGATTATCGCTACGACCTGAATCTGAATGAGAAATGCGTAGAGGCGCGTGCAGGGCAGTACGTGTATGTATGGGGCAAGTTATGGAGCGACCAGAATGCAACGTTAAATACAGGCCTGAACTGTTATAGTCCAGTGACAATCTATGTGAATGGTGAAGAGGTATTCAAGTCTGAGCTGTTGCAGGAATTATTTCCCGAGCGAAGAACCCAGATTCCGATTTCCGTTAACTATGGCTGGAATGATGTGTTGCTATGTTTTGTCAAAACAGAAGTGGGATTCGGCGGTATCTACGGAACAGCCTCGTTCAAAAATTTCCCGCTGCACTTCCTCACGCCTGGGGCAGATCGTCAGGGACAGGAGGGCTGGTTATATTCGGAACCCGTCGATGAACCTGTATTATCTCTTCCTCGTGACGGCATGACGGAAGAAGAAACAGGTCTTACCTGGTATCCGCGCAAGGCGTGGACAGATGAGGAGCAGAGCGTGGGTTCTTTTGCCCGCATCTTCGGCACGGAACAATCAGCTGTGGCCTACGCATGGTCCAGATTGGATGTAACCTTGCCAGGAACATCACCAGTTATTTTAAAAGGTCGTCATGATGGAGCATTGACCCTGTATGTGGGTGGCACAGAAGTATACTCTGCTGGAAGTAGCGGTAACTTCCGCGTTGAACTCCCGCGCCGCTACGGTTCATCGGATCTGGTCGCGAAAGGTGTAATCCAGGCAGTTGATGACTCCTGGGGATTCACGTTGGAAGATGCCGAGCATTTGGATTCCACAGGCTGGAGACTGAAACCTCCTCATCCGGTTGCGGGATGTTCTGACCCTTGGCTGTACACAGGTGTGTTTGCTCCCGGTGCTGAACCATCCCACGCCGACATCGTGCGAACCGATACCGTATTTGATGATGGCGCACAAGGTGTGTATTGGCGGGTAGATCTTCCTGATACGCATGTTCGTCCTTACCTGGAAAATACACATTACGGAAAGTGGAATTATCCGCTCGGTGTTACCCTGCTTGGACTTCTCCAGACGGGACAGGAATTGGGACGGGATGATTACATTCAGTATGTGCGGCAACATATTGAACTGAGCACTTCATTTGATCGCTATGGTCTATGGGATCGGGAAGGGTACGGTGCGGCAGGGATTAATAATCAACTGTCTGCCATCGACAGTCTGGATGATTGCGGTTCGTTTGGGTCTACGCTGCTTGCTGCGATGGAGTTGGGCGTTATTCGTGGGGGAAGAGATACCGCGGATCGGATTGCGGGCTACATTACGGATGAGCAGGAGCGTCTGGAGGATGGTGCCTTTTACCGGGTTCGCGGCAGTGGAGAGATGCGTCAGGAGACGATGTGGTGTGATGACTTATACATGAGCACACCATTTCTGATGCGTTATGGTCAGTTGACAGGAGATGCGACTTATTGGGAAGATGCGGTCAATCAGTTCCTGATGTTCCGTAAGTACCTCTATCTTCCCGAACAACAGATCATGTCCCATGTGTATGATTTTGTGCGTGGTCGGGCGACAGGCATTCCATGGGGACGGGGAAACGGCTGGGTGCTTTTCTCATTAACCGAACTGTTATCCATCCTGCCGCATGATCATGTGAAACGACCGGAACTACTTACTTTCTATCGTGATTTAAGTCAGGGTTATCTGGCGCTGCAAGGGGAAAATGGACTGTGGCATCAGGTGTTGAACCGCCCGGATTCGTATGAAGAGACTTCCTGCACATCCATGTTCATCTACGCCTATGCCCGCGGCATTCGGGAAGGGTGGCTGGAGCAACCTGAGCCCTATCTGGAAGCAGTCAGCAAAGGATGGGAAGGCATGACGCGTTTGTCGATTGATTACAAAGGCAATATATATGGGGTATGCCGGGGCTCCGGGTACTCGTTTACCGCCTTGTATTATCGCGATGATCTGGGTTGGAATCTGAACGATACCCATGGGATCGGGATTGTGCTCTTGGCTGGCATTGAGGCGCATAAAATGAACCAGCAGCTACGCGAGGTGTCTATCGATTCTTCGGTTACAGCCGCGCAGCGCTGATGTTTGACACAACGGAACGGATGTATGTGGATAGCCTTCTATAGGTAGGTAACCAGCTAAAGAAAGCGGCAATGCCCTCAGGCTTGCCGCTTTTAGTGTGATTTCAATCCCAAATCTGAACAGCATAATAGCAATAACACACTTACCTTCACCCAATAATATGAATAACTGCATCATGAACACGGATCAAAATAATTCCAGCTGCTCCGGTCCTTCTTCCTGCTCTGGTTCAGTACGGTCAGGAAAAGGCTTTACCGGCAGGTCCAGCAGGTCCATCATCATCTGGGCATTCGCCGCTGCATCGCCACCGGAGTTGTTGTTAAAAATAACATAGACATCCTTGCTCTGCTCCTGCAATTGTTCCAGATATCCTTTCCACTCCAACAATTCTTCCTTGTTGTAACGGTATAAATAACGGGTCTCGCGCCAATTGGGCGCACCATTCTGATGCCACCCGGACACATTGCGTCCGTGCATGCGTACCAGTGTCATCTCCGAATCCGTGGCCTGAGGCACGATGGGAATGGAACCTGGACCCGCCTGAGGTTCGTCACAGACGCTGTGAATCCAGCCTTGCTCTTTCAGGAACGCAAGCGTCCGCTCGCGCATGTCACCTTCATACCAGCTACGATGACGGAATTCGAGGGCACATGGAATACCTTCCATTCTCAGTTTCACTTCACGAAGCTCTTTGACGTTGTCCTTATTGCACTCAAACCAAGGTGGATATTGAAACAAGGCTGCCTGCATCTTGCCGGCTTCGATGACCGGTTCCAGTGATTCCCGAAAAGCCTTATACATCTCCGACGTGCTGGTGAAGTATGGTTTGCCTCGCAGATGTCCGGTCATTCCCTGATAGGCTTTGATGATAAAAGCAAAGGATTGAGGCGTCTCGGCAGCCCATCGTGCCATTCGATCCCGCGGCTGAACGGCGTAGAAGGAACTATCCACCTCCACGGTGGAGAAGTATTGCCCGTATAGACCGAGCTTGTCTTTGGCTTTGGTGCGGATGGGATAGAGATCTTCCTGATCCCCCCATCCGGTAAGTCCGATGTGAATCATAAGAACACCTCCTGTTGCTTTTTGAACAACCTCTTATAATTAACCGATTTGCAGGGTATGCGTATGTTTAACATTATATCGTGTGCATTTTGGCTCTTCAATGCGGGTGACTAACTGGAATTTTTTGAGTTTGCAGGATAAAGACGTTACAATAAATTAAAGCTTAGGGAAATGATCAGGCCTGTACAACAGCGTACTACAGACAGAGGGCAAGTGACCATGTGGAGGGCGAGAATGGATGACGGAATGGTATGAAAAGAGTTTTGGAGAAGATTATCTTCTCGTATACAAGCACCGGGATGTACAAGGTGCCTATCAGGAAGTACATAAAATGATTAATTGGTTAAAGCTTAAGCCCAATGCTGAAGTATTGGATCTCTGCTGTGGTATGGGACGGCACTCACTCGCACTTGCTGATGCAGGCTTACGAGTGACCGGAGTCGATCTGTCCGATGTGCTTTTGCGTGAAGCCCGCCTAATGGATGACGAACACCGAGTATCTTGGTGTCATGCGGACATGCGTGAACTGCCGCTAAAAGGTGGCTTCGACGCCGTAGTCAATCTGTTCACATCGTTTGGTTATTTCCTGGAGGACGGAGAACAACTGAAAGTATTACGTGCCATTCATCGCATGCTTCGCCCGGGTGGCAGCTATATTATTGATTTTATGAACACGGCATATGTGACGCGTCATCTGGTGCCGCACTCGGTTCGAGAGGATGAAGGGCAGCACATTGAGGAGTTACGCAAGATTGAAGATGGATTTGTGCAAAAGGAAATTCGCATTACGGATACTACATCCGGAGATGAACCGAGGGTATATCAGGAGCGCGTGAAGTTGTACACACGAGATCAACTGAGTCAGATGTTAAGTGAAGCCGGACTGCGGGTAGACCAGATCCATGGCGGCTATGATGAAGAGAAATATGACGAGCAGGCTTCTCCGCGCATGATTTTTGTGGGTCATCGTCCTGTGGAGTGAACAGAGAGCGTCTGGAAGGGGAATACGATGAAGCGAACAGAAGAGATGTCCATGACAGAGGGCATACACCGGGTCAAGATTACCATGTCTTTTCCCCTGCGATGGGTCAACAGTTATGTGTTGTCTGAATCCGATGGAACAATCACCATTATAGACCCGGGACCGCGTAATTCGGAAACGGAACTGGAGTGGCATGAAGCGCTGGCAGATCTCGGTCTGTCCTTTGACAATATCCATCAAATTGTGCTGACTCATCATCACCCGGATCATCTTGGGTTGTCAGGTTGGATGCAACAGATGACGGGGGCAGCCGTTCGAATGTCCACACGATCGCGCCAAGAGGCCGATTATATGTGGGGACCTGATTCACGTATTAATACATTATTACCTGATTATTATGGACGCCACGGAATGCCAGAAGACAAGACAGAGCAGATGCATGAACATATGAAGGCATTTACTTCACAAATCACACCACTTCCGAAGGTGACACCCGTTGAAGACGGTGAGTGTCTCGATATGGGCGGGAAACGTTGGGTTGCTGTGGAGACGGGTGGACATGCCCCCGGCCATTTATCCTTTTATTCCCCGGAGTCGATGGAGATTCTGTGCGGAGATGCCGTATTGCCCCAGATTTCACCGAATATCAGTCTGCAACCGGGCAGTGATCCGGATCCTTTATTGTCTTATATGGAAGGATTGCATCGTCTCGGGGCTCTGAATGTCAAGCAGGCGTATCCGGGGCATCGGAATCCTTTTGCACAGTTCAACGAACGGACGGTTCATCTGCTCGCTCATCACGAGGAACGTCTTCAGAAGATGACGGAGCGAATTCAGGAGTCACCGGCGAATGCGTATGACATCTGTGTGCACATGTTTGGCAATCGGCTAGGTACCCATCAACTGCGGTTTGCGATGAGTGAGACGTTGGCCCACCTGCAGGAGTTAATTCGACGCGAAGTAGTGAAGCAAGAGCAGCGACCGGATGGCACGTTCTATTTTCGAATCTAACGGAATGATGATATGGATATGAAATGATAATGCGATCCTATATAGAGGCTCGGGACAGGAAATTCACCTGTTCTGGGCCTTTTTAGCCTCTCTTAACGGTTCATTCATCTATTTTTAAGCCAGCGCGCCTATGATACAACTATGAACTTCGCTAGGGAGCGTTTTGAGACACACCCTAAAGAAAGCAGGGAAGAGCGATGACCAGAAGAAAACGGAATCAATGGAGAAAATGGCAAGCTTCAGTGGCAGCAACGTTGACCGTGGCTGCACTCTTTCAATATGTAAGAACTTCGGATGCCTTCGATGTGGCTTATGCAGCAGCGAATGGCGCAGACACAAGCGTTACTGCTTCAAGCCAGGTGGATACGCGTGATGATGTGATGGATGAATGGATCAGTAGCACAACGGACAGCCACAACTGGAATACGCAGGACAATGACAATAATGATAGTCAAGATAATGGAACATCTGATAGCACACAATCCGCTGGGGCGGACCAAAGCATGAGTGACAAAGGAAGTTATTCAGATTCTCAGCGTTATGGACAAAATAACCAGAGTACAGACTCCGGGTACAGCAGTGGCAACTATCAGTCACGTACAGGTGCATCATGAGCCGCACGGAGCAAGTCACTCGTCCGCTCCGGTTTCAATTCCGTGCGATGAACACGGATGTTGAAGTGCAACTGTCCGCTGGACGGGAAGAAGCTGAACATGCAGCAACCTTGGTGAAGAATTGGTTTGAGACGCAGGAACAGCGCTTCAGCCGATTTGTGGCAGACAGTGAACTGAATCGTCTGAATGGTTCGACCGGATGGATGCCGATCTCTGCTGCGATGGATGAGGTTTTGAGTCTGGCATATGGATATATTGGCCTGACCGAAGGGATTTTTCAACCGGGCATCTCACAGGCTCTTCAGGCTTCGGGATACGATCTAAGCTTCGAGAAGGTGCAACAACGACAATCGCAACGTCCATTATTGCTTGAACGCATATTGCGAACGAAAACACCTGATTGTTCAGGATTAATGGAAGATCGATATGACCACAGCCGTCCGAGCTGGATTCAGCGGGAAGGCAGCCGGATGGTTCATCTGGACCCCGGAGCTGAGCTGGACCTGGGAGGCATCGTTAAGGGCTGGGCAGTGGAGCGCATCGCAGACTGGTTACAGCGAACATTGCATATTCCGGCGGGGTTGATTAACGCAGGTGGAGATATTCAAGTATGGGGTACACCAGACCATCCCCAGTGGACCTTGCAAGTAGCAGATCCTTTGCAGGATCAAGAGAATGTGTCAGGTGCAGTTCGCTTACAGCGAGGAGCTGTTGCCACTTCGGGTATTTCCCGCAGACAATGGCAGAATACGGATGGAAGCCTTGCGCACCACCTCATTGATCCCCGGACGATGGAACCGGCGGATACGGATGTGCTACAGTGTACCGTTCTGGGACAGCATGCGTCACAATGCGAGATTATTGCCAAGACGGTCTGCATTTTGGGGAGCGCCGAAGCGGTGGGCTGGTTAAACCGACATTATGATCGGCATGACGTCCTGTGGATGACACGGGATGGGAGTACTTACTTTAGAGGGAATACGGATACGCTCGCTGAGCACTGGCCCGGTTTTGATCCGGATCATCGCTTCAGTCTGATATAGGACAAGTCTAACAGATATGGGGGAGCCGGTTATGGCACAATGGATTGTAGATTACCTGCCGACGTGGAATATCATTCGAATTAGTGGAATTGCTGCTTATGTGCTGCTCTTTGCCGGTGTGTTCCTGGGTATTGCTCAAGGGATGCCTATGGCCAAAGGTAAACCGAAAGCAGCCATGTTCAAATGGCATACACGAACGACCTGGCTCGCCTTCGGACTTGGACTCGTGCATGCGTTAACGTTATATATTGATCACTACAGCCCGTTTACCTGGGGAGAACTTCTCATTCCTTTTACCGCCTCTGTGCATCCGATCGGCAGTGGTCTGGGAACGTTAGCTTTCTACGGATTAGTGATCGTCCTGTTATCCAGTGACCTGCGTAACAAGTTGGGCCGTAAATGGTGGTTCACGTTCCACATGCTGTCCTATCCGGTGTTCATTAGTTTGCTGATTCACGGCATGGTTACCGGAACGGATTCCGGCAATATCATCATGCGGATGATGTATGTATTTACCGGACTCAGCATCCTAGGGATCACTGTGCTACGCGGCATGTTGCGAGAGCGCAAAGGCCCGGAAATCACGATTGGACCGAAATGGACAGCAACTGAGCCAGCTGCGGAGCAGAAGCGGATTGAAGGTTTTGGTTTGGTCAGTGCGGTACGACCTAAGCATCTGAAATAATAACGTGTGGATCATGCAATACCTATCGTACACATGCAAAAGAAGCGGCCATCGGGCCGCTTCTTTCCATGAGCAGATATCTTCTTATTGAACAGTTATTTCACCAAACATGCACAATGTTCGGTATGACTTCAGATATAAAACGAGTTACACGTTATACAGCGTCATCGCTGACAGGTTTTTCTCCCAGCGCTTCTTCAAGCTCGGATTGTTTGCGATGGGCGATCCGACTGCTCGCTGCCGATGCAATTGCACCGACAATATCATCGAAGAACGTGTGGACAGGGCCCAGGCTCTTGTCATTCAGTCGTTCGAGCACCCCTGGCTTCAGCTTGTCCACATAACCATAATTCGTAAATCCAATGCTGCCATATACATTGACGATGGAGAATGCCAAAATCTCATCCACGCCATATAGCCCTTCATCGTTCTCAATCATCTCCTGCAAAGGAGATATGAGCTGACCCTGTTCTGCCAGAATATCGAGCTGAATACCGGTCAGGACAGCGTTCTGTACCTCGCGTTTACGGAGAACCATCTCCACATTTTCGATACATTCTTCCATCGTAAGACCTGGATAATATTTTTTCTGCAATAACATGACCAGTTCTGCGATCTCAGGGATCGTGACGCCCCGCTTATGCAGCCATTCCCTTGTTGCCTCCGCGACTTTGCGGCTATTGAGGCTATAAGGGATTTTCTCTTGCTCAGGATGTTCCATGGGCGATTCCTCCTCTGAAGTTAGCAATGTCCCTACTCTTGCTTCCTAATACGTATTAACCTGTTTTACGTTTCTTTAAGATAATAGAACTTATAAGTTTTCAGCGAAGTGATTATCTTTTAGTTATTTTTTGGACAAAGGCTCGTATACATGGTAGTACAAACTGTAAAAATGATGAGGGGGAACGTGATCATGAGAAAGATCCAATCTTTGCGTACGGTATCGGCAGCTGCGCTGCTGAGCATTCCTATGGTGTTGTCAGGCTGTGGCATGTTTGGAGCACAGTCTTCTGAAGCTGTTGATCCACCACCGCCCATCCAGGAAGCAGCGATGATTCAAGCGGCCGAAGGGAATGGAGCACTCGCAACGCTCCCATTAACGACGGTATATCTGCAAGACCAGCAGGGGCTGCTCGCTCCGGTATCCCTGACCCTTCCTTCTGGAACAGATGCCAGCAGTCCGAAGACAGCTCTGGATACACTTGTCACAGGCGGGGCCTATGCCGGGATGTTGCCTGAAGGATTCCAGGGTGTTCTTCCGCAGGGAACGGTTGTACAAAATGTAACGATCCATGCGGATGACAAGCTGGCGGTCGTGGAGTTCTCGGGTAATTTTGCCAAGTATGATGCGAAGGAAGAACGGAAAATGCTAGAAGCTGTCACGTGGACTTTGACGGGAACGCCTGATGTGGAGAATGTGCAGATCTGGGTCGATGGCAAAAAGTTAACGCAAATGCCGGTAAACAGCACGCCGTTGCCTGAACCGCTGAATCGGGCTGTAGGAATCAATCTGGATCTGGGTGATGCGTTTGTGGCGAACAGCAGCCCGGTCACGGTCTATTTCTCAGCAGCTTCACCAGCAGGCATCCAATATTATGTTCCAGTTACACGTCTCGTTACCCCTGGTGAAGATCGGGTGCAGGCAGCATTGAATGAGTTGATCAAGGGACCTGACAAAGGCGGCGAACTGGAAGAGGTCATGACAGGCGGAACGGAGCTGCAATCGGTCAAAACAGCAGAGGATGGCACAGTAACGGTTGCGCTGAAAGATGATATGTTTGCCGAAGGGGATATCGTACCAAGTGAGCTGTTACAGTCTGTGGTATTAACGACTGCGGAGAATACAGCCGGCAAGGATGCCAAAGTACAGATCGAGTGGAACGGCCAAAAAACGGTCATGGGTGACGACAACCGAGATTACAGTGCGCCAGTTTCCAAGCCTGAATATATCAACGAAATTCCGATTTAATGAGCAAGAAATGCTTAAGGATGCTTTTAACCGAACTCTTTGGTAAAATATAAGGGATTATTAAAAATACGTGTTCAAAAAGATCGGTTTTCAGTACCGAGAAGATGGGATGAAGCTAGAAATGGAGTAGCGGAGCGTAGGCAAACTACGTGAGCAACTACAATGTTTCCGAAGGAAACATACTTCGTAAGCTTATGCTTATTAGGCTGAATTCCATATTCGATGCTGATGATGCCTTAAGGCATTTTTCGTAATCAAAAGCGAGCTTTTTGAACAATCTCTAAAAGTGTGAATAAGTTCAACATTACAGGATGCTTAAGTCGTAGGAGGCAGAAAAAATGAGATCAAACGGACGAACCAGCGAACAGCTGCGCCCGCTGAATTTAACAGTGAACACGAATAAATACGCCGAGGGCTCTGTACTGATTGAAGTTGGAGATACAAAAGTAATCTGTACAGCGACAGTAGAGGAACGTGTTCCTCCCTTTATGAAAGGGCAAGGTAAAGGCTGGGTAACGGCTGAATATTCCATGCTGCCACGTGCAACACATACCCGGAACCAACGTGAAGCCAATCGTGGCAAATTAACTGGACGCACGATGGAAATCCAGCGTCTGATTGGTCGGGCATTGCGCTCGGTAGTGAATTTGCAGGCTCTTGGTGAGCGTACCATTACGCTGGACTGTGATGTCATTCAAGCCGACGGAGGCACACGCACAACGTCCATTACCGGTGCATTTGTAGCGCTTGCGCTTGCCGTGAACAAGATTTCCCAACAGCACAAACTGCAAGTATTCCCGATCACGGATTTCATTGCAGCGGTAAGCGTGGGTGTTGTGGGTGAACAACCTGTGCTGGATCTGAACTATGATGAAGATTCCAAAGCCAAGGTAGACATGAACCTGGTGATGACAGGTGGAGGTAAATACGTTGAGTTACAGGGAACAGGCGAGGAAGCACCATTTGATCGCCGTGAGCTGAACGCCATGTTGGAACTGGGCGAGCAGGGAATTCTGGAGATGATCGAGCGTCAAAAAGAAGTACTTGGACCGATTGCGCTCAAGATCGGCGCACGTGGATTAGGGGAAGCGTAAGATGAGTTTGGACAGCCCAATTCTCATTGTCGCAACCCGCAATGCGGGTAAAGTCCGTGAATTCGCTCATGCTTTCGCACCGCTTGGCAAAGAGGTTAAGAGCATGTTTGACTATCCGGAGCTGCCGGATGTGGTGGAAGACGGCGTAACGTTCGCGGAGAATGCCTGGAAGAAAGCTAAAGCGGTTGGTGATGCGCTTGGTTTGCCCGTTCTGGCAGACGATTCGGGACTTTGCGTAGATCTGTTGGACGGTGAGCCAGGCGTATATTCAGCGAGATATGCAGGCGAAGGAGCAACGGATGCACAGAATAATGCGAAGTTGCTGGAGACGCTGGAATCGTTGAAATCCGGTGAGGACACCGAGCAACCGCTATTGAGTCCAGCTCGTTTCGTCTGTGCGCTGGTACTGTACGATCCGACAACTGGTGATAAGTATGAATCGGAAGGCACTGCGGAAGGCTGGATCACGGCTCAAGCTGCAGGTGCTGGCGGTTTTGGATATGATCCACTCTTCTATGTACCTGAATATGAGATGACGATGGCGGAGCTGACGCTCGAGCAAAAGCAGGCGATTAGCCACCGTGGTCATGCGCTGAGAGCACTCGTATCCAGACTTGAAGGATAAGACGGAACATCAAAGCGTTAATGGAAGCACAGAAGCATTCCGATGGAATGGTTCACTCGCCATTAACGCTTTTTTTCTATGCAATGAAGTGTTTGAGTGAGGTTTGGGGAGGTCCATCCATATACCTAAATGAGGATGGCTATTTCTGCGACAATAATACAGAACGTGTGTTCTTGTACCTACGTCGGAAATGGTTCACATTGCACGATTGAGAATCTCATTGGGACTGGAGTTGGAAGAAGTTGCAAGCCTTGTGTGGTATAGGTTAACATTCAAATTAACGAATCATATATGAACCTTAAACGGAGGGATTTGCTCATGCAAGAAGTGAAGCTTGTTGTATCCTACGATGATTATGAGGACGGCATTCGTATGGAAAAATTAATTAAGGAACTGGCAGCTAAACCGGAGGCCAGCTCATTGGAAAGTCTGGTCATCGGAGATTGGGGACAGGCTTATGAAAATTCGCCTGACGAGTTCATGAGCACGTTCGTCGAGTCAGCTCAAAGCTTTCCGTCATTGAAGAAACTGTTCATCGGGGATATGGGATACGAAGAGTGCGAAGTGTCGTGGATTATTCAGACGAATCTTACCCCGCTGTTGGGTGCTTTTCCAGAATTAAAATCATTCTCTGTCATGGGCAGTAGCGGTCTTAGTCTGGAACCACTCCAGCATGCCAAGCTTGAAGAATTGATTATTATTTGTGGAGGTCTCCCGAAAGACGTGTTATCTTCGATCACCCACGCCGAGTTGCCTGAATTGCGTAAATTGGAACTGTATCTGGGTGTGGATAATTATGGTTTCGATGGTTCACTTGAAGATGTGCTTCCCCTTTTGGAACAAGGATTATTTCCAAAGCTGGTTTACTTGGGTCTAAAAGACAGTGAAATTCAGGATGAGATTGCCAAAGCAGCAGCTGATGCACCTATTCTGGATCAACTTGAAATATTGGATCTATCGCAAGGGACGTTGTCCGATGAAGGAGCAGAAGCACTACTAGCCAGTGAACGGATTAAGAAGCTGAAGCATCTTGATCTAAGTTACCATTACATGACCAATGAAATGATTAGCCGCTGGAACCACTCGGGTATATCCGTAGATGTTAGCGACCAGCAACAGAGTGATGAGGATGACTGGCGTTACCCGTCGTTAACGGAGTAGACAATGTCAGGCGTAAAGGAAATAAAAGAAATAAAAGAAAGCCTGCATCAACCGATAGATGTACCTGATCCAACACGAGATCAACCCTTATTATTGATTGGAAACCCCGATAACCGACGAACTCAAGGGATGCAAGAGGCCCGGCATAGATTGGGTTTGAAACCTGCGGTTGTACTGCCATATGCTCAATTGCTTCAGAACTGGAGACACGGCGGAACGATTGCTGATACTGTAGATTCCAATCTGCCTGTACCCCTGATTCGCATTGATGCGCCTGGTGAGGATTGGGAAGTGGAACGTGAGTTACTGTTCCTTGGAGCTATGAACGATACGACAACATTAACGGATGGAATGGGAGCAGAAGCATTCTCCACAGAACAGGCACTTTCGCTGGAACAAGAGTGGGGAAGAATTTACGCACCTGCTCAGTGGTTTCGTGGCTGGAAAGCATGTTTGGATCGAATCGGCCATGAAGCTCGGGAAATGTGGCCTGAAGTCCGATTTATGAATGATCCCAGTGATATCCAATTGATGTTTGATAAAAGACAGTGCCAACATCATTTATCTTCCCATGGGGTTCAAATCCCCCCGGTGCTAACTTCTTCACAGCCGATTCGAAGTTACACCAATCTACGTACGGCTATGCAATCTGCTGGTATGAATCGTGTATTTGTAAAGCTCGCGAGTGGCTCAGGAGCCTCAGGCGTTGTCGCATATCAAGTCAATCCCCGAACAGATGATGAGATCGCTGTAACGACGATGGGGATGGAACTGATACAGGGCAAGACGATTTTCTTCAATGAAGGACGTCTACGCAAGTATACCGGCAGTGAAGAGATTGCTACGCTGATGAACTGGTTATGTGCAGAAGGTGCACAGATTGAAAGGTGGATGCCCAAAGCCACGCTTGATCAACGGGCCTATGATATTCGCCAACTGGTTGCAGGTGGACAGGCAGGTCACGCGATTATGCGGCTGAGCCGTACTCCGATTACCAATCTGCATCTGCGCAATGAGCGTATGCTGCCTGCTGAAGCAGGGATGGATGAACAGCGGATGTCGCTAGTTCGGACGGCAGCGCAGGCAGCCATGTCTGCATTTCCCAATTCGTGGTCAGCCGGGATTGATGTAATGCTTACGAGTGGTTCGAATCCGCGTGCCTATGTGCTGGATGTGAATCCGTTTGGAGATCTGTTATATAGGGTCGAGCATCATGGCCTCGGAACCTATGAGTGGGAAATGGAACTTTTACGAAAGGAGCCTATTCAACATGCCTGATATGAACACCATCGTGGGCTCCCATGATCTGTTAAT
This sequence comes from Paenibacillus sp. LS1, assembly GCF_026013365.1. Taxonomy (GTDB): domain Bacteria; phylum Bacillota; class Bacilli; order Paenibacillales; family Paenibacillaceae; genus Paenibacillus. The sequence continues at coordinate 160,949 of NZ_JAPDOE010000010.1, forward strand.
GATTACGCTGGATACGTTACGATATGACGTAGCCAAGCTGGAAGAGGAAAATTGTCCTAATCTGTGTGGTTCAGGTCCGTGGGAGAAGCGTCATACCCCGGGCAGTTTTACATACGCGGCGCACCATGCTTTTTTTGGTGGTTTTATGCCGACACCTGCCAATACAGATAAGGCATCTCATGTAAGGCTATTTCATTCCCGAAATACTGGGCTCAAAACACATCCGCACACTTGGCTATTTGATACACCGGATATCGTATCCGGGTTCGCAGCTGAAGGTTACCGTACAATCTGCATTGGCGGCGTCATTTTTTTTACGAAAAAAAACCCACTTGCGAAAGTATTGCCCGGCTATTTCCAACAGAGCTACTGGCGAATGAACTTTGGGGTAACCAACCCCAAATCGACAGAACATCAGGTACAGCATGCATTAAAGCTGCTTGAGCAGACGGCGCCGGATGAAAAGATATTTATGTTTTTGAACGTGTCTGCCATTCATGGTCCAAATCGGTACTTTGTAGAAGGAGCCAAGGAGGACTCGGTGGAGACCCAACGGGCTGCACTTCGATATGTAGACGAGGCCCTTGGGCCATTGTTCGAGGCGATGCGAAAACGCGCCCGCCCAGCGTATTGCCTGGCTTTTTCCGATCATGGTACAGCTTACGGCGAAGACGGGTATCAAGGACACCGGCTTGCACATGATGTCGTATGGACGGTGCCTTACCGTGAATTTTTAGTATAGAATGTATTGCTTTTATGATGACAACAACCGGAGACAGGAGGAAACCGATGGATAAACAATCAAAACATACGACAACAGGCCATTCCACACAGTCCGGATCCAATATAACTACAGGTCTCAGTGAAGTACTGGCATTCCCCTATCGTTCTTACTTATACTCTTACCCGCACAAGACGGCATATCGGGAGCTGGACCCACCGTTGCCACTGGAGTCACTGTGGGAAAAAGAGAATACCGATACGTATTTTTTATATATGCACATTCCCTTTTGCGCTGCTCGTTGCGGATTCTGTAATCTGTTCACACTGCCGGATCGTCGGGATGATACGCATGAACGCTATGTGGATGCGTTGGAACGTCAGGCGAAGCAGTGGGCACCTATTACATCTCGAAGACCGTATTCGCGGTTCGCGATTGGTGGGGGAACACCTACATTATTGAATGAGGTCCAGTTAAACCGTCTGTTTGATATTGCTGAACATGTGATGGGGCTGGATCCCTCGCAAGCATCAATATCAGTGGAGACCTCGCCAGATACCGTTACGGAAGCCAAGCTATCCATTATGAAGGAACGAAGTGTAGATCGTGTCAGTATGGGGATTCAGAGTTTCATTGAAGCTGAAGCATCCGCCATCTATCGTCCGCAAAAACCGCAGGAGGTTGAACGAGCACTTGAGAAGCTTACTCGTTATGATTTCCCATTGTTGAATCTGGATCTGATCTATGGTCTGCCAGGGCAAACGGTTGAATCGTGGCTCTATTCACTGGAAAGAGTGTTAGCCTACGAGCCGGGCGAAATCTTTATCTATCCCTTGTATACACGGGAAAATACGATCGTGAAGCCTGATGATATTCGCCGTCAGGGGCCGGACATTCGGATGGAGCTGTATAAAGCTGCACGGGAGACCTTAAAAAGTAAAGGTTATGTCCAATATTCGATGCGCAGATTTGCCAAATCACAGTCGTCCTCCAAAGTGCTTCTGCCTTATAGCTGTCAGGAGGAGGGCATGGTTGGTCTGGGATGTGGCGCACGCTCGTATACGAGTGAAGTACATTATGCTTCCAAGTACGGCGTGAGTTACAAGGCCACACAGAGCATCATTGCCGATTATGTGGCGACCGAGCGCTACGATGTGGCGGATTATGGGATCGTATTAAGCCGTGAAGAACAAAGACGTCGCTTTATTCTGAAGGCCTTGCTACATCGGGAGGGATTAACGTTGTCTGACTACCATCAGCGCTTCGGTACCGATGTGATGTCCGACTATGTCTGGTTGACTGAACTGCTGACAGAGGGCATGGCGCAGCTGGAGAACGATGAGGGCAAGCAGATACTGCGTCTGACAGAAGAGGGACTTGGCTACTCCGATGCGATTGGAGATTGGCTTATATCTGCCGAAGTTCGTGAACAGATGGAAAGGTTTGTTTTCTCATGAGAGCGACTTTGTATTATCGGGGGAAGTTGTCTTCCTGTAATTACGACTGTCCATACTGCCCGTTTAGCAAGACTGTGGATTCCAAAGAGACGTTGGAAATGGATGAACAACAATTGCATCAATTTGTGAACTGGGTGAGGGAGCAGGAAGTTGAAGGACACCAATTTTCGATTTTCTTCAATCCCTATGGTGAAGCATTGGTTCGTCGTTGGTACCGGGAAGCGATGGTTGAGCTGTCACATATGCCACATGTGGATAAAGTTGCGATCCAAACCAACCTGTCGGTTAAGCTGGACTGGGCAAGGGAGCTGGATGCGAATAAAGCAGCCTTTTGGGCGACGTATCATCCTCGTGAGACGAAAGAAGCTTCTTTTGTAAAACAATGCCTAACTTTGCGTCAGATGGGGCTAGCATTTAGTGTTGGTACTGTCGGACTCCGCAGTGCATTCCCCGCAATTGAGTCGATGAGACAGGCTTTGCCGGATGATGTGTATATGTGGGTTAATGCCTTCAAAGATCGGCCCAACTATTACACGCCAGAGGAGATTCAGTTTTTACGTGGGCTTGATCCGCTTTTTGAAGGTAATCTGCAGGACTATGAGAGCTTGGGCAAACGTTGTGCTGCCGGTTCCGAAGTATTTTATGTACAAGGGTCAGGGCACGTAAAAAGGTGTTATAAGGATCGTCGAATTATTGGGCATCTGTATCGCGATGGTCTGCAGGCTTTGGCTGCGGATCGGCCTTGTCGGATGAAAAAATGTGGCTGTTACATCGGTTATATTCATATGGAGGATTCCCCGTTCAGGGAAACGTTTGGCAGTGGGCTGCTTGAACGAAATCCGGTATCCATTGGTTGATCGAATGAGATTGATCGCTTTTTAATAAAATACTGTTTAGATATAAAGTACATCTTTCAAAGTGGGATGTGAATCAAACCATAGTGGTTTGACCATGCCATATTGTAAGGTGTATTTTTTAATTTTACTGAATAAAAGATAATTGTTTTCCTTTGATTAGTCTTGATTCTCCTTGAAAATTTTCAATGAAATTTCATGAGTATATAATGGTTCAAATTTCATAGTTATTGGGTTAGTAATCTTAGGGATAAAGACCCGTTTTGAATGATATAGGCGAATATAATCTTTGTATATATTTACAATTAGGTCTAAAGTCTTAATAATTCCTAAGGGAGACCAGATGTGTGAAGTTTGGAACACCATGTACTTTATTTGAAATTTCGGGGGAATGAACATGAGAAGAATATCAATTAGTCGAAAATTAATCCTGGGATTCTCAACTGTATTATTACTATTGATAGCGGTAGTGGTTATTGCCTACACCCAATTTGTATCTGTCGAGAAAACGTATACAGAATTAATTAATGATAGAACAAGTAAACTACTGCTCATTAAAAATATGTCGATCGATCTTAAATCACAGCAGATTGCTTTGAGAAATTATGTGATGGAAGACAGTGCAGAACATGAAGAGGAGTTTAATAAGGCTTATGAAGATTACATAGCGTTAAGCGATGGGTTAAAACCAACGGTTACAAGTCAAAAGATGAAAGATTATCTTACGCAATCCGATGAGTCAATGAACAAGTATTATGAATTTGCACAGAATATTATGACATTGACAAGACAGGGGAATAACAGTGAAATCTCAAGGTTGCTGCAGGAAACAGCGCCAGGGATAATTGCTGAATTTGAAGGAATTGTAGAAGGAATGGAACGGCATCAACAAGACGCCATGAACTCCGGTGTTGTGGATGCCAACCTTCAGATTGCCCAAGTTCTTCGGTGGGTTACTATTATCGGAATTGCTTCTATCCTAATCGGGACACTTGTGGCGTTGATCATTGGAAGACTGATCTCCTTGCCAGTTGCTGCTGTTGCACAAGCTGCAAGCCGAATTGCTGATGGAGATCTGATGGGTGAGAAGATTGTTGTTCGTAATCGGGATGAGATCGGAGATCTGGCCGAATCCTTCAACAAGATGATGGAGAATTTGCGTCAATTAATCCATCAGGTGGGGAACAATGCGGATCGGGTTGCGGCTTCTTCCGAGGAGTTAACGGCAAGTACAGAGCAGACCGCCTCGGCGACTGAACAGGTCGCTGTTACCATGGAAGAGATCGCTACGGGTATGGATACGCAAGTGAAAATGGTTGGAGATGGATTCCATACGATTAATGAACTATCCACAGGTTTTCAGCAGATGACTGAGAATACACAGAATATGTCGGAGGAAGCGACTAATGCATCAACCAAAACTTTGTCTGGTAACGATGCGGTGCAATCTGCTGTTGGTCAGATGAACTCGATTCATCAGACTGTACGTGTACTAGCTAAAGTCATTGAAGAACTGGGCAATCATTCAGATGAGATTGGATCTATGGTTGAAAGTATCTCCGAAATATCGGCACAAACGAATCTGCTGTCTCTTAATGCGGCTATTGAAGCTGCAAGAGCAGGTGAGCATGGTCGTGGATTCGAGGTAGTTGCTACAGAGGTGCGCAAGCTGTCGGATCAATCAGCAAAATCAGCTGAACAGATCAGTGTACTTGTAACTGCTATACGCAAAGGGATGAATAATGCATCACAATCCATGGGAGAAGTGACTGCCGAGGTTCAGGAAGGCATAGAACTTGTCCGTAAAGCAGGAGGTACTTTTGAGGAGATTCGTGAAGCTGTCAGCAATGTCGCTGGTCAGACTCAGGAGGTATCTGCATCGATTGAACAAATGGCAGCGGGTGTAGAGCAGATCAATGTGTCCATGAAGACAATCATGGAAGTAACAGAGAATGCGGCTGCCGGGACAGAGGAAGTTAGTGCGACGTCAGAGGAACAACTGTCTGCGATGCAGGAAATCGCTTCGGCGGCCAATGACCTTTCCTCCATGGCGGAAGAGTTGCAGGTGTCAGTTAGCCGATTTAAGGTGTAATGGTTGTGAATATAACAAGAGGGTGTCAGGAGAACAGCGCTTATGCTGTTCTCCTGACACCCTTTTTTTGATGAATGAGAGATCAGAAGGTCATTCTAACGAATAGCGACTTTATATGTCTTCAACCAGGAGTTGATCTGAGTCAGATATGCAAATAGCTGGGGACCTGACATCAACTGTCCAAACCAGGGAAGATTGGAAGCAGCATCCGGTGAAGATGCAAGATTGCGGATCTGAGCTTTGTCGATCAAAGGCAAGATAGGCGATGTGGGATCATCCAGGATATCAAGTACCTGTTGTTTGACCGCGGCCAGATACTGTGGATTATGTGTTTTCGGGTACGGGCTCTTTTTGCGATATAACACATCGTCAGGCAGGACACCTTCGAGTGCTTTTCGCAGAATACCTTTTTCCCGCCCGCCCGTTATTTTCATTTCCCAAGGGACGTTAAATACATATTGAATCAGACGATGGTCACAGTAAGGTACCCGTACTTCCAATCCTGCCCCCATACTCATCCGGTCTTTGCGATCCAGAAGTGTAGGCATGAAACGTGTAATGTTGAGGTAGGACATCACCCGCATTTGTGCGGCTTTGCCCGTTTCCCCATCCAGAAGAGGCACTTCAGCCACTGCATCCGAATAACGGTCTGCCAAATAGTCGAGTGGTCGAATCCATTCCCGAATGTCCGGGGATAAAAGTGCGGCTCGCATATCAGGCGCTACAGACCATGGAAACGTACCGGAGTTCAGCATATCTTCGCGATGGAACCAAGGGTAACCGCCGAACACTTCATCCGCCGCTTCACCTGAAATGGCAACTGTGGCCCCTTTTTTGATTTCTTTACAGAACAAATAGAGCGAGGAGTCCACATCCGCCATGCCTGGTAGATCCCGCACAAGCATGGCCTGTGTCAATGCATGAACAAGTTCACCGTTCTCGATTTCTATCCAGTGATGGTCGGTCTTGAGTTCATCGACCATTCGCTTAATCCACGGCCCATCTGCACCGGGCTGAAAGGAATGCGCCTGAAAATGCTTGGCATTATCCACATAATCGACAGAATACGTACTGACTTGGCCTTGCCCCGTCCGGTTGTAATAATCCACGGCTAACGCAGACAAGGCACTGGAGTCCAGTCCTCCTGATAAAAGAGAACATACAGGAACATCCGATGCCAACTGGCGCTCCAGTGTATCTTGCAAGAGTGTGCGTACCTCGGCTGCCGTCTCTTCCAGGTTATGTTCGTGTTGCTGGCTTTCCAGTTTCCAATAGGCATAGGTTCGAATCCCGTTTCGGTTGTAGATGAGCGCGTGCGCAGGTTTGAGTTCGTTCAGTGAAGAGTATACGCCGTGTCCTGGTGTCCGTGCAGGCCCTACAATAAAGACTTCAGCTAATCCTTCCGGGCCAACAGCGGCTTCCACATCCGGGTGAATGAGCAGAGCTTTGGGCTCTGAGCCGAATACCAGTGTGTCTTTGGCATTGCTGTAGAACAGAGGTTTCACACCAAGGCGATCCCGTGCGATAAAAACCTGTTCGCGTCCCCCATCCCATATGGCAAAAGCGAAAATCCCGTTAAACCGGTCAACGCATGCCGGTCCCCACTCAATATAAGAGGCGAGCAACACTTCCGTATCACATTGCGTACGGAACTGATGCCCCCGCTGGAGCAATTCCTTTTTCAACTCGGGTGCATTGTATAGTTCTCCGTTATACACGACGGTATAGGAGGTATCTCCCTGTAACGCATGCATGGGCTGTGCCCCGTTCTCGGGGTCCATTACACTAAGACGCCGATGTCCAAAGGCACAAGGATTGGAGATCCATGTACCTGAAGCGTCGGGCCCCCGGTTCGACAAGCTGTCCGTCATACGGACCAGCAGCTCTGATTCCTGGGTCAGATCCCGATTCCACTGTATGAAGCCGGTAATACCGCACATGGTTTGTTCATCCTTTCTTGGTCGAGTCATTCATCCGTATGGCTGCTTGAATTACTGACAGCCAGCAAATGTTGTCTTTTTCGTCAGAAGTCGTATCAAATATATGCCGAAAGCAGGCATAAAATGTCTGTCCTCTTCGGAAACTAGTTCTAGGGACAACGGCCTCAACATGCCTGTGAAGGAGAGAACATGCAATGGACAGTATGAAGTATTATGTGTCTGTCATGGGCCGCTCCGTTATTCCGGATCCATCTGTAACATCGTATGAATGGATCATTCAGGCAACGCCACAGGAAGCGGAGCAATTGCTGGGACTGCTCAATCTCATGCAGGAAAAGGAGGAAGAGGCCTTTCCTGGTATGGTATTCCCATGGCCAGATACACCGGAGGAGTCCGTAAACCGGGCGTATGAAACGGTATTACAACAGGTGTATCGGGAGATTTACCGATTGGGGACACCAGAGACACGATATCAGATTGAACAAAGTACATGATAAGCACAAAGGAAAAGGAGCGCGATGATGAATGTATGCCATTCAAGATGCTAAAATACGCAGATTAACCGAGGTAGATGGATTGTCTTGTGCAGAGGTGGAAGTGCAGCCTGGGAATGCCGGAGATCCGTCATTACTTGTATACGTGGCCTCAACTCAGCCAGGAAATTCGCTCGAAGTTGTTCGAATTGTACGTAATCACTCCGATTCGGCGATCGACTGGTACAACAATAATATGCATACCGCATTTGAAGAGGCGACAGAAACTGCATTTGAGAACAGCGAAGGTATTACTGCCGAAGAAGATAAGGCTCGGTTTCAAAGTGAACTGTTTGCCTTTGGTTTGCTCGGTCCCACACTTCAACGGTACTTGATTGGGCAGGCTTAAGAGGCAATGCTACAGCAACACATATGTTGCTAGCGGGAATAGGATTCAATGTTGAGCATTACGTAGAGAGTGACTTGTTGCTGCTATAACTGTAAATGCATCTGTAACTGGAAAAACCCCGCCGTTGTTGAACGGCGGGGTTTGTTACGCGAGAATCCAGAATAGGTGGTGTTGCGATCAAGCATACTCACGCAGTACTTGAATGCCTTTGACCACGTTGTATACAAAGCTTAATCCGTAGATCACAAAGAATAGAATGACAAACCCGACGGCAGAACCCAGGCTATGCGCAGTCACGAAGAAATAAAATAGCGGAATAGCAGCGAGAAACGGGAATACATGTGAGAATAAGGCGCGTTTTGCGTGTCCCTCAATGTAAGCATCCTTGGCAACAATCCATATAATGATCGGAAACAGGAACGGGGCAAAGAAAATACTGAAATAGGATAGGGCTGATAAAAGTTGTCTCATGACGATTCTCTCCTTCAATGGAACATTGAAATGTATGTATGCAAAAGATTACCCAGCAATTCTGACATTGAAAATGTCTTATGTTAATCCTGCTCTAATTGTTCCAATCTCCTCAATATAGCCTGGTTCAAGCTATCATATTCCGAATGGTACTGGAGTATGAGAATAACACCGAAAAGTACATTTTTGAACCCTCATTTAAGTATAATTATTAATTTTTTTATAAAACTATTGAAAAATATAGAAAACAGAGTATAATAAGAACCGCGCCGAAAATTTATTATACATATTTGTCTCAGTAGCTCAGCTGGATAGAGCAACGCCCTTCTAAGGCGTCGGTCGGGGGTTCGAATCCCTCCTGGGACGTAAAAAAATAAGAAGCTTCCTTCGGGAAGCTTCTTATTTTTCGTTCTAGGGATGAGAACCCCAATGGTTCGTCTGAGCATCCGCTTCGTTAGCACCACTTCACAGTCTCGACTGGAAGGAGATTATCCCTCCTCTTTGCGTTTAAAGTAAAGTTGTTTATTGGTTTTGCCTATTGAATAAATAGATTCTATATATTTAAACAATAAACAATTCTATGTCACAATGAGGATATCAACGATGAAAGCGACGGTGGTATCCATGAAATCATTAAATCAATGGCAGGCAGATGAGTATGACAACAAACTGGCTTTTGTATCCGGATACGGCAAAAACCTGATCTCATGGCTTCAACCTCGGAAAGGGGAATTCATCCTTGATCTGGGTTGCGGGACGGGGGATTTGACGTATGAAATTTCTCTGGCCGAAGCCGAGGTTATTGGCATGGATGCATCCCCGGACATGATTCGCCGTGCGAGGAAGAAATTCCCCGATATTGAATTCGTGGAAGGAGACGGTCATCAGTTTGAGACGAATAGACCGTATGATGCCGTATTTTCCAATGCGGCGCTGCACTGGATGCGAAGTCCGCGACTAGTGGTGGATAGTATCTGGAAGTCTCTGAAGCCCGGAGGGCGTTTTGTCGCAGAATTCGGCGGTAAAGGGAACGTGCAGATCATTGTGGATGCACTAGAGGAGGTCGTGGAACGTAACACAGGCATTCGTGCATCGGAACGCAATCCTTGGTATTTTCCTTCGATCGGAGAATATAGCTATATTCTGGAACAAAGTGGATTTGTGGTGCGACAGGCCTATCACTACGACCGTCCTACCAGACTGGCAGATGGTGAGCAGGGTATAGTAGGCTGGTTGGCTCATTTTGGAGGCGACTATTTTGCAGGTTTCAGCCAGGATGAGATACAAAAAATCTGCCATGAAACCAGTCAGATCGTGTTGCCTTACCTTTGGAAAGAAGATGCGATGTATGCCGATTACAAGCGCCTGCGTATTGAGGCCGTGAAGCCAGAAAGTTGAATGTGATATCTATTTATCATTGTTAAAAGAAATATTATGGTCTTTTTTATAACAACTATTCTTCACATGTAGACCGAGAATCTCTTTCTAATAAAGAGGATCTTGGTCTTTTTTTGATGCACTATTTTAAAAATTGAAATATTCAAACGACAAATAATTACAAATGGATATTTTTATCATACCCAAGACCCATATAAGTAATTTCTATATCATATTTGTAAGTATTTAGAAGGAAAATGTGGTATTTTGATAGAATAATTTACCAAGGGTCAATCTTCTTGCAGATAGGTGGTGAAATTGAGCAGGTATTGCAGTACATGCGAATAGCAGGAACCCATCATTTGGTGAGGTACTCACATTTAAAAGGAGGGGCATAGCCTTGAGCAAACGATTGATATCCACGTTATTAAGTGTTCTGATGGTCTTTTCCATTATTCTTCCAGCGGCTGGAGCCGCTCCCGCAGATTCAATTATTCAGCTTGAGAACCTACCGAGTACAGCCGAAGCCAAACAATGGAGAGAGATTCTTGCAGGGCGGGAAGCAAAACTTGCCGCAGATCCATTTTTGGATAAAAGCTTGGAAGGCCTGGGTGGAGAAAACACCCGAGTTATCGTTGAGCTTTCGAATAAACCTGTTGCAGTAGCGCAAGGTGAATCAACCCTCTCAGGAAAATCATTTACCTCCTCTATGGAAACAAAGGCTGTGACTCAAGTTGAGCAACAACAAGAGTCATTTGTACATAGCCTCACTCAGAAGAAAATCAAACATGAAGTATTGGAAGAGTATGCATATGCCCTGAATGGTGTAGCGATTGAGCTTAAAGGAAACCAAGTAGGACAATTGCTTCAGATACCAGGCGTGGTCAGCGTATATCCTGACCTTGAAGTTACAATAGCTCCCGAGACAGATGAAGTGAACCCGTATATGAAAGACACAGCGCCTTTTATTGGTGCACCTGAAGTATGGGATCTGGGTTACAAAGGAAATGGCGTCAAAGTAGGTGTCATTGATACAGGGATCGACTACGAACATCCCAATTTGCAAGAAGCCTACAAAGGCGGATGGGACTTTGTTGGAAACGACAATGATCCGTATGAAGCAACATATCAAGAATGGAAAGTGTCAGGTGAACCTGAGTTTAACGCCAATGGAAGTGCCTATTACACATCCCATGGTACGCACGTAGCCGGTACCATTGCTGCTCGTGAGGCAGGGGACTACGGCATTGTTGGTGTTGCACCTGAAGCAGATATCTATGCTTACCGTGTACTTGGACCGTATGGTAGTGGTCAAACGTCATGGGTACTCGGCGGAATCGATCGTTCTGTTGAAGATGGCATGGACGTGATCAATCTCTCGTTGGGTAACGCCGCCAACGATCCAAGTTATGTCACTTCGGTTGCCCTTAACAATGCGATGTTGTCCGGTGTGACAGCGGTTGTAGCAAGTGGTAACAGTGGACCTAACCGTTATACACTCGGTTCTCCGGGTGCATCTGCCATGGCCATTACGGTAGGTAACTCTACAGGTCCTAGTCAGCTTATTACAGCTGATACTCACTTCTGGATTGGTGAAGAGGGCGAAGAAGTGTTGCCTGAACAACAACCTGTGCCAGAGGTTGAAGAATCTCCTGAACTGGGGACAGCACCTGGAACAGAAGCACCTGAAGTTTCAGAGCAAGACGTACCCGCAACTGCTACTGAAGAAAGTGCTGCAGCTGTGGAAGACGTAGTTTCTGAAGAAGCTGTAGAAGAAGCTACAACAGAAGAAAATACTCCATCTGCATCACCTTCTGCACCGGTCGAAGTATCTCCTGAAGCTGCTCCTGTGGGAGAAGAGTCTGTAATTGCTCCGACCGAAGCTCCACTGTCTATTACAGAGTCGGTTTACCGTCTGGATCTGATGGGTTGGAGCCTGTCAGCAGACCCTGAAACTGTTTTGATAGGGAAATTCGGACTTGAATTTGCAGCACTGGGTAAACCAGCTGATTTTGAAGGCAAGGATTTTACAGGTAAAGTCGCATTGATTCAGCGGGGTGAACTGGCATTTGTAGAGAAAGTCGCCAATGCCAAAGCAGCTGGAGCCGAGGCTGTTATCGTATATAACAACATTCCGGGTCCAATCGGTGTAAGTCTGGGCGATAATTTTGAACTCATTCCAACACTGAGCATGTCCAAGGAAGATGGAGATGTGATCAAGGCTGAACTGGACGCAGGACAAGCCGTTGAAGTGAGCTTTAGTGATTTTGAACGTTCACAAACTCCGGGCGACGAAATGAATTCATCCAGTTCACGTGGACCTGCGAAGGTAACACTGGACATTAAACCGGATATTGTTGCCCCAGGTACTAGCATTCTGTCTACGATTCCTGCCTACGGCAAGGATGAGCCGGACGCAGATTACGCACAAGCTTATGATCGTAAAACAGGTACAAGTATGGCTACACCTCATGTAGCAGGTTTGATTGCGCTGTTGATTGAGAAGCATCCGGACTGGACGCCATTTGATATCAAAGTAGCGCTCATGAACAATAGTAAGGTGCTGGATACGACCAAGTTTGATGTATTTGATCAAGGTGCTGGCCGTATTCAGGCTGTGAACACCATTGATCCTGCTGCTTTTGTGAAAGTGCTTGATGTTACTCAATACACAGAGAGTGGCGTAGTTGTTGAAAAGGATAATATCACCGGAAGCATCAACTACGGTAATTTCCTGAGCACAGATGAAAAGACCATTACCAAAACAATCAAAGTTGAAGCATTGAATGGTAGCGGTGGGGATTACACTGTAAATGTGAATCCAACTCGTAATGTGGCAGGTGTATCTGTTGCGGTAGACAAGAGTTCCTTCACACTGAATGGTGAGGAAGAACTTGCTGTGACAATCACCGTTCCACGAGGGGTTACTGCGGTTACAGAAGCACAAGGATACATTGAGTTGTCGAACGGAACCAGTACCTTTACTGTGCCATATGTTGCTCATTTCAACGTTACGTTGAGTGGAGTGAAGTATATTGAGACGGTAAAAGGCACTGAAAAAAATCCATTCCATTATCCATTGAAGGCTGATGGTACATTAGATACGCTTAACGTAGCGATGGAATTCTATAATCCGATGACTTTCGCCCTGATTGAGATTTATGATGGTCTTAACCCAGAAGGTGGATATTATCAAGATGGATATATCGGCTCCATTTTCGGTAACTATTTTAACTTCAGTGCAAATGCAAGATATAACCTTGCCTGGAACGGCACATATGCAGACTACACAACGGATGAAGTGACAGAGATTCCAGATGGTCTATACACGGTTGATATCACTACCATTGGTACGGACGGCAAAACCTATAAGGAAGATACTTCTACATTTTTGGTCAAAAAGACAGCTCCGGCTGTAACTGCACCAGAAGCGTTGGAGTTCAAAGTAGATGAATCTGCTATCCTTGATGGTAGCGTGGAAGATTTGTACTTCCGAGTTGCACCTGCGCTTGCCAGCGGTTGGGACATTGCGTTTGATCCGGCAGCTTCCTTGGAAGCAACGTATGTTGTGAAAAAAGAAGATGGCTCGATTCAAAAAGAAGGAGTCTTTGAAGTACAGCCTGATGGCACCTTCAGCCTTCCTTTGGAAGGGATCGAAGCGGGCGAATATGTCGTTGAACTTACAGTAAAAGACCAACAGGGGCTTTCGGGTACAGCCAATACGGCACTGAAATTGGAAGCCGTGGAGACCGAACCCGAAACTCCGGCTACCAAGGCCCCAGGTACGCCTGCATTGTCTCACAATAACTGGGTAGGCAACGGCCTGCCAGAAGGTTCGTATATCGTTACCATGAACCTGTGGTGGGGCGAGAACGCAACTAGCTACAAATTATATGAGGACGGGGTTCTGGTTGATACGCAGAAGCTGACTTATAACGCGCCTTCGGCGCAATCTGCTCAGACGAAGATCACGGGCAAAGCCAACGGCACATATACGTATGTGGCCGAGCTAACGAATGACAAGGGAACAACGCGGAGTCAGACGTTGACTGTTCAAGTTACCAATGCAACGCCAGGCAAAGCAGTTCTCTCTCAGGATAACTGGGATGGCGACGGCAACTATAAGGTAACCATGAACCTGTGGTGGGGGACGAATGCCTCCGAGTATCGTCTCTATGAGAATGATCAACTGATCGATACCCAAGAACTTCGTCCGGTTACACCTCTTGCGCAAAGTGCTGTGAGTACACTGTCCGGGAAAGCTTCGGGTACGTATACGTATCGAGCTGAGTTAATTAACACAGCTGGAGTTACTAGCACAGACACGATTACGGTAAAAGTGAAGTAAGATCTTCCTCATTGAATCTGATCAATTAATGAAGGAATTATTCAACGCACAAACGGCCTCCATCCTGATTTTGCAGGATGGAGGCCGTTTTATTTTGTTCTTTTCTATTAAATGAATTGTATGACTACCCGATCATTCGATTCTTGCTGGCCTGGATACCTGCGATGAGTAAGGCGATGGCCAGAAGAACCTGTATCAGCAATGGAAGGGTCCACCCTTTTGTCCAGTCATGAAGCATGCCGAACAGTAGAGGTCCCACTGCCGCCAGCATATAACCGATTGACTGGGCCATACCGGATAGGCTGGCAGCTTGTCTGGCATCTTTTGTGCGAAGGACGAAGAACATCGTCACCAGTCCAAAGGAAGCGCCAGCACCTATTCCAGCCAACGTGACGCCGATGGTAACGAGTGAAGGGAGTCCGCTTAACAATAAAGCATACCCGACAATTAAAGATGAGCACGTTACCGTGGTTAGAACACGCTGGTCTCGCGTTCTACCAGCAAGGATTGGAACGATAAAGGTAACGGGTACGCTAACCATCTGCATCAAGGAGAGCATCCAGCCTGCTGAGGTGGGGCTGAAGCCTTGCTCGGCGAGAATCTCGGGAAGCCAGGTAATCGTAGTATAGAAGATTAGAGATTGCAGACCCATAAATAATGTAATAAACCAAGCCAAGGATGATGTCCGTAGACGTACAGGCGTCCCTTCACTCTGGCTGGTCACATATAACATTCGCTGGCGTCCCGCAGCGACTTGGGGGAGCCACAAGAGAAGTGCAAGTATGGATAATATGGCCCACATGCCCAGAGAAGCGCGCCAACCGATGGAGGTTGCTCCTGCTACTGGCACACTCATGCCTGAGGCGATGGCGCCAAATATATTCATGGATACGGAGTATAGCCCCGTCACGATACCTACCCGCAATGGAAAATCGCGTTTGATCAAACTGGGTAAAAGCACGTTGCTTAACGCAATGCCGCATCCCAAGATGGCAGTTCCTGCATATAAGGCCAAGACAGAGGGGGATAAACGTAACGCCACCCCGAGAGTTACGATGATGATAGCGATCAGCAAGGCTGATTCGAGTCCTAAACGTTTCGCAAGACGTGGTGCAAACGGAGAGACTGCTGCAAAGGCGAGCAGAGGAAGCGAGGTCAGAAGCCCTGCCATTGTATGACCGATACCTGTGTCGGACCGGATCATCTCCACGACGGGACCAATTGCCGTGATCGGTGACCTCATGGTAGCGGCGATGACGATAATGCCTGCTAATAACAGGCCGAATCTTTTGGATGTCGAAGAATGTTCTTCCTCGGCTTGGATGGATGAGTGCTGTTGTATTGAAGATGACATGATAAAATCTCCTGTTTCCTAATGAGTTAATATGTATGGATTGTTACATTATCCACTCCGCAAGCATAACATTCTATGTCAATATTGAGCAATGAAATGGGTCAAACTCATCCCTAGAACGCAAAAAAAGCTTCCCGAAGGAAGCTTCTTTTTATACGTCCCAGGAGGGATTCGAACCCCCGACCGACGCCTTAGAAGGGCGTTGCTCTATCCAGCTGAGCTACTGAGACATGAATTTTTTCAAGCAAAATTGATTTTATCACATGCAAAGAGGAATATCAAGCGTTTTATTTTAATATGGTTTTCATATATGATATTTGGCGGCAGTAACGTTTTTTTCATTATATTTAAGGTTATGTTAGAATATCAGGAGAACTCAGAAAATAGATCGACAATCGTTTTAATATATACATCTATTTATGTTGATTCCGACTGGAGATTCAGGATATAGAGGAGGTGCTCCTATTAAGGAATCCACGACCCCGGAAACCGAGCACAACAACAATATTGTGCTGTTTCCTAAGACGCTGGACTATTACCAGATTCAATTGACAGTGATGCTTGAAAATGAACGGTATGGTGAAGCGATGAAATTGCTTCACTTTTTGCTGCAATGTCAGGGACAGGAAGAGCGCCATTATGATGAATGGCGGGCCCTGCTCGAATGGCTTCAGGCCGCGTTCCCTCATTATGAAGAAACCTCGCCTGCCGTTGATGAGGAACGGGAAGAGGAAGAGATCAGTGAGGAAGACATGGCGAGGCAGCATGCCCGTTTGAAGCTTGAACAGGATGATGGTTATGCAGATAAGATGCTTCGCACAGTAATGGAAGAACCGTTGTCTGAACAGACGATGCTGGCTTTGGAGCAACTGGCCTATCTTGATCTGCCGAAGATTGATGAGGCACTTACGAGTTGGTTAAAAGATAAGTCGCTTCACCCTTTACTTCAGTTCCGGGTGCTGCAAACCTTGCGTCGTAGAGGTGTTCAAGGTATGATCCTGTTTACGAGAGGCGAAGAGCAGGTAGAGGTCGAGATTGATACCGTGCCTCTTAAACCAGAGGAATTCCCGCTCCAAATCGTTCAGATTCTGGAACGAGTGGCAGATCAGACGGAGGTTCATGAACCTACTCTCTTTTATTTTGCCCAGGAACTGTGGATACAATATGTCATGGCGGTGTATGGAACCCGTGATTATGTATCGATGTTGGAAGAAAATGATTCCATGACAGATATATGGGCAGCAGCTCTACATATGACCGTTGCAGACAGTCTGGGTGGCTCGCATGATGAGGAAAATACCCGCTCAATGTATGCTGTGACAGGCGCGATGCGCTTTCGACTGGAGCAGGCTTATCGTTCGATGAAACAGTTTGTATCTGCCGGTTTGGACGGTTAATCGAGGCCGGAAACGTTTTCCTTAAACTGTATCAAGGGATTCCCCTTGAAAAAGAATCTAATCTTGTTTATACTAAAATGGTTATTTTGTACGTGATTGCCTACGTGAACATGTGAATTTTGGAGGGGAAAGTATACAATGAAAGCAACTTGGGAAAAGATAGAGAAGAACCTTGGGGTTCTTGAGGTTGAAGTGGATGCAGATCGTGTAACTGCAGCACTCGACAAAGCTTTTAATAAAGTGGTTAAACAAGCAAACGTACCTGGATTCCGTAAAGGTAAAGTACCACGTTCCATCTTCGAAGCACGTTTTGGTGTAGAGAGCCTTTATCAAGAAGCAATCGACATTTTGCTTCCTGAAGCTTATACAGAAGCAATCGACCAAACGGATATCTTCCCGGTTGATCGTCCTGACGTAGATGTTGAACAATTCGCTAAAGGACAAACTTTCAAGTTCAAAGCGAAAGTAACTGTGAAACCTGAAGTTACCCTGGGTGACTACAAAGGAATCGAAGTTGCTGTAGCAAAAGGTGAAGTAACTGACGCAGAAGTGACTGAAGAGCTTGAGCGTCTTCAACAACGTCACGCTGAACTCGTTGTAATCGACGAAGGTTCTGCTGCAAACGGCGACGTTGCAGTTATCGACTTCGACGGTTCCGTTGATGGTGTACCTTTCGAAGGTGGACAAGCTGAGCGTTATTCCCTGGAACTGGGTTCCAACACATTCATCCCTGGATTTGAAGAGCAAGTTGTGGGTCTTTCCACAGGCGACTTCAAAGACGTAGAAGTGACTTTCCCAGAGAGCTACCATGCAGCAGAACTTGCTGGCAAACAAGCGGTATTCAAAGTGAAAATTCACGAAATCAAACGCAAACAGCTTCCTGCATTGGATGATGAGTTTGCTAAAGATGTTAGTGAATTCGACACACTGGAAGAGTACAAAGCTGACCTGAAAACACAATTGGAATCCCGTAAAGCTGACGAAGCCAAAGCTGCTCAAGAAAATGCAGTTGTAGAAAAAGTGGCTGAGAACGCTGAAGTGGACATTCCTGCTGCAATGGTTGAGAGCGAAGTACAAAACATGATGCGTGATTTCGACAACCGTCTGCGCAACCAAGGTATGAACCTTGAAATGTTCCTGAGCTTCTCTGGCCAGACTCAAGCTGACCTGAGAGGACAAATGCAAGAAGATGCTTCCAAACGTGTTCGCAACAACCTGGTGCTTGAAGCTGTAGGTAAAGCGGAAAACATTGAAGTATCTGACGAAGAAGTGAATCAAGAACTCGAAAAAATGGCTGAATCTTACAAGCGTCCTGCTGATGAGATCCGTGGCATCCTCGAGGGTAATGGTTCCCTGGACAGCCTTCGCGATGAAGTTAAACTGCGTAAAACGATTGACGTTCTTGTTGAGAACAGCACAGTTGTTGAGCCAGTTGAAGCTCCAGCTGAAGAAGTTGTTGCAGAAGCTGACGAAAAATAAGACAAGCTGTTATCAACTTGTCAGTTGAATAAACGATAAGGCACGTGAATCATTGCGTGCCTTATTTTTAAATTATGACATCCATTTTATAGAAAATGAAGTAATAATATGGGTGAATACTAATTTTATTGATCGGTGTACACTTTTTACATACCTATGACACTTCGTGCAAATAAAAAATGGCAATACGGCATAGGATGGCTTCAATTTGCACATACATAGAAAACATGGTTAAATATGATCAGGCAAAAAAGTAAACGAACTGATGTCTGACACACTTGTGAAAAATGACATTGTCACAGGAAAGTGTTAGAATGAATTTGGGTTTGCTTTACAGGTGGCCTATGTCTAATTACATGTAGAAAAGAGGTTGGTCTCATGAGTCTGGTGCCAATGGTTATAGAACAAACCAATCGAGGCGAGCGGTCTTACGATATATATTCGCGTTTGCTGAAGGATCGCATTATCTTTCTAACCAGTGCGATTGATGACGATGTAGCCAATCTTGTCATAGCACAGCTTTTGTTTTTGGCAGCCGACGATCCTGAAAAGGATATCAGCTTGTACATTAACTCACCTGGTGGTTCTGTCACTGCAGGGATGGGTATATACGATACGATGCAATATATCAAGCCGGATGTATCTACCATTTGCGTAGGGATGGCAGCAAGCATGGGTTCTTTATTGCTGACAGCCGGTGCACCTGGCAAGAGATATGCGCTGACGAACAGCGAAGTGATGATTCATCAGCCGCTCGGCGGCATTCAAGGACAGGCTGCGGATATTAAGATACACGCAGAATGGATTATTAAAACACGTCAGAAACTGAATCAAATATACGTCAATCGTACGGGTCAGTCTCTTGATAAAATTGAGCGGGATACAGACCGTGACTTCTTCATGAGCGCTGACGAAGCTAAGACGTACGGCATTATTGACCAGGTGCTCAGTAGACCGATCAATTCCTAAAGGGGTGGTTTCATGTTTAAATTTAACGATGAGAAAGGGCAACTGAAATGCTCTTTTTGCGGTAAATCTCAGGAACAGGTACGTAAGCTGGTCGCTGGACCAGGCGTGTACATTTGTGATGAATGTATCGAACTTTGCACCGAAATCGTTGAGGAAGAACTCGGTCATGATGAAGAAGTAGACCTCAAAGATATTCCAAAACCGAAAGAAATTCGTAATATCCTGGATCAATATGTTATTGGTCAGGAGCAAGCGAAGAAGTCATTGTCTGTTGCAGTGTATAATCACTACAAACGGATCAACACGCAAAGCAAGATTGAAGATGTTGAGTTGTCGAAGAGTAACATTTTGCTGTTAGGACCTACGGGTTCTGGTAAAACGTTGCTTGCGCAAACGATGGCAAAAATTCTGAATGTACCTTTTGCTATTGCTGATGCTACTTCATTAACAGAAGCGGGTTATGTAGGTGAGGATGTAGAGAATATTCTGCTCAAGCTGATCCAAGCTGCTGATTATGATGTGGAAAAAGCAGAGCGTGGCATTATTTATATCGATGAGATTGATAAAGTAGCGCGTAAATCCGAAAACCCATCCATTACTCGTGATGTATCGGGTGAAGGTGTTCAACAGGCTCTCTTGAAAATTCTTGAAGGAACCGTGGCTTCTGTACCACCACAAGGTGGTCGTAAACACCCTCATCAAGAATTCATTCAGATCGATACAACGAATATCCTGTTCATTTGCGGCGGTGCCTTTGATGGTCTGGAGCAAATGATCAAACGCCGGATCGGTAAAAAAGTCATTGGTTTCAATACCGTGGCTGAGCAACAAGATCTGAAACCAGGTGAATATCTGGGTATGGTATTGCCGGAAGACTTGTTGAAATTCGGTCTGATTCCGGAATTTGTAGGCCGTCTGCCAGTTATCTCCACTTTGGAGCCACTGGACGAAGATACGTTGGTACGGATTCTTTCCGAACCGAAAAACGCGCTTACCAAACAGTACCAAAAACTGCTTGAACTGGACAATGTGAATCTGGTATTTGAACCAGCTGCATTGCTCGCGATTGCAAAAGAAGCAATCAAACGTAACACAGGTGCACGTGGTTTGCGTGCCATCATTGAAGGCATCATGCTTGAAATCATGTATGAAGTGCCTTCACGTGAAGATGTTACGAACTGTGTTATTACCGAAGAAGTCGTTGAGAAAAGAGTTGTGCCTGAACTTAGCCAATCGAAGGACGATAAGCAGGAAGAAAGCGCCTAATTAAAGCCTGAATCCTGTTTGAACTCTGAAATATAGACTTGTCAGTTCTCCACTTTGGCAGAAGGCGAATTCGTGTCTCTGTCAGGGTGGAGCTTTGACGTTGTGGGGAGAGAAATCACTCATGTATTTAAGACAAGATACACGTCCCGTGAAAGTGGGAAACGTAACGATCGGTGGCAGTAACGAAGTCATTATCCAAAGTATGTGTACAACCAAAACGGCAGACGTTGAGGCAACGGTTGCAGAGATTTTGCGACTGGAAGAAGCCGGCTGTCAAGTGGTACGTGTAACGGTGAATAATGAGGAAGCTGCCGCAGCCATCAAGGAAATCAAAAAACGTATTAACATACCGCTCGTAGCAGATATTCATTTCAACTATAAGCTGGCTTTACTTGCAATTGAGAACGGCATTGATAAAGTGCGGATCAATCCAGGTAATATTGGTAAACGTGCTAAAGTCGAAGAAGTAGTTAAGGCTTGTAAAGATCGCGGTATTCCAATTCGGATCGGGGTAAATGCAGGTTCACTTGAAAACCATCTGCTTGAGAAGTACGGGTACCCGACGGCTGATGCTATGGTAGAAAGTGCATTGTATCACATTGGTATCTTGGAAGAACTGGATTTCCATGATATTATCGTGTCCCTCAAAGCATCCGATGTGCCGATGGCGATTGAAGCTTATACCAAAGCAGCTCAAATTATTCCGTATCCGTTGCATCTCGGGATTACCGAAGCAGGTACACTGTTCTCGGGAACGATCAAAAGCTCTGCAGGTATGGGAGCCTTGCTGTCCATGGGTATTGGTTCAACGATGCGGATCTCGCTTAGCGCGGACCCGGTGGAAGAAATCAAGGTTGCTCGTGATTTGCTCAAAACCTTTGGACTCATTACGAATGCAGCTACATTGATCTCCTGCCCGACGTGTGGACGTTTGGACATCGACTTGTTCTCCATTGCCAACGAAGTGGAAGAGTATATCTCTAAGCTTAAGGTGCCGATTAAAGTATCGGTGCTGGGTTGCGCAGTTAATGGTCCAGGTGAAGCCAAAGAAGCGGATATCGGCATTGCCGGTGCTCGTGGAGAAGGTCTCTTGTTCCGTCATGGTAAGATGATCCGTAAAGTGCCTGAAGAAATCATGGTTGAGGAATTGAAAAAAGAGATCGACAAAATCGTCGAAGCCTATGAAGAGACAGGTGTTATTCCTGGTCGTTCGCACTGATTGATTCATATCTTGTTTCTGTAACAGCCCGCCAGCGATGGTGGGCTTTTTATATTCTCTCATACAAATTCCACATCGCCCGTTTACGTCTCGTTGAAAAGGCTATACTACCAAGTATTAGCATGATCTCATATGAGAATAGCGACAAAATAGGAGGATGTGAAGACATGGAATTTGGTATGGTCATCATGTTGATTCAGTTATTTTTTGGAGTGGTGATTGGTTTGTATTTCTGGAACCTGCTACGTGGCCAGAAAACGAACCGCAGTGCCGTTGAGCGAGAATCTCGCAAGGAACTGGAGAAGCTGCGCAAGCTGCGTTCAATCTCACTCACCAAGCCGTTGTCTGAGAAGACGCGTCCAGCTACCATTAACGATATTGTTGGGCAAAAAGACGGGCTGCGTGCCCTTAAAGCTGCATTGTGCAGTGCGAATCCGCAACATGTTATCATTTATGGCCCTCCCGGAGTCGGGAAGACAGCTGCGGCAAGGGTCGTGTTGGAAGAGGCCAAGAAGAATCCATCTTCTCCCTTCAAGCCAGACGCGAAATTCACAGAGCTGGATGCAACAACAGCCCGTTTTGATGAGCGTGGAATTGCGGACCCCTTAATTGGTTCGGTCCACGATCCGATATATCAGGGAGCAGGAGCCATGGGCGTTGCAGGTATTCCCCAACCGAAACCTGGCGCTGTCACGAAAGCGCATGGAGGAATGCTTTTTATTGATGAAATCGGTGAATTGCATTCGATTCAGATGAATAAGCTGTTGAAAGTGCTGGAGGATCGCAAGGTGTTTTTGGAGAGTGCGTACTATAACTCCGAAGACACGCATACTCCTGCTTATATCCACGATATTTTTCAAAATGGCCTGCCGGCCGATTTCCGCCTAGTCGGAGCAACGACACGTTCGCCTCATGAACTGCCACCGGCTTTGCGTTCGCGTTGTATGGAAGTTTATTTCCGTCCTTTGTTGCCTGAGGAGATTGGGCGAATTGCAGAAGACGCTGTGCAGAAAATTGGGTTCAGCCCATGCCCGGATGCCGTTGATGTGGTCAAGCGATATGCAACCAATGGACGTGAAGCGGTCAATATCATTCAGCTCGCTGCTGGGCTTGCGCTGACAGAGAAACGTGAGACGCTTCAGGCGTCCGATGTGGAGTGGGTGGCTGGTAGCAGCCAGATTCAGCCACGGCCTGATCGCAAGGTCCCTTCACAGCCGCAGGTGGGGTTTGTTAACGGCTTGGCGGTATACGGACCGAATATGGGAACCATTTTGGAAATCGAAGTGTCTGCTGTTCCGGCTCTCAAAGATCAAGGCCGAATCAACATTACAGGGGTTGTGGATGAAGAAGAGATTGGAGGCGGTTCACGTACACTCCGGCGAAAAAGTATGGCTAAAGGCTCGGTTGAAAATGTGTTAACCGTATTAAAAGCCATGGGTATTCGTCCGAATGATTACGATTTACACGTGAATTTCCCGGGCGGGACGCCTATTGATGGTCCATCCGCCGGGATTGCCATGGCGACTGCCATTACATCAGCCATTCAGGGACGTCCTGTGGATCATGAGACAGCGATGACTGGCGAGATCAGCATCCATGGTCGAGTGAAGCCCATTGGTGGCGTACTGGCCAAGGTGGAGGCTGCTTTTCAGGCAGGGGCGAAGACCGTTATTATTCCCGCGGAGAACTGGCAGTCCATTTTCGAGAATCTGGAGGGCTTGCGTGTTATTCCGGTAGATACGGTGCAGGACGTATTCCGTGAGGTATTCGCATGGGTTCCAGAATCGCAAAAGATGGAACAAACGAAGCTTGCAGAGGAGGCAATTGCACCTGCAACGGAGATTTTTCCACCGGCATCCGCTTCCTATTTGCGTGCTGACGTGCCTCGTCCAGGACAGGTTACAGATTCGGGAAGCTGCTAAGCGCTTCCCTTCATTGGTTTTTTATGTGAACATTTGATAGAATAATGAATGACTACAACCTGAGAGCCATTGGAGGTGCGAAAGCGATGGGACCGAGCAAAGCGAAAGGTCGTCGTTTTCCTTTACTGCCTTTAAGAGGACTTCTCGTCTACCCGAGTATGGTACTGCATCTCGATGTGGGCCGGGAGAAATCGGTCAAGGCTTTAGAAAAAGCGATGGTAGAAGAACATTTGATTCTCCTATGTTCCCAAGCCGAAGTAAATATTGAAGAACCAACACAAGAGGACATTTTCAGAATCGGAACCGTGGCCAAGGTCAGACAGATGCTGAAGCTTCCGAATGGTACGATTCGTGTACTCGTGGAAGGCTTGGAACGGGCTGAAATTATTGAATATACGGACAACGAGGAATATTACGAAGTGCTGGCACAAGAACTGCCTGAAGAGGAGAACACTCACCCGGAGACGGATGCCTTGATGCGTACCGTTCTGAACCAGTTCGAGAATTATATTAATCTGTCCAAAAAAGTGACACCCGAGACACTTGCAGCAGTGTCCGACATTGAAGAACCGGGGCGCCTGGCTGATGTCATTACAAGTCACCTGTCCTTGAAGATCAAGGATAAACAGGAAATTCTGGAGACCATCGACGTTCGGGAACGTCTGGAGAAATTGCTAGACATCCTGAACAACGAACGCGAAGTGCTGGAGCTTGAACGCAAGATCAGTCAACGTGTGAAGAAACAGATGGAGAAAACGCAGAAGGAATATTATTTGCGCGAGCAGATGAAAGCGATCCAGAAAGAACTGGGTGAAAAAGAAGGTCGTGCGGGTGAAGTCGAGGAACTTCGCACTCAGATGGAAGAACTCGGCTTGCCGGACAAGGTGAAAGAAAAAGTCGAGAAAGAAATTGATCGACTGGAGAAAATGCCTGCAAGTTCAGCTGAGGGTGGAGTCATTCGCAACTACGTGGATTGGCTGCTTGGCCTTCCTTGGAGTCAGATGACAGCAGACGATCTGGATATCCAAAAAGCCGAGGATGTGCTCAATGCAGATCATTACGGATTGGAAAAGCCGAAAGAGCGTGTGCTTGAATATCTGGCTGTCCAGAAGCTCGTCAAGAAGCTCAAAGGGCCGATTCTCTGTCTGGTTGGACCTCCAGGGGTCGGTAAAACATCACTTGCCCGTTCGATCGCCAGATCGCTAGGGCGGGAGTTTGTAAGAATATCTCTTGGCGGCGTGCGGGATGAAGCTGAGATTCGTGGTCACCGACGTACCTATGTTGGCGCAATGCCTGGACGTATCATCCAGGGGATGAAAACGGCAGGTTCACTTAATCCGGTATTCCTGCTGGACGAGATTGATAAGATGGCTTCAGACTTCCGCGGAGATCCTTCTGCAGCACTACTTGAGGTGCTTGATCCGGAACAAAATAATACGTTTAGTGATCACTTTGTAGAATTGCCGTTTGACTTATCCAACGTTATGTTTATAACAACTGCCAACACGGTACACAACATTCCGCGTCCTTTGCTGGATCGGATGGAAATGCTCAACATCCCTGGTTATACGGAGCTGGAGAAGCTGCAAATTGCGAAAAACTATTTGCTGCCCAAACAGAAACAGGACCATGGTCTGGAAGAAGAGCAACTGGAAATCCCGGATGACGCGTTGTTGCGTGTAATTCGTGAATATACAAGGGAGTCCGGTGTGCGGAATCTGGAACAGCAGATGGCTTCGTTGTGCCGGAAAGCTGCCAAGAACATCGTATCCGGTGTGGAAGGTCAGATCAACATCACATCAGATGCGGTCAAAGACTACCTTGGACCTGGCAAGTTCCGTTATGGTATGGCCGAACTGGAAGATCAGATTGGTACCGTAACCGGTCTTGCGTGGACTGAAGTGGGTGGAGATACTCTTATCATTGAAGTGACTGTCGTACCAGGAACAGGTAAATTGACCCTCACAGGTAAACTGGGGGATGTCATGAAGGAATCGGCTCAAGCCGCATTCAGCTACACCCGTTCCAAAGCTACGCAGCTCGGGATTGCACCAGATTTCCATGAGAAGAACGATATCCACATCCACGTTCCGGAAGGAGCAATTCCGAAGGATGGTCCATCTGCGGGGATTACGATGGCAACAGCGTTAATCTCAGCCTTGACGAACAAACATGTTTCGAAGGATATCGCCATGACTGGTGAAATCACGTTGCGTGGGCGTGTACTGCCGATCGGTGGTCTGAAAGAAAAATCACTGGCAGCCCATCGTGCCGGCTATAAAAAAATATTATTGCCCAAGGATAACGAACGGGACCTGCGTGACATTCCAGACAGCATCAAGGAAGATGTGGAATTTGTCCCAGTAGCCCATATGGATCAGGTGCTGCAGCATGCACTTGTTGAGCAGGCAGGAATTCACCTGTAATCCACATATCCGAAAGGTTCGTATGAAGAGTAGACCGTTCTGCGGAGGCTTCGGCGTCCGCTGGAACGGTTTTTTTTGTATGATAGAACAATCCATGGCATAATACCATCAACAGGTTTTCTAAGCACAGGCGTTCAAGAGAGGAAAGATACAAGATGAAAGTAAATCAATCTGAATTTATTATCAGTGCCGTTCGGCCTGAACAATACCCTGAGGACGGTCTGCCAGAGATTGCTTTGGCGGGACGCTCCAATGTCGGGAAATCTTCCCTGATCAACCGTTTGATTAATCGTAAAAATCTGGCTCGGACGAGCTCAACACCGGGTAAGACGCAGCAACTGAACTACTATAAGATTAATCAGGATCTCTACTTCGTCGATTTCCCGGGGTATGGCTACGCCAAAGTTTCGAAAGAGCAACGTTTTGCCTGGGGCAAAATGATGGAGAAATACTTGTTGGGACGCGAGGAATTGAAACTGGTCATGCAAATGGTGGATATGAGACATGAACCGTCCAAAGAGGACAAGATGATGAACGAATGGCTTCGTCATAATGGACTGCCTTTGGTTGTAGTAGCAACCAAGATGGACAAGATTCCAAAAACCCGCAGAGCCAAATATATCAAAGTCATTAAGGAATCACTGGGTCTTCGTCCAGGGGATCTTTTTGTACCATTCTCATCCGAAGAAGGATTGGGGAAAGAAGAGTTATGGGACATTATCACCCGCCATGCCCGCATAGATAAGTATGCACCAGAAGTACTGGATGCAGAGAATGCTTCTGAAGAGGAAGAAACCAACGAAATTAACGGATAACCGAGATAGTCATGGAATTACTCCATGGCTATTTGTTTTAATATCCGAATTCTTATGAATATTCATAATAAGGACTTTTTAACGCATAACGGTGAACTTTGGTGAGACACTACAATAAATGACAGTGCATATGATGATGAACATGGTGATTTCATAAACATTTCATAAAAATGACCCGGTCACGGCTATGATGTGTGATATAATTAACCATGTCAATCATAAATGGATAGAGATATGTAGTAAGCACTTTGATTGGAAATTTATTAGGCAGGTGAACTTGCAATGCACATCGTTGTCGTTGGTTTGAATTATCGCACGGCGCCTGTAGAGGTTAGGGAACGATTCACATTTGCAGAAAAGGACTTGTCTGAAGCGCTGCAGCAGCTCAAGCTGACCAAGAGTGTATTGGAAGGTGTAATCGTAGCCACATGTAACCGTACCGAGTTGTATGTTGTGGTAGACCGTCTTCACATGTGTGGTTATTTTATTCGAACATTCATGGAACAATGGTTTAATGTACCACGGGAAGAATTCACGCAACACTTATATATATATGAAGATGATCAAGCCATGCGCCATTTGTTCCGTGTGATCTGCGGACTAGACTCCATGGTTATTGGTGAGACTCAGATTCTTGGACAGGTGAAACAGGCTTTTCTTAAAGCTCAGGAAGAGAAATCAACAGGTACTTGGTTTAATATGCTGTTCAAACAGGCAGTTACGCTGGGCAAACGGGCACATTCGGAGACTTCCATCGGGGAGAGCGCCGTATCCGTCAGTTATGCTGCTGTTGAGCTGGGCAAGCGGATATTTGGCATGTTCACAGACAAAAAGGTACTGATTTTGGGTGCCGGCAAGATGAGTGAACTAACCGTGAAACATCTCTATGCCAACGGGGCATCCGAAGTCATCGTGGCGAATCGTACGCTCGCAAGAGCCGAAGAATTGGCAGCCAAGTTCCGGGGAACGCCTTGTACCATGGAACAGGCATTAGAGCGACTTAATGAAGTTGACATTGTGATTAGTTCCACTGGAGCTGAACGTTATGTCATGGATGCAGCAGTGGTACGGGAGAGCATGAAGCGTCGTCAATCTCGCCCATTGTTCCTGATTGATATTGCGGTTCCACGTGATATTGATCCAGCCATTGGTGAATTATCCAACGTATTTCTCTACGATATTGATGATCTGGAAGGAATCGTGGAGAGCAACCTTGAGATGCGTAAAGTGGAAGCTGCCAAGATTGAGAGAATGATTGAGCTTGAGATGGAGGATTATTACCATTGGCTCAAAACGTTGGGCGTTCGTCCCGTCATTCGTGCTTTGCAGGAAAAAGGTGTCTCCATTCATGAAGAAACGATGGATAGCCTGTTCAATAAACTGCCTGAGCTCGATGAACATCAACGTAAAGTCATTCGTCGTTTGACCAAGAGTATTGTGAATCAAATGACGACAGATCCGATTAACCGGATCAAGGAAATGGCAGGTACGAAGCAAGGTGATGAAGCTCTGCGCATGTTTACTCAGATTTTTGCTCTGGAAGATGCCGTAGAGATGGCTGCTGAAAAAGTAAATCAGAGTGATGCCACGGCTCTGGGCAAACCAGCCGCTCACCTTAACGAAAACCGGCAAGACCCCGTGCCGGCTTATGCTCCGGCAGGCGTATAAGGCGGGTGGGCAGCTTGACCCTAGCTGAACAAGTCTATGAAGCTCTAATTTATATGTATGCCCTGAGCCTACTCTTCTATTTCTCGGACTGCATTCGACGCAATGCGGGGGCGAAGCGGACAGGCACAGGGTTTCTTGTTGTGGTTTGGGGGCTACAGGTAACGCATGTCATATTGCGCATGTGGACCGAAGGCCATTTCCCGATCTACACGACCTTTGATTTTTTGTTTATATTTTCATTTAGTATTGTGCTGATGTCGCTCGCCATGACTCGCATCCAGCGTTCTGAATTTGTAATTCTGTTGCTGAATGTTGTTGGTTTTTCCGTTACTGTATTGAACCGACTGTGGTTCACGGCTGGAGAGATATCACTGCACAATTGGCAAACGGTACATGGATTACTCATTATGCATATTACCTTGGCGAATCTCGGTTTTGCGGCGTTAACAGTTGCTACGGTATTTGCCTTGTTATATCTGTTCTTGCATCACAAGCTGAAGAAAAAAAAGTGGAATGATACGATGCGGCGAATGCCGAGCCTGGAAGTGATCGGCAAATACATGGATGGTGCTAATTTCATAGGTACACCGCTCCTGGGTGTTTCTGTGATGCTTGCGGTATTGTCCATTGTAGCGGAAACACGCTGGGTCCTGCTCTTGGATCTCAAAGTTATTGCGACAGGTCTTGCCATAGCCATCTATGTGGGTTACTTCGTATCCAAGAGAAGGAAACAGTTCTCAACGATTATTATGGCAAGATGGACACTGATTGGATACGGATTTGTCATTATGAGTTTTTTATCCAATGCGTATTCAGCGTTTCATCGTTGGACGGGAGAGTGAAGGGTATGGACCGCTACACGCCGATATTTGTGAATACTTCAGGCAAGAAGTGCTGCGTGGTTGGTGGCGGACGTGTTGCTGAACGTAAAATAAAGGGATTGCTGCATGCCGAGGCACAGATTACGGTCATTAGTCCGGAGCTTACTCCCGTATTAAAACAACTGCATCATGAATCCCGAATTCAATGGATAGACCGGTCCTACCGCAATGGAGATTTGCGGGGGGCCTTTCTCGTATATGCAGCGACTGACCGTTCAGAGGTTAATTCAACTGTGGTTCGGGATGCAGAGGCCGCGGGCATACTGGTAAATAACGCGATGTCTTCCGAACAAAGTAACTTTATTACGCCCAGCGTGATTAGGCGTGGGAGATTAAGCATAGCTATATCCACAGCAGGAGCGGGGCCGGCAGCAGCAGCCGAGATACGTGCTACACTGGAACAACAGTTCGGTGATGAGTATGAGACGTATCTGGAGTTTTTGCACCAGATGAGGACTGAGGTGAAGTCACGCGTATCCTCTCCTAGTCTCAGAAGCACGTTGCTCCGGCAATTAACTGAAATGAACATATTAGAAGATATTCGTGCGGGCTATTTCCGGTGGTGGACCGAAGAAGAAATCGGGGACTGGATATCCCGTAATCAGGAGGAAGTGTAGATATGCGTACAATTAAAGTTGGTAGTAGACAGAGCGCGCTTGCGTTAACCCAGACAGGCCATGTTATTCAGGATTTACGCGACATTTGTGAGCGGGAAGGATTAGCTTTTGACTTTGAAGTACATAAGATTGTTACGAAGGGAGATCTCATTCTAGATGTAACGTTGTCAAAAGTGGGGGGCAAAGGTTTGTTCGTCAAAGAGATTGAACAGGCGATGCTTGATCGTACCATTGATATGGCCGTGCACAGTATGAAGGATATGCCTTCAGAGTTACCTGAAGGATTAATCAATGGTGCTGTTCCCCGTCGTGCAGATCCACGTGATGCGCTGATTTCCAATGGTGGACTTACGCTTGATCAATTACCAGAAGGGGCAAGAGTCGGTACAAGCAGCCTGCGCCGATCGAGTCAATTGAAGGCCTATCGCCCAGATTTGCAATTGGAATCACTTCGTGGCAATATCGATTCCCGTCTGCGGAAGCTGGAGACCGAAGGACTTGATGCGATTATTTTGGCTGCTGCTGGATTGTATCGAATGGGCTGGGAAGACCGGATTACCGAGTACTTGACCGAAACAGCTTGTCTTCCGGCCGTGGGTCAGGGCGCGCTTGGTATTGAATGTCGTGAAGACGATGAGGAGCTATTGCACTTGTTGCAGCTGTATAACGATCCCGAGACAGCATTTCCTGTACAGGCGGAACGCCGTTTTCTCAGTGTACTGAATGGGGGCTGTCAGGTTCCAATTGGTGCTCATGCGGTATGGTTGCCTCTGGAAGATGCGGATTCCCTGAATGGAGAAAACACGTTACAATTAACAGGTATGGTTGGCACGCCAGATGGTGGACTGATTCTTAAGGAAGCTCTGACTGGCAAAGATCCAGTTCGTCTGGGAGAAGAAGTGGCTTGGAGATTGATTGAACGGGGAGCAGAGCAGATACTGGCAGAAGTTAGGGGATGAAGACATGGTGGGAAAGGTCTTTTTGGTAGGAGCAGGTCCTGGGGATGCGAAGCTAATTACGGTAAAAGGATGGGAATCCATTGGTAAAGCCGATGCTGTAGTCTATGATCGTTTGGCAAGTCCGAGATTGTTAAAACAGATGAAACCCGGTGCGGTCAAGATTTACGTGGGCAAGCGCCCCGATCGGCATACGATGAAACAGGAAGAAATCAATCAACTGTTGGTTGATCTGGCTCTGGAAGGTAAGGTTGTAGTTCGGCTTAAGGGTGGCGATCCGACTATCTTTGGACGTGTGGGCGAAGAGGCGGATTTACTGCACAAAAACGGAGTTCCGTTTGAGATTGTACCTGGGGTTACAGCTGCAATAAGTGTACCTGCATATGCCGGAATTCCTGTGACTCACCGTGACTATGCGTCCTCTATCTCTATCATTACGGGGCATGAGAGTCCGGACAAGCTTGATCGCAGCATCCATTGGGATAAAGTGACGAATGCAACGGGCACACTTGTATTTATGATGGGGGTTGCCAAAATTGGATATATCAGCGAACAATTGATTCGTCATGGTCGTCCAGCGCAAACACCTGTAGCTCTGATTCGTTGGGGAACACGAGCGGAACAGGATACCATTACAGGTACCCTTGAAGATATAGAAGCGAAAGTGATTGCGGCCAATTTCCAACCGCCAGCTGTTATTGTGGTGGGGGATGTCGTGAATCAACGGGAACAATTGAAATGGGCAGAAGCACTGCCGCTGTTTGGCAAACGAATTCTGGTGACACGTGCTCGCAGTCAGGCGAGTGAACTGGTGAATCGCATTGAGGAACTCGGCGGCGAACCGTATGAGTTTCCGGTCATTGAGACGGTTATGCCGTCCAGTGAATCTGCGCAGAAAAGTGTCAAAGACGCCCTCAGTGCTTTAAATACGTATGACTGGGTGTTTTTTACAAGTGTGAACGGCGTGGAGTTCTTCTTCCGTCATCTGGAACAGGAAGGCAAGGACATTCGTTCGATTCATCAAGCGAGAATTGCTGCCGTAGGACCTTCTACAGCAGATGCTTTGCGCAAACATGGCATCGTTGCAGAGGTCGTCAAAGGTCCTTTCCAGGCCGAAGGTATGCTTGAGGCTTTTGAAAGTGAGCTGAAGGAAGGCCAGAAAGTACTGCTTCCGCACGGCGATCTGGCACGTACGTGGTTACGTGACCAGCTGAGAGAACGAGGACTCCAAGTCACCGAAGCTATCATCTATGATACGATCCTCGCTGGTGAGGATGATGACGAACTGCTCAAGCTGCTTGAAGAAGGCGGCATTCACGCGGTGACCTTTACAAGTTCATCGACGGTTACCAACTTCATGAACATGTTGAAACGGATGGGATTGCATGATCCACTGCCTTTATTGAAAGATGTGGAGGTTGCTTGTATCGGACCTGTTACAGCGAAGACGGCAGAGGCCGCTGGATTACATGTTACACTGATGGCAGAGGAAGCAACGATGGATAGCTTGATTACCGTTCTATGCGACTGGAAACGGACTGGCACCAAAGAAGGCGTCCTTCGGAATTAATACACATAGGAATCAATTTCATAATACCTTTAGCTGCTTCAATCAAGGCTAGATATAGATCAAAACGGTTCAATTTGTCTATATTTAGTTACGAAATCCATTTTTAGCGAGTTATGAAATTGATCCATGTAATAAGTCAACATATGAAGCGTGCTGAATTCGACAGGATACCAGCGCGCTTCCCTTTTTGCTCTATTTAACTTTCAGGGAGGTTTTACACATATGAGTTTTCCTATTGTACGGCATCGCCGTTTACGCCAATCCACAGGTATTCGTAATATGGTCAGAGAGACCCATCTAACCGTAGATGATTTTATTCAACCGATCTATGTGACGTATGGAGAAAATGTAAAATCTGAAATCAAATCCATGCCTGGCGTGTTCCGCTTCTCGTTGGATCGTCTTCAGGAGGAAGTAACGGAAATTGCCGAGCTGGGAATTCCGGCTGTGCTATTGTTCGGTATTCCGGAGACTAAAGACAGTGTGGGTT
Source organism: Paenibacillus sp. LS1 (assembly GCF_026013365.1). Taxonomy (GTDB): domain Bacteria; phylum Bacillota; class Bacilli; order Paenibacillales; family Paenibacillaceae; genus Paenibacillus. The sequence continues at coordinate 194,120 of NZ_JAPDOE010000010.1, forward strand.
CATCTGGTTTTGCAGAAGATGGCATTGTGCAGGAAGCGACGAGATTGATCAAATCCTGGTATCCAGAGCTGCTGGTTGTTGCAGATACTTGTCTGTGTGAATTCACGGATCACGGTCACTGCGGTATGGTACACACCGTGGAGATTGATGGTCACATCTGCGGAGATGTGCTAAATGACGAATCACTGGATCTGCTCGTGCAAACAGCGGTGTCCCAAGCCAAAGCAGGAGCGGACATTATTGCACCATCCAACATGATGGATGGATTTGTACAAGCGATCCGTGCCGGGCTGGATGAGAATGGATTCAGTCACATTCCGATCATGTCCTATTCTGTAAAATATGCATCCGCATTTTATGGCCCATTCCGCGAGGCAGCAGATTCAACGCCGCAATTCGGGGATCGCAAGTCGTATCAGATGGACCCGGCGAATGCGCGCGAAGCTTTGCGTGAAGCCGAAACGGATGTGCTCGAAGGAGCGGATATGTTGATGGTAAAACCATCCCTTTCGTATCTGGATGTCATGCGCACCATTAAGGATCAATTCGATCTTCCGCTTGTTGCCTATAATGTAAGTGGCGAGTATGCCATGGTGAAGGCAGCGGCGATTCAAGGCTGGATCGATGAGAAGAAGGTCGCGATGGAAATTCTGCTCAGTATGAAACGTGCAGGAGCAGATATGATTATTACGTATTACGGAAAAGACGCCTCCCGTTGGTTGGCTGAGAAATAAATTAGATTAAGGAGGATACTCATGACTGCACAACAAGGTAATCGTCGTAATGATGAGCGCTCACGCAGCGCATTTGAAGAAGCGAAGCAGTACATACCCGGGGGCGTGAACAGCCCTGTACGCGCATTCAAATCGGTGGGACTTACCCCGATCTACGCAGAGCGTGGCGAAGGGTCCAAAATTTACGATATTGATGGCAATGTTTTTATTGACTATGTGGGATCGTGGGGTCCACTCATCATGGGACATGCACATCCTGATGTTGTAAAAGCTTTGCGTGAAACAGCCCTCAAAGGAACAAGCTTTGGTGCACCTACTTTACTGGAGACCGAAATGGCCAAACTGGTTTGTGAGCGTGTACCTTCCATCGATATCGTACGGATGGTGAATTCCGGTACAGAAGCAACGATGAGTGCCATTCGACTGGCACGCGGGGTAACCGGACGCAGTAAAATCCTGAAGTTTGAAGGATCATATCATGGACATGCGGACAGCTTGCTGATCAAGGCGGGTTCAGGTGTTGCAACGTTGGGTCTGCCAGATAGTCCGGGTGTGCCTGAAGGCGTAGCTGTGAATACCATTACGGTGCCTTATAACGATCTGGAGTCCGTGAGACTTGCTTTTGAACGTTATGGGGAAGAACTGGCCGCTATTATTGTGGAACCTGTGGCGGGTAACATGGGCGTTGTACCTCCGGCTTCCGGTTTCCTTGAAGGTTTGCGCAGTTTGACGACGCAATATGGCAGCCTGCTCATTTTTGATGAAGTCATGACCGGTTTCCGTGTAGGTTTGAACTGTGCCCAGGGGCGGTTTGGGGTTACACCTGACCTGACTTGTCTGGGTAAAGTTATCGGTGGCGGACTCCCCGTTGGTGCTTATGGTGGTCGCCGGGATCTGATGGAACAGATTGCTCCAACAGGTCCGATCTATCAGGCAGGTACACTGAGCGGGAACCCGCTGGCTATGGCCGCAGGATATACGACGCTCAAATTGTTAACACCAGAGGTCTATGACCGTCTGGAGACACTGTCCGCACGTCTGCAAGCCGGCTTTGAGAAAAATGCAGCTGAGACGGGTGTTGCGATAACCATTAACCGTGTCGGTTCCATGGTTTGTCCATTCTTCAGTGCCGTTCCCGTAACCAATTATGATATTGCCAAAGAAAGCAATCTGGATCAATTCCGTCGTTATTTTGCAGCCATGATTGATCAAGGTGTGAGTGTTGCGCCTTCGCAATACGAAGGCATGTTTGTCTCTGGTGTGCACACGGAGCAGGATATTGACGATACGATTGAGGCGAACCGGAAGGCTCTTCAATCGCTATGATCATCAAAAGTTGGAAACGCCGCGGGGAATGGCTTGAGCTGATGCCAGGGAAAGCCGTAATAAACAGTTCGGACAAACAGATGGCCGCAGAGCAGTGGCTATTGTCTGAGCTTCAGTTTCCGGAGAAACTGCTCCGTCAGCTTAAAGCAAACCGAGGAATACAACTCGCAGGGGACCGGCTTCGGCTGGCCCTTTTTGCGTCCCAGCCAATCGATGTCGAGCCACGCTGGGCTGATGTGGATGTATTGTATGAGGATGATTTCTGTCTGGTTATGCACAAACCGGCAGGCATGAAACTGCATCCAGATGGAAGCCGTGCTGATCAGGCCATCACGCTGGATCACGCGGTTGCCTCCTATTATGAAATGAACGGAATTCAGGCGAGCGTACGCCATGTTCATCGACTGGATGAGGATACAACCGGGCCTGTCTTGTATGCCAAAAATACGTTTGCCCTCGCCAAACTGGATGAAGCGATGCGGCGTAAAGAGATTGGCCGCCATTATGTAGCCATTGTTGGGGGACAATTATCCCCTGAACTCCACAAAATTGATGCTCCGATTGGTAAGGATAGACATCACAAGCAGCGCAGACGTGTCTCGGAAGGTGGACAGGAAGCGGTTACCCATGTGGAGATCAGCGAAGTGTGGGAACGAGCGACCCTTGTACGATTAAAGCTCGATACAGGACGAACACACCAAATTCGCGTACATTTGAGTTATGTAGGACATCCGCTTATAGGTGACGAGTTGTATGGTGGGAAAGCGGATGTCATTGGGCGGCAGGCGCTTCACGGAGAAGTGTTGAGGTTTAGCCACCCGTTAACTGGAGCTATGATTGAAGTGAATGACCCTTGGCCGCCCGATTTTACACAATTGGCAGAGCGCGAGGGGTCTTACTAGTACTCTATATAAGTTCGATTAACTATTTACACGAAAACGCAAAGGACAGAAACAACCAGAAGAAGCAAAGCGTTCGCCTTAAAGCTTTCTGAAAGAAAGCTGCTTCGGAAGCATAAGCTATCCCTGGATTTTCCCTTTTATAAAAAGGAATCGAAAAAATCTGGGGATAACAGCGACCAGAGGTTATTCTGTCATTGGAGTTACAGTGGAAATAACCATGAGTTGAACATATATAGCAAGGTTTTTCAAAAGGTGGCATGCTCATCTCATTCAAGGCATATAGATGGGGTAACGAAGGATTTGGACCATGGATCAGTCCCATGAGAAGGATCATGGTGAACATATGCCGAAAGGAGGACGCCACCTTTGTTGAATCAACCTTATGGTTTGCGGTTCGATATTTATGAGCGCGTTCATTTGTCTGAGGGAGTCCCTGCAATTGAGGAATTGGAGGAAATTGAACTATACCCGCGCATTCAAGTCATAGGACAGGATGATCATGCCACGTTAAGAGGACATCTTTTACTTACAGGTGCGTACAGAGGAGAAAATGAGGCTTCAGAGGAGCTCAAACATTTCATTCCTGTGGAGATCACGGTGCCGCTGAACCGGGTCAGATCGATTGATGATATTTCCATCGAGATCGAAAATTTTGACGTGGATCTGTTATCCAATCGCAGTCTGAACATTACAGGCGTGTTATCACTGCGAGGCATCGAGGGTTTTCCTGTTGAGGAGCCTCAAGTATGGTCGGCAGATGAGTTTACAGTTGTTCACTCACCTGACATTCAGCATTCCAATCGTTCCGAGGAATCAGAACAGCCCGCCATCGATCCCAATGCATTTGCACAAGAGTATCTGCTCCAGCGGAGTGAGGAAGAGAGACTTGCGAATGCAGCAGAACTTGCATACGGTGCCCCGGAATTCGCTGATCTCCAGGATTATGCGAATGCGTCTTCGGCCGAGCCACTTCAGTCTGAGGAGCCAAGTGCGGAGTACGCTAATGAAAACAGACAACCTGATGCAAACGAAGATCTTGCATCTCTGGCAGCGAATGGAGATGAATTGGCATCCCATGAGCAATACAGCGAACCGTCTCCCATCTCGTCATTTATGGCCGAGACCGCTGATCGGTTAGCTTCTTACCCTGAGTCGGAACCATTGCTGCCTCTGGAGGAAGAGCCTTCTGCGTGGTCCGAGCCTTCCGTGGATGCATTGCCTGCCAACCCGAGAAGTACAGATCAAGCAGTCTCAGAGCCTACTGCTCAATCATCTAATGAGTTGGCAGCACCAGATGTACCGGACGCACCGGACGTATGGCACTTCGAATCAGCGAGATCTGTACCTCAGCAGGAGAATCAGGCAGTTGCCGATGTTCCAGTTGAACCACAGGCGGAGAACTGGCAGGGGGTATTCGCTTCGTCCGAACCAGGCAGCGCTGAGGAAGACCGACCGGCTTTTGAAGCGACTGGGGTAGACGAGTTCGTGCAGAACGAAGCATTTGTTCCTGAACCTGTGGCTGAGACGGAAGACAAGCCGGAGCTGAAGGTTGCTTTTGGCAGCAAGAAAGAATCTGCACCACGGCAAGAGGAGGGCGTAGGTATCTCTTCCTTGTTATCCTCTGGCAGAGCGGCACGCGATGCTGAAGTGGAGCGAGGCGACGAGGTTCCTGCTGGTGTAGTACAGGAAGAAGCGTATCCACCTGATGATGTAGAATGGAAGAATTTGTTCCTGGGAACGATCGTGGACCAGACCCCATTCCGCAAGGTGAAACTGTGCATCGTTCAGCGCGAAGATACACTGGATGCCATTGCAGATCGATACCAGTTGAGCACGAGGGAACTTCAGTTGTATAACCGATTATCTGAACAGGTTGTGGAAGAAGGTCAGATATTGTACATCCCTTAATCCGTAGTTAAAGCCTTCGTTACGACCCGTGATCCCCTTGAGGATTGCGGGTTTTTGCATGATTCGTCCCAAACCTGCATTCCAGCGCTCTTTATCCGCTGTTGTCAGGTTGACTATCGCGCACGAGCAAGGTATGATGTGTGTAGGTTTTTTGAAGAACAACGTGGAACGGGAGTAGTAGACAGTATGACCTTTCAGAGAGTGGAATTGCAACGCTGTGAGATTCCGCAGGAACCAACTGATCGAAGTCGCCCGGGAGTTGCCTGTTTGAATACAAGAGATGAATGAGATGTATCATCATTTATTTCTGAGGTAGGATGGGCCGGTAGCAGCCGTTATCTGCTTGAAGTGTCACGTCATGTACAGAGGGTGAAGTCTATCTTGCTGTCGGCGTGAAACAAAGGTGGTACCGCGAAAGCTAACCTTTCGTCCTTTGATGGATGAAAGGTTTTTTTTGTTTTTTTTGGCGAAGATGATGAAGTAACGGAGGAATGACACATGTCTGAGGAAAAAAAATCAGCTGCAACAGAAATGCCGACCACTTACGATCCTAAGGCGGCAGAGGACAAATGGTACTCCACCTGGATGGAGCGTGGATATTTCAAAGCCGGTCAACGTAAAGATGCCGAGCCGTATACAATTGTAATTCCACCCCCGAATGTGACCGGGATGCTGCACATCGGGCATGCGCTCGACTTTACTCTGCAGGATATACTAATCCGCACGAAACGGATGCAGGGCTATGATGCACTGTGGCTTCCGGGTTCCGACCATGCAGGTATTGCTACCCAAACCAAAGTGGAGCAGAAGCTGCGTGAAGAAGGTCTGACTCGTTATGATCTGGGACGCGAGAAGTTTCTGGAGAAGGTATGGGACTGGAAAGATCAGTATGCTACTACCATTCGTCAACAATGGGGCAAAATGGGACTGTCGCTTGACTACTCACGTGAACGTTTTACGCTGGATGAAGGTCTGTCCCAAGCGGTACGCAAAGTATTTGTTCAATTGTATGAAAAAGGCCTTATTTATCGAGGCAAACGTATCATTAACTGGGACCCGGTGAACCGGACAGCACTGTCCGACATTGAGGTTGAATATAAAGAGGTTCAGGGTCACTTGTACCATCTGCGTTATCCGCTCAAAGACGGAAGTGGCTACGTTACCGTGGCAACGACACGTCCCGAAACGATGCTGGGCGATACCGCGGTTGCTGTTCATCCGAAGGATGAGCGCTATGCAGATATGATTGGTAAAGTACTTGTACTGCCTATCATCGGACGTGAAATTCCAATTATCGCCGATGATTATGTGGATAAAGAGTTCGGAAGTGGTGCAGTTAAAATCACGCCTGCGCATGATCCGAATGACTTTGAAGTCGGTCTTCGTCATGATCTGCCTCAAATTACGGTAATGGATGAGAGCGGCACAATGAATGCAGAGGCCGGCAAGTATCAAGGGCTGGATCGCAGTGACTGCCGCAAGCAGATTGTTGCTGACATGAAAGAACAGGGTGTATTGATCAACATCGAGGATCATACGCATCAGGTTGGACACAGTGAACGTACCGGAGCTGTTGTTGAGCCGTATCTGTCTACACAGTGGTTTGTTGAGATGAAACCACTTGCGGAGAGAGCGATTCAGAAGCAGCAGAGCGGCGAAGGGGTTAACTTTGTTCCAGACCGTTTTGAGAAAACGTATCTGAACTGGATTGAGAACGTTCGTGACTGGTGTATTTCCCGTCAATTGTGGTGGGGACATCGTATTCCTGCCTGGTATGATGAGGAAACCGGTGAAATCATTGTATCTGCTGAAGATCCGACGACACTGCCAGAGAATGCTGGCCGCAAACTGAGACAGGACGAAGACGTACTCGATACTTGGTTTAGCTCCGGCTTATGGCCGTTCTCCACATTGGGCTGGCCGGAAGATACGGAAGACCTGCAACGTTATTATCCGACAAGTGTACTTGTGACAGGGTATGACATCATATATTTCTGGGTTGCACGTATGATTTTCACTGCATTGGAATTCACCGATGAGATTCCGTTCAAGGATGTGCTGATGCACGGTCTTGTTCGTGATGCAGATGGACGCAAAATGTCCAAATCACTGGGCAACGGTGTAGACCCGCTGGATGTAATTGAGAAATACGGCGCAGATGCAATGCGTTACATGATCTCAACCAGCAGTACACCAGGTCAGGATCTGCGTTTCCGTTGGGAACGGGTGGAGCAGGCTCGTAACTTTGCCAACAAGATCTGGAATGCTTCGCGCTTTGCATTGATGAATCTGGAAGGATTCACCTATGAGGAACGTGACATTAGCGGAGAGCTTGGTACAGCGGATTATTGGATTTTGCACCGTCTGAACGAAACTTCCCGCGATATTACGCGTCTAATCGAAGCGTATGAATTTGGGGAAACGGGCCGTGTACTGTATAACTTTATCTGGGATGACCTGTGTGACTGGTACATTGAGTTTGCGAAACTGTCCTTCTATGGAGAAGATCCGGTTGCCAAGAAAAAAACGCAATCCGTGCTGGCTTATGTGCTCGATCAGACCATGCGCCTGATTCATCCGTTCATGCCATACATCTCCGAAGAGATCTGGCAGCATCTGCCGCATGAAGGCGAGACGATTACGCTGGCATCTTGGCCGCTATACGATCCTGCTCTTGAGAACCCAGAGGCTGTTGCCGAGATGAACCTACTCATGGATACCATCCGTGCAGTTCGGAACATTCGTGCAGAAGTGAACGTGCCTATGAGTAAAAAGATCGAGTTGATGGTCAAAGCTAATAGTGCTGAGACGTCCAGCATCATTCAGCGTAACAGCCATTACATCAAACGTTTCTGTAATACGTCCGAGTTCGATAGTGGGCTGGATCTAAGCTCACCGGATAAGGCAATGACTGCGATCATTACGGGGGCAGAACTATACTTGCCACTGGCAGGTCTTATTGATATCGAACAGGAAGTGGCTCGCCTGGAGAAAGAGTTGCAGAACCTTGAGGGCGAAGTACTCCGTGTGGAGAAAAAGCTGGCGAATGAAGGCTTTGTTGCCAAAGCTCCTGCCAAGGTTATTGAGGAAGAGCGCGCCAAGCAAGCCGATTATTCCGACAAACGGGATAAAGTGATTGCACGAATCAAGGAACTGAAAGGTTAATATATCTGGGTCGGATGGAGAGCTAGTATGCCATCCGGCCGCTTTTTTCAATCAAACTCGGGACCGAAGGTGAATCAGATGACGGAATTAGACGGGACAGATGCAGCAGCTCCTTTACTTACGTATGACGAGGCCGTGGACTGGATCAATGGCCTTATTCCTTTTGGCATCCGACCTGGATTGGAACGAATCGAGGGTCTGATGTCCATGTTAGGCAATCCACACCAACGTCTCAAATTTATTCATGTCGCGGGAACGAACGGCAAAGGTTCGACTTGCGCTTTTTTGACGTCAGTGCTTCTTCAGGCTGGATATGATGTGGGCACCTTTACGTCGCCTTATATCACCAAGTTTACGAACCGTTTTCAATACAATGGTGAGGATATTCCCGAAGAGATTCTGATTAAGCTCTCGAATCGGTTACGTCCACTGGTCATCGAAATGGCCTCCACTCCGCTTGGATCACCAACGATGTTTGAGGTGTCCACGGCTCTCGCGCTTCTGTATTATGCAGAAGAATGCTACCCTGACGTTGTGGTATGGGAGACGGGGCTAGGGGGAAGGATGGACGTAACGAATATTGTTGCACCTGTTGTGTCCGTCATCACCAACATTGGTATGGATCACACGGATGTGCTTGGAGATACGATTGAGCTGATTGCTGGAGAAAAGGCAGGGATTATCAAGCCGGGAGTACCTGTGGTGACCTGCGCGACTCAACCCGAAGCTGTGAAGGTGATTCAGGAGAAAGCACAGCAGCTTCAATCAACCGTGTATTTGGCCGGAGATCAATTCTCTTATCATAGACTGGACAGTAATGAGAGCGGACAATCTTTTCATTTTACAGGACCGTTTCGTGACCTGGACGTTCGCATCCGCATGCAGGGCTCACACCAATGTGACAATGCAGCGGCTGCACTGATGGTGCTTGAATTGCTCAGACAATACATGGCGTTTATGCTGGATGACAACGATATTGCACTTGGACTGGAGAATGCCTTCTGGGCAGGGAGATTCGAAAAAGTCGTCGATGAACCCCGAATTGTGCTCGATGGAGCACATAATCCGGAGGGGGCTGAGTCGCTGGCCAAGAGCATTAGAGAAGTTTATCCTTACAACAAGTTAATTTTGATGATGGGTATGTTGGCGAATAAGCATCACGAAGCGTATTTGCAGCATATACTGCCACTAGTGGATACGCTGATCCTGACCGAGCCAGATTTCCGACGCAAAATGGATGCAGCCGAATTGCTGCAAATTGTCGAACGGGTACGTCCCGCCATTGCGAAGCAGGAGCTGGAAATCATCGTCGAGCCCGAATGGGCAAAGGCACTTGATCTATTGAAGTCACGGACGGAAGCGGAAGATCTGGGGGTGGTCTCCGGCACACTGTACCTGATTGCGGATGTGCGGGCAGCCCTTTTGCATCAAACCGATTCTGAAAAAGGTTGGTGAAAGTTTTGTTAAATACATCGGAACACGTTCATTTTATAGGGATTGGCGGATATGGCATGAGTGCCATCGCTAGAGTTATGCTGGAAATGGGATATACCGTTACCGGATCGGATGTCGCTTCACAAGAGTTGACCGAGAAGTTGGCAGCCAAGGGAGCGAAAATATATATCGGACATACGGCAGAGCACGTCACTGGAGCAGACTTGGTTGTCTACTCTACGGCAGCGCCTGCAGATAATGTGGAGCGGGTAGCAGCTGCAGAGCTGAACATTCCGATTCTGCATCGCTCGCAGATGCTTGCACGTTTGTTGAACGAACGTAAAGGTGTGGCTGTGGCCGGAGCGCATGGTAAAACAACCACTTCATCCATGATTGCACTTGTTATGGATAAATGTGATACGGACCCGACATATATCATTGGCGGAGAAATCATGAATGTGGGTACCAACGCGAAGGCCGGTCAAGGCGACTGGGTAGTCGCTGAAGCGGACGAGAGCGATGGTTCGTTTTTGCAGTACCATCCATGGCTCGGTATTGTGACCAATATTGAGGCAGACCATCTGGAGAATTACAATAGTGATTTTGAGGAGCTCAAAAAGGCGTATGTGCAGTTCTTGAGCCAGATTCGTCCGGAAGGAACAGCGATTGTATGTTCTGACGACGAGAATGTTCAAGCGATTTTGCCAGAACTCAAGTCACGCATTACAACCTATGGTATTGATCGTGCTGCGGATTATACGGCAACAGATATTGTACTGGGCGATCGCCGAATTTCCTTTACGATGAATCATCAGGGTGCTGCAATGGGCACGGTGGAGTTATCGGTGCCAGGTAAGCATAACGTTTATAATGCGATGGCTACGGTGATTACCTGTCTGGAAGCAGGCATTCCATTTGAGAAGATTGTGGCAGCGATCATCCAGTTCCACGGAGCCAAACGCAGATTCCAGGTATTGGGCGAGGCGCGCGATATGCTAATCATCGATGATTATGCTCATCACCCTACCGAGATTGAAGCTACGATTAGTGCCGCCAAGGCAACAGGCAAACGCATTATTGCGGTATTCCAGCCACAGCGTTATACGCGGACGTTCTTCCTGCTGGATGCGTTCAGTCGTGCTTTTGCGGAAGCGGATGAGGTGCTTATTACCGATATCTATTCTCCTGCAGGCGAAAAACAGATCGAAGGGGTAACCTCAGCCAGACTGGTTGAACTTATCGTTCAAAACAGTAATGCTTCTGCACGTTACCTCCCAACGAAAGAGGAAGTTGTGGCTGATCTGCAGCATCGTCTGCAGCCAGGAGATCTTGTGATTACCATGGGCGCAGGTGATATCTGGAAAGTCGGCGATACACTTGCCAAAGGTTTGAAATAAATCAATTGAGCAACCGCCTGTCTTCGATAAGAAGCAGGCGTTTTTTTTGCGTTATACGGAATGTATTCTCCCGTCTCTGCATATAGCTGATATAAATGGGACAAAGGAGAGGGTACGGGTGAGCAATGCTAGAATGACGTTTCGCTTCGGGGATCATGAGTCGGACAAGCCTGAAAACAAGGGGATATCCGCGTCCAGTCCATTGGTGACGTTGAGTGAAGATTTGCCGAACAATCAACCGCTAACGCCTAAGCGGATGGATACAACCCCGTCTTGGACGCCAGAGGATATCCCCGGAGACTGGGGAGAGACGGTGCTGACAAGCTCTACTGTACCTGAACCTGATGAGCGAGTGAGCCATGATTCGAACTTGAATTTGGATGAGGCCCATTATCTTGGGAACCGATCCGGTTACGGTTATTATAATCAATCAAGAGATCCTGAAGAAGAGCGTCGTGATCTGTCCAATACGCATGATGATCAAGGCCACGACTGGCTTGCAGATACAGAGAACTATTCCTATAAGCGCAATCGTCCCCCAAGGGGCTGGAAAATGATTGGTTCAGTTACCGGGGCACTCGTTACAGGAGCACTCTTTGGCATGGTTATTCTTTCATTTTTCAATAAAGAAGGAGCCGCAAAACCAGGCGATCTTCTTCCCGTCAATCAGGCCGTTTCCACTGTGACAGGTCAGGAAGGTGTTGCAGGCACAGAGCAGCAGCTTCAGACAGCAGCAACTGGCAGCACGTATTATGCACTTCAATATGGCGTGTTCAGTTCCCCCGAACGAGCGGAGCAGGCCAAGATTGAGCTGGCACAGGCAGGTATAGCCGCGGGTTCTGATCCTGAAGATGGCAATCGGGTATATGCAGGCATTTCGGCTGATCGTGAAGAGGCTAAGCTGCTTAGCACCAGACTTAAAGCTCAGGGAGTTGAACTGTACGTTAAGGAGATTGTGAACCCTGAGGTCAATCCGGCCATATTCGGTGGCAAGCAAGAGGATGTACAGCTTTTCTTTACGAACAGTTCTGCATTGTTCGAACAATTGTCTACCTTGTCCATTCAGCAGCTGGGACAGTCTGCTCCGGCAGCAGTCTCGGCAGAAGCGATGACCGCAATTCAGAATAAGCACCAGTCATGGATGACCGGTTTGAATAGTCTTTCACCCGGCCTGACCGCAGAAGTACAACCTATTATCGGCGGTATGGAGAAATCGATGAACAGTGCAATAACGGCTATCGCGGAGTACAACAAAAACCCGGATGATGTGCACATGTGGTCCGTACAATCCGATCTGATGGAATATGTACTGCAGCAAAAAAAATGGCTTGAAGCAATTAAGCAGTAACACGCTCTTTCCCATAACAACGCTTGGAAATACCTATCCGGCAAGGAACTGGAAATAGTTCCCCTTGCCGGATTTGTGTTTGTATTGACGTACAAAACCCCGTATAATAATGTGGGTGTCAAAAAATGGCGAGGGAAGATTACCGATGAAAAAAAACTTCGGCATGTTATTGCTGTTTCTGCTGCTCGGCTGGATGGCCGGAGCGTGGATCGCCAAGGCACTGCAGCCTGTAAAGGCAGTAGCCTTTCTTACGAAAGCCACGACCATACGTTGGTCGCCGCAGGCTGATCTGGATATTATCAGTTATGATATTTCACTTCAATTTCAAATGAGCCTTCTGAGTCTGATCGGTATTATTGCCGCTGTGTGGCTGTATCGCAGACTGTAGGAGAATGACGAGTTATGACGAAAAAAATTAAAATCAGTGACATCTATTATCGTGATCCGGACAGGATGTTGCCGTAGCATAAGGAGCCGTTCATTATGGATAACACTCAGCAGCGCCCTATTATTCTGGCCTCCACATCGCCTCGGCGCAAAGAACTGATCGCATCACTCCACTTAGCGTTTGATGTAATACCAAGTCATGCCGATGAAGACACACCACCAGAGTGGACACCTGAACAGACGGTACAGGAGCTTGCTTTGCGCAAGGCACTTGCCGTGTATCGCGGGCTTGAAGGCCGTGAGCAGGAAGCCATTATTGTTGGTAGTGACACCGTTGTTGTTCTGGATGGTGAGATTCTAGGCAAACCCGTAGACGAAACGGATGCTGAACGTATGTTAAGACGTCTACAGGGACGTGTACATCGGGTGTTTACCGGCGTCGCTTGTATTGATGCAGGCAATGGACAGTCGGTCGTTCATTACCGTCAGACCGATGTAACGATGAAAGAACTGTCGGATGCGACCATCCGTGCCTATGTGCAGACAGGAGAGCCTTCAGATAAGGCAGGATCTTATGCCATTCAGGGCATTGGCGCTTCACTGATCGACCGTATTGAAGGATGTTATTTTAATGTGGTTGGCCTGCCCTTATCCTTGCTGAGTGATATGTTGGATGGGTTTGGCGTCCATGTGTTGCCGCGAACATGAGTTAAGCCAACTGACGTTTTGAACTGAAAAGAGGGAACATATGGAGTCGCCTCAATACATGATGCGCGACATCCCCCAGGAAGAACGCCCGAGAGAACGCATGATGGAATACGGGGCGGGCGCCTTAAGCCATGCTGAATTGCTGGCGATTTTACTTCGAACAGGCACAAGACAGGAATCCGCGGTGCATATGGCACAGCGGATTCTGGCCGAAGCGGGTGGCATTCGCTCGTTGATGGATCTGAGTCTGGAAGAATTGACTGCGATGAAAGGGATCGGCAATGCCAAGGCTGTGCAATTGAAAGCCGGCATTGAGCTGGGCCATCGGATTGCCAAGAGCAGACTCACACAGTCGACTTCAATTCGTACACCGCGTGATGCAGCCGATATCCTGATGGAACAATTGCGTTACTTGCAGAAAGAACATTTTGTGTGTCTCTTTTTGAATAGCAAAAATCATATTATTGCCCAGGAAACACTCTCCATGGGCAGCCTTAACGCTTCGATTGTTCATCCGCGTGAAGTGTTTCGGGCTGCCATCAAATGCAGCAGCGCATCGATTGTGTGCGCACACAACCATCCGAGTGGTGATCCTACGCCGAGTCCGGAGGATATCCAAATAACCAAGCGACTGATTGAAGCAGGTGCTATTGTTGGCATTGACGTGCTTGATCATATTATTATCGGAGATGGAACGTACGTAAGTTTGAAGGAGAAGGGCTTAGTATAATATAATGGTTGGCGTTGATGTTTTCCTATGAATGTTAACGGCGTTGTCCGTAAAAGATAGGTTCACTTTACAAATGCAAAAAAACAAATGCGAATATTAGCTCCACGTGTTGCGTGGGAATGAAATTGTTACGCTCTGAATCAGAATAGAGCGGCTATATGAGGCAGAAAAGGAGATTATGTTATGTTTGGTGGTTTTACGAAAGATTTGGGTATTGACTTGGGGACAGCAAATACGCTGGTTTATGTACGAGGAAAAGGAATTGTGGTGCGCGAGCCTTCGGTTGTCGCTATTCGGACAGATACAAAAAGCATCGAGGCAGTAGGTGAAGCCGCAAAAAAAATGATTGGTCGTACACCGGGTAACATTCGTGCTATTCGTCCAATGAAAGATGGCGTCATTGCCGATTTTGATACAACGGCAACGATGATCAAATATTTCATCCGTGAGGCGCAAAAACAACGCTCCATGTTCCAACGTCATCCGAACGTGATGGTATGTGTACCATCCGGGATTACTGCAGTAGAACAACGTGCGGTTGAAGATGCAACCAAACAGGCTGGAGCACGTGAAGCCTATACGATTGAAGAGCCTTTTGCAGCTGCAATTGGTGCAGATCTGCCTGTATGGGAACCAACAGGTAGTATGGTTGTCGATATTGGTGGCGGTACAACGGAAGTGGCTGTCATCTCACTTGGCGGTATTGTTACGAGCCGTTCGGTTCGTGTAGCGGGTGACGAGATGGATGAATCCGTTATCCAGTACATCAAACGCCAATACAATCTGATGATCGGTGAGCGTACATCAGAGCAATTGAAGATGGACATCGGATCAGCAATGCCACTGGAGCAAGTGGAAACGATGGAAATTCGTGGACGTGACCTCGTTACAGGTCTGCCGAAGACAATCACGATTACTTCGGACGAGATCAGCGAAGCGCTGGCTGATACAGTGAATGCGATTGTTGAAGCGGTAAAAGTAACACTGGAAAAATGCCCGCCTGAACTTGCAGCCGATATCATGGACCGCGGTATCGTTCTTACAGGTGGTGGAGCACTGCTCCGCAATCTGGACAAGCTTCTTGCTGGTGAGACAGGAATGCCTGTCATTGTGGCTGAGAACCCGCTGGATTGTGTAGCGATCGGAACAGGTAAAGCGCTAGAGAATATTCATTTGTTCAAAAGCAGAAGCAGTTCGGCAGTTCGTTCCAAACGTTAATTGGTATTTGCCTAACTTGGCATTGCGACTAAGTGGCAATGCCAAGTTATAGAGTACCCGGTTAACCCCGGGGATGAGCTATTACCCGCTTAACAGGGGAGGATCAGCTGATATTCTCGCAGGGACTACAAGTCTGACAGTCTCCCCGCCGGGCATGGCTCGGAAGAGAATAATGGATGTTAGAGGGTGTTCGAACTGTTTAAACTGCTAGGCAACAAAAGACTTTTTGTTTTGCTGGTGGGCCTTGTTACATTTATCGCGTTAATGGGCTTTACGCTCAGTCCGCGAACCACTCTATCCTGGCCGGAGAAATTCCTGAAGGATTCAGTTGGATTTGTACAATACGTATTTTACAAGCCCGCTTCCTATGTAGCGGGCTTTTTCAAAGATGTAGCGAACATGCGTACGGTATATGATGAGAATGAAGAGCTTCGCATTGCCATGGGGCACTATACCCGAGATCGGCTGAAGTACAATGATATGGAGCAAGTGAATGAGCAGCTTCAGAAAGCGCTCAATTTCACCGAAGAACAGAAGAATCGGTATAATTACGGTTCACGAATTGCTCAGGTTATCAGTGCCAATTCGGATCCAAACAGTAGAACCATTAACATTGATATCGGTGAGAATGCGGGAATTAAGCCGGGGATGGCCGTTACCTCGCAGGAAGGGCTGGTCGGCGTGATCAGTCATGTCAGCTCATATACATCAACGGTTAATCTGTTAACGTCCATGGACGCCAATGATCCAACATCCAATGCCATTGCAGCAACAGCAGTAGGTAAGGAGAAAGTATTTGGTATGATTGAGAGTTATGATCCGAAGACGGGTATGCTCAAGATGACCAAGATCTCAGAGGATTCTGATATCCAAAAGGGTGATGAGATCATCTCTTCAGGGATCATCAATAACTTTCCGAAATACATGCGGATTGGTGAAGTGAAGAGTGTCGAGAAGAGTGAATATGGTTTAACGCAAACAGCTACAATTGACCCGTATGCAAGCTTCCTTGATTGGAAAGAGCTGATTGTCATTATCCCGCCTGAGGTAAAAGAATAATGGTGACGCGCAAGCAAGTCTTGTTCCTGTTGTTATTCATTTTGTTCATTGCGGAAGGCACGATTTTGCCGCTGCTCATTCCTTCTGGCTGGCAGATGCGTATTTCTGCCAATCTGGTGTATATCGTAATTTTGTTTATCGCTGTATATCATCATCGGCACACAGCACTAGTGCTCGGTATATTTTTTGGACTACTGCATGACGTCGTATTCTACGGCGAGATGATTGGACCGTACGGATTCTCGATGGGATTATCGGCATACATGATGGGACTCATTTTTCAAGCACCGCGTGCACCACTGCCGGTTATGGTATCGGTTGTCATTTTGGGAAGCTTGCTTAATGACACCATGCTGTTCTTCCTGTACAAGCTCTTCCAACTTAACCACGTGACCTTTGACTGGGCGTTGCTTGAATACATGATTCCTAATTTGTTCGTTCATTTTGTATTTGCCTTGATCATTTATGTCCCGCTTCGGAAACAACTGGAGCGGATTGGCAAGAGACGGAGCAAGACAGAAGAAGCTTCTTAAATACATTTATGGAGCGCAAAGCAGGAACTTGGGGCCCCGGGCACGAAATGTAATGAGATGGGAGGGACAGGCTTATGACGGTAAAATCGAATCACGTAACGATTAAAGGCATCCGAGACGGCCTGGTTTTCCTGTTGGACGATCAATGTGAATTCGAGGAATTGCTCTATGAGCTCCGCTATAAGCTGGAACACAGCCATCAAAATATTTTGACCGGACCGATTGTTCATGTGGATATCAAGTTGGGTGCCCGCGAAGTGACAGAGGACCAGAAAGAAGCAATCCTCGATATATTGAAGCAAAAAGGGAATCTGCTTATTCGATCCATCGACTCACCTGCACTCCAACCGGAGGTTAAAGGACCGCCGCCGATTGTTACCATGTGTGGTATGGTGCGTTCAGGTCAGGTGCTTCATCATGAAGGAAATCTCCTGTTTCTTGGGGATATCAATCCGGGGGGCACGGTGACGTGTACCGGAGATATATATGTGTTGGGTTCACTCAGAGGTATGGCTCATGCCGGAATTGGCGGGGACGAAGAAGCCATCATTGCCGCTTCGGTGTTTGCACCGACGCAGCTGCGGATTGCGGATATCATCAGTCGTCCTCCCGATGAATGGGAGAGCCGAGAGACCGGAATGGAATTTGCTTACTTACAGGACAATCAGATGCAGATAGACAAGATGAGCAATATCGTTCGGTTGCGCCGAGATTTTAATGTGTTTAAAGGAGTGTAGCTCATGGGAGAGGCGATCGTGATCACTTCGGGTAAAGGCGGCGTGGGTAAAACAACCACCTCGGCAAACATCGGGACAGCGCTGGCGCTGCTCGGCAAAAAGGTTTGTCTGGTAGATACCGATATCGGCCTTCGTAATTTGGATGTCGTGATGGGACTCGAAAACCGTATTATTTACGATCTGTGCGACGTTGCGGACGGCCGCTGCCGTTTGAATCAGGCTTTGGTCAAAGACAAGCGTTTCGAAGAATTATATATGTTGCCTGCGGCGCAGACGAGAGACAAAAACTCGGTGTCGCCAGAACAGGTGAAGGATATTATCCTTGAACTAAAAAAAGATTTTGAATACGTCATTATTGATTGCCCAGCCGGTATAGAGCAGGGTTTCAAAAATGCGGTAGCAGGAGCAGATCAGGCCATCGTGGTCACTACACCGGAAAATGCTGCAGTACGTGATGCGGATCGTGTCATCGGCCTGCTGGAGAGTTCACACATTCAATCACCGAAGCTGGTGGTGAATCGAATTCGCAATAATATGGTTAAATCGGGTGACATGCTGGATATCGATGGTATCTTACAAGTACTTAATATTGACCTGATTGGTATCGTACCTGATGATGAGCTGGTCATCAAAGCGGCTAATTCAGGAGAACCTACGGTCATGAATCCGGATTCACTTGCGGCGATTGCGTATCGCAACATTGCACGACGCATTTTGGGAGATACGGTCCCATTGATGCAACTGGAGCAGAAAAAGGGTGCTTTTACCCGTTTTAAAAAGTTCTTCGGAATGGGTTAACTCGTTAAATGAACTTATTCATTAACTGATTACATGACAGCCGTGGCTTATAGCCCGGCTTTTTTTGTTGCCTGCCGTCAGGCTTGTTCATATTATCAACCACCTCTTCATAGGATGTAGTAAACAAGCCTCGGCGGGAGGACATTCCATGAATACGAAACTCAGAATCAAGCAGAGACGAGAAGAACGCATTCGGCGACTGATGGACGGTGCGACTGTTGAAGTCCTACAGGAGCAAAAATTAGGTTCATTGTTGGACAAGAATGAGATCATACACCGTAAGCCGTTTACGTCTAGTGAGGGGATACAGGAAAGAGATCCGGAATGGTTGTGGAAAAAAGAGAATGGTCATTTCGTTCCAGGCGGGCATACGAGATTCAACCTGTTCAAGTCCCTTCTAA
Organism: Paenibacillus sp. LS1; assembly: GCF_026013365.1. Lineage (GTDB taxonomy): Bacteria > Bacillota > Bacilli > Paenibacillales > Paenibacillaceae > Paenibacillus. The sequence goes on from NZ_JAPDOE010000010.1 coordinate 212,905, forward strand.
GGCGGACAGTCATTAGCGCTTTGATATTTGGCGGAGTATGGGGGCTGTTTCAATTGGATACATCGTGGACGACATCCTCCAAAACAGTGATTGCTGATGCACTTCATCGAGATATGAATTTTGCCTCTGCTGCAGCCTGGTATGAACGGCATTTTGGAGGAACCCCTTCGTTTCTTCCGGTTCTCGGACATACGACGGATGCTGTCAACGGTTCCGGCATACGGCAGTTACTGAGCAAACCGATCTCGGGCACAGTGGTTCAGCCATTCGCGCTGAGCATGAAGGGAATTGAGATCGTTCCGGATGCCGCAGGTGCAGAACTTATACAGGTCGCCAGCTCGGATGCAGGGCGTGTCATGGAGGTTATCGGAGATGCAACAAGTGGATTCACGGTTGTCATCCAGCATACAGGCAATGTCACGGCAATATACGGTCGGTTGAACGAGAGTGAAGTGAACGTGAACGATTGGGTTGAAGCGGGGAATGCGGTGGGGAGTCTCAAGACTACCGGTGGTGAACAACCGGCCACGCTCTACTTTGCGGTCAAAGAGGGTGAGGAGTACGTAGACCCAGCGGAAGTCGTTGCCCTTGATTAGGGTATGGGGAGTACGTATTACGTTTCATCCGTTTTTTGTGATTATCATGCTGGCGTCTCTTCTGACGGGACATTTTATTGAACTCATCACGTTATTTGCCATCGTATTCATTCATGAATGTGGACATGCTGCTGCTGCGGCCCTTCTGGGCTGTCGTGTCGTGTCCATTCAGATGCTCCCTTTTGGAGGGGTGGCGGTTATTGAAGATGGGGGCAACATCACGGCCTTCCGGGAAATCATGATCGCTCTGGCAGGTCCATTGCAAAACATGCTGATGGTTGGAATGGTTTGGCTGCTGCAGTATGGCAATCTGGGCGATCCGGTTTTTCTGAACTACATCATTCAGGGGAATTTGCTTATTGCGCTCTTTAATCTGCTACCCGTACTGCCCCTGGACGGAGGTAAAATTGTTCAGGCGCTTGTCAGCCTGTGGGCACCCTACTATACAACATTAATGTGGACTTACAGAATAAGCATCCTGTGTAGCATAGGGGTTATTTTGGTTGCCATCAGCCGCTGGCTTACCGGAGACTACGGCCTACCGCTCAACATTTTGTTAATCGGTCTTTTTTTGTTCTATTCCAACCTGACGGATTACCGAAATGTGCCCTATCGCTTTATCCGTTTTCTCATGAATCGGGAGGGTGCTTTCGCTCGACATGCGGCTACTGGCAGTTTGGCGCAGCCAATAATCTCATTTCCAGCGAAACCTTTGGACACTATTTTGCGTCTATTAAAGAGAGAAAGATACCATATGGTATACGTGATGAACAGACAGGGACGAATTATGGCAGTATTGCCTGAACAACGCATTATCGGTTCCTATTTTCAACAAAATGGCGATAAATTGTAGTGTTCTGGTGGACCTGTTCTGAAATGGGTTAATACATGTAAGATATGTACGATGAGAAATGTAAAGATACTGAAATGGATGTGGATGAATTGAATTGTCTTCTAGAGGTGAAGCCATGAAACAAATGATTGTACATAATGAACATAACCTCATGCAAATGGCGCTTCTGGAAGAAGGCAAAGCTGTGGAATTCACGGCAGAACGTACACGCGAGCGTGGACTGCTGGGTTCCTTTTTCAAGGGACGGGTAGTGAATGTGTTACCAGGTATGCAGGCTGCTTTTGTGGATATCGGTCAGAAAAAGAATGCGTTTCTGTATGTGGACGATGTGTTGCATCCCCATCTGGAGAAGCAGCCTCAGGTGAAGCCTTCCATCTCGGAGTTGCTTCGTCCGGGTCAGGAAGTCATTGTTCAGGTTCTGAAGGAACCGGTAGGAGGCAAGGGAGCCCGGGTGACGACTCATTATTCACTCCCGGGCCGCTGGCTTGTCTACATGCCTATTGCCGACTATGTGGCGGTATCCAAGAAAATTGCCCGTGAGGGGGATCGTTCCCGCCTTAAGGCACTTGGAGAGCAACTGAGACGGGATGAAGAGGGGCTTATTATCCGAACCGTATCTTCAGAAGAACAGCATGAAGCCATTCAGGCAGACTTGGAAACATTACGTGCGCAGTGGTACCTCATTCGTGAAAAAGCGGACAGTTTGCCTTCCCCGAGCCTATTGCATCGGGATCATAGCATGGTACAGCGAATCATCAGAGATGTCTACACGCCAGGCAGTGATGAGGTCATCACCGATAATGAAGGACAAGCCCGTGAGGTAAAAGCATTGTTGGAAGAGATTAGTCCCGGTCATCAACCCAAAGTACAGGTGTATCGGGGAACAGAGTCCATCTTTGCTGCTTATGGTGTGCAGGAGCAATTGAACAAGGATTTTGCCCGGAAAGTGTGGCTGCCTGGAGGCGGTTATATCGTCATTGACCATACTGAAGCTCTAACTGTAGTGGATGTGAACACAGGTAAATATACGGGAGCTGGCGGTGACAGTCTGGAAGAGACCGTGACGGAGACCAACATGCAGGCAGCAGTAGAGATTGCCCGTCTGATGCGCTTGCGGGATATCGGTGGCATGATTATTGTCGACTTCATTGATATGGAGGAGGCTTCGAATCGGCATGAAGTGGCTGCGACCTTGGAGGGCGAGCTCAAGAAGGATCGGACCAAAGCGTTCGTAATGGGCTGGACCAAGCTGGGCTTGCTTGAACTGACACGCAAAAAAGTGCGGGAAGAGAGTACGTTGCCCTATGTGGAGCCGTGTTCTTCCTGTCATGGTACGGGAAAAAGATATATTTCACCTTTACATTGATTTTTGAAATATTGCGTGATATAATCTTCAAGTATGTGTTTAGCCTAATGGTCTTGCACATGCTGTAACCGCACTGGCCGGGTATAAGAACAGTTCCGTAAGGACACTGTCACCTGAGAACGGGCGAGTCTGAGACATGAGGAGGTGCAAGGCAAATGTACGCAATTATTGAAACAGGCGGCAAACAGTACAAAGTCCAAGAGGGCGATGTTCTGTTCATCGAGAAATTGACTGCGAACGATGGCGAAAGCGTAACGTTCGACCGTGTCCTGGCTGTATCTAACGATCAAGGTTTGACAGCAGGTACACCATTGATTTCCGGAGCTACTGTAACGGCTAAAGTGGAGAAACATGGCAAAGGACAAAAGGTTATCGTATACAAATACAAACCTAAAAAGAACTACCATGTGAAGCAAGGTCACCGTCAACCGTACACTAAAGTAACTATCGAAACAATCAAAGCGTAAAGAAGGTGCGATAAGTGATTATCGTTCAAATCTTTCGTGATGAGGACGGGAACATCGAACGCTTTTCCATCGAAGGGCATGCTAATTTTGCCAAGCGCGGAGAAGACATCGTATGTGCCGGGGTATCTGCTGTTACAGTGGGTACGGTGAACTCGATTGAAACATTGACCGGTGTCGAAATGGATGCCAAGATGAAGAATGGCTTTTTAAGCGGTTCTTTACCTTTGTTAGAGAGAGGGGAAACCTGGTCCCAGGTACAATTGTTACTCGAATCCATGGTGGTTATGCTCTCTAATATTGCAGAGTCATACGGGAAGTATATTAAAATACAGCAATTCAAATAAGCAAAGAAGGAGGACAACCAATCATGTTGAAATTAAATCTTCAGTTATTCGCATCGAAAAAAGGTGTAGGTTCCACGAAGAACGGACGTGACAGTAATGCTCAACGTCTGGGTGTTAAACGTGCTGATGGTCAAACTGTAACTGGTGGTAGCATTCTCGTTCGCCAACGCGGAACGAAAATTCACCCAGGAACTAACGTTGGTATCGGTAAAGATGACACTTTGTTCGCGAAAATCGACGGCGTTGTAAAATTCGAACGTTGGGGTCGCGATCGCAAAAAAGTAAGCATCTATCCTGTTAACGTTGCTCCTGTAGCAGCTGCAGTAGAAGCGTAATATCGGCATTCCGCCTAAGGAGCCTTCGGCATTTTTGCCGGAGGTTTTTTGTATTCAACGGTTATTCGATAATGAACTGGCAGAAAAGACATGTTATACTTGGTTACGGTGGGTGTAAACCAACCGAGTTTTGTAGAACGGGGAGAAGCCATGAAATCTTGGAAAAGAGTGCCGTGGATTGCGGCATGTTCACTTCTGATTCCTTTGGTTTTCGTTATGCTGTATCCGGCGATGATTTCAAGCGTCGTATGCGCATTGTGGTCCGTCGCAGTATTGCTCATTTCTGTGAATGCGATGAAGAAACAGGCGGAGGCGGAACGCAGAGCCATCATACAATCCATGGAAAAGACAGCAATTGCTTCATTAAATCATCATCGACACGACTGGATGAACGACCTTCAGGTGTTATATGGATATCTTCGGCTGGGCAAACTTGATAAATCCTTGCAATGTGTGGAAAGAATAAAAGAGCGGGTTACAGAAGAAAGCCGAATCTCCAGATTGGGTATTCCTTCCCTCGTATTTTATCTTCAGTCTTTTCGCGCCAGTGGAATCGCGCTGGAATTGCATGTGGAAATAGAAGATGAGTTGCAGCTTAGTGCTCTGGTCTCTCCCGAGGATGGCGAGTCACTTACCGGGGCGATTGCGGATGCAATCAGGGCCTATCAATATGGCGGCGGCCGGTCTTCTTGGGGAGAGGTTCGCAAACTGACCTTGAACTTCGGACAGGATCATGGAGATGTAGTTGTCCGACTGGATGGGGATCAAACACCCGATCCGGAAACACTGCGGCAGCTTACTGCCGTACTCAAAGGAAAAAAAGTCAGAACGGAGCAGCTTCCGTCTGAGGATACGTTTATACAATTCAGAATGCCGTGTGGAATATAGGAAGAAGGGGTTAACCAATGTTTGTAGATAAAGCGAAGATTTATGTGAAAGCCGGAGACGGAGGGGACGGAATTATTTCGTTCCGTCGTGAGAAGTATGTACCAAACGGCGGACCTGCCGGGGGCGATGGAGGCAGAGGAGCTGACATCATCTTCCGCGTGGATGAAGGTCTGCGGACGTTGATGGATTTCCGTTACCAGCGTCACTTCAAGGCCCCACGTGGTGAGAAGGGACGTAATAAAAGTCAGCATGGTGCAAACGCTGAGAACATGATTGTGCGCATTCCACCAGGAACTATCATTTTGGATGAAGACAGTGGAGAAGTACTGGCGGATATGACACGTCACGGACAACAGGTTGTTATTGCTCGTGGTGGTCGGGGCGGACGGGGTAACATCCGATTTGCCACACCGAATAATCCTGCACCTGAACTTGCCGAGAATGGTGAAGAAGGCCAGGAGCGTTACATCGTATTAGAGCTAAAAGTTATGGCGGATGTTGGTCTGGTTGGTTTCCCGAGTGTCGGGAAATCCACATTGCTTTCTGTCGTTTCGTCAGCTAAGCCAAAGATCGGTGCATACCATTTCACAACCATTACACCGAATCTGGGTGTAGTCGGTGTAGGAGAAGGCCGAAGCTTCGTTATGGCCGATTTGCCTGGACTGATTGAAGGTGCGCATGAAGGGATCGGACTTGGACATGAGTTCTTGCGTCATGTCGAGCGTACTCGTATTATTGTTCATGTCGTAGATATGTCGGGTTCGGAAGGACGCGATCCTTTTGAAGACTGGCAGAAAATCAATGACGAATTGAAGTTGTACAATCCGCTTCTCGCCGAGAGAACGCAAGTTGTCGCAGCTAACAAAATGGATATGCCAGACTCTGAAGCGAACCTAGAGCAATTCTTACAGCAAGTTCGTGAAGTTCAACCTGATATTGAAGTGATGCCAATTTCATCCTTGACTCGTAAAGGGATTCAAGAGCTCTTGTATCGTGCAGCTGATCTGCTGGATCAGGCTCCAGACGAGCGAGTGGTTGAAGAGGTAGCAGATGTATCTGAACGTAAAGTATATAGTCTGGACAAAAAAGAAGACGATGGTTTCAAAATTGTGCGTGAGAATGAAATGTTCGTTGTCGAAAGTGCCAAGATTGACCGCATGATGAAACGGATGCAACTGAACTCGCACGAGGCTATACTGAAACTCGCACGTACACTGCGTTATATGGGTGTAGATGCTGAGTTGCGTAAGCGCGGAGCTGTAGAAGGCACCATCGTGCGCATCGGAGACTTTGAATTCGAATTCGTGGAAGGTAGCAGTTACTACTAAGTAGCCGTCTTCCGTGGAGAGACCAATAGATATATGAACGCAGAGAAGTGGGAAAGTAGACCCACAACTCTGCGTTTTTTTGTTTTTCCTGACATGGGAGAGGGATAAACTTGTATACTGTGAGGAACGTATTTCAAAAAATAGGCGTGTCATGTATTGCCCTTTTGGCGTAGATCCTATATAATGTCCACTATATGAATACATGAGTCTTTGAGGAGAGGACGTTCTGTGAACGAACGCTATTACTTAGTACGGGAAGATATTTTACCAGAGGCTGTGGTGAAGACCATGCAGGTAAAAGAGTTACTGGCTTCCGGTGATGTTAAAACAGTGCATGAGGCAGTTGAGCAGGTCGGATTAAGCCGGAGTGCTTTTTACAAGTACAAGGATGGAATTCATCTGATAAACCAGCTTGAACGCGAGAGAATTGTAACCATCTCCATTGATCTGGAGCATCAGTCGGGTATCTTGTCTCGTGTGCTTGGACATGTAGCTGGTTATGGGGCCAATGTACTTACAATTAATCAGAGTATCCCGCTTCAGGGAAGAGCCAATGTCGTCATTTCAGTGGAGACGACACATCTTCACGGAGAAATTGGAGAAATGCTGGATCGGATGCAAGATATGCCTGGAGTGAGACGCACACGTATTGTAGGCCAAGGTTAATTAGGCTTTATCATACAAGACTGACGGACAAGAATAGACATTAGGGGGTAGATCGTTAGTGAAACCGGTAAAAGTCGGATTGTTGGGTCTGGGAACTGTCGGAACGGGAGTCGTTCGCATTGTGGAAGGGAATCAGGAAGATCTGAGCAGTCAGGTTGGATCGCCGATTGTCATCGAGAAGATCGCAGTGAAAAATACAGAGAAAGAACGTGTTATTGCTGTAGACCGTGCCAAGCTTACGGAAGATCCTTGGGAAGTCATTCGTCATCCGGATATTGATGTCATCGTTGAAGTCATGGGCGGCATTGATCAGACGAAGGAGTATATTCTTGAAGCGTTGGAACGGGGGAAACATATCGTAACAGCGAACAAGGATCTCATGGCCCTGCATGGTTCGGAGATTTTGGCGAAGGCGCAGGAAAAACAATGTGACGTGTTCTATGAGGCGAGTGTTGCGGGAGGTATTCCGATCATTCGTACATTGATTGAAGGTTTCTCTTCCGACCGGATCACCCGCATTATGGGGATTGTGAACGGAACAACGAACTTTATTTTGACCAAAATGAGTCAGGAAGGTGCATCCTATGAAGAAGTGCTGGCCGAGGCACAGGCTCTGGGATACGCTGAATCGGATCCAACCTCCGATGTAGAAGGACTTGACGCAGCTCGTAAAATGGCGATCTTGAGTACACTCGGTTTCCGCACCAATGTGGAGTTGAAGGATGTAACCGTTAGAGGCATATCCTCCGTAACCCGTGAAGACATTACGTATGCTAGAAGACTTGGGTATGAGATGAAATTACTTGGTATTGCGGACCGTATTGACGATGAGATCACGATTAGCGTACAGCCAACTATGGTTAGACAGAATCACCCGATTGCTTCAGTCAACGGTGTATTCAACGCAGTATATGTACACGGCGAAGCTGTAGGGGAGACGATGTTCTACGGTGCAGGTGCGGGAGAACTTCCAACGGCAACTTCTGTTGTAGCTGACATTGTGGCGGTCACCAAAAACCTTAAACTTGGCGTAAATGGTCTAAAAGCGATTGTGCCTTATAAGACGAAGCGACTGCAAAGCGACGAGCAGATCGTATCGAAAAACTTTATTTTACTACACGTTGATGACAAAGCCGGTGTATTGGCACAAATCACACAAATCTTCGCAGAATATGATGTCAGTCTGGCCTCGGTTGTTCAACAGCCGAATGAGCACAACCCGGATGCCGAGATTATTATCGTTACACATAATGCAAGTAAGGCAAGAATGGATAAAGTGTTAAAACATTTTGAATCACTCAGCGTCATTCGCCGCATTAAGAGTGTCTATCGAGTCGAAGGATAATCTTCCGTATTCCATACGGCATCTCAATTATTTCAGTTATAACGCACAAGTTAATCATATGCGTAACAAAAGGTCATCATTTCAGATTATTAAAACATAAAGGAGTTTACCCACAATGAGATATCAAGGACTTTTGCAAACGTACAGAGAGCACCTTCCAGTTAACGAAAATACACCCCTGCTTACGCTTCAGGAAGGAAACACACCTTTGATTCATGCAGAGAATCTGTCTGAGGAACTCGGTTTGAACCTCTATTTCAAATACGAAGGCTTGAACCCTACGGGTTCTTTCAAAGACCGCGGAATGGTCATGGCTGTTGCCAAAGCACTTGAAGAGGGCAGCCGTACAATCATGTGTGCATCCACAGGTAATACGTCAGCTGCTGCAGCGGCCTATGCCGCACGTGGTGGTCTCAACTGTATCGTGCTGATCCCGAATAACAACATTGCACTGGGTAAACTAGCCCAAGCCATGATCTATGGAGCTAAGGTGATCGCGATTAATGGTAACTTTGACCGTGCACTGGAGATTGTGCGTGAGATCACAGCCAAACATCCGATCACGCTTGTAAACTCTGTGAATCCGTTCCGGATTGAAGGACAGAAGACAGCAGCGTTTGAAGTAATTGAACAACTTGGCGAAGCGCCGGATGTTCTGGCTATTCCAGTCGGTAATGCGGGGAATATCTCTGCATATTGGAAAGGTTTCAAAGAATATAAAGAGGCAGGTAAATCCAATACGTTGCCACGCATGGTTGGTTTCGAAGCTGAAGGTGCGATGGCTATTGTCAAAGGTGAGCCGATCCTTGAACCTGAAACGGTAGCAACAGCGATTCGAATTGGTAATCCCGCAAGCTGGAAAACAGCAGTAGCTGCAGCTGAGGAATCTGGCGGACAGATTAACTATGTAACAGATGAACAAATCCTGACAGCGTATCGTACACTTGCTTCTCGTGAAGGGATTTTTGCAGAACCTGCTTCTGCCGCTTCCCTTGCCGGTGTATACAAACTGAAGAGTGAAGGGTACTTTAAAGGCGGAGAGACTGTCGTTTGTGTGCTGACAGGTAATGGCCTGAAAGATCCTAATATTGCGATCAAAACGGTAGCGACTGAGCCACTTGTTGTTGAAGATACGGAAGAAGCAGTAATGGCGGCCATTGCACAACTGGAGCAGCAATCTGTATGAGTTTGCGTGAAAAGGTAACCGTAAAAATACCTGCAAGTACAGCCAATCTCGGTCCGGGGTTTGATACCCTGGGCATGGCATTGTCTTTGTATGCCTGGTTGGAAATGAAACCTGCCGAGCAGACGACATTTCATCTTCATGGCAATCATTTGACAGGCCTGCCAACAGATAAATCGAATTTGATTTACGAAGTTGCACAGATGGTATTCAATGAAGCTGGGGTATCTGTACCTGAATTGGAGATTTCCATGTATTCCGATATTCCGCTTACGCGTGGACTCGGGAGCAGTGCATCGGCCATCGTTGGTGCACTGGCGGCAGCGAATGCATTAATTGGCGCTCCATTATCGGATGCCAAGCTCCTGGATATGGCCACATCCCTCGAGAAGCATCCGGATAATGTAGGTGCATCTCTATATGGCGGTATTATTACAGCTGCATGGGATGGTGAGCGGGTAGATCATATACGCATTGAGCCACATCAAGATCTGCAAGCTTTGGTTATTGTACCTGAATTCCAGCTATCTACTTCAAAAGCAAGGAATGTGATTCCAGAGCAATTTGGCATGTCTGATGTCGTGCATAACATTAGCAGATCCTCACTGCTCGTTGCAGCTTTGGCAAGTGGACGACTGGATATGATTCAGAAGGCGATGTCAGATCGAATTCACCAGCCATACCGGGCATCCTTGGTACCAGGCATGGCTGAAATATTGGAACACGCTGTCGATCATGGAGCTTTGGGAGCTGCCCTGAGCGGAGCTGGGCCAACCGTGTTGACTTTGGTAGATCGTCATGACACCCGCAGAGCGGAATTGGAACAATATTTGCTGAACACCATGGAGCGGGAGGGCATATCTGCTTCGGCACTGTGGCTCGATCCGGATCTGGACGGTGTAACCGTGCTGCCTGATCAAGACGAACGTCCTTTTTTGGACAGAATCAAAGGGGAAGTTAATGCATGAAACGAATTGCAGTATTACCTGAAGGCTCCGTTTCCCATGAAGCGATTGATTTCTTGTTTGACGGTGAACCGTTAGATGTGCTTCACTTCAAGCTGATTTCGGATGTGTTTAGAGCAACGGATAGTGGGAATGCACAATATAGTGTTATTCCAATTGAGAATACCATTGAAGGCTCCGTTAGTCTTCATATGGACTGGCTTGTGAACGAAGTGGACATTCCGATGCAAGCGGAGTGGGTATATCCATCCATCCAGAATGTGATTGGACATGGCTCGGAATTTATGACGGAGAGCGGCGAGTATGATTTCGGTAGAATTACCAAGATTATGTCTCACCCTGTGGCTATTCCGCAATGTCAGAATTTTATTCGGCTGCATTCGCCTGGGGCGGAACTTGAAGGTGTGAATAGTACGGCTGAAGCTGTAGAAATTGTGAAAAAAAATCCGGGCAAGGGCTGGGTGGCGATCGGTACAAAGCTGGCTGCTCAGAAGCATGGCCTGGACATTATGGCTGAACGGGTTACAGATCATGACAATAACTACACCCGTTTTGTGCTCATTGGCCATGAACCTGTAAAAATTCCACGTGAACCGGATCATGTAAAAACCAGCTTGCTGGTGACGTTGCCAGAAGATGCACCGGGTGCGTTGCATCAGGTGTTGTCGGCCTTTGCCTGGCGGAAGTTGAACCTGACCCGTCTCGAATCTCGTCCAACGAAGAAACGATTGGGCAGTTACTATTTTTACATTGATGTTGTGGAAACGGTCGATTCGGTTTTACTGACTGCAGCCATGGCCGAGATTGAGGCATTGAATTGTCAGGTGCGCGTTCTGGGTAGCTATCCTTGTTATACATATCCTTTGAGGTAATCGACCTGATGGTGGTTGTGAATGTTAGAAGGTTGTCATAAGTGGGGGTAGAATGAGCGAGTAATCGCTTGTCTTTTGTTGTACAATGGACGGGTTAATAACGTTTCGGAGTTTAGGGAATGGATATTTTATGGAGGTGCAGTCATCGGTGGCAGAACAATGGATTTATTTGGATGGTCAGTATGTGACCAAGGAGAACGCAACCGTTTCGGTATATGATCATGGATTTTTGTATGGAGACGGGATTTTCGAAGGTATTCGGATCTATAACGGAAACATTTTCAGATGTAAGGCCCACTTGGATCGTTTGTATGATTCAGCGAAATCCATCAGTTTGAACATCCCGCTGTCCATTGATGAGATGTTGGAAGTCATGGCTGAAACGGTACGCCGCAATGATATGCGTAATGGTTATATTCGTCTTATTGTATCGCGTGGCCCTGGTAATCTGGGGTTGGACCCGTTACGTTGCCCTAAGGCATCTGTCATCATCATCGTGGAACAATTGGCGATCTATCCGGAGGAAGCTTATCTTACTGGATTGAAAGCAGTGTCTGTATCCCAACGCCGGAACATTCCGGACGCATTGAATCCGAAAATTAAATCGTTGAACTATCTGAATAACATCCTGGTTAAAATCCAGTCTAATTATTCAGGCGCTGGTGAAGCGATTATGCTGAACTCCCAAGGTTACGTTACTGAGGGTTCAAGTGATAACATCTTCATTATCAAAAATGGAGTAGTGTACACGCCGCCTTGTTATCTCGGAGCACTTGAAGGGATTACACGTCAAGCGATTATCGATCTATGTGGCGAACTGGAGCTTGAATTAAAAGAAGTGCCATTCACCCTGCATGATGTGTATATCGCAGACGAAGTCTTTTTCACCGGGACAGCTGCAGAAGTTATCGCTGCATATGAAGTCGATGGAAGAACAATTGGTACGGGTGTAGCAGGTCCGGTAACGCTCAGACTGCTGGAAGCATTCCGTCAGATTGTTGACAAAGATGGCTACAAAGTGTGGGAATCTTAAGTTTGAGCAATTAGCATAGGGAACAGGAATTCTCCTTGTCCGATAAAATTCAGCATACCTGGCGTATGAGGATTTTAGAGACAGGAGGATTTTTTTTGTTTAGTTGATGTCATTAGCCCGGTTTCTGCATAGGATGTAGTAACGGTATGGGCGAATGTACTGCCCAAGTATGACGTCTAGGAGGTTAGTTCCCTGTGAAAATACACATGGTGAAAAAAGGCGACACATTATATCTGCTGTCCCAAAAATACAATGTAGCGCTGGACAAATTGATCGCGGCTAATCCGCAAATCACAAATCCCGACAAGTTGGATATTGGCATGAAGGTCAAAATCCCTGCAGAGCCAGTAACACCGAAACCGGAAGGCGTGCTGCACAGTCACAAGGTTCAGCAAGGAGATTCGTTATGGAAGTTGTCACAAGCCTGGGGAGTTCCTTTAAAAGATATGATCAATGCCAATCCACAGTTGAAAAATCCGAACGCTCTGCTGGTGGGGGAGACTGTTTATATTCCATCCATGCACGCACAAGGAAATAGCACATCTAATTCGGGTGCCAGCAACATTGCTGCGCATGAAAAATTGTCGCCTGAAGGTAAGGAATACACAGGAGTCAAAGAACCGGAACCACCGGCGCAAGTTGTACCAACTCCTCCTGCTCCGGTAGCAGAGGTTCCAGTTCCCGTCCCAGTGCCTGCTCCACCACCAGCCAATCCAGTAAAGCCGAATGTGAAGCCTGAACTGGAGGCACTGCCGCAGTTGCCTGAGCTTCCTGAAGTGAAGCCTGAAAAGGAAACGCACAAAAAAGAAGAGGTTAAACCTGAAGTTAACGTAAAACCTGTAGCAGAATCCAAGAAATACACAATGCCCAATCTTTCGCCTGAAATTATGCCTTTGCCTGTAATGCCTAATACAAAGTCTCCAGCTGAGGTTGCACCAGCAACGAAAAAACCTTGCGGTTGTGGTAATAAGTTGCATCATGCGCCAGCGGAGCACCCTTATGTTCAAATCCCTGTCCCTGTACAAGAGGTGTATGGTGTTCAGCAAGACATGTACACGGCAGGAGCGAGCAACAATGCACCATTTCCAGGAATTCCGGAAGTCAGTCCTTATAGTGGCAGTGATCTCCCAAACAGTCCGTGGACTGGGGCGGAGCAGAGCCATAATCACAACAACGTTGTGCCAAATTTGTCCCCAGAAATGCAAAACAACTCATTTCCAATATCGCCAGCTGGCCATGTGAATAGTCCATTCCCATCGTATGTCGCACCTAGTCATATGAATCATCAGCCGCCTTTTATATCCCCATATTCGATGCTTCCTTACCCTCCATGCGGATGTGGTTCACATACACATGTGCCTCAGTATACTTATCCTTCACATGGTTATCAGGATCCGGCTTGGAATATGTATGGTCCTTCGTACGGTATGCCGCCTGAAATGTCCACATCAACGATGCCAAACCAGCCTATCGAGTATGCTTATCAGAACCCATACCCTACCCAGAACATGGTTCCGCCGTCCCCGCTTGGTGCTTTTGGTGAGTTGTATCCTTCACAAGGCCAAGGTAAGGGTGGTAAAAAAGGGGGCCGTGACGACGCCAACTTAAGCCAGGTAGCGATTGAAGAGATTGGAGTGGATTCGGAGGCGAAGTCCAAGCAAGCCGGGAATAAGCCGGCAGCTGCGAAACGTAGAACAACCAAGGCTCCTCTGAAGAATAAATCCAAGGTGACCGTGTCTGGGAAAACATCCAGAGAAGGAGCGACTACCTCCAACCAACGGAAATCAAATAAAAAGCGTCGTAATCCGTGGATACAAAACTAACGTAGAGGATTGCGATTGGTGAAGAAGCAGGGGAATTGTTATATCAGCGGGAAGCCAGCTCTATAATAGAGAGCTGGCTTATCGTTTGTTTGAATATAGATTGATTCACGCACGCATAACGGAGATATGGCTATTCGGGCCTGATACGGAGCATTTTATTGCTAACTTGTTGTAAACCCTTTCATGAGTGTGTTAGAATATTTGTACCCTATATGCGCACCATTTTAATAGGACAAGATAGGATTTAAATTGACGGTTTTAGATAATGTAAAACTACTAAAGAAAAGAAATAAAAAAAACTGTTGCATTAGATTCAGCCGTATGATATATTATTTAAGTCGCCGCTGAAACACACGGCTGACACGGGAAACACAAGAAATAATGAAACAA
>NZ_JAPDOE010000011.1 GCF_026013365.1 Paenibacillus sp. LS1
GATATCGAGTGTGTCTTTTTTTATTTTTCCTAAATGCATATATAAACCTTAACAGCCCGGTTATTCACTAGGCCGTTTTTTATTTCAATATTTATGAGTATGTTAATTACTTTAAATTGTTCAAATCTTCATCAGCCATTTAATTAAGCAGCATCTGTCTATACTTGCATTTGGTTGCAAGCTTCCCCAAGGATTGTAAGGGAGTTCTGCAAAGCATGGTGGGTATCCGAATCAATGATGACTCCTTGTTTGTTCATTTTCAAAGTAATGTGAGGAATGGTTAAGCAGCCCTCCTGTAGAACGTGTGCATTAATCATGTTTAGTGTCAGCAATAGGGGAGCATGAGCTTTGTCACCTCCCAGGGGGCTTGGGGAAGCAACGATTACAATGGTGGGTTTATTGAGCCAATCTCCAGAAGATACAATCCAATCTAATGCATTTTTTAAGGCTCCAGGAACTCCATTTCCATACTCTGGCGTGCAGATTAGAACTCCGTCCGAATGCTCCAATCGCTCTCTCCAATTCTGCACGGATACAGGGCCCTCCTCGATATCGAGGTCAGGGTTAAAATGCGGCAGATCATTTAATCCGTCATATACTTCAAACTTAAGGTTAGTGTGAGCTAGCTTAATCATGGCGTGCATTAGTAACGTATTGGAGGACTGATTGCGCAGACTTCCGGAAATGGCAAGGATATTTAATTCTTTTTTCATGGGTATAGATCATCTCTATTCTTTAGTGATTTTTCATTAAAAATGCATGCCATCGTTTGTATTGCTCTGGGTAATAGAATGAAGAGATCACTTTAAATAAACAACTAACGAAAGAATCATCATAAATATTTTATAAAATTAGTACCAAGTACTAAGACTTAGTGCTATAATGGTAAAAAACAAGTGAGGTGACTACCGGTATGAATCATCAATCAAAGGCAACCATCACGGCAATGGGGACGTATGTACCGGATCGAATATTAACGAATGCTGATTTGGAGAAGTTGGTCGAGACAAGTGACGAGTGGATTGTACAGCGTACAGGCATGAGAGAACGGCGAATTGCAGCTGAAGATCAGTTTGTATCTGACCTGGCTACGAAGGCTGTGGAAGATATGATACACCGTTACCAAGTAAGTGTAGATGATGTAGATATGATCCTTGTGGCTACAAGTACACCTGAATATGCTTTTCCAAGTACGGCATCCAGGGTACAGGCTAATCTTAAGATCCCACACACCGGCGTACTGGATTTAAATGCTGCATGTGCAGGTTTTACCTATGGGTTACAGCTAGCCGACAGTCTAGTCACCAGTGGAATGTACCGTAAAGTGCTGGTTATTGGAGCAGAGACATTATCTAAAATTACGGATTATACAGACCGCACGACTTGTGTACTGTTTGGTGATGGAGCTGGGGCCTTCTTAGTGGAGAGATCAGCAGCTGCAGAAGGTGACTTTATGGCAGCTATATCAGGTACGCATGGAGAAGGCGGTGTACATCTCTATAAGAGTGGCTTGTCTTCAGAGATGAATGGTGTGCCTTTACAGGGCGAAGGTTGTTTAGTTCAGAATGGCCGAGAGATCTATAAGTGGGCTGTACGGACGATTCCAGAGCAATTGGATAAGCTTATAACAAAAGCTGAATTAAGCCCTGAGCAGATTGACTGGTTTGTCCCACACAGTGCTAACATGAGAATGATTGAGGCTGTTTGCGAACGTGGACCGGTTCCCTTGGAACGTTCTTTAACCAGTGTTGAGTATCGTGGGAACACATCTGCCGCTTCCATTCCGCTGGCGCTACAGATTGCAGTGGATGAAGGGAAGTTGAAAGAAGGACAGAGCGTAGCTCTCTTTGGCTTTGGCGGTGGTCTGACGTATGCGGGTTTGGTGCTTAAATGGGGCGTACCGGACAGGGTTGAGTAATAAATAACATGCGAATGTATGCAACACAAAGATAAATAGAGAAAATAAAAGAGACCACCCAAACTTCATGCAGTCATGAAGAGGGTGGTCTCTTTAGTGGGTTAACTCGTTTCAAAAAAAGTGATATGAATGCAACTATTTTTTTGTATTAACAGGAGTTGCTTAATCCCATAAACATTTTACGGCGTAAGCTTAGGAGCTTGGCGGTGATGAGTTCCTTGTTCGTAGCTGTAAGCCAGCTTGATCAAGGTACCTTCATCAAAGGCACGACCCAGGAATTCGATACCTACTGGCAATCCATCAGTTGTGAAACCGGCAGGTACAGTGATCGCCGGGAAGCCGGAGAATGGACTCAGACGGTTGTTACCACCAGATGTTTGACCTTCGCCGATCACGCCAGCGGCCTGTGTAGATGTAGGATAGATGATGGCATCCAGGTTATTGTCTGCCATAACTTTCAGCAGGGACTCACGTGTAACTTGGGTACGTTTCAGGACGATGTCCTTGTATTCGGTAGTTTCCAACGTTTGGCGTGCATCCCGAGTCTTCATGGATTGCTCCTGAGATTTGTCGAACTCTCCGGAAGCGATGATCTCGGACAGACTGTGATATGGAGCATCTGCACCCAATGAGTCCAGATAGTCATTCAGTTGGAACTTGAATTCATATCCGCTGAGACTTGGGTATTTGTTGATCTCACTCAAGTTCGGGATGGAAATCGAAACTGCGGTAGCGCCCAGTGTCTTCAGTTCTTCTACAGCTGTGTTGATCACGTCAGCAACGGCTTTTTCTTCAGCTTTGGTACTAGGGATGAGTTCTGTGGCCACACCGATGCGTGCACCTTTCAGTCCGTTTACATCCAAGAAGTCTGTATAGCTGGAAGGAATTTTTCCAACCGCGTAAGCTGTAGCGACATCCTTTTTATCATATCCGGCTGTAGCATCCAACATGATTGCAGCGTCACTAACCGTACGAGCCATAGGGCCACCTACATCCTGTGTCAAAGCCAATGGGATAATGCCTTCACGGCTGGACAGTCCGATGGTTGGGCGGATACCCACAAGGCTGTTAAAGCTGGATGGGATACGGATCGAACCGCCAGTGTCTGTACCCATGCCGGCTGCAGCAAAGTTAGATGCAATGGCTGCACCTGTTCCACCGCTTGAGCCACCTGGATAGTGGTCCAGGGCGTAAGGGTTCAGTGTTTGTCCACCCAATGAGCTGGATGTCGTGATGCCGAATGCAAATTCATGCAGGTTCGTTTTGCCCAAAATAATGGCGCCAGCTGCTTTGAGCTTCTTCACTTGTTCAGCATCATGCGCTGGAATGGAATCTTTCAGACAGATACAGCCTGCGGTTGTCGGCATGTCATTGGTATCAAAATTGTCTTTCACCAGAATCGGAACGCCATGCAGAGGCCCGCGAGCACCTTGAGCTACACGTTCTTCATCCAATTGCTCCGCAATTTGGAGTGCATCCGGGTTCAGGGTTAATACGGCGTTAATGCTTACACCTTGATCATCGTATTTTTCAATGCGATCCAGATATTTCTGAACCAGCTCTTTAGATGTCAGTTTTCCTTGCGTCATTGCAGCCTGGAGATCCATGATGGTTGCTTCCTCCAGCACAAACGGTTTTATGTAGTTATAAATGCGATCTTTCAATATGGAGAGGTCATTCTCCGTAAGTACAGCGTTTGGAAGGAAGAGGGATTCTGTATAGCCTTTCATCAACCCCGCAGTGTTCAGTGCACCAACAGCACCTGCGAAAGTGGCTTCATCCGGGACATCCTTGAATGATTCGGAAGTCGAATCCAGCTTGAGCCATTGTTGCAAGGCGACCGCAGCATCTTTACGTTGAACGGTTGTGCCGGAGAGCTTGTCCATGGTAAAAGGGACACCTGCAAGTGTAGCCGCTTCTTCCATAGCCTGAACAAATGCTGCCGGAGTTGCTGGCGCTTTTCCTTTGGATACAGCTGCTACTGTTGTTTTACTGGTAGGCGTTGCCGTTGCGGCTGATGCCGAAGGCACCGTTCCTCCCCATGTTGTGGCAACAACAGCTCCCGCCAGTAACAAAGCCCCACTTTTTTTCAATACAGATCCATGATAAATCATGCATCCACGCTCCCTTCCTGTGTCTCATTGATGTGTGTAGCGATTCTGTTTCTATTCTTTTGACACATTGTATAGTTATGTCAGGTAATCTTACAATGTTTATATTTATCCAAAAAAACGTATACATCAATACTTTACAGTATTAATACTTACTGATGCTTCTGATTCCGTGTACTCAGGAAAACTATCAAACGAGTTAATGTAATTAAAAGTGACATGAACACGACATATTGTTTAAACATGAGGTTACAGAATGCAAGTAGATTGGGAAAGGGAGAAGACAGAGCATACCTTTACCGTGAAATGATATAATGAAAAGATAGGAATAGAAGAGACATAAGGCATTACAGAGAGGAAGAGATATGAAGTGAAGACATTGGTACTCGCAGAAAAACCATCTGTAGCACGCGAAATAGCCAGAGTCATGGGTGCGCGTGATAAACATAAAAGTTATATGGAAGGCCCGAAATATATCGTTACCTGGGCGCTTGGACATCTGGTTGGATTAGCTGAACCGGAGGATTACGACAAGAAGTATGCAACATGGAATCTGGAAGACCTACCCATTCTGCCAGAACGTACGAAGCTGAAGGTGCTTAAGGAAACCAACCATCAGTATAAAGCAGTGCAGCAGCTGATGAAGCGTCAGGATGTGGGCGAGTTGGTCATTGCGACGGATGCAGCACGTGAGGGAGAATTGCTGGCCCGTTGGATCATGCAGATGGCGGGGTGGAAAAAAACTTTTAAACGTTTGTGGATTTCATCCCAGACAGATAAGGCGATCAAAGACGGTTTTGCATCGCTGAAACCAGGCAGTCAGTTCGACTCTCTCTATGAATCTGCACGTTGCCGGGCTGAAGCTGACTGGATGATCGGACTTAACGTGACCCGTGCGCTAACTGTTCGTTTCAATGCACAGTTGTCAGCTGGACGGGTTCAAACTCCGACCTTGGGCATGATTATGGACAGAGAAAGTGAAATTAACGGATTCCGCTCTCAGGAGTATGAGACGTTAACGGCAGATTTGGGAGGTTTTCAGGCTGTGTGGCGGGCAACTGGGGGAGATTCACGAATCTTTGATCCTCAGGAAACGCAGGAATTGAAGAAACGGGTAGACGGGCGCAAGGGAATGATTGCCCAAGTGAAGAAAAGCGAGAAGGTGGAGCCACATCCACTGGCATATGACCTGACGGAACTTCAACGGGATGCCAACCGGAAATATGGTTTCTCTGCAAAGCAAACATCAAACGTCCTGCAGCGTCTGTATGAACAGCACAAGCTTGTGACGTATCCGCGTACAGACAGTCGATACCTGACTTCGGACATGACAGCAACGTTGAAAGAACGATTAGATAGTGTAGCCATTGGACCTTATGCTTCTCTGGCACGACCTTTGCTGCGCAAGAATCTGAATATCACCAAACGTATTGTGGACGACAGCAAAGTGACCGATCACCATGCAATTATCCCTACGGAACAGACGGTGCTTCTGAATCAATTGAATCCAGAGGAACGCAAATTGTACGATCTGATCGTACGTCGTTATATCAGCCTGTTCTATCCGGCAGCGAAGTACGATTCGGTTGCGATCACGGTTCAGGTGGGTAACGACTCCTTCCATGTCAAAGGTACAACGGTGAAAGAAAGTGGATGGCGTGAAGTATACGGCGGTGATTACAGCGATGATGACGATGACCGTGCTGACGATGCAGCAGACCATGAGCGTGCGCTTTTGCCTGATGTGCAGCAAGGACAGTCCGTGACGGTTCAGCGTTGCCATATTAAAAGTGGACGGACGATGCCGCCCAAACGGTATACCGAAGCCGCTTTGCTTTCCCAAATGGAGAAGCATGGACTCGGCACTCCGGCTACACGTGCGGATATTATCGAGAAGCTGGTCAGTTCCGATACAATAGATCGTCAAGGCAACAGCATGCACCCGACTGGCAAAGGGAAACAGTTGATTGAACTGGCTGCTCCGCAGCTTCGTACACCGGATCTGACTGCCCGCTGGGAAGCTGAACTGGAACGCATCGCTCGTGGGCAAGGGAAACCGGGACCGTTTCTGGATAGTATCCGATCCATGGCGAAAGAGCTTGTGTCTACGGTAAAGGGCAGCAAAGCGGAGTATAAGCCGCATAATGTGTCGAATAGCCATTGCCCGGACTGTAATGCACGATTACTGGAGAAGAAGGGCAAGCGCGGTAAATTCCTTGTATGTCC
The DNA here is from genome assembly GCF_026013365.1 of Paenibacillus sp. LS1. Classification (GTDB taxonomy): domain Bacteria; phylum Bacillota; class Bacilli; order Paenibacillales; family Paenibacillaceae; genus Paenibacillus. The sequence goes on from NZ_JAPDOE010000011.1 coordinate 6,256, forward strand.
TACCGAGGACTGCGGGTATCGTCGTTCGGCAGAGAAGAGACTGTCCAATCGACGTTGTGCACAGTGCCACAAAAAGATGGAAATCAAAGAAGGTAAGGCGGGACTATACGTGCAGTGTCTTCCTTGTGGTATTACAGAGACATTGGATAAGGACAAACAGCATGTGAACAAACGCGATCAGCAAAAATTGGTGAAACAGTATGCGAAGCAAGAATCGATTGGCTCCAATCTGGGGGATCTGTTGAAGGCGGCTATGGAGAAAAAAGGGCAGTAACACGCTTGAGGTAGTTGAGATCGTGCCTCGTGCGGTACGAGCCATGCGAATGATGTACTCATTTACTCCAAAGGGACTGATTATAACTTTTCTCTACTCATCTATGTGAAGTCGTATAAGATCCTTCGTTTTCAGGCAACGTAAGCCCAGGAGGTGATACCTATATGCCGCATAACAAACCAGAGAAAATCCATAATCAGCAAAACAAAGACAGTATTCGGGAAGAGAGTATCGCTGTGCGTCCGGACAAAGCAGCCAAAAGAGCGCCAAGCCTAAATGGTATTCCAAAACAGGAGTCTTAGAGTCAGAGTAAAGTTAGCTTTCTTACACAAACTTACGGTTCCCTACCTGGTGCGTTGAACATGTCTCTAATGAGGATTATAATGGAGGCAGGGAGATGTCCCGGGACAGGGGGATCGCTAGAATTATATGCAAACCGGACTTATATTGTGGTTTTTATTTATTAATGTAGTTGGTTATCTGGTGATGTCGGATGATAAGAGGCGTGCACAGCAGCGTCGTGACCGTACACCCGAACGGACGTTATTTTTGCTTGCGTTTATTGGTGGTGCTTTGGGAGTCTGGATCGCGATGTATCGGAAAAGGCATAAAACCAAACATCCCAGCTTCACCATTGGCATTCCATTATTGTTGTTCCTGAATGCTGTAATCTATGGTTACTTTATTCAATGAATTCATGTGAAATGGTAATCAGTAATTTGTCTGATATGTAAATTCATTCGTATAAATGGTTCATAGTGATTCCGGTACGTTTAAGGAGTTATATGGTTCTGTTAGTTTATTGGATGTCAGACCGAAGCTTGCTTCGCGTGCTCTACATATAAAGGAAGGGACGGGATTCACATGTTATTTTCCAAAATATTAGTGGCTTATGATGGTTCCAAAGCTTCAAATAAAGCACTCGATCGTGCGATTGAGTTAGCTAAAGTATCCCCGGATGCTGTATTGGATGTCATTCATGCTTTTGATTTCCCGCGTGTATTCATCGGGGAGGGGTTGGCTCCACTGCCACCTTCACTTAATAATGACTACTATAATCTGGCGGTGCAGACAACAGATGAAGCGAAAGAACGAATCCAGGCTGCTGGTGTAACGGCCAACGTGGACCTGATTCAAGGGGCGGCTGCGGAAGTGCTGCTTGATTTTGCCAAAGAAAATGATTCGGATATCATTATTATTGGTAGCCGCGGACTGGGTGGAATTCGGGAATTTGTCCTGGGTAGTGTCAGTCACAATGTGGTGCAGCATGCTCAGGTTCCAGTACTGATCGTAAAATAATGGATGAAGTGTGCATACACGAAAGAGCAGGAAGCCGGTTGTCTTCGAGAGATTGAAGAGGAGCCGGCTTTCTTTTATGGGATGAAATGGATGACTAAGCGAAATTAATGAAGCAATTCCCGAACATTATATTTGTCAATATGTTAAATGTTCGTCTTTAAGTTGACATTAGCTGTAGGGGATTGTTAGAATGTTAGATGTGTCGATCAGGTAAGAATAAGGTCGAGTAGGAACGAATTGTGTAACAAGATATTACAAAACGAATGAAGATGGTTTGAATAGATATTTGCTCGTATAACGCCGGGAATAGGGCCCGGAAGTATCTACCCGGGAACCGTAAATTTCCGGACTACGAGGAGATACGGCTGAGAGTCGCATGCAACCAGATGCGGACAGCAAGCCCCCTTTTGGCATGCCCAAATGAGGGATACGTATTTCTTGGAGTCCGGTGTCCGGAGAAAATGTGATGTTTTCGCGGGTAGCGGATTTTTTCATTTCACTCGTAAAATGAATTCCATATTACCAAGTGTAATCAAAAAAGCTCAGACGGGAGTTGGATGTATTCATGTCACTGCAAGTCGCTGTAATTATGGGCAGCAAGTCGGATTGGGAAACGATGAAGCATGCGTGCGAGGTTCTGGATGAACTGGAGATTGGTTATGAGAAAAAGGTTGTCTCAGCCCATCGTACACCGGATTTGATGTTCGAATACGCAGAGCAGGCGATTGATCGAGGATTCAAGGTGATCATTGCAGGCGCAGGCGGGGCAGCACATCTACCAGGTATGGTTGCAGCCAAAACGATGCTTCCAGTCATTGGCGTTCCGGTTCAGTCCAAAGCATTGAACGGTCTCGATTCCTTGTTGTCCATTGTTCAGATGCCCGGTGGAATTCCCGTCGCAACTGTGGCGATTGGCAAAGCAGGAGCAACGAATGCAGGATTGCTCGCAGCTCAGATGATCGGTGCTTTTGACCCGGATGTCCAACGTCGTTCTGAAGCTCGCAGAGAGCGCATCAAACAAGAAGTACTTGAAAGCAGTGAAGAACTATGAGTAGTACAGGGAATCAATCCGGTACGGCAGGAGAAGTACAGCATGTCCTGCTGCCCGGGAAGACAACCATCGGCATTCTTGGAGGCGGACAGCTCGGACGTATGATGACGCTCGCAGGAACGGCAATGGGGTATCGCTTTGTTACCCTTGATCCCGCTCCGGATGCACCCTGTGGTCAAGTTGCTCGTCAGATTGAAGCAGGATATGACGATGCCAAAGCTGCACTTGAACTGGCTCGGCAATGCGATGTCATCACGTATGAGTTCGAAAATGTGGATGCAGAAGTCGCTGCGTTGCTCGAACGGGAGTCCTACGTTCCACAGGGAAGTGCATTATTGTACACCACACAACATCGGTTGCGTGAAAAACGGGCGATTGAAGCCGCCGGAGTGAGAGTCGCGCCTTATCGGGAAATCACGAGTGTGGATACGATGCTTGCTGCTGTAAGCGAACTTGGAGTGCCCTGCGTACTGAAGACGGTGACTGGAGGCTACGATGGCAAAGGCCAGCGCGTAATTCGAGAAACGAGTGAGGCAGTTGCCGCATATGAAGAACTTGCAGCTACAGGTGCGGAACTGGTGTTGGAACAATTCATCAAGTTCGAATGCGAGATATCGGTCGTTGTAGCGCGTAGTACAAATGGGGAGATCAAGACGTTCCCGCCAGCGGAGAACATTCATGTGAATAACATTTTACATGCGTCAATCGTACCGGCTAGAGTTGCTGCAGACATCCAGATTGAAGCGCAAAAGCTGGCAGCAGCGGTGGCAGAATCAATGAAGGCTGTTGGGTTGCTTGCTGTGGAACTGTTTGTAGCGGCGGATGGAAGACTGTACGTCAACGAACTGGCACCAAGACCACATAATTCCGGTCACTATACGATGGAAGCTTGTGCGACTTCTCAGTTCGAACAACATATTCGTGCCATCTGCGGGTTACCACTTGGGGACACTTCGTTATTGAGTCCGGTTGTTATGGTCAATGTGCTTGGAGAGCATCTGGAAGGCATTATCGCAAGAACAGGGCAACCTGATGCTGAAGCGATAGAGCTCGGTGTGATTCCCAAGCTTCATATATATGGTAAAACCGAAGCAAAAACAGGACGTAAGATGGGGCATGTGAATCTGCTCTGTCAGGATGTTGAAGAAGGATTGCAATGGATTGAACAAACTAACCTCTGGAGGAATACAAATTCATGATTGAACGTTATAGCAGACCCGAAATGAGAGCCATCTGGACCGAGGAAAACAAATTCCAATCGTGGCTGGAAGTTGAAATTTGTGCATGTGAGGCGTGGGCGGAACTGGGTGTAATCCCTAAGGAAGAAGCAGCATTGCTTCGTCAGAACGCATCTTTTGACATCGACCGCATCTATGAGATTGAACAGGAAACACGTCATGACGTTATCGCATTTACACGTACAGTATCTGAGAGTCTGGGTGCGGAGCGGAAATGGGTGCACTACGGACTGACTTCCACAGATGTCGTGGATACGGCTCTGGGATATGTATTGCGTCAAGCGAATGAGATTCTGGAAAAAGATATCGTGAATTTCATTGAAATTCTTCGCGAAAAAGCACTGGCTTATCAGCACACACCAATGATGGGACGTACGCACGGGGTACATGCAGAGCCAACGACTTTTGGACTGAAAATGGCGTTGTGGCATGAAGAGATGAAACGGAACCTGGAGCGTTTCCGTCATGCAGCAGACAATGTACAATACGGCAAAATCTCAGGCGCAGTAGGAACGTACGCGAACATCGATCCGTTTGTCGAAGAGTTTGTCTGCGAGAAGCTGGGCACGAAACCTGCGCCGATCTCGACTCAAACCTTGCAACGTGACCGTCATGCGGAATATATGGCTACACTGGCGTTGATCGCAACGTCCCTGGACAAGTTTGCTACAGAGGTACGTGCACTACAGAAGAGTGAATTCCGTGAAGTGGAAGAAGCTTTTGCTAAAGGTCAAAAAGGATCTTCCGCGATGCCGCACAAGCGTAACCCAATCGGTAGTGAAAACATCTCCGGTCTGTCCCGCGTTATTCGCGGACATATGGTATCGGCATACGAGAACGTAACGCTTTGGCATGAACGCGACATCTCGCACTCTTCCGTAGAACGTATCATTCTTCCGGATGCAACGATGCTACTGAACTACATGCTGAACCGTTTTGGTAACATCGTGAAGAACCTGACGGTATTCCCTGAAAACATGAAACGCAACATGGAGCGCACCTACGGGGTACCATTCTCCGGTCGCATCATGACAAAGCTGATCGACAAAGGCTTCAGCCGCGAACAAGCATACGATACCGTTCAACCACGTGCGATGCAAGCATGGGAAGAACAACGTCAGTTCCAGGATATCGTGAAATCCACACCGGAAATCACGGAAGTACTGAATGAAGAAGAAATCGCAGATGCGTTCAACCCGTCATGGCACCTGAAGCACGTAGACACGATCTTCAAAAAGCTCGGCTTGAACGATTAATATATAACTCCCATAAGGCTATAGCACAGAATGATGGACTAGCAGGGAACGCAGAGGACAGAAATAAGCTGAAGAAGCGAAGCGGTCGCCTTTATCCCCGGATTTTCACTTTGCAAAAGTGGAATCAAAAAATCTGGGGATAACAGCGATCAGAAGATTGTTCTGTCATCGGAGTGGAGTCCGCACCATCAGGATTCTGACCTTAGCCTTACATCTCCTGAAAGAAGGTGAGCCCATGGCACTGTCCACTGCGGCAGATCTCGTTAAAGCACCTCTGTTATATAAAGGAAAAGTACGTGAATTGTACGATCTGGGTGAACATTTTCTGATCGTGGTAACTGACCGTATCTCGGCATTTGATTACGTGCTGGACCCGGCAGTTCCTGAGAAAGGAAACGTACTGAATAAACTCAGCAGTTTCTGGTTTGAACTGACAGGTGACATGATGGAGAACCACGTCGTTCATACCGATGTGAATCAACTGGGTGATATCATCACAGACCCTGAATTACTCAAAGACCGGATCATGGTAACTCGCAAAGCGGAACGCATTGATATTGAGTGTGTTGTACGTGGATACATCACGGGTGGTGGATGGAGACAATATGAGACAAGCGGTGAAGTGAACGGGATCAAGTTGCCTGATGGACTTCGCAAGAACGCTAAGCTCGAAGTTCCCATTTTCACCCCGGCAGCAAAAAACGATGTTGGTCATGATGAAGACATCCCAATGGATCGCATGAAAGAACTGGTGGGAGACGCACTCGCAGTTGAACTTCAGGAAAAAAGTTTGCGCCTGTACGAATTCGCCCGTGACTATTGCGATCAGCGTGGCATCATTCTGGCAGACTGCAAATTCGAGTTCGGCATCGTGGATGGAAAGGTCATCCTGATTGACGAAATTTTCACCCCAGATGCTTCACGCTTCTGGGCCAAAGAGAATTATGAACTCGACATCGAGATCGACAGCATGGATAAAGAGCCAGTGCGCACCTATCTCGCCGGAACCGATTGGGACAAGAACAGCAAACCCGATCCACTCCCGCAAGCGGTAGTAGAAGCAACAACCGCAAGATACGTCGATATTTATAACCGTTTAACGGCACAATAAATTTAATTGTTTTCACGTAATGGTTAGTCTAGACCATTACACACCGTGCAACGTAAAAGGTTTAGGCTTTTAAAAAAAACGTCGCATGGACTAGCGGAGGGGCGGAATTGTTCTTAAAGGAGCGAAGCGTTCGCCTTTGTCCCCGGGTTTTGACCGCACAGCGGGCCAAAACAATCAAAAAACCTGGGGACAACAAGCGATCGGAAAGAACAATCCGCCCCGGAGCAAGCTCCACACCCCATTTTTAACAGCATAAAGCATTTATCCCGTTCATTACTGAGGAGGAACATAAGGATCATGATCAAAGCAACCGTATATGTCACTATTAAGCAAAGCGTACTCGACCCGCAAGGCGTAGCTGTTCAAGGAGCCCTGCATTCCATGGGATTCAACGAAGTGGAAAGTGTACGGATCGGTAAAGTCATGGAATTGAACCTGGATACAACAGATCGTGCGGAAGCGGAGAAACGACTGAAAGTCATGTGTGAGAAGCTGCTGGCCAACACCGTTGTTGAAGATTACCGCTACGAATTGGAGGGTTAATCTCATGAAATTTGCAGTTCTTGTGTTCCCTGGCTCCAACTGCGACATCGACTGTTACAAGGCAGTAGAAGATGCGATTGGACAAGAGGTTGATTATGTATGGCACACGGCTACAGATCTTTCGGCTTATGATTGTATTTTAGTTCCAGGTGGTTTCTCTTATGGTGACTACCTGCGCTGCGGAGCGATTTCCCGCTTTGCACCGGTAATGCACGAGGTAGCGAAAGCTGCTGAACAAGGTAAATATATTTTGGGTATTTGCAACGGATTCCAGATCCTGACCGAAGCAGGATTGCTTCCAGGTGCATTGATCCGTAACACTTCCCTGAAATTCCGTTGTCACGATACGGTATTGAAAGTGGCGAATGCAGATACGCCATTTACACGTGACTATGCACCCGGCGAAGAGATTATTATCCCGATTGCTCACGGTGAAGGCAATTATTATTGCGACGAGAAGACGCTCGCGAGTCTGCAAGCGAACAACCAGATCGTATTCACGTATGGCAACAACCCGAACGGTTCCCTGGGTGATATCGCGGGAGTCTGTAACGAGGGTGGGAACGTGGTCGGCATGATGCCGCATCCAGAGCGTGCAGTGGACTCACTGCTAGGTTCGGAAGACGGCAAACGTATGTTTACATCTATTTTGAAAGCATGGAGGGATCGGCATGACGCAGCAGCTATCCGCTAAGGAACCGACAGCAGAACAGGTCGCAGAACATAAACTTTACGCACAAATGGGCGTATCTGACAGCGAGTATGCGCTGATCTGTGAGTTCATGGGGCGCAAGCCAAACTACACCGAAATTGGTGTGTTCAGTGTAATGTGGTCCGAGCACTGTGCTTATAAAAACTCCAAGCCATTGCTGCGCCGTTTCCCAACCACTGGACCACGTGTCCTGATGGGACCTGGTGAAGGTGCCGGTATCGTGGATATCGGTGATAACCAGGCCGTGGTATTCAAAATTGAAAGCCATAACCATCCTTCCGCAGTTGAGCCTTATCAAGGTGCGGCAACAGGTGTGGGCGGCATTATCCGTGATATTTTCTCCATGGGTGCAAGACCGGTAGCAATACTGAACTCCCTTCGTTTCGGCAAGCTGGAGAGCGATCGCGTTAAATATTTGTTCGAACATGTTGTATCGGGTATTGCCGGATACGGTAACTGTATCGGTATTCCTACCGTTGGTGGCGAAGTGATGTTTGATGAGAGCTACGAAGGCAATCCGCTGGTTAACGCCATGTGTGTGGGTCTGATTGATCATGACAAGATCCAGCGCGGTGTAGCTAAAGGTGTAGGTAACCCGGTTTACTATGTGGGCCCGCCAACAGGCCGTGACGGTATTCATGGAGCAACCTTTGCATCGGTTGAACTGACGGAAGAATCCGAGTCCCAACGGACAGCCGTTCAGGTCGGTGACCCGTTTATGGAGAAACTCGTGATGGAATCTTGTCTGGAATTGATCGACACGGGCATCGTGCTCGGAATTCAGGATATGGGTGCTGCGGGTCTGACATGTTCGAGTGCAGAGATGGCAAGTAAAGCGGGTAATGGTCTGGAATTGTATCTGGATCAGGTACCACAGCGTGAAGAAGGCATGACGCCTTACGAGATGATGTTGTCTGAGTCCCAGGAACGGATGTTGTTCGTGGTTGAGCCGAAGGATGAGGCGCAGGCGATGGAAATCTTTGAACGTTGGGGCGTAATCTGTGCCAAAGTCGGTAAAGTAACGGATGACGGTCGTCTGAAATTGATCCACCATGGCGAAGTGGTTGGAGATATGCCAGTAACGGCATTAGTTGACGAATGTCCAGTGTATGACAAGCCTTCTTCTGTACCTGCATATTACGAGCAAAGTGCTTCCATCGACACGCTTCGTTACGACGAAGTGTCGGATCTCGGCGGAGCGCTGAAACAAGTGCTGGCTTCACCAACAGTAGCAAGTAAAAAATGGATTTATGACCAATACGACTACATGGTGCGTACAAGCACTGCCGTTCGTCCAGGTTCGGATGCAGCCGTAGTTACGATTCGTGGCACACGCAAAGGTCTCGCGATGACAACGGACTGTAATGGACGTTATGTGTACCTTGATCCTGAAGTTGGTGGACGGATTGCCGTAAGTGAAGCAGCGCGTAACATTGTATGTTCCGGTGCTGAGCCGCTGGCGATTACGGACAACCTGAACTTCGGTAACCCGGAGAAACCGGATATTTTCTGGCAAATGGAGAAAGCAGTAGACGGTATGGCAGAAGCTTGCCGTGTGCTGGATACGCCGGTCATCGGTGGTAACGTAAGTTTGTACAACGAAAACGCCAAAGGCTCCATCTATCCAACGCCAGTTGTCGGTATGGTAGGTCTCGTTCATGATACGGATCATATCACGACACAAGCATTCAAGTCCGAAGGTGATGTTATCATCCTCCTCGGTGAAACAAAAGCTGAACTGGGCGGCAGTGAGTTGCAATACGCGGTTCATGGTCAGACGGAAGGTCGTCCACCAGAGCTGAATTTGCAAACGGAAAAAGCGTTGCTCAGCACGGTGTTGGAAGCAATTCAATCCGGTCTTGTTCGCTCTGCACATGACTTGTCTGAAGGCGGCTTGGCTGTTGCACTCGCAGAGTCTTGTATCAGTGGTAACGTAGGAGCACAGGTGAATGTGGAGACTGCATTGCGTGCAGATCACGCCCTATTCAGTGAGAGCCAATCCCGTATCTTGTTGTCGGCTACGCCAGAGCAAGCGGGTAAACTTGAAGCATTTGTACGTGAGCGTGGTGTACCTGTAGCTGTGATTGGACGTGTAGAAGGAAGTAACCTGACGATTGAATTGAACGGAACATCAGCCGTGAGCGAACCTGTAGGAGGTTTGGCTCAGGTCTGGGAGGATGCGATTCCATGTCTCATGAACTGACGACAGGACCGTTGTGGACAGGCGATTATTATAATGAAGGGTCCGGCAAGGAAGGACTCGACAAATTGAAAGAAGAATGCGGTGTGTTCGGGGTGTTCAGACACCCTGACGCGGCTTCGCTCTCCTATTATGGACTGCATGCGCTGCAACATCGGGGCGAAGAAAGTGCAGGCATGTGTGTGAGTGATGGCACTCAGTTTAACTATCATCGCGGCATGGGTCTGGTGAAGGAAGTGTTCACCAAAGACCTGATGCAGACGTTGACCGGGGATATCTCCATTGGACATGTCCGGTATTCAACAAGTGGTGACAGTAAACTGACGAACGCACAGCCATTGGTATTCAAATACCGTGATGGCGATTTGGCAGTAGCAACCAACGGAAACATTGTGAATGCACCAACGATCCGGCGCGAGCTGGAGCAGAGCGGTTCCATTTTCCAAACAACAAGTGATACCGAGGTTATTGCGCATCTAATTGCGCGATCCTCCAAAGGGCTTGTGGAAGCGGCAAAAGAGGCATTCCAGCGCATTGTGGGCGGTTATGCGTTTCTGATCATGACCAATGACAAGCTGCTCGTGGCTTCCGATCCACACGGACTTCGTCCGCTCACGATGGGTAAGCTGGGAGATGCGTATCTGTTTGCATCCGAGACGTGTGCACTGGAAACGATCGGCGCAGAGTTGATTCGTGATATCGAGCCGGGTGAATTGCTTGTGCTGGATGCAGATGGTCTGCACGAGGATCGCTTTGATCACCACAAACACCGCAAGGCATTATGCGCGATGGAATATATATATTTTGCTCGTCCGGATAGTGATATGAATGGTACAAACCAGCATGCGGCCCGTAAACGGATGGGAAGCCGGATGGCGATTGAGTCGTTTGTGGATGCGGACTTGGTTACGGGGGTACCAGATTCCAGCATCTCGGCAGCAATTGGATACGCTGAACAGACAGGTATTCCGTATGAGATGGGTATGATCAAGAATAAATACACCGGACGTACGTTTATCCAGCCAAGCCAGGAATTGCGGGAGCAAGGCGTGAAGATGAAGCTGAGCGCTGTGCGTCGCGTTGTGGAAGGCAAACGTGTGGTTATGATTGACGACTCCATCGTACGGGGAACAACCTCCCGTCGGATCGTGAACATGCTGCGTGATGCAGGAGCAACCGAAGTCCATGTGCGCATTACATCACCACCTTTCAAAAATCCGTGTTTCTACGGTATTGATACGCCTGACAGCCGTGAATTAATTGCTTCACAGTTGTCGGTGGAAGAAATTTGCCGTGAAATTAATGCGGACTCCCTGGAGTTCCTCAGTCCCGATGGACTGATTGCATCGATTCAGGGAGATAATCAGGATGACCCTAAAGGCGGACTATGTCTCGCATGTTTTGATCATGATTACCCAACCCGCCTCGACTTTGGTGGCGAAGAAAAATTCGGCTGTAGCTGTTAGTTGTAAAGCCCCGCTTTGCGGAGCAACAGGGGCTAGGCAGCCAAGCGAAGCAGCTGCCCAGCGGGCTTGCCCGCAGCGTAGCTGAGCGGGGTTCGCCGACACATGGGTTGCAGCCAACGGAATCGGCGAACAATCCCGCGTATCACGCACGAATCAACCATAGCAAGATCACACCAGCCACCTCTGCACCGCTTTTTTGGCGGGTGTCCAGAGGGCCTGCCAAGGTCCTATGGGGTCCTCCCGGGCGGGAGGATTTAGGTGGGGCGAAAAAAAAGGAGATGATTCCACTTGTCTGAAGCATATAAAAAGGCCGGCGTCGATATCGCGGCAGGTAATGAAGCGGTTGAACGGATGAAAAAACACGTGAAGCGTACCTTCCGTCCGGAAGTGATGACGGATCTGGGTGGATTCGGTGCCCTGTTCGGTTTGAACAAAGATAAATACGATGAGCCGGTGCTTGTATCCGGTACAGACGGCGTAGGCACCAAGCTGAAAATTGCATTTGCCATGGACCGTCACGATACCATCGGAATCGACGCGGTAGCGATGTGTGTGAATGACATTGTGGTACAGGGTGCAGAACCACTCTTCTTCCTTGACTATCTGGCATGTGACAAAGTCATTCCTGAGAAAATCGAAGCTATTGTTTCGGGCATCGCTGAAGGTTGTCATCAGTCTGGCTGTGCGCTGATCGGTGGCGAAACGGCGGAGATGCCGGGCATGTACAGTGAAGGCGAATACGATATTGCCGGATTCACGGTGGGCATCGTGGACAAAGCGAAGATCATCAATGGTACAACCATCGCCCCTGGCGATACAGTGATTGGACTTGCGTCCAGCGGTGTGCATAGTAACGGATTCTCGCTGGTACGCAGACTTTTGTTGGAAGATGCGGTACTTGATCTGCATGATGAAGTAGCGGAACTTGGCGGTAAGCTGGGTGATTCCCTGCTGGAACCTACGAAGATTTATGTTAAACCTCTGTTATCTTTGCTGGAAAAGGTAAAAGTAAAAGGCATGGCTCACATTACAGGTGGCGGTTTCATCGAGAATATCCCACGTATGTTGCCGAGCAACGTGAATGTGGATATTGACTACGGCTCTTGGCCGATCCTGCCGATCTTCAACCTGTTACAGGAAAAGGGGGCTGTCTCGAACCGCGACATGTTCACCACATTTAACATGGGTGTGGGGCTTGTACTGGTCGTTAATGAAGCAGATGCAACGGAAGCGCTACAACAACTGAAAGCATCTGGTGAAGAAGCGTACATCATTGGCCGTGTTACTGAAGGAGATGCGCGAGTAACCTTCACGGGAGCGGATGTTTAATGGCGAACTACCGCATAGCTGTATTTGCCTCGGGTGAAGGGTCCAACTTTCAGTCATTGGTCGATGCAGTACGAAACGGTGGGCTGGATGCATCCGTAGATCTGCTCGTATGTGATAAACCGTCTGCACGCGTTGTGCAGCGGGCACAGGACGCAGGCGTGGACTGTCACCTGTTTACTCCGAAAAATTATGCTTCACGTGAAGCCTATGAGGCAGAGATCGTGGAAGTGCTTGAATCCAAAAAGATCGACTTGGTCGTTCTTGCGGGATACATGAGATTGCTGACTTCTGTTGTGGTGGATCGTTACGCGGGGCGGTTGATTAATATTCATCCGTCCTTGCTACCGGCATTTGCAGGTAAAAACGCGATTGGACAGGCTCTCGAATACGGTGTGAAAGTTACGGGTGTGACCGTGCATTTTGTGGACGGAGGCATGGATACCGGACCGATTATTGCCCAGCATCCCGTTCCCATCTTGCCAGGAGATACTTCTGATTCAATCAGCCGTTCCATTCATGCTGCCGAGCAGCAGCTCTACCCTGAAGTGGTATCTTGGTTCGCTCAAGGTCTGGTTCAATTAGACGGACGTCAAGTCACAGTACAGAAAACGGTTTGATATAAGTTGAAATTTTTTTACACATTAACGGAGAGGACAGAAAAAACCTGAAAAAGCAAAGCGTTCGCCTTTATCACCGGATTTTCCCTTTAAGAAAAGGGAATCAAAAAATCTGGGGATAACAGCGATTAGAAGGTTGTTCTGTCATCGGAGTGTCCCGTGTAAACATCTTAGTTCCACTTATATAACAGAAGTCGAATATTGGTACGCATTTTGTGATATTTCTCGGGAAATAAATCGGCTGTGTTTCGTCATGAAACGCGAAGCCATGGGACATTAAAGGAGGAGCATATTGTGAGTATCAAAAGAGCGCTGGTTAGCGTATCGGATAAAACGGGCATCGTGGACTTTTGCCGCGAGCTGTCGCAAATGGGTGTGGAGATTATTTCGACAGGAGGTACAAGCAGCCTATTGTCGAAGGAAGGCGTACCTGTCATCGGAATCTCGGATGTGACCGGATTTCCGGAAATCATGGACGGGCGTGTCAAAACATTGCATCCGGCAGTTCATAGTGGGTTGTTGGCTGTACGTGATAACGAAGAGCACACACGCCAGATGGAAGAACTCGGTCTTGGCTATATCGATCTGGTTGTTGTGAACCTGTATCCATTCCAAGAGACTATTGCTAAACCGGACGTGGCATACGAAGATGCCATCGAGAACATCGATATTGGTGGTCCAACGATGCTTCGCTCGGCAGCCAAAAACCATGCCTTTGTCAGTGTCGTTGTAGACGCATCTGATTACAGCCAAGTGCTGGAGGAAGTGCGCAACGATGGAGATACCACTCTCGAAACTCGCAAACGGCTTGCGGCAAAAGTGTTCCGTCATACGGCGGCTTACGATGCACTCATTTCCGACTACCTGTCCAACGTAAATGGCGATCCGTTGCCAGAGCGTCTGACGGTTACTTACGAAAAACTCCAGGATTTGCGTTACGGCGAAAATCCACACCAACAGGCGGCATTCTACCGCAAACCGCTGGCTGCTCAAGATACGTTGACAACAGCAGAGCAATTGCATGGCAAAGAGTTGTCTTATAATAACATCAATGATGCGAACGCAGCATTGCAGATTGTCAAAGAGTTTGAAGAACCGGCCGTTGTCGCGGTTAAACATATGAATCCATGTGGCGTGGGTATTGGCGCAAGTATCTATGAAGCTTACAGCAAAGCATATGCTGCAGATCCAACATCTATCTTTGGTGGCATTGTGGCAGCAAACCGCATAATCGATAGCGATACAGCAGGCAAATTGAGCGAGATTTTCCTGGAAATCGTACTTGCTCCTGACTTTACACAAGAAGCTCTCGATATCCTGACGAAGAAGAAAAACATTCGTTTGCTCAAAACGGGTGAGTTGAATGCTGCTCGTAAACGGGAAAGCCAATTCGTAGTAACGTCCATCGACGGCGGTATGATCGTGCAACAGTCCGATGTTCACTCCATTGAAGCGAGCGAGCTGAACGTGGTAACCGATCGTGCGCCATCGGAAGAAGAACTGAAACAGCTCTTGTTTGGCTGGAAAGTAGTTAAACACGTGAAATCAAATGCGATTGTACTTGCTGCGAATGATATGACCGTAGGTGTGGGCGCTGGACAGATGAATCGTGTAGGTGCAGCCAAAATTGCGATTGAGCAAGCGGGCGAGCAAGCAAAAGGTGCTATTCTGGCATCAGATGCATTCTTCCCAATGGGTGATACGCTGGAACTGGCAGCAAAAGCCGGAATTACAGCAGTGATTCAACCGGGTGGTTCGATCAAAGACGAAGAATCCATCAAAGTAGCAAATGAATACGGAATTGCCATGGTCTTCACAGGCGTTCGTCACTTCAAACACTAGAACGAAAAAGGTTTAATAAGGGGTGTCGCCTGTCATGTTAATGACTTATGGTACACCCCCTATTTTTTAGTTTTTTCAACACGCAATAGCGTAACAAATTCAGTTATGCACGGAGGGGAACAGAACGAATGGATATTCTGGTAGTAGGCGGCGGTGGCCGGGAACATGCAATCATCTGGGCGCTGGCGAAGAGTCCAAAGGTAGACAAGATTCACTGTGCACCGGGAAATGCAGGCATTGCTCAGTTGGCTGAGTGTCATGCCATTGCGGTAAATGAATTCGATAAACTAAGAGCTCTTGCTGTAGAGCTTAAAGTGGGTTTAGTGGTTATTGGTCCGGATGATCCGCTCGCGGATGGGATCGTGGATGCATTTGATTCGACAGGTATTCCGGTATTCGGACCTCGTCGCAATGCAGCAGAGATCGAAGGAAGTAAAACGTTCATGAAGGATCTGCTGCACAAATACAATATTCCAACCGCAGCCTATGAGAAATTCGATAGTTACGAACAGGCTCAAGCATACCTGAATGAACAAGCAATTCCGGTTGTTATCAAGGCAGATGGACTGGCAGCGGGCAAAGGTGTGACAGTAGCTTATTCCCGTGATGAGGCTGATCAGGCTCTGCGCAACATCATGGTGGAGAAGGTATTTGGTGAAGCGGGAGCCAAAGTCATCATCGAGGAATTCCTCGCAGGACAGGAAATGTCGATTCTGGCTTTTGTCGATGGGGAGACGGTTCGTCCGATGGCGGCAGCACAGGATCACAAGCCTGTATTCGACAATGATCAGGGGCCAAACACAGGCGGTATGGGTACATACTCACCATTGCCACATATCCCAGCATCGATTATTGAAGAAGCTGTGGAGACGATCATCAAACCAACGGCTAAAGCGATGGTATCCGAGGGACGTCCGTTCCAGGGTGTATTGTTTGCCGGGCTGATGATATCGCCGGATGGCAAACCCAAAACCATTGAGTTCAATGCACGTTTCGGTGATCCGGAAACACAGGTTGTTTTGCCACGTCTGAAGAGCGACTTGTTTGATATCTTCTGGGCAACTGTTCATGGCAAACTGGCGGACATTGAGATTGAATGGAGCGATGAAGCCGCGGTATGTGTAGTGCTTGCTTCAGGAGGTTATCCTGGGCCTTATGCCAAAGGTGTAGTCATTGAAGGACTGGACCAAGTAGATGACGCCGTGGTATTTCACGCAGGTACAGCGCGTAGTGAAGTGGGAGACTGGGTTACGAATGGTGGACGAATCCTGGGCGTAGTTGGCCTTGGTGCGGATATTGCCGAAGCCAGAAACAAAGCCTATGCACAGGCGGAACGTATCCGATTTGATGGTAAACATCAGCGGACAGACATTGCTGCCAAAGCACTGGTATAGAATGAATACAAGAGCCCGTAACGATGTGTACCGGAAAGGTATTTGCATCCTGCGGGCTCTTTACTGCGTATATAGATGTATCTTGTGTAAACGGCCGAACTTGTCCATACGAGAAAGCCATGGGAAAGACGCAAACTAGGAGTAGATCAAGATGATCACGCATGTTTAACGCCCTAAACTAAAGGGTAGTATTTTTATAAATTGGACTATACTAAACATGTGAAGATTATCACATTATAAGGTAATACCAAACATATTATATAAAGTAACTAACATACATAAAGACTAATTTGTGAACATTATACTGTAACCTTGTTCCAAACCATAACGTGCAACTGGATGGTTGAGCGGGAAACATGGTATACTTTTCGGAAACAGGAATGAGTACGAGGGGAGGTGGATATCTATTGGGTAGGCGATATTGTAAATTGTCCAAATGGCGAATCTAGGTGGAGTTAAGCGAGGAACAATTGACAGCATGAGGGGTAACCCGATTTGAATGAAGAAGTTTCTGCAAGTCATTGACTTCATCTTGAATTCCTGTTTTGTAATTTTACAAGGTCAAACGTAAGACTTATACAAAAGATATCATTGAAATCGATTTTATATAAGGCAGACGTCGTGTTGAAAGAATAACAGTTGATGAATGGTTAACCTAGTTAACGGATCACGCTGTAACTATCTCTGGAGGTGAATCCCTGAGAACCGGGGAAATCATTGGACATAATTACCATATTGAATATCGCTTTACTTATTATCTTGATTGCATTGACTGCATTTTTCGTAGCATCAGAGTTTGCTGTAGTCAAAATTCGTACATCAAGAGTGGATCAACTGGTTGCCGAGGGCAATAAAAAGGCTGTACTAGCCAAAAAAGTTGTCTCGGACCTGGATTATTATCTGTCAGCCTGTCAGCTCGGTATTACGGTCACTGCACTAGGACTGGGAGCGCTCGGAAAACCGACGGTTGAGAGATTGTTATATCCGGTATTCGATTACCTGAATGTATCACCTTCAATCTCCTCGATTGCTTCCTATGCGATCGCCTTTATCCTCGTCACGTTCTTGCACGTGGTTGTTGGTGAGATGGCACCCAAAACGCTGGCGATTCAATTTTCAGAAAAACTGACATTAATGCTTGCCCCATCGCTATACTGGTTTGGTAAAATCATGTATCCGTTCATCTGGGCGCTTAATGGAACCTCACGTGTTCTTCTGCGAGGATTCGGTGTGAAGCCTGCCAAACATGATCAAGCTTACTCGGAAGACGAAATCAAAATCATCATGAACCAGAGCTACGAAGGTGACGAGAACAACAAGACCAAGCTTTCATATCTGGAAAATGTATTTGTGTTCGACGAACGTGATGCCAAAGACATCATGGTACCACGTACGGAACTGGTGACATTAAATCAGGATATGACCTATGACGATATTATTCCTATATTGGATGAACATAACTATTCACGTTACCCTGTCATCGAGGATGGGGACAAGGACCGCATTATCGGCGTCGTGAATGTGAAAAAGATTTTGCCTGACATGGTAGCCGCAAGATCGTATCAACTGAGCGAGTTCGTTCGCGAGATCCCATTCGTGTCCGAAGTTACATCTATCCAGGATGCAATGATTAAAATGCAGCAGGAACGTGTACACATGGCCGTAGTTGTGGATGAATACGGCGGTACTTCGGGAATCATTACGATGGAGGATATCCTGGAGGAACTGGTCGGTGAGATTCGCGATGAATTCGATGCCGATGAGGTGGCTGATATTCAGGAGACCGGAGAGAATCAATATCTCATTAATGGCCGGGTACTTTTGGATGAAGTGGAGCGGCAGTTCGGGCTTAGCTTTGAAGGTAATGAAGAGATGGACACCGTTGCGGGATGGATTCAATACCAGAAGGGCGTAGGTGTGGAAAAAGGCGACACGGTAGAACACGGTGATTATGTCTGGACCGTTGTGGATACCGAAAATTATCACATCAAACAAGTTCTTCTGGAACGGGTAAACGGCGCGCAGGTTGAGGAAGCGACTAGCGATCTGGCATGATCTTGGTTGGTTCGATCATGACTGTAATCTAGGGTTTGATTGCCTATCTGGCTACTGCCCTCAGAATTAAAGCGTTTTGGCAACGTAACTGTGTAGGGGACGGAATCGATTCTGAAGAAGCGCAGCGTTCGCGTTTGCAAACCAATTTTATACCTTTGAAAACAACAATCAGGGAAATTTGGAGGCAATGGCGATCGGAAGAACGAGCCGTCACCGGAACGTCACTCGTGCAACCTTATTTTAAATTTTAATGGAGGTGAATCCCTCAGGTTGAGGGAAATCATTGGACGGAATAATAGCCTTGAATTTATTTTTAGTAGCCGTATTTATCGGCCTGACAGCCTTTTTCGTTGGAGCTGAATTTGCAATTCTTAAAGTACGGATGTCCCGAATCGATCAATTGATCTCGGAAGGCAACAAAAAGGCAGTACTGGCCAAAAAAGTGGCGCACAACCTGGATTATTATTTGTCTGCATGTCAATTGGGGATTACCATCACGGCGCTGGTATTGGGAGCCTTGGGTGAACCTACCGTTGAGAAAATGTTACACCCGCTGTTTGAGCGCATGGAAGTGCCGGCGGCGTTGTCTACCGTGCTTTCCTACGGTATTGCTCTGGCGATCATTACGTTCCTGCACGTGGTTATCGGTGAATTGGCACCGAAAACACTGGCGATCCAGTTTGCAGAGAGAATGACGCTGTTGCTGGCACCACCACTGTACTGGTTCGGTAAAATCATGAATCCGTTCATCTATGCATTGAATGGAGCTGCTCGTCTGTTGCTTGGCATATTTGGTGTAAAACCTGCCGGGCATGATACCGTTCACTCGGAAGAAGAGCTGAAGCTGATTATGGCACAGAGCTATGAGAGTGGCGAGATCAACCAGACGGAACTGGACTATCTCAAAAATATTTTTGCTTTTGATGAGCGTCTGCTTCAGGAGATTATGATTCCACGAGATAAAATCGTTACGCTGAATAAAGAAATGCCGCTTGATCAGATCATTGAGATGCTGAATCGACACGAATACACGAGATACCCTGTTATTGCAAATGGGGATCAGGCTCATTTTGTTGGCTTTATTAATACGAAAGAAATGCTGACAAGTGTGGCTGCGGGCCGCGCCTTCAATATGGAGACATTTGTGCATAATACGCCGAGTTTCTCCGAGAAATCTCCAATCAAAGACGTGTTGATTCAGATGCAGCAAAGCCGTGTACACATTGCAACCGTGAAAAACGAAGCAGGTGCTACGGTAGGTATGGTTACAATGGAGGATATCCTTGAAGAGATTGTGGGCGATATCAAGGATGAATACGAGCACAAAGATTTGGTGAATCCACCAAAAAGAATGAAATTGGTGTAAGAAGCATTGGTACAAAATTAAGACAGGATTAGCGAAGCGACGTAATCGTAACGAGCAGGCTCCCGATGTGATCGGGGCCTGTTTTTTTGCTGTGGAATCTTAATTTTGAAATAAAAGCTTGCATAATGTAGTCCAATGGATTAATATAAATTTAAAGAATCTTAATTTAAAGATAAATAATAAAAACGAAATAAATAAAAGAAGCAAAATCAACTTATGATACTACTAAAACCAAGGGAGTGGAGAGTATGTTCAGAACTTCAGGAATTCATCATATTACAGCTTTTGTAGACGATGCGCAGAAAAACGTTGATTTTTACGCAGGTGTGTTGGCGCTCAGACTGGTGAAAAAAACTATTAACTTTGATGCACCAGACGTGTATCACTTGTATTACGGAAACGAGCAGGGTGCACCGGGCACAATTATCACCTTTTTCCCACAGCAGAATTCAAGAAGAGGTGTCATTGGTTCAGGTCAGACTGGAGTTACCGTATATGCGGTTCCTGTGGGCAGCCTGCCATTCTGGAAAGAACGTCTTGCTTCCTTCGATATTCCATATGAAAATAAAACGAGATTCGGTGAGCAATATATTCGTTTCTTCGACAAAGGTGGTCTGCTGCTTGAACTGGTTGAGCGCGAAGGTGGTCAGCCAAGCAAATGGTCTTTCAACGGTGTAACACCAGAGCATGCCATCAAAGGATTCGGCGGTGCCGTATTGTTCAGTCATGTTCCTGAGAAAACCATGGACGTATTGGTGAGTAAACTGGGTCTGGAGCAGGTTGGCGAAGAGGACGGACTCCTTCGTCTTCAGGCAAGCGGCGATATCGGTCAGATCATCGATATTCAGTCTACAGGTATTCAACGCGGGATTGGCGGAGCCGGAACGGTTCACCATATTGCATGGCGTGCAAAAGATTATGTAGAGCATGAACAAATTCAGCAGGATCTTGAACAATCCGGATATCATCCAACGCCAGTCATTGACCGTCAATACTTCAACGCTGTGTATTTCCGGGAGCCGGGAGGCATACTGTTCGAATTGGCTACGGATCCTCCGGGATTTGCACGGGATGAACCAGCAGAGAGCATGGGCGAGAAACTGATGTTGCCTGAATGGTATGAGCCACAGCGTGAGCAGATTGAACAATTGTTGCCACGAATTGAAGTACGTGAATGGAAAGGGGAGTCCAAATCATGACCACAACCAATACAATGAAACACATCTATAAAGCAGGTGCTCAGCCGAATGCGCCAACAATCTTGTTGCTTCACGGTACAGGAGGAACCGAGAACGATCTGATCGGTCTGGCGGAGATGATCGCACCAGGGGCGGGCATTCTTGGGGTGCGGGGGAATGTATCGGAGAACGGGATGCCCCGGTTCTTCCGTCGCCTGGCCGAAGGTGTTTTTGACGAAGAAGATCTGATTGCTCGTACAGCGGAGTTGGGATCTTTTGTAGATGCAGCTGCAGTGGAATACGGTTTCGATCGATCCAATGTGTATGCACTGGGCTATTCTAACGGTGCCAACATTGCGGCAAGCCTTATCTTCCATCAAGCGGATGTATTCAAAGGTGCGATTCTGCATCACCCGATGGTACCGTTGCGCGGACTGGAATTGCCGGATCTGAAAGGTCTGCCTGTGTTCATTGGTGCGGGCGAGAACGATCCGATTGTACCCAGACGTGAAACGGAGGAACTTGCTTCGCTGCTCAGCGGTGCAGGTGCCGATGTAAACATGCATTGGGAGCGTCAGGGTCATCAGTTGACTCGCACCGAGGCAGAAGCCGCGGCATCTTGGTATAAGACACAGGCGTAATACGGGTTTGTAAGACATGACTACGTACATGTTAAATTATTTTAATGTCTTAATCATAAAACAACGTCACTTAAATGAGTGACGTTGTTTTCAAAGTATTAAATTACTTTAGGTCCCCAGTAAGAAAAATGGAACTATCTGTACCAGTAACTTTCAGAGTATCAGCTTCAATAGTCAGCTTTTTGGCTGCTCCAATATCAAATGAAGCAGTTTGAATTTTATCGGAGGAACCGAAAATGATTTCTTTAAGCAGCACATCACCATCTAAAATTCTAACACTAATATCTGTCTTTACATCAACTGGGAATACTGAAACTTCAAGTTTTTGATATTTTCCTTCTGTATGTATATTGAATTCTTTATCAGCACTATTAATTTGCTTCATAATAACTCCAGAGATATAATCTTTTTCTTGTTGAACAGTAAATTGCTTATCTTTCGTTACATAGGAACTATAATCAGTTACAATTTTTTCAGATGTAATAGGTGTTGTATCTGATTTCTCACCAAGCGTAAGAGTTTGGCTACTGCCGTTATAATCTACCGCTACGCCAAGTGCTTCGCCTACTGAACGAACAGGTAGGTATGTCGTATTGTTATATGTAATTGCAGCTAATTTCTTACCATTTTGATCTACCGGGCTCCATGCTTTACCTGAAATGTTGTAATTGATTCCCCAGTTCAGATTCGCCGTGATTTTCTCCAAGATCGGTGCAGCTCCCGCGCCGATAGCCATACCTCCAAGAAGTGTAAAGCTAGATAACGCAATAATTAACTTTTTATTCACAATTTCTTCCTCCTAAAGTAAATATATGATTTCATTGTAATTATATTACTTCTGGCATGGTATGACAATGATTTTAATAGTCTAAAAGTATTAGATATGTGAGTTGTCAGTAATATAGTCCTACAATCTAAACGACTGGTGTTATGTAACCGTTACTAACCGGGTAAACATTTGAATGTGTGGTAGATAACCTTGTATGCTTAGTGATATAGCTATGCATCAACATCATGAACTGGAGGGGTTAATGTGGAACGTAACATCAAAGAACTGGTACAGCGGATGACACTGGAAGAAAAAGCGGGTATGTGCTCGGGACTGGACTTTTGGCATCTGAAAGGGGTGGAGCGTCTTGGCATTCCATCCATCATGGTGACGGACGGACCTCATGGGCTACGCAAGCAGGATGGGAGTGCAGATCATCTGGGTCTAACGTCGAGCGTGCCTGCAACCTGTTTCCCATCTGCGGCAGGATTGGCTAGTTCATGGGACAAGGAGCTGGCGCGTCAGGTAGGGGTTGCTTTGGGTGAGGAATGTCAGGCCGAAGATGTAGCGGTACTGCTTGGGCCGGGTGTGAACATTAAACGTTCCCCGCTGGGCGGGCGTAATTTTGAATACTTTTCCGAAGATCCGTTGTTATCTACGCAGATGGCTACCGGTCATATTCAAGGTGTGCAGAGTCAGGGTGTGGGTACGTCTCTCAAACACTTTGCAGTCAATAATCAGGAAGAGCGGCGCATGTCGATTGATGCGGTGGTAGATGAACGGACGTTGCGCGAGATTTATCTGGCGAGCTTCGAAGGTGCGGTGAAGGATGGACAGCCGTGGACGGTGATGTGTTCCTACAACAAGGTGAACGGTACGTATGCAGGTGAGAATGAATGGTTGCTTACGGATATCCTGAAAGACGAATGGGGTCACGAAGGTCTTGTGGTATCAGACTGGGGTGCGGTCAATGAACGTGCAGACGCCCTTGCAGCAGGACTGGAACTGGAGATGCCAACAAGCGGTGGAATCGGTGAGCGTAAAGTGATTGATGCCGTAGAGAGCGGACAACTGCCGCTGGACAAGCTGGATCGAGCAGTGGAGCGTCTGCTTAAGCTGATCTTCAATGCCGTTGATCAAAAGCAAGAAGGGGCTACATATAACAAGGATGAGCATCACCAACTTGCGCGCAAGGTAGCAGCCGAGAGTATGGTTTTGTTGAAAAATGAAGAAGGTCTCCTGCCGCTGGGCCGTGAAGGCGAAGTGGCGTTAATCGGAGCATTTGCGCGTAAACCCCGCTTCCAGGGCGGCGGCAGTTCCCACATTAATCCGACCAAAGTGGATGATATTGTGGAAGAAATGACACAGGTGGCTGGCGAAGGTGTAACCTTCTCCTATGCTCCGGGTTATCGGATTGAAGCGGATGATGTGGATGAAACGTTAATGCATGAGGCTGTTCAGGCCGCACAGTCAGCGGATACCGCCGTGGTGTTCGTTGGATTGCCGGATCGTTATGAATCCGAAGGGTATGATCGTGCGCATCTGCGTCTGCCTGACAATCATATTCGGTTGATCGAAGAGATTGCGAAGGTTCAATCACGTGTGGTCGTAGTTCTAAGCAACGGATCTCCAGTGGAGATGCCTTGGCTGCCCCAAGTACAAGCGGTGCTTGAAGCCTATCTTGGTGGACAGGCCGTTGGTGGAGCGATAGCTGATCTGTTGTATGGAGAGGTGAATCCATCCGGTAAACTGGCAGAGACATTCCCTGCCAAGCTCAGCCATAATCCATCTTATCTGAATTTCCCGGGCGAAGGAGACCGTGTCGATTACCGGGAAGGCATCTTTGTTGGTTATCGCTATTATGATAAAAAAGAGCTGGAGCCACTGTTCCCCTTTGGCTATGGACTGAGTTACACGACATTTGAATATGCTGACCTGAAGGTAGATCGCACAGAACTGACGGATCAGGATGAGGTGAATGTGCAAGTTAGGGTCACCAATACCGGTGACAGAGCGGGCAAGGAGATTGTACAGTTGTATGTCAGCGACGTAGAGAGCACAGTTATCCGTCCGGTCAAAGAACTGAAAGCTTTTGCCAAGGTGGCTCTGGAACCTGGAAAATCCGAAGTGGTGAGCTTTACACTAAACAAGCGTTCATTTGCCTATTACAACGTAGATATGAAGGACTGGCACGTGGAGACCGGAAAGTTCGAGATTCAGGTAGGCAGTTCCTCACGGGACATTCATGTGCACACAAGTGTGAATGTAGAGTCTACAGCGACATTCCTTCCAACCTATACGCGTAATAGTACATTGGGTGATATCCAGCGTGATCCGGCCCATAAACAGCTGCTGGAACAGGCATTGCAGCAATTCCAGGAAGCCAGTGGGTTCGGCGGTGCTGATGGTGGTGATCACGCGGATATGATGGATGCGATGATGAAATATATGCCGCTGCGTGCACTTGTTGCGTTTAGCGGTGGGGCCATGACGGAAGAAGCGATGAATGAGCTTCTGGAGCAGCTGAACAAAAAGGACCATGGTATTCGAGGATAAGGGTCGGTACCCTTAAACCGAGATTTGTCCATCCTTGGATTTAACGATTGTGCAATCCGTGCAGGAACTGCGCACGAAGCAACAAGAAGGTGTATGTGATGGCCAGCCGCATAGTGGCTGGGACAGTTACCCGATCCGATCATGGATCGGGTTTTCTTTTTGCATAAGGAAAAAGGAGGGTTAAAGAAACGGTGGGATAGGGAGGATCCTTGCAACGTGACAGCGGTGACAGGACTGCTGTAACTTGATGAAGCAATATGGTTGTCGTATAGCATGGATTATTCTATAATGAAGTAATTGATAATCATTTTCAATTAGATTCGGTGAAAGATGACTATGCTTGTAATCAGGAGGGGAATATGAATCCTAACCCTAGCTCTCATACGTTTGGTTCAAGTGCGTTTGTTCAGACCCGCGATGGTCGCAAACTACATTATATGTCTAGGGGAACAGGGGAACTGACGGTTGTATTTGAATCCGGTATGGGTGCTTCCAGATCCAACTGGGGACTGGTAGCACCAGCCATTGCTGAGCATGCACGTGCAGTCGTGTATGATAGGGCAGGGGCGGGACGAAGTGATGTTGACTCGGCTCCCCGCAGCCTTGAACGCATCGCAGGAGATTTTGGGGAACTGCTGACAGCTTTGGGGTCAGGCCCATTCATTCTGGTTGGACACAGCTGGGGAGGTCCGATTGTACGGGCTGCGGCAGCTGCACATCTATCTCGATTACGTGGCATTATTCTGGTAGATCCATCAGACGAGCATTGCGAAATGTATTTTTCCAAGCTTACTAAAAAGAGTTTTGCCCTTAACGGTTTCCTCATTCCAATCATGGCGCGTACGGGCTTATATAAGTTGCTCGGCAGCAAAGCTGGAAGCATTCAGCCTGACGATGTGTCAGCGGATCACGTCAAGGAAGATTTCACTGTACGGGCAGCCAGCACGATGCTTGCGGAAGGCAAAACATTTCTGGATGACATGGCAGGGCTGCTAGAACATCCTCCGGCTCTGGGTGATCTGGAAGTCAGTGTGATCTCGGGTACGAAACCGAGCAAAGGGGAGGGGAAAATCAGGCCGGCCCTCATCACGGCGCATCGCCAGACGGTGAGCCAGCTGTCCAATGCGAGATGGATTGGGGCAGATCAATCCGGTCATATGGTTATGTTTACAGACCCACAGGTTATTATTGATGAAATTATACGAATGATAAATGATGTGAGCTCAGGCGCAAGAACAGATCAAAAGTGATACAATACAAAGAAAAGCAGTGCGCGACATTGCTAGACCATAAAAGCGGAGTGTGGAGACAATATGAAACCAGTTGAACAAGAACCAACGGGAACCACAAGTCCCGGTCGTGCCAGTGTTGGCATGGAAGATATCGTGCGCGCACATCATGTGCTGCGTGAGGTCATTGTAAGAACGCCGTTACAGCGGGATGCTGTATTGTCGGCCAAATATAACTGTAATGTGTATCTAAAAAGGGAAGACCTTCAAGTGGTGCGCTCGTTCAAAATTCGGGGTGCCTATAATATGATTCGCAGTCTGACACCAGCCGAGATGGAGAAGGGTATTGTCTGTGCAAGTGCGGGCAACCATGCTCAGGGTGTCGCATTTAGCTGTAATGCGCTCGGAATTAACGGCAAGATCTTCATGCCGAGTACAACGCCGAACCAGAAGGTGAAGCAGGTACGACGCTTTGGCGGCAGCAACGTTGAAGTGGTGCTGATCGGGGATACGTATGACGATGCTTATGCAGAAGCGATGCGTGCATGTGACGAACAGGGCATGACGTTCATCCATCCTTTTGATCAACCGAAGATTATTGCAGGTAATGGTACGGTAGCGATGGAAATCATGGAAAGTCTCGATGAGAATGCCGACTATGTGTTCGTTACGATTGGTGGCGGTGGGTTGGCAGCTGGCGTGGGAACCTATATGAAGACCGTGAGTCCGGAGACACGCATCATCGGTGTTGAGCCACTTGGGGCAGCTTCCATGAGTGAGGCGATGTTCCGTAAACAGGTTGTTACGCTGGATGATATTGATAAATTCGTGGATGGCGCAGCGGTGAAACGGGTTGGTGATCTGACCTTTGAGATCTGCAGCAGTGCACTGGATGACATTGTGAAAGTGCCAGAAGGCAAAGCCTGCACAACCATTCTGGAGCTATATAATGAAAATGCGATCGTTGTCGAGCCTGCCGGTTCCTTGGCTGTTGCGGCGCTTGAGCAGTATCGTGAACAAATTGTGGGCAAGACGGTGGTCTGCGTTATTAGCGGTGGGAACAACGATATCGACCGGATGCAGGAGATCAAGGAACGTTCCCTGATCTATGAAGGTCTGAAGTATTATTTCATGGTTAATTTCCCGCAGCGTGCAGGAGCTTTACGTGAATTCCTGGAGGAAGTTCTAGGGAAGAATGATGATATCACGCGATTTGAATATACGAAAAAGCATGATAAGGAAAATGGCCCTGCCTTGGTGGGGATCGAGCTGATGTACAAGGAAGATTACCAACCACTCATTGAACGTATGAACCGCAAAGGTATCGCCTATACCGAGCTGAACAAAAATCTCAATCTGTTCAACATGTTAATCTGATGAATCATTCCAGTATGCAATCAGATCACCAAGAAACATCTCCTCTGATCAGACCTGCGCGCATAGAAGATGCAGATCGGGTCATTCCGTTACTGTATCAGGCGATAGGGGATATTGCCTATGCGCTTGCGGGTGAGGCGGATCATGAGAAGGCGATGCAGATTTTGCAGGAGTTCTATGTGCAGGAAGACAACCGGATTAGCTATCGTCATGTAACAGTGATGGAGCAGGATGGGCTAATCGCAGGAATTCTAGTAGCCTATGATGGCGGTGAAGCAGATCTTCTTGATCAGCCGATTCTTAATCGTCCTGGACGAAATCAGGATGAGAAGTATACTTTGGTCAAAGAAACCCGTCCTGGTGAGTATTATCTGGATACTCTCTCGGTAAGTGAAGCTTATCAGGGGCAGGGCATCGGCCGTGCACTGATGGCTGCTTTTGAGGAGCAGGGCAGAGAACTGGGTCACTCACAAGTATCCCTGATTGTAGAACGGGACAACGGCCGTGCGCTAATGCTGTACGAACGGCAGGGATATGTCAAAGACGATGTGATTGTCATCGCAGGACATGAGTATAATCATATGGTCAAACCGATTCAGTAGAACAGGGAGCTGACGGGTTAAGACAGTTTTTGGACTATAGAAACAAGAAGAAACCGCCACAGGGAGAATCTGTGGCGGTTTTTGTCGTGGTTTTCTGTTGGAATTGAGCCCGAGTTTTGGCTTGGCCCGGATATTAACTATGGGAACGGATTAACTCAATAATTCGCATAATCGCTGACTGGGACGTTCTGCTCCAACCATTTCTCGACAGCAGTCGTTTTCTCGAATTTGGCTTCGGTGACGATATCCATGAACTTTTCAAGTTTCGTCAGGAAGGCACTGTCTTCAGATGAGTTGCGTTGTAAGACAGCTTTGTAACCTTTCTGGGCATTGGCAGTCATTTTATTCGTTTCATAGTCAAATAGAGGCGTGTTGTTCAGGCCATAAAACGTATACAAGGTATAGTTATTCATCAGGTTGTTCACTTGTTTTACCCGATTGGACTTCGGATATTCGTTCAGGAATCGTTCCTGATTTAAAGCTCGATTAAGTATCTCCTGATAGCCAATGACCAGTGCACCATCATCTGCGGCAAGGTTACTGGTTTCGACCGCCATGATATTGATGTATTGTTTGATGTCTGGTTTCACGTACGAGATATATTTCTGAAAAGCCATATAATTCATTATGGGATAGAGGGAGCCTTCCAACATGACGAGGCGGTAGCCGCTGTCACGGGCTTCTTTTAACAGTGCACGCAGATCGGAGTCATGGGTACGCTCCATGAGTTTGGTGAAACTATCATTCCACTTGTAGGCCTTGATCATTTTGTCTTGAACATTAGGCACCAATAGACGGTCCGTCATGGCTGTTAACGCCTTGTTGCGGGCATTCTCCAGCTGTAAGACCATTAGGGTTGCATGATGAGTGGTGACTTGATTGATATGAGATTCGAGATAAGCATCCGCGGCAGGCAAGCCGTTCTTTTTGTAGAGCATGGACTGAAATGTTTTATATATGGTTGTTGAACTGGCAGTCGTGACTTTGGTATCTGTACTGGAAGATGCGGCAGCAGCGACTCCGGATAATGGAGCTACGGCCGTTTGGAGCAACATGAGGATGGCGGTAGCCGTAATGAAGGTGCGCATGCCTTTACGTTTTGCAGATTGAAACGATGATGTCATAGATATGAACCTCCCGTAGTTAAGAAAATGATAGGCGTTGTTCACTAGTCACTATACATTAACCCAATTGGGGCAGGATGTGGTTGCGGAATGGTGACAAATTCTTCTGTTATTTTTAACTTTTGGAGGGTGGAAGATAGAGGAAGATTTCTGCGAAAATATTTTTTGTACAACTGGAAACTTTTAAGCTGATCGGAACGTCTTAGTTGTGCATAGGTAAATACAGGAATTAAATGAAATGAACAGCGAAAACTATTTCGATGTTAACTAATTGCGAGAATGGGGATATGGGATATGAGGAAAGCGGGAG
The DNA here is from genome assembly GCF_026013365.1 of Paenibacillus sp. LS1. GTDB lineage: Bacteria > Bacillota > Bacilli > Paenibacillales > Paenibacillaceae > Paenibacillus. The sequence goes on from NZ_JAPDOE010000011.1 coordinate 35,795, forward strand.
GAAAACAAGTGAAGAAGGTCATGTCAGCACTGGCTGTATCAGCTATGCTGATGTCCGCACTTCCAACGTCGGTTATGGATGCAGCTGCGAGAATCAGTATATATATTAATGATGCAGAGTTGTCATCTGCTCAGGCACCTGTGATGAAAGGTGGACGCGTACTGGTTCCGCTTCGGTCGATTTTTGAAGGATTGGATGCGAAGGTACAGTACACCAACAGAACCAAAACGATTGTTGCAACTCGCGATGATCAGGAAGTTACTTTGACACTCGGTTCCAAAACGGCATACATCAACGGGGAAGCGATATCGCTGGATGTACCTGCGAACACGATCAAGGGCAACACGATGGTTCCCATTCGTTTTGTCAGTGAAGCATTTGGAGAGAAAGTGTTCTGGAACTCACGTAATCAGCGTGTAGATATCAAGACAACAGCAACGCCTCCAGTGGATGAGACACAATATGCTGCATGGAACATCTATGGTTCGGTATCCGGAAGTAACGGAGATGGTCGTGACCTGACGGTGAGCTTCACACGTCCAACTTCAGAGAGTGCAGTGTCTGCGTACCGGATTATGTTGGTGAAAACTCGCGATGTGAATAGCTTCACGGAGTCCTCAGCAACTGCCGTACCTGCCGCGAACTATACATCCGTTACACCGAATGGCAGCAACCCGAAACTGACGCTTAATGCACAGACGCGTGACGTAAACGGGGATTTGCTCAATAGCAATGAAACGTATCGCCTGTATGTACTGACTGTTGGTAATAGCAGCAATAATTATAAAAACGCATTGAATTGGTCTTCCCAAGCATTGAAACTTAATAATGTGAAATCCACAGTACAGGCGGTTACAAACCTGCGTGCTGCAGATATTAGCGACTATGGCGATGGCCGCGATCTTGAGATTAACTTCACGCAGCCGAGCACGACATCAAACATTACGTATTATCGTGCTTTTGTAGTCAAAGCGAAGGACTCTTCCGCATTCAATCTGGCTGCAGCGAACAAGGTGTCCAGTGCAAACTCCACGATCATTTACAAAGGCAACACTGCCGCGGTCAAGAGCCAGCTGACTTCTTCAACACGGGATACGTCCGGCGAATTGATCAAAAGTGGCACAGCGTACGTGGTTTACATCCTGTCGGTAAGCATGAATGAAGCAACAACAGACAGCAAGTTGTCCGCGGCATCCTCTTCACTTACGTTGTCCGTGAACACAGCAACATCTCCGGTAATTACGCAAGTGAGAGATAACTCGGATTATGGAGATGGTCGTGATATTCAAGTGAGTTTCAACCGCTCATCGGATGAGTCCAAGGTGGCAAACTACCGTGTCTTCGTTGTGCGCAACTCGGTTTCCAGCAGCTTCAACCTGGCGACAGCAAGCAACCTGTCCTCCAGTCTGTACTATACGGTGAACAAAACAGGCAACAACATTACAACAACTTTGCCTTCATCCATGAAGGACACAAGCGGTTATAACATAACGAATCTGCAAGATTATCGCATCTTCGTGATGGCGGTGGGCAATCAGCAAAATGGATACACCAATGCGCTGTCTGCTTCCTCCACTGTGCTTAGACTGACAACGAACGGTAACGCGGGAGTTATTAGCAACCTGGCTGTTGCGGATATCAGTGACTATGCTGATGGGCGTGATCTGCGGGTTTCTTTCAACAAAGCCGCGGATGAATCCAGAATCTCTGCTTACCGAGTATATGTAGTTCGTTCCGCTAATGTGGGTAGCTTTACGCTAAGCGCAGCTAATGCATCGAACAACTATACACAGGTGAACAAAACGGGTGGTAACCTGTCCGTGACGCTTCCAAACGCTGTAGATACCAATGGTTATACCATTACCAATAACGTTGCTTATCGGGTATTCGTGCTGTCGGTGAATAACAACGGAAACTCCAGTCAGAATGCGTTGTCTGGTTACTCATCCCAAATTACGCTAACACAGAATGCAGCTATAACGGCTCCGAGCGGTGTGGTGCCATCTGACATTGGGGATGCTGGAAATGGTAGTGATCTGCGTGTGATGTTTAATAAATCCGCAGATGAGACGAATGTGAATCATTATCGGGTGTTCGTAGTGAAGGCGGGCAGCGCGTTTAATTTGAACACAGCGAATGGTGTGAACAGCGCGTATTACAGAACCGTCAGTAAAACGGGAGCTAATCAAATTCAAAATTTATTAAGTAGTTCCAGGTCTGTGGACGGTGAACTGATTCGTAATGATGTGGCCTACCAAGTATATGTTATGGCCGTGAATAACAATGCTTCTCTGGCAAACGCAATTTCTTCACCTTCCGGTGCCATTACTCTAACTTCAGCTACTGCCGTGACAGCAGTGAGTAGCGTGAATGTAACCGTCAAAGATCAGGGGCAACAGGCAAGTGACCCTTCCGATGTAACTATCAATTTTGCCAAAGCATCGAATGAAACGGGAATTGCTAAATATCGCATCTTCATCGTGCCCGCAAATCAGGTAAGTGGTTTCACTACAAGTACAGCACTTGCTATTAATTACTATACTGACTTGGATACAAGTAGTGCAGGTACTTCAATCGTATTGAACAGTGGATACCGTGATATTAACGACCGTGCGCTTTCCGTTGGACAGAAATACAAAGTGTTTGTTATGTCACTGTCCAATAGTACATCTCGCGCATCCAATCTATCGCCAGCTTCCAATGAGTTTAATATCTTTGCACAAGCAACAGCGGTTCAAACTGCCACTATAACAGGCCTTCAAAATACAAGTACTGTAGACGAGGCAAGTTATAAGCTTACCTTTGCTAAACCAACTGCTGAAACTGGAATTTCTGCATACCGACTCTTTATTGTTAAAGGAACAGATAGCTTGGATGTCACTACAGCAACCTCTAACACTAGCTACCAAATTAGTAATCCTACAGCCGTTGAAGTTACTTTAACGAAAACAGCTATAGATTCAACTGGAGTCAATCTGGTGGAAGGAGTCGAGTACAAGGTATATATTCTTTCAGTTGCTGGAAATACAACAACGAATAAACATACACTTTCAGGCCCATCGGATACATTCAAACTTGAAAAGGCTCAGTCTACGCCTACACAGGAGCCTGCGCCTGCTACCAATCCACCAACAGCAAGTGATGGGCAAACACCTCCACAGGGCTGAATGTAAAAATTCACACTGAAACAAACTCGAACACCCTTTCCAGCCGGAAAGGGTGTTTTCATTATGTATGAACAATAATCGTTTGGCGTGAATCTCAAACTTGCTTTTTGAAAATCTTGTCGCCAAAAAGGTTCCTTAGACCATTGTTACATTGGAAACAAATAATTGATAATAAATAAAGGTAAAGGGAAGTTGGCTATATAGATCGAACTAGACATTTACACGAAACGGAGTGGCTAGTGTAAATATCTTTAGTTCACTTTATGTAGAAGCCTATGAGCCGAAAGGAATGATGGAATGCTTGCATTTCGTTTGACGGGCCTGCCGGATTCCCGGTTGCCGCTATACCTGTATTGTGTGGGTACGCAGGAAGAGAAAGGTCTGCATAGACCGGATGGATTTCCGGTGTATCAGTTGTTTTTGTCACGCGGTGGGGAAGGGCAGTTCAGGATTCCTGGAAAAGGGACATGGACCATGGGAGCAGGGCAGTTGTTTGTGGTGGAACCCGGGATTGCGCATGAGTATGTGCCTCATTCCAAATCCAAAGGAGAACTTGGTTTTATTGGTATTGGCGGTGCATCGGCGGGTTCGGTACTTCAATCCTCGGGTTTGCTTCAGATCGAGCCGTGCCATATCTCCGGTTTTGAAATCATCTGGTCACGAATGACCAATCTCTGGCACGCGCTGGATCAAGGAGCAACGGAGATGTGGAACACATCAACGCTGATCTACCAACTCATTCTGGATATAGCGCAATCTAAAAATCCCTCTGATGTTGGTAGCGTAGGTATTGGATCATCTACGGCGCAGGGCGAGACTATAACATACTCTAATCGAGAGTCTGATCCGGGCAAAGATGCACTCATTCGAGCAGTAGCATTGATGCATACACATTATCAGGACGATCTGTTATTGAAGCATGTAGCTGACGCGGTGGGTTACTCGGTGCAGCATCTCAATCGGTTATTTCATCAGCATTATGATGTCACAGGACATCAATATATGCAGCGATTACGTTTGCAGAAGGCTTCGGAATGGCTGGATAAGCATCCACAAGCAAGTGTACGGGAGGCGGCAGAGACTATCGGAATGGAAGTGAACTATTTTATTCGGATGTTCAAGCGAGAGTTCGGAGAGACGCCGGGCAAGGGAATCAAACAACGCAATCAGCTCCAAATGGAAAAAGGGCCCCTCAAGGCCCCTTAATCAGTTATATGACGTGTTATGCTGTTTTCTTTTTTCCAAATAAGGGCCTTAACGTTGCAAGCCCCACAACTCCGATCACCGCGCTCACCCACGGAGCAAGCGCAAACACCGGAAGCTTATCACGCAGCGGATACCCTACAAACAGCACGAGTACCACGACCACGATGTAGATGACGATCCCCCGAATATTGACCTTAGGTACCTCATTTCTGTCCGCACCTTCATCATCCGGTCGCTCTCCAAGGCGACGCAGCATCTCAACCAGAGCAATCCCGCCTACAGCGGCAACAATCAGTGAGAATAGGCTAATATGTTGGAACGGTTCTGTATCTCCGCCAGTCCAGCCGATGAACAGTCCGACACCGCCCTGGATCAGCATGACAACAGACAACGCTGCCCATACAATCAGGCCATACCACTTCGGTGTTCGTTTCACTGGTGCTGGATTCTCAGTTGGTTGCGCATCTGCAACGTTGGCTTTCTTTTTCGCTGAAGCAGATCGACTTGTACTACCGGATGTAGCCGCTCTAACTACCTCAACGGCAGCCGTCTTCTCCGGTGCTGTATTTGTTACCCCGAGCTGTGCAAGGATGTCTTGCTCCAGATCAGGTCCATATAGCTCGCGAGCGGGCTTATTATCCTTCTGAGCCTGTACGATCGCTCTTCCTGCGGAGAGAATCCACTCTTCCTGTGTTCTCTCGTCAGCTGGCGCATGGCGCGCAATTGTGCTGATCTGGTCATACAGTTTCACATTTTCTGGTGTCATTCGACTCATCTCGGTTATTTGCCGGTTCTGTATTTCTTTAAGCTTCTTATAGGAAATCCCCAATGATTGCTCCCCCTGTCTACACACGTTCTGATCTTCCATTGTCTGAAGACCCTGACGGTATTTTAGTATACGGGAAGGGCTCTCGTTTCGCAAAGTCATTCCTTATAAAAAAGCTGCTCATGGTGGGCCCATATCCATACACAGGCCAGTATGACACAGGTGCATAACAGCACCAGTTTTCCGTGATGTTGAATCCATTCCAGTAGATGTCCCATGAATTCATTCCTTTCGGCAGAAGGATTCCGAGGCATATGCTACCTAAGACTGTTGGGTTATTTTCCCCGATTCATGTGAAAAAATACCCTCACACCTCCCAGATCTAACGATTGTGTGAAGTATGCATAAAGAGCAGCCGATTCCATCACAATAGTAGCATTTCCAACAGAAATCCGAGATTGGAGTGTGCTTGTTATGGATAAACAAACAGATTTGACGCGGAAGCTGCTACTGAACAGCAACTCCCGTGGAGTCGTGGATGAGGTTGTGTCTTTGGAGGAGAATGTGGATGATACGGAGTATGCAGAAGAACTGACAGATGGCAATCTGAGGGGAAGAAGTTTCTGGGACAACAGTGATTCCGGTCATGAGCATGAATGGAATGGACGGGTGGAGACCCACGAGATGTTCCGTAGAAGCTACGAATAGAGATCCTTGACCCAAGGCGTTTGAAATTCAGAACATATCCGGGCCAGCTGTAACCAGCTTGGCTCATTTTTTTGCGCTCATCAACCGATAAAATGTAGACTAGCAGTAGAGTTACAGAGGGGTCTTACTTACGTTGACTTGCAGGTTGAGGGATGATAATATATGAATATCATCTTAATACACACTAAACTTATCGGATTATATATATTTAATAAATGGAACATCGACAGGCTACATATGGAAAGGGGAAATCGGCATGGAACGTCAGATCAGTATCCGTCATGGACAGGAAGAATTAACAGCCACGATTCATTATCCGGTTGTGAAAGATATCAAGGAGGAGAAGAGTCAGCAACGAGTACCTCTGGCAGTTATCTGCCATGGCTTCGTTGGTAGCCGGATCGGCGTGGACCGTCTGTTTGTAAAGACTGCACGTGAACTTGCTGAGGACGGTTATCTGGTACTGCGTTTTGATTATATCGGTTGCGGAGAAAGCAGTGGTGAGTATGGAGCAGAAGGACTCGAGTCCATGGTGCTACAGACCCGATCAGTGCTGGATTACGCGGTGAATTGTAGTGATGTAGATCCTACGCGTGTTACGCTAATTGGTCATAGTCTGGGTGGGGCCGTTGCATTATTAACTGCTGTGCGCGACAAACGTGTCAAGAACCTCGTTATGTGGTCCTCCGTGGGTTATCCATTCAATGATATCGTGAAAATTACGGGGCGGGAAGTATACGATGAAGGCGTGAAACTGGGTGCGGCTGATTATCTCGGATATAAATTCACACCGACCTTCTTCGAGTCTCTCGCTGAACAACAGCCATTCCAGGAAGCAGTTAAGTTTAGCGGGGATGTCCTAGTCGTGCACGGTACGTCAGATGAGATTATCCCTGTCGATTACGCATTCCTGTATCAAAAGGTATTCTGGATGCGCCAGGAAGGCCGTTGTGACAAGGAGATCATCTTCCAGGGCGATCACACCTTCTCTTCAGGTAAAGAGCGGGAACAGCTGATTACGCGTACGAGAGAGTGGCTGGGTGAACGCCAGAAGATCGAGCAGGATTGGCAGCACTGGATGATATAAGTGGCAGGATTGCAACTGTTTGGGGATGTCAGCTTGGAAAAGCGCCTTCTTAGGGGTAAAATAGAGGAGTAAGCATTCTATCCGTGTCTGGAGGTTGGCAGCAATGACATTACCCGCACTTTTCATTGCGCATGGTTCTCCCGCTCTGGCGGTGGAGAGCAATGACTACACTCATTTTCTGAACCAGCTTGGAGACAGGCTGCCGGCTCCGAAAGCCATTGTCGTATTTACGGCGCATTGGGATTGTCCCGAACCGTCCGTGACGATGGATGATACACATCAGACCTTGCATGATTTTTACGGATTTCCCTCTACGATGTATACCATGGAATACCCTGCATCAGGGCAGCCAGATTTAGCGTATGAGATATGTGCTTTGTTCACTCGCAGCAATCTGGCGCATCAGCCGATTCGAGGTCGGGGCCTGGATCATGGCGTGTGGGTACCGCTGCTACATATGTACCCCGAGGCTAACATCCCTGTGATCGCCGTATCTGTAGACTCGCTACGTACGCCGCAGGAACAGTATGATATTGGCCGAATGCTGGAACAGCTGCGTCATGATGATGTGCTGATCATTGGCAGCGGTGGAACGGTTCACAATTTGCGATTGCTAGGCAATACGGATGAGCCGCAAGAGTGGGCAGTGGAATTTGATAACTGGATCGGGGAGCGCTTGGAACAGTGGAACACGAGAGAGCTGTTTCAATATGAGAAAAAAGCCCCTCACGCACGCACGGCAGTTCCGTCTTATGGTACAGAACACCTTGCGCCTTTGTTCTACGCTATGGGGACTGCGGATATGTCCCGTTCAGCGAAGCGTCTATTCCAGTCTTATCCTTACGGAACGCTCAGTTTGAACTGCTGGCAGTTCGGAGACGGCGTGTAACTTGGAACAGACAACAGCCTGATTGATAGCTAATTAGTTAGATTTGTATGGATAACGTGGGTTAGAGTATACGATTAAAATATATAAACAAAAGAAGGTTCCTGTACCCGCTTAATGGGCGACAGGAACCTTTTTTCGATAGTAGGTCTAATTTATTTGTGTAATGGGTCCTTATTTGCGGATTTCGAACAATTCACAGTCTGTACGCGAATGATAAGCGAGTTCACTAACACTGGATTGTACAACTACGGTATTGCTGTCAAAACGGATAATGATGCCACCGGAGTCAATCTGGTGATTATCTTTGAAAACTCGAACCTTATACTTCATATTCATGGCTTCCTGAAAGTCCGTATCGGTCTCAAGACGTCGCTGGGTCGGCATATCGTGTACTCCTTTGATGTTCAACTTTATGTTCATCATAATACGGTTTTCTGTGGCAGGGCAAGTCAAGCGGAGTCATCCGGGCTAATCTTGGAAAGCAAAAAGCCCTGCTCTCCAGGGGGATTGGGAGCAGGGCCGAGAATGTTATGAATGATTGCTTAAGCTGTTTTTTGAGTCGGGCTAATCGTTGGTGTATCTTTAGGGTGATTACCTTTGTTGCGAGTGATCAAACCGCGAAGGTAAGGCAGTACCCAGTGATCCAGACCGATTTTACCAGCATTTGCACCAGCAACAACCAGGAAGATTTGCATCAGAACCAGTTGAGCGTTCGTGCTTACTGTACCCGAGAAGAGGAACGCGAAGTTCATCACGAGAGCCATCAGTGCAGCCAGTGTTGTGAAGCATCCGAGTAAGAGTCCTACACCTACAAGGAATTCACCCAGCGGGATGATGAAGTCGAACAATCCTGCGTTTGGTACAGCGAATTTCTCAAGGAATGTTCCCCACCATGCTTGAACTGTAGGGTTTTCACCCGTTGCTTTGCCGACTGCCCCAGCGAGGAACCCGCCAGCTTGGAATCCGCCGGTCAATTTGCTCCATCCGTGAGTCATCCAATCGTAACCGATATACACCCGAAGTACTGTCAAAATCCACATTGCTACTTTGTTTTCTCTAAGCCATTGGTTGAAGCTGAACATATGAACCACTCCTTCATGGAATTTAGTGTGTGTTGTTTTTGTTTTTTCTAAGTGATCACCTTTGATGTCTTTATTGTATAGTTCAAAAGTCGTTTTGTTTGTGATTAAAATCACAATCTAGTTCAAATTTTAAGTAAGGTTTGAGAAGTTCACATTTAGGACATATTTTTCTGGCGATATGCTGTTTCAAATGTGAATTTCACGCTGTATCAAGGCCTTCTGGGCGCAGACAAATCAGATGGTGTGTGATTAAATGGAAAGAAATACGTGAAATGGTTGCCTACATGAGACATATATCACAACTTAGAACCAGGCCATATCGTTCAGGAGGTCCTATATTGAAGCTTTTTAAATGGAACAAAGCAGCATCGGCTGCATCCCTTTGTATTCTCGCATTGAGTCTTGTTGCCTGCCAAAACCAGGAGGTGGCCCAGATGCCACTTCAGCCAGAACCGACCCCAGCACCTGTGCAAGAAGAACAGAACGTGGAGGAGCCCAGTAAGTCTCTTTACACAGCTCCACTGACAGGTCTGCCTGTAGATGAAGCGATTACGCGTCGACCACTAGCCGTGATGATTAATAATGCTCCAGCAGCTCGGCCCCAATCGGGACTGAGTTCAGCTGATATCATTTTAGAAGTCCTCGCAGAGGGAGGCATTACCCGTTTTATAGCGATCTTCCAGAGTGAAGGCGGTGCTGAGACGGTCGGACCCGTACGCAGCATACGTCCATACCTGATTGAGCTAGGCGAAAGTTACGATGGGGTCCTTGTTCATGCCGGAGGTAGTCCGGAGGCGTATTCCATTTTGCAAAGGCAGCAGAAACAGCATATGGATGAGATCTCGAATGGCGGGCCTTATTTCTGGCGTTCCTCTGATCGTAAAGCCCCACATAATCTGTATACTTCAGCGGACAAGTTGAGAGAAGGGTCAGATATCAAGGGTTATAGCCATGATTTCAAGTCTCCGGTATACATCTATAATGAAGAAGGCGCGACATCCGCAGGAGAGGCAGTGAAGCAATTCGATATCCATTATTTATTGGATAGTTACCGGGTGACGTATGATTATGATGAAGTTAGCGGACGATATATGAGAATGGTGAATGGCAAGGCCGATCAGGATATGGATAATGAAACTCAACTTGGTGCAGCGAACATCATTGTGGCAGGTGCAGATCACAAGGTGCTCGATAGTGTAGGTAGGTTGTCCGTTAATTTGGAACAGGGCGGGGAAGCCATGCTTTTTCAAAAGGGCAAGATGATTCGTGGGCAGTGGGTGAAGAAGCAGGGGGATATTATACGGTTTGTTCAGGGTGGCAGTGAAGTTGCTCTTGTGCCGGGTAAAACCTTTATCAGCATTGTTCCCAATCAACCTGAATTTGCGAGTCATGTCAAGCTGGCTGTGCAGCAATAAAAGGATGTAATGAAAGAAAACAATGAAACATGTATTCATTTTGTCGTCGAAAAGGCATTATATTTGTCCTTAGCGTGAAAAGTAGAATCGTGTCGATTTTGAATTTTGATGTCGAATTGTAAACGCAGTGTAAAATCTTGACTTGAATTTACCATTATTCCAAATAATTAAGATTCATTTCAGATTAATGTGATAAGAATATAAAAAAGGATCACACCTTTTGTACAAACCATGAAACAAATATGATAAGATATCAAAGGTTGTCATTTCATGTTTCATCGGTTGTCGGCAATTTTTCTCGTAAAGGGGATAGAGCTATGAAGCTTAAGAAGAAGAAGGATATATTTTTTGAGACACTGGAGAATATGGCAGATACGGTTGTTCAAGCGGCAGATTATTTCTCCCAGCATGTTTCCAACCTTCAGGATGTGACTCTTTTTGCTAATGAAATGAAGAAGTACGAGTCGAAATGTGATGATTACGTGCATACGATCATTACAGAACTCAACAAAACATTTATCACGCCGATCGAACGCGATGATATTATGGAGCTGACAACAACACTTGATGACGTATTGGACGGACTCGAAGCAACGGCTTCCCGTTTCTATATGTACCAACTGACAGATCCAGATGATGAGTTCGTCATACAGTTTGCTGAAATTTTGCGCCAATCGGCTTACGAAATTCAGAAGGCGATCCATCTGCTGTCCCAGAAAAAATTGCTCGCGATTCGTGAGTATACCATTCGTTTGAATGATCTGGAAAACCAAGGCGACGAAGTGCTGCGCATGTGTATCAAACATCTCTTCGCTACCGTGTCTGATCCGATTGAACTGATCAAGCGTAAGGAAATTTACGAACGTCTTGAGACAACAACGGATGCTTGTGAAGACGTAGCGAACGTGCTTGAATCCATCATTATGCGTAATTCTTAAGGAGCCAGAGAATAATGGAAACAACGATTTGGGTATTGGGTATAGTCGTCTTCCTTGCACTGGCGTTTGACTTCATCAACGGTTTTCACGACACGGCCAATGCCATTGCGACTTCGGTCTCAACCCGAGCACTGACGCCGCGTCGAGCTATTCTTATGGCAGCGGTGATGAACTTTGTCGGTGCGATGATGTTCACAGGTGTTGCGAAGACGATTGGGGGGAGTGTGACCGACCCCACCACGCTGGATAACGGGATAGAGGTCGTCATAGTCACCTTGATATCAGCGATTATCTGGAACCTGGTTACATGGTGGTTTGGTATTCCGTCTTCCTCATCACATGCACTTATTGGAGCCCTTGCAGGTGCCGTGCTCGTTGGCGCTGGTTCTGACAAAGTGAAGTGGAGCGGGTTCATTGATATTGTCGGAGGTTTGCTATTATCACCTCTGATCGCATTTGCCATCGGTTATGTGGTCATGACGATTCTCAAATATATTTTCGCCAAACGCAGTCCGCATAACGTGAACAAAGGTTTCCGTACGGTACAGATTTTCACGGCAGCACTGCAAGCATTCACGCATGGTACGAATGATGCACAGAAAGCGATGGGGATTATAACCTTTGCTCTGGTTGCAGCAGGTGTACAGGATAATCTGGATGTTCCGCTGTGGGTCAAAATCTCAGCAGCAACTGCGATGGCTTTGGGTACATCCATTGGTGGTTGGAAAATCATCAAAACGATGGGTACCAAAATCTTTAAAATTGAACCGATCAACGGATTTGCCGCCGATCTGTCAGCTGCTTCCGTTATTTTCACAGCAACGTTGCTTCACCTTCCAGTGAGTACAACGCACGCGATCACATCGGCTATTCTGGGTGTGGGTTCCGCGAAACGTTTCTCTGCTGTAAAATGGGGACTTGCTGGACGTATTATTATTACGTGGTTCATTACGATTCCGATTACAGGGGCACTGGCAGGATTGTTATACTGGATTATTTTCTAAAGAGAGAAGTTATCCCGAACAAATTCGGGGTTACCAGACAATCTGTTCATAACGTTGTGAATATCGGGATATGTGGACAATTATACAACCAAAATCAAGAGACGCCTGTGCATGAACGTGTGGACAGGCTGGATATGTGGATAGCCATCCGTGGAATGATAAACCAAAAGAAGATATTCCTGTGGATACAGGGAACTGTGGATAAGGAAATGAGAGAAGCCAACAGGGTTGGCTTTTTTTGTTGTCGAGTTTGAAGGTACCTGTGTACAATAACATAAAGATACAGGACAAGGACGTGGTCTAATTTATGATTCGTACACTCGCCATTACACGAGAGCATCAAGTCTCCGTGAACGTGCCCCTTACACAGCTGGATCTGAACGATTACGCCTGGGTATGGGCGGATTTTAACCAGCCAACGGAAGAGGAAAGCCGTTTGCTGGATACATATTTTCATTTTCACCCATTAGCTATAGAGGATTGTCTGCATGTGTTGCAGCGACCCAAGCTCGATTATTATGATAATTTGCAGTTTCTTGTACTGCATGCACTGAACCCGTCCACATTGGAAGCCGAGGAAGTTGACTTGTTTCTCGGAGCGAACTTCCTTGTTTCCTTTCATCATGGTGTATTGGAGGAAGTGGATGAGGCGTGGGAACGGTTGTTGCACCATGCACATGAACGAACCATCTGGGCACGAGGTCCGGTGGCAGCAGCTTATACGGTGATGGACAAGCTGGTCGATCATTATTTCCCGTCTTTATTTTCCATTGAGGATGAACTGGCTGAACTGGAGAACCGCGGTGGACAAGAGTCGGTTGAAGACCTGATGAACCAAGTGTTTGACCTGCGCAGTCGATTGCTGAAGCTCAGACGAACGGTTGTACCGATGCGGGATCTGCTCTATCGGGTGGTCAACTCCCAGCATGTGCAGCGAACGGGCGAACATACGGCTTATTTTACCGATATCTACGACCATTTGTTGAAGCTGACGGACATGATCGAAGCCGATCGGGAAATGACCGCTGACCTGCGCGACAGTTATATTTCCCTGAACTCCAACCGGATGAATCAGATCATGAAGACACTCACGGTGATTACGACGGTGTTTATGCCATTAACGTTGATCGCGGGAATCTATGGTATGAACTTCGCCTATATGCCTGAGCTGCAATGGAAGTTTGGGTATGGTGCGGTGCTGTTGTTAATGTTTGTACTTGGCGGAAGCATGGTGGCCTGGTTTGTGAAACGGGGCTGGTTTAAGTAGAAAATGTTACACCTTACTGCTCCGAATGCAGCTTTTTTTTCAGAAAGATTCGGGTAAACATTTCGGTCTTCATGAAAAAAGGCCACTAGGCCATGATCTCAGGCAGTAATATCTGTCGGGAGATGATGTTTGCCAGTGGCCTTTCTGATTCTTCTGTAGATGTGCTAAAAATAATCTATCCACATGTGTATAAGTGTTTCGCTGGAATAAGCTGTGTATAACTTACGATGACTTCCTTTTACTCCATTTCAAGAACAAAAGAAGTTGTAGCTGCTTCTTTGCCATTAACAACAATCGTTAGCGTGTGTAGTCCAGCATAATATTTTCTAGTGGTAATGACTTTGAACGATTGTTTGGTGGCTACCTTGGTGCTACCTGTCGGGTACATTTTATCGGAGCATTTGAATCGTTTGGGAGCCTGCTTGCCGTTCGCCTTCATATAGCCCATCTCATACTCAATCCTCAGCATCTGAGACTCGCCACTCTCATTGACCACATCAAACGAAAAGTGAAGATCCTCGCCAATGGAGATCGTATCCTGGGCAAGCTGAAGCTGCTCAATGTGAATTGCATCCTGGTCATTGTAACCAAAAAGACTTAGCGCTTTGCGATGTCCTTTCTTCAGTAATGACCTGCTGGCATGCCGGACAATCCAGTCCGTGTGTGTATGTTGTCCGTACCAGGTCGTGGCTAGATCCATCACCAGTTCAGGGTGGTCTTTGGAGATGTCATTCAGATGATTGGCGACACTTTTGCGAACATAGAGGGACTCGTCCGCTTTTAACGCATGAAGAATTGGCAGTACAGGTGTTGGATCGGTGATGAATCCCTGGAGTTTAGCTCCCCATGGCAAACGGGGCCTGCTGCCTTCACTGGCAAGTCTGCGGATATGTTCGTTGTCGCTACTTGCCCACGCCATCATGTGTTTCATGGTTTGGATGGGATAACGATCAATAAACGGGCGTACCGCGAACTCGGAGCTGGAATAAGGTGTGAAGACGGTCAGATACTTCATGGATAGCTCGTAATCCTCTGGGTCAAGTCCGTTCACTTCGATAAAATCCGGAACAAACAGATATTCAACGCCCCTCATATTCGGGGCAGCTTGTTCAATGATATGTAATGCTTCTTCATAATTGTCGGGTAGCACTTCCGTTAAGGCCGATGTGATTCGACGAATCCGTGCTTTGAATTCCAACTGTTCCCAACCTTCAGCGAACACCAATTCATGAAATTGCTGGGTATCCAGCTTCGGGTAGAATTGACGCAATAATTCACCGGTCCGATCGATTAATGCGGGAGTGTATTTGTCTTTGAAAAGTTCCATGGTCCGCCTCCTTTAGTTACTATCCAGTATACCTCAAATTACAGGAATAAGAACATAAGTTCCTGAATTTTCTATGTGTATTGAAGAAAAGGATTTAAGGCACCCACCTTCTGTAAGGGGGTGCCTGGATGGTTTTAACGTTTGCGACTTTTGGGACGGCGCTTCGTAGAATTGGATTTGCGGCGGGTTGGCGACGTGTTGCGGCGACGTGGAACATTAGTAGATTTATTCCGACGCTTGCGTGCGCGTTTCCGGGGCGGCGTATATTCTTCATAGTCTGCATCCGCCGGGCTGCCATTACTTTTTCCTTTTCCAAAAGGCAGAATGCCCATAACGAGCTTCATCATCGGAGCCATCTGCTGGATGCCGCCGACGACCTTCTGCATTTTGCCTATTCCAGTCATGATTCCATCAATCCCGCCGAAGCGGTCGATCATTCCTTTTAACTCACCAATGTTGGCTAACGAAAAGCCGGAACCGCCTGTTGCAGCAGGCGCCTGTACCGGAGCTGGGGGGACCACCTGGGCTCCACCTCCATAAAAGTTCCCGCCAGGGACACCTTGCCCATAGGGTACGATGGCTGATGCTTCGACTTCACCGAAGCCCGGGTAATGAGGCTCTACGCCAGGATACATCGGTTGGATCTGAGTTTCATTCAAAGACCGCGGTACCAAACCGGGCGGCATATAGGCAGAAGTATGTGCCTGCCGATGAGCATGAGAAGACGGACGCTGCCCTTGTGCTGGCTGGCGGTGATAATAATGCTGTGGCATGAACGATCACGTTCCTTCTATGTTGGATTTCGGAATTGCGTTCCATGAGTTACATGACAGATGAACATCATAGACCCTTGTGGAACTCCCTTTTGCTATACTGTATGTCATTCGCGGAGAGGCGGCGTAGGCGGGTATCCCGGAAAACGGGATATTTGCGGATTTGGGCGCATAGACATGCCGGGAGGTTTTCATACAGGAAAATGCAGTTTAGACACAGAATTGTAACATTTAGGTTGGTTGAATTCCTACATAAGTAATCGGAAATATACAGGTGAAAACTGGGATATAGCGCTATAATTTCACTAGTTGTGCGCGAGGGGAGGACAATAGTACCTTTTGTAAGCGGTAACATGTATTTTTATTCTGTAGTGCGTGAAATCGGTAACGCTTGAAATACCAACTCAGGGTGAGTACAATGTAGGTACACAGTAACCGCTAGGGGATGATGATGAAATGCAGCTGAAAAAGCTAAATGATAAAAGCATTGAACAACTATTTGAGGCTATTTTGACTCTAAAAGATATTGAAGAGTGTTATGTCTTCTTTGATGACCTCTGCACCGTAAACGAGATTCAATCCATGTCCCAGCGGCTGGAAGTGGCTCGTATGTTGGGCAAAGGCAATACGTATAACCAGATTGAAGCTGAGACGGGTGCGAGTACTGCCACGATTTCACGTGTCAAGCGCTGCCTGAATTACGGCAATGATGGTTATAAAATGACGCTGGAACGCCTGGGACGCTAACATGAAGAAGCCGGGTGTACTCATCATCAGTCACGGTTCTCAGGAGCAGACCTGGGTGGAATCCGTCGATGACGCGATCTCCCGGTTGAATCTGCCCCGCCCGTTGCCGGTTGAAGCCGGATTTCTTGAATTGGTGGAAGGACGCCTGATCCAGGACGGTATCGACCGACTGGAAGCGCAAGGCGTAACCGATATTCTGGTTGTACCTTTATTCGTTTCGTCCGGAAGTACACATGTGGATGAAATTGAATTTGCCATTGGGGCAAAGGAAGCACCCGAACGGGAAACAGATCTGGAACCGTTCCAGGTCACAGCCCGGGTTTACTTTGGTTATCCAGTGGATAATGATCCGGATATTGCAGTGATGGTGTGGGACAAAGTCCGATCGCTCTCGCAGCAACCGGAGCAGGAAACGATTCTGCTGGTGGGACACGGTAGTATTCATGATGGATTTCGTGAGCGTTGGGAAGCGGGAATTTTCTCTCTTGCACAGCGTGTAAAGGAAGTCAGCAGTGTAGCTCATACGGATTATGCATTGTTGAATCCAGAGAGTGTGTACGACAAAGTGAAGTACTGGAGCGAAGAGCGGGGGAACCGAGTCATTGTGGCGCCGCTGTTTTTGAGTGCCGGTTACTTCACGAGAAACGTAATCCCGGACCGGCTGAAGGAACTGGATTATGAGTATAGTGGTGAGACGCTGTTGCCACATCCTTTGCTTGGGCAGTGGCTGGAGCGCCAGATCCAGATTTTGTTGGAAAGATGTAATGAGATCTAAGCTTCCTTCTTGAAGTGATCGCTCTGGCACAGTTGTGTGAACGCATTGTTCACGCAAATGTTGTCAATTGAATAGAATTCATTAGGTTCATTTTTGCATAAAACAATTAAACCACGTCCTTGGACGTGGTTTTTTTTGTGATGATTGAAGTAGTCGCAACCCTCGTTTATCCCTTGAAGGCCCTATCGATAACACATTTTTACGACAAGGATCGATAGTTTTCCCCTATTCCTCGATTGGAATTATCTATATGCTAATGCATTGACTGCCAAGGAAAGGCAATGCTATCCTCTTCATTAAGTTAAATTCATAGTATTCTTATATGATTTATTATTTACCATTTTAGTAAGAGGGGAGAGAATTCATCTTATGTTTCGCATTGAGCCAAGAGTACAGGGGGTTACCGATGAGCTGCTAGAGCTGTATTCGGATATTAGTCCATCAACAATCGGACATATGACTGATTTTGGTTTTCTAAATGGATTGCAGCCACTGTTCCGTCCCATTCGATTGCTGGGCAATGCCGTCACTGTACGCATTCCTCACCTTGACGCATCGGCAATCCGTCACGCCTTTGAAATGGCCCAGCCGAACGACATTATCGTTGTGGATATGTCAGGCGATGACCAGCGGGCATGCTGGGGTGAATTTGTAACGTATGCAGCATTGGACAAAAAAATTGCGGGAGCGATTATATCTGGCTGTGTGACCGATGTTCGTCCGATTACAGAGCTGAGATTTCCCATTTTCTCCAAAGGCATTAGTGCACTAACCACTCGTTCATTGCAGCTTGAGGGCGAGGTTAACACACCGGTGAGTGTCAGTGGCGTTAGTATTCAGCCCGGTGATCTAATCGTTGGTGATGATGATGGTGTCTTTGTTATTAATCCGCGCTACGCCAAGGAGATCGGGGTCATTGCCCAGGACAAGCAACGTAAGGAAGAGCAACGCCGGCAGGAACTTGGGTATGGGAAGCTCCTTGCAGCCCATTCCGCACATCACGAGGCAACAGACCATGAAGGGGGAAGCACGAAATGAAAAAAAGACCTTTTATCCACAAGTTTAGCGGTATCCTGATTGCCTTATCACTTTTTGCCGTTGGCTGTGGCAACGGGGCCGATTCCAACACGAATAGCAATTCATCTGCAAGCAATAGCAGTGGCTCAGCCGAGAACGCTTCGCTCAAGGGTCTGACCATAGCTCTAACAGGGGATGCCATTGGCTTCGATCCCCAGAACTCCACCGATTCCATCTCCAGTTTTATTAGTTATCAGATCTATGACCGTCTGGTTACCTTCAATGACAAGCTTGAGATTATCCCACAGCTGGCCGAGAGCTGGGCAACATCCGACGACGGCAAAACATGGACCTTCCAACTACGCCAAGGTGTGACGTTTCAGGATGGAACCCCCTTTAATGCAGAAGCGGTAAAGACGAACTTTGATCGTCTGATCAATCCGGATAAGAAGCTTTCCCAATATGCAACGCTGGGGCAGTTCATTGAATCCGTCACCGCAACGAGTGATTCCGAGGTTGTGTTTCAGCTGAAAGAGCCGCAAGACGCATTTTTGAACAATATTGCAGTGACCTCCGGTAGTATTATTAGCCCCAAATCCATTCAGGAAAATGAAGAAGGTATTGCCAAAGAACCTGTAGGCACAGGTCCCTTCAAGCTCAAGAGCTGGAGTTCAGGTAATGAGGTTGTGCTTGAAGCCAATGAGCAATATTGGGGTGGCCAACCTGGTGTAAGTGGCATTACGTTCAAGACCGTAACTGAAAATGCCGCTCGTGTCATTATGCTTGAATCCGAAGAAGCTGACATCATCGATAAAGTGCCAGCTACAGACATTGAACGCCTGTCCAATGATAGCAACTTTACGGTGAATACCCGTTCTACCAACCGTGTGGGGTATATCGGCATTAACACGAAGCATGCACCATTTGATGATGTGAAGGTTCGCAATGCTCTTAATCTGGCGATCGACCGCGAAACGTTGGTCAAGAAACTGTATGAGGGACGGGTTGAAGTCGCCACTTCGTTTATTTCTAAAAATTCCTTTGGTTATGCGGATGTAGGTGCCTACGCTTACGATGTGGAAGCCGCGAAGAAGCTGCTGCAAGAAGCAGGTGTTGCGGAAGGAACGCCACTGCGTATTATTCTCGCAGCCAATACAGTTCAGGATCGTCCTGCTGCTGAATTCGTACAGAACAGCCTTCAACAGCTGGGATTCAAAGCAGAGCTACAGGTGCTTGAACTTGCGTCTTATCTCGATGCACTCAAAAATCCGGACAGCTATGATCTATTTGTCCGAGGCGCGTCATCCGTTACTGGTGACGGGGATGCTTTGCTTAGGGACAGTTTCCTCTCCACAAGCAAGTCCAATTACGCCTTCTACAACAATCCTAAGGTAGATGAACTCATTCTTGCAGGTGGTCAAGCGCTGGATAAGGAAGAACGCCAAACTGCGTACAATGAGGCTCTGCAACTGATTAAAGCGGATGCACCATGGATTCCACTGTACGAAGATAGTGTTCAAGTCGGTTATTCGAGCAAGGTTGAGGGCATTACATTCCTGCCTTCCCTGTTATGGGATCTGCGTGGTGTGAAGTTCAAATAAGCAGAAGGGTGCCGTGCAGACGGCACCTTTACCATATGTGAAGCAATGAATGAATGGACGTATGAACGAATTAAAGTACGAATCTATGATTGAAGTGAAGATGATGTTTTGCAAAAAAAATTAGGAGTGTGAGTACAGCAATGACCTTTCAACTCGTTATGGCACAGTTCGGGTCGTCCAGCACCAAGCAGGAGAACCTGGATAAAGCAGAAAAAGCACTAGAGGAAGCAACGCGTATTCATCACGCAGATATCGTTGTTTTCCCGGAAGCCTTCATGAGCTTCTACCAAATCGGGACACCGCGGGAACAGAAGCTGGAAGATGCAGAGCCGCTCGAAGGGCATTTCTCCACAACGATGCGCGCACTTGCCAAGCAATATGGTGTCTGGGTTGTATTCGGTACGCGGGAGACGACGGAGGATTCCGATGACGATCGGGTATATAACACGGCTGTCATCATTGATTCCGATGGGGAGATCGTAAGCAGCTATCGTAAAACCCATCTATACGATGCTTTCGGTGCGAAGGAATCACGTGATATTAAACCGGGCACAGCATTGTTCGAACCGATCGATACGCCTTTTGGAAAACTGGGATTGTTCGTATGTTATGAGCTGAGATTTCCGGAGATTGCTCGTTACCAAGCACTGCATGGTGCGGACATCATTCTGGTTCCATCCGGCTGGGTACGCGGACATGTCAAAGAGCAACATTGGGAAACACTCGTCACTGCACGAGCACTGGAAAATACCGCATATGTCGTTGCCGTGAACCAAATCAACGAGTTTTATATCGGGCAGAGCCTGATTGTTGACCCGATGGGGGTTGTCGTTGCACGTGGCGACGAGACGGAGACATTAATTCCTTACCGCATTGACCTGGAGCGGGTTCACGATGTTCGTGCCAAGCTCCCTTCCCATTTGCATAGACAAGCTCATTTGTACGGCTAACCGTCAGGATGGCCTGAACCGGGCAATCAGCCAGGAAGGAGCACAACGTGTTTAACTATATTCTGAAACGATTGCTTCAAATGATACCTACCTTAATCGGTGTTTCTCTCCTCTCGTTCGTCATCCTTCAGCTTGTTCCCGGTGATCCGGCAGAGCTGATTGCCGGGATGGATGCGAGTCCGGAGGAAGTTCAGATCATTCGGGAGCGGCTGGGCACGGACAAACCGCTGTATGAGCAATATGTGCAGTACAATCTGCAATTGCTGAAAGGTGATCTTGGCACATCGATGCGTTCGGATAATCCGGTCCTTCAGGAAATTCTGGAGCGTTTTCCGAACACGGTGATTTTGACATTGCTTGCCACGCTTGTAACGGTTGTCATTGGCTTATTTACCGGTGTGATCGCTGCAACCAAGCCAGGTAGTGCGCGGGATCACGCTTCAATGGCCTTTTCGTTATTCGGCATATCGATGCCGGTGTTCTGGCTAGGCATTATTCTGATTCTTGTTTTCGCATATTATATTCCCATTCTGCCTTCTGGAGGCAGTAGCGAGTTTAAGCATTTCATACTACCTGCGCTTGTACTTGGCATATCCTCCGCTGCTGTACTTGCCCGCCTGACGCGATCCAGTATTCTTGAGGTGATCAATCAGGATTACATTCGGACAGCCAAAGCCAAGGGAGTACGCGAGTGGCTCATTATTTATAAGCATTCACTTAAAAATGCCTTCGTGCCTATCATTACCGTCATTGGAATGGAAATCGGCAATCTGCTGGGTGGAGCGGTGCTGACGGAGACGGTATTTTCGATGAACGGCCTAGGCAGATATATCATTCAATCGATTCAATTCCGGGATTACTCGGCTGTACAGGGGAGCATTCTGTTTGTCGCCTTTATTTTTGTCATTATTAATCTGCTCGTAGACCTGTGTTATGCCGCGGTAGATCCGAGAATACGCTATGACCGGAAGGAGGCATAACCATGAGTGAACCCAAGGCTGTGCCCATATCCGTCCAGGTAAGTCCAACAGCTGCACCCATCAGAAGTGGATTGTTAAGGCAGATTCTGAAGAGGGTAGGCAGCAATAAACGCTCGATGATTGGCCTATGGATCGTCACCTTGTTTATTTTGATCGCGATTCTGGCGCCATGGATTTCTCCGTATGATCCACTGGAACAAAATATGGATAAGCTGCTGCAATCACCGTCTCTCAGTCATCCATTAGGAACCGATGAGTATGGAAGAGACATGCTCTCGCGTATCTTCTACGGTTCACGTATTTCGTTGATGGTCGGCATAGTTGGTGTGGTTATCTCTGTCGTATTTGGCGTTGCACTTGGTACAATCGCTGGTTATTTCGGGGGCAGAATCGAAGCGCTGATTATGCGCATTACCGATATTTTTATGGCTTTTCCAGGCTTTTTGCTCGCGCTGGCCATCGTTAGTGTTCTTGGACCCGGCATGATGAATCTAATGATTGCCATCGGCATATTCTCAGTTCCATCGTTCACTTGGATCTCCCGCAGTGCGGTGCTCTCCATTAAGAGCAAAGAGTATATTGAAGCTTCGAGATCCATGGGAGCGAAGCATAGCCGAATTATTTTCAAACATATTATTCCGAACAGTATCGCTCCAATCATCGTGCTCTCCACGTTGCGGGTTGCAACGGCTATCCTGTCTGCCTCCGGACTGAGCTTTCTGGGGATGGGGGCTCAACCGCCTTCACCGGAGTGGGGGACCATGCTGAGTACGGGCCGGGAATTCCTGCGCGCTGCACCTCATATCTCTATCGTGCCAGGTGTGGCGATTATGCTTGTTGTCCTGGGCTTCAATATGCTGGGGGATGGACTGCGCGATGCGCTTGATCCCAAGATGAAGGTATAGTTCGCTTCACGAGGAATGGCAGCAGACAACAAGAGCGCAGCTTACTGTACCGGAAATGACAAGGAGGGCTCGCGTTGAAACGCAAATTACTTGAAATGAAGGCACTAAAGACGTATTTTCACACAAGCGAGGGTGTCATTCCTGCAGTAGACGGTGTCGATATTACGATCTATGAAGGGGAGACGGTTGGTATTGTTGGTGAGTCTGGTTCTGGCAAAAGTGTTACCTCGTTAACCGCCATGCGATTAACGCAAGGAAAGGTTGAAGGCTCCGTTACCTTCGATGGCAAAGACATTCTTGCCCTCTCCGAGAAGGAGATGCGAACCGTAAGAGGTAACGAAATGGCGATGATCTTTCAGGAGCCGATGACTTCGCTCAATCCGGTGTTCACGATTGGTGACCAGATTCGGGAAGCGATTCGCAATCATCGGAAAGTCAGTCGATCCGAGACCAAAGAGAGAGCGATCGAATTGTTGCGCCTTGTCGGTATTCCACGTCCTGAGCAGATTCTGTATGAATACCCACATCGCTTGTCTGGTGGCATGAGGCAGAGGGTTATGATTGCCATGGCAATGGCCTGTAGTCCGAAGTTGCTCATTGCCGATGAGCCAACTACCGCGCTGGACGTTACCATTCAAGCGCAAATTTTGGAGCTCATGCAGCAGCTGAAGGCTAGCGAAGGGACTTCCATTTTGCTGATTACCCATGACCTCGGCGTTGTTGCGGAGATGTGTGACCGTGTAGCCGTGATGTATGGTGGTCAGATTGTTGAAGAGTGCGATGTACTGACACTATTTACGAATCCGAAGCATCCCTATACACAGGGGCTGATCAAATCGATGCCAACACTCGACACCAATGAACGCAGGCTCTATTCCATTAAAGGTAGCGTTCCCCCGCCTGGCAGTTTGAGACAAGGCTGTCGTTTCAGCCCCCGCTGTGAATATGCGCAAGATATTTGTCATGAACGGCTGCCACAGCTGGAGACGGTAGAGGACGGACACACAGCCAGATGCTGGCTTCATGCAGATGCGAAGGAGGCGATTCAATGAATGAGCCGCTACTTGAGGTGAACAATCTGAAGAAGTATTTTCCGATCAAGAAAGGCGTTTTTAATCGTACGGTGGGACAAGTGAAGGCCGTAGACGGTCTGAAGTTTACGATCTATAAAGGGGAGACACTGGGGCTCGTTGGAGAGAGTGGATGCGGTAAATCAACAACAGGTCGGACATTACTACAGCTTCTTCGTCCAACAGAAGGTGAAATTATCTATGAGGGACGAAACATGGTTGGACTGCCGCCAGAAGAGCTGCGCAAAATGCGGAAAGATATGCAGATGGTATTTCAGGACCCGTACGCCTCCCTCGATCCCCGCATGACTGTAGGCGAGTTAATCGCTGAGCCTCTTGATATCCACCAGACAGCAACTGGTAAAGAACGAGCCAGACGTGTAGATGAGTTGTTGGAAATTGTCGGCTTAAGCAGCCGTCATGCAGACCGCTATGGTCATGAGTTTAGTGGGGGACAGCGACAGCGGATTGGTATTGCCAGGGCACTTGCTTTGAATCCGAAGCTCATCGTTGCCGACGAACCTGTATCCGCGCTGGATGTTTCCATTCAATCACAGATTATTAATCTTCTTCAGGATTTGCAGGAGCAATTCAAGCTGACCTATTTGTTCATCGCCCATGATCTAAGCGTGGTTAAACATATTAGCAGTCGTATTGGTGTGATGTATCTGGGCGGCATCGTTGAGCTTGCGGATAAAAAAGACTTATTCGAAGCACCATTGCATCCCTATACACAGGCGTTATTGTCGGCAGTACCTAGTCCGAACCCGCTGATCAAGAAGGAGCGAATTGTGCTACAAGGGGATGTGCCCAGTCCAGCCAATCCGCCTTCCGGGTGCAGTTTTCATACGCGTTGTCACGCGTGCATGGATGTTTGCCGGACGGATAAGCCGGAGTTGCAGGATGTGGGAGGTCGCTACGTCGCCTGTCAT
This sequence comes from Paenibacillus sp. LS1, assembly GCF_026013365.1. Lineage (GTDB taxonomy): Bacteria > Bacillota > Bacilli > Paenibacillales > Paenibacillaceae > Paenibacillus. The sequence continues at coordinate 60,401 of NZ_JAPDOE010000011.1, forward strand.
CTGTATGCCAAAGCATAAGCGAAGCATTTGAAGCATTTATTTTTATTCATATAACTATACCGACAGGAGAGATCACGATGACACAGAGCCGTAAACTTAGAGAGATTAGCTGGACGGTGTTCGAGGAATATAAGAAGCAAACGGAGCTTGTGATTATCCCCGTAGGCGCAATCGAGGTATATGGTCCTCATCTGCCCCTTGGCTCGGATGGTCTGCTTGCGGATCGGTTAGCCGAGTTGGTAGCCGAACGTGTCGGTGCGGTTATTGGACCAACGGTGGAAGCTGGTGATTCCAATGTCCTGAATGATTTTCCCGGAACCATTACAATTCGTCCGGAAAGTCTGAAGGCGTATCTTGGCGATATTGTACATAGTGTGATTACATGGGGGTTCAAACGTATCCTTTTCATCAATGGTCATGCCGGTAATGTCCCGGTGATTAATCAGATTGTTCATCAGCTTCGGGAACAGCATGGTGACGTGCAGGCCGCGCAGATTGATTGCTGGCGATTCATCAAAGCACAAGATCATGGCATATCCGAATCCGGCAAATGGGCTAACGGTCACGCGGCGGAGATTGGCACCTCAGTTCTGCTGCATCTGCACCCTGAGCTCGTAAATCAGGATAAGATCGCAGATGAAGTGCCTTCCTATGAAGATTCTTTTCCGGAGATCGTGAAATATGGCCGCCTTTCGTCCATCTCCAAGTCTGGTGTGGTCGGTTCTCCGTCATTCGCTACCAAGGAAAAAGGTGAGGCATTGGTTCAGCAATCGGTGGATCGCATTGTTCAATTTCTTCATGAGGTCTGGAACATCAAATGATAATGAGTTTCGAGAGGAGCATAATCTGTGCGCATTATAGATCTGCATTGTGATTCGCTGTTTAGAATATGGCTTGCCAAGGGTCAACTCTCCTTCCATGACGCACCTGAGCTAGAGACCAGCAAACAACGCCTGATCGAAGGTGGGGTTAAGGTGCAAGGATTCGCAGTGTTCGTGCCTCCCAATCTGAATGATACGGAGAAGTTTCAATCTGCGCTGGATCAGATCCACTATTTTTATGAGGAAGTGTTAGAGAAAAATCAGGACATCAAACATATCACCCGCTGGCGTGATATTGATCAGTTGCAGGAGCATGAGATCGGTGCCTTTCTTACACTGGAAGGGGTTGATCCTATAGGGAATGACCTCCATAAGCTGAGCATTCTGTATCGCCTTGGAGTCCGCTCGGTCGGCTTGACCTGGAACTATGCCAACCTTGCTGCAGATGGGGCTTTGGAGTCTAGAGGGGCGGGGCTGTCCGCATTTGGACGTAATATCATTGAGTTTAACAATAAGCATAAAATCCTGACGGATGTCAGTCATTTGAACGAACGCGGTTTCTGGGATACCCTCGACATTGCCGACTATCTGATTGCAAGTCATTCCAATGCAAAAGCGGTATATGATCACCCTCGGAGCCTTAGCGACGAACAGGCCAAGGCACTCTTTGCCAAAGATGCTACGGTACATGTGGTCTATTTCCCTGAGTTTATCAAATCTGCTGAAGAGGGTAACGCTACGATCGCTGATCTGATCAAGCATATTGATCATTTTTGCTCCCTTGGAGGAGTAAGCCATATTGGTCTGGGTTCTGATTTTGACGGGATCACCAGCCATGTTGAGCAGCTCGAACATGCAGCCCAAAGCCAAAATCTGATTAATGAGTTGCTTAAACATTATTCGGAAGAGCAGGTTCGGGGCTTTGCCTATAATAATTTCCTGCGGCGTGTGAATTCGCTGTAGGCTTGATATTAAGCTGTAGGCGGGAGATTAATGGACGTCCTCTACGCCTGCATAGATTATTTTTCAGGAGACAGGGTGTTCATTTTACTGCTAACGCAGGCAGGCTCAGATGGAGTTCCAGCAACGCGATTAACTGGTCAACCATCTCTTCCACAGGATAAGGCATAGCATTCATGATCCACCATTCCACCAGACCAACGGCAGCAGAAGCAAGAAACTGTGTCGTGATCTCCTTACTCATACCTCCCTGGACGCCGCACGCATTCATTTGTTCCTCAACGCCCTGAACCATAAGCATCATCAACTTGCCTCGGAATGCAGGAATCCCTTCTTTGGTTAGAAGCGTGCTATAGATGGCTGCATGTTCTTCGAGATGATGGAAGGTGCGGAGCAGGGCGTCCTTCGCAGTTAGCGGAGTCTGAAAATGATCATTCATGCAGGCTTCCACCAATTGTTGCAGATAGTTCTCAATGCAGCGGTCCAGCAGATCAAACTTGTCTGTATAATGCAAATAGATCGTTCCCCGGTTAACATTGGCTCGATCAGCAATGTCATTGATGGTCATTTGCTCGAAATCCCTTTCTGCCAGCAATCCCACAAAAGCCTCCATAATGGCCTTTCTTGTTTTTAGCACGCGTCTGTCCATGGCGTCCTCCTTTAATATTTTATATCGCTGCTATTTCTCAAATTTTTTATGATTATCAACAATAATGAGTATTTCGTTGATTATTGAACGAAAGCGGATATTTTAGCGATTGAAGCACGCCAGTTGCTTTGATACTCTTATTTTATCAACAAATGTTCATAAAGCAACGAATATTGATAAAATATGAAATAGAGGGATAGCCAATGAAGATATTAGTGTATGGTGCAGGTGTTTTGGGCAGTCAACTGGCGCAAGTTCTGGTGCGTGGTGGCAATGATGTCACTATTCTGGCTAGAGGTAAGCGGGCAGAGGAGCTGGAGAAGGATGGAATCGTTATCCGGCATGTTTTCCAATTCAAAACGACAGTTGATCCGGTTCGGGTAGCCAGAACGTTGGAGGTAAATGACCAATATGATCTGATTTTTGTTGTCATGAAATACAACGATTTTCCTTCCGTGTTACCTATTCTGGCAGAGAATAAGAGCAGCAATATTGTGATCGTGGGAAACAACGCAGATGCACGAAGTATGCAGACCTATCTGGAAGAGCAAAGTCCGAGGGGAAAACAGGTCGCGTTCGGATTCCATGTAAGTGGAGGTAGGCGTGACAAGGACCGCATGTTATCCATCGGTGGAGGGAGCGCACAAATGGTGATCGGCAGTCTGGACGGTGAGATAGGCTTCAAACCTTTGCTGGATCAAGCTTTCCAACGTGTGAAATACAAGTTAAATTATTTAAGCGATATTGATGCCTGGCTGAAAAGCCATATCATCCCCATTCTAATGCTTAATGCAGTGAGTTTTAATGAGCAGTTTGAGTTAAAAAAACTGGATGGCAACAAGCGGCAACTTGTGCATATGATTGAGGCGATGGATGAGGGTATCAGCGTACTGGAGGCTATGGGTATATCGGTTATACCAGAGATTCAGGGCAGATTGATTCGTAAACATAAACGCATGTTGTATCTATTATTGAAAATCTATAGCCTTCTTCCGATGCATAAACTTTTAGCTGGTGTTTTTGGTGAAATCGAAGCGTTAAGTGACGCATTCACGGATTGGAAAAAGACAACAGGCACCCCGACTCCCCATTGGGATGTATTGAAAAGAGATTTTACTCGCCTTAAATGAAATGTTGCTCATTGCCCCAATACCGACTACAATAAAACCAACTAATAAAATGGGGATAAGGAGATATGCAGATGCGGGAAGTGCCCATGCGCTATGTGAAAGCGAATCAGGTTGGTATTGTATTGTTTGTTTTGCTCTCGTTTGTGTTCAATCCTCTGGTAGTTCTGGGGGTGCTGTGGGTCATTCAGGTGGTTGGGCTGGCTTCCGGTGGCAAATTGAATCTGTTCGTACAAATTGGCAAAGCCGTGCTGACTGGTAAAGGTACAGAAACGCAGGCGGTGGAGCTACAGCGATTCAACAATATTCTGGCCGTGCTCTTCCTGTCTCTGGCACTCATCTCGTTCTCGCTAGGCTGGGTAGTCGCAGGTTATGTATTCTCCGTCATGCTTCTCGCGGCTGCAAGTGCGGCTCTGCTGGGTTATTGTGTGGGCTGCACCGTGTATTTCTGGTACAAACAGCTGCGCGCAGGCAGAAAAATCGGATTTTGAGGTTGGCTGAAGCGATAAGAAGACAGGGCTGAAAAGGTAAGCTATCGATTCACGATAGCCTTAAATGAAAATCCCCTCAAGTGAGTTGTTCACTTGAGGGGATTTTTTTTATCTAAACCAAGCCTTGTTCAGATTGTTCGTGAAATTGTTATCGTTGAAGGGCACGTTGGCACTGCCAAAGTCCGTGGTGTTAAGTGCATTTCGTGCCGCAGAAGTCAGGTCGTCCCATCCGATCAAAGGCTGAGTTCCACCAACAGCGCTGGTAACGCCGAGCTCATGGTTTAGCGGCCAGGTACTATTATAGGAAATCAACGGATGGTTACCTTGTGTGTTGGTATTGCTTGGTGTGACGTTGGTGAACTGGCCGTGACCGGAATACGCGATGGAGAGGATTTGGGGATTGGCCGCTGCCGGATTATCGACCCACACGACGATTCCTTCCCAATCATGACGATGGCCGAGTCCGGAGGAGGGGGAGTCTTTGGGAAAATACCACGAATACATGATGGCCCATGCCCCATTATGCCAGGCGGAACGGGAGTAGACCTGTCCTGTACTTGAGCTACAGTTTCCATTCGATGACCCGGAGGTATTCAAGCCAGCGCTGGTATTGCCCTGTTGGTCCACTGCGGGGAAAGGCACGCATCCATGATAGACTTTTAGAAAAGGTTGAAAAAGCTTAGCTGCTTGTTGCGTTACGGTGACTGGTGTGACTTCCTGGAATCCGACAACCTGATCATGATTAATTTCTGCCGCTTCAACAATGGTGACCCAAGGAACACAGGCCATAAGCGCAACCATGAGCATTAACACGAATTTTTTCATTCACAGTTCTCCTTCATGGGTATGATGTGGTGCGGGGGTTGAGGGTGCACTAAGACTATAGTCGAAAAAGGTTTATTTTATTTATCTTTTCATCTTAAGATTTGTAAATTTGTAGCATATCTATGTCATAATAATATGAAAGTACCGAAGACTAATTCTTGCCCAAGCGGGCAGAATGGTTGATTAATGAGACTATTTTACAAAAAAGGTAGTGGAACAGATTCAAGATAGGTATGAGAGGTTTATTGGGTAATAGGCAGATTAGCGGGTACGGATATGTTAAAATATACTTATACATTACAGGCTAGGACATCTTTACATTTGATGATATGATAGGAGTTAAAGGCTTTGGAATGAGACGGAATTCCTGATGCATAGATATAGGTAAGACGAAAGATTAGAGCAGCATTAACGGAAGTTCATTATTGTGTAAAAAATATGCCCTTTTGTGGACTCGTGCAACGTAAGAATATGAGGTCGTTCAGACTCATGGATAATGTGGAATAGGTGGCGTATGAGATGAAAAAAGCTCGCTTAATATATAATCCGACCTCAGGCCGGGAAGAAATGAAGAAACGTCTGGCTGATATTTTGCAGCGTTTGGATCAAGGTGGTATTGAAGCTTCATGTCACGCAACAACGGGTGAAGGTGACGCAACCCGGGAAGCTGAACTTGCGATCGAGCGCGGCTATGACATGATTATTGCTGCTGGCGGCGATGGTACGTTGTATGAAGTCATTAACGGTATGGCTGAGCGAGAGAATCGTCCTCCGTTGGGTGTATTTCCGTTGGGGACGACGAATGATTTTGCACGTGCACTAGGCATTCCGAGACAGTGGGAAGATTACGTGGATCTGGTTATTAATCAGCAGCTTCGTCCGCTCGATCTGGGCAAAGCGAATGATAAGTACTTTATCAACATCGCCGGTGGTGGATCATTGACTGAACTGACCTATGAAGTACCGAGTCGTCTGAAAACGATGATTGGGCAACTGGCCTATTATATGAAGGGTATTGAGAAAATGGCGAGCCTGTCTCCACAGGAGCTGATTATTCGCGCCGACGGTCAGGAAGAGATTCATGATGAATTCATGTTATTCCTTATCGCCAATACCAATTCAGTCGGAGGCTTCGAGAAGCTGGCTCCAGGTGCAACCATTGATGATGGTCTGTTCGATGTGATCGGTGTCCGCAAATGTAATCTGGCCGACATGATCCGCCTTGTAACGCTCGCTTTGCGTGGGGAGCATCTGAACGACAAGAAAGTGGTTCATTTCCAGACGAGTCATATGGAAGTTACGTCCCCGGGATATGTGCAACTGAATCTGGATGGAGAGTTGGGTGGAACATTGCCAGCTACATTTACGAATTTGCGTCATCATCTGATGTTGTATCGTTAAACTTGGCACTTGGCGCAGAATGTGGTCGCTTGCGGAAAGCAGTGATGCGTGAGAAGTGGTTGTATAGCAATCGCACAAGTGATGAGGAGAGTTGGATTCAGCTCTGCCGTAAGGCGAGATGGAAGTGCATTTTCCAGTTGCTGTGTATGGTGGGATCGCGTATAATCTCATGTGGTCACCCGTGTGTTGAGCTGTTACAGGGCACATTGTAGTGATTGAGTAAACATGAACAGCGAACAGTGAGTATTGAACAGTGAAGGTTAAAAGTGCGGGTCTAGTTCGATGGTACTGCGATGTGGTAGACCGTACTGAATGTAACAGTTGGTCGAGTGCCGGCTGGGGGCTAACGAACTCAGAAAGCCTTAATGTGGCGAAATCGCCGAAGCTGCGAATCTAACGAATCTCAGCGTCGTTATTTTGGAGAAAATGACCGAAAAAGGTCGGAAAACACCATCCGAAGATGATATAACGTTTCTGAAGTTCATTAGAAATTCGGAACGTTATTTTTGATGTGAATAAGGTGTGACAGGTTCGTTAGAATCCGGAACAGAGTGAAAAAAGAGATTTCTCCCTCGCCTGCATAGGCAAGGGTACTATATAAGAAGAAAGAAGTGAATGTACGTTGTCTAATACGAACCGCAGCGGTCGTGGAAAAAACCGCCGGAATTCGGCTGCCTCTCAGGGGCAAGGGAACGCTTCAGCGTCCCGTCAGCCAAGTCAATCATCTCGTCCATCTACACGTCAGCAGGGAAAAGAGGTGCGGCCACAAGGCGCATCTCTTTCTGCCGTTCGTTCAAAGGGGAGAGCGCGTGAATCTGCACCAATCGAAGGTCTGCCCGTTAGCAAAAATGAAGAGACCGTCATCGACATCATTGGCATGAACCATGACGGCGAGGGTGTAGGTCGTGCGAATGGATACACGCTCTTTGTGCAGGGTGCGCTTCCAGGTGAAACCGTGCGTGTGCGCGTGATGAAGACCAAGAAGCAGTATGGTTACGCCAAACTGCTGGAGATCGTGAAGGCAAGCCCGGATCGAGTGTCTGCGCCTTGCCCGATCTATGATCAGTGCGGCGGCTGCCAGATCCAGCATATGAGCTATGCCGGACAGCTTGCGTGGAAACGCCAGTTGGTGATAGATAATTTGCAGCGGATTGGCAAGTTGAACGTGATGGTGGAGGATGCAGAGACGTTGGAATCCAACGCGCAGAATGATAACGAGGGCGCCGAACAGCGTGTGCATGATGACGCGAATCAGATAACTGGACCGGCTACATCTGAAGTGCAAATGATCGGCAGTAATCGTATTCGACTTCGGCTCGAAGGTGTCATGAACGAAGAGGATGCGGAGCAAGGCATTCGTGTGCTGCCTACGATGGGTATGGACGAGCCGTGGCGCTATCGGAATAAGGCACAGGTGCCGATTGGAGCTACCGAGGGCGGTCTGGTAGGTGGTTTTTACGCTAAAGGAAGTCACCGGATCATCGATATGGAGAGCTGCCTCATTCAGCATGAACACAATGACGAAGTGGTCGCGAAGGTTAAGGAGATTGGCAGTCATTTTGGAATCAGTGCATATAACGAAGAGACAGGTCGCGGTTTGTTGCGCCACGTGGTTGTGAAGAAGGCGTTCCGTACAGGCGAGATGATGCTTGTTCTGGTCACCAATGGCCGAGACATTCCGTACAAAGACGAATGGATTGGCAGTATCCGTGAAGCGATTCCACATGTAGCGAGTATCTGCCAGAACGTGAACAAGAAACAGACCAACGTCATCTTTGGCGATGAGACACGCATCCTGTGGGGCCGTGATGTAATCTACGATTATATCGGTGATGTGCAGTTTGCGATCTCAGCGCGTTCGTTCTATCAGGTGAATCCGGTGCAGACGGAAGTACTGTATGGCAAAACGGTAGAGTACGCAGGACTGACCGGCAAAGAAACTGTGATAGATGCCTATTGCGGCATCGGGACGATCTCTCTTTTCCTCGCGCAACATGCGGATCAGGTGTATGGGGTAGAGATTGTGCCTGAAGCGATCGAAGATGCGCGTAGCAATGCGCTCTTGAACGAGATGCGTAACGTGAAGTTCGAAGTTGGTGCTTCCGAGGACGTTATTCCGCGCTGGAAAGAACAAGGCATTGAAGCAGACGTGATCGTTGTCGATCCGCCGCGTAAGGGCTGCGATCCACGCTTGCTGGAAACGATTCTGGAGATGAAGCCAGAGCGAGTGGTGTATGTGAGCTGTAATCCGAGCACATTGGCACGTGACTTACGTGTGCTGGAGGATGGCGGGTATCGCACGGTTGAGGTAACGCCGGTGGATATGTTCCCACATACGGTGCATGTGGAGTCGGTGGCGATGTTAGTTAGGGATAATTACAGATACTAAGAACAATTGATATCTAAGAGATTATCGTCTGATGCAAATATCCTTGGTTTATATAACAGAGTACTCGAAGCAGAATTACCGAAAATATGCTTAAGGCTCTAAACCAAAGAAGACTAACAGATGATAAAGAAATGAAAGACGCTGGGAAGAAATTTACCCAGCGTCTTTTTTGTCAGTTTGCCTTTTAATCTATACTAAATCGATTCTTGAATTTATCTGCCGCGGCTTCTGCTTCTTCCGGGCGGCAGCTTTTTCAAATTCCATGGCCCTCAATCATGATTGTAATAGAGATCGATAACCAACCGATTCCATTTGAAGCTCATCACAAATCATTTTCGTTCAGGCGATTTTATTATAAGACGGAACCGCTACTCAATGCTGAATATTGTCGATCCAATACATAGACATCATGAATTTTACTTTTTTCCACTTTGCAATAAAGATGGAATCTGATAGGATAAGTTTATAAATACGATGGTTTTAGTGAGGATTAAAAGGAGGCCGCCTTGCCATGCAAGAATTAACACATCTGGATCAACTTGAGGCTGAAGCGATATACATTATCAGAGAAGTAGCAGCGGAGTGCGAGAAACCGGTCATGTTGTATTCCGTCGGCAAGGACAGCTCGGTCATGCTGCACCTGGCCCTAAAGGCTTTCTACCCCGAAAAGCCGCCGTTCCCATTCATGCATATCGATACAACCTGGAAATTTAAGGAAATGATTGAGTTCCGCGACCGAAAGGCAAAGGAATTTGGTATCGAAATGATCGTGCACTCTAATGAAGAGGCTATTCAACAAGGAATCAACCCCTTCGACCATGGTTCCGCATATACCGACATTATGAAAACCACAGCCCTGAAGCAGGGATTGGACAGATACGGATTCACGGTTGCGTTCGGTGGCGGAAGACGTGATGAGGAGAAGTCGCGTGCGAAGGAGCGGATTTTCTCGTTCCGGAACAAGAATCACTCGTGGGACCCGAAGAACCAACGTCCGGAGATGTGGAAGCTGTTCAATACGCGAATCAACAAGGGAGAGAGCATTCGAGTCTTTCCGTTGTCCAACTGGACTGAGAAGGATATCTGGCAATACATTCGTCGGGAGAACATCGATATCGTTCCGCTTTACTCCGCGGACGTAAGACCGGTCGTTAATCGTGACGGGCATATCATCATGGTGGATGATGAGCGGATAAAGCTTGAGCCGGGCGAGAAGGTAGAGATGAAGAAGATTCGCTTCCGCACGTTGGGTTGTTACCCGCTCACGGGCGGAGTCGAGTCCGATGCCGTTACGCTGGATGAGATCATTGAGGAGACATTGGGTGCGTTATCTTCCGAACGGACCAGTCGGGTTATCGATCAAGAAGCGGCGGGAAGCATGGAACGACGCAAACGGGAGGGCTATTTCTAACATGAAGAGTCTACTTAAATTCATTACCTGCGGAAGTGTGGATGATGGCAAGTCCACGCTGATCGGACATATGCTCTATGAGGCCAAGCTGCTGTTCGCCGATCAAGAACGCGCGCTTGAGCTCGATAGTCGATTGGGAAGCCGAGGCGGCAAAATCGACTACTCGCTGCTCCTCGATGGTTTGCTGGCTGAACGCGAACAAGGGATTACCATTGATGTGGCATATCGTTATTTTACGACGTCTCATCGTTCCTTCATCGTGGCGGACACCCCGGGACACGAAGAGTATACGCGTAACATGGCTGTAGGCGCTTCCTTTGCCGATCTAGCCATCATTCTAGTGGACGCTACCAAAGGAATCATTACCCAGACCAAACGCCATGCCCGGATCTGCGCCCTGATGGGGATCAAGCATCTCGTATTGGCTGTGAACAAGATGGATCTGGTTGGCTTCGATCAGAGGACGTTCGAGGCGATTAAGGAAGAGTTCATCCAAACGACGGCTGAATTCCAAATCAAGAGCATCCAGGTCATTCCCGTGTCCGCTACGGAAGGGGACAACATTACAACCCAGTCGCCGAATGCACCCTGGTACGAGGGGTTAGCTTTATTGCCTTATTTGGAAAGTATAGATGTTCATACTACCGATGATACGAAGCCTTTCATGATGCCGGTTCAGCGTGTAAGCAGACCGGACCATACGTTCCGTGGGTTCCAGGGCCAGATCGAGGCTGGAAATATTTCGGTCGGAGACGAACTCATGACTCTGCCAAGTCGGGAGAAAGCCAAGGTTAAGCGGATTTTGGTGACGGACCAAGCTCAGGATTCGGCTTATGCTGGCCAACCGGTTACGATACAACTGGACCGCGAAGTTGATGTCTCGCGGGGCTGCGTGCTCACGACGGACAATCAAGTCCAAGAAGCTGACAGCTTCGCTTCTACGATCCTGTGGATGGACGATTCCGTCCTGACTCCGGGCAAACATTATTGGGTAAAGGTCGGAACGAAGACTCTTCCAGGCACAGTAACGGCGATTACCCATAAAATTGACATTAACACGGGCCATACCGTTCCGGCCGATCAAATTGTTAAGAACGAATTGGCCAAGTGTGAATTCACGCTGTCAGATCAGATCGTCTTCGATTCCTTTGAACACAATAAGAGCATCGGAGGTTTTATCCTCATTGATCGTGTCACCAACATGACGTCTGCTTGCGGAGTCATCGATCAAGCGCTGAAGGGAGAAAGCCGATTTGCCACGCTGGATACGGGGATCACGAGAGATGTTCGCGCCCAGCAGAAAGGACAATCTCCGCTCACGGTCTGGTTTGCTGGCTCGGATACGGTAGCTCTCGCCAAGGAAGTGGAGAAGCGACTAATGTCATCCGGTTACCATACGATGCTGCTTGAGAGCGTCAGTGGAGAAACGCTCCGCGGTACGGCGGAGATGGCAAAGGTGTTGAACGACGCCGGTCTGATCTCACTGGTATCCCATGATTCTATCAGTGCGGGCGAACTTGAGACAGCTCGAGAGATCATCGGGGGCAAAGGATTTATCGAAGTTAACGCGGACGAGATCGGCGGAATGTCCACCCAGGATGCCGCGAAATCCGTGTTTAAACGAGTCGTGCAATCCGTTATCGATCACAGTCCTTCGAATAACTACGACATTTAATAAGCATGTCCGATAAAGCGGTTGCCGATCAGGCAGCCGCTTGTTTGTGCTGTCTAACAGCTTAACGAACAGTCTGTATTCAGTGGTATGGCACCCGTTGATGTTCAAAGATGTAGAAAATCATTGGGCTAAGGATGTTGTCAATGATATGGGATCTCGCCTCATTGTGAATGGCATTGGTAATGATCTATACAATCTAAATACGGATATGACACGTGCTGAATTCGCAGCGATTATGATGAAAGGACTGAAGCCAGTTGATGGCAAGGCGCGCCTTTTGCAGATGTGGATGCTTCCGCTTGGTATCATTCCGCTGTTGCTGCAAGTATTGAAGCAGGTGTGATCAGCGGCGGAGGAGCACATGAACTGGCTTCGAAAGCCAACATCACCCGTGCTGAGGTAGCAGCTATCGTCCAAAGAATATTGAAGGCTTCTGACTTGATTTAAAGCACCAAAAGGGTTCCCCCATGCAGGAAGAACTGCATAAGGGGAGCCCCTTTTTGTCTTTGTTTAAATACCATCCATTAACTACAGTAGTCTAAAACTCCCCAACATCCCAGGCGATAATTAATACACATGCACACCCGTACCAAGCACGGATTTGTTTTGTACGGAATTACCAGATAGATATACCTTTTGCAGATTAGGCAGCTGGCTTAGGGTCTCGATATTGGAAATGGCGTTGTTCTCGAGATGAAGCTCTTCTATGGCCTGCCAGTTGCTCATGAATTCGAGAGAAGCCAAATTGCTGTCTTGCAGAGTGAAGGAACGTAGAGCGGACATATTGGCAAAGTAAGGCATCATCTGGTCAACTTCAGTAACTGAGGTGTTGTTTATGCTGAAATATGGCTGCTCTAAGGTCAAATGTTCAAGCACGCTGTTCTTCGTGGCCGTCTTTTGTTCAAAGTTCAGCCTACACTCGGAGCATACCAAAGATTTCACCTGCTTTAAACGAAATAAGACATCGCTCTCCTTATATAGTGACGAGTCGTAAATGTTCAGGGTCTCTAGGCTGGACAAGCCGTCCAGTGCACCAAGTTGGGTTATTTCATCGATCTCCCAGAGCGAGAGTTGTTCCAGTTTCGGGAATTTCCCCAGCGCAGCCAAGTTCAACTCTCCGCTTCCGCCACGGAGCGTCAGGTTGGTTGCAGCCGGGGCCTTTAGCCCGGGGAGAAAAGAGCTTGGAATTTCCACTCGCTCTACTTTAGGCAGTGTCAGCGCTTCTGCATTCTCGTAGTAGCCGGACAACGTTAATTTCCGCAAAGAGGACAGGCTATTTATGGCTTTTACCGAACCAAGCTGACTTAGAGAAGCCAAGCGTAGCGTAGTAATGGAGTTTTTACCAGTCAAGTGCTCCAGATTGGAAAAGTTCACATTTTCGATATCTAGCGTTTGTAGAGCAGGCATATTTTGCACAAAGTCGATGGACTTTACATTCGATAAATAGGACAACTGAAGCTCCTGAAGCTGGGTCAGGGCGTACAGCGGCTGCAGGTCTGTGGCTTCGCTGTAATGTATGGACAAGGATGACAGCCCGGTCATGGACGATAACCATCCGAGTTCATTGACAAAGGTGAGCGACAGGGACTTGAGCGGCAGTTTATTCAAGAGAAAGAAATCCGTTACGGACTCATCCACATAGGTAATGGATAAAGAGCTCAGATTAGGAAATTCCAGCAGCAGGGCCAATTCCTGATTGCTGCGAAGCTGAGTGGTAAGCTCCGTAATTTTAGACTTGTCGCCAAAGTAGCCCGAAAATGTACTGAAGGATTCGTTAAAAGCGCCAGCATAACTTTTTAATCCGGGCATATGGGCCAAAGTGGTTTGGTCCGTCTGGGATATTTCATAGGTATTCGTCAGGTCCAATGCCGTCAGTCCCTTAAAAGCTTCAAAATCTCGCTGATCAATCCGCAGGCTATTCAGTTTCTTGTCCTGAGTAATATAAGTGATCTTTTCGGCCTGTTCATCGCTGAAGGGATCGGAGAGGCTGTATGTAAACTTCCACTGATCATTCTCCGAATGCTCTACGGTTAAATAGTGAATACGAGCCAATTCCTCCTCTGTTGGCAAGGCGGACCCTTTATCGAAGATATCTCGCAAAAAAGAGAGCAGAACCTCGCTTTCAGGCATCTTTCGTACAGGCAGATTGGCTTCTGTTTTTGAATAGGTGGAGCTGTTGCTATAATAAAAATATGTACCGATGGCGCCAGCTAGGACTAATATCAGTATCAGCATTACCTTTACGGAGGTAGTCTGCTTCAGCGGTGCTTTAGGGGGCGCTCCGTGGTAATGATTAATGGTCTGGTCTACGTAATAGACATGATTTTGCTTCAATAAAAGCTCTGTTTCACAATAGGGACACTTTAAAACCTCATCCTTCTTGTATTCAATTCTTCCGTTGCAATTGGGGCAGTTTAGCGGAATAAACGCCACGAATGTCCCCTCCTTCATTATGATGGTCATAAGATCATGCTGAACGGTCATCTGATTTCATTATACCTTGTGAATTTACGTTTGATGAGAGAAAGAAGTTTCACATAGCGAAGGAGCAGGGGAATCCTGCTCCTTTTTGATCTTTTTTAAGTATGACTTGGAAAAAGAATTCAAGAGCGTAATCTTGGCTGATATTCGTAACATGGCTGAAACCCTTAAATAGAAGGAATTCATGAGGCGACTTGAGGTAAAGATCATACAGGTAAGAAAGCAGGCAGACAAACAAGTGCAGTCTTACAGGAGAAAGTATCGTGAAGGAACTCAGCAGTTCATGAAGCTGGCTGAACTGACTTCTGAGATGGTACATAGGTTTATTGATAAATTGAAGTACAGACGGACGGAACGTTAAACATTCATAATATGTTTACTGCCACCGCCCTTTTACGGCTTGATATATAGTGACCGACACTCAAAGTCATGTCGAGAGTGTAGCGATGTTGGTTGGAAATTAAATAGAGATGTACACGAGAGAAAGCCCGCTAACCTATATCTGGTCAGCGGGCTTCATTCTGTTTGTTATTCCGCTGTACTATATTCATCCACTTCGAATGAAAGGATGTTTTTAAAGATTACATAATCTTTACGGCTAGTAAATGGTCCTTTGTTGTTCTCATGTTTGTTAATTGCGTAGGAGGCTGTTCCTGTGCCAGCCTCTTTGCCTTCGTACCACGCAATGAATTTATTAACTTCTACCATGGAGATGTCGAATTCTTTTACTAGACCAGTTGTCAAGATAACGGTGAAAATGGCTCTATCCTTGTTACCTGATTCTGGTGTTGGATCTGGGCTTGGAGTGCTTTCGTTTTCAAATGTATACATCTCTACGTTTTTTAAAGTGCCGTTTGCACCAAGGCTAGTTCCGCCTATGATGTACAGATTATTATTAATTACAGCCGAAACAAGTTGTGACCTCGGAGAAGTCAAGCTTCCGACTTTATTAAACGTATTGGTTTTGGGGTCATAAACATCAAAACTATTCAAAGCACTTAGTTGGGAGCCGGAAGAAAACGTCCCACCTCCTAATAAATAAATTTTGTCATGATAAACAGCTATGCCGCTTGAATCTCTGACAGTAGTGTTTTGTTTGAGCGTCCAAGAATCTAAAGCTGGATCATATTCATAGATACCGCCTATTGATGAAGTTAAAAGATTCGCCCCTCCAAACATATATACTTTGCCATCAACGGATGCAGTAGCAGCAGCATTAGCGGCGATAGGCATTTTGTTTTTTAAGGACCAGGTGTTTGAAATGGGATCATAAGACTCTACAGAAGACAAAGAAGTTGAGGTACCATTAACAAGTGCCCCGCCTCCAAAAACATAAATTTTACCATCTAGCGCTACTGAACTTGCCCATGATCTTGCCGTTAACAAGTTAGCGGCAGTCGTCCAACTGTCGGTAGAAGGATCGTAGACTTCTACTTTATTAGTTCTTACCACTGAAGTACCGACATTATAGTATCCACCAATAGCATAGATCTTATTGTCATAGACTACTGCCGTTAATCCAGCACGAGCTGTCGGCATATTAGCTTTAACAGTCCAAGTATCAGTTGTAGGATCATATTCATATGTAGAATTTTGCTTTATACCCGAAGCTGCATGATCTGAGCCTGATGCACCTCCAAAATAATAAATTTTCCCATTAAGTGAAGCTGTTGCCCCACCAGTACGAGGCTCTAATAAGTCAGCTTTAGTGACCCATTCGAAGAAGCAGCAGAAGCGGATAAAGTTAATAGTACCGATGAGAAGAGTAGAATTAGGCTAAACAAGAAAACTATTTTTTTTCTCAATACTTACATCTCCTTAAATATGTATTTTCATGAATTATAGTAAAGAACAATCTAAATATTGTCTAAACGTTATTAACCAAATATGTTATTTTGTGTTGAAAGGATAATGAGTATTTAATTTAATTCAGAATTTCCAAAACCGGAGTCGACAACAATTATCCATGTACCTGTTCGTACCAAAGTGTCTGTTGCAATTTTTACAAGAAGTGGTGAATTAAATCTCGATTTGCTTATTTATATGAGAGCTAGGCATTTGTTAGTTCATAGGGAGTAAATGTCTAACGCACGGCGTATATCGTCCTCAAAATATTCTGAATTGGCAATTTATGCTGACTCTTCACCAAAAGAAGATTTAAGCCGATATAACTTATATAAAAAGTGAATTTCGTGTATGTGAAAATTTAGGATATGACAAAGAATATAACAAGCATACAGGGGCGGGAGTTTAATGAGAAAGCACCAACAAGAGAAGATTCAGAATTTAGTAACAACACTGTATGAGGCAACGGATGAAATTAAACGACAATTTTTGCGAACAAATATCCCAACTGTAATTGAACTGTTGATTGAATGCCAAAATATGGCTGTTCATATAGGCGAGTTTATAGAGAGTGTAAAAGGTGAAGATACACGAACGGTTGAATTGTTAACCCAGTACCACACAAGTCTTTATCATATTGCCGTGGATATCGAAACTTCTAATGTGAATTTCGTAGAGCAATTAAAAATAGAACTTAGAATGATTGATAATAGCATCCAAAATGAACTCAAGCCAAATAAAATTGAGGTTGTATTTTTCCCTTACAAGGCATCAATGTGGGACTCACTTGAATCGATTTGGCTTGCGGCAAAAGAGGATCCGCAATGTGATGCTTACGTAGTTCCAATCCCTTATTTTGATCGAATTCCCGGTGGTGAGCTAGGAAGAGCGCACTATGAAGGGGATCAATTTCCTGATTATGTACCAATCTTAGATTGGGAAAACTATAACTTAGAGGAACATCGCCCGGATATTAGCTTCATTCATAATGCTTATGACAGTGGTAATGTAATCACTACCGTTCATCCAGATTATTACAGTAATAACTTAAAAAAATACACTGAGTTGCTGTGTTACTCTCCCTATTTTGTGACATTCGATGAAGTGGAGAAACATCTTGCTCTCTCAGCAGGTCTTGTTTATTCTGACAGAGTATTTGTGCAGTCTGATCGGGTGCGTGATGGTTACGTCAATGCAATCCAAGCATATGAAAAAGAACAAAACTGCGTGGGTGGTTTCGGGAAACTGGATGAAAAGATTGTGGCATCCGGTTCTCCAAAATTTGACAAGATAATAAACTCCAAACCAGACGATTTTACACTACCAGATGAATGGAAGAAGTTGATTGAGAAGTCTGATGGTTCTTGGAAAAAAATAGTGCTCTACAATACCTCAGTGGGTCCTATCCTTAAAGGGAATGAAAAGTATATAGCAAAATTGCGGTCAGTGTTTAATACATTCCGCAACCATGATGATATAGTTCTTTGGTGGCGGCCTCACCCTTTAAGTGAGGCTACCTACAGCTCAATGCGTCCGTTGCTCTTGGATGAGTACAGACAACTTATCAATGAGTACCAGTTGGAGAACTACGGAATTTATGATAATACTGCAGATTTACATAGGGCTTTGAACTTAAGCTCTGCTTTTTATGGAGATGCTACTTCACTAGTGCCGATGTACCAATGCATGCCAAAACCTCTAATGGTTCAAAATGAAGATTTAAGCGATCATCTTTCAATCGGAAGTGTGTGCGATACAGAGAAATATTTATATTTTCTAACATTGCATATGAACGGTTTCTTTCGATTAGATAAGAAGACATGGAATGTGGAGCATATGGGGAATTTTGTGAATGAGAAAATGCTGGACTGGAGAGTGTATCACTCTATTCATCAAAGTGGCAATAAACTTTATTTTTCTCCACATTCTGCTGCGGCGATAGCTATATATGATATAACAAAGTCTACTTTTGAATATATTGATTTACCAACACCAAAAGAAATGAACTATAACGTTCATAGTAAATTCTCAAAGATTATTGAATGCGAGGGCTCGCTCTACTTTATTCCGTTACACTATCCGGGTATTGTCAAACTCAATATGGAGGATAACAGTACAGAAATTATAGACGAATGGGTGGCTTCTACTAAAGAAATTAGTAATCCAGATATGGGATATTTCCCTAACGGTGTTTATGATGAAAGACGAGGCTCATTAGTGTTAGCTTCTATGAATGCTGATGCAGTTATGGAAGTCAATTTAAGTAATAAAACTACCAAGTCGAATATTTTAGGAAATGATAAATACGGATATGCGGATATAGTGATGATTGATGGTCACTACTGGTTGCTATCATTGGGAAGTCCATGTTTAGTTAGCTTCAATATAGAAGATGGTACAACTCTGGAATACAAAATTAATCTTGAAGGCATACCTGCAGATAGATTTGGTCAATTTCAAAAAATATTATTTTCCGAAAATTCCTTATATTTAGTACCTGCTGATTTACAACAGATGGTCAAGTTTAGCTTGACAAACTATTCGTATTCTTATGTAGATGATTTTTGTCCCGCTAGCTTGCAAAGCGGTGACTCACTATCCAAAAATATTCCTACTGGATATTATAATGTTTCTTCAAGCGCTACAGATAAAATTTATGTTACTGAAAAGCAAAGTAATCGGTTTATAGAATATGACCCGAAAACGGGTTCTCTGCATGAAGAGAGCATTACCTTAACAGCTGGTTCAAGTATCGTTCAGAATTTCTCAATGCATATGCAAGGAAACGTGCTTAAGAACGCTAACAGCTGCACATTTTGGGAACATCCTTATTTCGCATCACTTGAAAACTTGTTTGATATGATTTCGCAACCGGTTCCCGAGCCATGGCTGCACAAACGACTTGAGCAGCAGGTTGAGCTCCGCCATGCAGAAATTTCACATCCTGATGGAAAAGCCGGGATTGAAATCTATGAAAAATCTAAAAAGGCGGTGCTAGATTAATGAAATATGACTATTTGATTGTTGGCGCGGGACC
Source organism: Paenibacillus sp. LS1 (assembly GCF_026013365.1). Classification (GTDB taxonomy): domain Bacteria; phylum Bacillota; class Bacilli; order Paenibacillales; family Paenibacillaceae; genus Paenibacillus. The sequence continues at coordinate 79,513 of NZ_JAPDOE010000011.1, forward strand.
CTTTGGTGCCGTATTTGCACACGAAGCCATGAAACATAATAAAAAATGCCTGGTGATTGACAAGCGTAATCATATTGGAGGAAACATTTATACAGAAAATATTGAAGGTATAAATGTACACAAATATGGAGCTCATATTTTTCATACCAACGATAAAGAAGTGTGGGAATATGTTAATCGTTTCGCAACATTTAACCGGTATACCAATTCACCGATAGCGAACTTTAAGGGTAAAATATACAACTTGCCTTTTAATATGAATACATTTTATCAATTGTGGGGGGTTTCTGACCCAACAGAAGCCGGGGAAATCATTGAATCACAGCGTTTGAAATGTGAAGAACCAGCAAATCTTGAAGAACAGGCACTTTCATTGGTTGGTCGCGATATTTATGAAAAACTAATTCAAGGATATACAGAAAAACAATGGGGACGTAGCTGCAAAGAACTGCCAGCATTCATTATTAAGCGACTCCCTGTTCGTTTCACTTGGGATAATAATTATTTTAATGACCAATACCAAGGGATACCTGTTGGAGGATATACGCCAATCATTGAAAAGTTGCTTGTAGGCAGTGAGGTTAGATTGAATACGGATTATTTTGAACAAAGAGAATACTTTGACAATATTGCTACAAAAATTGTTTATACAGGCATGCTTGATGAGTTCTATAACTATCAATTCGGATCACTTGAGTATCGAACATTAAAATTTGATTCGGAAATACTAGATAAACCAAATTATCAGGGTAACGCTGTGGTGAATTATACAGATCAGGAAACACCATTCACCCGTATAATTGAACATAAACATTTTGAATTCGGTACTCAGGCTAAAACAGTCGTTACACGCGAATATTCAAAAGAGTATGAACTTGGAGATGAACCATACTATCCGGTTAACGACCAAAAAAATAATGCGAGTTATTTAAGTTATAAAGAGCGTGCAGATCAAGAAGAAAATATAATTTTTGGTGGCAGACTAGCTGAATATAAATATTATGATATGTGGCAAATCGTCAGAAATGCCCTGGATACAGCAAGAAGAGAACTGCGAGAAGCTTAGATCAGTGTTTTACATTAAGATTCTAGTGTATGAGGGCCAAGCACAGGAGCGGAGGATGGAAAGCCTTGAAGATTTCATTAATGGGTCTAGCAGGGATGAAAATACGTGCAGGTGATGGTCTACAAGAGCTGGGACACCCAGAAATGCTAAGTACTCCTATATTCTATTTGGCACAGCCTGGCGATCAGATACGGCTCATTGACCCGAAATATAAGTTTAATGTTGCAACCTACACTATGGAGATAGATAGTCGCTGGATCTATACCTACGATTATGCCCCTGAAGAAAGCTGGACGGTTTATAAACAGGATTTGAATGGGAACAGCTATAGGCAAGATTATTATAATTTTTTGGAAAGTGTCTACTTTCGTATATGCCTGAGGAAAATGGATGGAACAGAATTTGAAGGCCATGAAGATATAAATCGTATTCTTTGTTTTGAAAAAGAGGAACCTCCGCCGTTTGAAATGAAGCCTTGGTTGAAAAACGAAGTAGAACGGGTGTCGATGCGTATTATGGATATACAGGAGAAGGACGAACTATGCTTTGCGCTGTTGACCGATACACATTACACAGTAAACGGGACTTGGGATGACACATCTGCGTCCATCCAAGAACTGCATAGAGAAGTAGGTTTTGATGGAATTATTCACCTTGGGGATTTCACGGACGGTATGACAACGCGTGAGGTGAGCCGGCATTATGTAGAGCAGGTTCTCAATGATTTAAGAAAATGTGAAATTCCTGTTTGGGCAGCCCTTGGCAATCATGATACAAATTACTTTAAAAATAATCCAGAACCATTTTCGTTAAAAGAGCAATGTGAGCTTTATTTAGGTAGAGATGAACCAAGATATGCTATTGATTTTGAGTCGCAAAGACTACGTTTTATATTTCTGGATTCTTTCGATCCAAATGAATCATTACGATATGGATACAATACAGCATGCATTCATTGGCTAACTGAACAATTGAAAAACACATCTGATGATTGGCGAGTTATCGTAATTTCCCATGTTGCGCCTGTTCGCCGTTTACAATACTGGGCAAAAGAAGTGCGTGGCGAAGAAGAACTGATGAAGGTATTATATGATCATTCCGCTAAAATTATGGCTTTCATCAATGGTCATAATCATGCGGATATAATAGACAATGCAGAAGGTTTCCCCATTTTATCGATTTTGAATTCAAAATGTGAAGCTTTTACGGAATATAAATCACCAGGTTTTATTACTCCTCATCGGAAATTAGGGGATCCTTCACAAGAAGCATTTGACATTATGCTTGTGAACACAGAGAAAAGACAGATAAGCTTTGTGAGATTTGGCGCTGGTAAAGACAAGATCGTTACACACGGAAGGGCAGAGTGGCTTTAATGAAAATATGGGGGCATCGTGGAGCCTATTCTTCAGCGCCAGAAAATACGCTCATGGGTTTTCAAATGGCAGCCCAAATGGGCGCTGACGGAGTAGAACTTGATATTCAACTTACCAAGGACAGAGAAGTCGTCGTCATCCACGACGAAACCATTGACCGAACGAGCAATGGCAAAGGGTGGGTAAAAGACTTTACCCTATCTGAAATAAAGAAGCTCAACTTCAATAAAAGCGGTCGAACTGAGCCTCTCTTTATGGAAGTACCGACGCTGGCAGAAGTATTGCAATTATTGAACACAACAGGAATGACGATCAATATAGAGTTAAAAACAGGTGTCATCTATTACGATGGAATTGAGCCTATTGCGTTAAAATTAGTAGAAAAGTACGGTACGAGCGATAGAATTATATGGTCGTCATTTAACCACTATTCTGTTCAAAAAATAAAGCTGCTTGAGCCAGCTTCACAAACCGCATTGTTATGTGGTGGAGGGATATTAGTCACTGGGGAGCAATGCGAAAAGGTTGGAGCTGAAGCATTACATCCGAGTGTGCATATGTTGCGGTATCCTTCTCTGGTGGAAGATTGCAACAAGAGGGGAATATTAATACGCCCGTGGACAGTAACGAATGATGAGGAAATTAAGCTTGCAGAAAATATTGGGGTAGATTCAGTAATTGTTAACCGAATTGACTGGGCGAAGGATGTTTTAGCATATGGAAAATGACATGAAACTTAATCATATGAAAACAGGCCCACTTACTACAGGGGATCTAAGAGCCGTTCAACTCATACAAATTGAAATGTTAACAGAAGTGGATAGAATATGCCGTTTGCACAATATTAATTATGCTATGATCGGTGGCACCATGCTTGGTGCTATACGCCATAAAGGTTATATACCATGGGATGATGATGCAGATATCGGTTTGCTTCGAGAAGAATATGAGAAGTTCCGCAAAGTATGTGAAACGGATTTGGATCATAGCAGGTTTTACTTTCAAGACATGCGGGCAACTCCCGGATATCGTTGGGGATATGGGAAAATCAGACGGAAGGATACTTACTTCCTCAGGGAAGGACAGGCTCATATGCCTTATGAATCAGGGATATTCATCGATATTTTCCCATTTGACAACGTGCCTGATGGGAAGTTGGCCGAGAAGATTCACAACCTTCACTGCACCATTATTCGAAAAGTTTTGTGGTCGGAAGTGGGCAAGAAAATAGATGGAAAGTTACTCATGCGGGGAGTTTATTTCTTGCTTAGCAAGATACCTCTGAAAATGGTTTCCAATCATCTATCGCGTTTTGCCGAGAATGGAAACCTTAAACAAAGCCAGCGTGTAAGGACAATCACGTTTCCCGCTCCTGATAAGTATAGCGAGGGGAAGCGGGAGTGGTTTGAGCAAACCGCGGAGTATTCATTTGAAAATCTTACTTTATTGGGACATCGTGATTATGATGGATACTTAAAGCATAAATTTGGTGAATATATGACACTTCCACCTGAAAGTAAAAGAAAGTCGCATCCCGTTTCATATTATAGACTTTTGGATGAAGCATAATTTTCAGCCAGTAAATCTATTCATAAAATAAGTAAAAGGTAGTGCATCCTATGTTAAGTGGTACATTAAGACAATACTATGAAAACTCTCCATGGAAAGATTCTGTTTTCTGTTGGTATCCATTTGAAAACGAAACTGCCTATGAAATTGTCATGGATCCAAAGGAATTATCTGTTGAAGCTTTGGTAATGTACAAACAAAAGTTGGGTTTGCACGGTCGCTTGCTCTTAGTGTATGAGAACCCCTTTGCTTTGCGATACTGGGCAGGCAAACGAGCCATAAACACAGGAGTTCCTTATGATACGCTGTTTGGGTATGGAGATAAGCCACTCCCTAGCAAGGCGGAACTGCAAACTCGTTTAAAACTTGCTGGCTTTGAAGGACAAAAGTGGTTTTACCCGTTAACAGATCAATATTTTACACGGGAGGTATACTCAGAAAACTACCTTCCTGATGAATTTTTGAATCAGCGATTTGTTCCATATGTACGACATGATATATCTCTACAATTTGACGAACGTCCACTCTATCGTGAGGTCATTCGCGGTGGAGCGTTTGAATTTATGTGTGGCGCATATTTCGTAGAGGCACGGGTGTGCCATGATGATCCACCATGCGTAGTAGATTATGCGGCAGTCACGATTTATCGTGAACCTGCTAAACGCTTTGCCACAACGGTTCGTGATGACGGTACGGTACATAAGACACCCCTTCATCCCGACGGCAAGGCAAGCATGCTGAGAACTTTGCGTAATCACGAGGAACTGATGGATCTAGGCGTAAATGTAATTAAGATGAAGCTAGTAAACGGTTCACTAGTCATGCCGCGTTTAAACTTGCCTACACTGTGGGATTATTGGGCAAAGAAACTCTCAGATGGAACGTTTGATGTCCAGGAGATGATTTACCAGTTTGACCGAATTCAAGAAGCCATCATGATGGCTGCAAAGACTGGGAAATGTTATTGGGAGCTAGTTCCAGCAAATTGTTTTTATGATGAAAGAAATGATGAAATGATTTTTATCGATCAGGAATATTACTGGGAAGATGCCTCACCTGAGGTTGCACTTACAAGGGCATTATTGTCACTAATCTATTCTCCGGCGTTTAGTGCAGATGCACGTAGGGATACCTGGCTTGAGATTTTAAAAAAACGTTATGGTATTTCAGATCGATTTGATCTGTTGTCAGACCAAGCTAGTTTCCAAACGTATACAGAAGTATTTGGAACTGAGACGCTCCCGCTTGAGCTTGAAACGGAGCAGTCGATAAAGAGGATAGAAAGAGTGCGCCGATATAATCGTTTTCTTCCTGTTATTACAAAATTGGATGATATGGGGATGAAACGCTCAGCGATCTACGGATTTGGTAAACGGGGAATGGCTTTGAAGCAAGTTTTTGACGATAATGGGATCGTTGTGACAAATATTTTAGATAAAAATCTAAATAATATCGAAGATATCGGCAAGAATCTTGCGCTTAGCAACTGTGACATTTTAATTGTGAGTCTTTTAGAAGGCGAGGCAATCAAAAAGGATTTGCTTGAGGAAGTAACTATACCTATATATACCTTGGGAGAATTAATCGGTGAACAAATTAAATGACTTACAGACTGTCGAGCTAGATATTCTTAAAGAGTTTGCACGAGTTGCCAAACGTGAGAATTTAACTTGGTTTTCTATGTTTGGCACACTTTTGGGTGCAGTACGTCATAACGGATTTATCCCTTGGGATGACGATATTGATATTGCCCTGCCACGTAAGGAGTATGATCGTTTAAGAGTTTCCCAACATTGGTTTAGTGAACCTTATTTCCTGCAAACACCACAAAATGACCCTGCCGCTGCTCCTCATTTTTTAAGACTGCGGCGAAGTGATACCACTGTTCTTGTAAACTTTCCTAATGGAAACACACGAGGTGGTCACATGGGAGCCTATATCGACATTCTTCCGCTTGATGATATGCCAAATGGTGGTGTTGCGAAGTCTGTTCAGGATACCGTTCTGAAGATTCAAAATCAAATGTATGCTTCGGCTGCGCTTGATGAATGTGAGGGTGCTGAAATCCCGGAAGGTAAAGAACAATTTTGTTATGGTGCCGGGGGAATTTCAGGGCAATACGATTTTCTTGCAGAGAGGTATGAGCGTTTCTGCTCAAAGTATTCTAACCAGTTATATTACGCGATCCCCGTTCTCAGGGGAGAGTACGGCAAAAGGGTTTATGATAAAAAATGGTTTTCTGAAAGTGTGGAAATGGACTTTGAGGGCTTGAAAATTCCCGTACCCGTAGGCTATAAGGAAACATTGATTGCGTCTTATCCAGAGGGATTATATGAACCGGATTTGAAAGATCGCACCCCTAAACATGGGAAGTCTACTATTATAGATGTAAGTCTGCCTTACACGCATTATGTTCGCCGTTATACTGACATGTTGAATGGAATTGAAGATAAGAAGATTTATATTTTCGGTGCGGGCGATAGCCTTCGGATTTGGATGGAACGTTACAGTAAAGATCTGCAGGTCGTTTGTGCATTTGATAATAGAAAAGATGCATGGGGGAGTTGCGCATATGGTGTTCCTGTTCGTTCTCCTTCAGAATTGCCGGGGCTAATAGATGAGAATTCACGGCTCATTATCGCAAGTATTTATCACAAAGAAATAGCCAAGCAACTTAAGGAAATGAATGTTTTTGATTACTACTTTTTTATTGATGGATTAAAATATAGCAATAGAAACGGGGGCAATCATGAAGAAAATAGGGATTTTTATATGTAGTTTTAATGGACGAGAATATGTTATTGACTGTATAAATTCTTTGTACAAGCAAAGCGCACAGGATTTTGATATTTATGTCGTTGACAATGCATCAACAGATGGGACAGCGGAAGTTTTGGATAAAATATTTGGAAATAGAATTACTATATTGCATAATAGTGAAAATCTTGGAGGTGCGGGTGGTTTTGACCGCGGCTTGCAGCATGGACTTCAAATAGGATATGAATATTTAGTCATGCTGGACAATGATATTATATTAGATGAGTATGTGATCGAGAATTTGTCTGAGTATTTAGACCGTAATAGCGAAGTGGGTATTGTTGGGGCAAAAATATACTATATGGATGAACCTGAAAAAATCATGGATTATGGAAGCATGATTGATTTTGATAATTTTAGAGTTAATAACGGATATAATTCGAAAAGGGACGACGAAGATATTCCTGCAATTATAGAGTGTGATTTTGTTCCTGCTTGCGCAGCAATGATAAGACGGTCCGTGTTATTGGAATGTGGTACGATGCCAATTGATTGCTTTATTTATTATGATGACATTGAAATGTGTCACAGATTTAGTTTGAAAGGTCATAAGGTTGTTGCTTATTCAAAGGCTAAAGTGTGGCATAAAGGTGGTGGATCTAGCAGAAAATACCAAAATACATTCAGCAGATATTATTTCACTCGCAACAAATGGAACTTTTTTGCAAAATATATCCCGGAAAAAAAAATTGAACAACTTGTTGATGCAATTATTAGTGAAACGTTTCCCGTATTATATGGTTGTCAGTATAAAGGTAAAAGAGAACTTTATGATACAACAAAGTATATTTTTGAGGATTTCATCAATAATGTGCGAGGGAAGGCTCAGGAAGGAAGGATTAACACATTAGTGTCGCGTGAAAACCCCACAATACAAAAATTTAAAAAAAAGGAATGTATACTAATAGACTTTAGTAGCGAAGGTTTAAGTTTAGATGAAATTAGAAAAACCAATCTGTTTTCGTTGATGAAAATGCTTAAAAGTATAAATCCTAAAATTAAGTGTATTACGAAAATGAAGAATTTCACTATGGATGATAAAGTTTCCCTGACAAACTATATTTTTTGTGAATGGGATCAGGAGGGAATTCCTCATGTCATTGCTGATGAAAGTACAGCTCTGCAAGATGTTGATATAGTACTGCAGTATTGCAAACATGCTACTTTAGTGCAAGAAAACATACTGCCAACGGTGTACTGGGATAGCCATTTTAATTTTATTACTGATGCGGCAGATTATAATTATTATACCAATTATAAAAATGAGCTGGATAACTTTAAAAGGAAGTATGAGGGAAAGGTAATAGAAGCCGTGCGCTCCGTGCGAGAGAATAATAGTATTGGAGGATTAAAAGTTGCTAGCATCAGAGACTAATAAACACTGGGATGTAGGATATGTCTCGGGCTCCTTCGATATGTTCCATATCGGGCATCTGAATTTAATCCGCCAAACGAAGAAACGGTGCAACAAGCTAATTGTTGGCGTCCTTACAGATGAGCTAATATCAAATCGTAAAAACAAATGGCCAACGATACCACTTCATGATCGCTTAGAAATTATTGCAGCGCTTAAATATGTGGACAAGGTCGATATAACGACAGAATCTCTAACCCATAAGCGTAATGCATTAAAAAAATACGGATTCGATGCTATGTTTAGCGGTGATGATCATATTGATGATGGTTGGGCGGATGATGAAGATGAGCTTAAAGAGTTAGGTGTTGATTTAGTTTTCTTTCCCTACACCAAAGAAGTATCTAGCAGCCGCTTGCAAGAGATTACACTGCCTCCCAAGGCTGAGCATGCGGGTAAAGCGAAAAGGATCGACGATGGAGTCCAATTTTTATTCCCTTTCGATAAGGTGAATAAAAATGAGAGGATTATCATCTACGGAACAGGGAAAGTCGGTGAACAATATTATCGCCAGTTGTCTGAGTTGGAATTCTGCGAAATTGTCGCTTTTGCAGATACTTATGCCAAGCCTGGCGCTCGTTTTGAGGGAAAACGCTGCCTGACAGCTGAGGAGGTACGTTCTGTTGAGCAGCACTATGATCGTATTGTGATTGCTTCTACGACTTATCATTCACAGATTATATCGCGTTTACGTTCATTAGGAATTAAACCGGGGAGAATTGTATGAAAAAAGTGATAACGTATGGAACTTTTGATTTATTCCATGAAGGCCACCGCAGATTACTTGAGCGTGCGAAAGCTCTTGGTGACTATCTCATAGTAGGAGTTACAACTGAACAATATGATATTCAACGTGGAAAAATGAATGTCGTTGATTCCCTGATGCGTCGTATTGACAATGTGCGAAGCTGTGGATATGCAGATGAAATTATCGTGGAGGATCATGAAAGTCAGAAGATTGGAGACGTTCAAAAGTTCAACGTTGATACTTTTGCTGTGGGCTCTGATTGGCGTGGCACATTCGACTATTTAAACGAATATTGTGAGGTTGTTTATCTCGAAAGAACAAAAGATGTTTCCAGCACTGAACTTCGTATTGAGCGCAATAGAAGTATCAGGCTCGGCATTGTTGGCAACGGGCGAATTGCAGAGAGAACGATATCTGAAGTGAAATTCGTGAGTGGGATTACTGCAGCAGCAGTATATAACCCCCGTCTAAGCAGTGCAACAGCTTTTGCGGAACGATTTGAACTGGCTGCAGCATTTAATCAATATGAGGTTTTTCTGAATGAGGTTGATGGTGTTTATATTGCTTCACCTCATGAAACCCATTATGAATATGCACGTCAGGCTTTGCTGGCAGGAAAGCATGTTCTTTGCGAGAAACCAATGGTGTTAAGGGAAAATGAAGCTCGTGAGCTGTTTGATTTGGCACAACAGACAGGCCTTGTTTTAATGGAAGCGATTAAGACTGCGTACGCTCCCAGTTTTATTAATCTCCTGGCTATCGCCAAAAGTGGACGCATCGGTAAAATTTATGATGTGGAAGCAACATTTACAAAACTTGTACCCAGTGAGCCGGGGGCTAGAGAGTATCTCCCTATGGTGGGAGGCAGTTTTACTGAACTTGCCAGCTATAATCTTTTGCCGATCCTGAAACTGTTAGGAACCAAATTCCATGATCTGAAATTTGACTATTTCAAAGACAGTAACGGTGTGGATATTTATACAAAAGCATACTTCCGTTTTGACGATGCAATTGCTACCGTAAAAACGGGTATAGGTGTTAAAAGTGAGGGACAATTGCTTGTTTCTGGTACGAAAGGGTATATCCAAGTGAAATCACCTTGGTGGCTAACCAAAACATTCGAGGTATGTTATGAGAACCTGGAGAACAATGAAAGTTTCTCTGCCCCGTTCCCTGGGTTTGGAATGCGCTTTGAGCTTGCTGATTTTGTTCGTAATATCAACGAACTGGCAAGACGGAACTATAAACTGACCGCTGAAGAATCTATAACGATGGCCAGCATTATGGAACAATTTTTGCAGGAGAGAAAGGGAGAATCTTGAGACATTGTATGATAAGGATGTAAAAGGAAGGTGATTTTATGCAAGGAAAAGTAAGCATGGTTATGCCATGTTATAACAAAGTGAAGTATATAGGACAAATGTTTGATTCCATTCTTGCGCAAGAATGGGATAACATTGAACTGATCCTTGTAAATGATGGCTCTACTGATGGTACTCGTGACGTGATCAGCCAATATGAGCCTATGTTCCGAAAGCGGGGCTATGAGGTTATTATAGAGGATCAAACCAATGCCGGAGTATGTGCTGCTGCCAAAGTCGGTCTTGCTCTGGCTACTGGCAATTATATATGTATGATCGATAGTGACGATGAGCTGGATCCTAAATATGTGTCTGTAATGGCTGGTTTTCTTGATGAGCATGACCAATATGACTACTGTATTTGTGACGCGGTTCTTTACACGGGTACAGGTATAAATAAAGAGTTCAAACCACTTCAGTTTAGTAAGCTGAATACTGAGGAACCTCTATATACCGAGCGATATTTATTGACCGATATACGTTCAGAAGTATGGGTTTATCTGGTGAGAGCTGATTATTTAAACCAGTGCAATATTATTGAAAACTATTATACAGATACCAAGGGCTCACATGAGCCAGGTTATATCATTCCACTCACCATGTACTCGGGGAGATATAAATACTTCCCATTGGCGTTATACCATTTTAATGTGGGAGACATCGGGCACTCTCATCATGTGAAGTATGAACAGGCACAGAGATTTTATGATGAGTATCACAGGCTAAGTAGAATCGCTGTAAATCAGATACCGGAGAGTATTGTTGACTATGACAAGAAACAGCATATTACTAATGTCTCTTTACTGTCAAAACATATCAACTTGTATCGACATGCCCAAGGGCTAATCGATGGTCATTCATTTTTAGAACAAGCTATTGGTCAAATGGTTGAAACAATAAATAAGGTGTGTAAAGTTTCAAAATCGATAACAATAGAAATGTTATGTGGCAAAGAAGAGTTATTTATTGTTGCAGCAAAAAATAAAATTCTTACCGTTCCTTATAAAGGTATACCAGATTTGTCAAAAAAGAGAATTGTTGGATACGGGGTTTTAGGTAAGATAGCAAAAACGTTACTGCCGTTATTACAGCATTCTCAGCTGGAGCCAACGGAACTTTGGGACATCTCCGGTGATGGAGATATTGTTAAAAAGCCTGATTTTAGTAGTCTTTCAGAAAATGATGCAGTGCTTGTGTTTCCTACATCGGAGCAAGTTCTGGAAGATGTTGAACAAAGCTCTCCATGTGTTGTATATAGTGCATCAGAAGTTCAGTATTTCGTTTCACATTTGATTAAAGAAAATTATTTGAGCTAAGGTTGTGACATATGAATACAGATAATAAAAAAAATAAAGTACTTGTTGTGTATTCATCATTTATAACTTGTGGTGGTGTCGAAAGGTTCCTACTTAACTTTTGTGAGTTGTTTCCTTCGGATAAGTATCAATTAGATCTTTTACTTTTTAATAATGATCAAGACCATGCCAAAATGTTTGATATGATTCCAGGACATGTTAATGTACTTCCGTTTCTACATCAATATTCTAAATGGTCGCCTGGGCTTATGGAAGAACTGGAATCTTCGGGTCTAAGTGAGTGTGTCAAAATAAAAAACATGATTCGTGAACGTAATATAGATGCAGAATTTAAAAAGAAATCTGCTGGCATTCGTTTTGAGGAAAATTGGGATTTGCTGCAAACGATATGTCCGGAATATTCCGGTTATGATGTCGCTGTAGCATTTACAAATATGCTTCCTTTAAAAATAGTAGCTGAAAAGGTTTCAGCTAAGAAAAAATTTGTATTCATGCATTTAGATATCAAAGCAGAGATTGAATTTAAGAAGAATGATGACTCCTTATACCGCTGTGAAGAAAAGTATTATAGCATGATGGACGGAATTATTTGTATTGCAAAACAGAATGCAGATTCTTTCGTTTCCTACTTTCCTGAATTAGCTGATCGCGTACAGGTTCTAATTAATATTAATAATAAGAATCTTATGCTTCAACAGGCTGAGGAGTTTTATCCAGTAGAATATCATCAAGATAGCAATAATTTATTAACGATTGCAAGGATTCATCCGCAAAAGGGGATTGAATTGCTTATTGAAGCTGCTTCAAAATTAAAAAACGCTGAAATTGATTTTCGCTGGTTTGTTCTTGGAAGCTACCAAGTAAAAGCATATGCTGAGCAATGTCAGAGTCTGATTGACAAGATGCATCTTCAGAATCATGTTTTTTTGGTTGGTGAGAAACCTAATCCGTTCCCATACTACAAGAACTGTACTTTATATGTACAAACTTCTGTTTTTGAAGGTCGTCCTCTCTCCATAGAAGAGGCCATGAGTATGAATTGTGCAATCGTGACGACAAATTTTTCTTCCGCAAGAGAACAGATTGAGCATAATATTAACGGTAAAATATGTGGTCATAATGCTGAAGAGTTAAGTGAGAGAATAGCTGAATTACTTCAGAATAATAAGGAACGATTAAGAATTTCTCAAGGTAATATAAATTATGATGGAACTGCTGGAATAAAAAAATATTTGGAATTATTCAAGTGAAACTAAGTATGGAGAGGTTTTTTGGGAGGAGAGCAAATGCAGCCCAAAGTAAGTATAGTTATACCTTGCTACAATAAAAGTGAATATATGCATAGAATGTTTGATTCGATCTTAATGCAAATATGGAACAATATCGAGTTGATTTTGGTGGACGACGGATCCACCGATGACACTCAATATGTCATTACAGAATACGCGTCTAAGTTTGCATCTAGGGGATTTGAATTAATCACGATTAAGCAGGAAAATAAAGGATTACCAGCTGCTGTATATGAGGGATTAAAGCGGATAACTGGTGAATATGTATGTCAAGTTGATGCAGATGACGAACTTGAACCAGAGTATATTTCAACCATGGCGGGCTGGCTATCTTTAAACGCGGATTACGAATGGGCGGCTTGTGATTTTTGGTATGTTTATAGTGATCGAAGTGTATACCACAGTTATTTTAAGGTGCACGATCATGAAAAAACATTATCTAAAATGGTCGATAGCTTTCTTCTGGGTAGAATCGTAGATATGGTTTGGGTATATATGGTGCGTAGTAGCTATTTGATAAAAAGTGGTGTTATCGATAATTATTACCACGAAATTAATCGAACTCAAGAACCACAATATGTATTACCTTTAGCCGCAAATAATGGTAGGATTAAGCACTTTCCGCGCCCACTTTATCGGTATATGCAAAACGAAACTCAGATGTCTATTAGAAAGACATTAGATGATTATGAAAAATATTATGAGCATTATTATACGATTGTTAATAGTACGATAGAGTGGCTTCGCGAAATGCATCCAAAAAATAGTAAAATCTCTGTTTTAGCTGAATTAGGACGTCTGAGAAGAAATTTGTTCTTATTGGATCGATTCAATCAGTCGAAATCATTGAAATTCCAGTTGCTTTGCGAAGAATTGAAGAACTACATTAATCATGTATTCAATCCTAATCCTAAAATACATGTAGAACAAATCACAAATTTAAAGCTATTTTTTGCAGCTATTACAGATAACATTTTTAATAATATGCCCCAATATACTAACCAAATTTCAGGACGAATTATTGCGTGGGGCGCACTTGGGAAAAATGGACGTTCAATTCTTGAACATCTAAACAATACATTACTAGAACCTCATGAGCTATGGGATATCAATGGAGATGGGGAGTCCATTAAAGTACCGGACATTAAAAACTTGAATGCGAATGACACGATTTTTATTCTTCCATCTAATTATGAAATAGTTTATCAACTTTCAAAAGACCTTAGACAGTTTGGTTGTATCATCATTACTTATGATGAACTACTAACCTATGTAGCCTCTAGCGATTTCCCGCAGTTTTATAACAATTGTACTGAATTGTTGTTGAAAGGAGCAAGCTTATGCAACCTAGAGTAAGTATGGTTATGGCATGTTATAACAAAGCTAAGTACATCTCCGGAATGCTTGATTCTGTACTCGCACAGAAGTGGGATAACATTGAGGTTATCCTGATTAATGATGGCAGTTATGATGGAACCAGGGAGGTGATTTATCAATATGAGGAAAAGTTAACAGTCCGAGGTTATACAGTTGTCATTGTTGATCAGGAAAATATGGGTGTGGCAGCTGCAATTAGAAACGGGCTGAAGCTCGTAACTGGAGAGTTTGTTTGCATGCCTGATTGTGATGATTTGCTACATGAGGAATACGTTTCAGCCATGGTAAAAGCACTATATGAATTTCCCGATGTCAATATTGTTGTTTGTAATGAAGTAAGAAATCGTTGGGATATAGGATTTGCTCCAGTAATAGGCCTTCCCGAAACGATTTTGGTATCTAATTATAATCAAGATTTATTGAAAAAATATATTTTGAGGAAAATTTCAACTTCTGTGGCAGTGATCATGCTTCGAAGTGCATTGATTTATAAGTTAGATTTAATCAAAAATTTCATTATCCATCTGAGTCAGACTCAGGAGGATCAGATCTGGATTCCGATTTTATCCTCAGAGAAGTCTATCCTTCATCTACAAAGACCCTTATACTCGTATATTTTGAGAGAAGATTCCATTGTGACATCGCAAATAGGCATACAACAGATTCGTCAATATGCAGAAACAAGGAGCTTATTGTCCCAGAATACTCTGGAAAATTGTATAGACTCTATAAATAAATTGGAGTTTTATTTTTTTCTAGTGATACTATGTAAATACTCTTTTATTGTAAGACGGATAAGCCGGAATCATCAGCTAGAAAACTATAAAGAATATTATGTAAAAAAATTTATAGAGGCTGTAAATGACACTGACTTCCTACCTTATAAATTAAATGAGAATCTTAATCAAAAGATTGGATTTTCTGTGGGTTTTAATGCGGTCAGCAATTATGTGACACAATATTTCTCTGAAAAGATGAATACGTTACCTACTGTTCGAAATACGAAAGGTCGTTTAATTGCTTATGGTGCTGGTTTTGTATCTAAGAGTGCACTAGAGGATTTTATAAAGTGCAATATAGTACCAGATGAAGTATGGGATATTAAAGCACAACAAGGTGATCAGCTTTTTGAAATTCCTCTTAAGCAACCTGACTTTGATTCACTTAAGACGGAAGATACAGTTATTATATTCTTGTATGGCAATCAGGATGTAGAATTTGAACTGCGTAAAACGGATTCGAAGATATTTTATTTTCAGGATGTTCTGAATGACTTAAGTGCTGAGTATTCCGGGGAATTCATTGTGAAGCAAATTAAATAATAACAAAAGACTTTCAAATTTCAAATCTTAGAGAGCGTGATGACATGAAATTCGTCCTGTTTGGTGCAGGCTTACTTGGTAAATCATATTATTCGATGCTAAAAGATAAATACGATATTGCATACTTTGCTGATAACAATCCTAAAAAACACGGAACAACTTTTCTTGATATAACAATAATCAGCCCAGAAGAAATTTCTGAGATGGATATACAAATTATTATAACGAGTAGTTATCACCTTGAAATAGCAGAACAACTATATGCAATGGGGATTAAGGAGTTTTACATTCCCAGTAAATATGGTACTGCTGATCTGACACATATAGACTTGATTGAATACGGGGTTATACAAGAAATACCTAATAAAATTTGCATTATTGGACATTATAACGCGGGTGCTGTTTCAAAAGCATTAAGAAATAAGCTTTATGATGATATTCAAGTGGTGCTTGTGAAAGATTCAAAAAAAAACAACGAGTACTATTACCACTATCTATCAAGCAGCCTTATTATCACGCAATATAGTGAACACTGTGGTGAAAAGAAATCAATAGAATTATGGCATGGTTTCCCAATAAAGACACTTTATTTTATGAGTCACGAAAAAAGCGAGAGAAGCTTGGCTAATAGCAAAAAGGAGATTTTTAATAAAAAGACTGCAGTTTGTTCAATGTCACACTTGTATAGTATATTTATGGGATATTGTTTGCATCTTGATTTTGAGAAATTTGTAGTTACTGGTTATCCACGTAACGATATGATCTTTAAATCTGATGGTAGGAAAATGCTAGAAAAACTGATTGGGCCTACAAATCAGCGTAAAATTTTATTATATGTGCCAACCTACAGAGAGTCGTTATACACCAAAAATGGAGAAAGTACGGCTTTTATTAGTGATATGGTTGGATATGATGAAAAAGTATTCAATGATTTCCTGATTGAAAATGATATTCTCTTTCTATATAAACAACACGCTGTACAGCTCAATCGAAAAATGTTTAATAATTCAATAAACATCATAGAAATTACAGATGATATGCTGCATAGCAGTGACATGGATCTTTATGAAATTTTAAATGGTGTGGATGGACTAATTTCAGATTATTCATCTATTATTATAGATTTTCTGCTCACGGATAAACCAATCATTTTGACTCCGTTAGACCTTGAACAATACAGTAAAACAAGGGGATTAATGATGGAGCCGTATGATGCCTGGATGCCGGGGGAAATAGCTCTTGACTATAATCAATTTCAGCAAGCAGTTATTGACTCACTTTACGGTGACGACAAGTTTAAAAAAGATAGAGCGCGTTTAAAACGCATAACTCATAAATATGCTGATGGAAACTCCTCCAAACGGGTGCTTGCTCTCGCGCGGAACTTGTTAGAACTGGATGGACAAGACACGAAAGTATTGGAGGATTAAGTTTAAATGAAGAAAATTAAGGTACTCCAATTTCCAATAGTTAATCAACGCGGTGGAATAACACATTATGCAATGAGAAACTGGGATTTTATAAATAAAGATAAATTTCAATTTGATTTTGTAACGTTTAGTAAATCCCTTGATTTCGAAGATGAATTAACTACACATGGGTGCAAAGTTCATTATGTATCATGCTATGCGGAGCAAGATCAAGAGCAATTTATATTAGAGATAAGAAATATTTTATCCGAGGGTTATGATGCGATACATTTGCATACCGGTTATTGGAAAAGTTTCTTAGTTGAAGAAATTTCAATTGAATTGGGAATACCGATTATTATTGTACATGCGCATAACATGATGGTTGATATAAATGATCCGGTTTTAAGACAAAAGGCAATTGAGAGACATGAGAAACAAAAAAAACTGTTTATGCCGAACCATGCTACACATTTTTTGGCCTGTTCTCAGTTAGCAGCTAATTGGCTGTATGGATCTCAAATTCCAAGGGACAACATTCGTATACTAAAAAATGCTATTGATACAGATAAATATGCTTATAATACAGAGGTTCGTGAAGAATATAGGGAGAAATTAGGTCTACAGAACTGTTTTGTTATTGGTCATGTTGGAAGATTTGTCTATCAGAAAAATCATGAAATGTTATTAGAGATTTTCACGAAAGTGAGCAAGGCAATTCCAACTGCAAAGCTAATGTTGATTGGAGACGGTGAGGGGTTTAATTCCGTTAAAGAAGCAGTATTCACTCATGGAATGGAAGATCGTGTGTTGCTACTCGGGCGGCAACCAGATATTGAAGTTTCCAAGTTGATGCAATCTATGGATATTTTTTGTAATCCTTCTAGATTTGGTGGGCTTGATCTTACGTTAGTTGAAGCACAAACCTCAGGTTTAAAGTGCCTAGTTACTGCTGATATTATGCCTGAATCAAAAATTACAGAAAACCTAGAATTTTTACCGCTAGAAGCTGACGTCTGGTATGATGCCATAATTGAATTATCCAAAGGGTATCCTCGTACCGATTGCAAAGATATTGTAGCAAATGAAGGCTATTCACTTACAAATCAAATTCATGAGCTTGAAAAAATATATTCTGCTCAACTCTAAAAACTGATAATCTTAGCTCTTGAGATATTTTGAGTAATTAGTTGGTGATGTTGATCTGGAAAATAGTGTAATTGATCAGAAGCTTGGCAACACTCCTGATCAATTACACTATTAACTGGTGAATGAATTAGATGATGATGGCTTTTTAAAATAGATCTGATTTTTGGCGTAAAGATATGTTGAAATTATTTTCGAACGATCACGAATCATACAGTTGAGTGCTTTGCTTGTAATAATGATGCAAAGTGAAGCATGGAACAGCATGCGGGCACTGAAATTTACAAAGGGCAGACCGCAGCAGAGACATGCATTACCTTTTAAATATCTCGGTTATCCTAGCATACACTTATCTCTAGCAAATGACGAAGCCCAGCATCCTTCCGAGCAAGTGTAAAAGGTTTGAACTAAGAGTCATATTCTCGATCTATCCGCACATATCGATGACCAGCTAAAACTGGTATAGACTAAACGAGTAAGGATATCTTGTTTTATGCGAAATGTCGATTATAATCAATCAGATTGATAATATGATACGAGGAGAATTGTCTTGTCAAAGTATAGATGTATAATTTGGGGAACTGGAATTGATTATGATATGTATATTAATTCAATTAAGTATCAGGAATTAATTGGTGATATTGAAATTGTTGGAATCACTTCGAATCAGTCAATTTATCAAAAGGTAGATCAATTTTGTTTTATACCGAATCATGAGTTGGGAAACATTGATTTTGATATACTGATTATAGCTAGTCGTAAATTTTTTAAAGAGATTCAGAAGGGAGCCATATCGCTTGGGATAGATAATGAGAAAATTGTGAATATCAAAATTTTCTCTCTACCTAATTTTGATATAAATAAATATTTAGAAATAAAAAAATCCCAAATCAGCATTTTTTCGAACAATTGTTGGGGAGGTTTAACCTATAATCAATTAGGGATGGAGAATTATTCACCCTTTATTAATATGTTTGAAAATGAGATGGATTATTTAAAAATATTGAGTGATCCCCAAAAATATCTAAATTACGAATTGGAGTTTGAGAGATATATTTACTCAGAGGTTTCGAAAACGGAATACCCAGTATGCTATTTAAATGACGTACGTTTGCATTTTAATCACTATACTTCACTTGAAGAGGCTGTTGAAAAATGGAATAGTCGCAAGAAAAGAATCAACTGGGATAATTTATTTATCATGATGCACACAGAGAATGCAGATGTAGCAGATCGATTTGTAGAGTTGCCTTACAGAAATAAAGTGTGTTTTGTCCCTTTTGAAACCTCCAAGGAATCTTTATTATCAATACATTATAAAAACTCTAATGAATTAAAAGAATTCCCTTTCTGGAGTATTGTAAATGGTTTGGCGACAGGGAATTATAAATTTTATGATATATTAGATTTATTATTAGGAATTAGGAATGATAAAAGAATATGAGTATTAATAACCTGGATGACGAACCTTTCAAATTTATGATATTATTGTTCTAATTGAAAGCACAGAGGGGTGACAAGCAGTGCTAACTTTATTTGCATTGTTTTTCGCCCCTTCTTGAGTTAGTGATAATTTTTATGACTTGTGAACTACTACTCATGTTATTAGAGGATAACGAAGACTCAATTTTCGAGATGGATGTGAAAAAATAATCAGCTATTTGCAAATTTTTTACGGAAAAAATTATTCGGTTTTAAGAAATAGATTCAATTATATAGGATGATAGTGCTAATCCTCCTTGTGTGTATAGTTGTATGGTGGCTGTATTCTATACTAATCTGGCCAGGAGCCCTTTTTATTTATTTTAATCGAACACAACTGCTTGGCAGCAGAGCGACTGGCGCTTACAGCTATTTCGATCTGATGATCTCAAATTCTATCAATATACGTAATCAGCTTCAGCAGGAGTTGAAGGATCATATGCTTTGAGGGGAATGGCGTGCCGATGAGAAAGCATTGCATTCATATTAAATTTATGAGAAGGAGCATCTAATGAGCAGCAGCATTGGGGAGTTTATGTCAGGACAAATGTGCTTTATCATCGTGTCTTCAATCAGGAGGCATCGTAGATAACGATGAATTCATTACGGAGAACAATGCGTTCATGATGTATTCTCCCATATTTCCTGAATCTTCTAATGCCTAGCTGCATGATATTCAGAGGAAGAAAAGGGGCCACGCCAAGTGATTCGACCGTTAAAAGTGGTCATAATCATTCGGTCTCTGTTTTTACGTGAAAGAGCAGATTATCTTTGGGATAACCTGCTCTTTTTCGGTTTTTTGTAAAGATCGATCAATCTGCTGCAAAATGAACCATTGCACTATACAACATTTTGTTGCGAAAAGGATCAAACGTTACTTGATGCTGAACTTGCTTCACCCGCAGCATTAGTGCCTTATTAATCTCTATTCGTTCTTCGATTGCTCGCGCCAGTTCATGGAAGTCATACGCCTGCAAGCATTCGACCTTGTCTTTGATCATATCCAGTGAAATATCCATATACAATTCAGGCCTCCTCCAAATCTCGATTTGCAGGTTAAAAGCCTGCCGAGCTTCATTTTAGAGGAGCTTTTCCAGTTCGGCAAGAGCAATCGTGCTGAAAATCAAATGAAGACGTGATAAAATCGGGAAAGGACAATTTCGAAATCATCGAACTTTCAATATCTGAAGATCTAATGGAAGTAATAACAGATACTGCTGTTTGAACAAAGTTACATTTGCATGGTATAAGTGAAGAAGAAGCTAGGACACCATAATGTGAATTGCAACGAAACTGCGAATGATCATGTAAATGATAGGCAAGCAGATGCATGAGTTACGAGTTTTACTATTAATGAGGACATAGACTGTCCTGGAATGTATAGAGGAGTTTTAGAGATGACAAAGGAAAACTTTTGGCGTGAATTGCCACGACCATTTTTTATACTGGCACCGATGGAAGATGTGACGGATGTCGTGTTTCGGCATGTCATAAGTGAAGCGGGAAGACCGGATGTGTTTTTTACGGAGTTTGCGAATACAGAGAGTTATTGTCACCCGGAGGGGCACCATAGTGTGCGTGGGCGTTTGACGTTTACAGCGGATGAACAGCCGATTGTGGCTCATATCTGGGGAGATAAACCGGAATTCTTTCGTGAGATGAGTATCGGTATGGCGAAAGAAGGCTTTAAAGGGATCGATATCAATATGGGTTGCCCTGTAGCGAATGTAGCCGAGAATGGAAAAGGAAGCGGACTGATCTGTCGTCCGGAAACCGCAGCCGATATCATTCAAGCAGCTAAAGCCGGAGGATTGCCTGTTAGTGTAAAAACAAGACTTGGCTTTACCGCTGTAGACGAATGGCGTGACTGGTTAACCCATATTTTGCAACAGGACATTGTGAATCTGTCCATTCACCTGCGAACGAGAGAAGAAATGAGCAAAGTAGATGCTCACTGGGAACTGATTCCGGAGATTAAAAAGCTTCGTGATGAGATCGCGCCGAATACACTGCTGACGATTAATGGGGATATTCCTGACCGTGAGACAGGCCTCCGACTAGCTGAGCAATATGGTGTGGATGGTATTATGATTGGACGCGGTATTTTCCAGAATCCGTTTGCTTTTGAGAAGGAGCCGAAGGAACATAGCAGTGAGGAATTGCTTGATCTGCTACGGCTGCATTTGGATCTTCATGATCAATATTCAGGACAGGAGCCACGTTCGTTCAGTGCGCTTGCCCGTTTCTTTAAAGTCTATGTCCGTGGCTTCCGCGGGGCTAGTGAGCTGAGAAACAGCTTGATGAATGCCAAGTCGACAAGTGAAGTTCGTACGTTGCTTAATGAATTTGGGAGTAAGGATCAAGATGAGGCGGAGGAACGTGGGATTTAAGTTTCCGAGTTTGGAGAAAAAATGAAAATTGATTGATATACACCCCTTAGAAAGACATTGAGATAAGCCCTTGGTTTATCCGATGAGATTCTAGGGGGTGTTTTCATGATGAGACCCGCAGATACAAACCGAATAAACATGTTATCTTCAATAATGATATTGATAATCAAACTCATTTAGAATACGATCTATATTAAAATGTGATTTGAAGGAGTGAAGATAGATGCATGAAGAACCGAGCTTAACCGATTATTTCACCAATGAAATGATTGAGAAGATTGCTCGATTATGGTCACACACTCCCATTTCATTAATAGACGTTCGCAGTAAATGGGTCTATCCGAATCGTCCTATCGAAAATTATCGAATGCCTAGCAGCATGCTGGTTTATGCATATGGTGGACTCGCGGATGTAAAACTTAATCATATTCATTACAGCATGAATCGTTTTGGAATTTTTCATGGAGGCAAGGGAGCAGAATTAAGTATTTCGCCTTCAGATTCACAGATTCATACGATCATGGTTCTTTACAAACCGGAGCCGCCTTCCTTCTATAAGAAAGAAATAATTCGGTTATTGGAACAGATTGATCCATTTATACAGCTGTACGGGTACGTTCCCCAAAACCCGATACAGTTCCAAGACAAATTCCAGCAGATGTTGGATAGTTGGCAACGTATAACGGCAATGAACCAATTTCGTGCCAAAAATCTGCTATATCAAATTATTCACGATATTTATAAGGATATGCAAACGGAAGGTGTGCATTATCTTCAACCCGATCCGGTCAATTCGGCCAAACAATATCTTAATGAACACTACAGAGAACCAATTTTGTTTCAGGAAATAGCCGATATGTTTTCCATTAGTAATGGCCAACTGACTCGTTTGTTCAAAAAAAAGGAAGGCATAGGATTGCAAGAGTATCTGATTCAAAAGCGGCTTGAAGTAGCGCGAACTCTTCTGACCAATACGGAATCGACAATCAAGGAAATTGCTCTGGGTTGTGGTTTTATTGATGAGAAGAACCTGTTTCGTATGTTTAGAAAGCATTACAAGATGACCCCTAACGATTATCGGAAAATAAAAGCACCAGGCATGCCGGATTATGGTATTGATAATAATTCTCACCGTTTATACAATGAGGAAGGGCTAGACAACCTAGCCAAAATACATAGTGACGGGGAGTTAACCATGTTTGGACAAACAAGAAGCAAGGAAATGATAATGGCGGCGATGATGAGCTTGATGTTGTTGTTATCAGCGTGCTCGGGTGCTGTACCGGCCAATAACGGAGCCACAGCAAGTGAGACACCGACGCAGACGCAACAGGTACAATCATCGGCAAGTGCGGAGACGAAGGTAGCCGAGTCCACTCCGAAGACAAGGACGGTCAACACGATTATGGGGGAAATAGAAGTTCCATCTAATCCTGAGCGAGTAGTCGTGAATTGGTACGCTGGAGATGCGGTTACTTTAGGCTTAAATATTGTAGGTACAACGGTGGGGCAGAGTACAGAAAGTTCTTACAACAAGCTTCCTTATTGGGATGAGCTATCCAAATATACGTTCATTGAAAAGTGGGAACCGGAAGACGTAATGGCACTTGAACCAGATTTGATCATTACGCATAAGGAAGAGGACTTCGATAAATTCAGAAATATTGCTCCGGTGCTTGTGATTTCAGGTAATGAAATGACACCAACAGAGAGATTGCAGTTTCTAGGAGAAGCGACTGGACGTGGAGAGATTGCGACTCAAGTGTTGGATAACTTCGAGACCAGGCTAACTGCTGCCAAACAATTGATAAACAGCGATCGATTCAAAGACCAGACGTTTACTATTAATCAGGATTGGGGTTCAACCGGATCGTGGGCTGGCATTGGATTTGAAAGCGAGTCTCGTGGCGGAACGCTTCTATACA
Source organism: Paenibacillus sp. LS1 (assembly GCF_026013365.1). Classification (GTDB taxonomy): domain Bacteria; phylum Bacillota; class Bacilli; order Paenibacillales; family Paenibacillaceae; genus Paenibacillus. Next base: position 103,520 of record NZ_JAPDOE010000011.1, read on the forward strand.
ATTTCCTGGGAACAAAATTACCGGATAACGTGCAGGCCCTGCTCGACAAATCGGGGGATGATTATGCCATCCTTAGTTATGAAGTTGCCCATGAGTATTTTGGTGACTATGTATTATGGTTCGAATCTCCGGGCAAAGAATCGGAATATCAAAAGACAGAAATATGGAACAGTATTCCAGCCGTTGCCAATCATAAAATTGCAATTATTCCGGCAGAGGAATATGGGCTATTCTTTTTCTCCGACGTAGCTGCCATGACTGCGCAACTGGATTATATCACGAACCTTCTGCAATCATTAGAAGGCTAATATGGAAGCCAGTCGATCTTCCGCTTCTCTGCTCTCCAAAAGTCGACTCCTGTTGTACACAATAACAGGAGTCATCCTTCTAATTATCATGTCATTTCTCTCTATTTCTCTGGGTGCGGCAGATATGCAATTTTCAACTGCTTGGGGAGCCGTTTTTGACTTTGATGCTGCAATTACAGAGCACCAGATTGTAAGAACGTTCCGAGTGCCTCGAACCTTTGCAGACATTATAGTCGGCAGCAGTCTTGCCCTTTGCGGTGCGATCATGCAGGGAACGACGCGTAATCCATTGGCGGACTCGGGACTGATGGGGATTAGTTCCGGCGCGGTGTTTGCCATAGCGCTGAGCATGGCCTTTTTCCCGACTTCTACTTATGGTGTGACCATGTTGTTTGCTTGTATGGGGGCAGCTATTACAACGGGACTGACATATTTTATTGCTTCAGTCGGCAAGCGCGGAATGACTCCCCAACGATTGGTACTGGGAGGAATGTCCATTTCGATGCTGTTTGGTGCATTCTCCCAATTTATTGCAATCAGATACCAATTGGGAGAATCACTGGCATTTTGGACGGCAGGAGGAACAGCAGGAGCAACGTGGAGTGAAGTCATGTTTGTTACTCCTGTTTTTCTGGTAGGTGTCATTGCGTCCATTGTGTTGTCCCCATTCGTAGCTGCCATGAGTTTAGGAGAAGAGGTAGCCTCTGGATTGGGATTGAAAACCAGATATATTCTACTAATGTCAACGATTGTAGTGCTTGTTCTAACGGGGTTGTCGGTTATCGTAGTAGGCCCTGTCGGATTTGTCGGCCTGATAACCCCACATATTGTCCGAGGGCTAGTTGGTGTGGACTATCGTTATATCATTCCGGTATCGGGCATATACGGTGCGCTCTTGACTGTTTCAGCGGATCTGGCAGGTCGTCTGATCAATAAGCCATATGAAACGCCGATTGGCGTCACATTTGCTGTAATTGGTGTTCCCTACTTTCTCTACCTGGTTCGCAAGCAGAGGAGGGAGATTCAATGAAAGCACGCCGATCCCCTGCCGTGAGAGCTGTCATCATGATGCTGACCACGTCGATTATCATTCTTGTCATTGCATTGATTAGCATCAATTCAGGAAAGATGAATCTGACGCCGATTGAAGTATGGCAAGTGTTCATTGGTCAAGGAACAGATCAACAGAACATGATTGTATATGAATTTCGTCTTCCTCGTATTGTGCTGGCGGTCATTGTCGGTATAGGAATGGGAGTCTCAGGCTGTGTAATGCAAACATTGCTGCGAAACGATATGGCTAGTCCCGGTACGCTGGGGATTAATTCTGGAACAGGACTGTTTGTCCTGATTTTCGTGGTGATTTTCTCCGTGCAAGGTGTTTCTTCTGCGATTGTTTTACCGCTACTAGCATTCGTCGGCGGGATGACAGCAGCTATTTTAATTTTTGTTTTGGCTTATCGGCGTGGAAAGGATATTTCTCCTACTTCATTGATTTTAACTGGTGTGGCTTTGGCAAGCGGCTATAGCGCATTTACGATCATGTTGACGCTTAAGCTAGATCATACTCAGATGGATTTTATGGTTCGCTGGTTTGCAGGGGAACTGTGGGGAGATGATTGGAGATATTTGCGTGTCTTAGTCCCATGGACCCTCATCCTGTGTTTGTATGTTTTCTACAAATCCCGGGTGCTTAATGCGTTGAAACTTGGTGATTCATTGGGCAAGGGACTTGGAGTGGCTGTAAAACCCGAGTTTATAGGTTTAGCGGTTGCGGCGGTTGCCTTATCTTCAGCAAGTGTTTCACTTGGCGGAAACTTTTTCTTTGTTGGACTGATTGCTCCTCATATTTCCAGAAGATTGGTAGGTCACAATCATAAGTTTTTGGTACCAACCTCTTGTCTGACTGGAGCCATGATCGTATTGTTGGCGGACACAATCAGCCGTACGATCAGCTTCGGTGTAAGTATTCCGACAGGAATTTTAATTACGATCTTGAGCACTCCATATTTTTTGTATTTGTTGTCAAAAGCAAATTGAGTAGAGGAGGAATAGTCTTGGATGAACTTTATGATCTTACCATCATTGGCGGTGGACCAGCTGGTCTCTATGCTGCCTTCTATAGCGGAATGCGAGATATGAAAACCAAAATTATTGAGGCTAATGATGAATTGGGTGGCGTATTGCGTACGTTCCCGGAAAAAATGATCTGGGATGTCGGCGGCACTACGCCGATTCGCGGCGAAGAATTAATTCGCAGGACGATTGAACAGAGCCAGACCTTTCAGCCGACCATTGTATTGGGACAAAAAATAACCAACTTCGAGCGGCTGGAAGGTGGCACAATTCGTCTATACACTGAGACAGGCGAACAGCATCACACCAAAACGGTACTACTCGCCGTAGGTTACGGCATACCTAAGCCAGTTAAACTCGAATTGGAAGGTGTAGAACGTTTTGAAGTAAATAATCTGTTCTATACAGTGACCCAAATGGATTATTTTCGGAATAAGCGTGTCCTCATATCCGGGGGTGGCGATACAGCGGTGGATTGGGCGAATGAGTTGGAGGGGATCGCAGCCGAAGTTACTATAGTTCATAGACGTAACCAATTTGGTGGTCACGAACAGCCTGTTAAACAAATGCTGGAGTCTTCAGTCAGGGTATACACACCACATACCATTTCCGGTCTACATGCGAATGCTGCTGGGGATGCCATAGAGTACGTGACGATATCTCGTTTAGATGAGAACGGGGAGATGGAGAATGAGAAAGAACGAATTGTCGTGGATGCAGTTATTGTAAACCATGGTACACGTAGTGATTGGGGAGATCTTGGTGGTTGGGAGATGGATCGAGGCGAGTGGAACAAGTTCAAAGTAAATGACAGAATGGAAACCAGTTTGCCCGGTTTTTACTGTGCGGGAGATGCTGCGGGTTATGCAGCAAAGATTGGTTTAATTGCTACGGCATTCAGCGACTCCATTATCGCGGTCAACCAAGCCAAAGCCTATATTGATCCAACTGCCAAAAGAATGGCGTCGGTTTCTTCACATAGCGATGTATTTTATGAGTGGAATAAGGCGCTTCAGGAAAATAAGTAACATTTGTGAAAAACATAGCCGATCAGGCTGTGTTTTTTATGTTGTGGCGACTAATAGTAGATGACAGAACAACCTTCTAATCGTTATTCTCCCCAGATTTGATCGATTCCCTTTTCTAAAGGGGGAAATCTGAGGAGAGATGAAAAGAAGGTTACATTTATTGGATATTTTAGCTTGATTCACACATTTTCATGCCGTTTATCCTTAGAATATTAATATTAACGCGAGTACTCCGGCTGGGTCATGGCGACTGGCTGAGGATTGGCAAGTACCCATAACACAGCCAACTCGGATAATCTGGCAGGCGCATCAAAATCGTATCCATTGCGAAGTCTGCTGACCAAGTCTGCTGCCTCTTGGAGATGTGCCGGGGCGAGTGGCGCACCAGTGCTCAGGTGATGAATCAGTGCTTCCATCATCTTGCGATACTCCGCATCCCAGTTTCCTCCGCCATTATCCAATACTTCATGGGATACGCGCCCTGTGATGCGGATAACCTCTCCTTGTACTGTTTGCGCATGTCCCTGGGCCGGGATGAGATATTCCCACAACTCTTGGTGTTGCTTGGGCCAAGCGGTTGCCTTTACCTGAATGGGTGAAGTCCCATCGTGCATGATCCGATTCGCTACCGGCTCGACATCAAATAGCCGGTACAGTTTGATCAGCGCGTCTGAAACGTCATCGACCTTGTCCTTATTGAACTTTTCACGGACGAATTCAAAATCCTTACCGATCCGCTTCACCGATTCTTTCATATCCGGGGTTAGCGATGCTCCGGCATCCAGCAGAATTGCTGCAATCTCTGCCAGATTGACTATATCGCTATTCCTGCAATTGATTAACCCCTTAGCTAATGGGGTATTTCCCTGTTTATTTTCTACGTTAATAGTAGCGCCTTGGTTTACCAACTCTTGAACCACTTTGGTTCTATACCCACTGACCGCTGCATGTAACGGTGTTTCATTTTGGTAATCCACAGCGTCCAGATCCGCACCTAATTCAAGGAACAGGGGTACATTTCCTGACCAGTGTGAGGCATGGGCATGTAGAGGCGTGCGTTGATATTTGTCGCGTGCATTAATGTCTGCCCCTTGCTCTACCAGCCAGCGGACCAATTCATCCGAAATATGCCGAAAGCTGAGGGCCGTACCTTTGCTGTAGCCCCCGCGGGCATCCCATTCGCATTGCTCAAAGACCTCTTTTACGGTAGTGATATCATTATCTTTAACGAGTTTTTCCATATGAGCAGGTAAGGTTGCTTCCTTCGTAGCCATTACACTCTTCCTCTCCTTTGTGAATAACAACGTATGTTCCAATGGTAGGCTATGACGATTTAATAGTAAGTAGATAATTTTCTGCAATTTTATCACATAGGGGAATTTAAAACCAATAACTGGGTTTCTTGCATCGTCAATTTGTTTGGCTGTGATATAATTTAGGTGAATGTTGATTTTGGAGATTGGTTGAAAAAGTTAAAATGAACGCCGTAACTTATGCGGTAGTTTTTCGATAATAGGAGGATCTATGTCCTGGAGTAAATTGAAGCAACAACTGGAGAGTTTTCTGAGTCCGGCGTTAATTGGGAGAGTAGAGTACCGTGCAACCAGCTACCGATATGCTCCTGATAAGTCTGGAAATTGTTATATTACTGTAGATAAAAAGAATGTACTCAATATGAGTGATGCAACAACCTCAATCCGATGGTATCAGACGGAGCAGGAGATCAAGAACGACCCGGAGATCATGATCCCTGTGAACGATGAAGAGATTGAAGCTATTCGAAAAGATTCCAAAGGGCCTATTCCCGAGGATCGTCTTCAAGTCATGGCAAGAAGCAGAAAGATCTCTGTACATGCCAAAGAGCTTTTGTTGGCACAGGCGGCATTAAGTAAATCGAATTTTACCGTTGCAGCGACGACGTATTTATCTACTTCTATAGAAGATAATCTAGAGAGCAATGATATCTTGTTTAATATTTTGGCTTTAGTGGACAGACGCGTTGGCAAAAAGCGAATTCTGAACATGTCCGAGCAGGTAAAGTTAAAACATCCAGCTGTGCAGTATTTTTATGAGCTACGACGTAGTACGTTGTGAATTGAATAACTTTTGATATAGCTTTTAACTATAACCAGTTATGGTTTTTAAGTATCTCTTCTAACTCCTACCCGCGTGATATGATATGGGTATACAACGAGGGGGTTTTTTACATGACTGATAAGTTCCAGATCGTAGGAAGTTTATTGCGGCCGGATGAGCTGCTGAAATATAAAACGCAAATTGAACATAATGATGATATCCAATATCCATTCTATGAAAACTACGAAGGATATGAGAAGTGCGAGACTGAGGCTATCAAACAAGTTGTCGCAAAGGAAATCGAACATAACCTGTCCGTTGTTACAGATGGCGAATTCTCCAAATCGATGTGGCATCTGGACTTTGTATGGGGATTTGGTGGAGTGAAGCGTTACATCGCAGATCACGGCTATTTTTTCAGAGATGTGGACGGAACTTCGAAATATGAAACACGCAAAGATATTGGACTGCGCATCACTGATAAATTGAGTGGAAAGAACCATCATTTCATTCAACTGTTCCAACAACTGCAAGACACAGCTGGTGAGCAACAAACGAAACTTTGTGTACCGTCTCCCTCCCATATTTTCGGTGAGCTTTCCTGGTCGGATAACATTGGAGGTGCGGATTCTGTATATCAGAATAAACAAGAGCTTAAAGAGGGTCTTGTGATCGCGTATAAGGAATTCGTCGAAGAATTCGCTGCTATAGGCGGTAAAATCCTGCAATTCGACGATTGCTTGTGGGAGCTGTTTGCAGACGACAACCCGAACTCTCCGTTTACAGGGGAGCATATTAATCAAGATGAAGTATCAGGTCTCGCAACTGAATTTATTGATATTAACAATACTGTGATTGACTTCGGTCATAGCCTGGGCTTGAAAATGTGGACACATAACTGCCGGGGCAACTACGATTCCCGCAACATGGGCGGTGGATCGTATGTAAAAATCGCTAATCTGTTCCTGAAGCAATTGAAGTATGACCGATTCTTCCTGGAGTGGGATGATGATCGTGCGGGTTCGCTTGAAGCGTTGGAAGTGTTCAAGGACAGACCTGAAACAGAAGTCGTATTAGGTTTGCTTTCCTCCAAAACGAGTACACTCGATGATGAAGCACGTGTTGTTCGTTTGCTGAACGAAGCATCCAAAATCATCGATAAGGATCGGCTGCTGCTGTCTCACCAGTGTGGCTTTGCATCCTGCGATGGTGGTAACGAATTAAGCGAAGCTCAGCAATGGGCTAAGATTGATCAGGGTCAGAAGATTGCCAAGCAATACTGGAATAACTAAATTGCAGTAGTACCACCTTTAATGAATAGGGATGACTCGTAGGGCCATTAGTGGACCTGCGAGTCATCTTTTTTTGTATATAGTCGAAGACATGGTTGGCTTTTTATAGCATAGATGAAGATCGATTCCACGGACTATGCCACCCGGAAACATCTATCCAAAAGGGAAAGCTCCTGTTTACGCAGAAGTTATATACTTTCAAGCTCCTGCGATGAGAAACGATGGCATGGATGCATTGAACGGTTATATAGAGTGAAAGGGAGAGGGGACAAGATAATAATGAATCAAACACCGTTAGAAAAAGATCAGGTTCTGAAGAAACTGGATTCGCTTGGATACTCGGACCGGATGAAGAAAATAGCTCAACTGGGTCACCAGCATTCGGATCAGGCAGGGTACTCTGCGTTACTTATAGCTTTACTCGATAGCGGTACTGCTTATGAAGCACATCTGGCATTGACTGGTGCGAGTGTAGTAAATGATGTAAATGTCGTATTGCTTGCTTTGAAGCATCCCAAGGCAGGGGTCAGAGGTCGGGCAGCCGGACTGTTGACCACAGTGGTGACAGATCCAGATTATTCCATTGAATCCGAGATCATCTCTATGTCCTATCATTGCCGCCGTCAATTACTGCGAAGCATTGTGAACCATCGCAGACAGGATTGGGCGGAGCGTCTGTTACCACTTGTGCTGGTTCGCTGGGGGGCACAGGAAGCGGCTTTGGTACTGTCCGTGTGCGGTGAAGAGACAGTTCGCAACAGACTTCCGGAACTCGGCTATGCGCTCCGCAATTGGCGGGTAATTACGAAGCGTTTTCCTGATCTGGTTGCAACATATCTGGAGCATGCTCTGCAAAGCGCGACACATCGTGGAAGGAATAGCGTATGGTGGACACTTTCTTCGGCGGTGGAGAAGTTGAGTGAATCCAGACCAGCGATCGTGCTGGAATATGCGCTCAAATATGGACCACTCGAAACGATACATCCTGTGATTAAGCAGCAATTGGGTGTCCTGATCCAGACAAGCCCTGGAAGTGTATTCGAACTGCTGACACGGGAGGAGACACGAGGTTATCTCTTAGAGGAGGGGGTACCAGCTGGTGTTCTGAAAAAAAGAAAATGGTTCACTACAGCCCAGTGGACGACGCTGGTTACCCTGCTCGCTGACGAGCCCATGCACGTTGTCATAGTATTGGATACACTTGCACCGTCGAGTCGTGAAGCAATTTTTGACGCGGCTTATAAGGAAAATGAGCGGAGGACACGTATTTTTCCTGTGTCGTTATTGGACGTTTTACCGCACCAACTGCGTGACAAGGAAGCAACGCGCATGCTCGAATTGCGCGACATCCGGGATGATCGGGAACAGAGTCTTGAGATTACAGCCCGTCGTTTGATCATTCATGCGAGGGAAAAGCTGGAGCAAGCTGTGCAGGTATCGAATGCGGATGAACGTGCTGCGGCGTATGGTCGGCTTATTCGAAGCACGGCGATATCCCGCCGGGGGATGGATGAGACACTGCGTTTCCTGACACGAGTCAAGAACGATCAGGACCCAGTACGTTGGACGGTGATGTCCGAACTGTCGAACTGTCCTGTTCCCATGTTCACCGAGCAGCATGTGGACGATCTAACTGTGCTGGCAGACAGCGTGGTCGAAGCCAGAGATACCTCATATGGGACGAAGAATGCGACAGAGAGACTTGCCTTCTCCATACTGCGAGAGCATGCGCAGGCGCCGGATAGCAGGCTTTTCAGGTTTGGTTTGAGAACGTTGAAGAGAATGGTCGTACGGGATGGGCAGTTCGTGTTGTATGAGAGAGATTGGAATAGCATACCTGATCATGCGCTTGAGGTTTTGTTCGATGAGTTGTATGCATTGGGTATAGAAGCGAACAAGCGAGAGAACGATGTTGTGGTCTTGCGTATGGCCGAATCATTTGGTAAGGCGATAGATCGTTTGCCTAAGCTTCAACACTTGCTGGAGGAACTGGTGAAGAAAAAGAAGGCTCCTGCTCAGGCGATCCGATATTGGCTGGCTCCTTACGAAACGCGGGATGAGAGAGTCAGAGAGTTGCTCGACAGAGACCCGTCCTTCATCTCATTCCATGAGGTGTTTTGGCATTTGCACCTGAAGCGACAGGAGTGGCTGGATCCGTTCATCGCAGGAACAGTCATTAAGGGCAAGCATTTGTCGGGAAAAACCATTTATGTTGTGCCTGCTAGTGACGGATTTTATAGGTGGCTGCCACGTCAACAGAAAGCACTGGCCTCCCTGCTGGAACAAGTCGCACTCGATACCAAACGAACTTCCTATGAACGCGCTGCAGTGATCCGAAGGCTGGCGAGCATGCCCGACCACTGGTCCGAACAACTGGAGGTGCTGTTGCAGGATTCGGAAGTGCATGTCGTGGAGGCGGCACTCTATGCCTATTCGTTAGGTGAAGAACCGGAGAAGGCACTTCCTGTTCTACTGGACAATCTGGCTGGAGACCGTGCTCGTGTTGCCATGTATTCAATTCCTAGATGCGCGCGCAGGGTGAGTCCGGTTTTGTTAACGTCGATGCTTTCGGAGTTGCTAAATCGGGATAAACTGAAGATTACGGTCAGAAAAGAAGCCATTCGGCTGCTTGGTGCTTATAAAAGCAATGACAGCATGACCCTCCTCGTTCGGGAATACGAGAAGCCCAATACTCACAAAGATGTCATTATCGCCATTGGACATGCGGCAAGGCAATGTCTGGATGATGAGCGAAGCTGGACCATGATGAGTACGATGGCTTCCTCTTCGGAGCGGGATATTGCTCGAAGCTTGTTGAACCAGCAGCCGAGTGAACTTCCGCTGGACTCGCGTCCACGTTATTTGCGATGGATTACAGGGATCGCAGGCCATGCAGATCCGATTGTAGCCAGAGAGGCTTTTCGCTCCATGATCTCCTGGTTGAACGGGAATGAAGAAGTAATCGCCACTTGTGCCAGTAGCACACTGCTTGATTTTCAGGATAGTACCCGATGGAAGGCAGCGCTGGACACCCTTATTGCAGCTTGCTCGGAAGGCAAAACAAACGAACAGGTGATCGAGGTTTGCAGACAACTGGCTGCCACAGAAACGACAGACGAATGGAATGCGGGGAATGAGAGAGATCTGCCAGAGCGGCAGCGTTTGCTCGCACTGATCGACAAGTTAACCTCGTTGTCTCTGAAGGAAAGGAAAATGCTTGTTCCTTTGTATGCGGGCATCATTACATGTCTCAATTGTGATGAAACCATGAAGCTGGCGGTAATCCGGTTGCATCTGGCTATGACAGACTGGAGCAAGGCGGACCTGGCGATAGGCGGCTTGGACCCTATCATTGGTATAGTGAACAGACAGCCGTATGTACTGGATTTTGTGAACCGGCAGGTCAGTCGTGTCGTGAATGCAAGCAAAGGGTACTGGAAACCGGAAGACCTCCTTCAGATGGTGGATCAGTTGAATGCTCGGCCTCACATAGCCGCTTTCAGTATAGGGCTATGTCTGTTGAAGATCGCCGGTCAGGCATTATTATGGAATGAGGACTGTACGGATCGTTTAAGAGTATATCGAACCCATGAGCAGGAAGCTGTCCGTCTGATGGCTGTGGATATATGGACCACTCTTGAATAACATAATGAGACAACAAAGACGGTACAGAATCCACTCTGTACCGTCTTTGCATTGGTTCGAAGATTAGAGTAAGAGAGTTTGAGTGTGAGACAGCATTGAGGATGAGATTGCAGGACTAAAGGAAATTATTTACTTTAAAACGGAGAAGTGCTAGGATATGGTGGAAATTGTTAGTAAATGGAACTGAGTATCCTTGTCACAACGTTGAAAACTCAAGGGGGCATCCGGTATTGAACATCATATTTGTAGTGGATATTTTGCTCAGTGGTCGAGGTGGAATGGAAACGGCTCTTTCGTTAATCTATCATGAGCTCAAAAAAAGGCATAATGTAACGGTGATCCTGAAGGGGAAATCGGAAGATAGTACCTGGGAAGAGGGGATCAATACCCTAGCTTTGTCTCAAAAATTAAGTGATTTTATCCCGCGGAATGTTCTGTTAAATATCTACTCGGCTGCCTTGGCCAATGTAATGAAAGATCTGTTGCCAATAGATATTATCGTATCGACGGGGCCCACCGGGGTCAAAGCCGCATCAATGGCGGTTGAACGATTAAATGTGCAAGTGCCTGTGGTAAGCTGGCTGCACTTCAATCTGGATCTTTACTATAGATTCTTCGAAGATTTACGGGCCGCTGATGGACATCTGTCAATTAGTGAAGGAAACTTGAAGGATTTACACTGTGTTTTTCCTGAAAAACGAAACTTATTGGTCTATAATCCTGTGAAGTTCGATAACGTAACTTATGTGGCGAGACCGTCTCATCCTGTATTCTTGTATGTTGGCAGACTGGCCAAGGTGAAGAACGTGGACCACATCATGAAGGCTTTGTCGTCGCTGCAGAGGAAAAACTTCGAACTGCATATTATAGGAGACGGTGAAGAATACGAGCCGTTGCTGGAACAGTCCTATCAATTGGGAATACAAGACCGCATCGTATGGCATGGTTGGCAGCATGAGCCGTGGGATAGGGTGAACGGCGTAACATCTGTACTCTTGGCGTCCGATACAGAACCGTTTGGATTGGTATTGATTGAAGCACTTGCGAGAGGTATTCCTGTAATCTCTAGCGATTGCAAATATGGTCCAAGAGAGATTGTGAAGGACAATAATGGATGGCTCTACGAACCGGATGATGTGGAGCAACTGGCATCTATTTTGGAACATGTAATGGACAATGGACAACCTTTTCCATCACCAGAAGCATGCAGAGAGTCAGTGAAAAAATATGCCGTTCAGAGCATAGCGGAGCAGTATGAACAAGCGTTGTTGGATATCGCGATGCAAAGAAAAGTACAGCACGAATGAAATGTTCACAAAATATTCAAAAAAACAGTTGACTTAAGAATTGAATGGCAGTATTCTAGAAAAAAATTCAAATTTATGTAATTAAATACACCTTGTAAAACAACTTGAATTACACTCCATAGATGTACCTCTTACGCTTCCTTTCCTTATTTCTCAACTAGACTTAAAGTGCAAACAATGTGTAAGACAAGTCTTCATTCCGTTTCTTCTTTTTTGGTGTTTCTCTTGCTACTTCCTCTGTAACATTTTTTAGTTCTCATATTGCAAGCGCTTACAGATAGTTGTTATGAGAGGAGGTGAGAACATGACTAATTACAAAAAACCGACGTTTCGCAAATTGGAATCCGCCGCAATTGCCCAAGCAGCAAGCTGTGGGTGTGGATGTGCATTTTCAGTTGGCGGCGGCTATGGATCATCCTGCTAATCATTTATTATTCTTCAAGAATGCAAGAAGAGGCCGTTTAACCGGCCTCTTATCTTAATTACTGGAGGCTTGTTGATGCGAATTGATGAACGATTGCATATTCCAAACGTCGCGGTGTATTACGAAGACGGACACTATGTCGTACATAACGTTCAACTCAACTGTTGGGTTGTGTATTCACCAAGCGAATATGAAATTGCATCTGAATTGGTATACGGTGGCAAGACCGTTTCTGAATTAATGGATTCGGGTTTGGACGCTCAAAATGTGAAGCGGATTGCACGAAAGATGCTGATGTATCGTGTGGCTTATCAAGGAGAGAAACCTGAAGAATACAACGTTCTGGATACGTTGCAGAAGCAGGGCATGGGCAAAGTCGCACCTACCGCCATATATTTTGTGACAACATACAAATGTAATCTGAGTTGCATTTATTGTTATGCGGATAGCAGCCCGGAGCGGTCGATGAATGGGGATATGAATACGGAGGAAGCCAAGGATATGATCAGGCAGATCAAAGATCTGGGGACCAGTACAATCGTGTTTACAGGTGGGGAGGCTTTTATCCGCAAGGATATAATGGAGCTCATGACCTACAGCAAAGAAATTGGGCTTCGTGTGAACGTCATCAGTAACGGGACGCTGATTAACAGCCGTGAAAAAGTCAATGAAATTGCCAAGGTAATTGATTTGTTCACGATTAGTTTTGATTCCATGGATAAGGACGAGCATGAAGCGAACCGAGGCAAGAATACCTGGGATCGAGCGCGGAAAGCCATCGATCTTCTCCTTGAAGCTGGAGTCAAAATGAAAATCAACCAAACGGTGACGAAGCACAATAAGGATTCCATTGATCCTTTACTGGAGTTCGCTACCGAACGTTCCATTCGATTGAATATTGTACCTCTTGCCACTTTGGGTCGTGGGGACGAACGAATGCAAGGACTGAGTTTTGCTGAACGCCGCCGTATATCCGACCGTATGTTGGATATTGAAATGGATGACGCCCACGAAGATTGCCATGCCTTAAATGTGAAGCAGTATGAACGGAGAAGACATTGCGGCCATGGTACAAGCGAGTTTTCTATCGATGCCAAGGGCAATGTATTTCCTTGCAAACTGATGCACTCTCCGATGTTTCACGCGGGATCAATTCGAGAGAAATCGCTTAGGGAAATATGGGAGACTTCCGAGGTGTTCGAGCGTTCGCGGAACAGGACGGTGCACACGCTGCCCGAGTGCATGAAGTGTACATTCCGTGAATCTTGTGGCGGCGGTTGTCGTGCTTTTCATTGGGGAGCAACAGGCGATGCTGATGGAACGTTCTCGCAGGATTGCTCAGGCATTCGACGCGGAATTCGTAGGAAAATGGTCGCTTATTTCCAACTGACAGGAGGTAAAACGAATGAATCCGTGCTTTCAAATAGCTGATGATGTGTTTTTTGATGAGAATATAGAAGGGGTGTTCATTCTATCCGATTCCGGAGAAGTATACGTTCTGGAGGATGATGTTAGTAAAGCGGTATGGAACATGCTTGCGGATTCACCACAATCCCTTGATGACATGTGCCAGCATACCAAGCAAAAATTCAATATCAGTGAAGATGACCATGTCGAAGACGATATCCGGGATTTCGTAACGGCATTATCCAAAATAGGAGTTCTGAAAGAATGCATGGTACCGGCAGACAAGATTTCCTGATTCGTGCATTGCAGCACGGGAAGCCGATTTCCATATTAATCGAAGGTAATTGCATGCATCCCCTGCTGGTTCACGGACAGCGTACCTCTGTGTATCCCCCGGATGAAATAAAAGAAGGCGATGTGGTGTTGGTCCGGGATCAGGTGAACCGATTTTTGGCTCATCGTATCCTCAGTGTTGAGAATGACTGTGTAATTACTTCAGGTGACCGCAATCACATATCGGATACACCCTTTCACCGATGTGATATTTTGGGGAAGGTGGATATTCCCGAAGATCAGCAGATGGATCAAAGTGCGCTAAATTCAATGTATCCATCATCTGAATTAAAAGTGGTTGTTCATCCTGATGCACTTGGTATAACAACGAGCGAAGCCCTTTCCCAAGCTTTTGCTGTGGATATTGTCATTGAAGAGAATCCGGTTAGTCTACTGCTGAGCTTGCAGGAAAAGGGATGGACATCTGTTGCTATTCATGCGGGTGCGAGAGAACATATATCTGATTTGCCGCAGATAACAGGCAAGATGGTCGTCTTTGTTGGCTATGATGTGGGCAGAGAAGCAGATGCACCTAATGGCATCATTGGCTTGAGTGATGCAAACTTCGTGGCAAGAACAGCAATCAAGTATTGGGATAACTTGAATGCAGAAGTGAGTGTAGCGGCAATTATAGGTTTTCATATGAGGAGGACAACATTATGTCATGGGTAATTACCGCCACATGCGAAGATGAGCGTCTGGCTAAATGTATTGTGGCTTGTCCTGAGGAAGCCATCCAGACGTCTCCGGACGCCAAACAATATTTTATTAACCCAACCCTATGTACGGATTGCGGTCTCTGCGATCTGGCATGCCCCGTTGCAGCTATTTTCCCTGAAAGTGCAGTACCCAAACAGTGGATACACAGCATCGAAGAGAATCGCTTGTTTTTTCTCACGTAATCATAACTTGCATGTGTCAGCGCAAGCTGGATGAGACTTGCGTTGACATGTAGCATCAGACAGGAAGGGAAGCCAAAATGCGATGCCGACACTTCATGTACGGGTTGGGCGATATCCACTGTTATTGGAACTTTGCAGAGCGATTAATGAGTTGAGGCAAGATCAATTATGGATTGCTCCTGAGGAACGACATTATCCCCCAGCGCTGTTAAATCTAATCCGTAATCGAGGACTTCGTTCGAACGTTTATCGATACTGGGGCAGTTTGTTTTTGAGAGATATGTTGGCCTTGGAGAATGGGCCTGAAGTGAAATTGTTAAAACGCATATTAAGTTCATCTGTCGAAAACAGAAAATTTGGCGTTATGGATGAGTATGAAAATCATTTGTCTACGAAATGCGAGTCCATTAAGGAGTATATTGCTCCACTGGTCCAAAATTTTAATATAGCCGAGGTAATAGAGTTGAAGCTTTATCCGCTATCCACCATGCCGCCTCCGCAGATTGGGCGATTCGGAGCCAGTCTTAGCAAAGCGACGTCTACATCCGTACATTTGGCCTTCGGATCACCGCCGATTCCTTTATGGGATCAGTTCAATCTGACAGAGTCCTTTTTTGCCAGAGGAGGCATCCATTATCTTGTCAAAGAGTGGTTGCATGCATATGCTGGTGAATTCGGAGAAATAAAGGAAGGATTGAAGCCACACCTGATCAACTTGGTGTCGGTAGTTATTTTAATTGAAGTAGATCACTTTTTCAGTACCAATCTGGATTTCGTGTTTCATGAAGAAGATCGAATGATCTATCGCTGGGCACTTTCGCAATATACCGGTAAAGTCGGATTTGGTGATCATCTCATTCAATATATAAATAATCTTAATACGAACTGGCCACCTCCTAATCTGGAAGAGGCTCAACAAGAAACACCTTTGACGGTAGTGCATACTATTCAAATGAAGTCTCGTGTCTCCATTCATGACCCATTCTCTCTGCTGGCGAGTACGCGGTGGATTGGAGATTACTACGATATTGTCAACTCAGACATGGTGGAAGAACGAAGCGAAGCTATACCCTTTCTTGTTATGCCGTGGAATTCAGCCAAAGCCGAACAGATCTATTCCCGGCACCGTATGTGGATAAGTCAAGATGGTGCTGTTATTGATTATGAATATCTAACAGGTATGGAACGATTTGATACGGAGAAGACGCTTTGCCTGCTCATTGATCGTGAGCCCGGAGAATCATGGCGCTTTGTCATGTTGTGTCCCTCTGTTCGCTCGGATAAGGGTTATTTCATTGAAACATCGGATCTGTCACAGATTCATACACCGATTGCCTTCATAGATTCTGTCTCTGGAAGGAGAATACGATGAGTCGTCTACAGGCCGGGTTCACCCAGATTTGGATCATTGCCCGGGCAGGAGAACGGGCCATCTGGATATTACTAATTCTTATTTTTGCCCTTGGGGTATGGCCCGGGTTCATGATCTGGGCGATCAAGCATTCTGTGAATCAATTAGCTAGTGGTGATCGTAACGCTTCATTAGCTTACATAGGAATTATTGCAGGGGCGGGTACGGTTGCAATTTTACTGAACGTGATACAGCCCTATTTTTTGAGAAAAGTGAAAGACCATGTCTATCATAATTTGTCTACTCGTTTGTTTGATACCGTGAATCGCAGAACAGAAAACCAGATGCTTCAGGCAGCAACTCGCAATCGGATTTCAAGCACATCGGAATCAGTCAGTTCCATTTATCATGGAGGACTTGACGGTTTATCGGCATTGCTTCAGGTCATCGTGACGGGTTTTTCTTTGACGTGGATTCTGCTGGAGGTTGCTTGGTGGGCACCGATTTTGATCCTCGTCGGTACAGCACTTAATGTGTTGCTGATGAAAAAAGCAGCGGTGTCAGAGTCTATTTTTCTTCAGGAGATCTCCGAAATATCGAGGCTTCAGGGTGCATTCCTTGGCATGTTAACAACGCTTAATTCCGCTAAGGAGATGCGTATCTTTGGGATAGCAGGCTGGATAAAGGGAAAGTGGCGAACTGAGGAGAAGCAGATTGCGCGATTAACAATGATGCAAACCATCAAAGCCGCATGTTACAAGCTGCTGGGTCAACTTGGTAGTGGCATAGTAACCTCGGTTGTACTCCTTGTGGGACTATGGAAACTTTGGCAAGGTACCCTGAATCCCGGAGAAGTCGCGGCGTTGCTTATAGGTGGTCTGCATCTTGAACAATTGCTCAGTTTGGTTCTGAGTCAGGGTAAGCACTGGCTGGGTCGCAAAATATTCTTGGCTGAACTTATCCAACAGCCGCAAGATGAACAAACCGAAATAACTACATCCACAGCTAAAGACACAGAGATGTCTAATCGTAATGAAGAGCAGACGGTGTCCTCCAATGCAATATCAGTTCGTCAATTAACGTTTAGCTACGACGGGCAAGAAAATGTTTTAAATAACATTAATTTTGATATTCCGTCTGGGGCCAAGGTGGCTGTAGTAGGTGCTAATGGTTCAGGCAAGAGCACATTAATGCTCATACTCGCCGGGATACTGAAGCCGGATCAGGGTTCAGTCAGTTCAGAAGAGGTAGGCGGCTTTTGTCTGCAGGACTACGGGCGGTATAAACTATCCGTTGCCGAAAATGTGTACCTGGGTGATATTACCCGCAAGGACCGTGAGGAAGATATCGCTGAGGTATTACAACTGACCAATGCCCAATTTGTAGATAAGTTACCTCAAGGAAGGCATACAGAGCTATGGCCAGAAGTCGGTGGATCAGATCTGTCCGAGGGGCAGTGGCAGAGGTTGGCATTAGCAAGAAGCATGTTCAGATCGATCTACCGTGTTGGATCTGTCGTAATTATGGATGAGCCAACATCGAAATTAGACCCTAGTAATGAATTAAGCATTCTGGAGTCCATCATTAACAGACTTCAGGGGTACACCGTGCTGTTTGTCGTTCATCGTCTGGTAGGATGCGTTTTTGCCGATACGGTACTCATGCTGGATCAGGGAGAGATCAGGGATTACGGGACCCATGAGAGACTGTTGGAGACATGCGAGCCTTATCAAGCGATGTGGAAAGCTTCTTCCTCCTTTATTGAAGCGCCGAGGGAAGAGGGAGAAGGGGGTGTTGCCTAATGTGGCTGATGCGAGTGCAGAATAAGCGTAAGATCATTCCCTGGATGCTGTTCGCATTGTCTGTGACGGTGTTAACCGGTATATTGCCAGCCGTGCGGATTTTCCTTTTCGGATATGCAGTCCAGCAAGTTATTTCGGGTGTTAACGTTGACCAATTGCTCATGCTGATGGCCTGGTTCGCGGCAGCAACCATTGGAGAAAAGGTGATGGACTCGTTGTATGGTGTGGCGTTAGAAGGGCTGCGTATTCATATAGGGCGATCTGCGAAAGAGCTCTATGTTGATCGATATAACGAAGTGCCATATCAGCAACTTCTAAATCGGTCGTTCTCCGAATCGGCTGAGAAGGCAGCGAATGGTCTGGACCGGGGGCATCGAATTCTCACACTTGGTTTGGATGTGCTCAGTGCAGGAATTATGCTGATCAGTTTGGGTACAGCTTTATGGTTCGTCACAAAGATCGGATGTCTCGTGATGATCGTGACCTTTGCTTTTGTTGTATTCAAACAATATAAGCTCGGTCGCCAGATGTTTAACGTTGAGAATCAGCTATCCGGTCAGCGCATCCGCGAGAATTATTATCGAAGCACAATCATGGATGTTCACCTGGGCAAAGAACGCAAGTTGTTTGGATACTCGCCTTATATCGTGAACCTCTGGAGAAATACATTTACTGAAATTAGCAAAACCAATCAAACCTTCCTCCTTACTTCCCAAAAAACGACGGGAGTGATGCAAATTGGCCAGCTTCTGCTCATTTCTGTTGCTTACATGGTGTCGATTCTGACGGCTAGTTCCTCCATCGGTGGTCTGATCATTGCTTTTCAACTGATCGATGAATTGCTTGGCAAAGCGAATGCTTTTGTCCTTGAGCTTCGGCTGTTTACCAGTGAGTTGCTTGTCTCTTCCAACCTCACCCGGTTTCTGTCAGCTGAGGCTGTGATTAAAACTGAGGATTCAACGAAGGAAGCAGGCAGAGAAGTGGCATTGAACGGAGTTAGCTTCACCTATCCGAATAGTGACAGACCTGTGATTACTGATGTGAACATGCATTTTCGAACAGGAGAGCTTATCGGGTTGGTGGGCGAGAACGGAGCCGGGAAAACAACATTGTGCAATATAATGTGCGGACTGCTTGAGCCAACCGAAGGCGAAGTATGGATGGATGGAGAACACAGTACACCTGCCGACAGGTTACGTGCGATCTCTGTTGCGTATGCCGATTTTTCCAGATTCCCTCTTAACGTCCAGCAGAACATCGGGCTTAATCATGAATGGAACGATGCTGCACAGCTGCTAGTACAGGACATTATCCACCGAAGTGGAGATAAAAGGCTGGGTGCGGGATATTCAGATGGGACTGAACTATCGGGAGGGCAATGGCAGCGTGTGGCGGTTGCCCGGGCGATGGCGAATACCAAAAACATCCTGGTACTGGATGAGCCTACGGCCGCCATGGACCCGGTGATGGAGGAGGTTGTTGTCAGAAGCATTAAACAATTTGTGACTCAGGGAAAAGCAGCCCTGCTGATCGCACACCGAGTCAGCACGGTGATGCACTGTGACAAGGTCTATGTTATGGCTGATGGACAGATTGTTCAGGAAGGAAACCCCTTGCGATTGCTGGAAGAGGATGGCGTATTTCGTGAAATGTATGGAGCGCAGGTTGCTTTGTTACGCAAACAGGGGAGTGTAGCATCCGTAGGGTGAAATCCGGAAAGGGGAAGTGCCTATGAAAATATTAATTATATCTCGGGGTAACGGATTCGGACATGCAAAGCGGGATTTGCTTGTTGCCAAACAACTTATGCAATTAAATCACGAGGTCATTATCGCATCCTATTCTTCCGGATTCCAATATTTACGAATGGTATACCCGGGTGATCTGATTGATCTGGAGCTGCCTTCAGCAGGCAGCAGTGCCTTGCGAATAGGCAAACTGCTGGACTTGATACGCCGTACACAACCGGATGGCATGGTGGTTGATGAAGAACTTATTGTACTTCCCATAGGACAAAGCTTGGGTATTCCAACCTGTTTTATTACCAATTGGCTGGAAGATGAACCGGAAACACTTGGTTTCCTACAGATGGCTAATCAAATTGCAATCGTGGATGTACGGCAGAACTGGATGTTCCCGGTACATGATTCGCTTCAGGAGAAGCTGTGTTTTGTAGGCCCGGTAATAGATGTACCGGAACCTGCGAGGACAAAGGAAAAGAAAATTATCATTACGTCAGGCTCACCAACGATTGTGGACGTCCCCTTTTTTACGAAAACCATAGCGGCTTTGAAGGGGAACCCGGATTACGTGAAACTTGTGTACAGCGGAACGTTAACGAAATCTTTGCAACGGTTAGGTGACGAGTCCACACATTTTATAACAGACCCTGGCTCGTTTATAGACGAAGTGAGAAACAGCTCGCTTGTCGTGTGCCGGGGCGGGCATACAACATTATGGGAGCTCGCCTCGCTAGGCGTTCCAGCCATTGCGATCCCGCGGCGGGAAGAAGTGAACCCGAGCAATATCGTGTACGCCAAGCAAATGGGCGAGAGGGGTTACATCCGGTGGTTGCAGGAAACCGATCTGGATAGCGACTTACTGGCTTCTTATTCTAATCAAATTCTAAGTGGACAAGAGCAGCTTGAAACATATGATTACGATGGAACCGCAGTGGATCAACTAGTATCCTCGATTCTAGATTGCTTTGCGCACCAATATGAGAGGAGGGATGTTGAATGGGAATGGGAGTTACGGTAATTATTCCTACATATAATCGGTCGGACTTGCTGGAACGCACATTGGTATGTTTGAAGCATCAGGAGAAGGACGAGTCATTATTCGAGGTGATTGTCTGTGATGACGGATCAAATGATGATACAAAAGAGGTTGCCTGTTCTTTTGAATCGTATTTGGATCTGAGATATTGTTATCAAAAGGATCTCGGGTTTCGGGCCGGAACTGCACGAAATATGGGACTTCACCTTGCCAAGCATGAGATATGTGTGTATTTGGACACAGGGGTGTTGATTGGTGCCGATCTCATTCGCAATATCATCGATTTTCATCTTCGGTATGCAGGCACTATCGGTTTAGGTACAGTTCATGGGATGAATCAAAAGGATGATCAGCATCCAATCGCCAGATATCTGCAATCGATTGCGTTGTCGGAACATCCTGAAGCTTGTCTGCGTAATCCGATGTTGAAAACCTACCCGGATTCCAGACAAATGCAGTTCGACTTTTACGAAAATGACCTGGACCGAAGTTCCGCTCCGTGGTCGTTTTTCTGGACAAGTATGGTTTCCGTGGAAACCCGTGTGTTGAGAGAAGTGGGTGGATTCGACGAGTCCTTTCATGGATGGGGGCACGAGGATCTGGAATTGGGTTATCGGTTGTGGAAAGCAGGCATTCATTTTCGATCGGACCCTGCGCTTCATGCGTTGCATTTGCCTCATGAGCAATTTAATCCTGTGCAGATGACAAGCCGGAAGAATCATTTACATTTTGTCAGGTTGCATCAGGAGCTTCCTGTCGAACTGTCATATGTAAACGAGGCTCTGAATCTTGAAATGTTGCTTGCACAGTTTAATGTGGCAGATCAATATCTACCTCAAGATTATGAGCATATTGAACCAAGCGATATGGATCCTAACCAAGAAGGCAGACGATTAGCAGTAGGATACATGTCTTCTTCGTTCGTTGATAGGTTATGTATTACCGATGTATTTGCATGTAATCAGCATAATGCTGAAGTTATTCGTACGGAACGACCTACTATTAACACCAACTTCAAAGCAGGTTTTATCAATTTTTGTGAGGATGATTATTATCAAATGGCCGTGATTACGGATGTCTGGAAAGTTATTCCGCTGACCCTGCTAATCGTCCTGCTGGATGAACTGCTACGGATCGCTAAGCAAGTCTATCTTCTGGATACGGCCGGTCTGGATCTTGAAAAGTTGCCTATTGTTGGGGAACAGTTACCGACTGGGTTTAACGCAGAACCAATCAGACGCATTGGCAAGACGGGCGTATATGACATAACACGTCTTGCTATGACGACTTAGTTATTTCTTATCTTACTGCTTGTCTATTGCTATATGCCTCTGTACAGCCGATTCGCTACATGGAAACTTTTGAATTCATACAAGAAAGAGCCGTGCACATCTGCAGGGCTCTTTCTTGTATGCTGTGTCTGAACAAGTAATTCGGTATATCTTATATAGGGGGTTCATTCTTCTTTTTGAGATACTGCTCAATCACAATTTCGAGCACAGGTCCAGGGTCATCTGGCGGGCCAGATCATAATGCTTGCCTTCGAAAGGTGCCCGGCTGATCCCAGCCCGGAATCTTGGCGTACTGTAACCATCCTTAACATCACAACATTCCCCTATCTCGATTTAGCATAAAAAACGATACCCGACTATCTAATCAACGATACTATAAGATAAACCGAACGTCAGAACTGGAAGGCTATAGAAATGAGGGGATCAAGGTTGAATCCGATTTGGCATGAGAGCAGTAGAGCCAGTAATTTGTATTTTATTAGCGGTGGTCACAAGCCGGCCAACGCTCACCAATGGGGGCCAGGCGTGCGTGACGTTTATGCACTGCACTATATTATCCGTGGCCAAGGGACCCTGGAGACGGGTGATAGTGTTTTTCGGCTGGTTACGGGGGAAAGCTTTATCATATTCCCGCAAAAGGAGATCTATTATTATCCAGACCCGCAAGATCCGTGGGAGTACGTCTGGGTGGAGTTTAGCGGTGAGGACGCCGGCCGGTTGCTGGCGCTGACACAGCTTTCAGAGGTACAACCCGTAGTGACGGTCTCGCCGGAGACACTGCAGCCCTTTTTTCATCTTGCCTGGAGCGCGGGTGGATCATCTTATGAAGTGCTGCGGGCGGATGCCCGTTTGCGTCTACTGCTTTCCTACTATATGGAATATTATCCAAAGGAGCCGCAGGTGGATGTCAAGGATTATGTCTGGCTGGCGAGAAAGTACATCGAGCAGAACTACTGGAAGCCGACATTGACCGTCACGGAGATCGTAAAGGCAGTTAATCTGGAGCGCAGTTATTTGTTTCGTCTGTTTAAGGGAGCAACTGGCAAGTCTGTTTTGGAGTATATTACATCCTGCCGGATCCGGCGGGCCTGTGAACTACTGAAGACATCAGGATTGCCTATTCAATCCGTGGCCTACTCTGTTGGTTACAATGACCCGCTTTACTTTTCCAAAGTATTCAAAAAAGCAACATCACACACGCCAACAGCATACATGATACTTCACCAGACAAAGAGATTACGTAACGGAACAGGGCGCAGTTCCCGGACTCTCGGAAATAACGTATCAGCTTCTCAATAGGCTCCCGTCCACAGTTCAGCTTCACTCCGAGACAATGGATGCACAGAAATTGCTGGGCAGAGCGTGAGATCAATTTGAGGTAAATACCCACATCGTCTGAAGAGAGCGGGACCTGACAGGAGGTACACAGGCGATGTTGAGCCATCTATTTCACCAGTTTGGCACGCACGACTAAACAATCATGTGCTGCGACAACGGGAGCGAAGCGTTCACGGAACACGCCAAGCTCTTTATGTTCCCAGCAGTCATACAGTGACAGAGCGTACCCGGCAGCGTAAGGCAGACCCATATCCCAAAATTGCAAAGACAACTCCCGCTGGTTGTCGCTCAGGTTGAAGAAGCCAATAGCTAGATCGCCATCTGTGAGTACCTTCACCAGCATAAATACATCGTCTGTGTGAAACCATTGTGGCTCCGGTTTGATACGGTAAGCTCCGCGAGCTTCTACATCTTGGTTGATGGCAAGCAAGTCTGGATTGAGCAGAATATCTTTTGTGATCTGGTTCGCCTTGCGTACGTCACATCCGATCATTAGCGGTGAACCCATCATGGACCAGAGTGAAAAGTGGGTTTTATATTCGATGTCGTTGCATCCGCCGATACTGCCGATAAAGTCGTTGTTGCTTCCACCATACATACCTACAATCAGCATATCCATGTCGTTATGGCAGAAGGAGCCCGTGTAGCTTTGTTTGCCAAGCTGCGAAAGGGAAAGCGCTTTGACCGAATCCCAATTGTCGCGGATATCTTCGGTAGAGCGGTACATATGAGCACCAGATTCTCGAATCCAGTCGTATACGTCGTCGGCTCCCCAGTTGCAGGCGGAGAACAGGATATCGCGTCCGCAGTTTTTGAGCGCCAGGCTCATCCGTTTGTACAGCAGCTCGCCTGAGATATGGCGCGGCTTGAAGCAGTAATCATACTTTAAATAATCAACGCCCCATTCGGCAAAAAGGGCGGCATCCTGGAATTCATGCTCAAAGCTGCCTGGATACCCGGCACAAGTATGTGTACCCACGCATGAATACATGCCGAACTTTAGACCTTTGCTGTGGACATAGTCGGAAAGCGCTCTCATTCCACTTGGGAATTTTATCGGATCAGTCACCAGATTGCCGCTCACATCCCGTTCCTTCAGGCTCCAGCAATCATCGATTACGATATACTCATAGCCAGCGGCCAGATAACCTTCCGATACGAACACATCAGCGACATCTCGAATTAATTGCTCGTTAATATCCCACGTAAAGGTATTCCACGAATTCCAGCCCAGAGCAGGGGCAAAGCCTAGCACTTGATTGTTGCTCATCATCTCGCATCCTTCCTCATCTCAGTTTCGTTAACAACACTTAACTGAACATAAACGATGAGCGACGTTTCCTACCATAGCTTAATGTTGCTTGGATATGGACATATGTTGCTCTGCTGTGCTGGGGGAATTAGCTCTTCCAATCAGGCTCTCGGCAGGTATTCCGAAGTTGCCGGTAGAAGCATAAGAAAGGAAAAATGTTTGTCTGCGAAGAAGTTATATCTATCTTTTCAGGGATCTGTGCGAAACAATGGTATAGATGTTATGATCGGTGATAATGCTCGAACAGGATGTCAAAGCCACAGGGGAATTTGAATAGTATTCGGTTCTTTTAGGAAAAATACCCCATTGGGGAATTCCTCATATGAAAGGTAACAATCCCGCCGGGACGATTATGCTTATGGCAAAATGGTTCCCTTTGGATAATGTGCGATTTTCCATCGGTTTTTCGTTAAACATAAGTGTCCGTTTGATATGATCAGATATATAAATTATATGGATTGGGAGTGTCACGAAATGAACCTAGATGAAGTGATGCAAGAGCTAGAGGCGCTGGGCAAAGAACGAACGAAAAAAATCTATATCTCCAATGGTGCGCATGAACCGTTATTTGGCGTGGCAACCGGGGCGATGAAACCTATCGCCAAGCAGATCAAAAAGGATCAACCTTTGGCGGAGCAATTATACGCGACAGGTAATTATGATGCGATGTACTTTGCAGGCGTGATTGCCGATCCAAAAGTGATGACGCCAGCTGATTTTGATCGTTGGATCGATGCCGCTTATTTTTATATGATCTCTGACTTCATCGTTGCTGTGACGTTGGCCGAGACAGATATTGCGCAAGAGGTCGCTGACGCATGGATTGCTAGTGGTGATGAACTGAGAATGTCAGCGGGATGGAGCTGTTACTGCTGGTTGCTCGGAAGCCGGAAGGATGCTGAGTTTTCGGAGAATAAACTGATGGAGATGCTGGAACAGGTGAAAAAGACCATTCACGAATCGCCGGAACGAACGAAATATTCAATGAACAACTTCCTGTATACCGTTGCAACATCCTATCAACCATTGCACGATCAGGCGGTAGAGACGGCCAAGGCCGTTGGCCCTGTCGAAGTAAATAAGGACAAGCCCAAGAGCAAGCTGCTGAATGCGTCTGAGAATATCCAAAAGGCAGTGGATAAAGGGCGGACGGGGTTCAAGCGTAAATATGTAAGATGCTGAAATTTTCGCCATATCGTCAGTTCTCTCGTACGGAGCATATCTCTCTAATGCAATAGCCGTTTTTAAGGATGGTTGGCTCAAAAAAGAGGATACACGATCAAATAGACCGCAACCTTCACAAAGGTGGGCGGTCTATTTGTGTTTCCAGCTCGATAACAAAAAGAAACAACCTCAAAGCTACGTATCGTATAAAAGCCCGAAACCTCTACATATCGTTCCGTTCAACCATTTCTTTTGCTTGCTGCCTGCCCGCCGAGAGAAAGCTGTCGCTAAGATCAGAATCACTAACAGACCGTGCAAGAACAAGCGAGCCAACCATGGTACTGAACAATGCCCGACCTTTGTATACATCAATTTCAGCCAGGTTGGAGATAAAAGAGATCATCCGCTCCAATTCATGGGTGAATACCTGACGGACCTCTTCCGAAGAACGGGATATTTCGCTGGAAAGGGCGGGGAAAATACAGCTCATTTCTGTTTGGTCGCGGTGATACGGACTCAAATAATAATCGATGACTTTATTAATTTTGGGATGTTGCTCTTCCTGATCAGCGACGTTCTGAAGAAGTGCAATGGTATCACTGATGGCATATTCGCAGGCTTCCGCAACCAACTGTTCCTTATTGTCAAAGTGTGAATAGAACCCTCCATGAGTCAATCCGGCTCCCTTCATAATAAACGGGACACTCACGTCCTGAATACCATTGGTGCGAAAAGCTCGAGCCGCACTCTCAACTATCTTACCTCGTACTTTTATTTTATGTCCTTTGGGATAGGGCATTTTCATTCACTCCATAGTTTCATCATTCTGCTTTTTTAAAATATTATAATCATCATAATTAGGCCTGTCAATTTGGCTACTAAATATCTGTTGCTTTACAAAAGGGTCACATGCGGTTGTTGACGGTCTTAAAATATGATGGTTATAATATATTACGGTCATCATATTTTAAATTAACTTCAAAT
The DNA here is from genome assembly GCF_026013365.1 of Paenibacillus sp. LS1. GTDB lineage: Bacteria > Bacillota > Bacilli > Paenibacillales > Paenibacillaceae > Paenibacillus. Next base: position 130,339 of record NZ_JAPDOE010000011.1, read on the forward strand.
CGGGAGGTATCAGAATATGAGCGAGTTTGAATCTGTGGATACGTTAGTTATTGGATCAGGTCCAGGGGGATATGTGGCGGCGCTTCGTTCTTCGCAATTGGGGATGAAGACGGCAATTGTCGAACGAAAACAGCTCGGCGGGGTCTGCACACATGTGGGCTGCATACCATCCAAAGCATTAATTGCGGAATCGCATCGCTATGATTTGTTCAGACAGTTGAATCAAGCTGAAGCGGCAGCGATATTTAAGAACGCCCAGCATTTCAAACAGGAGGTTGTGAATAAACAGGCTGGTGGCGTCCACTATTTGTTAAAGACTGCAGGTGTGACCATTCTCGAAGGAGAGGCTAGTCTTGTGGATGAGCACACAGCGATGATTCGGCAAGCTGGGCAGGAGCAAAGTATTTCTTTTAAAAACCTCATACTTGCAACGGGGTCTCAGCCGGTTGAGCTGCCCGCATTTCCATTTGGAGGTCGCATCTTGTCTTCCACTGAAGGACTGTCTCTACAGGAGGTCCCGAGTAGTCTGGTTGTGATCGGCGGAGGTTATATTGGTGTGGAGCTTGGACAGATGTATGCCAAATTCGGAACAAAGGTAACGATTCTGGAGGGAGGAGCACAAGTATTGCCTGGATTCGAGGCGGAACTTGCAGCCCCTGTAGTCAAACAATTGAATGCGGATGGCATCCATATCGTAACCGGAGCGACTGCCGAAAAGGTGGAGCAGAATGCGGATTCCATGACACTGCATTATTCCAAAAACCAAGAGCAGCACATGGTCACGACGGAATATGTATTGGTCACGATCGGCAGGAAACCCAATACAGACGGACCGTTAGGATTGGAACGCATTGGCTTGCCAGTGACCAGCAAGGGACTGGTTGAAATAGATGAACAGTGTAGAACAGTTATCCCGCACATTTATGCCATTGGAGATATTACGGCTGGTCCAGCACTCGCTCACAAGGCATCCTATGAAGCCGAAATAGCAGCAGAGGCCATTGCGGGTCTCACCTCCAAAGTGGATTACAAGGTGATTCCGCTTGTTGTTTTTTCTGATCCGGAGCTATCCAGTGTTGGAGTTAGTGAGACGGAAGCGAAGGCACAAGCCATTCCGGTGGTTATTGGGAAATCTTCTTTCGGGATCAACGGAAGAGCATTGGCATTAAGAGAACCCGAAGGGTTTGTAAAAGTTGTGGCTGACCCGACTTCAGGAATTGTCATTGGTGCGCAAATCGTTGGCGTGGAGGCATCCACACTGATATCGGAGCTCGCACTTGCCATTGAGATGGGGGCAACCGTAGAGGATCTGGCGATGACAATTCACCCTCATCCTACTTTGGGAGAAGTGATTATGGAGGCTGCCGGGAACGCGGTCAACAAAATGATCATGTAAAGCAAACATGTGGATGTTCTGTCATCGGAGTGTCCAGTGTAAATATTTTCAGTTCAACTTATATGCACAAGGAATGAGAATGGGAGAGATATGAGAATGAAGATAAAAGCTGGTTTGTATATCGGAATTGCGATGGTGTTTATTGTTGGGGGTTCACTACTTGCTGTTAAAGGAAAGGATGCTGTCACTCAGGCCGAGAGCAAGAAACAAGGCATATTGGAGTCAGAACAAACGACATTATTTTATCAGAATAGTCCTGGGGCAATTGTAGAGGCGGGTGCGTCTGCAGGTAACTCCGTGAAAGAGGGAGAGGTACTTTTCAAAGTGAAATCAGCGGGGGAGGGAGATGTGGATGTACTCGCACCGTATGACGGATTGGTTGACCGAGTCAATGTAGATAAGGGGGATCAAGTCCAAGCAGGAGTGCCGCTGGCAGTTGTACAAAAAAATACGTATTACACCGACCTTTACATACAGGAAAGTGAAATTCAACAGCTTGAAGTGAATCAAAGTGTTGATGTTCATTTTCCGTATTTGGATCAGCCAACGCAGGTGAGAGGGATTGTTACTTCCATTTCGTCTGCACCTCAATTTGCGAACTTGCGCATGTCACGGGAAAAAGGACAAGCTGATTTAAGTATGTTTCTGGTCCGAATATCGATGGAGTCGAATACTGATTTGCTTCCGGGGATGACAGCAGAGGTGAAACTTGATGAAATCACTGATTGACGAGTGGAAGTACGTCGCAGGAAGTAAGTATATCCGGCTAATTTTTATTGGGCCAATGATAGCAGCCTTATTTTTCGGATTAATGTTCTCACAGAATCAGATCAGTAAATCACCAGTTGTGGTCATTGATGAGGATCATAGTGAATATTCACGGCAGATGATCTCCAAAATTAATGCGTCACAATATATGAGCGTCAAAAGCGTATATGCGAGCCGAATGAATCCGGAAACATTGCTTGCCAATGAGCAAGCTGTAGCGGTTATTTTACTTCCCAATCAGTTGGGAATGCGCCAACAACAAGGGAAATCGACGAACATTGGCATCTTGATGGATAACACGATGCCCTCGGGGTTAACCGGTATTCGCACCGCGATTCAAGAGATTATCCAGACGGAAAATATGACCCTTTCCATGACACGTTTGATCCAGAAAGGGATGGATGCTGAGACAGCCAAAGGAATCGTGTCGCCGTTATCCCTTCAGCAACGAATGTTGTTTAATCCAACCTCCAGTTATGTCGGCTTTATGGTGCTGGGATTTGTGAATATCGTAGTATTGATGATTACGACAAGCGCAGCGGGCTCAATTGCACCTCGGCTTCGTCAGGAAGGGAAGCTATTTGCAAACGGAAGGTCGCCTTTCCAGCTATGGGTTCGGAGTGTACCCTACGCTGTGTTAAGCTTCCTATCGTTGCTGCTATCCTATGGATTGTTAAAGCAGGTGGGGGGAATGCGGTTTGAAGCAGAGCCTTATCTATTTATCATTCCGCTGGTTGTTTATGCTTTTGCCTTATCACTCATGGGCATGCTGATTGGATACACTGCCAAAGACATGTCGAAAGTCAGTCTTCGGACCAGCTTTGTATTGTATCCGTCCTTTTTGGCTACCGGAATTCAACTAACGCCGCTGGCGTTCCCAGAACCGTTCCAAATATTCGCATGGGCATTACCGATGAATTGGCTCAACCGTCTGATTCGTGGGATGGCGTTCCGGGACGGGGCGCTGATAGCCTACAGTCAGGAGTTGGGGGCGTTGCTGATTATTATTGGCGGCGTGTCCGTGTTCTTGGGATTACTATTTCTGCTGGAAGCAAGGAAAGTTTCTTCCAGCAGGGAATCACTGTTGAATACGGATATGTTACCGAGTAGTAGTTAATTGAAAAGAAAGCAGTGAAACGAGAACAGACGCACAGGAATCATTCCTGATGCGTCTTTCTGTTTTTGCAGCGTTTTAGGTTTGGAATACCACATAAGACATGTAACCATAAAGGTCCTTCTGGCGAAGGTTTTTTATATCGTTTATACTTGTAAAGCCAATTTACTTGAGGAGTTGTCTAACGAATCATGAATAAAAAAGAAGTCGCGCATATACGCAAGCAATTTAAACTCGATCACGATCTACTGAATATTTACGATATTCTCAACGTGTATATTACGAAAGAAACGAACGAGGTATATCACTGGGAGCGTCACCCGTTCGAACTGGTGGACAGAGAGAAGCAGGAGCTGTACATGGGCAATTTCAAAAAATTGCTGACAGGCGATTTGGATCAGAAATTGTTCGAACTGAAGTTCCAGGAAGCGGCGGAGGACCCGGCACAGGTACTGCTTCACCAGGCGCTGGTAACAGGTGATCCGGATGAATGGCAGGATCTGATGCTGCTGCTCGTGGATCGAATGTTGGTGGATACGAAGTTTGAGCGGGATATGGTAGCTACGTTCGTGCGTGGACAGTATTATCTGCCGACCAAGGCTAGAAACGAAGCCACGGAAGAGAGTGAGAAGAATGAGGTGTTCGCCCATCCGTTCATTCTGTGCAGCGTGAATTCAACGGAGAAGCAGCGGAAGACGCTCTTGTTTGATTACGTGGAGAGAGAATTCAAATACAACATTATTGTCGATCCGATTATCAAATTAAGCACGCCAGAGCAAGGGTTCCTGTACCCTAGCGTGACGGACAACTACTCCGATGTGAACCGTGTTCTATATTGTACAGGGAAATCCAATTTCCCGGATCCGCATTTTGTTGAAAATGTATTGAATGGAGAAAGATCCGTAACCGCACTGGAAGAACGGGCGATCTTCGAAGATATCGTCAAGGAAGTGGCCGGTGAACAGCTCGATTCAGCCACCATTGCTCATGTGTATGAGGAGATCAACCGAGTCATTGAAATTAACGAAGAGTCCCATGAGGAAGAACCTCCGAAACTGGATTATAAAGATCTGGAACGTGTACTGACCGCAAGCGGTATAGAGGATCTGACGACGGAGAAAGTGGAACGTGCCTTCGAAACGATTGTGGACAACAAGAATTATGAAATGAAGGCGACTAGTGTTATGCCGAAGTTCACGTCCAAGTCGATTAAGATTGAAACCAAGGTTGCTACGATTTCGGTTAGCCCGCAAGACCTGAGATATGTGAAACAGGTGAACTATCAAGGCAGACGTTGTATCATGATTGAAGTGGACGAAGATGTCGTGATTGAAGGGTTTACCCTTAATACAGAAAAACTTATAAATGAGTAATTGATTTTAGACAATGATGATGTAAAATCATCCGACCAAGACGAACGAACGAGTTAACGTCCATCTATGTTGAAAAAAAGCCCAAGCCTAAAGCAACACTGAACTGTTCCCTGTCATAGTAGACTGTAGAAGACTACGATGGGAGCAGTTCATTATCGCCAAGGCATGGGCTTTTTGCTGTTTCATGATTGTCGCAACAGTTGTTTGATATCTGCTGCCGGACTGGAGCCAAGCTCCTCTTTGAGCAATTCCTCCAGCACCAGATACTGTCGCTGCGCTTCGGTTCTTCGTCCAAGCGACAGATACAACAGGATGATCTCGCGATGAATATCTTCCCGAATCGAATCTATCTGGAGGATACGTTCAAAATAATACAGCGCCCGTAACGGCTCGCCTGCCTTCTCGTGATAGTGGGCAGCAGTTTCCATCGTCATGATGAAATCCAGCTCCAGCTGTCTGGACCACGCGAAAGCCCACTCATAATGCCTTCCTTTCAGAAGTTCACCCGTATACAACGTGTCCATCCGCTCGAAGAGATCGGGTTGATGTGCTGATGCCTGACGCATCTGCCGGAACAAAGCCTCGAACTCGTACAGATCGCAGTCAATCGCTTCCCGGTCGATACGGATGCCATTCCTGTCCTTGAGAATGATCGGTACGTCACTGTTGTCCCCGATGGCACGTCGCACGTAGTACAGTGTGGAATTGATGTTCGTCCAGGCCTTCTGCGGACTGAGGTCCTTCCACAACGTATCGGCCAATGCATCGCGGGTAGTTGATTTGGTATACAGCAAGAATGCGAGTAACTCTTCCGTCTTGGGCGTTCTAAGCTTGATGGGACTGTCTGCTCCGGCTCCGCCGAACACGGTGAATTCACCGAACAGACGAACATTCAGCTTGGGTGCAGGAGTCGTCGGTTCGGAAGGGGCGACGGACTTGTGAAGCTTTTCCTGCAATCGCTTAATGCTACGGTTCAGTCGCTCAGCCGTGACGGGCTTGATGACGTAATCGATCACCTCTTTGTCGAAGGCCTGCACCGCATACTCCTCATATCCGGTCACCAGCACAATGGGGAGCGAAGGGTGATGTTTACGCAATTCACCAATGAGTTGCATACCTGAGATACGAGGCATCGTAATGTCCAGAAATGCCGCATCGAAGCTATTTTCCGCCGCATATTCGCAGGCTTCTTCCGGGTCGTGAAATGCGCGAGACACCTCAACTTCTCCACTTTCTGTCAAAATGCGATTCAGTCGCTTCAGCGACAAATCCTCATCGTCCACAATGATGACTTTCATCATGTTTCATAACCCCCGTTCCCATCTGTGCTTAGACGTTGATTTGGAAGATCAAATGTAATCCGCGTTCCCTCGCCATCCAGACTTTCCATCTGAAGGTGTCTGCCATACAGCAGGTTCAACCGGCTGGAGATATTCCATAGTCCCACGCCGTTACTGCCATCTGTGGATTGCCGAATTTCATCCATCCGTTCCCTGGTTATGCCAATTCCGTTGTCCTCAATGGTGAACCGTGTTTCCGTATCATTCAGATTGCGGATAGACAACATGACCCGACCACCGCGAATGCTGGACATCAGCCCATGCCGAATTGCGTTTTCGATCAGGGGCTGTAACGTGAGGGGCGGAATGTCCATGTTCCGGTTCACATCCGCATCCACATCGATGATGACCTCCAACCTTGAGCCAAAGCGAGCTTGCTCAATCGCTACATAGGCCTCGATCATCTCCAGTTCGTTCATCAGGCTAGTTTTTGAGTCCAGATGTTTAAAGTGCACACTGCGTCTTAAGTAACTCGATAATTGCAAAATCAATTGTTCTGCCCGATTGGGCGCATCCACGCACAATTCGGCAATGGCATTTAGAGCGTTATACAGAAAGTGCGGGTTCATCTGTGACCGCAAAAAGGATATTTCGGCATCTCGCGCAGCCTGAACGGATGTTTTCATCCGGGTCAAACCGCCGATCCGGGCCAGCAATTCCTCCGATTCGAACGGCTTCGATACGAAATCATTGGCACCTTTCTCCAAGGCCAGCTTCAACTGATGGGCTTTGTTACTCGCCGTCAGCATGAGTACAGGCAGCTCGGAAGGAGAGAAGCGCTCCCTGATCCGTTCCAACAATTCGTAACCCGACATGTCGGGCATCATGATATCAGCAATGACAAGATGCACGGCAGGTAGCTTGTCCAGCAGCTCCAGTACCGAAGAGGAACGTGCAGTTACCGCATAACTGTAACCTTCCAGCTTCAAGAGATTAACAATCGTCTGCAAATTAGCCGAGTCGTCGTCCACAACGATGATCCATTCGTCTTTATTTCCTTTCACAATCGTTGGTTCTTCGAACCGGAACAGCCGATTAGCAGGACTTGTAGGAGCTATGGTAAGTGGCATGACGTTGGATCGCTTCTCTCCTTTGCCATCTGCCAGCGGAAAGGTCAGGATGAATGTAGCACCCTTGCCGGGTACCGATTGCGCATGAATAGTTCCGCCATGCAGTTCGACCAGCTTACGCGTAATGCTTAGTCCCAGACCGGTGCCTCCGGCAACCACTGGCCCCGTATCTGCTTCTTGCTCGAACGGTAGGAAGATATGCTCCAGCTTGTCCGTACCGATGCCGCGGCCGGTATCCACAATGCGTATTTCCGCTTTGCCTTGAACCACCGTAGCACTAATACTTACGGTGCCACGTTCCGTGAACTTAACGGCATTACCGATCAGATTATGCAAAATCTGAATCAGTCGATTGCCGTCTGCATAGATTGGCGGGAAATGCGCCGGGATGCGGTTGATGAGCTCCACCTTTTTCGCGCCAAGCAGGAAGGAGTGCATACGCATGACCGATTCGACAAACGAGTACAGATCGGTCGAAGACCGGTGGAGCGGGATGTCGCCATGTTTCATTTTCGAATAATCCAGCAATTCATCTACCAGATAGGTTAATCGTCGGCCGCTTCCTGTCACGATCGCCAGATTGTGCGCCTGTTCGTCGGTAAGTGGGCCTTCGGCGCCTTTGAGCAGGCTCTCACTGATGTTTACAATCGCGTTCAGCGGTGTTTTGAGCTCGTGCGAGGTATTGGACAGGAAGTCGTCCTTCACCTTGTCCAGCAAGAGCAACTGATCTTTGAGGGTGCGGACCGTACGATAGGCCTCGAAGAACCGAAGCACAGCCAGAAACAGCATCAGGATGCTGAACAGGACAATCGAAGCCTGCCCGATGTTCATGTTTTCCTTGAGCGAGATCGAGAAGAGATTAATGTCCAGACAGTACAGCACGATGCTTAAGAGAGCCGCATACCACAAGAAAGTAGACAGCCGTTCGCCCTTTTCACTGGTCAGGAACTGTGATGCGCATTGATACAGCAACCAGAGAAGCAGCAACGTGTACATAACGACGACGTAAGGCGCAGCAAGCCCATAGACGGAAATAGGCAGGAGCACGACCATGCAAAAGTAAGCTCCGAAGATGATCAGAATCACCGCTGTGAGCATACCGGACAGGATGCCTGTTTTGAATCGGTAGAAGTAAAAGGTCAGCAGACCCAGACATGCGACAGAGCAGAAATCTTTTAATTTATAGAGCGTACTAAAGGAGATTTCCGAGCCCACCATGGATAACACACGTTCGCTGATCATGCCGTTATAGAGGGCGTACAGCAGACAGATTAGACCAATCAGCAGCAGGGAATCGTCCCTGTTTCGGTAGAGTGCAGACCCCAGGTAACTGATGAGGAATATGATCGAAATGGTAGCCAGTACAGCGAGCGTGCCGAATTCGATAGCTGTGCTGGCTTGATGTTTTTGCAGCATGGCCGCTTGTTCGCCGAAAAAGAGTGGACCCGGAATGCCAGAGTCCGTGTAATCGTAATTAGCCACCCGGATCAAAATCTCAATGTCACCGCCGTGATAGGGGAAAAAGCCAATCTGTGGGGAGTTGCCTGGTCGGTAACCCGCGGACTTTGCCACAGCATGCCCGTCTTCCAGCAATTTGTTGCCATTGATATAGATTTCGCTGGCAAAACGAATGTTCATTTTTTTGATCGCCAGCGTTCCATCAACAGGTGCATTACGCAGCACTAGTCGATACGTGGCGAAGCCGTGGGTAGGCAGTCGTGCGCCGTCCACTTCAAGTCGATTCCACGAGCCGGGAACGGTTGCATAGGTATCGGGTGCTTTCGTTGGACCAGCTTGATTCGGAGTTGTAGATTCGTCAGGTAGCAATCGCTCCCAGTAAAATTCCCACTCCCCGTCCAGCTTGATCCGCTCGTCCTGTTCAGGGTTCCAAGCCGAGAGGTCCAGAACACCTTGACGAGCATGAAGCGCCGCAGATTGTGGTTCTCTGATCGTTGACAGGAGTAGTACGGTAATGGCGAGTATAACAGTCAGGACAACACCTGAAATTTTTAATAACACGAAATGCTGCTCCTTTAGAGTTTGTTCGAAACCTTTGGCAGATTTGGACGAAATCTCTTGTATTCTATCGGCATTGTAGCGAATATCTCTGGGGGGCGCAATCACATTTCGACAATTTTCTTCTGTTTATTGCTTGTTTATTGTGATCCATTATAATGCGGAAGCAAGATATGTCGAACGGGCACAGAAAAAGCATCGAAAGACCTATCTTTGCGCGACTATGGGCTGATGGAGTTGAGAAAATGGAGAGAAGCATCACATCTTGGCGTTTGCGGCGGCGGATAATTGGCATTTTGGCTGTACTGATTGCCGTGGCATGTCTGAATGGGTATACGGGTTCATCTGTCGCCAAAGCGGCTGGGACTGGACAAGTGGCCGTATCGGGAGCTGAAAAAGTGTATCAGTCCGCGGCGCAAGCTGTCTTTTACCTGAAAGCGTATCGCAAGGACGGAACACTCAAAACGGTAGGTACCGGTTTTCTAATCGGTGATGGTAGAGCACTTACAGCAGCCCATGTTGTGAAGGACGGGATATCTTTCGAGGCGGTATTTGAAGATGGTTCCATCCAAAAGATAACGGTTCTGAGCACTGATACGGAAACCGATGTGGCTACGCTGTCTGTGCAGAATAGCAAAAAACGTCCAGTACTTACCCTGTCAGGGGACAAGCAGCCTGCAAGATATGGGCAACGATCGTTCGCAATCGGGTACCCGCTGAAGGATGGCAAGATCATTACGGAGGGCATCGTGAATGCACCAACCGCTGAGGTGAACGATGTCGTTCGCTTGCTGACTTCCGCGCAGGTGTCTGCGGGCATGTCGGGTGGTCCATTGTTAAATGAAGATGGTCATGTGATCGGATTAATCTCCGGTTCGTTCCGGACAATGAATGGCATTCATATCTGTGTAACGATCGAAGATATTCGCAAGCTGATGAAGAAGTCGAATACATAACGGGAAAAAGGGGAATCTCGCATGTTCAAAAAGTTATCACTCTGCCTGCTTGCTGCTTTGCTGACGTTGACGTCTGTGAGCTGGCCACACCTGCCGACCGTTTCCGCAGCTGCGGAGTACGCGGATATTTTTATTCCGAACGGCGGGGGTAAGATCATCAATCGGGAAGACATGTCTTCCTGGAACAATAACATTAAAAAGTTTGATGCGAACAGCTTTGGCATATTTGCCGCTGGCGCACCGGGAACTTCAACGAAGAAGAGCAATGTAGATGTACTGAATGCAAGCTATCTCAAAATGAGCTTACCTGGTCAGTTGGTTGCCAAGATTTCGGTTGCTTCGAACCCAACACTTCGACGATTGGCCGAAGGTGGACAGGCCAGAATGCTCTTTAAGATTGGATCTATGGAGACTATGTTTGGTTTCAGTGGCGCAGTCTCTGTAAATATCAACGGTGTTTCGAAATTCGGTGTTAGCACCAATAGTTCAGTAAACTCATCATGGATCAGTTTTGGTCCCAACGATACGATCGAGATAGACATTGGAGGAGGAGTTATTGAAAGTGCCAGTGATATTGAACTGTATTTCGCCGACATCACACCTCCTACATACAACGGCAATACACTGACCCATACCGGGGCAGTTCGATTCAATGCCGATCCGGCAGTAAAAAAGAATGAGTTGTTCCTGAAGCAAGGGAGCAACCTCAACCTGGCGCTGAATTTCAGTGAGCCGGTATTTCCGTCGACTGCAGAGGATGCCTCTGACCGGATTGATGGCAAATTCAGCTTCATGCGTACCGAACTGTTCAGTAATCCGGGTGGAGACGGCTTCGATCCGTCCGTTTATTATCTAACGAGCGCAGACAGCGGATACAGTGACTTTGCGCAGGGTGGACTGGATCGGAACAGTCATGCACGCTCCACTTTTAACTTTCGTTATCAGGCTGCGTTAAATGATAGCACAGGTAACATTCCCATTGATCCGAAGCGCCTGATCGCGCCCTCCGAGGAGGACCGTCCAACATTACTGGAACGGATGAATGCAGCAGGATTCAGTGATGGTGCGGGTAATCCCGTTGCAACTTTTAACGGTATTGGAACAGTTCCTTTTGCCGATAACGCGAATCCGGGCGGTACGTTCCGTACCATTATCGACGCACGTGTACCTCAGTACTCAGCATCCCGCAACGGCGTGCAGCCTGAAGTATTAACGGGACTTGTGCTGAACAAGGGCGACGTTGTTGATTTTACCGTGTACCTCAACGAACAGGTGATCAGCGCGTTTACCCCGACGGAGGATACACGACTCAAGTTTGCCAACGGCTTGACTGCAGCATATGTTGGCGGCCAGAACACAAATACATGGACGTTCCGTATGACAGTGCCAGACGGCAAAAGCATCGAAACGTCATTGCTGGAGACAGCTGCTTTGGAGCACGCCAGCAATCCTGGCGACGGGAAGGCGCTGACAGACTACGCCGGTAACGTGCTCACTGAGCCAGTCAAGAAGATTGATTGGGCTGGATTGTCTGTGGACAATACGGCACCTGAAGTGAATTTTGTCTATGAAAATCAGGACGGAGAAGTCATTCCCGAAGGACAATACGTAGGAAATGGATCATTCACGATCAATGCATTCGATCCGGACTTGAACGGTCAGACGAGCAAAGGATTGTTCCGTCCAGGCAGTGGTTCAGGGCTCGTGTATTATGTACTGAACCAGAGTCCGAATGATCCCTTCGCTGGGCAAAACGACAACTTTGCCGCAGTGAAACGCTATTCCCTGACACAGAAGCAGCCTTCTGAAGAATTGTATACATCTGGTTTCCAGGATGTTGTACTGTCTACCGGACAGAATGGTGTGAGAGTAGAACTGCCAGATGATGGCACAGGTTTGAACGGGAACTGGTATTTGCATACATGGACTGCCGACATGAGTTGGGACTCGGCTCGTCAACGGATGCAATACGACAAAGGCAGCAACGAACGTGCAGCTTACCTTGCCCAACATCCGGATGCGACACCTGCCGAGCTGGAGGAATATTATCGCTCAAGCATTCTGCCGAATCTGTCCGATTACGGCAATACAGTACAGTGGCCTTTGGCCGATTTCAAACAAGATGATTCCAATTGGTCTTACCATGTTGGCCTGTTGAAGATTGACAATGACGATCCAACCGTCGAAGTTGCGAACATCGTGGACAATAACTCCGACAATGTGAAGATTACGGTTAAGGCCGCTGATCCGACTTCTTCTATTAAAAATAACAAGGTGCAATACCAGTTCGTGGCCGTGGGCAAGAGCCCTGTCGCTTCCGGGTGGCAGGATGCCGAGCTGAACGCACAAGGTGAAGCTGAGATATCAACATTGAATGATCCGGCGATCTCCAAAGGTGGACAATACGAGCTGCATGCCAAAGCCGAGGATGTGGCAGGCCATTCAGCCACCGCCGAGCCAAAAGCAGTTGATGTGCTTGTCATCTCAACCAAGTTCAAAGCCTATCCGGGCACCTATGCGATCAATGACGGACCCGACTTCACCGTAGCCGGTGTACCGATCGATACGATTGAATATCAATACAGTGAAAGTTCTGAACGTCCTGTGGGCAATAGCAAATGGGTTGCTTTTGAGGATGAACCGAAGGAAACGAAGTTGGGGGATGTACCCGCCGAGCGCTACAGCTTCCCTGCCGACAAAACGTTGAACGGGACCTGGTACGCCCATGTGCGCATCAAGCAGCAGGATACTGGACGTTTCTACTACTATTATCAGGAGTACAAATTCGACCATCTGCCACCTGTCACGAAATTCGGTTCGCAGGGTTATCTGTATCCGATGCCAGAGCAGACGGTACAGATTGATGTGTCTGACACGTTGGTGGACTTTAACGGTGTTGCAGCCAAGAACATTCGTTACCAATGGATCAAAGTGGTTGACGGGCAAGACGAGAAGGAACCAGATCCGGAAGGCAAGGGCTGGAGCGTGTCGCCTGCGGATCGTTTGATCACTTTGCAGGTAGACAACAAAAAGGACAACGGTAATTATCGTCTGTACGTTCATGCCAGCGATAGCTTGGGTAACAGTAAGCTTTACCACACAAGTGGTCTGTTCTCCGTGTTCTATCTGAGCAGTGAACCACCTGTTGGTAGCGCGCGTTTGATTCGGACAGAAGGTCCAGGAGATGACGGGTACACCGCCATTATGGAACTGACGGTTGATGTGCCAGCACAGGAAGGTTACTTCTATTCCGTTTCCACCAACGGCGGAGACAATTGGAGCACTTGGCTTCCTTACACGAACTATGTTGGCGTTCCTGTTGATACGAATGATTCAGGACAACTCAAGTCACAGGTTCGGGTTAAATTCAAAGGCTACTACGACAACATCAGCGATGTCGTAACACCTGAGATCCAGCTTCAGGATGCCCCTGCCTATGGGCTTGCTTCACTGGAGCAGATCATGCCGGTTCGTGGAGGCGAGAAGGTGCAGGATGGTGGGCAGAACGAAGGACAAGAGATCCTGTTCGACCTCGTGGATGACAAGACCGTGAAGCCAACGAACAGCAACCCGGAAATGCCGGAAACGCTGGAGGCGAACAAACGGTTCAAAATATACCGCAACGGAAGCTACTCCTTCACCGTGAAGGATGGCAGCAATACAGCAACCGTGTTCATCGTGGTCTCCAACTTCGATGATACGCCGCCAATGGTGAATGTGAAGTATTCTACGATTGCGGCAACGAATGGCACAGTTAAGGTAAGTCTGCAATCGAGTGAACCGATCCGCATCACCAATCTGCCGACGTCGTCCAAAACGTTCCGCGAGAACGGAGAATTCACGTTTGAGTACGAAGATGCGGTTGGCTTTACGGGCAGTGTCACGGCAACGGTGAGCAACATCGATACCACGCCGCCGGAAGCAGATATTGTCATGCACTACAACCATCCCGATCTCAAAGCGTTGATCCGCTACGGTAGTGGTACTGCTATCGTGGATAGCGCGGGTGACGGGTACAATGCAAACGGAGAATTTACTCATTTTGCAGCACCGACAACAGGTAACGTGATCGCGTCTAATCTGATCGTGGCGCAAGTGCTGCCGAAACAGGGACAGGTTCAGGATTACCAGGTTGTTTCCAATAGCTCAGGGACGAACCAATCCTCATTCGTTATGACTTCAGGCAGTAAAGCACGCTTCTCGCTGGCAGATGCCGCCGGGAATAATGCGAAGCTGGAGTCCGAAGCGATTACAACTCTCGTTGGATCGATCCCGGCTGTAGAAGAGATCACGATGGTTCGAGTGGACAACGACGGACAGATCATCGATGACAGCAAGCTGGTGCAGATCGGCGATCAGGCTTACTCCAAAGGCAAAGTGCGTGTAGGTTTTGTGATGCCATCATCTGTAGTAGAAGGCAATACGATCTATGCCGGGGCAACCCCTGTAGCGAGCTTTAGCGCCGACTACGCCAGCAATGGCGAGCATTCGATTTTACTTTCAGACGTACTTGGTAACAAGAAACAGGTTAACTTTACGATTGCGGGTCTGGATAACACGGCACCAACGATCCGTCTGAACAAAGCTTCCACCACGGTTCTGCAAAACAAACCAGGCTTCGATCTGGTCACGGATCTGGGTGGATACACAGTGAGCGATAATCTCACATCTGGGGAGCAGATTCAAGTGACGGCTGCGGAGTACGTGCTGGAAGGCGGACAATACGTGGAGAAACCGCTGAACCTCACGGTGACGGGTAAACACACGATTCGTTATACGGCGAAGGACCAGCTCGGCAATGCAGGCTACGCCCTGCAAACGGTGTTTGTTCGTTCGACAGATGGTATGTTCGTTACGGCCAATGGTATTCCGTTGTCGGATACCGAATCCGAAACAGCAATCGTGAATACAGGTACGGTCACGTTCAATGTGAACAACTTCCGCACGATTGAGACTGCTGGCGGAACCAAGCTGGAGAACGAACTCGGCACGTACGACATTTATTATTTCCCGGGTCTGGTGCGCGAAGGACAGATGAAATACATCGCGACCCGAGTGACCTATAAGGAACTGATCAGCAAAGACTTCAAGATTACACTGCCCAAAGCAGGATGGTACACCATCATTGTGCAAAATCAGGAGCGCGAACGCGTATACTCCACGCTGCTTGTTAATCGGGCCAATTAGAGAAACGGAAGGGGTTCACCCATGCGACGGAACAAAATCATTCGGATAATCGCAACGTTGATGGCCATGGTCATGCTGATCAGCGTCTTGCCGCTTCACATCGCGGTAGCGGCCGTTTCCTCAGCGGGAACGACATCCATTAAGAACGGGTTTATCAAAGTAACAGTGGACAATGCAAGTGGGCGCTTCAGTATTCGTACTGAAGACGGCCAGCCAATCCGCAAAAAGGATAACGGCGTGGATATGATCTTTGGTGGAGATAACCCGGAGACGTCGTTCACGACATTCCGCATCAACGGAACGGATCTGATCTTCGGTAATCCGTACAAAATGGCACCCAACTGGACCTCGGAGGTTACACCTCCAAAGGTCGTTACGGGAAATGACGGTACCCAGAGTCTCGTGACCGTATGGACCGTTCAGGGCATTCGTATTAGCCAAGTGATCACTTTGCTTTTGAAGGAAGACAAGGATCAGGGCGGTAATGCGCGTGTTCAATATGTGGTGGAAAATACGACAAATGCCAAGGTAGAGATCGGGTCACGTGTGTTGCTGGATACGTCGGTCGGCGGCAATGATGGCCCAGCCTTCCAGATCGGGCAGAATTATTCCGTTCCACTTACGGTGGAGCGCAAACTGGTTCACGAACCAGAGAAGCTCGGTTATGACAAAAACGTGGACGAGCAGGCGTACAATCTGCATAAGCTGCCACCTTACTGGGTGATGCGGGATAAGCTTGATCTGAGTAATCCGCTGGCGACGAATGTCATTGCCTATGGATTCAACAACTTGTTCGAGGGCGGTATTAACATTGTTGATGAAATGGTGGTAGGCCATTGGGCCAATCTCGCCGGAACGAAATGGGAATATGAACCGGACGAGAATCTTGATTTTACGCAGGATACAAATGACTACGGTACAGCCGATACGGCCGTGGCTTTCTATTGGGAGCCTGATACGGTTCAAGCTGGCGGCCAGCACTCGTATGAACTGGTATACGGCTTGGGCGAGATTGTATCCCCGGAGAAGGTATTCGATGTTCGTTTCCTGGATCCAACGCAGAAGCTGGAGACCAATGAGGAAGAGACGGGTTACGTGAATGACGGCGTGTTCGAAGTGAACACGGAGATCGAGAACCTGGAGATGTTTAACACCAACCATAGCCAGATCGATGTGACTCTGACACTGGAGAAAGGTCTGAGCTTTGTAGATGAGAACGGGAAGGAACTTAATGCAACGAGCCAGAAGCTTACCTTCCGCAAGGATGTTCCACCGGAACAAGCTGCACAGGGCATTGAATTTATCCCGTATAAACCGGGTGAGGTCGTCGCAGCCAAATGGCGAGTGAAGGGTACAGGCAAAGCCTGGCCTTCAACACGCCAGTATATGGTGACGGTGAGCAGCCCGGAGACAGAGAAAAAGCTGGAGACGGCTGCTCAAGAGAGCGAAGGGCTTCCGGAATCGGAAATTCGCGCAATCTATGAATCGTCAAGAGCAGGTTTTATTTTCCTGCCACCGGTTGGCGAATTAAGAGAGACATTGGTTTACGCCATGTCACCGGAGGAAGCGTACAGCAAGGACGAGAAGTACATCACGCTGAACGTGTCCAATATCGCTGCCTACAATGTCGGCAATGAAGCAACGTCTACCGCTGCCAACTTTGACATGTATCTGGTGAACGTGAAGAACGGGGATCGTTACAAAGTGCCAGTGACCCGTTCCGTAACATCCCAGCCGCTAGGAAACGGGTTCGCGGGAGATTTGAAGCTGGTATATCGTGGCGGGGAAGAGGTGAAGGCGGACGGCACAACGCTTGAAGTGCTGAACGATGCGTTCTTGCCGCTTGGGGAATATGCCGTGCAAGTGGACTATCGGGACAAGTCAATTCCCGAGCTGGCCGAAGCGTTGAGCTTCAAGACCGACCAGACTTTTTCCATAACCGAGAACGAAGAGAACCGGGTTCGCAAAGCCGGAATTCTCGCTGTATATAAAACAAAACTGGACCTAAATGCAGGTGCTGGTGAGAAAGCGATGTTTGCCAGCGTGCTGCCGTGGACGTACGGTAACCTGACGGATACGCAGTTCAAAACAAAGCTGGATCAGGACCGGGCGAGACTGACTGCTGCCAAGCAGGAAATGGTAGCAGCTTCACGTAAGCTGGACCCTGCTCTGGATGTAGCTGGAGCCATCGATGCATCGGCTTCGCCGGTATATTCGGTCCAAACGTTCGAAAATGAAGCAGCCTTCGAAACGTTTAAAAAAGGACTTGATGATGATGCCGAGCAGGAGGTTGTTCTGGAAGTGCGCGGTAAGATCGTGCAATCCGGTACGGGTGCAAACGCCCAATATACGGTTCAATCGGATACTGAACCTGCGATTCTTAACAAGAGTGTAGCTTACAGCGGGAAAGACCTCACCATTTCAACAGGGAATTTCCCGCTGGCCAAAGATATAAGAGCAAATACGGATACGCCGTTCTTGCAGACTCTCTTTGTGGGTGGCGACGGTACCTTAAGTGTGGCGAATAGCGGTTTCGTATTCCATTCTGGTGAATGGACCGTTGATTTCTACAACGGATTCGATAAGTCACTCGGAACGGAATCGAAGCTGACGGATGAAGAGCAGGCATGGGAGGAAGGACGTAATCCGGCAGACCCTACCCTGAATGGAACTCTGACTTGGGCTAACGGTATGCTGGGCGATGCGCTCAATCCTTACCGAAATCTGCTTGTCTCCTATGTGTACTTTAATAAACATACGTTGTTTTCAACACCTACCTTCTCGCTGAACGGCTTTGGGTTGAAACTCAATGACTTCGTACTGCGGCAAGATGGTGTGTCCTTCGGTGGTGCAATGAAGATGTTTATTGTTAATGGGGAAGTAAGCAACGTTATGTTCAACCAATCGGGCTTCGTGGGCATCGATTCCTCACTGGCGTTTGAACTGGATAATAGAATTGGTTTGTTCAAACCGGACTCCGAGGATAGCGTAAAGGGTGGTATCAATGTTACGCACTATAAAGACCCGAACAAACACGGCGTCATGAATTCGTACGGCGTTAACTTCGAGGCCAAACTGGAGAACTTGTTCTCCATTAGTGCGGAGCTTGCCTTTAAACGGGTTCCCGACGGACGGATTATTCCAGACGTCATTGCTTTTGGATCGGACCTTCCAGATCCGGGCATCATGATCAATCCGGCTACCAAAATCTCAAGTATTCGCGGCGCCATCCGTGAACTTGCGATGACGATTGCGGGTGGTACCGAGCGCTTGCCGCTGACGCTGGAGGCAGGCATTGACATGGAGCTGGGACAGAAGCCAGCTGTTTTCTCAGGTAGTGTAGACCTTACGCTCAAAGCTACCGGATTCAAAGTGGTGGGCAAACTCGGCTTTGGTGAAGGCAGCAAAGTCATCCCGATGTTGACGGAAGCGCTTGTCCAGACCCAATGGGCCAGCCCGATGTTTATCCGAGCCAGGGCACAGATTGATGTCGGTGGATGGGATATCATCGTGGGCAGTGCCAGCCTGTTTATCGGCGAGAACCTGGAGAAGGGACGAGTTGATTTTGAAGGCATGGTCAGCTCCAAAATACAGATACCAAGTTCAGTGCCGGTTGTCGGCGGTTTAGGATTTGGAACCCGTGCAGGCGTGAATAACGATGAACTGTGGGCAGGGATTTCCTTGTTATTCCTCACCTTGGGCATCAAATATTACTGGGGCGGCGGCATCTCGTTTATGACCGATGGATCGGCATTGGATAACGAGGCACTCGCACACCTGTCGATTAATGATCCAGAGCAGGGTCCGCGCCTGTTACAGATCGGAACGGGAATAGAGACGCTTGCGACCTCATGGGAGAATGAGGAGCCTGAGCGTTACGAGATTCGGTATACCGCCGTTGGGGACGGTATTGATATGATCGAGGATAGCTCGCAAAATCTTGGTATTGGCGGCATTCGTACGTCCAATGGAGGGAAAATGCATGTGATCCCGATGAGCGGAGTGACTGGGGATGCGCTCCTTGAATTGGAGTATTTTACAACAACCAGACCTACCCTGACTCTGAAGCGTGACGACGGAAGCACGTATGATATCGTGTACGGAGAAGCAACCGATCGGAACGCAACGGCGTTTGAACAGATTATCAAAGCACCTAAAGAAGGCGATCTGAAGAGCGATGGTACAACAGTGACCAAAAAAGAAGAGCTTCAGGGAACCGATATCCGTCGGATCTATGTTGCGATTCCACAAGACGATGCAAAAACGGGAAGCTGGACGCTGACGTCCAGTCAATCGGTCAAGTCCAAGCTGATGAACATCCCGGTACTACCGGAGCTGTCTTCGACGGAACTTGCGGTAGATCCACAGGATGCGGACCAATTCACAGCAACCTGGACCGTGGACAACGCTTCGCCGGGTGATACGGTTGATCTGTATCTGTCTTCGGACCGTTTGCAGGCAACACCTACACCGGATGAATCGGTTGATCCAGGGATCATGATTGCCAAAGGCATCGAGATTGAAAGTGCCGATATTGGTGCTGACGGTCGTGCATCCGGCGAGATGACCTTTGACGTGAAGCAGATTGCGTATCTCGGCGGAGCAGACCTTCGTGGTTTTCTGCAACAAGGGACATATTATCTGCGTACGGAACTGAAAACGGACATGGCATTCTCTGTCTTATCTTCACAAGAAGGGTATACGCTCGTAGATCCGTTTGCTCCGAACGCGGTGCCAGAAGTGGAAACGAGAAGCATAGGTAACGGGCAGTTTGAGGTAGCTTTCCCGGCGATTACCAAAACAGCTGAAGAAGAAGCGGAGGAGTTCACATACATCTTGACCGCATCGGACGAACAAGGAGATCTGTATGATCCGTTCGGCGAAGAAGGATACAGTGAATCCGACTTGAAAGCTACGCTCAAGGATGGCAAGTATCATGTGACCGTGGGTGGATGGAATGCATTGGGGACGCCTAAGCTGGGTGCGGACGGCAAAATGCTGCGTAATGCAGACGGCACCATTGCCATGGAGGATAAAGAGGTACGCCATTCCGGCCTGGAGCCGGGCAAATCGTATCGTATGGGCGTTA
The DNA here is from genome assembly GCF_026013365.1 of Paenibacillus sp. LS1. GTDB lineage: Bacteria > Bacillota > Bacilli > Paenibacillales > Paenibacillaceae > Paenibacillus. Next base: position 150,648 of record NZ_JAPDOE010000011.1, read on the forward strand.
CGGTTGCACGCAAACCGGCTTCCGATGAGCAAGCGAATCTTCGTTTATCCACAACGACGTATAGCGGGTCTAAGCTGCTTCCTGCCCCTACAGGGCCAGTGCTTTCGCTCGATAACAAACAAGTGGTCAACAACAAATACGAGGTGGTTACAAGTTCGAATCAGGTGACCGTGAACGTGGCTTCGAATCAGTCGAACGTTGTTGTAGAGGCTTCGACGGACGATGGTTCGCTCGGCACCACTAACCTTGCAACAACAGACAAGCTGAAGTTCAACTTTGAGGTGGATGGTGTATATGCAGTCCAGCTCAAAGCTCGCAATACCAGCACAGGGGATACGTCAGTCACGATGCTGTATGTCACGATTGATACGACGGCTCCGATGATCTATCTGGATTCGCCTTCACAAGGCGAACGGGCACAGGGAGGCGTTGCGCTCGTACAGGGTACAACGATGACCGACGCCCAAGTGACAGTTACGGATGCCGATAGTGATCAAGAATTGGCACAGTTCAAACCGGACGAGAACGGAGTCTTTAAACATGAGGTGCCGATTGATGTGAACCGCATGAAGACCCGTCTACGAATTAAAACCGAGGACGCGGCAGGCAATGTGAACTCTGCCGTTGTTGAGGTGCTGAACGGCGACTTCAAGCTGCCGCGCAGACTGAAACTGGTTATGCCGGAAGAACTTGTTGCCGGTGGAGAACAAGCTGCGGTTCAGACTTATGTGGAGTATACGGATGGGACTCGTGAACTGGCAGACAACGACAGCATCACCTACAGTGTGGTTATGGGTGAAGCGAATGCAGCCGTTCAAGATGATGGTCTTCTCGACGGAAAACGTGTTGGAGCTGCTCTAATCCAGGCCGATTATACATGGCAAGGTACAGAGCTTAGCACGACGGATATCGTATCCGTTGTTGCACCGAAGACGGGAGCTGCACCACCGGATTACATGGATACGATTAAAGCATCTACGATCGGAACGGGCAAAAAGGGAGAGACACGTGTCTCGATCAGCGCTGCCGGACACAAAGGCAACATGGTTGGCAGTGAACTGGCATACCGTATTTTCACGGACCAATCGCAAGTGATGCTGCCAACGTTTGAACAGGATATCAGCGGATGGAATACGCTGCCTTCCGATAAAGTCATCAAAGCAAAACCAGGCGAGTGGGTTGTTATCGCCAAACGAACAACCAGTGAGCCAAAACTCACGACAGCATCATCTGCTGCGGTAAAGGTGAATGAGCGGATCTCTTCAAGCGCGGAGCCAAGCGTGCCAAGTTCGGGCGACAGCAAACCACCCGCATTGAATGTACCTGTTGGTCCGTTGACGGTGGGTGGCGTAGCCATCGATAGTGCCGTTGGAGGTAAAGACATGAAGATACCTCTGGAACTGGATGCAGTGCAGAAGGATGGATTGTTGCTGGTCGATGTTACGTCAGGCGTAAGTGGTCCAACCGTGGTTGCTCATCCTGTTCGAGAAGCGCTGCTTGATGCAGCCGAGCAAGGACAGCGAATTCGTTTGCACGTTGCGGGCCAACTGGAGCAGCTACGCTTCGAGCTGGATGCGGATCTGATTAAACAACTCGCTGCCAAAGGCATTTCGATGGATTTGGAAAGCGATTGGGGCAGCTACCGTTTGGATTGGAATGATATCGATCTGAACGCACTCGAAGCAGCTTTCCCGGCGCAAAAGGCCCAGGATATCAAAGTAAGCTTAAATGTAGGCAAACCGAATCAGGCATACGAACAGCTTGCTGTGAAGCTTGCCAGTGAAGGCCGCATGATCCCTAGAGGAACCCCGGTTACCTTCAACATGACGGCAAGCGACGGTAGCAAGTCAATCGAAATCGATAAGCTTTTGAAAATGACAACCAAAGAACTTTATCTGCCGGTTGGAGAGGACGAACGCTCCGTATCGACCGTGGTCGTTCTTGAAGCGGATGGAAGCTTGCGGCATGTGCCAACCCGCTTCGAAGTGCGGGACGGCCGGATGATTGCCATCGCCAGCAGTATGACCAACAGCGTGTACTTGCCGATCCGATATGACGCTACCTTTAGCGACATGAAGAGTCACTGGGCAAGCGAAGCGGTTCATGATCTGGCATCACGTCTGGTTGTGAATGGCGTGTCGTCTGCTCGTTATGAGCCTTCGCGTAGCATGACTCGGGCAGAGCTTGCTGCACTGATGGTGAGGGCCTTTGGCCTTAAACCAGACACAGGCGCAAGTTCACCATTCGCAGATGTTAAGGCAGCAGATTGGTACAACGATGTGGTGCAAACGGCAACTGCCTATGGTCTCATGACGGGTTACAGTGGTAATCGTTTTGGTCCACAGGATGCCATGACACGTGAGCAAGTGATGGTCATGCTGATCCGTGCATACGAGATGGCAGGACATACTGCACCAGCTGTGAGTAGTGCAGCTAATAGCCTTGACGGCTATACTGATGCATCAACGTTGTCTGATTGGGCCAAAGACAGTGCCGCGCAAGCGGTAAAACTGGGTCTGATTCAAGGCAAATCGGCAACGACACTTGAGCCAAAAGCTCCGGTAACTCGTGCCGAGATGGCGACGCTTGTCCGCAGATTGCTTGTGGAACTGGATTTGCTGTAAAGCTGTAAATATGAAGTTATTGATTTGAACTGGAAAAGCCCGAAAGTCATTGCGACTTTCGGGCTTTTTTGCACCTTTTTTATGAGTAGGCTTATAGCTTTGCACATTATTTCATACCCAGCCTGTAAATTCCAGTATAGATGCTTTTGCAGACTGTGCCTCGGTATGGGCCCCTTTGCGCCAGGCTTTGGGCGATTCTCCCATCAGTTTGGCGAAGCAACGGTTAAAGCTGGAGATGGATCGGAAGCCGACCTGCTCGGAAATGGACAGAATGGAGGCCTCCGTGCTTTTCAATCGTTTGCATGCCTCTTCGACCCGGGTACTATTCAGAAAATCGAGCGGTGTGGTTCCCATAATTTCATGGAACTTGCGGCGAAAATGCGTTGTACTCAGATGACACAGTTCAGCGAGATAATCGATGGTCACGGGCAGCATATAATTTTTGGTGATAAACTCCAGCACGGGTGAGATGACCAAGTCACCTTGAAGGTCCCTTTCCTGATCCTGCGCTGACCAGCTCTCGTTACTCGCATGAACTCGAAGCAGTTCGATATATAGAGACATCAACAAGCCGTACGCGCTCTCCCGATAGTAGGGGGACTGCTGCTTCATTTCTTCTACAATCGATGTTGCTAGCGTATGAATTTTGGGATGCTGTTCCTTATTCAGAATGCAATTGGTTCCCTGAATGGCCCATAAATTCGGTTCAATGTGAGTTTGAGCGGTTTTGAGCGAATGACGGAAGAGCTCTTCCGGTGAAAAAAAGATATAAGCCCACAGGCTGGCATTATTAGGCGAACTGTATGTGGTATGCGGAAGATAGCGGGGAATGAACGTGATGTCGCCTGCTCGAAAAGGCACAGATTCCCCCTTAATCTCCATGATGCCTCCATCCGAATAACAGATGCCAATCTCCATGTGGTTATGGAAATGAAGATGCTCACTTTTGATATCGGATATTCTCCAGCGGTCTCCACTGAGTAACAGGACAGGAAAATCAATGGGCAGACTGTAGTGACGATATTCAATGACAGGTTTCTTCGGTTTGGGCATTTTCGAGGACTCCTATGTATAAATGATTGAAATTGCACAGTTTTGTTGCGAATATGCTTAGATTGAGACTATTTTACTGCGTACAATGGAATAAGTAAAGCGTTTACAAAAATGGACGGACACCTCTCAGGGCGCACTTGGGGGCGTGTGCGCAGGGAGAGGGGAATAACAATGCTTCAAGTGAAATATGACAGAGAACAGATTCTAAACGTAATCGAGAGCGTTACCAAGAAAACACTGGATATGGATCTGACATGGGATTGGCCCGGCGGTGTGGCTTATTATGGCGTATCCAGAGCCTATCAAACGACAGGCAACCAAGAGATTCTGGACAGGCTGGTGAAATGGGCGGACGAATATATCGAGCTGGGCCTGCCAAGTTGGACGGTAAATACATGTGCTATGGGTCATGTGCTCATCACTTTATATGAAGAAACCGGGGATCAGAAGTATTGGGATATTGTCCTCAGCAAAGTCGATTATCTCCAGAACCATGCGCTTCGCTTTGGAGACAATGTGCTTCAGCATACGGTATCCGTTTCCAATGATTTTCCGGAACAGGCTTGGGCGGACACCTTGTTTATGGCGGCATTTTTCCTGCTCCGCGTAGGTAGCAAATTAAAAGATGAGGCCATGATTCAGGATGCGCTGAATCAGTATTACTGGCATATCAAATACCTGCAAGATCCGACCAGCAGTCTGTGGTATCACGGTTATAACAATATTAACAAGGACCATATGTCCGGATTTTACTGGGGAAGAGCGAACGCTTGGGGAGCCTATACGATGTCTCAAGTGAAACCGCAATTGAAAGACTGGTATTTGTATCCGCAATGTATGGATGTAGAATGTGCTCTTCGCGATCAATTGGCGGCTCTCAAACTGGTGCAGACCGAGAATGGCTTGTGGCGTACGGTGTTGGATGACGAAGAATCGTATGAAGAGGTGTCAGCCTCCGCCGGTATTGCAGCAGCCATGATCAACAACGGCAATCCACTGCATACGAAATATGTGCAAAGGGCACTGGAAGGCATCCTGAACAATATTAGCGAGGATGGACGTGTGCTTGGTGTATCTGGCGGTACGGCGGTCATGAAGGATCGGGATGGTTATCGCAATATTCCAAAAGACTGGATTCAGGGCTGGGGTCAGGGCCTGGCACTCGCTTTTCTGTCCGATATGTTGAGATAGGGAGGGAACCCAATTGTCCAAACCAACCAAAGGCTCGTTTACACTACCGGGAGAATCCGGTTATGAGGCACTGACGCTGGAGCTTGCCGATCGCTGGGGTGCTGATGTAATCCGTGACAGTGACGGTACAAAATTGTCCGATGAGATTATTAATGCCGGATATGGCATCTATTCAACCATTTGCATTATTCGGGATCATAATGAGTGGGCATCCCGTAATCTGGATAAGCTGCAGCAATGTTTTCTCATTACGAATCCGAAGGTCGCTGTTCAAGATTATGTATCGATCTATCTGATGGAGGACTTCTTCGCTGAACAATTCAGGGTGAATGATTCCAAAGAAGCGTTTAAATATTGGCAGGTTTATGATCGAACGACTGGGGAAGAAGTCCCCAAAGGACAGTGGAATTATGAAAGGGAATCTGGCAATGTTGTGATTACTGGCGTTGCTCCTTGGCATAAATACACGGTGAGTTTCATGGTCTATCGGATATGGGAAGAGATCTCTATGTACAATCATACGACGAATAACTGGGACAAAGAGCATCTGATGCAGATTGATCCGATCTATACGGACACGCAAACGTATCTGCTGGATTGGATGGAAACGTGGTGTCAAAACCATCAGGAAACAACGGTTGTACGTTTTACATCCCTATTTTATAATTTCGCCTGGATCTGGGGCAGTGATGAGCGGAATCGCCATCTGTTCTCGGATTGGGGTTCATACGATTTCACGGTAAGTTCGAGAGCGTTGGATCTGTTTGCTCAAAAATATGGGTATTCACTCTCGGCTGAGGACTTTGTGAATGGTGGTAAATATCAGGTCACTCATATGCCTGCGGATCAGCGCAAACTGGACTGGATGGCATTTATCAATGATTTTGTGATTGAATTCGGTAAGAAATTAATTGATATTGTGCACAAGCATGACAAGCTGGCGTATGTCTTCTATGATGACAGCTGGGTAGGCATGGAGCCGTACAACGATCGCTTTGAGGAATTTGGATTCGACGGCATGATCAAATGTGTGTTCTCCGGTTATGAGGCAAGAATGTGCTCAGGCGTTAAGGTCGATACCCATGAGATTCGATTGCATCCATATTTGTTCCCAGTTGGCTTAGGCGGGCTTCCTACCTTCAAGGAGGGCGGAGATCCTACCCTGGATGCGAAGAAATATTGGATTAATATCCGACGTGCGCTGCTGCGGGAGTCGATTGACCGGATTGGACTAGGTGGATATTTGCATCTGGTTGAGCCTTACCCGGACTTTGTGGACTACATCGAGAAGATTGCCCATGAATTCAGGGAAATGAAAGAGCTGCATCAAGAGGGAAAACCATATCAGATCAAGACAAAGGTAGCCGTTCTTCATAGCTGGGGCAAGTTAAGATCGTGGACCTTGTCCGGTCATTTTCATGAAACACATATGCATGATCTGATTCATGTGAATGAGGCGTTATCCGGTTTACCAATCGAGGTCCAATTCATTGATTTTGATGATATTCGTCAGGGTGTATTGAAGGATGTGGATGTTGTCATTAATGCGGGTTCTGTTGGTTCTGCCTGGAGTGGTGGAGAGCACTGGAACGACCACCAAGGTGTAGACATCCTGACCCAGTGGGTGTATGAAGGCGGTACCTTTATGGGTATCAACCAGCCTTCAGCGGCCCACGGGTACGACAGTTTTTTCAGAATGGCGCATGTGCTTGGGGTAGATGAGGATACAGGTGCAAGAGTCGTTCATGGAAAATGGTCGTATGAGGCTCACGATGCGCAGGGGCTGGTGCCGAAAGGTGCTAATATCGCGTCAAAAGGTAAAGGCAGAATATATCTTACGGATGGGACAGCCAAGGTATTGCACGAGACAGATGGCAACATTACATTGTCCACGCATGCTTTCGGGAAAGGGCAAGGAATCTACTTATCTTCGTTCGAATTCAATTGGGAAAATACGAGATTGCTCCAGAATCTGATTCGTTTTGCCGGTAATGAGGTGGGTGAGGCGAAGTATATTCCGGATAACTTGTATACCGAGTGTGCCTACTACCCTGAGAGCAACATATTGGTTGTGATCAATAATAGCGATCAGGTTCAATCTACGACGATTGATACGGAGCATGGAAAACAAACCGTGGAATTAGATCCGTATGACACGGTGATCACCAAGATTGGCTTAATCAAATCAGTGTAGAAACGGATATGGGTTCTATTTTAGAACGAAAAAAGCTCAAGCCTGCGGCGATTCGCCAATGCTTGAGCTTTTGTTGTATTCAGTGTCTATTAAAGTCTGTATTCCCGACTGGATTGATGAGTTAAATGCGAATTATACAAGAATTTTTATGGAAATGCAAGAGGAAAAAGATTGCTTTTACGTAGACTATCGTTTATTCTAAAAAAAGGAAGTCTACTACATTTTAATAGGAGGTATGGATGATGGAAAATATGATGATGATGAACATGATGATGAATATGTGCATGGAAGAAATGATGTGCAAAATGAAATCCATGAAGATGATGATGGAATGTATGGAAGACAAGAGCATGATGGAAGGCATGGATATGAATAAAATGATGTCCTGCATGCAAGAGTGCGACGAAATGATGACCACTATGATGGGCATGATGAGCAACATGAAGAAAGCATCCATGTAATTCATTGATTACAAGTTCGACTTGTAAAGCTGGCGGGCTTTACAACTCTGCAGAACAGTTCACTGTATGCAGTCCAAAGAATAGTAAGCCTTTTAATAGGGCGGGTTGAGCAGACGAACTGCAGACCGGCTTTTTTTCTTATTTATATTGAAGAATCTTCCGCGATACATCGATCCGCATCAGCTTTAATTTAAACCATTGCTCCTGTAAAGATTCCGTCTGGTATCCTTCTGAAGCGACTCTTAGCTTGCTGAAAATGTCCACCAGTTGCTTGTTGATTCGGTCATAACTTATAAGCAATTCACGGAGCAGTATAGCTTTTCGTTCTTCCTCCAGCAACGCATCCTTCTGATCACGAAGCTTTCTGAGAATATCTTCAGCCCATTCCGAGTCTTCTATTGTACGGGCAAAATTATATAAGTCCAAATAATCGTTAACCCAAGTTTGTGTCAAAGAATCCATGGCGTTATTCACTCCAGTCAGCTACGCTTTTCTATATACCGAGTATTATACCCGGAATAATACAATTTACAAGTGCTGAATGAGATTTTTCTGGATTTTTTTCCGTTATAGTCTTATAAATGTGATTCATGTGATCCATGTTTAATGATATTAATGATATTGTGCTTAGCGTCTTTGGCTTCAGGAATCGGATACAGTACGAAGACGTGATTCATTTTGGGATAAACGAAAGTATGATGCTCAATACCTTGCTCCGTTAGTTTTTTATCGAGTTCCATATTGTCCGGAAATAGACCTTCATGGGTTCCGATGAAGATGCTAATCTTGCCAAGCCCTTCGAAATCCCCGTAGATTGGACTAATGAGCGGGTCATCCAGCTGTTTATCGGCTGCCCAGATTCGCCGAATCACATCATATCCTTCCACAGCCAGCATGGGATCTCTGGTCTCATAATCGAAGATAACTGGATTATCCAAAACCATATCCACACACGGTGATAATAGAATAATATCTTTGGGCTGAGGAAGAGAATGCATCTTCAGGTAATGTGCAAGACTTAGCGAGATATTTCCTCCTGCTGAATCTCCCATAATGGTTAGCTGCAAGGGACTTTTTATGGATGCAATGATATCGCGATACAGATTTAAAAGTCTTGGATACGTATGCTGATAGTTGAAGTGAGGCACTTTGGGATAGATGGGAGCGATCACTTTGGCATTCAGTGCCTGAGCCATATAATCCATGAACTTCCAATGGAAGGACAGTGGTTGATGCGTATGGGCGCCTCCATGAATATAGAGAATCACTCGTTGTTCAGGGAAACCTTGGTCATTTAAAGTAAATACCTGCATGTCTTCATAGGAACGCTCCTTGATAGTCGAAGTTAATTTAACTTTACCTAACTGATAGGGCTTAATGTTCTCAACGCCCATGTGCTCCAGATGTTTCTGCGCAAGTTCCCGTGTCGATAGATTTTTCTTGCTATCTAATGTTCCGATGTATTTTTCTAATAGATAGCTCGTTACAGAGCGTCTTTTATTATAAATTTGTATGCTCATTTAAGGTTCGTCCTCTCATCATTGAAGGTTGATATGTATAGTATAAAGGTTGAAGTATACTTCAAGGTCAAGGCTGGTATGCAGCAGGCACTGATCGTTACGGTATAGAATGAAACTTATAATCGCATCTATGTTATGATCTTTATATATTCAAAAGTTTGAATAAAGGGGTATAACGTATGAATCAGAGCATACAACAGTTTAAAGCGGATTTTTTCAAAGCCTTGGCTCACCCCATGCGGATTCAGATTCTGGAGTTGCTGAGTGAAGGGGCGAAGAACGTCAACGAGTTGCAAAGTATCCTGGGGTCAGAAGGCTCCGCCGTTTCGCAACAACTGGCTGTATTACGCAGCAAAAATGTTGTGCAGGGTCTGAAGGAAGGGACTACGGTCACATACTCTCTGCGTGATCCTTTGATTAAAGACTTGCTGGAGGTTGCCAAGCAGATTTTTGACAATCATCTGGTTGATGCCATTTCCATGTTGGAAGATATCCGCAAAGAAACATAAACAGAATCAATTTCATAATACCTTTTTAGTGAGTTATGAAATTGATTCAACATGTGAAACAAGAGGAGCCGGGAAGTAAGTAAGTTCAGGTAACTTCTTGTTTTTTGCATGTAATTCACGTCTCAGGTGTGAGCATTACGATTGACAGGGTGCTCACAGGAGCGTAGTCTTTTTATTATATTTAAATATTCAAATATATGAAGAAAAGAAGGTTAAGTCAGATGAAATGGATGGGGAGATATGCAGGGTACAATGGATCTGCTTTTCGGAAGGATCTGTTATCAGGGCTTATTGTAGGTATCATTGCTATTCCACTCGGTATGGCGTTTGCTATCGCTTCCGGGGTCAAGCCGGAGTATGGCTTGTATACAACGGTGATCGCAGGGATTCTCATTTCCTTACTAGGTGGTTCCAAGTTCCAAATTGGTGGGCCGACGGGGGCATTCATTCCGATCCTCTTCGCCATTGTGATGCAGTATGGATATGAGAATTTATTGATTGCCGGAATCATGGCCGGAGTGATGCTTGTACTAATGGGGCTGTTTAAGCTTGGGGCGTTAATCAAGTTTATCCCACGACCCGTGACCATTGGATTTACGGCGGGTATTGCCGTCATTATTTTCAGTGGGCAGATTGCTAATTTTCTGGGACTGCGCGGGATTGAGAAACATGAAGATTTTTGGTCCAATATGAAAGAAATCGGGACGCATATCTCAACCATTAATATATATAGTTTGCTGACAGCAGGTTGTTGTCTGGCTGTTATTCTGCTTGTGCCGAGATTTGCACCGAAGGTGCCTGCGTCACTGGTAGGTCTGGTTCTATCGACGGTAGTCGCAGCGTTGTTGTTTGAAGGGCAGGTGACTACGATCGGATCGTCCTTTGGCGCGATACCAAGTTCCTTGCCTCAATTTCATGTGCCTGGGATTACGTGGGAGCGAATCGTAAATTTGCTGCAACCCGCTTTTGTCATCGCCATGTTGGGCGGAATCGAATCGTTGTTGTCTGCTGTTGTGGCGGATGGTATGACCGGAAGTCGTCATAACAGCAATCGGGAGCTTATTGGACAGGGCATTGCTAATATAGTAACGCCGTTATTTGGTGGTATTCCTGCAACAGGAGCGATTGCGCGTACGGCAACGAATATTAAATCCGGAGCTGTATCACCATTGTCTGGGGTTATTCATGGTGTAGTAGTCCTACTAGTCATTGTTCTGTTCGCACCCTATGCTTCCCATATTCCACTTGCAAGTATGGCCCCAGTCCTGATGATGGTTGCCTGGAATATGAGTGAACGGAGATCGTTCATGCATGTCATGAAAACCAAAACGAGCGATTCGCTCGTTCTGCTCATTACCTTTTTACTGACTGTATTTACAAGCCTAACGACAGCTGTAGAAGTTGGGTTGATTTTGGCTGTCCTTTTATTTGTTAAGCGGATGAGTGAGATGTTGAAGGTTGCCAAAGTGCTGCCTGATCCCAATCATAAACATGAGAAAGTGATGGCCCACATGGTCCGCGAAGGACATGATTGTCCACAAATAAATCTATATACAATTGAAGGGCCGTTATTCTTTGGTGCAGCAGATAGGTTTGAGAAGTCAGTCATGGATTCGATTCATCGGCGACCAGGTATTTTGCTATTGCGTATGGGCAAGGTGCCCTTTATGGATACGACAGGTGAATCCAATCTGGCCCATGTTGTCAAACATATGGAGAGTTCTGGAGGAAGGGTTTTACTTTCAGGCATTCAGGCACAACCGTTGGAGATGCTCAAGAGAACAGGACTGATTGACCGGATTGATCCTGATCATATGTTTGAGCATACGGGTGATGCCATCAATTATGCATTAGCGCATCTGGATGAACAGAAATGTAGGGGATGCAAACATTTTGCCTTTCGTGAATGTGCTGCATTGTCGAGTGCTGGAACCGATCCAGAGCGTATGAGCAAGCTGAAATCTGGAAAGCGAGTTAATGCCAATAACCCTGTATAATTTGCCGAAGAGAGACGGAACTATGGGATTCCTAAGCGTATTTAACCGTTTAAAATATATATTCTGGAAAATAAATTAAAATTATACTATGTTATAGATTGATAGGTGAAAGGATTACATCATTCATCAGAAGAGAAAAGATTCATATTAAACTGAAGGAGCAACCATATGTCCATTCAACCGACTGCTTTACGTTCAGTGCTTAACCCTAGATACCTGGAATCTGCTTTGAGGGATCAGTATGACATTGGAACATGGAAAGAATGTTTGTTTTGGCTTAGAGGATTGAATGATACCTACCGGGTTCGCACGTCCACTGGCATGTATATTCTCCGTATCTACCGCACTGAAATTGCGGAGGCGGATGTTCAGTACGAACTATCGTTATTATCTCAACTGAAGAATGTTCTAGCTTCTGCGGAACACACCGACATTGGGGAATACATCAAGAAGAATGATCAGTCTGATTATACTGTGCTGGAAGTTGCGGAAGGCAAGCGGGTTGCTGTAATGTTTCGGTATATTGAAGGAACGGAGAACAACCTGGAAGATGAGGAGTCTTGTTACGCCTTTGGTCAATCTGCTGCTGAATTGCATAAGGCTATGGATCAGGTGAATGTGGAGCTGCCACGATATGAGCTGGATCTGAAGTTTCTTATTGACGAACCTCTTGAGAGAATTATCAACTACATCGGTGAGAACAATGAAGCAGCAGTATTTCTACATACATTTGCCACAGCTTTAAAAGAACGCATCGTTGCCGTTTCCGGACAAGGTCTGGACGTTGGACTGTGCCATGGCGATATGCATGGGAACAATAATGCTTTTCAACAGGATCATCAGTTTATCCATTACGACTTCGAGTGGGCAGCCAAAGGCTGGCGTGCCTATGATTTAGCTCAAGTGAAAGTTCGAAAAAGACAGTCTAATGAGCGAAAAGTAGCATTATGGGATGCGCTAATGGCAGGGTATCGTTCAGTCAGAAGCTTCTCTACGGAAAATGAGCAGGCAGTTGATCTCTTTATTGTCGCCCGCCGATTCTGGGTGATGGGGCTGGATGTTGCTTTTATTGAGAGTGATATGGGTGCGCTGGATTATGGTTCGGATTGGCTGGATAGTTTCGTGGAAGAGTTCCGGGATACGGGGATTGTATCCTAGTGAATGATGAATACTATTTTAGGTTTGGACTTGAATGCTTTGAGCCCCTTCCGAGTGAACTTGAACTCGGGAGGGGCTTTTTCAACTTATATGCAGGTAACATGATCACTTTTAGCTCGACGATGATGATGAAGCGGCAGCAGCCGATGCTGCGGCAGCTGCGGTCAAGGCCGCCTGCTGGGCGATAATAATGTTCGTGATACTGGTTGAGATCGCTGTCGTAAGCACACCGTTTCGCAGATTCTCCACATGTTGAATGGCGATCAACGCAGATGAGAACAGGAGCAACTCCTGTTTATCGATCGACCAAGCACCGAAGCCTTTTTGAGTCCGTAACCAGTCATTTGTTTCCGCGACTTCATCAACTAATGAGTCTCTGTCCGAAGGCAGTAGGGAAAGGATACCGAGAGAGGGTAATGTGTACGTTTTATCCATTCGGAGATCCCTTTTGCGAAAAGCTTCATTTAAGGCAATCACACGAGCACTTGCATCCGGGGTATCATCTCCAAGAACCAGTACCTGTGTTAACGCCTGCACACTGTTTTTGGAGGAGAACTCTGGCTTTAATTCGCCATAAAGTTGTTCCATGCGTGCCACACCAGACTCCACGTCGAGATCGGAGAGGGCTAACATGGCAGCGAAAATGTAGTCATCCTGTCCAGTAAGGAAGCGATGCTCTGCTTTCATGCTGTCATAAAATGATTTGGCCCGCTCCACCGTAGGTTGAAACTGGTCAGGTGATACCTGAGTAGCGATCTGATAGGCGGCAATAACCAGATAATCGGAGGTGCGGAATTTGATCTCTTTCATCAGGTCATAGACATGTAGTGTATCTGCCAGCTTTGTGTTCTCATCCGTTGTAAGGGAGAGCATGGTGGCAATGCTAATGGACGAATTACCTCTGAATGAAGAGAAGAGTTTCGTGTTTTGCTTGATCAACTCTTGGTTTTGGCGAATGGCTTCTGCATCAGCAACTTTATTCTCCGCTGCATAGAGCAAGGCAGCCAGACGGTGAATCATCCCATGTTGCCATTTGAACGACTTCTTGATGATTTGAGTGTTGGAAACGAATAATTCAACTCGTTCTGTATGATGCTGCTGCATAAGTAGACCTCCATATTCATTGTTAGTTTATAGAATAGAATTCTATTTCATGATCAGATTACCTTCACGTTGCAACATGACCTCTTCCAATGCCTTGAAGCTGCTGGATTCAGGGTCTACCTCGCTGCTAGACAATCGTACCTTCTTTAAGTTAGGCAGATTCAGAAGCAGACTTGGATCGGAGAACGATGTTTTACATAAATCCAATATTTCCAGACCTGTTAGGGTAGAAATGAAATCCCATGACTTGGGTTTAAGTTTGGTCACATCAAGGTTTTTCAATGTTTGCATATCCGCCAGATGATGCAGATCCTTCACTTTAGTTTCCCAAATCCAGAGCACCTCCAGTTGAGGGAATTGGTCACGGATGTTCTCCACCGACTTCAGTTTGGTTTTCTCTGCATAAAGTACTTTTAGGTTGGGACAGACGCCCATTCCCTGAAAACTCTCCACCGCTGAGCCTCTAATCCGTATTTCTTCGATACCTTGATGCTCATGGAAGGGGCTTAAATTGGTTAGAGGGGCAAAGTTGGCATCCAAAATCTTTAAATTGTGCAACTGGGTTACATATGAAATATCGACCAGTTTCTTGGGCGCAATCAAGTGGATTTCTTCTACATCACTGTATTACCTCCATTTAATTTAAGAAAAATAGAATAGGTTGTTTATCTTATATTACCCTTTTATTTAAGGGGTGCTACTTCCATAGAGGAAGTGTATCAACATAAAAAAAAGACCGCAGTCAGCGGTCGTAGGTTAGATTGATCGGTGATCTATGTTTGATCTAATTGAAAGAAATCGTGTAGGCTACGTTTGGGTATGCCGTCGTCGAACCTGGAACACGTTCTACGACAGTGATCAGCGTGCCCGGGCTGTAGTAGGCTGAACCGCTGTAATAAGTAGTGTTGTTCACGATAGCTGTACCCAGATCGAGTGTCGTATTATTATAGCTCCAGTAATAATGCAGCTGAAGGGTATTAGCTGTGTTTGTCGTAATTTTCACGCTGGTACCCGTCGTTTTGGCGTTAGGAAGAACATAGGCGTATCCTTGCCCGGCCGAGAGCGCATTATAATAGGTGCCTCCATAGATTACGATGGAGGGGTTAGCGGAAGCGGTTAGGCTAAACAGAAGGGAAATGCCTAGAATAAGTGCAAAAAATGTGCTAATGCGTTTTTTCATCAATTGCTCATCCTCTCAAAATAAAGTGTTTTTATAGTTTAACTAGATGTAAACCAAAAACCTTTTCGAAACGGATTGGAGCCCCTCCTTATTCAGTTTATGTTAGCGCTAACATTCCTAACGGCTATACTATATACCAATAAAATACAGATGTAAATAGTGGATCAGATTAGATGATTAGGAATATCAAATGAATTAAAGCGATTATTCCCATAGGGTAGATCAATGATCTGGAAAATCCATTTTTAAATTCATTTCGAGGGTGCTTTTCGAAAGAGAAATGCAGTACGGTATGTATGATGAAAAAGATATCCAGGACCCAAAATGTAATGGTTTGATACGAGCTAAAAAGCAGAGAAAGAATAATTGTGTACATAGGTAAATGAATCCAAGTGAAATACCTGTAGGCTTTATCATCTTCCATATCTTTTAACACAATAAACAATTTCCACTCGGATCGCCTGATGGCATCCATTTCGTGAAGCAGGAAGAGAGATAGGTTAAACAAAAATAAGACCAGTAAGAAGTCAGGCATGTGAAGCCTCCCATTTTTCAATTTTATACAAGTAGTTAATTCTTCATCATAGCTCCACGCAACAGTTCTGGCAATGCATGTAGCACATGCATACGTTCCAGCGCGCCCTCCATATTCCAGTGTTGCCCTACGTGATAGACTTTTCCGTTACACACAGCAGGAAGATCACGCCAATGAGGGCTTTCCAACCAACTCATCTCGCGCTTATAAGAGGCAGGGTCATCGACGTTCCCATCTCTGGTTGCAGATATTACAAAAATATGATCCCCTACATAACGCTCAAAATCCCTCTCTTTCATAGAAATAAAAGGCTCGCCTTGCTCTATTAATGTCGCTACTTCATGAGGAGGTCTGAATCCATTGGCGTGGTACAGTGTGTTTGTGAGGCCTTGAGAGGCCATGACATAGAGTTTGCCATCATTACCGTCGACAAGAACGGTGGCACTTTCGCCGGGTTCAAATGCACCTTTACACACATTCCACATGTATTCAGCCATAGCATCATATCGGATCAGCCAACGTTCCGCTTCTTTTTCTTTGCCGAAAATTTGGCCCAAGGTCCGCAAGCGGCTATCCAATGTTTGCTCACGATCCAACACAATGGTTGGAGCAATGGTATTCATTTCATCCAGAGAAATACCATAATAGTTGGCGACGAGAATAAGGTCGGGCTTCAGCTTTCGAATCTCCTCAGGCTTGGGGGGAAAGCTGATTTCAGTTGTGTTTTGCATTGGAGCGGTATCGATGAATTGGCCTAATAGACTTTTGGGACTACCGACTGGGAACAAATCCAGGGCAATCAAGTCACTTGCGGTATTACGATCCAGATATACAATACGTGATTTGTCCTTGGGGAGTTCCAACAGCCTTCCTGTAGAGTCACGGAAAAGAATGTCCTTGTCCCTGTCGCTTTGCTTATACATCGCTGCATACTCTCTAGGAGGCAACCCGGTCTTCTGGCGAAAACGTCTGACAAAGTAATAATGATCATTGAATCCAACCTGATGGGCGATGGACTCGATGGTTTCTTCGGTCTGCAAAAGCAATTCCTTGGCCCGATTCAAACGAATCTCGGTTAGATATTCAATCGGAGTTTTGTCTGTCAGTGAGCGAAACAGCTCATTGTATTGCCATAAGGAGACCCCGGATATATCGGATAGTTCCTGCACTTTAATTTTCTCGGCGTAGTGTTCCTGCAAATAGATAAGGGTGCGTTTAACGGCATCTCTGGCATTTTCCAAAGAGGGAGCTTTCGTATTCTGTTCAGAGAGAGACAGCATCAGCATATGGAACATAGGTTGATAGGCATTGCTTTCTGCTTTGTTGATATAGGGGCGTTGACGAATCATATCCTGAATAATGGTGTGTACGCTGGAATAGGAACGATCGGATCGCAACGTACTTTCATCAAAGGCAGGACTTGTGTCGAACCAGACGGACGAGGCCTGAACTTTGATTATATGAAAAGAAAACATATAGACGGCGAACGGCTCATGAGCCTGCCTGGTTAGTACGATGTCGCCTCCAGGTCGAATATAAAAACATTGTTCTTCAACGGCAGTAAGGGTTTCTTCCCCCAGATCCAACCTGAATTTTCCGGAAACGACGATGAGGAGACGATGCTCTTGCGAAGGCAGTATGCTGACGGGTTCCTCCATAAAATCAATCTCGCTAAGCGAGTAGACTTCATGTTCCTGATCGGTATGTAATAGAAGCTTCATGCCACAATCCCCTTACTAATTGATAACGATTCTCATGGAATAGCATAGTTTAAATACTCTCTTTTTTCAACCAATTGATAGGGGAGATAGAACATAACTTGGTGTTATACCTGCTAAGTATTGTCTGAAAAGCCCTGGAATTGTCCATTGATGCGCCTATGCGAGATCGTTACTATAGGTAGAAGATAGTGATAATGATTATCATTAAAATAGAGTGAATGGGGAGAACGTCATGTATAGTGTGAAACGGTGGGGATGGTCTATTGGTGCGGTTCTCGTGCTGAGTATCGGGCTAAGTGCATGTAATAGCAATGAGGGTACTTCGGTAAATGGGGGAACAACGCAGCAGACAGCCGTAAAAGAAACGGAAGCCGCTGCGGAGAAACCGGAAATTAAAGAGTACGTGGATTATCTGGGACGTAAGGTAGAGATTCCAACTGATCCGCAGAGGATCGTCTATTATGATAATAAAACCTTCGGGGACATGCTGGTACTTGGAGCAGATGCAGTCGGTCAGGATAGCCGATTCGAATCAATATATCAGGATCAAGTCAAGGATATTGAAGATCTTGGTGCGCCGTTGAATCTGGAAAAGCTGGTTGAGCTTGAGCCAGATCTGATCATCACAGGTCTTCACGCTCAAGGGGAGGAGTTGGATCAGATTGCGAAAGTGGCGCCAACGGTTGGAATCGACGTAGATGCTCCATTGGAGCAGCGCCTGCCTGTACTTGGTCTCCTGGTGAATAAGGAGGCAGAGGCACAGCAGTGGCTGGCCGATTATGATGCGAAATCGGAGCAAGCCTGGAATGCGTTCAAACAGAGTGCGAACATCGGTCCGGATGAGACGGCAACGATATTTTTAAACACAAATCGTACGCTGTATGTTATGACGACAGGGCTGGCTGCCGATTTATACTCACCTTATGGACTCGATATACCGGATGAGGTGAAGAAGGTAACGATTAATGAAGGAATGCCATGGGCTCAGATATCACTTGAGAGTCTGCCTTCGTTTGCCGGGGATCACGTATTCCTGATGGCCGCTGGGGCAGGGGAAGATTCCGCTGAGAATGACGAGCTGATGAAGTCCGCCATATGGAAGGACCTTCCGGCAGTTAAGAATGGTCATGTGTATGTAGTGGAGCAAAAGTGGAATAAACGTGATGCCTACACGATGCATGAATTTTTGAATGAACTGCCTGCCATGATGAAGCAGCAATAGTTCGGTAATAAGTAGTAGAGTTGAGAGAGCCTCCTGTTGAAGGGAGGTTCTTTTTGTACTATCGTTCTACTCCACACATCTGACTGCCATATTCATTAAGCGGTTATCCTATACCTATATGTGTAGTGAATCCGTTTCCTCACATTCCTTGTTGTATTTCTGCGGCACATCTCGTACAATTTGGTGAAGCAATTCTGCATTGCGTTAATGTGAATGTGAAAAGGGGAGAATCGTTTGGAGTCAAAGCAACTATCTAGAGGGCTAAAGCCCCGCCATGTAGAGCTGATTGCACTCGGAGGTACAATCGGCGTTGGTTTGTTCATGGGATCGGCGAGTACGATCAAATGGGCAGGGCCATCCGTGCTGCTGGCCTATTTACTGGCTGGTATCGTTATCTTTTTTGTCATGCGTATTATGGGTGAAATGTTGATTCAGGAGCCGGTAACCGGTTCGTTTGCTACATTTGCTCACAAATATATTAGTCCGCTTGCCGGATTCCTGACCGCCTGGAGCTATTGGTTCCTGTGGGTTACGGTTGGTATGGCGGAAGTTACGGCGATTGGCATCTATGTCGGGTATTGGTTCCCGGATATTCCGCAGTGGCTGCCGGCACTTGCTGGAGTGCTCATCATTGCGGCGGCCAATCTGGCGGCCGTGAAGTTCTATGGGGAATTTGAATTCTGGTTTGCGATGATCAAAGTGACGGCTATTGTAGCCATGATTGTGATTGGAACGGGACTCATCTTCTTCGGCTGGGGCAATGGAGGGCAGGCCATTGGTCTGTCGAATCTGTTCAGCCATGGTGGCTTTTTCCCTGGAGGTATCAAAGGTTTCCTCTTTGCACTGTGTATCGTAACGGCTGCGTATCAGGGGGTGGAGATGGTCGGCATTACAGCAGGCGAAGCGGAGAATCCGAAATACACCTTGCGTAAAGCGATCAAAAATATCGTGTGGCGTATTCTTATTTTCTACGTTGGCGCCATATTCGTAATCGTAACCCTGTATCCTTGGAACGAGGTAGGCGAGACGGGAAGCCCATTTGTACTCACCTTTGCCAAAGTTGGCATTGTGGCTGCTGCGGGAATTATCAACTTTGTGGTGCTCACGGCGGCTATGTCGGGATGCAACAGCGGGATCTACAGTGCGGGACGTATGCTGTACACGCTGGCGGAGAATGGGCAGGCGCCTGCCTTTTTCAAAAAGCTGTCCAAAGGTGGGGTACCCCGCAACAGTATCGTCATTACGATCTCCTTGCTGCTGATCGGGGTTGTGCTGAACTACCTGATGCCGGACTCCAAGCTGTTCTTGTACATCTATAGCGCAAGTGTTCTTCCGGGTATGGTTCCATGGTTCGCGCTGGCGTTCAGTCAGTTCCGATTCAGAAAGCGTTGGGGCAACGAGATGGCGGATCATAACTTCAAGTCCAAATGGTTTCCGATCAGCAATTACATCATTATTGTGTATCTGATCCTCGTCATCATCGGTATGGCGTTTAACCCGGATACGCGTTTACCCCTGATTGTTGGAGCTACGTTCATGGCAATCGTGGTGGCTGGATATTTCGCATTTGGCATCGGCAAAAGACAACGGATAGATGGCGGCGAAGATCGCTAGTATCGTATTCCGAAGTCAAGGTATAACGTAATTTCATACGTGCATTCCTTGAATACAATGGAGAACCTGCGGGTGATTCAGCGACATTCAGGGAGTGCATTTTTTTGTCACAAAATTCATGCTTGAATCTCCTGTAACTGGAGGTTTTAAGATTGGAGGTAGAAGAGCCGCCGCGCGATACAACTCAAATAAAATTGCGGCAGACAAGGGGGCATACGTCTTATGAGGACAGTAGAATGGATTTATCTTATTTTGAACCTGCTTATGTTCGTGGGGATAATCGGGGTCGGGAGACAGCATCAACATTTTCGGAAAATAGTATGGGGCGGATTCGCCATATCGGGTGTACTGTTGATCATCCATGGTGTGGTCGAAGGACTTCGTTGGCCGATGATTCCGGCGTATCTGCTCACGTTGGTTCCACTGGTTGTGTTATTTACAAAGGCATCGACTGTGGCGGGGAAATTCGGACGTGTTCGAATCATCGCAACGTCTCTCCTGGTGTTAGTATACGCTGTTGTGAGCATTGGCTTACCGCTGCTCTTCCCAGTGTTTACGTTTGCCAAGCCAGCAGGTCCTTATGGAATCGGAACGGTATCCTACGACTGGACAGATAGCAGTCGGGAGGAACTTCTGACGAGTACCACCGGTGACCAACGGGAGCTGATGGTACAGATCTGGTATCCAACAAATTCAGAAGCAGAGGGAGCAACAGCTCCTTATGTTAATAAGCCGGATATCTACGGGACAGCCTTCAATGAAGTGCTGAAACTACCAAAGCTTTTATTTTCCAGTCTGAGTCAGGTCAAAACGCATGCGATTCAGGAAGCTCAGTTATCTGATGCCGAAGCCAAGTATCCGGTTGTTCTTTTCTCTCATGGTCTGCATGGCTATGAAAATCAGAATACGTTCCAGGTTGAGCAGCTGGTCAGTCAAGGTTACATTGTTGTAGGCATTAATCACACGTATAGCAGTCTGGTGTCCGTATTCCCGGATGGACGTGTGGCGCAGTTTGAATCCGAAGGGAAAGAAGGCTTTGAGCAGCTGCAATTCAGTTACATGGACAAGTTGAATGAGACATGGGTGAAGGATGCACAGTTTGTACTGGATGAGGTAGAGAAGTTGGCTGCGGGAGATCCGAGTGGCCGGTTTACCGGACATATGGATATGGACAACATCGGCATGTTTGGGCATTCATTTGGCGGAGCAACGACAGTACAGATGTTAATGGATGATCCACGTGTGAAAGCAGGCATGAATATGGATGGTGTATTGTTTGGCGAGAAGCGTATCCCTGCCGAAGGTGTGGGCAAGCCGTTCCTGATGATGAGTGCAGACTCAACCGTTGCAGGTACAAGTGTGATGAGTGACGAGGAAATTGCTGCGATGGGTACGACCCGTCCGGAAGCCGAGAAATATTATGAGGAAGTGTACGCTCGGTATGAGCCGGTAACCACAGGAGGGAACTACTGGATGGAGCTGACCAACACCAAACATCTGAGTTTCTCCGATCTCTACCTGATCTCTCCACTGCTCGAATGGACGCAGGGTGTAGATGCACGGGGGACGCAACAGTTGGTCAACGATACGACGATTGATTTCTTCAACCACTACTTGAAAGGGCAACCGCTCCATATGGACAAGGAAGTGGGAGAACATGAGTCCTATTCGTTAAAAAAGGGCTAAACGTAAAAATGGAAGGAGACTGAAATTCAGTCTTCTTCCATTTGTTTTAATCGTAACCGCATGCCCTCCTGTAACAGGTTAATGCCATCTACGATCTGGCTCCATTCGGGATTCATCACCTTGCACAGCTTGTTAAAACGCAGAATGCGATCCGTCACGGAGTCCAGCATATATCGGGCCTGTTTACTGAAAAATACTTCAGGTGCTTCGGCATGCTCGACACTTGCATACATCAACACAAAGTCCCACACCATGCTTTGCACAGCAGGGCTACCGATGGCCCAACGCTTGTCCAGAGCTTCAGTAGTGCGAATGCGAATAGCCTCCATTTTTTTCACCCAGACGTCCGCTTCGACTTGTGGCTGGTTCGCCATAATGAAGAAGGGAACCTCCAACCTAGCCAGATCAGCCCAATAGGCCGGATCATTGATCAGCTCCTGAATTTCCTTCCAGGCCAGTGTTTGCTGAGCCGTCAGTTTCGTATCTTTCATCATGTATTTATCGAAAAAGTGTAGAAACGAAACTCTCCAATCCTGCGGAATGCTGTCCAGTAGATGAGATTCATCCACCTTTGCAGCAACGAATTGTTTCCGACTGCTCGCATGGGCGGTTAGGGATTCAACCAGACTGGAGATGTAGGTAAGAGACTGTTCCGAATGCAGTGAAGTGTCTTCTTCATGCTGCTTCGCTTGCTGCAAAATGGAGAGCATGGAATTCATCGTGCCGATCTGGGTTTCCAAGGCTTCAATCTGCAGATCTAACGCCTGTGCTACCGCCAGTTCACCCGACATGAGCTTTCGAATATCCGGTATGCTGAAATTCAGATAACGAAGCGTTGTAATGAGTTCGAGTTGCCACAGGTCTTGCATTGTATAGAGTCGGTGCCCGCCTTCCGTATGACTGGAGGGTTGTAACAGTTCAATCTCATCGTAATAACGGATCGTTTTCACCGTGGAGC
The DNA here is from genome assembly GCF_026013365.1 of Paenibacillus sp. LS1. Lineage (GTDB taxonomy): Bacteria > Bacillota > Bacilli > Paenibacillales > Paenibacillaceae > Paenibacillus. The sequence continues at coordinate 173,375 of NZ_JAPDOE010000011.1, forward strand.
CGATCAGTTTGGCCGCTTCACCGATGGAATAGGGTTCTTTGTTTGCATTCAACGAGATCACCTCATGTTCTATTATACAATCTCCTGTTAGGGGAGATTCAATGTTAGACAGTCATCAGGGAATTCGGGCGGGCTTAGTTTAAATTTCACCCATCTCGGTTACAAAGGAAAGAGTGCAACATTTATGAAAACAACTTCTGTGATCGTAGTGATCACTGTAAATAACCGAGGAGGAATTGAACATGGCTAATCAAGACCAGCACACCATGCAAGATCCAACGACACAATATCCGAAGGCTACACCGGAGTGGAAACAGCAACAGGATGAGCCGGGGCTTCAGCGTGAGATGACTCCTGTTCCCGATGCGGGTGAGAAAAGTTATAAAGGCAGCGGACGTTTAACGGGACGCAAAGCGGTTGTGACCGGAGCTGACAGTGGAATTGGCCGGGCGGCAGCGATTGCGTTTGCCCGTGAAGGTGCAGATGTCGTTCTGGCTTATTTGCCGGAAGAGGAAGCAGATGCACAGGAAGTCGTGAAGCTGATTGAGGAAGCTGGGCGCAAAGCGATTACGAAGCCAGGTGACCTGAAGGATGAGAAATACTGCGAGGAACTCATTGAATCTGCGGTAAAAGAGCTTGGCGGGATTGATATCCTCGCTAACGTGGCAGGTAAGCAGCAGTTTGTGGAGCAGATTGCAGATCTGACCACCGAGCAATTCGATGCGACGTTCAAAACGAATGTCTATTCCATGTTCTGGCTCTGCAAAGCAGCGGTAAAACACATGAAGCCGGGCAGCTCCATTATCAACACATCATCGATTCAGGCGTACAAACCTTCGCCAATCCTGCTGGATTACGCGACAACTAAGGCATCGATTAACACGTTCAGCAAAGCGCTGGCCCAACAGGTGGGTAGCAAAGGGATTCGTGTCAACGTTGTTGCACCGGGCCCGGTATGGACTCCGCTTCAGGTCGTGGGTGGACAGCCAATCGAGAAGCTCGCTGATTTTGGCTCCAACACACCGCTGGGTCGGGCAGGACAGCCTGCCGAGATGGCTCCGGCATTTGTGTTCTTGGCAAGCCAGGAATCCAGCTATGTGAGCGGCGAGACACTGAATGCGAATGGCGGTACGGTTAGTCCGTAAACGTTGGATAAAAAGGTCTATAGACCGACCATAGGTCAGCGATCATAGGCCAGTTAAGCAAAGAACTCCATTCCCGATGAAGGTGAATGGAGTTCTTTGTTGTTATGTTATTTGTTCAGAATTATAAATTTACTTCTGTTCTGGTTTCGGGTCCAAGATGGCATAACTGCCGAGCGTGGCTAATTGTGCTGTATTCAGAAGAGCTTCATCCACCGCAGCGAGGGCTTCGCCAGCAGCTGTCATCAGCTCATCAGAGTCAACAGGTGAGGCAAAACGGAGAATGACCCGGCTCTCTCCTTTTTTGAGTTCACTCTCAGCCTTGGTTTTGTACTCATTAATGGATGCGACTTCGAGGTTATTTTGCACATAATAATCATTGGCATCGCTCTCGCCATTGAACATCGCGAGCTCGGAATCAAGCCAGTAATCTTGATCCGCTATCGTTTTCTGACTTGCAGCAGTCTCATCGTTGGCATTATACAGGAAGTATGGGATGCCGGAGTTCGTCAGGTTGTTGGTGGCATCGACATGGAACCATTCGTTCCCGATTTTGACCTTGTTCCATGCATGTGGAACGCCGCTGGAAGCGCCCGTTACAACGATGCTTTCCAATCCCAAGAGATCGGAGAGCAATTTGTAAACGGAAGCATAGCTGGCACATACCCCAACTCCTTTGACCAGAATACCGTATGTGGTAAACGAGTCATTGAACTGCGGATCGACATTTTTGAAGTTGTTCTGCTCCGCATTCTCCAGCGCTGCATCGTCATACTTCGCGTTATCGTTCAGATAATCGTAGATGGCTTTTCGTTTCTCGTCTTCGTTCATGCCATCCTTGATAATGGAAGCTACAACTTCGTTTGCTTTGGCAATAATCTCATCTTGCTTCTTCTGGATACCACCAGCCGATTCATTGTAATAGATGGAAAGGGTAAGTGTACCATAGTTGTATTCGAAACCTTCCACACCAAGAATCAATGGATTCTGGTACATCACTTTCAGGACAACATCTGAGAGTGTCGTGAAATTTTGAGCTTCGGGGAAAGCTTTTAACGAAATTTTATCTTGTGCCGCAATCATGTTTTTGGCTAAAACTTCTTCCAATGCGGAATCTGCATTAATCATTGCATCGCCTGTAGCAGGCTGAGGCACAGTTTCCTGATTACCTTGTTCTACATTTTGCTGTGTATTGGACTTCTGTTCATCTACCAGATTGTCTTCTTCAGCTTCAGGAGCTGGAGCAGGGGCTTCATTGGAAGCTTCTTCAGAAGCATTCCCGGAAGTATCATTAGAAACTTCGGTGGATACAGGATCAGCTGCAGTCTCTGAAGTCTCAGTATCGGTTGTGGACTCTGTAGTTGGAGTTTCCGAAGCCGGTACTTCTTCTGTTTCCGTTGCAGACTCAGGTGCATCATGATTGTTGATGATCGTTGGCACATCAGGTGCAGGGACGTAAGGTGTATCATTCTTCGGTTCCACCAGTCCGTTGCTGGAATCGGCTACGGTTTGCTGAGATAGTTTGTCCAAATCTGCTTGAGTCACATTTTCTACGCGTACGTAACTTTTCAGAGCGGTTCCTTTAACGTGAAAAGGAATATTCGTTTCATTGAACTCTGAAATCTCTACGCTTTTGGTATCATAGACAATGGTTTCACGGGATAATGAACCGTCATTGTACTCAACTGTTGTTTTCTGAGGAAGTACATCTATATTCTTTAATTTCTCCCTATACAATTGTTCTTTCAAAGCTGTTGGTAACTGGGAAGCGAGCGGAGCTGTAGGCACACCTCTGCTAAAATTGGATTCTTTGCCTCCACCGATTGCAGTGACGTAATATTCTCCTCGTATACCATGGTTCTGAGTGGTAGTTATCATTTCATTATAAGTGCCTAGCCCGCCTTTTCCGTCTCTCAAAAAATCATTGAAAGACGTCTCTGTTGTTACCGCAATATCTAAAGGCAGACTATTACTGAACGCGTCCTCTGCGCCAGTTAGAGGCACATTTGTATCGAAGTTGGTTAGGTCAGAACGTTTATAAATTTTATATTCGGTGGCGCCTTCAACCTTGTCCCAGACCAACTTGAACCTTCTATCTTTGTCAATTTCGTATCTTAGGTTAGGTACGGGTAACTCCGATTTCACTGTAAACGGAATAATGATGGGCTGATCGAGTAGTGTTAGCTTCTCAGCATCTGGATCATAATTCAGACGAATGTAATAAATGGGGGCACCGCCCCAAGAACTTTGATCCTTGTTCATCATGGAGTCTGAACTTAAAACACCCCACCCAAGAGGTTTAATGGAAACACTATTGTCGTTTGTCTCTGGAATGGCATATACATCGCTTGCTTTGAGTGCTTTAATATCGGTATGTACACTAATAATGTCACTAGCTGACAGGTTACTTTTGCGTAAATCTGCTTTAAACTTGAACGTAAATTCTTCATCCTGAGCTACGTTGTACATCGGCATGATCGCTTGTTCCGATTCAGAGCCGTATTTCTGCTTCAAACTTAAAATGGTAGAACCTTCTACTACTTCTGTTGGATTATTCTCGGACGGACTGCTTTCCTGCTCAGTACTCTGGCATCCAGCTAGTAACAGGGTGAGCGCAAACATAATGAAAAATAGACGTTTCATGATACACCGCTTTCTTGTTTTTCTGAGTTGCTCTAATGGCTACATTCTACACACCGAAAGATTATCAAATATGGTTAAAACCCATACTCGAACCTCTAAACGGACAAACCTCCTATTAATTTCCTAATATCCTTTGCTAGTTTATGGTCATATTGACGCATTGTCAAGGTGAGAGGGTAGGTTTTAAGTCCTGTAGAACAATAGAACAGTTTTAGTTTCGTAGCGTGTGTTCCATGTTAAAATACAAGTGTTACTACATATTTATATATATAAGCGGAACATTTGAATAGACTGGAGGGGCTCAGATGACAGCAGAACAGATTGTCAGAACCTTTTTTGAAGAGGTCCGATCAGGCCGAAATCCTGATTATGCAAGCAGCGTGATGGCGGAACAAGTACTGGCCCATCAAGTGATATCTGAAGAAGAGGTCACGGTGACCCGAACCCCTTCCGATTATGCGGATCATGTGCGAGAGATGATCGAAGCATACGGGGAGTTTTCACTCGAAATTCAGGAGTTGCTGACGCAAGGCGACAAAGTCTATGTGCGCTGGAGACAAACTGGTACCCATGTTGGCGAAGTGGACGGATACAGCCCAACCAACCTGCCAGTGATTGAAATTGCCAGTGCGGTATACCGAGTGGAAAACGAACGAATTGCAGCGTATTGGATACAGATCGACAGGTCGGGCATCGAAAAACAATTGGAACGTAATCGGAGCTGAGTTTCTCAGCTCTTTTTTTAGTTTTCAATTCTTTGTAAGCGTTCCCGTGTTATAATGAACAAAGTTGTATACAAGTTACCTAAAACGTTTTCTGTCTTTTGACTCCAACATCTGAAAGTGAGGTTCAGTGATGATTAAAGCAACGGAAGATAATCAATATGTTGAACTGACAAGCCCGACAAGCTTACCGAAGGCATCCGGATTCCTTTGGAATGAAAAGATGATGATTCATGTGAATTGCCGGGGATACGCGGTGGCCCAATTTATGCAGCCCGAACCTGCCAAATACTCGTATGCGCCCAACCTGGAAGCCAAGACGTTTATGCAGCCGGAGCAGCCATACTATGCCCACCATCCGGGACGGTTTATTTACATTAAAGATGAAGTAAGCGGCGAAATCTTCTCAGCCCCGTATGAACCGGTTCGCAAGCAAGCAGATAGCTATACGTTCGCTGTCGGTAAGCATGATATTCACTGGAAAGTGATTCAGAACGATATTTGCATCGAGATGTCCCTGCGTTTGCCGAAGGAAAATGTCATGGAGCTGTGGCGTGTGAAGGTAAGCAATCTGTCTTCGAGAAAACGCAAGCTGAGTATTTACCCGTATTATACGGTCGGCTATATGTCATGGATGAACCAGTCCGGTTCATATGTGGAAGATTTGCAGGGCATTGTCTGCTCGGCGGTTACGCCGTATCAGAAATATCAGGATTATAGCAAAATCAAAAACTACAGCGACAAAACCTATCTGCTTGCAGATCACCAACCGACCGGCTGGGAAGTAAATCATGAGAACTTTGAAGGCGAAGGCGGACTTCATAATCCTTCTGCCCTTCAGTCGGAGACACTTGCTGGTGGAGATGCACGCTATGAGACACCGGTGGCTGTATTGCAATACAGAGTCGAATTGGAAGCAGGAGCGGAGCAGGCGTATCGATTCATCTTTGGCCCGGCTCATGATGAGACTGAGATTGAGGGCATTCGTCAGCATTATTTTGTGAAGCAGAATGAGGAAGGACAGGATGGGTTCACCGCAGCCGAGCAGGAGTATGCTGGTTATATTGCGGAAGGGCAAGGGAACATCCAGATTGAGACACCGGACAGCTGGCTAGATAATGTCGTGAATCACTGGTTACCTCGCCAGATGTACTATCATGGCAAAACGAATCGTCTGACAACCGATCCGCAGACGCGGAATTATTTGCAAGACAACATGGGAATGAGTTACATTCAGCCGCAGATTGGGCGGGCTGCGTTCTTGACGGCCTTGTCTCAACAGCATATAAGCGGTGCGATGCCAGACGGCATTATTTTGCACCCGGACGCAGAACTGAAATATATTAACCAGGTTCCTCATACCGACCACTGTATCTGGCTTCCGGTCTGTTTGAAGACCTATTTGGATGAAACGAATGACTATAGCATTTTGGAGGAACAGGTTGCTTTTACAGACAGTGAACAAAAGGTTTCCGTACTGGAGCATATGAATCTTGCAATGCGCTGGTTGATCCATGAGCGTGATGCGCGTGGGTTGAACTATATCAATCAGGGTGACTGGTGTGATCCGATGAACATGGTGGGGTACAAAGGCAAAGGCGTATCCGGCTGGCTGACCATTGCGTCGGCATATGCGTTCAATGTGTGGGCAGATATTGGTGAAGAGGCAGGGCATGCCGAGGTTACAGCGGAATTCCGTCAGGAAGCCAATCAGACCAATGCGGTAGCAAATGAGTATCTGTGGGATGGGGACTGGTATGCGCGCGGAATTACGGATGATAATGTTGTGTTTGGTGTAAGCCAAGACGTGGAAGGACGCATCTATATCAATCCTCAGAGCTGGGCACTTATGAGCGGTGCTGCGGATCAGGAGAAACAGGAGAAGTTAATCCGTGCGGTAGAGGAGCAATTGGAGACGCCGTATGGTATCGAGAAACTCGCGCCGTCTTTCACCGCCATGCGGGAGGATGTAGGCCGTGTCACGCAGAAACATCCGGGAAGTGCGGAGAACGGTGCCGTGTACAATCATGCGGCGGCATTCTATATTTATGCATTGTACCTGGTGGGCGAGAAGGAGAAGGCGTATCGTCTGCTGCGTAAAATGATCCCGGGACCCGATGCCGAGGATATTCTCCAGCGGGGTCAGCTACCCGTATTTATCCCGAATTATTATCGCGGAGCTTATCATCAATTCCCACGTACAGCCGGGCGTTCCAGTCACCTGTTCAACACCGGCACGGTGCCTTGGGTGTATCGCTGCCTGATCGACGGATTGTTTGGACTGCAAGGTCATGCACAAGGACTTCAAGTGCGTCCGCAGTTACCAGAAGATTGGAACGAGGCATCCGTTACGCGGTTGTTCCGCGGCGCTGAGCTGCATGTAAACATGAAGAAGGATGCATCTGTCCAGACAATTGAGGTGCATGTTGACGGCCAACGGATTGAAGGCGACATTATCAAGAACATACAAGCCGGCGTGAAATATGAGGTGCTGGTGAAGCTGCCATTGTAGAAAGAGTACGGAGTAGCTGATAAACGGTGTGAAGAGTTTTGGACAATCACGAAGAAAAATTAAAAACTGCCTTTCCTTCATAGGAGGAGGGCAGTTTTGCTTTCAAGATGTTGTTTTGAACTAATCTGTTTGTCAGACTGAATATGATAAAAGAATCCACAAGCTAAGCTTGATTAGCAAACACTCTATTCTTTGACTCTGTACCAATAGCTATATATCTCCGAATAACCCAGCTTGGCGTAAAGTTTCAAGGCAGGTGCATTATTCGCAACCACTTGCAGGTAACTGGATGTAGCACCTTGTTTTTTTGCCCAATGCAGGAGATGCAAGATCATCTGTTCAGCAAGTCCCCGATTCCGGAAGTTAGCGTCTGTTATGATGTCATACAATCCAATGTAGCCACGTTCGATGACACCAAACCCACAAGCGACAACTTGCCCGTCAATCAACAGCGAGATGAAACCTACCTTTGTCCGGATATTGTCCAACATTAATTCTGTCGTTTCCCGTTGCAGATCATTCACCTGATTTAGCCTGCAAAAATGATCCAGCCACGCTGTGGTCAACTGTTCGTCGATCTGTACAGCCTGGTGTGCAGGCTCTTTGATCTCTTCCAGGCTCCTGATCTGGATACGAGTCAGATCCACAACAGTATACCCTTTGTCTTGCAAAAGTTGGTCGAGATGATCCGGATGAATAAACGGTGTGATCTTAAATATGGTACTTAACTGATTGGAAGCATAGATGCGCTCACATTCCTCAATCTTTTTATGCACATCCAGAGTGGAGTCGTAGATAGGTTGAACGGAGTTGGCACGTTTGGTATATCCTTTGGCAAAACGCAGTACCCAACCGTCATATAATAAGGTGGACAAGGGTTGCCAGTGGTTAAGCGATAGTTCTTCAATGGTTTTGTGTTCTGAATCTATAGTATGCGTCATAACCAACCTCCGATTTCATAATTAAATAATAATACATAATAATGTATAAAAATACAATGCAAACATAAATATCGTCGAACAGTATGCATTATGGTTGGAGATGGTATACAATTTGATTTGGTTGAACGAATAACTTCAGAAGCGGAGCGCATTATGTTAACTATAGAATTAAATAATCACAGCATTAACTGTCATATCGAGTACGGCAAACGTAAGAAAATTTCTATCACGATGGACTTGCCTTATATGGTAACGATCAAAGCACCCAATGGTACCAGTGAAGACATGATCCGGCAACTTGTAGAGCAGCATGGGGATGTGATTTTGAAGAAATCCGCTCTGATGCAGCGGGCTCTTGACGGTCCTCAAGCCAAGGAATACGAAGATGAGGGTAAGGGGAAGTTTTTGCTTTTTGGCAAGGAGCATGCACTGCATGACTTAATCCCTGTAGAGGGTCTGACAGAAGAAGAGCTGCGAGCGAATCTGAAGAAGTTTTATTTTGCCGAGTGTAAACGTATGATTGGGGAGCGCATCGGACGCTATCAGCAAGAGTTGAAGGTGAAGCCGAAGTCAGTAGAGATCGTAGATTCTCCCACTAAGTGGGGCAGTTGTAGCTGGGACAAAAAGCTTACGTTCAATTATCGCCTGGCGATGGCGCCACTGGAAGTGATGGATTATGTCATCATTCATGAACTTTGCCATATTCACCACATGAATCATGATCGCTCCTTCTGGCGACGGATCGGCAGCATCATGCCGGATTACAAAGCGAAAGAAGATTATCTGATGCGCAATGGTCGAGCCATGACGCTATAATTCTAAGCTTAAGCCTTCACTTGGATACGCCATATCTCTCTGATATCATTTGTAAATTCCGCGAAGTCTCACTGTTGCAGTGATCGGCTTCGCGGAATTTTGTTGTGTCTGAATATTAGGAATAAGATACTTGAACGCCGTATTGTTTGAAAAAATGAGTAACCGTATCCATATCCATTTGTTTATCAAACAGATGCTCAGGATAATAGATGTCTGGAACCATAGGCTCATCCGCAGGCATCAGCAGTATCTTCTCGGCTTGCACCGCAGCGCCGAGTGCAGTCATGTGGGTCTGACCGAGTGGGTCAGAGACCGTCATCGTTCGTTCAACCTGGTTCCCTTTCGCATCCAGTCCTTTCAGTTGAATGACGAGATGATGTGCACTCCCAGTTCCTGGATTATAGAGCAACTTTCGCCGGAATGGCTTGAAACGTTCACCGCTGATCATCTTCCATACTCCAGTTTTAACCAGTCCCGTGAGTGCATAGGTAGATACTTTACTATCGAATGCAATGCGGAAGCTGGTTGAATCAATATGACTGGTATGAGGTAATGTGACGTGATCGGGTGTATCCAATCTGTAACATGGGGTCGTATACCCGTTCGGGAAATGAACTTTGATCGGATCTGTCATGGGATAGACGAGTCGATGTGTATTGGATTCGGTTATCTGAAAAGGAATACTCATCCGGTCCATGAAGGCTGCCGAATCAGGGCCGGCCTTATCCCGCAGCGACCATAGGGCATGAATGTTTACTTCGACATGTTGCAGAGAGTTAGAAAGTATCATGGCAAAGAGTGACGCCGTTCCTGCCATCCATCCAGAGGACAGCACTACCGGAGCATGAAGCTCTTCCTGCTCTATTGTCCGGATCGCTTGATTGAACACCTCAGTCCAGCGTGTTATATCGATGAGGGGAATTTTTCTCCGTACGGCCGACACCAGTAACCGATCATCCAGATCGTTCACTGCATTAATGATTAATGATATATGTTCTCCTGCGTGAATCAGTGGATCGTCTGCATTGGTATCAACAACAACCGTGTGGACACGATTGGATGGAAAAGGGGCTGCTTTACCGGCAGAACGACCTCCCAGTACCAATTCCAGATCAGGATGCCTGTCATGCAAAATGCGGGCAAGCTGTGCACCTACAGCACCATAACCTCCAGCGATAAGAACTCTTTTTCTATTCATTCGATAAACCTCCGTTAATATGTTTATGTACTTATATGTTTAAACTATTGAACATAATAGAGTGAAGAAAAGGAATGCGGTTCACCAGCGCGGTATGCGCTAGCTCTGACATTCCACTTCTACGAGATGAACGAGCTGTTTCAGTAATTCGATCGCATCGTTGAACTCCAGCTTGTAATACATCTCTGTACCTTTTTTCTGAACCGATAACAGCCCGGATTGACGTAATATTTTCAAGTGATGAGAGACCGTAGGGCGTGACATGGGGACATGCTCTGCAATCTGCGATACGTTCATGCTCTCTTGATCAATGAGCAGCGATATGATTCGCTGGCGAACGGGGTCTCCCAAACCTTGAAGATAAGGACTTAGATTCTCGAAAATATCAATAACTTTTTGGTTACCCATCGACTCGTTCATGGCTCACTCCGTTATAATGTTTAATTGTTTAAACGTATTATAAGGCTTAGTTCACTTAAAAATCAAATATAACATTGCAAGTTGCAGGAAAATAGCTGTTCCGCTTGTCCATTTGAAGTACAATATAAGCAAATATGACCGTACCACGAATCCATTGATGTATCCGTGGTGGAAGGAGTCCCAGATGGCTGAGAGTAACCATTATTCGGTGCTGGTAGATGAATATATCTCGGAGTTTGCACCCGATGTACAGGTGAGATTACAGGCAATAAGACAGATTATTCGTGAAGCGGCTCCGAACGCCGAAGAGAAGATCAGTTACAAGATGCCGACGTATGCACAGCATGGGAATCTGGTTCATTTTGCCGCATACCAGCATCATATTGGGTTTTACCCTGCTCCCAGAGGAATTCAAGCTTTCCAGGAGGAACTCTCCAAGTATAAAGGGGGAAAGGGGTCAGTCCAGTTTCCGCTGGATCAGCCATTGCCCGAGGATCTCATCCGCCGGATCGTGGAGTATCGTGTGAAAGAAAATGTGGAGATCGCGCTGGAAAAGAAACGCAAAAAGGGAGCACCGAAGTAGCAAAACTCGTATTATAACCAAAGCTCATATCATACCAAAAAACAGTCGGATGCTTATGCATTCCGACTGTTTTTGTTTTTAGATTCTAGGTTCTACTCTGGTCGTACTTCATTTTACTTTAGTTTCTTCCTAGTCTCTTGCTTCGCGTCTATTCAAAGTAATACGTAACGTCTGAATGACTTGCTGTAGGAATCAAATACATAAAGCTTGGGTCCACTTGCAAGTAGATGGTCAGGTCGGACACGCCCAGATTAGGGACAGTCAGACTGAACCGACCGTTAGCGTCCAGCTTCACCGTTTCAGTGCGAATATGTTTTTCGTCAGGTGAAGGACCGTGGATCTGGAATGAGAATGTCTTGCCTGCATAAGCAGTGAGTGTTCCCCGTACTTTCAGCGTACGATCCGCCGTATATTCGAACTGCATCAGATGATTATCCAAGTAATCCTCGTTCCCGGTATCCGGTTCTTGCGGCTCTGTTCCAGGGTCTTGTGGTTCTGTCCCAGGATTCTGTGGATCGGTTACAGGTTCTTGTGAAGGATTGCTAACCGAGAAGAAACGTGTCTGATATGAAATTTCTGCTTTGGACCCGTCTTTCTTTTTCAAACCGGTAATGCGAACGTTGAACGTATCGCCTGCCTTCAGGGATTTCAAGTTATCCGGGCGGAAAATGACAGCATAGTTATATCCATAACCATCGGTATTTACATTGAAAAATGCCTTTGCAGGATCACTGCTAACCGGAGTTTTCGCTCCTAATACCCAAGTCTTCTGATCCGATGAACGCACGATCTCCACCTGTACCTCCGAATTGGAGGGCTTCGCGAAGACGTCCGGATTCAGCTGTGCAGACCAAGCTTGTGACACATTGAATGCCTCAATCGGGAATGCCCCTTTGTTAGGATACAAGTTGTAATTGTAATTAAGTTTTCCTGAACGGCTCGTATCCATCACTTGCATGGTGCTGAAATGGCTTGCATAGTTTTTGTTGTCCCGGGATGCAATCCCGAAACCGACTTTCTTCAGCTGCGGACTCAAAATCCAGCGGCGATGGCCGAGTGCAGCAATGTTGCTGGCATCCGAATCATCCATATAAGCTTCAACGCTTTTGACTGCAAGGTTTCCTTGAGCACCATAGGAAGCGTACAGGTTGGAGCTGGAAGTCGACTTGGCTCCCAGATCAAAAAAGTCTTTCGCCATATCTGCCGGACGAGCCGGGAAGTGAGTCAATTCTCCGGTAGACACAACGACCGCTCCATGTTGGGCTTGACGATTGAGTGCAGCGTCCAGAACGAGATCTCCATCCAGACCGGAGAGATAGCGATAGAAGTTGGCTGCACCTAGAGCCTGCTCTAATGTGGAATCACTTACTACACCAGCGACGTAAGGTGCCTTGGTCGAAGGATTCTGAGTGAATGTGGCAGTTTGATCCTTGCCACTCATCCATTGCGTCCATTTCTGACTGATTTCTTGCTCACTTCGCTCAGGCAGAAGACTGTCGACAGAGGCTGCAGTGATCTGCTGAGTCCCCAGCAGCATGAATAACAGGCCTGCCAGAGGAAGAGAGAGTAACGAGCGGATGTACCTTTTTTGAATAAACATGTTCTAATCTCCTTCTAGTATAAAATGATAATATTATGTATCCGATGTATATTATCGACATTAGAGGGATAATTCGTTAGTTTTATGAATGAAATTGTTTGTTCGAATTCAGCGATTTTTCAGCCAGAGCCATTATAATACTCACGGAATCCTGTATTCGAAAAGGAGTTTTGGCATGTTTAAGATGCTGCATAAGTCGTTTTATCTCATTTTGCTCGTGTTTGTTGCGGTATTCATTGCTTCGACCTTGTTGGTTCGTGCACAGTACAACTACGCCTTGTATGGGGACAATCCCATTTTGGGCATGCAGCAGTGGAGTGTTTTTCTCCCGGTCATTCTTTTGCTCCTTGGTTCAGGTGTCGGGTTATACGCTCTGTGTCTGAAGCTGAACAAATACAGCCCGAAGGTTGTCATCCCGATGGTGCTGCTCAGTTCTCTGGCCATTCAGATCATCATCATTTTCGTATTTCCGAGAGTGCCCACCGATGATTCACAGACCGTTCTCTCACTCGCCATGAATATGCTGTACGACCAAGACTACTCGTCGTTTGAAACGGGTGGTTATCTGCACATGTTCCCGTTTAACTACTCGATCGTGCTGTACCTGAAGACCTTGCTATACCTGTTCCCGGACAACTATCTGGTCATCAAACTATTTAATATTTTGTTCTCAACATTAACGACGTTCATGATTTATCTTATTTACAAACAAGTTAACGACAGATCCACCGAACGTGATTACGGTGTGTTGATCTTTGCAGCGACGTACCTGCCATCCCTGTTCCTGAACAACCTGATCTATAACGATGTGATTGCTACAGCATTTCTGACATCGTGCTTATACTTCTTCATTCGTTTTGTACGTGAAAAGTCTTGGAAAACAATCGTCATTGCCGCCGTTTTTCTCGCGATGGGCAACTACTTCCGAAGCATCGGCGTGATCGTGCTGATCGCTGCCATCATAACTATCCTGCTGAATATGCGGAGCATCGGAATGAAGAAAGTCATCATTTCCATCGGTATACTGGGGATGTTGTTTAATGTACCGACCTTGACACAGAATGCGGTTCTTCAATCCTCCGGTGCCGTAAGCGAGCCTGTTGGAGAAAATGCCGCTCCGGTCTATATGTGGCTGAACATGGGGATTAATGTGGAGCGCTTTGGCTTCTGGGACAATATGGAGAGTTATCAGATCTATCAGAGGCAGGCCGACTACAATAAGGCTGAAAGTGCAGATTTGTTCAAACAAGAGATTAGCAATAAACTGTCCGAAGCAAGTGCAAGTGACTTGGTGCAGATGTATTACAAAAAGATCATATGGACCTGGACCGAAGGGACGTACCAGATGGACCGATACGGGATCGGCAATGAGAGTTCCTTGAGTGCCGGACGAGGAAGGGGAGGCGGAATCGCAGGCTTCTACAGTTATACCAATGCCATAACAGAACTGTTGCAGGGGGATTCGGCTTATCGGACAGGTTTGCTCTGGATTGTATATGTAATGAATTTCCTGATGTACTGTTTTATTTTCATCCGGTTGGTCGGTGGAATTCGTCGTAAACGGTATGATGAAGTCTCATTGATCCTGGTCATTCTTGGATTCATCGGATTTTATATTCTGTGGGAAATTAAGTCCAGATACATCTACCCTGTATATCCACTGTTGGTTGTGCTGTCCTATATGGGATTCAAAGATACGTATGATCTTATATTCCATCGTAAACGTACCTTGGAGAGATATTCCCTGAGAGAAAGGTGATCATATGCGAATAAATAAATATTTCACATCGGTTACGCTGCTCGTGCTGCTGGGATGTTCGGTTATGTTGACGGCTTGCGATGTGATAACCGCCCAAAATATTACCAACACCGGTTCTGCACAAGGCATGAACGGTGGTGGCATGCCGAATGGCGGTGGCATGGGCATGAACGGAGGAACACCTAGAGGTGGAAGGGGCGGCACGGGTATGAATGACCGTACAGGCAGTCCGGACATGACGCAGGGGATGATGAATGCCGACATGACAGGCAGAGTCATCTCCGTGAATGGAAACACAGTTACGCTGGCGTTACTTGAGGTGCAGGACACCTCATCTCCAAGCATGGAATGGAAGGATACTGGAATGGAAATGAATTTGAATATCAGTGATGATGTCACTATCACTGAAGGAGTAGGAACGCCGCGCTCTGGCAGTTCCAACCCAAGTGCGAATTCGTCCATTCAAGTGTCTGATCTTCAACAAGAAAACATCGTGATGGTGTGGTATAAGGACAACACCGAGACGGTTGAACGGGTGATGGTTGTCCGGTAAAAGAGGATGGGGATATTTTCATTTTGTAATTGCTTACATTAAGGTTGTAGGTTATTATGGAAACAATTGGTCTTTCGAAGGGAGTGAGCGTCATGAAACGACGGTCTAAGATGGTATGCTCTATTACTACAACGAAGGTAAGCATAAACTGAATAATTCCGGTAGGTCATCAGATGCAGGTTGGAACACATTTCGTTTCCCAGACCGATCTGAGATCTTCCGACATATAGGGATATAACTGCTCAATTTTTCTGGCGTATGCGAGGTTTATTTTCTTGTGCAAATTTCTCATACATTCAGAATTTTTAAAAGCCGCAGGCATAGCCTGCGGCTTTTTGCGCGCAAAAATAGGTATTCGATGGCTACAAGCAATCCACATGAAACAATCAAAAAGGAGAAATGCCCATGTTAAAGTTAAAATATTTATTTCAACATCATGATCTTGCCGAGATGATCCTAAAGAATTGGAACTATGATCCCGAATCGCTGGATATGTTTCAGTATTATCGCATATCTTCCAATGCCGTGTATCCGTTCAGGGATCAGGGGGAGGTTCGCTTGATTCGTTTTGCCCCGGTAGAGGAGAAAAATCAGGTCAATCTTAGTGCTGAACTGGCGTTCCTACGTTATCTTCGAACGAATCATTATGGAGCCATGGAGGCGGTACCTTCTCATTCAGGGACAGAACTCGTAGAGACTCACACCCCATGGGGAACATACTATGCTTCTGTATTCAAGCGAGTACCCGGATCGCAGTTAGGAAACATTGATTTGAATGACGTCATCCTGCACAGCTATGGTCAGGCATTGGGTGAGCTGCATCATCTATCGCGTACTTTCACGCCTGAGCAGGGGGAGAAACGCTGGACCTATACGGATGTTCTGAATTGGATGCAGGAGATCCTGAAGGAATTTCCAACAGAGACGGCTGCTCTAAACGAGGTGAAATTTCTCCAAACGTATTTTGCGACTTGGCCGATGAATCAACAAAATTTCGGTCTCATCCACTACGATTTTGAACTGGACAATGTCTTCTATGAGGAAGATAGCCAGTCTTGTTATGCCATTGATTTTGATGACTCGATGTATCATTGGTACGCGATGGATGTGGAACAGAGTCTGGATAGTCTGCGTGAGGAAATCCAGCCTGAGCAATGGGAGCAGAAGAAGCAATTGTTCCTGAACGGTTATTGGTCCAAGGCGGGAGAACGTTATGATCTGGAGAGTATGTTCCCTGCATGTCGCCGTTTTGCCAATCTATATGGATATGTGCGTATTCTTCGGTCTGCTTCAGAACAGTGGTTACATGAGCCAGAATGGATGAGTGGATTAAGAGTAAGATTGAGTAAGAAGATGACGGAACAAGCAGAGCAATTCGGAAAGGTATTCAATAGCTGAGATTTGTTCCAATTCCGCCAAGCTAGTCATGATCCATAAGCACTGAAGTTCGCAATAAATTACGTTAATCGGGTCCCGCGGTCAGATGCTGATGCTCTGTATCTATCACGGGGCTTTTCATTTTGTTCGAACTTTACCGAATAATGAAACGGAAGTGGATATCTTGTAGAAGAGATGGTTGGGACTTTCATTCTTTCCATATGAAAAATGGTATTTTAATGTCGTAATATATATAAAATTGTTAAAAAAACAAATAAAATAGTTATTGATAAAATTTGGGTGGAATGATAAGTTGTAATTAACTTATTTTAGGATAAATTATATATAAAGGAGAATTAGATGGGAAATGTATGTGTCGATCTGCATCCTTTAACAGAGCATCAACGAAGAATATGGTATATGGAAATGATATATCCGAATTCAGATGTATGGATGATTACATCCAAAATGAGCATACCGGAACCGATCGATTTCACCTTGTTAGAGCGGTCGATTAACAGGGTTTTGAAGAATAACGAACTGCTTCGAACCCGAATTATACTGGATCAAGGTGAGAACAAACAATACATCCAACCTTATGAGTACAGATCACTCAAGCACATTCAAGAAGACCCGGCTTTGACTGGTGTAACATGGACTGAGTATGTGGGTAACCATCCGATTCATGTACACAGTGAAAATCTATGTCAGTTTTATACGTATGAGGGTCATGGACAATACGGATACATCATTCAGGTTCACCATATCATCTGTGATGGCCTGGGGTTATTTCAGTTGACGAATGAGATTACGGAAACCTACCATGCCGAACTAAAAGATGGTAATGCAAGCAGGATGGAATCTACGATTCACGATTATGAATACTATATAGATAGTGAACAACAATATCTCGCTTCCAAACGCTATGCGAAAGATCAGGCCTTTTGGAGAGAGAAGTTTCATACGATTCCCGAATTTATGGAACTGAAAGCACACAATCCCCTTCTAACTCACACCGCAGCCAGAAGAAAAACGATGAAAATGGATCACTCCATGTATGTACGTTTGAAAGAGTTCTGTCGTCAGAAGAATATCAGCGTATTTACCTTTTTTCTCTCAACCCTAGCTATTCTGCTGAATAAACTCACTCACCAAACCGACTTGGTTGTTGGAACCAACTACGCGAACCGCACTAGCAAAACAGATAAAGACATGATTGGCATGTTTGTCACGACCGTACCTGTCAGGATCGGGGTAGAACCCTCTGAATCCGTGTTAACCTTGCTGCAACGCATTTCCAATGAACAGAAAGAAATGTTGCGACATCAGAAATATCCCTATAATCAGCTCATCCGTGATCTGAGAGAGTCGCTCTCGTTACCGGAACTGAACAGACTGTTCGGCATTTCATTGGTCTATCGTCCAGAACGTTTTGACAAGATGCAGGGACATAATGTCTACATGGATAACAAGTTTAACGGACACGAGACGAATGATCTGCTTATCAACATTATTGAGAAAATCAATGAGGATCGTATCATATTTCAGATGGATTATCGGATCCAGTTGTTCAGTGAAACGTTCATGGACAATCTGCTCGATCAGTTTCTTATGGTTACGGAAGCTATTCTGGAGCATTCCGGACAAAGCATTGAACAGATCAGTATTGTAAGCGAAGCCGATAAACAATCAATGTTAATCGAGTTTAATGATACCGAGGCGGTGTATCCGAGCGACAAAACGGTCATCCAGTTGTTTGAAGAACAGGCAGTGGCTACCCCTCAACATACTGCACTTATCCTGGGTGATCAGGAGATGAACTATAAACAATTGAATGCCAGAGCTAACGGCTTGGCTACAGTATTGATCAGCAGAGGAATCAAGCAGCGAGAACTGGTAGGCATTATTGCAACACACAGTATGGAAATGGTTATTGCGATTTTGGCTGTTATGAAAGCCGGATGTGCTTATATTCCGATTGATCCCGAGTATCCCGATGAACGAATTCAACATATTTTGAAAGATTCTCAGGTAAGGTTTGTTCTGGTTAACGAGCCTATCACTCTGCCGGACAGTCTGGAAGTCATTCACATGCTTGAAGATAGTCAGGGGCATCTATCAACCGATAATCTGAACTTGACCATAGATATGAAGGATCTGGCTTATGTCATCTACACATCGGGTTCTACAGGAGCACCAAAGGGTGTATTGGTGGAACATAAGGGATTGACGAATTATATATGGTGGGCAAGTCAGACGTATGTTACTGACAGGAAAACGACTTTTTCACTCTATTCATCCATCGCGTTTGATCTGACCATTACCTCCATCTTTACGCCGTTAATTACGGGTAACACGATGATCATCTACAACTCGTCTCATAACAAGGCGTTGATTACTGATGTTGTCCTGGATCCGCGAGTGGATCTGGTCAAGCTGACTCCGGCGCATCTGCAATTGATTCAGGACATGAACATTATGGACAGATCGAATGTTCGAACATTTATTGTGGGTGGCGATAATCTGAGTGCTTCCCTGGCTGCAAATATTACGCGGCAAAGCAAACATGAGGTTACCATTTTTAATGAATATGGACCGACAGAGACGGTAGTAGGCTGCATGATCTATGCCTACGATCCTCAAGTTGACCAAACGGAGTATGTGCCCATCGGCAAGCCCATTCAGAACACATCCATATATGTGCTCGATCAATCACTGCAATACGTTCCTGTCGGTGTTCAGGGTGAATTGTTGGTCGGGGGAGACGGAGTGACCAGAGGCTATCTGAACCAACCCGAATTGACGGGCAGAAAGTACGTTGAACACCCGGATCATCCAGGCGAGCGATTGTATCGGACAGGTGATCTATGCAGGTTAAGGGAAGATGGTCAGATGGAATACCTCGGAAGAATGGATGACCAAGTGAAGATTCGCGGGTATCGAATTGAACTGGGTGAGGTCAAGGCAGCTTTCTTGAAGATCCAGGGAATCCGGGATGCAGCTGTAAGCGTCAAGACGGATCAGCAATCCCGTCAGTTATGTGCTCATTACGTCAGCGATGCACATGTGACCCGGAGGATGATACGGGATAATCTGGTATCTCTGTTGCCGGAGTATATGGTTCCCACACATCTAATCAAGGTGTCTTCGATTCCACTTACCATTAACGGCAAGATTGATTACTTGGCGTTATCGATAGAGAAGCCACAATCGGATGAAGAAAATGTGTATGTGGCACCGAGTACTGTCATGGAACAGACGATATCTACCATCTGGTCTGAGATTCTTGGTCTGGAAGAGGTGGGTGTGACGGACCACTTCTACGAACGGGGTGGTGATTCCCTTAAGTTGATTCAGATCTATACCAGACTTTCCGAGATAGGTTTTGATTTTTCGATTAACGATATGTTTAATTTCCCTACAATCCAATCCTTAAGTTCGTATCTGAATCAGATCATGGAAGGAAAGGAAGGCATGATGAGCATGGAACACAACACGACGAACAGATCCAAATTGGATGTATTGAACGGAATTATGGACAAGCCAATCTTCCTGTCTACAGATATTCCCAGAGTTGATCCGGCACTCAAAGGTGTAATGTCATTCAACCAGGAATCCCTGTGGCTGGTTGAGCAGTTCGAGGGGAAGAGCACCAAATATAACATTCCCGGACATGTCCTTTTTGAAGGCGCATTCTCGGAAGAGGCTTACATCTATGCATTGAATCAGATTGTGCAGCGGCATGATGTATTGAGAACGTATTTTGTTATCGAGAACAATACACCGGTGCAGCGAATCAGGCCTTATGAGCCTTTTGACATCGAGGTTCAGCATACGCTGAGGGATAATTCCCAAGCCAGTCTGAAGCGTGTGATTGAAGAA
Organism: Paenibacillus sp. LS1; assembly: GCF_026013365.1. Lineage (GTDB taxonomy): Bacteria > Bacillota > Bacilli > Paenibacillales > Paenibacillaceae > Paenibacillus. The sequence goes on from NZ_JAPDOE010000011.1 coordinate 193,523, forward strand.
GAATCCAGACACCAGTTCAATCTGGAAACCGGACCGATGTATTATTTTGGATTGTATCAGATCCATGCACATCAATATTTTGCCTATTTTAATTTTCATCACATTATCTTCGATGGCTGGTCTCAGGATATTCTGATGGCTGAACTGGGAGCGTACTATAATGCTTATCTGAAGGGAGAAAATGCAGCAATAGAGGATTTGAGTATTCAATATTCCGACTATTCACATTGGCAAAAAGGAAAATGGATGACTGCCGAATTTCCGACAGTTCTTAATTATTGGCGCAACCAGTTGGGAAGTACCGTTAACCGATCAGTGAAAGTATTGCCGTATGACCGGGAGCCTTCGCTGAATAATGGGGATACCGGAGATATTCTGCTCTCAGAAATTCCGATCCAAACCATTGACATGATCAAAAGGGCCGGTATGAAAAACAATGCCAGTCTGTACATTACCATGCTCACCGCCTACAAAATGTTGCTGTACTTTTACTCGGGTGAAACCGAGATCGTCGTGGGAACACCTGTAGCAAACCGTAATCGTGCCGAAGTTCAGAGATTGATCGGATATTTCTCCAACAGTCTTGCTTTGAAGACGGTCATGGACCCCGAGCAGTCCATAGACGCTCAGATTATTTCCGTTAGAAATACGGTATTTGAAGCATTTGATCACCAAGAGATGCCTTTCGGCAAACTAATTGAACTGCTGAACCCGGATCGTGCTTCCGGGCTGACCCCGTTCTTCCAGACATGGTTCGTACTTGATGTCAAAAATACGTACAACATCGAAGGGCTGAATATTGCTCAGAATGAAATTTTGTGGGGCCACAGTGGCAAGAGCAAGTGGGATCTGACGTTGAATCTCATCGAGGCTGACCATGTCATGAATGCAGTAGTTGAATACAAAACAGAGTTGTTTGGCAAATCCACCATGAAGAGATTCCTGCATGATTATATGGCTGTAGTGAAGCTGATTGCAGCTGACTCCTCACGGAGTCTTCAAGCTGTACGCCATGATTGGGAGGTGATGGCCCACGAGTACAAGATGGAGTTGCTGAATAGCAGTAAGAGCAAAAAGAAATTCAACAAAATCAAATCTTAGGAGGAATTAACCATGAAGAAGAAATTTGATAAAGGTGCGCAGATGGTCATTCAGAAAGAAATCGTGAAGCAATCGTTTCTGGAGGAAGGTCAAGAGCTGCCATTGGTAATCAAACCAAATCTGGCCGGGTTGGATCTGAATCAATGGTATCTCAACAATAAGGATATGGTGGAAGAGAAAATTTTGGAATATGGCGGCGTTCTGTTCAGAGGTTTTGATACCACCACACCAGAGAGCTTTTACGGGTTTATCGATGTAAGCTGCCCCGAGCCGCTCAGTTATAAAGAAGGAGCGACACCGAGAACTAAAGTACAAGGCAAGGTGTATACGTCAACGGAATTCCCGAACGAGGAGACCATTGCACCGCATAATGAATTGTCCTACGTCATGACCTGGCCCAAAAAAATCTGGTTCTCCAGTATCGTCGTCGCCGATGAAGGAGGAGAAACGCCTATTGTGGATGTGCGGAAAGTATATAACCTCATTGATCCGGACATTCGGGACGTTTTTGCAGAGAAAGGTTGGATGTTGGTTCGAAACTACGGCAACGGCTTCGGGCAGACCTGGCAGTATGTTTTCCACACGGAGTCCAAGGAAGAAGTCGAGCAGTATTGCCTGGACAACAACATGTCTTTCCACTGGAATGAGGATGGAACCCTCACAACGAAGCAGGTGAGACCGGCCATCACGATCCACCCGGATACGAATGAGAGCCTGTGGTTCAATCATATTGCCTTCTGGCACAGCAGCAGCCTGAACGAGGAAGTTCGCAACTTGATGCTCGAAGAATTCGGAGAAGGTGGCTTGCCATACCAGACGTATTACGGAGACGGAAGTTCAATTGATGCCGATGTGGCTGCTCATATTCGTCAGGCTTATGCCGATGCCACGGTCGCCTTTCCATGGCAAGAGGGAGATATTCTCATGCTGGACAATATGCTGGTTGCCCATGCTCGTAACCCATATCAGGGAGATCGAAAAGTATTGGTAGCCATGGGAGAACCCGTGAGTCGTTAAGCCTCAATTCCGTCGTAAGGAAATTACACTTGAACTGAAAATACATTAGAAATGCAGGAGGATTGAACATGGAAAATGTAATGCTGGGTTATCCCCTTTCACCACAACAGAAACGACTGCATGAACTGAATAATAATGGATTAACATCACTGGTCCCCAATGTAATTGCTGTTAACATCGAAGGTGAATGCTCGAATGGTCAGATTGAATTAGCCGTGAAGAGAATAGCCGAGAAATACAGCACACTCCGCACTTCCATAGAAGCTGATCCTAATTATGGGGTGCATCTTCAGAAGGTAGATTCGGAGACCAGAAGCCGATTCCGTACTGCATATTCCGATGAATCCATTCAGGAACAGGATATTCAAGGGTTGATCCGAAAAGAGTTGGGCACATGGACAGGTGATTATTCGCTGGAAGCCATTAACGTGGATCTGTCCGAACGTTCCAAAGTACTGATTCTCGCCTTTGATCCACAGTTCTCGGATATTGAACCTGCCGTTATTCTTGAGGACTTGTCACAATTAATGACGGCCGAGGTGGACCCGGAACTTCTGGAAGAAGAGGTCCCGTATTATGCTGTATCCGAGTGGTTGAATGACCTGCTGACCAATGATGAGCACGCGGAGGAAAGAAGTTTTTGGAACAATAAACGGTTCGATCATGTGGACAAACAATTGTCCATGGCATCCGGTAGCGAATCCCCAAGTATTACGCTGGCACGCTTCCCTGTGGAAGGGTCACCAGAATTATGGGCTGAACTTGAGAAGGTAGCGGAGAAGGCTGGAAGTACCATAGATAATGTTGCGCTCGCCTGCTGGAATCTGACTTTGCATCTGCTGGGCGAGGATAAGGAACTAACGGTTGGCGTACATACGCGTGGCCGACAAGATGAGGATTTGGAGAAGGTTGTCGGTGCATTGAATCGATACGTACCTCTGTACTCGGGCTTGAAAGAGGACGACACGCTGGCTCAGTTTTTACACAGAACGACGAGTGAAGCAAAAGATAGTGCGGAATATGCAGATTATTTTGACTTCAAAATGTTTGGCAGATCGGATTCAAGCCAGTCTGTGTTCTCCTATGGATTCGAGAGTCGGGATGCATCATCCGTGGTGGAATCAAGTGATCACACGTTCCGGGTCGTGTATCAGTCGGAACAGATTGAACCGGTTCACCTTGGACTCAACATCCAGCAATATCCTGAACGTAGAGATATCGTTCTTCGTTATAACGAGGAAGTGTACACTCCGACAGAGATTGGCTACGTGGCGGATATTTTCACACATATTTGCAACAATGCCTATGTGAATCTGGCTGAACCCGTATCGACCAATATCATCCCTGATCATCTGACAGTTACATTGCAATCGATTCTTCAAGGAGAGGTTCGGGAATATGCCACCTCGACATTGGTGGAGATGCTGGACGAACAAGCGTTGAAGACGCCAGATCAGATTGCGGTTGTGTCTGGTAACACTTTGCTTACGTTCCGGGAAATCCATGAGAAGTCCAGACAACTTGCCCACTATCTGCAGCGGACAAGAAGCGTCGGACATGGAGATGTAGTCGGCGTCAGCGTGGAGAGATCTCCTGAGCTGGTCATAGCTCTTCTGTCGGTACTTCGAGCAGGTGCTGCTTATGTACCGCTTGATCCGGATTATCCGAATGAGCGATTGTCCTATATCCGTGAGAATGCCCGCATTGAGACGGTGCTGTTGTTGAATCAAAACAATGAACGGCTCAACTCCCTTTTTGCCAATCCTGTATTCCTTGAAGAAGAAGGTGAGGCCATTGCGAATGAGCCCACGGATGCACCGACAATCGGAGTAGATGCCAGAGATATCGCTTATATCCTCTATACTTCCGGTTCCACAGGCAGACCCAAAGGGGTCAAAGTGTCACATCAGGCCATCAGCAACCATATGCATTGGATGAACAATGAATTTCCATTGACCGGAGAAGACGCTGTATTGCAGAAAACATCGATTAATTTCGATGCATCCGTATGGGAATTCTATGCACCGCTCACTACAGGCGCAAGGCTGGTTCTTGCTGAACCGGACAAGCATGCTGATCCCGACTATCTGCTCGACATTATTCATAAGGAACGGATTACGACGTTACAGGTTGTACCTACCATGCTTCAGGCTTTGGTGGAAAAAGAAACCCTCTCTTCAGCACCGTTAAAAAGGGTGTTCAGCGGTGGAGAAAGGCTGGGAATTCCGCTCCAGAAAGCTTTCTTTGCCGGATCCAATGCTCAGTTGATTAATTTGTACGGCCCAACCGAGGCGAGTATTGATACGACGTATCATATCTGCGACCAAGATAACGTTCAGGAAACGATCGGCAGACCCATTCATAATACCAATCTGCTCGTACTGGACTCGAACCTGAATTTTGTTCCGCCAGGTGTTGCCGGAGAGTTATATATCAGCGGAAAGGGTCTGGCAGATGGATATGTGGATGAACATTTAAATGACCAGGCTTTCCTGACACATTCTTATGCGCCGGACAACGTGATGTACAAAACCGGAGACAGGGTCCGTTATTTCCCGGATGGTCATATCGAATACATTGGCAGGGTTGACCGGCAGGTGAAGTTAAGAGGTTACCGGATCGAACTCGGCGAGATCGAGAAGGTTCTGAACGAACACCCTCATGTTCGACTTGCAGCAGCGAAGCTGCTAGAGAAGACAGAATCGTTGCTGGTTGCCTATGTAGAACTGGATAGAGCTGGAGAGATTAAGGATGTCAAACAGTGGATTTCGTCCGCGCTTCCCGAATATATGATTCCGAACGTCATCCAAGTGCTAGACCATTTACCGTTGCTGAGTAATGGAAAAATGGATTATCACGCTCTACCGGACGTAGATGTAAGTTCCGGGGCAGAATATGCCGCACCAACGACAACTGTCGAGCAGATTGTTGCCCAGATCTGGAGAACGGTATTGAAGCGGGAGCAGATTAGTGTTGATGAGAATTTCTTTGCGCTCGGAGGGCATTCCCTTATCGCAACGCAGGTTATCTCTGGAATCAGACAACAGGTAGGTGTCAATCTGCCGCTGCGTAAAATATTTGATGCGCCTACCATTCGTGAATTGTCCGAAGTAATTGAAAATCTGTTATTGGAAGCGAATGGATATTCTGCGGAGGGTAATTAAGTGAAAAAATCTGGTGCAGTAATGAACAAAAGCGAACTGATTGATCGAATATTAAGTCAGATGAATGTGACCAACACAGTAGAGCGCACTTCTCGCGACATCAATCACTTCCCGCTATCTTTTGCTCAGAAGAGGTTGTGGCTTCAGCAGCAGATTGAGCCGGCAAGTACGGCATATAACATGGTATTCGCTAATGAGATTGTGGGAGAGTTCGATAAGTCTGCATTTGAACAAGCCATCGGACTGCTGGTGGAGAGGCAAGAGGCACTACAAGTTCGGATTGATGCTGCAGAAGGCATACCGTATCAATATATTCAGGAAGACGAACCGGATTATGAATGGGTTGATATATCGAAGTATCCGGGCGATCAGGCCGAAAGGCAGATTGTTGATCAAGTCGAAAGGGCCGATGGCCCTTTTGATTTTACCCGGGACAGACTGTGCAGATTCAAAGTGTTTAAGCTGAACGATCAACGCCATATTTTTGTTCTGTTGATGCATCATATCATCTCGGATGGTCAGTCGATCGAGATCATACGAAGAGACCTGTTATCTTATTATGAACATTTCCGCGGAGCGGGCTTATTGCCAGCATATAGTTCTTCCGCGACCCAATATATAGATTACTCGGTATGGCAGAATCAATTACTGGAAAGTAACGAGTTTGCTAATCAGAAGAAGTACTGGCTCGATCAACTGAAGGAACACTCCTATACGCTCAATTTGCCATATGACCATGAGCGTCCACAGAAACGGAGTGAAGAGGGGATATCAATATACTTCACGATTCCGGCACCCCTTACCAGCAGATTAAGAGAGATTTCGGAGAAGCATCATTCCACGCTATTTATGGTGATGTATACCTGTTTTGCGATTTTGTTACGTAAGTATTCGGGTGAAACGGATCTGATGATCGGGACGCCTGTCTCCAATCGGCCCCAGTCCGATTTGGAGAAGATTGTTGGTTTCTTTGTCAATACACTCGTACTGCGTAGCCGTATTGATGATCAGCAATCATTTTTGGAACACCTTGACGCTTCCAAAAATACGATCCTTGATGCGTTCGATCATCAGGATGTACCGATTGATCTATTGTTCGATGATCTAACACAATCCAGAACAACGGGATATTCGCCATTGTTTCAGGTTATGTTCAGTCTGGCGAAGGCGAATCAGATCGAACAGAATGATCAACAGGCCGTGTTCAGGGAAATCAAGCTGAAGCAGAACAACACATCCAAATTCGATATGTCTCTGGACTTAACGGAAGATCTGGATGTGATTAAGGGTACGTTTGAATGTAGTCGGGATCTGTTCCACGTGAGTACGATTGAACGCTGGGCCAGTAATTTTATAGCGCTGCTTGAACATATTGTGGATCATCCAGGGAAGCCAATCGCAGGGGTTGGAGCCGTTAGTGTTGAAGAACGACAGAAGGTTCTATATGAATGGAACGATACCGTAATGGATTACCCTGATCATATCTGTGTACAACATCTGTTTGAAGCATCTGTAACCCGAGCCCCGGATCAGGTGGCTGTGGTGTATGGGGGAGACCAATTATCTTATCGCGATCTAGACCGCCAAGCGAATCAATTGGCTCATCTTCTGATCGAAAAGGGAATTGGACCTGACAAGGCGGTAGCCATTGGCATAGAACGTTCGCTGCATTTACCCATTGCCCTTCTTGCTGTGTTAAAAGCGGGAGGAGCTATCGTGCCTCTGGATCTGGATGCACCTGTGGAGCGAAATCGTCACATGTTAACAGATTCGGGAGCGTGCATCTGTCTCATCAATACGAATACGTTGCCGATCCCGGATGATGTTGCCGTTCTGATCGACGTATCTCAACCTGAAATGTATATGGACAAGCCGATAACAGTTCCTTCGACACCAGTGGGGCCTGATCATCTGGTAGCTATTTATTATACGTCAGGCACTACAGGGAAACCCAAAGGGGTATCTGTGCGGCACCAGGGGTGGGTGAACCGTATCTGCTGGATGCAGCACCAATTCAAGCTGGAATCCCATGAAACGGTACTTCAGAAAACAACCCTGACCTTTGATGATGTCGGTCTTGAATATTTCTGGACATGGATGGCAGGTGCCAGGGTTGCACTGTTGGAACCAGGATTTCATCGTGATCCGTATGCGATCATTCAAGCTTTGAAGCAATATGAAGTGGCCATCGTCTTTTTTGTTCCGAGCATGCTGAAGATGATTTTGGAGCGAATTGATATGGCGGATCTGGAGCAATTAGCATCATTACGGGATGTATTCTCCAGTGGAGAGGCATTGAAACCCGAGATGGTTGCGGCGTTCCACAACCTTCTTCCCGAGCGTAATCTGCATAACAGTTACGGGGTGACTGAGGTTTCCATTGATTCGACCATTCATATGAATGTGCAGCCGGAAGGTCAGCGCGCTCGAAGAAATATATCCATTGGTCGTCCAATCGGGAACAATTTCATCTACGTTCTGGACGAAATGCAGAAACCAGTGCCCATTGGGGTTCATGGTCATTTGTATATTGGTGGTGTTGGTCTGGCGAGAGGCTACTATGGAGATCCCGTAAAGACCGAGCAGGCTTTCTTTGCGAACCCGTTTACGGATGGACGGATGTACAGAACGGGCGACATTGCTTATTACGATGCTACTGGCAAGTTATACATTGTCGGACGAATAGACAACCAATTGAAGATCAGAGGCATGCGTGTAGAATTGGGAGAAATCACCGATGTAATCTCCAGACACGCTGATATTCAGGAGTGTGCGATGCTGGCTGAGAGATGGGGAGATGATGAAGAACTGTCACTGAGTGCTTACATTCAGCTGGTTCCATCCTCTGAGATTCTCAGTACGGATCTTCGCAACTTCTGCCGAACCCTGCTGCCGAGTCACATGATTCCCTCACGTTTCATTACGATTGAACGTATTCCTCTCAACAGTAATGGCAAGTTGGACAAGGCAGCGCTGAAGCATCTGGACCGTGGTACATTGAACGATTATATCGCTGCTCCACAGGATGAGTTGGAAGAAAAGGTCATGCAGGTTTTCATGGATATCCTTGGCGTGGACACCATCCATCTGCATGAAAGCTTTTTCGATCAGGGTGGACATTCCATCAAAGCCGTCCGTTTAATGGATGTTCTGAACAGAACATTCCAGACCGAGCTATCCGTGATCACCTTGTTTGATTACTCCACCGTGACCGAGATTGCACATATCATTCGGGAGGGGAATTTGCCCCAAGATCAATCGGTTGTTGTGTTGAAAGAAGACGGTCTTGCGGATGCAACTCCACTGTTTCTTATTCCGACGGGTGGCGGCAACCTGATCAATTATTATGAGTTGGTTAGCCAACTGAAAGGCTTGAATATATACGGATTTGTGCCAAAAGGATATGAGAACGACGAAGAACCGCTCTATACCGTTCAGGAACTGGCTCAGTATTATTATGGTGTTCTTACGCAATTGAATCCGATAGGCCCGTACCGATTGCTGGGTTGGTCCTTTGGTGGCAATGTGGCCTTTGAGATGGCGCGGATCATCGAAGATGCAGGACAGCAGCTGGAGTGGCTGATCATTCTGGATGCACCTGCCCGAAGCCATGAACGGGATGTTCGTCCAATAAACAAGATGGAGGTTCTTGCCGAATTAGCACACAACAATAGGTATGAGTTCAAGCACAGTGCAGACTATGAAGCTCAGTTACAAGAAGCCATGAATCATTTTCCTGGTGAAAACACGCTTAGACATTTGAAAGTGCGCCTGGCCAATGAAGTGGCTTTTGATAACTACCATTCAACAGAGCCGATTCAGTCTGACATCCATCTGTTATACGCAACCGCTCAGGATGAACGAACTCCAGTTCCGTTAACGGATGCACAGGTTTGGCACGCCAAGACGACAGGTACATGCACTTCAACGCCTATTCCAGGTCATCATGAGAATCTGATCGACTACAATCATGCAGTGAATGTGGCCCAATATGTGAATCAAATGGTGAAGGGATGGATCAGATGACTTTTGAAACGATGGAATCCAATGTGAGAAGTTATTGCAGACATTTCCCGGCCGTATTTGATAAAGCCAAAGATGATCAACTCTATACCGTGGATGGTCGTCCGTATATCGATTTTTTCGCAGGTGCTGGTGCACTTAACTATGGACATAACAATGAATATATCAAAAACGAAATCATGGCCTACATTGAATCGGATCGAATTATGCATGGGCTCGATATGTACACGCAAGCGAAGCTTGATTTTATTGAATATTTCTCTGAATCTGTACTGAAGAAAAAAGGAATGGAATACAAGCTTCAATTCTGTGGCCCTACCGGAACCAATGCGGTAGAAGCAGCGTTGAAGCTGGCGCGTAAATATACAGGGCGGACCGGTGTATTTTCTTTCATGGGCGGTTATCATGGTATGTCCTTGGGGAGTCTGGCCGTTACCAGTAATCGGGACAGCCGGCAGGGTGCGGGCAGAGTATTAGACGGTGTAACCTTTATTCCATATCCGAATGAGCATAATCATTATTTTGATAGTGCTGCCTACATCGAATATATATTGGAAGATACCCACTCCGGTATTGAGAAGCCGGCTGCCATCATATTGGAGACGGTACAGGCAGAGGGTGGTATCTATGTTGCGGAGACTTCGTGGTTGAAGAAAATCAGGGCCATCTGTGATCGCTACGATATTTTGTTCATATGCGACGATGTGCAGGTGGGATGCGGTAGAACGGGGCCGTTCTTCTCCTACGAGCGAGCCGAGATACTTCCTGATCTGGTCGTTCTCTCCAAATCCATTAGCGGGTATGGATTGCCGATGTCCTTGTTGTTGATGAAGCCGCACCTCGATATCTGGAATCCGGGCGAACATAATGGAACCTTTCGCGGAAACCAGCTGGCCTTTATCGCAGCCAAAGCAGCACTGGAATACAGGGAACAGGTATCTCTGGAAGAGCAGGTGTATGCGAAAGAGACCATGTTGAAGCAGGTATGGAATGAGGAGATATTGAAGCAATACCCTAACATTGATATTCGGGGGATTGGTCTGATCTGGGGGCTGGATTTCTCCAAATTCGAACCGGATATTGCAGCAAAGGTGCAGAAGGCTTGCTACGATCGTGGACTTATTGTAGAGCGAGTAGGCAGGCATGATAGCGTGGTTAAGGTCATGCCTCCATTGAACATCTCCAATCACAATCTGCGAAAAGGAATCGACATCCTGAAGGAAAGCATTGCTTCGGTGTTGCAAGAGGAGAAGGTTGTACAAAAGATTTAACTTTCTAATCAATCATTCGATTGAAACAAGCGGAGCAGGAATGACTTCGCTTGTCTTCATTCTTTATAGCCGGATGGAAGAGATGGATGAATGAGATACAGGTTCGACGTAGGCGGAGGTGAGCCATGGAGATTTTCAAAAACAAGAACTTCAGTTTGATGTTTTTTGGCAGAATCTTGACCAATATTGGAGATAGTTTATACGCGGTATCCGCCATGTGGCTGGTCTACAATCTGGGAGGCTCCTCATTTTATACAGGACTCGCGGGTTTTTTATCCATTTTGCCGAAAATTATTCAACTGTTATCTGGACCGATGATAGATCGGCTTCCGATTCGGGGGATTCTGGTATACAGTCAGTTAATTCAGGCCTTATTGTTATTAATTGTGCCGATTGCAGCGTACTATGATTTTCTGAGCGTAGGCTTGGTATTGGTGATCACCCCTATTCTGAACATCTGTAATACCTGGGTGTATCCGGTTCAGATGTCAGCTCTGCCAAGAGTATTGGAGAAACACCAACTCACGCAGGGCAACTCTCTGTTCTCCATCGCTTATCAGGGTATTGATGTGGCTTGTAATGCCATCTCCGGGATCCTCATTGTTGCGCTGGGCGCGGTGTCTTTGTATTTTTGGAATGCCATCGGTTTCTTCATAGGTGCGCTGTTATTCTCCCAATTGCGGATTGCTCCTTATATCATGGAATCGAAAATGAAGAAGGAACAGGATACATACGATGAGATCATTGAACGGGTGAACAAGAGTACACCGTCAGGCATGCGTTTGTTTTTTAGAAATTACACGGATGATTTAGTGAGCGGAATCATGCTGCTTACACGGTCGGCTTTGGCCAAATTGCTCTTTGGCATTATGGTTATTAATGCTGCGGGAGGAGCGACATTCAGTGTGCTACCCATATACAGTGATGAGATCGGTGGAGCTGGTATCTACGGGTTGATGCTGATGGCACAGGCGCTGGGTAGCGTCATTGGCGCAACATGTGCACCGTATCTCAGACTGGAAAATGTACGTTTGGGTCGGTTGTATTCTGTGGCATACATCATCTCCGGTATCGCTTGGATCGGGTGTATATTTACCCCATGGAGCTGGCTGAGCATTCTGGTATATGGACTGGCCTGGGTTCCCGGCGGAGCCGTTAACGTTATCATCAATACCGTTGTGCAGAAGGGAGTACCACAGCAATATTTGGGTTTGGTATTCTCTGCAACGATGGCGTTAAGTGGTATAGCCATGCCAATCGGCAGTCTGATCGGTGGTACGTTGGGAGTCTGGCTACAGAGTTCTACAGTCATTACCTTATGTGGAATTACCGTCGTTTTGGTAGGTGTATACTGGATGTTCGATCGCGTATCCCGCAACCTGCCCAAGACGGAGCAACTGGATGAAGGATATTTCAATTTCACACCACGTGGCGGCAAGGCTCGCTCGAATACCGAAGTGGGGGTTTAACGCTGACATAGCGTAATGTGCCTGTTGTTTATCTCTAAATTTCATGGGTAAAAAATTAAAAAAGGCACCTCCAGAAAGGGCATGAGGATAACAATTGGTTATCCCGTGTCTTTTCCGTGAGGTGTCCTATTCAGGTTTATTCATGTTAAACCATGTTAAACGTTACCTGAGCATTGGCGCATTGCAGGTGAATTGTTGTTACTCCGTGTAATCACTTATCGAAGTTCGCCCCGCCTCCACACTGATCCAGTAGGAATAATCTTCGCGTACGTCCACATAGAGGTTAAGTTCCTTCGCGTCAAGGTTACTTACCGTCAGTTTAAAATTGCCATAGGCATCTGCTGTAACCTGTTGCGTCTGGATGTGCTCTACAGCAGGCGAAGGACCATGGATTTTAATCGGCATCGTCTGGTTGGCATACGCCGAGAATGTACCTTGAAGGACTAGCGTGTGATCGGCAGAAAATACTGCTTTCATGGTCTGATCCGGTAGTCCGCCGTTCTTTTCATTCTCGGTAGCTTCAGTGGCATTCTTCGGTCTGCCCCATAGTTCGAAGCCTTTTTCCTTCAGGTTCTGGAGAAAAACAACGGCCTCTGCCCGGGTCAAGGATTCTTGTCCCGCATAACCTTGCACCGTAGCTGCCGTTTTGCCGGAAGAGTATCCCATGTTCAGCAGATACCGGATGGCATCTTCATCTTGGGTATAATTTTTACCGCCAAGACCAGCTACAATTACAGCTACTTCTGTTCGATTCAAGGCATGATTACGCAGCTTCGGATTCTGTTTGCTGGCTTCCAGATTCAGATTCAACGCGGATGCATAGGTATAGTAACGATCACTCCAGATGTTTCCTTTGACGGCTTGCCCCTCCACAGCATCGATGCTCTGAATGACATGGGAATTCGCATACAGCTTGAACAACATGGAGAGAAATTCGGCTTCACTTACCTGATTGTTGGGCTTGAACGTTCCATCCTCGTATCCACTGACCATCTCCTGTTGAACGGCCCATTGAATGGCATCTTTCGCCCAATGCGTGCGGATATCACTTAATTGGGGGATTCCCGTTACCGTAACAGAGACAACCGCTTCTTTCCCTTCAAAACGAATCCGGATTTCGGCTTTACCAGCCTGAAGACCGAGTATTTTTCCATCCTTGATGGCAATGCGATCCGACGTCGTCGTGAAGGAAACATTAGACTGTGGAACATAGGATGTTCCGTTATCATTCACGGCAGTGATCGAAGGCAGATCAATCTGTTCTCCTGTTCGAACGTTCAGGTTTTGTTGTCCTGGCGTTATACGGGTAAGAGTGGCATCCTGAACACCGTCAACATGGAAGAAACGCGTGGAGTATGTGATTTCCGCTGCTGTACCGTTCTTCTTTTGCAGACCTGTAATTCGAATGTTGAACGTATCGCCGTTCTTTAACATTTGCACATCATCGGGACGGAAGATAATGGCGTAGCCATATCCATATCCACCTGTCTCTACATTGAAATAGGCTTGATTAAACCATTGTTTATCCGCAGGGTCCACGTTGTAATAACCTGTTGGAAAGCCACTGTTCTGATTGTTGGCATTAAAGGTCCACGTACGTTGATCGGAAGTTCGAGTCATCTCGACCTGTACCTCAGACAGTGATGGTTTCGCGAATACATCTGTATTCAGTTGAACGGACCAGGCCTGTGTACTGCCAAAGGCTTCGATTGGAAATGCGCCTTGATTTGGAAACAGACTGTAGTTAAAAGGAGCTGCCCCAGTTCTGCTCTTGTCGAATACCTGCATGGCACTATAGTACTGATCATAGGTCTTACCTGCTTCACTACGAGTGGCGAGTCCAAATCCGATTCGTTGCATTTGTGGATTCAAAATCCAGCGCCGGTGACCCAGTCGATCAATATTGGAGGCATCCGAATCATTCATATAGGCCTGAATGCTTTTTGTCAGGACGTTATCCTTGGCACTGCTGGTAAGGTACAGATTGGAGCTGCTGGCAGACTTTGAACCTGTGTCAAAGAAATTCTTTGGCATATCTCCCGGCTGCTCTGGATAATGGGACAGGTATCCACCCGTGGAGACCACAACAGCTCCATGTTGGGCTTGACGATTCAATGTTGGATCAAGGACAAGATCTCCCTGAAGACCCGTGATAAAACGATAAAAGTTGGCTGCATTCAGCCCTTGTTCCAGATAGGCATCACTTACAACACCAGCAGAGTAGGGAGCACTTGTCGAAGGTGTCTCTGTATACAGGGGAGATGCATCATCACCATTCATCCACTGATTCCACTTCTGAACAATCTCCTGCTGACTTCGCTCTGGCAGCAAACTGTCGATCTGTTCTGCATGTGCCGCTTGAGCACCCCATAACAGAAACAGCAGGCCTGCCAAGGGCAGTGTGAACAGCGAATGCATTTTATTTTTCCGGTAAACCATGTTTCCAACCCCTCTCAATTCTGAACGTCGAAGAACATATGCATGTACAACATCATGGTATATTCATCGACATTACAGTTGATTTTGCTTAGAGGTGGGCATGGGAGCAAAAGGCCGAGCGTGTGAAGGAGTGGGAGGGAAATGAGTAAGAATTGGTAGTTTATTAGTGAAAAAAGAGCACAGGCTGCCCCCGCCGATTCGGGACAGCTTGTACTCCTCATACATATGTATCTACTCTGTTAGTCGAGACTCAGGTTAAAATCAGGCTCACACATATAATCTAAAGGGTACAGATCATCGCGGGCTGAGATTAATGCACGGAAATGAAGATAAAGATTATTGGGCTGTACCACAATGCCACCAACACGATGAGGCATAAGTTCAGCTACTACAAACACATCTTCCGCGCGATTGCATTTGAAAAGAACATTCTTGGGATTGATGACTTCTTCCAGGTAACTGTATGTCATCACGTGAAATGCTTGTCCACGCCAGTTCGTCTTGATCACTTTATAGGACTGTGTGCGAACCAGATCCAGATAACGTTCCAGCTGGAACGTATGCTCAAATTGCGTAATGTAGCCTTTTTTATCCACATCAATCGTAAACTCGACATCATAGCTCACATGCATTTCATCTTTATAAGTTCCCTTCATGACCTTCATAGCGTCAAAGTGTGATCCGAATTCCGGATCTTCCACGTAGGGAATGGTAACGAGTTCAGGATCAACATGATCTGTAATCTGGCTCTTACTGGAAGGTGGGGTGTAATACTTCGATGGCTGAAGATCAATCGATCCAATCATGCTTCCTGGGAAACCGGGGCTGCAAGTTATTCGCATAGTCATCTCCTTAGTTGTTGGTCAGTAGTTAGACGAACGACTAGGAAGAAAGTTGCACCATAATAAGGAAATGGAGGATGGGAAAGAACCTGCATACTGGCGCTATTTCCAATCGTCTTGCTCTTTTGATACAGTATCTGTAGAACATAACGGAGAGCATATCAATTTATGAGACAATGTTTTCATGAATGGGTAATGGAGAACCATGCGCCATATCACTCTCGGAGAGGAGTCCATCTAATGAATGTGAATGAACATGTGATCGAACAGCAGTCCCTTACCTTTGTGGGCATTAAACGAACGTTCTCTTGTGTGGATGGCGAGAATTTAAGAGAAATTCCAAAGATGTGGCAAGATGCTTTGGCGGACGGGATTGAGGAACGTTTAAACGGGTTCAATAACGGAGCGATTCCCGGTTTGGTAGGCATCTGTGTAGATCAGCGAGAGTTGCATGACAATCAAATGGAGTACTGGATTGCAACCTCCCACTCAGGTGAAGTGCCTGAAGGTTTGTTGTCAATAGAACTTCCCGCGTCCCATTGGGTTGTATTTGAAGCAGATGAACTAGAGCCGGGAGCGATACAACGGTTGTGGCACCATATTATGACAGAGTGGTTTCCTTCCACTTCATATCAGCATGCAGGGATTCCGGAACTTGAAGTGTACAGAGGTCACGGCACACCTCCCCAAGTCTGGATACCCGTCAAATTGAATTAGGAGGGCTACGATGTTATCGAATAAAGTCATTGATCATTGCCAGGAGCAAGGCTGGTGGCATGAAGATGTTCCAGCAGGATACGAAGAAGCATTACGGAAGCTAGAGATCGATCTTCAGTCAGATTTTGCACAATTTTATTTACATGCAGAGGATGGACCGACTTTTTACAGTAGACATCAGGAATTGTATCAGATCTGCTGGTTTATGGAGAACACCGTATATCTGGAAGACATGAATGTGGCACAGCTCACATTGGGACTCCCCGAGGCGTACATTCCACTGGACAGTTTTGAAGGTGAAGGTGGATTTTTCTACAACCGGCAGACGGGAGAAGTGGTGTTGGTAGAACTGGGCGAGTCCATCGAACGGTTTCTCAATGGCGAGAGTAAGCCGCAGTGGCTCAATTTCAGTGCTTTTCTGGAGTGGTATTTCGTCCTGGAGGAGGAGACGGTGCAATGAAAGATCTGACACCGGAACATGCCGAACTGGAGCGACAAATTATTGAAACGGTAGAAGCCGGTAATGTGCTGGATGAGACGCAGCAACATGAACAAGCACTTATCTATTATGATCAGGCATGGGGCATGTTGCCCGAGCCGAAGATGGATTGGGAGATTGCAAGCTGGATCGCATCCTGCCACGCGAATGCACATATCGATCTAAAGCAATATGAACTGGCGAAGCCGTGGGCTGAGATATCATTGCAAACGCGGAGTTCGGATAGAAGTACCAGTCCGTTAATCGATTTGGGCATGGTGTGCATGAGGCTTGAACAGCACGACGAGGCATATTCGTATCTGCATCAGGCGTATGAATTCGGCAAAGAGCGTGCATTTCAGGGAAGCCCAAGGGACGTGTTGAGTTATTACAAGGAAGAGCGGGCTAAGCGAAATTAGAGTGATTCAGACCATACCATGAAACGAAAAGGGTACCCCCGTTGGCCAATCATTGACCATAGGTGTACCCTTTCGAGTTGAATATTCGTTTATTACCGGGATGTTCTGCTTAAATCTAATCCGAAATGTTACGCGTATAATATTCAATAATATCCTTACGACGGATAATACCGAGGAAGACACGATCGACATCTACCACGGGCACAAAATTTTGGTCTGCTGCAAGTGTCAGCATATCCTCCATTTCAGCCTCAATGTATACACATTCATTATATACCCGATTGTTAATTTCATGGACTTGAACCTGATCCATCGTATCAAAAGTCAATCCGGGTGTATTTCGCATTTTCCATAACAAATCGCCTTCGGACAGGGTAGCAACATATTTTCCATCCTGGTCAATCACGGGAATGGCGGTGTAGTGCTGCGATTCCAGTTGCTCAATAGCATCTTTCATGGAAGCGGTAGACTTGATATAGGCCACTTCGGCTTTGGGGAGTAAAAAATAGCTGATTTCCATCATCGGGCTCCTTTTCAGCCTTTTGCATAGCAAAAAAGCTTTAGTATGTAATCTCACTCTTCTTATTTAAACATATTATGTGAGCTTTCGGCTATTTTTAATGATAAATTCGTCAGATTTGTTTCATTGTTTAAATGGCTCTGGAAATCTATAGTGTATATTAGAGGTGATGTAACCATGAAATCCAAACGTAAATTAATGTACGGACTGCTGCCCATCTTATTTGCAGGTGGAATCGGAATGTATCTATACATGCAGAATAACAAAGAAGCAGAGGCCAAACCCCAGACCACCGTGAATCAGTACATAGAGCATCTGCAGAAAAAAGAGTTTGACCAGCTGTATACCTTGATGACGCCTGCTTCGCTGCAAGACTCGGGCATGAACAAGGAACAATTTGTCGAAAAATACAATGTGATCTATTCGGGTATGGAAGTATTCACCGTCAAGGCGGAGGTTAAGCCTGTGGATGTTGCTGAAACGGCGTCTGATGACGGTAAGACAGCTGCAGAGAATAAAGACGCGGATACGTATGAAGTGGACTATGACCTGCAACTGACAACCTTTTTGGGAGAAGTTAGTGAGACACATACACTGAAACTGGTCCGGCAGGAGCTTGAGGATGGGAGCAAAAACTGGCAAATTAACTGGCAGCCTTCGTTGATCCTGACTGACATGATTAAGGGCAACAAGGTACGAGTTAGAACACTGTTCCCGGATCGTGGAAACATTGTGGATCGCGATGGCTTGCCGCTGGCTACCAGGGGCACGATGAATGAATGGGGCATTGTGCCTGAGAAACTTGGTGATAACCCCGATCAGATGATTGCTCGAATCGCGAGCCATTATCAGGTTTCGGAAGATGCCATTCACAAGGCACTTGCGCAGACATGGGTGAAGCCGGAATATTTTGTCCCGATTGCTTCCACGGAGGAGTTTGACGTACCAGCGTCTTTAAGCGGGGTTACGCTTCAAAGCAAGGAAATCCGTTATTATCCACTCGGTGAGGCAGCTGCTCATCTGATTGGTTATGTGCGGAAAGCCACCAAAGAAGATCTGGATAAGGATACGGAAGGGTATTATCGCGCAGAGGATTGGATCGGCAAATCAGGCTTGGAGCAGTCCATGGAGAAACAGCTGCGCGGTGAACGTGGCGGTCTGATTGAAATCACCGATGAAGCCGGCAACTCCCGCTCCGAGCTTATTCGTAAGGACGCTGTAGACGGACAGGATGTGCAACTGACGATTAGCTCCAAGCAACAAAAGCAATTGTATCAGACATTATCCAGCGGAGGAGACGCCGGTGCGATGGTTCTGATGAATCCGACGGACGGCAACCTGCTGGCGTTGGTCAGTGCGCCTTCCTATAACCCGAACAAGATGGTTACAGGACTTTCGCAGGCAGAGTGGGATGCGTACTCGGCAAATGAGAAGCTTCCTTTTATCAACAGAGTTACTACCCGATATGCACCGGGATCAACCTTCAAAGCGATCACAGCCGCAGCGGGACTAATGGAGAAGGTGACCACAGCGGAGAAAACACATGATATTTCTGGCTTGCAATGGCGCAAAGACGATAGTTGGGGCGGTTATTATGTCAAGCGTGTGAAGAGTTTATCTCCGGTGAATATGGTCGATGCACTGGTGTACTCGGACAATATTTACTTTGCCATGGAAGCGATCGAGATGGGCAGCGCCAAGTTTATTGATGGAATCCAGAAGTTTGGTTTTGGCGATAACTTTGGACTGGATGAATTGTATTTGAAGCCGAGCCAATATGCCAACGAAGCGAATCTGGATCTGTCGTCCGAGGTGTTACTTGCTGATACATCCTACGGGCAAGGGGAAATGTTGATGTCCCCGATTCATCTGGCGTCGTCATTTACACCTTTTATTAATGAAGGAAAACTGGTGAAACCTGTTCTGATCGAGGGAAAAGAAAGCATTGACCCTGAGGTGATTATTACTCCAGAAGCTGCAAATACGGTTAAGGATGCATTGGGAGAAGTTGTTTCCCGTCAGGGAGGCACTGCTCATACCTTGAATTCAATACCTGGAGGACTCGCGGGTAAGACGGGAACAGCGGAGTTGAAAGCGAAAAAGGGAGAGAAGGGGCAAGAGAACGGGTTTTTCGTGGTGTTTGATACCGACTCTCCGACCTTCCTGTTATCAGCTGTAATTGAAGAGGTGAACGGCCGGGGCGGAAGCCATTATGTCGTGGATAAATTAAAACCTTTTTTGGGAAAGTTGGAGATTGCGCAGTAACTCTGATTTAATATATAGCCTCGCAAGCATAATAAAAAGACCCGGTCTCCATGTTATGGTTCTCACATGTGACCGGGCCTTTTTTTGTTTCATTTTATTCAATATGGAATCATATATTTCCGAGCAGTAACCATGAAGCGTGCCGAGTTCGTACGAATGCCCTTCTCGTCGTGATTTTCTTTCACAAACTGCTGGAATCGCTCAAAGTCAGTGTCTACCTTTCCAAAATCAGGAATGATGGGTGCATGGGTTAGGAGAAACATCAAATCTTCGGGTGTAACGTAATGCTCCACTACATTATATTCACGGGCCTGAATGTCCTGGAAACCTGCCTTTTGAAGTTCATGCTTGTATCGTTCCATCAATGTGCCAGGTTGAATGCCAAGACTTTGTCCACGGCCAAAAGCTTCTGAAATGTTGGATTTATCATGTTCACTGA
The DNA here is from genome assembly GCF_026013365.1 of Paenibacillus sp. LS1. Classification (GTDB taxonomy): domain Bacteria; phylum Bacillota; class Bacilli; order Paenibacillales; family Paenibacillaceae; genus Paenibacillus. The sequence goes on from NZ_JAPDOE010000011.1 coordinate 213,687, forward strand.
CCTGCTGGGTTAGAAATATCCCATCTTCAGCAAGAACCCTGAATACTTCTGAAGCAGAGAAACCGGAGTGTCTGGAGGATACTATATTAAAGAAGGAATCTGGAAATACGAGTTTGTTTGCATCCATATGCAGAAAGCGTACATTGGGATGAGTGCCCGCAACCTGAAGATTATGCTGTGCGGTTTCAATCATTCCTTGAGCGAGATCAATTCCCACCAGTAACAAGGCTTCTTCCGCAATGGACAGAATGGCTTCTCCACCACCCGTCCCAATATCCAACAACAGGTCGGACGAGCACGTATGGCGAACAACTTCCTCATAGAAGTTCCATCCGATGTTCTCCGAGACAACATTCAGGGAGCTGAAGTTCCAGCCATTCGTCCGGCCTGCGCGTTCATAAAAGTCAGCGTAATCTATTTTGTTTTTCATTTTTATTTTCCTCCAATGTGAGTTTGTTTGAACAGGACAAGAGAGTTGTGCGAAATCGTTCTAGTGTAAGATGTCGAATGTGATCAAATGGACAGACGTGTCCCTTGATAGCTGGTACGCGTTTTGACCCAGCCCGACGACTATTTACTTCGAATCATTCGGAGCAACATCCGTGTCACCTCACAAGTTGGAATATTACTAATTATATTCAATTGACAGCGTATACGCGAGGTGTTATTTTGAGGTGGAATCTATTCTATGAGTTCGAGGTGATCCATGGTGGCTGTTCGTGCTAAGCAGATTTTTGTCAATTTACCTGTTCGAGATTTGAAGAAATCCGTTGAATTTTTTACTAAGGTGGGATTTGAGTTTAACGCCAATTTTACGGACGAGTCTGCTACCTGTATGATTATCGGGGAAAACATTTACGCCATGCTTCTGGTGGAGGAACGTTTCCAATCCTTCATCTCGAAAAAAATCTCCAATGCCGCCGATACAACTGAAGTCATCGTTGCCCTGTCTGTGGATAGTCGTGAACAGGTGGATGTAATTGTACAAGCTGCCCTCGATGCAGGCGCGAAACCATACAACGAACCGCAGGATCACGGATTCATGTATGGCTGGAGTTTTCAGGATCTGGACGATCATCTGTGGGAAGTCTCCTATATGGATCTAAGCGCTTTTCCTTTGGCGTGACAAAATAAAAATAAGTAAAACCTTCCTAGTATTATTATAGGAAGGTTTTTTTGCATCACTTCTGCATCCATTTATTATCGGAAGTATGTAATGCTAACGAACTGGGCAACATCCGGGTACGCACAGGACAGCAGGGCTGAACAGGAGGAGATACCGCGTGTCGGTATCTCCTTCTTCGTTTATGGAAAACACGCACCGAATTTATCCGGATAACATATGGTGTAATTTACCTTTTTGCTATATGATAAGTGTCGATTCATGTTGACACTAAGTATCGAAAGATGCCAAAAGCTGATGTACTAAAAAGTTAGAAGGTAAGTATACATACGTTTCTTTTTGATGGAGGGATTAGGATGTATTGTCACATATGTGGAACCAAAAGTAGTCCTGGGGATAGTATGTGCAGAAAGTGTAACACAAAACTGAAAGATGCAAGCTCCACAGAGGAACAGATCTGGGCGGAAACAGCCGTGGGTTTGGAAAAAAGAACAGGAGAAACAGCCGAATTATTATCCCGGCAGCAACAGCCTGCACCCAGACAGGGCAACACCATTCAAGGCCGTGCATTTAGTTGGATCATTCCACTGTTACTGGCAGCCGTAATGGGGGCTTTGCTAACGTTCTACTACCAGCAGGAGACGAGTATTAATGCGGAGGTGAAGTCTCTGCATCAACAGGCGGAACAAGCTGCACTAGAGGGGAAATATAAAGAAGCTCTTCAACTGCTGGACAGCGCGCTAACGAAACGGCCGAACTATGATGCACTTGTACAGGATCGCCAAATAACGGCGAAAGCGTTCAATTTGATGAATCAGTTAAATGAGGCTGCCACAAGTCTAAAAACAGGAAAACTCTCAGAAGGAGACAAATCCATTCAGGCAGTAGCGAAAGTACTGAAAGAGCGAGAAGAGCCCGTTTTCACCAAAGTGCGTGCCACATTAAGTAATAGAAAGGTTACGCTGGCTGTGCTGAAGGTGAAGAAAGAAATCGATAGTTTGACGACAGTAGAGGCTTTGGCTGAGAAGCTGGATACGATATCGAATCTGAAGGGTAAGGAAGCCGAAGCAGTAGAGAAGCAAATTGTTGATAAGCTGGCAGGGATTAGCTATAAGCAGGCTGAGCAGCAAGTCAAGACAAAGGATTTTGCAGCGGCATTGCAAACGGTCGATCAAGGGCTGTCTTATGCGCCGGAGGATGACAAACTGACAGCGTATCGTGATCGAGTGCTGAGTGAGAAGAAGAATTTCGAGAAAGCGGAAGCCGAACGGATTCAACTTGCCGAACAGCAGGCAGCAGAAGAAGATCTGAAGAATCGAACGTCGGCAGTGAGCATTGTGAATGTCGAAGCGACGCTTGATATGTATGGTGACCTGTATATTAGCGGTTCAATCATAAACAATGCAACTCGGCCGATCTCTTCCGTCACCATTATGGTCGATATATATGGTACAGACGGCACTTATCTCGGTCAAACTTATGTGGATGTGTATCCAAGCTGGCTTGAAGTGGGTGAAGAAGGATTTTTTGAGACGTATTATTATGGTGTATACCAAGAAGCAGAAGTATCTGTTGTGAATGCAACGTGGTATCTGGAATAGGAGGACAGGTCGGAATGGGCAAACGAATATGGAGCACCATTATATCCAGTGCAATCATTATAGGAGCCGGAGCAGGAGGCGTGTTCTGGATTCACAGTTATACAGCAGATCAGTTGCAGGCTGAACCGAGATTGGCAGTTGTTAATGCGAAAGAAACAGAAACCGCGGCATCCAAAACGTCCTCCAAGACAGCCGTGAAGAAATCACGTAAACAGATTATTGAGGAGAGTCAGAAAAAAGTGGTTACGATCGAGAGTAGCAGCGGGCTAGGCTCCGGGTTTCTCTATAATGATCAGGGAGATGTTGTAACCAATGCTCATGTGGTAGAAGGTTCGGAGGAAGTGACGATACGTACTCTGAATCATGAGGAATACAAAGGAACCGTAATTGGAATCGGGGAAGAAACAGATATTGCTGTTGTTCGAGTACCTGATCTGAAAAAGTTGAAACCGCTGGCTATCGCCAAATCTAAAGCCGAGACTGGAGATGAAATCCTGGCTCTTGGGAGCCCGCTGGGATTAGAGAACACGGTAACTACAGGCATTATCAGCGGTGTTGGACGCAGCTTCGAAATTGCGCCTTACATTTACAGCAATCTGTATCAGATCTCGGCGCCGATTACCCATGGCAACAGTGGCGGACCACTAATCAACGCAGAGACGGGCGAAGTACTTGGTATTAACTCAGCCGTTGTGGAGCAGGAGGGTGGGATCGGGTTCAGTATCCCAATCACTACCGTGCTGAAGCAAGTGCAAGCCTGGTCCATGAAACCATCCAGCACAACGGCGGTTCAGACGGCTGGTGGTAATGGATCGGGATCGACCTCTGCTTCAGCGAAAGCAGAATGGGTGGTGACCGAGTTTTACAACAGTCTGAATCTAGGTGACTATGTTACAGCTTATGCTTTGCTCGGAAGTGAATGGCAGAGTGGCACAAGTTATGCCAAATTTCGTGAGGGTTACCTGAATACCAGTTATGTGACGATTGGAGAGGTCTCCTCTATAGACAAGGGCAATGACGGGATGGAAGTGACTGCAGTGATTACAGCCGATGAACGCAGGGATGGCGAATATGTAACCACGAAGTATAAGGTTACATATCAGGTTGCTTCTGAGAATGGCCAATTGAAAATACTGCATGGTAAAGGTAAGAAAATAACATAATCAAAAAAGGAGAGTTGGCTGATGTGCCACTCTCCTTTTTTTGATTGCTTATATTCAATGCATCTGTTAAAATACAGAACGAATGTTCAGTATGCATGGGACGGAGTGAAACGAATGAATATGAATAAAAAGCAACTTCAAACCGAGCAGACCAAGAAGAAACTTGCGGATGCTTCCAAAGCCCTTTTTGTACAAAAAGGTTATAAAGCAACGTCCATTGAGGATATTGTAGCTGCGACGGGCAGCAGCAAGGGCAATATATATTACCATTTCAAAAGTAAGGAAGGCCTGTTCCTTTATCTAATCGATGAGTGGGATCGGGAGTGGGAAGCGAGTTGGGCTGCCAAAGAACATCTCTATCGCACCTCTACGGAGAAGATCTACGGCTTAGCGGAACAATTGATATTGGATGACATGAATCACCCTTTGACGAAAGCAGCCGATGAGTTCTTCACAGGGGAAAAGAAAGAAAATGATATTGAGGAGCGGATCTCCTTAATGTTTGAGCGGCATCTTCAATTTAATAAACAAATGATAGAACAAGGAATTGAGAGCGGTGAGTTCAAAGCAGACAATGTAGATAACCTCGCGCTCATATTGGAGAGTACCATTATTGGTCTTAGCCAGATGTCACGAGGGATGGATCCGGATCAGGCTCTTGCGCTATATCGTCAGGCCGCCAGTGTATTCTTGCACGGGATTGCAAAAGATAAAGCTTAAGCAACATTTTGACAACTACGGAGGATGGAATCATGGCATTACTAACACGGAACAGGGGCGCACTGCTGCTGTTAATGTTTAATATTTTTCTCGTTTTTACAGGTATTGGTCTGGTTGTACCGATTATGCCTGCGTATATGGATCTACTGCATATTACCGGATTCACGGTTGGATTGCTGGTAGCAGCATTCTCCTTCACACAGTTCCTGTTCTCCCCGCTTGCGGGTCGATGGTCGGATACGTGGGGACGTAAGAAAATTATCGTTGGCGGCATGCTGATCTTTGCCGTATCCGAGTTTATGTTTGGTGCGGTCAATGCACCAGTGCTGCTCTTCGCAGCCCGGATGCTGGGTGGTATTGGAGCAGCGATGATCTTCCCGGCGGTTATGGCATATACCGCGGATATTACGACAGAGGAAGAACGCGGTAAAGGTATGGGGTTGATTAATGCAGCGATTACAACCGGATTTATCATCGGTCCGGGAATTGGCGGGTACATTGCGGACTTCGGCATTCGAATTCCGTTCTACGCCGCAGGGGTTGCCGGTTTGCTGGCATCCATCATTACATTGATAATTTTGCCGGAATCTGCACGAAGCACAGGAGAACAAAGTAAACCTGTCGCTGGCGCAGCGGGGGTCAAAGCTCCGGGTATGGTATCCCAATTGCTGAATTCGTACCGTGAACCGTACTTTTTCAGCTTGATTATCGTGTTTGTTATGGCATTTGGTCTGGCGAACTATGAGACGGTATTTTCACTGTTTGTGGATCACAAGTTTGGTTTTACGACAAAAGACATTGCATTCATTATTACATTTGGTTCCATTGCGGGTGCGGTTGTGCAAGTATCCCTGATCGGTTGGTTGCTCAACCGGTTTGGTGAAAAGATGGTTATTTCGGTCTGTCTGTTGTTTGTAGCGGTATTTGTACTGTTAACCTTGTTCGTGCATACGTACTGGCTCATTCTTGTCGTTACGTTTATCGTCTTTCTGGGTATGGATATTTTGCGTCCGGCAATCAGTACGCAGATGTCCAAACTGGCACAAGAGCAACAGGGCTTTGTGGCCGGACTGAACTCGGCGTATACCAGTTTGGGGAATATCGCAGGTCCAATCGTAGCTGGAGCATTGTTCGATGTGAATATTAACTATCCTTACGTTTCGGCAGCTGCCGTTCTGGCGATCTGTTTCCTGTTATCCCTACGGGTACTTAGAGGGGCCAAAGCGGTAAAGCAACCGAAGGCTGAAATGTAATTTCATTTTGGAAATGAAGTACATTAACACAAAAAACAGTCGATCACACCTAACGTGTGGTCGACTGTTTTTTATTATCATATTAAAGGATTACGGTATTAACGGATTTCTCCATTCGTTTCAATCAATTTTTGATACCAGTGGAAGCTCTGTTTGCGGATACGTCTCAATTCCTTAATATCGAATTCCTCACGATCCACATAGATGAAGCCATAACGTTTGCTTGATCCCTGATGTGTGCTAACCAGATCGATCGCAGACCAAGGGCAGAAGCCAAATACATCCACGCCGTCCGTAATCGCCAGTTGAATCTGTTCGATATGTTTATTGAAGAATTCAATACGATATGGATCGTTAACCACGTCGCCTTCCTCGAGTTTATCAAATGCCCCCAGACCATTTTCCGTAACGATCAATGGCAGATGATAACGAGAGTAGATCTGGCGCAGGGTAGAGCGGAAGCCCACCGGATCAATTTCCCAGCCAAACTCCGTTTTTTGCAGATTGGGATTCACAGATCCTCTATATGCACCCGGTTCACCTACGATTTCATGCTGATCTCCTGTATGGGAGAAGTCATTACCATCGTTCAGACTTTCACCAACCGTTTGGGAAGTATAGTAGTTAAACGCGATAAAGTCAGGGTTTCCTTGCGCCAGGATATCCATATCTCCGTCTTCAATGACAGGTGTATATCCTTTCTCTTCGAGATAACTCCAGGCAATATGATTATAACGTCCATATACCGCCATATCGAGATAGAGCCAGTTGCGAATGGCAGCATAGTTATCAGCCGCGAGTGTGTCTTCGGGTTTGGAACTCGCTGGGTAGATTACACCGATGTTGGGCGCTGGACCAATTTTGGCTTCAGGCAGCATTTCATGACATAGGACCATGGCTTTAGCTTGAGCAACCAGCATGTGGTGATTTTGCTGATACAGTGTTTTTTGCGGATCAACAAGTGTTGTATCCAGTGTACCCAGAGAGCCAGGATGCAGGATCAGCATATTTTGTTCGTTGATGGTCAGCCAATATTTGACCCGATCTCCGTAGTTCTCATAAAGGGTTTTGGCATATTGTTCAAAGGCATCAATCGTCGCACGGTTGGACCAGCCGCCTTTTTCTTCAAGCGCATAAGGAAGATCGAAGTGATACATCGTCACAATGGGTTCAATACCGTATTTAATTAGCTCATTAATGAGGGAATCGTAAAAGGCGAGCCCCTTCGGATTCACTTCACCTGCTCCTTGCGGATAGATACGTGTCCATGCGATGGAGAAACGGTAGGCTTTGAAGCCCATTTCGGCCAGCAATGCCACATCTTCTTTGTACATATGATAATGATCACTGGTTACCTTGAAGTCGGTTACGCCTTCCACATGATTGCCCATGTCGATGACAGAAGGGCCTTTACCATCTTCATTCCAAGCTCCCTCAATCTGATAGGCAGAGGTTGAACCTCCCCAGAAAAAATTTTTAGGAAATGGTTTCAGTTGAGTATGTTTCATAGTTAGTTCCTCCTAAATTGAATTCGTATAAGATAAGTTGGGTCAGACAACGAGAGTCAGCAGGACATCATTTTTCTGTACCTGTTCCTGAGTTGTTTCGAACACATCCACTTCTTGTTGCGTTAGAGTCACAATGACAGGTGTTACGGTTTCGTATCCGGCTTCCTTGATCTTATCGATGTCAAACTGGATCAACAGATCGCCCTGTCTGACGATATCACCTTCTTGAACGACAGGAGAGAAGTGTTTTCCCTTTAGCGCTACTGTATTGATGCCGATATGAATCAGGATTTCTGTTCCTGCGTTGGTTGTTAATCCAATGGCATGTCCAGTTGGGAAGAGGGAAGTGACTACACCATCTACGGGAGCGACAACTTCACCAATCTCAGGGACAATCGCCAAACCTTTGCCCATAGCACCAGTCGAAAAGGCTGGGTCGTTAATGGTGCTTAGTGCTACGGCCGTACCTGTGAGTGGGCTATAAATTTGTTCTTTCTTGATTTCCGTTGTTTTGGTCCCAGGTACGACAGGAAGTTCTGCTGGCGTACTTTCAATTGACGTGTTGGAGACAGATTCATTGGTCGCGGAAACTGTGTCTTTGGTTTTGCTTTCATAACCGAACATCACGGTTAATACGGCAGCTACCGCAAAGGAGCAGGCAATCGCAATCACGTAGACAACCGTTGGTGTATAGACAGGAATGGCAAATATATTGTGGAACACATAAGCAGTCATTTTAACACCAAAGTGACCATTAATCGCACCGCCGATCGCACCTGCGATGACCACGATAGGAATCACACGTTTATAACGCAGGATCAGACCGTATACGATTGGTTCAGTTACTCCTGCAAGTAAACCGGTAAGGCTGGTCGAGCCAGCAAGGGTTCGCAGGGTTTTATTCTTTTTGGCTTTCAGGAAAATACCGAAGGCTACACCGATTTGTGCAAATACGGCTGCAGCAGCCATGGCTTCAATCGGATCGCCGCCAACCCCGATATTTTGTATCGTGATTGGAGTGAAGCCCCAGTGGAGTCCAAAGACAACCATGAAGGTCATGAAACCACCCAGTACAACCCCTGATAATATACCGCTGACCCCAATGAGCCAAGTTACGCCGGAGGAGATCCAGTCACCTACCGTGGTGCCGAATGGTCCAAAGGCCATTGCGGACAGCGGAACCATAATCATCAAAGCAATCATTGGTACAAGGAACAATTGCAGGTCTTTCAAAATGATTTTTTTGAGTAACTTATCAAGAACTGCGTAGATGCTAATCGATATGAAGATTGGGAATACGCTGGCTGAATAATTCATCATGACAACCGGTATACCCAGGAACGATACATCTGAGCCCTTATCCATCAGCCCGGTGAAGCTCGGTTCCATCAGAGCGGCACCAATTACGCCAGCTACATACGGATTGGCTTTCAGCTTCATACCCAGTGTGATCCCAAGGAAGATGGGCAAGAAATAAAATACAGCGTTGCCGGCAGCAGACAAAATCAGGTATGTGTCACTTGTATCCGACATCCATCCGAGCATGGTCAGGACAGTCAGCAAAGCTTTTAGCATACCTGATCCTGCCATAGCCGGGATTAACGGCGAGAAACTTCCGGATATAATTTCAAAAACTTTGGATAATAGCGAGGTTTTTTCCCCTGTAGACTCAGCCGATGAGGAGGAATCTCCTCCAAAATCCCGGTTTTTCATAATCTCCGCATATACATGAGCCACGTTACTACCGATGACCACCTGGAACTGGCCGCCGCTTTCGACAACGGTAATAATACCATCGTGTTTTTCAAGCGTTTCGCGTTCGGCCTTTTTCGAATCTTTCAGGTCGAATCTCAGCCGGGTTGCACAGTGGACAAGACCGTTGATATTGGCTTCTCCGCCGACGAGACGAACGATGTCATCCCCCATTTTTTTATGATCCATGTTCATTCTCCTTTGTTGTTAAGATTGCCTGAAAACAAAAAAATACCTAAACGAATGGCTATGATCATCGGAAAGATGACCTGTTGCCAATCATTTAGGTATCGCCTGCTTGAGCAGTAACAATCCTTGTCGTTAAGTTGTGAGACCTACTATATATGACGCCGAAATCGTTTGCAAGCTTTTTTTATTCTGTGTCGAGTAGCTCGTTACGGGAAGTGACACGTTGAATATGGATCGTCAAATACACCTTTTCATCAATGGACATGGCACTTTCAAACTTGCCTTCAAGGTACTGATTGATCCGCTGTGTGCACTCAAAAGCGTTGCTATATTTGTCCTTCACCTGCTCATACAGAAAGTTGTCTCCTGAAGCAAATTGCTCCTGTTCATTACTCAACATTCTCTGGACAAAGTATTGCAGATGGGTAATAAACCGGGAATAATTAAATGAATTTTCATCCAGTGCGATATGGTAATGATTGGTCACAATGTTGAAGATATCATCAATAACTTCGGTAATTTCAACGGTTTGCTTCATGCCCTGAGCATCTTGACGAGCGTTTACAAAATGCATCGCAATAAAGCTGGCCTCATGTTCATCCATTTGGATGCCGAATTGTTCCTGGATCAGCTCTACAGCGTTCATGCCAATCCCAAATTCCTTCTTGTAAAATTTCTTGATCTGCCACAACAGGGAGTTCTTCAATCCGACGGATTTACGGTACCGGGTAATGGCAAACTGAATATGATCGATCAATGATATATAGATATTATCACTAAAAATATCGCCCATTTCCTGTTTGGCATGGCCCACAATTTCGTCTGCTAACTTCAAATATTCGACCGATGTTTCCCCAATCAGATCAATTAATTTTTGCGGTATTTTATCCGATTTCAGCACAAAGGTTTTTTCGATTTTATCCTCATCCACAGGCTGTCCGTTTTTCTTTTTGAAGCCAAGACCGTTGCCAATGACAACAAATTCGTGACCAACCTGGTTCTCAGCCCGGATGACATTGTTGTTAAAAATCTGACGGATGATCATATATGTGTTTCACCTCAATTGGTCGTAATAATAACAAAAAAACCCAAACTAAGGCTTCATAGACAGCCTTGGTTTGGGTATCGCCTGCTTACCAGTAACAATCCCGAAGAAAACGCAGCTTCTTCTTTCAATTATGTCCACTATACCGCTTTCATAACAGAATAACAATACAATGATTTATGGAAATAGACGTAAAGACGTGGATTTTTGGTATAATAAGAATTGCTGGAAGTGAATTAGATGGGCTGGGTCGCATAATAAGTTACCGAGGACGGTCATTTTTAAGCATATACAGGATTATTGGAGTGATAACATGAGCAAAGCAAAAGGAAAAGGCGGCACCGGCCGTGGTACTGGCAAAAAAGGCTGGAACCGTTGGCAAGCAGCTGCTAACCGGGCGAAAAGTACCCCGAAGCCTTATAAAAGTAAAGGTACGAAGAAGAAGGACGATACCGAAACTTCAAGTGGCAAGCCCGAGTAAGTGTGGCTTGACGATGCCAGAGGAGAGAGCTGCCTGACTATCGGGTGGGTCTCTTTTTGTATAAAAAGATAAAAATTAAATTGACAGTATTGTAGATATGGTAATAATATAGAGCTTACGCAAAATAGATGGTAGTGCTACTATTTAGAGAAAGGAGCATCAGCATGCCTGTTAATATGGATGAAAATCCACTTGGATTAATTTTGTCACGGACATATCTGGCATACAAAAAAACAACAACCAGAAATCTGAGTGAACAGGATATTACACCGGAACAATTTGCCGTTCTGAATGAATTGAGCAAGGCGGGAAGTCATATATCGCAGAAGAAGCTGGCTGAATTAACCGTTCGGGACCAGACAACGGTAGGCAAAATTATAGACAAGTTAATTCGCAAAGGTCTGGTGACGAGAGAAGAAGATCCACAGGACCGTAGAGCGGTTTTGCTTTGTTTGACGGCAGAAGGATTGGAAATGAATAACGTTCTGACACCAAAGGCCAAACAGCAAGAGCAAGAGGCACTCGCCGAATGTTCTTCTGAAGAGCTTGAAGCATTCATGAATGTGATGAATCGGATCTATGAAAAGATGAAATAAATTTTTTTGGTCTAATATGTGCATGTGCATATATATGTAGTGCAATTATTTTGATTTTAACTAATGGGAGTCGTGAACGAATGAAAAGCTTCAAAGAATTTTTAAAAGTACCACAGACAAAAATAGGTTTGGTTTTTGCATTGATTGTTCCATTGTTATTTGTTGTGATCTGGATGACGGGTTATCATCAGGCCACGGAGAGAGTAGATCAACTTCAAGTTGCTTTGGTGAACGAAGATGGGACACAGGGGACAGAGGTGCAGAAGCAGATTGAAACGCTCGCGCCTTTCCATGTTGATGTGCTGGATTCTGCCAAGGAAGCCAAGCAACAGATGAATGCAGGTAATTATGCGATGGTTATTGTGATTCCGGAAGGGTTTGCTGACCAGATTGGCGGCGGTACAGACGCGAGCTTGTCCTTTTATATCAATCAGGGAAATGCCGATGTAGCGAAATCGATTGTGGAACATGCTGCGACCGGAATGACTGCACAAATGGGACAAGGGATTCTGGAATCCAAGGTTCAAGTGACACTCAATAACGATAGCATTAACAATGAAGATTTAAGTGAAGCCATTGGACAAGCGATGGCGAAGATGAATGAAGGGCCTGTGAAGGCTGAAATTAATAAAACGAACAGTGTCAGTGATTTTGCAACATCGATGCTGCCCATGATTCTGGGTTTTATCACCTACATTGCTTCGATGACCATGAACATTCAGTTTAATATTACGTCAAATATCATGAAGCGTAACCATTCCAAATGGGAAATCTTCTGGGGACGGCAATTGCTGTTATTGTGTATAGCAGTGATCGTTCCCCTAATTGTGGATACAGTAGCTCTTCAATTCACGGATGTTGCGAGTTCCTTTGGTGCATTGTATCTGTATCATGTATTGGTGAGTCTGGCTTGTATCTGTTTCACACAAATGAGTTTTGCCCTGTTTGGCAATGCAGGTCCTCTATTTAATGTAGCGATGGTTCCGCTTCAGTTAATGACAGCAGGAAATATCATTCCAGCCGAGATGCTGGCGCCCTTCTACCGTTATATTGGAAACTTTCTGCCCGCTTCCAATGGGGTACAAGGATTTATGCGTTTGATCTATAGTGGCGAAGCTGTGGGTGGATACATCGTTCATCTTCTGTTGATCTCGGTGATAACGTGGGGAATTACGTTGCTGAGAGTTGGTATGCAAAAAGCAGGTAATGGACAAACAACGATGACGCCTCCAGCATCAGTACAGACTCAGCATTAACAGTTTCCTTCTATATATAATGTGATAACACAAAAAGTGATGTGCGTGTAGTTATACGCGTGCATCACTTTTTTGTTTATCTTCTATAATACTTCTACTTATACTCGTGGTAACTTTCAGTGCACCCCTGTAATCTTGCATGACGTTGATATATGGATAAGCTTAATTGAGTATATTAATGAAGCTGAAATATATCAGAGGAGAATTAGTTCTCATAATTCTAAAAAGAATTAGACATGTATTACGTTGTATGGATGGAAAGAATGTCATTAAGGCAATAATATACTTTACAACTGAGATAGAGGAGAGCAACACAGTAAAGGTGATCAATTTGCATCAAAAGAATTTACTAAATTAAGTGTTGTAATTAATATCTATACGTGATATATTATTAATCCGGCCAAGAAAACACGGTTTACACGGTGCGGCAAGCGAATGAAATAAGCTTCGAAAGAAACTCAAAAAAAAGCTTGCAAAGTTGGTTCGGACATGATAATATATAAGAGTTGCTGAAGAGAACAACGTTCGGTAACAAAACAAGTTTGATCTTTGAAAACTGAACAACGAGTGAGTAACGATCTTGCTTGCAAGATCGACGCTGAGAAATGGGTACAAGTCTTCGGACTGTATAATTTCGAAGCAAAAAATGAGATTTTTAATCTCGTCAGATTCAAAATGAGCTTATCGCTCTTTTTAAATACTGAGATGATTTTCATAGCGTTTAACCGCGCCACTGAAATTCATCTTTATTGGAGAGTTTGATCCTGGCTCAGG
>NZ_JAPDOE010000012.1 GCF_026013365.1 Paenibacillus sp. LS1
CTCGGTTCGTTAGAGTCCTGCATAGAGTACATTCGGGGAGACAAACTTTTTAGCTAGCCAGGATGATGGTCGTGTTCTAACGTCTTGTTTTTTAAGAGTTTGGTTACTTCTGGTTAGTAAAGGTTGTATTCAGAAGGCTCATAAATCGGAGTCTGCCCTTAAAACCACCGCACCTATTTAGCTAAATCTCTACTTTCCAGCAAGATTTGTAAAAGCCTTACTGTGTTTCGAGTTTGCGTTTTCGGGTTTCGGCTTTGCGGTTTGCGAGTCTGATTTTTAACTAGGCGAAATACTTGCATCAAGATACTTGCTGCAAACTAGTGGCCTCCACTAACCATGTTGGACTACACATGATAATAGAAAGAGCTGTCCCCTAACGTCAGACTTATGACGACGGGACAGCTCTTTTTTATTTTATATTCAACTTCATATTTATACTCATATCTATCACTCTACTCAATACAAGATCAAAGCAGAAAGAAATCCATGCAACTCCACGCTCTCCACGTCATCTTAAACCCTACTGTACATCATCCCAACCCAATGCTCTCCCATTTACAACTGTGGTCTACGCATCCAACCATCGCCTACGATCTGCTGCAACCGCAACTCGACGAACCCGACCATCCCTACGATTCAGCCACAACCGTGCGGATCATCATCTGCAGCGCATCCAGCATCATGGGAATAGGCAGCGAAGGAACGGAAGGCTGCAACACCGCCATCTCTGTTGAGGCTGGAAAATGTACAAATCCGGCACGGATCGGGAGCTGTCCTACTCGAATGTGATCCAGCACCCGGTACATCGTGTTGTTGCATATATACGTGCCTGCTGTATTGGATACGGAAGCCGGAATACCAGCTTCCGACATGTTATTCACCATGGCACGTATGGGCAAGGTGGAGAATATACCGTCCGGGCTGCCGTCTACAATCGGCTCGTCCACCGGACGCTGCCCCTGGTTATCTGCATAGGAGCCAGGCGGAATGTCTTTGACATTAACGGCGATCCGCTCCGGTGTGATGGCCGTTCTGCCCTTTGCCAATCCACAGGCGATGACAACATCCGGCCGATAGGCTTCCATCTCTGCGATGAGCAGGTCTGCACATTCATTGAAGTGCACGGGCAACAGTACTGTTTTTAGCTCAGCACCATCCATTACCTCGTTCGCAAGAGCTTCCATTAACGCTCCCGTTGGATTAACCGCATCCCCGCCAAACGGTTCAAACCCGGATATTAGAATCTTCACCATCACACGCCAACTCCTGTCTGTTTACTCCGATTTGTAACGCAATCCCCACTGGCCCCGAATGGTGTCCATCAACTTCATGATTTCCAGGGATTCGTCCAGTTTAATGGTATTGCTCTCCGTGCGGCCTTCTAAGATACAACGTCCCGCTTCTTCTGCCTCAAAAGCATAACCAATGCACGTTCGATCATCCGTGAACTTCTCGGGCTCGTCCTGACCATTCACATGCAGATAAGCTTCTTTGCCCGCCAGGAATAAAGGTAGACGAATCTTGCCTTCCGTACCGTATATAACCGCTTCATTGCTGAGGTTCAGACGAATGGCAGCACTTAGTGATGCAGAACGCCCCTCCGAATAGGACAACAACACGGAAAACTGCTCGTCCACGCCCGTCTCACCAATATTGGCCGTACTCCATACATGCTGGGGCTGTTCGCCAAAGATCATCGAAGCAAAGGAGATCGGGTACACCCCTGCATCCAGCAACGCGCCTCCACCAAGATCCGGATTAAGCAATCTGCCTTCTGGCTCCCAGCCCACACGGAATCCAAAGTCTGCCTGAACCAAACGAACTTCACCAATCCGTCCTTCTGCAATCCATGCTCTGGCTTGTTCAATGGGTGGCAAGAAACGTGTCCACATACCCTCCATTAGAAAAAGCTTGCGCTCCCGCGCAGTCTCCACCAGCTGCTCCAACTGACGCGCATTCATGGTGAACGGCTTTTCACAGAGAACCGCCTTGCCTGCCTCCAGACAAGCCATTACATTCTCCTTATGTAAAGGATGAGGTGTTGCCACATAGATAATATCTACCTCAGGATCTTGCAGCATTTCATCATACGAGCCGTAAGCGCGTGCAAAACCATATTCAGCTGCAAACTTCTCTGCGCTTCCCGCTGTCCGCGAACCTACCGCTGCTTTCTCCGCGTTCCCCGCATGCTCCAAATCCTTTGCAAACTGGGATGCAATCCATCCCGTGCCCATAATGCCCCAACGTACTTTGTCCCGTCCCACTACTTCTGTCATATTAAAGCCTCCCTACTGCAAATTGAGTTGAAAAGGTTCATGATTCAGATCAGGCCAACATGTTATCCCCTTTATTTTACCAAAAAGAAACGCTTACGTCAGACGATGATTTCGATCTGCAATTTCAACAAGCTTATACAGAGCCTTCATCTGAGATTCGTTCTCATTTCAATTCTTCAGTATTTTTGCTAAGATTATCAGCAGATCACGGATGAAAGGACGATTCTACTTTGTCCACACTTGTAGCCATAGATCGCTTGGTTAAACGTATCGGTATAACAGAGCAGCACATTTTATTTGAACATGTTAACGCAGCAATCGACAAAGGCGAACGTATTGCCATTCTCGGTGCATCGGGTCAAGGTAAAAGTACACTGCTCCGCATTCTCTCCCTGCTTGATGTCCCTGATGAAGGAGACATGCTCTGGAAAGGAACATCTTATCGTGATTTGGACCCCCGCACCTGGCGTATGCGCATGACGTATGTGGCACAACAGGCCATCATGCTTGCAGGCAGTGTGGAGGATAATCTGAAGACTGTGCACTTGCTTCACCGAAAGCCTTATGACCAGGACTTGGCACGTCGGTTGCTTGCGGGAATGGGACTGGAGAATCTAGATCTCCACAAACGTGCCGGTGACCTGTCTGGCGGAGAAAAACAACGCATCTCCCTCATTCGTTCCATGATGCTGCGCCCTGAAGTCCTGCTGCTGGATGAAGTCACAGCTTCCCTGGATCGGACGAACGCCCGGCTTGTAGAAGAACAATTGACCCACTGGAGCCAGCAGGAAGGTACTTCCCTCGTCTGGGTTACTCATGATCAGGAACAGGCTCGTTCATTCAGTACGACCACCTGGTTCATGGGTAATCAGACACTGCTGGAGCGTAAGCCCACAGCTTCATTTTTTAACCGTCCGGATACGGATCTGGCTCGGCAATTTATTATGCAACCTGCCCCTTCGGCAGAATAAGGAGAAACCATGTCTCTCATCGCTCTGAGCTTTACGATTATCTTTGTGATGGTCACTATGCTTATCTCAGTCTGGCAAAAGCTTGATCTGGAAAAGGATATTGCCATTGGCACCGTTCGCTCCGCTATACAGCTGTTACTTGTCGGATATGTACTTCAATTTATTTTCAACTCGGATCATCCGGCTCTCATTGTTGCTATTGTAGGATTCATGATCATTGTGGCTTCCTTTAATGCTGGCAAACGCGGAAAGGGGCTTCGCTGGATTCCCCTGTATATTGCCACTGCTATTACGGTTACGGAGCTATTAATGATGGGATTACTGTTGGGTCTGAACATTGTGGAGCCCACTACTCAATACATCATTCCATTAAGCGGGATGACCATTGGTAATGCCATGGTGGTGTCCGGATTGTTTCTAAATCAGATGAAACGGGAAGTCGAAGCCTCCAAAGGTGAGATCGAAGCCCTGCTCGCGCTGGGGGCCACTCCAAGGCGTGCTTTTCAGGATGTGTTGAAACGTTCCGTCAAATCCAGCATGATTCCAACCATTGATGGCATGAAAACGGTAGGTCTCGTGCAGCTTCCCGGCATGATGACAGGCATGATTATTGCGGGTGCCGATCCGGTGGAAGCTGTTCGTTACCAGATCCTTATAGTATTTGCTTTTACCAGTTCAGCCGCCATTACCAGCATCCTGCTTAGCTTGATGACATACCGGCAGTGGTTCACATCGGATATGCGGCTGCGCTCCCTATGATAAATCTAACCAATCAAGAGAGGAGGTTACAAGATGATAACCAATCCAGGCACTGACCATAACCGTATCAACACCCCACGAGTCATAAACCAGCAGCCCCATTCCGACCCTGGGACTGAATCCACTGCTCGGACGGAACTCGATGCATTCCTGAATGATATCCTGATCGAACTCCGTCAGGCGGAGCATGTTACAGCACGTGGGAAATGGCGCTGGCAGACAAAAGATCTTGCACATCACACCTTCATATATATGCACAAATTCACGGGCACACTGACCACGAATGGGACCGAATCCCCTGTGGTTCGCAAATCAGCTTGTCTGTGCACTCCAGGCACTTCAATTGAACTGATTGGTGATGAAGATCATGAGATTGAACTGTATATCATTCATTTCGATCTGTTTCGGGCTACGGAGAAAACGGAAGCCCGACGAATCTATGAACGAGAACTCAGCTCACCTGTTACAGGCTGGATCCAGGGGCCATTTTACGGCATACAACGGATTGCTGCACAACTTACACAGATGACCAACGAAGGTTCGCACACCGGCTTGAAAACACAACTCCTCC
This sequence comes from Paenibacillus sp. LS1, assembly GCF_026013365.1. Classification (GTDB taxonomy): domain Bacteria; phylum Bacillota; class Bacilli; order Paenibacillales; family Paenibacillaceae; genus Paenibacillus. The sequence goes on from NZ_JAPDOE010000012.1 coordinate 4,578, forward strand.
TGACGGACCTGCTCCATATGCTCTGGCCTCAGGAAGACCAGACGGACGTTGTGGCAGGACAAGATGAACCTGAGCAGTGGCTCCGGTCAACTCTGCAATATATGCGGGAAAACTACATGCACGAGATCAAACTGGAGAAGCTGGCAGAACTTGCAGGCATGCACCCATCCTATTACTCACAGCTGTTCAAGAGCCGCATGCAGAAGAATCCCATTGAATACATCACCCATCTGCGCATGAACCGGGCCAAAGAATTGCTGCTCACTTCCGACCTGCGTATCCGTGATGTGGCTCGCGAAGTGGGATACCGTGACGAATTCTATTTCAGCCGGCGTTTCCGAAACCACGCCGGTTATGCGCCAACTTCCTATTCAAAGCAGGTCCACCGGAACATCGTGTCACTCTCTTATCCATACACGGATCACCTGATGACACTTGGCATCACGCCTTGTGCAGCTCAGATCCAGGGTAACCTGCCACATATGCCCAAATCGCTCAAGCTACCCTTTCACGCCTATGAACCGTGGGAACAGGGACGTCAGGCTTTTCTGGATGTGAATCCCGAATTGGTTCTGACCAAAGATAATGCAGCTGCCAAAGCCATGGAACATATTGGCGATGTCGCCCCAATTATCACCATTCCCTGGAACCAGACAGACGTCTTCGGTCATCTACAGAAGATTGCATCCATCGTGGACCGCACCCAGGCAGCGAAAGATTGGCTGGATCGACATGAACGTAAGGCAGAGCGTGCACGCAAAAAAATCAAGGAATTCGTCGGGGACATTACGGTTGCCGTCGGCACATTGACCCCTAAAGGTCCACGGATGTACAGTCACCGTAATTTCGGACACGTCTTTTACCGCAGTCTGCAATTAACCGCACCTCAGCTAATCCAGAACGAAGCGGCTGGCAAATCTCCAGGCGTTGGATTCAACTGGCTACCCTTCACACCAGGTGAATGGGATGGTCTGGAGGCAGATGTGCTGGTACTGGCGATTAGCTCAATGCATGAACGGGCAACACTATGGAGAGAAATGACTGTAAATCCATTATGGAACAGCCATCCTGCGGTAAAAAACGGAAGGGTTCATTTTATCGACTGGAACTCATGGGTCGTATATGCTCCTTATTCCATCAACATCCAGCTCGATGAAGCGCTCTCTATGTTGACGAACAAACCTTCGCTTTTGTAATCTAAAAAATGTCCATTCTCAAAATCTTAATTTATGCCATGTACGGGCCTGAATTAAGATTTTATAATGATCACTAATTGATAATGATAATCAATAACAATGAAATGCGTTGTTGGTAACAAAGGAGTGACCCGTATTCAACATCCGGGACTGCCACATCGTCCGTCCAATTCACAAAAATCTGCAGTGACGGTTGGCCTGATGTTTTTGTCTGCCATAGCCGTACTGCTGCTAAGTATGTTTGTCGCAATCTCGTTAGGTGCCAAAGGGCTGACGCTGGAAACGGTATGGACTGCCATATTCCAGTACAATCCGGCTTTGACGCCACATCAGATTATTCATGAGCTACGGCTGCCTCGTGTCCTTGCTGCGGTGATCATCGGCGCTGCCTTTGCAGTTGCAGGAGCTTTAATGCAGGGCATTACGCGTAATCCGCTCGCAGATACCGGCATTCTGGGTATCAATGCTGGAGCTACTTTTGTCGTAGCACTGAGCTTTGCCTTTTGGCCCGGACTGCCTTACGGCTGGATCATGTTTCTATCGTTCCTGGGGGCTGTTCTGGGCACACTGCTTATCTTCCTGCTCGGCATGGCAGCCCCTGGTGGTTTGAATTCCATCAGGCTTACCGTTGCCGGGGCCGTTATTGCCGCCATGTTAAGTTCGCTCAGCATAGGGGTTGCCATTTATTTTGACCTGAGTCAGGATCTGGCCTTCTGGTATGCAGGTGGGTTTGGCGGAATTGAATGGCGGCATCTGAAACTGATTCTTCCCGTGCTGCTCGTGACGCTGGTGCTGATCATGCCACTCGCCCGGCGTGTATCCCTTATGTCACTCGGTGAAGAAGTAGCGATTAATCTCGGGATCAACCTGCGTTGGACGAGGTTTCTCGCCCTGGCAGCGGTTGTTGTGCTGGCTGGCGTGTCCGTGTCGGCAGTAGGCTCGATCGGATTTGTCGGACTGGTCATCCCCCATATCTCCCGCAAACTGGTGGGTGTGGATTATCGGCTTATTATTCCAATGTCCTCCCTGCTGGGAGCGGTGTTGCTGGTGCTCGCCGATCTGGGCTCACGCATCGTAAACCCGCCAGAGGAACTCGCGGTAGGCATTATGGTCGCCTTTGTCGGTGTACCGTTCTTCCTCTATCTGGCCCGTAAAGAAAGGAGGGCCTTATAACGATGAATTCCAATGCACCTTCACGAGGTAAACGTTCAATAATCGTTAGTGTCACGCTGCTCTGCATCGCCTTTGCTGTTATTGTGATCAGCCTGAATACGGGAACGATTCGTCTGTCCCCGGTGGCTGTATTGCAGACTTTGCTTGGCAATGGTAGTTCAGATGATCAGATTGTATTGTTCGATTACCGACTGCCTCGCATTCTGGTGACTGTACTGGCCGGAGCAGGACTTGGAATTGCTGGAGCGGCGTTGCAGGGAATCACTCGCAATCCACTGGCAGACCCGGGCATTCTGGGATTGCATGCCGGGGCAGCGTTTGGACTAATAGTGTTTGTTAGTTTCTCCTTTACGATGAATGGCTCTGTGGCCTTACTGATTCCGTTGTTTGCTTTTGCAGGCAGTGTGGTCGCCGCCCTGATCATCATGCTGCTATCCTATGATCGCCATAATGGTGTATCACCCATCAAGCTGATTCTGGTGGGAATCGCGGTAGCGGCCGGGTTCCATGCGTTAACACTCTATCTATCCCTGCGTCTGGATGAAGACACTTATTCCTTTGCCGCTCGCTGGCTGGCAGGAAGCGTCTGGGGCCGGGATTGGGTTCATGTGCAAGCGTTGCTTCCTTGGGTGGTGTTATGTATCTCGTACATTTGGAGTCGATCCAAAACGCTTGATGCCTTCAATCTTGGAGATGCTGCCGCAACCAGTATCGGGACGCCCGTCCGATCCCAGCGTGTTATTTTGCTGCTCTGTGCCGTGGCTTTGTCAGCCGTCAGTGTGTCCATGGCTGGTGGGATCGGCTTTATCGGTCTGGCAGCGCCACATCTGGCGCGCAGGCTTGTCGGTCCGATGCATCGGCATCTGATCCCTGCCGCCGGACTCATCGGTATGGTTATTCTGGTGACCGCCGATACCATCGGGCGAACAATCTTTCAGCCTAACGCCATTCCGGCAGGTGTGGTGGTTGCTGCGATTGGTGCACCTTACTTTTTGTACCTTTTAGTACGAAGCAAGTGATCTTTTTTATAAAAAACAATAAAGACATCCTAGAGATGTTCAAGGAGAATGTGACTACCCATGTTAAAGAAAAATCTTATGCTTGTCATGAGTATCTGTCTGGTGCTTATACTCGCAGCCTGTGGAACGGCCAACAATTCATCATCTGCTTCTGGCGGTTCGTCCACGGATACTTCAACTGAAAATCAGGACAACAGCGCAAGTTCGGGCGAGCAACGTATTGCCTCCATGTCGATCCATCTGACCAATGATCTGCTGTCTCTGGGCATTACTCCGGTTGGTTCCGTTATCGGTGGCGAAGCTAAGGCCTTCCTGTCCCATGTTGCTGATCGTCTTCAGAATACAACGCCGCTTGGTCCGGTTAAAGACCCGGATATGGAAGCTCTGCTTGCTCTGAAACCGGATGTGATCTATCTGGACGAAGAATACTCTGGTGATGATGTTGCCAAATTCGAAAAAATTGCCCCGGTGCATGTCTTCAATCTGGATGACGGTACATGGCGCGACCATCTGAAAGACATTGGCAAACTTGTGAATCGTGAGAAAGAAGCCGAGCAATATATTCAGGACTACGCGACCGAAACGGAAGAAGTCAAATCTCTGATTCATGACACCATTGGAGTTGATGGTACTGTAATCGCGATCCGTGTTACAGCCAAGGAATTGCGTGTGTTCAGTACGCGCCGTCCCATGGGTCCCATTTTATACGAAGATCTCGGTCTGACTCCTGCCAAAGGCATTACAGATATTGATTCAACTAAACCCTATCAAGTCGTCTCCCGTGAAATATTGCCGGACTATGATGCAGATGCGATCTTTGTGGTTGTGAATTCGGATGATGAAGCCCAGACCATGTTCAAGGAGCTGCAAAACAATCCGATCTGGCAGGGCCTGAAAGCAGTCAAAGCCGGTCATGTCTACCCAATTGGTGCACAGCCTTGGCTGGATTATTCATCTATCGGTAATAAAATGGCCATGGATGAAGCCAAAGAAATGTTCTCCAAGAAGTAAGTTTCCGTACACACCACACTAACGTGTGACAATACCAAAAAACCTCTCTTTAGAGACAGGAACAGAGCTAGTTATACTCTCTTCCCCTCAAAGCAGAGGTTTTTTTTATTATCTATTTTACTTGTTTACTTTCCAGCCAAGCGATCCTGAAATGCCTTTAATGTTCGCTGCCCAGCTGTCCGATCGTATACAGCAAATATAACGCGTTCAAAGGAATCCTTAAACCCCTCTCCCACTAACACATCATGAAAATACTTCGCCACCACTGCCGGTTCATTACGAAATACTCCACAACCGTACGCGCCCAGAACAATCGTCCGATGACCATTCGTAGCAGCTACGTCCAGAATATAACGGATACGTTCCTTCATCACGGACTCAATCTGTGGATCATCCGCCTCTCTACGCTCTTTCACTACCCCTGCATTAACGGCTGGCGCAGTGATGAACGATGATACATAATATTGGTCCAGCAGTCGGTCTTCATCATCACGGATTACAGGAACACGAGGTGAATAGATCATATGATCAGAATAAAGACCAGATCGCCGCTTGCGATTGTAATCGTACATTTCATCCATTTGGGCGATGCACGGGTATAGTCCTGTCGCTCGGGCCAGACTCTCTTCCTGTGCCTGGCTTCCACCAAGAAAACCACCACCCGGATTTTTCGCCGATGCAAAGTTCAAACAGACCACATCTTCTCTTCCTTCAACTACCGTCAAACGTGAAGCCGCTCCAAGTGTAGTCTCACCAGTAACCTCAATGTGAACCGGTGCAGCCTCAACTTCAGCGGATGGGGCCGTGGGTTGAATTCCAACGTAAGCTTCTGTACGAAGCTTTTCTCTGAGCGCGGACAATGCTGCTGGACGGTATAAGACCGAATTGCGGATGGCTTGCTGCACATCGGTACCTATCTCAACCTTGCGATCATACCCATTTACGTATTGCCCTTCATCCAAAATAGCCAACGTCTGCTGTGCGATATTAGCCCGCTTGGAACGTGAATTGGAGCTCGTAGAGCCTGTTGATTTATTAAAATTATTCATCTGAATCACTTCCTATATCTTCTCTTAGACGGGTCAGAATCTCGCCCAGCCAGTTGGTTCCCCGCCATGTTCTTCTATTACGAATACGCGGGTCTTCCTCTGCCAGTCCCACACCCCAGATGCGATCATCTGGGCTTGCTTCCACAAGAGTCGTTCCACGGGTGGCGCGCAGCGCGGTTAGTAGTTCTTTGTTTTGTGTAAATTTGGCCAAATTGCCTTCGTAGACAATGCGCTGGCATTCCGCTTCCCATAAAGTCTGGTTGAAGCCTGACACCTGTCTGCCCAGCTTTTTTTGTACCGAAGCAGAGCTTGCCTTCAGAATTTTGTCTGCAATGGTCTGATCGCCAAATAGTAGCGCTTTCTGGTGCATCATGTATTGCTCCGCACTCGTGTAGTGAACACCGTTTACGGTAAAATCCGCCGGGTGCCACTGTGAGAACGGAGATGCAGTCCGCCAGAAAAACGTAAACTTTTCCATCCATATCCCCTCTTTACTTGTTCCTCATGGTTGTAGCGATCCCGCCCCTGGCTTGAATCACTTCGTCCTACTTCATTAATAATTACCGTGTCTACAGTGGCTGCCTCTCCGGGTTCAGTCGGTACAAGCGTGATGGTCGATGACCGGCACTACTCGCATACTCTCCCGTTTCAATGACCCAATCGGCGATTTTACGCCGGAAAGCGGCAGCCAGCAGCTTTTTGCCACTGATGATCTCATGTACTTTCTGAAGTGCAGTCAGTGTGAACGTTTCCGGCATCAGATTGAATGCAATATCCGTGTACTCAATCTTGGATCGAAGACGCTCAAGTGCATAATGAATGATTTTGGCATGATCAAAGGCAATCCCCTGAACTTCACCCAACGTCAAACTATAGTTCCGTACTCGTCCTTCTACCGTTTCTTTCGTCTCAACAATTGCTGATAATTCCTCTGATCCGTTCTTCAAAATCAACTGAAGCTTGCGTTCTGTCACACGTCCACGCTCGTGAATATGCCGCTTTTCTTCCAGAAGTCGCTGCTCCACTCTAAACCAATTGGCCTCACTGGCATCATCGCCAGCCTGAAGCTCCAGCTCGCTGCTATCGACCAGCGCCATGTAGGAACAGCTAATGACACGTGTACGTGGATCACGTTCCACATCTCCCCATGTGTACAGTTGTTCCAGATAAATATCATCCAGCCCCGTCTCTGTCAGCAATTCCCGCCGAGCAGCATCTTCCAATGATTCCTGCATGGAGACGAATCCGCCCGGTAACGCCCATTGGCCCAGATAGGGATGACCACCCCGCCGGATCAACAGTAACTGGAGTTCGGGTTCCGCAAGCTTACGATAGTTCTCCTGAGCTTCACTACGTATCGTAAATACCAACATGTCCACGGTAACCGAAGGACGTTCGTAATCGCCAGCATTATACGTTTCGAGAAACTGTTGTTCACTGATATGTATGTGATCCTGATGCTCCCGGTAATCGGGGGCTTTTCCTCCAGATGAACCTTCGTTAGTCATCGTATACAAACCCCATTCTGTTATTAACAATATGTTATTAACATTTAGATAATATCAATTTATCACACCATTTTGTCTCAGGTCAATATTTCCAGTTCAAAATAAATGAGTTCCCATCACTTGACGATATGTCAAATCAAACTTATGATTTAGTTAGTCGACTAACTAAATAGATATGAACGGAGCGGATGATATGAACCCAGTCCAAAATGATCGGTTAATGGGACAGCTATCCGAACTCGTAAAGCTGAAACGCTACAAGGTTCATGAGAAACTTGTGAACCACCCCGAGTTATACCCAGGGCAACCCCCTTTGCTATTCCAGCTTGAACGGGAGGATGGCCAATCCCAGAAAAATCTAGCCGAACAACTTCGGCGCAGTCCCGCAACCGTAACCGTCATGCTCAAGCGCATGGAAACGTCCGGTTATGTGAGACGTGAAGCGGACCCGAAGGATCTGCGCAGTTTGCGAGTATTCCTGACGGATCAGGGGCGCTCTGCACTACGAGAACTGAGAGAAGTAGTTCAGGAGATGGAACGACAAGCCGAGAAAGATTTTACACCGGAAGAATCCCAGTTGATGTCTGCACTCGCACAGCGTATGCTCCAAAACCTGCGTGATTCTTGAGGTGATGCACACTCGCGATAGCGCTAACAACAACTGGATTGAAGCAGCCAAAGGTATGATGGAATTGATTCACTTATGCTATGAAGATTGAGGTGATTTCCTATTGTGGACGTTAAAACGATTCTTGACCCCGTATAAGTCGGCGGCGATCCTTGCCCCGCTGCTCATGGTACTTGAGGTTGCCATGGACCTGCTCCAGCCCAAGCTGATGTCCAGTATTGTGGATGATGGTGTGCTTGCAGGCAACCTGTCTCATATCGTGACTACAGGTCTGATCATGCTACTTGTTGCGTTAATTGGCTGGGTCGGTGGCGCAGGCTGTACACTCTATTCAAGTAAGGCTGCCGTTGGATACGGCACGGATCTGCGCCAGGAACTGTTTGACCATATTCAAACCTTCTCCTTCCGTAATCTGGATACGTTTCAGGAAGGATCTCTGATCACTCGTCTGACGAGTGACATTACCCAGATGCAGACCTTTGTACAGATGCTGCTGCGGATGTTTATCCGTTCGCCGATGCTAATCATCGGTAGTATCATCATGGCGTTTACGATCAGTGTGAAGCTCGCACTCCTTCTTATAGCGACTGTACCGGTACTGTTTATTATTTTATTTATCCTGATAAAAGCTTCCTATCCGCTGTTCGCCAGCGTTCAGAGCAAGCTCGATCAGGTCAATGCCGTTCTTCAGGAAAATCTTGCTGGCATCCGTGTCGTCAAGGCATTTGCACGTGCGCGTCTGGAGAAAAAGCGCTTCAAGCAATCCAACGAAGATTACACGTCAACTGCCGTAAAAGCCTGGCGCATTGTAACGCTGAATGCACCCGTTCTCAGCTTGATGCTGAACGCTACTATTGTAGCGGTGCTGTGGTTCGGAGGTTTCCAGGTAGTGGGAGGCGATATTGCCGCCGGGGATCTGATTGCTTTTATCAACTATGTCACGGTTGTACTCTCGTCCCTCACGTCGATTGGCATGATGATGATGAGTTTCTCCCGCGCCAAAGTATCTGCTGCCCGGATCAACGAGGTGTTACATACGGAACCGGATATCCAATCGGGAACCGACAACTCAGGAAATGTACAGTCACACCAGTCTAAACGTGAGCAGTCCTCACACCAACCGTCTCCCCTTCCTTCGCGCGCAGCTGGTCAAGTAGAGTTCAGAGACGTATCTTTCCGTTATGACGGAGACCATGCACTCACCGGCATTAACCTGAAGGCTCGCCCGGGTGAGAAAGTGGCCCTGATCGGTTCAACAGGTTCAGGCAAAACCTCGCTGGTGCAGCTGATTCCCCGTCTGTATGATGCTTCGCAGGGTGAAGTGCTCGTGAATAGAGTTAACGTTCGCCACTGGGATCTTCAGGATCTTCGCAGCCGTGTGTCCATTGTGCTACAGGAATCCATCCTGTTCAGCGGCAGCATCCGGGATAACATTTGTTTCGGCCGGCCCGGTGCAACAGATGCTGAATTACGTGCTGCGGCACAAGCTGCGGCAGCGGATGATTTTATTATGAAACTGAAAGATGGGTATGACACGGAGCTGGGTCAGCGCGGGGTCAATCTGTCCGGTGGACAGAAACAGCGTATATCCATTGCACGCGCCCTGCTAATGCGGCCAGAAGTACTGATTCTGGATGATAGCACAAGTGCCGTGGATCTGCGTACGGAAGCGAGCATTCAGAAGGCTTTGCAATCCTTGATGAAAGAAAGCACGACCTTTTTGATTGCACAGCGGATCTCCTCCGTGAAGGATGCAGACTGTATATATGTCATTGATGAAGGACAGATCGTTGCCAGAGGCACACATGATGACCTTATGGCTCATTCATCACACTACCAGGCGATCTATTATTCGCAGCAACGGAAGGAGGATGTTCAATTTGGCTAAACCTGCATCTTCCTCCATACAACAAACGGTCGTGCCTCCCATCGGAAGACCCGGACCAGCGGGCAGAGGACCTGTTCCCAAAGTCAGAGCCAAAAATGCTCGTCACGCCCTGATTCGGGTATGGTCGTACATGGGACGTCATCGCAAAGGAGTTATCGCTGCATTAGTGCTGACGGCTCTCGGAACACTGCTTAATCTGGCAGGACCTTACCTTCTCGGCCGTGCCGTTAACGAACATATCGTGCCCAAAGTAACAGCGGGTTTGTTGAAGGAATGTCTTCTTTTGCTGAGTGTGTATGTCTTTGGCTCACTCCTGATGTGGGCTCAATCCTATGTCATGATTGGTGTGTCCCAACTGACCGTCAAAGATCTGCGACATGCGTTGTTCTCCCGACTACAAGAGCTGCCTGTCAGCTTTTTTGATAAAAATCAAAGCGGGGACCTGATGAGCCGGGCGACCAATGATATCGATAACGTATCTACAACGCTGAATCAAAGCGTAACCCAATTGATGTCCAGTGCCATCCTGCTCGTTGGTTCCTTATCGATCATGTTTGCACTTGATGTACGGCTTACCCTGCTCAGTCTGGTGACTGTACCCTTGATCACCATCGCCACTCACCTGATCGCGTCAAGAACACGTAAACACTTTACCGCCCAGCAGAAATTGCTTGGTGAGCTTAATGGGTATGCTCAAGAAACCATTGCTGGACAAAAAGTCGTAGCGGCTTATAACCGTCAGGATCAGGCACATCAACATTTTGAGAATTTGAACGAGAAACTGCGCACATCCAGCACACAGGCCCAGACCGTTTCGGGTTTGGTTGGACCTACGATGAACGTGATGAACAATATCGGGTTTGCCATTCTGGCTTCTGTAGGTGGATGGATGGCTTATCATGATCTGACGTCCATCGGACTCATCGTCAGCTTTCTCGCTTACTCCCGCCAGATTGAGCGGCCGCTCAACGATCTGGCCAATCAGTACAATCTAATTCAGGCTGCAATTGCAGGTGCTGAACGCGTGTTCCACATCATGGATACACCTGGCGAATATGCGGAGGAACAGAAGAAACAACTGGATCAGATTCAAGGTAAAGTTGTATTTGAAGACGTCTCTTTCGGATACAGTGCGGAGCGAGACATTCTTAAGAAGGTCAGTTTTACTGCAAAACCTGGTGAGATGATTGCACTTGTTGGACCCACCGGCGCAGGCAAAACAACCATTATCAACCTGTTACCCCGTTTCTACGAGATTACAGGCGGACGGATTACCATCGATGGATGTGACATCTCGGAACTGGAGAAGGATCAACTCCGTCGGCAACTAGGCATTGTACTTCAGGATGCCTACCTGTTCTCGGGTACCATTCGCGACAATCTCGCCTACGGCAAGCCCGACGCAACCGATGAACAGATCAGGCAAGCGGCTGAGCTGGCGAATGCACATTCGTTCATTCGAAAACTGTCACAAGGTTACGACACACCCATCATTTCCGGGGGAAGCAACCTGAGTCAGGGACAACGACAACTGCTGACCATTGCCCGGGCAATTCTGGCTGATCCGGCCATTCTTATTCTGGATGAAGCAACGAGTAGCATTGATACGCGCACGGAGATGCACATTCAGGAAGCGATGCGCACTTTAATGAAAGACCGTACCAGCTTTGTCATCGCCCACAGACTGAGCACGATTCGTGAAGCCGATCAGATTCTCGTCATTGATGATGGACAGATCGCTGAACGAGGCAACCATGACGAGTTGATGCAACAACAAGGATTCTACTATCAGTTACATCAGGGACAACTAAAATAAGTCGAACTAAAGCGTGTCTGCAAAGCTACTGAATGCCGAAGCGGACCTTAGCGCGACCGGGGCAAGCAAGTGCGCTGTAATCCTGAACGTACGAGGACATGTCCTTCATGTACGAGCAAGGGATCAATACGCCACAAAAGCGGATATTTCCATTCCAAATGAAAAACTGCACTTCGCACCAAGCGGGATTGGAGGAATCTCCCCGCTTGGTGCGGGACAGAGGAATCCTTCCGCTTGGTGCAGGCCGGAGGAGTCTTCTCGCTCGCGGTTGGAGCAGATATGCGGGCGAGCTCTAACGAATCTGAGGCATCTTATTCAAGCTTTTGAAGCTCGCTCAGAAATCTAAGGAACCTGAGCCACGTTATATCCGAATAAACAGCCATTTTCAGCGTTTTTTTCATGAGATTTGGAGACATAACGTGTCTGATGTTCCTTACAAATTAAAGTAAGGACCTGAAGGCCAAATAAGACGTCCTATGTTCCTTAGAAAATCGACTACCCAATAGTTTAATCGAAATACTAAACGCCGTATGGGGTTCTCCAGGACCAGGACCCATACGGCGTTTTTTTGTTTAATGATTTAGTTGTTGCTGTTTCTGATCCTGTTATACCAGTTACGTCTCCATTGGCAGATGAAGTGTGAACGTGGAACCCACCCCCATTTCGCTATGGACGGTAATTTTACCGTTGTGGTCCTGAACGATTTTCTGGCAGAGTGCAAGTCCGAGTCCTGTTCCTTCTTCTTTGGTCGTATAAAATGGATTAAAGATCGTGGATAGCGAATTTTCCGGAATTCCGCTTCCTGTATCTGTAATCGAGACGAGTACCACGTCCCCGTCCTGCAACAAATGCATATGAAGCTCGCCGGGGTCTTCCATCGCTTCAAAAGCGTTACGAATCAGATTGATCAATACCTGCACGATTTTATCCCGGTCCATGTTGACCACGATTGGCTCACTAGTCATTTCGAGCGTAATTCGATGCCCTCGAGATGCCGCATCTGACTCGGTCAAAGACATGACACGTTCAAGGCAGTGCCCCAACTGTTCCGGCTTCATGTGATTGGCATGTGGTTTGGAAAACTGTAAAAATTCGGCCGTCAGGTCGGTTACCCTCGTCACCTCTCCCATAATCACTTCATACCACGGGGCGATATTGTATGCTTGTCCGCGTGACAGCTGCAGAAATCCCCGAATTGCGGTGAGTGGATTCCGAATTTCGTGAGCCATACCCGCGGCCAGTTCCCCTACAGCTCGTAGCCTTTCCGAGCGGAAGACCTCCTCTTCATTTTTCAGCCATTTGCTGCGCTGCTGTTGAAGTAACCTGTCCTCGGCAACCGTCATAAAGTGCTGCAAGGTATCCGACATTTCCGGGTAGAGAGAGATGCTGTAGCTCACCTGTAGGCCTTGAAGCTGAACGGACAGTAGTGATGCTATTCGTTCTTCCACGTCCTGTATCTCAGGCAAAACGACCGCAAACCGATCTCCCGCATATCGGGATATGCCATACGCATCGGTGAACTGATTAGTTATCATTTCGCCTGTACCCGTGATCACGGAACACCAGGGATCTTCTGAATCTTTTTTAAATCCGCTAAAATTATTGACATTCAAAAGGACAAGCAGAAAAGAGCGACGCTCTTCCACCGTCTTATGCAGCACCTCCATATAACCTTCGTAATTCAACAATCCGGTAAGCGGATCATGGAGGGTCAGAAACCGATTTTTTTCCCGGAGCCGACGCTTCTCAACCTCACTGTTGCTCAAGGTATGATACAAAAAAATGATAACAACCGAGGTTAACAGGTCAAATAATGAAACCAGCAAAGCATATGTATCTACAGGCACATACGAAAGCCGAATCACCGTATATTGCAGCATGAGCAGCAGTGAGATCGGTAAAGTCTGTGCTACGCGTTGTTTATCCTGAATCACCGAAATGATGAGCATATAATACAGCATGTTGCACCAGTTCAGTTGACTGAAATAATGGAATAGTCCGAGAAAAATCCAATGAAACTTCCGCAGCACAGGATATCTTCTCTCCCCATAGATACTTGCTACCAATAAGGTCCCCGCCAACAACATGAATTCCGGATGAGGGGTAAGCTCTAGAACATAAGAGGACAGAATGACAAGCAGACAGCCTAGTGGGAATATCACCATTTTTATCGAATAACCTAGCAAATAGCCTCGCCCCCTTTGACATAAAAATCATATCTAACAACTTATGTACATGTATTATATCGAGTATGATTAGCTGATGTTGTCGATTAGTGGAGGCTTGTCAAATTCGCATAAATGTATAAATTATGAAGGCAATAGGACATATGCATGAATTGTAATAGGAAAAAGTGAAACAATTCCTCTACGCATCGATCATCATTGTGATACAATACATTAATGGATGAATTTAGGATAAAATCTTAGTTATGGAGGAAACTACATGACAACACAACGAAAACCACTTGGCCTCGGAACGCTCTCTCTACTCGTACTATTGATGGGCCTCGCCTTTAACTTCCAATGGGGCAAAACAAATTTTATGATCAGCCATTACCTGTTCAACTTAATAAACATACCTATCTATAGCAACGGAACTCAGGGACTTCACATTCCTTTTGTGGTAGCAGCCCTTTTCTGGATTCCGACCTTCTTGATCGCCAAAAAAAATCGTTCACATTTTGGCACAAGTGTATCTTATAACGTCGCCGGATTTATGCTGCTCTTATGTATTATTGGACCAGTTATCCCCGTTATCGATTGGATGGTCAATGGTTAAACAAATAAAGCCAGCTCTCTATATCCCGAGGGCTGGCTTCTTTGCTGCTTTTCCATATAAGATGAATGGAATTTTTACACCATAACGTAGAGTGTAGAACCAATCTGAAGAAGCGAGAGCGTTCGCCTAAAGCTTTCTAGAAGAAAGCTACATCGGAAGCATACGCTTATCACCGGATTTTCCCCTATTAATATAGGGAATCAAGAAAATCAGGGGATAAGGGCGATCGGAAGATGGTACTGCACTCGGAGTACAACGGTGTAACCTTTTCACGTTAATCTTATTTTTTCGCCATATACTTACGGATATCAAAAGCCACCGCAGCAACAATGATCAATCCTTTGATAATCAGCTGCCAGTATGGACTCACACCGATAAACGTCAGACCATAGTTAATGACCCCGAAGATCAGGACACCCGCCATAACGCCAGGCACCGTACCAATACCACCCGCTGTTGATACGCCACCTACCACACATGCGGCAATCGCATCCAGCTCATACATGTTACCGTAATTGTTGGTTGCTCCGCCTGTTCGTGCTGCCTCAAGCACACCACCCAGACCATACAATGCACCCGCAATGGCATACAGGGCAACCAGGTTGCGAGCCACATGAATCCCGGATACATGTGCTGCCTGAATGTTGCCACCGATGGCATACATGTTTTTGCCGAGCCGGGTTTTGTTAAAGATCACCCAGCAGATTAAAGCCACCGCAATAGCAATCAATACGATATAAGGAATGGAATACCCACCGCCCAGATCAATGTAGCCAGAGCCAATGACGGTGAAGTCGGGTCTCAAGCCTCCGATCGGCTGCGATTGGTTGGGTTCCGTATCAAAATAAATGGAGTTCAGTCCATACACGGCTACCATCGTACCCAGCGTTGCGATAAAAGGCGGTACATGCAATTTGGCGACAATGAGTCCATTCACCAATCCCACGAATAGACCTGCGGTAATCCCGACAAGGATCGGTAGACCCACCCACAACTGAGGCAAATCAGGGAAGAAGCGATTTGCATATTCATCAATTTGCAACATCGATGCCGATACGACAGCCGTCAGTCCAACCACCCGTCCAGCGGACAGATCGACCCCGCCCGTGACGAGGATAAAGGCTGCACCGAGCGCAATAATGGCCCGTGTGGAGGACTGCTGTAAGATGTCCCGCAGTGTGGAGAAGGCCAGAAAATTCGGATCGGCAATAGCAATCCCAATGATGAGCAGAATCAGTACGATAAAGATGGCGCGCTGTGTAACATATTGTTTCACTTGATTGATCATCTGTGTGTTCATCTGTTTTCCTCCTGACTAAGCCATCCGCTGCTGCGCGGCCAGCCTCATAATATCCTGCTCGGTTGCCTCGGCTCCGTCCACGATTCCGGTGAGACGCCCTTCGCTCATCACCATAATGCGATCCGACATGCCCAGCAGTTCTGGCATCTCAGAGCTAATCATAATAATGCTTTTGCCCTGACGAGCCAGTTCCGTAATAATGGTGTATATCTCGAATTTAGCCCCTACATCGATTCCACGTGTCGGTTCATCCAGCAGCAGTATCTCCGGGTCGGTCAGCAACCAGCGAGCCAGCAGAACTTTCTGCTGATTACCGCCAGACAGGTTTCGAATCAGCGTGTTAACTGAAGGGGTTTTGGTTCTGAACTTCTGCGTCTGTTCACGTGCCTCTTCACGGCCCTTTTTCTCGTCCAGTAAGCCTACGCGATTTCGGTAGCGCCCCAGACTGGCGATAATCGTATTCTCATACACCGACAACACCGGAAAAATCCCCGTGACCCTTCGTTCTTCCGTGAGCAACGCGATGTTATGACGCTTTGCTGCTGCGGGGGAGTTAATCTTCACCTTGCGCCCATGAATGGAGATGGTACCTGAAGCGAGTCCGCGCAGTCCGAACAAGGACTCCATCAGTTCTGTCCGCTGTGCTCCAACCAGGCCACCAATGCCGAGCACTTCACCTTTTCGCAGCTCAAAGGATACATCACGAAATGATTTGGACTGGTTCGATGTCAGGCCATCCGCTTTCAATATCACTTCACCGGGTACGTTCGTTCGTTCCGGGAAACGTTCGTCCAGATCACGACCAACCATGCGCGTAATAATCAGATCGGTCGTTAAATCCGCAGCATCCCAAGTCCCGACAACGAAGCCATCACGCATGATCGTCACTTCATCCGAGATCGTCAGGATCTCCTCCATCTTGTGGGAAATGTAGATTATGGACACGCCGCGACTGCGCAGTTCATTAATAATGGCGAAGAGCTGATCCACTTCCTTCCCCGTCAGGGAGGAAGTTGGCTCATCCATGACGATGACTTTGGATTGAAAAGAGACCGCCTTGGCAATTTCCATGGATTGAATCTTGGAGACAGACAGTGTTCCAGCTTGAGCCTTCGGATCAATATCCAGGTTCAAGTCCTTGAATAGCGCCAGTGTATCGGTATACATGCGTTTCTCGTCCACCAGAATTCCCCTCATCGGAAAACGACCCAGCCAGATATTCTCCATCACTGGACGATGCGGTACCGGATTCAGCTCCTGATGAATCATGGATATCCCATGCTGAAGTGCCGCTTTGGAATTCGGAATATCCACGTCCTTCCCTTCGATGCGTATGATTCCTTCATCCGGGCGATACATGCCGAACAGACATTTCATAAGCGTGGATTTCCCCGCTCCATTCTCTCCCATCAAAGCGTGAACCGTTCCCGGCTTCACCTTCAATGTGACCTGACTTAGTGCCTGCACACCCGGAAATGCTTTGGAAACTCCATTCATCTCCAGCAGGTAAGGTGACTGCATCTTGGTTCCTCCCTTCCATATGACCGGCAAAAAAGGGACGCTACCCGAATGACGGACGTCCCTGTCTCGTGCTGTTATTGGGCGTCGGCAATGTTGTCTTTTGTAATCTTTTTGTAGGCAATCCAGACGTATTTACCATCTGTAATATCGTATTTGGTATTTTCCTTCGTTGGTGTCTCACCTTTGGCAAGAACGGAAGCTAAGGCCACCGTAGCTGCACCCTGATTCTTGGCATCATTAAGCACCGTACCCAGCATCGTACCATCCTGTAGAGCCTGAATAGCCGGAGCTGTTGCATCCACACCTACCACCGGCATGGATTTGCCATCCTTGAAGTATCCGGCTGCTTTCAATGCCTCAATAGCTCCAAGCGCCATATCATCATTGTTCGCGAGCACGGCTTCAATCTTGTCACCATGGGAAGCAAGGAACGCCTGCATTTTCTCCTGCCCCTTCACGCGGTCCCACATTGCCGTGTCTTCCGCCAGTGCTTCCACTTCGATACCGGCATCCTGGATCGCCTGAACCGAATATTTGGTCCGAAGCTCTGCATCCTGGTGACCCGGTTCCCCTTTCAACATGACGTATTGCAGTTTGCCATCCCCGTTTTTGTCCGCTTCCGGATGTGCTTTCCAGTAATCTACAATCAACTGTCCAGAGATCGTACCCGACTCCTCCGCTTTCGCTCCTACGTAGTACAC
Source organism: Paenibacillus sp. LS1 (assembly GCF_026013365.1). Taxonomy (GTDB): domain Bacteria; phylum Bacillota; class Bacilli; order Paenibacillales; family Paenibacillaceae; genus Paenibacillus. The sequence goes on from NZ_JAPDOE010000012.1 coordinate 22,169, forward strand.
TTTATCCCACTTGTTCATGTCTTCCGCTACCGGCTCACGGTTGAGGAACACCACCGGAATGTTCGCCGCCTTGGCCTTGTCAATGATGACACCCGCCGCCGTGCGGTCTACCGGATTCACAGCCATTGCATTATATTTCTTGGATACAAACAGATCGACTTTCTCGTTCTGTGTCGGTTGTGCATTCTGGCTATCCACGATATCGAGGGTCGCAATGCCTTCCGCTGCTGCGGTCATCGCATTACGTACACCCGTCATGAACGTATCATCGAATTTGTAGATAGCGACACCAATCTTGGGCGTTTCCGTCCCAGCTGCTGTCTGGACTCCTGTATCCGTTCCCGTGCTTCCACCTGCACTGTCTCCACCACTGCTACAACCCGCCGCCACAACCATACATGCCGTAATTAACAGTGTCATCCACGTTTTCTTCATATCCTAATGACCTCCCCCAAGTTCATTCGGCTTTACCGATGTCTTTATTATGAAGGGTTTACATTAAATTCGAATACAATATCTTCACCTGTTTTATCGAAATCTTCCTCAAGTTAAGAAAATGGATTAATTTCATCATTCAGCATTCGTTTCGGCACTCATTCCAGCATTGGTTCATTGTACAAAAGGAAACAGCAGCTTCTGGTTATCCATCCAGAACATATTGTCGGTGCTAACCAGCTTCGTCTCAAGTAGGACTCTAGCCTGTACCTGTTGATTGTTCAGCCGCGCAACGGCTTGATTCAACCCCAGATAACCTGCACTATATCCATTCTGGACGATGAGATGATCGAAGACCCCTTCTTGCAATTGCTCCAGTTGCTGTTGTTCACTGCCGAATCCAACAATCCTTACCTTGTCCGCAGATTTGCGTCGATTCAGTTCATCGGCTGCTCCCAGTGAAGCCGGTTCCTGAAGAGTAATGAAGCCATCCACCTGCTGCTGATCCAGCAATTGCTTCGCAGTCTGCCAACATCCATCCCGGGTATTACATATCGATTTGGGTTCCACTTGAATGTTAGGATATTGGACCAAGGCTTCCATAACCCCCTGCTCTCTCTGAATCAAACCAGAATTAAGAGGGTCCGGACCCAACAAGGCAACACGCCCTTTCCCTTCCAGCAGCTCCGCCATGGCCTGCCCTGCCTGCCGTCCAGCCTCCACATTATCCATGGAGATCACGCTGGTGATGCCTTTCACGGGAAATTCATCATTAAGCACAATGACCGGAACGATGGTTCCATCGGAATTCATTGCCTGCGCCTCCTGAACAATGTCGCTAAGCGCCTTCTCGCTCAAAGGATCGACTAATAGAGCTGATGCGCCCTGCTTCAGAGCCAATGCCGCGGCTTCCACCTGAGCCTGCTCCCGCATACTGCGAGACAACGTTCCATGGCCCGCATTGGCCTGCTTGACCTGTAACTGACTACCCACGGAGTCCGCAATGGCAGGCGTGTACATATTACCATCGGAAGGGTATGCCTCCACGGTCATCAGTTCCGCCCCGTTCTCTTTGGCAGCCGCTTCGGCACCAAGCCGGATGGCTTCCGCAAGTTCCCCTGTTCCAGCTGGCGTAATCAGCGCGATACGTGGCGGTACTGCCGTAGCATCGGGACTCGATAGGCCACAGGCAGCGCATAGCAGCAGACAGCAGTTTGCGGCTGTCAGAGTTAACCATCGACGTTTCCGAATTCCAGGGAAGCTCGCACCAACCTTTTTCAAAAACGCACCGATGTTCAATCCTTCAACGCGATCGGCATCATTCCTATTAACTTGGTTGTCCGTCATCAGGCTCGCCCTCCTTCTGCTGCGATTGAATGGGGATCCGCATCCAGACCGTGGTGCCTTCCTCCAGCTCACTTGCAAATTCAAGGCCGTATGCCTCCCCGTAATAAAGCCGAATTCGATCATGTACGTTGCGTACCGCTACGCCTGATCCTGCACCGCTTTTGACAACCGGACTGCCACTTAATAACCCTGCCATCTGTTCTTCCGTCATACCGACCCCATTATCTGTAATACGAAATACCAACTTGTTGTCCTCGCGATAGACATCGATCTCAATACATCCCTCGTCCATGTGGTACTCGATGCCATGAACAATGGCGTTCTCAATCAGGGGTTGCAGCACCAGCTTCAATGTCAGACAATCCAGAAGCGCATCATCGGCCTTAATCGTAAAGTTGAATTTGCGCTTGAACCTCATCTGTTGAATCGTCAAATAATGCTGCGCATGCTCCAGCTCTTCCCTGATCGTGATAATCGTTTTGCCTTGACTGAGACTGATACGAAACAAGCGCGAAAGAGACGTGATCATCGTGATCACTTCCTCATTGCGGCTCATGCCTACCATGCGCACCACAGAGTTCAGCGTGTTATATAGAAAATGTGGATTAATCTGCGCCTGTAAAGCCTCCAGCTCCAGACGCCGTTTCTGTTCCTGCTCATGGATGATCTCATCCATCAGGGTTCGGATTTTATTGACCATCAGATTAAAGCGACGGGATAAACGTTCCACCTCCAGCGGCCCTTCAATAGGCAACTCCACGTTGAAATCCCCACGCTCCACGGCCTTCATCTTGCGTTCCATTCGCCGGATCGGACGAGTCAGACTGGAGGAAAGAAACAGCGATACGAGAATGACCAGTACCAGTACAATGACAAGTACACGAATGAGATATCCGTTCACTTCCTGTCGCGTGGTCATAATCTCATCCAAATAGGCAACACCGACAATTTTCCATCCAATGTTGGCAACGGACTTCACGGTATTCAGCCTTTTCTGTCCATCTGCTTCATCTTCGTAACTGCCGGAAGCTACCAAAGCCTGTTCGATATTCTCGCTTTTGAGTCCCATATACATCAATTGCTGCTGCGGATGGTACACGATATTGCCCGCACTCTCATCGATGATATACACGTATCCCCGTTGCCCCAGACTGACGCGACGGCTCAGTTCATCCATCTGTTTGAAATTGATATCGACCAGCAGGATAACCTGCCGATCCTGACCATTTTGCCGTATCGTTATGCCTTTGCTCATGGAAACGACCCATTTGTATGGGCCTGTGTACATGTTCTGAATATGAGGTAACGAGAAACTCAGGTGATCCGGCACACGAAGCGCAGACTGAAACCACCCTTGCTGTGTCACATGGGCACTCGGTTTTAATTCGGCTGTAGGTCGGTTCTTGAGCAATTGCCCTGTGGAATCGAGCAGAGTAATCGAGATGATGTCTTCACGACTACTAAGCAGTGTATCGAGCTGTTTGTCTACCTGTTCCCCTTCCCATGTCCCGTCACGCAGCATATGTTCCTCAATGGCACGGTACAGATGCGACATGCTGCGGACGTAATCCTCCAGGTTATAACTGACCTGATCCACAATCTGTCTCGTCGTCAGTTCCGCACTTCGCTCGGCAGCCTGCGTGAACTTGTCATGCAGGAGCATCGCCATGATGGTCAGCACCAGAACGATGAAGACAGAGAAGGACCACGTAATAATAAAGCGGATACTGCTGACTCTGGACGAACGCAGCCGGGAGCGTAATTGAAGTCCCATGGACTTCCCCCATCTGGACAAGAACTTCATCGGATTGAACCTTCATTTGCTGCCTGTGAAGCCTGTTTACGATATTCTTTGGGCGAGACGCCAATATGTTTTTTGAAACAAAAACTGAAATAATTCGGTTCGGCAAAGCCAACCTGCTCCGCAATCTGAAACGACTTCAGCTCGGTCGAGCGAAGCAGTTCACGCGCTGCCTCCATTCGGATCTGCATCAGGTACTGCAGGAAGGTAAGTTGTACTTCTTTTTTGAAAATGCCACAAAAATAACCGGAGCTGATATGCAAATGCCCGCACACCTTCTGAATGGACAGGTCCGGGTCGGCATAATGCTCTTTGGTGAACACTAATGCCTGCTCAACAATATCCTTGTATACATGCTGGCGACCGCTGGCAATGCGATGTTGTACGAGTAGACAGACCTCCCGTACCTTCTTCTGTGCCTCAGTAAGACCCGGCAGTCGGAATAAATCCGCATACAACTGGAACCCTGCACCAAAGATGTCTTCCATCGCTTCTCCCGAAGCCTGTGCTGCCTTCCACACTGTTGTTAACACTTCTATTAGATAGAGCTGAATATCACTTCGCCCGTGTTCCACTGTGATTTCCCGGAAAATGATCGCAAGTGTCTCCTCCAGCTCCGCCTGCGTACCCGCCTTCAGACAACGTGTCAACGTCTGCTGCTTCAGCTCATCAAAACGTAACTTGCCCGCCGTCTGCCGCTCCACATCTGCAATGTATATAATTGAATCCGTCCCGGGCACAAGCCGATAATCCAGTGCCAGCAGGGCATCTTCGTAGGCATGATTCACATCCGCAAGTGTATCCACAATCTGGCCAGATCCCACCGTCGCCGGAATACGCAAGTAGTGGTTGATGCTACGCATCACATTTTCCAATGCCTTCTGTTGCCGCTTCGCTCCATCTATACCGCTCCACCGATCCACATAGAGAAGGACAATCGTCTCCTGATGCATAAACGCATGACCAGCCCCATGCTCAGCCCATACTTCTGCCGCAATGTTAAGTGCAGCAAACCGTTTCAGTTCAGCATCTCCGTCCATGTGCAGTGTCAATACAGACACCCCATAGCGCTCCCCTGTCAGATCCAATCCGCATTGTTTGGCTTTACTATGAATATATGTTGAGGATTTCTGCCGATGGAGCAAGGTCGCCATCAGATCTGCCTGTAATAAAGGCAAGCTGGTGTGATAGTGCTCACGTAGCTGCTGTACATCTTCACGCTCAGCTACTTCAGCCGCCATCTGTGCACGCAGTCTTGTAAGCAATTCGGTAAGATGCCCTGCCGAGAACGGCTTCAGCAAATATTCATCTACACTTAATGAGACGGCTTGCCGGGCATAATCAAATTCATCATATCCCGTCAAAATGACCAGCTTCACGAGTGGATTGCGTTTCCTCAATCTTTGTGCGAGTTCCAGACCATTCATGAACGGCATGCTGATATCGGTCATCACAATATCCGGCTCTACCCGTTCCGCCATCTCCAATGCTTCCCGCCCATTCTCTGCCAAACCGACTATCTGCAGATCTAGCGCCTCCCAATCGACCTCTACAACCAGTCCTTCGCGCACATCTTCTTCATCATCCACCAGCAGTACCCGGTACACGATCGGATTCCTCCCTTTTATGACGGGCCTTATGCCCGAGCAATTAATATATATGTGAATCAATTTCATAATACCTTCAGCTGCTTCAATCAAGGCTAGATATAGATCAAAACGGTTCATTTTGTCTAAATCTAGTTACAAAAATCCATTTTTAGTGAGTTATGAAATTGATTTATGTAGCATTGTGCATCATTTGGTTTCTATTGCTCACGGGGATTTATGCAAAAATACAAAGTACTCCTGTTGATACGTTCCGGGGATGCCATCATAATATACAATATTATACGAGATATGTAATCGCTTTCTTCATTAGAGGTGAGGCAACCCTGACGGGCAGTCTCTCCTATATAACATGTTAAGGATAGTATATGAATGCTAAGGGTAGGTTAAAGTAATACAAACACGGAAAATTTCGAAGTACTTCTAATAAGAGGAGTTTTAATTCTAACTATAATTTTGGTCCTTCATTCTAGTTTCAACGATGATTCATACTCAGTGCTTTAACATAAATCATTGTCGTATCCGGATTGGAATGTCCCATCATTTCCGCCAAACGGTGCAGCGGTGTATGCTCTGCCATGGCGTAGCCAAACCGATGGCGCAGGTCGTGTGAACTCAGTCCTTCCAGCCCTGCTGCAATCATTACCTTTTTAATCAGGTGGCGCAGCGCTCTCTCCGTTAAACGATCATTGGTCTTCTCTGAAGGAAAAAGGTAAGAACTATCGGTAGCCAGACCGGCTAAATACTGATTCAATATGACAACACACTGCATATTCAAAGGGATCTTTCGCTGCCCGTTGCGCTTGTCGGCTCTTACTGTCAAGTGACCACTTCGTCTACCAAGCTCGATATCTTGAGGCGTGAGGCTGCATACCTCCATCGTCCGCAAGCCCGTGTGAAACATAAGGGTCAAAATGGTCTGATCACGAAGGGAGTTGCCGTACTCCACTGCCGTGATGAACGCTTGTTCTTCTTCGGATGTCATTCGGCGCGGGTTGACTTTGTCTTCCGGAATAAATTTCAATGCTTTGGAAGGATCATGACTGAGCCTGGATTCCAAGACAGCCCATTTGAAAAAACGCTTCAGCGTAATCAATCTCCGGTTAATGGTAGCCGGCTTCAATAACATAACTTTGTGTGCATCTTCACGATAATTAACTAAGGTGGGTGTATCCATATCTTCAATTCGCAGTGTGAATTCTTCGACGAGCATGGTGCTTTCCTTGTACCATTCGATAAAGTGCTTCAGATCACTTGCATATTCCTTCACGGTTTTGGGATGCAAATCTCCCTCATTGGCAAGCATATGTAGGAATTCCTCTATCGTCGGTTCCCGCTGCACCGAAATCCCTGATGACTGATTCATTAGAAAATACCTCCAAATCTTGACTTATATTAGCGGACATGGTATTATAATATTAATCGATACATTAGCGGACATCAAGTCTGTGGTTTAAATGCACCAGGTGAGTGTCAATTTTAATTTATACTCGTCATAATGATCGGCTAAAAACTTATTTTTTGGAGGAATCACATGCAAACAGGTACAGTTAAATGGTTCAACGCGGATAAAGGATTCGGCTTTATCGAAACTGAAGAAGGAACAGACGTATTCGTTCATTTCAGTGCAATTCAAGGTGAAGGTTACAAATCTTTGGACGAAGGTCAACGCGTTCAATTTGAAGTAACTCAAGGCAACCGTGGACCACAAGCTGAGAACGTTACTAAACTTTAATTATATGAAAGCTGCCTTATTAATAAGGCAGCTTTTTATTTACACATATGTTGCACAGTAAAGAAAAGATTTCACATCCCAAGAATGAAAGCGAGGTATTCCCCATGGATAAAGAACAATTGATTACAGAAGTTGCTAAGGCTGGCGGTTTCTCCAAGAAGAATGCTGAAAAAGCTGTAACTGTTGTACTGGACTCAATTCTCGAAGCTCTCAAAGAAGGTAAAGAAGTCCAACTGGTTGGATTCGGGAAATTTGAAGTACAGAAACGTGAGGCAAGAACGGGAAGAAGCCGGAAAACAGGTAAAGAAATTCAACTACCTGCAGGTAAAGTTCCTGTATTTACAGCAGGTTTAAGCATGAAAGAAGCTTTAAATTAAACAACGCAACAACCCATTGAAAAGAGGTTTTTATTCAAACACACAATGATAATATGGATTTAAATGTCGTGTTTACTACCGTTGATGATATCATTAACTTTTATTCAGGCAAACAGACGAACACGGATCATGCAGAAAATCACACTCATTTGAAGCCCCCATCAACAAAGTCTGATTGTACCCTACGACCACCCACCCGCTAACCTAACATTTCATCTTGGACAACAAGAGGCCCTGATCCGCTCAAAACGGTCCAGGGCCTGATTTGCTTGGAATAAACACTATCCTACTTGCTGTTTAGAAGTTCGCGCAATGTCTGTAAATCATATGTAGAGACAAGACGAGCAAGATGAGTATCCAGCCATTCCTCATTCTGATCCCACCACTTCAATTCCAGCAGCAGCACAATCGTTTCTTCATCAAAGCGCTTCTTAATAGTCTTGGCTGGATTACCACCAACAATCGTATAGGGTTCGATGTCCTTCACAACGGTTGAATTGGAGGCAACAATCACACCGTCTCCGATCTTGACACCAGGCATGATCGTCACATGTTGCCCGAGCCATACATCGTTCCCCAGTACCGTATCCCCCTTATATGGAAGCTGCTCCAGTGTAGGTGTCACGCGCTCCCATCCTCCACCGAAAATGTTGAACGGGTACGTCGTCACGCCCTCCATCCGATGATTCGCGCCATTCATAATGAATGTCACACCTTCCGCAATTGCACAGAAATTACCGATCACCAGGCGATCACCAATAAAGTCATAATGATGCTGTATCCGGTCATAGAACTGCTCTGGCGGATTTGTGTTATCGCTATAATACGTATAATCACCGATGTCCACGTTGGAACGCGGCGGCAGGTTTTGAATGTAACATACCGTACGAATATTCTCGTTCGGGAAAAGTTTTGTTTTATCAGGGGCCATATGAAGTCCCTCCTTTTCCCTATTGTAACAGATATTAAATCTTAAACGGACTAAGTGAGGTCTGTAGCTCTGTGGACACATCAGACAAAACAGCCGCAGATGCCTTGATCTGCTCTACCGACTTGAGCTGTTCATGAACAGATCCAGCAGCCTGCTGTGAATTGGTACTGGCTGTCTGCGCATGGCGAGCGATCTCATGTACGGAAGCCACAATCTGCTCCACACCAGCGGACATCTCTTCACTCGTCGCAGCCATGTCCTCAATCTCTGTAGCCATACGCAGGTTCGTATCCCGGATCAGACTGAAGTTTTGTTCCGTTTCACGGGTCAAGCGTAGTCCTTCCTGCACTTCGTCCTTCACTCTCGACATGGCCGATAGCGATTGCTTCATATCTTGTTCCATGGCTTGAACCAGTTCTTCAATACGATCGGAAGAATTTCCAGCTTGTTCTGCCAGCTTACGCACCTCGGTAGATACTACGGCAAACCCTCTGCCATGCTCCCCGGCTCTTGCCGCTTCAATGGATGCATTGAGAGCAAGCAGATTCGTTTGATTCGCGATCTCATGAATGGTGGTAACCATCTGGCTAATCTGGGCCGACTTTCCTTCCAGCATACGAATGACTTCATCCGTTGTGGTAACGGAGGATTCAATCGTAGACATCTGCTGAACGGTCAGTTGTACGGCTTCCCCTCCGGTTTCTGCCTGCCTCCGTGAATACAATGCAGATTCCGAGATACTGGAGGCCTTGTCTGCCATACGTTGTACGCCTATTGCCACTTCTTCCATCGCCTGCAGATTTTCTTCCGTACTGATCGTCTGACTCTCGGCTCCCTGTGCGACTTGTTCAACAGAGGATGCAATCTGCGCCGATTCTTTGGACGTTTGATCCGCAATCTTCAGTAGCAGCCCAGTCGAATGCTCTGCTTTCTCCGCAGCCTGAAGTCCACCCTGAATGATAACCTGCAGATTACTTCTCATCTCATTGTATCCCGTGCCCAGCATGCCAATCTCGTCTTGGACGTCGTCCACAACCGGCTGTGTAAAATCGCCCGTCCCCGCACGTTTAATCGCCACGGATACCCGTTCGATTCTTACTCTTACCCTGCGAACGTACAACAGGATCAGGGTAATTGCGACCAACATCGCAAGCAGGAATACGATCAGGAACGTCTTGAGGAACGAGGAGATAATCACATCAATTAACGATTGAGAAGCCCCTACATAGAAAATCCCGATAATCTCTCCGGACGCGTTCCTGATTGGTTCATAGGCCGTCTGATATTTCTGACCCACAACCACGGCTTCACCGAAGTATTTTTCCCCTTGCTGCAAAACGGTCTGGGCGACCTCTGCCGATACCTTCGTGCCGACAGCGCGTTCCCCGTCCACCATAACATTCGTAGCAACACGTTCGTCACCTCGGAAGATCGTCACCGTGTCCCCGGATGCTTCTCCAATCTCATCTACAAGTTCAAAGTTGCCTTCCAGCGCGGTATCTCCTTTGAATAATTGTCCGTCCTTAATGGCCCAATCTCCTGGATGCTTGTATGTAATGATATGATTCGCCATCTCCAGATCTCGCTTCGCTTTCTCTGTAGCAAATGTCGTAATCCCCTGTCTCATCTCCAGGATTACACTTACCGCCACGGCTGAGGAGAAGACGATAAATATACTGATAACGATCAAACTAATTTTGGTACCGATGCTCATGCTTCGCATGTGTGTGAGCCACCCTTTTCCCTATGTAATTGTGGGGATATTCAAGCCAATTTCGATTCTGTTTCGAATATCACTATAGTCTTATCGGTAGGAGCGTTCACAATATTTATAATATTTCAGTGACTTTTATCACAAAAATGACCTGTCAAAATCTAATCTTTTACGCATTCTCCGTAAATGTGTAAAAATACCCTGAGGAATGGAACTTAGTAGAGTTGAAAAATGCAGAAAAACTCTCAAAGTTCAGATAACAATATGTACTGGAATATTAATGCAATCAAATAAAGAGTCACATCTTCTCCGGTTGTACGGAAGAAAATGTGACTCTTTTTTAAGATCAAAGACTAAAACAATAGTCTTTACAATAATGATTCATTATTTGGATGTAAGGCTTACTTGTGCAGCGGTTTGATCCCAATCCACGGTCAAGCCCAGTCCTTCTGAGATGAAACGTACAGGCACGAGTGTGCGACTGTTTTGAATGATCGCTGGTGCATCAATTTCGAGTGTCTCCCCATTTACGGTTGCGGTGCTGCTTCCGATCTTGAGCACAAGGGTCTGGTCATTCAGAACAGCCGTTACCGTCTTGGCCGTTTTGTCCCAAGTCACTTTTGCACCCAGTGCCTCAAGGATTGCGTTCACAGGTACCATTACTCGGCCACTTTGCTGCAGCGGGTCCTGATCCGGGAATGTAATCGATTTACCATCGAGTGTCACGGTAATAGTTTTGTCCGTTGCTCCGGATGAAGTATTCGAACCTGTCTCTTCCGAAGTCTCCGGCAAAGGTGTCACTTCACGTCCGAGTTGCTCTTGCAGATTCGCTAGACGGTTCAGTGCAAATGTCGTCAATGATCCAGCAGCCATGGAGCCCATGCCTCCGCCTCCACCGCCGCCAAAGTTACCGCCAGGGCGTGTCTGCGTATTGTCTGTACCCGTTGTTGCATCTGTTGTACCGTTTCCAGCTGCGGCACCTGGCTGAGTCGGAGGTGTTGTTCCATCTGGAGGCGTCGTTCCTTCGAAACCTTCAGGCGGCGTCATTCCTTCCATACCTTCGGGTGGGGTCATGCCTTCAAATCCTTCTGGTGGTGTACCGCCCATACCTGCTGCGTCTGCGTTTGCAGAATAAGCGATGTTGGATTCGAACTGTTCTGTCGTATAAAATTTCGTTGGATCTGCTTCCACATAAGGACGAATTTCATCGGCAAGGCCAGTGATACGATCCTGAATGCCTTCCATATAGTCCGTCAGTTCATTGACGTAGCTCAAATATTTTTCCTTATACTCCGGCACAGCAAGCAGGTTGTTAATCATCGGTACATTTTCCATGCTAATGCCCAGTACAGGCTCGTCCACAGATACGTTCGTTGCATTGGTGTTGGTCGTGGTTGATCCGGTCGTTGTGCCACGTCCCCCTCCACCCGAGTACCCGTTGAAGGACATGTTGAAGTCCCAAGGAACAACCGTAAACTTGCCATCGGCATCGCTGTAGAGCATGTAGTTGTGCCCTTTGTCGCCGCTATAGCTGTCATAGTTGCCGAAAACCATGTTGCCAGCAATATATTGAAGCGCCGAATCCACGTCCAGCACACTCTCGATATCGCCTTTTTCACCTTCTGGCATCTCGTTCAGCGTTTGGATAAAGGTTTTGAGTTTGGCTTTGTCCTTATCCGTACCCAAGTCTTTGGTAATTGTACTGTAGTCGCTGCCCTCTTCATATTGAAGATAACTCTTCTCATCCGTATCATAGAGGACGCCTTCTTCGTAATCCTCACCGTAGTTGCGCTCCAGATAGCTATCATCCACTGCTTCAACGCCAGTATAGAAACCCACCAGCTCGCCGTTAACGTACAAATTAACATAGTTCGTCATTGGTACATCCATGCCAATGCTGCGCAGTGCTTCATAGTGAAGAACTTCACGCATGTACGACGGATCGGCGTAGTTATTGTTTAGTACCATTTTATCCAGTCCAAGCAGGGTTTGTGTTTTGTCGTATTTATCAAACTTCAGTCTGAAGCTGTAACGGTCCGAATCTTGCATTGAGGCTACAGCTTTCAGGGTCAGGTTCCCCTTGGTGGAGAAACCGACGTTGTCCAGCTTGTTGCCGTCCACTTCCACACTAACACTCTTATAATCCTTATCCAGCGGGCTTTCAAGCATGCTCTTCCAGTCTGCATCATCAATCGTTACATTCACATCAATAACGTTATCCGTCTGGAACAACGATTCATAAGCTTGCGTCACGCCTGCACTCGTGGTTGTCGCTGTGCTCTCTGCGGCATATGCCGCATTCGGATTTGCAATCAGGCCAAAAGATGACGTTACCATCGTCACGGACAATGCCGTTACTGCAACTTTTCGTAATAAAATATTCAAATGATGAATCCTCCTTCTTGGTTTCTGTTAAGCAACTGAGGCTTATGTAACCATGCTAAAGGACGAACCTTTAGTGAATCTTAAACGCGAAAAACGACAAAAAAATGATATGTATCACTATGGAATTTTCATGGATACACAAGAAATATAATGAAAAAAAGTGCAAATATAACCTTGGAACCGGTTCATAAGTCCTATTTTATTGCAAATATCTAACATTAATATGTCTTTATAACGATATATCTGAGAGTAGAACTTACCTGGAGTTCATATACGTGAATATTAAAAGACATGATGAAAAAGCTTTTCAGAACCAAAAGAGAATTTGATCCTACAATTACATAGCGTGTACAACGCCCAGGATAAGTCCTTCGTCACAATCGTAGAAGGAGTGAACAACCTTGTTTAATAAGCTTCGCTGGAGTACCATGCCTTTCTTTGTTAAAAATCTGGTGATCTCGTTCGGCAGTATCACCTTAATTGGTATTATCCTGATTACCGCAGCTTACCAGCTGCAAAAGAATATTTTAGTTGAACAGCTGCACGACCAAGCCACAGTCATCACACAAAAATGGTATGAAGATCTGGATACAGCCAAAGTAGCACAAGCCGCCAGTGAAAAAAGCTACACCGGTCCTGTACAGCAGGAAATGAAAGCTTATCTCGATTCCATCCATGAGTTCTATCCAAACATCGCGCAGGCGTACATTTTCGGTTCAGAACTTGAGCAAGGAAATGGAACGTCCATCATCGCAATTCCAACCAACTTGTTGGAACCATTCGAAGAAGGCAATTTGCCCGCAGGTGCCATGTACCCGCTGCCCGAGAATAACGTTGTGGTGCTGGAACAGATGAAAGAGGACGGAGAGCCTGCCTTCAGTGATTTCTACACCGATGAGTATGGAACTTGGACTACACTAATCTATCCGATTAATAACGCAGATGGCTCCATGTACGCTGCTCTATTCTTTGATGTCGATGCAAGTGCCGTTCCAAAAGGACTTAATGAATTGCTGACGTACGGATTGATGTTCCTTGTCGGTTTCCTGATCCTGTTCATGGTGTTGCAATTTATTTTGCTCAAAAGAACGCTGCTGCCAATTCGCAACCTGATGAAAGGTATTGAAGAAGTCAGCACGGGTAATCTGAATGTAACCATTCAAACAGGCCGGGACGATCTGGGTATCATCAATGAGAAATTCAATGCAATGATCGAACGATTCAACACGACGATATTCAAGGTGCAAACCACATCCAATCACCTCTCGAACTCGTCTAAACAGCTCTTGGAGATTTCAGCGAAAAACAACGATAATATTCAATCCATCAGCAATAACATTCGTGAAATATCCACTGGTTTGGTGTCTCAGGACAAAGCCACCGTGGAGAACGCACGCGCTATGACAGAGATGTCAACGGTAGTGCAGACGATTGCGAGCAGTTCAGCCGATGTGGCTGACGAAGCACTCAGTATGGAGCAACGTTCCAGTACAGGTAATGTGGTTATGCAGCAAGTTATTGAGCAGATGCGTCTAATCTCAGGTGCGGTGCAAAATACGTCAAACTCAATTCAGTCTTTGGAAAATAACTCGAACCAGATTAGCAATATTGTTAATCTGATCACGGAGATTGCCGGACAAACCAATTTGTTGGCCCTTAATGCTTCGATTGAAGCGGCTCGTGCAGGTGAAGAAGGAAGAGGATTTGCCGTTGTTGCAGGCGAGGTACGTAACCTGGCAGAGCAATCCCAGGAATCAGCGAAGCAAATTCGACAGTTGATTGAGGAAATTCAGCGGGATATCATGCAGTCATCCGAAGCCATGCATTTGGGCTCTAAGGAAGTAACAAAAGGTTTGGAAGTTACGCAAGAGACTGGCGTATTCTTCGAAAACATTTTGAATGCGACGAATAAGGTTGCGAACCAGATCCAGGATATCTCCAGCTCTACTGAAGAGATCTCTGCGAGCACCCAGGAAATGTCCGCTACCGCGGATGAATTATCCGCAAACGTCAGCAAGGCGGCGAACAGCACGAAACGCATCGAACAATCCGTTGCTGAACAAGAAGCCTCCATGGCTTCAATCGTCAGCGCCTCCGACGAACTGGCGGAAGTATCTGAGCAGTTACAGGAGTTAATCTCATTCTTCAAGGTAAAGGAAATCTAAGATCGCGTTGAAGAATCGTTAGCACAGTATATGTAATGCCAACAAAAATAACCAAGGCTCATGAGTGATTAAACTCAAGGCCTTGGTTTTTTATTGTTATAAGGTGTTTTGTTTTTTTAGAACAACATTGACCTCACCATCGGATAGTTGTTGTTGAACCTGTTCTGGCGTGAGGGTCATTTCAACTTCTTCTGAATACCAGTTATCTTAATAAAATTCTCCTCATTAAAAGAAAGCATATCTAAACAGCCCATAGTATAAAGGTCCAATCGCGATAACTAGTGTTATCAACATCCAAACTCTCCTCGTCATGATCGGTAATCCATCTAAAATCTCTTCCCCTTCGTTATCCTTTAAAAGCATTGCAAATATTACATCCCATAACAAAGCTGCCACAGTAATAATTTTCCACACAGCGGGATTTAGAATAGCTGTCTCCGTAACATATCCTAGCAACCCTATCCATGTAATGACGGATACGACAAAATCGATTTTGCTAAGTTTCGTCTTATACTTTCCTTTAATAAGATACGAGAGTGATGCTGTGCCCAGCAATCCAAGATAGATCGTCCATAAAACGTGTTCCATACATATTCCTCATTCTTTGTTGAATTTTATAATTCACTATTTCTTCGCCATCCTTTTGCTATTATAGCGATTCATCTCTATAACTGATATATTCGAAACCTTTCCATATAATAGAAACTTCTCACTCCGTGCCTCCTCTACTCAGTTTTTTTTCATTTCTCAGCCCACACAATGACAATCTTCACATCCACTTCCCCTGTCCAAGTGTTACAGTTATCAACGACCAACTGACCATAATAGTAAAACGGTCAACTTAAAGTTTACTTACCATTATCCTTTCAACCTACAAGGAGGTGTATTTGCGATGAAAACGATAGATCGAAGGCAACAAGTGATGGACTCCGCCGAGAAATCCTTTGCCCTGTTTGGCTACAAGGCCACAACGATGGAGCAGGTTGCGAGACTTGCCAATGTGGGCAAGGGAACGATCTATACTTTTTTCGAAAATAAAGAAGAACTGTTCAGCGAGATTCTGCGCTCGATCATTGCGGATATGAGACAGATTACGGAGCAAACGGTGAAGGAAGAGAACTCCTTTCTGGATAACGTGCATATGAGTATGGATTCTTTGCTGGAGTATCGGGAGGAACATGAGCTGTTGATCAAGCTATTTCAGGAAGTTAACGATTTTGGTACGCCGCAAGCCAAGGAAGGTTTACAGAAAGTGGAGACAGCCATTCTCGAATATCTGGAGCGTCAGGTCAGCCGTGCCATGGAGTTGGAGCAGATTCGCAGGGATGATCCCAAGCTGGTTTCTTTTGTCCTACTGAAGCTGTATGTCACCTTAACCTCGGATTGGAACAAAGCGCATCCTACGTTGCACAAGGATCAGATCAAGGATTTTGTGGGCCTCTTTCTCAAGAATGGCTTATCCCCCACTTAGAGAAGAGCGTGCCACTAGCTTCAGAACATAATAGAGATAGAACGAACGGATTAGCGTAAGGATAGGGAGAGAACATGATGAAATCATTCCACGTATTTGGGCAGGATCTGAAATCCGCCTTCAAGAAACCAAAAGTATTTATTCCGATTCTCGTTGTACTGTTCATTCCGGTGCTGTATAGTGGCCTGTTCCTGAACGCATTCTGGGACCCCTATGGCAAAATGAATGAGTTACCTGTGGCTGTGGTCAACACGGATCAGGGTGCAGTCTACAACGACAAATCACTGGAGGTTGGTCAGAATCTGGTCGATGAATTGAAAAAAAGTGATGATTTCGACTGGCAATTCGTGACTCGTGAACAAGCAGAACAAGGTATGCAAGACAACACGTATTATATGACGATTGTGATTCCGGAGGACTTTTCCACCAAAGCAACAACCTTGATGGATGAGCACCCTGAGCCGGCAGATCTGATCTATGAACCCAATGAAGGATACAACTTCCTCGCAGGTCAGATTGGCGGCACGGCGGTCAAACAAATTCGCTCCAAAGTCGCTGCCAAAGTTACAGAATCGTATACCGAAACACTATTGGATCAGGTCGAGAAAATCTCTGGCGGTTTGGCGGATGCCGGGGATGGCGCAGGTCAGATTCATGATGGTGCGATTAAGCTGGATGAGGGTGCTGCTACTTTAAAAGAGAACCTGTCCAAACTGGCCGCTGGTACCGACAAGCTCGAAACGGGCGTAGTATCGTTAAAAGAAGGTACGTCCACTCTCGCCCAAGGTACAGGTGATCTTCATACTGGCGCAAGCGCCCTGTCCAGTGGGCTGTCCCAATTGACAGCAGCAGGCACGAAGCTAAGTGATGGAGCAGACCAAGCCGAAGCAGGCGGCAAACAGCTACAGACGGGCCTTCAATCTGCTCAGGAAGGCGCAGCCAGGCTGGATGCAGGACTGGCGGCTTCCGAGGAAGGCAGTGCAAAGCTGACTGCTGGACTGCAAAGTTCTGTTGAGGGCAGCGCCAAAGTTAGCGAGGGTGCCAAAGCGGTTGCACAAGGGCTCGCCCAATTAGCTGAAGCCAGTCCTGAACTTGCCGCAAGTCCTGCTGTGCAGCAACTCCTGGCAGCCAGTCAGGCCGTAGCCGCTGGCAGCGAACAAGTGTATCAAGGCGGACAGCAATTGGTCTCAGGCAGTCAAAACCTGTATGCTGCACAACAACAACTGCATCAAGGCAGCAGCCAGTTGGTACAGGGTGAACAACAACTGGTACAAGGAGCTACGCAGTTATCCGCTGGACAAGAAAAGCTTGCAACGGGGCTGAAACAGTTCAATTCCAAATTATCCGAAGCAGCCGCTGGAGGAGCCAAACTGGCGGATGGTTCAGGTCAATTGAATGCTGGTGCAGGCAAGTTGGTTGCGGGTGTAAGCCAGCTTACAGACGGAATCTCAACCCTTGCAGATGGCTCACATAAGCTCGATGACGGCGCCGGTCAATTAAAAGAAGGTACGCTTAAGCTAACGGACGGCTCTGGCGAACTTTCCACCAAACTGAATGAAGCGGCTGAGCAGACGGGTAGTGTGAAGAAGACCGATGAACTGGTAACCATGTATGCAGAGCCTGTTCAGGTCGATGAGCATAAATATAACGAGGTACCTAACTACGGTACAGGATTCTCGCCATACTTCCTGTCCCTCGGGCTGTTTGTCGGGGCATTGATTGCGACATTGGTTGTGCCAACACGCGGCAGCACGGTTAGCGAGGCAAGTGGCTGGAATCGTTTTGTGAGTAAAACGCTGGCTTTCACTCTCATTAGTGCTGTACAGTCCCTGCTTGCTTCATGGCTGGTCTTGTACGGTTTGGGTCTGAATGTTCAGAGCATTCCATTGTTCCTCTTGTTCAGCTTTGTTACCAGTCTAAGCTTCATGTACATCATTCAGGCACTGGTGACATGGCTGGAAAATCCGGGTCGTTTCCTTGCGATTCTGATGCTGATCTTCCAGCTTACGACCAGCGCGGGCACCTTCCCGCTCGAACTGATTCCAAATTGGCTGAAAGTATTCAACCCGTGGCTGCCTATGACCTATTCGGTAACGGGATATAAAGCAGTCATCTCAAGTGGACAGTTCGGCGTGACTTGGGATCAGATCGGCATTCTGTGTATCTTCGCCGTGATTGGTCTCGGAGGAACCTTAACGTATTTCCTGATGCACCGCACCACGGAGAACGAAAGTCTCAGCAGTGAAGTCGCACTTCACCTGTAGAAAGTAAAGCAAAAAGCAAAGGCGTATACCTAAGCCCCACCCTCTTCTGGACAACAGAGGTGTTGGCTAAGTTACGCCTTTGCTTTTTTAGTTTTAGATATAATCTAAGTTTGCTAACTTCATATTTCTAGTATGTAGAGAACATATCAGAGCTTGTGACAGCGAAAGTAAATAATAAAACGAACGCAATAAGTAATACATACATCGCTGTACCAATTATTCCACAAACAAGTCCAGCAATGGCTAATCCTCTGCCTTGCTCCATGCGAACTCTGATCTCTTTGAAGGCTAAAGATGCAAATATAATCGCGACGATTCCGATTAAAATTCCCACATAAGGAATTGTGACGGACAGAATCCCCAAAACTAGTGATACAATCGACTTGCTATTGGTCTTTGGTACTACATAAGGCGGTGGTGGCAATGTGTCGTTATAATAACGATCTACATCATTTTCGCGATGTTCCAAGGTAAATCCTCCCTATTTATTAAGTATGTTCATTATAATCGATAAATAGAAATTGATAACTCCATATTTTGTTAATTATGAAGTTTTTGTAAGATTTATTTTAATTCATCATCCTAGACACATAATTGAAGCGTAAGCTTACACATTGTACTTCAAGAATATGAAGTTTAGAACCCGTTTTTCACTGTGATGATACAAATAAATAATACCTCTAACATACAGATATTATTATGGTAGTACTTTTCTGGATTACATTGGGGGATTAACTCAGATGAACATCGATAAAGTAATGAACATCCTTATGATTGTGATGCTTCTACTTATTGCTCTTTATCGAAATAATGTAGCTGTATTATGTTTTAGTATTGTTTTGTTTGGAATCATGAGTTACACCACTTATCGAATGCGAACACGTTGGAATGTAGTAACTTATATCGTGTTGACGCTGGTATTGATGATCTGGAATATATACTTGTGGGCATAAGCTATTATTAAAAAAAGAACGCACTCCCTTATTACTCATAGGATTGCGCTCTTTCCACATTTCTTAGATTTGAAGTTTCTTCTATCCTTCCACTTCCACCCGCTGCAAAAACGTCCGGGTACGTGCAAGCTTTGGATTGCCGAAGATCTGCTCTGGCGGACCTGCCTCTGCGATCTCGCCGTTATCCATGAAAAATACACGATCCGCAACATCACGGGCGAAGCCCATCTCATGCGTGACAATCATCATGGTCATGTTCTCCTGCGCAAGCTGTTTGATGACACGCAACACTTCTCCCGTCAGTTCGGGATCGAGCGCCGACGTCGGCTCATCGAACAGGAGAATGTCTGGCTGCATCATCAGTGCACGAGCAATGGCAACACGCTGTTTCTGTCCACCAGACAGGTTGGCCGGATAGGCATCGGCCTTGTCCGACAGCCCTACTTTGCCGAGTAATTCCAGACTACGGTAACGAATGACGCTTGAGCTTTCTTTTTTCAGAGTCTTCGGTGCGAGTTCCAGATTAGCTTGTACGGTCAGATGCGGGAACAGGTTGAAATGCTGGAACACCATCCCCATACGATCCGTCATCTTGCGAATATCCGCGGCAGCCGCGTAACGACCATTATCGACCAATGTCTGATCCTGAATGCAAATCGTTCCGCCCGAAATATCCTCCAGATGGATCAGGCTGCGCAGCATCGTACTTTTCCCCGAACCGGAAGGTCCGATGACGGCAATTACTTCGCCTGGTTCCACGTTGAAGGATACCTGCTTCAGCACATCAAGGGTACCGAAAGATTTTCTCAACTCTTTTACTTCTATTATATGTGTCATATGCAGACAGTCCTTTGATTGATCAGATTTAATTTATTCAAATGAAAAGCGCTTCTCAAGTGCCTTGAACAACAACGTGAGTACGAGTGTCATGAGCAGATACATAACCGCCGCCACGAAGAAAGGTAACAGCTTTATGTCGCGATTCACCGCCGCTTGTGCATAATACAACAGCTCTGGTACAGCAACAGCATAGAGCAGTGCCGTATCCTTGATGAGCGTAATGGACTCATTGGCCGTTGCGGGCAGTACTACACGAATCATCTGAGGAATGATGACTTTGGTCATCGTCTGCCACTTTGTTAATCCTAGAACCTTCGCTGCCTCATGTTGCCCTTTATCAATGGAAAGCAGTCCGCCCCTGAAGATTTCAGCGAAGTACGCCGCATAGTTCAGGATGAACGCAATCCCTGCTGCAACAAAACGATCAAACACCAGATACTCTCCAATCACCGGAAGCAACGGTAAACCGAAGCAGAAGAATAGAATTTGGAGCAGCAGTGGTGTTCCTCGCATTACGTAGACGTAGGTATGGGCAATCCACGCCAGTAGTTTAATCTTGCTTCTCATCGCGAGCGTGACTGCAAATCCAAGCGGCACGGATAGCACGATCGCGAGCAAGAACATGAAAATCGTGGTCTGCGCACCCTCTAGCATAGGTTTTAAAATGGTCGATAGATAATCCCAACTCATTGTTTTGTCTCCTCTAATCTGTTAACCCCGCATTCCTCAGAAGCATAAATCGCTCCAGCGTGGAATACGGGGTCCGTTTTGTTTCTAACTATATATCAGGTGTGTAACCTGCCTATTTCAAAACCTTATCTTCACCCAACCATTGAGTAGAGATCTTAGCTGCTGTTCCGTCTGCATTCAACTCATCCAGCGCTTTTTGCAGCTGATTCAGAAGCTCTTCATTGCCTTTTTTGATACCAATGCCATATTGTTCCGGTGCAAGAGATTCATCCATCAGTTTGAATGTTCCCTCTTCTTTGGACATGTAATATCTCGCTACCACTTCATCAATGATGACCGCATCCAGACGTTTTGTCTTCAGATCCGTCAGTGCAAGCACGTTATCCTTGAATTCGGAAGCTTTCACTTTATCCTTCAGAGGACTTGCTGCGAGTGCATCTGCCGCGGAGGACAGTGCCTGCAATCCCACATTTTTGCCATCGAGTTCATCCAGCTTCGTAATTGGTGAGTCTGCCAAGGTAATAGCAACTTGGCTGTTTTCCAGATACGGCTTCGTGAAGAGCACTTTCTCTTTGCGCTCATCCGTAATGGTGTACCCGTTCCAGATCATATCGATACGGCCACTGTTCAGCTCTGACTCTTTGGAAGACCAGTCGATTGGCTGGAATGTGATTTCTTTACCCATTTTCTCCGCTGCAGCTCTTGCGTAATCAATATCAAAACCAACAATTTCATTCTGCTCGTCCCGGAAACCCATTGGAGCAAACTTATCGTCAATGCCTACAACAATCGTGTTATCGTCTTTGCTTGCGGAACTGGAACAACCAGCCACAATTAATACACATATACTAATGAATAATAGTAGAATCGCTTTTTTTCTCATCTCTCGAACCCCTCCATGTCTATAACCAAAACCCAAACGCTTTAGTTCGTTACCACGTTATCAGAGATTTATAATAACATAGCATGGGAGAAGAGTCGAGTATCTTGCCTATTTCCTTCTATTTCATGCAGCTTAATTGTCAACAATCTGTGAAAATGCATCTTTCACTTGTGCCGGTTCCACCAGCTTCTCGCGTACAGTCGAATTCCATAGCTCCAGGTTCTGAAGCTTCTTTAATTCCGTACCTGTCCATTGTTGAGTCGATTCACGACGTAAGGTATAGCTGGTATTCTCTAACTGGTAGACGACCTGCTCCAGATTATCGATCATAACAAAGTTCGCAACCGCATTATATACGAGTATCCGCTCAAGTTCCTCTGCATCCATCTCACGCGTATCCAAGCTATAATTCACTTGAGCCGTGAACGTCTCTGGGTACAGTTGGTAACCATTCAATCTTTCACGTAAAGGTAAAGCCTGATTCAGATGACTCAGGTTTGAATTATCACCCATGTAGGGACTGCGATATTTGGCTAAAGCGGCAAAATCATGTGTCAGCGGATTCTGCTGCTCTTCCTCGTACCGAGCCTGCTTCGCCTCGATCTTCGGATTAACGAAGCCTTCAACAATCACTATGCCAACGATACCCAACACAACAAGTGTTATAATCCATATATTTCTAATCCTCATAGTGCATCACTCACTTCATACTTGCTAACGATCCGATACGCCCGATGCACTACCAAAGGAATAATAATACTCAGTAACGGGATGGCAAAGGCAATGACGATCACAGCAAACTGGTAGGGTCCATCCACCTGAATAGGGCGATTAAACCAGATATTACTTCCGAATCGCAACGCCGCCTGAGTTCCCCACAGAACGAGTATAAACGCCGCCCACAACCACCATATTCTGCGATTCCACTGCATTAAGGTAGGGAATCGAATAACCGTGGTTTTCACCGAACATACTGGATCGTTCCCCCTGTTAATCAACATATACACTACATACGTCCCACCAACAATAAGACTCACGATCATAAGCAGGTTGTTTATGGCGGAGCCCTGCATAAGCACTCTCATTGGAATGGTAATGATCCAAGCTATAAGGCTATAAATCAAGGTAGACTGTAACAATGATGTCCAGTAAGGTACCCGTTGCACCTTTCGATGGTCACTCATCACCTGGTCCATACCAGCGATATGCTGAATGGCTGTGTGGAACGCCTTCTCTTCGCTCATCCCCTGCGATATATAATCGTCAATCCGTGCAGCCAGATTGCTGTGAATCTCTTCTTTTAATTCCCGATTGTCCAATGTATCTTGTGCATGAGCGAACAAACGATTGATATGACGAGTGGTGCGAACTTCCAATCTCATAGGTTTTCCTCTCCTTTTTCCTCGAATACAATCATGCAATCAATCAGTGTCTTGGCTGCCTGCCAAGCTAGAACCTGTTCTCTATATGCTTCAAGACCTTGCACTGTTATTCGGTAATATTTGCGTCGTCCTCCCTGTGTTTCTTCCCCCCAGTAGGATTCCACATATCCACTCTTCTCCAGCCTCTTCAAACTGGAATAAAGCGTAGGTTCCTTCAGTTCAAATTGCTCTCCGCTCTTGCGATAGATTTCCTTAATAATGCTGTAGCCATAGTTATCCGCGGGTATTAGCACACTCAGAATGATCGGGTCAATATTGCCCCGAATCAGATCACTGTTAATCACTTGCACATCCATCTGCGAGTTTCACCGACTTTCTTCAATCCTGCGTATACTATAAGACATATTACTATGTCTGTAAAGGTAATATGTATCGTGTAGTATATCCATAAAAAGCAAAGCAACCTTTATCCCCATATCTCCGTCTGGAAGATATTAGGGAGGTAATAGAATGAAATCGCTAACTAGAATGCAGACCTTCATCTCACTTATATTTCTTACAACAGTTCTCCTGTTGGCCGGCTGTAACACTACTCCAATTAACAGTACCAACGAACCCTACTCTGCCCCAGCAAATCACCAAAAAGAAGTGGAACCAGACCCCACTTTGCCCAAGGAACTGCCTACTCCGATTATCCAGACTGCAAGTGGCATCTCCGTTCCTGCTGTTCAAAGCAGTTATTGCTGGGGCAGTAAATGTGCTGATTATGTCGGTGGGATCACCATGTTGGAAGGAACAACGCCAACTCCAGTTCTTGCAGGAGAAAAAGTGACCATTGAGATGGATATTCCAATTCCCCCCGACAACGTAATGATGTATGAATACGTCGGTGACCAGAGCCGCGAGATTTCTTCACAGGATGGTACATTTCACCTTCCCCAAGAAGCGGGAATTTATTATTACGGCGCATTTGTAAATTGGTCTTCAAAAGAAGATCAACAAGTCAGTCTTGGTGATACCTCATTTGCTTTTAGTGTTCAGATCAAGGAAACGGATTGATGCACTCCATGCAGAAACAGGCCAAACCCTCCATTCGGAGAATCTGGCCTGTTTCTGTATTTCTATTTGTTTCTATCTTTTCTATACTCTTGTGAGCCACTACTCACACTCAACACTATTGCTGCACTTTCTCGCGATCTTTCCCTTTATCAGATTCTCCCGCATTTTTGTTCGCAGCATCGCGATCCTGCTGCATCTCTTCAACGGTTTTCACCTTGAGACGCGCAGCACCTTCATATTCCTTCGTTGGAATAAGATTGCCAGCAGCGAGTCTCGCTTCTGCGGCAGCGATAGCGTCACCATACTGCGGCAACCACTGGGCCTGTGCAACTAGCATCTCGTCGACCATCTGCCAAATTTCTTTCGGATTACATACGGCACCCACGAGCGGGTCCATCATGAATGCCTGACGAAGTAACTTGTCGTCTCCGTTCACTGCTGCTTCAACGGCAAGACGTTGCACGGAAATGCTCACATTACATACCGCGGCTGGTCCAAGTGGCAAATCGCCTACATGCGGCATGGAGATGCCATTGCGATCCACATATCCCGGTGCTTCAATAATCGCATCATCCGGCAGGTTCGAGATGACTCCATTATTGACGGTATTGAAATGTCCACGATAGACACGTCCCGTCTCCAGCCCTTCGATAATATACGAACCATGCTCCTCGCCCCGTTTTTCTGGAATGAATTGCATCGGTTCATCCTTCATCCAGTTTGGAAAATCAGTCTCGAACCAGTTGCGCCCCTCGGTACACACACGCAAATATCCACCCGTCTCTCCGTTGATCCAGTTGCCGAGGTCGATCCAGTCGTTGATCTCTTCCGGACGTTTGCGGTACCACGGCACATATTCACTCAGATGACCATTTGATTCCGTGCTGTAGTATCCGAAGCGGCGCAGCATATCGATCCGCACTTTCTCAGTGCGGCTGTACTCCGGATGTTTCTCGAAAGCTTCGAGCAGATCACCTGTAAGGTCTTTGCCCTCATGAGACGCCTGAATGTACCAGGTCTGATGGTTGATGCCGGCACAGATAATATCCACTTCACTCTTTTTCAAGCCAAAAGCTTCTGCAATCTGATGATGACCATGCTGTACGCCATGACACAATCCGATCGTCCGCACACCGCCGTACTTGTTGCAAGCCCATGTGAGCATCGCCATCGGATTGGAATAGTTCAAGAGCAGCACGTCGGGTGCGCTCTGTTCACGAATATC
The DNA here is from genome assembly GCF_026013365.1 of Paenibacillus sp. LS1. Taxonomy (GTDB): domain Bacteria; phylum Bacillota; class Bacilli; order Paenibacillales; family Paenibacillaceae; genus Paenibacillus. The sequence continues at coordinate 47,433 of NZ_JAPDOE010000012.1, forward strand.
TTTACAGATATCCAGCATCTCGGCGATTCCCCGTTGTCCATACATAATGCCACCTGCACACAGCGTATCGCCGACACATTGATCTACCCCATACTTCAGTGGAATATCCACATCGGTTGCAAATGCTTCCAGTCCCCCAACACGAATCGTACACAGTACATACTTCGCATATTTCAACGCTTCTTTACGATCTGTTGTCGGCTGAATCTGAATATTCAGTCCATTCTCACGGATATCCCGCTGACACAGCTCAGTCACCATGTCCAGATTGTGCTGGCTAATATCACAGAACGCAATTTCAATGTTGTTAAACTCCGGTACCGTGAGCAAATCCCTTAGCAATCCCCGTGTAAATCCGATACTTCCTGCCCCGATAAACGCCACTTTAAACGACATGCCTATGTCCTCCCCTAATCCGAATCACTCGCTTCGGTTAATGACTATCTTCATGAAATCATTGTACCAACGGTAAAAGGGGAAGCGTTATCAAAATCATGACCTGTTCAAGATCTTGTTGTCAAAAATCCTAACTTTTACATGCTAGATCCGGTAATCCAGTTGTATTCGAAATAACTGCAATCGGCTCATTCATCGGACGGATACTGACTGACATGTCGTTCCATAGAGGAGCGAAATTCAACTGGCGTACGGCCTGTATATTTCTTGAATAACATATGAAAATACTGACGACTGCCTACCCCCACATAGTCGGAGATTTCCGAAATCGGAATATTGGTCTGCTGAAGCAGCATCTTGGCCTTCTCCATGCGAAGCATCGTTAGGTAGTCGGTCGGTGTCCGCTGCGTGTGCTGACGAAAAATGCGATGTAAATAGCCTGGATGCAGATTGACGGCTGCCGCGATATCCTTCATCTGAATGTTGCGGTCCATGTTGTGATGCATGAATTCAATGGTTCGTTTGACATACAGCTCCGCCTGATCTAGTGCACTCCGGCTCATTTCTCCGCGCAGACGAGCAACACGGACCAGCAACTGGATAAACAGTGTACGCACCAGCATACCCTGTTCCGGGGACGTTAGATTCCGGGCTTCGCGGTGCTGCAACCTTTCCTCTGGCGGAATGATCTTCATCGGCATGTTCGATCTCCCTTGCTCCAGCAGACCGCGCTGATCGAGTTCCAGTACCAGACTTTTCATAATGTGATACACTTCTTCCGGGTCAGGCAGTACCAGATATGGCGAAGCATTAGTGAGTAGAGTGTGGACTTCTTCCTCTTCCAGTGCGAGTTGGCGAATGGATAACTGTCCGGAAGGAGAGCCTGAGAATCCAAACTCCACATTGAGCATCCGGCAAGGCACGCCATCTTCCACCAGCAAACGGTGCGGGACACCTGCGTCGAGCATAATGAACTGCCCTTTTTTCAAAACGGTCTGCTCCGAACTCCCATCCGGCATCTGCACATCCACCCGGCACATTCCCGAAATAATATACATGATTTCTGTGGAATCATGATTGTGATAGGACATACGATAGTTGTCCCATTGCTTGTAGTAGTACGCGTAGAAACGCGGCCCGCAATCCTCTGTTCGCAATGCCTCCTGATATAGGCTTCCTGTCCAGCGCTTCGCGATACTCATATCCATACCTCCATTCCAACAACGATCGATCCTCACTTTTCTCTATTGTAGCAATTCTATAGGTTGAATATAAACTGTCTTCGTCAAAACCATCATTGCATTATTTAATTAGATAAATATATAATTAGTATACTATCTAATCATTTATGTGAACGTCTATAATTAAGGAGGTTTCCACTCATGAGTACCACCTTTCATTTGGTGAGACATGGTCTCAAAGAACGACGAATCGGTGATGTCTCCCTCACTTTCCAAGGAGCTTTACAAGCCGAGGCCACAGCACTTCATTTTGCCAGAGCACCCTTTCCCGTTACTAAAATCCTGACCAGCCCACTTCGACGAGCCCGAGAAACTGCAAGTATGATTGCCCACCATACTCAATCCCATATCACCGAAGATTCTCGCCTGCGCGAACGTGCCAATTGGGGCGATTGCCCGGATCAGTCATTCGAAGAATTCATTGCGATGTGGGATCGATGTACGTCTGACCCAGATTACATTCCACCCGTGGGTGACTCGGCCAAACAGGCTGGTGAACGGCTGGCCTCCCTCCTAACCGAATTGGCTAATGAAGAGCCAGAGAACAGTAACATTATTGTGGTTGCACATGGTGGACTCATTACTGATTTTCTGGTGCAAACCTTTACCGAGGGCGAGCTTAACGTCTGGCATTCCGATTTTATAGCTATGCAGAACCAATTGATCCCCGAGTGCTCCATCACCACATTGATCCATGATCAAGGTAAATACACCATTGAAGCGTTCGCTTCTACCGAGCATTTAGACTCCAACGATGTAAAAGAATGACGTAACATGGACGCCGAGAACATGCCAAGCTCTGCCCGCAGATCCTTATGTAAAAAAGCTCTGAAAGCCCCATGTGCCGAGACACATGGGGATTCCAGAGTTTCCAAGCTTCGATAACAACTCTCAAAACTAACGACGCTGCGCTGCGTTACTTTACAGCCTGATCATGAACACATGTTTCGTTGCTATTGCTACCTATTATTACTCCGGCCTGCTTACTTTCCGCCCTTACCTGGCGTGTAGAACTTAGGCAGCGTTACTTTTGACCAGTCGATATCCGATGCCATGTAGAAGGACGGATAGGAAGGCTGGTTGTATCCACTGTTCTGTCCTGCAATGCCCACACGATACATCGCATCATGCATCAGCGTGTACAGCTTGCGGTCCGTTTTCTCGGTACTCAGATAGATGCGGATCGCTGAACTGTCCGTCGTTCTCACCAGCATCTCTTCCCGCCAATCCCCGAAGATATCAGCTACAAGAGAAGGCGTACCTTTGGTGTGATTGTTGGTCAATGTTCCTGTTGCGGTGAGCAACGTGCCACGATTCCAGTCTTTGATCGTAGGCGTGACGTCGATGGCACCATCTACGATCTGTGTCGTCATATCGCCAGCCCAACGGATATTCATATTGGTTCCCGGTGCCTGATCACTGATTTTTTCACCAGTCGCTGTCCACAAACCTACAGCCCATGTCTCCAGCCCACGGCGAGTCGGATCAACATCACCCACCATGCCGCGTCCGGTATCTTTCCCCGTGTATCCGCCATAAATCACTTCTCCAGTCTTCGCATCACGCAGGGAATAGCCATATGGCGCCCACGGACCACCCTCGTGAACCATGAAAATCTCCAGTCCCGGACGATCCGGGTCAATATCTGCCACATGAAGTGCGTCCCCATGACCCAGACGGGCAATGGTTCCCGGTGCAGCACTCTCGGCAGGCATCAGGTCTGTTGAGCTGTATAGCACGCTTCCATCATGATCAATCGTAGCGGAGCCATAGATAATCTCCTGTTTGCCGTCACCATCCACATCCGCCACACTGAAATAGTGAGCTCCCTGAGTTGTGATGGAGCCATACTGCGGATCTGTACCATCCACTCCGTGCGGTCCGTCATTGAATGGGTTCTTCATCGGTGTCCAGCCGCTGTCCACTTTCCATTCCTTTTTCAGCTTCTTGCCATCCCAATTGTAGGCAACCATCGTCGAACGTGTATAGTATCCGCGTGCAAATATAGCAGACGGTTTCTTGCCATCCAAATAGGCCACACCTGCAAGGAAACGGTCCACCCGATTCCCAGGTTCAATCCGTGCCATGGCATAATCGCCCCACATCAGACCATCGTCATGACGCTCGGGTTCATATGGAATGGTCTCCAGCTCTTTGCCTGATTTGCCTTCAAATACCGTAACATACTCCGGTCCATCCACGATAAAACCTTCAAACTTGCGCAGCTCATTTCGATTACTGCGTTCTACCGCATATACATCAATGAAGTAGTCGGCCAGACTTTCGGCATCCTGCTGAGATAATGGGTAATTATATTTTTTCTCGATTCCAAAAGCCTCTTCTAATGTCGCAGGCCAGTTCCCCTTCACAACCTCGTCGTGTTTATGCCAGTTTTTGAACATATCCACCACGTGATCATAGTAACCATCCGCACTTAAACGATAATCATCTTCGTTCGAGTATCCTGCCTTGCGATCCTGCTTCGGAAGCGTGATGTACTTCTCGGATGTCACTTTTCCTTTTTTGTTATATTTGATAATCTTCGTGCCCGGAGCGGTCTTGAACATCATCTCGGCCTTGCCATCCCCGTCAAAATCATAAACGAGCATCTGTGTATAATGAGCACCCGCCCGGATATTGACCCCAAGATCGATCCGGTACAACAGCAGACCGTCCAAGGTGTACGCATCAATGTAGGTGTTACCAGTGTACCCTTTTTGCGATACGTCCTTGGCGTTGGAAGGGTCCCACTTCACGAAAAACTCATACTGGCCATCCCCGTCTACATCACCTACGCTCATGTCATTGGCGGAATACGTATAAGCTTCTCCCGCAGGCGTCACGCCATCAGCGGGTTTTTGCAGTTGAATGTCCACATAGCCGTTCGCCCAAGGTTTGACGGATGCACTGCGTTTGCTCTCCTTGCCCTTCTTGTTCACCGCTGCCACTTCATAACGGGAAGAAGATTTGCCCGCGGCATCTACATAGTTGGTGCTGTCCGTGACGGTAGCGATCTTTTTGCCATCACGATAGACGTTGAAGTCCGTACCTGTCAGCCCTTTGTCGCTATATCCTGTGGACTCGTCACCAAGCAATCTCCAGCTGAGAAACACACCTTCGGATGTGGATGCAGCCACCAGACCCCGATCCAGATATTCCAGTTGAATCTCTTTCACGTGACTGCCTCCCTTATGTGATTGCAGGCTAGCCTCCGTCGCCCCACTGCCGTTCGAAGCTTCTGCTCCGGTAATCCCTGCTGTTCCCCCAACAAGCAAAGCTACGCTCAGTGCCGAAGAGAGCACCTTGGCTGTAAGTGGCATACGTGCCTTCCTGCGTCCTGATTGCAGACCTGAAGCCGATCCTTTATGTACCGGCGCTGTTGTTTCTGAGTTCATCCACCTTCACGCTCCTTGAGACAGAATAGGTGACGCATATACACAACGATGATGATTGAACATTCGATAAATTCGTACAGACCTTCTTCAACGGACGAGACTTGCCATTAATGATTGCGCTTACAATTATAAAAAAGAGAAATCAGCTTGCCCGACTACCAGAGTGCGGCCCCCCTTCCATTCTCTTTCCAATCCGAGCGAAGTGATCCCGCCCATCGGGTTCTATTATAGACATCCTGCCTGCCAGACCCTAGGCAAATATCCGACCAAAACGATCAATAATCAGTGTTTTTAGGAGCCATTTGAGAAAAAGAACTTGCAGCTGTGAGGGATATCCGTTCCGGTTACGAATCGTTCTTATGATCGCTGTTATCCCCGGATTTTCTTCCATCCCCTTTCCAAGGGTAAAATCCGGTGATAAAGGCGAACACTTCGTTTCTTCAGAATCGATTTCGTCCCCTCCACTACGTTCCTCAGTTGATCAAGTACTTCAATCGAGAATGACTCTTTGTAATGAATAGTAAAAAACCGCAATCCTCTAACATACTGAGGATCGCGGTTAAAACAATTACGAGTAAGTTTTAAGGCTCAATACCCCATACCAGGTTTCCAGCTTGGTAGAGCGTTACCTTGTTCCAATCCTGATAGGATGTTTTCGTTGGATCGAAGGAGTAGTCATTCGTCTCGTCAAAGTTGGACCAGTCTGTTTTGTACATGCGAAGCTGGATGTCTCCAGTCTGTCCACCAGCCTGAATGCTGCCAGCGCCAGATGTGAAGCTCAGCTCCACATAGGAGTCTGTGAAGGTACGCTGGATATTGGCTCCGCCAACTTGAGCGTAATCGATGGCCGAATCCATCGCAGCCGAGCCTTCTTTGGAGAAGTAATACCGGATCTTCAGATCACTCAGATTCACAGCAGTACTGCCCAGGTTTTTGATGTTGAAATACGGTTTGATCTGGCTATCCAGCGCATTGGTATCTCCCGCACGGTATTGCAAAACAAGATCACTGGTCGGCACAACGACACTTTGAGGTGTCGCGGAAGCTACAGCGGAATTGGCACTTTGCCCTGCTGTATTCACTGCACTTACCACATAATGATACGTTGTTCCGTTCGTCAGGGCCGTGTTCGTGTAGGACGTACCACTCACATTCGCAGCGACTGTTGTGAACGGACCGGATGCACTCAGCGCCCGTTTCACATTATAACTTGTCGCACCTGCAGAAGCAGCCCACGTCAAGCTCACCTGTGCATTGCCTGCCGTTGCTGTGAGAGCAGTCGGTGCAGCTGGCGCCGTTACACCTGCAATCGGTGTAGCTGTTGCTGTTGCAGAGTTAACACTTTCACCTACTGCATTCGTTGCTGTTACCACATAATAATAGGTTGTGCCATTGATCAGGCCTGTGTTGCTGTAAGATGTTCCACTTACATTGGCAGCAATCGTTGTGAATGGACCTGATGCACTGAGTGCCCGCTTCACACTATAACTTGTTGCTCCCGCGGAAGCAGTCCACGTTAAGGAGACTTGAGCGTTACCGGCAGAAGCCGTCAATGCCGCTGGTGCTGCCGGAGCTGTTGTTCCGCCTGGAGGATTCCCACCACCGTTACTGGCAGGCAGGACAGGGAATGAGTTTTTCACCAGTGTCACGAATTGATCGTGGAACCAGTGACCGGATACCGGAGCATTCGCGAGTGCACCTGTTAATACGCCATCCCGAGTTGTGAAGGTCGGATCACACATCCGGTCGAAACCTTTACCTTCGTTGTTCGGAATTTCGGAGCTGGAGCCATCGGATTCACCCGGAGGTTTCACCCATACATAAGCATCCAGATGTGCGGGTCCCGGTGCAGCCTTAGGTGCTTCACCAATACCTGCCCCACTGTTGTTACACCAATTGCCACGATGATCCCGTTTATCGACCCGTCCAGAATTCACATAGGAATTAATATTGCTTCCTGTCGCTGATGTTGGACGGTTCACCCCGCCCCATCCATTACGGCTGGTATCGATCAGGAAGCCCGTGCTGCTCGGCCATCCGGCTTGTACAAATCCGGAATAGAGTGCTGCAGTGAAGTCCGTCTCGTCAAAGTACGGGTTCCATTCATAATAATCGGAAGATCTGATCGGTTGTCCACCGATATTCAGATCCGGATTAGGCAGATTCGGTTCATGAGTAGGCGTCGTATTGGCAGTGTTGGTGATAAAACCATCTGCACTTTGCAGACCTGCCGCTGTATCATTTACTACGTCAGTGTACAGGGCAATCGCACCGGTACGGTTGTTGTCCCATCCGAGCCAGCCGGAATGGCCGATATCCAGGTAATTGTACACATTAGGAATGGCATGCAGCTTGTCCAGTGCATACTTGACCCCATCTTCATAGATACCTGTTGAGCTGGCTTGCGCACAAGCTGGAGTACTCAGGTTAGTCACAAGGTTAGGCAGACTGTCCGGCTCAATAATCGCCACAATGCGAATATCCTGATATTTCGGATCTGCGAAGATATCTGCAATGACATCAATGTAATCTGTTTTGTACGTCTGTAGTGCAGCCTGTGTTAGTGGAAGTTCACCATTCGATGCGAGTGCATGACAATCCCGGCCAGGCAAGTTATAGACAACGAATGAAGCCGTTATTGGTGTACCCGGTTTCTTTTGGGCGAGAACGGCATCGAGATGTTGCTCTACGCTTTTGCGACCAGCGTTGTCCGCGCCGCCATAGATCGCAGCAATACGGTCAATCCATACGGCTGTTGGATACGATTTGACCGTCTCCATCTTGGCCTTCAGCGATGTATCGTTGGTCAGCGCAACGGACGTATCCACGAGAGCTGAGTAATCCTGGTTCAGATAAGCGGTTGCCCCTACAAATGGATTATCCACATGTGCTTCAGCCGCCTGAGTCAAGCCTGGAGACAATCCAGGGAAAATCCCCGCCGCGAGCAGCGTTGCTGCCATTATTTGCTTTACACCTTTGCGCAGGATCTTCTTACCTCTCGATTTGGTTTTCAATTTAGTCTTCATAGTTCCACCTTTCCTTTAGTTAGATTGGGTTGTACTCATGTCTGATCCTCTGTGTCATTAAGATGCTTAGCACGAAGAGAACGTTCGGATGAGTTGGTTGTATCACCTCCAAATGTAATAGTTGAGTAGCTGAAACCTTGAGTGAGCAAATCGTGTGTGGGGTCGAGCCATAAGAGTATAATGTGGTGGGTGTGGTTAAACGTGTGTTAGACATGAAGAAGTGTGAAAAAGGATTGCGGGATCTCTAACATCCCATTTCAGAAAGCGCTTTCTTAAAGTGGTTTAAAAAAAGGCCTTCGCCTACCATCTACGATCATGATGTTCGGTGTTCACCTCCTTCTTATGTACTGATTATACGACATGTAAATATTACTGTAAATTGAATTATATAAATTTAATTATATTTTTTTCCATAATTCAGGCAGGAATCTGGACATCCCTTGCCCCAAACCACACAAAAGGCTCACCCTGGCAATCTGCCACAATGAACCTCGTGTTGATCAAGATCGAATTAACCCGCTCGTCTAGGGCAGAACGACGACATCGCCCGGTTTTAAGCCGCTAACCACTTCTGTCTTATCCCCCGACTCCATTCCAGCCTGGATGGTTAGTGGCTCTGTCTGTCCGTTCCCTTTGTCTAACAGGACATAAGGTTCGGTCTGATCCCGCATAATCGCCAGGCTGGACACAACGGTCACTTTGTCCTTCCGCGTTGTCTCGATATCCCCTTCCAGACTCACGCCTCCATACATTCTGGCGTCCGGCTTCAGATCAATGACCACATCAAACTGAGAAGCCTGCTTGAGGTCCGTATCGGTACTCTTGCGGGCGAATTTGGACACCTTACTCACCTTCCCGGTGAATTCCAGGTCTTTCTGCGCTGTCATTCGCACCTTAACTGGCATTCCCACCTTAAGTCTGAACATTTCTTCTTCACCAACAATCGTCATGAATTTCAGTTTGCTGGTGTTCGTAATGGACCCTATGAGCTGTCCTTCCGTCACCGCACGTGTTTTGCTGTCCTCTTCATTCATCTGAAATATACCAGAAGCAGAAGCATACACAACGGACTTGCTCATCACGGCCTGCTTTTTCTGTATCTCCTTTTCCTTGAGGACCAGCGCTTTTTGATTCAACTCATTTGTTAGACGTTTGCCTTCCCGGTCTGCAAATGCCTTCTTGCGTTCCTCTTCCGTCACGCCAAGTGACTCGCTCATATTCGCCTGATCCAGGCTAACCTGATTCATCTTATTTTCCAGTTGAGCTTTCTCCAGATCGCTCTGCAACTGCTCTACTTCCGTTTGTAACGCGGACGGGTCGAGAGTATACAGGACATCGCCTTTGTTCACCTGCTCACCACTTTTCACGTGCCATTGCTTGATGTTGGAAGCATACGGAGCAAATATATCGGTCTGATCGGTATATACGGATTTCCCCTTCACCTGAATCGTTTGCGTCATCGTTTCCTGTGTCACATCAAAGGTAATCGGGGGCGGAATCTCGATAGGTGCCTCCGGTTTTGGCTTGTACTTTTCATACAACCAGTACCCCACACCTGCCAAAAGTACAACGGTGATGATAATTTTAATCCACTTCTTCATGTGCCCAATTTCCCTTTCGCTAATAAAATTACATCGATTTGATCACAGTTAATGCATTGGTTCGGGATGCGCTGATTGCCGGATATATACCCGATACAATACCGACCAGCACAGCAAACACGATGCCGAGCGGCAAAGCAGACTGCTGAATAGCCACGGTCATCGGGCCATTGACCTGATTTGCCATCTGACTCGCCAGCAGACTGTTCACCCCGCCGAGGGCAGCAAAGGCAATCCCTACACCAGCCATGCCACCCATTAACCCAAGCATCGCTGCTTCCGTAATAAACATCTGGCGGATCTGCCACAGATTTGCACCCAGCACCTTCATCACACCGATTTGTTTACGCCGCTGATGCGTAGACATGATCATTGCCACAATAATGGACAACGAGGCCAGCAGCATAATAAAACCACCGATCCCCAATGCTGCTTTTTGGTACATCGCCAGTTGGCCTGCCATCGCTTCCTCCTGGAACAGATTACTCTGTGTGTTCAACGTTAGCTTTTTAATCTGTTCTTCCACCTGGGATACATAACGTTTGTCTTCAACCTTGACCAGAGCCGAGTTAAGATGCTTGGCCGCACTGCTGTCGGCCTGCTGTAATCCAAGCTCATCCTGCAATGCACGAGCTGTATCGAGCGGCAGATATACCTTTTTATCGTTTTGAGCACTCATCTCATCCATGTTGGAAGGCTTCATCAACTCTCCAGACACGCGTATAGAGCCACTCATTTTGGTTTTGCTCGCATTCGCATAATCCTCATATCGAAACTGAACAAGCTGCTGAACCAGCTGATCCTGCTTCGCTGACATTTCCGTATACTGCTCCAAAAGCTCATTGTTATATGGATCAGCATTCAACTGCTCAAATAACTTCTGAGTTACTTTGGGGTCCACGAGTCCAAATGCAGCCCCATAACTGGTCACCGCCATACGACCATCCTCTGCCCCACGTCCCTCAGCATACTTGTATCCAAATCCGCTCAGGGTCTCTAGTTGGGTACCGATGACCTCAACATACGTACTGCGACCATCCGGAAGCACCATTTCGAGCGAATCCAGCTTTAACATGGGAGCCACCGCAACAACATGGGGAAGTCTTTGGATAATCTGAATTTTCTCCAACGTCAGCGCCCCACGTTCAAACTTCGATGTCTGACCACTCCCCTTGCCGTTGCCGGTACGAATGCCTTCATTAGGTGTAATCGTAATCTCATCCATCTTGTAATTGTCGTTCAATGTTTTCTCGCTATAGGTCTGTACGGACTGCCCTACACTAAGTGCAATGATCATGGCAGCAGAACCGATGGACAGCCCCATCATGCACAGCAATGTGACCATTTTTCTGCGAATGATCTGTCCCCAGGCCATACGTGCTACATCCCGTATTCTCACATTTCCTCTCCTTTTGCCTCAAACTTCCCTTATGGCCTCTTCGACCAGTATTCCATGTTGCAGTGTAAGCACGACTTGCATCTGCTCCGCGACCTCTGCTTCATGTGTCACAATGACAAAGGTCGTATTCATATCCCGGTTAAGCTGCTGCAAAATCGCAATGATCTCTTCCTCCGTCTCGGTATCCAGATTCCCGGTAGGCTCATCTGCAAAGATCACCGAGGGTTCGGTAATGAGCGAACGTGCAATACTGACACGTTGTTGTTGACCGCCCGACAACTGAGACGGGAACAAGTTTGCTTTTTCCCCCAGTCCAACCTGTTCCAACAGCTTCAATGCTTTTGCTTTGCGTTTCGAAGGGCTTATCCCCATAAACACCAAGGGTAATTCTACATTTTCCCGGATCGTAAGATTGGACAGCAGTTCATAGGATTGAAAAATAAACCCGATATGACTACGCCTGAACTCAGCCAGGCGATTTTCACTGAAACGTACAATATCTTGTCCCGCAATTAGAATCTTGCCCTGATCCGGTTTCATCAGCCCCGCCATCAGATTCAGCAGTGTTGACTTGCCTGAACCAGAACTGCCCAGCAGAGCCACCATCTTGCCTTCTCCAATCGTCAGGTTGATATCCTGAAGCACTGGCACGGTTCCTTGGCCATTGCGGAACGAGTGGGATAATTGTTCAACTTGAAGCATTACTGCATGTCTTCCTTTCTACTTGCTAAATATGTACAGATTCGCGTCGCACATTCCCTCTTCATTATAGGATGGAGATGTATCCGGGCTGGCCGGAGTTGTATCCAACTTGTAAAATGTCACAACAAAAAGACCTTGTCCGCAGAGTAGCTATTGCCAGCTCTATCCAGACCAAGGTCTTATATTTGAATACTTTCCGCAGCTTACCAGGCTCTGAAGCTAAAACGGTACATCTCACTTTTATCCATCGTACTGCCCACTGCAAATAGATCATCGTCATTCCATTTCAGATTGATGAAGTTATCAATATTGCGGTAGATTACCGTATCGGACGAAAGCTCGCTGTCATTCAGGTAGGCAATATGCAACTCATTCTTCTGATTCTGAATATCCATTGGATAAAAGTAAGCGATTCGCGATTCATCTTCATTCAAATCAAAGTTCCAGATAGAACCTTGTAATACCAGATCATACTGTTCCTGCGCTGCACGATACCGATACAACCCCTGTACCTTATTCAGCGTTCCCTGGATGAGCATGTCACCATTTTTCAGCAACTTGAATTGTTGAATGTCTTCCATTGCAGCATACGCCTTCACTTCATGCTCGTCCTCAAGCGATACACGATAGATGGCATAGTTGTCTTTCAGCATCACCAGCATATAAAACTGCTTCTGGTCTTCACTGACCTGCAACACATCCATCACGATAAACGTATCATTCGAACCTTTCCCTTGTCTTGGTCCTGTGAACATGCCCATCAGCTCATCATACGTGTAGATGACTTGACTCGTCCCCTTGCTCAGATCTACTTGTTTGAATAAAAGATCATCCTGACCGATATAGGATTCGTCCCCTACAAACACTCTGTAATACGAATTGTCGCTCGGAAGCTTGCGACGTTCCCCGCTCTCAATCACATACTCATATGTCGTCTTCTGCGCCTGACCCGACCGGTACTGGGAGTAAATGATCTTCTTGTGATCCGGGCTGATCGCTACACCATATTCCGTATTACTCGCAATACTCTTCACTTCATTATCATCCAGATGCAGGAGAGACAGCTGAAGGCTGGAATACGAAGATTCCAGTTGATTCAATATAATCGTGTTCCGGTCTACCACTTCAAAATCAAAAATCGCAAAGTCATTTGGAATCTTGGTAGCCGACTCGATCTGAATGGTACTGCTCGGTGGTGGTGCCAGACGGTTATTGAATTGCTCACTGGGCAAGATCACTGTTCTAGGCTTGAGATTTCCGATACTGAACAGGCTGCCAATCCCGAAAATTCCGCTGACAAATGCGATCAACAGCCCTGACAGCATTAATCTGTCGCGGTTTTTACGCCAAAATCCGGAATGTCTCATGCGTTCATTTCCCCCGGAAGACTGATATTTACTTGTGTCCCTTCCCGCATGATGCTCTTCATCTCTACTGTTCCTCCATGACGCTCAACGATGTTCTTCACAATAGACAGACCAAGCCCGGCACTGCCCTTCTCGGCCCTGTTAATTCCTTTATCCTGGTAAAAGGGTTCAAATACATGCTGGAGCGCTTCAGCACCGATACCTTCTCCCTGATCACGAATTACAATAGCGATGGAATCACCTAACCGGAAGGATTGTACTTCGATGATGGAGTTCACATCACTGTACTTCACCGAATTATCCAGGACGTTGAGGAAGACCTCTTTCAGCTTGTCCCGATCTCCCTGTAGATACTGATTCTCCTCCAGCTCATAATGAATGCCTATATTGTACTTGCTAGCCTTTATCGACATATCTTCACAAGCTTCACGAATAATATCGGATACATCGATACGTTCGAATCGGTACGCCTGAATGACCGCAGACGAGACCGAGACCTCCAGGATATCCGCAACCATCGTGTTGAGACGCTGGCTTTCTTTGATAATATAATTCATGCCTTTGTCAAAAAAGTCCTGATCGGTAAATCCATTATCCCGCAAAATCTGGGCGTACCCCAGAATTGTCGTTAGCGGTGTCTTTAATTCATGTGTCACATTGTCAAAAAAGACTTTGCTTCGCGCCTGCACTTGCTTCACTTCGTCCCGCTCCCGCTCAATCACATCAATCTGCTCCCGTACCCGATCAATCATGACGGTGAAGCTTGAAGCCAATTCACCGATCTCATCCTTGGTGGTAATCTGAATGTCTGCATTCAGACTTCCCTGAGCCACTTCCGCAGAACGTTTCGTGAGTACACGGATGGGCTGTGTAATTTTCCGGGAAATAAAGATGGACGCGATAAATACAAATACGAAAATAACCGCTGCAAATAACTTGATCGTATTCTGGAACCGGAGATTGCTTCTGTACAAGTCCGTATAATCCTTTTCCAACTGTACAATACCAATCAATTGTTGATCCATCTGGAGTGGGAAGGACAGGCTGGAGGTGACACGACCTTTATCCACAACTGTGGTGTAAGCGATCCGGGATCGTATGGCCTCCTCCACATCAGGATGGTCAGAGCGCTTAGCAACGTTAACCTCGCTGCCAGCAGATCCATAGGGCGAAGCATCGGGACCGTATACCGTAATCTTCCCGCCAACGGCTGAACCAATCTGCTCCGCGAGCTCGCGGTTTCCGGCTTCGAGCGAGTCTCTGCTCATGCGTTTGTTATGAATCAGGAAGTACTGATTCAGCGCGATGTCCAGGTTTCTTTTCGATTGCACCATATCCTCATGCACTTCCCGGTACATATTCTCCTGTGCCACCTTATTGGACAGAATCAGCAGAACGGAGAATCCGATAAAGACGATGACCGAGAATAGCACCACCATTTTGAACTGGATCGTCCACTTCATGTCTGTACCTGAATATTCAGCTTGTACCCCACACCGAATACCGTTTCAATCATCGATATGCCTTGCACACCACTATCCAGCTTCTTGCGAATCCGTTGCACATGAATGTCCACCGTTCGCGTATCCCCTGCAAAATCAAATCCCCATACCTTGTCCAGCAGCTCAGAACGTGTGTGCACCTTACGATGGTGGGTCACGAGAAATAACAACAGATCATATTCCTTATTCGTGAGTCCGGCACGTTCCCCGTCTTTCCAGACTTCCCGTTCATCCTTGCGAATCTCAATGTGCTTGCCGAGCCTTACTACCTCATAGGACTGATTCTCCAGTGTCTCACTGATGAGGTCAATTCGGCGAAAGATTGCCCGAATGCGCGCAACCACCTCACGGATATCAAAAGGCTTCGTGATATAGTCATCAGCACCCAGCTCCATGCCAAGTACCTTGTCCAGCATGTCCGACTTGGCGGTGATCATGATGACGGGTATCTTGGAATTCACAGATAATTGCCTGCACACATCAAAACCGCTCATGTCTGGCAGCATCAGATCCAGCAGAATCAGATCCGGCTTCGAATCCCGAAGCAGATCCAAACCCTCTTTACCTGTAGCTGCTTCCTTGATCTCGAATCCTTCCTTACGTAACGAATAGGACAAAATATCGCGAATGGACTCCTCGTCCTCAATAATTAAAATCTCTTTTTGTCTCATGATACCCTCGTAATCTCCCTGCTCTATGAATTTCATCTGCCTATATTTTGTATCTCAAGCCGTATGCTTGAATAGAGGGAAGCACGAAATGTTACAACTCCGATACAACTCTGAACCGTTTGGAAACAACATCCCGATATACTTGGATCATAAGAGACTCATACCAGACCGGACCCAAGCCTGATCTGTATCCAAGGGGGATTCACATCATATGAACAACACACAAATTAATGATGCTTATATCAACTATAAATCAGAAATCACAAGGTATCTATCCCATATTGTCAAACAACCACAAGATGCAGAGGATCTGGCTCAGGAGTGTTTCATTCGACTGATGAACGTTACCGTGGATATCCCTGAAGATCGGCTTCTCTATTACCTCAAACGGATTGCCCGAAATCTTGCCATGGACAGCTTCCGCAGGCAGACCCGTACACTTAAACGCGACAGTCGTCTGGAGGCACCTACCCATCACTTCGATACACCGCATCTGGAAATTAACGAAGGCGTCGACGATCTGGTCTCCCATATTAACAACACCGAGCATCGTAAAATATTAGAACTTCGCCTCATTCATGGATACTCCATTAAGGAAACGGCAGAGCTGGTGAATCGTAGTGAAGGTATGATTAAATCCTCTGTCTTCCATGCCGTGAATCGAATTCGAGCTAAAGTCATCTCATAGAGATGGCTTTTTTTACCAAAAATTATTAGTGACGGCGGATGGAAGTGTTAAGACAGGATCGAAATACCTATAGATATGTCAAAAGACCCAATTTTACAAATATCGAGTTAATTTTTACAAATTGTTATGACTATGTAAGATTTTCATGTGGTAGAATATGGACGAACTCATGAATCAACTAATATTTGGGAGGGATTTGGTTGGGTAAATTAACAGGTATGCGAGGAGTATTTTTAAAATCACTCTTGGCATTGTCCATGGCTTTGCCGCTTCAGATCGGATTATGGAACGGAGATGCATCGGTTCATGCGGAAGGGCCGACAGACCCGGCACCGTTCATCCAGGCGAAGGTTGTGAACCAAAACGCAGGTAAGAAAGTCTTGTTCGACAACTCACACGGTCAGACGGCTGGAGCTGCAGACTGGGTCATCGATGGAGGTTTCTCCGACTTCGGAAATGCACTCGCGAATGATGGTTATTATGTCAAAGAACTTCGCAAGACGACACCATTTACCTATGATGATCTGAAAGAGTATAACGTATTCGTTATTGCAGAGCCTCAAATTCCTTTCAAAACATCCGAACAGGCAGCATTGAAACAATATGTTGAAACAGGCGGCAGCATCTTCTTCGTTGGAGATCACTACAATGCCGACCGTAACAAAAACCGCTGGGATGGCTCAGAAGTTATCAACGGCTATCGTCGGGGAGCCTTTGAAGATCCAACCAAAGGTATGAGCACAGATGAGCGCAATTCAGAAGCCATGCAAAATGTAACCAGCACAGACTGGTTGTCCGATAACTTCGGCGTACGATTCCGCTATAACGCACTTGGCGATATCAACGCCAACATCGTCGTACCGGCAGATCAAGCCTTCGGCATCACGGAAGGCGTATCGGCTGTAGCGATGCACGCCGGTTCAACACTCGCAATCACTGATCCGGAAAAGGCAAAAGGCATTGTGTACCTGCCAAAAACCAACGCCAAATGGAATAACGCGGTGGACCAAGGCGTATACAACGGCGGCGGGATCGAAGAAGGTCCTTACGTAGCCGTATCCAAGCTGGGCGCAGGTAAGGCTGCCTTCATCGGTGACTCCTCTCCAGTAGAAGATGCATCTCCGAAATACTTGCGTGAAGAGACAGGTACACGCAAAACGACTTATGACGGTTTTAAAGAAGCCGATGATGCTGTGTTGCTCGTGAACACTGTGAACTGGCTTGCTACACAAGAGAACTACACGGATCTGACTCAAGTGAACGGACTTGAACTGGATACAGCTACAGCGCTGTTGCCATTCGAAGAGCCGGCTGCTTCCACAGAGCCACAGGCTGAACCTTGGTCCGCACCTGCTGCCGGATACAAGTGGTACGATCGTTCCACGTTCAAGGCTGGTTCTTACGGTGGCCCTGCATCCAGTGCGAACGCTGCATACAGCTTCGTGAAACAGGATACTCTTCCAAATGCAGAAGACTTCCAGATTCGTGTAGTTGTGGAGAACATGGCTCCGAATACAACCGTATCCGGTTATAGTGCCGGTATCTATCTGACTGGCGGAACACAGGTCGCTATGATCCAGAATGAAAGTGGTACTTGGCCGACATCGTATGGCTATAGCTCCACATTCAGTGTAACCTCGGACAGCCAAGGTCGCGGGATCAAAGATCTGAACGTCCGTATTAAACCGGGTACAACTGGCGCTGCCAGCTTGCGTCTACGTCTGAACGGCAGCAACCTGATCACCAATGCCGTGACCGTTGCTAATGTGCCAGCAGAACAGCTTCCGGAAGAAGAAGGACCGATCCCAGCAGCTATCACCGTTGCTGAAGCACGGACCAAAGCGGTTGGCACTACCGTAACCATCGAAGGTGTTGTTACGACAGAGCCGGGTGCATTCGGTGGACAAGCCTTCTATCTTCAGGATGAAACTGCCGGAATCTACGTGTTCCAGCACACTAGCGGCTTCCATGCTGGTGACAAGGTGAAAGTAACAGCAGCAACAACCATCTATAACAGCGAGTTCGAGCTTACCGATATCATCGCGATTGAGAAAACAGGTACGGCTTCCGTACCTGCGCCAATCGAAGTTACTGCAATTACAGATGCGAACCAAGGACAACTGGTTCAACTGAAAGATGTAACGATCGAGAATATCATCAGTGCTACACCGGTTGGATCTTTTGAATTCGACGCGGTAGCAGCAGATGGCACGAGCACACATATCCGTGTAGATACACGTACAGGTGTGACGGAGACTTCCTTCCCTTATGTTGCTGGTGACAAAATCGATATCACAGGCGTTTCCGCTATTTTCAAAGACGTATATCAATTGAAACCTAGAAGCTTGAATGATTTTGTACCTGCGGAAAATCAAGGTGGAGGCGAAACACCTTCCACTCCAGCTGAAGGGGCACCGGGTAAACCGGTGCTTTCTTCTGATAATGGATATACAACGGGCCTGTTCGAAGGTTCGTATAACGTAAACATGAACCTCTGGTGGGGCGAAAATGGTTCTGAGTACAAACTGTATGAGAATGGAGTTCTTGTGGATACGCAGAAGTTAACTGCGGCTTCACCATCGGCTCAGTCCTCCAAAACGGCTATTACAGGCAAAGCTAACGGAACATACACGTATGTAGCTGAGCTGACGAACGACAAAGGAACTACACGCAGTGACGAGCTGACCGTTCAAGTAACGAACGCTGCTCCAGGGAAAGCGAACTTGTCCCAAAACAACTGGGATGGTGACGGCAACTACAACGTATTTATGAACCTCTGGTGGGGTACGAACGCAACCGAATACCGTCTCTATGAGAATGATGTATTGATTGATACACAAGCATTGAAAGCTGCTACACCAGCTTCTCAAAGTGCTACAACGGAATTGTCCGGTCGCGCTAACGGAACGTACACGTACCGCGCTGAGCTAATCAACGCCGCAGGCGTAACCAGCACCGAGACAATTACGGTTCAAGTTACTAAAGCATTGCCTTTGGCTAGTTAAGTCTCAGTAAAGAAGCCTAACGTTTAACCAAGCAAGTAAAAAACCGAAACCAACATTGCCTGATTCACAGGGCATCCTGGTTTCGGTTTTTTAGTTGAAAGCACACATATCGGTGAAACGGGTGAAGTGGCCACATTTATTGACGATCGTGCATGTAGGACCTCTGTCCAGAAAGTAGATACTGGACCTCTGGCAAGAAAGTAGACACGTATGCTACGGACTTCCCTAATTGTTTCATTTGCTAGGTGCTAACGAACCTGACAGATCTTATTCGGCCATTATGGCCAAATTCTAGAATCTAACGAACCTCAGCATCGCTATTTAACTATATTTCAGTTACCAAAGGGTTAAATCAGGCAAAACGCAACATATAACGTCACTACGATTCGTTAGAATTCCAGTGATGCCTTATGAGGCAAAATAGGGACTCTCAGGTTCGTTAGCCCAGCTCCCGCAAGTCTAAGCTAAATTGTTTAAATGCCTTAGCGAAGACGCAGAGCGCTGGTTCATTTCAAGCGTTCTGGTTCATATCCATTTCTAACAAATAAAATGCTGTTCCATACAGCAGAATATGCGGCCACGGCGATGATACTAATGACAAAAATCAAGTTCATCTGTGTAAACGCATAACTGCTGCCCGTGAAAATGATCAGGATTGCACTGAGTCCCATATTTTCTTTGTTATGCTTTTTAAACTTCTGAAAGATCATTCTGTATAATAATAGGAGCACGATAGTTCCAATCCATATATATTGAAATATTTCCATAGGTCACCTTCCTTTTAATAAAGTCACTTCTTGTATATTGGTATTTATGAGAATTATTGATTAATATCCTTAATTCCCTTTATATAGAAACCTATTAATCATACATGTACTTGGAAAATAATTCAATCACTCTTATACATATTCTTTGAACCCTCTTATTCCTCAACGGTTAGCAGAGCAATAACAACACTCCATTGTTTATTTGCAGACACAAAAAAGACTATCCCTGCCAATGTTCCGGCACCGAATAGCCCTCTCTACTTACGCTATCAACTTATCTTAATTTATCATCTAATATATTCGTAGCGCCACATTAACTCTACACCAGCTTCTTACGAATATACCCTGAGATCAAATCGATAATCGTGATCATCACAATAATACCCAGCAGGATGATACCTACTCGCGGCCAGTTCCGTGTGCTGAGTGCAAAGATCAGCGGTGTACCGATACCCCCTGCTCCAATTACACCCAGTATGGTTGCAGAACGGACATTAATCTCGAAACGATACAACGTATAGTTCAGGAAGCCAGGCATAACCTGCGGCAGGATGGCAAACCACAACTGCTGCATGCGATTGGCTCCAGAGGCGAGCAGCGCCTCAGATGGACCATAGTCTATATTTTCAACTTCATCTGCGTACAATTTGCCTAACATTCCTATCGAGTGCAATCCAAGGGCGAGTACCCCTGCGAACGATCCGGGGCCTACTGCCTTGATGAACATCAAAGCCATGATAATCTCGGGGAACGTACGGATGAAGCTGAGTACCATTTTACCTGCACCCGAGATGGAACGATGACCACTCATATTGCGGGCAGACCAGAATGCAAACGGGATACAGAGCACTGCCGAGATTACGGTACCCAGCACGGAAATCGCGAGCGTATCCAGTAGACCTCGCAGCAAGTCTTCTCCTTCAGGCAGATATACAAAATCCCAGTCTGGTGAGAAAATCCCGGCTACAATGGCCTTCATAATCTGAGCGGCGGTTTCTTTGAAACCAGTAAACGGTACACCGGCAAGCGCCCAAACATACACAAGGATCAGCAGTAATACAATAACCCAGCGTAGCGGGTTTTTCCGTGGTTTTGGCCGGATGCGGCTTGTTTCATTTTTCATCATAGCAATTTCTCCCGCAGCTTAGTACTTACATAATCAATGACCAGGACGATGACGAGGGTAAACAGAATGATTACGCTGGTCTTGTCATACTCCAGGAATCCAAGTGTGGCCTCATAGTAAAGCCCGATCCCTCCGGCTCCCACCAATCCCAGAATGGCAGCAGCACGTATATTAATTTCAAAGGCATACAGCACATAAGATGTGAATTGGGCAGCCAGTTGCGGCACCACGCCATATACAATGAGCTGAATCCGGTTCATACCAACAGCCGTCATCGCCTCAAGCGGCCCCTGATCAATGGTTTCCAGCGTCTCATAGGTCAGCTTCGCAATCAGACCTACGGAGAACACAGCCAGTGCCAAGATTCCGGGGATGGGTCCCAGACCAAACACAGCGACGAACAAAGCAGCAAGCAGCAGATCCGGCACTGTCCGAATCAGGTTGAGCAGAAAACGCGCCGGATAATAGATCCAGCGACTTGGCATCAGGTTACCGGCACAGATGATCGAGATTGGAATGGCGATAATGGCACCAATGGTTGTCCCAATCAGAGCCATTCGGATCGTCTCCAACATGCCTTGCACGATATTGTCAAAATAACTCCACCGAGGAGGAAACATTTCTTTCAACAAGTCCAGCATGTTGGGGAAACCCTCAATCAACTCTGTGAAGGTGGCGTCCGTCTGCTTCGCACTTGCCCACAGAAGAAGCAGAATGATGATCAGGGTGAGTAGATGTTTCGTACGCCCAGGCGGTTTCGGGCGATTCACAACCTGAGCCGGGCTGGAACCAGGTTCCTTCCCCACTCCGCCTGAATTCTGAAGTGGAACGTTGGACTGCCCCTTCATACCACAACTTCTCCCTGCTCGTGCACAGCCTGCTTGTCCAGCAATTCGTCAGCCAGAATGGGTCTGCCATATATTTCAGCAAAGCGCTCATCCGTTGCCTCTTCCACCGGACCGTCGAATACGACCTCACCTGCTCGCAATCCAACAATACGGGTCGCATACTCTCTCGCCAGATCAATAAAGTGAAGATTGACAATGGTGGTAATCCCAAGGTCTTGATTGATGCGTTTCAGGTCATCCATGACTTGCTTCGTTGTAAGTGGGTCGAGTGAAGCAACCGGTTCGTCGGCCAGAATGATTTTCGCTTCCTGCGCAAGGACACGAGCAATAGCGACACGCTGTTGTTGACCACCGGACAACTGATCTGCACGGGAATAGGCTTTTTCTGAAATATTAACCCGATCCAGCGCAGTGAATGCCAGTTCAATATCCTCTTTTGGAAAACGCCCCAGAATAGTACGCATGGTGGAATGGTATCCAACTCGTCCAGCGAGTACATTACGGAGTACACTGGACCTTTTCACTAGATTGAAGCTCTGGAAAATCATACCGATATCGCGTCTGATCATGCGTAGCCGTTTGCCCTGTGCCTTCGTGATGGAACTTCCATTAATCAGAATCTCACCTTCACTAATGTCGTGCAGTCGGTTAATGGATCGCAGGAGAGTTGATTTACCCGCACCGGACAAGCCGACTACAGCAATGAATTCACCCTGCTCAAATTTCAGATTAATATTATCCAGGCCCTTGGTGCCGTTAGCGTAAGTTTTAGTAACGTTATGAAGCTCAATCATGGCAATAATCCTTCTTTCATTCATAATGATCAACCATACATAAGTCCTTGCTATAATGGCACAAGCCAGCGCAGCGTAGATCACGCTGAACTGGCCTGTCCATTGCTACGATTAAGCTGTTCCCATCCAAGAGAGCTACTACAAAGTGAACAGATCCCAAACTACTTTTGGATCAGAATTACTCACCTTTCACTTTTTCGCCATACTGACGAACGATCTCGAACTTGCTATCATCGGACTCTACATAACCTTCATGCGTATAGATCTCTTTGATGATCTGGTGACCTTCAGTATCTTTACCGATATCGATGAAGGCTTGTTTGATCTTCGCAGTCCAATCTGCATTCATGTCAGTACGAACAGCAATGGTATCGTTAGGAATAGGCTCAGTGAACGCCAGTACACGTGTATCTTCAAATACAGTTGGATAGTCTTTCGCTACCGTATTGCGGGCATCTTGGAAAATAGCTGCCGCGTCAACGTCACCGTTCAATACAGCGATAACACCTTGGTCATGACCTTTCAATGTTACAGGTGTTACATCTTTCAATGGGTCAATACCTCTGTCCAGCAACAGACCTGCCGGCCATACAAAACCTGCGGAAGACGTTACGTTTTGGTAAGCGACTTTTTTACCTTTAAGTTCTTCGATGGATTGAATCGGCGAATCTTTTTTCACAATGAACATGGATTTATAGGAATCCGCCAACTCTTCGGTTGGAGCACCTGTCTCATCATTTACACCAAAACGTTGTGCTTGCAAAATAACTTGTGCAGCGCCTTTTTCTTTAGCCAGTACATAAGCTGTCGGAGGCAAGAAACCTACGTCTACTTTGTTGGAAGCCATTGCTTCAATAATTGTGTTATAGTCCGTGGATACGCTGACTTTTACCGGAATGCCCAGTTTGTCACCAAGCAACTTCTCAAGCGGTTTCGCTTTGGCTTCAAGTGTGTCTGCATTCTGGGAAGGAACGAATTGAACCGTCAGTTCAGTTGGCACATAACCTTCGACAGGTTTCTCTGTCTCTGTCGTAGACGTACCGGATGCATTGGAACTCGTATTATCCCCGTTAGCCGAACCAGTTGTACTACTAGACCCACAAGCACTCAGAAACATAACCAAAATCAACAATGGTAAAAATAAAGCAGACTTCTTCAAACGAACACCCTCCAAAGAATTTCTATTTTTCAGTACTTATCTACTATAGTTGCCAAATATTAGCGCGATGTGAAACGGAATTTGGAGTTTTGTAAAGTTTCCTGTCAGGCTGTCAGCAGGTCTTGTATCTGTTAGAATAGGCTCATTATGGTTGAAGATATAGGAAGAACATCGGAGATAAAGGCATAACCTTCGGTTCTTCAGCCTATACTGTCTTCTCCGTTTTATGGTAATTCCATAGTTCTGAACTTATATATTAGAGGAGATTGTAAAATGACATCCACAAACCATACGGCAAGCTTCGACATCCTGTTCACCAGTGATCTGCACGGGGCCATCCGACCCATTCATTACAATACTAATGCATACCGCCCGGCCGGACTTGCCCTGCTCGCTTCCCTGATTCGTAAGGAACGCGAACGTTCACCTGAACTGATGCTGGTGGATAACGGGGATCTGCTGCAAGGAGCACCCTTGGCCGCTTATGCAGCTTCACAGGTTTCCATAAACGAAGTACATCCATTCATAACCGTTCTGAATGAACTGGGCTATGATGCAGCAGTTATGGGCAATCACGAATTCAACTATGGTCAGGCCTTATTACGCGGAGCCGTTGAAGCTTCCAACTTCCCTTGGCTGTCTGCCAATATTGTAAAAGATGAGCATCCGGACGCACCTGCCTTCGGTCCTCCATATCTAATCAAAACCCTATCTTCTGGCGTCAAAATCGCCCTATTGGGCGCAACCACGCACTACATACCGAACTGGGAGCACCCGAAGAATATTGAGGGTTTACAGTTCCTTGATGCCATGGAGACCATCCGTACATGGGTTAGCTATATACGCGAGCATGAGCAACCAGATGTAATGGTTGTGAGTTATCATGGGGGATTTGAGAGTGATCTGGAGACAGGAGAGCCTGCCGAACGGTTAACTGGAGAAAATCAAGGCTATGCCATCTGCCGGGACATCGAAGGCATCGATGTGCTGCTTACCGGACATCAACATCGTCAGCTTACCGCTAATATTCATGGCGTAACCGTCATTCAGCCAGGATTCAGTGGAAATGGTGCGGGACATGTATCTGTTCAGTTGGAACAATCATCGGGCGGGAAGTGGCGGATTACCGATAAGAAGGCTCGGTTGTTGCTTCTGGATGAACATAGTGGTGTTGAACCTGATGCTACGGTCTTGAAACTTACGGATGAGGTTGAAATTGAGGCACAAGCATGGCTTGATCAACCCATTGGCGAGGTGGCCGGGGATTTATCCATCACCAATGCTACGTCCCTTCGGCTCAAGGCACATCCGTTCATTGCTTTTGTACATCAAGTGCAGATGGAAGCGACCGGGGCAGAACTGTCCAATACAGCGATGCTGAGTGAAGAAGCTCGTGGTTTCGGATGCCACATCACCGTTCGAGACGTGTTATCCAACTTCATCTATCCCAACACGCTGACGGTGCTGGAGCTGAGTGGTCGGGATATCCGAGAAGCGCTGGAACAAACGGCTCGTTACTTTGTAGTGAATGCTTCTGGTGAAGTTGCCGTGAATCCGGCCTATATGGAGCCCAAACCTCAGCATTATAATTATGATATGTGGGCTGGCCTAGAGTACGAATTAGATATCTCCCAACCTGTCGGCAGTCGAGTTGTGAAGTTGGAACGTGAAGGCAAACCCATGGATATGGATGGCAGTTACTCTGTAGTAATGAACAGCTACCGTGCTGCTGGCGGCGGGGATTATGCGATGTATCCGGGCAAAAAGGTGCTGCACGAGGGTGCTACAGATATGGCCGCACTGGTGGAGGATTATATTCGCAGACACCAGCCGTTAACGGTGGAGCAGGCGGACAACTGGACAGTTGTTGGCAGTTAAATGAGAAAGAGCAGATCCTGTGATCAGGATCTGCTCTTTATTTTAAACCTATAACTTCTTATAGAAACGTAATGTACCTGACTTCAGACCTCGTATTTTCAATACCTATTAGAACTGAACTGACCATTAGCTTAAAGAAAAAGCAACCACTTGGTTGAACGGCTGCTTACTTGTTCTTATTGAATTGTCCTGTCCTCGTCCCGTTATCCGATATATTGAAGGATTAACTGATATAACGCTATGGAAAATCCTAAGATACTCGCTTTCATTTTAGATGGATGATTTCTTTCGCTGCGAATCAAATAAAAGAAAACCACAATAAACCCTGCAGGGATCCATAGCTCAAAGATACCATCTTTTGTACTTTGAGAATAAATTGGAGTAATGAAAGTACTAATCAAAAAGTAAAAGAAAACCGTAAAACGTCTTGTTTCTAATTGCTTGCTCCACCTTACCAGAAAGAAAAGAATAATAATTGCGATAATCGTAATGTGTACAGGGGGGAGAAGAATAGAAACATTCCCAAATTTGAATTCCATTCCACATTGCCCTCCTCTCTTATTATGCATAACTTGCCTGACTATAGGCATACGTGTATAAATTCATTCTCATTCTTCAAAACCGCTAGCAACCTCCCAAAAACAACCCATTCCATTATATCCATATTTTAATACATCGTCATAGTTTAATTTCCAATGTTTCTCAATTAAATATGCAAAAAGAGCAGAAGTGAGGAGCATCAATCCCTCATCCCTGCTCTTTTTCATAACTACAAGCTTTCTAATACATGTCACTTATTATCCAAAATGACTACTGCGCTTTCTTACGCAGCTGACTGTAATACAACTCGCTGTAGAAACCGCCTTGTTCCAACAAAGCATCATGCGAGCCTTGCTCCAACAGATGACCATCCTTCAGTACCAAAATCCGATCAGCCTGGCGAATCGTGTTGAGCCTGTGGGCAATGACAAAGCTGGTACGTCCCTGCATCAGACGTTGTAGCCCTTCCTGGATTTTGATCTCTGTGACGGTATCAATACTGCTGGTCGCCTCGTCCAATACGAGTATAGAAGGGTCGGCCAGAATTGCCCGGGCAATGGCGAGCAATTGCTTCTGTCCCTGACTAATGCCACTTCCGTCGGCTTGCAGCACTTTGTCATACCCATCCTTCATACGCACGATGAAGGAATGGGCATTCGCCAGCCGGGAGGCTGCTTCCACTTCTTCATCCGTCGCGTCCAGACGGCCAAAACGAATATTTTCCCGAATCGTGCCCTGAAAAAGAAATGAATCCTGAAGCACAAATGCCATATGTGACCGTAGATTCTCACGCCGAATGGTGGTCATATCACGACCATCTACCGTTAATGTGCCACCCGTCGGATCATAGAAGCGGGATAATAACTGGATCAGTGTCGTTTTCCCCGCTCCGGTCGGTCCTACAAGAGCAATCATCTCACCCGGTTTGGCTTCGAAGCTGATCTCATGCAAAATGTTACGTCCTTCATCGTATCCAAAGGATACTTTGTCGAAGCGAACGGCTCCCTCTACCTTATCCAGAGATACCGCTGCCCCTTCATCCTTCGCTTCCTCATCTTCGTCCAGCACCTCGAATACACGCTCAGCCCCCGCAATCGCGGACAATAACGTATTCCACTGGTTCGCCAGATCATTCAGCGGACGAGTGAATTGGCGAGCATATTCCACAAAGATAATAATCACCCCGACCGTAACCGAACCCTGAATCGCCAGAATACCACCGATGCCCGCTACAATCGCAAAGCTCAGGTTATTCAATCCATTCATCAGTTTCGGAATAAAACCAGAGATCGTCTGTGCCCAGAAACCGGAAATCCGGATGCGGGTATTTCGTTCCTCAAAACCTCGAATCACCCGCTCCTCTTGGGAAAATGCCTTAATGATCCGCTGACCGGATAACGTCTCTTCGATATAACCGTTGAGTTCACCCAGATTGCGCTGCCGTTCCTTGAAGAGCGGTCCGGTTCTGCGCGTAATCCAACGCATGCCGATGGCCATCAAAGGCACGACGATAAAGGTAAGCAGGGTCAGCAGTGGGCTGAGCCAGAGCATGACGCCAAACGTTCCGAGAAGCGTTAACACACTCGAAAAAATCTGGATGGCCGAGCTGTTCAGCGTACCGCTGACATTCTCAATATCATTGGTCACCCGACTCATAATCTCACCCTGCTGGCGTTTACCGAAGAATGGAATCGGCAATTTGTGCAGATGGGAGAATAGATCATACCGCATGCGGTACACCGTTTCCTGTGCAATTTCAATCATCCATATGTTCTGGAGCCAGGATGTGAGCGAGAATAAGACGTAAACTGCCGTTAATCCAATCAGAAACCGGGTCCAGCTTGAGCCGGCTTCACCCGCAATGAAATCATCCACAGCCACCCCCACCATATAGGGGCCAAGCAAAGCGAGTGCGGAGCTGGCAAACACCATCAACAGCACCATGGACAGCTTGACCTTACGTCTTGCCAGATAGGTCCAGATTCGGCCTAATGTACCTGACCAGTTCTTCGCTCGTGCCTTGGGTTTGCGGCCACCACCTGACCGTAGCGTCTCAGGATCAATCGGCGGCGGTGGCTGACGGAAAGGCTCAATGAATGCTTTGAACATGCTGTGCGCCCTCCCCGTATTGTGATTCATGAATTCGACGATACAGCTCTGACGATTCCATCAGGTCTTCATGTTTTCCCTGCCCAATGAGTTGTCCATCATCGAGCAGCAGAATCAGGTCCGCCGAAGTGGTCGAACTGATCTTCTGGGTGATGATAAACGTGGTACACGACAATTCTTCCAGTGCATCCAGCAGCCTGCCTTCTGTGGCTACATCTAGCGCACTCGTGCTATCGTCCAGAATCAGAATTCTCGGCCTACGTACCAGTGCTCGTGCAATGGAAAGTCGCTGCTTCTGTCCACCTGAGAGATTAACTCCCCGTTGACCCAGCAATGTATCATAACCGTTTGGTAAATTCTCAATCGTTTCATGGATCTGCGCGCGCTTCGCGGCTTCCACGATCTCATCTAAGGTAGCATCTTCCCGACCCCAGGCAATATTCTCCCGCACGGAACCGGTAAACAGGATGACCTCTTGCGGCACATAACCAATCGCCCCACGCAGCATGGACAGATCCAGCTCTGCTGCATCGGTACCATCAATCCGTACCATTCCTTGATCCTCTGTGTATAAGCGTGGAATGAGCTGCACCAATGAAGACTTGCCTGAGCCTGTTGCTCCCATAATGGCAATACGCTCCCCCGCTTTTGCAGTGAATGTGATGTTATCCAATACTGTAATTTCACTATTCGGATAACTGAAGCCTACACTACGGAATTCAACCGCTCCCTGCACCGTGCGCTGTTTCTTCGCCGTGTATGAAGATTGCGGAAAATGTGAAGATTTCACAGATCCAGCAGATGGTGCAGACGCTGATAATGCCTTTGTCTGTTCAGTCTCGGAAGTGTCCTCCGTATTGAATACTTCATTCAGCCGTTGCGCCGAAGCACTTGCTCTGGAGAAGGTTACCAGAATCCATGACAATGCAGACATGGCACCAATCGTGCGAAGCAGGTAGTTAATGACGGCGACCACTTCACCCACGGTCGCATTGCCAGAGGCAATGTCTACTCGCCCAAACCACAGCACGGCGATGATACAACCGTTCATCATGAGCAGCATGAACGGCATCGTGGTCTCTGTCAGGCGTAGCGCGGAGATCGTGCCTTTCATCAGCTTGCCGCTGAATCCGGCAAAGCGTTCAATCTCGTGGCCCATACGTACGAAGACACGGATCAGCCGGATGCCTGTAAGATTCTCCTGGATGACTCCGTTGACGGCATCCAGTCTGCGCTGCACATTGCGGAACAGCAGCGCTGCCTTTTTGATCATCCACACCACAACGACGAGCAGTACAGGTACCATGACAACCAACAGCAGACCCAATCTTGGATTTACGATTACTGCCATAATCATGCTACCAATGACCACCAGCGGTACACGTGTCATGAAGCGCAGACTCATGAAGACCGTATCCTGAACCTGGGTCACATCCCCCGTTAATCTCGTAATCAGGGACGATGTCGCGAACCGGTTGAAGACCGCATAAGAGAACGTTTGCACTTTCTCATACAGCTTCTCCCGCAAATCGTATCCGAACCCCAAACTTGCATGAGATGCAAAGAACGAACTCGCAATTCCGGCAGCAAAAGCTACAACAGCACTGCCTACGAGCACACCGCCCCATAACCAAACGACAGATAAGTCTCCCTGCTGAATCCCGTTATCGATGATCTTGGAGATCAGATAAGGCTGAGCCAGCTCCACTGCGAGCTCAATTAACATCATGACCAAGGCTGCAATCGCGGCAACTCGGTACTTCTTCAAGTAGAACAACAGCTTGATCATAAGCATTCCTCCGGCTCGGAGCACCCTAAACCGACGACACGTTCCAGCTCAGAGCCTCCATTAGACATGTTGTTTTCTCCACTGCGTCCAATATGTAATCATTTCTATGTACACATATGGTTATTATAGCGTATTTTACAATCCCGCTTCTATTCTTATTACCCTACTTTTCCCAATACAATATACTTCTCATCATTTTGGCAGCAAAAAAAGAAAGGTCTCCCTTCCATACAACACATAGAACCCCGGCCACCGATCGTCCCGGCAGTTAGGGTTCTATATAAGACCTCAGCAGATATATAATTCGTTCACTCATTCAAATTCTATTCAATACTACTATTTCTTTCCGTAAATCTCCTCTACACGCTCTTCCTCATTCGTAGACAACAGAACATTAAGAAATCCCATCGCATTATTGGCATCGGTCCTCGTCGTCTTATACATCTCGGCAAATGCCGCTTCATCCTGCTCCGGGTCCATTGCAGCAAGCTTGCCCCACGACGTGCGGGCCTTGTCGTATAGAGTACTCAACGTGATGTCACGCGGATGCTGTGCTACGGGTGCCATAGATTCAAATTTCGCGGTAATGCTGAAGAAATCCTTGGAGTCATGGAACGATGTACTGCTGTAGTCCTTATTTTTCATCGCATCTTCGATAATCAACAGGCCTTCACGCGCGATAAACAGCGTTTTCACCATGGCACGTTCCAGATTGGTTGCTTCCTCCCAAGTTACATAAGATTCGTCAGGAGCTTGTACAGTTGTGAAAAAAGGAAAGGCATCATCAATCAACCGCTGCGAATCGGAATGAATCGGCACCCCCGCATTCATGTCCACAACGGCATCACTGTAGTTGGCGATATTAATATTTTTAGAACCTTCCTCACTGACCCGACGCACGGGATGATCATTCAGAGGGATACGGATATAACCAAGCTTATCCGCATACTGTTGCTTCAACTCTTCCAATGTGGAGTCCTTTCCAATCTTGCCGTCGTCAGTGGAAGAAGATTCTGCTGTAGCTGAACCTGTCTGCTCACTACCGTTCGAACCGGTTGCTGCGGTTTCTGTTACAGCATTGGAGCTACTTGTCTCTGGTGAAGCAACTTCTGTACTGGCAGCAGACTCCGGCGATGATGATGTCTCCTTAGCTCCGCCACCACAAGCTGTCAAAAACGCCGCCAAACCGAACATGACCGTGAACGTCTTTATCGTGTAATTCCATTTCATCTTCATCGTATGATCTTCCCCTATCGTATGTATATTCCTGAGAACCATTAACCTCTGCTCCAAGCCTTGAACACTCACTTACAAAAATATCCTTTCGGATAACATGCTTGATTCACACAATTGGACATGGTCTACATTCTATCATAAGTTAAAAATCGGTTGTATACGACGATATACCTGTGTCTAAAGCCTTTTACTATGCCGCGCATTAACTACCACGGCAACACAAAAACACTGTCGTCCTTAAGGACAACAGTGTTCGTGAAGCAAGATTATTTGATACCTTTAGCCTTCTCCATATGCTCTGACCGAATCTGAGGATCCGTGGAATTGACGGATGAGAGCAGAGCGTAGATCGCCTGAATATCCTTCTCTTGAAATACGGTCTCAGGAACTTCAGTCTCAAGTCGTTCTGTCTTGCGCTGAATGGTCTCTACCAATTCATGATCGTAGATGATCAGTTCATCCGAATTCACATATCTCACAGCAGGATCAACACTGATGCGGCAACGGTTCGTGAAGGTCACCATGGAGACGAGACGTACTCTTTTGTAGTCTCCAAGGTGTGCATGGATGGCTTCCACATGTGCACGATGCTGCATGAGCGGATTGTACATTTTGACTCGGCTGCTGCTGACCGACCAATTGGCCTCTCTTCGTCCGCCGCGGATCTCACCTGTCGTCAGATTCCGGGTTTCGATCACGAAGATTGCCCGCGGACCGATCACGACATGATCAATCTGCGAATAACCGGAGCGTGACTTCGGATTGGTAACGAGTAAGTCGTTCAGCACTTTATATTCACTTGGAAGACCAATCAGCTGATCTGCTGTACTAGGCTCCTCCGGCTGACGTGTCCAATCCCCTTCCGCTTTTTTCTTGCGCTTACTGCGGACCATACGCGGGGGAATGGTTGTCGTCGATGGTAACGCTGAAGCGGAGGCTGTAATCTGGTTCGCAAGCTCTGGCTGTGTCTTGAACAGAGACAGGATTTTCTTGAACATGGGCAAGCTCCGTTCTATTGTAGTGTGGTTTACGGGTGACCATTACAGGAGGAATAACATCCTTTGACACATTCATTATGTAAACTTCTATTACTTATGTCGGATAAAGAGGGGGAAAAATAAAGGGAAAACGATCAAAATCTCTCCAATACGCAAAGTACATATGAACATTTAACCAATTCTGTGACTTTAGACGCATAAACAAGCCGCAAAATTAAAAAAACAGCGCAACCTTTCCTGAATAGAAAAAGAATACGCTGCTGTTCTCTGGGTTGTTAAGCCTGAAGATAATAGGTGTAGAGCACTTGTGTACCCTTCTCTTCCAGACCATTATTCGCTATTTCTTGATACAGGGATTCGGCCAGCGCCAGTCCAGGCGTTTTCATGCCCATCGCTTTTGCAGACTCCAGTGCAATTCCCATGTCTTTGATAAAATGTTTCACATAGAATCCAGGCTCATAATCGCCTGCGATCATGCGCGGACCGAGATTGCTGAGCGACCAGCTTCCGGCTGCACCGGTAGCAATGCTCTTCAGCACGGTCTCCGCGTCCAGACCAGACGTCTTGGCATAGGCGAGTGCTTCGCATACACCCATCATGCCAGAGGCAATAGCAATCTGGTTGCACATTTTGGTATGCTGCCCGGCTCCCGCCTTGCCTTGCAGTACAATGTTGCTACCCATCTGCTCAAACAGCGGACGCACAGCTTCAAAGGCCTCCGAGCTACCTCCAACCATAATGGATAGCTTCGCGTTCTGCGCTCCGATATCGCCGCCCGACACAGGCGCGTCCAGTGCATGCAGTCCTTTGGCTTCCGCAGCTTCAAAGATTCGTGCAGCCAGTAGCGGACTGGAGGTCGTCATATCAATCAGATATGACCCCGGTTTGGCATTGGCTACGAGACCATCCTCACCGAGATAAATCTCCTCGACATCTTTCGGATACCCCACCATTGTGATGATGACATCACACGTGGCAGCCAGTTTGCCTGGTGTGTCATGCCATACGGCACCTTCTTTTACCAACGCTTCCGCTTTGGCAGCAGTTCGCGTGTAGACATGCAGCGGATATCCAGCCTGCTGGATGTGCCCAGCCATACTTTTACCCATCACGCCTGTACCAATAAAGCCAACTTTCGTCTCTCCAGGTGCTTTCGTCGTATTTGTCATCGCAGGTTTCCTCCCTATTTCTCTATACTTCGCTCAGTGCTTGTCTTCGACATTGCTATATCTGTATGTTAAAGCTTTCTGGCTGGCTCGTCCATCTCGTTTGCGGCTTTCTGTGAAAAAAACTGAAAAAGGAATCAACTTCCCATATGCTGTACAACCTAACGTAAACTTCCTTCATTGGAAAGGAGGATTCGCATGAGTCGTGAAAAAGGTCAAATCACCATTTGGTTGTCCTTTTCCATCATTTTATTAAGTGCCGGACTGGTCTGCCATGTCTTGTCCATTCCAGCAATACTGGAAGCTGCGGGCAGAGACGGATGGTTATCTGTTGTCGCAGCCGCTCCCTTGTTCATGTTGTTTCTATGTATGATGTACATCATTATTCGGCGTGTACGTGGACAGCGATTAACCGATTGGATTACGCGAGAATTCGGTGCGGTTCCATCTTGGATCTTCCGCATCTCCGCTTCCATTCTGCTATTCACGCTTGGCACACATACGTTGTATGAGACAACTAACTGGACCGTGTCCACATATCTTCAATTCACGCCTCCCTATGTTCTGGCAGGTGGCGGAGCGCTGGTTGCTGCCTGGGCGGCGGCCAAAGGCATACGATCCATTGCGATGACTTCCAGTCTGCTGCTGCCCTTTGTAATACTACTTGGTTACTTTGTAATGTCCGCCAATATGAAATACAAAGACTACAGTCTATTGTTCCCGATCATGGAGAACGGCATGGGTCCCGTGTGGCGGGGCATGATCTACTCCCTTGCCGGACTAATGGAAATTTGGATTCTCATGCTGTTCCAACATGAAGTCAAAGGCAAAATTCGTTGGTGGTATGTTCTGATCCTCGGTATTTTCATGCTCAGTATGGCGATCGGACCAACCATCGGAGCCATCGTGGAATTCGGTCCCGAAGAAGCAGCCAAACAACGGAACAGTCCCTATGAGCAATGGAAACTTGTGAATATCGGAAAGTTGCTGCAACACGTTGATTTTTTATCCATCTATCAGTGGCTTAGTGGTTCCTTCGCAAGGGTGGCCATATCTATGTATCTCATCGTGGATCTGCTCAATTTCCGTAGACCGAAGAAAAGATATATCGCCATTCTTACCATTACCGTGATCATGAGCTTCATGGCGATGCAATGGTGGCGCATTGATTACGTGGATTATTATGTGGACCATATTCAGTTCCCGGTCATGCTCGCGTACGTATCCGTCGTTACCGTGATATTAACGATGGCTGCATTAATCCATAAAAAGGACAAGGAGGCTCCCGAACGTGCCGATCTCAACCCAGCCCAAGAATAATCGTGAAGTTGAACCGTTCCGAATGAACGAGCATAACTTGAATACCTTTTTTGCCGGATCTGACGACGTCATCATTAATAGTCACATGATCGGTGAATCTCCGATGCAGATCCTTATGGCCTATTGCAGCGGTATGGTCGACAGTGAGGCGATCTATGATATTATTCTCCCTGAACTGAAACGAACGTATGAACAAACACACTTTTTCCGTACGTCCGATATTGAGAAATGTATCAGCCTGCAATGGACCCGAATGGACCTGCAAGATCCGGCATTCGGAACCGAGCTGATGTCTCTCCGTGTTTTTGAAGGCCATATGCTGATCTGCATCCCTTCTCTTCAAGCCATGTGGAGTATTGATATTTCCAACATCCCGACACGGACACCGGAGGAATCGACCACCGAAGTTTCGATTCGCGGGGCAAGAGACGGGTTCATTGAACCCCTTGCCGTCAATATTGCTCTTATACGCACACGTCTGCGTACGAACCAACTGGCCTGCAATATCGAACTGATCGGTTCACGTTCTGCAACCAAGGTGGCACTGATGTATATCAAGAATATCGCCAATCCGGAGCTGATCGAAGACGTCCAGGATCGGTTGCGTAAGATTGAGACCGAACGCATCTTGACCGCCAATGAACTGGAAGAGTTGCTGTCGCCTTCGAAGATTACTTTGTTTCCCGTCACCCATTATACGGGTAGGCCTGACTTTGCTGCGGAATGTCTCCTGAACGGACGTTTTATCCTCATTGTCGACGGCAATCCCAGCGCCATTATTGGGCCGGTCAATCTGTTTCTTTTGCTCAAATCACCGGAGGATGCCAGCTTTCCCTTCTTGCCTGTGAACGTAGGACGGATGCTGCGCTTTCTTGGTCTGATGATCACCGTGTTCCTGCCTGGCTTTTATATTGCGCTGACCTCATTTCATATGGACCAGATCCCCTTCCCTCTGGTTGCAACGATATCCGTTGGACGGATGGGGTTGCCGATGGAATCGGGAGTGGAAATGTTCTTCATCATGCTGTTAATGGAGCTGTTCCGAGAGGCGGGGGTACGTTTACCAAGTGCCATCGGCCAGACACTGACAGTCGTCGGAGGTCTCATTATCGGAGATTCTGCTATCCGAGCCGGTATGGTCTCTCCACTCATGATTGTCATTATCGCAGTCACCGTCGTAGCTGGAGCAACCATTGTGAACCAGGTCATGACCAGTTCTGTGCTGATCCTGCGCTTCCTCTGTTTTGTCCTGGGCGCTTCCCTCGGCATCTATGGGTTCATCCTGTCGTTAATTCTGTTCCTCATCTACCTGACGGATCTCAAATCATTTGGGATTCCGTATCTGACACCGTTAACGCCGCTTCATTTCAAACAAGCGATAGCTTCCTTATTCAAACTGCCAAAAGGGCTGGGTAAACGCAGACCCGTCTATCTTGAGACCCAAGAACCGCACAAGAAAGGAAATGGACGATGAGACGCTTGTTGCAGCGATGTTTGCTGGGTCTGTTAAGCCTATTGATGTGCGTGATGACAAGTGGATGCTGGAGTGCCTTTGAAATCCAACAGGTAGACTACGCCAAAGCATTTGGCATTGATTATAAAGACGGCATGTATCATCTGTATGTACAAACACTGGATTTTGCCAGTGTCGCTAAAAGTGAAAGTTCGGCCAAAAGTGCCGATACGCCGCCTGTATGGGTCGGACATGCTGAAGGGAAAACATTGAGCCTGGCGCTAAACGAACTGTTTCGTACAGCTCAATTACACATGGCTTGGGGGCATGTGACAGCCATCGTCATGGCCGAAGGAGTGCTCACCAGCAAACATATCAAAGAAGTGTTCGACATGCTGGGACGTTTTCCAGAATCCCGTTATACGACTTGGGTGTATGGAACCCGTGAGCCACTGGAGAAAATCCTGAGTGCAACGTCCATCTATAATATGTCGCCCTTGGACAGCATTCTTCATAACCCGCTGCCCACGTACATGGAAGAATCGTTATACCCGCCTGTGCTCAGCTTTAAGCTCATTGCAACGCATAATGATCCAGCTACAACGACGTATCTGCCGAGTCTTGCATTGAACAATACTCAATGGTCTGAGAACCAAAAGAAACACGATCTATTTCTGGTCGAAGGGGCCTTTTTTGAAAGGACGGGGGTTAACTTTGAGTTCCTGCCACGCAGTCAGCTCCCCGGTTATCACTGGCTAATCAAGGACATGCGGCGGGCCCCATTACTTGTTCAGAAGGATGGAACGATCTATGGGGCCCTCAGTGTAGGATTGCCGAAGATCAAAATCAAACCTGTCATTCAGGGTGAAGAGGTCAAGTTCAACATTGACGCCCAATACCTAACCGCCCTGTACGAATATCTGGTGCCTACCACTTATAATGAAATGATCCAGATTAGTGAAGTGAAATTGCGGGAGCAAATCATGCAGACCTATCGTCACGGCCTTGAGCGTGGTGTTGATATTTACGGTCTTCAGGAGAAGCTGTATCGCAAAAATCCGAAGCTCTGGCGCAAGTTATCAAACAATGGGAGCAAGATGATGCTTACGGAAGACTCGATCCATGATTTGAAGATTCACCTCACCATCCCGTATACAGGGAAATATAAGAGGAAAGTATAGGAATAACGTGAAACACCCCTTTGCCCGTCTGGTACGACGGATAAGGGGTGTTTGTGTATATGGATGTAATTCGTTTGCAGTTCGAATCATGCAGATCTAGTCCTGCGAAATTTTCATTCCATAAGCCAGCCTGCTTCCTAATCTTCACTATTTAGAGATGAGTATATGATGTGACCTTCGTCGTTCAATCCTTTTATGTCCCATATCATCTCATAAATCGGCTGCTGGATTAACGCATACCACAACCTGCCGCTGAATTGATCGGAAGACGATTCCACGATTTCCGCTTCCAACCGTGAAGATGCCAGATTTGGTTCGTAGCGAATATGCACCTGGGTAATGTCAGCATCGTGGAGATACCCGTATATAATATAGAGCATTTTGCCTTTAGGCTCCTCGTATCCTGATATATGAGAAGAAAGCGGCTCGGCCGGGTTATCCTGCAGACCACTGCCTATTCTGGCCAGTTCGGAGAACCACATCTTTTGCTGGATCAAAGCAGGAGTCAGGTTATTCGTAGTGAGATCTTGATATAAAACCAATTGTGTTCGTGGTTCAATAGTTGTAACTAGCTTTACCTGTTCGGAATCAATACCATTCTTGCTGAGCACTGAATCGATGTCCTGCGGACCACAAGAACGTATCAAAAACAGAGCGACCAATACAAAGAACAACACGTACGCTACCCGTTTACGGTTGCTTATCTTGGGCATAGATTAACCTCTCCTTAAAATTGAATCTTTATAAACAATTAATTATCTTAGAAATGGTATGTCAGATAGTGCTGCCCCGAAGTAATTCACAGCATCCATGCAGCGATCTATAACAATGGCAACTGTATGGACAAAGACCACCTACTCTCAACTAACTTTCACTTCTTATAATAATGCATTACCCGCAACCGAGTAGTCAGGATTAAGGTCTGAGGAATGAGCACAAAAACAATATACATAAGTACAATTAACCATAGATGTGCGGCAAAATGTTCTGCACCGAACGATGGTTTCGGACGTTCAATCCAATATCGGTCCCCAGCTCTGGAAGACAAAGATAATGGCAGGATACAGAAGATTGATGGTCCAGCGCCAGATGTTGTTAGTATAAAGATTCATAATGCTTCACCTCGTTACATAACGTTGAAACTGTGCGTGAAAATACAGGCTACAAAAATTAGCGAAGATATGTACTCTCGAGATTTTAATAGGTTATCCAATTACATACTGGGACAGAAATGAAGAAAATAAGCATCATTTTGGATATTATTGCTCATACTACCTTCAGGAAATTATCGAAGGAGTGACAGTATGAGGTTAAAAAGGTTCATCGCCGTTGGAGCCGTGTTAACTTGCTCAACTCTGTTATGGGGCTGTGGCAATGGCACTGCGAATAATGCTTCCCAGCAACAGAATAACACCGTTCGGTCGGAGAGTTGGAGCGATCCCAAACGACTGGAAGCTTCCCATCTTGAGGCGCTTGAGCGTATGGAGAAAGATCATATCCACCGGATGGTTTCACTTAGTGCAAGTACAGATGGAGACAAAGTAATGACCACGCTTGAACGGTCGAGTCAGAAGCTGGAGGAAATGAGACCCCTCGCCGAAATGCTCCAGCATGAAGGCCATCCAGCATTATTACAGCAAATTCAGGAGATGTCCCGTGATATCCAAGGTTCCAAATCCGTCGTGGCTGAGATGAAAAATTTACCTCAGGACGGTAAAATTAAGATTCAGTCTGAGAACTCCGATTCTTTGCATCACATCAGTAGCTTCCGCGATTACCACCAGTATATCCAAGAGAAAATTCAAACTTTGAACAAGAATAATACTGATTTACATTAATTAGTAATAGCTGCTTACCCAAGTGACTTCAATCGATACAATTGTATGAACGAAGCAAAAATAGTTAGGTGGGAAGATTCTTCCTATCTGACTATTTACGTGTGAGCAGATATAGACAATCACTGTATCCTGCTGCGATTTCTTTGATCTTCTCTGTCTGCTTCCTCCATCTTGCGAATATATCGCTTTAATTCCTCCTTATGAGCTTCAAGTTCAGTCAGTTTCACAGATGCTCCCTCTACAAAAGACTGCATCTTATAAGTTAACTCCTCTGCCGATCTTCCTACCCAGTCCTGCTGCAACCTCCCATGAATCGAACGCATCTTCTGTTCCTGTTGTACAAGTCGTTGCTGCAATTGTTCGCATTGTTGAACGGCTCTTCGTAAATCCGACAGGGATACGGATATTCTGCCCATGTCCACTTTCCTCCTGTTAATCTATCTATATAAATCCCATTATTATTGTTGCTGATCAGCGATTACAAAATCTTCTCTCTTTCGTTCAATATAATCTGCAATCTCACTTATGGATTCCTGGTACCAACGGTTAATTTGTTGCAAAGTAGCTGTTGCATTATAAGCAATCGGTGTAAAAGACTGACTTTCGCTCGTTGCTATATGGGTCTGGAACATCTGTATAGAAGCTTGTGCATCGTTGGAAAATCCGCTCAAACTCAGTCTCATTTCCCGAGCAGACTGCGCTAATTCTTCCGGTGTTAATTGAATTTTACCGCCACCAGAACTACCTACTCCGGATATAAACGAAGCTACTGCACCAGACATCACATTAGAGAACACAGCCATTGCTTTCTGATGTGCAGTCCATCTTGGAGAAATATCAAGCGTCTCTCCCGTACTCCGATCAATTAACGGGCCAATTAAGTTGCCATCCTTATCAAATTCATATTGCTTCATGGAGTGGTACCCCTTGCCTTCGTCCTTCGAGAAGGAATCCAATAATCTAACGATATTTCCAATGTACAGCTTATCTAGATCTACATCTATTCCAACGTCATGAACCAACATCGGCGAGCCTGCACCGAGAGGTTGAAAAGGGACCTTTAACTGTAATTGAAACTTCCAGTTCTGATACATCGCATTAGCGGTGTCAAAATTCTGTCCCTTGTACACCGTAAGTCCAACGTGCCTATCATATTCACTTATTCCGCCAGCTCCTACAGAATCACTCGGATGAACCACATTAACCATTTTGTTGTCAAAGTGACCTTCATTCACTTTAGCCAAACTTATATCATCCAGCAGATTCATTACACTTGGAGCACTGTACGTCATACCAGACACATCATGACGAGCAGCTACATATTGAGCCAAACCACCACCAAGAGAATGGCCTGTTAGCGAAATATCTGAATCAGGGTATGCTTTCTGTACTGCCTCATACAATTCTTCAGCTTGATGAAACTGATTGTTTTCCCAACTTGAATTATCCATCATGAGTTTGAAAGGACTATTTTTGAAGATATTATGACGCTCTGGGTCGGTTATGGAATCTTCAAGCTTTCTCGTTCTTCCTCCTACGACATCAAAAGCATCAGTCTCCCAATCCGCGAATTTATCCGTCAACTTCCCTTCCGGCTCAGTTCCGCGATAACCGATGACAATCTGATCTGTAAGATCATTTTTTAAAACAACTGCGTCGAACCCAGACTTTCTATGCAATTTTGCTCCATCTGGCTCAATCACTTTCCAATTAGCCGAATCCAATGTATCAGGGTAATCTCCTTCATTTAAAT
This sequence comes from Paenibacillus sp. LS1, assembly GCF_026013365.1. GTDB lineage: Bacteria > Bacillota > Bacilli > Paenibacillales > Paenibacillaceae > Paenibacillus. The sequence goes on from NZ_JAPDOE010000012.1 coordinate 88,381, forward strand.
TAAGATAGGCCAGTTCCGAAATTTCCTTATATGTCTTATCAGTTATATAGGTATCCATAAAACCTCCCTCTCTGTTTACTGATCTAAAAAGTTAAAGTATATTATAAAGTGTTAAGTTCACATATATAGGAGGTTGAAGAATATTTTTAAAAATATTCAATTTGTATCTATTACACTTATAATCTTAGCCCTTATATTGGGAGGATGTAATTCTATGCCGAATCAAGACAACATTATTGAAGAAGCGACTCAAGTGGGTCATCAATACTTCATTGATCACTATAATACCGAAGTAGAATTCACTGATCATAAATTTATGCCAAAAGATCTTAGTCACAATATCAGTTTGAGCGGTCATGTTAAAAATAATAAAGAAACCGAAATCACTATCCTTATTGATTATGATACGTTTGAAGTTCAGACAGCCGTTGTACCGAAAGAGTTACTTGACCAAAAAATCAAGTAAGTTCCAACAAGGAGTAGTAGTTATGCTCAATAGTAAATATCGTAAATCTCTAACCCTATTAATAATGATTAGTGTAAGTATCACTGTATTTTACGGTTATATATTCTCAATGGTGGATTATGATACTTATGAAGTCAAAACAGGCTCAGTGCCTGATGACATCAAACCTCTTAAGTAGTTTATAAGAAATTTTAACTTTTAAAACTTTAGGGCCTTGTACAGATACATGGCTCTTTCATATGTAATAATAGGGATTTTACAACCTAATCTCATCCTCTTTTTTCCAAAGAAGTAGAATCATTATAGTTCATCTTCTGTGAATCGTGTATACGACATATAAGAAATGAGTACAAAGTCTTTATTAATCTCGGGCAGTTAACCTTACATATCATAAATTATAGGACGTTGTTACCAGAATAATTTCAGCGTTTTTCATAATTATGTGAGATTCAATTCTAGTCTGTAATTTTTTCAGGCAGCGACACATCCATAAAAATCTCACACTCGTCACTGCCTTTACACTCATAATGCTAGCCCCTCACTCGAACCAGATACGTGAAATACGAAGCCCTCCTGATTGGTCGATTGGATTACGAGCAGCAGACACAGCAATTCACTGTACACCACCACAGTCAGCGCTCTGGCTTTCACACTTTTCCCTCTTCACTACAACTTCATTCCACCCACAACGATACCCAGATGAACATGCTAAATAATAAGACTGGCGCAATTGCACCTGTGGCTAATATGATCCATAATGTTGCGGGCTTTATTCTTTGGCTGTATGCATCGACCTTACGCATCCGATCTTTGCGCCACTTGGCGAACCTGAGCCGTCTGATCATCCGATTGAGAACGATTTGCCGCTGCTCGCCCTCTTCGAATTCTTCGATCGCACGTCGCAACTCCTCATATAAACGCGCTTCTTCCATCTCCTGTGATACAGGTAAGGTCATCGTAATCCCTCCATACAAAATATATGAAAATAAAAGCCGTCAACGCATAGCTATTCCACAATGCTGCCTATATTCTAGTCCCTACCTTATCAACACGTTAAAGACCTCTAAAGTTTGAAATTGAACTGGAAAAGAGATACACCAAAAAGCCCGGGCAGGCCCGGACTTGGTTTAACGCACGTATCATTATTATTATTTGGATTGTTCACGTTCCACAATCATCTTCGCAATCGCCTGAATCTGAAGTTTCAATGAGACTGGATCATTGCCCCAGAACAAGTCCGGATCGAGCTGAAACACCCGATTGTTCTTAACCGCATCCAATGTCTTCCATACCCCTTCATTACTTCCCCACACTTCAGAAAGCATCTCACCCTGATCCAGGAAAATAAAATCTCCGGCATACTCGCCAACAACTTCGTATGAAATCTGACGGTACGTTTCTTTGCCAATCATCTCGGCAGCCTGCTTCGGAGGCGGATTCAACTTCATATGTTGATATATGGCTTCCCCGCCGCGATACCCGCCATCACCATAGATGTAGAAGTTCTTGTCCGCTACAAAAACGCCCATTAACGCAAAGGTATCCTCTGCGGATACATACGGCTTAATCTGTTCACGTGCATCTGCTGCGATCTGATCCAGATCGGCCAACCATGCTTCTGCTTCCGCTTCTTTACCAAACAGTTCCCCGAAGTAACGCATGTTCTCATATATATCCTTGAAATGGTTATACGGAAGCACAAGCGTTGGAGCAATTTTATTGTATTGTTCTATGACCTTGGCATCTCCTGCCGGATTGACCCACGTAATGATCAGGTCCGGCTCCAGGTCCAGCATTTTTTCTAAAGAGCGCTCACCAATGTTGCCTATACCATCAATCTGATCCTGAATCACTTTGTTCTCCAATTCATAACTGGTTGCGCCCACTGGCTTCACGCCCAACGCCAGCAGATTGGGAAGGTAGCCGTCAACGACAATTCGCTTGGGATGAACGGGCATCTCCAATTCTCCGTTGGGTGTATCAATAATCCGGGTCGCAGACGCCGCATCATCTGCCTCCGTATCCGTATTTTCTACCTGTCCTTCGCCTGCTCCAGTAGAAGCCGTCTCAGACTTTGTACCGGATCCTGTTGCTGCCGTGTTGCTTGCCGTACCACAGGCTGCGAGTATCGCAACCAATAGGACAAGGAACATCATTTTCACCATGGCATACCCTTTTCTCTTCATGACACCCTCCAATTAATAATGATTATCATTCCCGATTACAATCATTATTATAGCGGCGCCTCGGAACGAACGTCGATGTGTTATCGTTGGCTATGTCCCATGTACTATGGTTGGCTCCATGCGCTATCCGTTCAGCAGACGCACCATAACATCCAGTTGTTTCTCTAGCGATACACCTTCATCCATCCAAAATTCATTTAGTACCAGCGGATATACCCGGCATCCATCCTCTATAATCAACTGCCGCCAGATTTGACGCGATAATAGCCCCTCTAAATCTTCTCCATATACAGACTCAGGCAAAATAACAAACATGTGATCCGCCGCATAATTCGGCAAGTCCTCTTCAGCAATGAACAACGGCCTATCCTGATCCAGCACCTCGGTCTGAATTCGCTTAGGCGGGTGAAGCTGTAACGCCCGGTACAGATTATAGGCAGACCTCACTTTGTCATGGGGTATAAGCCAGCGTTGATCATAATTCAGTTCATAGATCCCCACCGTCTCTTGTGGCAAAATAAACTGCTGCAACAATGCTCGGGCTGCAAGCACCCTTTTGTTATATTTAGAAATCCACGCCTTGGCCTGCTGTTCTCTACCGAACAGACGACCAACTTGACTCACTTCATCCAGCTTGTCCATTGTGCCCCAATCCAGCATAATCACCGGCGCCACCTGCTCTATCTCTTTCAATACATCCGGGAAATGATAGAAATACGTCGGCGCAAGAATCAGCTCCGGCTTCACCTCTTTTATTCGCTCTACCATCTTCAGGTTGTTCGTAATAATCGTCTCCTGCAATGCCTCCTCAAGAAGCAAGGACGAACCTGCAATCTCTTGTGTGGTCAAGACAGGAGTTAAGCCGACACTGAGCAAAGCTCCAACAAATTGCAAAGCTGCAATCTGTTCCGTTTGCTTCAATTGACGAAATGCACTTGGCGTGATGTGTACATGTCTCTTAAAGGTTTTACTCAAATATGAACTGTCTGAAAACCCTGTCCGCATGGCAATATCCTGAAGTGAATTAGACGTCGTAAACAATAAACGCTTGGCCTCATCCAAACGTAGACGGTTCAGATAGTCCCCAAAACTCCATCCCGTTTCTTTACGAAACAACGACGAGAAATAACTGGCATTGAATCCGGTCATTCGGGCAAGTGCTGCCCGGTTCAGATCCGCATCTACATGTTGCTGCATATAGGCACATATCTGTTTAATCGTCATATCCTGTATGTAATGGTCCTCTGCATCACTCCAATGCTCAAATACCTGATGAAGCAGGTCATTAAGTAAGGAACTCACACGAGTGTTTCGTTCAGGGGCTGGTACATTCATTGCTCGCTCCACCAGTTCATGCAATTGCCCAAACAGACGGCGGGAAAATTTAATCATACACCCGTCCTTTGGCAGCTGTTCACGGTTCAACTCATAACGAACGGTGGTATTTTTTTGCTCTACGAGTTGGTATCTATCGAATGCGATCATATAGATTGGGCCTGATTCCTCCAACCCAGCCGGTTCTAGGACAAGCGGACTGTGGGCAGGCTGCAAGAACAAACATTTCCCGCTTCCCAAGTGATACTCCCGCTCGTTCAAATGCATTACGGTCTCAGACATCGGGAAGATCAACGTGGGATAATCCAAGTTCTTCTGTACAGGAAATGCCGTCCCTGAATCTGCCACCACGTAGGCATGATGCAATTCATAGATTGTTGAAATCATGAGGTCTCCCTTCTTTCGTAAACTCTCAAGGAATTAATATATATCGGGCATGAAATTAAAAAAAAGAAGGGATTGAAATCCCTCCTTTATCAATCTTTAATTCAACCTTTCACCAGTATATCGGATTCATAACTCTACCATCTTTTGTTATTGTAATCTCCCATAGGATTATCGTTGATATTCCCAAGCCTATCGAATGTATCCTTGTATATCCGAATAATCGATTGAACCTTGCGAAAATCAGGGTCTTCGGGTCCGATGCCTTCCATGAACATTCTCTGAATGATCTCTTGAAAAAAATCCACTTTTGCTTGCATCTGTTGTTGCTCCAATTCAAGAACCTCTTCGAAACTGTGATTTTCTATGTAACCCATCAACTCATCACCCTGTGATGATCTATCATCGATTCGGGGGCTGACTTCAAACTCTTCCGGATCATCCGGTTGAAGATTGACCGTCGTTCGCAACCGCGATAACACAATCTTCTCTTTGGCCAGCATAACGTGAAAATCCTTGTTCTTCAGCAAGTCCGCAATAATCAGGCTGCACATCTCCCGATTTTCAATCAGAATGCCCTCAAATGGGTGCAATGTCCAATCTCCATTGGACCAAAACAAATTAAAATGAAAAAACTGACTACCATACTTGTACTGAATGTTAATGTTGGCCTCATCAATGATTTCGAATGAAAACTCCAGCATGTTAGGCAATCTCCTTCATTCACTTCCAAAGTTTACCTTCATTTTATCAAACACACACAGAGAAATACAGTAAATTAACGATCATTCAACTCCGCAATCGTCTCAGCCTTCTCGCTACTGGCAACAACGATCAATACTAAGGCAATACTGGCAATAATGAGAGATAGCATCCCCGTGGCCCCTTTCATTATGAAGCTGTAACATAACCTATTGTATGCAACAAGATTCAGTGTATGCCCAGTATTGCCTCTTCAAAAAATGGATAAACCTGCATGGATCCCAACCTTGAGGATTTCTATGAATTTATGCTAGACATACAAAAAAGAGACGCAGCAGCGCCTCTTTTCATCAAACCTATGAACAAAATATAAAACTCAAACATAGAACTCAAACGTAGAACTAATCCAAATAAGAGCTTAACGAGTTGGCATCCGGTTGGTTTTTAGCTTGAATATTGCCGGTCTTCTGAGCTTCCAGCCCCAATCTTTCACTCATGCCTGCATTTAGTGTCGTCATCTTGGCTGTATAGTCGTTGCAGCTCTCAATAATACGGCGATTGGACTGCTCAGACAGATCCAGGGCAGACATCAAATCTCCGATGGCCTGGTTCACCGATTCCATGGACATGGCCGGCTTGGCTAACAAATCGTTGGTCTTTTCCGTTGTCGTACGCAGCAATCTCGCATTTTCCTTGAACTGTTCTTCAATCGTTTTGTTGGTCGCTTCCACAGCAGAAATGACCTTCTCCTGATCATTCAAGGCCATGGCAATCATGGCAGATACCGTAATCAGATTAGCCGTCTTATCAATGGCATTGTTCACGGAATCGATCAGTTTGTCATTATTATCATTAATAATATCTGTCGCTGCAATAGCCTGATTATACAGCATGATCATTTCGGTCATGGATTGAGTGCGGGTAACCACCTTGCGCAATCCACGCTCCAAGTGAGCCTTGCGGTTCTCATTCTCAGGCTTGGCAATCTCAGCCTCGAACAAATCCTTCAACTGATTACCAAAAGCGATTTTGGTTTGCAGGTTATAAATCTCCTGAATGGAGGAACGTTTTAACTGCCGCATACTCACAATGCTCTCTTCCAGATTGTCCTTCCCATCCCGTAATCCATTAATAATGCTATCAATGTTGGTTCGCACAGACTGGTAACGATAGACATAGTTCTTCAGTGGACTTTTGCGCAGTAACCGCCCTACAAAACTAACGTTTTTGCTCTGCTGTAAACTTTCGCACTCATCTCTCAGTTTCAAGATCATCGTAGACACTTCAGCCCGATTACCGGACATGAGATCATTCACAGGTCGATCCAGCATTTTCAGCGTTTGGCCCGCTTTTTCCTGTGTCTTCACGCCCAGCTTGCCGATATCATCCATTAATAAATCCAGTTGAACAGCATCGGTTTGGGATACCTTCTGAATTAATTGGGTTGCTTCCTGATTAATCCGCTGCTGGTCATCCTGTTTTAATTGAATATATTCCGTTGCCATACCTAACGATCCCTCCTATAATTCGGAGCTATTATACCTTTGATGAATAAGCTCTGCTTTGTTCTGAAGCTCCAATAGATCTTTATGTTCGATTGTAGATACAATCTCTGAAATCTTGGAATCTACATCCTTCAGGCCATTTAATAACATCCTGCGATTGGTACGCTTGGCTTCTCCACTCAAACGGAGAAAAGGGTTAATAAAACCATTCAGATCTTTCAAAATCAATCTGCGCATCGTATGGTTAATATCACCGTTGTTTAACTCTTTCAGTGCCGGAATGACTCGCTGCAATCTGGCAAAAAGGGCTAACGACTTCTCAACAATTTCATTGTCCAGCTCATTTTTTTGTCCCTCGGAGATCACCATATCTTCCAAAACTTCGAGATATTCAATGACTGGCCCAAAAATAGGATCTGAATCATCTTGATGTGGCGAACGTACGGCTTCGGATCGTCCAGCATTTTCTGCACGTTCAGGGGTTGGGTTGATCTGCTGATTAGCAGATCGATTTCCCACAACTTGTTTCCCTGCTTCGCCGTTCATCTCAACAACTCTTCTCTCCGAATCTGAACCAGATGTCTCAATGACTGGCGCACGTGGCCGTGTTGGAAGTATACCTCCGACCATCGTCGCCAAAGCCGGGATCGCCCATGATACAAATTCAGGAACAAAAGGACTGCTTACAGCGGCAAGGCCATATCCAATCAGCGCAGCCAGGCCGATTTTTGTTATGCGTAACATCGTTTATCCTCCTGCCTATAACAACACATGGTACACAATGAACAAATGAAGACTACACTTGATCACTTCGTTCCTGTGTAATTATCAAGATCATCTACATAATCGTATTGTAAGAAAACCAGTCAGAAGGTGTCAATGTTTGGAAACTAATCTTTAATGGTTTCTAATCTTCTGTGCATCCATAATCAATGGTTGTTCCACATGACTTCCCAATATACCGTATTGAGGAGAAAGAGGGCCGACTTCAAAACCCAGGGCCAGCTTCACAGCCAAATATGGGAAATTGATTCCCGAAAGACAGGACACATGTAATCCTCCGGACATTCTTGGATTAATCTCCAGCAGTTTCGGAGTCTCTTTACGATATTTCATCTGAATGTTGAAGTTATAGGGGATGCGATAAGCAGAAGCAACATCACTGGCGATTTTTAATAATTCAGCATGCTCCTCAAGCCTTCTTAGGCGCCCACCTGCTTTGCAGCGAGGGACAGCCGCGAGCAGACTCCCCTCGCTGTCAGCCAAACAATCTATACTGTATTCATAACCTTCGAGACGTTCCATGATCATAATGTTTGGAAAGGACTCCACAGTAGAAAAGGCACGGAATGCATCTTCAAAAGAGATGCGGTTCTGGGTATGTCCGAACAACTCTTCTAATGGATTACGGCTATTGTCGATCACCCTGAATCCCATTCCGCCTTCCCCATTACATGGTTTGAAACACACCTCATGTCCAGCGTTGGAAAGTGCATCATAGGCCTGTTTGAATTGCGAGGCATTGCTGACAGTGAAGTAATCCGGAATGTTCATGATTCCCAGTTCACGTACAGATTCATAGAAACGGTCCTTCTCCATCAATTGCTCCAGCAGTTCTGTATCCTTGCAGACCAAAACCTTGGTGCCGATCTCTTCGAAAAGGTGAACGTGCTTGCTGATATCCAGCATATGGAGACGTGGAATAAAGATATTGATTTGATGTCTTCGGCAAAAATCCAGACAGAAATCAATATACTCTTTTCCCGTAACCTTTGGCTCTAACTCTGCGTGGTCACATCCCTGAAGCGCCATGTTGTTCGGATCGGAATGGGTGCCATAGATCTCGAACTGCAAGCCATCTTCGTTGTTTCGAATCAAATTCATATAGTGATACGCCACCGAAAACCAACGATTAAAATAAATACGGGTCTTGTTCATAAGACAGCATCTCCTATCGCAACGTGGTGTGTGGAACGGACATATTCCAAAATCTCGTCGGCGGCAAATATACCGGATTGTTCTGTGAACTGGTAAGGGATCTTATCAGGATTCCGCTGCTTCTCCCGGTAAAGTTCGCCATGCCGTGGAGCAATAGCATAATCTGCGAAGTCGAGTAAACAACGGTCCAATAGGGAATCCCCGGAGGCTATAACAGGTACATCTCCGATCTGATGTCGAACATGTTCTACCGCAGCGCTCTTATTCACGCCAGAAGGAACAAGGTATAGCTTACGCCCTTGAATGGAGGCCTCCCATCCTAGCGCTCCCAAAGCGTGAATCTTCTCTGTAACTTGCTCTATCGGCATACGGTCACGGTGAATCACAAAGGCATAAAACAACTCATCACATAGTCGCTCCCCTGCAACCCAGTCGCTGTTTAGCACATCGCCAAACAACTGCCTGACCTCAACTGCTGCTGCAGAATACTCTTGAAGTTGAGAACGAACATAATCGTTCCAGGCCAAGTCCACTTTACCGTCAATCAGAATATTTCCACCATTGCTCGTTATCGCATAGGCCGGAATCACGTCCTGCTGAAAAATCCGAATGCGCTGGTACTGCTCCACTGTCCGTGTAGTTACAGGGATAAAAATAATATCTTCAGGAAGAGTCTTGAGCTTATGTAGCGCTTCGGCTGACATAAAGGCTGATAGTTCACCACGAATCCATTCGGCTGGAACGAGTCCCGAGGCATCCTCGGAAACGCCCATCGAACGACGGGAATAGATCAGTGTCTGATCCAGATCACTTGCATAGATCATTCTCCGCCCCCCTTTACCGATTGAATAATACCGCAGCATGAATAGCTCAATCCAGGGAACACTTCCACCGGGACACCCCGGTCCTTCGCGAGCAGCATAATATGTCTCAGATTAGGATTGTTCGGGCGATCAATCAGAATTTTCCAAGGGATACGACGCAATAGTACGCGTGTCGTCTCTCCAATCCCTGGTTTGATCAAATTTACATCCTCAATACCGAATGCCTGTTGAATGGATTGGATATCCTTCATACCCTGCCAAGTTACTTCTGAGGGATGAGACAGTGCTTCACTGGCTTGAAGTGATGCCACTTGTTCGACCCTGGGGAAGTAATCCGCTATTTTATCAACAAACACATTGGACAGGTCGGATGAAGCCCACTCCTTGTACCACTTGGCTCCATGGTAGTCATTCGGTCCGATGAGGTCATCCCGTAGTACCGTACGGCTCATCAGACCGGATACGGTCGAGTTCAGACAAGCGCTTGGGATCAAATAATCTTCTCGGGTACCATAGGTAGCGGAGCACTGCCCCGGATCGGCCAACACGGCAAGATCGTCGTCCAATTGGATGCCATAACGTTCATTCAGGCTTTGACAAGCTTCCACCAGCACCTTACGTATCGCTCCCTTGCCTGTCCACCCATCGATGAATTGAATAGGTGTATGCAGTCCATGCTGCTGCCATATATACAGCATTGCGTTCTCATCAATCCCTTTTCCACGAATTATGGAAATACTGTAATGAGGCATGTTCACGTTATACTTCATTGCAATATAACGTTTAACCAGAATACCAATCGGCGTTCCGGCACGAGCGAGCGAGACCAGAATTGTATCTAATCCCCTTTTACGCACGATCATCTCCGCTACCACCGCGGCAGCCATAGCGACCTTCTCCGCGGATTGCGCTAATGTATCATGGAACAACTCAATATATTCATCCGTAGGGTGATACTCCACGGGCAGCATTTCCGAATAATGCACACCCGACTGAATGGCATGTTCACGCTCTCCGGTCTCTTTTTCCAAATGAATGTCGCTTAAATCCTTTAACAAGAACACAACATCGGACGGGTCATAACTGCCTAGTGGCTCAGGTGATTTCATCTTGCGCTTCATCATACTTTCAATCGTAGATAAATTCATAGGTTGTCTTCTCAGCCCTCCTGTGGAACACCGCAGTACACCACGTATATTTGCTTACATCCGAGTTGGGACAATACATCCAGCATAGGCTGCATGCGTTCTTCAGACATATGTCTTTCCATCAAAACAAAAATCTCATCATATTGCCCAGGTAATACATTGTAAATATAATTGCGAACAGTCGGATCTTCTGGCGAGGTATATCCTTCACCTGCAATAACCGCATATCCTGGACGATTCACCGTATGGATTGGACTCCGAGTTGTGGACTGGTACATAACTCCGTCGCCCATCTCAGCTGCAATTCGCATCGGAATATGCATAAACTCCCCTGTACCCATGACAAGGGTACGCCGGCCTTTACTCTTTTCTCGCAAAATGGCTGCGATCCTAGAAATACCCGAATCCAGACCAGCATTATGACTGGAATGAATTCCGAATCGGCCTGTATACCGAAGATAAGGAGCCGACCAGCGATTCCCCTCCGAATCAGCAGATACAGCGCCCCATGGCTCCAGTTCACCTGCTACAGACAAAACACTTATTAATGATAAGGATTCATTGACCAGTTTCTCTCTGGAAGCATCGATAGATGGTTCGCCCATCACCTGAATCTTTCCTTTTAATAAGCATAGTGGAGTGATCGTGATTCCAAGTTCTACTTCCAGTGCTGTGAATTTCTGCTCATCTGCATCAGTGCGCCAATCCAGCAAAGACGCGATATAATATTGTTTGCGCGGATAGGTGCGCTGGATATCCCGAATAATGTTCAATGTGGTATTGCCCGTTGTGATCTCATCATCCACAAGAACAAGAGGCTCACCCTCTGCGAGTGATTCGGAGTCCAGAGCGTAACAGCGATGAGACATCGCGTGAGAATGCTCCTCCTCGAATTGAATATCCGGCTCCAGTTCAGGCAGGTACTCTCTTGTGGAATGAATATACGTTGCACGATCAGCGAACAGCTCGTACATACTTTGCCCCAGAGCGGTGGCTGTCTCAGCGAACCCAACGAATCGTACTTCTTCAGGCAAGATCATTTTGGCATTCATTAAATACTCATACGACTCACGAGCTTGATCAGGATCAATTAAACCTCGGACCATACGTTGTTTCCATTCTGCAATACGTTCGTCCTCTCCGTGAGTTAAATCTTCATATAGAAGAACTGCAAGGGCAGCCCCGCTTAATAAAGAAGTATAAGGATTGACGGCAATATGTTTGCCAAGCAACTTACTGACAAAAAGAAATGATCTCTTTTTATTTAAGCGAGCCGCCATCGAGAACAGATTCTCCAAAGGGATTTCAAACGGATTGTAAGTGGCCTCAATCGTAATATTGAACTGATCAAGAATAGGAAACGTACGTGTGTTCGTGTTTGGGCAAGAGCCCGACAAAATGCTGCTGTTCATGTAACACCCCATATATTTGTGATCGGATTAAAATTCGTTTAGCCCAACTCAAGTGCGGCTTGATCTCGTTCATTTTGTTGGTATACGCGCTTTTGAAAACCCCTAAGCTTCCATCATTACGAGCTACAATACCTTGTGCATCCACGAACTCTTCATGTGTAACCACATACATCGCCTGAACGGGCTTGATATGTGTCGGATGAATAATCGTTTTTCCTATAATTCCGTTCTCCTTATCCATCATGACTTCACGCATCATTCCGTCCATGGAGTTCGTAATATATTTCATCCTGAGATTTCGTCCCGTCTTGCCAAGTGTTTCTTCAAATGGCGTCTGCCTTAATTGCGGCTTGAACACTCGTTCACGCTGACTAAAATATTCCCACACCGGACCAGATATCACATAACCATTTTCCTCGCGACCGTATAAATTAATAATATCGGATATGCAATCACGTATCGTTGCTATATCATAAATAGTAAATTCCGGACTTCGACGCAGTCCAAATAGACTTGAGAAATCCGTTGCTCCAATTCGGATATTCAGGACATAAGGTGCATACTCATCCACGATCTGCTTTAACTGGAGCAATGTATCCCAGCGTGTCTCTCGGTATATCACTTCCGCCGTCTCCAAAATTGGCATGGCATATAGTAGGGGATGTGAATTCGGCTTCTGCTGATTATACTCGTGAATAAGCTGCAAATAAGCACGTCCATTCGCACAATCGAACTTCGGCAGGGCAATACCTGTCAGGAGTGACATCCGTTCACCCAGTATGTCAAAAAGACGTTCCAACTGCTCTGGAGATCTTACCCGTACAAAAAGTAAAGGCAGTCTGTTGGATGTCAGCATTCCCGACTCCATGTATTCTGCAACAAGCATAAGATGCTGGGCCAAACATTGTTCTGCAAATTCGACTTGCTCGTCTCCAACCGCATCTTCCAGATCAATAATGATGGTTGTGAGTCCTTCATGCTTACCGTTCATAATATCGTCTGCAATATGCGGACGGGTAGCTGGCATGTACAAAGCAGCCCCAACAGCGTATGCCAGTATTTCTTTGGAGGTTCGATGACTAAACGATACGGGCGAAGAAAAAAAGAGCGCTTCTTCCTCCTCTGAGTTCAAAAAGCTAAAATATTTCAGGTTATTCTCCTCCTTGCACTTCTGACTTCAAGTCAGTCTGCATGATGAAATGAATGCTGTCGGGGTATAAAAACCAATCCCTCCGGGAAGCGGAGGGATTGATGGCAAATGTGACATTTTTTTAAGAGGTCTGACCTTTGTTTTCTTTTTTTCTTCTCGCTGAACCGAGGAAAATCGCTCCAACAAATACAGCGATCAATAATGAGAAGAAAATCACGTTTGAGATATGGAAACCAAAAGCACTCAACATCATTTTCACTGAAATAATAGCAATAAGGATAAATGCTGCTTTTTCCAGTTCAGGAAACTTATCAATGAGTTTAAGGAAAATCTGCGCGACACCACGCATCATGAGCACCCCGATGATACCTCCGAGGAAAAGGACCCAAATCTGCTCACTAATACCAAACGCCGCAATAACACTGTCAATACTGAAAGCAATATCCATCAGTTCGACCATAAGCACGGTTTTCCAGAATGAATATTGCTTGCCCTCCTGATTCTCGTCTGCCTCAGACTTGAATAGTCCTTTGTAGGCAATGTATAACAGGTATAATGCTCCGAGCACTTTGATCAGGGTGATCTTGACGAGGAATGTCCCCAGCCCGATCGCAATAAACCTGAAAATATAAGCTCCTAAGATACCATAGAATAACGCCCGCTTTTGCTGTTCCTTGGGCAAATGCTTAACCATAACAGCCAGTACCAGCGCGTTATCCGCAGACAGAAGCCCTTCCAGTAAGATCAAGCTACCAATAATTCCCCAGCTTACAGGGTCAGAGAGTGTAGCAACAATCTCGGTCCAAGAGAAAAAATGGCCATAGTTCTCACTAATGCTTTTAAAGAAATCACTAAACATGAAAAGGCAGCCTCCGCTAACTCAAATTGTTATTTACTGCCGGCAGTCCAGCGCATTCCCCACCCATGGGCTTCATCTAGGGCGCGGTGTCCATTGTAGAACTGGACAATTCTCTCGATACTGAACGTCTCATCATTCACGTTGCGGAACATGGCAATACCACACATTCCCAAGGAACTTCCATGTTCATTCATGCGGACGATAATATCAGGACCGTCTTTCTGGTTAATCGTTACGACTCCATCGGCCTGTGACCAGTTTTTTACACCTTCATAAATGTAAGTGAACACGAGGATACGCTTGATATGAGCAACACGTTCACCGTTAATACGCAGATTCTCTCCGGTCCTCACTGACCCTGTCCGATCATCCCCGTCCAGAGCTATGTACGGATATCGGTTAACGGACCCGAATGATTCTCCAAGAGCCTGTATGACCCCTTTACTGCCATCCATCATTTCATAGAGGCAACCGAGGTCCAGATCGACGCTCTTGTTCCGCCCGAACAACCCACGGTTAGTCTGTTGATTCCAGTTGAGATTAATTAAAATCTCTCCGAGTCCACCTGAATTTTTCTTCAGGTTAATCGTATCGCCTTTTTTCTTCAGCTCAATCTTGTTCAGGTTCAGTTCAATCTTGGGTTGAGGCGGCTGAGCTGGTGGAGCTGGAGGCTTCGGTGCTGGCGGCTGAGGTACAGGAGGAGCAGGTTGTGAAGATGAAGCATTATCCTCAACACTCACGCCAAAATTGCCACACAACGCATTCAGCCCCCCGGCAAAACCGGAACCAATTGCATTAAACTTCCACTCTCCATTATGTCGATATAACTCGCCAATGACGATCGCCGTTTCCACCGTAAATCCACTAGCCAGATCATATTTTAATGCTTCCTGTCCGTTATTGGCATTCCCAAAGCGAATATAGGTATTCTGAACCTGACCAAAGCTTTGATTTCTGGACTCACCTTCATAGATGGTCAGACTGAATGCAATCTTTTCAATACGCGCAGGGATTTTGCTCAGATCAATATCAAATTGCTTTTTGTCCGATTGCTGCGGTGTATCCTTGTACGTAATAAATGCCGTTGTCGGCTGGTTATAAAAGATAAAATCTTCATCACCGGATACTTTGCCACCAGCACCAAGAAGGAAGGCAGATGTATCAAGTTCAAGCGCTGAGGGGGAATTCCAACCAATACCAACCGTAAGACGGGTAAGCCCCGGATTGGTTTTAGTCAGGTCCGTTTTTTGCCCTTTGACGACAGTTACAGCCATAACAGATTCACCTTTCTTCCCCTATTTGGCATCTAATCCGTAGTTCTCGCAGAGCGCAGCAAGTCCACCGGCAAAACCACTTCCGATTGCCTGGAACTTCCAGTCTGAACCTGAACGGTAAAATTCACAGAACACAACAGCCGTTTCCGTCGAGAAGTCTTCTCCCAGATCATAACGCAGAACCTCACGTTCGTTGGACGCATCTACGACCCGAACAAATGCGTTGGACACCTGTCCAAAATTCTGTGCGCGTGCTTCATAATCATAAATCGTTACGGTAATACCAATCCGGGTAATATTTGCAGGAACTTTGCTGAAATCCACGATAATCTGCTCATCATCGCCTTCTCCCTCACCTGTACGGTTATCTCCTGTGTGAGTTAGTGATCCAGCACCACCCGTTGGATTGTTATAAAACACAAAATCGTCTGTTCCTTTGGCTTTACCATCTTCATGAAGCAGAAATGCTGAAGCATCCAAGTCAAAATCGACTCCGCCGCTATATTTGTTGGTATCCCATCCAAGGCCCACCACAACCTTTGTTAAGCCAGGGTTTGTTTTGGTAAGGTCAATCCGTTGTCCTTTAGCTAAGCTAATTGTCATATATTCGTCCACCTTTCTTAATATTGAAAGCCTTCTTTAATGAAAAGGAAAACCGCCAAATCGACGGCTTCCCTGTCTTTTATGTGTTCATAAGTTATTAGTTGAGTCCTATTGCAGACCATAGTCGCGTGTAAGACCGACCAGACCGTCCTGGTAACCGCTACCGATCGCACTGAATTTCCATTCACCACTGTGACGATACAATTCTCCAACTACGACACCTGTTTCGATGGAGAAATCTTCGCCCAGATCGAAACGAATCAGTTCTTCGGAATTAGCCTCATTTACAATACGTACATACGCGCGGGACACTTGTCCAAAGTTCTGGCTGCGTTCCTGAGCTTCATAGATTGTAATCGTGAACGCAATTTTCTCGATGTCTGCTGGAACGTTAGGCAGGTCGATGTTCACTTGCTCATCATCGCCATCCCCTTCACCCGTGCGGTTGTCACCCGTATGCACAACGGAACCATTTTCATTTTGCGGATTATTGAAGAAAATAAAATTCTTTTCTCCGTTAACCTTACCGTCCGCATTCGCACAGAACACGGATACATCCAGGTCAAAATCCTTGCCGCCATCATACTTATTGGTATCCCAGCCCAAACCTACAGTGATTTTGGCCAAACCTGGATTTGTTTTTGTTAAGTCGATCTTCTGACCTTTAGATAGATTGATAGCCATTCGATTCATCTCCGCTTCACTATAAAATTAGATGCAAAATTGCATTTTGAGGATTCATATACTACGTATAACGACGAGCGAGCTCATCGATATGTACCGCATGAGCACCTTCACCGATTGCAGAGAATTTCCACTCTGCACCATGTCGATACATTTCGCCACAGATGAGGGCTGTCATGCCTGAATAACTATCGGATAGATTAAACTTGACCAACTCCTGAGCGTTTTTCCCATCCAAAATGCGGATATATGCACGCTCAATCATGCCAAAGTCCTGTTTGCGATTCACACAATCATAAATGTTTACAACGATAAGAATTCTATGAACATCGGCAGGTACGGAGGAGAGATTGATTTTGATTTGCTCATCGTCTCCTTCGCCCTCACCAGTTAGATTATCTCCTGAATGAACTACAGATCTACACAAACTCTGCTTGTTATGGAAACAGACCAAATTGGTTTCCTTCATTAACTTGCCATTCTCATTCAACAGCAACGCGGAAGCATCACAATCGATATTTGCCTGCTTCTTTCTTCCGAAGAAGCCTTTGGAGGCTACAGGGTCCCAACCCAAACCAGCGATGACTTGAGTTAATCCTGCTTTACCTTTGGTTAGATCGATCTTCTGTCCCTTGACCAAATTAATACCAGCCACTGATATTCACCTCCTTTCAGCTTCAAATGCTAGGGTGGTTACAGACTGAATTCACCCGGGTTCAAGCCAAGAACCGTGCAAATTTCAGCTACGACTCTACGCTCTTGATCGTCGAAGTTACCATCAGCAGCACCAATCGCACTACACACACCTACAATGACACGGCCTACTTCCGGCTTCGACTTAAACTTGGCAATAGCCTTCAAGGCTTCCTGTTTCCCGATCTCGGGCGAAAACTCAAAGTTATTGACATAATGATTGAAGCGTTCGATGACAACCGTCATATCAAACACTTTCAATTCCTGACTCAAATTTATGTATCCCGCCATCTTGTTCTTCTCCGCAGCATCTACGCTTCCATCCGCAAAAGCAACCAAGGCACAGCCTGCTACTACAGCGTCCATAAAATCCTTATTCTTGAATCGTTTAACCTGGTCCTCAAGGCCTTGTTTGGTTGAGTTAAGCCAGTTTCTGAATGAGCTCATATCCATCCTCCGTTACTATATTCATGTCTTTTAAAACTAGCAAAATCTAATATTCAGCTTTATATCCTAATTCATAGAAAAAAATAGTTAAATTATCCCTTAACTATACTCTATATTTTGTCATTTTTCTACATATAAAAACAAAAACCACTTCAATCCCCTTAAGTATGTTTTAAAGGGATATTATCTAGTATTTAAACGGCGTACATTTTATTACAAATTTCGACACGTAAAAAAACACCCTCTTTACAGTCCTATGTTTTGAGGTTGTTCAAAGTATATATATGTTTTATTTGGCATGACAAAAAGCGGTTATTCACCCTGACCATACTCGGGGCAGATAACCGCTTTTTTACATACGAAATTTCAGTCCAGCCATTGTTCCTATTCGTTTACTTGAGCAATCAATGCATTCAGACATACTGCACCCTGTGCACGCACATTAACGACAATAATCGGTGTATCCAACATGTCGTGCATCCAGGACATATACTCTTCTACTTTTTCGTTCGGAAGGATTGTCAGAATAACCCCTGCGAATCCACCACCATGAATCCGACAAGCGCCATCACCCAGGTTTTGCAGATAATTCTCGGTCAGTGCCAGCGCGATGCCAATCTCCTGTTCCTTCACAGCACCACTCTGATATACATTCTGCAACCACTTCCATGACGAGTTACCGGACGCCGTAATCAGTTTCAAGAAATCAGCAAAACGTCCATCACGCAACGCCTGAACCTGACCATCGACACGATTGTTTTCTTCCAGGAAATGAAGCGCACGCAGCACGGCACGATCCCCAGCCGCTTCACGAACCTTCTTGAGGTTGGCATAGATTGCGTCTGCTGTAATTTCCCGAACATACTCACTGCCCAGTGCCTGAGCAACCGCTCTCATCTCATATGGCACAGCAGCATAATCTTCCGTCAGATCAGCGTGATTACCGCCTGTATTTACAATGACCAATGAGTAACCGTTTTGTTGGAAATCCCACTGAACAGGTTCGATGACCGGCTGTGCAGGATTTTCAAAATCAATGGCAATCAGTCCGCCGTACGCACAAGCCATCTGATCCAGCAGACCGGAAGGTTTGTTCCAGTAGTGATTCTCCGCATACTGACCGATTTTGGCCAAGGTCACAACATCCAGTGCTCCATCATTATAGAAGTGATTCAAAATCGTACAGATTAGCATCTCAAATGATGCCGAGGAACTCACTCCTGATGCCGAGAACACGTTACTCGAGAGATACGCCTGGAAGCCGCCTACTTTATATCCAAATTCTCCAAATCCTGCAGCCATACCGCGAATCAATGCTGTTGTGCCATCGTCTTCCGTATTTGGCGTGAGGTCCGTGAGATCGATTACATATTTCTTGTCATAGCCTTCTGAGTAAAACGTAATAACCGAATCCGCAGTTGGTGCTGCCACTGCAATCGTATCCAGCGTAATGCTGCCCGCCAGCACTTTACCATGGTTATGATCCGTGTGATTGCCGCCAATCTCACTGCGTCCTGCCGCGCTGAACAACTTGCTTCCTTCTTGTGCGCCGAAGTACTCTTCAAACGTTGCGTTCAGCTTCGTGTAACGTGCAGTCTGTTCCTCTACTTGTGATTGTCCATACATTTGGGCAAGCAACGCTTGGCCCTCCGTGGATTGGATCAGATTCAATGGTTGTGTCGTCATTAATAATCCTCCTATGGATATGCAGCTTTTATTTTTAGACTGTTGATGAACATGGTTGTCGCGTCTGTTTCATACCTTATTCCTCTCCCATTATCTCAGCTTCACAGCGGAAAAGGTAGGGTAGAATTGAAAGTTTGTAAGCGTTTTGTGAAGTTATTTATTGGTGGAGGGAACGATGAAAGCCTGATCTATATCCTGTCTGCTCTGATATTCGCAATGAAGATGCAGAATCATTCAGAGAGCCAGCAGCGTAACATCAACGCTTGACTGTAACGTAAGGTCATACTTGATAATGATCTCAAGCGAATAAGAAGGAGAGATCAAGGATGAAGATTATCGCGTTACGTTCAGATCAAATCTATGAGGAGATCATCCAGGCTGCACCCGATAAGAAATTGGAGTTATACCGCGAGCGAATGATGAGTCCATTCATGAACAAATGGAACATTCAACAGATCCCGTTTCGCTCTCAAGAGCCTCACGGCTTCGACGTGATCATGATGAATAACTTTATGAATATCGCTCCAGCAGATATCACACCTGAGATTAACGAATCGTTAGCAGCGATTTCGTCTGAAGCATTTTGGCAACAGTGTCATGAAGCTGTTCGTACGAGTCTATCCACCTTTACAGATCACGGGATTGAGCTATCGGTCTCCGAATATCTATATACAATTTTATTAGGCGATAAGAATAGCCCATCACTCACCATGAACGAAGGCATCAGCGGGGATGGCGGAATCCCGGGTTATATTATTGCGAACCTGATCCCCAATAGGTATACTCTACCTCGTATTCAATCCGTGTTAGCTCATGAATGCAATCATAACGTGAGGTATCAATATATCCAGTGGAATCCACAGATTACGCTTGGCGATATGGTTGTTAGCGAGGGGTTGGCTGAGAGCTTTGCGACATCCCTGTATGGAGAAGAGTTGCTAGGCCCCTGGGTAGCCAAAACGGATATGGAGACTTTGAATACCGTAATCAAACCAAAAATGAAAGACCAGCTGCATGTCACCGGTTTTGACCAAATTAATCCGTATCTATACGGCGATGAACTTGCCATCATGCAAAACTTCACTCCCGTAGGTATGCCCTATGCGGCTGGCTATGCCTGCGGTTATCACCTAATTCAATATTATCTGAACAAGACAGGTACACCGATTACCGAAGCAACCATCACTCCGGCAAGTGTTATCCTTGCTGAAACAAAGGACTTTTGGAATGAAGACACCTTATTTCACCGTTAAAGATATCATCCAGATTACAGGCATCACCAAACGCGCATTACATTATTACGATAAAACAGATCTATTAACACCGAGCAAAGTCGAGGACAATGGCTATCGGTATTACGATCAAGAGGCACTGGGGAATCTGCAAATGATTCTGTTGTTCAAAGAAATGAATTTCTCATTAAAAGACATTGCCGCCATGATGCAACTCTCCAAAGAAGAACAGAAAGATATCCTAAGAGAGCATCGCAGTACACTCGTTCAACGCAAACAAAAGCTCGAAACCATCATCGACCAGTTGGACGAGTATGTAGATGGAACGGATCTCTCTCATCTTCATCTGTTTGACGACTCTTCCATTCTGTCTATTCAAGAGCAATATGAATCCGAGGCGAAGTTCATCTACGGAGATACCGAGAAATATCAGGAATTTGAAACTAATGTGAGCGAGCTGTCTGTGGAAGAGCAAGAAAAAGCCTACCAGCAATTCTCGGCCAACATGGAGCAGGTATTTCGGGAATTAGCGAAACATCAGGATCTGTCTCCTGCTTCTGGTGAGGTGCAAGCGTTAGTGCGTGAATGGAAGAGTTGTCTGGAACAGTTCATGGTCTGTGATGATGAGATTCTGAGATGTATCGCTGAAGCCTATACGACGGATCGTCGCTATGCGGGTTATTTTGATCAGTTTGGCGATGAGGTTTTTTTGAGGTTTTTGTATGAAGCGATTATGGTTTATGTGGAGGGTGAGGAAAGACCTTTGAAACCCGTTTCCTAGTATTAGGATGGTTTCAAAGGTCTTGAGCTTTATAATATAGCCTGTTTGTCCATTCGCTGTCGTTGGACCTCATCGAGATATCGAGTGAATTGAGATTCGCCTGAGTAGCTCAGAAATAACCACTCCAACGCACGCGTCATCCCGATATAGAAACGAGAAACTTCCCGTTCATCAACTTCATTCGATTTTCCTGCTTTTCGTGGCATAGTCTCAATCGAAATCATAAACACTGCTCTGAAATCCAATCCCTTAGCACTGTCTATTGTCAGAACTTTAATACTTTCCTCTTCCCGATTAAAGTTCTTTTTAGATAGGTCATTCTGGGTCACCCAATTATACGGTAGATGATTTTCGTTCAGAGCTTTTCCCAATTCTTCGATACTGTTGACTTGATTAGACTCCTGTACCCTGTACAAAATAGCAATGTCCTTCAGAGCGAACGATTTTTCACGCCGTAAATAGTCTATCGATTTGGCAACAAACGCCATCTCTGCTTGTGTACTTTTACTGCGATAAATTAGAGGCTCTGGACCTTTACGGTTCGTGAACTGAGGCGGTATAATCTCAATTGCATCAGCCCCGGTGCTGATGACTTTCTGTTGCAACTTGGACTGTTCTTTATAGAAATCCCACGCAAATTGAACAATCTGTGCCGTATTCCTGTAGTTGATTGTTAGTATCTTGGAACGTCCTCGGAAGTCTAATCCTGTATCTTGAGCCAAGCTATTTTTTCGTTTAAAAATGGTTTGTGCACGGTCCTCGACAAGCAGCAGCGACTGCGTCTCCTCATTGAGACATGCGCTCACGAGCTTCAGCCAATCCGCATCAAAGTCCTGCCCCTCATCGATTAATATGGCATCATACTTCGGCAATTCTTGTAGTCCTTGGGAGATTTTTTCCATCAAGACCGGCAGTTTCCTGTCCATGATTCGAAATTGCTGCCCTAGCCACGAATGAAAGGTGCTTACCTGAATATTAGACTCATGTGAAGAAAGCACATCCTGATCCTTAAAATCAAACAAGTCTTCAGGCTCAGCCATCTTCTGTACAATAGCTTGCCTTAAGTATTGGGACAAGGTTGAGCCGTAGCATAGCACAAGAATATTCCAGTCTGGATTGGCCTTGGCCAGCATCCGTGCCCGACTGACGAGTACCAGCGTTTTACCACTCCCCGCGACTCCGCGGATTAAACGATGTTTGTCTCCAACCTGCTTCGCCATTTTTTCCTGATGTAGATCCATCGTCTTAATGTTATGCAAGGATAATAACAGCTGGTCCTGATGAGGCACAATCTCTTTGCGTTCTGCGCTAATCCGTACTTCAGGAAACAGATGGTAGCGAATTGCCTGTATATCTTCATTGGTCAAGCTATATCGGTTCCGGGTCGGCACCGTGAACATATGTAATAACTTCTCAATCAAAATCTCTTCTGAAAAATCTTCATCCTCTGGGTCCATCTCTTCTCTGGTCAACACAAATACTGGATCGATCACGCTATACAAATCCATACGGAGAAAATCTTGCTGTTTCAGGCGAGTAAAGACAACCCCATATCCGTAATTAAATTTCAAATATCCTGGCGTTCCCTCTTTAATCAAATTCTTGTCCTTCTTTAATTGATCCGCAATGAGGAACGCGTAGTCTCTCGCCTGCTTCAGCGGGCTTCGGGCAGTAACTGTCTCCCCTGCCGTATTGCGCAACGTCCATTCGTCCCGGTTCACCTGATGCAGCGTCCCTTTGGTATAATCTTTCACTTCTAGTACGAGCAAACCTAAATCTGGCCCGATAATGACAAAATCCGGTCTTCTTCCACGAATTTCAGGTTCATAATATACGATATAGTCTTTTGGGAGGTGTTTTTTCAAAGTATCAAATAATAGTCTTTCTCCTGCTGTCGCTTTCTTGGGGATAGCTTCCGGTACTGTATTTGCCATGCAAATCGCTCCTAATTCTAGTTATCTAAACTTGCTATAGCTTCATTATCTACTAAAGAACCACAATTTTCCACATTTAAAATTCACAGTTACGAAAGTATACTAAAAAATTCAATCCTTTTTTCCTGGTCCTTTTGTATTGATGTATATAAATCCCACATAATAGGTACCATTTGGAAATTGTATATGTTACGGTTATTAATGTTGGCCAACACAAATAAACCAACTCAAGGTAATTAGGGAGAGATGATTAATTGAAGAAATTTTTAAGTTTAGTGATAACATTGACCTTAGTATTGTCGTGTACTACTATTAATTCAGCTTCTGCAAATGTGACTGAGGAGAGCACTGAGAACTCTGAAATCAGTAGTCTATTTACCAATTTTATAGATACTGCATTTGAGAATACCGAAGATTTTACAGTTAAAGATCTTGAAGGTTCTGTCGTTACAGATCGTTTTATTGAAGTTACTAAAGAACATCATGAAGCAGCAGATTATCGGACAATACAAAATATAATTATAGAAAACAACTGGTTTCTATCATATAGAGAACATTCTCCACTAGACAACTTAAAAGAATCAGGCTTAGAAGTTAATGCCCTAAGTAACATCAGGGGAGAGAATGTCTCGGAGAGATTCTATCACATTGCAAAAGATACAAGAGACAAATTCACTAAAGAGTGGGTCGTTACTCTTTCAGGTAATTTCTCTTATGATACAAGTACATTTAAAGTAACGACAGTTAGTGGACCTAAAATCAGCCTTACCACAGCAAACTTCGGTGCTATGTTCTCTCCGGCACTAGAAGACATCTATACCTATAATTCTTCTTCTGGATCTACGGCTACCTTCAATGCAAGATATAAAATGAGAGCTATACTCGGATTATCTATAGGAGATCTTCCATTAGGAGTCAATCTCGATTTTGGAACTCATACGGATACTATGAAAGCATATCCTTCCGTATTACAGCCTTAGATAGAAATGTCAGTTTTATTAAGTAAAGAGGTGATCATACATGAAAACAAAAAGTGAAAAGCTACCAACACTCTTTTTACTTATATACGCTGTCCTAATGCTTATAAGTTACAGTATCTATCTATTTTTAGAGAATACCCGATTAAGTCACTCTCAACAATGGGTATCTGAGGGCAATTTAACCCAAGATGATGTTAATTCCATAAGCCAAACCGGAAGATGGACAACCATCTCAGAATCTGCGTTCCTCATTCTATTCGTGATTGCATTCATTTTTGTAATGTATCAATTTCAGAAAAAACCTTTAAAACATTTTCTCATCTTCAATGCAGCATTATTCATTGGGGTTGCACTAATTAGTTACGTGGTTTCACTTGCTAGCTCCATCCCGATAGGTAATTCAGTTCAACCCGTTATTATCCCTACGTTTTTACTCGTTGCCCTGTGTATCTATACCTTCTGGAGAACAAGAAATGGAAAATAGAAACCAGACTACATGCCATACAACGGTGTGTAGTCTGGTTTTTCGTTTAACTAGGGTTCCCCCCGCTCAAAATACGCATGCAACCGATACAGACAAATCTCCTTCGTCCAGCGATACAGCACCGCCTGTTCCTCCGCATCCTTCACCTGCACATTCAGTGAGAACACGCCTTCTTCGAATCGCGTCATGCTGCCCTTGGCCCCACTCCACATGGACATCGGCATATCATTTATCAGTTTCTCAATCCGTGTTGCCGTCCTCTCATTCCATTCCCAGAGCGCTAGCTTGTCCTTGTCCGAAAAGTCTTTCCGTTTCCGGTATTCCTTCTCTGTCAGGTACGTATGGAAAAATTCAGCTATCTCGCCCGGTGTGATCGGGTCCATCCAGTGCGCTTCGCCTCGCTCCAACATGTATAGCAATACGATCATCTTGTAGCTTTTGTTCATGACCGTCTTCTCCACATCGCGCAGCCACGCCTCATGCCGGACGTACATCTCTCCCTCAGTCGGGGACTGCAACTCCGCCCAATACAGAAATCCAACATACGAACCAAATTCGCTCCGATACCCAACACTCTTCGAACGCCCCATGAGGTGCAGCTCCAGATACGTCGGAATACGCCCCAGCTCTCGCTTCACATCCAGAAAATCCTGATGCAGCTTCTCGCGGCGCGGTAACCGTTTGCGGCTCAGCTCCTGAAGCAGGTTCACTACTCGGGTCTCCAGATGAATCCCACAGTTAGCCGGAACCTCAGGCACAGCCGAATCCATCGTTTTTCCGCTTCGTTCCTCGTCTCCGCGTACGTCCAGAAGGCTCAGCTTCACATCCGCATTTCGGTAGTTTCCGATCAGGTCGATGATGACACAATGCGATTTGCCTTCCGCCAGCCGCAGACCGCGCCCCACCTTGCGCGTAAACACCGTGAGCGACTCGGTTGGACGCACGAATAATAGCGTATCCACACGTGGAATATCCGTCCCTTCGTTGAACAGATCCACCGTCAGCACAACCTTCAGATCACCCGCATCAAGCTGCCGAATAGCTTCCTCCCGCGACATCTCCGATGTGCGCGAATGCAGACTGAGTACCTTCACGCCCTGACTTCGGAAATACGCAGCCAAATAATCCGCCTGCCGGATCGAAGAGCAAAAACCAATCGTTCTCGTCTGTTTGTGCCGGACCCAGGCTGCATAGATCGTCTCTACGTGCTCCTCTTGCAATTGAACGGCCATGAGCTGTTCCTCATCATACTTTGTCCCGATCCAGCGAATCTGCGAATAATCTGTATCGTCGAATACCCCGTAATATTGAAATGGCGCCAGCCAACCTCGCCGGATCGCTTCAATAAAATGCATCTGATACGCCACATTCCCATCACAGAGTGCATACACATCTTTACCATCCAGTCGATCCGGGGTCGCCGTAATGCCCAGCAGGAACTTCGGCTGAAAATGCTCAATCACCGACATATATGTCTTCGCCGCCGCATGATGGAATTCGTCGACCACGATCAGATCAAATGCATCCACCGCAAAACCATCCCGGTGCTTCTGCATACTCAGCGTAAAGATTGAAGCATACACACAATCCGCCGCCCCATCCTTGTACTGTCCGTTATAGATCCCATGACTGCGCTCCGGCATGATCCGTTGAAAAGACTTCTTCGCCTGGAACAGAATCTCTTCCCGATGTGCCACAAACAACACCCTCTGGAACCGCTGCGCGAAGAAACCCGCCAGATACGTTTTGCCAAGCCCGGTCGCCATGACGACCATCGCCTTGTCGTACTGCTCCTCCATCGTGCCATGGAGTGCTTCAAGCGCATCCAACTGCGCCAAACGCGGCTGGATTGGCACAAGCGACAGCTCGGCGGCTTCTTCCCCTTTGTCCTCAGGTAGACCTGTGCCAAATTCCGCTTCTTCCATCTCCGTGATGCGCTGGATCATCTCCGGGTTCTTCTGATGATATTTGCGGTACTCTTCCTCATACAGTTCAATCGAATCCGGGTTCACCGGTAAGGTTGTCTCGTGGTAGAAGCTCTGCATGAACTTGTCCAACGCCATCTGAAACGTATACGGCTCCGCCTCCGCATTCATCACGAGATTCCATTCATAACCCGTCCTCAGCGCAGTGAACGAGAAGTTCGAAGAGCCGACGATTAGTAGTCCTTCGCCGTTGTCATGATCGAACAGATATGCTTTTGGGTGAAAAGAAGTGCCCATACTTCGCCACAAACGTGTTTCAATTCGGGGATCAACCTCACACAGTGCCCGT
Organism: Paenibacillus sp. LS1; assembly: GCF_026013365.1. Classification (GTDB taxonomy): domain Bacteria; phylum Bacillota; class Bacilli; order Paenibacillales; family Paenibacillaceae; genus Paenibacillus. The sequence continues at coordinate 115,362 of NZ_JAPDOE010000012.1, forward strand.
AAGCCCTCCGGCTGTGTGATATACAGATAGTCTCCCGCAAGCATCCGTACTTCTGCACCACGCTCCGCCGCCCGCTTTAAGTGCGGGGCCAGCAGTCTCACCCCGGACTGCATAATAAAGGACGTCATAATATAAATCCCGGATGCATGCTGCATCCGGGCAATCATTAAAGTTGTAATAGAGCTGGCTGGCTTGTTCTCCATCCTCAACCATCTCATTTGTTATTTTCTCATTCTCCAGTATACGGTTAAATAAAATATCATTATTAATGATTGCACTCTTCATATCAACCATATCTTGTCGTAAATCCATCGTTAGATACTGTTCATACATTCTTTTTTCTTTATAAAAGCTATAGGTTAGAACAAGCAATAATGCTAAGCCAATGCAGCATCCAATCATTACAAATCGTTTCTTTAAAATCATAGCATTCTGTTCTCCTAAGATTTTATAGTAAGAAGCACCTCTACGTTTGTCTGGTAGAAGTGCTTTTATGCATTATTTATCTGTAATTCAGTTGTGAGGTTTCGTTTAGAGGCTTTTGGGATCGATGTAGCACTACTCCTTTTCCCACTCTCATAATCCGTCGTAACTCCTAAAATATAAATGCTCTACCCTATAAAAACAATTGCGTCCTGTCTTTGAAATGCAAGTGGCAACTTTTCTCGAAGTCCATCTATTCTTTCGACTATTCTATCCCTTTGTTCATCTTCTAAATTCTTTACAGCCCATTCCTTTACCAGAAGTAGTTCCTCAATAATCATCGGCACATCTTCCCCTTCTATATCAACACCAGTTGAGAAGAGATCTATCCATCTTAAATCTAGTACTTCAACAGCGGGTTCCCAGCAATCCTTAAAAAAAGATTCTGTTGCAATTGGAACAAAAAAACTCTTTTCAAAATCATTTTGTGGTTCAAGTATTACAGCACTGATAGACATTCCTTAATCCCCTCCGAATTTTGCGCTAAATTTGTACTCCGGAAACTCATTTTTTAATTTCTTTATGCTGTTATTGACAGATTGTCTCAATTCAGTTGTATCACCGTCTAATCTAAAAATGAATTCTTTTATTCCCTTTATATCTTCTAGAGTGGGTATTTCTTGTGAACCATTAACAGTTGTCCTTGTTGAAGTAGCGTTCTCTAAAGCGAAAATACGATTACTTGTTTTAGTAAAGATCTGTTTGTCTGCGAATTCTTGTGGGGTCTGTGCTGGTAATCCAGTTTTAGGATTAACCTTATTAAGCCCTTGAGCAGACTTATCTTCGTAAAATATACCTTTATTCAGATCAATCTCATCGAATTCCCCTAGGGACTCACCTCTTTGATTAATAATTTCAACCTCTTTTGAACTATTAATTTTGCTGCCTTTACTTGGCTCTACATTAGCTTTCACTGGCTTCCCTCCACCAGATCCACCCGACCCAATGTCGTCCTTCGAACGAAACGCCTTGCCAAACAAAACATACGCCAAAGCCTGACCTGTCATCGCTCCACCGTAATACCCTGCACCACTCTCATCGATCTGTTTCTTCTGCTCTTCTACAAATTTCTCTATATCAGATCTCGCCGTTCCAGTACCCCAAGCAGTATCCCATGCAAACTGAACTCCACGCCCAACGTCTACAACTTTGCCCACTGTCATGGCATATGCCACACTGCTTAATGTACTGAACGGGTTATCAAAGAAAGCTTCTGTCGTCTGACCCAATCCCGTTATTGTTTCTCCTATGGATTTATCAAGCAACCCTACAGCGAAATTTCGCTTTAGCTCCTCTGGAATATACAGTGCAACCTCGCCTGAACCGTCCGTTGTTCTGAAGTTCCTCGCGATAAACGTAAACTCATTCTGGATCTTGTCCAACAGCCCGAGTGTAGTTGGGAACACTTCTTTCACTTGCATAAAATCCCAGAAGAAACGCTCTCCTGTCACACCCGACCATTCGGATTGCAACATATAGATGGATTTCTCCAGTTCTCTAACGATTCGATCGAGTTCCAATTTCTTCTGCTGAACCAATCGAGCTTTCTCGTCCAACACATCGGGTTGTAGCTGAATACGTTGCATACCATCTTCACCGCCAACCTGACCATAGTAGTTATACCTAAATTTTAACAAGTGAAGAGTTTGATTGGAATCAAACGGAGGATTCATTTTCTCGTTAAAGATTCAGTAGTCAGGAAACATTCATTAGCCAGATATTTTGCATATTCGTGCATGTTATTCATGAAGTCTTACTTCTGTTTAAAATACTGAACGATCTCTTCCGGTTCCTGGGTTTCCAATGTGATGTGGCCTTTCTCGAACAGGATCATGTACGGATATGATTTTAGACCGAAAATCTTCTCATAATTAAACTTATTATCATCACGCACATTATAAAAATTCACACTGGTAATTGGGCCTTCTGATCTCAAATTTTCGTTATTCACTTCATTTAATTGCGTCTGTAAATCAACAATAAATGGCCGCTCCGAAAGACGGTCGGTAAATACAATGAGTGATGCATCATTTCTCTGATTTTGCGTTAGATATTCAATGGCTTTCTCTCTATTGTTCTGACCACAACCTGTCAATACGAGTATCAACACACACAATATCAAGAACAGCTTCATTAAATCCTCCTCCAAAATATGATATAATTGGATATTAAGATGGTTTGAATTTCATCAGATAAGCTTTCTCTCTCTGAAAGGAGCACACAATGAACAAAAAGAGTATCATCTTCGCTATCATTATCGGTCTTTTTATTTTAGTGCTTCCGTTCATATTTTTTATTTTTCGGTAATTATGAATTAAGAATCCACACTACACGTATCGAATATCCCATTTGAACTTAACTCTTCTTAGTTGTTTACACTAATGCTCTCTTCAATTGCTCATAAAACGTCAACGGATCCGCATAATCCGGTAATCCCGCCACCTGGCCGTCACCGAGTTCAAGAACAATCCAAGAGCCGCCTTCCACCTTGGCAAAATCCATCGTGAAGAAACGGCTTCGAATCGTTTGTGCAATGTCCAGAAATAAAGTGAGTGCATCTCTAAACGCTTCGTCCTGACCTTCATCCCAATAGTTAGAGATGTATGCAGGCTTACCGTCAAACATAAACACCCGCATCTCTCGGGATAACGGCATACCACTCTGTTCATGGTAGGACTGAAACTCCAACTGAACATACTCCCTGAACACAAGCCCTACATTCAACTCTTCACCTTGTAGCCTCACAAAGTTATGCACAACCTGCTTCACATGCTCCTCATCCGCAGCATCTGGGATGTAACAGGCTTCCTTCCACTCATGTTTACGAGATTTCACATAATCCTTAACGATAATTGGCTGATTACCAAACTGGCGAGTGGCCTCCTTAACGGCATCTGGTGAAGCCTGAATCACTGACATGGGAACCCAGACCGAGTGCGGTGTATACCCTTTAATTACGTCATATGACTCGGGCAGGTAATGGCAATGCTTGTATTGCTCTGGTGTATTAATGAGATATAGATTTTTCGATGCCAGCGCCTTATATAGTAGCCCGTACGCTTCCGGTGTCAGCATCCAGCCCCGGTACAGTACATCCTCCCGTTCTGTTGCGTGCTTCAGTCGTCTCACAGCGTGTTCCGGACGCTTGTTAACTATTAGTTCTTCCAGATGAACCAGTCCCACCTCAAAGCCAAGTTCCTTGGCACATACATACTCCTGTTCATAACTTTCATCTACCTTCTTCTCATCCAGCGGCGAACTACTAAAAATAATTTTCATATGTACCTCCCTTATTCATCCTGCTTAATTGTGTTTCTCATACGTTGTCGATCTAACTGAGCTCTAAGGTATAATAAATGACATACTACTATATACACCCTCATTCTACAGGAACAATTGATCCAATTCGAAGGAGGCTTATCCATGCAAATAGAACGACTTGATCATCTCGTGTTAACCGTAGAGAATCTGGAAGCAACCCTTTCATTTTATACCAACATATTAGGTATGAAGGTAGTCGAATTCGGCCAAGGCCGAAAAGCATTACAGTTTGGACAGCAGAAGATCAATTTGCATGAACGGGGCAAAGAGTTCGAACCGAAAGCTCATACCCCTACGCCGGGTTCGGCAGATCTTTGTTTTCTGGTCAGCACACCCTTGGAAGAAATGATTCTCCATCTCTCACAACATCATACGAAGATCGAAGAAGGTCCAGTGGAACGTACCGGTGCGCTGGGTCCCATTCGTTCGGTGTATGTACGTGATCCTGACGGAAACCTGCTTGAGCTGTCCAATGCTTTGTACAGTTAATCACGTGATTTTTCACCTTTATATGGTCGCAAAAAAAACCTGCAAAGCCTCGGCTTCGCAGGTTTTTTGGATTTATGAAATTCATTAAGAGTTTGCATCTGGATGCATCTCATTTAACGCTTAGGGATAGAAAAGGGGTTCTCTTCCTTCTCACAACCAGTTAACACGTAAAAAATACGTCCTTGCTCACTCTTCATCATGCCGATCCCTTTGCAGGTGTCGTTCGCCCTTCCCTGTGTGGAGCCATAGAGATCTCTTGAGTCATCGTAAGTGAATTGAATGGCTGTACCATCATAGATCAGTTCATGGATAATGGGCCCACCTTCAATGGTATACTTCGTTACGCGAACCTGAGCCTGATGCTTTTCCTTCACATTTTTCATAAATGTGTTCCACTTATCCCCGTTCAGTATGCCTCCGTGAAGCACAACCACATCCCCGCTTTGCTCCGCTTGCTCTGGATTATGGGGATCAATAATTTCTGGGAATGATTTCGTCATTACTGGAAAATCCACTTTCTGATCATTTGCCTCACATGCTGTTAACGCTGTTAACACTATTAAAACTAACAAAACCGTAAGCAGCACTCTCTTCATCCAATCACCTCATCTTTATGACGCTAAAGACTACGTGCAGGTTACCTAATTTCTGTTAAGAAGACTGCAATTACACTCAGCCCTCTTCAATATAAAGGAAATTTTATCATTTGTATGTAACTTCATCCCTTCATAGAGCGTTTAGAAAGAAATGCAACATTCATACCCAACTCATCCGAAAAAGAGGCGATATCATGCAATCGGTAAACTCATCCGATCACATAGTAGAAGAAAAACGCTCCACTTCACGCTTGAATAATCGATCCAAAGGTAAGCGCAAAACGGCCCATCGATTCGCTATTGCAATGGCTACAACATTAGTTGCGTCAAGCCTGCTGATGGAGCTAACAGCTGTGCCAATGACTCACGCAGCTACTAATGCCCAACCTTCGGCCAGTAACATCTCTGTTCAACCGACTGCATCAAACAGTTTAGAGAAGAAAATTTACTATACCGCTGTACAGGGTGCTTATTATTACACAGTCGCTTTGAGAAGTGATGGTTCCGTATGGGCCTGGGGACGTAATCTCTGGGGAGAACTTGGTGTGAGCGAGGATGTTCGATATCGTCATACATTTAGTCCGATTCGTATCCCCAAACTATCTAATGTAACAGTTATTTCATCCTCCGGTGGTGGGAACAACGCAGCCATTCAAGCAGATGGAACCATTTGGGAGTGGGGTAACGGCAACATGCCACGTCGAGTGCCTGATATTACCTCTGCCACGAATGTTAGCATAGGGGCTTTTTCAACCATCGCCCTTCTCCAGGACGGAACTGTTCGGTCTTGGCAAAATCCGCCTCAAGCCGTAGACCTGGAACAGACACGTAAGCTACAGACGATCAGTGGACTAAAAGATATCATCCAAGTTGAATCCGCTGGCCTACACGGCTATGCTCTGAAGAAAGATGGCTCCGTATGGACATGGAACGAACCAGACGAACCTGGTAAAGCGCCTTCCAAACCAACCAAGTTAAAGGGGTTGAACAACATATCTTCGATCACCGGTGCAGATGCATCCCTACTTGCACTGGATAAGAAGGGAAAGGCTTGGCAGCTAGACCTAGAGGGCAAAGTCACCCCCTTTCATCACGAGCTCAAAGTGAAGAAGATGGATGCCAATTCAAGTTATACGTTGTTACTTACTACTACTGGTGAGGTGTATAGCTATGGAAGGACAGTGACCGGCAAAGAAGGAAAAGTACACCATTTGTCTGGCATTACCGATGTTTCAGCGGGATATCACCATAGTCTTGCATTATCCTCCGAGGGGACTGTATGGGGCTGGGGAAGTGATAAGTATCAGGAAGCGGGCGCACCTGCAACATCTTCTGGAGGCATGGTCTACAAACCGGTTCAGGCCAAGCTTGGAATGGATGTTTACCTAAACGGTGAGCTATTCCAGTCGATGTATCCCGCGGTGGAAACGCCCAAGACCGTACAGTTGCCAATCAAAGCAATCGCAGCAGCACTCGGAGCAAAATTTGAGGTTCATAAGGCGGAAGGTAGCCTGAGTTACTATACGTTAAAATATAACAATCGAACAATTACGATCAACCCTAACGAAGCACATTATCAAATAACTTCCATGGATGCGTCTGGAGAGCAACTCATAGAGCTATCTGAACCCATCAATAACTACTCAGGAGCAACCACTGTACCTTTTGAAGTATTGCGTGGTTTGGGTTTGAACGTGTCCTGGGATCCAGAGAAAGCCAGGCTATCCATTGACGATGTGGACAAGTAAAAGTCAGGGCTCTAAACGAATACTTTTACACCATCTAAATCCCCTAAAATATAAAAAATCCTCTTCAAGTAAACGTCCTGTTCTTTACGAACATCGTTATTTGAAGAGGATTAATCTGTTTAACCACACACCGCTCAACGGAGCGATGGAGGATAATATTTTATTCCAAGTATCTTCCTATTTTTCGAATCGGAACCAGCCGAAGTCAAACTGACTGCCTGGCAGGAAGATAAAGCTTACTTTCTGCTCACCTTTCACCTGCTCAAGCTCAAACACCCGCTCCTCATATCCACCCGACTGTGTGAACTCAACCAACTGGTTGCTCTGTCCGTCCGCACCTGCAAAACGAATATGAATGGTATTCTTATCAATCGGCGAATGACCGTAGATCACGAGCTTCGACGTGCCTTCTGCCGTAAAGTCCATATTTTCAAACTCCAGTGATACATTGTTTCCGATACCTTCAACACGATCACCTTCAATTTTAAACGTATCTCCATAGAGATGATCACAGGATGCAGCGGCATTCTGTTCAAAGGCACGACTTTGACGCTCAAAGGAGAAACCTTTAATATGAATCTTCTGCTTCAGTACAAAGCAGATCGATGTAATCCCGCTAAGGCGTTTGGACAGATGATATGTCTCTTCCTGGTACACATTCCAAATGGACTCTTTGTCATATACCACATCCGCGATCATCGTACTTCCCTCTTCATCCGGCATACCTTCCCAGATCTGAATGAAGTAATCCTCAGTGGATAACGTAAAGATTGGAATGGTAATCGTATCGGAGCCATATGGTCCGAAGTCAATATTACGGAAGCCTACATGTGTCTCTCCATCGCGACTTGTCGCTACCCCACGTTCGTTTCCGTTACCAACCTCACCTTTGGTGTAATCGTACAGTCCGCCCGTGATGAAGCCGTATGGATCTTTGTAGGCTGTACCGAGACCATCCGCCTTGAACTCCAGCTGGGAGATGAGTTTCGTTTTATCCGTACCATTGGTACTGGTTGCGCGAAGTCGGAACTCGCCGTCACCTATAGCCGATACCTTTACCGCATGTTGATGCTCAACACTATCGCCCGCTTCCGCTTGAACAGCTTCCACTTTGGCAATGTTGGACTCGATTCCAGCATCATTTACAACAGCCCACTCGATGTCGCGATAGGAAGTGTTCTCTGGATACAGTTTGGCGGTTACAATTAACTCCGGGTTGGACGGATCGAGCAACTGTCCTGCAGTACTGATGATCTCGATTTTCCGCAAAGGAATCTCCTGAGCATTCCCCGTAAACACCGGACGTTCTTTATTGTTCATGAAGACAGGTTGTACTTCTTTCTCATCATTAAGTTCAGCCGCCACAACTAGAGATTCGAACTCAGCCATAGCCCCTTCCAACCCTTCGGAAGAAACTTCAATCCGAATCCTTCCAGGTTCATTTGTCGCTCCGATGATCGCCATCAGTTTGCCGCTGAACAGTCTTCTGCTCAAACCTTTGTATGGATCATAGTCCGTGCTATCCCCGTTATCCAGACCCAGCAATCGTCCTGCACCAGTCACCTGAACTTGCACGCGGTTGTTCGCATTGTGTACCGTATTCCCCGCTTCATCTTCCACATCAATTTCTACAAAAATGAGGTCTGTACCACTGGCTTGCAACTGCTCCCGATCCGCTTGCAGACGAATCTTCTTCGCATCCGTATAGGATCTTTGCACATCGGTTGCAATGATCTGACCGTTCTCATCGTAAGCGATCGCTTTCAGCTCGCCCTCTTCATAAGGCACTTTCCACCAGCCAGACAGCTGTGTTCCATTGGCATGATCGATATCGTACGTGCCAATGGTTTTACCGTTAAGTTGCAGCTCAATCTTCGGCGCGTTGCTGCACACGCGTACATCAATGATCTGACCTGGGCTGAAATCCCAATAAGGGAACAGGTGAACCATCGGACTTTTCTTATAATCCGTCCAAGCCGCTTGGTAAATGAAATAAGAGTCTTTCGGGAACGTTGCTGTATCCAGCTGTCCAAAATACGAATTCTTCGTATGATACGGTGTCGGCTCTCCAATATAATCGAATCCAGTCCACAGGAATTGACCCAATGAGTAAGGACGATCCCGCTCTGCCAAAATGCAGTATTCTGCCGACTTCGCGCCCCAACTGGTCGTACTGTTACCCAAAGCCGAGCATTGCTCATCATCATCTGCCAGAATCGGCTGTTCGAACGGGAAGTGATAAATGCCACGACTCTGTACTACAGAAGACGTCTCACTACCATAGATGATCCAGTCCGGATGCTCTTCATGATGTTTGTCGTAATATTTTTCCGCGTAGTTGTAGCCTGCCAGCTTCACGATATCCGCGCATTTTTGTGCATTTTCCCAAGGCATGTAGTTGGAACCAATCGTCACGCCAGCATTGCCTTTCGGATCAAATTCCAGCACATAATCCATCAGCATTCGAGTTACTTCCTGTCCACGCTCATCCGCATGGGTGTCGTAAATTTCGTTCCCGATACTCCACATGATCAGGCTGGGATGGTTACGGTCGCGCTTCACCCAACTCTTCACATCCGTATGCACCCACTCCGGGAAAAATCTCGCATAGTCGTATGGCGTTTTGGCACGTTCCCACATATCAAAGGCTTCAGACACCACCAGCATACCCATCTCATCAGCAAGTTCCATGAACTCTTTGGCAGGCATATTATGCGCGGTACGGATGGCATTAACGCCCATTTCTTTGAGCAAAACAAATCTTCTACGCAATGCCGTCAGGTTAAACGCAGCTCCCAGTGCCCCGAGATCGTGGTGTTCGCACACACCATTCATCTTCGTGTGGACTCCATTCAGATAGAAACCTTCACTAGGATCCAGCTTAACGTCCTTAAATCCAATACGTTGGGTTACGGTTTCAATGATCTCCTCACTCTGATCATCCGTGATTAGTCTCAGTTCGGTGACCAGTTCATACAGATGCGGTGCATCCGGGCTCCACAGGTTTGGATTCTCCATACTGATCTGTTGGCTATCTGTCGATGCGGACGCATTCTCACCTGCTGAAGTCGTAACATTCGCTTGGGTGGATGCCACTACCTGACCTTCATACAAGATCGTATGCACCAGTTTTGCTTGCTGATTCTGTTCCAGGTTCAGCTCCGTATCCAATTCCACCTGCCAGCCATCCGTCTGTTGCTTGATGGATACATAAGTCCCATCCGTAACAATATGGTTGCGGTCTCTCGTCTTCAGCCACACATGGCGATAGATTCCGGCACCGGAATACCATCTGCTGTTCGGGCTCTGATGCACCACTTTGACCACAATCTCATTGTCGCCTTCCACCAGTGCATTCGTGATCTCATGTTCAAAAGCAGAATAGCCATACTTCCACTCTCCAACCAGCTGCCCGTTCACATACACCGAAGAGTCCATGTATACGCCATCAAAACAAAGCAAAAGCTGCTGCTCATCCTTCGTATAATGGAACGTCTTGCTGTACCATCCAATGCTGTCTTCATACAGTTCAAGCGTATTATATATCAGCCAATCATGGGGAAGCTCCACAGGTTCATACACCAGACCCGCAGGTTCCGTAACATCCAGCTTGCTTTTCGCAAATTGCCATCCATCATTAAAAAGCCTCTTCTGATTCATGGTAGATTCTCACTTTCTTCAAGTAAATTATGATTACGGTTTCAACAGTAGATGTCGCTTTTTCCGAAAACCTTTTCGGTAATACACAAGTATGACTATAACACATAACCCGATTATACCATCAGTCTCTTTCCTGTACCTTCATTTCATAAGATTTTTTAGCCAGATTAATGAACGTTTTATCCCTCCAAGCATTCAACTCTCAATGATAACAAGCCAAAAAGGCAACCCGTCAAACGGGTCACCTTCTATATCTATCCTTTAGCACGCCACTTCTTCTCTATACACTCCTACACCAATACTACTCAACCTCTATCTCTTGTAAAAAGGGTTCCACCCTTTGCCTTTGCCCGATGGCATCGCGCCAGGCACCCCATCCGCTTCAAGCAGCGGACGGACAACTAACTTCACGGGCCACTCCCTGCTCTCGAATATCGCATGAGCGAGCGCGACCCGGTCGGATTCGGGAAGCTGCACATGTTGCAGCGCTTCCTTCCAAGCCTGCTCCGTGATCTCCCATAACTTCGTTTCCGGGATGTGATACACTTCGCTCAAAGCCTCCATGATCGCAGCCAGATTCACCTGCGTCCCCAGCGACTGCACATAGAAGATCAGCTTCTGGATCGTCTCGTTATACAAGCTGTTCGAGTAGCCAGGGCGAATATGATAAGCAGGGTCGGCGATCCCATGCTCATCCAGATAAGGCTGATGCAGACGCACGGAATCATGATCGCGGAACAAAAGACCTTTTACCTTATTATCCTTTAACACCAGACAACAGTTCTGACCATGAATCTCAGGTACAACACCCACCTTGAACAGACGCATCACGATATCATAGAACATCGTAGCTATACTGGTATAAAAGTCGAGAACATCCGCGCTGCTCAAATCATCCCCCAGAATGTCCTTTAATAGATGGTTACCTTCCAGATTCACACCCAGTGCAGCCATTGGAATGACTTTGTAGGCTTCATTAAGCAATTCAGCGGGATACACACGAATCTGTGCAGCCAGATGCCGGGGATGATCATCGAACAGTCCCATGGATTCTGGCATGAAACCCCACCAGTTCTGCTCTTCGCACATGAACACCTTATCCTTCAAAGTCTCGTCACACGCAACGGCCTGTCGTAGCATCCGTTCCCCAGCAAGACCATTCAGCAGCTTGACTACCGGAAGATAGCGAGCAGCCCCCAGTGACAGCACACTAACGGGTAGCTTGAGCATCCGAGTGGACTCGGTTGATGGAGCCATCGAGCGCAGAGAGGATGTTGCCTGTACGTCGCCCACTTCTACGTCCAATACGACAATGCTGCCTTCTTCGATCTCCCCAGTGAAACGGGGCAGAATCACATGCTGCAATTGCCACGGATGTACAGGCATCGGCAGATATTCTTCCAGCGTGATCCCTTTTCGGGCAAACTCGGCTTCCACCACTCCGCGCTGAACATCGTCTAACACGTCCAAAATGGACAGTCCATCTTCACAACCTTGCTGCACCGCATTCAGCCGTATAGCCACCCAACGCAGCGAAATCGCCTTTCCGAATTCCGCTGCATACCTTGTTACATCTTCTGCGCTGAATCCTACTTTGGCTTTGGACGATGGGTGAAACGGACGATCCCGCAATGCAGCAACGCGCTCCCCCTTGATAAACCACTCATAAGCAGACGCCGGGACGTTGGCGGACAGATACTGGACTTGTTCCCAGCCCAGAGCATACTGCTCCACAGCAATGCCCAGACTAGCAAGAAACTCTGCCACCCCAGGTTGCGCATAAGCCTCATTCGACAAAGCCTTCTGTAACACGGCACGTCCAACCTCTGCCGGAGAATCGAGAAGAACCCAACTTCCATCTGCTTTCTCCTCGTAGATCGGTGAACCCTGAACCCATTGGGTCCCCTGTCTTACTCCTGCTTCAACCAGACACAGTACACCTTGAGTGTGCAATCTATAGCGAGAAGCTACATTCTGATTGGTCTCTTCGCTGTCATATTCCTTGAACAATCGACGGAAAGGTGCAGATGCCACGGCAAAATCAATGAACGAATATCCTTCCAGTGGAAGCAATTGCTCCGACAAGAATGAATTCATCAGATCCGCCATAATCCGGCGTTCAGCGGCTTGCAGACTGGAACGCTTCATCAGTGTTGACATGATCATTGTCCTCCGTTAGATAATGGAATGCCGGGTGCGGATGCCCCAGAAAATCATGATGCGAGATGGTCCAGCAATAAGCTCCAGACTTTTCAAATACAACAATGTCTCCTACCCGTAGCAGCGCTACCTCCGCATCAGAATGCATGCGATCCTTGGGTGTGCATAGCTCACCTACAATATGAACACGACGATCTCTTACCTCCGGACGGACAAACGAATGCTTCCAACGATCCGTCGTCATAATCTGAAACGGATGGTTATGTCCCCATGAAGCAGGCAGACGATTGTGGTGCGTACCTCCCCTTAACACGGCAAAATACTGATCATGAGAGGTTTTGATATCCGTAACCTCTGCGGCATAATACCCGTAGTCTGCTACCAGCAGTCGACCCGATTCAAAATACAGCTGACCTCCGCGTGAAACAAGGCGCTGTCTGGCTTCACTTTGCTCCAGCAGGAAAGTGAACAAGGGCCAGTCGAATCCGGGGCTGCCATCATACGTGACACCGAATCCACCTCCTGCATTCACCACTTCCACAGGTAGATCATACTTGTGCTGCCACTGCTCCACCTTTTGCAAATACAGCTCGATCATCTCAGCATGCAGCCTGGCGTCCATATTGTTAGATAAGGAGTGAAAGTGGAACCCGCTTAACCGAACCACATCGGCGCCTTCCACACGAATGAGTTCTACGGCTTCTTCCACCGCCTCTTCATCGATTCCAAAAGGACTCGGCCCACCGCCCATGACAATCTTCGTCCGAGGTAACGTACTGCTTCGCAGATTGATTCGGAGCAGAATGCGAACCTCCTGCGCTTGCTCCTGTTGTTGTTTGTGTTTCGGCTCATTTTCTTGCACCTGCTCATGCTCCATCTCTCGCTCTTTCGCAATCGCAATGATGCGCCGCAGCTCCAGCAGACTCTCCACATGGATGTAGCTCACGCCATTCTCGAGGGCTAGCCGCAGTTCGCTCTCTTTCTTACCCGGACCTCCGAACAGAATTGGAACCTCTCGGCTTACAGCTCTAACCTTGAGCAACTCTCCAATTGAAGCCACTTCAAAGCCCTTCACCAATGGAAGCAACGCCTCAATGATTTGCGGATCTGGATTCGCCTTGATGGCATAGAACAATTCTGTGTTTCCGGGCATGCTGCCCAGCATCTGACCTACCTGTTCCCGAATGCCGGCCAGATCGTAGACATACGCACATACCGGGTCTTCCAATCCGCGTTGTAGTTCATCAATCACCTGCCATACACTAGGTTTCATATCTGCCCACCCGCATTCCTGTAGTCATTCCGTTTTTGGGCATACGCCCGAAACGCCGTATTCCGATCATCACCCAGCACGTATATATGTACTCCCCGCTCAGCCCAGAGCGACATGTCTTCCACGCCTCTCGTGACCGTAGCATAAGGTACTTCGCACTGTAGCGCAGTAGCATGCAATTCATCCAGCGCGCGTCTCACATCCGGGTGTTCGGTCTGCCATGGCACGCCGAGAGATTGCGACAGATCCGCCGCCCCTTCCAATACAAAACTCACCTGAGGGTGAGACAGAATCTGTGCACTTTGCCGCACGCCCTCCGCACTTTCGATCATGGGGACAACCATCACCTGCTGGTTCGCTTCCCCAATATATCCCGTGAGCGGATATTTACCGAATACACCGGGACGACCGCTATTCAAGCTCCGCATGCCAACCGGATGATAGTAGGCGTGACGAACCGCTTCCTCCACCTGCTCTAGTTGCTCGACATGTGGAATGACGATGCCTTGGGCGCCACAGTCCAGCACCTTAAGAATCTCCGCTCGCTCCACCTTCGAGATACGAACCAGCGGGGTTAGACCCACCAGTTCCGCCGCACGAACCAACTCTTCCACCGATTCCATCGATGTTGCGGCATGTTCCAGATCAATAATGACAAAGTCATATTCGGCATGGCCGATCATCTCGATGATGACCGGGTGTGGTATGGATACAAAAAGGCCATAGACTGGCTGTTTGCGTGCAATCTTTTCCTTCAGCGTGTTAATCCTCATTCGACGATTTCCTTTAATTCGGGCGTTCCTTTGGATTCAAGTGCATCCTTCGATACCTTGAGTGGATTACTCGCCTTGCGGAAATATAACTCTCCATCCCCATACAGACGACGCTTGGTCATCTCTTCGATTAGTGCATCTTCGGCAAAAAGGTCAAATGCAACAAACCGCTCTGCGTATTGCGGGTGCTGCTTCTGATAATCTACAATCACACCTGCGCACAGTTGCCAGAATGCTTCCTCTGCCAAACCAAACTTCTCCAAAGCCAGCGCAATATCCGTCATGCAGATAAAAAAGAACGCATCATACGTATAGTCCCGGACTTCCGACACATCTCCGGCATAGATGAAGGAATACCGATTGAACTTGCGGTGGGTTTCCGGCTCGGGGTTCAGCTTCGGAGCCCGTTCCGGGTGTAATAATTGATCCGGTACGTAGCGAACACCATCATGCAGATCCTTGATAATGATTCGTTTCGGCAGATCATCTTCCAGTACCAAAATGATATTCTGAGCATGAGATTCCAGCGCAATCCCGTGTGCATAGAGCAAATGAATAATCGGCAGCGTAACCGTGCGAACAAGGGCCTCGCTCCACTTTTCCACACCATGTCGTTCTACAGCATCCTGGATAAATGGAACACCATCTGGCTGCACCAACATCAGCGCATTCAGCGGCCATGCGGTCTCGCCTTCCTTTAGATGAACCGATACATTCTCCCGCCAGATCGCACCGAGTGTACCGTAGGCCCGTCCATACTGGGTTGCAGGCAACTGCTCATAACGGAACGACAGTCCCATGATTTCTTTCAAAATGCCAAACTGCGCCTGCTGCAACAGCTCATCTTCACGAACAAGTTCACCCAGCCAATCGCTGATCAGCGGCGCGTTCTGGGTCGTATGCTGTGCCAGAATACGTGTGCTCGACGTGTTGGTAATGCTGAGGGAAAGCTTGATGTAAGGAGATTCCGGGTTCACTCTGTTCGACAGCGAACGGATCGACTGCTGCGCACGATAGGGCGAAGACGATGGTCCGAGATATACGATGTCCCCATCCATCAGTTGACGGGCATATACCGATTCCAACTGGTGCTCCCACTGCCATGGATGAACAGGAATGAAGACATATCGCTCACCAATGACTGCGCCTTCTTTCCCATCGCACTCCAGCATCTGATGGAATCGCTGTACGTCCTCTACGGTCAGATGCTGCCCCACCAATTCTTCAGAGGTATACCCCGCGGATACAGCGGTCTGAGCAAATTCTTTTTTCACAGCAACCCAGACTAATGAAACCTCCGAGTTAAATTC
This sequence comes from Paenibacillus sp. LS1, assembly GCF_026013365.1. GTDB lineage: Bacteria > Bacillota > Bacilli > Paenibacillales > Paenibacillaceae > Paenibacillus. Next base: position 131,175 of record NZ_JAPDOE010000012.1, read on the forward strand.
AGGGCCATAAGCCAGATTGTCTTTCAAAGAAAATCCCAACCTCGACTTGTAGCTCGGGTGGTACAGATGACCGTCGGTCATGTGACTTTCAAGCGCATCATAATGCCGATCCTCACTCGGAATATTCAAGGGTAATATGGTCCGGCACTGACTGTCCTTTGCCATCGTTTCGAGCAGTTCCTGGATAAAAGCCGTCACATTCGCACCCTTCAAAGCGTTCAGCACGATTTCCTCCAGAAACAGATCCAAATCGGTACAGTTGACGCCTTCCCTTTGAATCGAACCCTTCTTTACCTTCACCCGACCAAATGAAAACTTTCGCTCCGCTTCACACGTGTACGCCACAGGATTCCCTGACGATGTAAGTCCCTCCGTTCGCCATTCGCTCCCACTTACATGACTGTCCAGAATGCCTTCGAACCACATCGCCTCCATCGTCTGCCGCATGATTCGTTCCTGTACATCCACGTATACTGCTTCTGTCCTGCCGCCTGCTTCAGCCTTGTATCCCACGACTCCCACGCACTTCACTCCCTATTCGTTTCATTACATTGCTCACCGGCACGTAAGCCGGGGTCTGGCTGATCCCTCTTAGACAACTCACCAAATTTTGTTTGGCCAGAAACGCATCCGTCGTCAGCAGATGTTGCACATATGCATTGCCCGTTCGTTCCAGTTCATCCACAAGTACCTCACGTACCTGCCTCCAGAAATGCTCCTCCGGGACGTTCACATCTCGCGCGATGGCATGAATCAGAGACCCCAGATGATTGACGATAAAATAGTACGATGTCCGCGCCCAAGCTTTCTCTCGCGAATAAAATAGTAAATCGGACGTTGCACGATCCTGCTCAAGTATAAGTTCCTCATCCACACTGACCCCTTCCAGATCGCGGACGATAAAATCAACAGGCATCCCATCCTCCAAGGTCACAAGGGTATTCTGCAAATGAGCTTCAAAATGTATGCCTTTCTCACCCGCCGCCCGTACAATCGGCAGCAGAGAACATTGCAGATATCGATCCAGCCAGCGCTCAGCTATGTCACAGTCTCCGCCCAGCAATGTCATCAGTCGCGACCGCATCCCAGGAAGCGGTGCCTCAACCAGACTGGATAAAACATACGTATTCGCAGGATCGAACTCAATGGGCCGATAAGCTATCGTAAATAAACTGGTTAACTCTTCATCATCAAAGGCACATGTGGCTACGCCTGTCTCATACGCAATATGTGTGTTCGGTTCAGCACCGAAACAGTCATGCTGGCTGACGTACTTAGAGGCATCCAGTGTTCTGCGCATCTGCTCGGCACTGTTGGTGCGAATCATGTTCGTGATCTGCATGCTCAGTGATAGCTTGATATTGCAGTTCCATGCCGGAATATAAACCGTACGGACCGAAGAAGTCGGATAGACGATGGGCCCCGCACTGCCAAGCAGAATTAATTTTTCATCTCGAATATAGTGCTGTACTTCGGACAGCTGTGATATGTACGCGTATTGCCATGGATGGACAGGCAGAAGCCCATACATACCACTCTTTTCTTTTAAAATCGGCTCCACATGGCTCCGCAGGAGATCATGCAAATCCATTACCGCCTCGTCATCCACCCATTCCTGCACATAGACATCCTGCCTCACGGCGATATAACAGAGTTGAAACGATGTCCGTAGCTCCGGACTGTACTTCTGTACATCCTGCTCGCTAAAGCCTTTGGAGTTCTTCGGAAACGGATGGAACGGATGACCATACAACAGTGACTGTTCCGATGTCCGATAGTCGTGGATGTCCAGACCGGCTGCTTGTTCGATGTACAACGTGAGGTTAACCACACTGTTATCTACCTTTTGTGCAAAATCTCTGGCATACGCCAGCTCTACGCGATTCGTATTCTCACCCAATGGATGTACAATATCCACCTCGAGTGAGCTCTTCCTTTTCATCTCACTCTTCAGCATTCCATGTAGATCCGAACTCGCTCCCTGTGCCCGATCTCCACCTAGCTCACATGTGATCCAGCGAACCAGGTCGCGATAATGCACCGCTTCCCCGCCAGATTTCATACTGAGGTATTCATGCTCCCCCATGGCAGAGTAATAGGCCAGTTGTCCCGTCACCGTCACCCCGCTGGCTTGAAAAGCAACAGCGTACGTCAGCGTATTCGGATGGATCCGAATATCGCTTTCCTTCTCTAACGCAAGCTCACGGATGTAACAGTTCAGCAACAGCTTGCACGAATGTTCATGGGCCTGCTGCTCAGCCTCAGACCGGAGCTTGTTTTCCATCTCGAACAATGATGCCAACCTTCTTTCGGGTTATAAGTAAGACCAGGGGAAGTGTAAGCAGTATGGCGCAGCCTAGTCCGATACAGATCTCTTTGAGCGCTCCCCATTTGGCCATCTCCATGGACGTTCCTGCCCCGGCAAGCCATTGCCAACGCATGTCGTAATACAGGGTCATGCCCATCACCGCAAACGAAGAAGCCAGACGCTCAATCGTGGTTGATAACACCGACCCTTCGTGCATGTCTTCGTCCGGTAAGGCTTGCAGACCAATCGCAGAGATGCTCATACCTGACAGGCCAACGCCTATTCCCCGGCACGCCATGAGCATCCCGATGATCCAGATCGATGCTCCCATGGGCAGAACTGCAAACGACAAGATCGATATCGATACCAGCAGCGTGCCCCATGCGATAAAATGCCTGGACCGACCGCGATCCAGCAAACTGCCGCCAATCCACATGAACAGACTTGTACAGATCGACAAGGGAATGAACAGCGCACCGGACAAGGCTGGCGACAGGTGGAAGACATCCTGGAACAACAACGGCAAGGCAAAGATCACGCCAAACATGACACAATCCTGAATGGTCGAGATCAGCACGGTCAGTGGAAAGACGGCATTACGCCGCAGCAACTGGTACCGGATCAGCGGTTCCTTGCGACCGTTCTCTGTCTGGACAAAACGAATGAGTAACACTACACCCAGCGCAATCAGCAGCCAAGGTACCCATACTTCCACGACAGGACTTGCGTACAACTGCACCCCCAGACTAAGGGCGCCTACCGCACAGATTAGCAGCATGACACTGAATGGATGCCATTTTTTCCTGCGGGCAGGGATATAGGTTTGAATGACTCGGCCGCACCCGATAAAAGAAAACACAGCCAGCGGCACATTGAGCCAGAACAGCATTTCAAGCCTTCCGTACTGAATGATAAAACCACCCAGCGTTGGACCAGCAGCCGGAGCCAGCATAAGCAGCAAGCCCCACGCTCCGGTAATTCGCCCCCTTACCTCCGGTCCGTATACATCAAACAGCAGCACAAGCGATAACGGAATCATCAGCCCGGCGGCAACCCCATGCATGAAACGGACCAGCAAGAGCACTTCGATGGAGTGATAAAACAACGCACCTGCCACCGAGAACACTCCATAGATGGTGATGCCCAACATATACGTCTGTTTACGGCCCAGTCGGTCCACGATCAGGGAAGCCAGCGGCATCGTTAACGTCATGGCGAGCATGTACAATGCGATGATCCATCCGCCTGCTGTCGTAGAGATCTGATAGTATTGCACAAAATAAGGCAGCAGCAGGTTAAATGCACTGTTGGTCAGCACCAGCGAAAAAGCACCGATCAGAATCGCGAGTAATACTGCATGCCTCTTCATCAGGGACAGCTTCAGCATGCGGCCGTTGCTAAGGCAATCGCTTCAGCTACCGATTTCTCAAAGATCGCCAGGATCGCGTTCGATTCTTGTTCCGTAATATTCAGCGGCGGCAGAAAACGAACAACAGCGGAATGACGCCCGCCCAGTTCTACAATTAATCCATTCTTGAAACATTCACGCTGAATAGACTCAGCTAGCGCACCGTTAGGCAGATAATGTCCCAGACGATCCTTGCGTCCTGTTGGATCAACCACTTCAACGCCAATCATGAGCCCTCTGCCCCGCACATCACCAATCTCTGCATACCGCTCCTTCAATGCATTCAGTTGATTCATGAACTGCTCACTGCGCAGCTGCACGTTTTGTAGAATATCCTGTTCCCGGATATAGCGAAGTGTGGCAAGCCCCGCAGCCATGGCTAGCTGATTGCCACGGAACGTACCTGTGTGTGCACCAGGCTGCCATTGGTCCAGCTCTTCTTTGTAGATGACAACAGACATCGGCAGACTACCGCCAACCGCTTTGGAGCAGATGATTACATCGGGAATGATTCCGGCATGTTCAAATGAAAACATTCGCCCTGTCCGTCCGATGCCTGTCTGCACTTCATCGATGATGAGAGGAATGCTTCGCTCTGCTGTGATTCGGCGTAACTCCTTGAGCCATTCGATATCCGCTGGAATCGCTCCGCCCTCTCCCTGCACCGTCTCCACAATGACCCCGCAGGGTGCCGCAATACCGCTCTCACAATCATCAAGCAAATTCTCGATATACTGTGCGCTTAATTGGGCCGTCATGCCTTCACCAACACCAAATGGGCAACGGTATTCATAAGGAAACGGCAGGAAATGCACATCCGGCAGCAGGCTTTGCAGATGCTGTTTCTTACTCAGATTGCCACTCATCGACATCGTCGCTTGTGTTGAACCGTGATAACCACCTTGAAAGGCAAGAATGGACTTGCCACCTGTGGCATGTTTGACCAGCTTAATGGCTGCTTCTACGGCATCCGCTCCGGTTGGACCACAGAACTGAATCTTGGCTTTATCTCGCATCTCTTCCGGAAGGATGGAGAATATTTCTTGCATATATGAAAGCTTCAGCGGCGTTGCCAAATCCAGTGTATGTAGCGGAATCTGCTGATCCAGAACATCGCGAATGGCGTTGACCACCGTGTCATGATTATGTCCCAGCGCCAATGTTCCTGCACCAGCCAGGCAGTCGTAGAATACGCGGCCTTCCGTATCGGTAATCTTCACCCCATGGGCTTTACTAATGACAAGCGGGAAATGTCTGGGGTACGATCTTGCATTGGATTCCTTCTCATTTTGCATCTTCAGATATTCCGTCTGCACCTCTACTGACATAGCCCTCTAACGCTCCTTATAATCGATTCAGGCTGAACCTGCTGCCTGTGATTCTTGTTCTACATCTTTTATCCGTTGTTATACGTCTTATATTCGAGTTGCTCCTGACAAAGGTATTCCAGGTATAGCCGAACTACATCACGAGTTGTTCCACCATGGGGAAAGACGTGGTGTGTCATATCTGGCAAGGCGTTCACTTCCAGGATGCCTCCCTGGTCTCTGGAGATCGGCGTGCGGATATCACGACAACGAACATCGACTCCAGCGACATCAATCTGAAGAGTTTTGGCAGCTTGAATGATCATTCGGGCATTCTCGGGATGAATGATTTCGGTACAATCCTTGTAGAATTCACTGATTTTTCCGGCGGCTGAGTTACGGAGATCGTATAGCTCGATTTCTTTTCCGGCATCAGGTACTTCATCCAGTGTTGTCCCTTGTGCTCGTATTACCTCCAGTAATCGTTCCGTTTCTGCATCAACCTGGGGAAAAGCTTCATACTCCCCAATGTGCGTCATCTCGATTCGCTCCTGATTCATCTGCTTGATTAACGCCCGAACGGTTGAAGTCCCGTTTCCCTCGACATAGACAGGTCGATACTCATTCACAGCCGCCACTTCACCGTTAATAATCAGCACTCTGTAATCGATTCCAGTCACATATTTCTGCAACATAATGCTACTGCCGTGGACACCCGCAAGACGAATGGCTGCCTTCAGTTCATCTGCGGTACGCACATCCAACGTCACTCCCATGCTACTGCTTGCATCCAGCGGTTTCACCACAATGGAACCATGAGTATTTAGAAAATCTGTTGCTTCGCTTCCCATCTCCGGGATCACGATAAATGACGGTACAGGCATGCCCTGTTCATGCAGCAACTTATTGCATGCCTGCTTGTTCTTCGCGAGCAAACCAGCAATTAACGGCAGACGATGAGATCTGGTTTTGTTAATGATGATCTGCTTGTCCCCTACAGACAGCTTCAGAAAATCTTCACATCCCTCAAGAAGTGGCTCACAGGCGATGCCCATTTCTCTCGCTTTGCTTATAATGAGTCGGTTTTGCAGATTATGAATCCCTTTCGGAAACACTGAAAATCCTCCTCGATCGAATGAAAGTACTCGCTCATATATAAGTTGAGTTAAAGATTATTTACGCTGACACTACAATGACAGAACAACCTTCCAATCGCTGTTATCCCCAGATTTTTTCATTCCCTTTTCTCAAGGGAAAAATCCGGGGATAGCATATGCTTTCGATGCCAGCTTTTTTTCAGAAAGCTTTTAGCTTCGCTTTTTCAGGTTTTTTCTGTCCTCTCCGTTACGTGAAAATGATTAGTTCAACTTATATAGCTCATACGTTCATCAATTTTTATTGTAATTTACTATTGATAATGATTATCAATATCATACAAAATCTATTTTATGGCAATTCGAGCTATATTGTCAATAATAAACTTTTAAGGAAAAATAAGATGTAATTTGATAGAGGTTTGAGTCGATGTAGGTATGCTTTTATCGAATAATAGGCACAACAAACTGGGCAAGCCTGGGATATGGTTTTACCAATGGCTTGCCTAATTTGTTATCTGTATGCTCGTGCAATGTAGTTCGTGTGGATGGTTGAATCATTATTGAAGTAATCAAAAGCGGACTTTTTGATCCTCAAGCCAGTTGTGTATAACGCTGTTCCCCATTCAGCTTCCTCCCTCTTCCATGTGGGATGCAAGTTGGTGTGCCGAACAGCGGATCGACCGCAATCTCACACTCCATCTGGAAAACCTTACGGACCATCTCTTGTGTAACGATATCCTCCGGTTTACCTTCCGCGTAGATGGACTTGTTGTGAACAGCCACAATGTGATGTGCATACCGACATGCCAGATTCAGATCATGAAGCACCATGACAATGGTACGCCCTTCCCGTTCGTTCAACTCGAACAACAGATCAAGGATATCAATTTGATGTGTCATATCCAGATAGGTTGTAGGTTCATCCAGCAACAGCGTTTCGGTTCCCTGCGCGAGGGTCATCGCAATCCAGGCACGCTGTCGCTGTCCACCGGACAATGCATCCACAGGCCGATCGGCGAGTTCCGTCAGATGTGTAGACTCCAGTGCCAGCTTGACCATACGCTCATCCTCTCGGGACCATTGCTTCAGCCACGTTTGATGTGGATAACGCCCTTGCTTGACCAGCTGATTCACTGTCAATCCTTCTGGAGCGGTCGGACCCTGCGGCAGGATGGACATGCGCCTTGAAATCTCCTTGGTCGGCAGCTTGGCAATCTCTTCGCCATCCAGCAGCACGGAACCTGAACTGGATTTCAGCAAACGGGCCATCGTGCGCAGCAGCGTGGATTTGCCACAGCCGTTGCTACCAATCAGGACGGTGATCTGTCCCTTGGGAATGGTCAGGTTTAAATTTTCAATAATGGGATCTACTCCATAGGAGATAGTAAGCTCCTTGGCTTCCAGAATACTCACGGCTCTCTCCTCCTCAAAACTGATTTCGATTCTTGAACAACAGATACAGGAAAAATGGTGCGCCTACGCCTGCGGTGAATACCCCTGCGGGAACATCAAGCGGTAGAAAGGCTGTGCGAGCAATCAAATCTGCCACGAATACGAGCAAAGCCCCGACCAGACCGGACACAAATAGCATACTGCCGAACATCCGTCCAACCAGTTTTCGAGCAATATGTGGAGCGATCAGACCTACAAAACCAATGGTTCCGGCAACTGCAACGGCGATTCCCGCCAGTAGTACACTGCATAACAACAACGCTGAACGATGCCGTTGGACAGTCACACCCAGCCCTGTGGCCAGATCATCTCCGAACTCCTGTGCATTCAGACTGCGGGCGAACCAGATCGCCAGAGGAACAACAATAATGATAACCGGGAGAATGGTTCGGACATCGGTCCATGATGCTCCGTATATACTTCCTGTCAGCCAGATATAAGCTTGACCTGCCGTGTAGAACGGACTCAGGATCAGCATAAAGGTCGTTCCGGCTCCGGTAATGGCCGATACTCCAATCCCGATCAGCACCAGGCGGATCGGACTGACTCCTTTTTTCCAGGCAAGTACGTAGATGATCAAAGCCGTCACAAGCGCACCAACGATGGCGAACAGTGGTAACAGCTTGATGCTCACCGCACCGCCCAGCAATGTAACAAAACCTACAGCCGCAACAGCTGCACCGCCAGTGATACCAATGACATCCGGTGATGCCAGCGGGTTACGGATAATGCCTTGCAGGAGCGCACCTGACATCCCGAGGGCTGCACCTACGAGCAAAGATAATAACACTCGTGGCAGTCTCAGGGTCAGCACGACGAAATCATGCTCGCCTGCATTCAGACCGAATATCGTTCTGAGCACATCCAGCGGAGATACAAAGTCACTGCCCACACTGGTACCGACAACCCCTGCCACTAGGAACAAGAGGATACATATGCCGATAACAGCCAGTGATTTTCGTTCCAATTGCACCGAGATGGTGTCTTTTTTGTTGCGGAAAGTCAACATCTTCCTCATATCTTCGTCACCCCCTTGCGGGCAATGTGCACGAAGAAAGGTCCGCCAATGAGTGCAGTCATGACACCAAGTGGAACTTCCTGCGGCATGATTACCAGTCTTGCAACCACATCCGCAGACAGCAGCAGAATCGCTCCCCCTACAATAGAGTAGGGAACAAGCCAGCGGTAATCGTTGCCTACCAGTGCACGCATGATATGCGGGACAATCAGACCTACGAGACCGATCGAACCAGCTACGGCAACGGAACCACCCGCGAGCAATACGGTAACAATACCCATGAGCACCTTGACCAGAAGTACATTCTGTCCCATGCCTTTGGCGATATCGTCACCCGTCAGCAGCAGATTGATGGCTCTGCCCATGAACAGAGAGACAATAGCTGCACCTGTCATGTACGGCAACACAGGATATAACATATCCAACGTTCGACCACTTACTGAACCGGCAAGCCAGAACAATACATCCTGCAATCCGGTTCCATCCAGCACCAGAATAGCCTGTGTGAACGAGGCAAACAATGCTGAGATTGCCGTGCCCGCCAGTACTATTTTGATCGGTGTCAGGCCATCACGACCGAGAGAGCCCAGCGCATATACAATCGCCGCGGCAACCGCAGCTCCCGCAAAGCCAAACCACATCATGGTGGTGAGAGAGGATACGGACAATACAACGATGGCAATGACAATAAAAAAGATCGCACCTGCGTTGATCCCGAACACACTCGGTGATGCAAGCGGATTACGTGTTAATGCCTGCATCAGTCCCCCTGCCACCGCCAAACTTGCACCAACGACAGCGGCAATAATTGTACGTGGCAGCCGCTCCGTCAGGAGCACTACATGTTCCACCGAGCTCTCGTCATAGAATTGCAGCGCATCCCATGCCATCTGAAACGTGATATGCGTGCGTCCCAGAATCATGCTGGCTAGGCAAGCAAGTAGAAGCAATATGAATAAACCAGCCAGTCCACAGACTTTGGCACTTGCCTTCGTAAAAAGGGGAAACATATTCTCACTCTTTCATCTGTAAAATGACAAAAGACCTGCCTGCCCATACACTTCGTTAACGAATGTCCTGGTGCATGGCAGGTCCTGCTCCTGTTAATTAGTTCAGGTTGAACTGCTTATATAGATCGTCCAGCATCATGTTGGCCGATGTGTATCCACCTGCCATGTTCCAGGCCACTTCATCGACCTGAATCAGTTGGTTGTTCTTGACTGCATCAAGATTTTTCCAAAGAGGACTGCTGGTCCAATCATCATAATTTTTCTGAATCGCATCAGTTTCGGTGCCAGAATTGAAGTTAAAGATCATGTCCGCATTCATATCCGGAATGTTCTCTTTGGAAGTCAATTCAACGCCCCATGTGTCTGCATCATGTCCAGCAGGTCTGGTGAACCCAAGTTCATTCAGAATCTTACCTGCGTATCCCATATAGAAAATACGAACCTGATCGGCTCTAAAGTTCGTAATGGTTGCTTCAATCGGCAGACGGTCACCCATTTTCGCCTTGAAATCAGCTACACGAGCATCCCAATCGGACAATAGCTTGTCTGATTGCTCAACCATATTCATTGCTTCACCAGTCGTCTTCACGGTTTCTTTCCAGTCAAACAACGTTTCCGTCACTACCGTTGGTGCGATCTGGGACAATTGCTCATAGATTTCTTCATGTCTGATTTTGGTAGCAATGATCAAGTCCGGCTTCAACTTGTTGATCTCTTCCAGATTAGGCTGGGATTCTTGTCCCACTTGTGTTACTCCATCCAGATCTGCTCTCAGATATTCATATACGGGTTGCTGAACCCAGGATTCAACAACACCTGTCGGTTTCACACCAAGTGCAACAACAACATCATTGGCACCCTGGAACAAGGTTACAATTTTTTGCGGGGTTCCCTTAATTGTGGTTTCCCCCATAGCATGTTTGACCACTCTTGCTTGATCTTCTGTTGTACTGCCCGTTGTACCGCTTTCATTATTACTTTCATTACTACTTGCCGCCGAGCTGGATGTATTCGTTGTCTCAGCACTTCCACCTGAAGCACAACCAGCAAGCAGTGAAATCATCAGAATAAGTGCTGCATAAATATATAACTTTTTCTTTACTTTAAACATGTAACCCGACTCCCCTTTTCTCTGTAAATGATATTGAATCTCATTATCAATTGTATTGTAATGGAGATGAATCCAATATACAAGCATTTTATTTGGAAAAAGTTATCAGGTCATGTCGAACTTTGTCGGGTCTAAAAACAGCTTTAAACAAGGGTATTTTGACTTCATACATATAATATAAGTCAATATAATCCTCATTACGTAAATACATATATGTAATTTTTTTGTTACTCTCTTTCGACTAAATAAAAACACCTCACCGTAAATTCCTCTACGGCAAGGCGTTTTAACTTTTGCATATTTATTCATAATTACTCATAAAAACCGAATGAACAATCCGTTTAATTATAGCCGGTTGTCAGCCACTGAACGGGCGTCCATACAAGCTGCCCCGCACCGGCACCACCGCTAGCATTCAGTTTCGTCTGCAAGTCAGCCGGGTCAACTGCTTCGTAATTATAAGGCAAGGATGCAAATCCGTTCCAAGCGAATGATTTCTCAACTGCCGGGCCTGGTGAAAGTGGGCTTTTGGCATCCTTACTTCCCCCTCGATAACTTGCTCCATTCCATACGTATATCGTATCGATTGCCTTGATTTTTCCCGTGTAATTACTCTTGGACGCACTCACCTGATTGTTTCTCAGCGGGTCCTGAACGCCAATAATGACGGATTTCTCCAACAAAACAGCGCCATCCTCTGTAGAGATTGCTCCATTACTGGTGATTCCAAAATGATATCCTTTAGCTGAGATCGCTTTGGACATACTCGATGTAATCTTCTTTTTGATCTCCCAAGTATCGGCATTATCCATAACAATATTGTACACATGTACATTACCTCCACGTACACGCGGCATGCGATCCTGAATATCTTTATAATAATTGTGATGCAGGGTCACTTCCAGATCAGCATTATCACTGGCGAACTCTGTCGCCCCAATCAGATGTCCTTTCTTCTGACTGGATGCGATGGCAATAATCTGTTCCTTACTCATACCAACCGCACTGCTTCGCAGGTAAGCATACATTGGATGAGCCGACATATTCGCTTCGAGGGCATCCACCTGTTGAGTCACCCAGCTGTTCGGACCTTGATCGTCTCCTACAAAAGAAGACCATGAAATCGTCACCCCACGGCTACCTTTTTTCACATCGACAAGGCCATCATAGGCTTTGTGGAAAGTCGCATGGTCAATCCAGACGTTGCTGCTATTCTCTACGGTAATGTAATCCCAATCGTTCTTGTCATAATTGCCCTTGGTAGCTTCGTCCCACTCCCATAGTTCATCAAATGCCAGGTTACGAATAATGATATTGTTGCTCCGCTTGAATGTAAACGCGGCATGTTTGATCGTTGCTCCATTAGCCGAGAAAATCGTCAGACCATCAAAGTTATCAATACTCACTCTGCTGACACCCGTCTTCATCAGTACAGGATGTGTCAGGGCGTTATTATGGGCGCTAAAAGGAGCCGTTTTGGCTGAAGCCGGAATTTCATTCCAGCCCAAGTCCAGATCATTCATGATCTCAACCACTTTGGTTTTGGAACCTTTCTTCAAAGCCACAGCCAGATCACTGGCGGTATATACCCGCATATAACGTGAATCGGTATCCTCGATGATACCTCCACCGGTCGTATTTGCTGCGGCAAATCCAGTCACATTGTATGCAGCCATTTCCGGTGTCTGATCGGGAACTTCTGGCTCTGGTGTAGAATCGGTAGGTGGTGTTTCTGTGGACGGATCAGTCGGTGGTACTTCGGTTGAAGGATCCGTTGGCGGAGTCTCCGGCGTTGGATCGGTTGGCGTTTCTGTTACCGGATCTCCGATATTCGAAATGGTTACATTATCGTACATGACAATGGACTTCAACGTTACCAGCCCTGCACTCCCCTTAGTGATATCGGTATCTGTAGCAGACAGCTCCAACACACCATTCACGTACATGTTAATGGATGGGCCGTTCATTTCAAGTTTGACGTTATACCATGTATCCACTGCCAGCTTATAATCCAATTTCGTGGCAAGTGTTGTGGTTGATCCATTGACTTTTTTGCGAATTTCAAGTTTTCCGCCACCACTGTTATACAACGAAGCTGCATAGTAGTTGTTCGCATCCGTATATCTGCCCGCTACGTAAGTTCGAGTCGATCCATTAAAATCAACCACTTTCACATCCGCTGCAACGGCGTAATCACTCCATTCCAGGTCCCCTGCCGAACTTCTACCCTCGCTCTTGCCCGATTGGTAATATACTGCGTTCCCCTGATCTTGAACGACAGACCAGCTACCACCTGTAGACGTCCACTGCGTACTCCCATTCTCAAAAGTATCCTGGGACCATTCACTCGCCTGAGCGGGATGAATCAGCCCAAGCGAGAGCACAAGACTTATGCTTAGCGCCAGGACCATCATTTTGGTAAAACGTTTGTTTCTACTCATGAACTATTCCTCCAATATGTATGAATCAACTCCAATGCTATTTATCGGGCATACCGCTACAAACGGAAATAGGTTTAAAGTATTAATTAATAAACCCAAAGTAAAGTATACTTTTGCATATATATCCTTTCTGAAAATATTCTGAAAGAACCAACTTCATTCAAATCACCCGAACAAATGTACACGTTTAAACATAGCCGTATCTCTTTGTACCTAGTTACAATAACCGCTGCCACTACAGCTCTATACGACGCTGCACCAATATGCAACAGCATGAAACGATATGAAAAAACTATATTACTGTAAATGGATACCTGTAATTTCTTGTCGCACTATGTTAGATTATCCATTGGAATAATATCACATATATAGATAGGGGAAATTGTAACGTGAAAAAGTCTTGGGTTCTATCCATTATTATGAGTTTTGTTTTGCTTGGTGGGGTATTCGCACCTGCAGGGTCCTATGCCGCTGCTGCGGATGACTCAACCACTACATATTCGGAAGACGAATACTATGAAGAAATTGATACGTCAGAACAAGAACCGATCCCTACAGTCGAAGAAGAAGATTTCCTGGGCTACCTTGATCAGTTGGAGAGCGCAGCGGTATATGAGGAGAAAGCCTTCAATGCTTTGGGAGGTGGATTTTACATTACATCCTCCAATCGCAAGTCCGTTTTTCTGAAACTGACCAACACAGCGATTCCTAACTACACCAAATATGTATCCAAGCTGAAGCTGATTAAACCGCAAAATACAGAGCTGCAAAAAATCCATGCCAACTTGATCAAAGGTAGCTACACACAGCTGGAAGGATTCCAACTTGCTAAAAAATCTGTCTCCAAAACAACGGTAAACAGCGCTGTCCTGAAACAAGCCAATGCTAAAATTGCTGCCGGCAAGAAAAATATCGAGAAGTATCAAAAAGAATTTGCTGCATACGCCAATAAACTTGGATTTGATTTTTAAAAAACAGTAACTGCATGTATGCGGTTTTTGCTGAGTTAATTCGTATAATAGCCGTATAATCAAAAGGCTATGCTACCGAAAGGTACAACCTCGTGAACAAATGAGGTTGTGCCTTTTTTTGCGTTTATGGCCGCATTGATCTGAATTTCATCGTCTGACGAGGAGTGATTCACTTGATTCTTGAAGCTACTCAACATTGCTCCAAAAATAATTGACTCTTGGGAGTAGCACCAACAGTCAACGATTATCCCACAGGTTCAGGGCATCGCAAAAAAAGGAAGCCGCATATGCTCATGCGGCTTCCTGACTGTACACACTATTTCCGTAATCCATGCTTGACTGCACTTCAATGGATTAATAAGAACTCCAGCCAGCATCTGCTGTAACGACGGTTCCATTCACGAAGCTGGACTCGTCCGATCCGAGGAACAGAGCCACCTTGGCAATCTCTTCGCTCGTTCCGATGCGTGGATTGATTGCCATGCCCAGCTGTTGCCGCCCTGCACCGAAATGGCTAATGCCTGCCATGGATGCACTAATATTAGTCGCCACAGCTCCTGGAGCGATAGCGTTACAACGAATGCCTTGCTCAGCATACATATACCCTGTATTTTTGGTAAATCCTACGACCGCATGTTTGGAAGCCGTGTAGGCTGCTCCTGCACGTCCACCGTGTAATCCACCTGCCGAAGCAATGTTCACGATAACACCTTTTTGTTTTTCCAGGAAGATCGGCAATACTTTACGCGTTGTCCGCATCACACTGGTTGTGTTCACAGCAAACAATCTCTCCCACTTCTCATCAGTTACATCTGCTGCCGGCTCCATGCCATCCATAATGCCCGCATTGTTAATCAGAATATCTACTGTTCCGTATGTGCTCACCGTCGTATCGATCAGGTTTTGCACATCTTCTTCTTTGGCTACATTGGCCAGAACGACAATTGCTTCTCCGCCCTGTGCCTTAATATCATTAACTACCGCTTGTGCAGATTCTTCGTTAATATCCGATACCACGACTTTCGCGCCTTCTTGAGCATACAACGTGGCAATTGCTTTCCCCATACCTGAACCAGCACCTGTAACAACTGCAACTTTATCTTGAAGTTTCATTCCATATATCCTCCTTTGTGTATTCGTTTACAATAAGTTAACAAACAAATGTTCATTAACTCCTATCCTTAGTATAATAAGTCATAGCGTTTCACTTCAATCAGTAAAAGCTTGTCCAGTTGTACGTTAAACAACACTAATAAGCCTTTTTGTTCTTTAACTAATAAAGTGAACTCGCGAGGAGGAAAATAGATGTCTGAAACTCTGAATTCGATGGACCGAAGAATTAAAAAATCAAAAGCTGCACTGAAAAATGCACTCATCCATTTGATGCAAAAACATCCCTTTAAAGAAATATCGATTACGGATATTGTGCAGCGAGCTGACCTGAATCGGGGAACTTTCTACAGACATTATCAGTACAAGGAAGACCTGTTCAACGAAATCATCAATGATGTGATTCAGGATTTGGTGACTTCTTTTCGCAAACCTTATCAGGATAAGGAAGAGTTCGAGGTCAATCTGATGCCATCTTCCGCAATTACCATATTTGAGCATGTGCATCAGCACGCACAATTTTATACGCTAGTTGTGAAATCCGAAGCTTCTTCCAACTTCCAGCGCATGATATGTGATGTCCTTCGGGATCTTGCCTTACAGGATCTGAACCATATCTTCCCTCCGCACATCAACCATGAAATATTGGCAAGTTACCAATCTCATGCGATATTCGGCATGATTATGGAGTGGATTCGTCAGGAATTCAAGCACAGCCCCGCCTACATGGCCGAGGAATTATTTAAGATTATTCATTACAAGCCTGACAATGTCGTGTTGAGAGACTGAAATTTTGAATCGCCTTACTTCCCTATAGTAGGGTGATTGAGAGTAATTTTAAGAAAGCTTCACCATCAAAATTATGTAAATACATTCCTGTAATTTCTGGTATTGATATGATAAATTATGCATTGGAATACAAACAAAAGGAGGATGACAATACATTTGAAGAAGTCGTGGATTATATCATTGATTACCAGTTTTTTTTTGCTTGGCGGGGTGCTTCTCGCTCCAGCCACTTCTGCCAATGCAGCCAAAGTAGCAACCTCTACATATTCAGATCAGAGTTATAGTGAAGATGATTATTTGCACGAAGAACTTATGGACGAGTTAGAATTAGATGAGGCAGAACTTACCGCAGACCAGCAGGAGCTTGTCGATTATGTTAACCAGATACTAGCTCTGAAAACTTATTTAGCCAAAGCTTCTACCGCTATGGAAAGCATCGGCTCCCAAGCAAATTCACCGAATCGTAAGTCCATATATCTTAAACTTACAAATACGGTAATCCCCAATTATACGAAATTGGTATCCAAACTGAAGCAGATTAAGCCTGCCAATCCGAAACTCAAGAAAATTCATGCCACATTTGTCAAAGGAAACTACAATCAGCTCGAAGGGCTCTTGTTGTACAAGCAGGCAGTATCCAAGACCAAAGTGAATCAAACGATACTGAAACAGGCTAATACCAAAATAAAAACCGCTATCGATCTCATGGAGCAATCCGAGCAGCAGCTACGCGCTTATGCAAACAGTTTGGGTTACGATTTTTAGTATCTATCTTCATAAAAAGCCCAAAAAGCGACCATTCCCATGCTTAATGAGGAATGGTCGCTTTTCTAATTATAAAATAAGATAACAATCTATTACGTAAAAATTTTATTTCTCTCTCTCTTCTGATTACAGCCCCAACTTCTGCCCTTTTTCCAACCGCTGAATCTGCTGCTCTCCGGTATCGGCAAGTACACGGAACTGCGAGATAGTCTCCCTCATTCTCGGCAAAGCCTCCTGCTTATAAAGACTGATTGAATCGAGCGCAGACAACACATCGGTGAACGCCTGTTTCATCGTATCCACGGAGATGCTGGCTTCATATGCCTGCTTCTGGATGGCAATCCCCTGATCCTTAAGCATCTTGGATGTTCCGGCAATCAGATCGTTGGTTGTCTGGTTCAGCAACTCGATCTTTTGTAATACAATCTTCTGATTATACAAAGCACTTGCTACCGTAACGGCAATTTTCAATGCCGAGATCGTTACATTCTTCGCACGGTCCACGCCTCGGATTAGTTCCTTATTATTGCGGATGACTACTTCAATCGCCATAATGCCCTGCTGATTAACGACCAGCATCTGCTGCAGATCCATGACCCGCTGACGGAGTGGGAACAGCACTTCTTCCGTAATAAATCGGACTTTCTCAGGGTCCTCATTCCGGACCTTAGCCGCTTCAATCTGCGCGTCGATGGACTCATCCATGAGCACGCCAAGCTGGATTTCCTTTTGTAATCGTTTGGTGAGTTCCCGCAAGTTCTGCTGTTCAATCTCCAGCGTTGTATTATCGTTACGCAGGGTGGATCTGCCTTTATCCAAAGAGGTTACGATGTCAGCGATGACTGCGTCAGCCTTCTGGTATTTCAGGAAATAGGCACGAAGCGGATTAAACAATTTACCGAGGAAACCGGTCTTGGCAAAGTCGACCACGCTCGGGTCGAGATCCTTTAGTTGCATATGCAGCTCAGTCAAGCCTTTGGCGACCTGACCGCCCTCGTCTCCCGTCTTGGACAGATGTCCAACGGAGACTTGAAGCAAGGCGTTTTTCTCAGAAGAGGATCTCATCGTGTTCATGCCAAAGCCGTCAATGGATTGCAAAATCTCTTTGCGCTTCTCCAAGGATTCGAGATCCAGTGTCATGATCATCTCTACGTTGGCATTTGCCACTTGTTGAAGCTCCGCGACCTCGGCGGGCACAGGTTTTACCTCTTCTTCGATCACCTTCTGAATTTCCTTCTGGCTCGGTATTTCCATTGAAAATGACATCTACAGTTCCCCCTTTAGATTACATCTGTACGTTAAACAGGTTACCGATTTTGTACACGACATCGTCGGTATCGGCATTGATGCTTGCAGCCTCGTTAATGCTGGAGATGCTCTCCAAAGCCTTGATGTCCGCGTTGTACCCAATCGTATAGATTGGTACTTTGTATGTCTCGACCAAATCCCGGATATCCTTCAGGGTATGACCTTCGTTGGTCTCGCCATCACTCAGGACAAAGATCAGCGGCTTCACGTTTGGATCAGCAGCCATATAATCTTCAAGCATCTTCATCGCCACCACGATCCCATCAAAGGTTGCTGTACCGCCGCCAGCTTGCAGACTATCGACTGTTCCGACAAACATGGACTGCTGGTTCGTATCATACTTGGCAATCGGCAGATTCACGGTTACCCCGCTGGAGTAAGAGACCAGTCCAATACTGTTGTCTGTGCCCAGATACTTCTGACCTTTGCGCAAGGACTCCTTCAGTCGGTTAAGTGGTTCGCCGTCCATACTTCCGGATACGTCCGTCACGAACACGGCGGCGATGGGTTTACTGCCGTTCTTCTTCTCTTTCCATACTTTCTGTGCAGACAGCAACGTGCCGCCATCCACGGTAGCCAGTTCGGATTTGTAATCCTGCAATCCATTGAAACCGAATTCTTCTGCCGATTGTTGGTACTTCGCTTGGGTTACGAATTCCGCGAACTTCTGGATGATCTCCTGTTTGTTCTGTGGCAGTTGACCGAGTGCATACAGCGGGCTGTCATGTCTCACGCCAAATGGTGTAAAGACGTAACCACTCTTCAGATCGGCGGTATTCACATACGTCTGATATTCGAGTACAAAGGCATCCAGTCTGCCTGACTTGGCAGCTTCCCGCATCTGAATCGTTGTTGACGCCGTAAACGGTACATTCGTCTGGAATTTCTCAAATCCCTCAATAGCCTTCTCCCCAAGTGGGTTGGCGCTGTCATACGTGTTTAGTGCCGTCACCAGAAAATTTAGTCCTGTGGAGCTGGCAAATGGATCGGTATATCCCATCGCGAGTTCATTGTTGGCAATCGCTTCGGTTACGGTTTTTACATTAACGGAGCCGTACGTATCAACGAGTGCGTCATACTTGGCTTTGGAAATAACGATACCCGGAACGTTCCCGACCAGCCGCTCGGACACCATCTCGGTCTTCACCCCACTTGCCTCAACCATCTCGCCCCATAGTTCGTTAGAAGGTGTGAATGCTTCCGGCATATACTTACCAGACTTGATATAATCGGTAGCCGTACCGGAGGCTATGTTACGGATTTTGACCGATACCTGTTTGCCTCCAACGGTAATATTTGCTTTGTTGAACTCCTCGCCCACCTCGGTTAACCAGCCGTCTACCCCGCTGCCCGACTTCTCTGTGGAAGAGAAGATTTCGACGTAATCATTTGTTGTATTCTCTACAGCGATCGGAAATTTTGAGATATCCGGCAGTGATTCCGCCACGTCAACGGGATCGAGATCAATCTGTCCTTTAACCGGTTCCGCCGTCGCCGGCGCAATGTCCGCGTACAGTTTGCCCAGTTCCTTTCCTGCATTCTCTGTGCTGACCTGTGTGGTCGTCTTGCCAAAGTTCGATGTTAGTGTAATCCCTGCATAGACCAGACCGAATACAAGTACCAGCATTACAATCGATATAAAAAAAAACTTACCCTTCTTGGCCATACGAGCAACCCCTCACTGTCTGTATAATTTGGTGTGCTTGATTAACTGATCAATCTCCTGCATACAAGGCATCTGTTCAATATCTCCGGCTTCAAAGCTGTCGAGGCGTGAAATCTCGAGTAACAACTGATCGAGCTTGAGCAGAATTTCCTCATTGGTGTGGAGTGCATTTTTCACATAAGACAGATAATCGTTGTATACCTTGGTTTTTTCCTGAAAAAGTTTCTGGGGAATGCTTTCGGATTTGGATTTCATCATGTTGGCATAGTCGGCTTCATCGAATACATTCAACCGGTTCAGTACACTGCGGATATTCAGGTATAACAGCTTCTCCACTTCCAGCGTGACCGAAGCGAATTTTTTGTAGCTCAGTTCCCCGGGATCAAACCGCTGATGAAGCACATTCAGAAGTGTTTCTTTCTTCTTTTTCATCCGACTAAGTTGAGACAGCCCCAGCGTAATATCTTCTTCGATCACTTTGATGCGTCTATAAAAAGATAGTGCTTCCACATAATCTTCATGTGTTTCGATATGCTTCACGGGCAGGACTACGGGCTGTCTGAACAGCCAAGCGTAACTGCCATATAAGAGTGCCATTGCACTGCCGAACAGAAGGGTAACGGATAGCGCAGTTGTGAATGCCCCTCCCCCGAAATTCAGCCCGATAAAGCCGGGTGAGAATGCCAGAACATTCACAGCCACAATACCGAGGATTAATCCCAACAATTTTATGTACTTGATCATGTTCAATCATCCGACCTCCTTTCATGTTATATATTGGTGCTTCATGTCGTAATTTTCCTAATCAACTTATTCTTATTGTACATGATGTTAACGCTCTCAGGTGGATAACATTGGATATTTGGATACTCCTAATATACGTGGTTTGGGCTTATCCCATTTCATATTTTCAGGGACAACGTGGAACTTGGCAGGAAATTTTGTGGTCAATCCATAAAAAGTGAGTTTTACAAGACAGCAGATTGTGGAGAAGAAATGTTATCAGGTAATACGTGGAAAATAGCTATGCGTGTCATTTTTTATATAAGACTTGTCTGAAAAAGGAGCAAAACAAAAAGAACGAATCGGAGATCATCCGGTTTCGTCCTTTATACGTTGGTTCATCATTTTTGATATTCTTATTGATAATTTTGCTGCTCCAGTGATCCGGTGAGCCGATGCCCAACGATACAAAAAGGTGCATCTTCTACGCTGCGCAGTAATTTCCACAATAGTGTATTCTACGGCTAACGAACTGAGGTGACGCTATTTGGTGTATTTCAGCTCATCTGAAAATGTAACGAACCTGAGACACGTTATGTTCGCGTATTAGGTGTAAAAACGTTGTTTATCGCCTATTTCGAATGAAATAGCGTCGCTGAGATTCGTTACATTTCCCAACTCACCTAAATTCCCTATATAAGGTGTATGTGGTTCGTTAGAATAAAAAATGGCCGGCATATTTCCCCCTCTGTAGCAGACAGGTTGACGCTTCGCACTACCTGAACTTGAACAGCGAATCCATCGGGATTACCAGTTCGGGATATATAACCGATTGAATCATTTGCTGCTCTGTATATAGATGACGGGTCTGGTAACTGCCATCTTCCAGCGTGTACACATGGACGGTTTGATTGCCGGGGTCAACAATCCAGTATTCGTTCACACCATATTTCTGATACAAGTTAAATTTTTCGTTAAAATCCTTTAATGCAGTCGAAGGAGATAACACCTCGATAATTAAAGAAGGTGCACCGTGGCAGCCACTTTTAGATATCTGGTCTTTGGAGCACACCACCGATAGATCAGGTTGTACAATTTGATCTGGTACGTCGTATTGTTCATTTTCGCTAAAATATACGTCGAATGGGGCAACAAACACGAAACATTTTCGATTCTGAAAAAAAGTCCGCAAGGAGAAGTGTAGCTCACCCACAATAAACTGGTGCAATGAAGTGGGTGCTGGAGACATATTAAAAGCTTTGCCGTTAATCAATTCCCAAGCGCCCTCCCAAGTTAACCAATCCTGAAAGTTATAAGTACCTTTATTATCGGGCTTTGCCACACTTCTAACCTCCTCTTTTACCTAGGACGTGTCTCAAAATCTGCTTCCTTCGGAGTTTTCAGACACGCCCTAATCAATAATTATTTTCATTATAACATTGTGTTTGGGCCTTTTCATATCATGCCCCTTATTACGAAAAGATGGATTCCGGTTTGCTTCGCGTGGTGCGTACCTCTACCACTTTTCCGGCACAACCATTGTCGCCCTTCGCCTGAAACGACACAGTTATGCTGTCTTTTCCTGATGTAGCAATCTCAGGAATATCATAGATCACATAGAACACTTCGCCGATTTTGTTCATATGAATTCGCTGCTCTCCGATGACGGTTCCATCCACGGTAATGCTGAATTGTCTGTCGTATAATGTGCCTTCCCGTTCAAACGGGGAATGATCTCCGCCCCAATAGGCCACGCATAGGTAATTGGCTGCGGCTCGATCCACTGCCAGCTGATAACTGAAGTAAGCTCCACGGACGCCAAAAGCCTCTCGCCACATATGCAGCTTGTTACGGCCATCCGTGGTAGAACCATTATGATGCTCCCCACGGCAATTGCTATCTAGTTGATGTCCAATCTCATCCTGCTGACCATCCGCTTGAACCCTATCGATCGTGATATCGTTCAACTCTTTCTCCAACGCATCACCTTCGTCGTTAAACGGCCAATACACCGTATAGAACTCATGATGCACATCATAGAACGGAATCAGCTTCACGGCTTCGCCGGTGGAAGTGACATCTTTGCTAAGTTCAAATGTTAACGTATCTGCATCCACAACCTTGATCCACTCTCGTACATCCTCCTGCTCCGTCCAGATCACAGGTACAGGTGCTGTCTTGGGATTCAGCGCTGTTTCGTCCACAATCGTATCCTCGGGAAGCCCCTCGCTCCCTAGAGCACCGGCAAGTACGATTGGCCCGTACAAGAATGCCACCTTATGGGCATCATCTCTGGAGGTGTACTGGCGGAGTGACATCGGCAGTGTGATTGTGATGACATCGCCCGCTGTCCATGTGCGGTCGATGGAAAGATAGCCGGGTTCCATCCGTGTATACGGATGTTCCGTATCCCCGTTAACTGTTGCCGTCATTGGCTGTTGCAGCCATGAGGGCACACGTAATCTTAGATGAGCCGAGGCGTTGCCTCCGGTGATCGTCAGGGTCACCTTTTCCGAATAAGGAAAGTCAGTTTCAAGCTTCAGGGATATTCCCTGAGACGTCCAATCCAATTGGGAAGCGATATACAGGTTGACGTACAGGTCCTGTTCATCCTCGAAATAGATGGCCTCGGCATATTTGCCCGGGTTCTCCATGCCTGATCCTGTGCAGCACCACCAGGCGGTGTCGTGAGTACCGTAGATTTTGTAGTGGCCTTGCAGCGTTGACGCAAAATACGTCTTGTTCCCCGTATCCGGGTCCTGCGTGCCGAGGATGTGATTATAGATGGCGTTTTCATAATAGTCCATATAGGCGCTATCGGGATTCCAGGCGAAGAGTTGCTTCGTTAGATGTAACATGTTGTGGGTGCAACAGCTCTCTCCTGTTTTGATGCCAAGACTCTCCATGCCCTTCGCTTCGTAATGCTCCGAAATACTCGTCGCACCAAATACGTAGGAACGATGATGCACCGTGGTGTTCCAGAAAAACTCTGCCGCTGTCCGATAACTCTCATGGGTATGGTCCTGATTGTAGATTTCGGCTGCACCGATCACTTTGGGAATCTGCGTATTGGCGTGTTTGCCTTGAAGATCGTCCTGCTTGTGCTCCAAGGGTCTCAGGATCAATTGATGGGTGAACTTGTTAGCGATCTCAAGATATAGGGCTTTGCCCGTGATCCCATACAAATGTGCAAATACTTCATTCATGCCCCCATGTTCACTTTGAAGCATCGTCTGCATCTGTTCTTTTGTCATCGGAAGCAAACCTTCTACCGCCCAGTCTGCAAATCGAGTAACCACCTCAAGCGCCTGTCCGTTGCCAGTCAGTTTATAGGCGTCAATCAAGCCACGATAGATTTTGTGCACACTGTACCAGGGAACCCAGTATTCACCGATGTTGAATCCACCGATATATTGGGCGCGGAATGCGATGTGGAACGCTTCTTCGGACAAACCGCCGATATACCCACTTCCCGTGGTCTGTTGGATTCTCGCCAGTTCGGTGACAGCATAATCCAGCGTTTCTTTTAACGTAATATTCCAGGTGGCCTGATACGTTACGGCCAGGGCAGACAGATAATGTCCGAGGGAGTGCCCGCTGATGGTGCGTGCCTCCCACCCGGCATAACGTTCCTTTTTGACAGGTAAACCATGAGCTTCGAAGCACGGAGCCAGAAATCGATCGATATCCAGCGACAACAGATACCGTTCTCCAACCTCTTGTGATGTTTGGAACACACCATTTAGCAAATCTACATGCTCCGGTCCCAGAAATCCTTTTTTCGTATCAATCATTACACTCACTCCTTCTCGGGATGTAATATATAAGTTGAACTAAAGATTATTTACACTGACACTACGATGACAGAATAACCTTCCAATCGCTGTTATCCCCAGATTTTTTGAATCCTTTTCCGAAGGGGAAAATCCGGGGATAAAGGCGAACGCTCCGCTTTTTCAGGTTTTTTCTGTCCTCTCCGTTATCATGTAAATGATTAGTTCAACTTATATAGATATCCATTCATTCTTGAGGGGTAAAATCCGTTTTATTAGCTACATGACTAATACTCATCAATCCATTTTAAAGCTTGAATATCCTCATATTATCAAATAAAATACAATTACATCAGACTCATAATCCAAGAAAAGGTGGATAAATCCGTCCTATGCAAAAGCCACTGGAACATTACCTGTGCGGCAAGTTCATATCCGCAGGCAACTGGAGCCACATGAGACGCAGCATGCCTGTTCACGAGATTATTTTGATGCTGGAAGGTGAGATGTACATCGCGGAAGACGAGGAACAATATGTGGTTCGTGCCAACGATTTGTTGTTTCTGCGTGCTGGTCACACCCACTATGGCTACCGGATTAGTGACGCCCCCGTCAGCTTTTACTGGGTTCACTATGATGCCGTGCAGGCAGAATTCAGTCGCTTTAGGACACATGCCACCATTCAGGTGCCTTCCATGGCCAATCAGTTATTCAAGCAGTTGCTGCACGTGTCATCCTTCTCACCAGAGGAAGCCGACGCTGCTTTGTTGCTATTGTTCAAGGAGCTGGAGCGCAATATAGAGACGGATTATCGCCCGCATAATGCGATTGTGGACCATATCTGCAAGTGGGTCGATATTCATCTGCATACAAACATCACGGTGAGTCAGATTGCAGAAAATTTTAATTTTAACAAAGACTATATCTCCAAAATGGTGAAACGTGAGAAAGGTACCGGACTCAAAACCTATATCCTCACAGAACGAATTCGCCGGGCGAAACAGTTGTTGCTGAACACCAATGCCAGTGTAAAAGAAATTGCCGGACAGTGCGGCTTCACCGACTACAAGCTGTTCCTGCGCATGTTCAAGCAATACGAAGGCAATACGCCAACCGAATATCGCAATCATCTGTATTCCACACAGCTCAATCGCTAATGTGCTTTGATCTATAGAAATGACTGAGTTAACTATAGAAAATTTGAATGAATCGAATTGAATTCGTTATGGTAAAATGCAAGAAAACTCTATTTCACACTTAACCTATAAGAGAAGAGGAAATAAAAGATGACAACGGCTGCTGTTACGA
Source organism: Paenibacillus sp. LS1 (assembly GCF_026013365.1). Classification (GTDB taxonomy): domain Bacteria; phylum Bacillota; class Bacilli; order Paenibacillales; family Paenibacillaceae; genus Paenibacillus. The sequence continues at coordinate 156,740 of NZ_JAPDOE010000012.1, forward strand.
TTCATCCTGCCACAGAAACAGACCATCCAGAGATTGTAGATATTCTTGTTGCAAGTTACGCCGAGTATCGAGAGACATTTGAACAAAATGAACGCTGGGAGGCCTACCTAAAAGACATTCGAGAGTCTGTGGTTAATCCGTACCTGACACAATTATGGATCGCCAAGATTGATGATCAGATTGTCGGTACAGTTCAATTATTCGAAACAGCGCACAAGGCATATCCAAACTTTGAATTGCCGATCGATTATCCGTTTATTCGCTTGTTGGGTGTCGATCCAAAATGGAGAGGCCACGGGATCGCCAGAGAATTGCTCCAGCAATGCGTGGAATCTGCCAAAGAGATGGGCAAAAATACGGTGTATTTATATACGGGTGGTCAGATGGTCAACGCCATCCGTTTGTATGAGCGTTTTGGATTTACAGAGGATGAGGAATTCAGCTCCGTAAGTAGCGGGGGCAAGGCGATCTGTTACCGTTATGATTCCTAGTGGAGGGTAACAGTAACCCACGGTCAGCGAGCTGAGAATGAAACGTAAAAAAGACCGTTCATCATGATGAACGGTCTTTTTTACTATGATAAATGATCAATCAGCATTTGAAATGATACTTCGCTATTGATTTTTTACCCGCCAATTTCGACCAAAATCTTCGCATGGCTCTTGTCGCTCATCAACAGCTCAAGTCCTTCCTGTACGATATCGTCCAGTTTGATTTTCTTGGTGATGACCTGTTTCACATCGAGAGATCCTTCCGCAATCAATGAGATTACTTCTGGGAAAATGTGACGATATGCCAGGGTTGCTGTCAGATTCGCTTCTTTGACCAGAAGATCGAAGAAGTTCACTTGAAGCGGATTCGGAATCGCTGCGATGACAACGACTTCTCCACCTTTTTTGACAACCGCAATAGCGCTGTCCATCGTTGGCTGCACACCAGCTGCTTCATAGGCCACATCGATGCCACCCGATTGTTGCAAAATCACTTCGGTTGCATTGACTTTGGCACTGTTCACTGGAATGGCTCCCAGCTTGGCTGCCAGATCGAGACGTTCCTCAAATACATCAACTGCATAGATTTCAGAAGCTCCTGCCGCTTTGGCAGACAGTATGGTCAATAGTCCAATTGGACCTGCTCCGTATACCGCTACCTTGTTCCCCACTTTCAGCTTGCTGTGACGAACCGCGTGAAAGGCTACTGCTGTAGGCTCTACGAGCGCTCCTTCTTCGAAAGATACGTTATCCGGTATGGGATGAACCATGTATGCTTCAACAACAACATACTCTGCAAAGCCACCATCACCATTCAGTCCAACGAATCCAAATTGAGTACATTGGTTGTAACGACCCTGGATACAGTACTCACATTTTCCACAATGGTACAACGGCTCCACCACAACACGGTCACCTACACTGATACCGCTTACATCACTCCCCAATTCACTCACGGTTCCTGCAAATTCATGACCCAGCGTCAACGGTGCTTTTTGTCCTGAGAGCGGATGATTCTCGCCTTCTTGAATCCCCACACCATGATGATAAGCATGCAAGTCACTGCCGCAGATACCCGCATATTCCACTTTGATTTTGACCTGACCCGCTTGAGCGACCGGAACCTCCCGCTCTTCTACACGAACGTCTTTATGGGCGTACCATACTGCTGCTTTCATGAAGCTCATCCCCTTTATATGATTGTCTATATATTATATCTCTGTTCATGTATTATTCATATTTATAGATACTAATGTTAACATTAGTTATATTAATGCTAAACGGAGATGAAATCATGAATCTGGAACAGCTCGAATATGTCGTTGAAATTGCGAAGACGCAATCATTCTCCGCCGCCTCGGAGCATCTACATGTCACACAATCGGCAATTAGCCAATCGGTTCACCGTTTGGAGAAAGAACTGGGCTTGATCCTGTTTGAACGCTCGCGGCAGGGAACTCATCCCACGCCCGAAGGCAAACAATTCATTGCCAAGGCACTGGACATTTTACAGCGGATTGATGAATTGAAATCCCTGAACGCAGAAGCCTCCTCTCTTACGGGAGAGCTTCATGTGGCTACTTTTCCAAGTGTCATGCCCTATCTTGTTCAATCTGCTGCGGATATGAAGCATGAGCACCCCCAACTCAACATCTCCATTGAAGAGAAAGGGTCCATGGAAATTATCGAGGATATTCGCAACAACAAAACCCATCTGGGCTTTATCGCGATCTATGCCAAACAATTGCGGGAATTCGATGGACTTCACTTCAGTCCCATGTACTCGGGCAAGCTGGTCGTCGGTACGCATCACCTGTCTGAACTTGCCAAGTACAGCCGTGTTACACCGAATCAATTAAAAGAACACAAGCTGGCACTCTATCGAGACGGTTTCATCGAAGACTTTATCCAGGAATTCACCTATGATCACGGACCTCTGTCCATTCTGTTCAAAACAAATAATTCAGAAGCCATCAATATGGTATTAAGAAACGATATTGCCGCCACGATTGGTCATGACTTTTCCTTTCACCAAAATCAATTATGGAAAGAAAGTCTGGTGAAGATGGTTGAGATCGCTGGAATTGATCAACCGAAAATGCAAATCGGCTTCGTGCAGACAGAATCCAAGGAGTGCGCCGTTGCCGCAGAACGATTTGCCCGACGCTTCAGACAGGCAATTGAGCTGGATCATTTAATGGTATGAACGCACAAAAAAAGTGCTCCACCCTTTGAAGGAAGTTTGGGATGAACACCAACTCCTCTAAGAGCGGAACACTTTTTTTGCTTTGTATGGTTACACTGGTTACGCAACAAACCAGACTCTTTTCTAACTATCGCTTGCTTTACTATTACTACATTTTACTCAAGTTATACTTTCACTTTTCGCACGGCTTCGCTCATCTCGTTGGTCTGCTGCTCCAGCATCGTGGAGGTCTGCGCTACCCTGTTGAACATGGACGATTGTTCACGCATCAAGCGATAGATTTCATCCGAATGATCTGACACCCCGGCTGAAATCTGGGAGATCGTATTGACCGAGGCTGCGGCCTCTTCCGATCCTGCCGAGATTTCCTCTGCCGCCGCGGAAACTTCCTGAATGCGACGGGTCACCAGTTGGAACGCATCAACCACATGGGCAAATGCTTGTTCGGCGTCTGCGGTAATCGTAACACCTTGCCCAATCTCCGTTGCGGTAACGCCCATCCGTGAGCCGATCTGCTGTGATTCTTGTTGAATGCGAAGCAGCAGATTCGAGATCAGTTCCATGGATGTGCTTGAGGCCTCAGCAAGCTTCCGAACTTCGTCCGCCACAACGGCAAAACCTTTGCCATGTTTTCCTGCATGCGCTGCCTCAATGGATGCATTAAGCGCAAGCAGCTTCGTCTGACTCGCAAAATCACGAACCGTGTGTAGCGCACCACCTATTTCCTCGGAGTAGTTGTTCAGCACCTGAACCATCACTACAACTTCACCTGAGACATTCGAGATGCTCTCCATCTGTGTTTTCATCAGTGACATGCTCTGTTTACCCGACTCCGCCGTAGCAAGCGCACTTGTTGCCGCATCCGATACCACCATCGAGGATTCGGATATATCCGTTATGCCTTTTGCGATCTCTTCCATCGCATGCGCGCTATCGCTCGCACCCTGCTTCTGCGTATGTGCACCCTGTCTAATCTGTTCGACAGACTGATCAACCGTCTTGCTCATCTCAAGCATCTCTTCGGTACTGCGATTAAATTCCTTGGTTGATTCCGATAAAATATCTGTGGTTACTGCTACCCCTTCAACCATGTTACTTACAATTTTATTCAAGTTTCCGGACATATGTATCATCGCTTGGTATGTGGTTCCAATCTCATCTTCGCTCCGCAAACGATACGACGTCAAAATTTGATTCGCTTCTGCAAGCTCACCCTGTGCCATTTTTTCCACACTCGCCTTCAGCGGTTGAAGTGGTCGCAGTCCCCTTACGATAAACCACATGACAACAGCAATGCCTATAAGTGTAATTAGTAACAATAAGGCATAGAAGGGAATACTCGATTTCATTATATCTGACTCAATACTTCCGATCACCGATACCGCCGTATCAATACCAATCACACCTGTTACAGCCCCATTACTATCCAGCATCGGAGCGTAAGAGGAAATATAGTCGCCGTACTCCTCATTGTTAATAATCGAAGAACTGGCTGTTTGCCCCTGCAACAGCTTCTGAATAGCATCCTGTGGCACATCCGTTACTTCATTAATCGGTGAGGCTTTATCTGCATCCTTCATGCCGTCCACCATAATAAGTGGCGTACCTTTGTCATCTATTTTGACGAAATACACATACATTGCACCAATACTTACGCGAAAGTCATCCAGTTCATCACGAATCTTCAAGAATTCGTCATTCTCCTTGGGGTCCTTGGCAAACTCGACATAAGATGCGGTATCCAGCTGATTCACATAACTCTGAGCAATCTGGATATTGTAACTCGAAATGGCCTCCTGCGCAGCTAGCTTCATATTGGCCACCTGTAACAGCATGCTTCCAACGGCGATAATCGTAATGACCAGTGTAACTACTGCAACAATGCGTACAACCAAACGTTTTCTAAAAAAACCGATCATCCGCTCCTCTTCCTCTCCCGTGAACCCAAGCCTTTTTGACTAGGCGTTACCCAAAAAACGCATGCTTGAAGCACTAAGTATGGGAAAATAGTAAACGAATATGTCGATTTAGGCAAGAAAATATTGGGTTTACATAAAAACGCTATCATGGCTGTGGTAGCTTTGTTCATTAGAGTTGCATTTAGGCTTAATTTCTTAGGATTTGTTTACGTTCCTTGCAGCGAAAAAATGATAGAAAAAAACACCCCGACGCGAGCGCCGAGATGTTGTGGTGTTTTACATGTGAATGTCACAATACTAAACTGTTCGTCCATTTGTCTTCCTGAATCGAATCAGGGACCAGATCATCAGCAACGCGAGTACGGCAAGACAGATACTAATACTGAACCGATTACCTTCATCGAATACAAACATCACCGCAATCACACTAAGACATAATACAACGACTCCGGTAATGTAAGGGAATCCCCAAACTTTGAAGGTCGGTTGCACCGGATATTTCTTCCGCAGTTTCAACTGCGATGAGGCAATACAGATCCACACAAGAATTACCACAAACCCAGGCACTGCGAGCAATACGCGGAACAGTTGATCCTGCGCGAACAGGCCAAGCAAGGAACCTCCAAGCAGGACGACCGAGCACACCAGAAGTGTGTTAACTGGGCTGCCGTTGCGATTTGTCTGTGACAATGCCTTTGGAGCTTCCCCGCCCACTGCCATGGAGTGCATCATCCGGGATGCACCGTAGATCCCTGAATTCGCAGCAGATAGAACCGCCGTCACCAAAATAAAGTTCATAATGTGTGCCGCTCCCGGCAGTCCCGTAGATGCGAGTACCTGTACAAACGGACTGCTCTCCGGCCCGATCTCATTCCAGGGGATGAGTCCACAGATGATGAGAATCGGCAAGGTGAAGAACAGAATAATTCTGAGCATGAAATTGCCCACAATCTTAGGCATAACCTTTTCTGCATTTTCCGTCTCGGTCAGGGTCAGACCAATCAACTCCGATCCCCCATAGGAGAACATGACCACAAGCAGTGCCGAGAAGATCGAAGACCATCCGTTCGGGAAGAACCCACCTGCTTGCGTGTAATTTTGTAGATAAGGGGTGTTATCACTTGGAATAATGCCAAAGATCAATCCTGCGCCCAGGAAGATAAAAATAATGATCATGGCAATTTTGATCCCAGCTAGCCAAAACTCAAATTCCCCGAACACACCCACACTGAGCAGATTAACCAGTATAATGAACGCCGCACAAGCCAGACTCAGCATCCACAGCGGTACTTCACTGAACCAATACTGCAAAAAGCTCCCGGCGGCAATCACCTCAATGACACACACCGATAACCATAGAAAGCAGTACATCCATCCCATAACAAAGGAAACTCTGCTACCGAATGCTTCCTGCACGAAGTCTTTCATATTTTTGTTCTTGTACACCGTAGCCATTTCCGCCATCGCGGCCATAACGACCAGCAGCAATAATCCGGCAAAAATGTACGTGACGATCACGCCCGGACCAGCGAGTCCAATCGTCTCTGCACTGCCTTTGAAAATTCCGGTCCCTATGACACCACCCATAGCCATAAAACTGATGTGTCTTGGTTTAAGCTTCTTCTGTAGTGTTCCTTCTGTCTGAGCCAATTCAAGTCCTCCTGATGTAAAAAACGTCTGTAATGCTGTCTTGTTTCATAGACATAATGTCCAGTATACCCTATTGTCCATCAATCAGCCCAGAAGTTCCTTATGGCCAATTCATCCCAAACGTATAGGGACACAACCTATGTTTTATACCCCACAATGGCACGGAGCAATCTGTATACAATCCAGGTGAGCACACTGTACGCTGCGCCATAGATAAACCAAGCGCCTATGTTACTCCCCAATGTTGAAAGATCACTCGCGATATACAACAACGGCAGCATAAAAGATAGAATCAGCGTTCCCCAAAGTCTAATCCACTTAGCGAAATAACTGCCTATTCCAAGCACCACAGCAATGATGGGACATAATATTAAGACGGCAAACAGCGGATTCATATGATCAAACCACCAGTAAATCATGCACGACTACCTCCACCCTTTTCATAGCATGGTCCATGTTGTGTCTTTGAGTTTATTGTACTCTTTTTCCAAATTTCAATATGTATGATATGTTGCAAAATTAAAAAACCAGCGTCCTGTAAAAAAAACAGAATACTGGTTTCTCATATGGATCAATTTAAATTGTTTTCGTCATAAATGCGCTATTCGGGTCCAATATATAATCTGCGAATGGTTCGCAATATTCGAATCCGAAATCTTCATACAACTTCCGTGCCGGAATAAATGAGTCCATTGAGCCCGTCTCCAGACTGACTCGCTTATAACCGCGTTCTACAGCAACGTCCATAATATGAGCCAAAATTTTTCTTGCTACGCCTTTTCTCAAGTGAGCCGAAGCCGTGCGCATTGATTTCAATTCGGCATGTTCCGAATTAAGTTCTTTGATAGCCCCGCAACCGAGCAAGTCGTCCCCTTCCCATGCACACCAGAAAGTAATTTCGGGCTTCTTGAGTCCATCCAGATTCAACGCATGAATACTCTCTGGAGGTGAATCCGCTGCCATCCCTTGCAAGTGCTCTGCAATTAATGCCTTAACTTGTATTCCACTCAAATCATCCACTTTGATCTCCAAAACGTATCACTCCTGCTGACATTTTTATTGTATCTGTCATTGATTGTATATCGATTATTTCATATTACTACTGTGTCAGGTTTTGTGACAAGAGGCTGTTTATATCCACTGAAATAACCTATTGTGATTCACCTGTAATTTCCATTATGATGAGGCTATCATATGCCAAAGGGGCGAGGTCTATTGCGAAATATACATAGAGTTAAACGTGGAACTAAGGTGAAGCAAGCTTAACTTATTTTAAAGGAGACCCCTATGACACTAACAACGGACAACCTGTTTTATAGCAAACGATTAAAGATGACGCCACCACGTCCTGAAGACGTGCAGACGATGCTGCAATGGAACGAAGACCCGGAGTACCTTCGGAATGTAGATACCGACATTGCCATTCCCTATTCGGAGAAACAGTTGGAGGATGAGGGAGAAACGAAGAATAAGGAAGTGTACTTCAGACTGCGCACGCATGAAGAGGATACGCTGATCGGTTTTGTCGTCATTCATAGCATTGAATGGAACAACCGCTGCGGACAGCTTGCCATTGGCATCGGACTTGCCCAACATCGCAACAAGGGATATGGTACGGAAGCGTTGAATCTTATTTTACGATATGCGTTCCATGAGATGAATCTGGACCGGGTTGGCCTCGATGTCATCGCCTACAATGCCAAAGCAATCCGTTCCTATGAGAAGGTGGGTTTTCAGTTGGAAGGTAGGGCGCGCTCAGCTGTATATCGTGATGGTAAGCGTTACGACCGCTTAATGATGGGAATCCTAAAACAAGAATGGGAAACACACAATCAGATCCATACGGAGGGTGAACAACGATGACCAAGAATGCAGAAGTCACTGAGTTTATTGAACAGATTCAGATTCCCTGGCAAGTAGAAGTCGCTGGACAACTGCGCCAGTTAGTGCATGATACCATCCCTGACGTACAGGAACGCGTGCAATACAAGAAACCTCATTTTTTGAAAAACGGAAAGTACGCTGCGGTCATCTCGCCATCCAAACAGGCCGTATCCTTCACCATCTTCCATGCAACCGGACTTGATCTACCCGATGGAATATTCGAAGGCCCGGAAGAGCGTAAAACGATCAAGCTCAAGGAAAAAGATACGCCGGACTATGAGTGGCTGGCGGGACTGCTGAAGCAGGCATCTGCGGAATTGTAGACGAATTTAGTGAAGAGGCTAGGCGCATACGAAGCAATAGTAACTTAGGTGGTAATGTGTGGAACGTATGGTGTGTACGGGATGAGTTAGGTTTGAGCGCAGTGCTAACGAATCGGA
>NZ_JAPDOE010000013.1 GCF_026013365.1 Paenibacillus sp. LS1
TCAGACACGTTATTTCCCGAAATTAGCTGATAAAATCGCTGTAAACTGCTGTTTATTCCGATATAGCGTGTGTCAGGTTCCTTAGATTTCTGCTAGCGCTCCAAATCCTTGAATAAGGCGCTTCAGATTCGTTAGAGCCCGCCACCTGCTCTGCTCCGACCGCGAGCGGAGAGAGCGATTCCGAATCCTTCGCGCGGAGTGGATCTTTTCATTGAAAGGGAGCGAAGTGCTCATAACTTTCAATGAAACGGAGTAGTAAAGTATCAACTAGAGTATCAACGCAATACAATCCTACCTTTACAGCGTGATTTCGCGGCCTTGTCGGGCTGATTCGTAGATGGCACAGAGCATTTTCATCACTTCGACGCCGTCTTCGACGGGGCTAAGTGTTTCTTTACGCCCCTGTGTACTATCGATAAAATGGTTAATTTCATTACGGAACGAGCCCATAAAGTCGAATGATTTGAAATCTACCTGTGGAGTCATGTTCAAAATGGTGTTGAATTTCTCGCCAATGATCGAAATTTCCGGCTCCAGCTCGGCACCGCCTTTGTCGCCATATAGTTTGACCGAAGTCTCATCCGCTTTGGCATGGAGCGTGAAACTGACGTCCACGAGTAGGCTCGCACCGTTCTCGAAACGAATCAGTGCATTCGCCATGTCCTCAACGGTGTTCTGCTGCGCGTCATAATCCGCTGCTTTGTAGAACGAGAGATTGTTAATGTTCGAGCGGTTCCCCAATCGGTTAGACACGTTAGCGGAGACGGATTTCACTTTCGGTCTGCCCATCAGATACCAGCAAATGTCGATTACATGCACCCCGATATCGATCAGCGGGCCTCCGCCGGAGCGGTTGATATCCGAGAACCAGCCACCCGGATTGCCCAGACGACGCAGACTGGAGGCTTTGGCATAATAGATCTCGCCCAGTTCACCCTCGTCGATAAACTTCTTCAGAATCTGTGCATTGTCGCTATAGCGGCGAACAAAACCGACTTGCAGCAGCTTTCCGCTACGATGAACAGCCTTCTCTACCTCAAGGGCATCCTCCACCGTTTGGCAGAGCGGTTTCTCACACAGCACGTTTTTACCCGCGTCCAGAGCAGCAATGCTAATCTCCGCATGGGAGTCATTCCATGTACAGATGCTGACGGAATGAATCTCGGGCAATGCGAGCAGTTCCTTATAATCGGTAAACACATGAGGTGCATTATATTGCTTCGCCACTTCTTTGGCACGTGCTTCATTAAGGTCACAGATGGCGTATATTTCAACGTCGGGATTACTGGCGTAGGCTTGCAAATGACAATCGGATATGGATCCGGCACCGATGACGGCGACTTTCAATTTGGACATAGTGCTGATTCCTCCATAATAAAATAATTGACGTCCAGCGGGTAGACGTTCCGGTTGCGAATCGTTCTTCCGATCGCTCTTATCCCCAGATTTCTTCAATCCCCTTTTTGCAAAGGGGAAATCCGGTGATAAAGGCGAGTTAATGCTTACGAAGTAGCTTTCTTACAGAAAGCTTTTAACTTCGTTTCTTCAGAATCGATTTCGCCCCCTCCACTACTTTTCCTGACTGAACTAACTTTCCGTTATATTCATACGTAACAAGTCATATTTCATGTCAAACAAGTACTCAGCCCTATGCCTCTTCCCATAGGCGGCGGACGTTATCCATCGCAATGCGTGAGGCGGTTTTGCAATCCTCCATGCCTTCAAATTCAACCGAGATATATCCGTCATATCCGGATTGTTTCAACACACGGAACACCTCAGGCATGTCGATATCGCCTTGGCCCACAATGGCACCGCGCAGGTAATTGCCATGCGAGGTTTGGAACCAGCCTTCACCGGGGTTACGGTAGGAAGGTCTCCAGTAGAAGTCTTTGGCGTGCACGATCGACGCGTACGGAATGTTATTTTTTACGGCACTCACCGGGTCTTCGTCCACACAGAGGAAATTGCCGACATCCAGCGTGGTTTTGAAGTTACTCCGCGCCGTTTCGTGTAACAAACGCTGAATTCGCTCACTCGACTGCACATAGTACCCATGGTTCTCCACGCTTGTTGTGATCCCAAAACCCGCTGCATAATCGGCTATCCGCTGACAAGCCTTCACCAGTACCGGCAGGTCAATCTCGAACTGTGTTACGGTTCCCTCTGGTGCAGGGCGGAAAGCCACGTCATGACGCATCAGTTTCACACCCAATGCAGCAACCACATCCACATGTCGCATCACATTCTGGATCTCTTGCTCCAACGCTTCGGCGTCCTCCTGTACAGCAAAGTTTGCACCGATGGCATAATTGGAAATATCGATTCCTACCTCTTTTGCCACAGCTTTGATCTCATTAATCAACTCGGGGTTATCGATCAGACTGAATCCCATCGGCACAATCTCCACATGTTCCCCACCCTGATCGGCGATCCAACGAATGGCATCTGGTACGGTTAATTCTTTACGATCCAATGCTTGTTGCAGACTGTAGGTGCTGAGTCCAACTTTCATTTTTCCTCATCCTCTCCTCTAGCCGATGTCCATACCCAACGTATACCTTTTTCCGGCGGACACGACAATTCTCAATAATCGTTTGGCTCACCTATTTTCCTTTTCCTAGCCCAAATCCGGTGTATCCACGAACGTTACGGCCAGATCAGTCGTCTGATGAAGCTCGAATATCACAATTTCATTCTCACCCTCGCGAAGAAGCGGGGCAGGTACATACAACGTTTTTTGCGGTCCTTTATTCCAGTAGCGACCCAGATTGAATCCGTTTACAAATGCAACCCCCTTGGTCCAGCTATCCAGACGTAGAAAAGTATCTCTTACATCCGTGATCTGAAGATTGCCCCGATAAAAGGCTGGCCCCTGTGCTTCGCTAATCGCATCGCTGAATTGTAAACCCGACAGATCCGTTAATGGTAGACAATAAATCGTCCAATCATATAAAAATTGAAAGCCATGTCGCACACCCTCCGTAATGCCCTTCGGATCTCTAAGGTATGGACCATAGTTGATTCGCCCCATATTTTCAACAAGGATCAATAGTTCTGCGCCCTCTGGCGGCACTTCAAAGGATACAGACAATGCTGTATTTCCGCTTTCCAGAACGCCTTGAAATTGCCCATCAACAAACACAAGCGCACGGTCACGCACCTCCTGAACCACCAGTTCCTGTCGCTCCCTAGGCCCGGATATCCGGGTTTGATAACAAATAAAGCCATAATCCTGACCCAGCTTCTCCATCGGTTCCGGATTCGTACGCTGTACCGGGACTGATATCCGGTCCAATTGCGCCAGTAATGACGCCTGCTGGCTCAACTCCACCCGCCCATAGCCGGTAGTCCCCTTCGATTTTGGCAGCACAAGCTCACCCAGACCGTTGTCGCTATACCGAGCAATAAGGTCCCTCACCGCATGAAATTTTGCTGTCGGCTCCCCGGATTCACTGAGCAGTGAATCATAGTCGTAACTTGTAATCGTGGGTTCGTATTGATCCTTCTGCTGACAGTTCGCCCCGTTGTAAAATCCGAAATTTGTTCCACCGTGGAACATATAAAAGTTGACTGAGGCTCCTGCTCGAAGCATCTCCTCAAATACACCAGCCACATCCGCGGCTTCTCGGGTATGATGCGGCTCTCCCCAGTGGTCGAACCAGCCATTCCAGTACTCCATGCACATCAAAGGTTCTTCTGCCTGATATTCACGCAGCTTGGTGAACGCTCCCTCCGTTCCTGATCCAAAATTGACTGTAGCCAGATGCCCCGCCACTGATCCCGCTTGCAGCATGTGATCTGTCGGCCCGTCCGAGGTAAATAACAACACATCCATACCGAGCTCCACCATGCCATCACGTAAATATTGCAGATAACTCGCGTCATTACCAAAGCTGCCGTACTCATTCTCAATCTGCATCGCAATGATCGGTCCGCCTTGGGTGCTAAGAAGAGGTTTCAATTTGGGCAAAAGCACATCATAATAACGATCCACATTCGCCAGAAATTTTGCATCACTACACCTCAGACGGATTTCATCATCAGCGAGCAGCCAGGCAGGTAATCCGCCAAACTCCCACTCCGCACATATATAAGGACTTGGGCGAACAATCACATGCAGACCCACATCTCCCGCAGTGCGAATAAAACGTTCCAGATCAGCCATGCCCTCAAAATAATACTGCCCCGGCTGCGGCTCATGAACATTCCACGGCACATACGTCTCCACCGTATTGAAACCGCAGGCTTTCAGCTTGAGTAGCCGATCCTCCCAATAGTCGGGGACCACTCTGAAATAATGGATGGCACCCGACAGAATCCGAATAGGATCGCCGTCATACAGAAACTGTGAACCTTTATACGTCAGCACCGCCATGTTACATCCCTCCCCGCTCGCTCAGATATATGCCTAACCCGGACAACGTAGGATACCATCTGGATTCATGAATGGTTAATCGCATCCTTTTCGATGTGACCTGTGGGAAACAGCATATCCGCTTATACCCCACCACCGTCCCGCTATAGAACTGTTCCCATTCACCATCTGCCCTCTGTGACTCCAGTGTAAAACGCTCAATCCGTTGGCCTGTCTGGATATCTTCCATCAGCACCACCCGGTCAAATGATCTTTCTTCCTGCAAATCCAGCTCGATCCAAGCCTGCTCGGTTCCTTCATGGGGACACCAATACGTATCCCGTCGTTCCGTCAGCACCTCCGATACAGCATGTTGTTCATCCATCGTCTCTGATGCTTTTACCATCGCCTGCAAGGCGAAATTTTCCTGAAAAATGGTGCGCAGCGAATCTCCCAATTCCTGTAGTCGCTCGACATCCGTTTCGTGAATGAGACCACGCGTATCAGGTGGCAGATTGAGTAAAAAGGTGGCGTTGCCCCCCACTGCGCCATAATAGACGGCGAGCAGTTCTTCCAATGTTTTGACCTGATCATCTTCACTGGCATGATAGAACCATCCCGGGCGAATCGAGGTATTCACCTCGGCAGGATACCAGATCAGTTGCTCACCTTGGGAACGAATGACCTCTCGGCTTCCCAAATCACTGTCCTGCGTATTAATCCTTGTGGCAAACTCACCATCATCCACCTGCTGCGATTGCTCCTGAATCTTCTCATTATCCTGCATATGCGCTGGTACAACGCTCCATTCCGAATCCCGTGTATGCCCCGCTTCATTGCCACACCAGCGCACATCCGGGCCACATACCGAGATGACAGCTTCGGGCTGAAGTTCACGAATAAGCGCATAATAGGCGTCCCAGTCATAGACCTGCCTTTTGCCATTCGGACCCTCCCCACACGCGCCGTCGAACCATACACAGAAAATGTCTCCATAATTTGTAAGTAACTCTCTCAATTGATGGAGAAAAAATCCGTTATACCTCTCCGAATCCCCGTAGGATGCTTCATGCCGATCCCAAGGAGACAGGTACACGCCAAACTTCAATCCACCCTCACGGCAGGCATCAGCGACTTCCCGAACCAAATCCCCCGTACCGTTCCTCCACGGACTAGCCGCGACCGTATGCGCTGTAAACTGACTTGGCCACAAACAAAATCCATCATGATGCTTGCACGTCAAAATCAGCCCCTTCATCCCCACAGCCTTGCACGCCTTCACCCATTGCGCTGCGCTCAGTTCAGAAGGATTGAAGATCGACGGGTCTTCCTCCCCAGTGCCCCATTCGCGACCGGTAAATGTATTTACCGTAAAATGAATAAACGCATAGAACTCCATCTCCTGCCACCTTAACTGGCGTTCGGATGGGCTTACCTGTGCTGCGGACTTAATCCATTCGGCTGCTTGCAGTTTATGATTCATGGCATATCACTCCTTTTATTTCGTGCATTCCTATGTCACTAGATCACCATTGCTTGGACCGCTACTCATCGTACTACTATCCATGAATTGTTGTGATGCAGACCATAGCTGCTGCTTGGCTTCTTCGACCAAATGTGGATCCATGGGATAATTAAAGCTGCCTTCGTACCTGACGCCTGATCCCATATGTATCTCTGTCATGCCTGTTTGTTGGACAAGGGTCTGAATCCCATCTACGGTTATCCCCGAGCCTGCCATGACAGTGATGTTCAAAGTTAGGCCCAGTTCCTGAAGCTGTTTCAGTTCCAGTATGGCTTCAGGCGCTGTCCGTTTCCCTCCCGATGTAAGCACACGCTCGACGGTGCCCAGGGTATTAATGGCCTTGAGCGTCGCAGTCAGGCTTGCGCTCACATCAATCGCACGATGAAATGTAACCCCCATTCCCTGAGCTTCCGCCATACATGATTGCATGGATAAAAGGTCAACTTCCGCATCTTCTGTAAGAGCACCGATTACAATACCAGCGGCTCCAAGTTCCCTCACCATGCGTATATCCCGGGTCATGACGTGGATGTCATCTGTGCTATAGCGGAACGAGCGGCTATGCGGACGGATCATGACATACACTGGAATGGAGACTTGTGATATTACTTGCTCGATTACACCGTAACTGGGGGTAAGCCCTCCTTCGGACATCGCTGACACCAGTTCAATCCGATCAGCCCCTCCCTCCTCAGCTGCCTTGGCATCTTCCGCATCCACAGCGATGACTTCCAATACAGGCTGTCTGTTCATAAGGGTCACTCCCTTCATCCATATCAAATTTGGAGATGCTAAGTAATCGTAGGACATGCGCACATCAGAAATGGTTAGCTCATTTTCTCATCCGACCGTTCCAGCATTCATGAACATTATCGTACTGGTACAGTGCAACGCTCCATGACATATAGGACCGACAAAGCACATCATCAGCGCTCCTGCGGTCCTTCTTCATCGTTATGAGTGACGGTTAGCTTCCAGTACGCAATTCGATCCCTTTTCCACGTATAGGTAACATATAGTTCCTTCCCCTGAGATACGATCGCCGGATACGAGTATTCCCCCGGTTCATTTTCCAGCACATATTCATCTCCCCAGGTCTGACCATTATCCGTTGAAAAAGCAATTACCAGCGGAGTTCGAGGGCTCTCTGTTGCATATCCACTGACCGGATTGTAGACAAGCGCCAACAAGCCATGCTCCATGCGTATGGCATCAATCCCGCTATTGTTGTTGGGCAGTTCTGTAGCGTAAGCTTCACACCATGTGCGTCCACCATCTGGCGAATCACTGCGAAAAATAACCCCTTCGGTACTGCGCAGAAGCATGTGCACACGCTCTACACCAGAAGACCACAATGTAGGTTGGATCAGCCCCTTGGCAAACCAATGCTCCGCCCCGACATAGGTGGACAGGTCCATCGGCACATGTGTACTCTTCGTCCAAGTCTCCCCGTGATCTGTTGAGATATCGACAAAGGACTCCCAGATCTGCTTGCCTGATACCTCAGGGTCCAATCGTTCAATGGATGCGGGAGCCAGCATTGTTCCATCCTCCAGCGGAATAGGTTTGTTCCGAACCGGCCCACGACCACCAATATCACCGGGCACCGGGTTCCAGTGAGCTACACCTTCCTCATCCGAGACTTTACGTGGAACAGACCACGCTCCGCTATGATCCTGCCTTGCGAGCCAGATCGCTACATCACTTGCTTTCTCATGCTGACCTGCAAACCAAGCAACGAGCACACTGCCATTCGATAAAACAGCAACGGTGGACGCATGACTGCTCTGAAAAGGCTGACCTTCCTGAAAGATATATTGTTTGTCGGCAATGATCTTCATGAATGGATTCTCCTTTGGGGACCGGAATGGGTTAGCAAATAGAGAGTGCAACGGACATCATGTACTTTGCTTGATGAATTTTGTTATTTTTGTTATTATTAACGTTATTATTTATTAGCAATAGTCTAAAACGTTAGGATCAGAACGTCAATACAAAAAAAGACACCCGGAGGGTGTCTTCTTGTCTTGGATAACTTTATAGTTATCCGAGCTTTTTCTATTTTTTACGCCGAGCCTTCGTCATTCGATTAAACATAATCAGTGCAGCAATGATCATGGCAATCATGGCAATATTACTCGCCACTTCTTGTGATAAGCCGAAAAGAACTCCAAGGTTAGTCACCAGGCCTCTTACAATCAGCGCCACCACAACCAGCAGGATTGGACTCAAAAAATTATAATTTCTCATTCTTCGCAACACCCCTGACCCCATTGTTCAGAACTCCAGAATCCCATAACACTATCATAACAGTAGCTATTCCGTGTTACAACAAAGGACACCCGCAAACAGTGTCCTTTGTCATACCAACGTATTTTACTTTTGATGACAGAACAATCTATCGATTGCTGCTATTCATCTGATATATCCGATTATCTTCTACACCTGCTTGAATTCGATCCAATCAATCTGGAGACCTGGTTTGGTGAAGTCCAGTTTCAATTCATACAGTCCTGCTTCAAGATCTACTTTGACAAGCTTCTGTCTGATCCATTTGCCTTCTGTACCATTCGTTTGGATGGTGGTTACCAATTGGTCATTCAGGAGCAGGTTACATGCACTTTGAGCGAGTTCTGGCTCAGGGGACATGATCTGTACGATAATCCGGTAATGGCCGGCCTCGTCCACTTTCATATAGACGGGTTCAGCTACTTCAGGTTTCACCTGTGCGTTCTCAACAAGACCCTGAGCTTGTGCAGCAGATAGAGATGCATTCGCTTGGAACGAAGCGACGTTCTCCACGATCTCATGTTTTCTGCCGGACACCGGTGCATTCATGATGAACTTGCAGATGTTGATCGCAGAGCGTTGCAGCTCACCGCGAGTCAATGTTCCATTTTCCAAGGATTCAATCGTATTATCGTCCCAGCCATTAATCTCTGCGCCGTAGTTCGGTACAACCATGTAGAGATCATTCTGCGCACGAACCATCCAATTGGTGTATTTGCGATCAGCCTCGCCACCTTCGGTCACATCGTTCATAATTGCCCACCAGTCGGTCATTACGATACCCTCGAAGTTCCATTCGCCACGCAAAATCGTGGTGTTCAGGTCGTAGTTGGATGCAGCCCAGTGCCCGTTAACCGGGTTGTAGGAGGTCATGATGGAGTTCGCTCCGCCTTCTTTTACTGCGATTTCGAACCCTTTCAGATAAATTTCACGCAGTGCACGTTCGGAGACAACAGCATCTACTTTGCTACGGTGTTTCTCCTGGTTGTTGCAGGCAAAGTGTTTCAGTGTGGCATTGGAACCACCCTTCATAATGCCTTTCGTACATGCTGCAGCAAATACACCCGAGATTAGTGGATCTTCAGAGAAGTACTCAAAGTTCCGACCATTGAGCGGGCTCCGGCGAATATTCAGTCCAGGTCCGAGCAGGGTATCTACCTGATTTCTCAGCAGTTCCTGTCCTTCCATCACATACAACTCTTCAACGAGATCTTTGTTCCATGTCGCCGCAAGCAACGTACCAATGGATACCTGTGTTGCCTTCTCGCCACTATCCATACGAATACCGGACGGGCCATCTGCCGTACATGCTACCGGAATACCGTAGTTGAACAGGCTGTCGCTGACACCACCAAATGCGGATGCCGTTCCCGAAGTAACGAGCGGGCTGCTCATGCCTTCACCACGGACAATTGCCGCCAGATCCTGATCACTCAGTTGAGCGATGAAGGTTTCCAGACTCACTTTGCCAGCCTTAACGTCACTCAGCTTGTGGCCCTGGTTGCCCGTCTGCTCCAGCGTTTGCGGGAGATTCTGCTCAATCCGGTTCGCCATGGATATCTTACGTTTCGGTACTTCTGCATAAGTCAGTTCATAAGATCCATCTTTCTTGCGCGAACCTGGTTTCATCCGTGTAAAATCTTCAGTTGGGGCCATCGCTTCTTGCAGTTGCTCCACCAATTGAAGAGATTCAATACTATAGCCATCCTGGCCATCGATGCTGATGTGCTGCACTTGTTTCACACTGGTTCCTACATGCAGTCGATATGTGCCTTCTTCCAGAACGTATGCGGAAGCATGACCTGTAACACCCGCATCATCGTAGGATGCCATGTCATGGATCGGGAAGCTGATCGTCAGAAGTTCTGACTCGCCCGGCTGCAACAATCCTGTTTTGCCGAAAGCTACCAACGCCTTCACAGGTTGTCCCAGTTTACCTTGTGGCGCTTCATAATAAACTTGCACAACCTCTTTGCCCGCATATGTTGTACCGGAGTTAGTCACATTGACACGAACTTCAATGTAGGTTTCGCCGTCTTTGGACAATGATTTTGCTTCTTCGTGCTGGGCCAAAAACGTCGTATAAGACAGGCCGTAACCAAATTCAAACTGAACACGCTCAGGTCGAAACGTTTCGAAATAACGATAACCTACATAGATATCTTCCTGATACAGGTTCTTGAACTCATTGCCGTAGTTGCTTGTCGAAGGGTAATCTTCGATGGAATATGCAATCGTATCTGTCAGTTTACCGCTTGGTGTAACGTCCCCCGCCAGCACATCGGCAATTGCATTACCACCCTCCATACCGCCATGCCAGGAGTAAATTACGCCTTGGATCGGATGTAGATACGTTTCGTTTAACCAGCTCATGTCGATGATATTTGAGACATTCAACACAACGATTGTGTGTTCAAACTGCGAAGTAACTTGCTTCAACATCGCTTTCTCATCTTCTGTCAGTTGGTAACTTCCTGACGCATCCGCATTATCCTGGTCTTCTCCTGCTGTACGTCCAATCACAATAATGGCTTTGCTGGATTTGCTTCTAGCCTGTGCAACAAGTTCATCCGTCAAAGGCATTTCTTTCTGATTCCATGGCTCGGCCGCCCATACTTTTCCGCCATCATCAAATGGATTTTCCTCAATCCACTTCTCATAGACAGCTGCCAGCTCTTCATTGACCGTTATATTCTTTTTGCTGCGAAGACCATCCAATAGATTCGTTGTGTACGCCACATGAACACTACCGCCTGAACCCGTGCCGCTACGATAATAATTAACTTGAATGCGACCAAAAACTGAAACGTTTTCGTTTTCACGAAGTGGAAGCACTTGGCCTTCATTTCTGAGTAAAACGGCTCCTTCAGCAGCAACCGTACGACTAAACTCTGCAAACCCTTCCAATGGAACTCCGATTTGATGTGTGCTC
This sequence comes from Paenibacillus sp. LS1, assembly GCF_026013365.1. Taxonomy (GTDB): domain Bacteria; phylum Bacillota; class Bacilli; order Paenibacillales; family Paenibacillaceae; genus Paenibacillus. The sequence continues at coordinate 11,104 of NZ_JAPDOE010000013.1, forward strand.
AATGATTTCCCTCCTGATTGTCATCCCCATATCTAAAAACGAATAGACTATTCTATGATCTGGTAGATTCACTTGTACATAGTCTCATATTAACAGATTCTATCGGAAAATTAAATTCGATAAACATATGGATAATGCCTCCTATTTCGTTGAACTACAAGGCTATTGTGGTATACTAGTGATATATACAAATTAGGAGCGTAATGCGCTCACCAGGGCTGCAACCCTTGGTTCCACTCCGCAGTGGACTTTAAATAAGATGCGGAACAGAGTAGTTAGTTGCATAACACATGGTAATACGGAATATACTATATTTGGACCCTTAGGGTCACTGGGGAAGGCGACCCCTAGTTCCACTCCGCGGTGGACTTTAAATAAGACGCGGAACAGAGCTTTTAGTCGCCACCATATTGTAATTGTGAAGGCGCGGGTTCTATCTACCTAGCGTCTTTTTTAGTTTGTAAATAGAAATTGTGAGGGAACCTATATGCTCGAAAGGATATCATATGTCCACGACTTACACTCACTAGATGTAAAACCAAGAATAGATCAGATTAACCTAAAATTGCTCCTCGACTACTACATCAGCTATCTATTACCATATCGATTTACATACCACTTGGGAGACGGCTCCATACTTCACTTAGATTTTAACAAAGAAAACTTTTGTCATCTTGTAGGCTTACAAAGTATTGTCAATAAAACTTTGAAGGAACGCGCAGCTTCAAAATATAGGGGCATGCCAGGTTTCAATGGTGTTATGAACGGTATAATTACGTTTGAAGATTTAAAAAAGAAAAACAAGGGTGGATTCAATAGTGTAAAAAGTAAATTAGTTAATTTCCATCTCATTCCCAAGCTACTTATGTCTTCAACACAAGTCGTTTACTACACTCAACCGGTTAATAGTATTAATTGTGCCCTATTGATATTTGATGTGTATCACAATGCCTATATCCATCTTGGAATAGATAAAATAGTGGAAGGAACATATGTAGCAAGAACGTTTCTTATCGAACCGATAACACAAAAAAATTCGGGCACTACTTTCATTGATGGTCAAAAAGGACCCATACCCATTGTTAAGACTTTAAAAAAGTTAAGACCCGATACACAAGTAACAGCCTCTACTGCTATCACCATCACTAAATCATCAGATAACTATTAATGGTGGCTCATCTGGGATCGATTTCAGGTATAAACTAAATAACCGTTCTCCGGTATACTACTGGAAAACGGTTATTTAGTTTGTTTTGCTACCTAGAAGGTTATAGAATTCCTTTGATATATCAAGTCGTAAGTTTCGCATACACCAGGAAGAATAACATGTCTTCGCCCATGATGACATAGCCTGGAACTCGATAGACCAAATCTACAAGGACAAATGCCACCAGCAGCCCTACCATCACCGCCAGATGACGTGGCCGGAGTCGTAGATGTGCGTGTCTGTAGCGGTGGAACACAAGGGAGGTCGACAAGAAATACAGTAGCGCTGATCCAAATACAAACCCGAGCATGAACACATAATTTAACTGATTCTGATATAACAACTGAATTGATGCGGCGATCATGCTCATGGAGATGTAGATGAACAGATGGCCGTATATGATCGCTTGCCCGGCAGTCTGAATCTCTTTGCTGACCTTTTTCTCCACGTTGTCGAAGTACTGCCACCACATCGCAATGACAAAGATGGACGTAAAGGCAGCAAACAAGATGGATTTCATGTCCCAATGATCGGCTTGCAGCACAGCGATAATGCTTACCACTGATTCACCCAGCAGGATAAGTGTAAAGAGTGCAAAACGTTCCAACAAGTGATGGGTCAGAACGGGTACTTTCACCAGATTTTTGCGTCCGATCAGCGGAAGTACGATGTCTACCGCAATTCCTACATACAAAATAACGTATCGTAACCAGGAATCGAAGAACAATGAGCCTGATGAGATCAATATGCCAATAAGGAAACAGATACCCAAGTAACGAGCCGCTCGCTGTTGATGCTCGCCTTTTGACTTGTGAGCCGTCAGATACTGAATCGCCGTAAACGCCCGTGAACCGATATACCCGATGAAGAAGGACAGATAGTATTGGTCAAAATGGGTAGAGAGGCTTGCCGTCATGACCATCACGGACAGGAGCTGAAGGATGAGGAATATTCGATGGATCAGGATGTCCTGACCATAGCGGTTAATAAACAAGGTCTGACCGACCCATGCCCACCAAACAGGGATAAAGATAAGCACAAATTTCATTAAATATTCAAAAGTAATTACTCCGTGTTCGGCATGCAACAAGACATGACCCGCTTTGGAAACCGCTGCTACAAAGAGCAGATCGTAGAACAGCTCCAGCCAGGTAACCTTTTTCTCCATCATCCTTCGTTGCTCCTTTGGTTTTTCATTTACACATACACTTCGATGACGAATAACCCTCCAATCGCTGTTATCCCCAGATTTTTCGATTCCCTTTTCCTAAGGGAAAATCCGGGGATAGCGTATGCTTTCGAAGTAGCTTTCTTGCAGAAAGCTTGTAGCTTCGCTTTTTCAGGTTTTTTCTAGAACTCTTATTAATTCGCAGCTGTAGCAGAAACGAGCGTTCTTACCACGATCGGTTGCAGAGTGTCCTCAATTTGAGGGCGGTATTTCTCAAACCACTCTGGCAGCATCAATTTTTGTCCAAGCGAATCAGCAGGTTCATCTTTGGCAAAGCCCGGAGGATCGGTAGCAATCTCGAACAGAATGCCGCCAGCTTCTCTGAAGTAAATTGCGTTAAAGTACTGACGATCCCGAACAGGAGTCGGTTGATACCCGTAATCACGTACAGCTTCGCTCCACTGTGCATGCTCTTCATCGTCTTTTGCGCGCCATGCAATATGGTGCACGGTTCCTGCGCCGCCCATACCCAGAGGTATGCGGGTCACTGGAACATCTACGACATTACCGATATCCCCACTGGACCGGAAGCGGGCATACTCCTCATTTTCACCCACTCTGACAAATCCCAGGATTTTCTCAAGAGCATCCATCGTTCTTTGCGGATTAACACTGAACAAGACAGCACCACCGAAGCCTTTGATCGCTTTATCTGTTGGAATTCCTTCATGCGCCCAAGTGCTGGTTGCTCCTTCTTCCCGTTCAACAAGCTCAAGCCGCAGGCCTTCGCTATCTTCGAATTGAAGCAGCTCTTCATTGAAGCGACTTGTTTTGGTTACCTCAATGTTATACTGTTCCAACCGGTTCTGCCAGAAGCCAATCGACCCAGGAGGAATGACATAGGAAGTGATACCGACCTGACCTCCGCCAATTTTGCCCCGTGGTGATCCAGCCGATGGGAAGAAGGTAATGATGGTACCCGGGCTTCCGTGCTCATCTCCAAAGTACAGATGATATACATCAGGTGCATCGAAGTTAATTGTTTTTTTCACGAGACGAAGTCCCAGAACTCCGGCATAAAAATCAACGTTGGCCTGTGGATCGCCTGCGAAAGCTGTAATATGGTGAATACCTGCTGTTTGAATAGTCATGATTAATTCCTCCTTGGTTTGGTAAGCATGTTTTGGATTGATTTATAGTAAGTTTTCATTGTCTTTAAATTAAGATATATGATCTGGCGAATTGTATTCTAGTCGTTATTTTGATTGGCCTGTTCTTGTTTCAATTTATCAGGAGTCACGTCATCGCCGTTTGGATCATAGATGGTTGCATTCAGCAGAATGTCGTTGACCGAACCGCGAAAAGTTTGCAAATATTCCTGGCGAAGACGAACCTGTTCCTCTTTCTCCATCTCCGTCAATCCGCCCTCTTTGGCTTTTCTTGAAAGTTCATTTATTCTGGTCAATGTTGGGATCATCATCTTGATCTCTCCTCATGTAATGGATTAAAGATATTTGTTTTTGGTCGTTATTTATATTTAAATTAAATATCTTAAGTTAAAGATAAATGATTTGTGAGCGGTTGTCAACATTTTTAACAAAATTAAATTGCTGCACCGTTCCTCTGCTCTACTCCATGTTGCTTTAAGTATGACTCCAAACAAAAAAAGGGCTAGCTCCGCAGTAATTTCACTTACTACGAACCTAGCCCTACCTGTATTTGTTTGATTAGCCCAGCTTTTGACCACAATTCGGACAGAAGTTGGCTCCTTCATTTTTGGCACCACAGTTCGGGCAGAAGTTTGGCTTCTTGTTGCCCTCTGTAGATGAAGAGTTACCTGAATCACCGTTGCTATTTCCCGCTGGTTTCTGGTCGTTATTTTGATTCTGAGACGAATTGGAATTATTGTTCTGGTTTTGGCCTTGGTTCTGGTTCATGTTTTTCATCATTTCATTGGCCATGTTCATACCCATCATCATACCAGCCATATCCGAAGCTGCGCCACCGCCCTGAACTTTACCGGATGAGATGCCGTCTGTCATGCTGACCTGTTGATACTTTTGCAGATTACCAATCATCTCATGCGAAGCGGTCTTTGTAATCATATCCTGAATCTCTTTTGGATAGTTGAAGCTCATCACTTGGAAACCGGTAATCCCAATACCGATATCCATCATCTGCATATCCAGATCTTCCTGAATTCCCTTGGCAATATCCGATGCATTGGCCTGCAGGTTGAACATATCTTTCCCTTCACGGCTAATCCATTTCATTAGAAGTTGATCCAGCACTGAAGTGATTCGGATTTTGACATCCTCGACCAGATAACTCTGTTTGATGCCTGCAATCTTATCAATTAGGGTCACGTAGTCACTTACTTTGAAATTAAATGTGCCGTTGGCCCGAATCGGCATCCCGCCCGGAAGTTGTGGTGTTGGAATCAATACCGGACTTTGCGTACCCCAGCGCACGGTGAACTCTTTTGTATTTACAAACAATACTTCCACCCGCATGCCGCTGTTGAATCCAAATTTGAACCCTTTTAAGGTAGAAAGGAACGGAATGATCTCGGAATCAATATTAAATGATCCTTCGTCCTCGAAAATGCCTTCCACTTTACCGTTATTCAGGAAGATGGCATCCTGACCGGAACGGATAATGAGTTTACTCCCCTTCTTAATCTCCCGGTTGCTCCACTTCCAAAATATCATGTCATCTCTGAACTCTTCCCATTCAACCACATTCGAAAATTGATTTCTGAAAAATCCCATACTCATTCCCATCCCTTCTATTTAACATACTTCGCAGACTCGTTTACTAAAATGAACCTCTACTTCCACTGTGTGAATGACCGCCTCGGGAGGTGCCTCCACCGCCGCCACCGTTGTTATTGTTCTTCTCGATTTTGCGCTTGGTTACGGTTGTACGGATATAACGATCCTGACGATCAATGACACTGGAATTGCTTGAATCCTCATAAGTCGCACGATTGACCGTGACACGTCCCCCGGAACGATAGGTCATCATACCAACAACAATACCGCCAAGAACCACCGATACTCCCAACTGAAACCAGCCGTTGAACAAAATATTGTTCGGATTCACGCCGGGTTCATACCCCATATATTTGTAAGAGAGCTCAATATATTTCTCAAATGCGAGTTTATAATCTCCACTGGACAACTCAGAGGTAATTCGCGTACGAATAGCATCAAGCCGCTGATCGCTCAGATATTCTTTTGCCTTATAAAATCCAGCCAGATACACTTCGCGATTATTCATATCCATCGTCAATATGACAGCATTACCAAATTTCTTGTCGTACCCTAACCCCTGCTCATCATAAAAATCTTCCGTTAAGAGCATAACATCCTGATTCTCAACATTATTGGTTGTATAGATAACAAAGTCCGTCTGCCGTTCGGCGCCATACTGATTCGCAAGTAGATTCAGTTCGCTTTTCTCCTGCTCACTCAGCAGGTTGGCCTCATCGTAGATGAGGTTTTTACTATCCGCTGCGGATGCCGATGACATGGGAATCGACGGTGCGATAAGAGTTATCATAAGTAAAATGAGCGTAGCCATCACGGCCAGAGGGGTTCTTTTTCTCATAAGAATCCACCTCCCATCATCCAGGAAACCAGCTTCAGTGACAGCAACGACACCGCAGAGACTCCTGCGAACCATCCGGCCACTTTGGCTTTGCTGATGGGCGGTTTGCCGACCACTTTACCTGTCTGACCATTCATGGCAAAGGTATACTGTGCACGATTATAGTCATAGTTGACCATCCACACCGGGAGCAGCACATAGTCCGCATGTTTGAGCGTGGTATCAATCTGTTTGTCCGTGTAGCTCACGCTGCTATATCCGGATACGGTGGAGGCAATATAAGAATCAATGTACGATCTCGTTTTATCCTTGGCCCGTGGAAAAAGTTCTTCGTCCGTATAACTGTATTTTTCCGCAATGTACCCCGCCAGATACGGGGTCTTGAACAATTTCAGCTGATTGTATGGGAAAGGCTCGAGCTTATCCATCAGTTCGTCTTTCATTTTCTCCGATGCATCAATAGGCAGATTCACATAATTCAGCCGAATTCGGCGGTATATATCGAAATGCTGTGTTTCCGTGTAATGGTAGTCGCCCTGGGTGTAGGATCTGACCTTGGTGCCACGACCATGCACTTCGATTTTGTTATGTAACTCGTACAACCAGAACGGCACGTACATACCGGTAATGCTCTGAATCCGATCAGCGGACATGAAGCCACTTGGCGTTAAGAGGCCGTTTTTGCACCATTTTTTGAAAGCCTGCTTGGCTTGATCCTTGTTAATGGAAAAGGGAATCACCATCGCAGGGGCCAGATTGCCCGTCAGCCGATCACTGAGTACAACCGCTGCACCGCAGAAACTGCATGTCGTCGCACTGGTCTCCGGCTCTGTCACAATGTCAGCTCCGCAGCTGTTGCAGTGGTATTCCTTGACCTCATTTTCCGTAAACACTTGTCTCTTCAACGGATCTGGAATCTGCTCTATGTTGTCCTGGCGGCCGCAACTGGGACAGGATAGTGCACCTGATACACTGTCAAAGATCATACCACTGCCGCAGTTGGGACATTTATATTCAATAACCGGCATCTGCTCACCTCAATGTTAACGAAATGGTATAACGTATTACTTATTCTTCAACTTCTCCTGGATCGCTGTGAGTTCTTCCTCCGCACTCGGCGACGCACTCTCATTATTACCCGCATCCGCATTCATGTCCCTCTCCAACTGGGCAATTAATTCGTCCAAATCATCTTCCTGTGCTCCAGCGCGTAGTTCTGCCAAAGCCTCTGCTTCGTTCAGCGCCTGGTTCGCCTTGTCTTCCATGGCCTTTAATGCGGCATCAGCCCTACCCGCAGATGCATTCCGTTCGTTCGCCTGTTGCTGCGCCTTCGCATCTGCCATTCGGCCTTTCAGTTCTGCATGCCGCGCTTCCAGTTGCCCCAGATCAGCAACCAGTTTATCATTCATATGCTTCATCATCTTGGCTTTGGCACAAGCACGTTCATAAGCAGCCTGTAATTCGTTCAATTTGTCAGCCAGCTTCACTTTCTTCTCTAGAAAACCACGTGCCTTGTCTTCGTCTCCCGACTCCGCTGATTTCTCAGCGTACCGCTGTAATTTCTTGACCTCGGCACTGCACTCATCCAATGCTCGCTTCGCCCGGCTCTCATCTGACAACACCGCTGCTGTCTCGGCCTTTACCTGCCCCAGATCACTGCTCAGGCTGCGCATATACTCATTCACACTCTTCTCCGGGTCTTCCGCCCGAGACAGCATGTGGTTCACATTCGCCTTCATCATGTCTCTAAACCTCGATAAGATTCCCATGACTTGTTCCTCCTCCGAAAAGTTCATATGTATACTATAATACATGAATACGCCGACATACGTTTCACATTTCACGATTGCAAGTGGAGTTAATACGATCCAAATCCATACTAAAACAACGCAATATAATAAAAGACGAGCACTTATAGTGTCGCCTTATGCCCTTGTATAAAAACATAAATACTTAAGTACTCCTTTCTCGCAATCCACAAATCCCTCCCTAACTACGACTCGACCGGAAGGCTCTCCACCGCTGTGAAAAACACATCCAACAGCTCAACGTTATACGTCGTGCGGACGTATTCTTCGATCTGACCTAATCCTTCTTCCCTTTGATACTCCAAGCATGGGCGGCCCTCACTCCACAGCACCCTGCACGGGAACTTTCCGACAACATCTTTAATGATGTGATCCGGTTCAGCCACTTTATGAATATCTCCCATATGAAATCCCCTCATTTCTCTATACTTATCGTGTGCAATTATCCTTTAATTTTGAAATACATAACGATTCGATTCAGTGTACTTCATCACATTCCACTCGGGAGAGTTATGAAGGCATATCACACAGGCATTTTGTAGACGTGACCGCGTTGGTTCTCCCATAGGTGCCATTCCTTCGCAAGTTGGCTATAATAAGGGGATCAATGATTTCTATAAAGGCAGGAAAATTATGCGTACACGAGTTCATTTTATCGCTCCCTACGAATCGATGATTCCTATCATACAAGAGTGCATTCCTCGCTTTCCCCAGTTAGCTATTCAAACAGACGTGGGCGATTTGGCGAAGGGCGTGGAGTTAGCAACCCGGGCCGAGAAAAACGGTGCAGAGATTATCATCAGCCGCGGCGGAACCGCCCAACTGATTAAGAAAGCAGTGACCATTCCCGTCATTGATGTGCAGTTATCAGGCTATGATATGATTCGTTCACTTACCCTGGCAAGCCAGTTTAACGGCCAAACAGCCATTGTTGGCTTCTCCAACATCACCTCTGGTGCACAATCGATTATTGATCTGATGGATCTGCCCCTCAAGGTCTATACCATACATAGCTCGGAAGATGTGGCACGATTGCTCTTGGAGTTGAAAGCTTCCGGGTACCGACAGATTGTCGGAGATGTGATCACCGTCAACACTGCGAAGACCTACGGTCTGGAGGGATTGTTGATCCAATCCGGTCAGGAATCCATCCTTAGAGCGCTGGAGGATGCGCAGTTGGTCTACCGTTATTTGAGCAAAAATCATGCGATATCGATCATACTGAATGACCTGGTTACACAGGAACATCCCAATTTGCTTATTCTAAATGAACGGAATGAAGTCGTATTCGAGAACCTGACCGATTTTGAGAAAAATCCGCTGACCGATAATCACATATATCTGACCAACACCAGTCTGGAATTCCATCAATCCCACATCCAAAATGTGTTTATGGTGAACGATTACCAGCTCACGGTTAACGCCTATGAAACGACTCTGGACAACAAGAGCTACAAGGTATATATGCTGGAAAAAGGACAACCTTATGCCTTTGCACAATTCGGCATAACAACGTTCACGGACGCATCGATGGAGCCCATTGTTGCTGACTCCCCTGCCATGCAGGCGGTATTGAAGAACATTCGGGCACTCTACGAGCATCATGAACCGATCTATCTGCTGGGTGAAGCGGATTCCGGTAAATCTTTTTTGGTCAAACACATTCATCAGATGTACTCCGGTGGTGGGCTGCTATTACAGATCGATCTCACGCAAGTACCGCCCGGTCATTTGCACAAGATACCACTAGCCAAGGTTCGGAATGTAGAGATTAACCATATGGAAGCACGTATGGAAGATGAAGAACTGCTCTCCTTTATCCAGAGCTGTCTTCAAAACCAGATTGGGGTATTTATACTCGGGGAACAGACATTGAACCCACAGTGGTCTCTCGACCTGAAGCTTAATACGATCATAATGCCAAATCTTGCGGATAGACCAGAGGATCTAGCTCCACTGATGCAGCATTTCCTTACGGGTTATTACCAGAAATACGGAACTACTGCGGTGAGAATAAAAGAAGATGCACTACAGCTGATCCGGGATCAGATCACATATATGAACGTCAACCAGTTGAAGCATCTGATCAAGCAGGCTGCACTCAATGAACAGGACTATGTAATTACAACGGCTACCTTGTCTCGCTTGCTGGATCAGCAACCTGTTTCAAGCCAAATGAAGTTGAGTGGAACTCTGAAGGACATCGAAAAGGAAGTTATTCAGTTCGTGCTCCAGGAGGAAAATAATAATCAATCGAAGGCCGCAGAGCGTCTGGGGATTAACCGGGCCACATTATGGCGTAAACTTAAAGATTAACTTTAAGTTTACGTCTTTTTTCTCGCCTTTATGTGTTGCATTTTTAAACAGTTACGTATGTATTTTAAATTTACAATAATTTATTGTTGCTATATTAAACGATATGGGATAACATAATCCCTGCAAGCGCTTCATAAAAACGATTACTTCATAAGGAGCTACTACTATGAACATTAAAGCAACTTTAGATCGCATCCCTGGCGGTATGATGGTCGTTCCTCTGTTACTCGGTGCAACCATTAATACATTCTTCCCAAATGCCTTGCGCATTGGCGGATTCACGGAAGCTCTCTTCGTTAACAGTTCCAGTACATTGATTGCACTGTTCCTGTTAATTGCCGGTACACAGATTACGTTCAAAACAGCTGGTTCGTCCGTCGGCAAGGGTGTTACCTTGCTTGTCGTCAAGTGGGCGATCGGTGCAGCACTTGGTCTCGTTGCCATTTTGTTTGCCGACTCAAGCGGGTTATTCCTGGGTCTGGCCCCACTTGCCATTATCGCTGCGATGACCAACTCTAACGGTGGTCTTTACATCGCACTCGCTGGTCAATACGGTAAAGAAGATGATAAAGCAGCCTATCCATTCCTTGCACTCAGCGATGGTCCATTCCTAACCATGGTAGCGCTCTCCATCTTCGGTGCAATGGGCTTCGCCAACGGCATGTTCTCTCCTATGGCATTCGTTGCTGTATTGCTTCCGCTCATCGTTGGTGTCATTATTGGTAATCTGGACCGCAATCTGGCAGAGTGGCTTCACAAAGGCAGCGACAAACTTGTTCCATTCTTCGCCTTCTCACTGGGTATGGGAATCAACTTCTCCTCGATTATCCAAGGTGGACTGGGTGGAATCATGCTTGGCGTTCTGACCGTGCTTCTCACAGGCGGAATCGGATACCTGTTGTTCAAAGCCATTGGCTGGAATCCCATTGTCGGTGCTTCCGAAGGTTCAACAGCCGGGAATGCCGTAGGTACACCTGCTGCCATCGTGGCTGCTAATGCTTCATTTGGCCCGATTGCCGAGATTGCTACGGTGCAGATTGCGGCGAGCGTTGTTACTACAGCCATCCTGTTGCCGATCTTCATCGGGTTCCTCTCCAAACGACTGGAGAAATCAGGTGGAGTCGAGAAATACAATCAACGACCAACCACATAAAGGGTTTGCTCATGAACTAATGTGCTTAATGGATGATCTGAACGGACTTTTACTAAATTGTGCTTACAAGGAGGGATGACTGCATGAAATTAGCCATTATTGCAGATGATTTGACCGGTGCCAATGACAGCGGGGTGCAGCTTGCCCGTCATGGCTTGAAAACCAGTGTTCTTTTTAATATGGATGAAGGCCCTCTTACACGTTACGATGCCGTCGTCTTTGATACAGATAGTCGTTCCATATCCTCACAGGAAGCGTATAACCGTGTATATCAGGCTGCTGAATTGCTGAAGAACAATGGGTTTGAGACGATTTTCAAAAAGATGGATTCGACCATGCGTGGAAATATCGGCATTGAGATTGATGCCCTGTATGATGTCGTCAAACCTGATTTCATGATGATCGCTCCGGGTTATCCGAAAAATAACCGTACCATCCATGAGGGGATTCATTATCTGAACGGCGTTCCGCTCGCGGAAACCGAGATTGCGAATGATCCGAAGACACCTGTGACCCTCTCCTACCTTCCGGACCTACTGAAACAGCAGACGAATTATGAGGTGGGCGAAATTACGGTTGCTGATCTGGACGTTGGCCAAGGTCACATTCAATCGAAACTAGAACATTTTAAGCAAAATAACATTCCATATGTACTCGTAGATTCTACAGAAGAACGGCATCTGGAGATGATCTTGCAAATGACTCGCGAGCTGGATTATACCTTTGCCTGGGCAGGGTCTGCTGGCATTGCCAACTACCTCCCTGCTCACTTCGAGCTTGAATCCAAGTCCACCGAACTCACGATACCCGAGAATCCCGGTCCGATCCTGACGGTTGTGGGTAGCGTAAATAAAAACTCCCGCGAACAATTGTATCGCTTGCTGCGCCAATCTAAGATTGCATCCGTTTCATTCCACTCCTTCAAAGCAGTATCCGCAACCGCAGATCGCGCGGAAGAGATGGAACGTGTCTATAACGAGGTCCGAGACAAAGCACTGGAAGGACAAGATGTCGTCCTCTACTCCACCGCAGAACAAGTGGATATCGAACTGGCACGGGCAACGGGCGAAATTCGCGGTCTCAATCACACGGAAGTCAGCAACGAAATCGTACTTGCGATGGGTGAGATCTGTGCCAGATTGTTGGAAGAGGGACTCTTCAAAGGGGTGTCCATGACCGGTGGCGATACGGCAAAACAGATCTGTCTGAAATGGAATATTAGCGGCTTCGAGCTGCTGGATGAGCTTGAAATCGGCGTGCCGATCTCCAAGTTCATTGGGATTGATGATCTGCATGTGGTTACCAAAGCAGGCGGATTCGGCAAACCCGATGTCTTTATCCATGCGATTCAAAAATTAAAAGGGGGTATTCTTGTATGAAACCTACAATTGGAATTACAATGGGCGACGCAGCAGGTATTGGACCGGAGATTATTATGAAAGCACTGGGTCATCAAGAGATGTACGATCAGTGCAATCCACTCGTTATCGGTGATGCGAAGATTTTGGAGCGTGTGTTGCCAGTCATCGGCTCAAGTCTGAACGTTAACGCGATTCAAGAGCCTTCCGAAGCCAAGTATGAATTTGGTACCGTGGATGTGATTGATCTGAATCTCGTTCCTGCGGATCTCGAATACGGTAAAGTATCTGCCGTGGCTGGGGATGCAGCTTTCCAGTTTCTCGCCAAAGCCATTGATCTTGCCAAAAAGCAGCAGATTCATTCCATCTGCACCGCGCCTTTGAACAAAGAAGCTTTGCATCAAGGGGGGCACCTGTACCCGGGACACACCGAAATTTTGGCTGACCTGACGGATACGCAGGACTTCTCAATGATGCTGACAACGCCTAATCTGCGCGTTATTCACCTGACAACACACATGGGTCTGATCGATGCTATTGCGAGTATTAATCCGGAAAGAACCTACACCGTCGTGAAGCTAGCTCATGATACGCTGAAAAAAGCAGGCTTTGAGAATCCGCGCGTTGCCGTATGCGGAATCAATCCTCATGCCGGAGAGAACGGCTTGTTCGGTAATGGAGAAGAAGAAGAGAAGCTGCAGCCCGGCATCGAACGTGCACAACAGGAAGGCATTAACGTCGTTGGTCCACTCCCGGCGGACACACTCTTCTTCCGCGCTGGTCGCGGTGACTTCGATATCGTCGTAGCCTGCTATCACGACCAAGGCCATGCTCCGATTAAAGTGATGGGCATCGAGGAAGGTGTGAACATCACCGTTGGCCTGAAAGGCGGTATCATCCGTACGTCTGTCGACCACGGTACAGCCTTCGATATCGCCAGCAAAAACATCGCCGATGATAAAAGCATGCTGGCTGCCATCCGCTCTGCTATTGAGCTAGCGCCAAAGGATCAAGTTTAACTGTCCCTCGTCCAGCATTGGTATGAGTGAGTCTGATCGTAAGATAACTTTGATATAGGATCTTTACATTAGCTAATAACTGTTTTTTCTGTGGTGCTTATAAGCTATAGTGAGAAAAACTATACTAATCTTCCTATAACTTATAGATAGGTAGTTATTGTCAGTGTAGAATGAAACAACTCAATGGGGGCATTATCAGTGGGCGTGCCTTTACGGGGCATGCGCTCATGGTAATGCCTTTTCCCTTTATAACAGTCTGGTAAACTTGAGATCTATGATTCATACACGCACCTTGGTCGATGTGGAGCAGCATATTTGTCCGCTCTGGTAGTTGGTCCAGCATATCCAAAACCAATGATGTGTCCTGCTTGTCTGCTATACTGTAAGCGACAACCTCTCCGTTGTACAAATCCAAAATACTTGAAAGGTATAACATCTAATTACCAAAAGGCAAATAAGTAATGTCGGTCACCAGTTTTTGCAAAGGAGCTTTTGCATGAAATTTGCGCTTTAGCAGATGTTCCGCAGGTTTTGCAGTTTGCCCCGTGTTCTTTTGTTTTTTCATCCTCACTCGACACTGTAAACCCTTGTACTGCAAAATTGGCTGTATACGTTTATGATTTATGGGGCCTTCAATCCAAAGCAAGGCAGTGATTTTTCGATATCCATACCGGGACTTGCGTTGAGTACAAAACTGAACTACTTTCTTGAGCAATTTCAAGCCATAAACAAGCCTCAGATATGGTCACTTCTTCTCGAATAGACTCGACCAAAGCGATAACGACTTCTACTTCCACCTCTTTTCCAGTTCGTTGTACTTTTTTAGCAGATCCAGTTGCTGTTTCAAGAATTGGTTTTCTACTTTTACTTTTTCGAGTTCTATCGTTTGTTCCGGACCTCTCCCGCAGCTATGTTGCTTACTAACCGGTTGCTCTATGCGATGTAAATACTCCTTTTCGATACCATCTCATCCATGTTTTTAATTGTGTCTTATTTCATATTCCAAGCTGATCCATAACCTCTTAAACCGTTACCACTGCCAATCTCATTTCTATGGCTTTCATCTTTAACTCCACACTTACTCTGGTTGCCATTACAAAAACACCTCCAAGATGATCTCCTTATCTTACGAAAAGGTTTCATTCTTTTGAAGATGTTTTGATTTGTCTCACGTTATGGGGTCAGTCCAAATGAAGGTTTGACTAACTTATAAGTTTTTTTAAAACCTCAGAATGAATATCTACTGCTTTTCCGTAAACATCAGAACCTCTTAACCAAACTCCTGTATCTATTCCTTTATCGATACCACTATATTCTATAACTTCCATAAACGGTTGATTCCAAGATTCCGATACTGCCTTGATAACAAGAGATCTTAAAGATAAATCTCTATGCTCACTCCACTTGTAAGGCCAATCTTCTAATATATGATAATAACTGCTATCAATAAATATTGGATTTAAAGTATCATCCTCTAAGATACATGTGCTTTTTCTAAAGGAATTAATTAAGTGCACAGTATCAGTCCAATCCATTTCTCTCACTTGATTGTAAGACAAATACCCTGTCAGTGTTTCACATATTGGTAAATCTCCTGTATCACCTCCCAGACAACAGATTATTTGAGCAATTTTTTTGTATACATATATATCATCCGGGGTACTACTTGACATCAAATCTTGATGCAATCTTGATTGATTACTAACCCATTTCTTTAGATTTGCTTCATCTATAGTAGGTACTCCAACTAATCTACTAGCATTACTTATCTCACCTATAAATACTCCACAGATATGATGCATCCTGCTGACATATAATCCTCCACATACTAAGATTCCAAGATCGAATTTATAATTATCAGGGGTAATACATGCCCTACCAACTAATTTTCCATTGTTATCCCTAATATCAGTAAAAAATGAACTGATCGTATTAATATGTTCCAATAAATCCATAGGACAATTAGCCTCAGAAAAACCTGATAATCTTAATAAGATTTTATCTGCGGTCATTTGAGTCCAATCATTTGCAGTAACTATTTTTTCTTCTGTTTTATCTTTCTGAACATATAAATCTGTATTTACACAAGGTGCCACCCGTCTACAAACAAAATGTAGCTTTTCAAGATTACTAAGAGCAAATTCTTCATTTTTATTGAATACAAAATCCTCAAACATTTCATCAATCAAATTATCCACATCGCAATATATTCGAACTTTGGTTCCTGCATCTTTAAACTGTTGGGCTGGTTTATTTTTAATTAAAATTGGTCTATTTGCTAAACCACTACCAAAGATTAATGAATTTGTTTCTTCAGGACCTTTTCTGATAGACCTCGAAGTAATTTTAACATTGTCACTAAGCATAAAAGTTGAGAAGAAACCAATACCAAATTTACCGATTGATGAGTAACCTTTTGATAATAAACCTGGGTGTTCATCAATCATTGCACTACTACCCCAATATGAAGTGCCAAAATCTAAAAGTTTATTTGTGAGTACATGCTCTGTCATTCCTATACCGTTATCTTCAATCTCAATCCATGTGTCTCCATTGCTTTCCTCTCCAACTCGTATATACACACTTCCCCAATTTTCATCTCTACCTTCAATTCTCCTTCTAGCTTCAACAGCATCACATGCATTCTGAATCAGTTCCCTCAACGGTACAATTGAATTTTTTCCGTACAACGCCTCGCCACCCAGTTGTTTTACTAATTTAGGCAGATTGCTTACATGCACATTTGCGTTTACTGGTAGCCAACCTGATACGCGAACATGTTTTGATAATCTGTCTGGATGCTCAACGCCTTTAACTCCCTTAGCTTGAAAAGGCTCTCTGTTAGTCTCATTTAACATAAGTTCAATTTTCCTTAATTCACTATCAATCATATTTAAATTGTCAAAGGCCAACCACCAAGCACCCATTTCTCTATCTGTAAAGGCTCGTGTCGAATTGTATGTAAGTAAACCATTGTTAATAATTGGCCTAGACAATTTATTCTGAAAGTTCCAATGAAGTTGGGCATCTTCATTCGGATTTCTCAGTGCCCACAAGAATCCAGGTGCTCTTCTATTATCAATATGTGCTACATCAGCAGCTCTTAATAAACAAGCTATTTTTAAAACATCGACTGTCCAATCTGGTGGGAATGATACGGGAGACGATAAGATAATGTCTAATTCTCTACCACACTTCTCAATATCCCACCAGTGACTTGCTGCTATCCTACCTATAACTTCTCCGAAATGATCAAGTAATTCTATATCTTCTAGAAGTTGATATGTGTTTCCGATCTTTGATTCCCACTTTGTTTCAAGCAACTTCTCTGCATGAATAGCATGAAGTGACCTGAGTCGATATTCAATAGCACTCTTGGTTATATGATCTGGTGGGCTAGCTCTCTCCTCATCTGTCGGTATCTTTTTCATGTACTCTCTGTACACTAATTCAATGGTGTCCTGCCATTCTACACCTGATTTTAAATTGTCAGTTCCTTCAACATAGGCAGCCGCTGCCATTCCTAAATCATGTAATAAAATGGAACCTCCAAATACAAATGCCTCTACGGGATTTAATTGAATTTGATCTCCAGCTATTAACGAGCCCATCTCCCAGAGTGCACTTAAGTGAGTTACATCATGTACTGTAAAATCAGGAAGGTCCCTAGCTATTTCTCCAGCAAGAAGGCTAGCATTTTTCTCAAATGCTATTAGTGAAGTGTTCAATCTGTCTATATGCATTTTAGGATTCCATAAGTTTTCTATTCCTAGTGACGTCCTCCAGAGAGTACTATCAGTACGATATGTCATATTTATAATCCTCCTGCTCTTTCATGATATATGGATGATATTCGATATATTTCTGCATAATCCTCCTAATTTATTTCAATTATCCTACTTGCATATAAGCCCTCCTTATTAACCGTGAATCTAACCCTACTCCGCCATTCATCCAACTATTCTCGCTCAGGTCGTCCGCTAATGAGCATCGCTTTACACTCATGCTGTGAATGTCTGCTTCGGCGATATGCGCTTGGTGACATGCCATTCAGTTTATTGAAAATGCGATTGAATTGAGAGAAGCTGGCGAAGCCGCACTGTGCCGCAATCTCGGTGATTTTTTGGTTAGAGTTCAGTAGCATTTGTTGGGCGTTGCGAATTCGGGTCATTTGAATATACTCGGTAAACGTAAAGCCTGTGACTTTATTAAACTGACGTGATAAATGATGGGCACTTACGAAAAACCGTTTGGAGATCTCTTCAAGCGACAACTCATTCTGATAATGGCTGTGAATATACGATGCAATGGCATACATCCGCTGCGCCATAGATGAACCTGTCTCTTCACGAACGTAGCTATTCTCCGCTGAGTATCGATGGATTGTACAGAGAAACTCAACGAATTTGCTATGAATTGCAACCGATTGAAGTACGGAGGGATTCTGTGAAAGAGCAAAGATTTCATTTAAAGGAGCCAATACTGCCTGGCGTAGTTCTTCTGTAAATCGGAATATCGGGATGGGTTCATCAAAGATCGAAAACAACTCATTGTAATCGCTCTCAAGACCAGGTGTATTACGTGGCATGGCAAAGGTGATCATCAATCGTTTCGGCGGGGCACCCTTCGGATATTGCGTTTTATGCAGCAAAGAAGGTCGCAGCAGCACGATGTCATACGGCTGCATCTCGTACAAACTGCCTTCTATGATGTGTGCAGCCGTGCGATCCAGAAGAATACAGATTTCATAGAAATCATGGAAATGCTGAAATTCCATATTCAGTTCATGAGAGCGCTCATCATAATCCAGATAATAAAAAAGCGAATCTCCAGGCTCGTTCACATGGACCGCATATCCCTGCTCGTATGCCAAAATCGATGGTGTCATGGACATGCCCCCTATCCCGATTCTAATGAGATTATTTTAGCATGAAATGCAATAAAAAGACGTTATTTTCAGCATACAATACGTAGTTTCGCCCATTTCTCTTTTGGTATGATAAAGTTAATATGTTAGCGCTTGCAATATTCTCGCTCCAACAACGACTACAGCCTGTACTTACTACAAACCAAGGTGGGAAACCAACATGAAAATGAATTCCTTGTATACTCGGATCCATACCATTGTGAAACACTTGGAACGTGCACGACTGACCTCAAAGACATATATACCGGAGCTTTATCATAAAGAAAGTGGTTACCATTCCTGGGAGCTCGTCCATGAGGACCCTTCTTCCTGGAACGTATTCCGTAAAGGTGATGGTTGGGGTGGAAAAGATGTACACAGCTGCTTCAAAACCCGCATTCAAATTCCGGATCATCTGGAAGGAAAAAAAGTTGTTTGTACCATCGTCACCGGTGCTGATGATATCTGGAACTATGATAATCCGCAATTTCTGGCATTCCTCAATGGGGAACTAATCTGCGGTCTGGATGTGAATCATACGGAAATTGACCTGACACCTGCTGCGGTAAAAGGTGAAGAATTCGAACTGGCACTATATGCGTACTGTAGTACTTCGGCAGCGGATGTTTTTCTGAATGTATATATTGCCGAGCATCATCAGCCTGTCACGGATTTATATTACGATCTTAAGGCTGCACTCGATGCCGCGGATCTACTGCGTGAGGACGATCTCGAGCGGCTGAAGCTGATTGAACATCTGAACAAGGCGGTAAATCTACTGGATTTGCGCCAAGAGAATAGTACTGCTTTTCATGCGTCGGTGTTAGAAGCCCGCCAATCTCTGCAAGATCATGTCTATGGTGATATCCGCCCTGCTGGTGATCACATCCCTACCGTGCACTGTATCGGTCATACTCATATTGATGTGGCATGGCTATGGACACTTGATCAGACGCGGGAGAAGGTCATTCGCAGCTTCGCGAGTGTATTGTATCTAATGGACAAGTTCCCAGAGTATACTTTCATGTCCTCGCAACCCCAGTTATATGCATACCTGAAAGCAGACTACCCGTCTCTATATGAGAAAATCAAGGAAAAGGTGGCCGAAGGCCGCTGGGAAGCGGAAGGTTCGATGTGGCTGGAGGCCGATTGTAACCTGATTTCGGGTGAATCCATGATCCGTCAGATTATCTACGGCAAACGTTTCTTCAAGGAAGAATTCGGCGTGGAGAACCGTGTGCTCTGGCTGCCAGATGTATTTGGTTATAGTGCAGCGATGCCGCAGATTATGCGCAAGAGCGGCATTGATTATTTTATGACAACCAAAATTGCCTGGAATGATACAAACCAGATTCCGAACGATACGATGTACTGGAGAGGAATCGACGGATCAGAGGTCCTGACCCACTTTATCACAGCAACAGACTATGACAAACATCCTGATTTCAGGCAGCGTCGCTTCGAAACAACTTATAATGGACGGTTTAATGCTTCGCAAGTAAAAGGCACGTGGCAGCGATACCAAAACAAAAACATCAATGCAGATGTCCTGCAATGTTTCGGATTCGGAGATGGCGGCGGCGGACCAACCGAAGAGATGCTGGAGCATGGCAGACGACTTGATGTCGGATTGCCGGGTGTACCTGCGGTGAAACGTACCTTTGTACGCGAGTTTTTCGAGAAGTTGGAGCAAAATCTGGCGGATGTTCCTTCCGTTCCCCGCTGGTCGGGTGAGCTGTATCTGGAGTATCACCGGGGTACCTACACTTCTATGGCCCGCAACAAACGGTTTAACCGTCATAGCGAATTTGCGCTGGCCGATGCCGAGCTGTATTCCATGATTCATCGTGAAGCGGATGCACAAGCGGTCTACCCGACCGATGCACTGGAGCACGCATGGAAGCTGACGATGCTGAATCAGTTCCATGACATTCTGCCCGGCAGCTCTATTGAGCAGGTCTATGTGGACTCCAAAGAGCAATATGAAGAGGTCATTCATGTCACGGATGAACTGAAGAACAGCGCCCTGAACGGGATTGTGAGCAGCATTACGTCTGACGGTGAAGCCATTGTTGTATTCAACACGACCGGCTTCGAGCGGACGGATGTGGTTGAACTGCCTTCTTTTGCGAAAAAAGTGACCGTCTACGATGGAGATCGCCCTGTAGCGAGCCAGCGTACACCGGATGGTGGACTGGTATTCCTGGCTGAAAATGTACCGGCATCGGGATATAAAACCTTCCGGATCGTGCCGGATCTAGCCACCGAACTGGGTGCTGGCGTGTCGGTTGCACAGTGGGAATCGGAACAACGCCACATTCAGACGCCTTGGTATGATATTCACCTGAATGAATCTGCCGAGTTCGTATCGGTCTGGGACAAATTAGAGGGCCGTGAGTTGCTCCAGCCTGGGAAACGCGGCAACGTTCTGCAAGTATTCGAGGATCGACCTGCGGAATACGAGGCATGGAACATTGACGATTATTATGAAGAGCACATGTGGGAGATCAGCGATTTGCAGTCGCTGGAGTGGGTTGAAAGCGGGCCGGTACGTTCTGTGCTTCAAGTGAAGCGACAGTTCCTGGACTCGGTCATTGAGCAAACGATCATTTTCTACGCGCATACACGCCGGATTGATTTCCGTACGTTTGTGGACTGGAAGCAGGAACATTTGCTGCTGAAAGCCGCCTTCCCGCTCGATATCTGGAGTGAGAAAGCAGTCTACGAAATCCAGTACGGCAACGTTGAGCGTGCTACCCACCGTAATACGAGCTGGGATCAAGCCCGGTTTGAAGTATGCGGACAGAAGTGGGCCGATCTGGCGGAGAACGGGTACGGTGCTGCTCTCCTGAATGACTGCAAATACGGATATGATATTCATAACTCGGTAATGCGACTGTCGCTGATCAAGAGCGCTACGTATCCCAATGAGAACGCCGACAAAGAACAGCATGTATTCACATACTCCCTCTATCCGCACAAAGGAGACTTCCGTGAGGGACGTGTCATCCAAGCTGCTTACGATATCAACCGTCCTTTGGTTGCCCGTGAGATTGCATCGCAAACCGGCACGCTACCTGGGGTGTGGTCACTCGCATCGGTTGATCAGGAGAATGTCGTGTTAGAGGTTATCAAAAAAGCCGAGAACAACGATGATATGATCATCCGAGTCTACGAAGCTCATGGCCGCCGCAGTCGGGCTTCCCTTCAACTGGCTGAAGTATCAAGTGCTACGGCATATGCCTGTGATCTGTTGGAAAATAACGAAGCGGAATGCATCGTGGAAAATGATCGGATTTCTTTTGATATCAAACCGTACGAGATTCTAACCTTCCGAATTCCAAGAGCGTAGCGGGTACATTTATCGGTAAGTTATGTAGCCATAGCCGTTCATATTACGGGTGCTTCCTTTCATTCATGATAGGGGCACTCTTTTTCTTTTTACTATACTCCCTATCCCTGAATGTACAAAAACACCCCCGGAACAACATCGGTAGAGACAGCAGGCTTTACCATGTTTATTCACAGGAGTTTCTGATCACAGATGATAGATTATACAGCAACCAATTTAGCCAGTGGTTACGTTGGCCTTAAAATTCTTCGGATGCAACTCAATCTGATTCAGACTCGGCGCTACCCCCGTCTCCTTAATCAGGCGTTCATTATGCTCGGGCAGGAAATTGCTCACTCCAATGGATCGGATATATCCGCGTTTTTTCGCTTCAATTAGAGCCTGCCATGCCTCCACGTACACATCCTTTTTGGGATTAGGCCAGTGAATTAGGTAGAGGTCGTAATAATCCAGGTCGGCTCTATACAGGGATTCCTGAATCGCCACGAGTGCTTTATCATGAGTGTGATAGCGCCCCGGTAGCTTCGAGGAAATCAGCAGTTCTTCTCTGGCGACGGAGCTCTGCTTGATTGCTTTGCCCACTGTTGCCTCATTCTCATAGTTATATGCCGTATCAATTAACCGATAACCCACATCCATCGCGGATGCGATCGATTTAACGCCTTCTTCACCTTTTAAACTATAGGTACCAAATCCAATTGCAGGTACTTTCAAGCCATCGTTCAATGTATATTCCGGAATGTGATGATTCATGTGAGAACTCTCCTTTGCCAAAAGGTTAGATTTTCGTCCCGAGATTAGACTGTAAGAAATTGATCGTCCTCTCGTTATTCTACCCCTTCACGCCGGCTTGAATCAATGGAACCCCTCTACATCTAAGCTATCCAATAAGACTTCAACTCGGTGGACCTATCACAGACATATAAACTTATTTTCCATCTCCTACAATTAAATCTGTAATGATGTCTAACTGTTTCTCTACCGCAATAGGGTCACTCGGAAGGAACTGATCAAAGTTAATGGAGTACACGTGACCCGCTTTCCCGGCTGGTGAGGCATCGATCAACTTTTGCACATCCTTGAGTTTGTCCTCAGCTCCCTCATTCACGGCCAGGAACAGACGGTCACCGATAAACTCGGGAATGACCTCGGTCGAAATCTCCCACGTTTCTCCGTGAATGACGTCCGACTCTACCTTGGCCGCTGGCTTCAACCCAAGATATTTATAAATAATGTTGCCCCCCATATTGGTATCTCCGTATACAAAAAGAGCATCTGGACGTACGTTTAATATAGAGAACGTTTCATCCGCACGAACATAAGGGCTGATTTTGGCTTTGTACTCTGCAATTTTGGCTGTAAACTTCTCATTCCACTGCTTCGCTTCTTCCTGTTTTCCGAGAATATCCCCAAACATCTCTATATCTTTGATGGGTTCATTGTTCTGCTCGATCACAATGGTTGGAGCAATCTTACTCAGCGCTTCATATCCGCCCTCCGTGAGCTCGGCAAATGTAGGCGTTGTTACAATCAAGTCGGGTTGCAGGGACAAAATTTTCTCCGCATCCGGCGGAACGCCAACATCGGTAATCCCTGTTTTGTCACTAATATGTGGATTATCTAAAATATATGTCGTTGTGCCAACCGGCTTCACCCCAAGCGCCATTAACTCACCCAAGTGATAGAAGCTGACGACTCGCTGTGGATTCACAGGAATCTCGGTTTCGCCTTTCAGATGTTTATACATCCGCGTTTCCGTAGCTGCGCTGTCTGTAGTTACAGCAGTAGTCGTATCTGATGAAGCTGGCTGGGAAGCCGCTGCTCCTGGAGTACTGCTTGTCTGGCATGCACTTAGAAGCAAGGATGAACATAATAACATCATCGCCCCAAAGGCCGGTCGTGAAAATCTAAACATGGATGTGTCCCCTTCCCTAATCCGTTGATAATAAGTCTCATTCTCATTATGAGAACCGGAGTTAAGGGTTACAATAGACGATTCTAACCCGCGTAATGGATTATACTGAACCTGGATCTTTTGATGATGTTCCGCACGAAACTGAAGTGGCGATAATCCGGTATGCTTTTTGAACAAGCGACTGAAATAATACACATCTGCATAACCTACGTTGCTCGCGATTTCCTGGATACGGGCCTCGGACCTTAGAAGGTACTGCTTTGATTTGTGAACGCGCATATGAATAAGATATTCAATGGGTCCTAGTCCAATCTGGTTTTTGAACAAACGGGATAAATAGCTGGCGCTGCAATGGTATCTCTTGGCTAGTTCCTCGGCTGTAATCGGCTCGCTATAGTGATCGTGAATATAGTGGATTGCCTCAGTGACGATGTTGGGCCTGCCGCTTTCCTTTTTGGCCGATGTCTTAATCTGTTGCCGCATGACTTCGTACACCAATGGAAGAAAGACCGACTGCGCCTGTAACTTGTCTATGGAAGCGGGTTCTTGCCACAAACGGTTCATAGCTTCACACTTTTCCTGGACAGGGAGTACTGCATAAGGGGCAAACCCATACGTCACCTGAAAGCTCTCCCGATCTACCAGGGATGCACACTCCGCTGTATATAAAATCAGATAGCAGGCAAAGTCCTGACCCAGCGGCACAATACTCAGCTCAGCATCTGCTCCCCCATGTAATATGTAAGATGAACGGGTCTGGTAGACCTCGCCCGATATGCTCACCCTAGCCTCTCCATGAGTAATGATTAAGAAAAAGTTGGTATGCGACACATAGTGAGCAGGAACCGTTCCATGCTCCGCACGATAATGCCGAATATCCAGCAATCTAACGGCAGTTCGGCTCCACCGTTCGATATGGGCTTCCCAATCCATACACGTTCCCCCCACTTCTCTCTTTTAAAATATGCCTATTATATCACAGACAAAAAGCCCTCAACCTAGATGGGTTAACGGCTTATGAATTGAAACGATATATTCAAAAAGGTAGAGCTGTTATGATACCATATCATTCGTAATGGATTACTATGAAATAGTTTTATCGCATCCATTTTCGAAAAAAAATCCTAATACTCTCGTGCAAATTGTTTATCCTCTTTCAGTTGCACAATATCATGCCCGGTTGGATTCTGGAATGCACGCAGTCCAAAGGTTTGCGCAACCGCAAAAATGTGGTCAAAGATATCTGCTTGCACATTCTCATACACACCCCAGTTAATATCATTGCTGAATGCGTAGATTTCAAGGGGTAGTCCGCGATCTTCCGGTGCTAGTTGTCTCACAATCATCGTCATATCCTTATTGATTTTCGGATGATTTCTCAAATATTGATGGATATATTCCCGGAATACACCGACGTTCGTCAGCTGTCTTCCGTTCACATTGCTTTCCATATTCACCTGGTGCTCCATGTTATATGCTTGAATTTCCTTCAATTTTGCGGAAACATAATCGCTCAAGTAGTGAATTTTCTCAAATTCCGCTACCATCTCTTCCGTACAAAAACGAATACTGCTGATATCGATATAGACACTTCGCTTAATCCGTCTGCCACCAGAGACCTGCATGCCTCTCCAGTTCCGGAACGAGTCCGAAATGAGGGCGTAGCTTGGAATCATCGTAATCGTTTTATCAAAATTCATCACTTTCACTGTGTTCAATGTAATGTCGATGACATCACCGTCTGCATTATATTTGGGCATTTCAATCCAGTCACCGACCCGCACCATGTCATTAGAAGAGAGTTGAACGCCGGCTACCAGACCCAATATGGAATCCTTGAAAACCAGCATCAGTACAGCCGATAACGCACCAAGTCCACTCAGGATAATAAGCGGATTTTGTCCAATCAGGCTGGAGATGACGATAATTCCACCAATGATGAACAAGACGATCTTGGCTACCTGAATGTAACTCTTGATTGGGCGAATCTTCGACACTTCATAGGAACGATAGATATCATCGAAGACATTCAGCAGTGCGTTGAGCACCGTAATCATGATAACGATCATGTATGTCATGGCAGCCTTTTCAATCAAAGCCTGATAGGACGGGAAAATATAAGCTGAGTAATAGATGATAATCGCCG
Source organism: Paenibacillus sp. LS1 (assembly GCF_026013365.1). Lineage (GTDB taxonomy): Bacteria > Bacillota > Bacilli > Paenibacillales > Paenibacillaceae > Paenibacillus. The sequence goes on from NZ_JAPDOE010000013.1 coordinate 37,064, forward strand.
GCACGAGATGCGACAGCTTGTGGAATAATTTTTTCTCCACAATGATGTTGCCCCACTTGTACCGATTGTTGTTAACGATATGGTTGATCGTCTTCAGCACAATCTTTTTGGCTATAAAATTCGCCACCACCGAGATCACCGCTATGAAAATAACCATAATTATATTCGAAAGATATCCAATGGATGGCTCACTCATGCCCATTCCCTCTAGTTGATTTCTAATAAAGTCCATTGTTTCCTCCTGACATAGTCTAGTTTAGCCTATTATTATAAAGTAGATTAAGGTGGTAAGCAAAGTTTGTGCTTCCGCTCCGTTCTTCCTATGCATTATATATTAAAAAAAGACCCTTTCATTCAAAGAATGATGGGCCCACTTGATTATGTCGTCTTTTCATCATGCTCACGAGAAATGTCCAGCAACTCACTTACTGTCACCAAACGGTACCCCTCCGCGACCAGCTCATCCACCAGTATACGAACCGCCTCCACCGTCTGGGAACGTTCCCCGTACCCGTCATGGAATATGAGCACGTTGCCTGGTTTCACCGCAGACCGGGTATGCTCCAGAATGTGCTCAACGCCGGGATTGTCCCAATCTCTCGCATCACCGTTGACCGCACTAATCGTGCGATATCCGCTCTCCGCCGCCAGAGACAGTATATCATCATTTACTCCAAAATAGGGCGGTCGGAAGCTGCGGGCAGGTTGCCCCGTGACTTCTTGGACAAGATTTTCTGCGCGTTGCAGCTCCTTCCCGGCTTCCTCCAGCGTCAACTTGGTCAGATCCGGATGCGTATAAGTATGGTTGGCGATTTCATGCCCTTCACGGTGCACCTCTGCCGCAATCTCCGGGTGAGCCTCTATCTCTTGGCCAATCATGAAAAACGTCGCCCGCCCACCGACAGCGCTGAAAATCTCAAGTATTTGAGGTGTATACACCGGATGCGGCCCATCATCAAACGTGAACGCCACAACTTTTTCCCGAACAGACTCCTGCTCTACCATCGCGATATTGCCCATAAATAATGACCCCTCTCTGCAACTGACTGGCTACATCCCCCTTATTATTCCATGTCTATACGCCGCGGTCTAGTCAAGAGATCACAACTTCACCTGCTCTCTAATCTAACCTTTGATCGCACCTGCGATCATGCTCTTCTGTCTGGAGGCATACTTATTAAAATTTGCAATGAGTCACATAAACAAGCCACTCAGTCACTACTGTTTTTTCGAGTATTCCTCAAACTAACTCCCCCTGTATCTCTTACTATTCAAAACGGCACCTGTCCAAAAGTTTAGTAGGTGTAGAATTTCAGAACGAGAACATTCTAAGTGCAATATCTAGTGGTTTAATAAACCTATCATTCTTGAAATTCAGGGGCATTAGAGCAGCAAAAGGTTGAAATGGAAACGAAGTTGTTAGAAGTCCATTAGGTAAAAGAAAAAGCAGTCATTACAGAAGAATATCTGCAACAACTGCTTTCTGACTTAAGGACCACATCTCCAGACGTAATCTTCTTGAAATCATGAAGTTGATTGGTAATTACGAAGAAAAGGTACTCGTCTACAAGGAATATATGGAGTCACGTCATCTTTAAGCTACAAGTTGTGGATTTGAGGCGAGGGGAGTCGAAACCCTGTCCGAAGATAACGACACATAAGCTTCTACGGGTGTAGTCACCGTTTTGATGTCACCCAAGTATCAGTAACCCTTAAGAACAGGATTAGCCCAAGCAGGTATGGGCTCAACACAATAGATCAAATCACTCTGTATGATTTCCGCAACAATTAAAGGCTCGTATGTATTATCAATAATGATAACCTGATCTGCGATAGCTAGAGCCGGTTTAAGGTTCTTCAATGACTCACCATATCGATAACGAATGTCTTCTTCTGCAATCCAATGTCCACCTTGTTCAACACGAGAGGCTACACGATCTATATGCATTTGAACATCCTCAAGACCGATATAGTATACGACAATTTCGTAACTGTTTTGTTTTGCTATTTCCATATGTTTTAAAACAAATGATCCGGACAATGTCGTTTCAATAGCGAAGTTTATACCACTTTTAATGAGAGATCGGATTCTTTTCACAGCTTCCCTGCCAGCAGACAGGTCAGCACTGCGCGGATTCTCTGGCTTCAACTCTCTTGCAATTTGATCCGGATCAACCAGTTCACCAAGCCACTCTCTCATTTGCATACTGAGTGTACTTTTCCCTGCTCCATTGGTTCCAGCAAACACCGTCATGACTGGTCTGGTTTCACTCATGATACTCAAACTCCTGGCGTTTCCCAGTAGCATCAAATATAATTTCGAATTTATTACCCGCAGCATCCTCACGAACGCGTTTGTTATTCTTTATATAATAAATAGAGGCACCTGATTCTTTAGCTTGTTTCCGTGCATGTTGACTTGCTTTGATTAAAATTTCTTGGAGTTGTTTTCGATTTGTAAACATTCTCAGTCACCCTCCAGTTTTAAATTATCCCTATTATATCACAAACTGAATACCACCAATCAGAACACTGATTGATGGTATTATATAGCTAAAATATTTATCCATTTTTTCTTTCATCTAATTCATAAATTGTTCCATTTTCTTTTCGTGTATATTTCGCTTGTATTTCCTCATTCTTTTTCCATTTTTTAATTAGCTCTTTTGAGTAATTCCAGTAATTTTTCACTTCCTTTGCTTGAAAAACTCGATGACCATTAATCCATATTTCAGGATGTATCTCTTTATTATCGTTTATAAAAAGAAGTGCTCTCTCAGGTGAACTACTAAGTCGATAGCTTATAGTAAATCCCCTAGATTGCTTCCTTAAATTATCTACTTCTCTCCATACTTCAAAGTTAAAATAGGTGAAATGACTTCGCTCCTCAGAATGAGTGTAACAATCGCCACACCCTTCACAAGTTAACTCAATTGCATTGTCTTTTTTATAACTTAGTCCGGTACAAATCCTAAATTTATATGTTTGATTGCACTTATTGCATAACAAGCAATCATCAGCTACTTCTTTTAATATACTCAAAAAGTCAACAATTCTCTGCTGTGTGAAGTCTGCTCCATTATCAGCAGTTAACTTTCGTATCATTTCAGTTTAAAATTTGAATAACGAAAACAACGATCCTCCCCTGACTATTTCTCTAACTAAATTCTTATAATCTGAAATGTGAATATAGTTATCCTTCTTAATAGTCATTAAGGTCAATGTCCTCACTCCAAATCTATTAATATTGTAATTAGTATTACCAGAATAATAGATTGATATACAAAAACAGCCACCAAATGGTGGCTGTCACTGATACTACTAATGGAGGCGAGGGGAGTCGAACCCCTGTCTCCTATGTTTTAACTAGAATTAAATATAATTAACTGCTTTTAATCAACCCTTATTACTTATGAATTTTTAACGAAAATATTTCAGAAAATGTTAAGTACTAATTTTCTGTTTTAGTGTCTTTTAGCACTTTTGACTACAGTCCGTCTACAGGAACGGACGGGATGTTTGCACAAATCAAATTATTAAGACATTAGGGTAAAGGCTATTTAAACTTCCTACAGAAAATATTTTTAGTTGTTACCCAATAAATATCGGGTTTAAATAGGCGAATTTCCCAGATATCTGTTTGTAACCATTTTTCTCATCAAAATACGTAGGATCCCAATTAAAGTTTATAGGCAGTGTTGGAAGTGGAATTTCATCTATCAACTCTGAGGAAAGTATTCTACTATCAAACACATAACCTTCTCTTGTTTTATAATTAATAGTTGCCTGCTTTTTTAGATCCTTATTGTTTAAATATGAACTTTCATTACAAGCAAATATAATTATACCTATTTTGATTTCATTGATCCCTTTAGTAACAAGGTAGTTCAGACGAGCAACATCTCTATATAGACTAAGTCTTGTGTCTGTTTGATTCGAGCTACCATTAGTACTTTTCTTGGGTAGTTTAAATTCAATTGCTACTTTGTATACTTCATTCGTATATATTATAAGATCTAGATATTTACTTTTACCTTGAAGATCATTGTAAGGCTGCGATTCAAAATCAACCACTAATTCTACATTAGGATCAATATATTTTATGAGACAATACGAGAATAGAAAGACAAGGGACTTTTCACTTGAGAGTGGGTATCCACTTTCAATTTTTATTTTCACCATGCTCCATACATCCGTAATTATAGCATGTATATTATTTGGATTTATCTCACTTTCCATTTAATCACATCCCCAATCATTCAATTCAGTTAGCTATTTATGAAATTAACCTTAACTTTACTCATAATATCTCAATTCATCGTCTATAATAGAAAGTATTTTATTTCCCTCCTCTTCTGATAATTCCCCCTCCCTGACTAACATGCTAATGCGCTTATTACCTTGTGCATACAAAAGATACGTATCCACAAGACGTCTGTATAATTTTTCAATTTCCTCTATTATTGCAAGCATATTATCCGTTGAATCCTTAGTAACCAAATCAAGGGTAAATGTTGGAGTAGCCAGATGACATGTATTGAACTTCTCAGACTCTTCTCTTGATCGCTGTCCAGAGAGTTTATCATGCATTATTGTAATTCCACTTATAAGATACTCCTTCAATACTTCCTCGTTTTTCATTTCGTTAGGAACAAGCTCCAGTTCATACGGTACAGGTAGCAAAAAAGGATATATTGGAGCGAAACCATGTTTTAGTTTATTATACATATCGTAATATGTTACTGAATTGGTAGTTTCTCGACGAATAGCTTCACTAATTCCTTTCATAGAATCAAAGATAGTATCAGTTGTTACACTAATACCCTTCCACAATAGCTCTTTTTCATCATCCGTTAAATGTTTGAATATACTATTTAAGTGTCCTTTTGATTCAGCCATGCGAAAAATCTGTTTTATTTTCCTACGCCCACCGCTAGCACTAATACTGTTAAAGAACGCCATTGGATCTGTGTAAGCAAGAAAATATTCCGCAATGCTAGTTTTATTTAAGTTAAATTCTCTACAAGCGCTACACATACCAGCGAAATCCTCTAGTATAGTACCTAAGCGTAATATCATGTCACAGTATAATGTCTGAAGAGTTAATTCATCATCTATGTTGGACTTATTCTGATATGTATCAACAAATGTGTTATAGAGCACCTTAAACATTTTTGTTCTATGAGATATTCCGAAGTATCTTTTACTCCACAAAATTTTCAAACTCTCTATGTCTATTACATCCACTCCTTTTAAAAAATCATCTCGACTATCCGGCCAAGGTAAGACACTTATTGTCTTGGTACCGTTAACTTGATTACTTATATTCAATTCCATTTCTTGACCTAATATTTCAATTCTCATTGTAAACCTCCAAAATAATTAATTAATCATAAAAACTTGAGTTTGTATTCTATATTTCCTCTTTTATAAACAATGATATACTCACCTATACAAGAAAACTGTACGGATATAAAATTTAAACTACTTCGATACCTAGTTTGAGGCGACTGTAGATAAATAAACTTTACTACCCAAAAAAGAATACTACATAATAAATAAATGAGGGATCAATCTGATCCCTCATTTATAAAGGCTACCTCTAGAATAGCAGTTACTCAGTACTAATTGCTTATTTCTTTAATGTAATGATTAGAATACTCCATCAAACTTTCTACGATTCCTGCTTCCCCAGAACTACGAGGATATATTGGGTCACGTGGAAGAAAGCCTTTAATTCCCAAGGTAAGAGCATGAGATATACAATCAGTAACAATTATCGATATATCCGATTGACGAGCGTAAGATTTGGTCTGATCAGTAGCACGATCTTGTGTGCAAACTCGAACTTGTAAATATGGATTTCGAAGCATAATTCGATTTGCAGCACGTTGAGCAGCCTTTTCCCTGCAAGAGAAGATAGTAATAGTCATTGGTGGAAGTTGTTTTAGAGGATCCTGTTCTCCGCTCTGATCTTGATTAAGGATCTCCTGCAATTCTTGTAAAATCAAATAATTCCCTTCAACTGCTTTTCCTAATTCAAGAAGAAACGGCAGCAATCGTCCCGTTTCTTCATCAAATTTATCGTACAGTCTGCCTATCCATTCATCCCATAGAAGTTTAATTTCCATTCCAGGAACACCATAATCATAAAATAGTTCCATTAATTCAAACACAACTTTTAACAATTGTGCGGTCGGTTGAATTGTCAGCCAATCATGTGTAGACTTCCACTGTATCTCAGCAACCTCAGGCTTTTTAAGTAGTAACCCATTCTGTAAGGTAAATAAACTCTGTAGAGTCTCTTTATTTTTCCCTGCATATAATCGAACTATATCAGTTAGCGTTTCATAGAATTCCGCATCTTCATTTACAGGAAAATTAGGATCTTTACTGACATAATTAATGAATGGAAGCAAGGATCTCGAAATAATATTTTTTTTAGCATTTTCCGGTTCTTCTACTCCCCATTCTGTCATCCAGTCCTGAATACGCAGAATACTAGTTGGTGTCCAATTATTATAATTTATTCCCAAATAATCCAACCAATCCATCAAGAAGTGATAACCCTCGGTAGCTTCAAATAAAGCGGAGTACCACGTCTCCCATTCCTTTGGCATCAATCGTTTTTCCAACTCAGTCCATTTTCCATCTAATATTTCTACTTGCTCTTTCAATCGATCACGAATACTGTGAATGAAACGCCAACAAGATAACTGATCAGGACAAGGCTGTTCTCCAACCGTTTGAAGAAATGAATACAACATCTCAAAAAAATTAATCGAGGAATAGTTTTTCCACCCATAGCTTAATTGTTCAAACAACTGACGATACTGTATTGAAGATAACCCTAAACGGACTAAAGTTTCTGACCAACTAGTAGCTAGTCTCATTTCATAAGAATCTCCTTGCATGTCCATCAATAAACGGCGGTGAATTTCCAAGTAAACTTCCTTGAGTTTAGGACGTGGCCATGCAGGATCATTTTCAAAGTACCGAATTATATAAGGAAGTGCTTCCCTTTCTGCCTCTGTATCACGACGTAAATTCTCTAAAAACCTGTCTATCTCCACTTCGTTTTGAAGAAAATCCTCTCTTCCCCAATCTCCAAATCCTCTCTTTGCCAGTTCCACGGCAGTGAACCTACCGAGATCTTTATACCTCTCTAGCCATTCATTCCAATTGATAGGAAGCCTAGTAGATAAATTTAAAGTATTGTCAATTTGCAGATATGGGATCAAATATTCATAATAAACACGTATTTGTCTACTCGTTAGAATCGAATGCCACTCTGCTTCATCCAGATGGGTGACTGCACTTGCCACTTGTTTATCGATCATAAAGTCTTGTAATTCAAATGCACATAAGAGCATAATCTGTATTTGTTCTTTCGATGAAGGCAGGTTCAAAGCAATGGCTATTGCTTGTTCAAACCTCCCCCGATCCGCAAGTGATTTTGCCTCTACCAATGAAGGAATCCCTGTATCTACAGGTTCTTTCTTGTCATTAAACTCATCCGAGTGAACAAGTTCCAATAAAATCGATTCTATCTCTGTTCCCTTGCCTACAGCCAGTATGTCACGCTGCATTTCGATCTGAGGGGTATCAGTATCTACTGCTCGTAGCATAAAACTAATTAGAGTTTCTGGATGGATCAGCGAGCCACGAGCACGATATAGAGATTGATATTGTGGCCAAACCTCTTCTCTAAATGTAGTTTTTAAAATTTCCACATCATTGATATGCTGATAAAGGTAAACATGAAATACAGCTCTAATTAAACTTTGTGTAATCCTTGAAGGACGCGATGCCTTAATTAAATCTTCATGCTGCGGATGTTCGATAATTTCCTTCCAGAATTCAAAATGAGCCAAGAATTCAATACGCATGAATAAAATATTGCGTGGATCTAATAGGCGATAACGTTCCAACAACTGAATTTGCCTTTCCGCTTCATCCTTCTCATTTGCCTGTAATGCCAATTCAAAATTACGCAACATTGGATAAGGTTCATTGGGTCTACCAGATGACTTACCAGTTTTTTTATCGAGCAGCTGAAACATTAAACTTGCCTTATCTCTAATAATGCTGTCATTTCCACGAAACGTAAAATAATAACCATTGGAGAATGTATTAACAATTTGATCCATCACATGAGGAGTTCCGTCTATATGATAATCATTAAAGCTACTGTAGCTTGGTCCAATAAAGGAACGAACTTGCTCTCGTAATTGCGTGAGTGACTTTTCATCAAATGCAATTGCAAACCAAGTCAACGTTTTATCGTTTTCCATAAAAGGTATTATGGTTGGTACTGGTTGTTCACCCTCCAGCCTGGAAATACAAAATGATAACTTGTTTAATCTCCCAGATGTGTAGATCTCCCATTTAAAGAGGTTAGGGCTAGAAAAAAATTGTTCTACAAAGTTTTGTGTAATTGGTGTAATCATTCAACTTTCCCCTCACCCCAACCTCGATTCCAAACAATTCGGTTTTCCGCCACTTCATTAGAATCCGCAGTGTATTGTAAAAATTCATCAAGAGTACTAATCCCGTTATAGGTAAAATTCATTGATCCACTTAAATAATAGTTATCTCCCAATAAACCTTTACGGTGTAATATTGCATTGTATCGTACATCAAAGAATTTTGAAGTCTTACTTTGAATAGCTTTTACGAAATCTTCATTGAGATCGATTTTGCGTGTTTCTAAATAAAAATTCGTGCCATGATCAATAAGATATGCAATGACATCGGAAAAATTAATATCCTTACGGGCCCATTGTGGTTCAAGAACCAAAAATTCATTAGACCTATTACGAATAACTGGAATATCAGAAATCCAGGGAGAGGCCAAGAAAAGTTGGCGACTGGGTCGTATCAATTCAGCAGTTAGTAAACTTTGTAGTAGATCCGGAATTTCTCTAGAAACAGCATTTGTATATATATAACGTGTCATTGTAGTGCCTCCCGGATCTCTACATTTAATGTATAAAAGTTATTTCCTCTCGTTATACCCTCCACCCTCGGAAAGACATGTAAATAACCTAAATCAATAGGTTCTTCAGTCAACTCGAAGATGATATTGCTTATTTCAAGTTTTCTTTCCACAGGAATCAAAATTTGCACAGATCCTTGTTCAATTAGCATTTCACTAGTCTTTTGTTTCCAATTTGGATCTGGAATTTGAATACGATGGTGCAAAAGCATAGCATCAAGAACTAATTCCCTATCCGTCGGCGGGTTTATTGTAAACGGGTTATACGACTCAAGTGCTCGACGACGAATTTGGGACCCTTGAGGCCAAATCAAACTATAAACCACATTAAAACGCCAAAACATATCATTTAAAGCTAAAGGATCTATATGTTGCAGGGCAGCATGAATATCATTAGTCTTCGAACCATCCGCGCTTGATATATAAGCAAACACACGAGCATCCATCTCAATTCCTAATCGAGTTTCTTCCTGTTGCCACAACTGTAGCAAACTAAAAAGAAATTGGTCTGTCTCAGGATTACTACCTGGACGAAGAATCCGATTAAACAATCCATTCATGACTGGCAAGGTTGTTAATATACCAAGATCTTGGAGTTGCTTTCTTAAATCTTCCATAGCTCGGTTAGTTTCATGATATCCTTTTGCATGCCGAAAGCCCTTAATTCGTTCAGATAGCAATCCATTATTCTGAATCTTTTCTAGAATTTGCGACAGCTCACTATGCACTATTTCTGCATCTGATGGAGACAGCGCACTCTCGATTAAACGGTAAAAGCGACGAGGATCTCGCTGATAGTTATTTGCTATCTCCTCGATAATTCCACTTCCCCCATCAATTGTTTCTGTAATCCATATCTCATCATCCGCATTTTCCCAACTTCCATCTTCCTTTTGGCGCGAACCACCTCCAACATCCAACAGTAGTTCACTATTCCGATGTGAACTAGCCATCTCGTTACACGCACTCAAAATAGCTTCTCCCAGCGTAGATACCCAACGTTGACGAGCCCATTTTTCCCACTCATTATTGGGGTTCTGCCATAGAACAGAGGCTAAATTTTTTAATCTATCAGCAACCTCGGGTATTTCAAATAATCCAATTAATTTTAAATGGGTGCGTTGATACTGTTCATCTTCTCCATCCTCTTCGACCATATCTGATTCATTTGGCGAATTGCTAAGAACCTGGAAGACGACATTCATAACTTCGTCCATGGCCGTTGAAAAATTTTGATTATGAATAAATTCACAAGCCTCCTCCAATGGACATGTTTTTGACATAGCTACTTGTAGCAACGCAGATAAATATATTTCAGCCATTCGCTCAAGTACAAAGATGTTAGCAACTTTCTTTAACACTGGATCATTGACCACTATATGTTGAAAATAGAGGGATCGAAATGATCTCATTTTAGCTTCATTTCTATCTTGCAAAGATATTAAATTATCTGGAATCTGTGAGAGTGTAAAACGGATACCATCTACTTGTTGAATAAATCCCAGAGCAGCTGGTTGATCATCATTAAGTGCGAACTGAATAGATAATTCAACAGGATCAGATTGATTTATTAAGCGCACAGAAGCATCTGAACCGGTTGTAAATCTTCTGACATTCACCCAACTATGATTATCATGAGTAAAGAATCGAACTTCTTCAATTAAAGACGCCCACCTAGATCCTTTTGGTATAATGGCTTGTTCTCCAAAATCGTTATTTTCATTTGGTGATATTTGGCTTCTCCAGATCATGCGAGCGTTTGACTTAGTGTCGATGGATCCATCAGATTGTTTTGGGCGAATTTTCCACGGCCTAAGAACAGGCAATTCAAAGCAAGTATCACCTTCAAAGTACTGAAAGAACCCAAGATGACGATATTCACCCTCCTGACAAAATTGACCTATTAAGAGTTTTTGTGGCTCTACACTTGATTTTAATGAGGCTGGCTCAATCCAATGACTTTCTGCACCATGTGAAACACCAAAACGTCTTGAAACACGACCAGGTGCAAATGTATTTAAGGCCTGTAAAATATCCATTGGCTCTTCGGGCCGTGGTTTAATTGATGAAGAAGGTAGGACAACCTTCACCTCTGGAAGACTTAAATCGGTAAAAAGATTGGCAGGTACGAAATCAGGAAGAGGGTGACCGAAGGTGGCCATCTCTTGATCACCATCTAAACTAGCCCAGTTAGTCTCTAAACGTCTGAGTAGCGTTGGTAACACCTCTAGCATTAAAGAACGAGGTGGTTCCCACATAAGGGACTGCATACTTTCTATTGAACAATCTAATGCTTTTCGAATGTAAATTTCCATTTTCGATCTGAACGAACTTTTATCTTCAAGAACATTCTTAATCAATTGAATTACTTTAGACCGAGATGAAAGATATTTATCGTCATTTTGGGGCTGAGCAAACATATACCATAAACTTCCGTAATATACCTTCTGTTGCCCTAATTCATAAGCAACCCAGTCCATGAAAGTGAATACAGCTTGAATACGCATTACATAACGATTCATAATTGGCAGTGCTTGACGTTCGAGTACTGGTTGAAAAAGTGTCTCATAACTTTGATACATAAAACGATCCCGACCAAAGTCTGACAAAATTGTAACCATCCAAGGTCGCATACTCGGATCACGTCCGGCTCTTCCTTTTCGCTGTAGAAAAGCAGCAAGTCCTCGAGGTGCTTTATGCTGAATAACTGCACCAACCTGTTTATCATTGAACCCTACCTCAAGGGAAGGGGAAGAAACAATTACTTCTGCGTTAGCATCTACCCCTGAATCTTGTGAACTTGTCCGACCTATAATTAAGGACTGTTGTAAATCATGGCCAATCTCTTCTGCGAATAACCATGTTTGCCCTGATCGCATCTGCATTGGTCCATCAAATCCTGCACTACTATAGCTCCGAAGAGCGGCTAGCGGCTCTTTATCACGTCGCTTTTCTTTGGTCTTACTATTTCTCCCTTCAGCATCAAGCATTGTATGATATAAACGGTTAGTCACATCCAAGTCGTCTGCGAACAAAAATAGTTTGGATCCATAAGTACTTACATTTTGAGATTTGGCTTTCCTTGGGTCCAACATACGCCGTAGTAACATAGCAGCTTGAATTGTAGTGGACATTAGAGAAGTACCTGAAGCTGGATCACCTCGTAATATAAGTTGATATTCCTTCCCCTTAGATTCCATTAAGCCTTTTGATGCTTCGACTTCAAAAATGTCACTTCGATTTAAACCAGTGAGATCACTAAAAAAGTCACCAGCTTCGCGAAGTGTAGCCGACAATCCTACCATTTCAACTGGCGTCTTTCCGAGTGCATAATGCCATCTACGGAGTAATAATGCAACCTGTGCACCGTGCGTCCCTGTATATGTATGCACTTCATCAAGCAGTACAATTCTAGGTGGTTGATCCACATTTAAGCCAATCAATCGGCTGTACGTATAGTCGCTCATGTACCTGTTCATCATTTCTGTAGTAGTAAACAAAATATCTGGTGGAGATTTTTTCATCGACTCACGAGTGAGGGGCATCACATTGCCCTCAATAACCGTAGCACAACCTCTTTTAGTACATACTAAACGTTCCTGCCCTATAGCATGATCTGTTGTTGACCAAGCTAAGTCTGACTGGCAAATTGGACATTTTAGATAAGGACATATGAAGCCATTTACACCTTTATCCCACTTACCTATCACAGAGTCTTTTTTTACTGGTGTATCGCCGAATACAGCCCCTATAGAAATTGGACGCGCTAATTGCATGTTCTGGTTCATATCCCTTATCTCATTTAGGGTATCTGTAAATTGATCTTTCAATAACTCATTTCTTGGGTACAAAGCAATAGCTTTAGTCCATTGTGTATCATCAATCCTAGATGCTATCCAAGATAGAGCAGGTAAGTAGAAAGAGAGTGTTTTACCTGTTCCTGTACCGGCAGTAACAATAAAACCACGTGATTTCTCTTCTTGTAAATCCTGAAGCATCCGGGCTGTGGCATTCCGTTGAAATTCGGATAAGAGAAATCCATCCCCTTTCCCTTCCATAAATGATTTCAGTGCATCAAGTTCATAGGGCTCTATCTTATCTTTTAACTCTTGTAAAAGAATGGATCCATCTATAAATCTTTTTGGATACTCTCGTGTACGCAAGTTAAAGCGAAAATCAGAAACAAGAGTAGGCGCATTTTCCCATTTTTTTGAGGGGAACCATTGACGAAGTCGAAATAAGAGTCGAACAGTTTCTGCCATTCTTGTGCGCCATATTTCTCCATCTCTTCCTGGTAAAGAGGAGATCATTCGTTCCTCGTACAATTCATTTTTTAATTCATCAGCAGACATATCCTCAACTTGATACTTTTCAATAAATTCAGTCACTCTTTGATTAAGTTCTTCCTCTGTAAAAGAACCTTCGACGTAACCCCACGACAAATACCTAGCCTCTTGTTCTTCTAGTTCATTAAGGAACAACTGCTTCCAATCCATCATGAAGTCTCCCCTTTCTATATTCGTATTGTGCAGTGCTTCAATATCCCGTTCTGCTCTAACCATCTGATTACGCTTGGAGTATAAAGGTTTATAGGAGCACCATTTGAACTTCCTGCTTGTTTAAGAAAAATAAGAATATCTTCGGAGACATTACCTTGTCCAAACTTCTCCCACAAAAAGTGCAGTTCATTGATTTTATTTTTTAACTGATCTGTTACGGAAACCTTTAAGGGCAACTGTTTAGAAAGAGAAACAATATCCAGCAAATGGCTTTTCATCGTTGCAATGTCACGCTGAAAACTTGATATTTTTTCAAAAATATTTAGTGTTTCTTGTTGGATACGTGGACAAGATTCTTGAATATATTTATTCCAATACTCAAGTAATTTTTTTTCCAAAAATTCAACGGAATTTTTCAATGTTTTCTGATAAGATTGAAATTCTGTTGTTTCCAAGATCCAATCTGATTGCTCATGATATAATTTCATTTTAGAATCGGTCAGTCGTAATACCGGGTCTAATGTATCCCTAAAGTCTGGACATTCAATTCCTGCGTCTATCATCACTTGGTAACTTGTACTAACCACATTGAGACTTCTCACAAGCTCTTGAAGTTGAATACTACGTGAACGAAACTGCATCAATAAATCTTTTTCAACTTCCATCCTATGCGTTGTTTCGACAAGTTTAATAAATCTGGTCGCTTTCTCAACTAACATAAATTGTCCTCCTTGTAGAAGGATCTTAAACACTCTGTAATAAGGTTGAATTGGGAATCAATCTCAACTTTTATCTTTTCTAGATTTTGTACAGCTTCGTTCGTCTGCAAGTCTCTTAAATCTCTCTCAACCTTTTGAGTAGATTGATCAAGAAACTTATCCAAAATATTCACACTTTCCTCCAGTTCGGCAATCTGATCAACGGGTAGTCTGCCTAACTCCACGGCAGCATCCAACAAACTCTTCGTCTCTAGCCTCTCGATACTCTTAATGCAGGACTTTATTGGAAACTTTTCTAACCGATTAGCTGCAGTCGAAATCTTATTTTTATCATCACGAAGAGAGGCAGACGTTAAAGATCCTTCAAGTGCTTTCTTAATGAGCTTAGCTACTTCCCTAGTCTCCAAGTCTTCACCAATAAAGCATTTCATTTTTTGTGCCCATTCTACTTTATCTTTTCGTTCAGATTCTATAGCAATCAATAGATCATTTTGGATCAACTGTGCGCACTTTATTAACTTATCAAAAGCACTTATTCGATCATCTGGTGGATCTGTAAGTTGACCCAACTCTAAATTCTTGAGCCGCTTCATAACCATAGAAGCATCAATTACACGCGCTCGACTAGTTCCACTGTCACCTTTTACAACAGCTAAACGAGATGTTGCAATTTTAGTTATATCATCACGATGTAGAGTTAATTGATTAAATAGCTTATCCCATTGGGGAGACCTTCTCCCCCTAATAGATGGGATAGAATTAAAGAGTGACATGGTTAAAGATTCGGATGAGCAACTCTCAGTTATCCCCCCCATCGCAGCAGTAACACCTAACACTTCAATCGCAGGCGGAAGTGGGTCCCATGCCCCCTCCGCCAAAGGGATGTTGCGCAGCTGATTGAGCAAAAGTGCACTCCATCTCTCAAGATAATTTACAGTTTTCCTAAGATACTGAGGCCCCTTTGGGAACTCCCAATGTTTAAAATGGTTAAAATAGATCAAACCTTGTAACGCCAATGCCGTATCTTCCCCTTTATCTCCATTCTGAGGAAGGAAAAGTTGGATCGGCCCTGTACTTTTTTGGGTGGATTGCGAACGAAAATTAATAATTGTCTTTTTCCACAATCCTGCCTCCGTAAACCACACCTTATTCAAACCTACACTATCCCAAGCAATAAAGTTATTCAGTGCTTCGAAAACTAAGTCCCTTAGATCTTGAGTGACATGCTGACTAATGATTCCTTCGTTACCCCAGGAATCGACCTTCCTCAGTAGCTCTTCAACCTTAGTTGGGAGTATTCCTAGTTCTGCTGTTCCTGTTCTCACTGACTCTTTTACAGAAGATAATGACTTAGTCGATGTCTCGGAAGAAATAGCGCTCTGCGAAATAGCAATTCCATCTCTAGAATCTCTAACATCTTCTAATGTAGATGAAGTCTCAGCTATACCCTTGTTTGAATCGATAAATGTAGTTCCTCTATTTAATATCGGCAACTTAAAACTTTCATGTACATAAGGGTGCAAATCTACAAGTTCATATCCGTTAGTCCAAAGTTCTATTAGAACATTACGGCGGTCAAAGTGAATCGGATCTTTCGTTTCCATTTCTCTCCTTGTTATTGTATTTAAGCGATTCTCTGTTTTTCCACCAAAATGGTCAAAGAGAGAAGAAGGAGGAAACAAACCTTCTCCAATAGCACCAGCGTAATTTTCTGTTATATAACGGAGTACTTTACTGATTAAGAGACGAGGATTGAAATTTGTTTCCTTTGTACTTCGTTCATACATAGAGTGAAGAGCTATACGGTTAAATGGATAAAGTCCAATTCCATCAACCTCTCCGAAGGCTTCGTGACATTGATGTATATATGGGCACTCTAAATCTGAGCATGCTGATTGGAGAGTCTTCTCTTTACCTTCTTCTGTAGACCACTGAACAATTCTTGCTTCAGGCATACGAATTGCATTCAAATACTTTGCAGCAAATCGCTCGATTTCTTCAGAAGGTACGAGTTCCTCGCCTACATCAAGCATCACACGGAAATCTATTCGGGTGAGGATTGTATCCTCAAAACGTTTAAAATAACCAGTGGTACACCCAAGGGCAACACGCATATCGCAAAGTTTATCTTCGCCTGTCTGATCAGCAGCAGCCTTGTAAATTAAAGCATCTAACAATTGATAGTCAATCCCCTGTAATACGGTAAAATCTTCAATTAGAAGTATCAGTTCTATATCTCTTCGGGCCAATTCGGCACGAACCTGATTCATAAGTTTAACTAAATCTGTACTAGACAAACTGAGCATAGCGGAGATAGCTTGGTCTAAATTTTGATTAATCCAATTCACTGCCCTTTGCTGTAATTCATTATCACCCACAAGATCCGAATAAGTAGAAATTGTAATATCGCTGGCTTGATTGATAAATGAAATATTTAAAGGTAAGTCTTCGACTGTAAATTCTCTTCGTTCATTAAGCCGTCCACCATTGCCCCCAATAATGTGTTCGGCCAATAGATGAATGATACCATCTTCCTTAAACCATTCCCTGAGAAGGGCAGGATCCCGAAACAAATAAGGTAAATTATCTATAAAATAGTGTTCAAAATCATCCAGTCTCTCCATTGAGTGATTGCCGTTTGGTCCAATTGCGAGGGTTATATTATTATGTAGCATTTCTTTAGCTTGGGCTAACGTTACATTCCCAACTGCATGCTGCACCCTTTGGCGATATTCATCAAATACATGACCTTCTAATCCCTCAAGAATCATCAGGATAATCTCTTTTAGGTTTGTTAACCTTGGAATGAGAAGCACTTTGCGTCCACTTGGGTCTATCTGTGCTTCTAACCAACGGACTAGATGAGACTTCCCCGTTCCAGACTCCCCCAAAATAGGGACGAAAACATGCTCCTTTTTATCCAAAAAATCATGTAGAAAAGTGTTCTCATCGTAAGCAGCACCCTGGCTATGTACCTTAACACCAGAAGATTGTTTATACATTTGTATGGGGTGATGTGTGGCCAAAAATATATGCCGGTCAACGTGAAGTGCATCGGTGTCCATGACTTTATGGATTTGTTGAGTATTCCAGCAAACCTGTAGTGTCACGTTATACCTCCTCTCTTAACCAAGTAATCTCTGAGTAACGATGCATATATTGGTTTTCAGAAAATAAATATATGTCAGCATCCGATTTTTTCTCCAACCGAACAATGTTCTCCTCTTCTAAACGCATCCATGCAAAAGATGTAGCTTGTGATAAGTGACCTTCTTTTAGATTTTCGGCTCCATATTTCAATCTCAACGATTCACGATAGTGCCCCATTTCCATGACAGGGCAGAGTTTAGAGAGTCTTTTAACAATCGTATCAATATTGTGTGTAGGCTTATCATGAAACAACTGAGGTAAATAGTGACGGATGACTCGTGTTGGATCCGGAAACAACATTTTAGGCAACCTTGAGACAAATCCGAAATAGAGAGCCCAGTCTTCAAATTGTCCGTAACGAGGATCACTAGTGCAGTCCATTTTGTCCTTTAGCTGAATCATAAGAGCATTCTCAACTGCTTCCCAGCTTCCAGGGGCATTGTAAGGGTTCTGGGACAGATACCAAGCTATTATTTTTGCTAGATCAGCATTACTGTTACTTTCGAAATTTGAAGAAGTAAGTGCTTTTTCCCGAAGGACATGAGGTAATGCTCTCTCAAGCTGTTTATTATCCAGTATCTCTTTAGGTAAATTTTCGGGTACCTGCAAACAATTATCTGACTCTTCTATGAGATTTAGTTTGATCAATTCAGGTATGGTAAGTCCAATAAAATCTGTTTCATTACGATCAGTATTAGCAAGTGCTTGCGGCATAAGAAGTTGTTTTAGCTTATTTGTCTCAATTCTTTTATGCGGCATTTGTAAAGTCAAACGGTATATTGCAGAAACTCTACTCGGGGTTGCTTGAACGTTCTTCATCAAACTCATAAACTGACCTCTTTTCTGAACGCCTCATACAGATAGGATCGTATATCTGTCAAGTCTCTTACATGGTATTCACGACGCATAGGATGTTCCATATCTTCTGGAATAAAAAAAATTACTGGAGAAGCAGAATCAGCCTCTTTACTCATCCAACGAAATACAAGAGCATCATCTTCCTTTTTTTCGTGGATAACTAAGGTAGGAACTTTCCAGTGTAATCTCGCAAGCCGAGCATAGTCATTTATTTCACTAGTAAAAAGCAAAAGTCTTTTAGATAGTGTCTCATCTTCTCTTATTAAATCAAGCCAATGATCCTGTGCCACTATATGTTGAATCCCTTGGTTAGCAAACCAACGAATAGTACGAAACATAGTGAGTTTCTCCTTCAAATCGACTCGATTTGGATTAAGGGCAGCCCCAGTCCGATAAAGAATCAGTTGGTTACGCACCGGATCTAAATAGTTTCGCAACATAGGTTTAATTTTTTGACTGACTGGCCATTGAAGGGGGTATGAGTTTAAAGCAGGCATACTAGGTTCGTTTCTTACTTCTCTGCATGCCGGGCAACCACCACAGGCGCGCGCCACAAAAATTTTTTCATCCTTTTTCTCTGAGTTAGATATAGAATAAACTTCTTGTATAAGGTGGGCTACACACTCCTCACTTTTGAGCAACCTTTCCATTGCTTCAATTTCGCCTCGACTAATACGTTTACTTAAAGTACGGTATTCCTCGACCTCATCCCAAAACTCATCTTCTTTATGATCATGCCTTAACATTCGTATAAACCGCCAATTTTCTCCACCTATCGAACTATTTCTATCTGTTGCCTCTTCCCAATCAAACTCTAACACCCCTAATCTTGCTAACATCGTTAATGTTTTTAGGTGCCACTGCTCATTGTAATCATTGCGGGTGTCAATTCTTTCTGGTTCAACTCCAGGTGATATCGTTATAGGTAGCAGGAACATATCTGTGTGTCCAGTAACAGGTTGACGGTTCGCAAACATTCTTTCCCAACGTGATCGAGCTTTATCTATCCCTATCAGTTTTGGTGAATTTATTTTCCGAGCCTTCTCGATGTCCTCGTAATCATACAGCAGTAATGACATGCAAGCTCGGCCGTCTCTCCCACCTCTTCCTACCTCCTGATAGAACCGATCCACTCCTTCAGGCACACAAGCATGAATAACTGCTCTTACTTCAGTTTGATCCACACCAAGCCCAAATGCGGAGGTCGCAACAACCATATCTATTCTTCTCTCTTGCCAGTCCTCTATAATTTTTTCACGTGAAGATTGAACAGTTTGCCCGTGAAATACTTCGATTCGTTTATATCCTTTACGGCGAAGCTCTGAATAAAGGTGAACAGCGTCTGCTACCTCTGTTGTATATATAATTAAAGGTCGTGGTAAATGATGCACCGCATCTAATAGTTTCTTCATTTTTTCTTGGTCACTATAACACTTGGAGATCCAATAAGCTGGCTCAGGCCTAAGTGTGACAGCGGAGAACGATTTAAAGCCTGAATCCCCAAACAGCGTCTCCAATAGCTCGTGGCAAGATTCCGTAACCGTTGCCGATAGTAACAAAGTTCGAAAGGGAATAACCGAAATTCTTCGTATCATTCTTCTCCAGCCAGCAAGCTCTTGAAAAGCTGGGCGGAATCCCTCTCCCCACCCGTCTACCGTGTGAGCTTCATCAATAACCAACATCTTTAAATATCCTTTTTTAGCGGCTATTTGAAGGGGGGAGTTCAATGAATTTAAGACACTTTCAGGTGATGCAAATATAATTCGTTGAGTTCCATTTTTAATTTTATTTTTAATCTCTTCATTTTGCTGAGCACGGGATGGACTAGAGAAATAAGCCATCGGGTGCTCAATAAGTGGCATAAGTGCACGTTCTTGATCTAGAGCCAGTGCTATGGTAGGCACTACAACTACCGTAACTCCTTCTTGTTGGGACATCATCAGAGCAGGCAATTGCCCACACAAACTTTTTCCTGTTCCTGTAGGAAGATTAATCAACAGTGTGGCATCCTCTGGAGCAGTCAGGATAGTTCGCATGGCATCTCGCTGAGATGAACATCGATAAGACTTTTTTTCTGATACCTTTAAAAAGGGATCACCTGAGACAGTTTTTAGATGGGTTCGCTTTACAAGTCCATACAATGGTCGATCCGGTTCGTCTCCTTCTTGATAAGTCAACCAGTCGGGCTTCCATGACTCAGCGTATAATAAATAGCCGTCCTCATGCTCTTCAAGAATTTGAATCCCAACTTCACGATACATCTCTGGAGTTGGCCAACCTGATATATTTGGAAGTTTTAATATAATTCGCTGACCCTGGTTTTGTTCGGACTCTGTCCGTAGTACCCCACGAATAATTACGGCCAAATCCAATCCAGTGACCCCTTCTTTAACCGCTAAGGCAAATCGGAGAAAAAACGGGTTTTCAAACTTTGGGGGATCAATGTTTTGTTTATCAAGCCAACTTCGTAACTCGTCCCATTCATTCAAATCCGATTCCCTCCTATTTGTTCAAGGTTCTTGCTGACAATACTATGAATCCAGCAGCATCTAGAATAACATCTGGTTGCTTAATCCCTTCCAGTACTGCCTCATAAATCTCATTGTCTAGCGATTCGTAGTCCCCCCATGTACCTTCGTAACTATTCCGAAGTTCTATCTGAGTTTGCAAATCTTTGAAGTATCTCAGAGCCTTTGCCGCATTTAAATCACATAAGTCCTTAAATGATAGTTCTTTATATAAATGCTCTCTAGAGTTTTGCTCCGCTTGTGAACAAATGTTATTCCAAGTTTTCGTCGAAAACGTATCTCTGATCACTCTCAATCTTTCTTTAATAATATTTGTATCTTTGCCTCCTTGTTCGGCACCTTTGTAAGGGGCCGTCATTAGATTAACATAACTTGCATCAGCAACTTCGCCTTGGTAATCCAATTGAATTGTCATGTAGTGCGGTGAGAAAAACTTATCAAGTAACCTTTTGTATACTTTTAATTTCCCCTCTTCACCGCGGCTTTCAAGTAAACGTTGAATAGGTTTTGAATCACCTTCTACAATGTAATGCATTTGAAAACCTAACCAATCTTGATTGCTTTTTGGCCAACTTGTTATATGCCTCCACATAGCATACGTTTGTCCCCGATCATCCCATCTTAAATAATCACTAAGGCTATCAAAAAAAGGATCTCCTATTCGGAACAACTTACTCCCTTTTGTTCGAACTGCACGATTTCGGTCGTAAAATCCAGGGGCATCCATTTGACTTTGTAGTTTAATCATACGAAGACTCGGAACTAACGTCCTTTGTGTTCCTTTGTAATGGAATCCTCCATCATTTTGCGATTCGCTTCGCTGAAAACTTAATGCTTCACAAAGCCACGGCTCTACAGAAGACTGCATACGAGTTGGATTTTTTTCATAAGCAACCAAATCCTCATAGAACTTGGAAGACTCTTTTTCCTTAGCATCTATCTCATCAATTATTTGTTGTTCAGTAACTTTTACCTTTTCTTGTTCAATCGTCTCAACAATATGTGCAGTTTGTAATTTCAAGCCCTGTATCCCATTCACGTACATATCTCGCATGATATTAGGAATTTGACTATCCACAAAAAACTGTAATGATGATATAGAACTGCCGTAGATGTTCAAACCACGTTTTAATAAACTATGCCATGCATACTGGAAATTAATCTCATTATCGGGTCCGGTCATAATACTCATATAGAACGGTTTATCTCTCCCCAAACGATCAAGTCGGCCGATTCTCTGCTCAATTCGATTAGGTGAAAACGGTAAATCATAATGAATTAAATGATCAACAAATTGAAAATTCCGACCTACTTCTCCAGAACTATCACATATCAACACTTGAAATATAGAGCGACTACGAAATGTATCTGTAATTTCCTTAATCTGATCTTGATTAAGATTTGAATGGTATGCACCAACCAGTTCTTGTCCTAACTCTTGAGCTAAATATCTGTGCATTTTTTCGCACACTGAAGTAAATTGGGAGAATACAATTATTTTTTGCTCTTCCTTACCACTCCTTCGAGCCCTCTCCTGAATATTTTTTATGCTATATAAAAGCAGTTGAAGCTTATCCCCCTCTTCGCTCGGGTATTTAAAAACATTCAGCATCCTTTGGAGTAATTCAAGTTCCCCTTGGAATAGTTCAGTATTGATAAGAAGATTGATATTATCTAGTGAAGCCAAGGACTCCTCTACTTCTTTAGTTAAACGAATCCGAATTAATTTACAGAAAAGATCATCATCGCTACCAGCCGTCTCAAGGAAAAGAAACCAAATCCGAGATAAGTTTGACTCCATTGTCTGCTCGTTTTCCCATAAATGTCTTTCAGAGGCCCAAGCTTCATACCTATACTCATCCAGTAACTGGTGAAGTACTTCTGTCCGTTCATCTAAGTCAAACTGCTCAGTGATTGACTGTTCACTTCGGCTATGCTGAAGAATACTTCCCACACTTTCTCTACGATTTCTTAACATTCGCCGATGAAGTCGATACGTTTCCGAGATATGTAATCTTATTTTTCGGATCAGTTCGCCTCTTTTTTCTTCATTTAATGTGTCTAAATCCATCTCTAATTTTTGAAGGAAGGACTCCAAAATTCCATCGTCTTTAAATAAAGTACGTAAATTTGCAATACCACGTTTTAACAAGAAGGATTTGGTGTTTTCACGAAAAGATAACAGAACCTTTCCTATATCTTGTCGAAACATTAATTTCTGTCGAAAAGCATCAAGTTCATTAAGTTTATAGTTGTCCGGATCCAATAGGTGTAACATAGACAAAAACTCTTTTTCATTATTGAGTACGGGTGTAGCCGACAAAAGGAGTAGGGCATTGGCATGGTGAGATACATATCTAATCTGTTCGTATTTATTTTTAGCATGAGGATTCTGTGAAAAAGCCAATTTGGCAACTTCATGGGCTTCATCAATTATCACAATATCAGGGAGAGTTTCTTCTATAAAATCAAATGTTTCCAATGCAGTAAAGCGAACACGACCTGGAAATTGACCAATTAAGCAACGTTGAGTCAATTCCTCCTCCCATTGCACAAGCAGAAAGGATGGAACTAGAACTAACGCTGTTCTTTCAGCCTCATCCAGTAACATTTGTCTTAAAATCACACCAGCTTCAATTGTTTTCCCAAGACCAACTTCATCTGCGAGTAAATAGCGAGGAATAGGGTCTTCCAACACTCGTCGAATAACTTCAATCTGGTGAGGTACCAAATCAATATTGGAAGAAATAAGGCCAGTCATCCCCTTGGCTACTGCTCTTTGATCTATAAGATTTTCCATAAAACCTGTTCTTCTTGTATAAAAGAAAGCCGTTTCTTGCCCCAATATAGATAAGACTTCCGTTGGATGAGGTAGAGAGTCTTCACAGCGGACGTAAAGTTCGTTTTGAGATATGTACATGGAGAAACGATCAGGGAAATCGACTTCGTATTCATTTCCTATTTTCCGAAGCGCTCTTCCCATCACCCATTGATCTTCATCTAGTTGGTAAAAGTAACAGCGTGACTGGTGCTGAAGAACTACTTTCTTGATATCATTAATTGAGTATATATTGGTTTCTTGATCTGAAATAGAGTGAAAATAAGTTACTTCTGCCATATTACCAACTAGTATGGATTTCAGCTTTCCAATACCTTTGTTGTTAGATAATACTTGCACAAAAGAGCCAATCTCTAAGGTATTCATACTGATCCCCCATTATTCTTTAAAGAAAGCTCTAATAATAAAAACCCCACATACAATGTGAAGTTAATTGTTTTTTTATAAATATTGGATATATACGTTGCTATATAGTATAAAAGTACCTGAATGGTCGATTATCGTCAACCCAGGTTTTAACGTTTTTCATTGAATTTTACCAAGAATGAAAACCGTGTTAGGTTATGGATTCCCTTGCTTTTCCTTTATAGTTTGGAAATAGATATGGTCTTTAGGTTATCTGAATTGGGATTCAATGCACAAAACTATTTTACTATAAAAAAGCCCCTCCTATAAAATGGGGGGCCGCAATACTTATATCGATTTGCTCGGATGATGTAAATGTATTGATTAGTGTTAATCATGGTTTTTACCATCCAATTTTAATTTCTATTTCCCTGAAGCTATCAACCGGATCTCAACCACCTCGAAGAGAGTCGGAAACCTCGTTTTTAGTTCATCTAATAGCCGCTTCCATTGAAGTGGTGGGAGAGTAGTGTAACCCTGCTCTAAAAGTAATTTGAGATGTCTTTTAACAGATGGGCGCAGATTATCGTTACACTCAATTTTTATTATAAGGTCATCTAAGCTATCTATGCCTTCGCATCCAAGATCATCCCGTAAATGTTTGATTACGTTCTGTTGTTCGGATTCTCGTATATCCTTCTCATCCAAACGATTTTTTATTTGGTAAAAATCAATTTTCTTCCATTCAACAATATTCTTCTGAATGTCTGAATCAACTAACCCCCGTTTTACTAACTGCTTGACGCTTTCCACTATCCTAGACCATAACGTTTTTACTTGAATTACATCTTCCATCACATAATTAGACCGTAGCACTTGCGACCAGGCGTTTTGAGAAATCGATAAGCCATGTTTCAATATATATAAATCATCTATAGTCTTGATTAACTCTTCCTTTTCTATAGCAAGATTTGACCAATTAGGTTTATGGGTGTTCCAATCCTCACTTAATATCTCATTGAATTCACCCATTTGATCGTCAACCTCTTTGCATACTAATTCAAATTTTTTAAACAGGTTTATTACGTCATCATATAGAGATGCATTTATTGCATACCAGTTCTTAACGCCCCCTTCCTCAAGACTCTTTTCAAATCGCGTATAATCTGAATAGTCTTGAAGCATATATAATGTAATCTCCTCAAATCCTCTAATTCTCTCTGCATGTAGGATGTATTTTTTATCTTTCGACCCTAATAAAAAGGGAAGCATGCCTTTTGCAGTTTGGATTTCATGCTTTAAGTTTTGCTCTAATAAACATAGGTACGATAAGTAATCATTTTTTAAGCTCAAAAGAAAGACGTGGAGTGACACATCCCCAATTTGATAATGTTCCAGAACTTTTACAGGATGATAACTCTTCAACCAGCGATCAAACTCAAAGGCTGAATCTTTTCCATTCTCATTGGGAGATTTAAGCATATTATCTCGTAGCAAATGCCAATCTTGATAACTTTCCTCAATAAGATTAACTACCTCCTGAGTTAAAGGAAACTGTTTTTTTATCTTTGATGTCCATTGAGCATTTCCAATTTCAAGACACATCTCAGCCCAATTCTTCAAGAGATAAACAAATGAATCGATGGGCATTCCCAAGCCTTTCTCCAATTCGCAATGCCAATCTTTTTTTATTTTTTCCGTCTCGTATATCCATTTTGCTGTCTCATACTCATTTGAAATATGTTGAAAAACACTAGCTTTTTCAGAGTACTTCAACGATTGAAAATTTGAAATCTGGAGAGCAGCAAATCCACGATTTACGACTATATTTCTTCTTTCCCCCTTTCCCTTAATATCTAATGTGATAGGATAGCGTGTTCGGTTCACTACATTTCTCCTTTGAATCGTTGCTGTCATTCTTGGAGTGAATGGTAGGGACATATTTACACCTTTTACTACCTCATGAATGAGGGTAGAAACCCCCAACCTCACTGGGTCAAGTAGTTCTGAATTAACTTTCTTACCTTCAACCCATTCTCTAACGGTAGATTTAACTGCAATGGGTGGTTGTGGCTCTCCTTTCGGAAACAGATCAGAATTTACTTCGTTCTTAGTTTCAAGTGTATTCAGACTAACTTTTACTTCTCCATCATGATATCCAAAATAGTGTAGTACTTTTTTTGGAATGTGACACTCCTCCTGCTCTTCAGGCACGTACCATTCAGCATACGTCTTTATAAAAAGATCCGGATGATCGGAGAACTTCTCCCTTTTCACCAGAGGAAGTACTCTAGGTATCTTTTCTCTTTTTCCGTTCTGAAAGAAACGAATGATCTCTTTAC
The DNA here is from genome assembly GCF_026013365.1 of Paenibacillus sp. LS1. Classification (GTDB taxonomy): domain Bacteria; phylum Bacillota; class Bacilli; order Paenibacillales; family Paenibacillaceae; genus Paenibacillus. The sequence goes on from NZ_JAPDOE010000013.1 coordinate 63,342, forward strand.
TATTAAGGATCATATATCTAAGCTTACCCTTTCCCACCGGTATGGCATCGAATGTTCTTCTAATCAAATGACGGTTAAACGGTAAAAGATTTATATCTTGTTCTATTTTCACATCATCAATCTCTCCTGCTGATACACTATAACCTTTACACTCCAAATAATGAGGGCACTGTTTACCGCATGTGAACCCTTGAGAAGCCTTTAACTGAACTAAATAATTGGACATATAGCTGGGCACTTGAGAACGATCTAAGTTGTAGAAATCCTTTCCTGACTCATCGGACAACCACAATTTTTTCACTCTATCTGTGATCGTGTCCAAGTTTTGAATCCGTTGTGTGAGATCAAACCCTTTATCATTATCTCGAACAGCTCCTGGTGTGAGACCAATGACAACATCCCACTTCCCTTCCTCAAGGGTAATGATCTGATCCAGTAAATCAGAAGCATATATATTAACTGATTGAACAAGGTCATCAATTAGTAACAACGGACGTATATTCATTCTTTTTATTTGCTCTGTCAATTCCTTAAAGAGAGAAGCAATATCTTTACCTTCAAATAAGAATTGATCTAGTTTTTGAGAAAGTTTCTTTCTTAATAAGGGATACTCAATGGGAATTTGAAGCGTTGTGCTAGATATTAGGTCATCAAACTGATCTTGATGTAAAACTTCCAGCGGTTTTTTTATTCGACCACTCTGCACTTGCAATGTAAATTCTGTCACGTTCCTTTCAATAACTGGCCTTATTAATAATGCCGTCGGAACAATCTCTTCATCAGTAGGGAGGATTTCTGACAGCGTTGACCAAACAATTTGATTTATTAAGGTTATTGGTTTCTTAAGTAATAGATCCCAACGAGCCTCATCAATCGATATCCCTAAAGGAATACCTAAGGCAGCATAACATTTCTTTATTAAAACTTGGGGATTAAGTTCAGTACGAGAAATACGAATAACAGGTCGATCCACCTCATGCAGTTGCCATTTATCCTTGATCCAGCACAGTAACTCAGATTTACCAGATCCAGTAGAACCAAATAAGAAAAACACTCGGTTCCCTTCAGCATCTACTTCTAATAAATTATTAAAAAGCTCATTTTCAGTGATTTCTTCAAGAAGCTGATTACCATGGTATCTATGCATGACTTGAGGAAAATGCGTTTTTCGGAAATAATCCGGAGAATAGTTATACCTCTCGTCTGCGGTTCCAACTAATAATTTCAGCGCATTTTTATTCAAACATGGTATCATGTTAATCCACCTGCTTTCTTAAATGAATCCAGTTCCACTCCTGATTAGGTCCATAAGATTTAAAGGGTAAGTCTTGTTTATAGCTAATTTCGAGCGACTTATGTTGTAACCCCATTAATCCGAAAATCACACCTCTAAAGATCAGACCCTCTGAAGTTATACAAGGCAGAATAGGATGAATTTTCTCTTCACAAAATGGATGAAGGCCTCCCTCCCATTCCCCGACCTCCTCTATAATTTCCTGTAAGAGTGACATATGAGGTAAAACATAAAACCCTGTGTATACCCTTCTCCCTAATCCCCAAGACTCCATCATTCGTTTCCATGCATTGATTTTTTCATGACCAACCATTGTTTTTGAAAATCTCTTGTTTACCTGATAATGAATGTTAGTTTCGAACATCTTATCTTGTTTCACAAAAACCTGATTATATATAGAGGAGAAAATATAATTCAAGCTTTCTTCATCTTCATTCTGAGAGGTTGAGATTATGTTTAACCGTCTAAACACTTCTCTGTTACTCCATGACTTATCCTCTAAAGCAAAAAATTCACTATCTTCCTTTCGTATAAATTTGAGATCTAAAAGTATGGTTATAACCCCCTCAATTAAGGAAGTAATATCTCCTTCTTCTGTATATTGATAGTATTGTCGAAGTGTATTGATTTTAATGCCACTGTGCTCTCTAATCGTTTCATAGATTGACTCAATTTCTGGTCCATAACACATCTGGAAGAGCATATCCTTCGCCTCCGTTCTTTTCAGTCAATAAGTCATTAATTACAATAGAGAGATGATAATAATTATGTATCGACCTCAGTCTCATGTGTTCCCTTGGTGAGGGAATAAATAAATCATGTGCATTAACTTGGCATACAGGACAATTACAAGGGAGCGGTTCACTGAGTCGAGGACTACTTAATTTTGCATGTGACTTAGACAAAAAGTAGGTTTTAAATGGTCTGCTATAAAAGACCTGAAAAAAAGCCGCTGCCATCGTTGGCCTCGTAGAATCAAAGGATCTCACCCCAATGTCAACCATAGCTTGCATTTGGGGAACTCCTGTTACTCCAAAGACATGAAGATTAGATGACCCCACGGTATCTGCTGCATAGTTAATCATTTCAATTTGTTTATTTTGATTTTGGGCTAACAAAGAACCTATACCGAATGATCTATAGCCCATTCGAGATAACTCTTTTGCAGAAAATTCTATACTTGCCCGATCGTAGCCCTGGATTACTCCCATTGGTAATACATGTCTAGCAAAATTCTTAGAATTAAAAAGATTCATATATTCGTAAGCATTAAACAGTGTTTTTTCCATTGCCATGTATCGTTCCGATAATGAAGTTTTGTTAAGCATCGGTTCATCAAAGTGAACCATATAAGCCTCGTAGGGATCACAACTCTCAAGAAAAGATACTTGTATCTCAAATATATCTTTCAATGAGGGCCGAGTTGCTTGTTTTACATAGTAGACCGACCCGCAGTCCAATATTATTTTTTTTGGTTTTGTCTTAAATCTTCCTAAAGTCCCTTTGTTATCGGGAACGGCGCTTACGAGTATAGAACAATCTGGATAATAATCTGTGAATATAGCATCGCTATGAGACCATCCAACATAAAATTGCAAGATATCTCTCCTTCTCGAATTTTTTTACGTGATTTCACGTGATAAATGAATTTTAGCATACTTTCTTTATCTCAGCTACCGCTAAATAATAAAAAGAGTGAGCCTTATAAAGGCTCACTCTATCCATTCTTTCCAAAATTGATATATAGATTCACGAACATCACGATGTAATCGAAACTTCCCATTCACACTTAGATACGATTGCCAAAAAGGGTTATCACGTTGAAAAAAATCACCCATCCAATCCATATGATGAAATGGTTTTGATAAGTTTGGCGCCTTAACAACATAATCTTTGGAATTCCATTTATCTAAGAAAAATCTTATATAAAACTCCCAGGCAAAATTCGTATCTGCAACAGATTTTTCTCTAAATTCTTTACGCTCTGTGATAGGTAGGTAGCCAAGAAACGGATACTCTTCAATGAGACATTTTAGGTATTGGATTAAGTCACTGCAAATGTTAGGCCAATCTTCACTTTTAATTTCAACATCGTTAAACCGTTTCAAAATGCCTTTAAACGAGTGAAGAGTTAGTAACTTGGTAGAGTTACTACTTAGTTTATCCTTTTTTTCGACTATTCGATTTATAAAATCGAAAGAGAGTACTACTTTCTCACAATATTCTGCTAAATAATGCTTTGACGAAACAAAGAGTGTTACGTATTCATCTCCTTCCTTACCTTCTGGTAGCGGATAGAGGAACACTGGATTGGATACCTGTATTCTATCAGTGGCTTGGTTTATCATTTCTTCGTAACTTACCATAACAACATCCTGGCTAATCATCGCTTTATCAATTACAGGAAAATCCCACAATCTAAGTTTATGTATTGTATTAATGCTATAAAAAACTGTATCATCGTTCCTATTTAGCCTGCGCACTTCATCAATTGAAACCTGCATTAGAATTCCCCCAAAGCAAATATGCCCTAGTGTAACACACTAGGGCAACTTACGCAGTATTACTTCATTGTTCTAATTCGTCAGACCTGATCAGATTCGCCATGAGAAATATCTAAAGATGTCCTAAGTGCTTTGACTTGCTCATGATACACATGCGTGTTATGGAAACCTCTTCTTCTATTTCGATTATTCCCACGAAACACTATTGTATCGATACCAATTGTCTTACATATTTCGCATCCACATGTCTCCCATGGACGTTCAGAGAGAACCTCACGGTAAAGATCTTCATGGACTTCACGTTTCTCACCTAGTAATTCATCATATCGTAATATGGCCGATAGGGCTTCTTCCAATCCCAAGTCCCCACTACTAAATGCTCTCAATGCCTTTAAAGCATTCTGTTCAAGTTCCTTATATTGAAGGAACTCTCCCTTTCCTTCTTGGACCATTTTTTTCACTCTTCCGGACGTTTCTTTTGCTTCTGGAATTCGAATCGCCGTATAGTGTTTTCCACTTAAAGCATGATAATTGTGTCCTGAACCTAACCATGCGCGTCGCAACGGTGAACTAGAGTCGAATGAAGTAACCCCTAGTTTATGAAAGGATTTCATAGTACGCATATCACGTGCGACCCCAAATAAGTGCAACCGGAAATTTTCATTTGGAATAATCGGTGAAATTTCTCTTAAAATCTCATATATTTTTCCCGATTGTTCCCTTGCAAGTCCACCTATCGCAATATAGTCATAACCTAAGTTAATTAAATGCAGCGCTGCTTCTTTGAACGACTGGGGATCCCATCCTTGAATAATTCCAATCGGATGAAACTTATGAGTCCCTTTACGGAATTCAACAATAAATTCCTCGGCCTTTTTCAGAGTCAATTCATACCTAAACTGCCTTGTGTCCAAATCCTTCTTGAATGGACCAACGACCAAGTGATCAACGGAAACACCATAATTGATTCCTAATTCATCATAATAGTCGATAATTTGCTTCGTTGTATAAGGTGGAACTTCACTGCTAATATAACTGAATGCTCCGCAATCCCCCATGATTGGAAAGTCCTCAGGCAGATGGAGAAACTTGTGAATGCCACCCATTTCTTTTATAAGTTGAACCTTTTGTTTCGTAGCATTATCAATATTGACTTTAGACACCAACAAACCATCATATTGAGGAGTTCCATAAATCTGGTGAGAATAGACATCATGAAGGAGCGGATTCCGATCCTTATGAGAGACATCATTTATAAAATCATAATTTGGATCCACACGATCATCATTCTCTGGCAAAAAGAAATTAAGTTCCTTTTTATAGTTTACAGCAATTAAAGAATCCGGTACCGGGAATAACTCACTATAAAAAGTTAAGAGTTGAGATGCTTTTAGTGAGTCAACTCTATTTTCTTTTTCAGAAAAATCAGATAGAGTGAGTTGCTTGTCTTTGCTTTCAAAAGATTCCATAACATAATCGCGTACTTTAGATGGGTTTAAATAAAGATCTTCCCAGACCTTACGGTGGCCTACAGCAGAAGCTTGTTTTAACAGTTGGGCAAAAAGGAATCCCTTAATACCAATGAGTCCAAATCTAAATACTTTAGCCTCATCCTCTCCTATGGAAAGAAGATGATAATTTTCTTCAACCATAACTCTAGTTCTGCTTGAATTCCCAGCAAAAAAGAAAAATCTTTGTTGACCACTAATGCTCAGCGGCCATTCAACAGATTGTAGATACTTATCACCAAGAAGAAAGAACACCAAATCGTATTCACGAACTCTTTCTTGCAGCGTTTCGGTAATTCTTTGTTTTTTTGACCAATTCTTTATAGTTTGGGAATTCATATTGTTAAACGTCACTTCATAAGGAACAATCTTGTCGTTTTCACTTAACAATCCATATCCTGCAGAAATTATATTAAGATCAATGTTTCCCCCGTGTTCACGGTAAGTATTAATACCATCCATCAATGCCAGATGTTGACTACCTGTGTACATATCCTTGGCAGTTGTTCTATACGGGGATAATTCGTTTTCTCTCTGATGTAATCTGTTTTCATCCTGAAAATCTTCAAATAACAATTGATTTTCGGGCTTACTTATTTTCTCACCCGTACATGAGGTTACCACTAATATGCGCTTTTCCATATGTCCTCCGTATCCCTATATACAAATGTTTGTTCCCCTGCAATATTAACATATATCTCTTTGTAATTAAAATGTCACTACTCTTAAACAAATCGGTCTAATCTTTTATTCAATGAGAGACGAATTACACCAGATGCAAGCAACTGAACAACAGTTTTAACAATAATCTGTCCTAAAATTGCATATACAACTGCATTCCATGGAATAAAGTTTGCCCCAAGTGGTGATAAGCCTACCACAACAAAAATTATACTATCTAAGAAGCCCCCAACAATGCCGCTATACATTACACGCAGATAAAAAGGAAACTTTAAACGAGTATATATTTCCGTATCAGTTGTCTCCGATACTAAAAAAGTCAAAACAGATGCAAATGTAATCCAAAGCCCATCACCAAGTAAATATGAAGTTGCTCCAGACAAAATCATTGCCAGGATAATAAGAATATATACCACTCTTCTCCCTACAAAAATCTGAACAAAATCTCTAAGGATAAAGGTAGCCCCAATAATAAAGGACCCTGCTGGAATAATAAACATTCCAATTTGGATAGGTTTTGTTCCTGCTGTTACGACATTCGCTGTAACAATAGCCGCTAAGTATAATAGAATAACTAGGTATTTCATTTGTTCACCTTTTCTCAATTTTTTCAGTATTCCAACTATTATATAATAGGATTTTGAAATCAGCTACCCCCCTCTTTTGACTCATTGGGTACTCGAAGGTTTAAAGAAAGTTCTAACAACAAATAATTTATTCCACGTTTACCTGTAATCGCCCCAGAAGAGTAAACATGATTCCTGACCGTATAGTGATATACTTGTTATGTAGCATACTGCTCATAGATCATCAGCAAAGGAGACTAACCTATGAATAATAAAGCACTTGTTGTATTTAGTGGAGGACAAGATAGTACTACCTGCCTACTCTGGGCATTAAAAGAATATGATGAAGTTCAAACTGTCTCTTTCCAATACGGCCAACGTCATAAGCTAGAATTGGAATGTGCATCTGAAATTGCAAAAGAACTTAACGTAAAGCACCATGTTCTGGATCTTAATTTACTCAATCAATTAGCACCTAATGCGCTAACTAGAGAAGATATTGAAATAGAAGCAGGTAGCGAAGGGACACTTCCAAATACATTTGTAGATGGCCGTAACATGTTATTCCTTTCCTTTGCAGCCATTTTAGCTAAGCAATTAGGTTACTACCATATTATTACGGGTGTATGTCAAACCGATTTTAGTGGCTACCCAGATTGTCGAGATGTTTTTGTTAAGTCTCTAAATGTCACATTAAACCTTTCAATGGACTACAACTTTGTAATTCATACGCCGTTAATGTGGCTAAATAAAAAACAAACTTGGGAGTTAGCGGATCAGTTAGGACATCTTGATTTTGTGAGAACGAAAACATTAACTTGCTACAATGGAATTATTGGAGACGGATGCGGTGAATGCCCAGCATGTCTTTTACGTAAAGCAGGATTAGAACAATATCTTCAAGAGAGGGGCAATATTTTATGAAAAACGAAATTAATGTGTGCAAGATTTTTCAATTTGATGCCGCTCATCAACTTATAGGTCACAATGGGAAATGTGCAAATGTTCATGGGCATACGTATAAACTTGAGGTTGTCATTAGAGGTAAAACTTACGGTTCTGAAGATGTGTCCAACGAAGGATTCGTTATGGATTTTAGTGATCTCAAAAAAATTGTTAATGAGGTTATTATAGATAAGTTTGACCATGCTTTTCTAGCAGCGGGGAATGAACCTGTTCTCCAAACACTAAAGTCTACTGGATCAAAGGTTTGTATCGTTGGATGTCGTACAACCGCAGAGAATATGTCAAAGTACATTTGTTTTGAACTTATTAAAGCCAACCTTCCAGTATGGTCCATAAAACTTTGGGAAACATCTACAAGTTGGGTAGAAGTCTTTGCTTCAGATATAGATCATGAAGGACCTTTTTATGCACAAAGTGGAGTTTGCGATTATGAGTAAACTTCCAGTAATTGAGCTTTTCGGACCGACTATTCAAGGAGAAGGTTCAGTTATTGGGCTGAAGACAATGTTTGTTCGTTTATACGGATGTGATTACAAGTGCTCTTGGTGTGATTCAGCTTTTACCTGGGATGGCTCGAGCAAATCAAGTATACAACGTTTAACCAGTTTAGAAATTATTGATAAACTGAATTCAATTGGATTAGATGGTTGTACCTATGTCACAATATCAGGTGGTAATCCTGCCCTCTATAACGAACCTATGCATGATCTTATTTCTGAACTTCATAAAAGGTCAAAAAAAATCATTGTCGAAACGCAAGGGAGTATTTGGAAGGACTGGTTCAATGATGTTGATATATTAACCATTAGCCCTAAACCTCCTAGTTCTTTAATGTCAACAGATTGGGGGATTCTTCAATCTATCTTTGCGAACCTCCAACATTCAAACGTCTCTTTGAAAGTAGTTATTTTTGATGAAACTGATTATCTTTATGCAAAAAAAGTCCAAAGTTTATTTCCTGACATTACTTTATTTCTTCAAGTAGGAAATGCTGAGGTAACACGCAGTGAATGTATTGCAGGACAACTACTAAACAAATTAGAATGGTTATTCAATTTAGTTATTAATGATCCAGAAATGCAAACCGCTAGAGTACTCCCACAACTGCACACTCTGATTTGGAATAACGAACGAGGAAAATAGGAAATAAAAAATATTATATAGACCACCAGTAGGGGAGTTAAGCATACTCCTATTGGTGGTCTATATCTTGTTTGCAACATCACATCATAATTGAGTTGTTTTAAGTGCGTCGTTTAATGCTTGAACCACTCCCTTGTGAGTTTTATCAAATCTGTGAGTGTAAATACGACTAGTTGTACCGAGATCTGAGTGTCCTAAAGCCTCAGAGATGGCCTTTAAATCAACTCCTTCGTTGTACAGAACACTGGCAAAGGAATGCCTGAGATCATGAAGACGAATTTTAGGTAACTGATTCTTTTCAAGAAACACCTTAAATTGCTCTGTAACTGAGTTTACTCTGTAAGGTTTACCATCTTCATGACAGTATAAATATCCCGCATTATAATATTCAGAACCTAATATCCTATTCATTTCTTTTTGCTTAACTTTGTGATTAAGAAGTATTTCGTACAGATCATCACCGATGTACAGCGAACGCCTACTTTTTTCGGTTTTCGGAACTTTCGTTATAACCTTGCTACCCGCACTAGTTCGCACTTCTTCTATCCGAATTTCTCTCAGATCTAAATCAACATACTTCCATTTTAAGCCAACGATCTCCTCTCTCCTTAGACCTAAATGAATGGCAAGATTGACCGGAACCTCTAATTTTGTACCCCTGACCTTTTCTAAGAGGGTAACCAGTTCCTCCTTTGAATAGGCCTTCCCTTCAAATCTTCTTCTCTTAGGCAAAGATACGGCATCTGCAACATTACGATAAACTAATTGTTGTTTAAGGCTATAGTCCAAAGCCTTACGAATCAATGCGTGGTGTTTATGCACTGTATTTGGGGATAGTCCCTTTTCATCCAAAAGATGCTTGTAATATTGCTGAATATGACTTGGTTGAAGCTTTTGCAGTTCAATATTCTTGAAATGAGGAATTATATGCTTATTCAAAATATTTTGATAGCCATAAATTGTAGTCTGTTCACAATTGTACTGAACATAATTATCCATCCAGTCATTAATTGCTTGTACAAATGTCATCACACTACTCTGCACTGATAGATTTCTATTTATATTATACTCATACTCATTGAGAAGCCTCTTTGCTTCTGCTTCTGATCCGACAGTTTTAGTAGTTCTGATTCTTTTACCGTTAATATCTTTTCCATGTTCAAAGGTCACTCTATAATTTTTCCCCACTTTGATTATGCTTCCAGCCATTGTTTACCACCCCGTTGTTAGATGTAGTTATTAATTGATGATTTGTGTTCTACCCACTGCATAAATCCTTTTACAGGGATAATTATTTTTTTTCCAACCTTCAACTTTGGAAATCCTTCCTCTTTAACTAGCTTGTACACAGCATTTTTACCTATCGGTAGAATCTCGTAAAGCTCCTCAACTGTGAAGAACATTTTATTGGTATTAAGCACTTTACTAACTCCTTTAAATAATATAGTTATGAAAATATATAGAATACGTTTAAATGTAGTCATGAAGTAGAAATCATGTAGCAGGATAATTCTTCGTGGATACATCTATTACTCTAAGTCCTATCAGACTTTCTGGACGAAAGTAGCCTTTGTAGCCAAAAAAATGTCTTTTCTTTATTATAAATCTTTCAAACATATTCCTCTGAAACCTAAGAGCGGAGTAGATCCTTCGATTCTCACCTTATCACTCTTCACACCTAATCTCTCAATTTCTCTCCACAGTTCCGATTTACTTATTGCCGAAATGGCATTGTTTCTACAATAATCTTGGTAAGAACTAAATAATTTTTTTCTATGCACCTTAAGGTTTAAGTCATACACATCTACATGACAGCTATCTTTAATAAACTCAGATACATTACTTATCTCACGCATATATCGTCCTTTAAACTGACTAGATTCTTCACACTCAGTGAAGATAAAATTATTCTCGATAAGTTTTTGAAGTCCATCTAAAGCCCACTGAACAATCAGATCTCGTTCGTCTAGTAGTTTATCTATTAAGAATCTATCTCGCATGTGTTCTGGTTTTGATTTGTTGAAATTTACAAATAATAATCTATCAATAAAGGAGGTTGTACCATCTTTACTATTAATTTTAGGCATGTGATTACCTGCAGATACAAGTTTTGTACGACCATAGAAATCTATAGCTGTTTGACCCTTACGATCCCCAGTAATTAAATCTCCACCTGTAAGAGCCTTCAGGAATTCAATGCCTTTCAGATCAGTGTCCTCACTCATCTCAGGAGATATATTTAATTTTGAATGAGCAAGCCTGGATTGCATAAAACGATTTTCCCCAAGCTGTTTCAACGTCATTGAAGTAGTATTATTTTTGCCAACTAAGTTTTGTAATAGGCTCAACCAAACACTTTTACCCGTGTGTGGCTCTCCAATGAGCACAAACATTTTTTTAGCTCTAGTATGATTCGATATGATGTAACCTACCATCTGCTGCAATGATTCCTTCTTTTCTTCATCGTTTTCTGTACAGTCATCCAAGAAACGGCCAAAATCGCTAGAGTTTAAGAGCTCATCTGAGTATTCATAGTCGGAATTCAACTGGACATCGTAATTAGCTTCTATACAACTAGTAAAAAAATAATTTGGTTTATGCGGCAGCAGCTGATGATCATAGAGATCATATACACCATTAGCAAAATTAATATAATCATTATTATTGTTAAGGCTCTGGTTCATCTCTACCTGAATCTCAGGCCGTGTTTTAAGACGGTATATTATTTCATCGATGCGCTGTTTGCGTATCATCTGATCTTGCTCATCAGATATGCTATTCCGAATCAACACAGCCATTTCATTATCCACCATTCTCCTATAAAACCCCCTTTCAGGCTGATATATCATCAAGCTCTCATTAATGTTTACAATATCAAATTTAGCTAACATCATTTTTTCCACATCTGCTTCAAAGTTACTCTTCTTCATTTTCGGAAACTCTTTAAGCATGTTCGTTTCCTCTACTTCATCTGAAGAGTGATCTGTCATTTTCATGAGTTCTTCTGTAGATGAGAAATCAGTGAAATGATTCGGTAAACCAACAATGAATACTTCATTCTCATGATTAAGTTCATCAAATTGAGTTACTACTTCGTTCACATCATGTACCTCAATCATAGGAAAATTATCAAAAGTTGGTTCATCAGCGTTTCCTTTTATAAAAAAATCATTTTCAATCTGACTGCTCTGAAGAAGGTCACCTGACTGGCTGGGGGGAATAATTTTTATCTCCACTGTTCCACACCTCCTACTGATACTTCTGGGTAAAGCCTTCTAATCATTGAAAATGCAAATACTCTAAGTGATTCTTTTGCCTTATCATCCCGAACATAAATTTCTGAAAACTTTTCTGCTAAAAATCCATCATACAAACAGTAATGAGCGTAGCTCTTCGTCTCTGTATACATAACGAATAATCTATTAGTACATTCATCTGAAGTACTGTAAACGTAGCTTTTGTTTTTATGGTGAAAAAGTATATTCTTTTCATGTTTATCCTTTGTGTCAATGATTACTCTGATAAAATCTTCTTCTGTTGCATCATTTCCGAAGTGAAATGGCTCTGCACCATTTTTACCGTAGCAGAATCGCTCCGTTTCACTGGCTACACCAATAAGTGAGATATATGGTTTCGCATTAAAGCCTGCTACATTGGAGTGACAAAAATTGGTGTTGTGTACAAAAAGCGAAAGTCTCTTATCACCTTCAACCAATGCCTTAATTTTTTTATGTTCTTGTCTCGTAAGATTTGTTAGATATCTTTCAATGTTATCGTTCATTTAAGATCTCTCCTCGACTGAAGTATTTTGTGGTTGGTTACAAATTCATCATAAGTAAATCTCATCAATCCCGCACCTACTCTTACTTTTCAAAAAAAGTAGTTGCCATTATGAGTTTGAAACTTTATAATATTTATTTTTTTGTGGAGTACAAGAAATAGACAGTAATCTATAGAGATTACTGTCTTCTAAAACTCAAATTCATTTATAAAAATTGCTTTTAGCATCTTCCAAAAAATCATAAATCTCAACATGCAGATGCATTATTTTCTTCATTTCGTCTCGACTGGTTCGTGGTGGAAACCGACTAATAAAATTAGTTAATGCGAAATCTCTTATAAAGCCACTAATAAAGTAATTGGTAGTTAATTCAAATACACGAGACTCTTTCACATCTGACTCGCTAATTTCAGATAAATTCTCTGTACTTTCATTTTCTCGTTCAATATTTAGTATTGAATAATGGTCAATGTACTTTTCTGCATTAAACAAGGACTCACCACTTAAATTAATTATCTTTTCACAGAGAGCATAGAAACATTGTTCCACAAGTGGAATATAAATCAACATGAATTGTAACATGGCAGTATTTATTTTTTCCAACCATTGAGGTAGATCTTCAAAGTCTCCCTTTTCAAATAAAAAGGATACATTACTTGACGAGTTCCCAAATATACCTCGTGCTCTATATTCCCTACTTATATTACTTCTCACTTTCTCAAAATATAAAGTACGAAGTTCAACGAATGGCAATAAATACTTCGTATTAAACAAAATTTTCAGTAATTCTTCAGATAAATCCCCATGTTCATTTGAACTTTTTTCTACTACATCACCTATATCCAAACAGTACTCTCTTTGAAACAAATATATACCTACAAGTTTTTGTTGGAGAGTATATGTATCAAGTACATCACAAAATAACTTGAAAATGATATTGTAAAAATCATCTCTATGTCTGTAAGCATCAAAGAGATGACTTTCCATCCAAGTTACGAAATAAATAAATGGTTCAAGTAATACCGGAATATTAAGCTGTTTTTTAAATAGTTTTTTTGGACTTTTTGAAATCACTTCAATAATTTCAATATCAAACTTTTGTTGTATTTCATCAAGCAAAAGCTCCATAGGTTTTCGTAATAAATGCGAACTATACATGGGGCCTAAGACTTGCTTATGACCAATAGATTTCTCAGAATTTTCATTTATGAGATCGCCCATACTTTTTAAACCCATTTCATTTGAATTACTCAACGCTTCATCTTGCCAATTCCTTTTTACATAACTCATTAATCCTATATATTCTTTTAGGTTATCCTTCAGCCATCTATCCTTTTTCACCCTCTTCTTTATAGTCAACTTCTTCTTAATGACTATTTTCTTCATTTCATTTTTTTTATTCTGACGAACAAACTTTTTTATTTCTTCTGGTAAATAGCGCTTACATAACTCAAAAGCTATTTCGAAAACTTCCTCATCTGACATCTCACTCGGCAAAGCATCATAATTTATTTTGATATTAAACTTTCTTAAGATTTCTTCTCTCTGCATTGGTTCAACAAAATTAAAATACTTCATATCTTCTCTCCTTACCATTGTTATACTCAAGTTATCGGAGGTAGATACGAAGAATGTTAATTGAAACGGGTCATACCTGCGAAGAGTATAAAGAGAAAGTCTATGTTTGATTAGACTTTCTCTTTATATAACTATAGGAATACATTCAGTAGAGAGACCTTTGTACCTTTATCAATTATTGAAAAAATGGATTTTGATAATCTACCGAAATTTTATCTGATGAAGGTACTTGCTGTACGGTTCCTGAATTAGCCACATAGTGAATAAGCAAACTTATGGCTACACATAAGACTCAATTTAATCGTTACGCTGAACAGATTGAATTGCATCGGAAAGCTTCTTTAAAGAGTTATCCAGATTATCTAATCTTTCTCCTATATTGTCTAACATGTAACGTATCAAAATAAAGCATAACGTAACAGGGAAGCCAACGTTAGTTAACAGTGTTACAACATCCACTACCTCCATATCGTTCACCCCCTTCCTCTATCTCTAAGAGTAGGGAACATAAAAATTAAAATTACAACTAAGGAAATAAATGATATAATAAATAAGAACATTTGTTCTTATTTTGGTTGTGAAGTTACCGCTAGATTTTCCCTATATACATAGAATACTTTTGGAAGGGGCACAGAATATGGAGGAGAAACATGAAGTTTATGAACGTTACAAGCGCGAGATTTACCGAATTGGTTGGCGTGTTCAGTACAAAGCAAAAAAGATCCGTAACAAAGAAGATCCTATAAATGATACTATACCTGCCTCTAACAATTTCACAAAATTATCAGATGATAAAATTTGGATTAATCAGTTGATGGAATCACTACCCCAAAAAGGAAAAATGATCATTGATCAAATATATATACAGGGTAGAACAGAAGAAGAAGTTGCACATAACTTACAGATTAGTCAACAGGCGGTGAACAAATGGAAAAGAAAAATGATAACCCAATTATCACAGATCGCGAATTATTAAGACTTATTGAAGCAGCGAAGCAAAAGGATACTCTTGCAATGTTGAAGTTGATTGAGCTATACAAAGAAGATATTGTTCGAATCAGTAACTTCATCTATATGCCTACTGAAGATGCTATATCAGCAATTACGTTAGAATTTTTAGAGAGTATACTAAAGCAAGATGAGAAGTATGATCCAGATTACATTGAAAAAGTTGATACGGATAAAAATTATCATAAGGGGTTGTGAAAGAATCGATAAAAACTCCCTAATATATGAGAAGGAAGTGAAGCGCGCTTAACTCTCTCAGAAAATACAAATTTGGAGGATGATAATTATGGCAACATCTCGTGAGTATGCAACAAGTGTAATTGTAACCCGTCAGGAATTGAGTAAAATGATTTTAGCACAACGGACTGTGTTAGAGTCTGGACGCTTTAAAACGGGTGTAGCTGATAAAGCCGCTATTCTAGCAGGGCTGGGTGGTATTGGAGCTACAGTTTTGGGATTGATCTTCGTAGCAAGCGCCCCAGTGAGTATTGCCGCAGGAGTCGCAGGACTTTCCCTTTCCCTTTTCGGAATCGGAGCAGGTGGTAAAATGGAAGATCTATTGGAGTACGGCATTAAAGGAATGACTGAAATTCTGACTGACATTAATGCTTATGGCAGTCGGTATAGCCAATACCAACTTAAGTTCCCGTTCTTGGAGTATACATTGCAAGATGGCACTGTACTTCGTTTCGTTCAAGGTAAAGGTGTCGTAGAAAGAGCTCGCTCCGGAAGCGGCTGGGAAATCATTAACTAATACCCATATGAGAGTCGTAAAACAAGTAACGACCGCCTTCTACTATGGCTAGAAGGCGGTCGTTTTTCTACTGATTTAGAACTATAAAGATAAGACCACATACGTTTGTGAAATGGATCATCATCAGGTTTAAAAAGATTTTTGTAATCTCCAGAGGAAGGTTGTGAAAGAACCGATAAAAACTCCCTAATATATGAGAAGGAAGTGAAGCGCGCTTAACTCTCTCAGAAAATACAAATTTGGAGGATGATAATTATGGCAACATCTCGTGAGTATGCAACAAGTGTAATTGTAACCCGTCAGGAATTGAGTAAAATGATTTTAGCACAACGGACTGTGTTAGAGTCTGGACGCTTTAAAACGGGTGTAGCTGATAAAGCCGCTATTCTAGCAGGGCTGGGTGGTATTGGAGCTACAGTTTTGGGATTGATCTTCGTAGCAAGCGCCCCAGTGAGTATTGCCGCAGGAGTCGCAGGACTTTCCCTTTCCCTTTTCGGAATCGGAGCAGGTGGTAAAATGGAAGATCTATTGGAGTACGGCATTAAAGGAATGACTGAAATTCTGACTGACATTAATGCTTATGGCAGTCGGTATAGCCAATACCAACTTAAGTTCCCGTTCTTGGAGTATACATTGCAAGATGGCACTGTACTTCGTTTCGTTCAAGGTAAAGGTGTCGTAGAAAGAGCTCGCTCCGGAAGCGGCTGGGAAATCATTAACTAATACCCATATGAGAGTCGTAAAACAAGTAACGACCGCCTTCTACTATGGCTAGAAGGCGGTCGTTTTTTTAAAAATAGAGGGTCTATCAAAACCATGATACTTTGTAAGATAAAAAGACTATAAGAGAAACTGTCGAAGAGAAGCAATTGCAAGTATAGCACTGAAAGCAAGAATAAATACTCCTCTAAACTTAATACTTGTTATTTCAGCCTGATTTAGCTCACGCTTTTTACGGTTGAACGGCCAAGAGTTTGGTGTTATCAAAGCTCTAATTCCAAATATGAACCCAATAATACTTATAACTAGAAAACATATAAAGTAAAACATGTAATCACCCCTTGATGTAGAAATCTCACGAAATCGAAAACATTTCAAGTTACAAAAAAAGAAATGTGTTTTGCAATAGATAAATATCCAACTATAATTTTACCAGATTTAACAATGGAAAGAAACGTAAAAATGTCCTAATATGATGTAAGGTTCTGAACTCGGTATAGGTCAGAATTCCCTATTTATATTATTTTCCGAAATTACTCAATAGCAGATAACTACAGAATTATTCATGTTGTAGTAAATCTAACTAAGTTTTAGGAATAATCACATTCACTAAGACCTTGATTTGGTTCATGAAATGCGCTGGATAAACTACGTTAGCACTGAGTTGCGTAATTTCGCACTCGGATCAAGGATTTCAATATACCTCGAAGCCTTTTAACTGTAAACTGAAGATGCCCGGCATATTAGGCAGTCACTCTAAGCATGTAAATTCCCTGCATCTATCGAGTCCATTTTTCTCACTTAAAGACCTAGAATATATACTTGAATAAGGCTGCAAATAAAGCGCAATTTGAATAACAAATGAGCAAATACATTTTTTCAGAAAAAAAACAGCCGTTTCCCAGTAAAATACCGGAAAACGGATGCACCTTAATCATGTCTTTTTTTACTGTCTACTTTAGAGGGTTATTACCAATTAGAATGGCTTTAAGAAGAGATTACTATTGTAATCTCCATTTCTTTTAATGCTTTACATTTAGCTTTGAAATTACATATCTATACTCATTTCCGGTCTTTACCTTTTTAACAGTAGCATTAACACGACTTATAATGTCTTCACTCGGATCTTCAGGATCATACAGATGACCGCTTATTCTAAAACTACTTCCACCCATATCATATAAGGCATCGGCTTTAACATAAAATACTCTTTCACCATCAGAACCGTCGAAGATATAGCCCTTTCCGTTATAGTTAGAATCTTGTATAGAACGATGATTTTTAAACTTTATATTAAAATATTTTAAAATTGATTTTTCCACTTCCGACTTCGATATATAAAGCTTTCCCTTAGAAGAACTTATTCTTGAATTAAAATTGTTAATATAATTATGCCAAATTCCAAAACGAATGAGTTCTGAGTTGCTAACTTTCTTAGCATCGAAATTGTATAGCTTCAGTTCAGTGAGATTACTGAGTAGTATACCCATTTTTTTTATTTCAGCGTTACTTAAATTCACTTTTTTATTGAGCTTAAATGTTCCTTGTGGGAATGAATAGTCTGATGTTTCTTTTCCTGACCATGTCAATGTGACAGTTTCATTTTTGACACTTATAGTCATTTGCCCGTTGTTATACTCATCTTTGTATTTAAAAGAAGCTGTTCCCTTAGCATTAAAAGTTGTCAAGCCAGTTATGAAACTACTTCTGTATCTCCCACTTCCCTCCAGGTAGCTAGCTCTACTATCGTTGATTGGTAAGTAATAGTCGTTAGTTGCCTCTATTTCTAATTTGTTACCTTTGTTTTTCATAGTTAGATTCATTTGATTTAATCCATAAGATCCAATATCGTACTCGTCGCTCCAATTGCCTGTATAATTGTTAGCAGCAAAAGATGGCTGTACAGTAAACTGCAACATTATAACGCATAGTACTACATAACAAGTAA
The DNA here is from genome assembly GCF_026013365.1 of Paenibacillus sp. LS1. Taxonomy (GTDB): domain Bacteria; phylum Bacillota; class Bacilli; order Paenibacillales; family Paenibacillaceae; genus Paenibacillus. The sequence goes on from NZ_JAPDOE010000013.1 coordinate 81,793, forward strand.
TTACTTTCTTCTTCATTTTAATTCTCCTTCAAATTCAATTTATAATTAATATTATCCGACTGATCCATCTGGTTTAAAACTTGTCTCCATTAACCACTGCCATTCCTCTAAAACTTTTAATTCTCTAGCACTAAGATCTTCTAATACAGCTATCCTCATAACTCCTACTTGATTTCCCTTAAAAGAAACAATGCTTAAAACCTGATCTCCCTTATTCTCTTCAACAATCGTGTATAGCTTATCTACAACGCCAGGAGATTCTTCTCTCACATCATCCGATATTAAATTTGTTCTATATAAGTAATCCTCATAAGATTCATCTAGAACCAGTCCTTCATCATCAGAGTACGATGATAACATGTAATCAGAGTACGAATTGATTTTGAGATGTTTACTCTCATAAAAAATAGTTTCTACGGTTTCATCCTCCTTTTGAATAACTAAAGGATCTCCCCATGATAGATTGTAATTCATTTTATATCCGATAGCCTGATCTAAATAAGTTCCGTGTTTATTTGAAACTTTTACTGTGTAATTGTTTTCATACCACCGCTCTCCTAATCCACCGTAGTAGAATACTATACGCTGATTGACCTGATCCCATTTACTCCTTAGGTCAAATCCCGCTGTAAGAGTGCGAACCGGTATCCATACACTTGAGTCTATAATTAGAGGTGCTATGCCTATTTCCTTTAGTTTATTATTAACAAAAATCGTATTATTCTCTAAGCTAGTTGTTAACTTAACATTATCAATTGTTATTTCAACTTTCTTCTGTGTTGGGTCAAACTCTATTAGGCCACCTAAATGCCTCACTATATTTTTGGCTGGAACATATACAACCCCCTTATACATTATAGGAGAATATTTTGGGTTAGATCCTATCAATATACTCCCCCCATTGACCAACATTTTTGGATTCCCGACCTGGATAATAAATTGTTTCCCTATGTTTTGATTTATATCCGATGCATGTATTGGTTGCACAAAGAATAAAAAAACAAAGAATATACAGATTGAGAATAACATTTTTCTTAAATACAATTTTGCCTACCTCCTAAACTGAATTTATTTAATGGAATATATTTCAATGCACATACTAATTATAGGTAATATGACTCACCTTTTCAACGCTTTTAGTAACTTTAAAAAATAACGTATATAGCACGTTGAGCGAGAGGTACAATACTATTATCGTTTCCTTAAAGTAATTCATAGGAAACAGGTGGTATATATGAGTGAAATTAACGCACTTGTTGGAGAGAATATAAGGAAATTTCGGCAGAGTAGAGGTTTAAGCCAAGAAAGGCTCGCTCTAAGAGCTGGTATGAATACCTCCTACCTGGGTCAAATAGAGCGTGGTGAAAAAAGTCCTACTATAGTTGTAATAGATAAAATTGCAACATCTCTGGCAATAGAAATTAAAGACATTTTTGAGTTAGATACTAGACACGAGAGTGAAAGTAACGACTTTACTGATAAAATTGCTTACGAACTTAGTGGACGCTCGATCCAAGAGCAAGAAGATATTTATCACTTTGTCCTTCAACTCTTAATATTCAAAGATAAAAAATAAAGAGAAGTAGCATTTACGCTACTTCTCTTTTTATAGGATACTTACTGTTTTCTCATGGCGGATTTATCCCTATTATCAGGTTTTTCATCATACTTATCCTTCAAGTCTTTTGCCGTCTTGAATATATTAAAACTATTTTCTATCGTTAGATAGATAGCATCAGAGGCAGCATTTTGAGCCTCTTTCCAATGAATTTTCATTATTAACACCTTCCTAATTCAATTTTCTTTAAAACTGATATCCCACCACTAGCTCCTATGAGATAACCTAGGGCTGTTCCAGCACCCGGTAAAATTATCGTTCCTATTGCAGCCCCAGCTGCCCCTCCTACTAGTACTCCAACTCCGACTTGCACAGTGTCTATAATCAATGATTCTGGGGTCTTATTCAAAATTTTCACCTCCCTTCATGAATCAGAAGAAATACAGTCAGATATGTCCGTGTTCTTTCAAACTGTAATAAGAATTCCCACCTAATATCAGATGATCCAATACTTCAATACCAACAATCTCACCCACGTCTACTAATCGTTTAGTTATCTTAATATCCTCTTCAGAAGGTGTGGAATCTCCGCTAGGATGATTATGAACACAAATGAGAGAAGCACTGCAATGTCGAATAGCTGCATTAAAAACTTCTCTAGGATGGACTATCGCTGCGTTGAGCGAACCTATTGATATAATCTCTTTATGAATTATTTTGTTCTTGCTGTTTAGAAAAACACATATGAAGTGCTCTTTTGTTACAAATTTATACTCAGAGATAAGATAGCCCACCAAGTCTCTTGGAGACCGTACTATATAATCTTTGAGTTCTTGTTTATGTAACTCCTCAAAAAGACTTATCATCGAGATTATCTTTTTTGCTTGACACTCTGGCAGCCCTATCCTATTCTCTAGCTCTAACTGTGATGTGCTTAAAAATTCAAAAAGAGTAGAATATTTCTCTGATAAATCATTTAAGAATTGAGTACTCGGCTTCACCATTAATACTTCTGAAAATAGAGCCTTTATTTCTTCATTGAGAATTCCCATAACATCACTCCTACATAGAATAGAAAACTAAAAAGGCGTGCAATAAGCACGCCTTTTATCGATCTAACACTATAATATATATTCATTATGTTTTAATTTCCGAATTGTAGATCCTCTAAACCAATATAGTCTTTCGGTACAAAATCTCTAGAGTTTGTCCTAATTCATTTGTACCCAATCTCTCATAACCAGTAAGTCAGGTTTAATATATTCTCTCTCTTTTCTATAGTGACCATGGCTGATACGATAAATTTCTTTTTGACAAGTACGATCTTTTAACCATTTTGTTACATATCCCTCTGGATCAACAACATGACACATGGTTTTAAGATGATCTCTCAATTGGCTAGGTGTAAAGATGTTCCTTTGATTTACAAAGTCAGTAAGATAAACATCTTTAATATAAAAATTATCTTCTCTCACAAAAGCACAACCTCTCATAATTAATTTAGCTTTTCATTCTTATGTTCTTGTCCTATAGATAGTCTCCTATTTCAACACCTCAAATGTTGATATTATCTAAATAAAATCTTATCACCTCAAAAAAAAGAGTTTTCTCATCCTCGCAATCCACAATGTCTACTAAGAATATTTCTTTTTCAGCATCCAAAATGACCACCTCACCAATTTAGTCACTTTACACCTATAATATGCTGCTTACTTGACCTGTAGATTTGACCTCACTATCAATAAAACCGACAGTAGTTAACTACTGTCGGTTTTATTTTTGAAAGATTAAATTTTATTAAATAAGTTCTGTAACTTATCCATGACATCTATATCATCCACGACTTTTGTTAAATATCTTTTCCATTTATCATATGTAACTTGATTAGGCTTTAGCGAATTATTTACTCTTATATTGGGATGTTCCCCATTATAGTCAATTTCAAATAATAGATACGCATCTCTGGTATATTTCCTACCTTGTTTAATTCCAAGGTTTATCAACTTAATTTGTTTATCAAGCGGCTTCCATTCTATCATGTGTCGATACTCAGAGATCTTTATGGAACTCTCTTTCTCATTCCATACTCCACCTTTATAATAGAGAATCTGTTCTTCTTCTCCATACTGCCAAAAATCTAATATTTGTATGCGGCTACTCGATTTGTCACGAAGCTCTCCGAATCTTATAACGTTTACTCCAAAACATGTATCCTTCTCTAATAATTCCATAAGTCTTTGACAATTCTCCAATAGCCTTTCATCTGCAAGTTTCATTAAGGCAACTACTTGATAAAAAGATTCTTGGGGTATTAATTTCTCCTGGCTATATTGGTGGTTTATCCAATTAGGAATAATGAATCCATCTGAAGATGAGAAAATCATACGAAATGCTTTTTTCCCTTTTTCATTGTAGCATTCAATCTGATAGCGATACTTATCAAACCACTGTTTTACGTTTTTCTCATCCCCATCTGTCGTTCTTACTTCTTTAACGTAATTTTTTATAAGGCTAAAGCTCGAGTTTTCTGTCCTAAATTCAATCATTAATGTTCCAACTCCCAATAAAATAATAGCAAACCTAAATAGACATTATGTCTACAACATCATCGATATAAGCACTATAGAAATCTAGGGTCTATATTTTGTCTATAATTTTTACCTTTACAAGTAAAAAACCCGCTCTATGAGCGGGTTTTTAGAATGGAGGCGAGGGGAGTCGAACCCCTGTCCGAAGATAACGACACATAAGCTTCTACGGGTGTAGTCACAGTTTTGATGTCACCCGAGTATCGCCCCGTAACCGGCTATACTTTGGGTCAGCCTGATTGTCTTCTTCAGCACACCCCAGGCGGAGATGTGACAGCGTATCCCACTACTTGTTAGCCCCTAATCCTGTCACATGGGCGATGCAGGTTAGAAGCACGCACACAGTTTCTTAGGCTGCGAAAGCGTAGTTTGTTTGTTGTTTGCCGTTTAATAGGCTTTAGCGTTGATGAAGCGGACGCGTCCCCACTACCCGCTACCCATGCTCGAACTATCCCCGTCGAATCCATAAACGCCCCCTCAATGAAGAAGGGCTCCAGGATTAATCCGTGAATACGGAGCAAAGGTGCTGCACATCTTTTTCCTCCAAGGTAAAAAGATGCTTCTTTCAAACTCGGCATTCCTGTCTGCTACATGAGTAATCATAACACAGGACACATCACCGAAATAGTACAGATTGCTGGAAGACATTCCAGCAGGTTGAGCATGTGTACAAGGTTATCCAATACAACAGGCTCAATCGTCTACATATTATACCGCGTCGCCAATCGGAAGTAAAGTTTACCCAGATCCGATCACGAACAACTGTACCTAAGTATCTTACCCACTACCCTGACAAACTACGCAACAGCTGATAATTTAGATTCATCACCGTACTAAGCTCCATATCCTTAGCAGTTTTCTTAGTAACACATTAATAAAAAACCAGTTCACTTCACACTTCAGCAACTCACATCAAATTACCTTCCCCAAATACAAATAAAAAAAGCCTCAGGCTTGCCCGTTGTAGGACAAACCTTGAGACTCCTTAACTCGTACAACACTCTTCCTAGCTCCATACGAGAACTAACTTACACCTAAGATGCAGCTTTCCACGCCCAGCGCTCCACTTAACGCGCAACCTTCTGCTTCTCGCGCAGTACCCGTTGGATATCACGTTGAGCATCGCGCTTCGCGGCAGTCTCCCGTTTATCATACTGTTTCTTACCTTTACCCAGTCCGAGCAAAAGCTTCGCATAACCGTTGCGGATATAGATCTTCAGCGGCACTATGCTGTATCCGTCCTGTTTCGACAGCCCGAGCAGCTTGTGAATCTGCACTTTATGCATCAGCAACTTGCGCGTGCGTGTTGGATCGAGCGGATTATTTCGGTTCCCTTGTTCAAAAGGACTAATATGCATATTGTGAATATGAATCTCACCGTTACGAATCGTGGCAAATGCATCACCAATATTCGCACGGCCGTTGCGAAGAGATTTGATCTCCGTTCCGGTAAGCACCATGCCCGCTTCATACGTATCTTCAATGAAGTAGTCATGGGAAGCCTTTTTATTCTGTGCGAGCACTTTACTCTGTCCATCATTCTTGCCCATGTCCTCACTCCTTCTCCGTAAAATAAGCCGGTACCATGCTCTATAGCAGCGCACCCAATGTTGCACCAAGGTACCACGTGCCAGACCTTAATTGTAGCAAGTACGGCTGTTAAAATCAAGAAAGAGGCGACCTCTGCCGCCCCTCCTCATTACACCACTTTCAGACTGTGCGAAACAACATACACCTGAAGTGACTATCTCACTAACACTTAACTTGGAGGAACTAATTGCAGTCCAGTTCTCCAAGTGACTGTAGCGTTATTATTTTTTCTTTTTCCGTACAAAAGCTGCCGTGCCGTTACCAGCTGCACCTTTGCTTTTCTTCCGCTTGCGTCGTGGTGCTCCGCCTTCCTGAGCACCCCCAGGAGTTGCGTTTTCTCCGATAAATACGCCGCTCGGTGAAGTGTTCTTGCGTCCACTTCCGCCTTTGCCACCTTTACCGCCGCCCTTGCCGGACTTGAAGCTTCCTTCACTACGACCGCTGCCGCTGTTCAGGCCACTTCCTTGTCCACTCGTTGAACCACTATCCGATCCACCCGATGTAGAGCTATAGCCACCTTTACCTGAGCCAAAACCAAAGCTCACCGCGCCTTTGCCCCGACCAGTTGATCCGCCAGCATCACCAGCACGACGCTCACCTTTAGGCTTGCCGCCGCCTTTACCTGCGTAGCCACCGGATGAGCCTGCGCCTGCACTCGCTGCTCCACTGCGACCGCCACGTCCACCTTTGCTGCTCTCTTCCGTTGATCTGCCACCACGGTTGGCTCCAGCAGCGGATGAGCCGCCTTTGCCGCCACGCGAACCGCTGAATCCACCTGGTCCACCCTTGGCACCGCCGCGTCCGCCGCCGCTACCTGGACGTCCACCTTTACCGCCACGTCCGCCACCGAAGCCACCAGGACGTTCACCACGAGGTTTCATATCCACCATTTCAAAATCAATCGTATACTCTTCCATGCTTACACGTGCCACACGAATCTTCACTTCATCACCGATGCGGAAGACTTTCGAGGTACGTTCACCAATCAGAGCCATGTGCTGATCGTCAAAATGGTAATAGTCGTCCGTGAGGGCGCTCAGGCGAATCAGACCTTCAACCGTGTTCTCCAGTTCAATGAACATACCGAAGCTGGTCACACTGCTGATCATGCCTTCGAACTCTTCGCCTACTTTATCGAGCATATACTCAGCTTTCTTCATCTTCTCTGTATCCCGTTCAGCTTCTACCGCTACACGCTCACGTTCCGAAGACTGCTGCGCAATATCGGACATCCGTGCTGCCAAATACTCCTGACGGTTCTCTGGCAAAGCACCATTATTCTCAATCACTTCGCGAATCACCCGGTGAATGACGAGATCGGGATAACGACGAATTGGAGACGTAAAGTGACTATAAAATTCTGCCGCCAGGCCAAAGTGACCCGACATTTCGGAATCATACTTCGCCTGTTTCATGGAACGCAGCATCATCGTACTAATCACGGTTTGTTCTTTTGTTTCTTTGATATCCTCAAGCAACGATTGAAGTGCCCGTGGATGAATTGCGTTGCCACGTCCTTTGACTTGGTGTCCGAAATTCGCCGCAAAGGCGAGGAAATTTTGCAGTTTTTCCTGGTCCGGGTCTTCGTGCACACGATAGATGAACGGAACCTTCAACCAGTGGAAATGCTCTGCCACTGTTTCGTTGGCTGCCAACATGAACTCCTCAATGATTTGCTCCGCAATCGAACGCTCCCGTTTCACGATATCCACCGGTTTGCATTCTGCGTCCACAATGATTTTGGATTCTTCAAAGTCAAAGTCAACCGCACCACGGCGCATACGCATAGCACGCAGCTTCAAGGCGATCTCTTTCATCAGATGGAAATCGTCCACCAGATCCTTATAACGCTCGAGCAATTCTGGCTCTTCACCTTCAAGGATTTTGCGAACGTTGGAATACGTCATCCGCTCTTTGGTTTTGATTACACTCGTGAAAATATCATGTTTCACAACCTTCATCTGGTCGTTAAACTCCATCTCACAAGACAAAGTCAAGCGGTCTACTTGTGGGTTCAAACTACAGATCCCGTTGGACAGACGCTGTGGCAACATTGGAATAACCCGGTCTACCAAATACACACTGCATCCGCGATTATAAGCTTCCTGATCCAGCTTGGAATTCTCCTGTACATAATAGCCAACATCGGCAATATGAACACCCAGACGGTAGTTCCCGTTAGGCAGCTTCTCTACGTTAACAGCGTCATCCAGATCCTTGGCATCTTCGCCATCAATCGTAACAATGTTAAGTCCACGCAGATCACGGCGCCCCTGTTGTACAATCTCTTCATCCGTGATGGAGTCTGGTGCTTTCTCCGCCTCTTCTACCACTTCATCCGGGAAAGCTTCAGGCAGCTGATGCTTGCGAATAACGGACAAAATATCAATACCCGGCTCATCCTTGTGACCGAGAATCTCGATCACTTCACCCTCAGCTGCGGCACGACCCTCTGGGTAGCTAACGATCTTTGCTACGACCTTCTGTCCATCAACAGCCCCTGCAAAGTTAGTACGTGGGATGAAAATATCGCGATTAATCCGTTTGTCATCGGGAATGACGAAGCCGTACACTTCATGGCTTTGGAATACACCAACCACTTGTGTCACAGCGCGAGTAACAATACGAACGATCTCACCCTCCAGGCGACCTCCAGAAGGTCCTTGCGATGTTACTTTAACCAATACCGTGTCACCATTCATCGCACTCTTCATATCATTGGCGTGAATATACACATCCGGGTGCTCCCGATCCTCAGGAATGAGGAAAGCAAACCCTTTGGCGTGAGCTTGTAAACGTCCACGTACCAAATCCATGCGCTCTGGCATACCATAGCGATTGTTACGGGTCAACAAAACTTTACCGGATTCCTCCAGCGTATTAAGCATAATCAAAAAGGCTTTGAAATCAGCTGCATCTTCGATCCCGAAGTGCTGTTCCAACTCCTGATAAGTCATCGGTTTATAAGCGGTTTCCCGCATGAAGTCGAGCAATTGTTGTTCTGTTATCATTAATATATTCACCTCGGGAAACATAAAAGTGTAATCAAGTCTCATCTCTTTATGTATCGGAATCCTTACCGTTTTCATGCAATACCATGTCACTGTCGTGAAGAGTGTAGTCGTGAACCATACTATCTCATACCCTAGTATACACGAATTCAATCCGGCCCATCCGTACCTCGCAAAAAAACCACAGTTGCCGGGCGCTCCTCTAAAGTCACGCTTTCACGTATCTCTACAGACATTTTATGCGATACAAGTGCTGTACGCATCTATAAAACGACCATATCCGAAAATATTTGTACACATGACATTCATTATAAGGAGTAAGTTCGCGTAACGAATAAGCGAGGGACATACCATACATGATAGGGGTGTGTTGCACACTAAGGAAGGAAAACCGAACAGAAGTGAGAAGAAGACCGAAATCATGGAGTCTATATATCGTTGGAAAAGTTTGGACGCGTAAGAATTTATTAAAAAACCCCCGTTTCTTCACGAAACGAAGGTTCATCAATTAAGCCATTAGCTTAAGCTATTCATTGCACAGCGGATCCAAATCTTATTTGGAAACAACCGTAACAACAATAGACAAAATCATAAATCCTGCACCCAGTACCACCGTTGCACGTTGCAGGAAGAGATCCAATCCGCGCGCTTTCGTTTTACCGAAAAGATGTTCCGCACCACCGGAGATGGCACCCGCCAAACCAGCGCTTTTCCCGTGCTGCAGCAATACTACAGTGATTAGACCGATCGAGAAGACAACGAGCAGCAATTTCAAAGCAATATCCATTCTTTCCACCTCCTACCCATGTGGGCATAACATCTCACCATAAAAACAGTTACTTTAATTGTAACATAGCTATTGTTGTGATACAAGTAGTGCAATTCATGCAATTCCCCAAATTTCACCATCTACGTGATCTGCACGATATACCATTACTCTGTTTCAATAAAAAAGACAAGCCGGTTACCCGGCTTGTCCGTGAAAGCTGGATATCCAGCTTATTTTTTAAGGTTGTAGAATCCTTTAAGACCATTGTATTGAGCCAATTCACCCAGTTGATCTTCAATGCGAAGCAATTGGTTGTATTTTGCAATACGGTCTGTACGGGAAGGAGCACCCGTTTTGATTTGACCCGCGTTAGTTGCAACAGCGATGTCAGCGATTGTGCTGTCTTCGGACTCACCGGAACGGTGGGAGATTACAGCTGTGTATCCTGCACGTTTAGCCATTTCGATTGCATCGAATGTTTCAGTCAATGTACCGATTTGGTTAACTTTGATCAGGATGGAGTTACCGATACCTTCGTCGATACCTCTACCCAGACGCTCAGTGTTCGTTACGAACAAGTCATCACCAACGAGTTGTACTTTGTCTCCCAATTTCTCAGTGAGCAATTTCCAACCATCCCAGTCATCTTCGGACATACCGTCTTCGATTGTGATGATTGGGTATTTCTCAACCCATGAAGCCAGAAGGTCAACATACTCAGCGGAAGTGTAAGATTTACCTTCGCCAGCAAGTGTGTACTTACCATCTTTGTAGAACTCAGTGGAAGCAACGTCCATACCCAGGAATACGTCAACGCCTGGTTTGTAACCTGCTTTTTCAATAGCTTCGATGATTGTAGTGATTGCTTCTTCGTTCGAACCAAGGTTTGGTGCGAAACCACCTTCGTCACCTACAGCTGTGTTCAAGCCTTTGGAGCTCAATACGGATTTCAGGTTGTGGAAGATTTCCGCACCTACGCGAAGAGCTTCTTTGAAGCTTGGTGCTCCAACTGGAAGAACCATAAACTCTTGAACGTCGATGTTGTTGTCAGCATGCTCACCACCGTTGATGATGTTCATCATTGGTACTGGCAGTGCTTTAGCGTTGAATCCACCCAAGTAAACGTACAATGGCAGGTCCAAAGCGTCAGCAGCTGCGCGAGCTACTGCCATGGATACAGCCAGGATTGCGTTAGCACCCAGTTTACCTTTGTTTGGCGTACCATCCAAAGTAATCATCAATTTGTCGATACCCAGTTGATCCAATGCATCCATACCGATAACTTCTGGAGCGATTGTTTCGTTTACGTTTTTAACAGCTTGCAGAACGCCTTTACCGAGGTAACGGGATTTGTCACCATCGCGAAGCTCAACTGCTTCGTGGGCACCAGTGGATGCACCGGATGGAACGATTGCGCGTCCGATTGCGCCGGACTCCAGGTATACTTCAACTTCTACTGTAGGGTTACCGCGGGAGTCGAGGACTTCGCGAGCGTACACGTCAGAAATAATAGTCATTTGTGATAATCTCCTTTATAGTTGGGATTTAATTTTGGGACCAACTTGTGTTTGCCCTTATTTCACTACGTCAGCAGAATCGTCTTCTGATCACTGTTATCCCCTGATTTCTTTGAACTTATTTTCGTAAGTTGAAATCATGTGATAAAGGCGAGCGCTTCGCTTCTTCAGACTATTTCTGCTGCCTTCGTTCAATGTGCAAACGCCAAACCGCCCAATTATATATGTTGTTGCGTAACTTATTTACGGGTAGCGATGACCGATGTACCTGTCATCTCAGCCGGTTTAGGCAATTGCATCAGGTCAAGGATTGTTGGCGCGATATCCGCCAGGATTCCGCCTTCACGCAAGGTTACATTTGCATCGGTGACGATAAATGGAACTGGGTTCGTAGTATGAGCTGTGAACGGACGTCCCTTCTCATCGAACACCATATCCGCGTTACCGTGATCCGCAGTGATCAGTACAACACCGCCTTTGGCAAGTACTGCATCCACAACACGGCCCATGCACTCATCTGTTACTTCAACCGCTTTGATGGTAGGCTCCAGCATGCCGGAGTGTCCAACCATGTCAGGGTTAGCAAAGTTCAGAATGATGGCGTCATGTTTGTCTGCTTCGATCTCGCGAACACATGCATCAGCCACTTCATACGCGCTCATCTCCGGTTGCAGGTCATACGTTGCAACTTTTGGTGAGTTGATCAGTACGCGGGTTTCGCCCGGAAGCTCCACATCACGACCGCCGCTGAAGAAGAAGGTAACGTGCGGGTATTTCTCCGTTTCTGCAATACGCAGTTGTTTTTTATTGTTCTGTACCAGAACTTCACCCAGCGTGTTGTCGAGGTTTTTCGGCGAATAAGCCACATAACCTTCAACCGTCTCACTGAACAAAGTCAAGCATACAAAGTGCAAGCCCACTGGGAACTTCGGACCACGATCGAAACCGCGGAAATCCTGGTTCGTGAACACTTGCGACAACTGGATCGCACGGTCAGGACGGAAGTTGAGGAAGATAACGGAATCGCCGCTCTCTACCAGACCTACCGGCTCACCATCCGCTTTGACGATAACCGTTGGTTCAACGAATTCATCAAATACGGATTTCTCATACGATTCTTCAACCGCTTTGAGTGGATCAGTGTATTTTGGTCCATCTCCATAAACGATGGCGCGGTATGATTTCTCAACCCGTTCCCAACGTTTGTCACGGTCCATCGCGTAATAGCGACCTTGAACCGTTGCGATTTTACCTACACCAACTTCTTCAATCTTGGCGATCAGTTTCTGCATGAAGTCTTTACCACTGTCTGGCATAACATCACGGCCATCCATGAAAGCATGAATATATACATCATTCATTCCTTCTTTTTTAGCCAGATCCAGCATAGCAAACAGGTGGTCGATGTGACTATGTACGCCGCCATCGGACAACAAGCCGTAGAGATGAAGCTTTTTGCCGCTTTGTTTCGCTTCGCGAACAGCTTTGACAAGTGTTTCATTGTCGTAGAACTCGCCGTCACGAATGGATTTGGAGATACGGGTCAAATCCTGGTATACGATCCGGCCGGCACCAATGTTCAGGTGACCTACCTCGGAATTTCCCATTTGCCCTTCTGGCAAACCTACTGCTTCACCGCAAGCAGTGAGTGTTGTATGTGGGAATTGGCTCATGAAACGGTCATAGTTCGGTTTTTTGGCTTGCGCTACCGCGTTGCCTTCCACCGTGTTACGCAGACCAAAGCCATCCATGATGATCAGTGCTACAGGTTTTGGAGCTGTCATCTTACTTCGCCCCCTCAACAAGCGCGATGAACGAAGCCGGCTGCAAGCTGGCACCGCCAACAAGCGCGCCGTCGATGTCGCTTTGTCCGAGGTATTCTGTTACGTTTTCCGGTTTAACACTGCCGCCGTATTGAATACGAACTGCATTCGCTACCGTCTCGTTGTACAGATCCTTCACCAGCGTACGGATGTAAGCAATAACTTCATTCGCATCTTGGGAAGTGGAGGATTTGCCTGTACCAATCGCCCAGATTGGCTCATAAGCGATAACAACTTGTGCCGCTTGCTCTGCAGACAGACCTGCAAAAGCAGCTACTGTTTGCACTTTGCATACGTCTTTTGTTTGGTTCGCTTCACGCTCTTCAAGCGTCTCACCAAGGCAGAAGATTGGAGTCAATCCGTGACGGAATGCTGCATGCAACTTTTTATTGACAGTCTCATCGGTTTCCGCAAAATATTGACGGCGCTCCGAGTGACCAATAATGACGTAATCCACACCCAGGTCTTTCAGCATTACGCCGCTGATTTCACCTGTGAATGCACCGTTGTCTTCAAAATGAAGATTTTGTGCACCAATTTTGATGTTTGTGCCTTTAACGGCTTCTACCAGGGATGGCAGATTTGTAAACGGTGCGCAGATTACAGTCTCCACGCCTTCAACTTCCGCTTTTCCTTTAACTTCCTGAATGAAGTCATTGGATTCGGAAACCGTTTTGAACATTTTCCAGTTACCTGCGATAATCGGTGTTCTCATGGGTTTCAACTCCTTCATGCTATAGACTAAAACTTACTTGTCGTTCAATGCCACTACGCCTGGAAGCACTTTGCCTTCCATGAACTCGAGCGATGCACCGCCACCTGTAGAGATGTGGTTCATTTTGTCAGCCAATTTGAACTTCTCAGCTGCTGCTGCGGAGTCGCCGCCACCAATTACAGTGTAAGCTTCTGTCTCTGCGCAAGCTTCTGCTACTGCACGAGTACCGTGGGAGAATGGCTCGATTTCAAATACGCCCATTGGTCCGTTCCATACAACCAATTTGGAGTTTTTGATTACGTCAGCATAGATCTCACGTGTTTTAGGACCGATGTCGATGCCTTCCCAATCTGCTGGGATGCCGTCGATGTCAACGATTTGTGTGTTAGCCTTCGCACTGAAATCGTCAGACACTACGATATCTACCGGCAGGTAGAAGTTTTTGCCCAGTTTTTTCGCTTTTTCGATGAAACCGAGAGCTACATCAAGTTTGGAATCATCCAGCAAGGATTGTCCAATTTCATGTCCTTGTGCTTTGAAGAACGTGTAAGTCAGACCGCCACCGATGATCACGTTGTCTGCAATGTTCAGCAGGTTGTCGATTACATCGATTTTGTCCTTAACTTTGGATCCGCCGATGATAGCTGTGAAAGGACGCTCAGGGTTGGAGATTGCTTTACCCAACACTTCAAGTTCTTTCTCCATCAACAAACCGGACACTGCTGGAAGCAAGTGAGCGATTCCTTCAGTCGAAGCGTGTGCTCTGTGAGCCGCGCCAAACGCATCGTTAACGAAAACGTCAGCCAGTTCAGCGAATTGTTTTGCGAGTTCTGGATCATTTTTCTCTTCGCCTGCATGGAAACGAACGTTTTCAAGCAACAATACGTCGCCGTTGTTCAGTTCAGCGATTTGAGCTTTAACAGCGTCACCAACAGAATCGTCAGCTTTAACAACTGTTTTACCAAGCAATTCAGACAAACGCTCAGCTGCTGGAGTCAAACGCAAGGATTCAACCACTTCGCCGTTAGGACGACCCATGTGGCTTGCCAAAATGACTTTAGCGCCTTTTTCAATCAAGAAGTTGATTGTAGGAAGCGTTGCACGAATACGTTTGTCATCTGTAATTTTACCATCTTCGAGCGGCACATTGAAATCTACACGGACAAAAGCCCGTTTTCCTGTCAATTCGATATCGCGTACACTTTTTTTGTTCATCTGTATTTCCTCCGCACCCATGTATTTGGTGGACCAATCAAGAGCTGAAATCCCTTGTCAACCCTGGTGTTTTTGAGAAATTTGCAAAATGTAGATATATAAAGAGCGGAAACAATAGCATCTGTTTCCGCTCTATGTTATTGCAGATATTACTTAATCATTTTTGCAAAGTGCTCCAAAGTGCGAACCAATTGTGCAGTGTAGGACATTTCGTTGTCATACCAAGCTACAGTTTTAACCAATTGTTGGTCGCCAACAGTCAGAACTTTAGTTTGAGTTGCATCAAACAGGGAACCGAAAGTGATTCCTTGGATATCGGATGATACGATTTCGTCTTCTGTGTATCCGAAAGTTTCTGGATCGGAAGCTTCTTGCATAGCTGCGTTAACTTCTTCAGCAGTTACTTTTTTGTTCAGAACAGTTACGAGCTCAGTCAGGGAACCAGTAGCTACTGGTACACGTTGAGCTGCACCATCAAGGATGCCTTGCAGTTCTGGGATTACCAGACCGATTGCTTTAGCAGCACCAGTTGTGTTAGGGATGATGTTTTCAGCTGCTGCGCGAGCACGACGGAAGTCACCTTTAGGGTGTGGAGCATCCAACGTGTTTTGGTCGCCAGTGTAAGCGTGAATTGTAGTCATCAAACCTTGAACGATTCCGAATTTGTCTTGCAGCGTTTTTGCCATAGGTGCCAGGCAGTTCGTTGTGCAAGATGCGCCGGAGATTACAGTTTCAGTACCGTCGAGGATTTCATGGTTTACGTTGTAAACGATGGTTTTCATGTCGCCAGTAGCTGGTGCGGAGATAACAACTTTCTTAGCTCCACCTTTCAAGTGTTTCTCAGCTGCTTCTTTAGTTGTGAAGAAACCGGTACATTCCAGAACGATATCTACGCCCAGGTCGCCCCAAGGAAGTTCTTCTGGGTTACGGTTAGCCAATACTTTAACTTCTTTACCGTTCACTTTGAAGAAGCCATCGTGTACTTCAACATCGCCATCGAAGCGACCTTGAGTTGTATCATATTTGAGCAAATGAGCCAGCATTTTAGCGTCAGTCAAGTCGTTGATTGCTACTACCTCGATGCCTGCTACATTTTGAATACGGCGGAATGCCAAGCGTCCAATACGTCCAAAACCGTTAATACCTACTTTAATCATGAGTAAGTTCCTCCCAAGTTTTGATTAATTTTTTTTATGAAACTTATATATTCAAGACAGACGGTGAAGTCCGTCAAGACAACAATGGTTGTGATGAAAAGTAAACTCTTATTCCATTTCGGCTACGATGACTTCGGCAGCTGCCTCATCAATAATCAGAATATCTTCCTGACCAAATCGCAGCACGGAGTGTATGGCAGCAGCTTTGCTTTTGCCACCTGCAATTCCGATCACGACATCGGTTCGTTCAATATCCTGAAGTCGCATTCCCAGTGTAAGCATGGTATGTACCACCTCACCCTGATCATTAAAGTAATAACCGAAAGATTCAGATACGGCCCCTTGCTCCTGGAGTTCATCTACAATCTCCGTTGCAAGTTTGCGTCTCGTTGCCATCTCCACGGCATCACCAATTCCATGAATAACAATCCGTGATTGCCTGATCAGCTGTAGAATCTCCTGAACACTCGGGTCCTGGATTAATGATTCATAGGCATGATCACTAAGCAAATCCGGTACATGCAGGAGTTTGTATTGCGCTCCTACCCGTTTTGCCATTGTGGATGCGATCGTATTCGCCTGAATTTCGAGACTTTCTCCAAGTCCACCGCGTGCCGGTACGAACCAGACACCTTTGAGCGATGTTGGTGGATTAAGTTGCTCTGCGACTTCGGCCGTTGTTGATCCGCCAGTAACGGCGACAACGTCGTTGTCACTCATGATATTGCCGAGAGCCTTCGCTCCGGCTCTGCCCAGTTCCCTTTTGGCAAATGGAGAAATGTCCGAATCGCCAGGAACTACAACTACCTTTTGCAGACCGTAGGCTTGCTTGATGCGCTCTTCCAGCTCGGATAATCCAAACAACTCTTTGGCTACGGGCTCTAACTGCTGCAGCAAATCATACCCTGCCTCGCTGATCTTCATTCCTGCACTGTCAATTTCAATAAGTCCCTGAGCCTTTAACAGATCGGTCTCAGCCCTCAGAACCCGCTCGGTCATCTGCATGGAATTAGCTAACGTTCTCCGTCCGATCACATCCGATAACATGATCTGTTGCAGAATCGTATACCTCTTTTTCAAGATATCCATGAGATCAGGCAGAAGCTGCTTTTGTACTTCTAAAATCGTTCGCATGCTTTCCACTCCCGCAAGTTCTCGTTCCAAGCTCTCTTTCGTGGCCCTAAAACGTCCCGGGTTAACTTTTTAAGTCCCACGTCTATTCTACCTAAAACTGACGTGACATGCAAGTGTTTCAACGTGTTATTTCGACACGCTTCCAGCGTTTGTACGCGCCTATTTTCACAATCCTAGACTTCCATGATTAAGGACTACCTCACGCATACCATATATAGAAGAAACATATTATTTTCATCTACATATCGCTCAGGATCACATTTCATACAGCATGCCCAAAACCTCTAATAGCATTTACTTAAATGCACTCTTTATCCACTCTTCTTCATCATGATCATTTTTAGCTCAATCCAAACTAACGTAGATAACGAACTGCTTGCAATTAAATATTCCATGAGCTATAATCATTATTGCTGTCACATAATGTGCGCCCGTGGTCCAATGGATATGACGTAGGCCTCCGAAGCCTGAGATCCAAGTTCGATTCTTGGCGGGCGCGCCATTTTTATTTAACAGCTCATAACCCTTTTAACCAATGAAACCGGAAAGGTTTCTTTTTTTTGCAAGTTAGTTTGACTTTCTTTGACTTTTTGTTTGGAATTGTTTATTATGTGGGTAATACGGTAACAGTTTAAGTATAAACACCAATAACATTTACATTTCCGAGGAGGTTTTTCACGTGAGTTTTATTCCTATGGTCGTTGAACAGAGCAACCGGGGTGAGCGCGCCTATGACATCTATTCCAGATTGCTGAAGGATCGTATTATTTTCCTTGGTAGCGATGTTAATGACGTTGTGGCGAATGCCATCATGGCACAGATGTTGTTCCTAGCTGCGGAAGATCCGGAGAAAGACATTCACTTATACATCAACAGCCCAGGCGGATCCATTACAGCTGGTATGGCCATTTACGATACAATGCAATTCATCAAACCGGATGTATCTACCATCTGTGTAGGTATGGCGGCTTCCATGGGTGCATTCTTGCTGAATGCCGGTGCGAAAGGGAAACGTTTTGCATTGCCTAACAGTGAAATCATGATTCACCAACCACTTGGTGGTGCTCAAGGTCAAGCTACCGACATCGAAATTCGTGCTCGCCGCATCCTGAAAATGCGTGATACCTTGAACCGCATCATCTCTGAGCGTTCAGGTCAACCGTTGGAGAAGATCGAGAAAGACACGGATCGTGACTACTTCATGAGTGCTGCTGAAGCTGCCGATTACGGTATTATTGATAAAGTTATCGAAAACGTAGGTTCCCAAGGCATCTAAGTGTGATGTAGACCCCAGTCTACGCGTTAACATAATCAACACTAACGTAATCAGCAACATATCATTGTGTTGTCTATACGAGAAGAAGCCCACATCATGATCACATGATGTGGGCTTCTTCTCATTTTATAAGAAAGATAACTTAAGAGTGCTCGATGATGATTCGTTACTTCGTTCCTGTTACATCGCTAAATGGTTCTGTGCCTTTAGGGAGAAGCTCTTTATACGTAAATGGCATTTCAGGGAATCCCTCTGCGTACGCCGTATACTCATACAGCTGGAAGAACACGACCACACCCGTTGGCGTCACATAGAAATCCTGATCTTTATTTAACCCTTTGTAACCTTCGAGGTATCCACCGCGAGCTTTCAGCTGTTCGCCGACTTTTTTACCCAACGTCTCGCGCATCGTTTTGTTATTTTGCAGCACATCATCTAACGTAAGCTCCTTGCCTGTGTCCAATGCAAAGGTGTGGCCCGTGCGGAATGTCATACCGTGAGCGCCAGCATAATCCTCGTATCGTTGTGTAATGAGTCCCAGTACGCCGCTTTCATTGTAGGTCACCACATAAGAGCTCTCAAATGCATATGGACGGTTGGCGGTTGCACCACCGAACTCAGATGTCTGCTTCTTGAAGTCAGCTACATATGCATCCACTTCATCTTTCAGCACTTTGTTGATCGCTGCTTCAGCTTCTTTGCTGGCAAGTCCACTCACCTGCGGATACTGAACATCCACTTCAGCATTTTTCACAGTAACATTGATTGTCGCCGCTTTAACTTTCACACTATTTTGTTTCACCTTACTGAGCGTCAACGTTTTGGTTTTGCCATCCCAGTTCCCCTGTACACCCAGATAATCTCTCATCGCTGAGAATGGGATGTATAGTCTGCCGTTGATCAGCTTCGCGTCTACTTGAGGATAGTAATTGTTAATTCGAACACTCGGCTCGCCGTCCAAAAGGCTGATGGTCATCGTGTTATTGGCTGCTGTCAGAGCATACTCTTTGGTTTTCGCATCATATTTCAAGGTTCCACCCGCTACATCTTTAACTGCTGTAAGAGATACCCAGGTTGAGCCTCCTTGTAGAAGTCCTTTTTGAGTCAGTGATTTCCCACCTGATTTCAGGGTCACCTCAGTAGGGGTTGTTACTTTGGAGGATACAGAAGCCGCTTGTACCGAACTATCCTGCCACACAGCACCGCTCCCCACAATAATTCCTGCTGCCAGCAACGCACTTGTCCATTTTTTCCATGATGTCATATATAAAACTCCTCTCTGAATTTACAATTAGGGATCATTGCGTATGTAATCCTGAACTGATCGCATATCTCATACGCTCACCTCTCTATTATAATTAACCCGATTTCGGAAAGGTTTACAGCCGGAGTTACAATGTTGATGAATATCAGAGGGAAAATATAACGGGATATGACCTTTTTGTCACGAACAACTATACAAAAAAGATACCTAAAAACGACATTTCATGTAGCTTTAAAAGGGTACCCTCCCTTCTGACTTCATCAAAGTTTGATTTTGCAACAAAAAAGACCCTGTCCTCAGGACAAAGTCTTTGTCATTATTTCGTTGTACCCCTTCAAATGACACTTGAAAGATTTCTTGAGCTTCAATCTTAGTTCAATTGTTTATTTCATTTCATACGTGATATTCAAGATTGTGCTTACTTTAACCTGGCCTGTTTCAATCTCAGTGCCACCTGCTGTATCTGCTGCTTTGGACATCAAAGCCTCACTTGCATAGAATACAGGCACATTGGCATCGCCTTGGCTCACGGAAAGAACAGCACCCAGTTGACGTTTAACTGCTTTTGCAATAGCTCCAGCTTTCACATCTGCATTGGCAACAGCTTTCTCAATCACTTGGGACTCATAACTTTCCGGATTTTCTACAGTAAAGCGCACGTTTTCAATATTATTGGCACCCGCGCCCGAAGCAGCATCGAGCAACTCGCCGATTTTGTCCATCTCACGATATGTGACCGTCAGCGTATGATGCGCTGTGTATCCTTTAATTTGTTGTCCGTCTTTTTCGCTATACGTGTAGTTGGGTTGTACAGAGAACTGACTCGTTTGAATATCGTCTGCACTGATCTTCCACGTATTCTTCAGCAAGTTGGATACCTTTTGAACTTTGGCAGCATTCGCCTTTTGGGCAGATGCAGCTGTCTCTGCAGTGCTGTTCACACCAATGGACAGGTAAGCAATATCCGGTTTCACCTGAATCTCACCTTTACCCACGACATTAATCACATTCTGTTGTACGCCCTGAACCTCTGCAGCGTAAGCATAGTTACCTGGTGCAACCCATGCTGTTCCTCCAACAAGCAACGTACTTGCCACCAGCACCGCACCAAACGGTTTCATCCATTGTTTACCCATCACGATAGCCCCCTTATGTGTTAACATCTCAAACTTTAAAGCATTTGATACCTTAACAGACGGGACAAATTCCATAATGTTGCACTTGACGATGGCGAAAACAATAAAAACGCAAAAAAGCCCCTTTCGGGACTTCTTCATTGAATGAATCATATCTTATTGGTTTTCGAGCTCTTCCTTGCTTACCAGACTAACTAAAGCGTTTACAGCCTGTTCGGCATCCGCGCCTTCTGCACTAATCTGGATTTCCGTACCTGTGCTGATCGCAAGGCTCATGATCCCCATGATACTTTTTGCATTAACTTTTTTGTCGTCCTTCTCGACGAACACTTCAGATGAGTACTTATTCGCTTCTTGAACGAACAGTGCCGCAGGTCTGGCATGGAGACCCGTTTTCAAACGGACAACTACCGGGTGCTTTGTCATGGAAACTTACCCCCTATTATGAAATCTGGACATTAAATACACAATTATATTTATACAACATTATAACATTAACCTGTGCAGGACACTAGAAGAAAAAACTCAGGGTGCTTTGGAAGGCATTATCATGCCCCTTTTCATCGCCACTGCACATGCATTGCACATGGCACCAAGCTGCCTGAGTGACTCTTCTGGCTCCTTAACATCAGGCTTGCCTGCTACGTTTTGTTCAACAGAAACAGCCGACCTTGTTACTTTACCCTACTCCGTCTTAACCATAACGTTCTGTGCGCACTTTCTCAGCCAGCTCATCAATTTTGCGAAGCCGATGGTTCACTCCCGACTTGCTGACTGTACCTTTAAGAAGTTCGCCCACTTCCTTCAAGTTGATATCCGGATGAGCGAGTCGAACCTCTGCCACTTCGCGAAGCTTCTCAGGCAGTGATTCCAGACCAACTTCCTTTTGCAACAACCGGATATTATCGATTTGTCTTACCGCCGCTCCGATGGTCTTATTCAGGTTGGCGGTCTCACAATTGACAATCCGGTTAACGGAATTACGCATATCTCGCATAATACGTACGTCTTCAAACTTGAACAAGGCCTGATGAGCACCAATGATGCTAAGCAGCTCAATGATTTTCTCGCCTTCCTTGATATATAGGATGAATCCTTTTTTCCGTTCTATACACCGGGCATTCAAATGAAATTCATTCGCCAGATCGACCAGTGCCTGGCAGTGCTCCTCATACATGGACGCAATCTCCAGATGGTAGGAAGAACCTTCCGGATTATTAACCGATCCACCTGCGAGAAATGCACCGCGAAGATAGGCCCGTTTACAACAGTTTTGCTGAAACAACTCCGTACTAATCCCTGGGGTAAACAGAAAGCCCTCAGATACAATATGAAGACTATTGAGAATCTCCTGTACCATGGTTGGAATACGAACAATATATACATTGTTCTTTTTCAGCCGCATTTTTTTGCGGACCAGTAATTCCGTATGCACTTGAAAATGCTTTTTAAGCAGAGAGTATGCCCGTCTTGCAATCGCGGCATTCTCCGTCGAAATATCTAAGATCACTTTTTTATTCGATAACTGCACTGCACCAAGCATACGGATGAGGGCTGAAAGTTCCGCCTTTTCGCAGCACGGTTCGCTCTCGATCATGGTTAATTCTTTTTTGGTCTGTGCTGCAAACGACATGGGACTTCACCTCTTCCGTAACATCCAATTTTGTACCAGTTGGTAGATGTGATGACTTAACTTTTCGGCATCATGACGCAGATAGGTTTTGAACAGAACAAGAGTATCTGCAACCACCTGATAGCCGGCACTTTCGAGTACATTCATATCCAGTACAACCGGTTTTGCTCCTTTTTCCGCATACTTATTCTGTACTTGCAGCGGAATATCACCATTATTTACGATAACATAGTCAAAGAGCTGATGACCTATATGTTCGTGTACCGCCTTAAGGTGGTCACTTACCGTATAGTTATCTGTTTCTCCCGGCTGTGTCATCACATTACAGATAAACATCTTCACCGCGTCAGCCTCTACCACAGCCTCTGCGAGCTTCGGCACGAGCAGATTGGGGAGGATGCTTGTATAGAGGCTGCCTGGTCCGATTAGAATGGCGTCAGCTTGTCGAATAGCCTCTACCGCTTCTGGCAACGGCTCCACGTGATCCGGTTCAAGGAAAACGCGTTTGATGCGTCCACCTGCCTCCGGGATCTTGGACTCACCTGTAATAATTGTCCCATCTTCCATCTCGGCATGCAACACCACAGCCTGGCCTGCTGCTGGTAATACCTCACCTCGAACGGCAAACACGCGGCTAAGTTCCCGCACCGCGGTCACGAAGTCGCCCGAAATATCCGTCATTGCAGCCAAAATCAAATTCCCCAAGCTGTGGCCTGCAAGCCCCGCGCCTGTATTGAAACGGTACTTCAACATATCTGAAAGCAATGGTTCTACATCAGCCAGTGCCGTAAGCACGTTGCGAATGTCGCCCGGAGGCGGCATTTGTAGCTCATTGCGCAGGATGCCTGAACTTCCACCATCATCTGCAACTGTGACGATGGCCGTGATATCCAGCGGTTTTTCTTTTAAACCGCGCAACATCACGGATAATCCGGTTCCGCCGCCCATTACAACTATTCTCGGACGTTCTCTTCGTGGTCCGGCCTCTTTCATCCCTTCACCCTCTTTAATGACGGTCCCGGTCAGCGTCGCGATGGCTCACGGTGACAGCTTCAGTCTCGCTGCTTCCCAACATCTTGCCCAAATATTCCGATATTGCTACCGAACGATGCTTGCCTCCGGTACAGCCGATTCCAATAATAACCTGGCTTTTGCCTTCCTTCCGGTATTGCGGAATCAGGAAATGCAGCATATCCAGCAACTTCGTCAGAAATGCCTGTGTCTCTGGCCATTTCATAACATATTCATACACATCACTATTCTGTCCCGTATTCGGACGCAAATGATCAATATAATGCGGATTCGGTAAAAAACGTACATCAAATACCAGATCGGCATCAATTGGAATGCCATACTTGAATCCGAACGACGTAATATTCACAGAAAGCATTTGGCTTTCCAGATGAGAAAAGCGGGATATGATACGTTCTTTCAGTTGAGCTGGCTTCATTGTACTTGTATTCAGTACCTGTGTAGCGGAGTTTTTGAGCTCCTCCAACATCTTGCGCTCCAGCCGGATGCCGTCCAGCGGCATGCCTTCAGGAGCTAGCGGATGTCTGCGCCTGCTTTCTTTGTAACGCTGAACAAGTACAGAATCTGTAGCATCCAGGAATAAAATTTCGCAATGAATGGTAAAATGATCTTTAATATAGTTCAAAGACTCGGACAGAGCCGTAAAGAATTCACGCCCGCGCAGATCGATAACCAATGCAACCTTACCGATCTTGCCGTTTGACTGTTCAATCAGTTCCGCAAATTTTGGAATCAATACCGGTGGCAGATTATCCACACAGAAGAAACCCAGATCCTCCAGGCTTTGTACTGCAATGGTTTTACCTGCCCCGGACATGCCCGTAATGATAATGAGCGTGGCGCCTGTGCCTGGTGAGCCTTCACCTTCAAGCATAAATGTCCCCTCCTTATCATATTGCTGTCTTCATATATTGTTACGAGGTTACTAGGAACGCAAGAGAAGACCTGCTGCACCCACAATACCTGCATTATTACCAAGTGTAGCTTCCAGAATCTGAACCCCTTCTTGCAACGGTTCCGGTGTCAACTTAGCAAATACGGTACGTATTTCATCGAACAAGAAATTGCCCGCTTTGGATACGCCACCACCAATGATGAACATCTCCGGGTTAATGACAGCTGCTACAGTAGCCATGGACTTGCCCAAGTAGAAAGCAGCACGGTTTACAATACGCTGTGCCACTTCATCGCCTGCCTTCGCAGCATCGAATACTTCTTTGGCTGCAATCTTGTCAACGAGTGCCAGTGACGTATGATCACCGCGTTCTACGGCATCCTTCGCCATACGGATAATACCCGTTGCAGACGATACCGTCTCAACACATCCCATTTTACCACAGCCGCACTTGATGGCCTCCAGATCAGGAACAACACTGATATGACCCAGCTCTCCCGCCATACCGGAGAATCCCTGATAGATGTTACCATTCAGGATCAAGCCTCCGCCAACGCCCGTACCGAGTGTATAACATACGCAATTGTCTACGCCTTTGCCCGCACCTGCCCATACTTCACCCAGTGCAGCCACATTGGCATCGTTATCTATTTTGATTGGCTTGCCCAGACGTTCTTCCAGAATCGAACGAATGGCTACATTCCGAAATCCGATGTTAGGGGCATGAACGATAATTCCCTCACGTACATTCGTGAAACCGGCCACACCAGCACCTACACCCTCAAGCTGTTCCCAACTGTAAGGTGATTCGGCTACGATATGTCGGACATACTTCTCGATGTTGGCGATGACGGTGTCTACGCCCTTATCCACTTCAGTCGGTCCTTCATACGTATGCATTAGCTGACCTTGTTCATCGCATATACCGACCTTGATTGCTGTTCCGCCGAGATCGACCCCAACGTAGATTTTCTCAGACATGCTGCAAGCCACCTTTATCTATCTAAAATAGTTTAAGTCCTACGTACCAACTATAATTGAAGGATACGCCTGGGTCAAGACGATAAGACCTCAAGTCCTTCCTGCTCTGATAGGGTTGTGAACCACATCACACACCATTTTTGAATACGTATACATCCTCATTACCTTCATTTATAAACGCACGCTTCATTCCTTCCTCTATAACATAGGAAGCCTCCACTCATGATATTGCATCACCACTCGTTCCATTCATAAAAGATGATCTTCGCCACATCAGCGTGGTGACCCATCTCACTCAACCCACCACCTGTCATTCTGTTGCAGAGAGCTATCGAATAACAGGATTGCCAACACAAAAGCGCCTTCCGCAGATGGAAGGCGCCTTACTTTTTCGAAGTATCAGAAGTTGTTCAGTTTGATTGAACTTGGTCGATCTTCTTACATTATAACTTCGTTTCCACACGTATCGGCTCTTCTGTCTTCTCCATCTTGTTAACATCCAGAATATCGAGCAGGAAGACGAAGATTGGAATACCAATGATCAGTCCCCAGATCCCCAGGAAGTGTTGCGACAGAATCAGTACGATAAAGGTGTAGAACATCGGCAATTTCGTCTTGTGTGCCATCAGCTTCGGATTCAGGAAGTAGGTCTCCAGCGCATGAATGACAATAATCATGATAATCACAATAATGCTTAATTTTAGTCCACCCATCTGATACCCAATCAGACAAAGCGGTACAAGTGAGATGATAACCCCCGCAACGGGAACCAGACTGAGCATGAACACCAGAATGGTCAGAGCGAACAGATACGGGAAACCCAGAATCCATAAGCCCAGCATCGTCAGTACCGTATTGAATACGGCAATCAGCAATTGAGCCTCAATAACTTTGCCGAAAGAAGAAACGAACTTGTCGCCCAGGTAAGCTACTTCAGTATAAAACCAGCCGATTTTGCTTGTTTTAAACTTGGAAGTGAATTTGGATATCTCCTGCTTCTGCAACAAGAAGAACAGACTCAGAATGATAACGAGCAGAATAAACTCCAACCATTTGCTCAAAGCGAAAATATATTTTAATGCATCATTGGTGTAATTTTTGATATCGAAGGATTGGAGGTAACCCGCAATCTTGGAAGCAAAATTATCACCGTCCGCACTATCCAGAAACTTCATAATCTCGTTCGTCAACTGAACGACCTGATCCACGATCCGCGGTGAATATCTGGAGATACCCAGCACAATCACTGCGATAACGATCATATAGAGCAGAATGACCACGACTTTATAATTGATCTTAAATAACCGATTCAAACCACCTGTAATAAAGTGCTGCAGCCTGTTCATGACATACGTCACGAGGAACAGCAACAGAATCATGTGCAGCATACTCCCCATACTGAACAAAATTAAACAGAACAAGAGCAGAATCAAAAACCGTCTCACTGTTGCATTTTGTAACCAATCTTTTATCATTTCCCCCAAAATCTTCACCTCACAGCTAATATGCCCCATATGTATACGAACTCATGCCCACTGTAGTTTCAAAAAAAGAGAAGCCTTCCGGCTTCTCTCATTTCATGAGACTTCCCGTTGTCTCTTATTCCTAGCATATGCCTAACCTCACGCATGTAATGCTTACTTATCCAGCGTTTCGCTCCAGTCATGCACAATGCTTCCTTCAAGGAACTTCTCGCAATCCATCGCGGCCATACAACCTGATCCGGCTGCCGTAATGGCTTGTCGATACTTCGTATCCTGAACATCACCACAGGCGAATACACCCGGAATATTGGTCTCCGTCGTTCCCGGTTTAACCACAACATAGCCATGTTCGTCCAGTGCGATCGCATTACCCAGGAACCCGGTATTCGGCGTGTGACCAATGGCAACAAATACGCCATCCGCCTCAAGCAACTCTTCCTGCCCCGTCTCGTTGTTGCGCACCTTCAGCCCTTTGACTCCCAGCGCTTCAGGTACGACCTCAAGAGGAGTACGGTTCAGTGCCCACTTCACCTTCTCATTGCTGCGAGCCCGATCTTGCATAATTTTCGATGCACGCAACTCATCCCGGCGGTGAACCAATGTGACATCCGTTGCAAAACGAGTCAAGAAACTCGCTTCCTCCATCGCGGAGTCACCACCACCCACGACCACGATTTTTTTACCACGGAAGAAGAAGCCGTCACATGTCGCACATGTACTTACACCACGTCCCACATTTTCCTGCTCTCCCGGAATGCCAAGATAACGAGCGGAAGCACCTGTGGAGATAATGATCGATTCAGCTTCCAGTTCACCCATTCCTCCAACTTTGACCTTGAAGGGAGGTTTGCTGAAATCAACCTCTTCCACCCAACCGTTTTTGAATTCCGCTCCAAATCGTTCTGCTTGCTTACGCATGTTATCCATCAGTTCCGGACCCATAATACCTTGCGGGAAACCGGGGAAATTCTCAACTTCCGTTGTCGTCGTCAATTGACCACCCGGCTGAAGACCTTCGATAACCAGTGGGTTCAGATTAGCACGAGCTAGATATATCGCTGCTGTCAGACCCGCAGGTCCCGTTCCGATCACAATCGTTCTGTATTTAGACATATAGATACAGCCTCCTTAATAAGGTGAGAGTGTGTTGTACTAGCGATGAACTTGCCAAGATGATATCCTACAGGCGTTTACGAGGCCCATTCGTTAAGTTTACCCGTTTTCCCGGTTGTTGTATCCTTCACCTTATGATGTCTTTCTGAAAACGAGTTGAAGCGAACTTTCTTTCTACACAAGTGGTGGGTTGCTGTTACAAACCCGATGGATCTGTTTAGCATACTTGCTAACCGTTGATGCCGATATCCCATACCGCTCAGCGATGCTTTGATAGGTAACAGGTCGACTGTGGTTCTTGGCAGCCAAATATTCAAGTCCCGCAGCCCAGCCCTCAATCTGCTTCGTACCCGGAACCTCGGGATGTACCCGGGCTACATAGTCCGTCCAGAGCCGTTCCATCTCTTGCTGCAACTCAGCCTTCGCCTCAGACATCTGAAGCGCACGATCAACAACAGCCTGCCAATGGGAAGTTGAGTGAGTTTCCGATTGCTCCGATGTGGGTTGAGCCTTCCCAATAGTCTTCAAGGCTACAGGAGAAAACGGTCGAACCACCTGAGTATTCTGCTCCTCGTGTTCAGCCGATTTCAATCCATCCAGCACAGCTTGTGCTGCCTCAAGCAGATCCTGCTCTTCTCCCGGTTCTTCAATAAAGGATTGCAGCGCCTGCTGCACCTCATAATCCCCGATCATCCCAAGTGCATGAATAACCTGCAGCTTGGTTGCCCGATCACCATGTCGCAAAGCCCAGAAGAACGATGAACGAATCAGTGGATCATTCTTCATTTCTTCAGGTATGCCGTTACCATAGTTCTCCCACTGTCTGAACTGCTCGTCAAATGGCAGATGATAGTGATAACTCAGCTTCTCCGGCTCTTGCTCGCCTTGCCTTACAGCCTCAAGACCTGACAGATAGTACCGAGATACTTCCGAACCCGGATCAAGCTTGGACACATAATGCCATAGACGCTCAGCAGCGTCATAACGCTCTGTATTATAAGCCGCCACTGCTGCATAGTGAGCAAGTGCCGGATCAGCAGCTGTCTCTTCGTCCTTAAGCAAACGACGGAAGTGAACATAAGCCGTATCGTGTTGGCCCAGAATTCCCATCGTTGTAGCCAGTTTGTAGACTTGTTCGTGCTGGAATGGCACGATGACACGCAATTTTTTGATCAGAAGCAGCACTTGATCAGCCCGGTTCTCATTTTGATGGAAAATGGCCAGATTACAGAGTGCATGCAGATTACCTGGCTCCTGTTCAAGCACTTCTGCAATGGTCTCTTTCGCTTTAGGAAATAGCCCCATATAATAGTAGGCGAGTGCCAGATTGTTACGGGCAGCCAAGTAGTCAGGGTAATCCGATGACATGCCTTCGAGTAGCTCAGCAGCCTGTGCGAATTTCCCTTCTTCCAACAGTTCCCGTGCCTGATCGTGCTCCACTACACCTTTACGCGATTTGATTCGATTCAGTTTGGCCGGACGATCCAGCTCATAATACAGAAGCTCCATCATCTCTTCAGCTTCCGTCATGAACTGACCCTGGGTGTCCTCCTCCAGATAGGTAACAAGTGCTTGCTCGGCTTCCTCAAACCGATCCATATTTGCATAATTGTTCGCCATGTAAAAATAACATTCCGTCATCGACGGATCTACCACTTCCAGCACGTTAGCCAGAATGGCATTGGACGCTTCGTAATCGCCCTTCTCCGATAATATACCCGCCATATTACAATGATTCACCGGATTTTCCGGTTCGTATTCAACAGCTTTGCGAAAATATTTTAATGCCTTGTCGACATGATTACGGTCCAGCGAGCGGACAGCTCTTTCAAAAAAGAAAGACGCATCCAAGTGAATCGGTATAATATTGGCAAGGTGTCCCTCAGCCCGCACTAGCTTGCCCTTCATCTTCCAAGGCACCTCCTCTTTGCATTTCATTCATACTCTTCAGTATACCACATCTTAAGGCCCACTTCTCAATATGTAGTTTCATGTCGTTTATGAAAAAAATGCAAATAAAGATGACTTTCCATCCTTATCGGTTAGGGCCATTCAACTGGCTTCTTTCCTTTATGGTAAGATAAATGTAGCTCATGATCTAATTCTGCTTGTGAATGGTTTTCATAAATGCTTTATATACGAATTAGCCACGTTCGACTTTTTAATTATTTGCTAAGGTGTCACTTCATATTACAAGGAAGCAATCATTCTTATTTTTAAGGAGATGGTATATTGGTTATCTCGAAAATAAAACCACTTGTATTCATTTTAATATGCTTGTTTGCCTTGGTCGGATGTTCAGAAGATATAAAAAAGGAAGAAAATATTCTCACACTAGATGATGTAGTAACAGCGCTTGAATCTCAAAAACTGAATTTAGTATCCTTTGGCATAACTGGGTACCCAATGAAATTAAAAGATGTTATACCTGAGGTTTACTCCATTGGGGTGCAAGCTGCAGAAGAACCGGATAACCCTGAATTCATACATTTTTATATTTTCAACTCTGAAAAGGATCGCATGAAAGGGACTAAAGAATTCAATAGGCACATTGAAGGTGCCCATTTTACAACGTTCCCTTTTCTATATGAGAAAGAAAATGTTCTCATCGTTTATTGGAGTAATACCAGAGAGAATCCTCTGTTAACTACACCAATTGAAACTGCGTTAGAGCAACTGAAATAATAGTTCACAATTATGAGACGTATCCTAAAATTCCGAAATCCCTGCTAATACTTTGAATGAGCACATCTTTGGGAATATAGTGAACGTTCGCCGTATTCATTCGTAAAAAAAGAAGACCGAGCCAAAGGCCCGGTCTTTACTTGCAACATGATTTAAACGTGCGAAAAAGAGATTCAATAGATTTAAAGCTTCAACGCCATCGAAGGCGAAAGTGAAATATGAATGGTTTTATCAAATGGCGTCATGAAATTGACCAGCACAACCTTGCACTTGTCTGGCAGTTTCGCCTCCCGCACCGATGCTGCCAGATGCCCCAGCTCGCCCCCGGTGATCTCCATCCAGTCATCTCCGCAGGTATAGCGTAACGTACCGCTTTTCCACAAATAGTGGCCCTCACTCGTTTCAATCGCGTCCTCGCAGGTCAGCTCCCCTTCGCTTCCGAATACAAAGGATAGTTGCATCATAATGTCTTCCGGCTCCTGCCCTGAGAGATGCATGGTCCATCCGTTTTCCGTCGGTTGCACTTCTGCCCCTACACGGAATGTCTGCTCATGAGTGAGCTGACGGCTCTGATGAGGCAACAAGTACCATGGACTGATGGCCGATGCGGCCGATTCTGGCAGCAGATTCGCAGGGACTGGGCCGTAATAGCCTTTTTTCTGCTCGCCAGTCAGTTGATATCCCTCGGACAACCTCGTCATTTGCTGCATAGGTACATATCCTGGATTAAAGTATGAAGCCAGTTGCACAGCCAACAGACGCACTTTTCCATGACGAAGAGCGAAGAAAGAAGGAACTTCTGTCATCACCGTCACGCTAGTAGCCCCATCCCGAATTCGGGCTACGGGAGCACCAAAGTCCGTATGCATCCGACTATGCGAGATACGTCCATGATGCCCTACTGCGTCCATCTGCTCCAGATATTCGTCGCGTACAAAATGCTCATTCAGCATAACCTCATACTGTTCCGGTAATACATCACGTGCCTCAATCGCCTGCTGAAGCTCAGGCTCAAGCATCAACCGAATGAGCGTATTCACTGAGCATACTCCCGGATCTGTTAATGTATCTCCTGCCCAGGCTGCCATGCCGGCAAAAAGTGGATCACCATCCAGCCGGGCCAAAATGGCATAAGGTAGATAATAAGGCGACAGATCATGAACACTGCCCAGATCCTGTCGACCTGAATAATCCGTAACAATCTCACCCGTTGGATGTACAAGGTACACCATCATACGGAGATTGAGCCTCACCGGTTCCAGCAGTTCAGGACGATTGAGCAGGCGCGCAGCATGAATTAACATGATGTCGCTAACTGCGCTGTATATCCCATTGCTCCGTTCTGTCCACTCTCCATCGGGGGTAATATCCATCCCTTCATCCATCCACTGCTCTGCGCGCTGCACAGCTTCCTCCAGATCAAATAGCTCATGCAAGAAACCGAGCGCCGCGCATAGCACCCAGCGATGATTTGGCGTATGACAGCCTCCCGTAAGCATGGTTGGGATTGTACGTTCCAGAAACCGCCCCATATTGTTCAATACAGGTTGCAGTGGCTCCCAATCCTGCTGTTGAAGAAGCTGATACAACTGCGAATACCCTACAACGACAAATGCGGTATCGGGAGGGGAATGGTAATTAGTCCAGCCAGGCGATATTGAACCATCTTCATGCTGGAAGCGAAGTACGTATTCCGTAGCTAACAGCAGTCGATTTAACAACGCCTCATCCCGGTAATAGATGGAATCCGGGTTGGAGATTGCAGCTCCCCAGTAACACATATCCGTAGGCGTTCCAGTCGTGTGGTTAACCCAGGCAACACCTGTGAAGGGATCAATTGTCCCTCCATAGTAACGGCTTTCCGGGTCAAGCATCTGCCGCGATATGCCTCTTTCTACCGCTCTGTCATTACTGTCCACCAGTTGTTTGTACATATGCAGTCCCCTCCATACCAATGCATTCTCCCGATGTGCGGAGTATGTTGCTTCAGCCCCTTCAATTCAGACCGGAAGCTTACTCATACCGCCCGTAGGTGAGTTCATTTTTCTCGTCAGTATATACCATCTACCGACAAAAGTCGCTAGAAAATCCGTTCTTAATTCACTACATATTTATGGGGCTTCATCACCGAGGAAACAGTCGTTAACACACGTTGTTAACAAGCACACTGTTCCCCATATCACCGTTCCTACTTTGCCACTCCAAGCTTCTTCAAAAGCAAGTCATGACTCTCGTGGATCTCTTCTGGCTTACAGGCAGACTTCAACTCGTATACCTTTACCTGTGCCCGGCGAATCATCGGCAGATAGGCATCATAGAAGTTCATGTCCTTACTGTGTACATAAGGGCACCAGTGATCAGAAAGACCAAGTGTCTCATGGATATGAACACCTACGATATCATCCATCAGCCCCTGCATTTCTCCCACACTATCATAGAGGCCCAGTCGGTCCATCATGATGGCGTGACCCGTATCGTACCAGATACCAACCGGTGCTCCTTTGAGAGCCGTGATGATGGTCTTGGCCTCGGCAAGGGTAGGAATCTGTTGCGGTCTGGATCTCGTCTCGATTCCAAAATGAACATCCAGACCTTTAGCTGCCGCTCGATTACATACCTCATCCAGACTGGCGATAATTTTCTCGACATAGCCAGAACTTAGAGCCTCTCGCCTCTCCATCAGTTCCGCCCATTTGCTGCGATACTTTGGTGAATCCGGACCTTCCTCGTTGTAGAGCTTTCCAAGATCTTTGCTGATATCCTGAGGAAAAGGTACTTCTCCGGGATGTACAACAACAGCTTCTCCACCATAACGCTGGGCATATTCAGCCGACTCTACCAGCAACTCGATCGCCCGCTTACGTTTCACTTCATCTTCGAAGCCGAGCAAGATGGAATCCGTACCATAATCGGGGTCAGGGTCATGTGGAAACGTGTTATGAACACTGGAGACGCCGATGTCTCCGCGTTCAATCATGGGCTCAATCGTCTTGAGCATTTCCTTCGTCACATTATAATTAAGCTCCACTCGGCGAAAGCCGAGATCCGCAATCTCCCGTATCATGTCTTCCCCAACATCATGTTTTCGGATATTCCAGCACGTCGAAAATGAATATATACCTTTATCTTTTTGCTGCATTTGATTTCCTTCTCCTTCCCAACAGCTAGAGCTTGCCCAACAGTTTTATATCAACCTTTTACCGCGCCAAGCATGGCACCGCTGACAAAATACTTTTGCAGCCACGGATAGACAAGCAGAATGGGTACCGTTGCGAATACAACTGTAGCTGCTTTGAGACTTTCCGGAGTCAGTGGTGTGCGGTTAGCACCTTCCATCAATGTAAGTTCACTTACCATGTTGTTTTGAACCATTTGGAAGAGCTTCAGTTGTAGTGGATACAACTTGGGATCATTAATATACAACAGTGAATCCTGGAATCCATTCCAGCGACCCACCGCATAGAATAGCGCTAATGTGGCAAGTACAGGCATGGATAATGGCAGTATGATTTTGAATAGCGTGTGTACATGCGAGCTACCGTCAATTTCTGCTGATTCTTCCAGACTTTCAGGAATGCCTCTGAAGAATGAGATCAGGATAATCAGGTTAAATGGACTTACCAGTCCCGGTAAGATCAGTGCCCAGACTGAGTTAAGCATATTGAGATCACGAATGAGCAAATACTCGGGAATCATCCCGCCACTGAAGAACATCGTAATGATGATGACATACATGAAGAGCTTGCGCCCTTTCAATTTTTTCTTGGTTAGCGGGTATGCAGCAGCAAGTGTGAATAACATGCACAACACTGTGGTTGCTACTGTCAGAACAGTCGTAAAGCCCAGTGAGTAGAGCATGGATTGATCAGAGAATACTTGGATATACGCATCCCAATTGAATTCTTTAGGAAAAATGGTCACTTCTCCCGAAGTAATCGCGCGATTAGAACTTAGAGATATCGCAATGGTGTGCAAAAATGGAGCCAGACAGAATATAACAAACAAACTGATAAAGGAGATATTAACGATATCAAAAATCCGATTTGAGGTGCGTTCACTCATATGCGCACAGCTCCTTTACTGATGGTCTATACATACAAGCCGATTGGCGTATCTTTCATGCTTTGACAACTTATAAAATGCCTTCGCCGGTTGCTTTCTTCGAAATATAGTTAGAACCGAGTACAAAGATTAGTCCCACAACGGCCTGGAATAACCCTACGACAGTTGCCAGCGTGTATTGTCCTGATTCAAGGCCGACCCTGTAAACAAAGGTACTAAGTACATCTGAATATTCACGTACGGCTGTGTTACCGATAATATAAGGCCGATCAAAACCGATGCTGACCATATGTCCGAGATTAAGAATGAGCAAGGTCACAATGGTTGGTTTAATACTTGGCAACGTGATATGCCATATTCTTTTCAGCCTTGAAGCTCCGTCAATCTCGGCAGCCTCAAACAATTCCTTATTGACGCCGGTTAATGCGGCCAGATATAGAATGGTTCCCCATCCTGCACTTTGCCAGACACCTGTGAACAGGTACGTTACAAGCCATGGGTTTTTCTCTGTCAAAAATGGTATTGAATTTAAGCCCATACTCTCCAATACACCGTTAACCATACCGGATTGATTGCCGAACAATTGGTATACAATTCCCCCGATGATAACCCAGGAGATAAAGTGAGGAATGTACAGAATCGTTTGCGATATTTTTTTAAACCATTTGAATCGAACTTCATAGAGCATGATGGCCAATATAATTGGAGCAGGGAACGAAACAAGCAGGTCGAGGAAATTTAGCATGAAGGTATTTCGTAATGTGGTGTAGAAGTCCCGCATTCCAAATACTTCACGGAAAGCATCGAAACCGATCCACTCACTCCCGTTAATGCCCTGAAACAAGTTGAAATCCTTAAAAGCGATCTGAACCCCGTACATTGGGCCGTAACGAAAGATCAAGAAGTAGATCAGAGGCAGTGAGATGAGCGCATATAATTGCCAATACCTTTTCAAGTATGTGATGGTCAAGTCGGTTTCCTCCTATCAACAGAGAAACGGCTGTGCCGCCCATACTGGCGGCACGCGTTCCTTCCAAAGTTATGCGGTAAATTACATATTGATTTAATAATCATAAGATAAATCTGTTTACTTGATAACGCTTACTGAAGTGCTGCTTCAAGCTCTTTCTTCAGCTCAGTGCCACCCAGTGACATGAAATCATTTATTTCTTTTTCATATACCGCTTCGAACTCTGCCGGTTTAGCCATCGCAGTTTTCACAATAAGCACTTTCAACTTATCATTTAGCGCTGTACCATATTTAGATTCCGCTTCAATTGGTTTGCTGAAGATAACCGGGCCGACCGTATCCGTATTAGCGATATCAATAGACTGTCTCATCAGCTCATGGTTACGTTCTGGGAAGCCTGCAATCCATGCGGCTTCATTGGCTGCCTGATCTCCAACCACTTTACCGTTGGCAATAATGGCCATGTCTCCACCGTTGTAGAGACGATCTTTGACATCCTGTGGTGCATCATCTTTAACAACTGGAACACCATCAACCATATCGTAATTTTCACCTTCGACACCGGTGTTCATCTCCAGCAAGTTCGTTCCAGAAGCCATCCAGTCTAAGTATTTCACTGCTTCAACCGAACGTTTGCTGCTTTTTGGAATCATGATGTACATACCGTTGCTACCATAACGTGATTTGATGTGTTTGTTGTCCACATTCGAGTTGGTGTAAGCGTCAACTGCTACAACTTTGCTATCCGGTACATTTTTGGACAAATTATCAAGCATACCATCTGCATACAGAATCTGACCTACGTCCTCAGACATGTAGCCAATATTACCGTTCTGGAAGTCTTTGACCAATTGCGTTTTTTCTTCATCAAGACTGAAGTCTTTACTGATCAGACCTTCATTGTAAAGCTTGTTAAGGAACTGCATCGCATCTTTGAAGCCATCATGCAATGGTAGCTCGTAACGCTGACTGTACGTAAGGCCATCTTGTACGGGTTTAATAAAGGAGTAAATCAATGTTTCGTACTGCGCTGGGGCAAGTGCCATACCCATTGGGATGTTTTTGCTGCCCAGATTGCCCGGATCTTTCTCTTTGAATGCTTTCAACGTTTCGTACAGCTCATCCGTTGTCGTTGGAGCTTCCATGCCGACTTTATCGAGCCAATCCTGGCGGATATATGAGTTGTAACGAGCCGTAATGGCACGTTTACCCGGAATAGCGAATTGCTGACCTTCAAGCTGACCGAATTTCAACAGGTCGTCGCCGAGATATTCTTTTAAGTTAGGTGCATGTTCATTAAGAAGTTCACCTACGTCAGTTAGACCACCTTGCTGAGCATAACGGTAGAACACACTGGAGTCGTATACAAACACAATATCTGGAACGTCGCTAGGGCTGGCCATTAACACGTTAAGCTTCGTTGTTTCTTCTGAACGTTGGACAGGTACGAATTGCACATCAATGTTATTGGGATCGCCGAATTTCTCTTGAACAAATTTAGTTAAGTAGTTGTTAGTGATCGTATGTGGAGAAGGACTGTTACCACGATCGAAGACCTCCACTTTCAAAGTAACACGCTCACCATTAGTTGTTGCCCCGCCTTCTGCTGATTCTTTTTCTGATGCAGACGAGCACCCCGCAAGTAAGGACACTCCCATTACTACCGTAAGTGCCAGACCCATCCATTTCTTCTTACTCCCCTTGGTTGCTTTTCCAATCATTTTGTCATCCCCTTTTACTTTGCGTGAATGTTTATGGCTTGCTCCGAGTATTCCACATCTTTCAGAACTCTAGCAATAAACCAATTTCGGAAGCGCTTACAAACGGAATTTAGTTTATGTGTTAAGCCCATTTTCGCAGACTGATTATTTTCCCAAAGCTGCACTGCCCTAGGCTATGATAGCTCTCAACACCTCACGACTGGGAACTGCCTGTCCCAATTCGGATAAACCATTTTCACACACTGCCTATATTCGTAAACAAGGAAAAAACAGGAATACCAGCTTGCTATCCTACGAAAGCAGTTGCATCGATCTCAGGCAGCAGAGAACTGTTCAACGAAAACAGGGCGAACCTCTGCAAGCCTGCTCTCCTGGTGGAAAGTGACTGCATGAAATTCACCCTGTGCTATCCTGATGTACAGATCTCAGAATATGATCACTTTTTCGTTACTCTTCGGGTTCTCGATGTTCACGTTTCAAACGACGATAATCTCCTGGTGTAATGCCCGTTACCCGTTTAAATACACGTCCCAACGTAATTCCATTTGCATACCCAACCTTCAGGGCAATATCCTGCAAAGAGTAATCCGTATTGAGCAGAAGCTGCTCTGTCTCCTTCATTCGAAGCTCTGTAACAAAATCAACAAACTTCATGTTGAATTCTGTCTTGAACAAATAACTTGCATGTTTGCCCGTAATCTGGAATCGGTCGCTCAGATGTTTCAATGAAAGATCTGGATTCGCAAACTGTTCTTCAATATAATTTTTCATTTCGTTGACCATTGCTTTGTAACTCTTGGTTTCTGTGACCGCCACATACGTTCTGAACAAGTCCGTCAGACCATCGAACAAAAGATTTTTCACATCCGTAAGCGTCTCCGCCTCTTCCACAGCACTCAACCATCTGTTGATGTTTTCTTCGGACAGCTCTTCCTGAAGCCCTTCCGACATCATGGCCACCTCTCGGCTGAGCATCTGTAACATGGCTTGAATCAGAGAACGAATCTCGTCATCCGGCAGTTTGTTCTTTTCAAATGCTGTAAAGATCTCCTCCAACTGTTCCCGCCACTGTCCACTCGACATCCGGAACCGCTTAACAAAGTCCGCAATCATCTGCAGATAAGTATAGGTATCCAGTAAAGGATGCTGTGGTTCGCCACAGTCGGCTTGGCCGACATCTCCATTCATCAACAGTTTGCGATGCATTACCGCTTCTGCGGCCGCATAGGAGTCTCGTATTGTACCGATTCCCTGAGCGATAGGTCCAATACCAAAGCTTAAGGAAATACGTAGATTTTGTTCTACCCAGGATTTGCATTCCTCAGCTACAACACGAATCTGCCCAGACATGTCCAGGTTGTTATCACTCTGTTCTTTGAACACAAAAAGGATTGCAATTCGATCCACACTGATCCATTCCGTCCAGCATTGTACACCCGTATTACGTGACAGCTCTTGCAAAACGTTCATCAAGGCAAACTTCAGCGTATTTTGTTCACCTCTGGTGTACCTCTCCTGAAATCCCTTCTCATAACGGTTAATCTCTCCAACAACAACGACAAAGCGCGACGAGTCATGCACGTCATTCAGCGGAGAGAGTTCTTTTAATTGCTCTGCTGCGTTTTCCATGTGTTCACCATGCAACAGGGCATTAAACAACTTGCTGCGCTGCATGAGTACATTTTCCCTGCTTTTCTTGTCATAATCCATCATATGATTAATCAGATTCTCAAGTACTCCATCAATCATCTTCATCTCATCCGTACGAGCACCCGAGTGTTCAAACGCCCGAATCTGGTGAGACTCAATCCGGTTCATAATGATCTGAATGGGTTTATAGTTACGGCGAGTAATGTACACGATATACACGATCGCACAGATGACAGTCACAATAGCAATGATTACCCATACATAAGACACGACAGATACCCAGCCAAATAAGTTGCCTGCCTTAATTCCACTGGATATTGTCCAGCCCAGTCTCTCTAGCGGTAGCGTATTCAGTTCCTGACCGTCTATCGAGCCCTCTTGGTCCGAGTGTGCATTGTACACAGCCTTACCGTCCCGATCCGTAATCGTCAGGAATGAGAGCTGACCATTAACCATACTGTCTACACTCTGCTCAATGCTGCTCATCTTGATATTAATGACCAGTGTGCCCTGAGAGCCAAAAGGCAAAGGCATATCCTTGTTCACCGTTAATACGCGAATCGGGGTACGTTGAACAGAGTCAGCATCGAATTCCCGGACCGGCTGCCAGCCTGAACCGATAGAACCGGCTTCCATCTGATCAACCCATGCCTTATCCGAGAAACTTTCCGCTTCTCTGGAACCACTTACGGTCAGAACATGTTTATTTCGCTTGTCATATAGATAGATGGATTGAATCCATGAGGACGAATTGGATAGCTCACGTAAATTCTGCGCTATTGCATACACCGTGTCCGAACTGGTCAGGTTTGTGTTATTAAAATATAGTTTATATGCCTGCTGACTTTGTACCGTTTCCAGGATGGATAGTTCAATATCCCTGATTGTGCGATCCACCGTGTCTATCATATAACTGGAGGAGATCCGGTCTGCTTTTTTTGTTTCCTCTTGAGAGATGTCATTGATAAAAACAAACGCGATGAAAATGAGTATGGTCACCGTAAGAAAAAAAATTGGGAAGTACGAGAACAATAACCGGTAGTACCAATTACGAGACAATAGACCCCACTCCTCACTCCACGATGCCAATGTTCTCAGCCGTGGTTCTACTGTTCAGCATCCATCTCACCTCAGGGCTGAATACTATATGATAACGCTATCATAACTGATTTTATGTTATTATAGCACAAGCCTCTGAGCAGCAAAGCAAGAATTGAATTCAAAGAGCCAAAACAAAAAAACCGTGCTGAGCAGACAACAACTCAGACACGGATCAGTTAATCTGGCAGCACACCGATGAATCCTCGATGCTCTAAATACCGGAATCCTTAAACAATGTGGCCATGGATCCACCATCCACAATAATGCGTACGGCGCGGGCCAGCATGGGTGCAACAGGTAACACTTTGAAGCATTCAGGATGGTCATCTGGCAGTGCGATTGAGTCCGTAACCACCACCTCTTCAATAGACGGGTGATTCAATTTACTCACTGCCCCATCCGAGAACAATCCGTGTGTTGCACATACATATACATTTTTGGACCCACGTTCCTTCAATCCTTCCACGACATTCAGAATCGTTGTTCCGGTGTCGATCAGATCCTCAATAATAATGGGTGTCCGGCCTTCAACATCACCAATGACATGGGTAATCACCGATTCATTATGGCTTGGACGTTTCTTGATCATAATGGCAAATGGGGAATCCAGACGATTCGCCAGCTTCTCTGCCATCGATGCTCGTCCCGCATCCGGGGAGACCACGACAGGGTTCTCAATTCCTTTGCTTAGCAGATAGTCACTAATCAGATCCAGCGATGTCATGTGGTCAACCGGAATGTTGAAGAATCCCTGGATCGCCGCTGCATGCAGATCGATGGTTACCACCCGATTGGCGCCAGCTGTCGTTAATACATCTGCTACCATCTTGGCCGAGATCGGCTCCCGAGGAGCAGATTTACGCTCTTGACGAGCATAACCGTAATACGGAACAATGATGTTCACATTGCGCGCTGAAGCCCTCTTTGCGGCATCAATCATCACAAGCAGCTCGACAAACAGCTCATTGATCGGATGAGACAACGACTGTACCAGAAACACATCACAATTACGGATCGTTTCTTCATAATGAACGTAAATTTCTCCGCTCTTGAACCGGGACAGCTTGATCTTGCCCAGTTGTACTCCCAGCTTGTCACATACCTGTTCTGCCAGCTTAGGGTTCGATGAACCGGAAAAAATACGTAACGAATGCTGCATAATGCCCTCCCGAGGGTTGAAATCCCTATATAATCCCTTATCTAAAAGTGAGTGTTCAAAAAGACCGGTTTTCAGTACCGAGAAGATGGGATAAAGCTAGAAATGGAGTAGCGGAGCGTAGGCAAAACTACGTGAGCAACGGACATTTCGGCTGAATTCCAGCTTCGATGCTGATGATGCCATTAGGCATCCGACGTAATCAAAAGCGGACTTTTTGAACTACCTTTAAAAGGTTATTTCCTACCCTCATTATACTCCACTGGCTTATACATTTAAAGGAATGAAAGAACGATGACGGCCTTCAAAAACAGCAACTTCTATACAGCCCAACTCACGTAAAAGTGCTTCAGCTTCGGGCAAATAATCGCCAAGTTTCATTGGGTCATGTGCATCAGAACCCATGGTTAATGGAATACCCAAGCGAATAGCTTCTGTCAGCATTCTGCGACTAGGGAACATCTCGGCACAAGGCTTCGATAATCCGGAAGCATTCAGCTCCATGGCGCAGCCACTTTTGGCAATAGCCTGCAGAGCTGCGTTCTCCAATGTGATACGTTCTTCTGTCTGCTCCACTGAAGGATTAAAGCCAAACCGTTTAATGACATCCGTATGGCCCATAATATCGTACATGCCCGTTGCTGCTGCCTTGCTTACGGCATCATAGTACTGACGATATACTTCAAGGACGTCTTTTCCCTCCCAGTGATGGGTCTGGCGGAAGTCCGTAATGTCCCATTCCCCAAGAAAATGAACGGAGCCAATCACATAGTCCCATGGATAACGCTCGATGATTGCACGGATCTCTGTTTCCCAGCCTTCAATATAGTCACCTTCCAGACCAACACGTACGTCAATCTGTCCAAGGTAGCGTTCTTTCAGAGAGAAACATTCCTCTACGTAACGCGGCAGTTCATCCATAGGCATCGCCATTTCCGGATAATATTGAGCCGGATCGACATGCAACAAGGGCATGTGATCGGACAATCCAATCTGGGATAGTCCGATCTCCACACCACGCTGCACGTACTCTTCCAGTTTGCCAACGGCATGTCCACACCGCTCATGGTGTGTGTGATAGTCTATACGCACGTAGCTCGCCTCCTAATCGCGGCGAGGCCGTTCATGACGGCGGCTCAGCTCTGACATAATGTCGTCCAGCGGCAGCTTGCGTTCTTGTAACAGGACGAGCAGGTGATACATCAGGTCACTGACTTCCAGACGAAGCTCGTCATTATCTTTATTTTTGGCGGCGATAATCGTCTCGGATGCTTCTTCACCGATTTTTTTCAGTATTTTATCTACACCTTTATCGAACAAATACGTTGTATATGCACCCTCAGGGCGTTCACGTTCACGTTCTGCAATAACGGATTCCAGTTCAGCCAATACCTCGAAGCGGCTTTCGGAACTTGAATTTGTAGAAGCAGATGCCGCATCGGCCTCATTCGAAGCCTTATCTGCTGATTTCTCTGGCAAACCAATGATTTCATTATGGAAACAAGTTACCGCACCTGTATGGCAAGCAGGACCATTTGGTTTGACCTCAACTAACAAGGTATCGCCGTCACAATCATATTTTAGGGAAGTAATCGTCTGCACGTTGCCAGATGTTGCTCCTTTATGCCACAACTCCTGACGCGAGCGCGACCAGAACCAGGTCTCACCGGATTCCAGCGACAACTTCAGGGATTCGCGATTCATATAAGCCATCATTAAAACTTCACGAGTATCTACATCCTGCACAATGGCAGGAACCAAACCGTCACTCCAACGAATGTGTTCCACAACCTGTTCCAAGGATAACTGTTCCTTGATTTCATCGCTCACTTTAGTCACGGATTTCCACCCCTTGTTCTCTCAAATGTTGTTTTAGCGCCGGTACGGCGATTTCTTTGTAATGGAAAATCGTTGCGGCCAGACCTGCATCCGCTTTGCCTGTGGTGAATACATCGTAAAAATGAGATTCCTTGCCCGCACCGCCCGATGCGATGACTGGAATACGCACAGATTCGGATACCGCTGCCGTCAGCTTCAGATCGAAGCCGTCTTTCGTTCCGTCTGCATCCATACTTGTCAGCAGAATTTCTCCCGCGCCCAAGCTCTCTGCCTGTTTAACCCATTCCAATGCCTTGATCCCAGAGGGTTTTCGTCCACCATGCGTGTAGACCTCCCACTCGCCCCAAGCTTCATTATACTTGGCATCGATCGCTACGACGATACACTGCGAGCCAAAGCGACGTGCACCATCTGCAATCAACTGCGGATTAAGTACCGCGGCTGTATTCACTGCGATTTTATCCGCTCCTGCACGGAGAATACGCTTCATGTCCTCCACCTTGGAGATGCCACCACCTACCGTAAAGGGAATAGCGATCTCGCCTGCTGTCTGCCGCACGACTTCTTCCATCGTTTCGCGACCTTCCACTGAAGCGGAGATATCGAGAAAGACCAATTCGTCCGCGCCCTCGCGGTCATATAGCGCCGCCAGCTCTACCGGATCACCCGCATCGCGGAGATTAACGAAGTTGACGCCTTTGACGACCCGGCCGTCCTTCACGTCCAGACAGGGGATGATTCTTTTTGCCAGCATGCTACCTCTTCCTCTCTACCCAAATATCCTTTACTTGTTTACCGCACGTACTGCTTCAGACAGATCGATACTCCCAGTATACAGTGCTTTACCCACGATCGCTCCACCAACACCATCATCTGCATGACGACTCAGACGAAGCAGATCATCCATCACACTTACACCACCGGAAGCAATAACCGTCCGTCCGCTCGCCTTGGCAAGAGACACAATCGCTTCCACATTAGGACCTTGCATCATGCCATCACGGGATATATCCGTAAAGATAAACGTTTCTGCGCCATATGCCGCCAGTTCCTTCGCGAGCACCTCTGCCTGTACTTCCGATGTTTCAAGCCATCCGCGAGTTGCTACGTAACCATTTCGAGCGTCGATACCAATTGCCACTTTGTCGCCGTAACGTCCCAGTACTTCCTCTGTAAAAGCACGATCCTCAATCGCTGCTGTTCCAATGATCAGCCGGCTAACACCCAGACCCAGCAAACGTTCTACATCCGCTACCGTACGAAGTCCGCCGCCCACCTGAACAGGTACGTTCACAGCCGAGGC
Organism: Paenibacillus sp. LS1; assembly: GCF_026013365.1. Lineage (GTDB taxonomy): Bacteria > Bacillota > Bacilli > Paenibacillales > Paenibacillaceae > Paenibacillus. Next base: position 126,171 of record NZ_JAPDOE010000013.1, read on the forward strand.
AATCCGCCCGATCAGCTCATCGTTAACAGGATGCCCTGCTTTCGCACCATCCAGATCCACCAGATGAACGTATGTACCGCCTTGCTTCTCCCAGGATAGAGCCACTTGAACCGGGTCATCGTTATACACGGTCTCCTGATTATAATCTCCCTGCACCAGTCTTACACATTTGCCGTCCCGGATATCAATCGCCGGATATAGGATAAAAGATGACATACAAGGCCTCCTGAATATTGATTAGATTTGTACGCTTTCTGTAGTTAAAAAGAGATGATGTTTTACCTTTGTACAACCGATCCTGTCAGAGCCAGAAAGTTGCCGAGTAGTTTCATACCAAGCTCGCCGCTTTTTTCCGGATGGAATTGCATACCGAAGTTCGATCCTCTGCCTACAATGGCTGTAACCGGATGTCCGTAATCCGTCACTGCCAGCAGATCGTCCCTGTTTTCAGTAAGTGCATGATAAGAATGGACAAAATAGACATGACCTGCCTCAAGACCCGTAAATAGCGGGTTATCGGCGTGCAGGAATTCCAACCGGTTCCAGCCCATGTGAGGAACCTTCAGTTCTCCTGATGCGAAACGCACCACTTTACCTGGCAAAATATCCAGTCCCTCATTCTCTCCATGCTCTTCACTTGAGCTGAACAACAACTGCATGCCCAGACAGATACCGAGCAGTGGCTTGGAACCGGCAGCAGCTTCCTTCACCACCGTATCCAATCCACTCTCCCGCAGATGAACCATCGCATCACCAAAAGCACCTACGCCTGGCAAAATGACACCATCTGCGCCCAAAATCTCTTCCCGGTCACCCGTGACCAGCGCTTCGTAGCCAAGACGTTCGACCGCTTTGCCGACGCTGTGCAGGTTCCCCATACCGTAATCGACAATTGCAATCGCCATCGTCTACAGCACTCCCTTCGTGGAAGGCACACCCGTTACACGTGGATCAATTATCGTTGCTTCATCCAGTGCACGTCCTAACGCCTTAAAGATCGCTTCAATCATGTGGTGCGTGTTCTGACCATAGTGCACAATGACATGCAACGTGATCCGAGCCTCCAGCGCCAATTTCCACAGGAATTCATGTACCAGCTCCGTGGAGAAACTGCCTACCTGTTGGGAAGGGTATTCAGCACGGTATTCAAAGTGAGGTCGGTTACTCACATCAATAATGACCTGAGCGAGCGCCTCGTCCATCGGTACAAAAACACTGGCGTAGCGCTTGATGCCACGTTTGTCACCCAACGCTTCTCGCAGCGTCTGTCCGAGACATATTCCGATGTCTTCAACGGTGTGATGATCGTCGATATCAATATCTCCGCGGGCCTGCACGTTCAGGTCGAATTGTCCGTGCTTCGTGAACAGATCCAGCATATGGTTCAGGAAGGGTACATCCGTTTCAATCGTGGATTGTCCTGTTCCATCTACGGCAAAAGCCAATTGGATATTGGTCTCGTTTGTTTTGCGATCAACCTCTGCTTGGCGCACTGCGCCTTTGTTTTCAAGTTCCACACCATTATTTTGCTTATCCATTGTCCGATTCCGCCTTTCCTTCCTGTTCTAACCGTACAGCGATTGCACGGGCATGCCCTTCAAGACCCTCATGACGGGCCAACTCTATAATAGCCGCTCCGTTCTGCAGCAGCGCTTCTTTACTATAATAGATCAGACTCGATTTTTTGATAAAATCATCCACGTCCACTGGCGAACTGAATCGCGCAGTACCATTGGTCGGAATAATGTGATTGGGTCCGGCAAAATAATCTCCTACCGGCTCCGAGCTGTACGGGCCGAGGAAGATCGCGCCTGCATTTTCGATCCGGCCAGCGTGAGCCATCGGCTCCTGCACCATGATCTCCAGATGCTCCGGTGCAAGCCGGTTCACCACATCGATTCCCTCATCGATGGAATCGACCACAATAATCGCGCCATACTGCTCTACCGAAGCAGCAGCGATATCGCGCCGCGGCAGCACTTCAAGCTGACGCTGCACTTCGCCCTGCACGGCTTCCGCCAGCATGGCCGAATTCGTGACGAGAATGGCCGATGCCATCTCGTCATGTTCCGCCTGCGACAACAGGTCGGCGGCGACATACACCGGATTCGCCGTATCATCGGCGAGCACCACAATCTCACTCGGCCCGGCGATACTATCGATATCGACCGCACCGTACACCTCGCGCTTCGCGAGCGCCACGTAAATATTGCCCGGTCCACAGATCTTGTCGACCGGGGCAATACTCTCCGTGCCGTAAGCGAGGGCGGCGATAGCTTGAGCGCCGCCAACCCGGTACATCTCGCTCACGCCTGCTTCCGCAGCAGCAACGAGAATGTACGGGTTAATGCCTTCGCCACCGTTCGTAGACGGCGGCGTCACAAGAACAATTTCCGGCACGCCTGCCACCTGTGCCGGAATCACATTCATCAGCACAGACGATGGATACGCTGCTTTGCCGCCAGGTACATAGACGCCGACCCGCTTCAGCGGTCGGATGACCTGGCCCAGCAGGCTGCCGTCCGGCTGCCAATCCATCCACGAGTTGCGTTTCTGTTTCTCGTGAAACGCACGAATATTGGCGGCGGCTTGCCGAATCGCCGTCACAAAGGATGGCTCCACGGCTGCATAAGCCGCCTGAAGCTCTTCCTGCGGCACGCGCAAATCCGCGGCCGTCAGCTTCGTGCGGTCCAGCTGCTCTGTGTAACGCAGCAGTGCCGCATCCCCTTCACGGCGAATGTCGCTGACAATGCGCCGTACCGTTTCATTTTGCTCCGGCGTACCATACTCTACTTCCCGCTTCAGATCAAACTCCCGTGCAGGTACAATTTTCATACGTACAACCTCCTTATCCCCTGTAATACCGACTTATAGCCGATTCGTTTCTTTGATGTGTCTCTTACTCTTGCTTTTGCTTTTGCTTCTGCTTTACATGTTCCTCATCTATGTTTCCAACGCAGTAGTTTATCCCCGAAAACTTCCCGCCGAAATTTCATTCGATGCCGGAATGACTTGCTGAAGCGCATCACACAAAGCCTGGATTCTTGCATTTTTCATCCGATAACTTACCCGATTGGCGATAAGACGGCTGGTGATGTCCAGAATGCCTGTCATCTCCACCAATCCGTTCTCGCGTAGCGTCTGACCTGTCTCCACCAGATCGACAATCCGGTCTGCTAGACCAATCAAAGGCGCAAGCTCAATGGAACCATTCAGCTTGATCACCTCGACCTGTTGTCCCTGCTCCCGGAAATACTGCGAAGCAATCCTCGGATACTTCGTTGCGACACGTTGCTGGATGCCGGGCTTCCAGTCGGGAAGTCCGATTACAGACATACGGCACTGAGCGATTCCCAGATTCAACAGTTCGTACACGTCCCGATTTTCCTCTAACAGCACGTCTTTACCAACAATTCCGATATCGGCAACACCGTACTCCACATACGTTGGAACATCCACGGGCTTCGCCATAATGAATTCCATTCCGGCTTCCGGTACTTCGATGACCAGTCTGCGTGTATCGTCCACGTCTTCTGGAATATCCAGCCCCGCTTCACGGAACAATTTGGAGGCTTTTTTATAGATTCGGCCCTTCGGCATGGCCACCTTCAGAATATCCGACATCTCAGCGTCCTCCTTCTTCAGATCCGTAAGTAATAACCTTCTCAGCTTGAACGGTTCTTGCTTCAACCGATACTTTACTTGCCCCAGCCCCATCTTCAGGAAGAAGGAGTGTCACTACATTTTGTCCCATACTGCGTAATCTTGCCGCTTCTGTTAGTGCCTCGGCCCGACGTTTTGGGCTATATTGGATAAGTATTGGCTTTTTCTCTTCAATGATAATGCCATGAACACCATCAATAATCCGGTTGGTTTTCAGTGCAAATCCTGTAGCTGGCAACGAACGCCCAAACTGTTGTAACAGATTATCATACCGTCCACCGCTACATACCGGAGATCCCAGTTCGGCTGCATACCCTTCAAAGGTCATGCCCGTATAATAGGAGAAATCACCGATCATCGTCAGATCAATCAGCACATGCTCGGATACACCGTACGCTTCCAACACTTCGAATACGGCACACAGATGTGCAATCGACTGTGCTGCTTCAGCACTTGAACTTAGCTCTACCGCATGTGTGCATACTTCCTTGCCACCACGCAGACGAAGGATCGCTTCAAGCTGTTCTTTCAACTTCGGCTCCAAATTCAATGCTTCAATCGACTGGCGATAGCCGACATAATCACGTCCGAGCAGCCCTTCCTTCAATTGCTCCTGCTCAGCGGTCTGGCCTGGAATTACTTCCTCCAATAACCCGTTCAGGAATCCCATATGACCCATCGCTATTTTAAAAGAAGACACGCCCGCTGCCTGCAAAGAGGCAATCGCAAGCGCAACAACTTCTGCATCCGCCTCAGGTGAGTCATCTCCAACCAGCTCCACGCCCGTCTGGAAGAATTCAGCCTCACGTCCGGCTTCCTCTTCAATGGAACGAAATACATTCGCATGGTAGGACAGACGCAGCGGTAACTGCTCATCTTTGAGCATGGACGAAACTACACGTGCAATTGGAGCCGTTAAATCCGATCTCAGCACCAGCGTGGTTCCACGGCTGTTCAATAATTTAAACAATTTGCGATCTGATGTAGAGCTCGCTACACCTACCGTGTCGTAGTATTCAATCGTTGGTGTGATGATCTGACGGTAACCCCAGCGTTCCATACATTCCAGTACATTCCGCTCAATCGTCCGTAGCTTGGATACTACATGTGGTGTATAGTCGCGAAATCCGGTCGGTTTTTCAAAGCCTTTTGGTTTGGACATTGGTATTATTCACCCCGAGTCAGTAATTTAAGAGTGGTACTCGTTCTATTTCAACAGGATTTATGTAGTGTAAATCCCCATTCTATCTTGTAACCCTGAATCACCGTAATGCTTCAAAAGCCTTCAACTATTGGTTTGTTCAACCTTTAGCACGTTATACTCCCTCAAAATACTTTCACATGGTAAAGTGCTAACAAACTAAAGGATATGGGATATGATAACATGAAATCCGCACTACCGTCAACAATACTGAAGCTTGATCACCTTTGGATGAACATATTGTTTTATACACACACTCGTTACCCTCACCAATCGGTATTTATATACGAAAAAAGCTGCCATCAGCAGCTTTTTACTTCGAATCATCTTCATCGATTCATCTTCATTCATTACTTTATTGACTCAATGCACACTACCCTGAGAAGAATCATCCGTGTTAAAGATAGTCTCTTCCTTAGAAGCTGCCGAACGGGATAAATCACGTAGTGGATTGCCTCCAACAAAAGCTCCTGGTGCAACATCTTTATGTACGACAGCTCCCGCAGCCACAACGGCTCCATCTCCTATCGTTACCCCGGGCAGAATCGTCGTGTTGGCACCAATCAGTACATTATCCCCGATAATCACCTCACCGAGCCTGTACTCCTTAATGAGATACTCATGAGCGAGAATCGTTGTGTTGTACCCGATGACCGAGTTTTCACCGACCGTTATTTTCTCCGGAAAAAACACATCCACCATCACCATCAGGCCAAAGGCCGTATGTTTTCCCACCTTCATACCGAGCATCCGGCGGTAAATCCAGTTCTTCACCGATAGAATCGGACAGTAGCGTGACAATTGGATCCAGATAAAATTACGAACGCCCTTCCACGGACTCACTGTCTTGTAGATATGCCAAAGTGCATTCTGGTCCTCTACCGGATAGCGGGTTACTTTTCTCATGAACGTCCCGTTTCAATGCGGATGAGTTTCAACAAGTCTCTCATGTCGTGCAACATGTGATCCGGGCCATATCCGTTCAGGATCGTTTCTCCTTTAAGAGACCATGCAACCCCCGCCGAGAGAGCACCCGCATTTTGTGCCGATTGGATATCCACCGGACTGTCACCCACCATTAAGGTTTTGGCAGGATCTGCCCCCAGTTCCGTCATGGCTTTCAGTACAGGTTCAGCATGCGGCTTCGGATTCGTTACGTCAGTTACTGTTACAATCGTCTTCATATAATTCAATAGGTCAAAACGCTCCAACACCTTTAATGTAGATGGACGAATTTTGGTTGTAACTACACCCATCACAATGCCGGCCTGATGTAGCGCTTCTACTACCTCAATTACATGTGGAAAAGGTCTAACCATCGCTTCATGATGGATATCATTATAGGCACGGTAACCCTTCACGTACTCGGAGACTTCCTCCTGGCCGGAGAAAGTGCGCATTTGCTGCTCCAGTGTGCCACCCATATGCGGAATAATCTGTTCCCGTGTCCATGGAGCTGAATGCTCCCATCCCCCCATGACATGCTGGAATGAGCTGATAATCAACTCATTGGTATCAATAATCGTTCCGTCCAGATCGAACAATACCGTGTCAATCATGTTGCATTACTCCTTTTTATCATCAACTTGCTTGGATTCATCTTTGGCTGGAGGTGTTACCTTATTCTCTTTGCCAGCAACTGTTCCCGTATGCTCCATATCATCAGCAGGAACCTTGGACGATACAATCGGATCACTGTAACGAACATCTGCTTTGCCTGTCACTCTTCTCACCACAATAAATACAACAGCAACAATAATGATGCCAATAGCGAGCAGTTGCGAGATTCTTACGTTACCGTAAGCAGGATCCAGATATCCTTGTTCAAAGCCCATTGCAGTCATTGGAGACCACAGCCCGTTCACTAATGATGCAACCCATTGCGGAGCCTGGAAGCCCAGACTGTCTGTACGCAAAGCTTCAATGAAGAAGCGACCGATAGAGTACCAGATGAAATAAGACATGAACAGTTCACCTGAACGCAGAAACTTCTGACGACGCAGAACCAGTAGCAAGACCAGACCAACGAGACTCCACATCGATTCATACAAAAACGCAGGATGGTGGAATACGCCTTCTACGTTCATTTGATTTACAATAAAGTCCGGTAGATGTAGCTTGTCTCTCAAAAATGATTCTTCCACAGGACCGCCGTAGGCTTCCTGGTTCACAAAGTTTCCCCAGCGTCCGATCAACTGTCCAACGAGCAGCCCAGGCGCACAGATATCGGCCATACGCCAGAAGTTATATCCTTTACGACGGAAGAAAATAACTGCACAGATGATTGCACCAATAAGTGCACCGTAGATAGCGATACCGCCATTCCATATTTTAAAGGCATCCCAGAAATTATCCTTATAATCTTCCCACTTAAATGCTACGTAGTAGATACGGGCACCAATGATGGCAGAAGGCACACCCAGCAGAACCATGTCCATGAACACTTCCTGTGGAATATTGTAGCGTTTGCCCTCCCGGATCACGAGCAGTAATCCTATAAGTGCCGCAGCACCAAGAATAAGCCCGTACCAGTGAACCTTTAACGCTCCAATAGAGAACGCAATCGGGTTCAACAGTAATAATGTATCCATTCATTCACACTCCTATTTATTCAATCAATCGCACGCATGACGAATGGTTGGTATGCGCTGCGCCTTAAGAGAAGCAGTACATATCAACCATTTGTCTTCATTTACTTGTATAAAATATTTCTTAATCCATGTCTTCCATATCTTCCGAAATGGTTGCTGTTAGCTTGTTCGTGAATTGCAATGCAGCATTCAACCCCATCTGTTTTAGACGATAGTTCATGCCAGCCACTTCAATAATAACGGCCAAGTTCCGTCCCGGACGAACAGGGATCGTAACCAGAGGCACATCGGTATCAATGATACGTGTAGTCTCTTCATCCAGACCCAGACGATCATATTGTTTGTCTTGCTGCCAAGCTTCCAGACGTACAACCAAGGTAATCCGTTTGTTATTCCGAACCGCACCGGCTCCGAACAATGTCATGACGTTGATAATACCGACACCTCGAATTTCGAGTAAGTGGCGGATCAATTCAGGTGCTGTACCGTGCAGCTGAAAATCTGACGTTTGGCGGATCTCTACCGCATCATCGGCAATCAGTCGGTGTCCACGTTTAACCAGTTCAAGCGCTGTTTCACTCTTACCAATACCGCTACTACCCGTGATCAGCATACCTACGCCATAGACGTCACAAAGTACACCATGGATGGTTGCAGTTGGTGCCAGTTTCTTCTCCAGGAAACCGGTAATCCGGCTGGATAGAATCGTTGTCGCCATGTTGCTGCGAAGTACAGCCAGATTCTGTTCTTCACTGATATCAATCAGCTCTTGAGGAACTTCCAGTCCACGCGTTACAACGATACAAGGTGTCTCTTCCGTGCATAGACGTTGCATGCGATCGCGCCGCTCTTGCTCAGGTAACATTGCAAAAAAGGCTAACTCCGTTCTTCCAAGCAACTGTACCCGCTCTTGTGGATGGTATTCAAAATAACCGGCCATTTCCAGACCAGGACGGTTCAGATCATCTACCGTAATGACTCTTTTCAGTCCGTGAGATCCAGAAACAACCTCTAACTGAAACTGCTGCACCAATTCGGATACTTTCACTTTTTTCGCCATTTGTCTCTTCCTTTCAGCATTCGCTGTGCCTCTATGTACATCAGATCGTGTATCAGTTCTTTCCATTATTAGCGCATTCACAACATTGGGTACAGATGCATACCTTCCAACAGTCCATTCTCTCAAATATATGAAGACAGACCTTCAAATAATCTTAAATGAATTCCGGGCTGAATGCAATCGCGGCCTCCGACAACCACTAGTAAGAAAAGTCTTCTGATCGAATCACCTTTTAGGATACTACATTCGTAGTTTAGCGGCTGTTTTTCATGCGGTTATTAATCCTTCAACTCCGCCGAAACTTATAATTCCAACAATCTTAAAAAAAGCCCCTTCCAGCAATAACGGAAGGGGCTCTCATTACAATGTATAATTGCATTAACTGTCAGGTTCCATCGTCACCGAGGAATCCCAGTAATATTAGTCTTGAAGAAGTACGTTCACTTCAGTCTCTTTGTCAAAGATATGAACCTTGTTCATGTCGATGGCCATTTTAACTGTGGAACCATCACGAGTGTTAGAACGTCCGTCTACACGTGCAATTGTTGTATCGTTACCAACACCGCTCAAGTAGAGGAGCATTTCGTGACCCAGGTTCTCTGTAACGTCTACGTGTGTAGAGAATACAGAGTTCGGGGATGCTTCCAGGAATACTGGCTCTTCGTGAATATCTTCTGGACGAACACCCAGAATCACTTCTTTGCCAATGTATCCTCTAGATTTCAACACTTGTGCTTTACCTTGCGGGATTTCAACGTCCACGCCTGGAGCTACGAAGTGCAAGTTAGCACCTTGCTCAGCCAGTTTACCCGAGATAAAGTTCATTGTCGGGGAACCGATGAAACCAGCTACGAACAGGTTAGCCGGCAGGTTATACAACTCTTCCGGAGAAGCTGCTTGTTGGATGATACCATCCTTCATAACAACGATCCGATCACCCATTGTCATTGCTTCGATCTGGTCATGCGTTACGTAGATAACTGTTGTTTCCAAACGTTTCGCAAGTTTAGTGATCTCTGCACGCATTTGACCACGCAGTTTGGCATCCAAGTTGGAGAGAGGCTCATCCATCAAGAACACTTGTGGATCACGGACAATCGCACGTCCCAAAGCGACACGTTGACGTTGACCACCGGACAATGCCTTAGGTTTACGCTCAAGCAAATGCTCGATATCCAGGATTTTAGCTGCTTCACGTACACGTTTGTCGATCTCATCTTTTTTAACCTTACGCAATTTCAAACCAAACGCCATGTTTTGATATACGCTCATATGCGGATACAAGGCATAGGATTGGAATACCATCGCGATATCGCGGTCTTTAGGTGCAACATCATTAACGACACGGTCACCGATATAGAGTTTACCTTCAGAAATTTCCTCAAGGCCTGCGATCATACGCAGTGTTGTTGATTTACCACAACCGGACGGGCCTACCAATACCAGAAATTCTTTATCTTTAATGTCCAGGTTAATGTCAACTACAGTTGCTTTATCAGAACCCGGGTATTTTTTGAAAATATGCTCTAAACGTACTCCAGCCATGATTGTTGCCTCCTCAGAGATCATTTTGTAATCGAATACAATTTGTATTTTTATATTACCCTATCTGTATGAGGTTTGACTATTCGCAAACTGCACAAAAATATCAATGCTTTTTCGTCACTTTGTACATAAGCAGTAAAAACTGCACTAGAACAGCACTTTCGAAGTGCCTTACATCGTAACCAATCTCTTGTTTGATCTTGTCCAGACGGTACACTAACGTATTTCGATGGATGAAAAGTCGTTTGGCTGTCTCGCTAACATTACAGTCCAGGCTAAAAAAGGTCTCCAGCGTGGCAAGCGTCTCACTATCGTTGAAGATTAACGTGTCTTTGCCTGTTTCCTGTATAAAGCGTATACGTTGTTCATCTGGAATGCTTGCTACCAGTCGCTCCAGATGCAGATCCCATGGAAGATGAATGTGCTGCGTAACATGGAAGGCTCTGCCCAAGCGAATACTTTCTTTAAGAAGAGCAGTGACCGATACTAGTTGTTGTGAGGGAATGCATGGCAGGGATGCAGAGAGATGGAATACACCTGCCCACTCACTTGCGACCAATTCATGTAATCCCAGACAGAAAGCGTTTAGTGAATCTTTTTTGGCTTCCGTTGTATCTTCCTCGGCTTCTTCTGTAACAATCTCTTTATCCCCCATAAAAATCCACTCTTGCTCCCCTAAAGGAATCAATACAATCTCCTCGCCAAAGTAACTCTCAAGCAACTTGTTCAGTTCTTTGGATCGTAAACGATGTGCATCAGGTGTATCCCCTTGTAGCAAAAACAGAATCTTCTCAGCATTCAATCCTGCTGCCACAACAAAACGATCAGGAACACTTTCAGATTCCTGTTTGATTGGTTGTTCGATCTGCTCTTTAAGCCAGAGGCCCAGTTCAGTCAGATATTGCTCTCTATCATTCTCATATACAACAGGCTGTATCTCATCAAATAGTCCCGTGTTAGTTTGGATCAAGAGCTCAATAAACCGCCGTGTTTCCACAGTAATAGATCTGGCAGCGCATCCCCAACATACGACGGTCTCTTCTTTCTCATTCATCCGAACTTTAAAAAAGATACGCTCTCCCGTATGCAAACTGATCACATCGGATAATGTACTTTGGGATATAGAATGATCATGTAATCCCTGAATCTCACCTTCATCAACAAAGGTCTCTGAATTCCCATGAAGACCAACCAGATTTGCCACGGATTGCGTCCATTCTTGTATTGTAATTTCATATTCATCCAAAATTGTGCCTATAATGACTTCAATTTGCTGTTTTAGATCAGGTATGAGCTTCATATAATGAACGCCACCACTCTGCTTGTTTTCTACTATTTTATCATATCTTGCACAGCATTAATAAATATCCATATTCAGCTAAAATTACATAACAAAAAAGAGCAACTAATCAAATTAATGATTAATTACTCTTTTCTTAAAGATGAGTCATGAAGGGCTCGAACCTTCGACACCCTGATTAAAAGTCAGGTGCTCTACCAACTGAGCTAATGACTCATAAAACTGGTGGAGGATGATGGATTCGAACCACCGAACCCGTACGGGAGCAGATTTACAGTCTGATGCGTTTGGCCACTTCGCTAATCCTCCAAGGATTAAAGGTGGCTCGGGACGGAATCGAACCGCCGACACGAGGATTTTCAGTCCTCTGCTCTACCGACTGAGCTACCGAGCCATATTTAATTTTTAGGATTAATGGCGGAACCGACGGGATTCGAACCCGCGATCTCCTGCGTGACAGGCAGGCATGTTAGGCCAACTACACCACGGTTCCAGGCATTAATGGTGCCGGCGAGAGGACTTGAACCCCCAACCTACTGATTACAAGTCAGTTGCTCTACCAGTTGAGCTACACCGGCGTATATGGTGGAGGCTGAGGGGATCGAACCCCCGACCCTCTGCTTGTAAGGCAGATGCTCTCCCAGCTGAGCTAAGCCTCCTGGATAATATGGTAGCGGCGGAGGGGATCGAACCCCCGACCTTACGGGTATGAACCGTACGCTCTAGCCAGCTGAGCTACACCGCCATATTAATTGTGTCTTGATTGCTTGTCCATCTTTAGGTAAAGATGGCGGAGAGAGAGGGATTCGAACCCTCGCACCGCTTACGCAGTCTAACCCCTTAGCAGAGGGTCCCCTTATAGCCACTTGGGTATCTCTCCAAATAACAATCATCAACATCATTCAAGGATTGCTCCCTGAAAACTAGATTCGAAACGAAACACGCGAATTATCACTTGCATA
>NZ_JAPDOE010000014.1 GCF_026013365.1 Paenibacillus sp. LS1
CGGTTAAACGCTATGAAAATCATCTCAGTATTTGAAAAGAGCCATAAGCTCATTTTGAATCTGACGATTCATTGTGAATCGAAAGTTACTATCCATTTGTTCAGTTTTCAAGGAACTTGTATGTCCGTTTTCTGTTGATGTTTGTCAACCGGACAGGAATCTTATCATATCATGTTAACTAACTTACTGTCAACACTTTATTTTCGTCACCGTTCAAATGATTTCTCCAATCATTCGTTTGAAGCGACAAGAAATAATATAACACGTAGCGAATTATTTAGCAAGCATTTTTAATCAACCTTTTGATATCATGATATCTTCATCTACGGTGTCTTGTTTCCAACCTGTATTCGACAGATTAGCACATTCTCTGAACAAGTGAAAGGCTACCCTTAAAGTGCATTACATACATAAAGAAATAACTCATTTTTATAAATACTCCCTTCTATAACCACAAGTAATAATGATCTAGATGAGTTTTAGTTAGAGTACTGATCATGATAACGTTCCCTACCCTCCTGTTGGTTTGAAGAAAGTGATCCAAAAACTCTATAATAAGGTATATAGATATAGAGATAAGGCTAAGCAGTCAAGTGTAATACTTTCATAAGTAGCCCATGAACAATCGTATAACCATCTCGCATTGCACCTTTACACAGATCACGTACTCCATTCACAGCTAGCTATTACATATCAAAGTTCTGAATAAACTCATTACTAACCTATATGGGGTGATCGCACTTGAAACAATGGTTGAAGAACATGCGTAAAGGTTACGGCAAAAAGTTAGTTTCCATCCATGCCTGGAATGCCTGGATTGTTGTAATCCTTGCTATATCGGGTCTTATGCTGGTAGGTGGCTTTTGGCGAGAGATACTCGGAATCGGACGTGTGTGGTTAAAATGGCTGCATATCATCGTTGGGTTAGCTATGCTAGCACCCGTGGTATATTACTTGATTTTGGCCGGAAAGCACTGGAAGCAGCTTCGAAATAGACCTTGGCAAAGGATGAACACCATCATTGTTCTTACGCTGCTGGTCGGGTGGCTACTCTCGGGTATTGTATTATGGCAGTTCAAGCTAGCTGGACCTCGATGGTCGAATGCTGCACTTTTGATCCATGACCTGCTGACTTGGGTGGGCTTACCTTATATTATCTATCACTCCATCACTCGGACCAAATGGTTAAAGGACCCTTCACGTCGTGCGTTTAAAACCACTACAACTTCAACACGAACTCAAAATACAACGGAGACAACTGCTGAAACAGACGAAAAGGATACGATAGCAGCAGTTTCTTCTTCCAAAACCCAGGGCTCCAAGGTGGATCCGATTAAGAAAGCAGAGCGACCACAACCTGTGTATACACGTCGAGCTTTCATCCGTTCTGCTGTAGGCATTGGCCTCGCTGTGACTCTTGGACCTACATTTATATCCTGGGTTGGGCGAAATCTCAAGATCGATAACAGTATTGATAGTATGCTGGAGAACGATCCTAACCGTATGATTCCTTTACCACAACCGCTGTCTGCCTCCTCACCTCCCATTGGAGGCGGAGCTGAAGGTCATTTCCGCGTATATACGGTTACGCCTATACCGTCCTTCTCCAATGCCAACTGGTCTTTCCGAATTGATGGACTGGTTGAAAGAGCACAGGTTTGGAATTGGGAACAGTTCGTGAAGCTCGCGCGTACCGTACAGGTTAGTGATTTCCACTGTGTAACGGGCTGGTCTGTATATAAGAATACCTGGGAGGGCATCTCTCTTGCACAGCTTTTGAAACAAGCCGGGGTCAAACCGGAAGCTCATAGTGTGAAGTTTTATTCCGGTGACGGCGTGTATACGGATGCCATTACGATGGATCAAGCGCAGATGGACGATATTATGGTCGCTGTCATGCATGACGGCAAACCGATCCCTGCTGATCTTGGCGGTCCGGTAAGGCTGGTCATTCCTCAGATGTATGCCTATAAATCGGTAAAATGGTTAAATCGCATTGAACTCATCGACAGCGAACACATTGGTTACTGGGAAGAGCGAGGATATGATAAGGATGCCTGGCTTACAGGCGCATCTCAGCGCATCCCTAACAATTTAAGCGGATCATGATCAATTAAGACTGGTGAGTGTTCATTCGTTGTAAAATCATTCAGCTACACAGCAAAAGCCCCCGACCACGTATTCGTGTCTTCGGGGGCTTTCTGATATGAACTATTTTGCTAATTCATCCTCTAACTCTGTGGATTCAAAAGACGTACAAGTTCGTCCTCATCCTCAATCGTAGGAATACCAAGATCATGGGCTTTGGTTAGCTTACTACCTGCCTTCTCTCCGGCAATCACCAGATCTGTCTTTTTCGACACACTGCCTGTCACCTTCGCTCCGAGCGCTTCCAGTCTTTGCGTCGCCTCTTCCCGCGTCAGTTGGTGCAGGGTTCCGGTCAGTACGACGGTTTTGCCACTGAAGAAGGAATCTTCCACAACAGCAACCGCTGGCGCCTCAGGTGCCTGAGCTTTTACGCCCAAGTTTAGCATTTTCTCAATCGCAGCCTGTGTAAACGGATCTGCAAAGAAAGTTACGATGCTCTCCGCCACGATACCACCGACGTCGGGTAGTTCAACCAGTTCTTCTACGGTTGCATTCATAATGGCGTGCAGATCTCGGTAATGATCCGCAAGCATGCGCGTGGTCGATTTACCTGTGTTCGGAATACCCAGTGAGTATAAGAAGGAAGCTAGGTCTCTATCTTTACTAAGCTCAAGCGCAGCGATAAGATTGTTCGCTTTCTTTTCACCAAACCGCTCCAGCTTCACCAGATCATCAAACTGTAACGTATACAGGTCGGCAGGCTCACGTACGTTCAATTCGTCATATAGCTGAATCGCTGTTTTCTCACTGAACGTCTCAATGTCCATCGCATCCCGGGAAGCAAAGTGGGAAATACGTGCCACCGTTTGCGGTTTGCATGCCAGTCTGTTGTTACAGAACAGATGCGCTCCACGTTGCTCCAGCGGGAACCCACATGCAGGACACAGTTCAGGGAAGACTATCTCCTCGCCATCACTCTCCTCTGTCACTTTACCCAGAATCTCAGGAATGACGTCATTGGAGCGACGGATAAAGACCCGTGTGCCCAGAGCGAACTTCAGATTTTTGCGCTCAATATCGCCGACATTGTTCAGAGTACAGTTCTGTACCGTTACTCCGGCTAGTTCAACCGGTTCTACGCGTGCCAGCGGAGTTACTTTGCCAGTACGACCCACATTCCATACCACAGCGTTAAGAACCGTCGTGGTCTCTTCAGCCTCGAATTTATATGCTACCGCCCAGCGAGGGAACTTATCGGTATAACCCAACACTTCGCGGGTGCGCATGTCCGTAATTTTGATAACAGCTCCATCGATCAGATAGTCCAGTTGACCCCGGTTCTCTTGAATCGCAGCCAGTTGCTCCATCACATCATCAAACTCTTGGAAGTACGTGATAGATGGATTCACTTTGAAGCGGTTCTCACGCAGGAAGTCCATCATCTGCTGATGATTGGCAAACTGAATGTCATCCGAATAACCTACATTATAAAAATATGCATTCAACCGACGCTCAGCCGTCGCCTTCGGATTCAGGTTGCGGAGTGCTCCCGCTGCTGCATTACGCGCATTCTTGAGTGGCTCTGCAGCTGTCTCATTGTATCTATCCAGGACAGACAGATTCATGATGCCTTCACCCTGTACTTCAATCGTGCCACTTGTGTAAGGAATTTTGAGCGGAACAGATCGGATCGTTCTCACCTGTGCCAAAATCCCTTCGCCTATCGCACCGTTACCACGAGTAGAGGCTTGTACCAACTCACCGTTGGTGTACGTCAGGTTCAGCGTCAATCCGTCAAACTTCAACTCAATGACATAACCCGGTTCCGGTAAAGGCGTATCGGGATTTTTACTGTTAAAGTCATTAATCAGTTTCAGTACACGGGTGTTCCAGCTACGCAGCTGCTCAATATTCTGTGCTTTGTCCAGACTCCATAATGAGGATAGATGGCGATGAGGGGTAAACCCCTTGAGCAGTTCGCCACCCACACGCTGGGTTGGAGAATCAGGCAGAACCATGCCGCTTTCCTGTTCCAGCGTAACCAGTTCGTCGTACAGAAGATCATACTCCTTGTCGCTGATCTGTGGCTGATCCATCGTGTAGTACTGATAATTATGCTGGTTCAGCTCGGTAACGAGTTGCTCCATCCGGTGCATTGGGTCCATACAGGGCCATCCCTCCGTTAATTTAATCTATATATGTAGAACGAACACTCCTATTGCACGTGAACTGCGATAACAGAAAAACGTTCCATCGTTGATATCACTACATAATTTCAATGAATGAATATCCACACTGACACTCCGATAACAGAATAACTTTCCGATCGCTGTTATCCCCGGATTTCTTTTAATCCATTTTAAAAGGTGGAAATCCGGGGATAAAGGCGAACGCTATGCTTCTTCAAGTTATTTCTGCTCTCTCCGTTATCGTGCAAAAGGAGGTTTCGTTCTTATTCTACTTTGGTAATAGGGGCAAAGCCGGCAAGCAGACGTTTCACACCAACCGGAGCCGGGAAGGCAATCTGCAGTTCGGTATCATTACCTGTCCCTTTAACTGCAACAATCGTGCCTGTCCCCCATTTGCCATGCTGCACTTTGTCTCCTGCCTTGAACCCTGCTTCACTACTAGAAGCTGCCGGCTTGGAAGCAGATGATGGCGTAGAATATGTTGGGCGGGTGACACTTGTGGTCACACGCGAAGTTGGCGTGGATGAGGTAGCGGATGAACCGCTCTTACTTTGGTGATCGAATAGCTTGGTGCCACCACCGAAGTTACTTCCTCCACTAGAACCTAGTCCGCGTCCACCATATGAGCCGCCTCCGCTACTGCCTCGGCGGTAACGATCACGAGCCATCGAGGTGTCTTCCTTCAGCTCATCCGGAATTTCATCCAGGAAGCGGGAAGGCGGGTTCGCTGTTGTACGTCCAAACAAGGTACGCATCTGGGCACAGGACAGGAACAGTTGCTCTTCCGCACGCGTGATTCCTACATAAGCAAGTCGGCGTTCTTCTTCCAATTCTTCATTGTCCATAAAGGCACGGCTATGCGGGAAGACTCCTTCCTCCATACCTACGATAAAGACAACCGGGAACTCCAGACCTTTGGCGCTGTGCATGGTCATCAGGGTAACAGCGTCGCTCTGATCCTCTTCATCATCGTTCATGCTGTCGATGTCAGCAATCAATGCCAGATCGGTGAGGAACGACACGAGCGTTTTGTCTTCATTATTTTTCTCAAATTCCATCGTTACCGACAGGAACTCATCAATGTTCTCCAGCCGTGCGCGAGATTCGAGTGTGTTTTCATTTTGCATCTCAAGACGGTATTGACTCATCTCAAGAATCTTCTCAGTCAGTTCAGTGACAGACAGATACTCTACCATCTGATGCAACGCAGCGACCATGTCATAGAACTCCACCAGCGCATTCCGCGTACGGCCAGCAAAACCAAGATCATCTACGACCTGAAGTACACGGAAAATAGAAATTCCACGCTCTCCTGCCGCAGCCGCAAGCTTCGCTACCGTTGTATCACCGATGCTACGCTTAGGTACATTAATGATCCGGGTAAGACTGATATCATCGTCGGGGTTGGATAACAGGCGCAGATAAGCCAGAATGTCCTTGATCTCTTTACGATCATAGAACTTAATGCCGCCGACAATCTGATACGGGATATCAGACTTGATCAGAATTTCCTCTATAACCCGGGACTGGGCGTTGGTACGGTACAAAATAGCATGGTTCTGATAGGATTTGCCGTTCTTCACATTTTTACTAATCTCGGAGGTAACAAAATACCCCTCATCATGTTCGGAATCCGCACGGTACACCTTGATCTTCGAACCACCCTCTTTGTCCGTCCACAGTTTCTTCGGTTTACGCCCTGTATTCAGGCCGATCACTTCATTCGCTGCATTCAGGATATTGGAAGTAGAACGATAGTTCTGCTCCAGCAAAATCGTATTTGCTTCAGGGTAATCTTTTTCGAAGTTCAGGATATTGCTGATATCCGCCCCACGCCAGCGATAGATCGACTGGTCGCTATCCCCTACAACGCAGATGTGGTGGTGGCTGTCAGCGAGCATGCGGCACAGCATGTACTGTGCACGGTTCGTATCCTGGTATTCATCAACGTGAATGTACTGGAATTTCTTTTGGTAAAAGTCGAGGACCTCAGGCACTTCTTTGAACAGTTGAATGGTCTGCATAATGAGATCGTCGAAATCAAGTGAGTTGTTGGCTCTTAACCGTTTCTGGTACATCTTATATACCTTAGCCACAATACCTTCGAAATAGTCTCCCGACTGCTTCTCGTATTGCTCTGGACTGATCAGTTCATTCTTGGCCGTACTCATCATCGATTGAACTGCTTTGGGTTCGAATTTCTTGGTATCGATATTCTGATCTTTCATACAGCTGCGAATAACAGATAATTGGTCCGAAGAGTCCAAAATACTGAAGTTGGAGGTAAAACCAATACGTTCAATGTCACGGCGCAGAATTCGCACGCACATGGAGTGGAAAGTGGATACCCAAATGTCGCGGCCTTGTGAGCCACCTACGAGTTGGGATACCCGGTCTTGCATCTCACGAGCGGCTTTGTTCGTAAATGTAATCGCTAAAATGCCCCACGGGGGTGCTTTCCGTGTTGCAATGAGGTAGGCAATCCGGTGTGTTAGCACCCGGGTCTTGCCGGAGCCCGCTCCGGCCATAATCAGTAGCGGGCCATCCGTCGCCTCGACGGCTTGCCGTTGAGGGGTGTTAAGTCGTGCAACGGCATCATGTATATTTATAGGTTGCATGCATGCATGCTCCTTTCGTTGGTTGGTCTATAAAGCAAAATTAATAGGTTACACTTGCCACTCCGATGACAGAATAATCTTCCGATCGCCGTTATTCCCAGATTTTTTAATTTACTTTTTCAAAGGTGAAAATCCGGTAATAAATGCGAGCACTTCGTTTCTCCAGCTTATTTCTGTCCTCTACGTTATCGTGTAAAAATTAGTTTAGCTTAAATTTAAGGGCAGTAAAAATACAAGAGAGAACACTTTCTTCAGATTGCTTCTGCACTCTCCATTTCCGTGTAAACATAGTCCCTGTATACGAATTTCTTTAGTAAAAAAAGAACAAAATCAGGTAATAGAAGTATGCTTAGGAATTAGCTTTCTTACAGAAAGCTTTTAACGAGCATTTCGTTTCTCCAGCTCACTTCTCTCCTCTTCGTTCTCGTGTAAACGACATTACGCTTATATAACTTCTTTAATCAGTAAGGGCAAAGTTCTATTTTAACAGATCATCAGGGGAAAATGGGGGATTGGTAAACTAAACCGATTAAATGGTTCCTTTCACGGCCAACACCGTCTCAAGTGCTTTATTCAAATCGCTGTACACAATGTTACCTACCACGATGGTGTCTGCCACCTGGGCAGCTTGCGCGGCTTTCTCTGGATCATCAATTCCGCCGCCGTAGATAAGGTGTGCCCGATCCAATTGTCTGTGTGTCTCACCAACAAGCTCCATATCTCCGAACATTCCGCTGTACTCCATGTATACAATTGGAAGATTGAGCAGACGCTCCGCAGCCTGGGCATATGCCACCGCAGCTCCTGTCGTCAGATCCGTATCTGCACCAGTCAACCGAGCTACCGTGGAGTTTGCATTGAGCACAATATAACCCTCGGCAATAAGTAGATCCCACGGGATGAGATAACCATAACGCTCTATCGCTTGCTGGTGGTGCCCAATCATCCATTTGCTGTCCGTTGCATTCAAGACCATCGGGATCAAATATCCGTCAAACCCGGGAACAACAGCCTCCAGATCGGATACTTCAAGCACACATGGCAACTCATAACGACGCACACGGGACATCAGGTCTACCGTGTTATCATAGGTAATTCCCGAAGATCCGCCGACTATAATCGCATCGGTCCCCGACATGCAGACCAGATCAAGTTCTTCGTCCGTAATGTCCCGGTCCGGGTCAAGCTTAAATACATGTCTCCACTGCTTAATCATGTCTATCAACGAACATTCCTCCAGAGGTTCTTCTGCATCCTAGAAAGCTTGTAAACTAAGTCTAAGTCAGCAGGCAGCGAGTGTCAATGTTCGTATAAAAAGGGGAACAGAAAAACATGTATTTTTACGGTTTCCAGGCAAAACGTGTATTCATTTCATCCAACTCTTGCTCCGTAAGCACGTCAGAGTATACCCCGTACACGCCCCATTTCTCATAGTTAGCCACCTGTTCAGTGTCATTGATGGTATGCACGTAGGTGACTGAGCCTGCACTATTCAGCTTGGCAACGAAATTCTGGTTTACTTTATATTCCGGCATAGTTACGGCATCAATATCATTCTTTTGTACAAAATCAACAACCTGAGCTTCTGTATCCTGTGTGGCATATAATGTATAGATAATAGAAGGGAATGCATAGACTTCTTTCACCGTTTCGAGCATCGGTTCGTTATAAATCTGTACAACCACCCGATCCAGCACGGAGGGATCATGTTCTTTGGCTGCATCCACCAGGGACTGTAACACCTGCTGAATATCCTCATCCTTCTGTTCCTTGGTGTCAGTTACGATATACATATCCGGGTACTCAACCAGTACATCTATAATGCCGTCGGCATCCATGGGTTGGTACATGCCTAAAATAGGCGTATTCATAAATTCATAATGTGTCAGTGCCCCGGCTTGTTTATCCTCCGGAAGCTCTTCGTCTTGTCCTAGCATTTTGCTCATATTAGCGGTCCATTCATGTCTGGCTACGGCTTTGCGATCCGAGGTTAACATAAAGTCGATCTCAAATACACGTGTGCCTTTCTCGTAATTGGCAATCATCGCTTCATAGGCGTTGGTATATGGTTGATCACGAATGCTACCCATGGCATGGGCTATTAATCTATAAGCGGTAAATCCGTCCCGTTGTTCTTCACTCTGGCTTTCATAGGCGAAAAAGAGTGTGCCCACGGTAACGATCAGTAATGTTAAAACGGCGGTTATGCGTTTCATATAGCATTCACATCCTCAGTACCTTTTTGTTAGCTAACTACCCGAATTGAGTAGGTGCAAAACAAAATAGCCGCCCGGAGGCGGCTGTTAAATGGTGGGATAGACTATGGATATTAATAACGTACGTTGATGCTCTCAGTCTGTTTTTTGCACACTCAACTCATTCAAAAATGCAATCAATGCCTCACGCCAAGGTCTCAGAGGTTTCAGATCGTTCGTTCGAATCGCCAGATGATCCATTACAGAGTATGCAGGACGCGGAGCTGGACGTGGAAACTGATCGGTTGTGCATGGGTTAAGCTCGGCCGTTGGCTTAAATCCACCCTGCTTATTCGCTTCTTCGCTAATGGCCTGTGCAAACTCGTACCACGTGCAAGTTCCCGAGTTGGAAGCATGATAGATACCATATTTTTCACTAGCGGAAAGGATGTAGATGAATCGCGCAAGATCCACCGTATAGGTGGGTGAGCCTTGTTGATCATGAACGACTTGCAGTTGTGGACGTTTCTCCATAAGTTCCAGCATGGTTTTGACAAAATTACTGCCAGATACGCCAAACACCCATGATGTTCGAATGATAAACCACTGCGTACACAGACTTTGAACCAACCATTCTCCCGCTAGCTTGGACTTGCCGTACACACTCTGTGGATTCGTTACATCGTACTCGCGGTAAGGTAAACTCCCTTGTCCGTCAAATACATAATCGGTACTGATATACACGAGCTTCGCATTCACACTTTCAGCAGCAACGGTAATATTCCTAGTGCCTGATACATTCACAGCGTATGCTGCGTCCTCATCCACCTCAGCCTGATCGACTGCCGTGTAGGCAGCACAGTGAATAATGATGTGAGGCTGGAACGTCGTAATCATGTCTGTACACTGCTGTTGATCGGTAATGTCCATCTGATTTCTATCACAGGCCAGTACTTGAAGCCCCTCTGCTTGGAAGGTCTTCACCACATCATAACCCAGCTGTCCCGCCGATCCAGTCACCATAATTCTATAGTTCATTGGGACGAATCACCCATCCGCTTACCGTACTGAAGCTGGACATAATCCTGATATGCGCCTGATTGAATTCTCGTCCACCAGTCTTGATGATTCAGATACCACTGGATTGTCTCTCTGATCCCTGTCTCAAAGTTATGTGCAGGTTTCCAACCGAGCTCTGTACGAATTTTGGTTGGATCTATACCGTAACGCCGGTCATGTCCCAAGCGGTCCTGTACATGTTTAATCAAACTCGCTGGTTTGCCCAGTTGCTCCAAAACAGTCTGCACAATATACATATTAGTACGTTCGTTATTACCGCCAACGTTATATACCTCACCCGATTGTCCATTGTGAATGACAAGATCAATCGCGCTACAGTGATCCTCGACATAAAGCCAGTCACGAATATTGAGCCCATCACCATATACTGGGATGGCTTCATCATTCAATGCACGGGATATAATCAGCGGAATCAGTTTCTCCGGGAATTGAAAAGGTCCATAGTTGTTGGAGCAACGTGTAATGTTTACAGGAAGTCCAAAGGTTTCATGGTAGGCTCTTACAAGCAGATCCCCACCAGCTTTACTGGCAGAGTAAGGACTGTTAGGCATCAAAGGTGTATCTTCAGTAAATAAACCTGTTGCACCTAGTGATCCATACACCTCATCCGTCGATACCTGAACAAACTTGGTGACTTGATACTTCTTTGCCGCATCCAGCAGAACCTGAGTACCCATCACATTGGTACGGACAAAAATATCCGGGGACAGAATACTGCGATCTACATGAGACTCGGCAGCGAAATTCACAACCACATCGATGCCTTGAGCAAAAATAGCTTCCATCTCCTGTACATCTGCAATATCGGCTTTGATAAATGTATATTGAGGATTCGACTCTACCGTATGCAAATTCTCCAAATTCCCCGCATACGTTAATGCATCCACATTGATAATTTCATAACTCGGATGTTCACGAAGCATATATAGCACAAAGTTGCTGCCGATAAATCCGGCCCCACCCGTAACCAGTAGTTTCATGCTGTCTCTCTCCCTCTGCCTCCAGATACAGAAGTATCTGAGGAGTCTGTTTAATTAGTCGAAGTTTAATTCGGCATCTTTCAATAAAGGATGCTTCTGGTCCTTCTCCGATAATATAGGTTTCGTCACAGGCCAATCAATGGCGAGCGCAGGATCATTCCATAGAATTCCACGGTCATGTTCAGGCGAATAATAGGCGTCTACTTTATAAGTTACCTGAGAATGAGGTACCAAGGTACAGAATCCATGAGCAAACCCCTGAGGAACAAGCAGTTGCCGCTGGTTGTACTCACTTAGAATGAAACTTTTCCATTGTCCAAAGGTTGGGGAAGATTTCCGCACATCCACAATTACATCATATATAGCCCCAGATATAACCCTCACCAGTTTGGTCTGCGCCTTGGGATGAAGTTGGTAATGAAGTCCACGCAGAACACCAGCTTCTGCCGACAAGGATTGATTGTCCTGAATAAAGACGTGTTGTATCCCATTCTCATGCAAGACCTGTTCATTATAACTCTCCATAAAATATCCACGATGATCACCATAAACCTTGGGTTCCAAAATGGCTGCGCCATCCATAAACAGCGGAATTACCTTCATGACATCCCTCCGTTTTGCTGTTGACATCATTTCCTCATATTGACTATGTATATGTAAGGTGTCGGGTAATGGTTTGTTCATTGGCCTGTATAACCCTCATAATTAAACTTTCATAAAATAAATTAAAGCCCAGCCGCGATATCATTCTTCGGCTGGACTTCGAGGGCAAGCAGAAAACTATTTATTGATTCTTTACGACCTGTTCCAAATACTTCAAGAGATTTTCCCGCAGATCTGGGCGCTGCAATGCGTAATGAATCGACGTTTCAATAAAACCTAACTTCTCACCTACATCATGACGGAGCCCATCAAAGTGATAAGCAAGGATCTGACGCTGCTCATTTAAACGGGATAAGGCATCCGTGAGTTGGATTTCTCCACCGACGCCAGCAGATTGTTGACCTAGTATCTCAAAGATATCCGGTGTAAGAATGTAACGTCCCATAATAGCAAGGTTAGAGGGGGAATCTTCGGTCTTCGGTTTTTCAATTAAGCGGCGGGCACGAAAGACACGTTCATCGGTACGGGTCAGCAACTCTCCGTCCACAATCCCGTAGCGAGACACCTCATTCCAATCGACAGGTTGTACACCAACGATTGGAGACTGCAGCTCATCGTAAACTTCGATCATCTGCTTCAAGCAGGGATGGTCCGCTTCCACAATATCGTCCCCTAACAGGACGGCAAAAGGTTCGTTGCCGATAAACTTGCGTGCACACCAGATGGCGTGACCAAGTCCCTTCGGTTCCTTTTGACGGATATAATGAATGTCTGCCATCTCGGAGGGTTTGCGTACTTCGTTGAGCAAGTCCCACTTCTGTTTACCAGCCAGATTTTGTTCCAACTCGAATGAATAGTCGAAGTGATCTTCAATGGCCCGTTTCCCTTTACCCGTCACAATAATGATATCTTCAATGCCAGAAGCTACGGCTTCTTCAATAATGTACTGGATCGTCGGCTTGTCCACGATGGGTAACATTTCTTTCGGCATCGCCTTGGTGGCAGGCAAAAAACGGGTACCCAGCCCTGCGGCTGGAATAATTGCTTTACGAATTTGCATACGAACCTACTCCTTTTGCTAGATACATATTTTAATATATTTAATGATTCTGAGTTCTAGGATGCTTGGACTCCATTATACCATCAACAATTCGCGGATATCCTGTTCGGATAAGGTCGTCGATCCCCCGTCTCCCGGTTCGATCACTTCGGCAATTAAGTCCTTCTTCCGCTGCTGGAGTTCCAAAATCTTTTCCTCGATCGTACCTTCGGTAACCAGGCGGATGACTTGCACCACTTGTTTCTGTCCCATACGATGGGCACGGCCAATGGCTTGTTCTTCCACCGCGGGATTCCACCATAGATCATATAATATAACGGTATCTGCGCCCGTTAAGTTTAGCCCTGTTCCCCCAGCCTTCAGTGAAATCAGGAACAATTCAGCTTCGCCCTCATTAAATCTGCGGCACATCTCGACGCGGCTCTGTGCAGGTGTCTGACCATCGAGGTAGAACAGGTTTCTCACCTGTGCTGCGAGTGTCTGACGAATCAGGTTCAACATGCTCGCGAATTGGGAGAAGATGAGAATACGTTTGCCTGCCGCCAAACAATCCTCGACCGTTTCGAGCAACTGTTCCATTTTCCCGGAATCGCCTTGGTACCCTTCGACAAAGAGGGCCGGATGACAACACAACTGACGCAAACGCGTAATGCCTGCCAGAATTTTGATACGATTCTTCTGGAATCCGTTATCCTCCATGTCCTTCGATGCTTCATCCTGAAGCTCAGAGAGGTACGCGGCGTACAGTTTCTTCTGTTCAACCGTAAGCTCTGACCGCTGTACCGTTTCAATGCGATCCGGCAATTCTTCCAGCACATCCTTCTTCAGGCGGCGCAGAATAAACGGACGTACCATTCGCGAGATCCGTTCTGGAGGAAGATCGCGGAATCTTCTGTAACTTGGAAACAACCCAGGGAATACGGCTTCAAAAATGGACCATAATTCATCCAACGAGTTCTCCACAGGCGTACCTGTGAGTGCAAAACGGCGCGGAGCCTGAATTTGTTTGACCGCCTGCGCTGTCTGGGAAGAAGCATTTTTAATCGCCTGAGCTTCATCCAGAATGAGCGTATGGAATGTTCGGCCCAGGTACGTCTCTAGATCCCGGCGTAACAAAGGATACGACGTCACAATCACATCTGCCTCATCCATACCTGACAGCATACTAGCTCGCTCTTCTTTCTGACCTGCTGCGATTAGGACTTTCAGATGCGGGGCGAACCTCGTAAACTCATTAGCCCAGTTATAGGTCAGCGAGGCAGGCGCCACGACCAGTACCGGAGGATGAATGACCCTCGTTCGGATTGTCAATCCATCCTGCTGCACCGTGGACCATAAGCCCTCTGTATTCTCTGAAGCCAACTTATCCAATGGGAGTCCAGTTTCGGGATCGATGTCGGAAGTCGCCCACGTTTCACCGTCCCATAATGATCCGCTCTCCCGGTATTTATCAACGCCCGCATTGTCCACATTGTACTTAGGCTTCTCCTGAAGAACCGCTGTGATATAGGCGATGCTTTGCAACGTTTTGCCAAGACCCATATCATCCGCGAGAATGCCGCCAAAACGATAATAAGCGAGGGTACGCAGCCACTGGTATCCGCTGTTCTGATAATCCCGCAGGATGGGAGTGAGAGCTTCCGGCAATGCAAAATCCATCCGCTCGGGATCTCGCAGATCATCGAGGAAACGTTTCAGGGAGCCTCCCCACTTCACATGACCGGAAACCTCATCCCTGCCTGGCAATTGTAACGCTCGCACAGCTGGCAGCCGGATATGGCTGCTCTTGATGTCATCTGCTCCAAGGCCCAGTGAATCGGCCATATGAGCGAAACTGTCTGCACCTTCATTTTCAAGCGACAGAAAGACACCGCTCTTGAGACGGAAATACGGTTTCTTTTCCACAATGCGGCGCATGAGTTCCTGAAGCTCCTGCTCGTCCACACCTTCCATCTCGAATGAAATCTCCAGCCAGTCCAGTCCTCTCCCCAAATCTGCTCGTACTTTCGGCGGTGTTGGATAGGATTGCACCATCGCCTTCACGGCGTTTGGCATATAGATGTCTACCTGTTTTTCAAGCTCAGGCAAGAGATGATACATGACATCATAGATGGCATCTTCCCGTTCGCTCGCCCAGACACTACCATCACGTTCCAGGAAAGAACGATCGAGCCGTTCAATCAGATTTCGCTCTTTGTATCGGTCACGCACCAAAATAACCTTTTTCTCTTCTTCATCTATCAAGTACTCTGCCAGCGGATTAATAACCATGACCTCATAGTCGAATTCCAGACGCGCTGTGATCCGTTCACGATAGAAGTCGATGTACAGCTTCGGTGAAAGTTCCGGTTCCGCGATCTGTTCACGCACCTGTGAATCAATGGACAGATGTCCGAGCGTACGCAGTTCTGGCACGACATGCTGAACAAACTCATCCACCTGCTGGGTCGAAATATCAATGCTTTCCTTGATCCCATATGAAGTGAGCGCCGCACTCAAGTCCTCCAGACTTCGCATCTGCATCGGCTCCAACATGTGCAACTGCCCTTCCACTACGGCAGCATCATAAGCAGGGAGAAGAATCAACTCACGCAGTCCGGAAATTTCAAGTTGATATCCTTCGTTCGCTCCCTGGGCAATTCGGTAAAATAAAGGAAGTACCCCCTCACCCAGTGTGAGTGGTCCATTGGCAAATCCCGTGCCTTCCATCCGGCTGTCAGCCTGTAGCAGCAATTCCAGCAATGGCTTACATACGAGCGGAGCAATTAAAATATCACGTCCATCTGAAACTCCCAAATAACCGGAAATAGATTGGCGATATGCCTCCTCACTCTGTCTCATTCGAATAAGCATCGAGAGAATGGCCTGATCCTGCGGAGTGAAAACATGCATCAGTGGATCATAGTGGAACAGTTTGGTAAATGACATCGGCTCGCCCTTCTCAATGCAGTTCAGGAATTGTTTCACTTTCTGCACCACATACAGACGTTTGTTACCCACTTTCAATTCAAGAGCGAGTTTCCCGCCACCCTTGTGAACTTGTATCAGCTTGCATATAAACTGAACCTGCAACTCTTCACGTAAGGAGGATCGGCTGACAGGAGCGGTGTATTTACGGTCATTACCATGCAATGGTCTCCGTTCCTTGGCAAACATGGACAGAATTTGATCCGCCGTACGATAGGAAGGTTTTTCTGCAGAACGCCCCCACCCCGAAGCTGAGCTTGGACGACCTGCCTGGGAAAAGTGAACCGGAGGACGCTCTGGAGCATCATTACGTTGCTCTTGTTGTGAAGAAGACTGGGGTCGCTCCCACATGCTCTCTTCGACCAGCGTCCCTACCCTGGACTTGGAACCTGAGCTGGAACCAGGTCCTTGGCCTGTAGAAGACTGAGATGTCTTTCCAGAATCACGCGTGGCATTACGCTCCTGCTGCTCGCCCCATTCGTGAATAGCCAACAGAACAGCAGCCACATGTTTACAATAGTCATAATGCCTGCCATCACCCGGACAGCTGCAGCCTGCCACAATCTCACCCGATCCATCTACATCCACCGTCACCTGATAACGCTCCGATCCACGTACCTGTGCCTCGTAATGGAGTTGATTTTCACTGACCACCAGATTGGTCACCCTGCCAGATTGGTTATAATCTTCTCCACGCTTGAATGCCGTGACCCCGCACAGCAATTTGATATCCATGATTGTGAATGGCGCCACGCTTCTTCGCCTCCTGTGTCATGATGTAAAAAAACCCCAAGAGCTCCTTAAAGCAGAGTTTGGGGTTGCTTCATACTTGCTTGTAAATGAAGATGTAACATTCAATCCGTTTATTTAACCAATTGACCACGTGTAACGCCTAGTTGGTTCGTTGCTTTTAGTGTTTTCCACACTTGTGTACCACTGATCTCACCGCGCAATGCACGGTTGTATAGATCAATTACTTCGCGCACCTGCTCCGGTGTCTCTTCCAGGAATTCCACACGGTAACGGGATACACCCAGATCCATAAAGTTAGTCAGATACTCGGCACCTGACTGTTCCACGGCATTGTATACCGTATTGCGGCAACCTTCATCCACACGTACCGGGTGAGACATGCCGATCCGGTCTTGCAGGGATGCACGCTGTTCCTCACAAGGACGTCCACAGTTCGTAAAGTCCGTTCCTTCACTCATGAACGTACAGTACACACAGTGCTCGGTGTGGAACATCGGCAGATGCTGATGAATAACCACTTCGGTCTGACTTGTACGGGAGTGGCCCAGCAAATCAACCATTTGTTGAATGTTCAGGTCATAGGATGGCGTAATCCAGTCACATCCCGCTTCTAGGAACAATTCAACTGCTTTGTGATTGGCGATGTTCAATGAGAAGTCGCCGATCAGTTCCGGGTGCTTCGCATCCGGGTTTTCCATCCGGTGACGAAGGTAGAAGTACAGCGCGCCTGTATTACGCACCAATACCGCATCCGGCTTCAGACGCAGGATGTTATTGTGATATCCGTTCTCCCCAGGCATGTGAATACGCGGTGTTGCCAGCGCGATCTTGCGACCAGCGGCATGTACAGCTTCCACGGCTGCCGGGAACTGCTTGATAAACTCGAAGTCGGCATAGATCATGCCGATTCCTGCTTCAATCGCTGCCTCCACTTGTGGCAGGCTGCGACAGAGCGCGGTCAGTTCTGCTTGACCGCGAGCGACTGGAGATGCCGGTTTAACCGAATCGCCGTACACATCTACCGCCCGTTTCACGTAGACCGGCGGTTTAGGACGCTCGCCCGCGAGTTGTTCTACCGCCTGACGGCGAATGTTATTCAACTCGCGCATTGGGATGATAACGTCACCGTGCAGGTTGACGTCCATTCCTTCCAATTGAAATACTGTGCCTCCCAGACGTCCGAACTGCTCTTCGAGCAATTCATGTGTCATTGGACGCTTCTGGGCGATGTCCAGTTCCATCTCGGAATCAATACGGACGGTCGTGCCCTTCTGCACGTCTGTCCACCACGTGCTGAGCGGCTGCCCCGGGCTGCCGATAACTTTAACTTTTACCGGGAATACGCGGTACGGCTTCTCAGTCTCGAAGCTTTGACGCAGACGTTTGTCCAGCGCCGGGTCATTCGTTTTCCACACTTTGTCGCCAACCTTCACGCGACGCAGATCCACGTCACTGCGGCCTGGCACAACGTCAACGATCCAGCCCTCTTCAGCTTCGCCTTCGAGTTTTACGCCTTTGCGACGTACATCGTATACGCGTCCGCCCTCTTCCTTCTGAGTCGGGTCTCCGGCGTCAAATACGATCCCGTCTCCACGTTTCACAGGTGCATCCAGCTTCAGGACCACACCATCGCGCAACACTTGATCTACACGACCGAGGTAGACACCACGACTTTTCGGGAACGTTCCATCCACCAGTTCTTTATTGTTTGTACCGCTCAGGAAACCATGCGTGAATCCACGGGAGAAGCTTTGCTGTAATTCGCGAACTTCTTCCTTGCTTGGCGGTGTGTTATCTCCATCAAAATAACGGTCAATCGCTTTACGATATTTGCTTACTACGTTTGCTACGTATTCCGGCGTTTTGAGACGTCCTTCAATTTTGAAAGAAGTTACTCCTGCTTCGATCAGTTCCGGCATCAGATCAATCGCTGCCAGATCCTTCGGAGACAACAGATAGGCTACATCACCCATCGGCTTGTGCACTCCATCCACCATCAGGTCGTATGGAAGACGACAAGCTTGTGCGCACTCCCCACGGTTCGCGGAACGTCCTCCCCACATTTCGGAAGTCAGACACTGCCCCGAGTAGGACACACACAGTGCACCATGAACGAATACTTCCATTGGAAGCTTCGCCTGCTCACCGATCTTCTGGATCTGCTTCAGGTTGTTCTCCCGTCCCAGAACGACACGTTCCATATCAAACGGCTTCGTAAACTCAACCGCTTCTGGTGACGTAATCGTCATCTGTGTTGAACCATGAATCGGAAAATCCGGAGAAATCTCGCGGATCATCTTCACCAAACCCAAGTCCTGAACAATTACAGCGTCCACGCCAGCATCGACACATGCATCAATCAGTTCTTTGGCATCCGTCAATTC
This sequence comes from Paenibacillus sp. LS1, assembly GCF_026013365.1. Taxonomy (GTDB): domain Bacteria; phylum Bacillota; class Bacilli; order Paenibacillales; family Paenibacillaceae; genus Paenibacillus. The sequence goes on from NZ_JAPDOE010000014.1 coordinate 18,918, forward strand.
ATTTTCAAAAATCAATATATTAAAGGTCAAAAAACCTTTTACGCCATAACTGTGCAAAAACGCCATAATTTCCGGCAGCTCGTCCATGCGGAAATTGTTCGCCCGTGCCCGTGCATTAAACTTTTCGACTCCGAAGAAAATTGCATCTGCGCCATTGGCTACCGCCGAACGCATACAATCCCAGTCACCAGCGGGTGCCAGAAGTTCAACGTCTTCTCTTCGTATTGTTGCTGTTTTCATGTAGATCCTCCCCATAACCGGCTATCCGCCGGATTTCATCCCTATATCCTTAAATGCCTGAAGTCACCAAGCCTAAACCTGTACCTAATCCGGTACACCTGCATTGTCACTGTATTGCTATATCTATACATTATGTCTGTATTGCCTGAACTCCAAGCTTACAGTCATCCATATTCATCAGATCAGCAGTCATAACTCCTGAACTAGTATAGTGTACCACTTCTGCACCGACTCTTCTACGCTTTCCTGAAAAAACCGTTTACCAATTTCATTTCCAGCACGGCGAAAAAACCGAAAGGTCTTTTGACCCTCCGGCTCCGATACATTTATTTAATAAAAGTAAATGAGTTCACTGCTTTTTCCAAGGCGGCCGCCTGAACTTCTGTCTTGTTGGCATCATTCAGACCACTTGTGATCGTATAGGTTGTTCCGTCCTTTTCAAACACGATCTGGCGACCCGCATATGGCACTCCCTTGTCCAGTTCATGATACGTAAAGGAAAATGCAGGCACACCCGCAAACGTCAGCTCCTCATTGCCAAGCAACTTGAAGTTCTTACGCGTTTTGGTCGCTTCCGCATAAGCTTCTCTCAGTTGACTGACCGTCATCTCGATCGACTTGTCTTCGCTCGCCGCAATGGAGAATTCTCCGCCCGTGAAGGTGTACACCACAGGTGAATATTCGAATCGATCACTGTATGGCGTCCAGTACCGCGGAATATCGACACTGTATTTATAACGTTTGGATGTACGCGTGAGTGTCTTCGTTTTGTCTGTCAAATACGGATCTTCATCCAGCTGACCGAAATTATCGGCAACCGTATCAAAATCAATCTCCACGCTCTTCATAATCCGTTCAAACCATGCCCGATCCGCAACCTGCTCCTCAGGGAACGTATACTCTGCATAATATCGATACCCATTCTTCTGCAAAAGAACATCGAACTCGGTCTGCCAGCCCCCGCCAAAGTTATAACGGAATTCATTCACCTCAGCAGTCTCTCCCGAGATATCCATCGTATATGAACCAATTGGCTCGTAACTCTCTGGTGTAAATGTCTCACGCATCCACTTATCCAGTTGGCCGCTCCAATCTTTTACCGTTGTACCTGCCTTCGCCGAAGTAACACGCCATTGCAGATACGCTCCATCCTTGGCCTCATAGATCATCTGATTGTTGTCCATCGACCAGCCGGCAGGAATCTTCATTTCAATGCCATAGTCATCATTCCACGCGGAGCGCATGCCATTATCTACGGTGGACAGATCCTTGATCGTTCGATCCGACTCTGCATAGGTAGGCTGGAATGAATTGAGCAGCGCCGCACGTTTGCCCAGATCCTTATAATTCAGGGCTTCGTAATCCGCAAGGTACACATCATATTGACGGCCTTCGCTCAGATACTGGCGCATCTCCCACAACATGCCGTCTACATCTTTCACAATAATTCGTGCATAAGGCGTTTTGCCTTTTGACACCGCTTCACGATCCAGTACCGTATCTCCCGATTGTTTGGCCTCCTGGACAAGTTGCTGCAACAAATCATCCGAATCCAAAGTCACATCTTGATCACTGACATACACTTCAAGATAATAACTGTTGTCCGCAGCGCCGAAAGTCATCATGCGCTCCTGCTCACCAGTCTGGAAGACCATGAGATCTGCCGGGTAGTTAATGGACCAACCGTAAAAGCTGTTACCGATTCTGGTTTTGCCTTCGTCCAAATGACTGCCATCCTCATCGTCCACAGAATCATCGGTTTGCAACAGACGAATCACCATTTCTCCGGAGCTGCTTGGAGCAAGCGTCGCACCGATTCCAGCAGCTACTGGACGAAGTGGGACCATAAGTACGCCATTCACCATCTTGGGAGCGGCACCCATCTCATGTTTCACACCATCCACCCAAGCAATCGTACTGCCAATCGTTAGAGTGACCGTGTGCGGACCTTCCTTGATTTTGACGACATCATTTTTCTCCAATCGGATTTCACTGCCAAATGCTTTCTTGAATACACCGACAGGCACCATCGTTACACCCTTGACCTTGTACGGTTTGGCTATGGCCTGCTTATCGCCGTTAATGTATGCGCTCGTGCTACCCGCTTTGACCCGTAGTTCACTCGTCGTTAGATCGGATGCCCATACAGGCAGTGCCGCACCAATGGTCAGCATCCCGGTTAATACACCTGTGCTCAGCACACGTATCCATGACTTTTTCATTCCGTTCTTTCGTCCTCTCTCCATCCGGGTTGATTGCCGGGCTATATTATTCTTCATCTGCAAGGAACGCTTCATCTTCCTCGTCCTGGATGTCTGCGCGATCAGCAAGCACCAGCGTACGGGTGACGATATCACCATCCGTTTGCATCAACAGCTTTACCTTTTGCCCAGGCAGATACTTTTTGAGCAACTCATTAATATCCACGACAGAGGACACGCGTGTGCCAGCCACACTATAGATGACATCGCCCTCTTTGATTTTGGCTTTCTTCGCTTCAGGAGACAGTACGCCCGTAATCGTTAATGGATCATCTGTAGGCAAGCCCACAATAGCAGACCAGCTTTCTTCCAGCTGTAGCCCCAGACTCGCACGTTTTATTTTGCCATATTTAAAAAACTGATCGATGATATATTGAACGGTATCCACCGGAATCGAAAATCCCAAGCTTTCTACGCCGATCGCAGAGAATTTCATGGAATTAATACCGACCACTTCACCCTTCAGGTTGACCAGCGGTCCTCCGCTATTTCCTGGGTTAATGGCCGTGTCAGTCTGAATCAACCGGTAGGTCGCCTCAACACCACGATTCAAGCCGCTAATTACCCCTACCGTTGCCGAGTTGCGCAAAGAAAAGGAAATTGGCGTACCTAGGGCGATCACCGTCTCACCAACAGAGGTTTGTGAAGCTTTGGCGAAGCTCGCCGGTTTAAGTGATTTGGCATTGATTTTGATTAGCGCCAGATCACTTAGTGCATCACTGTATGTTTTCGTAATTTTGTATGTATTGCCATCCGTCGTTACGACCACCGGGTTCACTAATCCATCAACCACGTGGGCATTCGTCACGATCCATCCGTTGGAACGAATGATGACCCCTGTACCATGTGCAAGATTATAGCGGTCATCTGATGATGCACCTTCCTGCACTTCGGTAGATTTCCCAATAATGCCTACGACCGAAGGAGACACCTTTTCGATCACTTTGGGAATGGCTTCATTTCCCTTGTACGTATACGTTCCGGATTTGGCATCATATTGTCCACTTCCACCAAATGCCTTAACTAAATCCTTGGTGTTCACATAGACTTGACCCTCTACCACTTTCGCTTGCATTCCCACTTTGGATTCAGCCGCACCAGCCGTTGCCGCCACACTAATTGAGAGTACAGCAGCCATTAGTATGGCTATCCCCTTTTTACCCAACACGCTCATGTTCTCACCTGACCCTCTCTATACATCCTTCTTGCGCGACTCGACATCGGATTCATCGCTGAATCTATTTTCTCTTTCTCTCATCTGCAATACCGGTATCCCTCAATGTATCATACAGAATCTGGATATACAATTGTTTTAAGTCGCTATTTTGGTAGAGAAGATAGAATCCTCTTCAATCGTTCAAACTAAATGAAAAAAACACCCTCCATGTCTCTCTGGAAAGTGTTCGTCTGTACCTCTATTGGCTTACATTCCATTCGCTTCAACAGCATTCCTACTGAGCAAACCAACCGGTTATCATCGCATAGTCTGTCATTAGAAATACCAGTAGGCTGACTACTGCAAATCCAATCGCAAACAGATTCTTCTTCGGTGCCCGAAGGAGGCGAACGACTCCGATGAAAATCAGGATCGTGAATAAGATGACAAAAATATCAAATGCATTAAAATTCGATGTACTCGCCGTGGCAGCTTCTGCAAACAGCATGGATAGACAGACCTCCTCACCATAGTTGAACAGCTAACGCATACCCTAATATCTTCCTCTATGTTATCTGTACCCTGCTTGTAATGCAAGCCCTATCATCCATAAAAATGAAAAAAATCCAATTTGGCCGAATATTCCTGTAATGCTCGTCGCAATGCATATGTAAACACTTTCACTAAAGCAATATAATACAGGGGAACCTCCTACATATCCCATTTAAAAATAAAACCCTCCCTTTCGAAAGCAGAGCATATCAGATCGTAATCCAATGTCTCACACTTCTCGAAAAGAAGGGCTTGTTCACTACCATTTTTCGTTCAAAAATCTCTGACTATAAGAACTTAGTCCACCAATTGCAGTGCCTTACTCCGTTCAGTATCCCGCTCCAAAACCGGCTTCAAGTACTTGCCTGTATAGGAAGCTTCCACTTTAATGATATCCTCAGGTGTTCCAGTTGCAACAATGGTTCCTCCACCGCTACCGCCTTCTGGACCCAGATCGACAACATAGTCTGCCGTTTTGATCACATCCAGGTTATGCTCGATTACTAACACTGATTCCCCAGAATCAACCAGACGGTGCAATACGTTCAGCAAACGATCGATATCATCGACATGCAAACCGGTTGTCGGCTCATCGAGAATGTAGATCGTTTTCCCCGTACTGCGGCGATACAGCTCGGAAGCAAGTTTCACCCGCTGGGCTTCACCACCAGACAATGTAGTTGCAGGTTGTCCCAGATTAATATAACCCAGACCCACATCCATCAGTGTCTGCATTTTGCGATGGATTTTCGGAATGTTCTCGAAGAATTGGGTTGCATCTTCAACCGTCATTTCCAACACATCGGAAATGTTTCTGTTTTTATATTTCACTTCAAGCGTTTCCCGGTTGTATCGTTTGCCTTTGCAGACTTCACAAGGGACATAAACGTCTGGCAAGAAGTGCATCTCGATCTTGATAATGCCGTCTCCACGGCAGGCTTCACAACGTCCACCTTTGATGTTGAAGCTGAATCGGCCTTTCTTGTATCCACGTACCTTGGCTTCGTTCGTCTGAGCAAACAAATCCCGGATATCATCAAAGACACCTGTGTACGTAGCCGGGTTGGAACGTGGTGTCCGCCCGATTGGCGACTGGTCAATATCGATGACTTTATCGATATGCTCCAGACCACGAATCTCTTTATGCTGACCCGGACGTACCCGAGCACGGTTCAGATCACGTGCCAGCGTTTTGTAGAGGATTTCATTGATCAATGTGGATTTACCTGAACCGGACACACCCGTTACCGCAGTAAACACACCCACAGGAATCTTCACATTCAGATTCTTTAGGTTATTTTCTTTGGCTCCGCGTACTTCCAGCCAGCGGTCTCCTACACTTCTACGTTCTGCACGAATAGGAATGAATTTGCGACCACTCAGATATTGACCGGTTAACGAGTTCTCATCGTTCATGATCTCTTCCGGTGTACCCTGTGACATAATGGTACCTCCATGGATACCTGCACCAGGACCAATATCAATAATATAATCGGCAGCCATCATCGTATCCTCATCATGTTCAACCACAATCAACGTGTTACCAATATCCCGCATATGCGCAAGCGTTGAAATCAGACGGTCATTATCCCGTTGATGCAATCCGATACTTGGCTCATCCAGAATATACAGTACACCCATCAGGCTGGAACCAATCTGTGTGGCCAGTCTGATCCGTTGGGCTTCCCCACCGGACAACGTTCCGGCAGCACGACTCAGTGTAAGGTAATCCAGACCTACGTTCACCAGGAAGCCAAGACGGCTGTTGATCTCTTTCAAAATCAGCTTGGCTATCGTCTGCTCTTTCTCCGTCAATTCCAATGTATCGAAGAATCGGCCAGCTTCACCAATGGACAAACTAGTCACATACGCCATGTTGTGATCATTAATCGTAACCGCGAGACTTTCCCGTTTCAGACGCTGACCTTTACACGTACCACAAGGCTTCGCACTCATGTAACCTTCAATGAATTCGCGGATACCTTCAGATGCCGTATCACGGTAACGACGCTCCAGATTATTTACGATACCTTCAAAGGTAACCAGTGCTTCCTTGCGTTGTCCAAAATCATTTTCATACCGGAAACGGATTTTCTCCGTACCTGTACCCTGTAACAACTTGTTCATCTGTTCAGCCGGCAGATCTTCGACAGGCACATTCTGCGGAATGTTGAAGTGTTCACATACTGACTTCAGGAACTGCGGATAATAGGTTGATGTTCCACCAGTCCAAGCATCGAAAGCACCATCTTCAATCGTCTTGCTGCGATCCGGTACGAGCAGGTCAGGGTCAACGATCATTTTGACACCTAACCCATCACAATCCGGGCAAGCCCCGAAAGGACTGTTGAATGAGAACATCCGCGGTGCAAGCTCTTCAATACTGAATCCGCACACCGGGCAGGCAAAGTTGGAACTGAAGCGCAGCTCTTCTTCGCCCATAATGTCCACAAGTAGTTGTCCACCGGACAAATTAAGTGCTGTTTCAATAGAGTCGGCCAGACGCGCCTGTACATCATCTTTAACAACGATCCGGTCAACAACGACTTCAATCGTATGCTTCTTGTTTTTCTCCAATTGAATATCTTCTGACAAGTCACGCAGTTCCCCGTTCACCCGTACACGAACAAAGCCCTGCTTGGACACATCGGCAAATACACTTTTGTGCTCGCCCTTGCGGCCAGAGATAATAGGTGCCAAAATCTGCAACCGGGTACGCTCTGGATATTGCATAATGCGGTCAACCATTTGTTCTACGGTCTGGGAACTGATCTCAACGCCGTGGTCTGGACAATGCGGATGACCCACACGTGCAAATAACAGACGCAGGTAATCATAGATTTCCGTCACAGTTCCCACCGTGGAACGCGGGTTACGGCTTGTTGTTTTCTGATCTATTGAAATGGCAGGAGATAATCCTTCGATGGAATCCACATCCGGTTTCTCCATCTGCCCCAAAAACTGTCGTGCATAAGCTGACAATGATTCTACATAACGTCGCTGTCCTTCGGCATAGATGGTGTCAAAAGCCAGCGAGGACTTGCCTGAGCCACTCAAGCCGGTCAATACAACAAAGCGATCACGCGGGATGGTAATATCGATATTTTTCAGGTTATGCGCTCGCGCGCCTTTAATGACAATGTTATCGCTCGCCAATAGAATTCATCCTCTCAAATTTACTAATCCAACCTTTTAAAAGACTTTTCGATCCCTCCCAAACCCTCCCTTCCAAGGGAGGGCCCCAGAGGGCGCAGCCCTCTGGACACCCGAAACAAGCGGTGCAACGGTGAGGGGTCGGGTCTTGCTATGTGAAGGGTGGTCGTGTGCCCGCGGCTCCACATAAGGTTCCCGCTCATTGCCGGAACCTTATGTGGCCGCTCTACTGCGAGGTGACGCTCTCGGCTTCGCCTTGATCGCGACAAGTCGCCATTGCCTTCGGCTCGGCTCCAAAGTTCAACACCCGGACGCTCTCGGCTTCGCCACGTTCGCGACAGGTCGCCATTGCCTTTGGCTCGGCTCCAAGGTCAACACCGAGGCGCTCTCGACTCCCAGGGGGACACGACTCCCAATTGCTTTCCTATAAACCTTTTAACCAATTTCAACTTTTCTATCAGTATAGACCTGATTCCAAGATTTCAACATCTCTTATTATCGGTAGATATAGATGATTTCCTTACTCAACAAGAGAACGGCCAATTGGCCGTTCTCTTGTTACAGATCTCTCTTTTATGGAGCATATGAAAGAGCTGTACCTTATTCAGCGCGAAGTTCCAGCAACGCATCGCGAAGCTCGGCAGCACGTTCAAACTGCAGGTTTTTGGCTGCATCTTTCATCTCTACCTCTAGGCGCTGAATAAGCGCCTGGCGATCCTTCTTCGACATCTTCTCGGCTGCGCCTGTGAGATAGTCTTTCTTGGATTCGGCAACTTTGGTTGCCTCAATCACATCACGCACTTTTTTGCGAATCGTCTGTGGTGTAATTCCATGCTTCTCGTTGTACTCGATCTGAATCTCACGACGGCGTTCGGTTTCCTTAATCGCCTTGTCCATCGAATCGGTTACTTTATCACCGTATAGAATAACGCGACCCTCGCTGTTCCGTGCTGCACGACCAATCGTTTGGATTAGTGAACGCTCGGAACGCAGGAATCCTTCTTTATCGGCATCCAATATGGCTACCAAGGATACTTCGGGCAGATCCAGACCTTCCCGGAGCAAGTTGATTCCGATTAGCACATGGAAAACGCCCAACCTTAAATCACGTAAAATCGCCATCCGTTCCAACGTTTTAATCTCGGAATGCAGGTAACGTACCTTGATTCCAATTTCTTTCAGATAATCCGTCAGGTCCTCAGACATCTTCTTCGTTAATGTTGTAATCAACACACGCTCGTCTTTGGCAATCCGATCATTAATCTCACCGATCAAGTCATCGATCTGTCCCTTCGTTGGACGCAGTTCGATAATTGGATCAAGCAGTCCGGTTGGACGAATAATCTGTTGCACCATCGTATCCGTATGCTCAATCTCATAAGGACCCGGTGTGGCCGATACATAGATAATCTGATCCATCTTGCCTTCGAACTCGTCGAATTTGAGTGGACGATTATCCAATGCTGACGGCAAACGGAATCCATGCTCAACCAATACCGTCTTCCGCGCTTGGTCACCATTGTACATCGCACGGATCTGTGGCAGGGTCACATGGGACTCATCAACCACGATCAACATGTCATCCGGGAAGTAATCCATCAGTGTGTATGGCGTATCGCCACGTTCACGGAAAGTCAGAGGTCCTGAATAGTTCTCGATCCCTGAACAGAATCCAACTTCCTTCATCATCTCGATATCGTACCGTGTGCGCTGCTCCAGTCGCTGAGCCTCCAGCAATTTCCCCTGTTCACGCAACGCTTCAAGACGCTCTTCCAGTTCACGCTCAATGTTAACCAGCGCAACCTTCATCGTCTCTTCTTGCGTTACAAAGTGAGACGCCGGGAAGATGGCAATATGTTCACGTTCGCCAATCAGTTCACCGGTTAACACGTCAATCTCCGTAATTTTCTCGATCTCATCACCGAACAATTCAACCCGAATCGCGTGTTCGCCCTTGGAGGCAGGGAAGATCTCTACAACATCCCCACGGACACGGAATGTCCCCCGTACAAAGTTAATATCATTCCGTTGATACTGGATCTCTACCAGTCGGGATAAGATCTGATTACGTGGTTTCTCCATACCTACCCGGAGCGACAGCAACATGCTGGAATATGAGTGAGGTGAACCCAAACCATAAATACAGGACACACTCGCTACAATAATGACATCCCTGCGCTCAAACAACGAACTTGTCGCTGCATGCCGCAGTTTGTCGATCTCTTCATTAATACTGGAATCCTTCTCGATATACGTATCGGAGGACGGGATATATGCTTCTGGCTGAAAATAATCGTAATAACTGACGAAATACTCAACCATGTTATTAGGGAAAAAATCTTTGAACTCACTTGCAAGCTGCGCTGCCAGCGTCTTGTTGTGCGCAATAATCAGCGTCGGCCGTTGCAGCTGAGCAATCGTCTGGGCAATTGTAAACGTCTTACCCGTACCGGTTGCGCCCAGCAGTGTCTGATACCTTTTCCCCTCCTGAACACCCTTCACCAATTCTTTAATGGCTGCAGGCTGATCACCTTGGGGAGAAAACTCTGACTCGATTTCGAACGTTTTGTCGCTCATTATAATATCGCTCATTGCCGTATCTCACCCTATCGTCTAAAATAATAGTCACTATATATTGTCGAAGTTCCCCGAATTTTCATATGGGAAAACTTATAGTAATAGGAATATTTGTTCCCGTTTAATTATACCTCGTTCGTTTTAGTGATGCAAACGTGAAATGAAGATAGGAGTGAGTTAATTTATGGATATTGCGACACTTATCGGTATTATTGCCGGAATTGCCGCAGTCATTAGCGGTTTTTTGTGGGAAGGCGGCCAATTATCGGGTCTCCTGCAAAAGACGGCTGCTTTAATTGTATTCGGTGGAACAATAGCTGCTGTGGTTGCCAGTTTCCCAGCACATCGCCTGCGTACGATTCCAGCTGCCCTGCGTATGGCTTTTGGACGTAACAATAATGAATCAGGCTTGTGGGTCGAAGAACTGGTCGAGATGTCTTCAATCGCACGCCGCTCAGGTGTGCTTGCATTGGAACGTAAGGTTATGGATCATCCGCATCCATTTTTGCAAGATGGTATTCAGATGGTTGTCGATGGTACCGATCAGGATGTGGTTCGCCAGATCCTGGAGATGGAAATTGACTCGATTGAACAAAAACATGAGGGATATGCCAAAATATTTGAATCCGCTGGTGGGTACGCTCCAACCATGGGGATCATCGGAACTGTGATGGGACTTATTCAGGTACTCGGCAGTTTGACCGATCCCACAGGACTCGGACCTGCTATTGCTGTTGCCTTTACCGCAACCCTGTATGGGGTCGCCAGTGCCAACCTTATCTTTTTGCCCATTGCCTCCAAGATCAAATCCAGAGGTGCTGACGAAGTTCAGACCATGGAAATGCTTCTCGAAGGTGTACTTGCCATTCAGAACGGTGAGAATCCCCAGCTTGTACGCAAAAGACTGGAGTCCTTCACCCTCACGCATCGTGAGCATATACGCCCCCTAGCAAAGGAGGGATTGGATGAGTCGGCGCAGTAAACGTCGCGGAAAACGTGCAACTGTTGATCATCGGGATCGCTGGATGATTACTTATGCCGATCTCATCACCCTGCTTTTGATCTTTTTTGTCATCATGTACGCCATGAGCAATCTGGATTCCGGTAAATATGACGTCGTTACTCAATCCTTACAAAATACATTCAACGCGTCCGACTCTGTACTTGAGCTTGGTGAAGGACTCGGTGAGAAACCCGGACAGACGATTACAGAGACCCCACCATCCGAGGTTCAGGGTGAAGGAACGCCTTCCGATTCCGGGACTGCCACGCCAGAAGATGACGACAAGCCTCTCACAGAGCGGGAAGAGCAATTCAGATCACAGGAACAGGAACTGCAAAATCTGTTCAATGTGATTACCCAATATATTGAGGATAATAAACTGGAAAATCAGATTTTTGTTGCGGATAAGCCACAGGGCCTCTCCATTACCCTAAGTGACCGTTTCCTTTTTGACCAGGGACAGGCCGCTCTAAAGGATGGTGCAGCACCAACACTTAGTAAGCTTGCCAGCCTGTTCCGTGATCTGAATACCGTTGTCAGCATTGAGGGTCACACCGATAATGTTCCTGTGGGGGCAAACTCCGCCTATACCGATAACTGGCAGCTTTCCGGGGAACGCGCACTATCTGTATTGCGATTCTTTCTGGATACAGAGAAGCTCAACCCTGACGGCTTCCAATATGCCGGGTATGCGGATACTCGCCCAACGGGTGACAACACCACACCGGCTGGCAGACAAAAGAACCGTCGAGTGGAAATTACTGTCTTACGTCAGCTCCAACCTTAATCAACATTATCTCGCATAATGCATCATTACTTATAAGCAAAAAGAGCACGCTCTAACTGAATTCAATTCAGCAGAGCGTGCTTTCTTTTATGTCGTATTACCTTATGCATCCACACCCGGCTGACTGGGACGCAAAATTGCAGAACCAACCGTCAACAAAATGGCAGCCATTCCGAACAAAATCAATAGTGGTAGTGTAATATCCGATAACGTACCGCCAGCGGAGATCGTTTCCACCGCCTGAATCGCCCATTTCTGTGGAACAAAGTTGGCGAGCTTCTGCATATAATCAGGCATCAACGAGATCGGCCAGAAACAACCACCTATCATACAAGTTGGCATAATGACGAGTGAATTCAGCATATTCGCATTTTTGGGATTACGGATTAATCCTGCAACAGTACTCGCAATCCCCATCGAGACCAGCATGAATGCCGCCAAGATCATGAAATGAATTCCAAAAGGAATACCCGCATCATAATGCAGCAGCCACCTACTGACTCCCAAAACCATAACAATCTGAATCATACCAATGACAAAGCTGCCCAAGAAATTGCCAAGCGCAATCTCATATGCGCGTACGGGTGCCGTATACACTCTGGCCATCGTGCGTTTCCTGCGATCCTCCATAATCACAGCTACTGCACTGGTCAGCAGACCCATCATAAACATGATTGTAAATCCAGTCACATTGTTCAGGCCTGGCTTGGAATAGATCTGCAGATCGGTGACTTCACCAGCAACCTGATGTTTTCCTATCTCCTGTAGAAGCTGTTCAAACGGCTTCTGTATCTTCACCGCTATGTCATTCTCACTTGAGACACGACCCGCGGCCAACATAACAGCTGAAGCAGATTGTTGCAATCCGCTCGTCAAACCTTCAACCGCCGCTCGTAGGGTATAGGAATCTTCACTTATACGCAGTTCCACCAGTTGGATCTCGATTGCCTCACCTTGTAGGAGATCCTCCGTATAATGTGCAGGAATGATGATGCCAGAACTTCCTTTTTGCTGAGCAATAGCTTCCTTCACTTCTGCTTCATTGTTCATTGGCTTGAGCAGATACTCCTCTTTGCCAGCAAGTTCATTAATCATCCATGTCCCTGCTACCCCTGTATCCTCATTGACGTAGATAATGACAGTCCGTGTACTCTGCTCACTCCCAAAAAGGGCAACCGCTCCCGTAACCACCAGGCAAGGCAGAAGCAGAAACGTAATGAAGCCCATTTTACGACCAAGTGTACGTCTGATCATCAACCAGGCGATGTGTAGACTATTCATATCGGTATCCTGCCTTTCTATAGATCAATCCTGAGATGAACAACAATACAACGCATACCACGCCTAACATTAGAATGCTGTACACAATCTCTCCTACAGGTGCATCCAGCATCATTCTCAGAAAACTCTGGAGCGCCCAGTGATTAACCGTAAATCCGCTAATCCGTTGTACAAAATCAATCGGAATGGGCATGAATCCACCGCTGATGAATGTCATAATAACGATGATACCTTGTATCGTTGCACTGGCTGATGCCGTACTTTTGCATACCAATGCCACGATTACGCCAAGGGTCATGGATGCCAATGTGATGAAGACACAAGTTAGCACGATATACCAAGGATGTGTTCCCCAATCCACACCATAGAACCAATACGTCATAAGGATGATCGTCGTTGCTTGCAAGAAAGCGAGCAGACTGTTGCCTGCAATTTTGCCAGCGAAAATAACTCCATTGCCTATAGGCGCAGCCTGAAGGCGAATTAACGTTTTGTTATCACGCTCTCCAAAAAGGCTGGTGCTTGTTGTCATGCCTGAGTACAACATGAACATCGCCAGCATGGATGCTGCATAGTATTGGGAGGCACTATACGCCGTACCTGTCTTACCGGGATTAATGACAGCAATGGAGGTGGAATTCGCATCACCAGACTCCGAATAAGCGGCCATGGCAGCAATCACTTCCGGACCGAGCACTTTGGTAATCGCCATCTGTCGGTTCAATTCATCCGTAAAACGTGTGAACAAAGTTTCACCCAACGTATTAAGTGTGTTGTCCTTTCCTCGAATCCACTGTAACCGGGCCTTTTTCCCCATCATCACGTTCTGTTCAAAATCCGAAGGAATCATTACGGCAAAGTCCAACTTGCTGGTACGCAGCGAATGGACAGCCTCTTCTTCTGTTGTAAAGTTCTGAACTTTAACCATCTCCGCTACCACTGGAGAGTTCACGAATGTATCCAGCGCTTGATTAAGCGTATCTGGTCCTCCGCCTGATTCGGAATTCATATGGATTATTCCCACACGTACAGTATCCGGAATAACATCATCCGCCGTACCCATCGTACTGGAAAGCGCCGTGCCCAATATGAAAATCAATAACAACGGCAGAATGAACAGGTTCAACACTACAGATCGAATCTTAAGAATACGTCTCAATTCAAAAATGCAAATATGCCATATATTCATCTCTCGCTCCCCCTAATCCCGAAGCGTACGCCCGGTCAGATTGAGGAACAACGTTTCCAGATCCGGCTCTTCCACCTTGAGCGACTGAATGGATATTTCATGTTTGCTGCAAATGAAGAGCAGATCCTGGAGATCCTGCTGTGCTGAAGGCAGCGTAATGGTCAGTGTATTCTCTGAAACGTCTACCATTCGCACGCGAGGGTGAAGTTTCAGTTCTTCCACGACGTCGGGACCGATACCGGAAGTGGAGAGCACTACTTTTTCCTCCGATGCTACCTGTTCTCTCAGCTCTGCTTCAGTCCCACAGGCAATAATTCGCCCCTGATCCATAATCGCAACCCGGTGACTAATCGCCGCCACTTCCTCCATGTAATGACTTGTATATATGATCGTTGAACCCATCTTATTGAGTGTGCGTACCGATTCAAGAATATGATTCCGAGATTGTGGATCAATACCAACTGTTGGTTCATCCATAATAATCAGATCCGGGCGATGTGTAATCGCACATGCGATGTTTAACCTGCGTTTCATACCGCCGGAGAAGGTCGAGGGGGCGTCCTTTGCTTTGTCCTGTAACCCTACAAATTCAAGGGACTCCTGCACTCTTTCCTTAAGCAACTTTCCACGCAGTCCGTACAGTCGGGCAAAAAAAGTCACATTCTCCGCAGCCGTCATCGTTTCGTATAACGCCAGATCCTGCGGAACCAGTCCGATCTTGCGCTTTACTTCAAGCGGTCGCTCCTTGACCGATATCCCGTCTAATCTGATTTCACCCTGATCCATACTCAGGAGCCCTGCAATCATGCTGATGGTGGTACTTTTCCCTGCTCCATTGGGACCGAGTAATCCAAAAATTTCGCCTTTGCCAACACTAAGGTTCAAATGATCCACGGACAGCCTGCTGCCGTATCGTTTTACTACATGATCCACTTCAAGTATACCCATCCCTTTTACGCCCCTTTTCCGGTTCGACTTCCGCCGCTGGATTTCATAATTTTATTGTAACGGATCGCAATCTGTAGCGAAGGTACAAAAAGTCATGAATGGAAGGTGACTTAAGTCATCTCCTGATTCGAATGCTGCTTATGGTATAATCAAGGGCGCATTACCGAGAGATTTTCTACTCCACTTTTATATAAAGGATGTCACAACCATATGCCGATGCGGTTTCTGCAATACGGATTAATTATCTTTCCAGCAGTGCTGTACCTGTTGATGCTACCCTTGGAAAACGAAGCCGTCTACACCCTGTATATCATCATCGCGCTTGGGCTCTCCGTGTGGAAAGATTTCACCCGTTCAAGTGCACAGCAGTGGCTGTTGCTTCTGGCGGAAATACTCTGGAGCTGTTGGCTGATTGCTTCGTATGGACCATTCATGTTATTCCTTTCTCTATCCGTGCTTTACGTGTATATGTACAGACTGGAGGGGAGCCAGCGGTGGCTGATGTTTGGAAGTCAGCTTGTGGTAAGCAATATCGCATTGCATTGGCATTATTCTGACCCACAGGCACCTCAACCAGGGTTAACCACACTAAATACAACCGCCCCTACATTACTCTCCGCAGAGACAACTGCGATGGTTCTTGGCAACCTGCTTCTGCTCATCACAGCGGCTCTGGCCTGGCAGGGATCAAGAACGGCGAGCAGCCGCGGACAACTGGAACAAGTCTATGACGAACTTCGCAGCAAACATTACGAGCTACAAGAAACTCGTGCGCAGCTGCTGTTATTTACAAAGCAACTTGAAGGAGTGGCTCAGGCAGAGGAACGTACCCGTATCTCAAGACAGCTTCATGACGATATCGGGCATCGACTGATTCGCACTAAAATGATGTCGGAAGCCGCACTGCTGACCATCCCCTTGAATATGGAACAAGGAACGGAAATGGTGAGACAGATTCGCGATCAATTGGCCGATAGTATGGATGACATGCGCAGCACATTGCACAAACTGCAACCTAATTCCTATGCATCCGAAGCCTACGCCCTGGATCGTCTCCTAGAGGAAGTGGGTAGAGATACCGGCGTGAAGACAAATTATAAAGTTCATGGCTCATCCCATGTGCTGTATCCCAGCATACAGATTGTTTTATACAAAAATGCCAAAGAATCCCTGACCAATGCCCTGCGACACGGAAATGCTTCTTCAATCACAGTAGAGCTGGTATTCGGTGATCAGGAAGTCTGTATGAGTGTAAGTAATGATGGCAAAATCAATCCTCATTCTTCCAAGCGAAATGGCATAGGACAGGAAGGTATGCTTCTGCGCACACAAATGGTGGGAGGAGTCCTGGAGATTCAATCGGCTTATCCGTATACAGTGATTACACGCATTCCATTAACGAACCAGATGGATATACTCTGAAAAAGGAAGTGAATGTTCTCATGTCCGAACAGAATGATATGAACAACAAGAATGATTCAGCTCAGCCCCCACTTATTCGGCTAATTCTTGCCGACGACGACTACTTCATTCGCGAAAGCCTTAAAGTGTTGCTCGGACTGGGCTCCGGCATTATTGTTACAGGCACGGCTTCAAACGGGCAGGAAGCGTTGGAATTGCTTGAGACAGGGACTCCTGCGGACGTGGTCTTAATGGATATTCGGATGCCGGAATGTGACGGAGTTGAAGGTACCAAACGCATCAAGTCACGTTTTCCTGAAATCCAGGTGCTCATGCTAACTACTTTTGACGACGATGAGTATATTATTCAGGCATTACAGAATGGAGCAAGCGGTTATTTGCTCAAAAATGTTCCACCCGAGCGGATTATTCAAGGCATCAAGACCGTACATAACGGTGATATGTTAATTCATCCGGATATTGCCCGCAAGCTAACAGGACTTCTTCGTCCTGCTACGACTCCCCTGACACAGAATCCAATCGAAGCCTATGGACTGACACGTATGGAGCTGGCGGTTGCCGAAGCCATATCGGAGGGGCTATCCAATAAGGAAATTGCCGCCAAACTGTTCCTCAGTGAAGGCACGGTCAAAAACTACGTCACGGATATTCTCGGCAAGCTGAGCTTGCGTGATCGGACCCAAATCGCCATCTTTATGTTAAAAAAATAACAAAAAGGTATTTCCCTTGCCTGCGACGGCGTTAGGAAATACCTTTTTCATTGCTTGATTTATGCAAACCACTTCATCACTTATGCCTATTTACATCTCTACAGAACCATTGTCACTGACCACAGGGGCAGGCGGCAATGCCAGTGGAGCTTCATCCTTATGTGGTTTCTTCAGGCGGGCAAACAATTTGAGGTTAACAATATGGAACAGCGTCAGTGGACGTAATCGAATCGCCCATACCTCGTGATTGTCCGGTGCCATAATGATCCCAAGCTGATGATGCTCCCCTTCATAGATCGCCCGTTGCATGAACTTGCTTTCTCCCTGGTGATTTCGCACCTCAAGCTTGCAAAAAGCAGGGTTCATCCGCAGAGCACGATGCAACTCTTCCGGTGAATGTACCAACTTACCATTCACCTTGTACAACGTCTCTCCTGCTTCAATCCCCAAATCTGCAGCAGGACTCTCCGGAATAACAGCCAATACCTTCAACCCATGCTGCGGATGAACAAATACCGGACTGCGATTTTGCTCTTCAAACGCGCTGTACCATAACAAAAATTCATGTCCAATAAATGCAATCAATGCAGCAACCACCATGAGTGGAGACCACCAAGAAGCAAGCAAACTGAACACGAGCAAGGTTGTCCCATAGATCATCAAACGCTTGGATGTGATCTGCACCTTCTGTCCAGGAAGCATACTCTGCGTTATCTCACCAAACCCGAGCATGATGGGCAACGCAACCAGCATATAACTATGTCCTGCATTCATAAGTGGATTCCATGCCAGCTCCGCGCCACCTCCTGTGACGGGAACAAGAATCAGTAGGGGAATGGCCCAGAACTGTTGGAGTTGATATCCACCAACCAGTTTCCCGCGTTTTCCCTCGAAGAGAAGCGGTGATGCCATCGATACTCCCTGCATACGTACCAGCAGGGCTTCACCCATATGTAGGAGGGCCGCCAGAACAAGCAGTGCAGGCATATCCAAGGTACGTAGAGTCTCCGTAATACTGCCCATCCAACCCGATGGTTGCCAGCCTGAGGCCAGATTCAAACCAAATTGCAACACACCCAGCAACCCGGCCGCGTAGGCAAAGCACAGATATCGGATACGGAACAAGGATAGAACTAACGTTGCAGCCCATATACATATGAGACTTCCCAGCGTAAGATGTGCACCGAGAAATAGGGACACGATTGAGACAATGGTACCGATGAGTATGCCTCCGAGCACTGCACGAATCGTCTGTGTTATCGAGCTTTGCAAACGGACATGAAACAATTTACGCTCCTGTAGTAACTGACGATGATAGATCAGCGCAATCAGGATCACCGCAATATAATAAAACGGCTGAATAAACAACTGCAACAAAGCTTCCCCTAATGTAGTTAACCACGGCCATACCCATTCCATTGTGGTCGGTCACCCCTCTCCTTCAGCCGGTTCAGAAAAAAAGAAGGCTGAAAATCAGCCTTCTTTATGGCTTCGACACTGCGGACGAAATATCCTTTGAGACATTTTCGATCGCGCGTTTCAGCTGTGCATCATATTGAGGATTGGCAATGCGTTCAATCAGAGCCGCTTCCAGTGATTCAGCGGTTTTCTCGTCAATCTGGCCTGTAGCCTGCATGCCTTTTTGCTGCTGGAATGCCTTGACCGCTTCTTCTGTCTTCTGGTCGTAGTATCCGTCCACACGATCCGGTTTGAAATCGAGTCCTCTCAGCATCGTCTGCGCACTTTTCACATCCGTGCTATTGCTGTCATATTTCAGTGGTAACTTCTCTTTGTTAATCGGTGCCACCGAGAAATAATCCGGTTGGTCTACCGCAATATCCGGTTTGATCCCTTTTTCATGAATCCAGTCCCCATTCGGAGTGAGCCACTTGGCAATGGTGATCTTCAGCAAGCTGCCATCACCCATTTGTTTGTCATAACTCGTCTGTACGGTTCCTTTACCAAAGGAGTTTTCACCGATCAACTTAGCACCTGCTGACTGTTGTAATGCACCGGCCAAAATCTCCGACGCACTCGCACTGCCTTTGTTCATCAGGACTGTGACTGGATAAGCTTTCGCTGATCCATTGGATTTACTTTGTTCCTTTTTGCCGTTCTTGTCTTCGACTTGCACAATAACCTTGCCTTTAGGAACAAATTGTTCAGCAATATCAATGACGACTTGCAGTACACCACCTGGGTCATTCCGTACGTCGATGACTAGGCCTTTCATGTTCTGCTTCTCAAGCTTCGCCAATTCTTCCTTGAAGCGATCACCTGTATTAAGAGAGAATTGGGTAATGGCAATAACACCAATGCCGCCGTCCTCCATGTGAGCATATACGGTCTCCAAATCAATGTCATCCCGTACAATAACAAATTCAATCAGTTCGGAAGATCCGGCACGTTTAACCTGTACCTTCGCTTCACTGCCTTTAGGGCCTCTGATTTTGTTAACAGCCTTGTTCAGTTCCAATCCCTGCAGGGATTCTCCGTTTACAGACATAATCATGTCTTTCGCACGAATACCCGCTTTCTCGGCAGGTGATCCTTTGATCGGGGAAACTACAACCACGTTTCCATCCTGTGAGGATACCTCTGCACCAATACCGGTAAATGAACCTTCGATCGACTCTTCAAACTGAGCAGCTGTTTCCTGCCCCATATAGTTGGAGTACGGATCACCAAGGGATTCCATCATGCCGTTGATCGCACCGTCAATCAATTTGGTCTGATCCACATCTTTATAATAGTTGCTTGAGATCAAATCCATTGCGGTTTCAATCTTCTTCAAATCGTTCTTCTGCTGCGTATTGCCGGTTACACTGGCCAGCAAACCTTCGCCCGGTGTGGCCTGGCTCGCTATTCCCGGATAAGTCATTAATACCAGGGTTAGTAAACTACCGCCAAGCAGACCCACAATGACAAGCAGTAGCGCCGATCTTTTTTTCATCATCCGTTTGTCACCGCCTTTAGTTTTGAAGCGTGTCAGATTCCATGATTGCCAGAATCTATTCCCTGAACATGCCAGCTTAGTATATGTCTAGCTTGTACGGAATATGTTTTTTCCATTCGGTCTGTGGATGAGGAAATTACAAATAGTTCATTGGATTGACTGCTGTACCATTATCTCGTACTTCAAAGTGTAAGTGAGGTCCAGTAGAGTTTCCTGTATTTCCTGATTCAGCAATGGTATCACCTTTGCTCACGGTGTCCCCCTTGCTGACTTTAAATCCACCTTCGCGCAAGTGACCATATAACGTCCATAGTCCGCCACCATGATCCACAATAACCGTATAGCCATAACCACTATACCATTCAGCCATGATTACAATTCCGCCGGAGGCAGCATGTACAGAGGTTCCCACAGGCACAGCGAAATCGACACCAGCATGCATCTTACCCACTACACCCGTAATTGGATGGGTACGGGGACCGAATGGAGAAGAAATACGTCCTCCAGATACCGGTCTTGAGAAGATACCATTACCGGACGAATAGGTAGGCTCACTACTGCTATCCGAGCTGACTCTAGTTGGAGCCTTGGCTGCTGCCTTCGCCCGAGCGGCTGCGGCGGCTTTTGCTTTGGCTGCGGCTGCTGCCTGTTGTTCACGCAATTTATTTTTCTCTTGAAGAAGTGCTGAACGTTTGCTGGCAATCTGCATCAATACATCTTCCTGCTCTTGTGTCAGCTCTTCTGATTCTTCAATCTTAGCATCATATGAAGCGAGAAGCACTTGCTTTTCCGCTTCTTTTTCATTCAATTGGGACTTACGCTGTTTCTTCTGTGAATACAGGCTCTTGGCTTCAGCATATTGCACATCCAGTTCTGCCTTTTTGTCCACAACCAGTTGCTTGTCCGCTTTGTGCTCATCCAGCAGATGCTGATCCTGATCCACGATTGTTTTGAGTGAATCCGCACGGGTCAAAAAGTCAGTGAAGCTGGTGGAGGACAACAATACATCCAGATAGGATACAGCACCGTCCGTATACATCAGACGCACGCGTGACTCCAAAAGTTTCTCCCTTGCAACAATACGTTCTTCTGCCGCTTGAAGGTCTTTCTTGGTTGTACGGAGATCTTCCTCCGTGTTCTCGATTTGCAAGGATACACTGGCGAGTTCATCACTAACGACATTGATCTGTTCCATGACAACCTTCAGATAAGCATTGGTTTTGTTCTTGTAATGCTGAGCTTCCTTTTTGTTGGAAGCGGCTTTTTTCTGCTCCTGCTTGGCAGTAGCTGCCTTGTTCTCCAGTTGCTGAATCTGCTGGTCAATATCGCTGATGCTACTCTTGGCATATCCGTCAGAAGGTTGAAGCGTCATACCGGCCAATAACGTTAGGGCCAGCAGCGAAGCAGTTTTTTTCAAAATGATGATCCCCCATCCTATGATTTCACAAGAAAGCAACCTGCACAGGTGGTGAACAGCATGTTCTTTGCTTTCTTCCAACTTAAAAGACTCCGTCTTTCCTACATATCGTCAAACAGCGTCCATTAATGAACCTGCTTTACCATTCTTTTCGACATATTCTGCAATTCGATCATTGAAAACAAGATTAAACGTTGAGTGATTTTCGAATGGAAAGTGTACTTCCCAAAATACCTACCAGCACACCGAGTCCGATCAACAGTGTTCCAAACAGCAACCAGATTTCGCCGAGAGGAATCAAGTTAAGCATCTGCATGAAGACATCCTGACCAATCGTGTTCATTAACTGGCTATATCCAACGAACAACACCCCAACCGTAATGACCGAGCCAATAAATCCAATAAGTGCACCCTCAATAAAGAAAGGCCAGCGAATAAAGGTGTTGGTTGCGCCAACCAGCTTCATAATGCCGATCTCCCGGCGACGGGCCAGAATCGTTACGCGAATCGTATTCGAGATCAGAAACATGGACATCAGACCCAGTCCCCCGACAAAAATAAATCCGATATTACGAACAAGCTTCGTAAATTTGAACAATACTTCCACCGTTTCCTTGCCGTAGTTCACTTTCATGATCGGCTTCTCCGGGTGTTTTTCGTTCAGGGCTTCGATTTTTTGCGCCACAAAAGTGACGGTTTCCGGTTCAATGACCTCTACTTCAATGGTCTCCGGCAGTGGGTTGTTATCCACATCGAAACCGCTAAGCACGTTATCTGCACTCGCTCCAAGACGTTCACGGAACTCCTTGAGTCCTTCTTCCTTGGAAACAAAACGAATCTCACTTACTTCAGGCATCGCGCTGATTTCTTGCTCCAGTGTGTTACGCAGGTTCTCGTCCACATTCAGTTCAAGGAACGTGCTGATCTCCACCTGGCTATCAACTTGATTCGCCATGGAATTTACATTGAGCACCAACAGCATGAACACGCCAAGAATCAACAGCGACACAATGATGGACATGATGGAGGCCACAGACATCCAGCCGTTGCGGAATACGTTTTTGAATCCCTCCCGCAGATGGCGCAAGAGAGTACTAAAATTCATAACCGTATTCCCCTCTCATCTGATCCCGTACAATCTGTCCACGTTCAATGGCGATTACCCGTTTACGCATCGTATTCACGATATCTTTGTTGTGGGTCGCCATAACAATGGTTGTTCCCCGGAAATTAATCTCATCCAGCAGTTGCATAATGCCCCATGACGTCTCCGGATCAAGGTTACCTGTAGGCTCATCCGCGATAATAACCGATGGGTTATTGACGATAGCCCGTGCAATCGCAATACGTTGCTGTTCCCCACCTGAGAGCTGTGAAGGTTCACGATTCGCCTTGCTGCGCAGACCCACCAAGTCGAGCACTTCCATGACTCGTTTCTTGATATGCCGCTTCGGCGCTTCAATAACTTCCATGGCAAATGCCACATTCTCAAATGCGGTCAT
Organism: Paenibacillus sp. LS1; assembly: GCF_026013365.1. GTDB lineage: Bacteria > Bacillota > Bacilli > Paenibacillales > Paenibacillaceae > Paenibacillus. Next base: position 42,072 of record NZ_JAPDOE010000014.1, read on the forward strand.
CCGTGGCAGCAGACGAAAGTCCTGGAACACAACGCCGATGTTACGACGCACATAAGGAATCTTTCTTGGCTTCAACTTACCAATATTAAATCCGTTAATGGATATTTGTCCTTTGGTCGGAACTTCTTCTCTGTACATCAATTTCATAAATGTCGATTTGCCTGCGCCGGACGGACCGACGATATAGACAAATTCATTGCGGTCGATCTTCACCGACACCCCTTGTAATGCGTGGGTCCCATTGGCGTAGGTCTTCCACACGTCCTGCATTTCTATCACATCATCACTTCCTGCTCGCATAGTTAGCCATTATCATTTCGACACAATCCCGGCATTTCCTTTAAAAAGACCTGAATTTCATCAGGAAAAAATCCACGTCGTTCCTGTTTCAATGGTGAAGCATGGATTCATATGAAGTTTATTGTAACAAATTTGTTACCTATTGAGTACCCGAAAGTTTTCCTGCATTGGATCATATATATAGAAAGTGTTACAAAGTCGGGAACAACTGAAGTATAAAGGAGCGTACGGTTATGAAAAAAATACATTTGACGGTCATTGTTCTATTCTCCATCCTCTTGATCGGCTCCGCGTCCTATGGATTGTTGTATATGTACGTGAATCAGCCTGCCCTGCCCAAAGACATTCATGTTGGCGGCATGCCAGTGGAAGGGAAGAACCATAAAGATGTACTGCATGAACTGGAGGAGAAGATCAAAAAGCTCGAGGACTGGCCTGTCACTCTTGAGTTGACTGAACCTGACCCCAAGACGATGACGTACAGCGCAGCTCAGGTGGGTGTAAACTACAACGTTAACGGCTTCAAGTGCGTGATAAAAGAGCTTGAGGAAGGGGGCATATGGGAACGCGCTTATGCACGTTATCATCTTCCGAAAGAGTTCTCTCTGGATATGAGTTACGACTTACGATCACTCCAAGAACATCTCAACCCTGCCTGGGAAAAAGAAACCTTCGGTACACCTGCGAACGCCGTTCGACGCATTACCGCAAGTGACAAAGTCCAGTATATCCCGGAAAAAGGCGTCCGCCGCGTTGATTGGGATACACTCACAAGTCTCATTCAAACCAAGCTGCACCAAGATTTCAGTGTACTGAACCCGGATGAGAAACCCGCCCCATTGCTGATCCAGGTACCACTGTATACGCTGAAGCCTGAAGTGACCCTTGATTCCCTGCGCCAGGAAGGCATTGACCGGAAGATCATCCAGTTCTCCACGGGTCTCGGCAATAGTAGTGAAGGGCGGATACATAATGTCAACGCAGCAGCGGAAGCGATTAACGGCATGATTTTGCCACCGGATGCCACATTCGATTATGAGAGGGTGGTCCGTAAAGCGGAGAAGGATTATGGTTTTCGTGAGGCCCCGGTCATTGTCAATGGAAGACTGACCCCCGGAATTGGCGGGGGAATCTGCCAGGTATCCAGTACAGTGTATAACGCAGCGCTGTTGACGGGTCTTGATATTATTGAGCGTCGCAACCACTCCCTGCCGGTCAAATATTTGCCGAAAGGACTGGATGCCACCTTTGCCTCGGGAGCTATCAACTTTCGTTTCAAAAACAATACAGGAAAATCCTTACTCATTCATGCAGAGGTGAAGAACCACCAATTGATGGTGAAATTTTTTGGCACATTCCCGGAGAATGTCAGCTATGCCCTTGAATCTCGCACCATCGAAACATTAAGTGTTCCGGTGAAATATGTGTCCAGTACAGTACTGCCTGATGGTGCACAGCAGGTGCTGCAAGACGGACAGCCGGGATATATTGTCGAGACGGTACGAACCAAGAGGGTGGACGGCGAAGTCGTCGAATCCAAAACGATTACACGGGATACGTACAAAGCTCAGAATCGTCTGATTGCCCGCTCAGGTCATAGCAGCTTGCCTGATCCACAAGAACCTTCTGTTGTCGAGGATGGTATTAGCGATACGAAACAGCCTTAATTTTTTCAAAGCAACCGACAACTTACAGATCACGGAATAGTACAAACAAAGTCCTGCCGTAATTCATGGATAAGCATAAGCGGATCACACGAAAACAAAAAGACACACTTCACGTCCCTTTTGAGGATAAGCGAGAAGTGTGTCTCTACATTTTCAAGATAAGTTATTCGAGTTTTATCAAGCTAGGATTAGCTTTACTACCGTAACTTACAGTTTACTACATAACGGCTTAGTGACCGCCAGTGTATTCACCTTGCTCTTCGCCTACGACCATCTTCTCTTTCCCCATGAAGAAGGAAGCGACCAACGCTAGTGCAGCCGGAATCACAGCCCAGGCAAATAACTGCACGATCGAAGAAGACAGGGCATGTGTGATCGTATCCAGCACCTGAGGCGGAATCGCCTGTCTAAGTTCTGGTGAGAGCAACGCGTGTGGATCGGTCAGATCCACTCCCTGAGGCACGCCCCCTGCTGAAGCACCACCTGCTGCTTCCCCAGCCGAGCCAGCGAGAGCATCATTCATTTTACGCGTAAATACCTGGCTCTGTACGATACCAAAGATCGTAATCCCCATCGTCATGCCGAGGGAGCGCAAAAAGTTAAGCGTGGAACTCGCCGCACCGCGTCTTTGCGGTTCAAACGCGTTCATGGCAGCATTGCTAAGTACGGAGAACGAAGCACCGACACCAAGACCAACCATCACCATGTAGATACGTATCGTCCAAAGGGAAGAGTTCTCATCCAGCGTAGTCAGCAATCCGAGTCCAATAACAAGCAAAGCCAACGTAGGAATCATAATATTGCGATACTTGATTTTGGTCATCAACACCCCGCCCAAGGAAGCCGTCACAACGGACCCGAGCATCATGGGCAGCAGTACGAGACCGGAGTTGGTCGCTTTACCACCGAGTACCCCCTGTATGAAGATCGGAATGTACACGGATGCTGTGATGAATGCCGCACCACTGAACATCCCAATGACGTTACTGGACCAGTAGACCCGGTTGCGGAACATGCCGAAGGAGATAATTGGTTCTTTGGCTTTCGTTTCCGCGTACAGGAACAGCAGTGCTAGTAATACAAATCCGGCAAACAAGCCAAGAATCTGCCAGGAACCCCAGGCAAACGTTTTGCCTCCCAGTTCCAGACCAAAGATCAGGCACACAACAGCACCGATCAGTGTTACAGCACCCAGCCAGTCGATCTGTTGGGATTGATGCTGATGGGATTCTTTATAAAAGAACGCAATAAACACAAATGCAATCAAGCCGAGTGGCAGGTTGATATAAAATACCCATTCCCATGTCGCATACTGGGTAATGTAAGCACCGAGCAATGGCCCAAATACACTAGACAGGCCGAAGACCGCTCCAAACAACCCACCCAATTTACCACGAGATTCCGGTGCAACGACATCAAACATGATCGTAAACGCAATCGGAACCAGTGCACCCGCACCAATACCCTGAATCGCTCTGTACATCGTCAATTCCACAATAGACGTTGCCGTTCCGCACAGCGCTGAACCAAGCATAAACACAATAATACCAAATACAAAAAACTTCTTCCGTCCATACATATCGGATAGCTTACCGAAGATCGGCATGCCTGCCATCTCAGCCACCATGTACGCGGAGGTAACCCAGACGAACTTGTCGAGCCCACCCAGCTTCCCGACGATATCCCCCATAGCTGTTGCCACGATGGTATTATCCATCGAAGCCATTAGTATGCTGAGCAGTAACCCTGCCAGCACCAATCCAATACTGTTTTTACGTGCAACCATTGTACTCAATCTCTCCATTCACGCTCTATTCATATGACTGCATTAGTATATCCGAAAAGAAGTCTGCGTTAATCAGTCCAAGGACCGATTGCTTTGCAGCAAAACTTCCGATTGCGGATGAATTTGCAGAGATGAACGGTATTCCACTGCACCAATCCGGCAACCCGGACCGATTTTTATTTTATCGCCACGGACAATCTCGGCCTCTGTATTCTCTAATTCAATATCATCACCTTCGATAATCTGTGCTTTGAGGATAGATTTATTCCCCGTAAACAAGTCATTCAACCGGCCACTCTTCACCGAGATGATGGAACCACCCATTTCCTTGACCTCGGATGGACCCATGATTTTGAGTGTCATGTGTTCAGCGCTGAGCATCCCCGCTATCGTCAACCGTCCGTTCAGCTTGATATTTTCCGCCTGACAATCCCCGGACAGATGAAGCTCACCTACCACTTTTATAAGCTCAGCTTTGGCATGTAGGCCAGATGTCTGGATTCCATCCTCACCCTCGTTGCTAGCCTCTCGCTCTGTTAGAGTAAGGGTTCCGGTAATTTTAATCTCTGTGGATTCAAGCGATCCGTATATGACCGATGTACCCGTACATTTGAAACGATCACAAGATAGATTGTCGTTAAAGGACGCGTCCCCTACGACCTTGATCTTGCCGTACACGCCACCAGAAGAGCTGCCATCACCAACGATGCTGATATCCATTTTTTTGTCCAATGAACGCCCAGGATTGTTACTCATGTCGATCCCCTCCCTTTCTCTCCATATCCAAACTTTAAATTTGCTTACTGCTTCCTACTTTGGCATCCTGATCAACCTCAAGTTCACCTGAATACTCGACCAGCCTGATGTTACAGCCACGACCAATATGAATGTTACTTCCCCGCACAATATCAGCTTCGGTATCTTCCAGTACAATCTCATCGCCCTCAATTAAGGAAGTCTTAAATGAAGGGGTACCGCCGAGACCAATACTTTTCCAAAAGCCATTCTGTTGTTCCTTGCGACGAATATCAATCCGCTCTCCGCCAATCTCTTTGGCCGAAGAAGAGGTGTGCAGCCTGATCTCCACCGTTCCTGCATTCAGAAATCCGCTAATCTTAATATTGCCCTGCACATTCAGGGACTCACATTGCACATCCCCTTCAATATCGATCACACCGCCAATATCAATTCGTTCCCCGTCCACTCTTCCGCGTACGGTACACTTCCCGTTCACTTCAAGCTCAGGGCTATTAAGATTTCCGTTAATTGTCGTCATGCCATCCACACGAACACGAGAACTGCTCAAAGGGCCATTCAACGTGCACATACCGTTAATTGTTGTACTCTCAGAGCTCAAAGCGCCGTGCATCTTCAATGTTCCATTCACTTCCATAGAGGTGCAGTCTAGATTACCGTTCACCTTAGCCATGCCATCAATAGATACACGGTGAAACTCCCCGCCTGCCGTTTGACTTATGCCCGCCACATTCAGATCATTCCGCTTATTCCGCTCTTCCATAGATGATCCTCTCCTTATCCCAATTTGAGTTTTAATTCTTCCATAAATGTTCCCATGGGCTGCCTAAGAACCACCTTCACACCATTGTCAAAATAAAACTCCGTTCCTGCTGTCACCAGCATGAATGATGGGACACCCATTTTACGAGTAAGCACCAGTTCGCTAGGTTTGCCTGTGAAACGATAATAATGTTCAGACATCACATCGATCAGCAACGCGCCCTCTTGCCGCGTAATATCTCCGCTCATTAACAACTTATCAAGGACATAGAGCATCATTATCTGTTCCAACGCATATAACGGTTGTTCCCGGCCTGCTTCCTGCAACAAATCCAGTGATATTTGTGAAACAATGTTTCGCTCTAACAGTTGTTGCGCAGACATCTCCACTTCACCCAACGTAGGCGAGAACACGTCTGCCAGCTCATCCAGCGATAATCCGTCTTTCATATTGAGAATCTTGTCAATGCGTAGTAAAATCTGTTGTTTTGGAAAAAAGGTCTCTTGTCCGGTGTAGGACGACTTCCGAATGAACCATTCCTCCGGAATGAGATTTTTCCGCTTCCAGCGGTACAACTGGCCGTATGAGATTCCTGTCAGGTCCAACAACTCTTTCTTGGAGATCAAATCATCCGTCATATATGGTCCCCCTTTACATTGAAATCAGTGTAACATAACATTGTTACGTTGTAAAACGTTTGTTATTGCATTCGATGAGCATTGCGTATAACCTGTTAAATATAAAAGTATGAAAGGGGTTTCTTATACTTATGGCACTTATTAAATGTGATTTTTACTCGGATACGCTTGGATTGAGCACGAGCATGCATGTCATTCTGCCGCAACAAACCCACAATCAGATCGGTATGGAGAATGTGACTGGCAATGGACTACACCCAACCCTGTACCTGCTGCACGGTCTGTCTGACGATGATTCCATCTGGCTGCGCCGGACTTCCATCGAACGTTATGTAGCTAACCTCGGGATCGCTGTTGTTATGCCACAGGTTCACCGCAGCTTCTATACAGATATGGTAGAAGGCGGACGTTATTGGAGCTTTATCAGTGAAGAACTCCCGGCACTTGCTCGTTCTTTCTTCCCACTGTCAGATCAACGGGAGGACAATTTCGTTGCCGGATTATCCATGGGTGGCTATGGGGCGTTCAAGCTGGCCCTTCGTAAACCGGATCAATATGCTGCAGCTGCCAGTTTGTCTGGAGCACTCGATATGTCTGCACATATGGATAGAAAAGCATCCTCAGCATTGCAACAGACGGAATTACAGCGTATTTTCGGACCAGAGGTGGCAGGCACTGAGAACGATCTGATTCATCTGTTAAAAGAAAATCAATCTAGCGAAAGTCCTCGACCTTTGCTCTACCAATGCTGCGGAACGGAAGATTTCCTGTATGAGGATAATCAAACCTTCCGGCATGCCTGTGAACAAACGAACTTCGAATTGACATACGAGGAAGGGCCTGGTGAACATGAGTGGGGCTACTGGGATGCCAAAATCCAGGATGTATTGAAATGGTTGCCTTTGCCCAAACGGGACTAGTGGAGAGTTGCAATGGAGCTAGCGCGGGTAACTAAACTGGTACTCCCGATAGTAGATAAACTACCTTCCGTTCGCGGTTGGGTTCAATATATCTAGAGCACATCGCTGTAAAACACAAAGAAGCAGGCCGTTGAGAACAAAGTTCTCTGGCCTGCTTCTTTGTTGAACTGCTGTATCTGTAAGGGTACCTTACAGTAGCGGTGATATTAACCGCGGTTCGTAATCCATTGCTCGGTAATCTCCAGTACCTTCTCGCTGCGTCCAATGGCTTCAGCGACTTGACCCGAAGCAGTTCCGCCGTAAACATTACGAGCGTTCACTACCGCTTCAGGTTGAAGCACGCCATAGATCCGGTCATCAAACAATGGTGAGAACTGACGGAATTCATCAATCGTCAGATCCAGCAAATACTTGCTGTTCTGGATGCAGTACAGTACCGTTTTACCAATCACTTCATGCGCCTGACGGAAAGGCAAGCCTTCGCCCACGAGGAAGTCAGCAATATCTGTAGCGTTGGAGAAATCCTGATTGACCGCTTGACGCATCCGAGCCTTGTTCACTGTCATTGTTGCGATCATTGGAGCAAACAGTTGCAGTGCACCCTCCAGCGTTGCTACCGTGTCGAACATGCCTTCTTTGTCTTCCTGCATGTCTTTGTTGTATGCCAGTGGAAGAGATTTCAGTACCGTCAGCAAGCCGATCAGGTTGCCGTACACACGTCCTGTTTTACCACGAACGAGTTCAGGAACGTCCGGGTTTTTCTTCTGAGGCATGATGCTGCTGCCTGTGCAGAACGCATCATCCAGTTCAACGAAACCAAATTCCGTGCTGCTCCACAATACCAGTTCTTCACTAAGACGGGACAAGTGAGTCATGATCAGCGAAGCTGCCGCCAGGAACTCAACGATGAAGTCACGGTCGCTTACTGCGTCCAGACTGTTCTCGTAAACGCCATCGAAGCCAAGTTGTTCCGCCACAAAATGACGGTCAATCGGGAATGTTGTGCCTGCAAGAGCACCTGCGCCCAGTGGCAGGATGTTAATGCGTTTGTAGCTGTCCATCAGACGCTCCGCATCCCGTTGGAACATGGATACATATGCCATCAGGTGATGGGCGAACAAAATTGGCTGTGCACGTTGAAGATGCGTATAACCCGGCACAATCGTATCGAGGTTATCTTTCGCTTGTCCAATCAGTGCTTCCTGCAAGGAATGCAGCATGCCCACAAATCCAACTACGCGCTCGCGCAGGTACAAGTGCATATCCGTTGCAACTTGGTCATTCCGGCTACGGCCTGTATGTAATTTTCCGCCTACAGGGCCAATCGTCTCGATCAGGTTTTTCTCAATATTCATGTGGATGTCTTCGTCCGATACGGAGAATTCCACTTCACCTGCACGGATTTTGTGCAAAACGGTGATCAGACCTTCTTTGATGGTCTCTACATCTTCCGCCGGAAGAATGCCGCATTTGCCCAGCATCGTCACATGGGCCAGACTGCCCTGAATGTCTTCCTCTGCCAAAGCTTTGTCAAAATTGATCGATGCCGTATATTCCTCAACCAAATGATTGGTTTGTTTTGTAAAACGTCCTCCCCACAGCTTGCTCACGGTGAGTACTCCCCTTTCGCTCATGGACAAAGCCGCTCCTGCCAGATGTGCAAGAACGGCCTGCCTTGTCATGTATATTGATGTAGCTCTATTGTGCAGGTTGAAATTAGTTTTTGTTTTGCTCCACACCGGAGTTTACTTTCAAACGTAGTGCATTCAGGCGGATAAAGCCTGTTGCATCACCTTGATCGTAGGCTTGCGTTGGATCAGCTTCCATCGTAGCGATGTCCGGATTGTAGAGGCTGACAGGGCTTTTCACGCCTGCGCCGATGATGTTGCCTTTATACAATTTCACACGAACGGTACCTGTTACATTTTTTTGGCTTTCAGTCACCAGCGCTTGCAATGCAAGACGCTCTGGTGCGAACCAGAAACCGTTGTATACCAGTGTGCTGTAACGTGTGATCAGGCTATCACGCAGGTTCATCACTTCACGGTCCATCGTGATGGACTCCATTTTGCGATGTGCTGTGAACAGGATTGTTCCACCTGGTGTTTCGTACACACCACGGCTCTTCATCCCAACAAAACGGTTTTCGACCATATCTACACGGCCAATACCATGTTTGCCACCCAGTTCATTCAGTTGCTCCATCACTTGCAGCGGGCTCAAGCGCTCACCGTTCAGTGCAACACAGTCACCTTGTTCGAACTCCAATTCAACATATTCCGCTTGATCCGGTGCATCTTCAGGTGCACTGCTCAGCAAGAACATGTCTTTGTTCTCGTCCGCGCTTGGATCGAACCAAGGATCTTCAAGCACACCGCTCTCATAGCTGATATGCAGCAAGTTACGGTCTGTGGAGTATGGTTTAGCCGCAGATGCGGTTACCGGAATACCGTGTTTCTCAGCGTAAGCGATCATCTCAGCACGTCCCGGGAACTGGTTACGGAATTCTTCCAGACGCCAAGGAGCAATTACGTTAATGTCTGGTGTCAGTGCAGCCGCGTTCAGCTCAAAGCGAACTTGGTCATTTCCTTTACCTGTAGCGCCGTGAGCAATGGCTGTAGCGCCTTCTGCACGAGCGATATCCACCATGCGTTTAGCGATCAGTGGACGAGCGATACTTGTGCCAAGCAGGTATTGTCCTTCATAGAGGGCACCTGCCTGGAACATCGGATAGATGAAATCTTTGGCGAATTCATCGCGCAGATCGTCGATGTATACTTTGGAAGCGCCTGTTGCTAGTGCTTTTTCCTCCAAACCGTCCAATTCATCCTTTTGTCCGATATCGGCTGTGAAGGCGATAATCTCAGCATCGTACGTTTCTTTCAACCATTTCAAAATTACAGATGTGTCCAACCCGCCTGAATACGCGAGTACAATTTTTTCCTTAGCCATGTTCAATGGTCCTCCCCAAGATCAGTTAAGTTAAACAGAGCCTTCATACACTGATCACTACGACAACAGAAAACCTTTTGATCGCTGTTATCCCCTAATTTTCTTGAATTCCTTTTAAAAGGAGAAAATTAGGTTATAAAGGCGAACGCTTCGCTTCTTCAGGCTTTTTCTGTCTCTCCGTTTTTGTGTACGCTTCTTGTTTAATTAACTTTTTAAAATACATTATAGATGAATCTATCATCGCGAAATCTGCGCCTAAAATCAACCCATAAAGGCAAACAGCATCTATTCGCTCATTAACGCAGCCATTAATGCTTTCTGTGCATGCAAGCGATTCTCCGCCTGATCAAAGATCAGGGAGTTCGGTCCATCAATTACACCGGCACTCACTTCTTCGCCGCGATGTGCTGGCAGACAATGCAAGAACATGTAGTCCGGCTTCGCGCCTTTCATCAGTTCCTCGTCCACTTGATATGCGGCAAATGCCTGCTCACGAATCTTCTGCTCTTCCTCAAAGCCCATGCTCGCCCATACATCCGTATACACGATATCTGCATCTTTGGCTGCTTCTTGTGCACTGTAAGTTACAGTCACTTCAGAACCGCTCTCCTGTGCGATAATGCGTGCCTGCTCCACAACTGCGCTATCCGGCTCATAGCCTTCTGGCGTTGCTACAGCAACATGCATCCCCATCTTCGCTGCACCGAGCATCAGGGAGTGCGCCATATTGTTGCCATCTCCGATGTAGGCCATTTTCAGACCTGCCAACTTGCCTTTGTGCTCCAGCACCGTTTGGAAGTCTGCCAGTACCTGGCAAGGATGTGCTGCATCGCTCAGGCCGTTAATGACTGGAACATCCGCATGCTCTGCCAGTTCAGTTACATTATGGTGTCCAAAGGTACGGATCATGATGCCATCCAGGTAACGGGACAATACTTTGGCTGTATCATGTGTTGTTTCACCGCGACCTAACTGGATATCATTTTTGCTCAGGAAGAGCGCGTGTCCACCCAATTGGAACATGCCCACTTCAAAGGATACACGCGTACGTGTGGATGATTTTTCAAAAATAAGTCCGATCGTTTTGCCTTTCAACGGTTGAAAAGGTAAACCGCTTTTTTGCTTGCCTTTAATTTCGATCGCGAGATCAAGCAGATAACGAATCTCCTCGGCCGTATAGTCCGTGAACTCGATAAAATCACGGCCTCTCAGATCAATCTTTTGAACCTTTTCAGTCTGTTGTGCTGTCATCTATAATGTCCTCCTTATTTCCGGTTCCCTGCACCCGCATGGGCAGAAGAGAGAGCAACGTTAACACTTTGTCTGGATGCTTCTCGAGTTTATCCATTCCCACCTTCTGCAAGCTCACCGCGCGGCTACAGGGATTCATCATCTCGTTCTGCTTCGAGGCCGGTAATGGCCCCGATACAGAAAGGTTCTCTATTTTTATATTAGGCTTTCGCCGCTACGTGCTCTTCGATCAATGTCGCTACTAGGGATACTGCCTCGTCGATCTCTTCTTTGCTCACATACAGGTTCGGAAGCAAACGAATTACATTCGGTCCTGCAGAGACGAACAAGATACCGCGTTTTTGCCCAGCAAGCACAATATCGCCTACCGGCTCAGCACATTCAATACCGACCAACAATCCCAAACCACGTACTTCCTTCACAAAGGAATTGCCGGCCAAACGATTCCGCAGGGAGCTCATCAGGTATTCACCCATCTCTGCTGCACGCTCTGGCAAACGATCTTCCAGCATCGTTTCGATTGTTGCAATCACAACGGATGAAGCAAGTGGTGTTCCGCCAAATGTTGTCGCATGGCTACCTGGCGTGAACGCATCCCGCAGGAAACCTTTACCCAACATCGCACCTACAGGGAAACCACTACCGATACCTTTGGCAACGGTGAACACGTCTGGCTCAATACCATAATGTTCGTGCGCAAACAGTTTGCCTGTACGCCCCATTCCCGTTTGTACTTCATCGACAATGAGCAGCAACCCATTCTCGTCACACAGTTTCCGTACATGTTTGACGAATTCCGGTTCAACTGGATATACACCACCTTCGGCCTGAACCATTTCCAGCATAATAGCTGCTGTGTTGGGTCCAATTGCCGCTTCAAGTGCAGGAATATTATGCAAAGGTACGGTTACAAATCCGGCTGGCAATGGTAAAAATCCTTCTTTCACCTTATCCTGTCCAGTTGCTGTCAGCGTTGCGAGCGTCCGTCCATGGAAGGACTGGGCAAAGGTAATCACTTCATAGCGATCTGCGCCTTTCACCTTCTGATGATAACGACGTGCGACTTTAATAGCTGCTTCGTTCGCTTCGGCACCACTGTTACAGAAGAACACTGCGTCAGCGCATGTATTGGCTGTCAGCAATGCTGCTGCTTTCTCCTGTCCTGGAATCTGGAAAAGGTTGGACACATGCCACAGCTCATCAATCTGAGCTTTCAGCTTGGCTCCAACTTTCTCCGGTGCATGGCCCAGGCTAGTTACAGCGAGTCCGCACATGAAATCGAGATAACGATTACCCTGATCATCCCACAACCAGCTGCCTTTCCCTTTGACCAGACTGATTGGATAACGCGCATACGTTTGGAAAAGCGAGCTTTCCGTCTGTGCCGTTGCACCTGTTGCTGTTGCGCCCGCTACCGCTGTGCCAGAACCTGGCTGTTCGTTGCCTTTTGCCATGACCATATCACTCCTATTGGTTGGTACAACGGCAATTATATAAGAGCTCTTATTTACACTAGATCACTCCGATTGCGGAACCATCTTCCGAACGTATGCATACTCCACTTCGATGACAGAACAACCTTCCGATCGCTGTTATCCCTGGATTTTTTTTATTCCCCTTCAATGGGGAAAATCCGGGGATAAAGGCGCACGCTCCGCTTCTTCAGGTTATTTCTGTCCTCTCCGTTATGCATTTTTATTCTTCAGATTGGTTCTGCACCCTACGTTATTGTCAGTGTAATATTAGATTTCTTATATAAAAAAGCCGTGCACATATTTTTTTATTTAATATAAGACTATTAAGACCCTAGCACACTGAGAGCAAATTACTGCATACGGATGATTCTTGTTCCGATGATTTCTCCACCGAGCACTCGGCTCAGGATCTGGGGTTCGCTGCCGTCTACGATGACGACCTCACGCACTTGACCATGAATACATGCGATTGCTGCACGCACTTTGGGAATCATACCGCCATAGATTTCTCCGGTCTGGATCATGTCCTCAATCTCTTGTACAGATACGGATGGCAGTACTTTTTTCTCGCCGCCTACGTTCTTCATGATGCCTGGAACGTCGGTCACGACAATCATCCGACTCACGCCGAGATGAGACGCTACTGCACCCGCAGCTGTATCTGCGTTGATGTTGTAACGTTGTCCGGTTGCATCTACACCAACTGGTGCGATAACTGGCATGTAACCCATGTTCACAATGCCTTGGATAATCTCTGCATTTACGCTAGTGACATCGCCTACCCAACCGATCTCTGCGTGGTTTGTAACAGGTTTAGCCTGGATCAGACCACCGTCCACGCCAGATAAGCCTAGAGCCCGACCGCCAACACGTTGAATCAGACGTACGATCTGTTTATTGATACTGCCCGCAAGCACCATCTCCACTACGTCGAGCACAGGTTCAGTCGTTTTGCGCAGGCCGTTAACGAATTCGGTTTCGATACCGAGCTTCGCCAGGTTATCCGAGATGGCAGGACCCCCACCATGCACGATTACGGGTTGCGTGCCCTGAGACTGCAAATCACGCAGATCCGCAAAGAAAGACTCGGGCAATGCTGCCAGCGTGCTGCCTCCACATTTCATGACAAACATCTGTTTCTCTGTGCTCGCTTCCGTTGCGGTACTCTCGTTTGGCATTGTTGAATTCATGAGGGCAAGCTCCTTTCGTTCAAATATTCTAAAAGGCTTAACACTTAATTGATGCGATATTCGTTGGCTGACCGTTCCGAATCCGGATCGTTCTTTTGATCGCTGTTGTCTCCAGGTTTTTTGATTCCCTTTTTAAAGGGGAAACCCGGAGACAAAGGCGAACGCTTCGCTTCTACAGAATCGATTCCGTCTCCTCCACTGCCTTCGCCAGTTATCTCAAAGACCAAATAAAGTTCAATCCTTATATATTTTCTAAATATTTACCAAACAGCTTCTCATAGGGAAGCTGTTACTTCAATAGAATAAATGCTAAGTCTTATTACGTGCGGTATGCTGCGTTAATTCGGACGTAGTCATACGTCAGGTCACAGCCCCAGGCTGTAGCCGTTCCTTCGCCGTGGTGCAGATCCACCACAATGCGAACTGTATCAGTCTGCAAATAAGCCAATGCCGCTTCTTCGTCAAACACGACTGGACGGGACTGTGCGAGTACCGAGATCTCTCCCAAACGAATATCCACCGTATCCGGGTTCACCGGTTGTCCTGCACGCCCTACGGCTGCGATAATCCGTCCCCAGTTGGCGTCAGCACCGAACATGGCGGATTTCACCAGACTGGAACCAATGACAGTTTTGGCGATTGCTTGCGCGGATTCATCACTTACCGCACCTGTAACTTCTACCTCAACCAGTTTGGTTGCTCCTTCACCATCACGAGCGATGGCTTTCGCCAGCACTTGGCATACATAGGTGAAGCCGGCTGCAAAAGCGTCCCAATCCGGGTGCTCCATCGTCAGCTCTTCATTGCCTGCATATCCATTGGACATAGCTACCAACATGTCGTTCGTACTTGTATCCCCATCGACGGTAATCATGTTGAATGTATGATTCGTTGCCTGGCGTAGCAGGCGCTGCAACGCTTCTGCACCAATGACCGCGTCAGAGGTCATAAAAGCGAGCATTGTCGCCATATTCGGATGAATCATACCCGAGCCTTTGGCGGCACCTGCAATTGTTACCGTCTTGCCGTTAACCATAACGGAGACGCAGGCTTCCTTTTTCACCAAATCCGTTGTCAGAATCGCTTGTGAAAATTGTTCCGCCTCATTCGACTCCTTGCCCAGATGCGCCGGAAGTCCAGTGATTCCTGAATGTACAGCATCCATTTTGAGCAATTCCCCAATGACACCTGTGGATGCCACAGCGACGTCCTCTTCTGCCACACCCAACTCACGCGCAGCGGCTGAACGCATTGCATAAGCATCTTCTTCCCCTTGTTGTCCCGTACATGCATTGGCGTTACCACTGTTGACGATGACAGCCTGAAGGCGTCCATTGCTCAAGCTTTCGCGCGTAACTTTGAGTGGTGCGGCTTGAAACACGTTCGTCGTGTATACAGCAGCAGCTGTAGCTGGTACATCACAACGGATCGCTCCGATGTCATTGCGAGATGTTTTTTTCAATCCACAGTGAAGTCCACCAGCCGTGAATCCCCCAGGGGTTACAATTGTTCCGTTCTCAACCACGGTAAAACTTTGTTGCTCCACATTCGTTCCCATATCATATCCCCCGTATGCGTTCAGCTATATGCTGATGATCGCCTGCTTAACCTGATCCGTTCTCCCTAAGTGACTCCGAGAATGCACTCTTACAGACAATGTTCCAATGCTCCTCTTGAATTCCATCTCTTATGGATATACAGGTGTCATGTTCAGCCCGAGGTTCTCCTCCCATCCCATCATCAGGTTCATATTTTGAATCGCTTGCCCGGACGCACCCTTCACCAGGTTGTCGATGACCGAAATAATCGTCAAACGCCCTGTGCGAGGATCCACCGCAAATCCGATATCACAATAGTTGGATCCGTACACTTCTTTGGTAGAAGGCCAGATGCCCGGTTCACGTACACGTACGAAAGGTTTGTTTTCATAATATTTGCGATACAAATCCACGATCTCCCGATCACTGTGTTCCCCAACGAGGCTTGCATACATCGTACTCATGATTCCACGTGTCATTGGCACTAGCTGTGTTGTAAAGGTAACCGTAACAGGCGTTCCTGTTATATCACCAAGCACTTGCTCGATCTCAGGAATATGTTGGTGTCTGTTGAGTTTATAGGCTTTGAAATTCTCATTCATCTCTGCATAATGGTTTGTCAGACTTGTTCCTCGTCCCGCTCCGGAAACACCTGATTTGGCATCAATAATAATAGTAGAAGGATCAATCCAGCCTGCCTCTACTGCAGGAATCAATCCGAGAAGAGTAGCCGTTGGATAACAGCCCGGGTTGGATATAAAATTCTGTCCCTTCACTTCTTCGCCATACACCTCAGCCATGCCATATACCGCTTGTTCCAGCAAATCCGCTGGAGGCGCCGGATGTTTGTACCACTCTTCGTACACCGCTCCATCCTTGAGTCTGAAATCGCCAGACAGATCAATGACCTTAAGCCCTGCTGCCAGCAGGCTTGGTACGAGCTTCGCACTTACGCCAGACGGGGTCGCTGTGAATACCAGATCTGCACGAATCGCAATTTCAGCCGCATCTACACCGTCGAGTGGCCTGCGAATCACGTCCGTCAAATGCGGGAATCCATCTGCAATGGACTCACCACTGCTCGATGATGAGATCACTGATGTGATCTCAACCAACGGATGGTTCTGGAAAAATCGAATCAGCTCCACCCCGCCGTAGCCGGTGGAACCGACGATTGCTACTTTTAATTTGTTATTCACTCTCGCTCCCCCAATCTCGATGTATGCGCTACTTGTGCTATGCCCTGGCCCTAATGAGGCCTGAACACAGCAATTCCGTCGCTTATATGCATATTTGTGTATTATTATACGACTCTGGTTATATAAATACAACACTCTATCATCAATTTCACATGGATTTCCTCCCAATCCGAACATATCTTTTTTTCTCATCCGGGACGAATAGATATACTTCTGTTAAAATACGTATTAGTAGGAAACATTACAATCAGGGTCTCATTCATAACTAACCTGCTAATCAAGGACATATGAATAGATTCATGATGGTCATTATGAGACGTGGGGGACTATAGTGCATATCGAATCCATTTTACTTATTGTGCTCCTGGGCCTGAATATTATTTTTGCGGCAGCAGTCGTCTTCTTTGAACGAAAGGATGCCAGCGCTTCCTGGGCTTGGCTGCTCGTCTTGAACTTTATTCCGGTCTTCGGGTTTTTACTTTATCTTTTAACCGGTCAGAACCTGACCCGATACCGGCTTTTCCAATGGAAAGAACGTAAGAAGCTCGGGCTGGAGGAACGTATTGAAGCTCAGCTCACGCAGTTGCACGATAACCGCACCCCTTTCCGCAACCAAGCAACCGAGAGTAGTCAGGACATGATTTATATGAACCTGAAGCAGAACGGCGCTCTGCTGACAGAGGACAATGCGGTTGAGATCATTACGGACGGAACAGACAAGTTCCAGCGACTCTTGGACGACATCGAAGCGGCTAAGGATCACGTGCACGTGCAATATTACATTTATAGAGGCGACCGTCTGGGTAAAAGAATCCGGGATGCACTTATCCGCAAAGCGCGGGAAGGCATTAAAGTCCGTTTACTGTATGACGCGCTCGGATCGCGGCGGGTATCAAAACGCTTTTTCAAAGAATTGCGCGAAGCAGGCGGTTTGGTTGAAGTCTTTTTCCCCTCCAAATTCAGTCTGATCAACTTACGTATGAACTACCGGAACCACCGGAAGATTGTCATCATCGATGGTAACCTTGGATACACGGGCGGGTTCAATGTTGGAGATGAGTATCTCGGCTTAAACTCGAAGTTCGGTTATTGGCGGGACACACATCTGCGTATTCAGGGAAATGCCGTTCATGCGCTGCAGACCCGTTTCCTTCTGGATTGGAATGAAGCGTCCAAACAACACGACACACCTTATGTTCCGGCGCATTTCCCTCATATCGAGGGTACAGGAAAGATTGCCATGCAGATTGTCTCCAGTGGACCGGATGCAGAGACTGAGCATATTAAGAACAGTTATCTCAAGATGATTAACGGGGCCAAACAATCGATTCTGATTCAAACGCCTTATTTTATCCCGGATGCCAGTGTATTCGAAGCTATTCGTCTCGCGTGTCTGTCCGGCATTGATGTTCGTATTATGATTCCAAATAAGCCCGACCATGCTTTCGTATATTGGGCTACGTTATCTTATATCGGTGAGTTGCTGAAGGTTGGCGCCAAAGTATTTATATATGATAATGGCTTCATTCACGCCAAGACTCTTATCATTGACAGTTTGGTTGCATCCGTGGGAACCGCCAATATTGACTACCGCAGTTTCCGGTTGAACTTTGAGGTTAATGCTTTTATGTATGATGAAACAATTGCCACAGCACTCGTACAAACCTTTGAGCACGACTTGCACGTATCTCGGGAGATGACGCTCGATGAATACCAAAAACGCAGTCTGATCATTCGCTTCAAAGAAGCCATTTCACGTCTGCTATCTCCCATTCTGTAGTGGTGGCACTCCGATGACCGAATCGGCTCCGTTCTCCTGCAGATGGTTGGTTGAACTTTTAATAAAAGAAAAGCAGGTACATCCCTCTCCGTCATCTCAGAGAAGGATGTACCTGCTTTTTTTTGAAATTCAAAACTAATGTGCCTATATGGCTCACTCGCTATATTTTACACCCGTTCACACATGTTCTCCCCGTTTAAAGCCTTCACCGAGCACTTCGTGCGCGTTACTGATAATGACAAAAGCTCCAGGGTCCACAGACCGAATCAACGCTTTGAGTCTCGGCACCTCATTTTGCCCAACCACGACCATCAGTACCGTTCGTTGATCATCGGTGTAACCACCTTTGGCTTCCAGCTTCGTTAATCCGCGATCCAAATCATCCAGAATCACTTTGCTAATCGCTTCCGTCTGGTTGGAGATAATATATGCCACCTTGGAGAAGCCCAGCCCCATCTCAACGGCATCGATCACTTTACCGGTAACATACAACCCAATCAGCGCATAGAGGGACTGCTCCAATGACAATACAAAAGCAGCCATGATAATAACGGTAGCATCCATAATAACAACACAGAGGGAGTAACTCAGGCCACTGTACTTCTGCACGATCCTGGCGAGAATGCTCATGCCACCTGTTGATCCTCTACCCCGGTATACAATTCCGATCCCGAGACCAACGCCTATTCCACCATACAGTGAACCAAGGAGTGGATTCGTTGTTGGAATTGCCCAATCCTTTGTAAGATAGACTAACAGTGGCAGGACAATACTGCCCAAGACTGAACGAATACCATACTGCTTACCAATAAGCAGAAAACCCGCGATCAGAAGTGGGATGTTAATCGCCCATTGGGTATATGCCGGCTCCCAATTAAGCCATTCCTTGCCCAGAATTGATAACCCGGACACCCCACCCGAAGCGATCTGATTCGGTAATAAAAATAAATTAAAGGCCACTGCAATTAAAAACGAACCTAAGATGATAGATACCGTGTCCACGACGTTTCTCCATGGACCATTGAGTGGAATGAGGCTAGTTATCCTCTTTTTGCGATTATTGTGAAGTTGTGATCGTTGTTGCATGTTCTCGTGCTCTCCTTTGTTGTGACTGATCAGTTGTTCGCTCATTTTTTCTATCCTATAAAATTATTCAAAAAAAGCTCCTGTACACACCAGCATACGCCTACACGTATGGGTCCATACAGGAACTTAGTTTAATCGGTTTCTACTTTAATCTGGCTACGCAAATAACCATCGATGAATGCATCGAGGTCGCCGTCCATTACTGCCCCTGTATTTCCAGTCTCTACGCTTGTACGGTGATCCTTTACCATACTATAGGGATGGAACACATAGGAGCGAATCTGGCTACCCCATGAAATATCCGACTGATCTCCTCGGATTTCATCCAGCTGTTGTTTTTGCTCTTCAATTTTACGCTCATACAATTTCGAACGAAGCATCGTCATCGCTCGCTCACGGTTCTTAATCTGTGAACGTTCATTCTGACACGTTACAACCACACCTGTTGGTAAGTGAGTAATCCGTACAGCAGAGTCGGTGGTATTGATATGCTGTCCACCCGCGCCACTTGCCCGGTACGTATCGATCTTGAGATCCTCTGTACGGATGTCCAATTCAATCGTATCATCAATCTCCGGTACCACATCACAGGATACGAAGGACGTATGTCTACGGCCCGATGAGTCAAAAGGAGAGATCCGCACCAGTCGGTGTACACCCTTCTCAGCTTTCAGATAACCATAAGCGTTATGTCCCTTGATCGACAACGTAACACTCTTGATCCCCGCCTCATCACCTGGCAGATAATCCAGCACCTCAACCTTGAATCCACGCTTCTCGGACCAACGAGTGTACATCCGGAGCAGCATCTGTCCCCAATCTTGGGACTCGGTACCACCCGCACCCGGGTGAAGCTCCAGAATCGCATTCATCTTGTCGTACGGCTGATTCAGGAGCAGTTGAAGTTCGAAGTCTGCGACCTTATTGACGATCGCTGTAATACTGTTACCAATCTCGGTAGCGAGGTCTTCATCGCCTTCTTCGTCCGCCAGCTCGATCATCATCACCGCATCATCATAGTCCTGCTGAAGTCTGGTGTATTGATCCACAGATCCCTTCACCGCATTTAGCTCAGCGATTACGGATTGTGCCTTGTCACTATCGTCCCAGAAATCTGGAGCAGACATCTTCACTTCGAAGTTGCCGATCATCTCTTGCTTCAGATCTAAGTCAAAGAGACCCCCTAAGGTTTGTTAGTTTCTTACCTATTTCACGCAGGTCATGCTTCACGTTTGGATCGATCATGTGCAATTCCTCTTTTCATTAAGATAAGCTCCCCGCATCCAGGGCATTCCTCCAGACCAAGCATCAGATGCGCCAACCTGGTGTTGAGATCACTGATATATCAGTATATCTCTTTCCCGTGATCATGGTCATATGATTATAACTATGCACCATTAATCAGTTTTGCATCCTTCACTTCATCCTATGGAATACCCGGCTGCGAGGAGCCGTTCATGTCATGCTATATAAGTTCACCTAGTTCATGTTACACCTGTTACTCCGATTACAGCAGCATCTTCCGATTGCTCTTATCCCCAGATTTTCTTGATTCCCTCTTACAAGGGAAAAATCCGGGGATAAAGGCGAACGCTCCGCTTCTTCAGATTGCTTCTGCACTCTCCGTTATGGTGTAAAATCGAGGTTCAACTTATTACACTAAAGTGTATAAAAAAACCATCGCTCTACTCTTGACCGTGACAGTGTTTGAACTTCTTGCCACTACCGCATGGGCATGGATCGTTACGTCCGATTTGGTCAGAAACCTTCACTGGACGTTTCTCAGCAGGCTCACCGCTTGTCGAGATCTGACTTTCCTCAACAACCGCTTGACGCTCCTGATTGCTCTCGATCTGTGCTCTCATAACGTAAGTCGCTACTTCTTCCTGAATCGAAGCGATCATCTGATGGAACATCTCGAAGCCTTCGAACTGGTACTCACGCAGTGGATCTGTACCGCCGTAGGCGCGAAGGTGGATACCTTGACGCAATTGATCCATTGCATCAATATGATCCATCCACTTGCTGTCTACTGCACGGAGCACAACCACTTTCTCGAACTCACGAACCATCTCTTCGCCAATTCGCTCTTCACGTGCATTGTACTTGTTCTGAACTTTCGTAAACAGGTATTCGATAATCTCTTCTGCTTCCTTGCCCCACAGGTCATCTTTCGTTACTGAACCATCATCCAGCAATTTGCTGTTCATGTAATCGGCAACTTCCTGCAGCTCCCAGTTTTCCGGAATATCGTCGCCACAATGTGCTTCAACGATACGTTCAATGGAAGGTTTGATCATATCCATAACTATCTGTTTGATGTTTTCGGACTCCAGTACCTCGCGGCGCTGTTTATATATAATTTCACGTTGTTGGTTCATTACATCATCATATTGGAGAACGACTTTACGCACGTCAAAGTTATTACCTTCAACACGCTTCTGCGCTGATTCTACTGCACGGGTAATCATCCGGCTCTCGATCGGTTGGTCTTCTTCAAAACCAAGACGCTCCATCATGTTCAGTACATTGTCTGCACCGAAACGTCTCATCAATTCATCACCCAGTGACAGGTAGAATTGTGTAGAACCCGGGTCACCTTGGCGTCCCGCACGACCACGCAGCTGATTATCAATCCGGCGTGATTCGTGACGCTCTGTACCGATGATATGAAGGCCACCTACTTCAGCTACACCTTCACCCAAGATTATATCCGTACCCCGTCCAGCCATGTTGGTTGCAATCGTTACTGCACCCGCTTGTCCAGCTCCTGTGATGATCTCTGCTTCTTCCGCGTGGTACTTGGCGTTCAGTACCTGGTGTTTGACACCACGGCGCTTAAGCATGTCAGACAGACGTTCAGAGTTCTCGATGGACACTGTACCTACCAGAATCGGTTGATTCTTGCTGTGACGTTCCACGATTTCTTCTACAACTGCTTTGAACTTGCCATCGATGCTCTTGTACACAACATCTGCCATGTCGTCCCGTTTGTTTGGACGGTTGGTTGGAATTTGCAGTACTTCGAGACCGTAGATTTTTTTAAACTCTTCTTCCTCGGTTTTCGCTGTACCCGTCATCCCCGCAAGTTTACGGTACATCCGGAAATAGTTCTGGAAGGTAATCGTAGCAAGCGTCATGCTCTCGTTTTGTACTTCAATGCCTTCTTTGGCTTCAATCGCCTGGTGCAATCCATCACTGTAACGACGTCCAGACATCAGACGACCTGTGAATTCATCGACGATCATGACTTCCTCATCACTGACAACATAATCCACGTCACGACGCATGATTACGTTGGCTTTCAAGCCCTGTACGATGTGATGGTTGAGAGTAACGTTGGCATGATCATACAAGTTCTCGATACCAAATGCTTTCTCTGCTTTTGCCACGCCCGCCTCAGTCAACGCTACGGATTTCACCTTAATGTCTACCGTAAAGTCTTCTTCTGGAACCAGACGTTTCACAAAACGATCTGCTGCGTAGTACATGTCCGTCGACTTCTGAGCTTGTCCAGAGATAATGAGTGGCGTACGCGCCTCATCGACCAGGATGGAGTCCACTTCATCAATGATACAGAAGAACAATGGACGTTGTACCATTTGCTCTTTGTAGAGCACCATGTTGTCACGCAGATAGTCAAAACCAAACTCGTTGTTCGTTCCGTACGTAATATCACATGCATATGCATGTTGTTTCAAAGCATGGTCCATACCGCTCAGGTTAACCCCTACCGTCATGCCCATGAATTCATAGATTTGTCCCATTTCCTGGCTATCCCGCTGTGCCAAATAGTCATTGACCGTGACCACGTGTACACCTTTGGACATCAACGCGTTCAGATATACTGGAAGTGTTCCTACCAGCGTTTTACCTTCACCCGTTTTCATCTCGGAAATACGGCCTTCATGCAGAGCGATACCGCCCAGCATCTGTACATCGTAGTGGCGTTTGCCCAATACACGGCGTGAAGCCTCACGTACGGTTGCAAATGCCTCTGGAAGAAGTTCATCTGTCGTTTCTCCCTTTTCAATACGAGCACGGTATTCGTCCGTTTTGCCTTTCAGTTGTTCATCAGACAACGCCTGAAGTTGTGGTTCCAGTTTATTGATCACATCGACCGTCTTCATCAGACGTTTAACATCACGTTCGTTCATGTCGCCGAAGATCTTTTTGACAAGTCCTAGCATGGTATACCCCTTTCGTGCAAAACAGAATAGACCCCCTGTTGCCGCCATGCGACACCATCGGATGGATGTTGCTCCACTTGCCCGGGGGTGACAAACAATATAAAAAGTAATATGGATGAATCAACTCCAGGCTTGCCAAGGGTTCCTCATGAAGCTGATTCGGTGTTCAAACGGATCCGGTTATTAGAAAACTAGCCGAAGCCCGAGCCTTGCGAATCATGTTCATGGTGCTGTGCCTGTCATTGATTATGATTAGCGATCATTCGTTGACAATTCCTCATCAGGACAATGATTCTCTTTGCATAAATTGTAACAGTTTGTAAGGGCCGCCGCAACACGCCACGGCACACTTCTTTGAACTTCTGAGACATATCAAATCGAGTTTTAGTGCAAAAAATCACAGTCGTTAGCGGAAGCCTTCGATTGTCATGTTTCGTTTTGCAGGATAGACGGTGCTACCAACGAATTTTGATGGTAAATTTGGATGGAAATCTCAATATCTAGTTCTCGAATGCATGTGTACGAATATTTTCGTAATCATGCGAATCTGGTGGTAAAGTTGTACAGATTGTGATTCTTCTTATTATCTATTAGACGCAGCAGCATAGGGAATAGTTTCACCATTTTATTTCCAAAGGTCATTTCCCAGCCCCTTTACGCACAAAAGAGCCCCATCCCCTGAGGGATGGAAGCTCTTGTTAAGTCTAATCCAGGAAACTACAGTTCCTGGATTCATTATTATTAGATATTCATATGCAAGTCCGATCCGATGATCTTGTACGTTAAGATTAACCTTGTTCGATCAATCCGTACTTACCATCGTTCCGTTTGTAAACAACACTTACTTCTTCACTGTCAATGTTGGAGAATACGAAGAAATTGTGACCAACCATGTTCATTTGGAGGATTGCCTCTTCCACGTCCATTGGTTTCAACATAAAGCGTTTCGTCCGTACGACTTCCAAATCATCGTCATCCGTGTCCGCATCCAGTTCAGCTGTAGCTACAGTACCTGTTGGATCTTCAACGAAGAGTGTTTTCAGGCTGCCTTCCTGGCGGAACTTACGGTTAATTTTTGTTTTGTGTTTGCGGATCTGACGTTCCAGCTTGTCCACCACAGAGTCAATGGATGCGTACATATCGTCGCTCTCATCCTCAGCGCGGAGCACAATGCCTTTCAAAGGGATCGTCACCTCTACCGTATGCAAACCTCTCGTCGTGCTCAATGTGACAGCACCGTCAGAGTTAAGGGGTGCATCGAAATACTTCTCGAGTCTACTCAACTTTTTGTCGACATAATCCTTCAAAGCATCAGTAACCTCGATTTGTTGACCTCGAATACTTAAATTCATAGGGCACTCCTCCTTTTTCCTTTGCCACTTCATTATAACACGAATGTAAGCGCCATGTAAAAACTCCCGGTGACCGAATAATGACATCTGTTCAAGCCACATCTGCCAACGTAGGCATAACGCCATATTTCGCGATATTTCATCATATTCAGCCATAATCGTATATTTGCATGGAATGTCTTATTAGGCGCTTGATGATGTATTTAACCGTTTTTGAGCTTGCTCAATCTATTATGTAAAATGAACTTCAATCTATCTCTTGAAACTACCAGATTTATAAGAATATCGATTCTCAACTGATCCTCAAATCTCGAATCTATTAGAACAAAAAAAGACCCCGGAAAGTACCGGAGTCTGATGCTAGCGATAATTCAATTTGGTAACCATCTAACCATATATGTAGGTCGGATTGTCCGGATGATTATAATTTGATTACGTTAGCTGCTTGCGGTCCACGTGCGCCTTCGACGATGTCGAATTCTACGGATTGACCTTCTTCCAAAGTTTTGAATCCTTCGGTTTGAATTGCGGAGAAATGTACGAATACGTCGCCGCCATCTTCAGTCTCAATGAAACCGTAACCTTTTTCTGCGTTGAACCATTTTACTTTACCTTGCATGCACTAACATTCCCTTCGTCATCAAATGAAGTGAAGCTTTCGGCCTTAACCTCTGCCCACAATTCAGATAATACCATCCAAAGTTATCCATTGTCAATTGGAAACGTAAATGTTTTCTTGGAATTTTTTGTAGATTAATTGGGGATTGTGTTGAAAGGTGGTATATCTTGAATATATCAGGAAATTGGCCGGTTGATAAGTCTATTTATGATGTATTAATGATAGCACGAAAAACCCCGCACTGAGTATTTGCCAGTACGGGGTTTCGTTATAATTATTGGATACATTTGTACTACTTTCGTTTGTCCATAAGGTAGCTTTCAGAAGCATATTTTGATTCATATACTGTACGCTGCGTTTTGGCCGTATTTCGTTGGAGCAACCATTCCTGCGCTTCATTTTTAAGTGAGGACATACGTTTCTCAATCATCGTATCATATGCCAAAACTTGCTTCAGCGCTTCTTTTTGCAGATCACTCATCTCTTGAACGTCCAAAACAGCATGCAATTGCTGCACTATAAGTTGGCGCTCTTCAACAAATTGTTCTACATGATCAGAATCTTGAGTTTCTAAATCTTTGATAAAATTCTGCGTAAGCTCAGATAGTTGACTGAGAACATTGTTTATCAAAGTCTTGTTGCTACTACTCATTGAGCTGAAGCTCCCATTGCTTGTTTGCTTGCTACAACCCAAGTCTCACGCAGTTCTTGAAAATACCCCAAAGCTTCTTCCCCATGCTTTATATCTTTTTTAATATTGGCTTGAATCAACAAATGGTTCATGTACTCGTACAGCGAGAACAAATCTTTAGAGACAGGATAAGATAAATTCAACGTAGACATTAGCTCGCTAACAATCGTTTGAGCTTTACCGAGGTTCACATTCGCTTTAGAATAATCCTTAGTTTTAATTCCTTCCAAGCCCATTTTCGTAAATCGAATTGCACCATCATACAACATAATAACCAGTTGCCCTGGAGTAGATGTTTGAACTGAAGACTGCTTATACTTGTCATAAGGAGATGTAATCATGCCAAACTATTCCCCCTTTTATTTTTATTGAAAATAACTTGATAAACTAGAGGACTGTGACTGGAATTGACTCATAGCTTTTTCCATTGCGGCAAACTGTTTGTAATATCGAGTCTCCCAAACAGTCATTTTTCTATCCAAGTCCGAAATCCTCTTGTTATAATTTTTCAACTGTTCGCCCATACTACTCTCCGTTTTCAGGGTCATACTTGCGTCGGTATCCGTCTTAGAGGTACCTACTTTTTTAACCAACATATCCAGAGTTGAGTTCAACTCTTTTCTCAATCCACTAAATATAGCAGGATTGTTAGCGTCGGTAGAAGGG
This sequence comes from Paenibacillus sp. LS1, assembly GCF_026013365.1. GTDB lineage: Bacteria > Bacillota > Bacilli > Paenibacillales > Paenibacillaceae > Paenibacillus. Next base: position 68,891 of record NZ_JAPDOE010000014.1, read on the forward strand.
CCCCTAAAAGCACTCAGGATTCTATCGGGATTACTATCCAACGCGTTTTTAAGTTTAACTTCATCAATCTGTAGCTTACCCTTTTCATAATATTGCCCTGTTGTTATTCCTGCCTCACTTAGCACTTTCAAGTTTCCTGTAATGACAGACCTCATGGAGGCTACGGCCGAGCTTAGAATGGTATCATTCTTCAAAAGCCCACTTTTGGCTCGCTCTTCCCAGTTTTTAATGTCATCTTCCTTCATATCCTTCTTTTGGTCTGCGGTCAAAGGTGCGTAATCACGATACTTTTCTTCTGATAATCTGGTGTTCATTAATCCCAACAATTCATTGTAGGTATCTACAAAAGACTTGATTGTCTCCATCGCTTTTGTAGGATCGGACTGTGTTGTAACCTTGCTTGGTGAATTAACGTTTGTTTCTAAAAGAGTCAAATTCACACCATTCACTAACAAAGTATCTCCAGTAGTTTCATATTTCCGGGTACCTGAAGAAGTGGTAATGTTTACTTCCCCTTTTTCCGCAGCATTCGCTGACAAACCTAGCATAACCGATAAGGAACTCGTTTGAGGCTGACCATTACTTCCCGTCCCTAAAATTTCTTTTCCATTTTCTCTTGAGGTAATCGTCAGCTTTCCACTGATTTCATCATAACTTGCGTTAGCTGTTGGGATTTCGGAATTAATACGAGATAATACGGTTGATAAAGAATCTGTATTTTTGAATTCCAACGATTTATTATTAATATGAAGTTCATATTTTTCTGGCGGGGAGCCTGATTTATCAAGTTGTACTAAAGTAGTGCTTAGGCTTGCTTTTACACTAGGTGTTCCCGTCGTTAGTTCCGTTGCATTTTGTAAATTGGCCTTTTTGGCAAGCGTCTTCACCTCGACACTCATTGTTACAGAAATCGCATCTGCATTTGCCTCGGCTCTAACCGCTGTTGTATTTCCGCTGACCGTTGATTTTTGAGTGTTTGTTGCTGCAGACAAATCCATTTGTTGTAATTTGTTGCTCAACTGCACAATTTTACTGTTTAATTGTCTGTAACTATCCCTGGTCCAATCTAGAATCTGTTTCTGTTGATTTAACTTATCCAGTGGAACTCTCTTCACTGTCATAAGAGATTTGACCATACTGTCAATATCCATACCCGAGAAGCCGTTAATTCTCATGTTCATTTATAGTAACCTCCTATACTTTTTCATCAATCAGGATACCGGCAATTTCCATCATCTTCGCTACCAAATCCAATGTTTTTTCAGGCGGAATTTCGCGAATTAATTCACCGGTTTCTTTATTCAGGACTTTCACTAAGATTTGATGAGTTTTTTCATGAACGCTCATCTCCAAAGTTGTTGTAGGCCCCTGAAGGGCTTTTACAGCTTTGTCGATCGCTTTAATAAGATGTTCGTCACCAGACGGAATGCTAATACCTTGCCGTTCGAGCTTAGACATATCCACGCCGTTTCTCACCGCTTGAATGAGTTGTGTATTTGGATGTACTGATGCTTCACTTACTTGACTTACAGAACTTGAAGTACTGTTGTTCACTGAATTCGTTGAAAGTGAGAACTGTAGATTCATCGTTCATCCCCCGATGGAATTATTTATTATATTTATCGGTTGAATTAAAGAGAGAATGAAGAGGTATGGTAAATTAAAGTATCTCTTGGCTTTAGATCCAAAACCAATAAATTGGGTCAGGTATAAAAAATTCACTTGATAAGACGATTCTGTACAGGGTAAAGCTCATGGACCCAGGAAACTGCAGGGAACTTCTCTATGATCTCATTACCAATTCTCATCATGTCTTGTTTTTCATTTTTTTTCTCATAAAGCCTGAAGTTCCGTTCATATACTTCATAGCTGGAATCTAAGTTTAACAATTTGGTATAAAACAATTCTGCATCTTCAAGATAACCATTACGGAAACATAAATCTCCTAACAGTCGGATGACCTCCAGATTATTAGGAGAACTTTTAAAGGTAACAATTAACATATCAATAGCTAGTTCATCAAATTTAAACTCACTAAGGAGTCTACATACTCCTAAATGATTTTTTGTATCGTTATTTATCAGCTTTTCAGTAAGATCCTGGAATAAATCAAATTCTTCTATTATTATTAATTGTCTACATAATGAGAATAATACCTGCTGTAGCGTAGAACTGATAGATCCAGTTAACGATTCTCCTGTAAGCAGTTGTTTAATAACTTTCATCTCTTTATTACCAAAATTCATTAACTTTTGAATTTTATTCACTAAACTTTCTTCCTTAAAGACGTATCCTAAAAGTATAATATCTTGCGCAATTTCTCTCTTTTCCATGTCATGGATCTCTTCTAATACAGTTCTCATTTGATTCTTATCTTTACCATAAATTTTGGATATAGCATGAATGTGAGGTTCAGTTGTAATCTTGAATTTTTCCAAATAAACCTTCAGTAATGGATGACGTAAACTGTATAATACGTTCATTAAGTTTTGCAGGTCATTAATATTATTCATTCTATAGTAATCTTCAATAATCTGTTTAATTTCGTCTAAAGGTTGATTTATTTTTAGGGTGAACTGCAAATAATCTTGTAGCACATGAGCGGAATCCCCTTTTACTTCCATAGCGTTAATTCTTGCATTGTAACTTTTATCTAACTGGTTGCTTTTCTCATAAACATCTGATAATTGAAGATGAGCCATATAACTTCCACTACCCTCAGTGATCATCGTCCCTTGATCTCCCAACTCTAGACAATCCAAGAAGCACTTCTCAGCATCTTTGTAATACCCATTGTTCACATATATAATGCCCAGAATATATTTCATTTCAGTTTCTAGCGGATAAAGAGCCGTAGCATCATTCAATATCGAGATAGCATCATTAACTTGGCGAGTCTCATTAAGCGCAAATGCTAACTTCGTGAGCAACTCAGGTATATATATCTTATCCTTACCTAAAGAATACGATTTTTGAAAATAAGGAATCGCTTTCTGAAACTCATTCATACCAAAATACGTTTTTCCCATATTAAATAAGTTATAGGCAGTGGGATGCTCTTTAACTTCCAATTTCATTAACGGCAAATTACGCTTATATTTTTTTTCTTCAAGTATTTCCTCATCCATGTATCCTACATGTTCGATCGTGCAAGCTGACACATCACCAACATACTTGCTGTTGCTCTCCAGTATATTGAGATGCTCATGCAATCTATTTTCATACTTAAGACCAACATGATTTCGGAACATTCTCACCGCAGTGTGTGTAAAGGATCTATTGAATTTCATGTGATTCTTAATATTAAAAACATAATAATCGTAGTCTTTAATCAAGTCTTTTTGTAAATCTACATCTTCTTCTAAATACTCATCAGCATCCATCACTAAAATATAATCAGATTTTGCATGATTTATAGCAAAATTCCTCGCTGCAGAGAAATCATTTACCCAGTCAAATGAATAGATATTTGTAGTATATTTTTTCGCTATATCAATAGTTGCATCAGTGGAGCCTGTGTCTATGATTACAATTTCATTAACCATATTTTTCACACTTTCCAAACAACGCGCTATATACTGTTCCTCATTTTTAACTATCATACAAAGTGAAACCGATTTGGTCATTATAGTCACTCGTCTCTATTTTAAATTGTGAAAAACACCTTTAGTTCAATTTATATTAATGAGCTTTGTGGTATGCATATTAGGGATCTTAGCAGACCATACCTCTATCGTTTTCAACTTAATCTTTGCACATTGACCAGTTAAATCAATTTACTTTTCGATTATACCATACGAAAATACCACTAAAATCGATCAGGTTATATGAACACTTCCAATTTTTAACTAATTAGGCATAGTAAAAAAGGTTGCCGATATAAACATCGACAACCTTTTCTTACCATTAAATACTGACTTAAAATTAACGAAGCAATTGCAGAACAGCTTGTGGCTGTTGGTTTGCTTGTGCCAACATTGCTTGGGAAGCTTGAGCCAAGATGTTGTTTTTCGTTTGGTTCATCATTTCTTTAGCCATGTCTACGTCACGAATACGGGATTCAGCAGCAGACAAGTTCTCGGAAGTTGTTCCCAAGTTGTTAATTGTGTGCTCCAAACGGTTTTGGTAAGCACCCAATTTTGCACGCTCTGTGGAAACTGTTTCAATTGCACTGTTGATTGTTGTGATTGCAGCATTCGCCGAAGTTGCGCTAGAAATGCTGATACCACCAGTTACAGCTGCTGCAGTTGCACCAGTTGCGGAAGTAGATCCTGTTGCTGCACCAACACCCAAGCTTGCAGCATCCATCGCTTTAATTGTGAGAGAGATGTTTTGGTCAGCATTCGCACCGATATGGAAGCTCAGGTTAGCTGCACTAGTTACTGTAGAATCGCTATCTGCGAAACCGTTAAGCAATTTTTTAGTGTTGAACTCAGTTGTGTTAGAGATACGAGTGATCTCTTTAGCCAACTCATTTACTTCATCTTGCAATGCAGTACGGTCTTTATCCGTGTTAGTATCATTGGCAGATTGAACAGCCAATTCACGCATACGTTGCAGGATGGAGTGAGTTTCGTTCAATGCACCCTCAGCTGTTTGGATCAAGGAAATGCTATCTTGACCGTTTTTAGTAGCCATATCCAAACCGCGGATTTGACCGCGCATTTTTTCGGAAATTGCCAAACCTGCAGCATCGTCACCAGCGCGGTTGATACGCAGACCGGAAGACAATTTTTCGATAGCCTTGTTTGTGTTAGTTGTGTTTGCACCCAATTGACGGTGAGTGTTCATTGCAGCGATATTGTGGTTGATAATCATTAGAAATTTCCTCCCTGAAAATAAGTTAGTTCCACATCCTTGTGGTAAACGCCGCGACATTAAGGTCGGCCGCCCTGCCGAAGCAGCGTCTAAACTATATATCGACAGGAAGAGAAGAACTGTTAATAGTAAATTGGAATATTTTTATTTTTTTTTGTTTTCAATGCCTTGGAGCAACTCCATAAAAGCAGCGACACTAGGAGCATCGGGTTTTGCAGACTCTCGATTGGCCTCCTGAATGGATGCATATACCTCTTTCCGAAAGATATCAATTTGCTTGGGGGCGGAGATACCAATCCGTACTGTATCACCTTCCACTGCCAATACAGTTACCTCAATATTATCTTGAATGATAATAGATTCTCCCTTTTTACGTGACAATACTAACATTTCAGAGCCCCTCCTTCGCCGAAGTCGATTCTTCTGTCCATATGAGATGTTTAGTCACATAGCCTGATTGTTGAAGAACAACTTGCTTGCCTACCCGATGTGCAGGATTAATTATAACAGGGGCCAAGAGATTCATCGTTGATTTTGTCACCTCTGGATGTATAGTGACTATGGAATATACGGCCACATCATCTTCAATTTTGAGTTCTTCTTTATCTTCTTCACTCAGTTCAAAACTATAATCCTGTTTAAACTCAAATGGACTGACTGCCAAGAAAGAAAGCTCTTTCTCCGTTAATGATTGTAAGTAACTAAATGGTGTGTCTTCCCAAGGGATTAGTGCAAAACTAGTTTCGTTTTCAAAACCAGGCAAACCTCTTGGAAATTGATATATGCTGTTTTCATCCACTTCAATTTTTCCCCATGTACTTGTCTCAATAAAAATAATAAACGCCTCCTTGGCGATGATTTTATAGAAAAAAGCTATAGCGGGGTATTATAACCGTCTATAGCTTTACATTATATCTTATAATCCCATATCAATCGTAGGCGGAGTGTATTGTATAGAAGCATATTGCTGCACATAAATATCCAACTTACCACGTTGATATTCAATCTCTGGTTTGTTCACAATTACATTCATCTCGGATTCCGCTGCTTCAAAGCGAATGTCTGGTGCTTGCGTAAACACACGTACATCCACATTATCAGAGGAAGCTGCCGTGCGTGTCTCTGGAAACAGTTTGGCTTGCCAATTCATTCCTACGATATTGGCAATGGTATTGCCTGGTTTGTGGATGGCTGCCATATCATTCCCCTGTTGCACACGCTCAGCCATATTCTGCATGAATAATTGCTGAATACCCGAATATATCCGGGCATTCATATCGATCATATTTCCGCCATGATAGGCAGAAAAAGCCTTGGACTGATCCACATTCAGCTCTATTGCATGGCTTTGCACCGTTAATTTACCAGGCTTGGTATGGAGCTGGACCTCTGCCTTCGGCTGCCGAATCGACTGCTGACCAATGTCTGCATCGATATGCAGTACCGTGGGTGTCGTCTGAATCTGCACAATTGGAAGAGTACTCACCAGATAATCTCCCCTTTTATCTCAGAAAATCAACCAATGACTGGGATATAATTTTAGCACCAGCAGAAAGTGAAGCATTATATATGTTTTCTTGGATTTTAGACTTAATGGATAGTTCAGCGTAATCTGCATCCTCAACCTTTGCTTGCAAATCCGTTAAGTTCACTTCAAGATCACTTAATCTACCTTGCATGAGTTCGACGCGATTGGTTTTCGCTCCAATCTCTGCACGAATTGCAAGCATCTTGTTTGTTCGAGTATCAATGTTTGTAAGCTGATCGGATAACTCCTTCTGATCCCCACTGGCCAGAGCCTGACTAATCGTATTAAAAATTACAAATAGATTATCAGCTTCCGTAGAATCACCAAATACTTCATTACCGGTTACGTTAATTGGTAATTGGATACTCTCACCCACGATAAAATTAATTTTACCGGAATCAGTAACAACGGAAGCAGCATTTGTTGTATCGAACGAACCGTCAGCACTGGTAGGAAAGTCATAAGGTTTCACATCGTAGGTTTCACCATTGAATACATACTTCCCGTTCAACGTGCTGTTTGAAATATCAACAAGTTGCGCTTTTAATTGTTTGACCTCTTCGTTGATGCTATCTAGTGCAGATTGCGGGTTAGTCCCCGTAGCTGCCTGCACCGTCAGTTCTCTCAATCGTTGAACTACACTGCCTGCTTGATCCATAACGGTATCATTAAAATCCAACCATGATACCGCGCTATCCACATTTTTTTGATACTGCTCATTGGAAGACAGTTCTGCACGATAACGAAGGGAGTACGTAATCCCTACCGGATCGTCAGAAGGTTTGTTAATCTTCCGTCCCGTTGCCAATTGAGTTTGTGTACTGTTCATCTGTTGTGCATTCCGGTTCAGGTTAAGAATCAATTGCGAACTCAACATATTATTTGTAATTCTCATTGTCTGTTATCTCAGTCCTTTCTATTATCTGCCTACTACGCCGGTAGAGTTAATTAATTTTTCAAGCAATTGGTCATATGTGGTCATAAAACGTGCAGAAGCACTATAGGCATGCTGGAATTTGATCATGTTAGCCATTTCTTCATCCAAGGAAACACCACTGACCGATTGACGGCGAGTGTCCACTTGTTCTACGAGAAACTCGGAATTGGATGTCTGACGTGCCGCCTCCTGAGATTGAACACCCAACTGTCCAACGATCGCACTAAACTGAGCACCAATCGTTGCATTCCGCAAACCATCAATGGATTTCATGGGAGTATCCTTCAAATTAGCCAGCAGATTAGCCAGTGTATTATTACCTTTAATTACCGTTTCTGCTCCTGAAGAATCCGTAGTGGTTCGCAGCGAGGTTGCAATTTTATTCGGATCAGCCAAGATTTCGGCATTCAATGAAATATTGCCAGCTGTAATGGCTGTTCCACCACCCGCTGCTGTAAAGAAAGGTAATCCTGGCGAATTGGTTCCGTCCATACTATATCCAAGCTGATGCAATCCATTTAGGCCTTTGACCGTAACCTTCAGATCTGTTGCCAGTGTCCGTGCTGCACCTGTATATGTAACTCCATCCAGTACAGTATTATCTGGCAAGATAGAACCCGCAGGAAGGGTGATCTCAATATCACCGTTGGCAAGCGTATTAGCTAAGTCATCCATTTGTTTCTGATAATCTGTCACCAAAGTATCTCTGGACTTGATCATGCCGTGGACCTCGCCGTTGGTGAGCGTGCCTGCTGTATACGCAGCATTCAGAAAAGCAGGGTCTATCGCAACTTGTACCGCGCCGCCCGTGACGAGTGCCTGTCCATTCATCTGTACCTGGTATCCTTGCGGAGAATCTGTAACTGTAATGTTCATGATTTTGGAAAGCTTGTCCGTCATCAGATCACGTTGGTCACGCAAATCATTGGCATTGTCGCCAAGAGACTCGACTTTTACAATAGCGCTATTAAGGTTCGCAATGTTACCAAGGTAGCCCTGGATCTCATTGCTTTTCACAGCGATGTTACTGTCCAGATCCTGACTGAGTGCATCGAGTTGGCGACTAATCTGATTCATCGCATCGGTCAGAGCCAACGTCGTTTCTTTTACGATCCGCCGTGCTGTAACATCCTCAGGATTTTTACTCAGGTCTGACCATGATTTGTAGAAATTATCCATAACGGTCCGAAAACCAGTGTTTGATGGTTCGTTTACAATAGCTTCAAGTTTCTCAAGTGTATCTCGTTGAATGGACCAACTCCCGAAGTTGGTATTCTCATTGCGATACTGGTCATCCAAAAATTTCTCACGTACACGTGTAATGGAGTCAAACTCTACCCCTGTACCGAGCTGCCCTGGTGTTGTGCTATGCAAAAATGCGAACGGCTCCATTGGAATAGATGCCTGCATGTTTACCTTTTGGCGTGAATAGCCTTCAGTGTTAGCATTGGCTATGTTATGGCCTGTTGTGCTAAGAGCTGTCGTCTGTGTGAACAAACTGCGTTTAGCCGTTTCGATTGAATGAAATGTAGATGTCACCTGGTTTCCCCCTAATTAATCAGGCACGCGTGTCAAACAGACCGATTCGCCCTGGATTACCGTTCTTATCAGCAGGATGCTGATATGTGGCATCCTGTTCTGGCCGAGAAGCAAAGATGTCCATTGAAAGATCAATAAACATCAACGATTGCTCGATCAGCTTTTGATTCAGTTGATTGATTTCTTTTAATTCATGCAGTGTTCCCGCCAGCTTCTTCTGGACTTCAAGCAATCGCAGTTTGTCAGCCGGATCAAAAATCAGCTTCGAGATCTCGGTAATATTCAGGTTCAGCATGGACTTGATGCCCCGCTCCTGTAGCAGTTCGTGAACTGCACTCTGCCGCTCGATCTCCAATGGCTCCTGTTGTTTCATGAAACGAGATTCTTTGTTGAGGAGGGCAATGAGTTCATCTACATCATTTTTAACAATGACCTGTCTCTTGACCTCGCTGAGTGCCAGCATATCGCGGTGACTTTGTTCCATTTGCTGCAAAACTGCAATTAATCTATCCAGTGCTGCCATTACGTGATCACCTATTCCTTATCAAAAGACTTAAAATACGGTAGCAACTTGTCAGCAAGCTTGCTACTATCTACCTGATACGTTCCGGAACTCACCTGTTCTTTCAGTTCTTGTATCCGTTGTACGCGTCCTGCATCCTGTGTACGACTTTGTTCCTCAAGCATCTTCATCGCCTCCGGAGAAATGGATACTTCGTCCTTACGGCGGCTCTTCTTGGCATCAGCCTGCTGATTGGATTCAACGTTCCTTTGATATGAATTGATGGCGCCAATTCTACTCGGTTCATTGATTTTCATTTAACTTGCACTTCCTTCCACATAAGGTTTTTACGACGATATACGTTTTTCTTACTTTATCTTTATGTTATCAAAATAATTAGGATAATAAAAAAAACCGATAATCTTTAATAAGTTTATCGGTACGTTTCAAAACATTTGTTATAGCAAAACATGTATTTGAGCCCTCGCTCCTATTAATCGCGTAGTTTGTCGACAGCATTGTAGGTTCGTCCGCCTACATTGTTGTTATCCTTCTGACCTACTTCACGAGCTGCCCCTGCCAAGTCTTTCGTTAAACGATTACGGCAAGAGTCACACATATGACCTTCACGAATCAATGTTCCGCACACTTCACAAGGATACATCATATTCGGAGCGTTCTCGATGGAAATTCGTCCCTCACGGATGAACTTGGTAATGTTCTTAATTGAAACTTCTGTTGCATCGGATAGTTCCTGTATGTTGGTGCCCTTGTTTTCGCGCAAATAATCTACACAGATCTGATATTCCTGCTCTATTTCCTTGATACAATTCGAGCATACATCTCGAAAATTCAACGCATATAATTTACCACAGCGAGGACAATTACCTAGATTCATCGCTAAAACGCCCCTCTCAAACTTCCATTTCCGAATAGATAATAACTATACATTACCTTATTTTCTCTGATGAAGCCATAGTCTATTTACAAAACAAAAGAGGGGAACAGGATGCATATATACGCAAGCCCGTTCCCCCACTTTAATTCATTAATTCAATGTTCTAATGTTTAGTACAGCAGACCACACGCTTGTGTTCTGCTCATTGAATGCTCTGATACGATATTTATGCAAACTGGACGGTAACAGATCAGAATGAATAAAAGTTGTATCACTAACCGTTGCCACGATTTGTCCATCGGCTTCAATTTCGTAAGATGAAGCTCCCACAACCGCGTCCCACGTCAGCATAACATTCGTTCTGTCCGAAGTTCCTTTCAGCACAGCTGTAGTTAATTGAGTCGTTCCCATTAAAATCTCACTCCAAGCTCCCGCACCAGAAGCATTTTTGGCACGAATTCGGAAGGTATGTTCCGTATTTGGTGCAAGTCCGCTCTTCGTATAAGCAACTCCACTGACGGCAACCACCGTACCATTAATCTCCAGATCATACCCTGTAGCTCCAGTTAAAGCAGTCCATCTCAGCGCGATCGCCGCTGTGGTTGCAGAGTTAATACTTAAACCTGAGACACTGGCAGGTAACATGGTTTGGGACAATATTGCTGTCCATGCACTCACATTAGTGTCGGTCAGGGCACGAATACGGTATTTATGCGCCGTCCCACCAAGTAATCCATTATGGACATACAAGGGATCACTCACCGTAGCAACTACTATGCCATCTGCCTCAATCTCATATTTTGTTGCACCAACAACTTCATTCCATGTCAGCGTAACTGCCGTTTCTTCAGGTACACCTTTCAGCGTTGTGGGTACATTCAACTGGGTCGAAGCAGTTACGATCTCACTCCAGCTACCAATGCCAGCAGCATTTTTGGCACGAATGCGGAAGGTATGATCTGTATTGGCTAGAAGACCACTTTTTGTATAAGCAGATCCACTCACAGAAATCACAACACCGTCAATTTCCAAATCGTAAGCGGTAGCGCCTGTAACAGGGCTCCATTTCAATGAGATGGCAACAGGTGTAGCGGTATTTAGCATGAAACCGTTAACTGTAGCAGGGATCGTGTTTTGCGTCAGCACTGCTGTCCATGCACTTGTGTTGGTATCTGTCATCGCACGAATACGATACTTATGCGCTGTTCCTGACAACTGTCCTATGTGACTATAGCTCGGCTCTTCTACCGTAGCAACTACTACTCCATCCGCCTCAATCTCATACTTCGTTGCATCAGTAACAGCTGCCCAAGTTAAGTTGATTGCATTTTCTTCCGACGTTGCTTTTAATACCGGTGTATTTAGAAGTGTCGTTGCATTGATAAGTTCGCTCCAAGCCCCTACACCGGCAGCATTTTTCGAGCGAATACGGAAGGTATGATCTGTATTGGCTGCAAGACCACTCTTTGTATAAGCTACTCCCGTTACTGGGACAACCGTTCCATCGATTTCTAGATCATATCCCGTTGCTCCCGTCACTGCTGTCCATTTCAAAGCAATGGCTACGTTCGTAGCCGAGCTAACGGTTAATCCTGTAACGGAGGCAGGGATCGTACTCTGCGTCAGGATTGCTGTCCATGCACTTGTATTCGTCTCCGTCAACGCACGAATGCGATACTTATGCGCCGTTCCTGGCAGCAATGCTGCATGGCTATAACTAGGTTCTTCTACCGTTGCAACCACTGCTCCATCAGCCTCAATCTCATACTTCGTTGCGTCTGCTATATCAGCCCATGTGAGGTTGACTGCAGTTTCTTCCGATGTTGCTTTTGGTACGGGTGTATTTAGGAGTGTCGTTCCCTGGATGAGTTCGCTCCAAGCCCCTACACCGGCAGCATTTTTCGAGCGAATACGGAATGTATGGTCTGTGTTCGCTGCAAGACTGCTCTTCGTATAAGCTACTCCCGTTACTGGTACAACGGTACCATCGATTTCCAGATCATATCCCGTTGCTCCCGTCACTGCTGTCCATTTCAAAGCAATGGCTACGTTCGTAGCCGAGTTAACGGTTAATCCTGTAACAGAGGCAGGGATCGTACTCTGCGTCAGGATTGCTGTCCATGCACTTGTATTCGTCTCCGCCAACGCACGAATGCGATACTTATGCGCCGTTCCTGGTAACAATGATGTATGGCTGTAGTTAGGTTCTTCTACTGTTGCTACTATTGCTCCATCAGCCTCAATCTCGTACTTCGTTGCGTCTGCTATATCAGCCCATGTAAGGTTGACTGCAGTTTCTTCCGATGTTGCTTTTAGTACGGGTGTATTTAGAAGGGTCGTTCCACTGATCAAGTCACTCCATGCCCCTACACCAGCGGCATTTTTCGAGCGAATACGGAAAGTGTGATCTGTGTTTGCTCCAAGACCACTCTTCGTATAAGCTACTCCCGTTACTGGTACAACGGTACCATCGATTTCCAGATCATAACCTGTGGCTCCCGTCACTGCTGTCCATTTCAATGCAATGGCTACGTTCGTAGCCGAGCTAACGGTTAATCCTGTAACGGAGGCAGGGATCGTGCTCTGCGTCAGGATTACTGTCCATCCACTTGTATTCGTCTCCGTCAACGCACGAATGCGATACTTATGCGCCGTTCCTGGTAACAATAATGTATGGCTGTAGTTAGGTTCCTCTACTGTTGCCACTACTACTCCGTCCGCTTCAATCTCATACTTCGTTGCGTCAGCTACATCAGCCCACGTCAGGTTGACTGCAGTCTCTTCTGATGCTGCTTTCAAGACAGGTGTGTTCAACTGCGTTATTCCGCTGATCAAATCACTCCATGCCCCTACACCAGCGGCATTTTTCGAGCGAATACGGAAAGTATGATCTGTATTGGCTGCGAGACCACTCTTCGTGTAGGTTACTCCTGTTACAGGGACAACTGTTCCATCGATCTCAAGGTCATAACCTGTGGCTCCGGTTACTGCTGTCCACTTCAGAGTAATAGCTGCGTTGGTTGATGCACTAATCACTAATCCATTAACGGAATCAGGTAACGTATTTTGTGATTTCACTGCCGACCATGCGCTAATGTTAGTGTCACTTATAGCACGTACACGATACTTATGTGCTGTTCCAGGTTTGAGCCCCGTGTGCGTATAGATTGAATCTGTTATATCCCCAACGACAACACCATCAGCCTCAACTTCATATGACGTTGCACCATCAACTGGTGACCAGATGAGAACAACTTCTTCTTGTGAAGGGTTGGACTGAATAATGGGTGTACTCATCTGGGTGATTCCTGTAGTTACATCACTCCAGCTTCCTGCACCACCAGCATTTTTAGGTCTGATTCTAAAGGTATACTCTGTATTGGCTTGAAGACCAGTTTTACTATATGTGGTGCCGGTTACAGCAACATTAGTGCCATCAATCTCCAAATCATATCCGGTAGCACCCTTTACTGCAGTCCAAGCTACTGTTAATTTATTGAATGTGGCATCAGTAACCGTCAACCCATCGGTACGGTCAGGTACTGTTAACTGGCTCACCATTTTACTCCACGCACTCTCATTGTTAGCCGAGAAGGCTTTTAGCACATAGGTATGCGTTGAATTCGCTTCAAGCCCTTCATGTACATAAGAAGTTACGCTTCCTAATTCAATCGGTGTACCACCATCAACCTGCAACTGGTAGCGATCTGCAAACTCAACCCCATTCCACTGAATCGTATTCTTTCCTTCCTCTGCCGTTACGGCCAAAACCGGTTTCTCAAGCAAGGTAGTTAATGCAACCGACTCACTCCACTCACTAGCTCCTAGTCGGTTAATTCCACGTACTCTATAGGTGTATGTAGTATTTGGTGTAAGCGACGAACTTGTATAATTGATTCCGTAAAAAGGCCCTTTGACTACGCCATTCTCTTCAATCTCATATTGGACAGCTTGTGGAGCAGCAGACCAATCGAGATTAATCGCTACATCACTGGCGTCAGCCGCTAAATTAGTTGGAACAGCTGGAACCGTAGTAATAGGCTGTGTTGTCCCCGGCTCTTTTACAAAACTGAATGATTCTGCTTTCCGTATGTAATACGGATTCAGGTTAGATACAAAATCTACTACCGCACCTGTATCTGCGTTAACCACAAGACTTAACTGTGTTGCCTCATAGCTTTGCACATATCTTGGCGTAGTCATTCCAAACTCATCAACGGTGGAATTATTCCATACCCCAACATTGGTTCCAGATTGTCTGTATTCCATAGTCGTGTAATACTCCCATACCTCACCAAAGTCGATGATAAAGGCATTGGTAACTTTGCCGGTATACGTAGATGTGTAGGAGCCAAATGAAATCTTGGTTATATCCTCAACTGCCCCATTGATCGATTGACTTCTCCTAAAAGAATATCCTGATGTTGAAATCTCGTATGATCTCGCCCAACTCAGTTTAACTGATTTTTGATTCACCTGTAGTTGGCCGTTGTTGTTAGTCAACACATATTGGTAATCATTACTTGATGAGACTATCCCGCTTCCTACCGCTGCATGTGCCCGGTTCCCCCCGTACACGCCAAACTGTCCGATTACCAGCATGAATACTAGTAGACGGACAGTCCATAAGTAAAATCCGTTTTTTCTTTTTCCTGCGACCACTTTTGCTCTCCCCTTCAAAAGATATGATGTGCCACTCCCTGTGGTGAACGGCAAAACTATCTATTCTGCGTGAGAAAACCAATCCCTCTTTTTTACATGTAAAATATTTCTTATAGCGCTTTCATTCATGATTTCTTCAAACAACTATACTTCAAACGGAATAAATGGATTGGAGACACACGTTAACATACCAATGATTAATAAAGGAACATACTTTCCTGTCTGCTATTAATAAGAATGTTTAGATTCCCCACCTAGAGTGGATAAGAATACTGGACCGGCATTTATTATTTAGATTCAGCTTCTAGGATCTTGCCAGTGTCAGGGTATAAATCTCGACGGGAATCTCCATTCTGAAGCAGGTATTTAGGATAACCCGTCCACAAGCGTCCAAGGTGCTGCCTGTTGTGTATATATCATCAATCAGCAGTATCTGTATGGGTCTGGCATGTGATATGCCCTTTTGTGTTGGCAGATGAGGTTCTCTGTATAGATCTTCTACTAAATGCATGCCATCCGGGTTGATGGAAAAAGCGTTCTTCATCGTTTCAATACGCTCACCGCGTGATTTGAAGCTTTGTTTGGTGGTGTTGATCTGGCGCTGCAACAGATCAACGATAGGTAGGTGGCAGGCGGTGGCGAGCCCAGCAGCTAGCCGCTCCGCCTGATTGAAGCCGCGCTCGGCCAGGCGCTCGCTGCTCACCGGAACATAGGTGACCACGTCAGGCCGCCATGGCGGCTTCTTTTGTTGAGCAGGCGTGGCGGGATGAGCCACGGGGGCTGGGGGTTCTTTTGCCAAAGCATAATTCCGTTCATCACTCATCGCTTGAAAAGCTTGAATCATCAGCGCGGTTAGGAGCGGCGCGTATCTTTCGTGGCCTCTGAACTTGTACATGCCAATCCATTCTTTCATAAGAGTGTTGTATTGTACGGCGCTGCGATTGGAGATAAAAGAACGGTTATGCATGTGTGGACGAACACAGTCCGGGCATCCGACACCCCGACCACAACGCAGACAGCGGATGGAACGAATCCATGGAATCTGCTTCACACAACGTGGGCATATGCCCGGATAGATTGAAGACAGAATCGCTCGAGTGCCGCATGTCAGACAAGTCGCTCCCGGTGGAGCGAGCAGGTGATGAAGACGCCCGGTCAGGTGCTGCGCATAATCGGTTATGTTACTGAGCCAGTTGAACATAGGGGAGTAAACCTCCAGTTTTAGGAATGTAATATGAAATGTGGAACCGAACTTGGCAGATGACAATTAGGTTTGGGATGGTGGATGCAGGTAGCCTTTGCGACGAGCGATGGTATTCATTTTCCGGATCTGTGCAACGGCCTTCACCTGAGAACGTGTCCGACGAGACGATGCAAAAACCACTCTACCCGCCGGATCATCCATGGAACGCCCTGCTCTGCCCGCCATCTGAACCAGTGAAGCTTCATCAAAGAGACCATTGTCTGCATCCAATATAAAAACATCACTGCGTGGAATGGTCACGCCACGCTCCAGAATCGTTGTCGTTACGAGCAAACGAATGGTACGTTCACGAAAGGCCGTAACTTTGCTAGCGCGATCAGGGTCCTGAGATGAAGTTCCTTCGATATGAATTTCGGGAAAGGTACGACGCATCAGATTCACAAACGCCTCAATCTGAGCAATGCGTGTCACAAACACAAATACTTGGGCGTCACGCTTCAATGAAATTTGGATGTTATTTTTAATTACAGCTGGTAATTGCCGTCTTTGAATACACTGGGCCACTGTAGCCACCTTGATCAGTCTTGGCACGGGCAAAGGATGACGGTGGAAACGTACCGGGACTTTGGCATGAGTGAGTTTACCTTGCGCTGCTTCCCTCTGTAGCCGAGCTGGCGGTGTAGCAGACAGATAGACGAAATTCCCCTCTGGTTTACAGGAAGATGCCGCCGCGTGAGCGAGCATGGGATCGTTATGATAGGGAAACGCGTCTAGTTCGTCGATGATGACGAGATCAAATCCCTGATAAAAACGCATCAGTTGATGTGTGGTCGCAAGCGTGAGCTGAGCGTCTTTCCAGCGTTCGTCACTGCCTCCGTAAAGGGTAGCGAGCGAGGTGTCCGGAAAAGCTTTGGCTAGACGCGGAGCCAGTTCCAGCACCACATCTCTGCGCGGTGTAGCGACCAGAGCTCGTCCGCCACGATCCAATGTATGTTGGAGCAGTGGGAAAATCATCTCGGTCTTGCCGGCCCCGGTCACGGCCCACAGCAAGAACCGCCCCGGCCCATCCCCTGCGGGTGGCCGGGCCAAAAACGCTAGCGCCGCGGCTGCTGCCGCGCTCTGCGCTGCGCTAAGCCCCCACCGGGCGAGCCCGCCGCCGGTGGGGGCCAAGGCCGTGCCACGCGGTGCTTCGCCGCGTCGTGGCACGGCCCCTTGCGCTGCACTGCGTAGCAGCAGCGCACAGGCACGGCTGCGCCCCAGCGCGAGGCAGGCCTCGCAGTAGGCGCACGCCGCCAGGCCGCAGGCAGCGCAGGGCACGCGCTGCCTGGCTTCGCTGCCACAACGGTGGCAGCGAGGCGCTCTCCGCGCGCGTCCAAGCCACGCGTGCCGACGGCGCGTGGCGGGCCCTTCGAGGGCGGCTGTGATACTCAGCCGCCCGTGCAAGCGCGCGAGCTGTGCAGCCGCGCGCCACTCCCTTGGCGGCTGGGCGGTATCCGCCAGCAACGCCTCCGTCTCGGCCGCCAGTAATTGGCGGCCGCTGATCCGCTCAGCCAGCAGGGCCGCGTCCCGCTCCAGCTGAGCCCACTGCACGGCGGGATACGGCTCTGGCATCCCGCCTACCAACGCACCACGCACAGCGGAACTCCCCGCTTTGCCCGCTATACCTTTTCTCGCCTCAACTTCCCCCGAAGCCAGTTCATATACATCCAGCTTCCGCGCAAGATAGCTCTGCCATTCGCGCTCACCCCAGTGATCCATGCCCCGCTCCATCTCAAAATGCTCAACCAACCAAGATGCCTGACTTAACGGCACCACCGCATCTAACAACAACCAGCGCAGCACATGTCGCCCATTTCCGCCCTCGAGCCACCAAGTTACATCCACTCGCATATCGAGAGACAAGGTCATGCTCCACCCTTCCCCTACACGGCACACATATAAGGCAACTTTCATTTACTCTCCTCCCCCCAACCTACTTTCTCCCGAACGCAAAAAAAGCACATGCCAACCCGGCTGTTCGCCGGAGCATGTGCTTCATGTCCATATTCAATCTTGCGTATAATTAATCTACTCATTACTATACCAATTGAATCTCTACATCACAAGGTTCGTCATGCATCATACAATTCTGATAATAACCAGAATCTTTCTTTAAAAAGCGAAACTTTTTCCAATCTGGTTCGTCTATACTTTTAAATTAAGAGTTCTGACTTCGAAAATCTTATTTCTGTGATCAAGAACTCATCGTACCCAGACAATAACCATAGATTGCATAAAAACCCATTTTTAATTTAAAAGCAGACTTGGCTACAATTACAAAAAAAGACTACAGCTTCTGCTGTAATCTTTTCACTGTAGATCTGCGAAATGCTAATCCCATTTCCGTTCACATGCTGATTTATGCTCTGACTCACGCAAATCAATCAGACGAAAAGTTTGATCGGTCTGCGCTACCCGTTCAATATCAGCAGGGACAACAGGTAGATAGGATGTCTCCAATCCTTGCCTTTGCATAAGCTTTTCAATAATCGTAATCGTTTCCGCTTCTGTACGATCAGCGACAACGGTTAATCTGAAGCTCTTTCCACGGTATAATAATTCCCGGCAAAGTTCTCTTACAATGCCTTCGATCCGCCCTGCCTGATTGGAAGGGATGAGCAGAATCTGCTCGAAACCTTCAGATTCCGGACGAGAAAGATGGCGCTGGTGCATGGCATGAACGGCCATTGCCGCCAGGAAGTATATGAGCAGAATCATAGTCAGATGAGCAACCATGGCAACTGCACCTCCTCGGAAGGTCATGCTCACCCATGGCGAACATCCCTGTATACAACAAGTATATGCTGTACTTCCTGAAGGGTTACACTTGCATTTCCCATCACTCATATTCCATTCTGATCGACACCGGACGAAGAAAGACAGGCCAGGTCATTCATTCACGCCTAAGCTTGAACATATGTTCCGCACAACCTTACACTTTGCTCATTTGCAGTGATAAAGTCCATTAACCCGCAGACCAATCCAACATTCTGGAAAGGGCGCGAGTGAACACCAATCTATACTTCATCAAGGTTGAACCAACCAATGGACTGACTTACGATATAAATACTGCTTTATAAAGAAATAAGGTATTAGAGCGTAACCCAACCATATTTGATCGAATTGATAACAGCTTGTGTACGGTCGTCTACTTCCATCTTCTGCAGAATACTGCTGACATGGTTTTTTACCGTTTTTTCACTGATGAACAGGAATTCACCAATCATCTTATTGCTCTTACCTTCTGCCATCAAACGCAATACTTCAGCCTCACGACGTGTAAGCGGGTTATTGTCGCCAGCGACAAATTTAACGCCTGCTTCCTTCGAAGCTCCTTCACTCATTGCCCCTGTTTCATTAAGATACGTCATACGACGCAACTGCATGATCAGTTTGCCGGTTACTTTCGGATGAATGAACGCATGTCCTTCATGCACGGAACGAATCGCATTGATCAGAGACTCGGCCTCCATATCTTTCAGCAAGTATCCGTTAGCGCCTTTACGAAGCGTCTCAAATACATAACTTTCATCATCATGAATGGACAGGATAATCACTTTGACATCAGGGAACAGCTCACGCAATTTCTCTGTTGCCTCAACCCCGTTTTCGATCGGCATGTTAATGTCCATCAACACGATATCAGGTTTATCCTGATTGCAGAATTCGAGCACTTGAATACCATCGCCGCATTCGCCGATGACCTCAATGTCGTCCTCCATATTTAAAATGCGTTTCAGTCCCTCACGGAACAGCTGATGATCATCAGCCAATAGAACTTTAATTGACGCTTTACCAGTATCACGGTTTTCCATCATCCTGCTACTCCTTTCCCTTATCCACGTTTGTCGGGATATGAATCACTATTTTGGTTCCTTGATTTTCTCCGGATTCAATCTCTATTCTTCCTTCTAACAGTTCAACCCGCTCTCTCATCCCAATCAGACCGAAGTGGCTATGATCCTTGCTTTTCTTCGCAAGAAGCTCCGGTTTGAACCCAAGCCCATTGTCCTGAACGACAATTTTGACGAGCTGAGCCTGGTATGTAATTTCCACTACAACATAAGTGGGATAAGCATGCTTTGCAGCATTCGACAGACCTTCCTGCACAAGGCGGTAAATCGCTGCCTCCATCGCAGAAGATAAACGGTGTTCTTTACCTCTTGTTTCAAAAAGCGACCGGATTTTCGTTTTTACCTCAAAATCCTGCACGTACTTCCGAAGCGTTGGAATCAGTCCCAGATCATCCAGTGCCATAGGACGCAGATTGAAAATAACTTTTCTCATTTCTTCAAGACTGGAACGAACCTGGCCTTTCAAATCTACTATTTCGGCCTGGACCATCTTAAAATCCTGCTTAATGAGCATTCTTTCTACAATTTCCGTCCTAAGCACTAGATTGGCGAGCATCTGCGCAGGCCCGTCATGAATCTCACGAGCAATACGTTTCCGCTCTTCTTCCTGGGCCAAAATTATTTTCAAACCAATCATTTGTCGATTTTTGGCAGATTCGATGATCCGGGTCACTTGACCCAGTTCACCTGACAGGTATTCGAGTACAACACCCATCTGCGAACCGATGGTCTCGGCACGCTCCACAGAAGCTTCCACATTTTTGGCACGCTTCTGCAGGTCATCCCGACGGGCCTTCAGATACATTTCCTTCTCACGATAAATCATCAGATCCAGCTGCAGCTGTGTTGCTTTCTCATACGCCTGCTTGATATCATGCTCGGAATAACGGACAAAGTCACGGCTAACCTCGGTCAGCCGGATCCGGGAACGGCGGTAGTTCAGCTCCAATTGATCTACTTTCTCGATCGTTTCCGCCGTCTCCTTCAGCACCGACTTTAACTCCTCGTTGAGTGTTTTCAGCTCATCGCGAGTCGCGTCCATGATCTCGAACATTTGATATTTGCTGTTTTCCATGACTTGTATGGCGTTTTTAATGACGCGGTCTATGGCATCGGCTTGTAAATCCACGTTTGTTCGACTCCATTTCTATCGTTTCCGGTATATATCATACCATATCACGATGAGATGGTAACGGTCTTCGTTTTCTGTTCCCATTTTACAGTCAGTCCAAGTTGCTCGGAAACGAGTCTAAGCGGGACTAAAGTCCTACCACCCGTTACGTATGGTGCAACTGTTGCGCTCTGTCTTTTACCATTCAGAATGAATTCTTTCTGTCCTACAACCAGATCAATCAGCTTGCCACCCCGTAATACCGTGATCCGCTGATTTTTGCTATCCCAACTCGCCTGACCACCAAAAGCATCCAAAACATGCTTGATTGGCACATACGTCGTACCATTTTTCAGTACCGGTGCTGCATCAATGGCTTTTTTCGTTCCATTCACCGTCATCGACTTCTGTCCAAGTACAAGCGAGGCTGTCCCCGTAGGCAATCCAACTTCACTGGACTTGGAAGGCATCGTGAATGCGATGTTGTCAAAAGCAACCGTACCTGATTTCGCACGCTCATCCTGACCTTCTTCCACGTTCACCACATAGACCCGCTTCAGCTTCGCCGGATAGGCGATGTTCAGTCCGTTCAGGTCCACGCTTAGCTTCTTCCACCCGCTCCAGTCAATCGCCTTGGCGAGATCGGCATATACCGTTTTGCCATTGGCATCCGTGAATTCGGCACGCAGCCAGTTCAGGCTCTTATCTCCCATAACATCCATGGACATTGATGTAGCTGCTGCAGATACCTCTCTACCAGTGGAACCATTCAGTTGTGCATAAGCGTACATTTTACCTGTTCCAGCTGTCATATCATAACCGAGTTGCAGTACATTGGATCCGGCTTTCTCACCAGTTCCTGAAGTAACGTTTGCCGAACCAGTTACACCCGCTGCGTTCGTCGTGAAGTTGATCGGATAATTCACATTTTCGAAGTTCTCCCAGATCGTTTCGCTGGCAGAAGCCGAGAGTACCACGACTGTGCTGTAACCATCGTAACGACCAATCGCATATCCCACTTGTGCACCAGAATTAACGGAAGATACCGTTAGTTGGTCAGCAGTGACTTTACCTTTGAACCCGATAAATTCCCATGTCAGCGAGTCCGCCGGAACCGTAACGCTTTGTCCGCTCTTCGTTGTTGCCGTTACCGGAATGGACATCGTTGTGCCCGCCTTGAGCGAACCTAGACCCGATCCTGCAGTCAGGGAAGCCAATTCACTTCCACCCAATACCGATACTTTAATGGAGGATGAAGCTCCATTGCTCGTTGCGGTCAAGGTTACTGTACCTGGCTTCACGCCTTTGATCGTGCCGTTGCTGACACTCACGATGCCGTTGTTGCTGGACTTCCAGGACATGCTGATATCGCCTGTTGCGATTGGGTTGTAGTAAGTGTCATATCCTTTGGCTGTGTACTTGCCCTCTTGCCCCACCAGCAACGTTTGGCTGCCACTCACGGCAAAGCCCTTCAGTTTACCTGCAGGAGCCGTAGAGAACACACCCAGCGTGTTTACAACCTGACGTTGCTCGGTGCCATACTCTGTGTTGAACGTCAGACCAGCGGTTTGTTCACCTAACGGACGTGTTACCATTGTTGTTGAGCCGCCTCCGTCCAGGTTCATGCCTTTCCAGACACCCACACTGGTCATAAAGGATTGCAGTTCCGTCAGCGACATCCCGCTGCTGTTACTGTTTTTCTCCGCTGCAATGATGTAGACATACCGCCCATCCTGGGAGTATCCTACTGCTGTTCTTGCACGAATACCACCAATGCCGGACGCAGCGATATCACGGGAAAAGGAAGCTGCCTTACCACCATTCACAAGAATGGTGTGACCGCCAATCATCATCTCCAGATTACTTGGATCGACCGATTGCCCGGTTGTTTTGGCTTTCAGCTTGTAATCCGCATCCAAGGTTTGCCCAACGGATAGATGGCTCATGATCCATGTCGCCGCTGTTCCATGCGCACGCAAAATGTACCCATCCTGCGGCACCGTCATGTTTAACGCTTTTTTATCCGAGATTTGGGTAATGACTCCATTCTGCACGAGAACCTCTGTCGGCGTTGTGGAAGGGTCATTTGGACGTTTGGTGGACGTCCAGGCAGGTGTATAAATATACATCGAGTTGGCATGACTATATTTCACCGCACCTGACTCTACCGTATAATCCTCTTTATTTATCCCACGCAAAGCAAAAGTTGAACCATCCTGCGCCTTCACTGTTCCGTCAAAAGAATACTCGTCGATCATCGGTTTGCCATCCTTGGTCACCGTGAGGGCATACATGCCTGAAAGTTCGGAAGGTGTGGAAACCAATACGCCATCGGAGACCTGTCCACCAATGGGCGCGAGTTCCCCGGATACATTGAAGTAATCACCGTTCACAGCGGCTACTGCACCATTTTCCTTAGCCATAGCACCTGTGCTCTGTTTGCTGTTCAGATTACCGCCCTTGCCTGTCATCACATCCAGCTTCACATACGGGTTCTGCAGATCCACCTGGATCACATCCGCCAGTACGTTGACTTTGGAACCGGAGCGTGTTGTTGTATATCTGTATTTCATGAGCTTCGCACCCGAAGTCAGAATTTCTTCACTCAACTTGCTTGTATTCGTAGATGCCGCTGCGGCCACCGATTGCCACGAAGTACCTGACCACATCTGTCCGCCTGTGCTCATCACCGGTGCAATCCAAATCACACCCGCCAGCGTTACAATCGCCCATTTCTTCACCTTACTGCCCTTAACGTCTTCCAGCTGTTTCCCATGTTTCCCCAGCATGTCTGAAACATCTCTCCCATCTTGTATATCAATCTTAGACATCACGAACACTACCAAGTAGGCAGCAGATAGCGAGATCTCTAGTATACTCTTCTATTAATAGACTGCTTTTTGTGGAAAAAGTTACGCCCACAGCTAACTTTGAGGGTATTCTTGGCAAAAAGAAACCCATGTATGGAATCAGCTACTCATACATGGGAATTTATCTGTATACTGATATTCGTTAGATTTTCAATTAAACTCTGGGAAATGAATTTCGGGTAACATTCGATTGGGGTCCTCTTCGTTTACACTAATGTCATGATCATAACTATAATTCCAGTGCCCGTTGGCGTAATCAAGGTAGATCAGCGCCTCATATATAGAATGGTTCTGCTCTATGTTCTCTGAGATGTAGCTCCATTCCAAGGTTGCATGAACAACAGCTTGCTTCTCCCCAAGAAACACGACTCGTTCATTAGACATATGATACGTAGTGTCTCCATACTCAAAGGAAGCTCTTGTAATGTGCTCCCATGTTCTCCATTCATCAACTGCATTTGCGTTCATTCGTTCAATATCAAATGGCGAAGTATATTTATACGTTAGATCAAAGTCTTTCTGATTAAACGCTCTATAATATTGCCTGAGGTCAGATAGGACATTTTGTTGCTTCTCATTAAAATTCTCTTTTATCGTATGTACAGATTTATCGATATCTTCTGGAAGCGTAGTATTACTGGAAAGATATCGATCCTGAAGTATTTTCCACTGATTGTTCTCCTTTATAATTCGAAATACGACCTCATGTTGGTCATTTATTACCTGATTATTATGAATATAAGTAACGTACAATAATGCCTGGTTCGCAGATTCGTATGTAATGCTTGTTATATCAACATTGTAGATTCGATCAGGGATTTCTCTTTCTTGGGGTGCAATCCAACTCTCAGTCAGATAAAATCTCTGCATATGGTTAGAAGCTAGTAGTTTTACAGTAAAAGCTCTATCATACGCCCTCACCAGATCGAGAATCGCTTGTTCTTGACCATAGCCGTACGCTACCATTCGCGCAGTGTTTGCTTTTCGATCATAAGCCACCGAATGTTTTGTATACCAAGCAGCAAATCGAATAGGAAGATAGAATTTCCCATCAATTAATATACCTGGTTTTTCCAGCTCGACATATCCTTCCTTATCATCAAAGTATCCTACATCAGGTACAAAATATGTTTCCGAATGATCCGTTCTAGCAAAAATTTCACGACTTTCTATTGAGTAATCTGCCCGGTACCCCATTAGTTGAATAAACTCTCGAAACGGAACATACACCGTTCCTGATTTTGTCATCAGATTAATGTCTGTAGGCTTTTCATTAACGTACAGTTGTATGGGTTCTTTATTATTTTGAGCATAAACCAATGATGGTATGGATAATAACCCTACAGCAAGGAAGAACACTGGTATTTTTTTGAGCAAATCTACACCCTCTATCCATGAAATTCATGACTTATGATATAAAAAAGCGAAATCAATCAGTTGAACTTATTCCCCTGATCGATTTCGCTTCACTAAGATAAAAGAGCTAATTACTATTATAGATATTCCAACTTGTCCAAAACCCGTTTCAACATGACTGCTGCCTGAGCGCGAGTTGCGTTCCCCTGGGGTTCGAATGTTCTCGCTGTCATGCCTTGAATAATTCCCTCTTGCACTGCTTTGGCAACAGAATCCTTGGACTGAATTTTATTGCTATCCTTGAACTTGGACAACGTCGAAGTAACGGAGGATTGAAGTGAGACTGCTTTACCACCGTAATTCATTGCCCGAACCATCATAATAGCCATTTGTTCCCGAGTGATTTCACTTTCCGGTTTGAATGTACCGTCCGTGTTGCCTGTAATAATCCCGGCTTCTGCCGCGGCACCAATGTAGGCACTGGTCAGATCACCACCACGAATATCACGGAAACGTCGTGCAGCAGTCTGATCTCCTTTCAAACCAAGGCCTTTGGCTACCAATTCGGCAAACTCGGCACGCGTTATTTTCTGATTAGGTCCGTAATAGGAGCCGTTCGTGGCCCCAATGATCCATTTGGACGACAATTCTTTAATGACTGCACCTGCCCAATGGCTGGAGGTATCCTGATAGCTCACAGCATGAGTGACAGGCACTATAGTCTGGTTACCGTTCAGTTGTCCTTTAACGACCACACCTCCTGTTGCACTCGCAAACGTATGTGGCACATTCGCCAGAATCAGTGTAGTCGGATCAATATACGTAAACCCGGAAGTCGCTGTAGGTGTGTTTACAGGCAACTGCATCGCGAGCTGGCTCTTAATATTTTGTTCTACCCGTTGATTCGTATTTCCACTAAACGCAGATAGGTAGATGTCTGTAACATTACCGAGTTTCTGTGCTCCTGCAACGGCCAGCATTCCATCTATCGTACCTGAACTGGAGACAGGAACCGTCTCCACCTGTACATAGAAGTAGGATGCATCCGTGTTGGTTGTGTTTCCCCCGACAGCTTGACTCATTGCGGATACATTCAGATTGGAAAGTGGGACCATCCACAGACGATCACCATATTTGACACCAATTGAACCTGTACGGTTACTCGATGCAACCTGAGCCAATGTATTCAGCGGGAACCCTACATAAGCCGACGATTCGCTGGCAGGGACTTCAAATACAACAGGTTGTGTTGTTTTGCCAGTCGTTGTTGCGTACTGGAAGGCCTGCAAAAGCTTGGCCCCGTCTACATTGAACTGACGAGTAGAGCGATTGTTGCGTGACATCATGGAAGCTGTAGCTGCCGTATCCGTACTCATCACAAGCAGAGCTTGTCCATAACTTGAAGAGTCTTGTTCTGTAAGCCAAGAAGGACGGCTGTTCGTCTGGTTGCCTGTCGAGCTGCTACCATTTTGTTGCAGGGGAAGCGGCCCAAAAGCAGCAATGGTGTTATTCAACGCATCACGTAGTGGAACTGCTCCCGGAGTATAGCTAACCGTACCTGTCTGTCCTGCTGTTGCCGAATTCGAAAGATTAAGTGTCACGATTGAACCCGATATCGAAGCGTTCAGAACATTCGTTGTTGTTCCTCCAAGCTGCACACTAAACTGCGAAGCAGTTAGAGCCGTCTGAGCCTGAAGCGCATCTCGGAAGTTAATATATACTTTGTCCCCTTGAAGAGTAGCCGACAATATTTTTCCGTTACCAAAGGTATATTTTACTGGAGCCAGATTAACGTATCCTGCAGGATTGTTGTTTAGATCGGTTAACCGCAGGGTACCCGGCACATAAGAAAAGGTTACGTTTTGAGTACTGGCAACTGTGTTGGCCAGCATCAATGTAATCATATCATCCTCAATCTCGGAATCATTCACAAATACGGCTTTACCATCTACCAATACGGAATATTGGCTCTTGAGTGGTTTGTTCGTCCGGCTCAGCGGCTCATTATATCTGATCCACATCGTCGTACCACTCACTTCTGCACTCTTGAACTCGGGTGGTTTCGTATCAATACTGTTTCGTACATAGAACCCGTTGAATCCAGCTAGAGCTTGACCACGACTGTCTTTCACTGGCCATGTTCCTGGCGCATAAGATACTTGTACCACTTCACCATTCTGGATGGAACGACTGAGATTGAGCGTTACCAACGAACTGTTATTGGTGGACATACTGCTGATGCCCACCGCTGATCCGTCTGCTGTAACACTGAATTGTCTCACCGCATCACTGGAGTTGATATAGACGGTCTCAGGATAATACAGACTGATTGTATTGTAATAAGCTGTACCTTCACGTGGTTTCGACATAATGGAATCGAGACTGTTCTCTACATCTCTCGCTCCGAATGCTGGAGCCGCGTTAAGAGACAAATCCTGAATTTTACGTGTTCCTGTTCCCGGTGCATAGGCAATGCGGACAACCTGTCCTACAGCTACACCTGTATCCAGAACAACATACACACTGTCTCCAGAAACATAGGAAGAACTTACATTCCGGTTCTCTCCGTTAATCGTCACTGTGAAGCTGGAAGCAAACGGATCAAGGCTGGAGAGCAACTCATCATACGTTAATCGAATGATCGTATTGCTGTACATTTTGGCTGTTTTCAGTACAGGTGCTGTTGTATCTACGGTCAACGTTCTAAAAGTCCACGATGTGGCTCCATTCAGACCAGTGAACAGATTTCCCGTCTGATCCCGGAACACATTCGCAGGAATATCAATCGTATACGTTGTGTTGCTTGTCAGAGTCGTTTGCGGGATGATGCGCAACTGTCTCGGGTTGGACGTACTAATTAATGTCGTCGAAGCCACAATCCCGCCGTTTGCATTCTTAACCGTAGCTGAACTTGCAAAATTCCGGTCCAGGTCTTTGTTGAATGTCAACGTAAACTCATTCGTGAGTGATACGCCTGTTGCTCCGTTTGCAGGAGACAGGGTGGATACGGTCAATGCAGTGGGATCGGATAACACATTGAACCCCCATGTCGTTCGCTGAATGGCCCCCGTATCATTGTTCAGGTCATCACGCAAAAACCCTTCCGGTACTGCTATGTAAATCGTGCTGTTATTCGCCCAATTGTTCACTGGATCAATCGTCACCGTTGTTCTCGCCGTGTTGAAACTAATTCGGGTTGAATTGGCATCGATTTCTTCCAATAATGTACTGCCACTATAGATCTGAAGCTTGCCTGCACCGACCTTCATTGCCCGATCATACGTAAGCTGGATATTGGCTGAAGGAGATACATTGGATGCCGCATTAAGAGGTGCCTGCGCTGTTAATCGAGCTGTGCTAACTCCTGCTGTACGGAATGTCCACTCTTTGTTCAATCCTTCAATCGGTTGACCGTCCCCATATACGAAAGACTGGCTGCCGATCCTAACATAGAATGAACCTCCAGGCAGAGATGCAGGAAGCTTGATTTCCACACGTTTCCCCAAAGCTGCATCAATAGCAGCATCATCTGCAACGACAGTCACAGCTGCATCCGTTACGGGAACTCTTGTTACAATGGAGTCATCCTGGACTCGGTGTACAGAGATTTCCTCTGTAGAAGTGTCGATTTTCTTTACTGGCTTAATAAAATCAATCGTCAGCGGTGCTGATCCACTTGCCTGTTGTTCGTTCACAGCAGGTGACGTTGCGCTAATCCCTTTCCCCGTCAACTCATCAGCGGCATACGAGGACTCTACTCCTACCCATCCGGCGAGTATCCCTTGAGTGACTAACATCAAAATCATAAGACTAGCCAATCCCTTGCGGGCCATTTTTTTCACAAACACCCAACCTTCCCCCTTATCTCAATATCCTAATTGTCTGATATACAGACCTCTATATTTATGTCGGTCAAAGGGAGATTTTCAATTAACAAAATGGAAATGTATGGTTCTTAATTTTGTAAAAAGATGCAAAAAGCCCCTGATTCCATAGCGGAATCAAGGGCTTCATTGGATGACCATATAGCGTTAACTAACTTACAGACCTGCTTGAGTTTTCAAAAGGTCTACTTTGTCCACTTGCTCCCAAGGTACATCCAGGTCTGTACGGCCGAAGTGACCATAAGCAGCAGTTTGTTTGTAAATTGGGCGACGCAGATCCAGCATACGAATGATGCCAGCCGGACGAAGATCGAAGTTGTTACGCACAAGCTCAACCAATTTCTCTTCGCTGACTTTGCCAGTTCCGTATGTATCCACGTTGATCGATACCGGGTTGGCTACACCAATCGCGTAAGCGAGCTGGATTTCCACTTTGTCTGCAAGTCCTGCAGCTACAAGGTTCTTCGCTACGTAACGAGCCGCATATGCTGCGGAGCGGTCTACTTTTGTTGGATCTTTACCAGAGAACGCACCACCGCCGTGACGTGCATAACCGCCGTAGGTATCTACGATGATTTTACGTCCAGTGAGGCCTGCATCTCCCTGAGGTCCGCCAATAACGAAACGTCCTGTTGGGTTAATGAAATATTTAGTCTGCTCATCCAGCAATTCAGCTGGAACGACAGGCAAGATGACATGTTCTTTGATATCTTTCTGGATCTGCGCAAGTGTAGTCTCTTCAGCGTGCTGAGTAGACACCACGATTGTATCCACACGTACCGGCTTGTCACCGTCGTATTCAATCGTTACTTGCGTTTTACCATCCGGACGAAGATATTCCAATGTACCGTTCTTCCGCACTTCCGCCAGACGGCGTGCGATACGGTGGGACAGAGCGATTGGCAATGGCATGAGTTCTGGTGTCTCGTTCGTTGCAAAACCGAACATCAGACCTTGGTCACCTGCACCAATGTTTTCTGTTTCACGAGCGACTTGTTCCGGGTCACGGTTCTCGAGCGCTGCGTTAACGCCTTGGGCAATATCAGCGGACTGCTCATTCAGAGAAGTCAGAACTGCACAAGTGTTATAATCAAAACCGAACTTGGCACGTGTATAGCCAATATCCTTAATTGTATTACGAACGATGGACGGAATGTCCACGTATTCAGAAGCTGAACTGATTTCACCGATGACAAGCACTAAGCCTGTGGCTACGGAAACTTCGCAAGCTACGCGAGCATTGGGGTCGTTTGCAAGAAACGCGTCCAATACGGCGTCTGAGATCTGATCGCAGATTTTATCCGGATGTCCTTCGGTTACAGACTCCGATGTAAATAGATGCCGGCCTTTAACAGACATGAAGTTTCAACCTCCCATAACTAGTAGTATGGCGATTGCCCGAACAAAACATGACAGCGATTCGTTCACTGTACCCTCGAAGCTTTCCATAATGGAATAAGGACGCGGGGTCCGCAGTACCGAAGATAAGGATTTTTCAGGTAATTGCCTCAAACGAAAATCAACCTTTCCCTAGTGGAAAAGGTTGCATACCTCAAATGCCATCTTAACGTATTTGTCAAGACGTGTCAAACGAAACGGGGTAAGGAAAATGCCCTATAAGTGCTGCTCTGCCTGACGAATTAGCCTTTTCGTAATCTCTCCACCAACCGATCCATTCTCACGGGAAGTCAGATGTCCCCACCCTTTGTATTGCCCATAAGAGTGATCACTCACTTCACCCAGTTCAGATCCAAATTCTGTATCCGCACCAGCCAAACCTCTTCCGCCATACCCAACATTGAGACCAAATTCAGCAGCAATCTCATACTTCATCTGATCCAGCATTTGACGACTTTCGGGTACCACTTTGCGATTGCTTCTAGCCATGGTTCCTGCACCTCCGTTAATTGATTGTCAACAGTTATAGAGTGAGCAGGAACAAGGCTGGCTAGCCGTATTAATGATTGTTAGAACTGGGTAATCTGAGCAAATGAAAAGCATAACGAATGAATAATTCCTTTAACAGCAACAAATCCTATTTCAAAGTATATCCACCACGAACCATTACAGTTAGGCTATATTTGTTTCCTTCCAATACCGCGATCCCCCGTCCATCCCTTGGAAAAGAGAGCAGGTGATTGGTCGGCGCTGCCTGTCCATTCGTCAGGTCAATCCCGTCCGTCAGATCAGCTACACCGTTCGTACCTTCACTGACGATCACAGCTTTACCGCTACGTACAATGAACTCCGCGCCAGACTTGCCGATCAGCTGTTGACCCGGCTTCACGGTTACAATCTCAACGGCATCAGTAGCGCCTGAGACCAGTGGAGGAAGTGATGTGTCTCCACCTGTGCTACCGGAGTTTCCGGTTCCAGTCGAGCCGTTATTGCTGCCAGATGAGTTACCAGAACCGGTGTTAGTGCCTCCACCCAATGCTTTTTGAATCTGTTGGTCTACATAACTCTTCGTTACAACCGGATCGTCTGCTGTTCCTGGCTGACTTGTACCTGCACCGATGGCCGTATTGCTATATACCGACCCAACCCACACGCCCACACCAATCGCGAGCGCAGCGAGGGATACTTTCATATAAGGTTTCATGTGAATCATTTTCCTCCTCTGGTAATCTATTAACTTTAACTATAGAGAAAAAGTAAGGATGCGACAAGCAAAACCTCGTTTCCGTTGAGTTGGAAACGAGGTTTTGTGGACAAATCTAACGATTATTCGAATCTATGCATCTATCTCAAATCGACAGGTTCTTCCTTCGGAAGCTTGGTCAGGTCATATCCGTAGCTTTGCTCTGCAAGACGAATACGTTGTCCCTGGAACTGATCATCTACGCTTAAGCGATACGAACCACCACGCAACTTCTCGAAGAAGCTGTCTTCTACGCTCCAGCTCAGTGTCTGGTTGGTCCCCACTTTCAGATCGGTTCCCAAAGTCAGCTCTTTCTCATATGATTTACCTGCTTGATCCGTCAGAGTGAGGATTAACTTGCGCTCGTTCTCACCCATCTCAATCTCTTCATTACGGGATAAGCTGTAATTCATCTCAATCTGTACTGACGAGCTGCCTGCCAGATATGCTCTCACACTGTTGGCAGTCCAAGAATAAGGATAGAGATCAATATTGGTTAACGAGCCTTGAACACTAATGGAGGTTGGCGGTACTTCGAATGCCAGAGCATTCACATAAGCAGTCGCTTCCCCTTCACCGGTTACAAACTTGCTGTCTGCAATACCTTCACCCACAATCAGACGCAGGTCTGAGAAGGTAACGGACTTCGGAATTTTGGCCCAGAACGTAACAATCGACTTCTGTCCCGGACCAGGCAGACGCTCTGCTTGCTTCGCAGTTGCTCTGTAATACTGGCCATCCGATGTTTTGAAGTAACCTACAAGTTTGCCAAGCCCACTTTGACGCAGTGATTTGTTCGTCATTTCAAATTCGGTATATACGATGTCCGATGATGTTCCCGGATAACGAATCGTTCTCCGCACACCCATTTCCGTCTCTTTATCAGCAGTACCCGATGTGTATGTCTTGCCACTTCCAACATATGATACCGGTGGAATTAATCCAGACGTATTTAACGTAATCCATTCATTCGTCTCTTCTTCACTAACTTTCTCGTTCAGACTAAGTTCCAGACGAGATATACGTAATTCAGAAGGAATCTTGGTCAACAGGTAAGCCTCGGTTGTCATACCCGCTCCAAGTAGCTTGCCACTTTGTGTGTAGATTAGCTTCTTGTCTCCCTCAATCTCAGCAGAATCAATCATAAACATCGCTTCAAGCTCAGGAAGTTGAACTGTTTTGTTACCTGCATTACGAATGGTCACTTTAGCCGCAATAATATCATTATCAAGCCACGGCAACCGCTGTAACGATCCAAAAGACACACCAAATGTACCTTTGTTATTCTTAATGACTGTTTCAGTTGTCAATCCATCTCCGCTGGATACCGACTCAGGGATTGCATAGACACCTACAGGATAGGAGAAGACAAATCCATTCGTTGGAGAAGAGGTCGTGGATTCTGTGCTTTCATTTTTGTCTACCGGACTCATCACGTACAGCTTGATTTTGCTTGTATCCCCATCACCCTGAAGGGTTGTACTGAGCTTTATCGTCTTGATATCGCCCGGATTCAATTTCAATGTATCCAATGCTTTGGTTTCAATCGGATAAACTGTTCCATCTGAATTCCGTACCTCGAAGGTATATGTCGGCACCTTAATGGCTTTCTTGCCTTCATTCTTGAGCTTCATTTGAAGGTTAAGACTGTACTCACCATCATCGATTCGGACTTTAGCGGATTCAAGCAATGTGGACAGTCGTTGTCCTTCAACTGAAATAATATTGGGCTGATTGGCAGCAACCTCTACATTCGTCTTGCTAGCCTCTGGCAATTGCAATGCAGCAACAGGCAGAACACTCTTCTCTTCACCCTGTTCTTCTACCAGCAACAACTCAGACTTTTGCAGCTTCACTGACGTAGGAAGAGATGCCATCAGGCTAAGTGCCTTATTGGCCTGTGCCTGGATGCTAACACTCGTGCTGTCTTTATCCGGGGTTAGCGGATAGTTCGTACCACTTGGCGTACGTAAGATCCATTTGATATTCGGATTTTCAAGCAATTTATAACTGATATTGTTTAAATTCACGCCAATTTTCACATACTGATTCTTATCCTCACCTGGGAACACTTTAATACCTGATACTTTCACCTTTACCGCAGAGTCGCTCAGACGAACCGTCTTTGGCTTACCTACAGGAGTGGTAATGCTATAGGATGAGGGCACATTAAACTTACCCAGCGTACGTTCATAGTTAGCTTGACTGAAATCCCATTTCACGATGAGGAAGTTCAGATCACTCAGTTTCACTTCGCGACCCACTTTCATGACATAGGTCAACTCAACGGTTGATCCAGGTGCGACTGTTTTCTTTTCCTGATCTTTGGCGATCAGTTTAGGTGAGAATAGCGTTCCACCTTTTGTCTTTACCTTGCTCCAGTAATCGAGCATCATCATTGGAGTGCTGTCATTGTTCTTGTAAGACAATGTATACGTAACCACATTACCATCGTCTTGAGCCAAAATATTTACATCTGTTAATCTTACGGAACTTCGTGCTGTCACTTTAACAGCTGACAGGTTACCCAGGGTATGTACAACCTTCTGCGTTGTCGTTTTCTTCGATGTACTGCTATTTGAACTGGTGGTAGCCGTTTTATTGGTTGTGCTCGCTGCCATGGCGATGCCCGCTGTTGAACTGATCAACATCACACTTGCGAGCAAGCTCACAAACATTTTCTTTTGATTCACTTCCAAACCTCCCATAAGTTGCTTGTTGCTATTATAGTATAAACGTTTGGGAAGGGGAGAAAGTTACGATGTTGTATAAAAAGATGTATTGATAACTAATGAATGTTTATAGATTTAAAGAATTATTACTTTCATTGGACTATAAAAATTCTATTACTGAGCTAAGAAAATTTTCAGTTCCTCATTTCAAGAAATTCACTCTGCAATCTTTTCGTAATTATAAATAAAAACATCCCCTGATCAAATTTTGATCAGGGGATGTTAGATAATATCTATTAGAACAATTTGTTATGGAGTTACAAGTGTTCCAGTTGATTCAACTTTGCCAGCGCTAGTTACAGTAACATAAACATCTGTACCAGCTGTTAAAGCTGCATTTACCACTGCAGAAGTATCACCAGTAGCTACAGTTTCTTCCCCCAGCTTAGTAGCCAATGCAGAGTCACTGTATACTTTAACAACATCACCAGCAACCAGACCAGTAACAGTTACAGTATCAGCTGCATCATCTGTAGAGATAGTTGAAGCTACAGGAGCTGCAGTACGATTACCAACAACTGCACTTTCACCGCTGAATGCTGCAACAGAGTTAGGAGTTGTTGCTTGGTCAGTAATCAGGTTGTTATCGATAACTGCAACTTTATAAGCTGTAGCTGCAGTACGAGTGCTTGCATCATTCAAGTTAATTACATAAGCGTCTTGATCAGTGTTGCGTGTAACAGTAAAGTCTGTTCCAGCTTGCAACGCTTTGTTGTCGCTAATGCGAGTTACTGTGAATGCACCTGCAGCAAGAGCATCGCTAGCAGATTTAACTTTTTCAGAGAACTGTACAGTGATCTGATTGTTGCTTACTGCAAGTTTGTCAGAAGCAGGAACTACTACTACTGGTTTAACGGAATCTTTGAATGTAGACAGTGCAGTATTACCTACGCCTGCGTTACCTGCGTTACTTACAAAGCTTTCGTAATTAACATTCAAGTTAAGGTTGCTACCATCAGTGTTCACATCAGAAGCAAATTTAACAGTAACTGTTGATGTACCATTTACTTCGATACTTGAAACTGCTGGACCATTTGTTACAGTGTTTTGAATAGCTGCACTTGAAGTGTAGTTATTAATACCTGCATCAAATTTCACTTTAACAGTTCTTCTGTCAACCAACTCAGCTTCGGAAGCTGCAAAAGCTGTAGAAGAAGATGTCAGAGTGATAACATTCGTTGGAGTTACTGTTGACTCAGTGAAATCTTTCAGAACAGTGCCGTTAGCGCTCTTAAGAGCCAACAATGTCAAAGTTTCAATCTTAGTTTCGTTAGCGAGAGCAGTAGATCCGAATACTACAGTTTTACCATTCAAGCTTTCTGCGAATCTGATAGATACAGCAGTTGCATCTTGAATAGGTGTAATTTCTGCAATAGCAGGAGTCAATGCTTGATTACGACCATCAATGCTCACCAAGTAGTTAGAGTAGTTAGTCAAGCTTTCAACGTCCATTGCTTTGTCAAATTTAACAACTACACGTTTTTCTTTAGCATTAACAGTTGCAGACTCTTTTACTGGAGCATCTTTGTCAGTACGGTTAATAGTTCCAGTGTAATCCAAAATTGTATTTTGCAATTTTGTATTATCTTTTACATTTTGAATTGTAAGTGTGTTGTTACCTACAGACAAATCAGTGTAAAGATTTACACGAACTACTTTGCTATCCAAAGCATCACGTACTGCACTTTGAACAGAGACAGTTTTACCATCTTTGTCTTTTACAGTGTAGTTAGAGCTCAATTGGGAGCTAGAAAGTTCTACTTCTTTAGTGAAAGTAACTTTAATTGTACGAGCATCATCAGTAGTTACAGAAGCAACTTCTGGACGCACTTGATCAATTACAGGAGTTACAACAACAGAAGTATTAGCTGCGATTTGGTTACCGGAGTAGTCTTTCACACCTTCAACGAAGATCGATACAGAACCTGTTGGAAGGGATTTGTTAACTCCGAAAGTGAACTGCCACTTGTTATCAGCCAATTGTTTTTTGCTTACAGCAGTGATTTTGCTGTCACCGGATTTCCAGTAAACTTTAGCAGCATCAACTGTTTCTACATCTACATCTTCAGAGAAAGTTACTGTTACACTTTCCAAAGTTGCAGTTGCTTCAGCAATTGTAGGAGCAGTAGTATCTTCTACAACTTTGATGTCATGAGTAGAAGCCAAAGATACGAAGTCAGCGAAGTCTTTAACACCGCTTACTGTAAGTTTGTGATCACCAACAGCCAATGCAGTTGTGCTGTACGGAGTCAATACAACTGTTCTGTAGTTGTTGCTTACAGTTACTTTACCGAAGTATTCTTTGCCATCCAATGTAAAGTTGGTTTGACCAACATTTTTAACTGGCTCGCTGAATACCACTTTAACAGATTTAGTTCCCAGAGATTGTACAGATGAAACTTCTGGAAGAACATTATCTACTGCTGTGAATTCAACATTAGTAGCGCTAACTGTAGCTGTTCCAGCTTTTACGTTGGAAACAGTTACTGCATCAACACGGTTGTTAGTCAATGCGCTGTCTTTCAAAAGCAATGTTGCAGAAGTTTGATCGTCGGAAAGTGTTACACTATCAACAACTTTACCAGATCTCAGAGTGTAGTTAACTACGTTCTCTGCGGAATCTTTATCAACTTTACCGTCAAATTTAACTACTACTTCTTTGAGGTTAGTTGCAGTTGCACTTTGAACTTTAGTAGCTGTAGTTACTACATAAGTAACTTTCTCAGTGAACTCTTTATCTTTGTAAGTGAATTTCACTTCAGTTTCTTTGTTAGCTTCAAGAGCTTTATCCAAAGTTACTTTTACAGTTTCGCCGTCGCTGATTTTGAACTCAACTACTTTACCAGCTTCAGTTACTGTGTAAGATTCTACTTTCAAGCTTTGAGCTTGATCGATAGAGTAAGCTGCACCTACCAACAATTCGCGGGAAGCATTGCCAGAGAAGTTAGCGTTAGCGTCGATCAGACCTGCGTTGATCGCTGCTTGAACATAACCTTTAGCCCATGCTGCTGCATTGTTGTTAGTTTCAGTTGGGATTTCAAGATCAAGTGCACGAGTCAAGATTGTAGCCATTTCAGCTACTGTCACTTTACCATTGAAGTCGAAGATTTTTTTCTCTACGTTTTTACCTTCCATGATACCCGCAGCAGTTACTGCTTCGATGTAAGGTACAGCCCAGTTTTTAGCTGTGTAGTTTTTGTCAGTGTAAGAAAGAGTTCCAGTGATCTCTTTCAGACCGAGCAATTTAGTGATAACTTTTGCGAACTCAGCGCGAGTCATCTCTTTGTCCAGACCAGCTGAACCATCTGGATAACCAGTGAAGATACCTTTTGCTTTCAATGCGTCAAACTGTTGTTGTGGTGTTACTGCTGTGTCACCGAATGCTACAGATGCAAACATTGAGAATGCCATTGCTGTAGACAATGCTACGGATAAAATTTTCTTCATAACCTTTTTGTCTCCTCCTTGGGCGTTCATAACATTGGAATTTTCTTTAATAGGGTCGCTCGTATTCCTCATTCTATTGTCGCACCCCCTTTCCAGAGTTATGAGCAAGTTAATATAAATGATGTCTGTGAGCATATCACAGAAACTTGTAAACAAGAATAAATGATAGAATCATACGTAAATAGAGTAGTTTCCTAATCCTACCTTACGTATTATACAATGGGTCTCTCGTGCCGTAAAGCAATTTTTTCTAATAAATAGACAAGATTCTTCACGAGGTCAATCTTGGTAAGTTCCCCAATGTTTTTGACTCTACATCTTAAACGCAGCAGATTTCAAAAAGTTGCGGATTCCTCAAAAAAAGTTTTGAACTTATTTATGTATTGATGCAGTGCGGGTCTATAGCGGGTTCAAAACCTTTGATGCAGCTGTATTCATGACCTTTCCTCCGAAATCAACCTGTGTAAGGAATGATGTGGACGTTTATTTATACCCGTTATGTTCCACGATGAAGCGACAAATTCTACATTATTGAAAATAAAAAAAGAGGGCCCTCAGGGCACCTCTTCTTGGATCAGTGACTATAACTTAGCGGATCTTCATCGCTAGCTCAATAATCTGAGCACGCATATTTGGATCACTATTCAATCTCAGATACATATCGTCAATTGGTTGTCTGTTCTCCCGGTATGTCTTCTCATGCTTCATCGTGGTGTGAGACCATTCAATCAATTCATTCTCGGCCAGAACCAGACTGTTATACGCATCATGGAAGCCGGTGGACTGTACAAGCCCTTCCATTACTTCCTGAGAGATCTCTTCGGTCTTACGTGTATCTTCCAACTTTTTCTCCAGAATGACTGCCTGCTTCTCAAACTGTGTCTTTGCCTTCATGTAACCCAATTGGGCTCTCGAATAAATCGGTTTCATTAGCTAACTTCACCCTCTAGATCATTGTGTATTTACCGTTATTGTATCTTAATCTCTAGCAAATTACAAAAATAGTTATTGGTAAAAAACAGTTTCCTTCTATTATAAATGAATTCTATACAAGCTATTCTAGAGTCATAAAAAGAACCCACCCCTTTTAGTAAAAGGGACAGGTCCTTCCTAAAATTATCTCAACAATGCTAGATTAGCTCAATGTTTTAGGGAATAACTTCGTGCTCTTTTTAAGCAGTTCTACTGCAATCTTAGCTGCTTCAGCACGTGTCATATTACCTTTTGGATTGAATTGGAATTGCGTTTTGGCTGCACCTGGAATGTTTACAGGGCTTCCTTCCATGATTTTCGCTTTGGTAACCGCCACAATGGCTGGTCGTGCATAGAAATCGATAGAAGTTGAATCCAGGAATGATTTGGCCAAAGTAGCCGTCAGCTTACTGTCATTGGCTGCAAGCTTGGCATTCATCGCCCGTGCGATCATAACCGCTGCTTGCTCCCGTGTAACAGGCTGATCTGGTCCAAAGAAGCCATCACTAAGCCCTTGAACAATACCTGCACGTGCTGCTGTTTCAATCGCTTCATACGTCCAACGATCCGATTTGGTGTTCTCGGAAACGTCTGTGAAGGTTGTTTTGCTTGGTTTAACCAATTGAATATCCATACCTTTGACAAGCAAAGTAGCAAATTCGCCACGTGTTGTCTGATCATCCGCACCGAACGCATTGGTTCTGAGCGGATTCATGATTCCTTTGGAATACATCGCATTCAGCAAGTTCCGTGCCCATGGATGATTTGTGATATCCGGGTAGCTTTGACTTTGCTTCATGACTTTGTAATATCCAAATTCATCAAACGGAACAGTGATAGTGTGACTCTTTGTATCCACTGCACCACCTATGGAAACCCATTTACCTACATTAGAGTCATCCGAGTAACGATATACCGTAATCGTAGACCCTACATCGTCAACAATGGATGGATCATAGCTCAGCGTTAACGTACCGCGCTGGGATGGGGTCAGAATACGCTCTTGTGCATATCTCGTAAACTCTCCATCAATGGAATAAGGCGTGATTCCATTCGTTCCTGCTTTGTAACCGTTCGTACCACGATCACCCAGTTCACCCAGACCACCGTTGATCCAGTAAATATCAGATACTTGAGTAAAGTTGGCTGTATTGATCACCGAGGCGAAGAAGCTCGACAATTCAGTAGGAATACGAATTACGCTGGCACCATTGGTACTTCTGTCATCTGCATTAACTCCGATAACATTACCGTAGTCATTCTTACGTTCTACAACACCGTCTTTTGGATCAGCGATACCAAACAACAGTTTGTTGTCTGGATAGAACTTCACCATGCCACTTGTTGTTGTCGATTGCAGTACCGTTCCTTTCGGGAATGAAAGCACCACATTTTTGTTGAACACGGTATATTTGTTGGCTACCTTAGGAGCCATGAACTGTGAATCAATCGCGATTGCACCTGTGTAATACACATTAACTGTATCGTTGATCGTGCCGCCCTCGCGTATAATCTGAATCTTGATTGCATTATTTTTATCTGCTTTGAGTCCTACATAATCCAATACAAAACGGTTATTCATATCGGTACGTTTAACTGCAGGCTCTTTACCGATCAATACTTGGGATGCTCCCTCAGCTTCAATATCGAAACGAACAAAGTTTTTGTTCACAACGATGTTGTTTCCTACCGTAGGTTGTGGAGACAAAATGCGGTAAGAAGAAGGTTCCCGTACAATCTCAAGACGTTGTGTCGTTCTCGCACCTGTGCTGTTGATGAGTTCGAGTGTGTACACATGTGTTCCTGGTACATCAAACTTAAGATTCTGAATCCGTGCGATAAACAGGTCACTATTACCTGTAATATCATAGCTAGGCAAGCCAGTTGTAGCTGGTTGATTCACTTCAAAAATCGTTGTACTTGTCAGTTCTTTAGTGAAAATTTTATCAGAACCGAAGTAGACGTTCACAATATCAGCACCACCGCCATTAATGACGAGGTCATAATTCTCTTCACTTGTTACATACTTGTCTTCTTTGAAAGCAAATTCAGGTGTAACGGAGAAAATGCGCTTCATCTCATCATCTTCATATTGCGTGATTGGTTTGTTGATAAATTGCTGACGTGAATCCTTAGGAATCAGCGTAGGCATGAAAGATGTCACTGTCGATTGATTCTGGTCAATGACATTGATCTTCAACGTAGTCGAAATGGTGATCGGAAGTTTATTCGCATCCTCATCTGTAGCACGGATTAGAATGGTGTTCTCACCATAGACAATCGGTCCTTCCTTTAACACAGGTAAGTCTACACTGAACGTTCCATCCTCTTTTTTCGGGAATGCTGTTGATGGTGTGAATTTTTTACCATTTACAAGTAATTCCGCGACAAAGTTATCCCCGTCTAGGGTTTTGAAACCAATGAAACGACCTTTTAACGTAAGCTTTTGCGAACTACTCTTAGAGTTAAAGGTGTAGGTTTGTCCGTTTTGAAGACTCTCCACATAAATAGAGCTCGCTGTTACATA
This sequence comes from Paenibacillus sp. LS1, assembly GCF_026013365.1. GTDB lineage: Bacteria > Bacillota > Bacilli > Paenibacillales > Paenibacillaceae > Paenibacillus. The sequence goes on from NZ_JAPDOE010000014.1 coordinate 110,412, forward strand.
AGAAATTTTTACAATCTTAGGCAAATTCGTCGGACTACCATAGTAAAAGCGTACTTGTTGATCTCCACCAAGGAAACCGGAGACTTTATAGATTTTTTGCTTATTAGATAATCCCTGTGGTGAAGCTACGTTAGCTATAGTTAGTTTGGTTGTGCCTGTTGGCAGATACTCACCTACAAGCGTACCCGAGATGGGTTCACTGGATTCTACCAAAATGAAGAACTCATCGCTTTGCAGCTTAGTGCCATCGAGCTTCGTCTGGGAATCAATGGCTTCACCCACTTTGTAGTCAGGCAAATAGTAGATCTCTGTGATATCCTGTGCCCCTGGTGAGAAGGTATAACTTGCGTTATATCCTGCACTGAAATTACCGTATGCGAGACGGAGACGAAGCGTTTGATCCTTCTTGGGAGATGTGCCATCTGCGGCAAGTTCCAAGTTATACGGTGTTGTAACCTCGAATTTCACCAATCGGTACTCAATGGTTACACCATCGGAACCCGTGATTAGTACTTCTTCAGCCGGGTCCGTTTCAAACACAAAATTAGTTGGTTGCGTCAAGTTGCCATTAGACAACGTGATTTCACCATTCGTTGGACTAAATGGATTAGGGCTCGCTGAATATGGAAGCAGAACCTGTCCAGTCAATGTTGCTGTAGTTTGACTTGTACCTGTAAAGGTTGGGTTGCTACTCAAAATGGATTTGTTCTGTCCACCCATTTGCACTTTCAAATCCGTAAAAGGTTGGTCTTTATCGAAATAGTAAATTGAACGTTCTGTTTCAATAGCATTGGATGCGCTTGAAATTTTGAACTTCAGATTATTCAGTCCTGCTTTTAATGCTAGCTGTGGCAAGAAGAACGATCCATCTTGCAGCATGGAAGCATTAATTTCATCCCCGCCATTAACTTTCACACTAACCAGGGTGGAATTCTGTACTTTACCTTGAATGGATACACGTTGTGTATCTACAACTGTGTTGGAACCCTCATTCAGATTATAAGACTTGTTACCGCCAGTAGCGGAACTGTCCGTAAATACTTGGAAGCTCTCAATAAATGGAGCCTGATCGTACAATACATAGAATGTATCTGACCGTTCAACTGACCCCTGGTTACCAGAGAAAGTAACTCGGTTGAATCCCGGGAACAGATTGAGGTTATTCGCTGTGAATTTGTTATTACCACTTGGATCAGCAGTAACTGCAGTTGTGATTGATTTAGTCGAGTCTGGAACCCATTTGCTATCTGAACCGGCTGTAACCAAGTTCAGTTGTTCAACTTTAACCTTCAAGCTCGTATTGGATACAAATGCATAAGAACCTGAAATTGTAATTGCTGAAGTTGAGGTTGTATATGCATTCGAACGTGTCAAGAAAGCCTTGGTCGCATCTTGAACTATAGATAGAGCAGCGGTCTCCCGCAATGTTCTAAGATCTGGCGTAAAATATGTGGTATAAGCATTAGATCCAACCGGATCACCGTCTGCAGCCGAAGCAACAGCCCCACCGAATAGACCCTGTGGGAACAATGAGAACACCATGGTGACCAACATGATCCAGACCAACGGCCGTTTCTTTTGTTGCATTACGTATCATCTCTCCTCTTTTTAAGTCAGTTACCTTTATATATCGGCAAAAGGTTCCAATTATTTAGTAAAAACCTCAAAATAAACAAAAAACCTTATCCACAAGGGATAAGGTTGGGTCTGGAATAATATTCAAGAATAGCTGTAACCATTACATTTATTTATCTATTTAAGATTTCGAACGAGTCTCCGGATTCAGCTTGACGCGCATGCGCATCAGGAAGTTGATAACCGGTCTTCTCGTCTTGCTAACAAGTCCGATGACTTCTGCTCCCACTTGGAGGAAGAACATCATGATACAGATGACCACGAACGTTACCCAGTTCGCTTCAAACATGGCAGCGGAAGATTGGATAATCGCCAGCACTCCGAAGAATGCAGCAATTCCGTATATGATCAGTACCGTCTGACGGTGACTGAATCCAAGTTCACGCAAGCAGTGATGCAGGTGACCTTTGTCCGGTGCGAAAATCGGTTTCCGTTGTACCGCACGACGGATAATCGCGAAGAAGGTATCCGAGAGCGGCACACCGATAATGATCAGCGGTGTAATAAAGGACACGATAGCAATTTGTTTGAATCCCAGCATGGACAGCATCGCCAGAGAGAAACCAAGGAATAGCGATCCGGTATCCCCCATAAAGATCTTCGCCGGGTGGAAGTTGAAGAACAGGAATCCAATGATGCTACCCAGCAGCACAAGACACATCAAGGCAATCATCATGTTACCCATCAGGAAGGACATCACGGCAATGGTACCAATTGCAATACCAGATACACCGGCAGCCAGACCATCTAGACCATCAATCAGGTTAATCGCATTCGTTACACCAACGATCCATAAGATCGTCAGGGGAATGGATACCCAAGCTTCGAGTGAAGAGTAGGAATCCTGAAACGGAATGTTAACGAAATCTACCCGGATATTAAATCCAAATACAACGACAGAAGCAGCAACGATCTGACCAAGCAGCTTCACTTTGGCCGATAGTTCAAACCGATCATCGAGTGCTCCGATCAGTACGATAATGGTTCCACCAATCAGAAACGCGCTGACAAAACTCATATCCCGAGTCGTGAACCATGCCGATACAAACGGAAGCAATGCAGCAACTGTGATAATAAAGGCCAAGAATATCCCTAGACCACCAAGACGTGGCATGATCCGTGTGTGTACTTTACGTGCATTCGGCGTATCCATTGCGCCAATGCGGACTGCGAACTTTTTGACAAGTGGTGTCAGGGCAAGAGCCAGTCCCATTGACACGATAAATCCAATGATAAAGATCGCTACCATTTGAACATTCGACCCCCAATTATAATACCTGTACGAAATTATAAATCCCCTGATCTCTTTTTATATATAAAATTATTTGTTAGTCACATTTGATGAAAAATCTTGTTACACGATAACGAAGAGTGCAAGGAGAACCTAGAGAAGTGTAACGTTCGCATTTATCACCGGATTTCATCCTTTGAAAAAGGATAAAAAGAAATCTGGGGATAACGGCGATCGACAGGTTGCCTTGCAATCGTAGTGCCAAGTGTAACGCTTCTGTTTTCATGGAGTGGCACACATGTAATCCGGAATGAATTATACGCTCATCACACCCGAAAAGCCATCCTCAATTTCTAGCAAAAACAAGCATTTATCTCGCAATTACCTGTTTTTAACGGAATTTCGTCACGTTTTCTTTGTCCCGCATCACCTTAACAGCGAATTTCGGAAGCGCAAGCATCCGGCCAGCCCGGCTCGGTTCACGCAACAAGCGATAGAACCATTCCAGTCTTAACTTTTGGAACAGGACAGGCGCACGTTTGGTTTTGCCCGAAATGACATCAAAGCTGCCGCCAACGCCCATAGTTACGGGAACCTGCAGTGCATCTTTGTGCTGGTGAATCCACGGTTCTTGTGTGTCGGCCCCACGTGCTACAAACAACAGATCAGGTGCTGCTTCCCGAATGGAGGCAATGACCTGCTCATCCTCAGCCGGACCAAAATAACCGTCGCGATAACCCACAATTCGAATCGCCGGATATTGCTGTTGTAACCGAACTGCCGTTTCTTGAATCACCTCAGGGGTGGAACCAAGCAGATATACGCCCCATCGATAGTTTTCTCCAACACGCAGCAATTCATGTAAAAGCTCAAATCCCGGCACTCGCTCAGCTACAGGATCTCCACAATAGTTAGCAGCCCATACGACACCTGTTCCATCAGGAACGATCAATTCCGCAGCTTGCATGACTTCCATGATTGCGGGATTTTCCAATGCGGCCATAACCATAATCGGGTTGGCTGTAATGACCTGATGTGGTGTCTGCTTGGACAGCACAGCTTCCTGGAGAACCTTCACCGTTTCTTTCATCGTCAGTTTGGAAAAAGGAATCCCGTAGATCGAAACGGTAGGTATTGATCCGGTCTGACTCATCTTTATCTCATCCTTTGCGGCCTAAATAGTTAATAATCTGCTGTGCAGGCACTTTGGCTTCCTGCTTCAATTCGGTGATGCCTTCTTCATGTTCCTTCAACCACTGTGAACGTTGATCCAACAGTCCAACGACCGTCTTGGCGAGCTTGTCGCCATCGAATGTATCCGTATTGCCTGCTGGTTCACTGTCCAGACGAAGGAGAAATTGATCGATTTTCGGATCATACGAGATGCCCACCGGAGGCACATATTGCGAAGCTGCATAGATCAGACTGTGCAGACGCATACCGATGACAAGATCACACTTGCTGACTTCCTCCAGCATAAGCTGAGGGTCGGTCAGATCTTGTGTGATGCTAATCTCACTGCCTTTGCTGGTCACATCACCAAGCATTTCCATAAGGAATCGTGATGCTTGTTCATCAACTGGCAAATGAAACGGCAGAAAACGCAAGTGCACGGCTCTTTTCGAGCATAGCTTTTTCAATCCGGCGGCAATAGCCGTAAGCTCTTTACGGTCTGACTCCCAGAACCGCACCGATACGCCGATTACGGGAAGCTTGGTATGTCCTCCAGATGAAGGTTCCACTCGGTTAGCTTGATTAGCAGCATTTGCTGAAATAGCATCTGTGCCACTATCAACTTTTGCTTCAGGTAATGGTAAGCCCATGACTGGGTCGGGTACTACATGGATCTGATTCCACTGTAGCCCGAGCCCACGCAGGTAGTCTGCAGATTGTTCATCCCGAACGGATACATAGGTGCAGGCCTTGAAAACCGATTTGATCATTGGATTGAAAATTTTACGCTTCACAGGGCCAATCCCCTGTGCATAGATAAACGTTGGTTTTTTCAACCACTGGGCTAGCTTGATGACACCCAGATAATAAGGAATGGACTTCAGTCCAGTTGCATCCTGCAATAGGCTTCCTCCGCCACTGATTAATCCGTCACTCTCCTTGAGAGCTTCACGGACTTCCTTCAGTTTCATCCGATGCACAGAGCGCACACCGTACATGGAGGTTGTCCACTCGGGGTCACCCGAGAGTACAATCGGTTCAATGGTGACATTAGACCTCTGACTTTCCTCTTCCAGCGCTGTCAAAATCGACTTTAGCACCGCTTCGTCTCCGCTGTTGCGGAATCCGTAATACCCCGAGATGACTAACTTTTGAGAAGTGGTGACCATTTTTTCCAACATCCTTCCGCTACTTGCCACACACCCACAGCAATGATACCGAAGATTAAGCCAAGTCCCAATCCCATCACTCCACGAATGAGTGACAATACAGCCGGCGTATGGATATGCGCGAACGTATCCACCATGGACAATTGTCCAATCGCTGCAATAATGAGCACAAAGATGACTTTACGATATTTTAAAGCGGCGAACACGCCAACGATAAACAGCGGGTGTCCCAGCATAAATTCTTTGAATCTCGGCCGTACACCGAACGTATCTTCCAGCGTGGTACGCAGGAACATCTCGAATGGTGTTACTGAACCCGAGTTGCCTGTACGGCTCAAATAATAGTATCCAACAACGGCAGCAACGAGTGCCAAAACAACCATTAAAACATTAATTGGCATACGAAGCATTTCTTTAATTTTCTTAATTGAGAACGAACCTGAACCACGATAAAACACAATGTAAATCGCTACCAGCGCCATAGGTGCAAAGTGCAACAGACTCACGCCACGGAACTGGTTGATGACCAGACTGTACGTAATGCTGTTAAGCAACGCGATGACAAAAGGTACCGCCAGGAACGACAGAATTGACGTTCTTACATATAACACCAATGTCTGCTTCAAACGACGACCCGCAGATGCGTCGGGTTGACGCTGTTGCTGATAGTTCACTGTACGAACGGCCAGCACCATCGCTATGGTCGGCGCGGCTATAGCCACAAGCAAGGCAATTCCTTGCTCCAGCAGCGTTGGTTTCAAAAGGAATAATCCGGCACTGCCCACCAGAGCAACTACAAATGCGATTAATGTCAGTAGTGGGATAAAATAAGAAACCATTAGTGCAATCATCGCAATTGCACCAACGAGAGCAACCAGCTTGGCATAACGCTGAATCGACGAATCCTTAACTGTAAATGCTTCAGCTTGTCCAAGTTCGAATCCATGCTTCGCCATGCGTTCTACCGCATGACCTGGTTCACCCAGGCTGTTGATCAGATTCTCAATTGGATCTGTAATCATGGCCTTGGCTGTATTCCGGCTTGGCGATGCATTCATATAGAGCATACGAATGTTACGGTCTTTGGTTGCCAGAACAAAGCGGTCAGCAATTGTATCTACATCCAGATTGGCATCTCCATCACTAAGCGAGTATAGACGCGTGACATTGTAGTCCGTTTTATAAGCAAGGGTCTGGAATCCAGACTGCGGTTTCTTCAAGTTCTCAATGGCTGCAAGACCAATATTGTGCTTGTTCAGCAACTGTGCGAACTGGTCGAGACTTTTCATCTCTGCATTATCATTGTACCCTTTCACAGCATCACCATCAAACAAGATGCGCTTCACGCCATTTTCCTCGAAGAAGGTAAGCAAGCGCTCCATCGATTCCTGGCTGTATGGCACACCGTCCGAGATGCGCGGCAAAATGTAGAAACCTTTATCACGCAGCATCTTCACCGCAACCGGATCGGGCTGCAAAGGCTGCATGTTGGCATTCTCCGGAGGAGTCTGCAATATTAAGCCGCTACGACCTTCATATTCCCATGGTAGCACTGGAATCTGCCGATCAGCGAACGTTTGTTCAATAATAGGGGTATACGTCTGTGCGTTTTCCTCAGAAGTAAATAACACATACGTGTAATTTGCGTTAGAAGGAATCACATCTTTGGTCAGGTTCGCGAGATCCTGGCCGTTGTATACCATTAGTCGGCGTGTCTTTCTCAGCTCGTCCAATGTACTTTCGAACACAGCCATCGTTGTTACGCCTGCGTCTTTCAGACGAGTCAATTGTTCATTCATGAAATCTTGCGGATGTGCCTGATAGGCGGAAATATCCAGCAGACCTCGATAATTGAAGACAAGCTCTACCTTTTTGGCAGAAGATTCTGTCTGCACCCGATCACTGATTACAGGGATGGACGCAACGAGACCGATAATAACGACGAGCCACAACCACTTCCGAGAAGCGTTATTCCAATAAAGCCATTTTTGACGCACTACATGTACCTCCTCAAGTGTTGGAACCAAATGCACGTTCAGCTCAAGTAATTCGTTCATTTAACATTTATACAATAGGTTACAAACAGCTTGTGTCAACAAGCCCTGTTATATGCTAGAACCATCTACACTTTTATTTCAAAGAAAAACCCCTCCGCCAACCAACCTTACGGTGCGGAGAGGCCTTCTCATGTTCTTGCTCATTGCTGCATTCGTATTATTGTGCGTCTACACGCGACATCACTGTAGTCACCAGACGCTCGATCCGGCTTTCCGCATCTTCCAAGTTCTCTCCACGCACAGCGAAGTATACTTTGATCTTCGGTTCTGTTCCTGAAGGGCGCAAGCAGAACCATGAACCGTCTGCCAAAATGAACTTCAGTACGTTCTCCTTCGGAAGACCGTCCAAACCAAGGGAGTAGTCCAGTACATCTTGTACAGCGATTCCCGCTACTTCTTGTGGCGGATTGGAACGCCAGTCCGTCATTTTGGATTGAATCTGAGCTACGCCATCTTTGCCTTTCAACGTACGGGACTCCAGCTTCTCCAGGAAGTATCCGAATTGGTTGTACAACTCTTGCAAGACATCATAGAGCGTCTTACCTTGACTCTTATAATACGCAGCAGCTTCAGCAATCAGCATCGAGGCAAGAACAGCATCCTTGTCACGGGCATAGTTGCCTGAAAGGTAGCCATAACTCTCTTCATATCCGAACAAGAATGTATGACTGCCTGTTGCTTCGAACTGGTTCATTTTTTCACCAATATATTTGAAGCCTGTCAGTGTATTCATCACTTCTGCACCGTAATGTTCAGCAATGACAGCACCCATCTCACTTGTTACGATCGTTTTGACAACCGCACCATTGCTTGGCAGTGTACCCGTCTCTTGCAGGCGACTTAACAGGTAATGTACCATAATGGCACCAGACTGGTTACCGGACAAGACGAAATATTTGCCATCGTTGTCTTTCACAACAGCACCCATGCGGTCTGCATCCGGATCTGTTCCGATCAGAATGTCAGCGCCAACGGATTCTCCCAGCTTCATTGCGAGCGTAAACGCTTCGCGTTCTTCCGGGTTAGGGGATTTCACTGTAGAGAACTCAGCATCCGGCTGTTCTTGTTCGGCTACAATGTGCACTTGCTCGAATCCGATCTGCTCCAGCACGCGACGTACAGGGATGTTGCCTGTTCCGTGCAGCGGTGTGTATACGATTTTGAAATCACGGCCTATGCCGGATTGGATCAGTTCGCGGCTCAGACTGCGGCTTGCTACGGTATCCACGAACGCTTGGTCTTGCTCTTCACCCAACCAGATCAGAAGGCCTTGAGCTTCTGCTTCTTCTTGCGTCAGCTTCTTCACGTCAGCAAGAGAAGGCACTTCTTGAATGTACTGAATGACTTTTTCAGCTTCATCCGGCACCAATTGACCGCCCTCATGATTGTAGACTTTATATCCGTTGTATTCCGGTGGGTTATGGCTCGCTGTTACGACGATTCCACCAGTTGCATTCTGATGACGCACCGCGAATGACAACTCCGGAGTTGAACGCAAGGATGGGAACAGCTTGGCTACAATACCGTTTCCAGCCAGTACAAGCGCAGCATCCAGTGTGAATTCAGGTGAGAAATGACGGGAATCATGAGCAATGACGACAGAAGGTTTACCTTCTTGGTCACCATGCTGCTCAAGTAGATAACGCGCAAACCCTTGAGTCGCCCGACCCACAGTGTAACGGTTCATCCGGTTGCTTCCGGCACCAATGACCCCGCGCAATCCCCCTGTACCAAACTCCAGGTTTCTGTAAAAACGTTCCTCCAGCTCTTTCGGCTGATCCTGCAAGTCACGAAGCTCCTGTTTCGTTGCTTCATCAATCGAAGCATCCTCCAACCATTGCTGCAACGTCTCTGCTGCTGCTGTACTTAACTGTTCCATTCCGATAAACCCCTTCCGTCTATATAAATTCAGGTGTGCTGCGTTACTTCAGCATCTTGCATCATTCGGTCCGACTAAGTCCCTGCATGATGTAAATGCTCACGTATGTAATCAGCTTGGGTCAGACAGTGCAAACATGATCTCGCCTTCAGCGACCACTTTGTCGTTCACTCGGGCAGTTGCTTTACCTTTACCAATCGAACCCTTCAGACGTGTAATCTCTACTTCCAGAATCAACGTATCTCCGGGCACAACTTGTCCACGGAATCGGAAGTTGTCCAGTCCCGCCAAAAAGCCAATTTTTCCTTTGTTGCCTTCCAAATTCAGAATGGCTACGGCACCAACTTGCGCCAGCGCTTCTGTAATCAGTACACCCGGCATTACCGGATACTCTGGGAAATGACCAATGAAGAAAGGTTCGTTAATGGTTACGTTCTTCAAACCAACGGCACGTTTGCCATCCTCAATCTCTAGAATCTTGTCCACAAGCAAAAACGGGGGGCGGTGCGGGATGATCTCTTGAATCTGTTTGATATCGAGCACAGTGTAATCTCCTCTCGGGATGTTTATATGAGCGTTCTTCATCATAAAGTTCCCATGTGCGCACAGGTGACCGTTACGGGTACGGATCATTCTTTCGATCGCTGTTGTTTCCAAATGTTTCTAAACTATTCTTCAGATGGATAACATTTGGAAACAGCTTATGCTTTCGAAGCAGCTTTCTTTACAGAAAGCTTTTAGGCGAGCGCTTCGCTTCTTCTGAACGATTCCGTTCCCTCCACTTACTTCGGTGCTGCAAGGTCAACCCCAACATGACAAAATCAAAAGCTCATATAAATGGGTTTTAATTTTTAAATTTTGTATGGAAAGCATATTTTCGGTTAACACTAGTTATATCCTTCATGACTGCAGTAGTGAAGGTTAAGATAAGGGGTCTCTCTTCGCGATGACGAATGTCTTTCGCAGGGGAGGCCTCTTTTGACGTCAAACGTCATCCATCATTATACTGTTTTCAACGTCAAAAAGAAAACTCCTGCCTGCGCAGGAGTTTTCGCTTAACTCGTTACATTATGGAGCGAATACCAGATTATATACATGTTCCCATGTACTCCATTGCAGTACGGAACCGATATCCTGTTTGCCCAGTACCACATATCCAGCTACCATTCCGCCAGCAAGGGCAAGAACAAGCAGGACCGGAACCAGGAACCATCTTGCGATGCGCCATCCACTCTTCTTCTTCTTGACTTCCTTCTTCTCTGGCTTACTGTTCTGCTGCTGTGTTTCTGTCATCACATTCACCTTTTACGCTCTTATAGTGTTGGCAAGACCCATCATGGAGTCACTCGAAGTTAGCGCCCGTGCCGCCAATTGATATGTCCGCTGTCCTTGCATAAGCAAAGCCATCTCCTGTGTCAAATCCACATTGGATTGCTCCAGATAACCTGGGAGGATCATGGCTGTCGCTTGACGTGTAGCTGCATCAGCGCCAAATACATCATCCTCGGTTAATCCCGCATCCAGCCCAAACAGATTATCTGCATACTGTACGAGCCCCTCAGGGCGTTCAATGTCTACCACTTGCAGCTGTGCTCCAATGGTTGCGTTCGCCTCATTACCGCGTCGGATTAGCAGGTTGCCATTTTCATCAAAAGCAACTTTGCTATTATTCGGTGCCGTAATACGGTTTCCTAGACGATCCAGGGCAAAGTGGCCTTCGCCATTGACCATCACCATCATATCTGGTGAATTGGGAGTAGGTTTCGGTCTTGTATCAGGTACAAAATGAAATGCACCCTGGCGTGTCCACATTTTTTCCCCATTCGCTTCAACTGCAAACATGGCATTTCCCTCAATGGCCAGATCGGTTGGAAGACCTGTCTCATTTAAGGTACCCTGAGACATATCCTTCGTCACATCTGCCAAACGAGCACCAAAACCGAGGTTATATCCCATCGGTGTGGAACGTCCATCGAGCTTGTACTTGTCCGGTTGTTGTTGAACCCGGGTCAGCACATCCTCGAAAGCCGCTTGCTTGCTCTTATAGCCTGCCGTATTCACGTTGGCAATATTATCGGAAATGACATCCAGACGCTGCTGTATGGCGGTCATGGAAACTTTGGCACTAATCATGGAATTATTCATCGGTGGTTTACCCTCCCTTGTGTCCTGTCCACCCTCCCAAACCCTCCCTAGTAGGGAGGGCCCCAGATGGCGCTGCCCTCTGGACTCCCGAAACAGGCGGATTAGGTAAGTGGGGTACGATCTTGCTAAGTGACGGTGGTGTGTGTGCGCCGCGACTGCCCGACTATGATTGCCGCCATCGTTTCACATGGCTGAATCATAGTCGGGCACGCTCTCTATACGGCGTGTAGCTCCGCGTGGTATCTTCCCTGCTTTGCTTCGCAAAGGGCTGTCGAGACCGTCGCTTCGCTCAGGTATTGCTACGCACTCCTCGCATAAGCTCGGCTGCGTTTAGACTCTTGCGCTCCGCGGGGTCTCTTCCCTGCTTTGCTCCGCAAAGGACTGTCGAGACCGTCGCTACGCTCAGGCACTGCTGCGCACTCCTCGCATAAGCTCGGCTGCGCTTGGTTTGCGCTTCGCGTGAGCCTCTCTGCTTTGCTACGCAAAGGGCGTTTGGCTCTCCGCTGCGCGGTTATATTTAAACGTCGGCGTTATACACGACCGACTTCATTGACGGCTTTTTCCAAACTACGGTCGTAGAATTGTACGACCTTCTGGTTCGCTTCATACGCACGGAATGCGGCGTTCATATCAACCGTTGCCTGTGAAGCATCGACATTCGAGCCTTCTAGGTAGCCCTGACGGATCTGCACATTATCACCGGCAGCCAGCATCCGGGCGGTCGCCCCATTTTCATCGCTCAGACTGAAATTGCCATCACCTTGACGTACCAGTTGATTCGGCTGGTCAATGACACTAATACCGAGAGTAACACCTGTAGGTGCACCGGTTGCTGCATCCACAAGACGGCCTTGCTCATCCACTTTAAATTGCTCTACCGAACCTGTCAACACTATGGGTTGTCCATTATTATCCAACACTTGTGAGCCTGTTGAGCTCAGCAACTGTCCAGTTCCTGTAATCTCGAAGTGTCCATCACGTGTATATCCGGTGTTACCTTGTGCATCCTGCACTGTAAAATATGCCTGAGGCTGGTAAGTTACCGTGCCATCGGCCCGTACAAATTTGCCTGACGCGTCAATCGGGACAGGTTGTCCAGTCTGCGGATCATTAACCGACATATTGGATGAAATGGAAAAATCATTTTTCTGTCCAGTCTCCATAATGGTCCCCTGCAAATTCATGGACAAACTCTCTTCCGCGAACACCCCTGTGTTCAGCTTGCCCAGCCGCTTTGTCGGGAGATTCGCATCTCCGCCTACCAAGGTAATGAGCATTTCCGGGAAGGAACGGCTTACGCTGTTCACCTGTTTATATCCCGTCGTGTTCGTATTTACAATATTCTGTGTTGCTGTGTCATGGCGGCGTTGTTGCGTAATCATTCCCGCAGTCGCGGTATACAGACCTCTTAACATGAATTAACCCCTCTCCTCAAGCGCTTGTCCTGCATTACAGGCTGGCTGCTTGTCCGTTCTGCTTTCCGAGCATGGCGAACCTTTGCTTTTTATATCGGCAGATTAGAACTTTTTCTTAACCACCTGATCCAAATTATTAAGCATAATGCCTGTCCCCTTCACGACACAATGCATTGGATCTTCCGCAACCCACACCGGTACATGCAATTCATTGGACAAAAGCTCGTCCAGTCCGTTCAGCAATGCGCCTCCACCAGTCAAAACAACACCCCGGTCGATAATGTCCGCTGACAATTCAGGCGGTGTACGTTCCAATACCGATTTGGCTGCCACGATGATGGATTGCACCGAATCCCAGAGCGCTTCTTGTACTTCATTCCCCGATACCGTTACGGTAACAGGCAGACCGGATACCATATCGCGTCCGCGAATGTCCATCTCCGTTTGACGTCCACCCGGATGTACCGAACCAATCGCAATTTTGATATCTTCCGCGGTCCGTTCACCGATCATGAGCTTGTACTTGGCTTTGATAAACTTAATAATCGCTTCGTCGAACTTGTCCCCTGCGACTTTAATAGAAGAGGCGGTGACCACGTCGCCCATAGAAAGGACTGCAACGTCAGTCGTTCCGCCGCCGATATCCACGACCATATTGCCGCTCGGCTGAAAAATATCCATTCCCGCACCGATCGCTGCCGCTTTTGGCTCTTCTTCCAGAAACACTTCTTTGGCACCGCTGCGTTCCGCCGCTTCGCGGATGGCCTTCTGCTCTACAGAAGTAATGTTCGTTGGTGCACAGATCAGAATTCGAGGGTGGCTGTACCAGCTTCTTGCACCCACACGATTAATGAAATGTCTGAGCATCGCTTCCGTAATTTCGAAGTCCGCAATAACGCCGTCTCGCAGCGGTCTAATGGCAACAATGTTACCTGGAGTACGCCCCACCATACGACGCGCTTCTTCCCCAACAGCAAGGACACGCTTCGTATCTCTTTCAATGGTCACGACGGAAGGTTCATCGAGGACAACCCCACTTCCTTTCACGTGAATAAGCACGTTCGCCGTGCCAAGATCAATACCGATATCCTTGCTAAACATAAAAGAGCCCCCAAAGTGATATTATTTGGTCAGCGTATCCTGTGAAAAAGAGTCCCTTATCACGTCACCGCTCGTTCGACAAAGTGCAACATATATATGTAAAAATCGGGCTGATAAGATGTCATAATTCGATCCTGTACCAGCTTTTAACATATCATACTTCAGGGGAGGGATTCAATGCATGTGTGAGCTTTTTGGCCTACGTCTTTGTGAAGATGCTTACGATTTGGCGGAAGCCAACACCTCACGTTTCTTGCCACTCGTTTTTTTGTATTTGATTTTGGTCGCTTCCCCGCCCCGCAAATGGCGGATCGACTTGTGGTACTCCAAAATGTGTTTCACCTGGTCAGCAAGATCAGGGTTGATTTCCGGCAGACGCTCCGTCAGATCCTTATGCACAGTACTCTTTGACACGCCGAATTCCTTGGCTATGGTACGGACCGTATTCCTCGTCTCAACAATGCAGCGACCAATTTTGATGGTCCGTTCCTTGATGTAATCGTGCACGCTCCCGCCTCCCTACTGTGTGGATAGTTTGGTACATTATATGAGGAGCATGCCTATATATTCGCGGTTTAGAGGTGTGACAAGCTTCGAAGGTCCCATTATTTTCTGAAAAGCACAAAAAGAGCAGAGGCTTAACCCTCTGCCCATCATGTTGCTGCGGTAAAAATCATTTATTTTTCCGGAAGATATCCTTGCGGGTTAACCGGCTGTCCGTCTTCGTACACTTCAAAGTGAAGGTGGTTGCCGAGCGTTTTACCCAATTCATTGACGCCAGCAGATGCAATTGCATCTCCCTGTTTCACTTCGTCGTCCTGTTTCACTTTGACGTCTGCCAAGCTTTGGTATACCGTCTTCAGGTTATCGCTGTGTGTGATTTCCACAACTTGACCTGCGAGCGGATTTTGCTCAACCCGTGTGACTTTACCAGCAAGCGCTGCTTTGACTTCAAACGTTTTGTTATCCCCACGCGCCAGATCCACACCCGTGTTCGGAATGAATGTATCATTGTACTGAACCATCGCCGCTTCATGTTCCTCGGTTGAAGCTTCGTTATCATAGAAAGGTTTCACTACCGAAATTTCGGACGGTACCGCTACCGGCCATACAAAATTCTCCGACTTTGCAACAACTTCCACACTTTCTTCTTCTCCACCTGCTGCTGTTCCTTCTGTACCCGCCGATGCGCCTGTTTCTACTACCCCGCTAGCAGGGTCCGAGTTCAGCGTTTTGTCGCCTGTGCCCTGATAGACCCACACTAAGGTTAGTATAATGCCTGCTGCTGCGATGTAGGCTGCCGGGAAGACCCAGCGTTTGGACATTGCTCTTCTCCATGAAGAGGGCTGGCTAGCCGGTACTCCTTGTGTTGTTTTAGGAGTTTCTTCTTGGACTGTTTTTTTGTTTTGTTCATTCATCTTGATCACCTCAGTAACAAGTGTTACCGGGTGCAACTCTTTTATACACGCGCGACTCTAATTATTTTCACGGAGGTTTCAGAGAGTGCTATATATGTGAGGGGTGAGTGTTAGTGCGTGCGCCGCTTCGGGGCCAGAAAACCTTTCGACCGGCTGTTATCCCCGGATTTCCTGATTATATTCTCCCAAGGGAGAAATCCGGTGATAAAGGCGGACACTACGTTTCTACAGGTCTTTTCTGTCCCCTGCGCTCTCCATACGCTAGCACTCTCCCTATATAGCCGAATCTCGAAAGCTCCGGAATGGGTGGTTCGTAGAGTGGTCCGGATTGGCTGTAGAGGCCAATCCTTCTATGAAGTGCAATTATCGGTGAGAGCGAAATGATATAGGATGTGACTGGATAATATAGATTTAAGGCGCCTAGGTTCTTTAAAGTGAGATGTGTGATTAGATAATAAAATCTTTCTAACGAACTCAGGCAGCCTTATTGACGAGGAAATCGTGGCTTAGGAATTCTAAAGAACCCTA
>NZ_JAPDOE010000015.1 GCF_026013365.1 Paenibacillus sp. LS1
CCAGTGGCGTTATTTCGCAATAAAACAGTGACAGAACTTAAAAATCGACCAAATTGACGAAATAACGCCTCTTCGATTCGTTACACCTGAACACTGTGCAAATTGGAGCGAATAGCGTGTGCTCGGTTCCTTAGACCAAGATCACTGTTAGCCCAGATTTCTATGATTCCTTTATGAAAAGGGGAAGTCCCGAGATGAGATAAAGACGAAGCAGATGCTTCTGATGCAGCTTTCTTTCAGAAAGCTTTTAGCTTCGCTTCTTCAGGTTATTTCTGTCCTCTCCGTTATTATGTAAATGTTTAGTTCAACTTATATAGCCAAAAGGCGAGTCTCCATTCATCAGGAGACTCGCCTTTTGGCTATTATATAAATTAAGAAGTTCCTTTTTGCTTACTCGCCTGCATCTGCTGGGCGAATCGCATCATCTCTTCGAACTCTTCCTCGGATACGGCGTCTCCATCGGTACTTATGTCTTGTACAATCGGAATTTCGGGCTTGGCTTTGGTTCCTTTGCCGTATGTACGGGTACGGGTTCCAGCTGCACCAGCAGCCTGTTTGCCTTTGACCTTGGCCTGATCACGAATATATTGAACAGCTTTCTCATATGAGTTTACCTGTTTAAGCAGCATGTTGGAGGCGATCGCCTCAACGAAGTTACGATTAATCCGCTGCTCTCCGCCGGATACAAGCAATGCCATCAAATAATGGATCAATACATTGATGACTTCACCAGGCAACTTGTAGCTCAGATCAATTTTCTCAAATATATCGATCAGATTGTCCGGTACTGCACCTGGGAAGAATGTCTGCAGCAGGCGGGTATATGGCTCATTGCGCAACATCATATTATATTGATGAATATCACACTTGGTCATAAATTGCGGAGGCACTTCGACGTAGTATTCCATCTGTACCCCATGCTCAACAGGTGGTTCACCAGAGTCCTCTTTCCGTTCAGGCTCCTCCATATGCTGTCTCAGTGCAACGACCTTGGCTGCCTGTACAGTCTGTTGCTCATGACGCTTCTTCGTCTGTCTGAACTGCATACTCGCCTTATGTTGGAGATCATCCAGAATCAGCTGGCCCTGTGGACTGAAGATATCATCTTCATCCAGCAGACGGCATACATCCTGCACACTGAGATTAAACTTGTTCACGACATAATTTACAATGCCCAGTTGTTCATGATCGAACCGAAGCTGCTCTACATGACGGCGATTGACCGACTCTCGCGGAAAACGCAAAATAATGTCGGCGTAGTTCAAACTGTTTTCTTCCGCTGCATCATTCGTGCCTGTCCGCTGGGCCGTAGTTGATACTTCCGACAATGCTTGCTCCAACTCGTAATCGATAACATGTGTATTCAATTCAAATATATCGTAAAAGGGAACGGAAATATTCTCTTTATTGGCTGCTGGATAAGGCGCGTCCCCATTTTCCACTGCCGAGAAACCGGATCGCAGGGAAAGCACGGCAAATTTGCCTATCTTGTCACGAAGCAGCAGTGTCAAATGCTGTGTCCGGAAAAATTCTGCCGGAGAGAGCGGCGGTTGCAGCTCATATTCGTAGATGTAATCATCATTTTCCGGAATATATAGCCTTGAAGTCTGAAGCAGCCCCACTGCCTCAAGCTTGGATGTCTGCTCTAGCAAATATTTACGCCCTTTCTCACTTGGCTCAAGTCCAAGTGTCATGAACAGCCTTCGTTGCTGTTCAAGCGGCGAATAACCGACCTGTTCACCGGGAAGATGCTGAAACAACAGCCGATACAAGCCAACCGCAAAAGCACCTACCATGGGCTGATATGCTCCTGTAAGCATACGGTCATCCAGGGCGCTAAGTCCAAACTCCCTGTATACGCAGTAGCGATGATGTTCAGTATAATGGTGCAGATTCTTCATGCGCATAGCCTGATCTCCTTCTCCCCAAAAGTATGTTTATCTATTCTATCATAAATGTCTGATCCTCAAATGCTCAAAAACAGGTAAAAAGATAGCCTGTTCTCGCTCCGTTTCGTCCTAGGTCGACATCATTCACGTTTTCGCCGAATTAAGCAACTTTCGAAAAAAACATGTCGAGAGTCGCTAGAATACTATAAGAGCTCTAGCAGCAGAATACAAGTGAAGATCTGAAGAGAATGTTCTCCAGATATATATGAAGTACAACTCTACAATAATCCATCTTATATAAATGAACAGCAAAAAAAGCCTTCCCTTTGTACTCGTAAGCGTTTACGACAAGGGCAAGACTTTCACGCGATCACCAGTCATGCAGGTGTTACCTCTTTCCAGCAAACTAAAACATTCTGTACCCACCCAAACGCAACTTTTGGATCGTCCAGCCACTGATTACCGCACCAGCCAATCCAGCGATACCCGTCATATAGTCTACAAGCTGGAAAGAACCCAGATGTGACACCAGAGATGACGAATGATCCCATAGAGAGTACACGACGATAGGCAGAATTACAATGATGAACAAATAGGAAGGAAACCAGGTGGTCTTCATCAGCATGTTCAGAATGAAACCGATACCAAACATCATAACGAAAAATAATACCATTAATACCAGCACAGGTATAAATTGCATCGGCCGACGTTCACCTCTTCTTTCACACATTCGGGTTTCACTTCTGGATAGTAGTTAGTGTACCGCAAAAAATGTGGCGAAGCAACGAACTTTCTGGACAAATTTCCCTATATTCACGCTCTGTCCATTTGCCCTTCTGCTTCATGTTGGGATACAATGTAAACGATAAAGCACTCACCCGCCCCTTATAGTGCGTGTTCAAAAAGACTGGTTTTCAGTACCGAGAAGATGGAATGAAGTTAGAAATGGAGCAGCGGAGCGTAGATATAGCTACGTGAGCAGCGGACATTTCGGCTGAATGCCATATTCGATGCTGATGATGCCACCAGGCATGATTCGTAATCAAAAGCGGACTTTTTGAACAACCTCTTATAGGGATTTGGAAATATACCTTGCAGGAGGAACAAAACCAATGAACGAAGCCGCATCAACACTGGAGGGCTGGTATGCCCTGCATGATTTTCGCTCGATTAACTGGGCCGCCTGGAAAGCAGCAGATGATGAAGAACGTGCTGTAGCACTGGACGAGCTTCAAGCCTTCTGGAAAGAATGGAAAGAAGTCGAGGATTCATCCAAAGGAAGTACAGTCGTGTACACGGTTGTAGGTCAAAAAGCAGACCTCGTCATGATGCACCTGCGTGAAACGCTGGAAGATCTGAAGGCTGTGGAGAACGCGTTTAACAAAACGATGTTTGCCCAATACACAACCAAATCGTATTCCTACGTCAGTGTAGTGGAATTGAGCAACTACCTTGGCAAAGAAGGCGAAGACCCGATGCAGAATCCGGATATTATCGCCCGTTTGAAGCCTGTCCTGCCGCAACGACAATACATCTGCTTCTATCCGATGAACAAAAAGCGTGAGCTGAATGACAACTGGTACATGCTGTCCATGGACGAGCGTCGTACCATGATGCGCAGTCACGGCATGATTGGTCGCAGCTATGCGGGTAAAGTGAAACAGATCATTACCGGCTCTGTCGGTTTCGACGATTGGGAATGGGGCGTTACGCTATTTGCGGATGATGCACTTCAGTTCAAGAAACTCGTCTATGAGATGCGTTTTGATGAAGTCAGCGCCCGTTATGGCGAATTCGGTTCGTTCTATGTGGGAAGTCTGTTGAACGAAGGAACTTTGGAAGACATGCTTAAACTGTAAACATAATGCAGCACATAATAAAGCACCGCGACATCTCCTGTAAAGGATACTGTCAGCGGTGCTTTATTATGTATCAATATTCTACTACCTCAAGCTTGATTTAGATCTATATAGTTTGAACTATTTATTTACACAAAAACGGAAAGGACAGAAAAAACCTGAAAAAGCGAAGCTACAAGCTTTCTGCAAGAAAGCTACTTCGAAAGCATCCACTTCGCCTAAAAGCTTTCTGAAAGAAAGCTACATCGGAAGCATCCGCTATCACCGGATTTTCCCTTTAACAAAAGGGAATCAAAAAAATCTGGAGATAACAGCGATTGGAAGGTTATGCCTCTAATCCTCGTCCTCCTCATCAACCGCTTTCAGCGATTCGAGGAACTCGGCTGTGGCCCGGTCACGGTCACGACCTTTCTCTTTCAGCCGCTCAATCGCGGGCAAAATGAGAATATCCACTTCTTTCTGCACGATATAGGCCAGATCATACTGATCCTGTTCCTCCAGATAACCACCGACCTGCATCAGGGCGTTGTATCGATCCAGTTCTTCACGCGTTAATAATCCCCGGACCTGAACACTGCAATGTCTCATCCAAAAAACCGCCCTTTCTTCAGGACTAACGGAATACCACCAATGATGAACAGATAACGCAGATCAACCAGCTTCTTCAACTGAGCTGCTTTCCAGCCCTTGTATTTCTTGCCGCCTACAACGGCAATCGCTTCACCTTTACCCAATGAAGCAACTGTGCCTTTGCTCGTAAATACAAAAGGTTGTGGCTGTTTCTTACGAATGGATGCCACGACGTTCTTCGCACAGTTCACACCTTGTTGCATCGCAATCTGGGCTGTTGGCGGATAAGGCCGTCCTTCCGCGTTGAAAACAAGTGAATTGTCACCGATGACATAGACATGCTCATGCCCTGGAGCACGCAGGTAGTCGTCTACTTTCACTCGTCCCCGCATGACTTCAAGACCTGCCTGTTCAAGCAGTGAGTTACCGCGAATACCGCCGGTCCATACGACTGTAGCCGCATCGAGTTTTTCACCCTCACCCACAATAACCCCGTCTGGGAGACATTGCTTAATTGGAACACCAATTTTGAAGGTAACACCTTTCTTCTTCAGCACGTTCATCGCATGCTCTACCAGTTCCGGATCAAATCCAGGCAAAGCCGAAGGCGCTGCCTCTACATTGTAGATATGCACATGTTTCGGATTCACGTCGAACTCCTTGCACAGCTGTGGAATGCGATCTGCAAGCTCAGCTACGAATTCAACGCCACTGAAACCGGCTCCACCTACGACAAACCGAATACGATTTCGTTTGTTGTCGTTTTTGTACATCGCAAATTGATATTCGATGTGTTCTCGAATCAGTCTGACCGAGTTAATGCTGCGGATCGTCATCGCGTGATCGAGCATACCCGGAATACCAAAGGTCTCAGGTTCTCCGCCTAGTCCAATAATCAGATAATCGTAGGATAACGTGCCGTCCTCCAAAATAATCTTCCGATCCTGCAGACGAATCTCCTTCACGGAAGACTTGACCAGATCAATCTTGAACTCATCAATCAGCTTCGAAATAGGGACTCTTGCATGCTCAATGGTATCCGTGCCGGCTGCCGGCATATGTAGATGTGTAGTAATATAATGATAATCATGCCGATTCACCAATGTGACATCGGCCTCGTTATAGTTCAATTCCTTCTGCAGCCGCTGGGCTGTCAGAATCCCGCCATAGCCCGCGCCGAGGATGACGATTTTGGGAATACTGCTCATGTCTATACCCCTTCCGGTTTCACTTGCACCAGCCCAATCCTGGGTGAGATGCAAAATACACTTACTTACAAATATTGATGAAGTCTTGCCCATTATGACAACAAATGTTAACTTCGCGAATTTATTTAAACGTTTGCATCAAAATTGATTCGTTTGCACGCAAGTTATCGTTTCAAGTTGTGAAATTAACCACAAGTTTCCACAAAACACGGGAGTTGTCTTCACATTACATATTGACTCTAAATTAGACAAAAAAACACATAGTACAGGTCAAGGATATCTGTATTTCTGGTAAAGATCAAGGTTTTTTTTGTTATTTTTCATAACCTTTCATTTCCAATTTCATCCTATTCTCATCTGATCTTCATCAATTATTCTCAGATTCGTGATGCAGCTAACTTTGCAACCCTGAATACACCGTTTATAATAGGAAAGACAGTTCAGCACCATCGCCGGTTACGATATGTAGCCTGCACATTCTTCCTGTTAACTACCTATTAAAATATGAAAGGTGTTGTTGATTCTTGACTGCACAGAATTCCAGTCATGATATGACTGATTTGCTTATTATCGGTGGAGGCCCTGCGGGTCTGTTCGCCGCATTTTATGGTGGGATGCGTCAGGCATCCGTTACACTGGTTGAAAGCATGCCACAGCTTGGCGGACAGCTTGCTGCTCTTTACCCGGAGAAATACATCTATGATGTAGCCGGATTCCCGAAAGTAACGGCTCAGGAACTGGTGAATAACCTGGTTGAGCAAATGAGTCATTTTAACCCGAACATCCGCCTTGAAGAAAAAGTTGTATCGGTGGAGAAAAAGGATGAACAACATTTCGTAGTGAAGACGGATGAGAATGAATATCATGCCAAAGCCGTCATTATTACAGCTGGTGTAGGTGCATTCGAACCACGTCGCCTGGAGCTTGAAGGTGCTGCCAAGTTCGAGAAGAGTAACCTGCACTACTTCATCAGTGATCTGAATGCCTTCGCTGGCAAAAAGGTACTGATCAGTGGCGGTGGTGACTCCGCTGTAGACTGGGCACTCATGCTGGAGCCCATCGCTGAGCAAGTAACGCTGATCCATCGCCGGGACAAGTTCCGTGCACATGAGCACAGTGTCGAAAACCTGATGAATTCCAAGGTGAATGTCGTTACACCGACCGAAATCACAGAACTGCATGGGGATGACACCATTACCAAGGTAACCCTTTCCCATGTAAAAACCAAAGAAACACAGGAAATCGAAGTAGATGACGTGATTGTTAACTTCGGATTTGTCTCTTCTCTCGGACCGATTGCCGAGTGGGGAATCGAAATTGAAAGCAACTCCATCGTTGTTGATTCCCGCATGGAAACGTCCATTCCAGGGATCTTCGCTGCCGGGGATATCACAACGTACCCAGGCAAACTGAAACTGATCGCTGTCGGATTTGGTGAAGCCCCAACAGCAGTCAACAATGCAAAGGTATACTTTGATCCAGATGCTAAGTTGTCTCCGGGACACAGCAGCAACATGAAACGCTAGTTTACTTGAAATAACATATTTGATACAAAAAAGGGTATCTTACTCCTGAGTGAATCCATATCAGGAGGGATACCCTTGTCTTATATATGCCCGCTGTGTAACGGTCTGGTTGTACCGGAGCAGGCTTGCCCCCACTGCCTTCAGGGACTGTTAGAATGCGGCAAATTGGACGACTACACCGGACCATACAGCCCCTACGCATTCCAAACTTCCTCTGACACGGCAGACGAAGCCGAAAACGTTTGCAATCATGTGATGTACTGTCACCATTGTCAGACGAGCACGCCATGGCCTGTCTCACTATGGGACTTGTCCGGAAACCTGTAACATTGCCTGCAATGAGGATCTCTAGTGAAGAATGGCAGATACGTCGGTACCCAGTTTGCGCTTATGGATTTCTGCCAACAGCAGTGCGATGAAATCTCGTTCGAGATTCAACTCAATCGCTTTATGGTAGGAATCCAACAACATCTCATCGGATAACATAGCCATTTCCCGCCACAACCTTTCCTTTTTTTTCCTCAAAACTATCATATCAGAGATTCATATAGAGAACAAGCGTTCTTGTTATCCACAATGATATGTGGAAATCCTGTGCATAGTTTGTTGATAATTGGTAAAAATGTTGAGTAATCAACGTGTATAGTGTGGACAATATTTATGCACAGGAAAGATGTACTTTCAACAGAACGTTTATCAGCGTATTTTTTTTGGAATAAATTCATAGTTTCAAGACTTGTTGCGAGTAAATTACCCTGTAATGTAAAATTTCAAACGTTTTTCATACCGTTTTCTTCTATATATTATCGGTTTTTCTTGGATTTTTTTAAGCTTTTCCATCCATTTTTTTATTGTGGTCTGGTATTCACTTCCAGAATCCATATCTTGCCTGAATAATCCAGTCCATAATCAAAACCAAGCTGACCCACACCTGGGAACTGACTTTCCATGATATGTGTGCATGTCAGTGTAAGTGAGCGCATCTCTCTGCGTTTGTGCCGACCGGATATATGTGGCAGGGATAAACCAAGGGCTCTCCGTCCCGACAACATGGTGCCACCCTTGCTCAGATTCGTCACACAGAGTCCCGGGCGAGCGAGTCGTCCTACCAAGGAACGGAATACCCAGCCTCGTTCGGTCTTGACGACTTTGACTCTATAATCAACAGGTCTTCCTTGAATCGTTGCCAGATGGATGCCCTGCTGGATCAAATACCTGCGTCTTGCCTTTACACGTACCAGAGAGCGATACATCTGACTGAAACTGGCGAAAGAACGGGTCGTTTTCATATGCGTGTATCGATAAGCCCCTCCGCTCGCCGATACCCGGATGACACCATACCCTCCGCCACCGACAATAGGTTTGACATACACCATTCCATAACGACTGAGCATGTGCAGCAGATTCCCCGAGTTGAATGCCTTGGTCTGTGGAATATGGACAGCAGCTACCGGGTACTTCAGCAGTGCCGCTGTCTTCCGCCATTTGCTTGCAAGCTGTCTCGACATGGGTTGATCTCCTTCCCTAGAACAATAGTCCTTCCTTATACATACTCAACAGGAGCCGTGCTTTCTTGGATGTCTGTCCAAGGCAAAGGCCCCTTTTCCATGGAACATGTCCCA
This sequence comes from Paenibacillus sp. LS1, assembly GCF_026013365.1. Taxonomy (GTDB): domain Bacteria; phylum Bacillota; class Bacilli; order Paenibacillales; family Paenibacillaceae; genus Paenibacillus. Next base: position 8,675 of record NZ_JAPDOE010000015.1, read on the forward strand.
AGGTGATGGCGGAAAAAGGAACAAGCGCCCGGTTTGCTTTTCAAACAAGTCAATCTGTCGTATGCTACTAAGGAATGGCTGGAAGGGCTTAAATATGAGGATCTAAGGAGCGTTCAGAAGAAATGGAAGCATTTTTCAAATCACTATATGGCGTAGCCTATTTTGCAATGTCGATCGTTCTGGTAGCCGTCACGGTACTTCTCTTTGTCACAGGTATCCGACTGTTTATTCAAAAGCGCAATCGCGGCTTTGCCGTGAGTTGTCTTATATTTGCCTGTTTCATCGTCTTTATCATTGTTGTTATGTTAACTACGCCCTTCTCTGCCACACCTCCGGGTTCACCGGAAGCCATGGCTGCCCTGCTTCACTTCGGGTAGTTGAACCTCTGTAGAAGGAGATGCTTATGACACGTACTAATGAAACCTTAGGAATTATTGATATCGGCTCGAACTCCATTCGTCTAGTTATATATGAACTTGACCAGGACAAAGCCTATCGCATCATTCATGAAGACAAATACGCCGCTCGTCTGAGCAGCGTTGTTGAGTCGGATGGAACCATTCTGCGTCACTCTCTGAATAAAGCCATCACCATCTTGCGTCAATTCAAAGCGACCTGTGAAGCCTATCAAACCAAACTGATTCGCGCAGCAGCTACGGCAGCTATTCGTAATGCAAGCAATGTCCTGGAGATTATCGAATGGCTGGAGAGCGAGACGGGACTTACCATCGAATGTGTATCCGGAGATCGGGAGGCCTATTATGGTTTCCTTGGTGTCACTCAATCTATTGAACTGGCAGACGGTTATGTCGTGGATATTGGAGGCGGTAGCACGGAGATTACGGTCTTTCGGGATCGGAAAAGGTTACATAGCATTTCCCTCCCCATCGGTGCAGTGAATTCGCATGCCCGTTATGGGGGCGAAGACCAGTGGACCGTGGAAAACGCGAATGCACTGTGTAACGAAGTCATTCAAGCTCTCCGTGGACAGGATTGGATTGCTGAGCACCCCGGCCTACCACTTATCGGACTTGGAGGCACGATGCGTACACTCGCCAAAGTGGAACAGAAGCGTACCCAGTATTCGCTGCCTGTCACCCATCATTATGAGATCGGTGAGGAAGCGATGGAGAACATCGCACGCTCCTTGCCTCATCTCACCTCGGCACAGCGCAAAAAGGTACCTGGGCTCGCCAAAGATCGCGCAGACATCATTGTGCCCGGCGTATTGATCCTGCGAACTGTTTTCAGATTAATACAGGGTGATCGGTATGTGGTTAGTGGTGCGGGTTTACGGGACGGGTTGTTGCGAGATTACATGGCTGAAGGTCAACCGGTCGTTCCGGACGCGCTGAAGGACAGTATCCGTAACTTTATCCATTTTGGTCCGCCTATTCCAGAGAAACGTCTCCAACGGATTCATCAGGATGCAGTTACCCTGTATACTGCACTGCAAGGTACTGCGCCTGATCAAGCAGATGCCCGAATTCTGTATGCTTCTTCCATGCTGCATATGGCTGGTAAGCAGATTAACTATTTCCGTTATACACAGCACTCGGCCTATTGGATCATGAATGCGAGCATCTATGGACTTTCTCACCGGGAGACCATTCTCAGTGCCAGTGCTGCCGATTATCATCCTAAAAAAAGAACGCCCCAACTGCTGAATAAGCACCGGGACATTCTGAAAAACTCGGATGAGCGGCATGCTCATCGTATAGGCTCTCTGCTGCGCGTAGCCGAAGCCATCAATCGATCCGAGAGCATCGCTGCGATCGAAGCAACAAAAGAAAACGACTCGCTGCAGGTGCAATTCACCTGTACAGCCGAGCCGTTACTGGAACTTGATGGCCTGGAAGAGGCCGTCAAGGACTTACAGGAAGCCTGGGGAGTTACGTTAACGCACTCCATTCAGCAGGCTTCCAAGGGATAATTCCCATGGCCTCCGTCTGACTTCTCAGCGGGGGCTTTTCATTTTCTACAAATACATAATTGCCACCAGGCATAAGTTGTCTCGCTTTGACATTATCCATAAGGGACAGATTAAGGATATCCACCAGCATCTTCTTCAGCTCTGGATCGAATACAGGACACATCAGTTCAATTCTTCGATTCAGGTTACGTGTCATCCAGTCTGCACTGGAGATGAATACATCGGGGTTACCGCTATTTTCAAAATAAAACAACCTTGAATGCTCCAGGAAGCGGTCCACAATGCTAATGACACGAATGTTCTCACTAAGCCCCTCTACCCCCGGACGCAGGCAGCATACGCCGCGCACGATCAGATCGATCTGTACTCCGGCTTGAGAAGCCTCATACAATTCATCAATCATGTCCTGATGGGATAAGGAGTTGATCTTGGCGATGATTCTGGCAGGTTTGCCTTTCAGGGCATGCTCCGTTTCTCTACGAATCAGTGAAAATAGTTCGTCCTTCATCCCATCCGGAGCAACGTGGAACGCCTGTAATGCCTTCGGACCGGAATATCCGGTAATCTCATTGAACAATTCGGATGCATCTTCCCCAATAATCGGATTGGAGGTGAACAGTCCCACGTCCGTATACACTTTGGCTGTACTCTCATTATAGTTACCGGTTCCTACATGAACATAACGTCTCAAACCCTGCTGTTCCCTGCGTACGACAAGAATGATTTTGGCATGGGTTTTCAGTCCAACCAGTCCATAAACCACGTGACAACCGGCCTTCTCCAGCTTACGTGCCCAAGCAATGTTGCGCTCTTCATCGAACCGGGCTTTCAATTCCACCACAACCGTGACCTGCTTACCACTCTCAGCAGCAAGTGCAAGTGCTGGAATAAGGCGTGAATCGCCATTGACCCGATATAAGGTCATCTTGATGGCCAGAACTCTTGGATCTTCCGAAGCCTCCAATATAAAATCGGTGACCGGTTCAAATGATTCGTATGGATGATGCACCAGCACATCTCGTTTGCGCAACAGCTCGAAATGACTTTCTCTGGGCAGGAACTCCAGTGGATAGACAGGCTTCACCGGACTGTATTTCAGATGTGAGAAACCGTCCAGACTATCTACGAATCCAGCCAGAAAACTCAGATCCAGTGGTCCATCAATTTCGTACACCGGGTCCTGAATATCGAATTCATCCTGCAATTCAAGCAAAGCGTCCGGACGAAAATCCTTGCAGACTTCCAGTCGTACAGGAGCCCCTCGGCGTCTGCGCCGCAATTCTTTTTCAATAGCCTCCAGCAGATCTTCCGCTTCTTCTTCATTAATAAACAGATCCGCATTACGGGTCACTCTGAATTCCTGTGCAGCAAGTGAGATATATCCGCTGAAGAGCGTATGGATATGATGTTTGATAAGATCTTCAATCAGGATGAATGTTTTCTTTTTGCTATTCGCCCGAATGGGAGCCTGAACTACCCGCGGAAGATTGGAAGGCACCTGAACAATAGCCATAAACGGCTCGCCCTCTTGCTCCCCTTCCTTCTGTAACATCACGGACAGATAGACAGACTTGTTGTGTACCAGTGGGAACGGACGACTCTGGTCAATCGCCATCGGTGTGAGTACCGGAAAAATAATTTCATGAAAGTACTGGTCCATTGCGCGCTGCTGTGTCACATTAAGATCTGTATATTCCTGAATGTTTACGCCTTTCTTGGCGAGTAGACGAATAAGTTCACGATACGTTTTATACTGTTCGGCGACCATGGTCCCGGTTCGTTTGATCAATCTGCGGTATAATCCCGAAGGGGTATACCCTGTAAAATCCTTTTGCGTAAATCCGGCCTTGATCTTCTCTTTTGTCTCTGCCACCCTTACACTGACGAACTCGTCCAGATTACTGGCGACAATCCCGAGAAATCTCATGCGTTCCAGCAGGGGCGTCGTTGGATCCTGGGCCTCCTGAAGTACGCGCCGATTAAACTCAACCCAACTTAAATCGCGATTAACGTAGTTACCTGTTTTGACGTCTCTATGCATGTATGGCCTCCGAATGTGTTGCATATCTATTCTTGGTTAGAAGTTCTACTATAATTGTACTATTCGTAATCAACATCAAGCGTCAGCGCAGTGTAAACGCTACGTAAAATTTATGTAAATGATACCTCATGGGCGCAACTTTTTCCATCCCTTTACAAAGGTCAATAGACAGAGTAAAGTGAAGTACAGTGTGATTTGGTCCGGTTTCTTGTTATCATTTCCAAATATCAGTATTTAAAGGAGTATATAATGAAATCCAACAAACCTAGAACGTTACAAAAAAATATAGAGTTTTTCACGGCTGCACTCTCTCAATGTGTAGTGAGCGCATGGCAGGAAGACCCGGCTGGCGTCTACTGTGAAGTAGGTAGCGGCATTGTCGAGCGGATCAGTGAAGATAGCGTGCGCATTCGCAACAATGACGGAACGAAGAGTCACTATGCACGAGATATCACGATGTTCCAGACCGAAAAATAATTTTGCGTAAATACGTAAAAAAGACTAGCTTTCCCAAACAAGGTGTTGTATACTCTTGCCACAAGGAAAGGAGGTGCGTCAACATTTCTAATCACATGTTGAACGTGTCCCTTACCCGATCCACTAGCTCAAAATAAAATGAGTCCGGTGGAGGCGCGGGATACGGATCAATGTTTCAAAAAGCGCCACGGGTAGAAAAGCCGTCTTCGGACGGCTTTTTGTTTTGTCTTTTTTCCTAGAGAGGTTGAGAAAACACCCAAAATATTGGAAATGGACCCTTTAGTCGAGTAAACTTGGATGGCTATAATTAGGATGCAACTCAACCCAAATCCGAGGAGGCATCTTGTAATGTTCAAAAATGTAAGGGGTTTCAAGACATCCATCATGTTGGCTTTTGTTTTGTTATTCACCTCCATCATGTTGCCCGCAGGTCAGCATGCCAGCGCAGCACCAAGTTTCGCCAAAGGAGCCGACATCAGCTGGGTTCCCGGAATGGAAGCCCAAGGCTACAAATGGAAAGATAAAAACGGGGTACAGCGTGACATCATTGATATTTTGAAAAACGACTATCAAATCAACTCCGTTCGTATTCGAGTGTTCGTTAATCCTTCGAATGATTATGGTAACGGTTACATGAATAAGGATCGTGCGGCTACACTCGCACAACGTGCCAAAAATGCCGGCATGAGCGTGATGCTCACCCTGCACTACAGCGACTCCTGGGCAGATCCTGGTCAACAAACCAAACCTGCTGCTTGGAAAAATTACACGTTCCAACAACTCATGGATGCGGTATGGAACCACACTCGTGAAGTTATGACAGCGATGCAAAGCAAAGGCGTTACCCCGGACTGGGTACAGATCGGTAATGAAACAAGCAACGGCATGTTATGGGAAGATGGTAAAGCATCCACCAACATGAAAAACTATGCGTGGCTGGTGAATACAGGCCATAACGCAGTGAAATCCCTGAGCAGCGGCACCAAAACCATTGTGCATCTGGCAGGTGGAGATGATAACGCCCTCTATGTATGGAATATTGGCGGTCTGATCAATAATGGAGCTAACTTTGACATGATTGCCATGTCCCTCTACCCTTCGGCTTCCGGCTGGAACACAGCCGTGACAAATACGGTAAACAATGCCAAGGATCTGATCAACCGTTATGGCAAAGAGATCATCATCTCCGAAATCGGCATGGACAATAATCAGGCAGCGGCTGGTAAAAGTTTTGTCGCGGCGATGAAAAACCAAATCCGCAATTTGCCGAATGGCAAAGGTAAAGGTGTATTCTACTGGGAGCCTCAGGCTACACCAGGTTATAACAGTGGATATGGTAAGGGCGCTTGGCAATCGAATATGATGCCGACGGTAGTCATGGAAGGATTTATTGACTAGAACACGGAGAGGTTAGAAATGTGGGCTTTGGGGGGCAGCGTGGTGGGCGTTCCGGTGGCGGATCGTTCTTATGATCGCTGTTATCCCCGTATTTTCCCCTGTTAAGGGGAAAATACGGGGATAACCTATGCTTCCGATGTAGCTTTCTTGCAGAAAGCTTTCAGGCGAACGCTTCGCTTCTTCAGAATCGATTCCGCCCCCTCCACTACGTTGCTGCTCTATGAGGCACTTCTAAAACCGTGTGTAGTCAAATGGATTAAGTAGTAAGGTAAAACAAGAGCTTGAGGCGCTATTCCCGGTGGGAGTAGCGCCTTTTTTACGTTGGATTGCGTTGGGGACGCGGCGTGGTCTGCGTTCCGGAGGCAGGGAAGATCCCGAGATAGCTTATGCTTCCGATGTATCTCTCTTGCAGAAAGCTTTCAGACGAAACCTTTGCTTCTCCAGAATCGATTTCCACCACCTCCACTACGCTTGCTGCTCTATGAGGCACTCCGTGCTATTAAATTCGGAATGTTTAGCAGGCTGAATGCAGAATGGTTTTTTCACTTACATATGAATATAATAAAATAAATCATGCAGAACATCAGTTAGCTTATTTCAAGAGCGGGGGAAAATGGATGAGTTTTTTAAAAGGGATGGGTCAATTGGCTGGAGAAGTCACGGGGAAAGTATTGGGCGGCAGTGTGCGGGTTGTGGGTGAACTTGCGGGAAGTCCCTTTATCAAAGAAATCGGGAACGGCGTAGAGAAAGCCACGATTAATACAGGCAAAACCGTTGGACAACTGGTTAGCGGGACATATGATCTGGCGAGTGGTGCAATTCGAAAAGATGATACCGCTATTGACGCGGGGCTTGCCGATATTGGAGGTGCCGTAACCAATACTGCAAAAGGTGTAGCGATATCAGCCAAGTATGTATATAACAGCGGTAAAGATGTTGTTGTGGGCATGAAAGAGGAAGATAAGGACAGAGTCAAGCTTGGCGCCAAGAATCTTTTAGCTGCTGCTGCAGTAACAACACTCGCTGTCGGTGTCATTGATGCAGTTGATGGGGCTGAAGGTGTAGATAGTAGGGATTTGGTTTAAATCACCAATAACACAACAACTGAAGAAATACAGCCTAGCAGGGCAACCAAAATATGGAGACAACTAAATGAGATTTTTTCAAGTAAAATCCGTTGTCTCTTCTGAATTAAACAAGAGTAGATGAACACCGTTATCACAACGGGCAGATATAAATGAGGATCCGGACCATCCGTGCTCGGTAATAGTTTATTAATATATCCACCTATCGTCTCGTTGACCATCATGAACCCATATACACTACCGATTATTGCTGAAACTGCAAACTGAAATAGTGTTTGAACTACAGCATTCTTTACAAAGAATGCTTCACGTTTGCGGTAACGGTTATTAACCATCATATATCTATTGCCTCCTCGTTTTTCTATTACTCTTTTTGGTTACTATTTTTGATTACTACTCCTGTATTTTACCATAACGTTGATCAGCCTTCCTTTTTAGTTTTTATCGACCTATTGCTCCCCAACAAACCAAAAATTGCCCTCTCCACCTCATTGGCAGAAAGGGCATTTATAACGATTAAGATACCTCTGTTCAGCTTACCTTAGCAAGTCTCGTAGCACGTATCGATGCGGCAGCGTATACGATAAGCGCTGTCCAGATGAGGGCAAAACCAACGAGCAGAACTGGCGAGACCGTTTCCTTGAACACGAACACGCTCAGGATCAGCATGATCGTCGGTCCGATATATTGCACGAAGCCGAGCGTGGACAACGACATCCGGGCAGCCGCCCGTGCAAAGAAAAGCAGCGGCAGCGCCGTCACTACGCCGGCTAGAAGCAATTCAAAAAACATGGGCGCAGGCAGCGTCCATGCTGTTGCTTTTCCCACGATGGCCAAGTAGATCCAGTAGCCGAGTGCGATGGGCAGAACTACAGCTGTCTCCGAAAATAAGCCCACAGAAGCGTCTTGCTTAATCTTCTTCTTCGCAAGACCGTACAAGCCAAATGACACGGCCAGCGAGATCGCAACCCATGGGAAACGTCCGTAGTCGATGGCGATGATAAGCACCGCGACACCAGCAATGGCGATCGCGAGCCATTGGCCACGGTTTGGCTTTTCATGAAGGAATACAACCGCGAGCAGCACATTTAGCAACGGGTTCAAATAATAGCCCAGACTTGTCTCAACGACATGACCATTGTTAACTGCCCAGATGAAGATCAGCCAATTAATAGCGATTAGCAGCCCACTCGCGGTAAGGGACAGCAAGGTCGAACGACTGGTCAGAATACGCTTCATGTCACTCCAACGGCGCTGGACGGCTACGAGAATACCCATGAAGACGAACGACCAGACTACCCGATGCGACAGAATCTCGCCTGCCGGTACATTTTCAAACAACTTCCAATACAGCGGGAGAACCCCCCACATGATATACGCAATGATCGCGTTGATTAATCCACTGTTCATAACTTTTTCCCCTCTTACCCCTGTGATGTCTCAACGGATTATACGCCTCGATCCTCATTTAAGTAAAGGGGTAATAGGTCATGCAGGAAGTCAGCCTCTCGTTCAACTGACTTTTTCTTTGAGCAAAAACTTCACGTTAGCGCAGCGAGATTATACTTTGCGCTTTTTCTTTCTTACTCTCATAAAGAAGACAAAGATCGCCGCAAATACGACTACACCTACGATATAAAAATCAATATCCTGCTCAAACATAAACCACATTTTGTGTTCTACGTTTACTTGTTGTTTTGGTGGAAATCCTTCCCCGAATAGCTCAGTTGCCTGGTTCAAATGATTCATTTCGATGGTCGAACTGCACGGACTACTGCTTAACTCACCATCCGCTTCGCTAAAGTATATTAAGTATTTGTTGCCTTCCTTGAAATCAAACCCCCAAGTGTAATTCGTTGCTATAATGAGTTGAGAGTCAACTTCCGTATTCCAACTCTTCTCAGCTTCCACTAAAATATATCTGATTTTCTCTGGCCGTTAGGTGAATGAATGCTTTTGTTCATTTAGCGACTTTCTATTTGGGCTATCATTATGTATTCAATAACAAAAAAACGGACGCCGATCTGTCGAGAATCAGCGTCCGTTTGTATGTTCCATATTATAATTTCAAAGTGTTACTTCACTTCGCCAACAACGGTAAAGCGCTCGTTTTGGTGTTGTGGATTCTCGATCTCATCAACCAAAGCAATCGCATAGTCTGCATAGCTGATGTAGCTGTTGCCTTCGCTATTCACGAGAATAACGTCGTTGCCTGCTTGATATTTGCCTGTACGCACACCTTCTGGATTAAAGAATCCAGCCGGGCTCAGGAATGTCCATTGAATACCTGAAGATGCTTGCAAATCCTGCAAGTTTTGGCCTTGGTTCGTTGCAGTTGCTTTGTATGCATCAGGGAACCCTGGAGATTCAAAGACACGCAATGTCTTGGACTCGTCTGTGAACAGGCTACCTGCTCCACCCACGACGATCAAGCGAGTGTTTGGCGCATCTTTCAGGATGTTGATCAAAGCTTGTCCAGCTTCAACATGAAGATGTTCTTGCCCTGGAGCTGCACCGAACGAGTTTACGATAACGTCAAAACCTTTGATATCTTCTGCGGTGAGATCAAAAACTTCTTTTTCCAATACGTTAAGGGACTTATCTTCCAATTTGGATGCGTTACGAACGATCGCCGTCACTTCATGACCTCTGTCTGCCGCTTCTTTCAGAATCAAACTTCCTGCTTTACCTGTAGCACCAATAATTGCAATGTTCATTATAATCTCTCCTTTAGTTATGTTATGTTATGTTCTGTTCAAACTTCATAATGTAACTATAATAGTTACAACATATGTTGTCAACCATGCAACAAACATAAACACAAAAAAGCCCCTGATATCATGCCCGTGCAAAACGGATACAATTCAGAGGCTATCTATTAAAGGGACTGCAACTGCTTTATTTTAGATCATCATCAGAAACCGCTATACAACTCAGTCTCTTAACAATCTTTATCTGGTACGCCCGCTTCTTCCTTCGTACGGAAAGAAGATCCACACCCGCAGGTCGCTACCGCGTTCGGATTATGAATCGTGAACCCACCCGACATACCGGACTCTTCAAAATCAATTTCGAGACCATCAAGGTATTTCAGGTTTTCCTTCTCGACTACAACCTTCATACTCTGAATATCCATATACAGGTCCTCATCGGACTCTTTATCGTCAAAGCCCATGGCGTACGAAAATCCGGTACAACCGCCCGGTGCTACGCCAAGACGCAGAAACATACCAGGTGTCTCTTGCTGTGCAAGCATCTCTTTCAATCTGTCAGCAGCCGTTTCGCTGATGTTAATCATGCCAGGTCACTCTCCTTTTTCATATAAAATCATGTTCAAAAAGGGCGCTTTTCAGTACCAAGAAGATGGGATGAAGATAGAAATGGAGTAGCGGAGCGTAGGCAAAACTACGTGAGCAACTACAATGTTTCCAAAGGAAACATACTTCGTAAGCCTCCAGCTTATTTCGGCTGAATCCCATCTTCGACGCTGAGATGCCGCTAGGCATCCTTCGTAATCAAAAGCGGACTTTTTGAACTACCTTTCATTAACTCTTCTTTAAATTATACTCCACCCCGTCAAGGGTCTCAAGTCATGTTTGCCTCTTTCCGCGTTCCCCCTGAACTCCTTTTTCTTCCCAGTGTATTGAACCCCCGCGACACGAGGTTTATAATGAATAGGTGGTCGCACTGAAATGTCGATATTTTGTCATGACTTATTCAGACGATGGTCATAATTGGAGTTGTAATTTTTTTCACATTTCGAGACTGCAACGCAGTCCCCAATGCATATATGAGTCAACAGACTCCATTTTTTGAAAAAATTTAGCTTTCATATGCAGCACACGCTGCACCGGGTAAATAAGAGTTAGTCCATTAAGAAAGCGGCAGTTGACCGCATCTTTGCTATGTAGTTCTGTATGCAGATCCTACACACAACTCAAATCCGGTTAAGAACAGGAGGAAACAGTATGTCTACATTGGTAACACCGTTCACAGACAAAAGAATGGCTGAAATCGTTGAGAAAGTGCAGAACGGCGTAAGGCTGAGCGTAGAAGACGGCGTATATCTGTATGAAACAGATGATCTGCTGACTTTGGGCCAGTTGGCCAATGAGGCCAACCTGCGGAAGAATGGTAAGAAAGTGTATTTCATTGAAAACATGAGTCTTTATTTTACAAACGTATGCGAAGCTCGCTGCGCTTTTTGTAATTTCCGCAAAGACCAGGGTGAAGATGGTTCTTACACGTTGTCCGGTCAGGAAATGATCGATTATGTGGAACAGCATATTCATCCGGGCGTACGAGAGTTCCATATTGTAGGCGGACATAATAACCATGTTCCTTTTCAGTATTATGTCGATTCCCTGCGTGCTTTAAACGAGAAATATCCGGATGTTACGCTGAAAGCCTACACGGCAGCCGAGATCGATTTCTTCACTCGTATCAGCGGGCTCAGTATTAAGGAAGTTCTACAGGAGCTGCAAAAAGCAGGTCTTAAAACATTGACTGGCGGCGGCGCTGAGATTCTGTCGGATGAATATCGCAAAAAAATGCGTGTGGACAAAGCGAACGTGGATCGTTATCTTGAGGTGCACCGCACAGCTCATAACCTGGGCATGCGTACACATACTACGATGTTGTATGGATCAATCGAATCCTATGAGGACCGCGTTAACCATATGGCGCAGATTCGTGAATTGCAAGACGAGACCAACGGATTCATGGTCTTTATCCCGCTTTCCATGCAACCAAAAAGTAAAAACGCGAGCATTATGCGTCGTAACTCGGCTTATGAGGATCTCAAAACAATTGCGATCAGCCGTTTGATGCTGGATAACATCGATCATATCAAAGCCTACTTCATCAACATCGGTCCTCAGTTGGCTCAAGTCGCCCTTGGATTCGGTGCTTCGGATGCACATGGCACGATTGTTCGCGAACGGATTAGTCATGCAGCAGGTGCACTAACGCCTGAAGGCCTCACCCGTAAAGAGCTTATTTGGCTAATTAAAGGTGCAGGACGCATTCCGGTAGAACGTGATACGTTCTACAACGAGATTCAAGTGTACGAATAGTATTTACACCATATAAAAAAAATATTGCACTAGCATCACTCCATGACGCTGCTTTCATTATAGGGGGAGACGTTTGAATTCGAGTGGTGCAAACTGCTGATTTATATCTTCAATTTTCAATGTCTATTTTTCAATTATTCAAATCCAAACAAAAGGAGCAGCTATGTTATTGCATAGCTGCTCCACAGGTTACAGCCCCATTTCAGTGGGACTGATGCAGAAAGGAAGCCGAGTCATGAAAAATTTCGTCATTCTTGGAGGCGGCTATGGCGGCCTCACCATCATCAAGGAACTTCTGGAAGGTAAAATTCCATCCGATACACAAATTATTTTGGTGGACCGCAGCCCCTTTCAGGGATTAAAGACAGAATATTACGCACTCGCAGCAGGAACCGTATCCGATTATGACCTGCGTATCCAATTTCCAGTGAGCGATAAAGTCACTTACCGTTATGGAGAAGTTACTTCGATCGACTTGGAACAGCGTCAGATTGAATTTGAAGGCCAAGACCCGCTCGTCTATGACAAGCTTGTCATCGGACTTGGTTGTACAGACCGTTTCCACAACACACCAGGCGCTGAAGATTACAGCTGTACCATCCAGAGCTTCAGCAAAACACGCGAGACCTACCTGCGTCTTAATGAGATCAAAGCCTACGGTAATGTGCATATCGTTGGCGGCGGATTAAGTGGTGTCGAGATGGCAGCTGAACTACGTGAGAGCAGACCGGATTTGAACATCAGTATTCTGGATCGTGGCGAGCGTGTATTATCTGCTTTCCCGCAACGTCTGTCCGTATATGTGCATGAATGGTTCAACGAACATCAGGTAGAGACCCGCGGACATATCGCCATTTCACGCGTTGAACCGAATGCGATCTTTAACCGGGATGAACAGATTCTAACCGATGCAGTCGTGTGGACTGCAGGCATTCAGCCCGTAAAAGTGGTACAGGATCTGGACGTGACCAAAGACCCTCAAGGTCGTGTCGTTCTGAATGAATACTACCAAATCCCGGAATATACCGATGTATATGTCGTTGGTGACTGTGCGAGTGTCCCTTATGCACCTAGCGGTCAAGCTGCGGAAGTGCAGGGTGAGCAGATCGCCCATATTCAGCATGCCCTCTGGAAAGGCGAAAAGCCCAATCCACATCCACTCAAGCTTCGTGGCACACTCGGTGCACTCGGCAAGAAGTCTGGGTTTGGGCTGATGGGCAAAACGTCCATGATGGGACGTGTACCTCGTATTTTGAAAAGTGGTGTGCTCTGGATGTCCAAGCGCCATCTCGGTTAGTCGAGATCTAGCTCGTCCCAGACATCGGCTTCGGCAACTTTGGCCAGAATGGCGTTATATAGATCTTCCACTTTGTCCGTGATGACAACTTCACCATTCACCAGTGCAAATGGAGTCATAGAACATTGGCCGCAGTTGGTGAGGCAGCCGTATTCAATCACGTCATAGTCTGGATTTTCTTCCAGTTGATCCATGACTTCATCTGTGCCAAAATGCATATTATTGGCACAAAATTCAATAATCGGTCTCATTTAAGTTCACCTGCTTTGTTTGACCATTTTAATTTATGGTCATTTGTAATATAATATAGGAAGGAAAGGAGTTGAACAATATGAGCGAAAACGCACAAAGCACCATGTATGATGAGGTATCTGATGTGCTTGATAAACTTCGTCCGTTCCTGCAGCGCGATGGCGGTGACGTGGAACTGGTCGACGTGGAGGACGGCATCATTAAGCTGAAACTGGTCGGTGCCTGCGGCAGTTGCCCAAGCTCCACCATTACCTTAAAAGCCGGGATTGAACGCGCCCTTCTCGAAGAAGTTGAGGGTGTACAAGAAGTCGTACAAGTATTCTAATCAATCCTTCACGAAATAAACCTCAAGAGCCTTTCGCTTCGCATGAAGCGGAGGGCTCTTTTTTTGTGTGCATATGGAGAGAGTCCATTTCTCACTGTCACCTTGACCAGTTTTCCACGTACAGTCCTTCAATTCACCTTTTAAGTATCCTCGCGCTGTATGGTTGGACGAATCGGATCAAGTCCTCCGGATACATCCATAATGTTTCCTGTTATAAAATCAGAATGATCAAGACATAGATACGTAATCACTCGTGCAATATCTTCACCGCTGCCAGGACGCCCTCTTGGCGTTTCCTCGTCGGTGATACCTGCCATTTCATCAATCGTTTTTTCTTTGTTGGCACCGCGAATATCTCCGGGACATACCATGTTAACCGTAATGCCATAAGGAGCTTCTTCAACCGCGAGTGTCTTCGTAAAAGATACCAGACCCACCTTGGCAGCCGCATATACCGCGCGATGAGGCCAAGATCTCGCTTCTCCAGCATGACTGAAGCCAAAATGGATAATGCGTCCCCATTGCTTGCGTCTCATCTCTGGCAATACACGCTGATCCAGTAACATCGGTCCCAACAGATTTCCCTGCACAAGCATTTGGACCTCAGCTTCAGAATAATCCGCAAATAATCGTCGTTCACGGACAAATGGCCCCGCGTTATTCACCAAAATATCAATACTGCCCAGCTTGTCTTCCACCTGTTCAACCAATGAAGCAATATCTTCCACCTTGGATATATCCGCCTGGATGGCAATGCACCGCACACCCTTGGCTGTAATCTGAGTCCTTAAAGCCTCAGCTTCTGTTCTGCTGTGTACATAGTTGAGGGCAATATGACACCCCTGATCTGCCAGACTGAGGGCCGTCATTTTACCAAGACCTTTGGCACTTCCCGTTATGAGGGCAACCTTTCCCTTCACGTTCATCCCCCTCTTCAAAGAGCAGTCACTATCCAGTATAAAAGATTTATCCTCCTCCTACAACTCAGTTATCTCTAAGGAAGTATCCACCTATAATTCCAAATATATCTTGATCGAAATCAGACACCTGTGATACTGTCGAGGATATAACCCGAAAGGACCTCAACATGAACATGAAGAACAAAAGATGGATATCGTTTCTTACACTTTTGATGGTGAGTTTATTCACAATCTCTAGTGCCCTACAGGTATCAGCGGCAAATGAGACTGACCAGGCACCTGATGAGTACGATTGGATTACTGGACCAGCACCTGTCTCTCTGGACGGTAAGGCCACCCTGGAAGTCCCTGAGAGCCATTCCTATCTGGATAAGGCCAATACCCAACGTTCGATACTTAACAGTGGTGGAAAGCCTAACGGGAATGAAATCGGAAGCCTAACCAGCAATAGCGAATTCGGCTCGTGGTATGTCGTGTTCGAGTACGTGAAGACAGGTCATATTCATGATGACGATCAAAATCTGAGTGCTGAAGAACTGTTAAGCAGTTATATCCGAGGCACAGAAGAAGACAACAGAGAGCTTGATCCTGAATATAGAACGTACATAACAGGATGGGAAATCGAACCGGCATATGATAAGACCAAGCATCAGTTGGTCTACTCCCTTGGTTTCAAGAATGCTGATCAGCAAGCCATGGTCAATTACAATGTAAAGCTCCTGACACGCGAAGGGTACATCACAGCCATTCTGGTTACAGATACGAGCACCTTTCAACAGAGCCGCCAGGCATTCGAGGAAACGGTTCTTAATCAACTTAGCATTAATGCAGGATATACCTACGAGGAGTACAATGCTTCGACTGACAAAACATCCACCATAGGGCTCAACAGTCTTCTGATGGGCGGGATCGGATACACAGCTTCCCACAAATTCAGTGCTCTTCTTTTGCTCAAAAAAGGATGGGCCTTGATCCTGGTTGTCGTTCTTGGGCTAATCGGGTGGATCAAATACAAGATCAAAAGCTCACACGGAGAAGAAGAAACACTCTCTCCCTCCGAGAGGACGTACCTGCAAGAAGCAGATGAGCAGCAGTATGCTGATCAGAATGAATTATCCTATTACCGCCAAACTGGGCATCCATCCAACGTGGATAAACAAGATAAGCCCTGACCCTTGTTGATTCCCACGTCAGTACAGACTAGGAAACATAAAATAAGCCGTATATCTCTTCTGGAGAGACATACGGCTTATTTCTTACAAACTTTACATCACATCATACATATCGTGAATTATTCAGTTGCAGGTTCAACTGCACCTTTATAACGTTCTTTGATGAATGTTTTCACTTCTTCGGAGTGCAAAGCAGCAGCCAGTTTTTGAATTGCATCTGCATCCTTGTTGTCCTCACGGGAAACGAGGATGTTCGCGTATGGGTTACCTTGCAGATCTTCGATCAGCAAAGCATCATTCGCTGGATTCAGGTTCGCTTCGAGCGCATAGTTAGCGTTGATGAATACCAGATCCGCTTCATCCAATTGACGAGGCATCATGGCTGCATCCAGCTCAATGATATCCAGGTTCTTCGGATTTGCTGTGATATCTTGAATCGTAGATGTGATATTTGTGTTGTCTTTCAGCGTAATGATGCCTTCCTTCGCGAGCAACAACAGTGCACGTCCACCATTGGATGGGTCATTCGGAATCGCTACTTTTGCACCGTCTGCCAATTCATCCAAAGACTTAATCTTCTTGGAGTATCCGCCAAAAGGTTCAACATGAACAGGTGTTACAGAAACGAGATTGAATCCACGTTCTTTATTCTCTGTGTCCAGATAAGGTTGATGTTGAAAGAAGTTTGCATCCAATTTTTTGTCAGCAAGTTGCTGGTTGGGTTGAACATAGTCATTGAACGTAACGACTTGCAAACGAATCCCTTGTGCTTCCAGTTCAGGCTTGATGCTTTCCAGAATCTCTGCGTGTGGTGTAGGTGAAGCTCCAACTTTCAATTCAACTGTACGTGGTGCACCTGCTGAATTGTCTGCGCCGCTATCGGCGTCCTTGTTATTTCCGCAAGCTGCGAGAACCGCAATCAACATAAGACTAAGTAGAGCAATAGACCATTTTTTCATGTGTAAAACCCCTTCTCTAATCATTTTTTTCATGTGGCATCCGCATTATTGCACATCCATCATGTTATCTATGTGTTATTTCCTGGTGAAAAATGTAACCAAGCGATCTCCAGCCATCTGGAGAATTTGCACTAGAATGATCATCGACACTACGGAGATGATCATGATTTCATTTTGATAACGGAAGTATCCATAGTTAATTGCCAGTGTTCCCAAACCTCCACCACCAACCATGCCTGCCATCGCCGTATAGGAGACAAGCGTAACAATAGTGATCGTAATCCCGGCAAGCAGACCAGGTAGTGCTTCAGGCAGTAAAACCCGTCTTACAATCTGTCCGGTCGATGCGCCCATCGCCTGTGCCGCCTCAATGACACCCCGATCGACTTCACGCAGCGTGTTCTCCACCAAACGGGCGAAATAAGGAGCTGCTGAAATCACCAAAGGAGGTATAACGCCGAGTACCCCCGTAGCTGTACCGACGAGTATACGAGTGAATGGAATAAGAGCAACAATCAATATGATGAATGGGACTGAGCGCAAAATATTAACAATCAGGGATAGTATCGTGTACACTGCCCGTGACTTAATCGAAGCAGAACGGGCTGTCATGAACAGCAGAACTCCGAGCGGTAAACCTAAGATAACGGTAAACAAGCCTGATACACCCAAAATTTGCAGTGTCTCTATGGAAGCTTTACCAACCTCTTCCCAACGTACGGTTGAAAAATCCATCTAACGTAGCACCTCCACATCAAGTCCCTCTGCGGTCAATTCGGATATGGTCCGTTCAATCGCATCTGACTCACCCTCGAATCGAACGGTCAACTGCCCATAAGGAACCTGTTTGATCGTAGAGATCGTACCTTGCAGGATGGCAAAATCCACACCTGTCTTACGTACCGTTCTGGACAAAATCGCTTCATATGTTTTATTACCCAGAAAGGATATCTTCACAAGTTTGGAAGCAGCACCTGCCTGCAATTCAACGCTTGCATTCGCCAGAGCGGTCTCTTCCAGAGCAAGTCCAGCTTCCTGGTCACGCATCGTGAAGTCCCGCGTAATGGCGTGATGCGGCTTCAGGAATACTTCTGTTACAGGCCCCTGTTCCACAATGCCAC
Source organism: Paenibacillus sp. LS1 (assembly GCF_026013365.1). Lineage (GTDB taxonomy): Bacteria > Bacillota > Bacilli > Paenibacillales > Paenibacillaceae > Paenibacillus. The sequence continues at coordinate 26,730 of NZ_JAPDOE010000015.1, forward strand.
CTTGATGAATGACAGCAACCTTGTCACAGATATTCTGGATAACGTGCATCTCATGTGTAATCAGGACAATCGTGAGGTTGTACTTTTCATTAATGTCGAGCAATAACTTCAGGATTGAATTGGTCGTCTGCGGATCAAGTGCCGAAGTAGCCTCATCACAGAGAAGTACATTCGGATCACTCGCAAGCGCTCTTGCAATCCCAACACGTTGTTTCTGTCCACCAGATAATTGAGCCGGATACTTACTGCTATGGTGCTCCAGGCCAACCAGAGTGAGCATTTCCTTCACTTTGCGGTCAATGGCTTCCTTGGGTGTATTTACAAGCTTTAGTGGAAAAGCCACATTGTCATATACCGTTGCCGAGGATAGCAGATTAAAATGTTGAAAAATCATGCCGATCTTGCGTCTCTGTTGCTGCAATTCAGTTTTACTCAGGTCAGTCAGGTTGATCCCGTCAACCCATACCTCACCCTCCGTTGGACGTTCCAACAAATTAATACAGCGAATCAGTGTACTTTTACCCGCTCCGGAATGGCCAATGACGCCATATATCTCACCCTTGCGGATGCTCAAATCCAAATTGGACAACGCTGTTGTGGCTTTTGCCCCTTTACCATACGTCTTAGTTAAACCCTTTAATTCAATCAATAGAACTTGCCCCTTCCTACCACCTACATGTATCTTTACCCGAAAGACAGGAAAACTCCCCTTTACGTACAAAAAAAGAAGAGCCCCTTTGCAGATACAAAGACGGCTCTTCACGTGAATTTACCTTCTCATCTGCCAAAATCGTGTCTTGCACCATTTTGTAGGAATTAGCACCTAACATCTATAACGAATGACACATGTGTCATTTATTACAAATCGGTTGCCGGGCTTCATCGGGCCTGTCCCTCCGCCGCTCTCGATAAGAAATATGAGATTGTAAGATTCTATAAGTTCATGTAGTTCATGTTATATACTGTTCGATAGTTCAGAAACTTCTGAAGATAAAGATATTCATGTACCATTCGATCTGAAACTCAGTATAATCCAAGTATTCCGATTTGTCAAAGGGAATTATTTCATTTATTTTACTGCGTTAACGTTTCTTAACTTTCTTAAGCCATATCTGATTAATGTAACCATATGCAGTACTTAACGTTTCACACACCATGTCCACGCCCTGACGCATCTCATGAACATGCTGATCCAGATCCTCCAATTTCACTTTCCCTTGCAACGTCTGGTGTAACTGCCACAAATCATCATGCATTTCAGAGTTCATGTAGTGAATTTCCATATTACGTCGTTTGCGAAGCTTGCTCATCGGTTCACGATAAGAGTCCTTGATCTGAATCAATCGCAAGGCAAGGTCATGATGCTGCGTCGAATAATCGAACTGCCTTAACACGGTAAAATAAGAAAAATGTGCTTTTGTATTTGAGGTATTCAGCTCGAATATTTCATTCAATACGGTGCCGACTTTATCCAGAATGGCAAAACAACGGATGAAGCCATCTTTATAGAAATAAACATATCGGGCATATTCGGCTTTCTCTGCCTGCGTCATATCGTCCGTAGAGCCTGCAACGACCTTTTTGCGAAAATGAGCAGCAGCGAAACAGCTTTGCTCCAGTTCATCCAGCGAGGAGATGAGTCCCTGGGTCCACACATACAGTTTCCGATAGTCATGCGTGGGATCATGGTCCACATGCATTTGTCGCTGAAACAGCTCCAGCGTATGCGCCATGGACTCCATTGCTTCCTTCAATAACCCTTCGTTTATACGCGGCTTTTCCCCGAGTAACGTTCGCAGCATAACTAACCTCCCCTTTTCCACATCAAGAAAGATTCATCACCATTCATCACCATCATACATAAACCATTCCGAGTATACGTGTAATTGCTGCTTGCCATAGGTTGCCCTGATCCCCCCGACATCAAACAAAGTCCACCTGTCCAATGATGTACATCACTGGATGGTGGACTTTCAAATTTAGCCCAAGAGACTTTCCAACATAAACGCAATTTAGAAACGATTTGCCGGGCGATGCAGCTTGTACACCAGGAAACTCATATACGTTAAAACCCCGAACAATATGGCGATATCCAGCATATGAGCAAGGGCTACGAACATGTATACTTCTGGACGGTTCATCGTCACCATCATGAAAATACCGATAACCACTTGCATCAGAATCAGAACAACGGAGACCACGCCAAGGGTACGCATTTCCTTGTTATCCGGATGATTACGGTAAGCAAAGTGACCCAGGATTGCGATAACAATTACGAGCGAAGCAGCCGCAGCACGGTGAGCAAACGCAACCGCTACCCCACCCGAAAGCTCAGGAATAATCTGACCGTTACAGAGCGGGAATCCGGAACATCCGCCTGCAGAATCTGTGTGGCTCACAAATGCACCTGTGTATACAACGAGATACGTATAAACCGTGGAGAACCAGACCAGATTCCTGAATTTTTTAGTGACCCGAGGGTATTTATTCAGACGCTCCAATCCACCATCTTTTGCCTCCTGCCTTATGCCCAGCGCCATCATGAGGGAACTGGCAAAAGCGATCAATGCAAAGCCGAAATGCAATGCCATGACTGCTGAAGATTGGGAGAAGACGACGGCAAAAGCCCCCATGATTCCCTGGACGATCACAAATACCAAGGTTAAGAAAGAAAACAATTGCAGGTCACGGCGTGACTTGCCGAACCGCAGAAAAGCAACAAATGAGGCAATGGACAACAGTCCAGCCAGTGCGCTTACAGCGCGGTGGGAATATTCAATAAGTGAAGCCACAGTATGTGCCGGAACGAGTTTTCCGTTACATAAAGGCCATTCCGTTCCGCAGCCAAGGCCCGATTCCGTTTTGGTTACGATGCCTCCACCAAAAGTGGCCAGAAACATGACAAGACAGGTTAATACGGTTAACCATTTAAACAAAGTTAAGTGCTTCAATTTTTTCTCACCCGCTGTTGGTTTAAGATGGCGAAGAATATTCTCCGCTTGTTTCGGTACTTTGACACTTATTTCACAACTAAACTCATTATACCGGATAAAATGTTCATTGACGTCGCGCTTTGTGACAAAATGTTAACGTCTGGTGAAATAATGACCCGAAGGTCATTGGGGATATGTACATGAAACGTTTCTTACACAGAGCGTTGAACACACAAACGCCATTTCCCTATTTCAAGAGAAATGGCGTTCTTTTCAGTATACCCTTTTATAACATCATTTATGGATCGTGTTGTACACCTCAACTGCGCGATCCAGGAACTGCTCGATCTCTTCTCTCGACTTGCGCAGCTTGTTCACGTAACGTACAAGTTCGCGGCCATCTGTATACGCCACAAAGCTCGGAATGCCAAGAATATTCTGCTCTTCACTGACCGTTCCAACCTGGTCTACGTCAACCTCAATCAAAGTCAGTTCACGTGCATATTTCTCTTCAACCTCAGGCATAAACGGATCGATGTATTTGCAGTCTCCACACCAGTCAGCCTTGAATACGGCAATCGTTAAACGTGGGGATTGAATGGCTACATCAAAAGCCGGTTTGGATGTAATTGATTCCATTGGATTCATCTTCCTTTCTGTACCTTGTCTTAATCTAAGTGAAGCAAATTGGCGAGTGGAAGTCAAATAATCAGCGCATACTTAGAATAAACCATATGGTCTGTGAAATTAAACCCAGAATATCATGAAAGGATGTCACAACATGACTTCCACCAGAACCGATTCTTCCAGCGAACAACATCACGGGTCCCTCCTGCAGATTGTCCGTTCCATTCCGGGAGCTGCCCGGGAAATCTGGCGTGGCAAACAGGCTGCATGGCAAGCTTCGGCACAGCTTCGGCATCCATTGCGTGACATCGAGTGGGATACTGATACAGCTATCGCCCTGCAATCCGAGGTGGAGCGTTTGTTACCTGTCAGCGGCAAGTCTTTTGCACGTACTGATCAGGTCCAAAGTGCGCTCGTCTGTGAAGAAGATTGCATTATTCTGGAAGAGATTAAGACGCTGACCCAGGAGCATAATCGGAGTAACATAACTCGCACGGCAGCCTATCTGGAATGTTACGAGCAATATCCTGAACTGCATTGGGCCCTACTGGCTCATATGGTCTCTCGCAACGGCGGATATCACATGACAGATCTTCAGAGTGACCTGATGCATAATTTACAGAATCCAAGCGATCGTGAGCATATGTATCGATTGCTGGAGCGATGTAATGCACTCATTTTCCAGGATGCGTATCCCCAGCTTTTGCTGTATATGAACAGTCGCCGGATCGGGCGCAGCTGTTTCCATCTCTTGTCGCACTTTCACGTATCGGCGTTCATGACGCCGTTCTGGGAACGCTTTTGGCTGGAACGGTGCAGTTCACTGCTAAGTGTGGCATTAATTATTAATGAGCAGAACTATATCGAGAGCCGAGTGATGCAGCATCCTTATTTTCAAAAAAAAGTACTTTCCAAACCCGCATTCCATCTGCATAATCTGTCGGGTCTAAATCATATCGTCTTTCCTCTTGGAAAAGAAGCTGGGCTCGCAGGACGGGTCATTGAACATTTTGGCAAGCTGGATGAGCGAATTCTGTTTGGCAAGGGCCTGTATGCCCTGTTGTTTGGTGTAGAGCAAGTACACACACAAGTGTTGGAATTCGCACGTTCGGTTCCCCATCGTGGCTCACGTGCCGAATATTGGCCTGGCCTGTTTACCCATCATGAAGACGAGGCGGGTGATCATACACTTTATGCTCAGGAGCTACTAAATGAAGAATGGCTACCCGAAGGGCAACGACTATATAGTCCAGAACTACTCGACGTATGGGCAGACACGCCTTATGAACCGATCACCAGACAGGACTGGCTTCAGACACGAGATTGTCTTGGTTATCTGACGGTACCGCGCCGCCCATGGCTGTTTGAGATGAGTCACGAACACCGGTATGGCATGCTAAAAACAGCACTGGCTCATGATGCCAAGGCCATCACACACTAATGCTGAAGATCATATGGAGCAGGCAGAGCCGCATGATGTAGATAACCCGATGCACCGCTAGCAGAGGCTTACTTACCTAATAATTTGCCTAATGTTTAACTCAGTCGCTCAGCTGGTCTTAAATTATACAAAAAGCCCTGTCTCCTTTTACAGCAGACAGAGCTTGTATCATATTTTGCACAATATTGATGCTTAAATGATTATATCCTTCCAGGTTATCCTCTTTGCACGCCTCCACGTTGGAGACGCATGAGTGGACGGAGAATTTTTTGCAGAATACGGGGGTAACTGCCCAGCTCGTCCTTGCGCAGTACACGCAGCACAACCATGAGAACCAGATACACCACCACGACAAGCACACCAACCACAAGGCAGGTAAGCAAGAAGGATACGCGTGCTGGCAGGAACAGTCCAAAGATCATATTGCCAATCCAGTTCGCTGCAAATCCTACACCTGCTGCAAGGAGCACTGTAATGATAAACCCTTTCCAGCGATCTCCCATGATAGAGAAATCAACGATTTTGCGAAGGACCCGCAGATTCAGGTACGTGATCACCAAGAAGCAGAGAGCTGTTGCAATAATGATGCCGTAAATACCGAAGATAGGCGCCAGAATCAAACTTGCGACCAACTTGATCACAACACCTGCTGCCACACTCACCATCGTAATCCGCGGTTTACCCACCCCAAGCAAAATGGAGTTGGTGGTCATCATCGTAATCTGGAAAATGGTACCGAATGTCAGCAAAGCAATGATCGGCGTTCCATCCAGATTGGTAAACAACAACCCGTTAACCGAATACGCTGCCGCACAAAGTGCAATGACAATCGGCATACCTGTCAGAATCGAAATGCGCAACGCAAGTGTAACCTGATTCTTCAGATGGGCTTCATCTTTGCGGGCAAATGCTGCCGAAATGACAGGCACCAACGACTGACTCAAAGCGATAGCCAGAATTGGAGGAATCCCCGCAATACTTTGGGCCTTGGCACCGAGGATCGCAAGGACGCCTGTGGCCTCTTCGAGTCCGATCTGGCCACTAAGCAGTGGAACCACAAGGGATGAATCGATAAAGTTAATGGCTGGGACCGCAAGTGAAGAAAGCACAATTGGAATAGAGAGCTTAAAGATATCACTGTAGATGCCTCGCATCGGCAATTGCTCTGCACGCTCGTAATTCAATTGCGCCGCACGGTCGCTACGACGCAGTTTCAAGGTGAAGTATAGCATGACACCGAAGGCACCAACACTTCCTAATACCCCACCAAATGAGGCACCTGCAGCAATCGTTTGGTCATCATAATTCCATTGCAGCATGACATAAGCCACGATAATGGCTGTACCTACACGAGCAAACTGTTCCACAATCTGTGAAATACCGCCTGCTGTCATGTTGCCGCGTCCTTGGAAATATCCACGCATCATCGCAATAGCCGGGAAGAGCAGCAAGGCTGGGGCCAAGGCGCGAATGGCGCTGACTGACTCCGGTACTTTGGACACATACGTAGCATAATAAGGTGCCGCGAACCATAACAAAGCAGACATGACTACCCCGGCCACAGCCGCAAAGATCAGGGCTGCACGGTAGATCTGTTGAGCTTCACCTGCGCGTCCGAGCGCATAGCGTTCCGATACCATTTTACTCAGAGTACTCGGTATGCCCGCCGTTGCTACAGTTAACAGCATTAAATATACCGTATTGGAGATCGTAAACGATGCGTTACCGATATCGCCGAGGATATGCTCCAGCGGCACCCGTTGAACCAATCCGAGTACTCTTGCGATCAGCGCAGCTGCCGCCAGAATGAGCGTACCCCTAATGAATGTTTCTTTCTTAGACAAACCAATTCCCCTTCTTTCCTCCACACCGGACGTACATCCCGTTGAAGCTAATCCCGAACGTTTAGGCGAATCTTACCACCCAGATAATAAAGAGAACAATCATGACGATTTGCAAAATAATTTTCATCACAGTGCTCGTAAATAGTCCCACCACGGAACCAAAACCAACTTTGGACGCTTTGGAAGGTGAAGACCCTCCGATCAGTTCTCCGATAAAAGCACCGATAAATGGTCCTAGCACCAGTCCGAATGCCGGAATGACAAATGGCCCAATGATAACACCAATGGTACTCAGCGTTGTCGATAACTTGGAGCCACCGAACTTCTTCACGCCCCAAGCGCTGACAACATAATCAGCCACGAACAACACGACAACAATCAAAATCTGGATGATCCAGAACCACACGCCGAACGGATCAAAGCTGAAGAACCAGCCGTAGACCAGAAACGCGAAGAAAATCGCTACAGCACCAGGCAGTATGGGATATACCGTTCCAGCCATCCCCACTGCAAACAGCAGCACAATTAAAATCCAGGCAATGGTTGCGAGCAAAGGTTACTCCCCCTTCAAAATATGTTCACGGATCACTTCGACGATACCGTCGTCATTGTTACTCGCTACGATCAGATCAGCCGCTTCCTTCACCTGCTCTTGCGCATTGCCCATCGCTACACCAAGACCCACGGCCTCAATGACAGCCAGATCATTCAGACTGTCTCCGACAGCAACAACTTCGGACATCTCGATACCCAGCAGCTTGCAGACTTCGGCTACACCACTTGCTTTGGATACGCCAGCAGGGTTGATCTCAATATTAACAGGTGAAGAATTCGTCATTTGCAGACCGCCCATTTGTTGCAGTTCCATCATGATCTGGTGACGAACTTCATCCACTTCGGTATTGAAGCCGAATTTTAACCATTCCAGACCTTCAATATTGTCTGTCCAGCGATCACGGTTGAACAGCTCTTCCACGGAGTATGCCCAGTACCAGCTGTTATATTTCTCACCAATTTCCTGCATTTTGCGAATTAATGCCGGGTCCATCAGATGACGCATATGCAGATCATGCGGTGCTTTCCAGACCTCACTACCGTTAACGGTAACCATCGGTGTCTCCAGTCCGAGTTGGACCGCATAAGGCATCGCGTGGAATACGGCTCTTCCCGTGGAAAGGCACACATGCACCCCCCGACGAATGGCAATCTGTATCCACTTGGCAGTCTCCTGTGTAATTTCATGATTATCGTTAAGCAATGTTCCATCCATATCTAGTGCCAGCAATTTGTATTTCAGTTCACTCATACAGTAGTTTCCTCCTAGGTTGTCTCTCTCCAAATTGAACTCATGGATATCCATTCAGGTACTACGTGGGCAGAAAACCTTTCGAGTCGTAGTATCTTTGTTTTAGAATTACCTTTTTCTTTAGTGTACTGAGATTATACGAGGTAACTGTTACGTGTACGGATCGTCTTCCGATCGCTGTTGTCTCCGAATTTTCTAGATTCTCTCTTCTTAAAGGTTAGAAATTCGGAGACAAAGGCGAACGCTATCGCTTCTTCAGATCGATTCCGCCCCCTTCACTACATCACCTTTGTATTTAGAGCTCATAACACCTAACATCAAGAAGGAAATTCATAAACAAATTTCCCTTCTCTAGGTCCTTTCTGCCCTCTCCGTTCCACAATGGTTCTCCAGCTCAACTTAAAGGTTCTCTTTATCTAATATCAAACATTCTTTCACAACAAGATCGCCCGGCATCCACAAAACGGACGCTCCGGACGTCACAGCTAACGACATTTTACCACAGATCATCTGTATGCAACAAAATAACCCGTAATCAGAAGGATGACACATCAAGATAGATATATGTTCTATATCGAACTAACCATTCATGCCTTCAAGCAAGCATCATCCAAAAGAGGCAAGGGAAACTCCCCTGCCTCTGCAAATCAAATCTTATTCATTCACTGCATATCAGTGCAATTCAATATTCTGTATTACTTACTCTTGGTCTTGCTTCTGATCTTTCTTGCCTTTCGGCGTTCCATCGAGACCGTACACTTCATCGTATGCATCGAAAATTTTCCGTGCAATTGGTGAAGCACTGACTGACCCGAACCCACCTTCCGGTACAACAACAGCGACAGCAAGCTTCGGATTATCTCGTGGTGCAAAGGCAATAAATACACCATTCTCTTTTTTGTTCGGTCCGGTCCCCTGCTCTGATGTTCCTGTTTTCCGTGCATAATCATATGGGAACCCGTCAAATGAGCTTACTTTGGTAACCATCCCTTTATGAACTTCATTCCAGTGCGCATCGGCAAAGTCAACTTCATTGAGCACTTTAGGTTTGATTTCCTTCACCACATTGCCATCCGCGTCACGGATTTCTTTCACTAAGTGTGGTTCCATCCGTTTGCCCTTATTGGCAAGCATCGTGGTGTATTGTGCGAGTTGCATGGTCGTGTACTTGGCTTGCTGTCCAAATGAGGCAAATGCCAAACGCGTTAGAGCTGATTCATGATCTTCTTTGTATTCCAGCCGACCCAAGAACTCGTTAGGTAAATCTACTCCCGTAGAGACACCCAAACCGAAATCCTGCATGTATTTGTGCCAGACATCGATGCCTTTCTCTGAGCCATACTTGCTTAACAAACGTTTACCCACCATGTCGATCATGAAGGCATTCGAGGATTTCTCAATCGCTCTTCTCGCCGTAATAGAACCATTATAAGCAGAATGCGAGTTTTTCACTTGTCGTCCGTCTTTCCCCAAAACCGCATATCCCTGATCATGATAGGTCTGTCCGGCTGTAAATAACCCCTCTTTCAATCCAATAAGCACACTTAGCGGTTTGATGACCGATCCAAGGAGTACAACGGATTCGGCCCGACTAGGCTTGGCATCATTCGGTGGGAACGACTCGGTGGTTCCGTTCCGGAATACATATTTGATTTTGTCATAATCCCAATCGTTTGGATCATAATCCGGCATACTCGCCATAGCTACCACATTTCCCGTATCCACTTCCATGGCTACTGCATATCCGGTAATTGCCTTAGGGAGTCTGCGCAGTTCGTCCGTTATCGCCTCTTGTGCGGCCATCTGAATTTCCTTGTTAATGGTGGAAACCAGACTGTAGCCTTTCTCTGGCGGAGTTTGTAACATCGTTCCATCCGGCAGATTACGTGCGTCAATATCAATGGACTGATAGCCGCTTCGTCCACGGAGTTCTTCCTGATATTGCAGCTCCAATCCATCAAAACCAACCTTCTCTTCCTCGTGGTATACAAGACCAGGATCACGCTGGGTACTTGCCCCCTCGCGGATGGCCTTATATTTGGCAATAGAATCTGGTGCCCGTTTGAACTCTCTTGTATAACCAACAATCTGAACTGCTACACCATCCGGGTCATATTTTCTTATGTTTTCTTCCAGCACCATAACGCCCGGATAATCCGCTTTTTTCTCCATAAAAAAGGCAATTTCTTTGGTCGATAGATCCGACTTCACCAGTCTCGGCACATATCCAAACGTTTTCTGGTAATCCAGATCCAAGCGTTTAATGATCTCTTCCGCATCGGGCTGCTCTTTGTCCCCTGGATTAAACTGTTTAAACACAGCCGCCAGATCATGAGCCAGTTCCTCTGCTTCCTGTCTACGTTCATCATTCCGATAATCTTCATATAACAGCACATAGAGGGACTGCACAGGTTCGGAATAGGCGAGCGCGACTTCCCCTGTCGCATCATAGATGGGACCGCGAACAGGTGCGAGTGGAATGTCTTTGGTATTACGACTCGTTTCCATATACGTTAGTTCAGGACCCTCCACAAATTGCACAAAGGCCAATCTGAAAATGAGGATACTGAATATGACAAATGCCGCGAAAAAAAACAAATTCAGCCTTGCGGTCGACGGCTTGTTGACGGGTGTATCTTCCTCAGTTATGGGTTTCTTCCTCAATCGGTTAAACATGGTTTAAGCCTCTCCCGTTCCTCTATAAAAATAAAATATCTTATCCATAATGTGGATGTACTCATTCCCCTATTTAATCCTTTCTCATACAAGTCTACCAAAGGCTAGCTGTCACGTCTTTCAATTTTTGGTTACATTTTCGTAAACAGAACCGTTACACGAACCAATCTACCGATTTAAATGTAAACACTGACATATCAATGTTATCCCGCTCTGTCGAAAGCGTTTACCCTTCCCTTATATAAACGTGATACAGTTCATTTGGTTACACATTAATGCAATTAATTAGTTAGTTCACTCCCTCGATCCAAGCTCTGCGTAAATACAAAAAAGAGGACCCCACCAAGGGTCCCCTCTGTAATCAATGCCGCACATCACTGTGTGCCTGATTCCGACTCTAATTCTTTATTTTTATCTTTTTTCGGTACACCGTCGAGACCGAATTCCTCGTCATAGGCATCGAAGATCGCACGTGCAACCGGAGCCGCACTACTCGAACCAAAGCCCCCTTCTGGGATAACCACAGCAACAGCCAGCTTCGGATTATTACGTGGTGCATAGGCGATAAACACCCCATTATCCACCAGTTTGCCACCTACAACCTGTGTCGATGTTCCTGTTTTTCTGGCAAAGTCATAAGGGAATCCGCTAAATGCGGATACCTCGGTTGCCATGCCTCGTTGTACTTCATTCCAGTAGGCATCGTTAAACTCCACCGTGCTGAGTACCTTCGGTTTTACTTTCTCGACCACGTTGCCTTCCGAATCCCGGAACTCTCTGACCAGTTGTGGCTCCATTCGCTTTCCTTTGTTTGCCAACATCGTCGTGTACTGTGCTAACTGCATAGTTGTGTATTTCCCCTGCTGTCCAAAGGAACCATACACAAGACGCGTCAGCGAGCTTTCCGTGGTGTTCATGTAATCCCGTATGCCCAAGAATTCATTCGGCAGATCCACCCCTGTGGATACTCCAAGGCCGAACTGCTTCATGTATTCATCCCATTTGTCAATTCCGGTCGCACCGTATTTCGAGTACAACTTCTTCCCGATCTCATCAATCATGAATACGTTCGAGGAATGACGAATCGCATCATGCGGACGCATCGCACCGTACACATGGCCTGATGAGTTCTGAACTCTGCGGTTGTCTCCACCAAAGGTCGTTGAACCTCTATCCGAATAAACGGTATTTGTTGTGAAGAAACCTTCTTTTAAACCGATCAACACACTAAGCGGTTTGATCGTGGAACCGAGTAGCACGATCGATTCGGCTCGCTTTCTAGAGTCATCCGGAGGGAAAGAACGAATCGTACCATTTTGGTACACATATTTAATATCATCGTATTGATCATTCGTGATACTGCCTGTTCTCCAGAGGTTGGTATCATAGTCCGGCATACTGGCGGCAGATACGATTTTCCCCGTGTCCACTTCCATCGCAACTGCAAATCCGGTCTTGGCATTCGGATGCAATTTACCAGAAACCGGATTCCGATGAAGCCAACTCAACTGATCCAGAATGGCCTGTTCCGTTTTCACCTGAACGTTCTTGTTAATGCTGGAAATCAGGTCGTACCCTTTCTCCGGTGGGGTAGTACCAGCCACACCTTCAGGCAAGTTACGCAAATCAACATCAACGGATGTATATCCACTTTTGCCGCGGAGAGCATCCTGATATTGCAGCTCCAGTCCATCAAAGCCTACAAATTCATTTTCCGTGTATACTAGGCCCGGATCGGTTTGCGTTTTATTGGCCTCGTCCACCTCTTTGTATTTGTCCAGGGCCTTCGAACTTCTGAACTTCTTCAGATAACCGATGGTCTGAACCGCTACCGTATCCGGATCGTAGAATCGTACACTTTCCTCGACGATCTGAATGCCTTTGAACTCATCCTTATGCTGTAGGAAGTAAGCTACCTCTTCCTCGGACAGATCACTCTTGATCAGACGCGGCATAAAACCGTTCGCCTTGCGTGAATTCAGGTCCATCTCTTCGAGAATTTGCTCCACCGTAAGTGGCTCTGAATCCTTCAGCTTGTACTGTTCGAATACATCATGCAACCGGGTTGCAATGTCTTGCACTTCCCCAATATTCGGACTCGGCTGACCGCCCACATCCCCATAGTTTTTATAAAGTGTCAGGTAGAGAGACTGAATGGGCTTGGAATAAGCCAACTTTACTTCACCTGTGGAGTCATAGATCGTTCCCCTCACGGGAGGAAGCGGTACATCCTTGGTAATGTTACTCGCTTCTTCCTGACTGAGTTCAGGCCCTTCGACAAATTGCAAAAACGCCAATCGTACAATAATAACGCTAAAAATAACAAAGGAAGCGAAGAAAAATACGTTCATTCGGTAGCTAAAGCGCCGTTTGTCCGTAAGTTCGTCCTTCTCATTGGAATGCTTTTTCATCCATCCTACCTCTTTCATGACTTGATGCATACCGCTCAAACTGGTTCTTCCCGGCATGATAACCTGGCAACGTCGTCATATTACGGACCCTTGTCCGTTGTAATGTTAAGCTGATTGATCCTTTAAGTGGGTGTCGGCAAAATTAGGAGGATTAAACCAATCTCCACTGATGGCCCACGTCGGATCAAGCGGAACCCAGCTCTCGGAATCACTCAAATACACTTCATTCCACGCATGCGGACCGTATCCGCCCTGGCCGTTATACCCCAGTCCTGTAACGACTTTGACTTCGAGTCCTTGTGAGCGGGCCATCACAGCATATAGACGGGCATAATCAATACATACGCCTTTTCGTGTATCAAAAGTATTCTGTGGATTCTGTTCATGCCATATGCCCTTTTGCTCATAGTCATCCACTTTACCATAGTCATAGTGAATCCGTGAACCTACCCAGTCGTATAGCGCTCTTGCTTTTTCCTCATCTGTCGATTGGCCTTTCACAATCTCACTCGCTGCAGATTCAATATCCGTCGGAATATTATGGTCAATGACTTCATATTTGCGTTGCAGAATGCCGCCCAGTTCCTTCTGCACAGCCTGCGTAAATACAGGAAGCTTGTCCTTGATGAACGTGCCTGACAACGGTTCGATAACCGACTTGGCCCCTTGCATATAGATGGGAGATGCCTCCACATATCGGCTGAACATACTCCCAGGGTAGAGACTTACAATCATGAATAGCACCGCAATGACAATCATTCCGCGGACGGAGCCTATAATTGTGCCAATCAAGGCACCTGTCAACCTGCTAAACATACCTTTAGGAGCACTTTCCTCGCCTAGACCCTGCCTGCTGCTAAAAATGAATGAACTCAGCAATCCAAGAATCAGTCGGATGAGGCCGTAGCTAAGTACAAATAATACGGCGAACCGCATCAGCGGAAAATCTGCAATCGCCGTAACCAACGTATAATACATCTGTTCCCACCGATTTAACTCACGGTTAGGCATGGCTGAAGCATACGCAGACAACCACTGCTGCACATATGGCGCAAGCCACATCGTTAAACCGATCGACAACAGAATACCAATCACCGCCATAATGCCATCCATCAGGAACCCGAAGAGTCTGCCTGCTGAACGCGAAGCCCCTCTGGACCAACCCTGCAACAATGAAGCAGCTACAATCAGCAGCAGCATAATTGTGATGCCATTAAACTCCTTCAGGCTGTCCAGCCAATTCTGCAGCACGAACTGATTCCCCCTTTACTACGATGCTGGTGCTGTTTTGTTTTCCTGTGCCTGTTCGACAAACGTACGTATCGTTTCATTGTCGAGTTTCCATTCGCCAAGAGAAATTCCGCGGAAGGTCACATCCACTTTATCCGATTGAGTTCGACCCTTAATCTCCACATTGGGACTTGTGATGGTGAATGCTCCATCCTGTCCTTTAACGTATGTCGCTTTGGAAGCTTCCTTAAGCATCATGCTGGTCGCTTCTTTCTTCAATGTGTCCATCGTACTGGATTGTACGTCTGTCACTGTCTGTTTGATCTGATCAATGGAGATGCCGCTGTATATCAGTAGAGCCGCAATAATGATGATGGCAATCGCCCATTTCAATACGGTTTTGACCACATTCAGAACGAAGAACAAAATAATCAACGCAACCACGATCACTAGCCAGTTCTGCATCACAAACTCTTTGATTACTTCTATGTTCATGATTACACCTTCCGTATTAGAATTCATTCGTTACACTTCCCGAATATTATACATGATTTCCGAAGCTGCTGTCAGCTAAGCCCTCTCCCGTAAAAATAAAGGGTCTAAGTTCGTCCCGCCTGGCGTACAAGTAGTACCATGAGGTTCTGCTGACGAACGGGGAACACGTTCTAGATCTGTAGTTTGAACACGCATCGCTTAACAAGGAGGGGCTTATGTGAAAACGGCCATCTGGCTATACCTGTTTTTGTTCCTTGCGGTATTTGATTTGCACGCCCAGTATCCCATTCTGACCCCTTTTGCCATCTCGCTTGGAGCTGCCCCTACCTTCATCGGCTGGATGATGGGCATCTATTCCTTAACACATCTTCCTGGCAATCTGATTGCCGGAACGCAAATTGATAAACATGGCAGTCGCCGCTACATTGTGTTCAGTCTGCTCGGGGCAGGAGTCATCCTGCTCCTGCAAGCCTATGTCCAGACACCATGGCAACTGCTGGCGCTGCGTTCCATCAGCGGTTTTGTACTGGCCTTCCTGTCTCCTGCATGCCTCGCCTTGCTGGCACAGCTATCCAGCGATCCGGTGAAACAGGGGAAGTATATGTCGGGTCACGGCGTAGTGCATACCCTCGCCTCTGTTGTATCGCCAGCAGCCGGTGCGATCATTGTAGGTTCCATGGGCTTCTCCGCTACATTCTCAGGCTTGGGTTATCTGCTTATTCTCACAGGTGTCATTGCATTCATGACCATGCCTCGTGGTATCGTCAAGCAGCACGAGAGAGTAACTGAACCTGCTAAACCTGATGTCTCACCGGCAAATGCACAAAGTGCATTTCTACCGGTGTCCTGGCGATACTTTGCCCTGCCTCTGGTGATTGCCTGTGCTCAAGGGATTCTCTTCTTCGAATTACCCTTGCGGGGCGGAGGACAATCGTCCATCATGTCTACTGGACTGCTGTTCTCTATTATCAGTATTGGGGCACTCTTCACACTGAGCATGTTATTTCTCAACCGGTATTCCCCCAAGCTGCGTCTGGTTGCGGGCGTGCTGTTAATGTCCTTGTGTTTTTTTGTAATGGCCGCAATTCCACAAATCCCGTTGTCCACCGTATTATTTGTACTCGGGATGTCCAAAGGCATCATCTTTCCAGCTATGGCAACCCTATTTATACGTCTGAGCGGAGGAAGCAAGTTGGGCCGAATTTTCTCACTGCAATCCATCGCCACCTCCATCGGTTCTTTCATCGGCCCCATCACTGCCGGGCAACTCCGTGTCGGGTTATCACCCTATTTCATTGCCTTTGTTCTGTTAATGATTGGTATGCTACTGCTTCCATACTACACATCCAGAAGCGAAGCTTCCCTGTCCGATCCGAAAAGTATATTAAATTAAGCAAGTATCAAGCTCTTCTTCCCTACCGTTATGGCATCAATTAGGCTAGTATTTTCATTAGCTTTGCATCATTCCCCCATTTACAGCTAAACTATATAAAATGGACTAACGTTTTACACACGAACGGAGCGGCTCAGGAATCATAAGCGCCTTCTTTAAGATTTCATCTTTTTCTTAAATATCATCATTAGGTATGGACGATCATTGGAAGTAGTGAAGGGGACGGAATCGATTT
The DNA here is from genome assembly GCF_026013365.1 of Paenibacillus sp. LS1. Classification (GTDB taxonomy): domain Bacteria; phylum Bacillota; class Bacilli; order Paenibacillales; family Paenibacillaceae; genus Paenibacillus. Next base: position 43,321 of record NZ_JAPDOE010000015.1, read on the forward strand.
TGAAGAAGCGATAGCGTTCGCCTTTGTCTTCATATTTCAACCTATAAAAATTCAATCAGAAATTTGGAGACAACAGCGATCGAAGGAACGATCCGTAACCGTAACGGCCACTACTGATCGAATTACTTCCTGATGTATGTGAAAAAGAATTTAGAAATCAGAGGTGCTCCTGTCCGCGTGGTGAACAGTGTAAAGAAAAGGAGTCCATTTTATATAAACAGTCGATTTTCGCTGCAACATTTCCCGGGGAATGTCGACATAAGCTCTCGAACAAGAGGTGAATATCATGCCTATTCATGTCATTGTGGAAGGTAAGAATGATCGAAGCAAACTGAAACGTCTGGTTGGACCCGAAATCAACATTCTATGTACGTTTGGAACACTTAATTCCCTCAAGCTGGAAACCCTGCGCAAGCAAGTCGGTTATGATGAAGTCTTTTTATTTATGGATAATGACAGTTCTGGCAAAAAAATTAGAGGTGTGCTTCGGGATGCTTTCCCGGATGCAGTACAGATGTATACACGAAGAGGATATGCGGGAGTGGAAGGAACACCTGATGAGTATATCATTGCCCAGCTGGAGAAAGCCGGGTTAGAGACATACATCCAATACCCCGAACATCCCTCCTTTTAAAAGGAAATACCAAAAGGCTGCCATTGGGTTGATATTCAACCTGGAGGCAGCCTTTACAATATAAGCATCAGATGATTATTCCTTGATCAGATTCCGAATATCCTCCGCAATCACAGCAGGCACAACGTCTTCTGTATTAAACGCATTATATACCTTGCGTAGCTGGTTATTCTCATCCACCAGCCCGATCATGTTCATATGGGCAAAATCATCCTTATTCTCCCCTTCGATGAGGATTTGGAATGAATCCCTGGCGAACTGTTTGGTTTTGTCCATATCCCCTCGCAAGAAGTACCATCCGGAATAATCCGCATGGAAGCGGTCCGCGAATGTCTTGATCTTCTCTCTTGTATCGACTTTCGGGTCGAATGAAATGGATACAAACGAGACATCTTTACCGAAGGTATCGTCCTCTTTCAACAGATCCTGCACCTGGGATAACGTAAACGTCGTAATAGGGCAGACATCCGGACAACTGGTGAAATAAAAGTAGAACAAACGGACTTTCCCTTGAGTATCCTCCAGGGATACCGTACTGCCATCTACATTTTCCATGGAAAAGGATTGGATTTCACGAATCTCGGGTAATTTTTCTTTGCTGGCAAATACGGTGCCCCACATCAGATACACAGCCATAATCAGTGCGAGCCCCAGCAGCATCCATGTCCATTTGTACTTTTTCAGCATCTTCCTCGTCCCTTCTGTATCTTCTCTTATGAATACGCATACATATGTGATTCAAAATCACGTTCGTTTCGCTTTATCCATCTACTGTGACATATGTATTCAAAGAAACCTACTTTTTATGAGATTCTATATTATTGTAACGGTTTAAAGGAACAATGCCCATAAATTTTTAGCGTTGTATATCATTCCATTTGTATCGTACGTGCTCTGACGATTTTTCTCTCTGTATCCGATATAGAGTTTATCATAGGAAATGCCGAAATAGTTTGACAAACTGCGTACATTTATTGGTTATAATACATTTATTGTCACCCCTTCGAAATTTGGGGTGTTTTGCATCCTGACAGGCGGATATTATACACTATATATGGGTATCACCTAGATAGAGAAGCAATATGCCTTACAACGATACACCACACAAAGGAGACGTTTATGGATACCTCTACACATTTTGTCATGGGGATTGGTTTAGCCGGTCTGGCTTATGTCGATCCTGTCGTCGCGTCCAACCCTATGCTTGCAGCTGCGGTAATGGTTGGCACGATCGCCGGTTCCCAGGCCCCTGACATCGATACTGCGTTACGTCTCAAAAGCAATTCGCTTTACATTCGGAATCATCGGGGCTTGTCACACTCTCTGCCATTTCTCCTGTTATGGGTTCTGCTCATCACTGGCGTCATTGCACTGATATTCCCTGGTGTGCCTTTTGGACACGTTGCCACTTGGACCGCTGTAGCCGTAGGTGTTCACGTATTCACTGATCTGTTCAACACCTATGGTACCCAAGCCGCCCGGCCTTTTACAGAACGCTGGATCGCCTGGAACATCATTCATATTTTTGATCCGTTTCTATTCTCCACGCATGTCGTGGCTATCCTGTTATGGGCCTTTGACCTGATCGCCCCTGCACCACTCTTCGTGACGTTATATAGCTTGACAGGACTATATTATATATGGCGGACGATTGCCCGTGCACAAGCGGTCAGAAAGGTTAGACGTCTCGACAACAGCCCAGAGCAAGCAAAATATATCGTCATTCCGACGATATCCTGGAATCGCTGGCATGTCGTTAAAAGAGTTGAAGATGGCAGTTATGAGATTGGTAAAATGGATGGTTCTAATCTGGCATGGAGTCTGCAAGCTTCATCTTCTACCCATGCGGCCGTTGCTGCTTCACGCAAATCGCCGGAAGTCAGTGCCTTCCTCTACTTCACCTCCTATGCGGTGGCAGAGGTTGAAGAATTACCTGCCGGTTACAAGGTCCGCTGGGCTGATGTACGTTATCGACACCGGAAACAATATCCATTTGTCGCTGTAGTCGTAATGGATCGGAATTTTGAAACGATCGATACGTATGTAGGCTGGTTAAGCGATGAGAAGATGGATAAAAAACTTTTATCTGCACGCCCTTGACGAAGTGAACATGGCAAGGCACAATCAGACATAGGAACTGATACGCGAGAAAGCCCGGAGCGTTTCCGCCCCGGGCTTTCTGTTTATCCTGTTTTTGTTGCTGTTTGGTTAAGATAAATTATTTGCCAGACCCAGCCAGAGACTGCTCAGCGATTTGTACCAGACGTTTGGTGATATATCCACCCAAAGATCCTGTTTCACGGGAAGTGTAGTTACCATAGTAACCGTCTTGTGGGATTGTTACACCCAGTTCCTGTGCAGCCTCGATTTTCAATTGTTGCAGTGCTGAATTTGCCTGAGGTACCACCAAGTTGTTAGAACGAGATCCTTGAGCCATATTTATAATCTCCCTTCAATCTGTGTCTGTAATGTAATTGCAAGCTTGCAAGATTATTATGGCTCGTACGCTTCAGGTTATACGGAATTTTACTAAATTTGTAGATGGAGGTTTTTCCCAATGAGCAAAGGCTTATCCTTATGGTTCGCATTCTCTTCGATTATCTTGTTAGCGGTTACAGCAATTACGATCTCCTACTCCGGTTGGTTAGCCGCACTACTGTTTGTCCTGTCCATTGCCAACATCGGTTGGGGATTTGTGATTCGTGCCAAAAAAGAACGTCAGGCAGTTCGCTCGGCAGCTTCAGAGCCTACTTCTTGAACAGGTCTTTTATCATTCAATAATGGACTTACAAATAAAGAGGAGTCCTTCAATAGGACTCCTCTTTATCCATATTAACTATTCATTACGTTACATATGAAAATCTTGTTCAACACTACAGTTTACGTCTAGGAACAAACCCCATACGCTCTTTCACTGCATCCAGCGTTTGAGCAGCAACCTCTTCTGCACGGCGTGCTGACGTATCCAGCACATCGGCTAATTCACCAGACTCACGAATCTCATTATACCGTTGTTGTAATGGTTCAATAACAGACACAACCACTTCAGCCAGTTCCTTTTTGAACGGACCGTACATCTTGCCTTCATAACGCTCAGCTACTTCCTTAAGCGTCATACCCGCACATTCAGCGTAGATGCTCATCAGGTTGCTGACTTCCGGTTTGTTTGCCGGATCATATACGACTTCACGCCCTGAATCCGTTGTAGCCCGGCTGATTTTTTTACGAATGACATCCGGCGGATCCAACAAGGCAATATAGCTGCCAGCATTGGGATTACTTTTACTCATCTTTGAAGAGGCATCGTCAAGTGACATTACCCGAGCACCCACCTGTGGGATATACGGATCTGGAATGGTGAAGTACTCCCCATAACGGTGGTTAAAGCGTCCTGCCAGATCACGTGTCAGTTCCAGATGCTGCTTCTGATCCTCGCCCACGGGTACAAGATCAGCATTGTATAGCAAAATATCAGCCGCCATTAATGATGGATACACGAACAATCCAGCACCAACAGAATCTTTACCAGATGATTTATCCTTAAACTGAGTCATGCGTTCAAGCTCACCCATGGAGGTCAGCGTCGTCATCAACCAGCCCAATTCCGCGTGCTGCGGTACATGGGACTGCAGAAATACGTTAGATTTCGATGGGTCAATACCTGCTGCAATAAACAGCGCAGCTACAGCTTCCGACTGTTCACGCAATGCGGCTGGCTCCTGAGCTACGGTGATCGCATGAAGATCAACCACCATGAAATGACACTGATAGTCATGCTGGAGTTTCACAAAATTTTTGATTGCACCAATATAGTTGCCCAATGTGAGCTTGCCGCTCGGTTGAATACCTGAAAGTACTGTTTTCATTGCACATAACGCCTCCCTGATTTTAAATAAAAAAAACCGCCATTCTCTGCGAACGCAAAAAGGCCCCACATCCGCAAGGGACGTGAGACCGTGGTGCCACCCTTATTCGCTTTTCTTCCATTGCCCATGACCCTGAATTCAAGTCAAGCTGAAGAAATGCCTTCATTGTTCCGTAACGTGGATTATACGGCAGACTCTAGTGGGGCAAGCCCGTCTTTCGGCTTTGCCTGTTCAAACCCACACTCAAGGGTCCATTCGGTAAAGAGCTCACACCGGTTCGCATCAACCACCGGCTTTCTGAAGAGGATTCTCTTGGCCTACTTGTCCCTGTCATCGATTTCATTTCATTCAATTCTAATAAATGCTTTCAGAGTTCCATCTTAATGCGCACAGGCGCGAATGTCAAAATGAGATGAACTTTTTTACCCGACACACTAAAATCTGTTATGATGGAATTGCTTATCCTATTGTTAACTTCACACGAAGTCGAGCAGGAAATAGCTGGCATGTACACAATGACACGCCTGTAGCAGTAGCATCATCACGACTGCTTGCAGACAGATTTCAAGTGGGAAAAGGAGCATCGATATGAAACAAGTGACCAAAGGCCAATGGAATGGTTACGACACGTATATCCTACATAGCCGTGAATTGGAAATTACCCTGCTGCCGCGTCTTGGAAATAATATTATTTCTATTCGCGATTTAGTGCAGGACAGAGATGTCGTCCGTCGTCCGGATGAAGATGATCTTGCCTTTTATCTGCAGAAGCCTTACCATTTCGGCGTTCCTCTCCTAATTCCACCAGGACGCATTCATCGGGGACAATTCGAATATGAAGGTGTACGTTACCAGTTCGATCAGAACACGGCGAATGACAACCATATTCACGGCCTCCATCGTACCCAATCCTGGTGTGTCAGTGACATTGAGGAAGATGAAGATGGCTGTGCAATTACGACTGAATTACTGACTGAAAATGAAGAGCACTGGATGGCTCAATTCCCGATTCCCTTGAAGCTTGAGATGACGTTCAGTCTGCAAAACGCTGTATTTAGCCAGCGTCTGCGAGTCACTAATCTGAGCTCAACGCCTGCTCCTTTCGGGATGGGATATCATACATGGTTTTTGCTAGACGGCAAACCTGCCGACTGGACATTGCAAGTGCCTGTTTCCGGATTATACGGACAGAATGAAGAACAACTCCCTACAGGTGAAATAGAATCTCTAGGTGAATGGTCTGCTCTGAACGAAGGCATCAACATGCAGGGACGTAACTGGGATACCTTGTTGAAAGCTACCGAAGGTGAACCAGCCACGGCTTACTTACGCAGACAAGATGGATATACATTGAAATATTCAGCAGATGAAGCATTTTTTAAACATTGGGTTCTCTTCACCAAAGGTGAATCTGATCAGTTCTTGTGCATTGAACCGTACACTTGGCTCCCGGATGCACCTAATTTGGCTTTATCGGATGAGCAGACGGGGTTAATTCGCTTGGAACCGGAACAGCCTGTTGAGCTATTTACACGTATTGAGGTTATACCTCCTACAGACTAAGTAAACTCATCATCCTCTATGTTGCTTTTGCGCATATCACCCTATATTTTAATATCCTTATACAACTTGCCGACCCGCATTGGGTCGGCTTTTTGATGTGACATGTCTACTATTGATCATCCATAATTTCCCTTACGCCATATCATGTATATTTCCGTATTCTCTAACCATACTAACATCACCAACCCATAAGGAGGTGACACATATGTACGGAAGTCAAAACCAAGGTAGCGGTAGCCGCTCCAACAACCTGGTCGTTCCCCAAGCAACTGCAGCATTGCAACAATTGAAAATTGAAGCTGCACAAGAGCTGGGTGTAACTATTCCACAAGATGGTTACTACGGTAACTATACTTCCCGTGAGACAGGTTCTCTGGGTGGATACATCACAAAACGTCTGGTGCAAATCGCTGAGCAGCAATTATCGGGTCGTTCGTAAGCTCGTAATTTTTGCTTGATTTGAGCAGAATCCAAAGTACAAGCGGCCTTCTTCGGAAGTGCCGCTTTCTCTTATGCAACTAATTAGGAGGTCGACTCCATACCTGAATCCTTGTATGTATTGGTTCTAGGGTAACGAATCATCAGGCTCGCCATATTGTAATTAGACTCCATTGTTGCATCTACCAAAATCATACCTTGTCTTACTGTGAAGTCGTACGATATTTCACCATGCGTCCAAGTCCGTTTAAATTTCAACGTCTCCAGTGCCATTGCTCGGAAAGAAGTTCTCTGGGTTTCGTTTAGTCCCCCCTCCTCCACATCCATCTGTCCATTCCGTCCAGTTATCGGATTATGTCGAATACCGAATTTCCCAATTACGTTGTTTCGTATTTGCACAAAAACTACCCCTGAATCTAACCCTGACAACTCATGATCAAGCTCTTTGAACACCAGATCCAACTGTCGCGCTAATGAAAGCTCTTCAATTTTCATATTAACACTCTCCTTATATGCTTATAGTCCTATACATCAAGGACTTACGACTCATTATATGACATCATATGTGCTCATTCAACAAACAACGGCAAAGTTGGGTATTTCTAACTATAATTTGCACAATTAATTGCCATCCCACTTCCTTAAACTGAGCTTTTTCACTGAATTACGACAAAATATTCGAGAATTGAAAATGAGGATTCTGAACAAAAAAAGCTGCAATCCAGTGTCTGTTAAACACTCGATTGCAGCCATTTCATATATCTTCAACCTATTTTTCGGTTGCTGTCATCTGCAAAAACTGCTCAATATCGGCAATGACCAAATCCGCAGCATTTTGCCAGAAATCCGGTTGTGTCAGGTCCGTACCCAAATGTTTCTGGGCCAGTTCTTCGACCGTCATACGTCCTGTATCCCGCAACAAGTCATCATATTTATCTGCAAATGCTGTACCTTCTTGCTGTGCTCTCGCATAGATTCCCGCACTGAACATGTACCCAAACGTATATGGGAAGTTATAGAATGGCACACCTGTCAGGTAGAAATGCAGTTTGGAGGCCCAGAAATGCGGATGATCTGTTGCAAGTACACCACAGAATGCTTCCTGCTGTGCCTCCACCATCAATTTGGATAACACATCCGCATTGACCAGGCCTTTTTTGCGTTGCTCATAGAAACGATTCTCAAACAGGAACCGGGCATGGATATTCATAAAGAATGCCACACTTCGCTGTATCTTGTCTTCCAACAACGCCAGCTTCTCTTGCTCATCTGTTGCTGCCTGTACCAGGGCATCTGCTACAATCAGTTCAGCAAACGTGGAAGCTGTCTCGGCCACATTCATCGCATAGCGCTGATTCAATGCAGGCAACTCTTCCATAATGTGTTGATGATATCCATGACCAAGTTCATGCGCAAGAGTCGACACATTGGATGGCGTCCCGGAGAAGGTCATGAAAATCCGGGTTGCTTTGCTAAGTGGCAAAGACGTACAGAATCCTCCTGGGCGCTTGCCAGGACGGTCTTCTGCTTCGATCCAGCGTTTCTCAAAAGCCTTCTCTGCAAACGAAGAAAGTTTAGGACTGAACTTGGCAAACTGTTCAACAATAGTCATTGCTGCCTCATCGTAAGTGATCTTGCCACTCGATTGGCCTACAGGTGCATCTACGTCGCTCCAGCTGAGCTTGTCTACCCCTAGCAGTTCTGCCTTGCGCTCCAGGTATTGAATAAGCGCAGGTTTAGCCCCGTTAATCACATTCCACATCGTATCCAGTGTCTGACGTGACATCCGGTTGATGGCCAGAGGTTCTTTGAGGATATCATCCCAGCCACGTTTCTCATACAACTTCAGACGGAATCCTGCGAGGTGGTTCAGCGTGTCTGCACAGAAATCTTCGACATCGGTCCAAGCCTGCTCCCAGTTTGCGAATACCGTCTCGCGTACATTCCGATCACTATCACTCAGCTTGTTGGCAGCCTGTCCTGCGGACAGCATTACCGTTTCTCCATCTTGCTCAAAAGGAATGTTCACCTTGCTGACAATCGTATTATAGAATTTGCCCCAACCATGGTAACCATCCACACCCAAATCCAAAGCAAGGCCTTCCAGTTCCGGCGACAGCTTCTCACGAGCCAGCGTGCGACTCTCGTTCAATGCAAATGCCAGCGGCTGAATATCTTCCCGAGCAATCCACGCGTCCCACACCAAATCCGATGTCTGACTAAGTGTATTATCGAACTTCGACTTACTGCCGTTCAGCAACGCAGCAAGGGAACTGATGGCTCCCTGAAGCTGCGTTGCCTTCTTGTCCTTCTGGTTTTGTGATGAGAGGCAGGATACAAACGCAGAACCTTCCGATACGCGGATATAGCAGCTCTGCAACAGTTCCAAAATGGGATCAAATGTAGCCGTCTCTTCTAATGAAGTCGGTGCGGGTGTTTCGTTCAACAGATGTTGCAGTTTGCGTACATCCTCTTCCAGTTCAATCAGATATGCAGCGAATGATTCGGAGGAAGAACCTCCACTAAAAATGGACTCCAGATCCCATACGGGGTGTAATGGCGTTTTCATTTAATAAGGCACCTCTCTCTATAAATTGGATCGTTAGAATCGAATTAAAAACTGGTTTTCTGTCAGCCATATCTCTATACTAGAGAAATACTTATAGCAACTCTCAGGAGGTAAACGTATGAAACCTTTACAAGTATCGGCTGATACAGCCGTCAAATTAGCAGAATCCTTGGGCGTGCCTTTGGAGCACCTGATGCACATGCCCCAACATATCCTGATGCAGAAGATTGCGGAACTCGCCAAACAAGAAGCTTCCAAACCTTCTGCAACAGAAGGCGAAAAAGAATGATTCCGTTTGAAAACAGCTGGCCTTACGATATTGTGATGGGGGATATCTATGTACAGCAATGTCCGTACTGTCATGCAAGTAATGTGCTGCTCCCCCTCAAACCAAAAGAGCTTGTGCTCATTCGCGAAGGCAAAAAGAAACTACTGGTCTTTCCCTGCTGCAATGCCAGCATGACCGTGATCGACAATGACAGTGACTATCTGTTATCCAGCCGTCCTGTACGTAACTAGGGCGTGTCTTAAATCCAAGGTTGACCTAGAGGGGGCTGCGCTTTGCGGCCTCTTTGTCTGCTTCCAGCATCTCTTCTGGGAGTTCCATCTTGCCTGAAATCATCTGTTCGCGCAGCACCGCCCACTGTTCTCTTGAAGCACGAATCATAGCCGCATCTGTGATTCGCTTGTCATGTATGACCTTGCCGAACCATTGCACTGCTTCATTGAACCGGCCTACCCTGCGATTCAATTCCCCGAGCAAATACAACAGTTTGGCTTCATTGCCGCCTGTTCCTTCACGTTCGAACACCTTCACATAGGCTTCAAGGCTAAATTCAAGAAAACGATGTTCCTGTGCATGGTCCTCCATATAACGATACAACCAAGCTATATGATGCAGCAGGCCAGCGACGACACGGTCTTTCTCCTGAATAACCTGGGCGCACAGCAAAGCAAGTTTGTACGTAGCCAGCGCCTGTTCCAGTGTCCGTGCTCCGCTATAATCACGTTTTACCCAGCGGTTACCGATCTGTTCCTTGAAAGCCTTACGCTGAGCATCATTCAAATGCTCCGTTGCGTTTTCCGTGGAAGCAAACCCACACTGCGGACAGATGCGAACCACATAAAAGTCCGGATTCTCCAGCTTGTAGTAAGCACAAAAATCAGAATCCGTCCGGTAGGGTCTTTTTAAGCTCGGTCTTACCCGTGAGGTGTCATACTCAGTTTCACAATAGTGACACGTTACCTTCACCTTATACAGCGGCTCTAATTCCACTCGGTTCCCCATCCCTCTCCCGTACGCTTATAATCATATTCGGAACTACGGTGTATTTACAAAATGGTGCGCAGGCCCAGATAAACGCTGCAGGATAAACGAATGTAAGGGCTCTTCCACACCAATCTGTGTTAACGCTTGATTCATACATGCAAGCCAGGCCTCAGCCCGTTCAACCGTCACTTCAAAATGCATATGACGGGCACGCATCATCGGATGGCCAAACGCCTCGGAAAACAGCCCTGGTCCTCCAAAAAACTGAGACAAAAACATATACTGCTTGTCGATGACCGGCTGAATATCTTCCGGGAAAAGCGGAGCCAGCTGCTCATTCTGCTGAACGATCGGATAGAAAGCCTCGACCAATGCACGAACACCTTTCTCACCACCAAGATTGTCATAAATACTCAAACTGGGATTCATTCGTCTGATTCCCCTTTCTGATGTCGAATTTTGCCATATATTACACGTTCCGTGAACATTGTGAAAACAGTAACAATATCCAGGCCACAAAAGCCTTTATCTCCATTCTATCAAAAAAAACCAAAAAGTCCTATATAACATGAAATCAACAGGACATATAACCTGCCGTCTGTATATAGGACCTTATTCAAAACATAGGACAAAAAAAGCGCCAACCGCAAAGGTTGGCGCACTAGATATTCCATTAATAACTCCGCCAGTCCTCTTCCTCAGAGCGTACCAGCGAGGCACGTATCACATATACAAAAGCACAGACCAGGATTCCGGTGACAAGACTCATGATCATCACTCCATCCGAATTGAATTCCACCTTGGAGACAATTAGGTGACGTTCAGGCGTTTTTCTCATTTTAGCACACATCACTTAAAAACACAGCCACTTTTGCAAGCGCTTTCTACGTATAATTTTGTACTGTTTGTCCGCTTTTTTTCATATATTGATGGCAAAAGCGCCACTGCCTACTGCACACCGACCATCCCAAAAAATAAAGGAGAGGAATTCATGGCTGCTCCACAACGACTCACCCATGTCCTGGTCACACTCGCTCTCCTGCTCCTTTGTGTGTTAATGGTCTTGTTCCCAGCGGAAACCTGGCACGCAGGTGTACGCGGACTGTCCATCTGGTGGGACGTATTGTTTCCCTCCCTTTTTCCTTTTTTGGTGCTGTCCGAGCTGCTGCTCGGCTTCGGCATTGTTCATTTTTTGGGCACCTTGCTGAATCCATTAATGCGTCCATTGTTTCGTGTTCCCGGAAGCGGTGGTTTCGTATTTGCCGTAAGCTGTGCATCCGGTTATCCTACAGGGGCTAAACTGACCGCCCAGTTATGGGAACAAAAGCTGGTTACCCGGGAAGAAGGAGAACGGCTCGTTGCCTTCACCACATCATCCGATCCAATCTTCATGATTGGCGCGGTATCGGTTGGCTTCTTCCACAATGTCGCTATTGCGCCAATATTGGTTGCGAGCCATTACGCTGCTGCTTTTCTGGTGGGTGTGCTCATGCGTTTCCACGGGGGTACAGCGAAAGGCTCACAGACAGACATCTCTTCTCCATCTCCAGCAGAGAAGATACATCGAAACAGACTGGTCCGTGCCATCTATGCGATGCATGAAGCAAGAAAGGCTGACGGACGGGCATTTGGTGAACTGTTGCGCCAGGCAGTCTCCTCATCCCTTCGCCTTATTATTATCGTAGGGGGGCTGGTTGTATTCTTCTCGGTCATGATGGAGTTACTTGTGCAGACCGGTTGGCTTGGCGGACTGTACGGGATTACCGAGCAATTGCTACGGCATACCGGATTGCCTCCATCCTTATCTCCTAGCTTGGTCGGTGGACTATTTGAAGTAACGCTGGGGAACAAAGAGGCTGGGAGTGCCGGGGCATCCATCCCTCTCGTCTATAAGGTAGCGGCAGCAGCCTTTGTTCTCTCCTGGGGCGGATTATCCGTCCATGCGCAGATTATGAGTGTCCTTAGCAACACACCCATGAGATATGGTCCCTTTCTATTTGCCAGAGCCATTCATGCGTTAATCGCACCTGTATTAGTCCTGCTGTTGTGGACACCCATGATGGGGCGTTCTTCTTCCCCCGTTCTCATGGATCCCGGTTTCATCCCATCATTATCGACGTATACACCGGACTGGGGACTGATCTTCCTGTCGGGAATGATTGTTTTTGCAAGCCTCATCGTGTTGTTGATCATCTTAGCAATATTAAGTTCTCTACTCCTGCCAAGACATGCAAAAAAATAAGGCCACTATTCATCTATATTTCACTGAATATGCTTCCAAACGTTGTGTTCTTCCGCGGAATTGATTATCATCGGTAGTATAATGACCACAAAGGAGCTTTCATCTTGAGATACTATGTTCAAGACCGCGGAGACCAGTTATCGATTGATCTCAGTCAGCAGTTTCATGCGCTGGCGAAGGAAGAAGGGTTCAAGCTGGATGCAGAATCGCCGGAGATTGTCATCTCCATCGGGGGCGATGGTACGATGCTACAGGCATTTCACAATTTCATCGACCGCATTCCGGATATTGCTTTTGTTGGGGTTCATACAGGCCATCTCGGCTTTTACGCCGATTGGAAGAAGGAAGAATTACGGGAATTAGTTCGGCTGATGAGTGGCAAGGGAGATCCGGAGCGTCTCAAACCACGTATTGTACAATATCCACTCTTGGAGCTTGAGATTCGTAAAAAGTCGGGGAATTCCTCTTACATCGCCCTTAATGAATTTACGTTAAAAGGTGTAGACGGTACCGTCGTGGCTCAGGTCGATATTAACGATGTGACATTTGAAATGTTCCGTGGGGATGGCATCTGTGTATCCACGCCATCAGGCAGCACGGCATACAACAAAGCCCTCGGCGGTGCTATGGTGCATCCAACCATCGAGGCAATTCAGATTGCGGAGATTGCATCGATTAATAACCGGGTCTATCGGACACTTGGTTCACCGGTTATTTTGCCCAAGCATCATCATTGTGATATTTTCTCGCGCAAGGATCAGCGGTTATTGATGACGATTGATCATGTAAACGTGATGGTGGAGGATCTGATCTCCGTCCGTTGTCAGGTATCCAGCCACAAGGTCAGTTTCGCGCGTTTCCGTCCTTATCCATTCTGGAACCGGGTTCGCACGGCATTTCTTGACTAAAATACGAACACAAAAAAAAGCGGTCCTTCTCAGGAACCGCTTTTTGCTTTGGCTTGAGGCTGATCCTTGCTCTTCTGAAGCACAAAGTACGCACAGCCAAAGTTACAATATTCATTGATATAATCCACAATACTGGCAATCGTGGAATCCTTCGTCGCTTTTGGATGGTTATCGCGGTAAAAACCTTTTAACCTTAACTGGCTATAACCCCAGTCCCCGATAATATAATCATAACGCTCCAGCACTTCACTGTAACGATCACGGAAGACCTCTGGGTTCCAGCCCTCTTTGTGGTTCTGGACGATTTCATAATTTTTTCCGCCGATCTGTACAATGACCGGTTCTTTGGGCTTTTCCTCAACTGACTCAACAACCGATTCCTGAACCGGCTCCTGGATCTGTTCCTGAAGCTGGTCCTGAATCTGTTCTGTGATTTTTTCTTCTTCCAATCCGGTTTCCTCCATCACGCGTGTGTTGCCGCCTGTTCAGCATGTTTGGTAGCCGATTTCACCTGTTCATGCGCATGGTAGGAGCTGCGTACCATCGGACCGGACTCGACGTGGCTGAACCCACGTTTTAATCCTTCCTGTTTCAATGCAGCGAACTCCTCTGGCGGATAATACTTTTCAACATACAGATGTTTCTCCGATGGCTGCAAATATTGACCAATCGTCATAATATCGCAGTTCACCGCACGAAGATCATCCATCGTCAATAAAATTTCATTATATTCCTCACCTACACCAAGCATAATGCTTGATTTCGTTGGGATGTTAGGTTGCATTTCTTTGGCACGAGCAAGCAATTCCAGTGAACGTTTATATTTCGCCTTGGCGCGCACTTTGTCTGACAACCGCTCTACCGTCTCAATATTATGATTCAGAATGTCCGGTTTGGCATCCATTACAATCTGCAAAGATTCCCGATCGCCCAGAAAATCTGGAATGAGTACTTCAACGCTGCACAATGGCAACCGCCGCCGTACGGCCTTTACCGTCTCTGCAAAAATCGTAGCTCCCCCGTCCTTCAGGTCGTCACGGGCTACACTTGTAATTACGCAGTGTTGCAGATTCATCTGCTCTGCTGCTTCCGCCACACGTTCTGGTTCCTGCAAATCAAGCTCCGTTGGCAAGCCTGTGTTCACCGCGCAAAAACGGCATGCCCTTGTGCATATGTCGCCCAAAATCATAAAAGTGGCCGTTCGATTGGCCCAGCATTCATAGATATTCGGGCACCGTGCTTCCTCACATACCGTATGCAGCGTTTTGGAACGCATCATCGTTTTCATTTCCTGATAGTTATCGCCGGTTGTCAATTTGATCCGAATCCAATCCGGTTTCGGTTCTTTAACACGTTTAGCCAATGCATAAACCTTCTTTCTACTGAAGTTAGGCTGTTGCTCGGAACATATTATACCATGAAAGCGTTGGAAAAACTCCCATTTGTCACATCTTGTGCATTCATCCCCGATATGGACAATTTGTATCATTCGATTCATCCCAAGTGCTGACATGGATAAAATGAGAACTTTTGAAGAACGCTAACCTTTAGCTTGGTTCATCGGGTACCTTGTATCATTTTAATGGAAAGGGGCTGCTTCCCAGTGCAACAACGCTTGACCTTCAGGCACACGTACCGCTTTTGGATCAAAACATTACTTGCAGGTACTCTGCTTCTCCCATTCTTGCCTGTTGAAGTTTACGGTGAACCCGCCCAGGCCGCTCCCAAACCACAGGCAGCTGAGCTGAAGCCCGCAGAAATCTTCGCTGCACGTCGTCATTTATATGAGAACATCAGTCAGATGACTCAGATTCCCTGGTACAGGCTGGCCGCCATTGATCAGTACGAACGTACGATTACCCGTGCACACCCGAAGGATCGCAAGCATCCGGAGCGGCTCACAGGTGTCTTCATGACCTCTCCGGCCTGGAGAGGATGGCTAAATCCGGATGAGACGGATCAACATCCGGAATCCATTCTTTTTTTCAAAGGATATGGGCGTGATGGTTCAGGAGACGGTATAGCGGATGCCAATAATGATCAGGATGTGCTGTACAGTATAGCTTCTGTTATTCAGGGTTACGGGAACAAGCAGGAAGACTTCAACATTGCCTTGTGGGAATATTATCACAACTCCCGTGCTGTACAACGGATACAGCAATTCGCGAAGTTATATGAGCATTTTGACAATCTGGATCTGTTTGGACATGCCTTTCCGGTCCCACTTGGAACCAACTACTCCTATCGCAGCACCTGGGGTACCAAACGAAGCTGGGGTGGCTATCGCATTCATGAGGGAACGGATATCTTCGCTCCGCATGGCCTACCTGTGCGCAGCACCTGTTACGGGGTCGTGGAGATCAAAGGCTGGAACCCGTTTGGCGGCTGGCGCATCGGAATTCGGGATTTGAACAACCATTATCATTACTACGCCCATCTCTCTGGTTTTGACAAGAGCGCACGCATCGGTGAAGTGGTTATTCCCGGTCAGGTCGTAGGTTGGGTTGGCAGTTCGGGGTACGGGAAACCTGGGACACAGGGCAAATTTCCTCCACATCTGCACTATGGGATCTACCGGGACAGCGGACTGCACGAATGGTCGTTCGATCCTTATCCACAGCTGAAACATTGGGAACAGGATGAACGCAAACAGAAGAAGAATAAGAGCAAGTGAGTCGAGAATATACTCAGTAAGTGGAAGCAATTTGGAGTACACCGCTTAATTCAATCCAAGTCTATAATTTGGCGGAATTAAGTGGATTCTCTTCGGCTTAGAGTGCAATATGCATTCAAAAAAGGGACCTCTTGGATAGAGGTCCCTTTTCGCTTTACTTATTAAAATGTGATTCACGGCTGCGCGTCCTTATTAGGCTGCACTCCGCCATTGATATCAGGCAAATCTGGCTCAAATTCAAGCTCGTTCCCTTGCAAATGGTCTGACGGCGCTTGTTGCTGGTTCTGGCTTGGGGGAGTTGTCGTCACTCCATTACCGCTTGATACACCCGTATGACCTGATGGCAGCGCAATAGCCGGGGCATTACCGCCGTTGCTTCCTACCGGCTTGCCCTGATTATCGTAATAATACATGGGCACATCCCCGACAACCAAAAGATAGGAAATCGGGATTTCCGTATCGACCGTTTCGGGCTCCATATCGAAGGGCACCACAACCGCGACCTCAGCAATGATATGAATGTACACTTCCACCAAGATCATGTTAATGCCTGCATTCTGCTGACGGGTGTTCAAGTCCACTTTGACAGCGCCTTGAGGCTCAATACGAACCGGTATACTTGGACCAAATGAAGCCATCACGGGACTGCCCAGCGCCTGCCCCAGCGGTATCTTTTCTTTTAACATGTGTACATTCTGAAGCGTGGATTGCACGATATTCATCGTACTTGCGGTGATTCGCATATGCTCATTGTAGTTCAGCATGAAACCGGACACTTTCCCGGCGGTATCCGTCTTCCAGTCAATCAGCCCTTCGTTGGTTTTGCCATCTGCCACCTGTGCTGTAATCGCCTTGTTGATCGCTTCGGTCGCAATCTGCTTCACTCTAATCTTGGCCAAGTGCATGATTGGGGGCTTCATTTTCTTATCTACATAGGCAAAACCCTGCATTAAACAAAACGCGGTGACCAATAAAATGATCAACCACATTTTGCGTTTGCCGCTGGGCGGCTTACGGCGTCTCCGGCTTCGCCATCTTCTTCTCATCATCGAAGTGTCCCTCCCCTACGGGATGAGCTATAGGCTATATGTTAACCTTATGCACCGTTGTCCCGAAAAAGAAGGACAGTACGTGGACACTGGACAGAAAGTAATAACAAGTTAAAAGAGACAAGTCTTCACCATTGCTAATAGGAAAATACGAAAACAGAGATAAAAAAAACTCCCGCCCGCAGATTAATCTGCATGGCGGGAGACATTATGTTCAGACCACCCAAAAACTCAGGCAACGTCTATCCTTTTATTTCGGAACAGATTCCCAATCTTTCAGGAAACGTTCAATGCCGCTGTCCGTCAGTGGGTGCTTCCAAAGAGTTGGCAAGAGCGAACCCGGAATGGTGGCAATGTGCGCACCGGAAAGGGCTGCATCTTCTACATGTTTGATATTGCGAATGCTTGCTGCGATAATCTCGGAAGGCAGATCATACATGTCCAAAATCAGACGCAGATCACGAATCAGTTTCATACCATCCACCGCAATATCATCTAAGCGCCCAACGAATGGACTGATGTAGGTTGCACCGGCTTTCGCCGCCATCAGGCCCTGTGCTGCGGAGAAGATCAGCGTTACATTGGTTTTGATCCCTTTTTGCGTCAACTCATGACAAGCATATAGCCCATCTTCGGTCATCGGCAATTTAATGACTACATTCGGTGCCCATTCTGCAATTTCATAAGCTTCCTTCAACATATCCTCGGCTTTGAGACCGATAACTTCAGCACTGACTGGGCCTTTAACAACGCCACAGATCTCCTGAATGACTTCTTTAAATACGCGACCTTCTTTGGCAATCAAAGACGGGTTGGTCGTGACTCCATCCACCAGACCCAGACGTTCGATCCGTTTGATTTCTCCCACATTCCCTGTATCCAAGAAAAATTTCATGATATGTTACCTCCACTTGATGAATTCGTAAACACGATATAAGTCATTACCCGATGTTCATCATATGTTAACAGTTATATATAAATTTAATTTTTCTCTACAGCGTGACCGCCAAATTCGTTACGCAATGCTGCTACTACTTTACCTGTGAATGTATCTGTCTCCAGGGAACGGTAACGCATCAGCAAGGACAAAGCGATAACTGGTGTAGCTGTTTGAAGGTCAAATGCCGTTTCTACCGTCCAACGTCCTTCGCCAGAAGAGTGCATTACGCCTTTAATCTCATCAAGGTTCGCATCTTTGGAGAATGCACGTTCTGTAAGCTCCATCAACCAAGAGCGGATAACGGAACCGTTGTTCCATACACGAGCCACTTGTTCGAAGTCGAAATCAAATCCACTTTTCTCCAATACGTCAAAACCTTCACCGATGGATGCCATCATACCGTACTCGATACCATTGTGAACCATTTTGAGGAAGTGACCGCTGCCCGCTTTACCTGCATACAGGTAGCCGTTCTCTACGGAAGTATCTTTGAATGCCGGTTCAACGATTGCCCAAGCTTCCGGGTCTCCACCGATCATGTAACATGCGCCATTACGTGCGCCTTCCATACCGCCAGATGTACCTGCATCCATGTAGTGAATGCCTTTAGGTTTCATCTCTTCGTAGCGACGGATGGATTCTTTGTAGTGGGAGTTACCTGCTTCAATAATGATGTCGCCTTTGGAGAGCAACGGGCTAACTTCAGCCAATACAGCGTCTACTACGTTGTGGGGAACCATGATCCACAATACACGTGGGGATTCGAGTGAAGCCACCATCTCTGCGTAAGAAGATACGCCTTCAGCGCCGTATTCTTTCATTTCTTTTACTGCTTCAGCGTTCAGGTCAAAAGCAACCACTTCGTGTTTGTGATCAATCAGGTTTCTACCCAGGTTCAATCCCATTTTTCCTAATCCGACAAGTCCAAGTTTCATTTCAAAATCCTCCTGTTATGAACAATGTTTAATTTTCATTTGCGTTCAAAATTAAAAATAAGTGCTTAACGTTTGGAGAAGTAACCGTTCCGGTCACGAATCGTTCTTTTGATCGCTGTTATCCCCAGATTTTTTGAATCTCCTATATTAGGAGAAAATCCGGGGATAAAGGCGAACGCTTTGCTTCTTCAGAATCGATTTCGTCCCCTACACTACATTCTCAGCGTTCAAGCCAACTCATTTTAAAACTGAACCACAAATCTATATTCAAAAATTTTCACGGCCTTCCGGTAATCATAACCGGAAGGGCTTATGCAAAATTGGAACGGTATAATTCATAATTGATACTGTATATATCAGCATTTTGCATCATTCAATCCAAACTCGCTTACGAGTACAAGCTCTAGGGAAATAAAACATTTCCTTCTATATCCTGCTGACTTGGAAGACGCAATTTGGTTTGTTCAAAATGTTCAATGGTGAGCAGCACGTATTGTCGTTCTTTTCTCTTATGCTTACTTTTTCGGTACACTTACCACCAACGGTAACCGTCTACTGCTGTCAGGCGATCTGCTGACTCTGGTCCATGCGAACCTGCACTGTACGTATCCAGTGGCACGCTGCCCGCTTCGAATGCTTCCTGAATCGGTTGCACCCATTGCCATGCCAGCTCCACTTCGTTCCAGTGAGCGAAGAAGGTGGAATCTCCACGCATCGCATCAAAGATCAGATTCTCGTAAGCTTCAGGAATGTTACGTTTACCCGAGTTGAAGGTCATATGCATTGGTTCCACTTCACCATGGTTCAATGGATTCTTCGCATTTAATTGAAGCGAGATGCTTTCTCCTGGACCAATCTCAATCGTCAGCAGGTTAGGTTCCGTTGTATTTTCGGATTCATGGCCGGTCTTCAGTGGAGCCTTGAATTCAACAACGATTCGGGTGGATTTTTCAGCCAGGCGTTTACCTGTACGGATGTAAAATGGAACCTCGCTCCAGAATGGATCATCGATCCACAGTCTCGCGGCAACATACGTCTCGTTCTGAGATCCAGCAGGGATGCCAGGCTCGTCCAGATATCCAACAACCGAAGCACCTTGCAACTCGCCTGCAGCATATTGCGCACGAACAACTTCAGAAGCGACGTTTTCTTTTGTCAAAGGACGAAGCGCTTCAGCAATCTTTTGCTTTTTGAATTGAATCTCTTCCGGTGTGCAGCGTTTTGGCAAATGCAAACCAATCATCATCAGCAACTGAAGCATATGGTTTTGGAACATGTCTCGCAGGGCACCGCTTTGGTCGTAATACGCGGCACGTTCTTCAACACCCACCGTCTCGCTTGCAGTAATCTGTACATTGGCGATATAGCGGTTAGACCACAGCGCCTGAATCACAGGATTTGCATAGGTGAGCGTCTCAATATTTTGAACCATTGGTTTACCAAGGAAATGGTCAATGCGATAGATTTCTTCTTCCGCAAAGGTATTGCTCAATTTTTCGTTCAGATCACGAGCTGATTGCAGGTCGTGTCCGAATGGTTTTTCGATAATCAGTTTCTTCCAGCCTTTGGTGTTACCCAGGCTACTTTCCTGAATGTTCAATGCAATTGGTTCAAAGAATTCCGGTGCGACCGACATGTAGAACATGCGATTTTCGGGAATGTTAAGCTCTTGTTCACGCTGTTGAACCAGTTCCAATAGTTTGGTGTAATCTTCAAGCTTCGTATTATTTAAAGAACAATAACGGAAAGCGCCAATGAAATCACGAACCTGAGATGCTTCTTCCGGCGTCTGACGTGAGAATTCATGCAGTGACTTTTCAACATTCGCCTGGAATTCTGTATCCGACAATTCACGTCGTCCCAACCCGATAACGGAGAAGGATTTCGGCATTTTCTGATCCATGTACAAGTTATATAATGCAGGGTAAATCTTGCGTTTGGCTAAATCGCCTGTTGCCCCGAACAGGACAAATGTCATTGCATCCATTGGAGTGCCTCCTGTGATCTGTGCAGTATAGTATATGATGTTGCAAAATGTTCAAATCCAAGCATGACAAAAGACGGAATAAGTGGGTGTGTTCCCCGCCTTGCCTCCGTTTATATAGCGCACCTGAATTCAACCATGGAACATTCCTTCTCTCCACAACCTGTTTTTAGGTTATAAATTGTAACCATTTGAATTAACGTTACCCATATTACACCTGTCGTCACAATTCGTCAACAATCGTGTCGAACCTGTGAACTCCAGTGTTTATAGGGTTTTTATTTGATGATAACGCTTTATGTGGTAACATTAAGAACAATTGGTATGTGACATTTTACACATATGGCCTGTGGACATGTAGGTTACAATAAGTATACTAATGATATTACAAGCAATATTAAATCAAAGGAGTACAATCATGAGCGATGATGAGAATGCCAAGCAAATATGCACAAAAGTGGAACAATCTTATCAGATCATTGGCCGAAAATGGGTAGCCCTCATTATTCATGCGTTGATGGAGGAACCCAAACGTTTCAGTGAGATTCACGCTTATATCCCTGACTTGAGCAAACGTGTGTTAAATGAGCGAATGAAGGAATTGGAGGAAGAAGGACTTGTGGTTCGCCATGTGGTCACGGAACGTCCAGTTCGAACTGAATATATGTTGTCACGAAAAGGCACGGAACTGGGGAGAGCGCTAAGCGCCGTGGAACGTTGGGCTGATAAGTGGCTGTAACATTTTGAGGAATCATTATGGTTTATTTGCTTGAAGGTGACGCTGTGTAATCCCGGAGGTGGAGTATCGCATTTAGCAAATGGCTAGTGCAATCCGCATCCGGGATTTTTTCACTTCCAACGGTGAATACTAATTGTATATAGAGACGTAATAACGCTATTTTTTCAATCCAAATTAATGCTTACTGCTCCGTTCAAATTGTTGTCGATACTGCAGCGGGGTTGTCCCGGCAGATTTGCGAAATAATTGGATGAAATACGAGCCATTCGGAAATCCGGCACGTCTGCCAATCTCCTCCACCGAAAGTGTTGTTGTCTCAAGGAGCAAGTAGGCTTGCTTCAACCTTCGAGCTGTAACGTAATCCGTAATGCTGCTACCTGTCTCTTGATGAAAAATGCGGGAAGCATACGATTTGGACAGATGAACATCTGCCGCCATCTGATCCAATCTCATCTCATATTCGAAATGCTCTTCAATCCATCGCATCATCTTCTCCGAGTGTCTCAGATGACGTGAATCCGTTAACTGTGATAGCGCTTCATCTGCTCCCTCTTTTTGTTGATCCAAGACACTCAATATCTGAAGCAAAAACAGCACCGATTCCTCCCATTCTCCCCCAACACGACTACGAGACTGATTGTAGCTCTCATACATCCAATCCAGTTGATCCATGTGGGAACTCAGGTTAAAAACTTGCTGCTGATTGCGCCCATTCCACAATCTCGAAAAAAAAGAACGCCGATGCGGGAACGCTTGCAGATAACGATCCATGACTATAGGCTCTACATAGAAGATATTTCGCTCATACGGGGTATTGGGATGAACTTCTGCATAGACATGATGCAATTGATAAGGTTGGAAAAAGAACAGCATGCCTTGGCGAATCGGATAGGTATGATTGTTAACGACTACTATTCCCTCACCTTGATGAACGTATAGAAATTCTCCACATTGATGCCAATGATAATATCCTTTGAAATGGTCTACAGACTTGATTTGATAATCCCACGCTAACGTAGATCCTCCAAATTCGACACGCTCCAACATCCCTGTTCACCCTCTCCTATGATGACAACAGAACAACATTTCTTCATATCCTAACACAACTTTGTGTGAATGAAAAAAGATATACTGAGCACATGAGAACGCGTTATCTTACTTTCGAATTCTACACTCAGGAGGCTGGATATGACTAAACCAGGATCGGCTGTTACAACCACATATTGGAAAGAAGTAATGCAGAGATTGGAACGAAAATTAGGTGAAATGAAAGAACATATTGGAGATAAATGCCCTCATTTTGCAGGGAAAGACGGCAAGTATGATAACATCAATACCGACTGGTGGGCTTCCGGTTTCTGGCCTGGCATGTTATGGATTATGTATGATATGACGGGTGAACAATCCTATCGGGATACGGCATGGTCGTGGGATGAGATGCTGGAGCAATGGTTTGTTAAACCTACCGTGGAGCTTCATCATGATGTGGGCTTCCAGTTCCTCTCCACCGCTGTTATCAAACACAAGATCACAGGTGACGAGGATGCGCTCAGACGTGGTCTGGAGGCAGCCAATTTCCTCGCAGGTCGTTACAATCCGGCAGGGAAATTCATTCGAGCCTGGAATGAGGATAAATACGGTTGGGCCATCATTGATTGCATGCTGAATATCTCTCTGTTGTTCTGGGCCTCTGAAGTGACGGGTGACCCTCGGTACAGACATATTGCCTTCAATCATGCCGAAACGACCATGCAATATGGTGTCCGACAAGATGGATCGACCAAACATATCATCTCCTTTGATCCAGAAGATGGACGATATATTGAATGTTTTGGTGGTCAAGGATATGCCCCGGATTCATCATGGAGTCGAGGTACATCATGGGGTCTCTATGGATTCGCCAACACGTATCGGTATACCCAGGATGAACGATTCCTGAACACAGCGAAACGGATCGCACATTACTTTATTGCTGCGCTGCCAGAGGATCATGTCCCCTACTGGGATTTCAGACTTCCGACGCTGGAAGGCCAGTCCCGCGACAGTTCCGCCGCAGCCATTGGTGCATCCGGTCTTCTAGAGCTGGCCGCCGTCGTTCCCGAAGGCGAGAAACGCCTTTACACAAATGCAGCTGAACGTATCCTTCGTTCTTTAACCGAGAACTATGCTGTCTGGGATCAACCCGAGCGTGAATCGATTTTGTTGCACGCTACAGGCAGCGGTAATTCCTTCATCTATGTCTCTCTGATCTATGGGGATTATTATTATCTGGAAGCGGTTGCGAAGTTAAATGGATGGAAGCACCGGGTTTACTGATTTTGGTGGTGATGTAGGTGTAATCGACCTAAAACAAAAAAAGATGCCGATCTCACTGTATTGTGAGGGGGCATCCTTTTCACGTAAAAAAACTACGAATCCAACTTGCTACCCAGCGTAATACTCGAATCCTCGAAGTTCTCTACCGTCGTCTTCTTTTCATAAAAGTGTACGGCATGTTGCATAATTCCTTCTCTTGTGTAAAACGCGTCTTCCGACCCTATTGGAAAAATAACCTTTTCTCCCGTGCTTGCCGACTTATAGATACCCACAATCAGTTCAAGCGTATTTCGACCACTTTCTCCATCTACTAGAAGGGGTGATCCTGTCTCAATAGCGTTTAACACATTCTCAACTTGCCCAGCGTGACCGACATGAACAACATCCGGTAATTCGTCAGCCAGCTTCTGAATCTGCTGTTCCAGCTCTTGATTGGATTCCGGAAATCCGTTACTCCGTGCAGTAGAAGCTACCACTTTCCACGGTGCAGATACCCGGGCTTCTTTGCCCTGAAAAATTAACTGCTGCTCCTCTCCGTGATGCACGACCGAACTGGTAATCATGCCAAGCGCCCCTTCCTGGAAGCGAAGCATCGCCATGGATATATCCTCAACTTCGGCATTATCATGTGCCGTATTCGCCATCATCGCCTGCAATTCCACTGGAGGTCCCATCATCCAAAGCATGGCATCAATATGATGCACTGCATGATTGAGGGTGCAGCCTCCGCCTTCTTTTTCCCATGTTCCGCGCCACCACAGATCATAATAATTGTGGCCCCGCCACCAGAAAGAATCAACCTGCACATGTAAAATGGGGCCCATCTGTTTACTGTCCAGCACACCTTTCAGCTTCATCATCGGTGTCGTAAACCGATTCTGAGCTACAACGGATAGTAGCTTGCCACTTGCTTGCGCTGCTCTCAGCATCAGATCTGCTTCCTCCAGAGAAGATGCCATCGGCTTTTCGACCAGCACATGCGCACCTGCTTGCATGAAATCACACGCAATTGGAGCATGTGTATACGGCGGCGTACAGACTGAAACCAGATCAATGTTTTGGGCAAGTAACTCTGTGTAATCCCTGATCGCTTGTGCACCTTCCAGTCCATATTCGTTAATTCGCTTCTGCGCTTTATCCACGTACATGTCGACCACAGCAACAATCTGACATCGCTCAGGAAATGCCAAATATGCTGAGATATGCGCTCCACTAATTGCACCTGCTCCGATAATCGCCACTTTCAACATCGTTACATACCTCCCTTATTCCCTTCACAATACACAATAATAAAGCGCTTTTATGCGTTCATCTTGTGCTAAAATAAAACTATCTTGCGCATGTTAAGGGAGGCATTCATGATGTCCATCATCCTGGGAGAACAATTTAATCTGGCCTGTCGTCGTGCATCCAACACTACGTTTCGCGAAGTGTTTCATGCTCATTCGCAGATGGAGATAACCTATATCCACGAGGGATATGGGCAGTTGATCACCGAAGGGCAGGTTTTCTCTCTTGAACCTGGTATGCTCATGATTTTTCGACCTTTTCAATTGCATCACGTCCAGATTCAAGTATCCAGACAGCAGCCTTTCATTCGAAATGTACTCATGGTTGAGCTTGATATATTGAAGGCACTTTGGTCGCATTTTGTGGCGACTCACCACTTCATACAAGATCTGCTGGGAGAGCAATCCCCCATTCAGCCGATCCGACTTGCTGACACTTCCCCACTCGTTCAACGAATGGAGCAATATGCAGATACATATCCAGGTCTGCTTCCCCACGAAGTAGAGGAGGATACACACCTCTTTTTATTGGATCTGTTCGCACAGCTTCGCTATCTGTGGCAAGATGGGCAGCAGCGCCGCTCCCAGGATGTACTCTCGTCCAGTGCAAGCGTTCTTCAACCTCATGCCGAAGCCATCATGCAATGGATTGAACAGCATTACCATGAGCCTTTTCGTTTGGAGGATATCGCAGATACACTTCATTTATCTCCCTATCATCTGTCTCATGTTTTCAAAAAAGCGACCGGAACCACAATCGTTGCTTATGCTCAAGCCACCCGCATTCGTCATGCCTGTGTGCTGCTCACCCGTTCCTCGCTCACGGTTCCCGAAATTGGTCACCGTGTTGGTATGACCAGCCCCTCCTACTTTTGCAAAGTATTCCGTACTGCCACAGGATCTACACCACATCAATATCGGCTGAAAGTGCAGGGGAGAGGATGACATACCAAAAAACCTATCCCTTATCTCCGCTTAAGCAGGAATAGGCCTACATATCAACCTTCAATCCATTTGATCAAAATGTAAACTGAACAATATAGATCTTCATGACTCTTAATATCTCATTTAAGAAAACTAATTTATCTCATTAGTGTGCTTTTTGAGCTTTCTATAAAATCACTATTATTTCTAAACATCTTTATTCTCACGTCCTTTCTAAGTTTTTTTTCCTATATAATCTTTTTTTAGTACAACTGCAATTGTTCTATCTGTCTCTCTGCAATGTACCTATAGGGCTCACATAAGTCGTTTATCTTTTGAATCAACAAGGGATCTTCTAAACGCTTTTCGTCTGCATCGATTTCCCTCCATATGTCATAAAAATTCAAATCATAATGTATGGAGGATCCCGTCGCTGGGTCATCTTCATTACTTAATTTATCAATGATATTGCGTAGACTTAATCTATTTTCGATAAATTGTAGGTAATAATAACCAACCGTAGCATCACTAGATGAGAAGTTATTTTCCACGTAAAAGCGTCCTTCCATCCTAATCTCACTCAAAGCTATAACCAGTTCCACGATATCTTTGGCTAAAGAAACGTCATAGATCCAATATTCAACTTTGCTCTTAGTTAGGATCTGTCCATCTGCCCAGCACTGCCAATCTTCTTTAGAATAATATCCACTCTCACATGCTATGTACAAATAATCTGCGATCATGATAAATTGCCTCCTAAAAAAACTTTGAAAATACACCCCGAAACCCATACAATTTGAGTTACAAAATTGATTAATCTATTATTTGCTTATCCGGATTGATTGGGTCTTCTAGATGAATTCCGTTAGCCGTAATACTTGTTATTACCTCAACCGATTCGTTATCTTTATTCGCTGAATACGCAGAAAAGGTAAACAGATACGTGCCCTCTGCCAACTCATCCACTTTCAAATAATTAATGCTATCGTTTGGTATATAGCCGCTTGGCTCCATCCGAATAGATTCAACATTAGAGAACACAATACATCCATTATTAATATCTTCGTCAGAATAATAATCCCACTGGTTCGTTCTAACTCTAGATATCGTGGTCACTTGTATTCTCACTTCCGAATTCCAGCCATCCATGATGATTTTTTTACAACCGCGATCACCAAGATAGATGGTTTGGATAAACGCATTAGGATGCATGAAGTTCAACTCCCTCATTTTCTTTGCTTAGATGCTCAAATTGTTTTGATCATTTTTTTCCACGTTCTTTGAAAGGCTCGGAAACTATCTGCCACTTTATAAAGCCCCTCATCAAGGGTGGGCTCCTCATAATCCATGTCCTTCCAATAATAAATCCTCTCCAGATCGTCCATCAAAACCTTGCCTCCCTCAGCAGCTTCTCCGATGAGACCGTACCCGGTTGGAAATTCATCCTTAAAGGCATTCCAATACGCCAGATCATAACGTTTCTCTACCTGAACACCAAATATAACGTGTAGTGGAATAACCTCATTCAATTCTTCTACTGCAAACGTACAGTAGTGAACCAGTACCTTACCTCCATTATTCTCTCTTAGGAATGTTCTGTAGCCTATAGGGAGTTCTTTATTTAACTTTTGCTCCAGGTCATCTATCATCTCATCGGTAGCGTAACCGAAGCTTCTAAGAAAAATCGTTTGTCCTCCCTCAATCGCTTGCATATATTTCTCAAGTTCATCTATGAACCGTGTTACATCTTCTTCGCTCGGATCATTGGGACTGAACAACCATTTGACATACTTACATTTCGTCACCTGTTCCATTGTCCGCCAATGAAAAGGTGGCGTTTTTAACATATAGGATAAACAACGCTCCCATATCCAGTCCTTCTTTTGCTCTAACCAGTTGGACCAACGCTCTTTCTTATTTACATCTTTAGCCGCCTGAAGCTCCACGATCGTTTTCAATACACGCTGAGCCAGCTCCGCAGCAAAAGGGCTACCTTGTATATGATAATCTGAAGGACTCAGATTGAATTTCGCTTCAAGCAATACTCTATGGAGGGCAAGGAGTTCGGTCTCTTCCTCAACCAGCAGTTTAGATTTATTCACCTAGATTACCTCCTCATTTTCACCAGTGGTTATACACAACATTGCAACCAGCTTCCAATCTAAATATTCTAAATTGACTCTCTGTGATTCTGGGTACAGCCCATCCATATCCTCAAGTGAAATATTCGCACAATCCTCCCCAACATTTCATAGATTTTGGATACACCATTCGCTCCGAACTCATGCTGATCATCACCGTTTTCTCATCGTTATGTACTGTGTCTATACGCTTTGTATTATTTAAACCTTCGCTATGTTCGAGTCTGCTCTAAGCTTCTACCGATCCTAATCAGTAACTGAATATGCTCATCACGTAAATGTTCATGCAATCCATCAACCTCATCATCTAGAAAATTATGGCCGATCTGTTCCAGACATGTAGATAAGATAGCCATCAAACCGTATGGATTATATTGCTCCCAACCTTCATCTAAATTCCCCCAGTTCTCAATCACTTTAAGAAAACTTGCAAAGTCATGAACACCTTCAAACGGTTTATTCCAATCTGCATCACCAGCATTCATTACGTTCGCTCCCACTCATTCTTGATATTATGTATCCCAAATCTTAACCACATCACGTCGGCTATCTGTTCATATCTTGATTCTTCTAAAATGATACATACACAACTTCACACGCCCAAGTTGGATGTTTTTCATTCAATCTATTAAGTAATTCTTTCATTCGAGCGGCATCTTGAGGGATATGATCTTCAACAGATTTCCACCCCACTAGAATTAATTTTTGGGGCATCTCTACCAAACCCGTTATCGCTCCCAAAATGCATCCCAATTCATACCGTAGAATTCTGGAAAGCCGAGATTATTCCTCAGAAGCTATGTAATTGAGGTGAACTGTTTACATTGGTAACATCAATAATCACTTCTTCTTCTCGATCTTCTTTTCGATTATCCATTATCTTACTCTCCCACTCATCTATTAAATTCGTTAGGTACATCTATATCCCCGACAGAATTGATCCACATTATTGGAAACGGCTCGACTCTAATACGAACTACAGCTATTCTCAGTTGTATTTGCTTATGTCTTGTTCACTCTACGATGTAATAAGTCTATAATTTAAGTTTTGCAAAGTAAATTAGGATATATCTCACAACTCCAATCCTAGAACCTCAACCCAAAAAACTGGAGCGGAGGGCATAACCCCATCAGGCTCCAGTCTATGTGTATTTTAAACTCCGCTACATTTTCGTTTACATCACTTACGTCAACGGGTATGCCTGGATATGCAGTCTATTTCCCTATATGCCTTCTCTCTATCTCATACTAAATCCTAACTGTCTCAAATATGAATAAAATTTCTCTCTAACATGATCCAGATCCTTCTTCTGTTCCACCGATAATTGCTCCTCATGAATGCTGCCATCCTTATCCACAACGATAGCTTCATACTTCTCCATGTTCTCGAACAAGGCTTGAAATTCAATAAATTCCTCCTTCGAAAGCCTCTCCTCTGCAGCCTTGTATGTTTCAGTACGGAATTGTTCACGATCCATCATTTCCTTCTGTTCACTCGCGTCCTCTAACCGTTCGAAGAAAGGCTCCAAACTTGCCACCAGTTGGTTGTACTTCTCCTGATCCACCGTGCTCCATTGCTCTGGATGCAAATCTCCTTGTGGATCAGCATGCGCTAGAGCCATCTGTCCCAACTGTTTCAGTAGACTCATATACTGTGTGAACTCATGGTCACTAAAATACGCCTTGGCTTCCTGTAGCTTCGCTTCCAAACGATTATAATCGTCCGCTGTACCTCCCAACACTCTTATGTTTTGTTCAGAACCATAGATATCATCTGCAAGATATGTGTAGCCTGCATATGCGCCTGTAGGGATAATTAGAACTGCTGCAATTATTGCTGCGACTAACCACTTACGAGGACGCCTATTTCCTCTGGATCTACTTCGGATCGCTTTCAGCATATTTTCTTTCCCTCCTGGTGAGTTAGACCACTTCCTCGTCTCCTGGCGATAGGCCGAACGTAATTCATCTTCCAGTTTCATGCCAATCCTCCACCTTTCCTTTTCTCAAATGAATGGATTACACTCGTCTTCTGGCGTAGCTTGCCCAATGCAGCATGAATTCGTGATTTTACGGTACCGAGCGGGATATCTAGAATCAACGCAATTTCTTCTTGGGTGTATCCGTTTAAATAATGAAGCGTAACCACTTGTTGCAATTTGTATGGCAACCGACGTACTTGATCAAGCAAAGGTTGATGTGCCAATTTGCTGATTAGATCCACAGAGAAATCAACTTCCAATCCACTGTCCGACTTCTCGATTCGCTTGCTGAATCGTATTTGGGTCAGCTTCCGTCGCCGATAATTTTTCACCTGACGCATCGTTATGCCCATAAGCCAAGGACGAAAAGCACGCTTGGCATCATATCGATCCAACGACCGATACGCCTGAATATAGATATCCTGCACCAAATCTTCCGTATCAGAGACATGATTAATCAGAAATCGGACAGTCCGATACACATCCGTTACCGTTCTTTCATACAGCTCTCCATAGGCTTCATCATCCCCAGCTCGCGTTAACGCTACAAGTTCTATGTATTCATGTTCCGCTCTCATCAGCCAGCCCCTCTCCTCTATTCACTATATATTGGCATAACGAGTCCATATCGTTCGATTTATTTTCGAATAAAAAGTTTCTTGCTTCTTCGCAAGCCAATAAGATTATGCAAAAAAAGCCCACCACGTAACAACAAGATGGATTCATCCATCATTGTGTTGGATAAGCTTGCACTTCAGTTATAAATAGCCACAACAGCAACTAAAGGTATATGAGTGGCAGTCCAATCGCGATCTCTGTTTGATAATTCTAATACTTCAAACTATTAATCAATAATCCGTAAGCGCTGAAATTTCCATGGGCAAGACATTGTACTCCTGTTGAAGCAAACTTTCAATTGCATTCCAGTATGCAAAAATCCATCAGCTCCATTAAACTATACCAACGCTCATAATTGGCCGCTCTCAATTGGTTATCCATATCCAGCTCATATGAGAACGTGTCTATGCTCATCTCAAAATCTCCTTAATATACAACTAATTTCCCATTCGGATAATCGCCTTCCCACCCACAAGGAAAATGACCATTTTCGTAAATCTGGAGCAGGTCGAGGAAGAAATGCGGAAGTCTCTTACAGTCCGTGTACGCGAACTCCATAATCGAATGAAGCACGTCCCACTTCACGCAATCAACAAAGATGTGATCGAGTTGATATTGCTCCTTGTAGCTATGTAATTTTGCTGATAAAGATGAATCAATATACCCCTTTGCATCCTCCACCTTTTTATTCCAGTCGGCATATTGTTTAGGATATTTTCTGTGCAAAAATTCGGTTAGCGTATTTCTTGCCTCCAATGTGGTATGTTCCCAGCTGGCAGCTGAGTACCACTTTTCCGCCTGTACCCAACCATCAATTTGTACAATACTCTGTTTTATACTGCCTTGGGCTAAAGGAGTTCCACAATTCGTGAACCAATGAATGCTATCTATTCTGTCAAAAATCTCTTTGTTTATTTTCAATGCCATTCACCTCGTTCTAAAGTCTTTTACATAATTTTGGGACTTTCCCTCCAGATAGTTGTTATATTCATAGTATGCTTCTTCACTATTTTCTAGCAACATTGTAACCGTATAAGACATGATTTCAGTCCATTTTTTTATTAAATCCCTCTGATCCTCTGTCAGTGCGTTCTCTAACATCCTACCATTTCCAACCCACATATTGGAATAAAACTGGATGATCCATATACCCGCAATTAAATCACGATCCAGCTCTTTATTCTTAAATTCAGAGGCTAACACGTTCAGACATTCTCTTCAGAATTTCTTTAGAAATATACCCATGAAATCCTTAGTTTTTTTCAATATGATTCCTGTACAGCAGGAAACTCGCAAGATACCCGTGCCCCCTGCCCAATAACGTTAAATTCTATTTTTTTCATAAAGGTGGAGTCCAATATACAATGAAAGATTTGCTTCAAAACCTCAAGTTATTTCAGTTTCTAAAAGCTTGTTATCAATCCAAAATCATTAAAGCTCTCATCCCTGTAACGATTCTCGTCATCATCTGTGTATACGGAAGACATGAGATTCAGCGTATTAATATAGCTAGCATTATTCATGAAGTACATATGAAGCCAGTTCATGTCATCATTCAATTAATCACTGCTTCTTTTCTAGCCGTATCTGTAATGAGTACGTATGATTTTCTTATTCGCAAACAGTTTAAGCTCGATATTCATTGGATAACCACGTATCGTTACGCCTGGATCGCTAACACTTTTAATAATATGGTAGGGTTCGCAGGTCTTACCGGTGTAGGATTACGTGCGTTTCTTTATAAGAAAAGCGGGATTTCCATGAAAACAATGGGCGCCGCCATACTTTTTTTATCGCCTATTTTATTGGTTGGCCTCTCCTTGCTTGGCGGTCTTGCACTAATCGGTATCTTGCCTGTAGAACCCCTATTTGAACAACATCCTTGGCTACGACTCGGCGTATGGGGAGTTGCCTTATACTTGCCATTTTTCTTACTCATGCAACGTTCATCCCTATTCGCCAAATGGTTTAACGAGGGAAATGGCAGATTACCATGGAGCGTCATTCTCGCTTCTCTGGGTTCATCTGTTCTGGAATGGGCTTGTGCAGGAACACTATTTTGGTTGTTTGCTTTTTCTGATCTGCATCCCTTACCCTTCGCTCCGGTAATGGGGGTATACGTTGTGGCAGCCATTGCAGGAATCATTAGTATGGCTCCAGGCGGCATTGGTGCTTTTGATCTGATCGCCTTACTCGGATTGCAGACATTAGGTGTTGAGCCTTCTCGAGCACTGATGATTTTGTTGTTATTCCGCATGTTTTACTTTGTGATTCCTTGGCTCATCGGTCTGGTATTGGCCGGGCTTGAGATGCGTCCAAGTCGACAGCAATGGCAGGATATTACGAAGAACTGTTTCAATGCTACACGTAACATATGGGTCAGATGCTGGAATTGGCCTTCACGTTTCAGTTTGCTTAGTGATCTGGGTGCGTGGATGCTTGGCAAGCTCGTATTCGCTAGCGGGGTCCTTCTACTCATCTCCGCGGTTTCTCCAGGCCTTATAGATCGGTTGCGCTTCATGGAACATCTGTTATCTTTATCCATGATGCGCTTATCTGAACAATTGTCAGTAACTATCGGTATCATGCTTATCGTCATCTCCTGGGGGATATCCATGCGTATTCGCCGAGCATACTTGTGGACTGGAGCATTGTTGTTAGCAGGAGCCATTTTCACATTTGCCAAAGGATTTGATTACGAAGAAGCACTTATATTATTAACCGTGGCGTTTATTCTGTGGATATCCCCTACACGATTTAATCGTGAGAGTGTTCGTATATCTGCACGTAGCATCTGGATCTGGACGTTTCTTGCTCTAATCTCATCGTTGTCGTATTACATTATTGGGTCACAGCTGCATCCGGCTATTCTGCAACACCTGCCCATGCGTGCGCAACAATGGGTGTCACATCCTCACGACTATATGTTAACAGCGCTTAGTGGATTAATGGGCGCTTTGATTGTGATGGCTTTTGTCTTCACATTACGTCCGTCTCGCTATACAGAAATGCGCCCTGATGAAGAAGATATCGATAAATTCACTCAATTCATTGCTACAGAAGACGGTAATCTGTTAACTCATCTCCTCTATCTGGGTGACAAACATTTTTACTGGGCCCAAAATGATCAGGTTCTGATTCCGTACGCTCAAGTACGTCAGAAACTCATCGTACTTGGTGATCCAATCGGCAATAAAAACCTTGTTGGTGCTGCAATTCAACAATTTCAGAGCTATGCGCATCATTATGCATTGACCGTGGTTTTTTATCAGGCTACACCTGAATACCTATCGATCTATCATGAGAATGGCTACAAATTTTTCAAATTAGGTGAAGAAGCTTTGGTACCTCTAGACACCTTTACCCTAAGTGGGAAAAGTAATCAAAACTTACGAACAGCCTTAAATAAGTCAGATCGCGAAGGGCAGATCTTTGAAGTATTATCCCCGCCATATTCTTCAGAATTACTCTCTGAATTGCGTCGGATTTCGGACGAGTGGCTCGGTGACCGTAAAGAAAAAACGTACTCATTAGGGTGGTTCAACGAAACCTATATTCAGCGTTCACCCTTAACACTACTTCGTAATGCACAAGGCAATATTTTGGCTTTTGCAACGCTGGCCCCATCCTATAGTCAACATCAAGTCATCTCCATTGATCTGATGCGTCATCTGAATGATACACCGAATGGTACGATGGATGTGCTATTTGTACGATTGATTGAATGGGCCAAAGAACAGGGGTATTCTTACTTTAATCTCGGAATGTCTCCGCTCTCCAGCGTCGGTGAGAATCAGAACTCTCATCGTGAAGAAAAACTAGCCCGTCTGGTCTTTCGATATGGTGGGTACTGGTATGGATTTGAAGGACTACGCCGTTATAAGGAAAAATTCTCTCCGGAATGGCATGCGAGATACTTGGCTTATCCTTCAGGCATGGCACTCCCCATACTTACGCTTGATCTTATTCGGTTAGTATCCCGTTGTCCAAATGAGTAATGGTAGGGTTGAATCTGATTTCAAAAAGTCCGTCCTCATCGGGCATTAAAAAGAGCTGAGTCGTCATTATGACGTCTCGGCTCTTCTTTATGCTATCTGTTCATACCACTCTTTTTCGAAACAAACTTTACTTGATATTCAGAAATTCTTTAGAAAATCCCTCTCAAGTTCTTCAGAGTTTATCTCTACTATGGATACATTGATAAATCCGTATAGGAGTTGAGCATTTGAAGCTTTCCAGTCCGTCATCTACCAAATCAGCCTGGCTTTCCCTGCTTTGGCTTGCAGCCGTTCCAATCTTAAATATCTTCTATGGTGTGCTAAATCGGCCTGGGGATCATGTCTATAGTCTTGCAACACCCCTGGATTCCATGATCCCTTTTGTCCCGGCCTTTATCATTCCTTATGTATTATGGTATCCGTTCATTACAGGTGCATTAATAGCAATTGCTTTTAAGGACAAACGAACCTATTTTCAAACGCTCATTGCACTTTGCAGCGGTCTGGTGATCTCATACATCTTCTTCGCTGTGTTCCAGACAGCGATTGAACGCCCCAACATTCAGGGTGAGAAAGGCTTTCTCTTCACCATGGTTGATTACATCTACCGTAACGATCAACCCTACAACTGTTTTCCCAGCATTCATGTCCTGAGCAGTTATCTGATCCTTAGAGGAACGCGTGTGTTTGGACGAGCGATATGGGCGATGACTTCCACCCTCTCCGTTCTTATTATGATGTCTACCGTACTGGTGAAACAACATGTCGTCGTAGATATTGCAGGTGGCATCCTGGTTGGAGAGCTTTGTTTCCGTTTGACTGGAACAACCCTCCACGCTCTCTCATCGCGTGTTAAATCGACTCGATTGGAGTGAGATGAACATTGACAGATTCCCCCTGGTTTTATCGCAAACATCGTATTCGTTTCCATATCCTGATCAGTTCTGGTTTGAGTTTTCTGATGGCCTTGCTCATGACCTTCATATGCATGCTTCCGCTTGCCGCAGTTCATCATGTAGCCAAGCTCCATCTATTGCAATTGCACCTGGCATATCTTGTTCTTATCCTATTTACTACGTTTTTTGTGATATCTTTTTTCATTCTGACTCATCGCATCGTTAGGGAAATTGCCACTTTGGATCACGCGATAAGCATCATATCTGAAGGAGACTTGAGCTATCGAGTGCCTCGGCTTCAACTTGTTGAATTAAGAAAATTTTCGTCTCAACTTCAATCCATGGTGGAGCAATTACAAGAACAGATGATCGAGGAATATGAGAGCGAGACCGCCAAGAGAGAATGGATTGAAGGCATATCAAATGAACTTTACGCACCCCTGGAAGGGATAATCCGAAACGTGGAGTTATTAAAAACCAATTCATTTAGGAACCAGGAAGAATATAACCGGATTATACAAGAAACATATACAGATGCCTTTCAATTTCGAAAGCTAATGAATGATCTAATCCAGCATGCCCGACTCTCTTCCCATGATACCCAGTTGAATTTAGAAAAAGCGGACGTCGTTCAGCTTATGCAGCGAACCATTTCTGACTTCGAATCG
Source organism: Paenibacillus sp. LS1 (assembly GCF_026013365.1). Classification (GTDB taxonomy): domain Bacteria; phylum Bacillota; class Bacilli; order Paenibacillales; family Paenibacillaceae; genus Paenibacillus. The sequence continues at coordinate 79,964 of NZ_JAPDOE010000015.1, forward strand.
ACAGCGAAAGATCATGACTTTATGGTGGAAAAAGAGCTGCCTTCTTCTCCGATTATGGCTCATATCGATGTTGTAAAAATAGAAATGGCACTCCATAATCTACTATTCCATGTGCTCAAACACTCCACTAAGCCAGGTACCATTCGCCTGATCTTCAAAGCTGATCACAGACAGCTCGTTATTGGGATAGAAGGTAATTTCTCCTCTCATCCTGATGCATACGGCATACCTATGGATCGTACACAACAGCATAGCTCATCCCGCACTGCATCAGAGATCTATGCCAGAACTGCAATGGGCCTTCATATCGCCAGAAATATGATTAAGCTTCAGGGTGGCACGTTAACTTTGAATCACGCGAACAACATTATTGTTGTGACTGTGCCACTTGATCAACGTTCCTGATAGTTCCACCTGTTCAAGTCTTGCCAGTAAGTTGGCAAGGCTTTTTTCTCTTGAACACAGTTGTGTGGCTTTGCTTATGTATTCTTTAGATTTTCTTCAGAAATATGCTCATTAATTCCTTAGTTTTTTTCATTATGATTTCTATATCGACAAGAGAGGAGGCAAAACAATGATCAGTAATACGATCTTAGAGCTACTTCATCAGTATGGATATCTGATTTTTTATTTTGCCTTCTCATTAGGGCCTTTCGGGATTCCAATTCCAAATGAGATCACGATTATCAGCGGTGCCATTCTGAGCCACACAGGAGTTATCAATTCATGGATCACATACTTTTGCATTCTGTCAGGACTTTTAACGGCCATTACCTTTGCTTATTTTGCAGGAAAGATGTTCGGACCCAAGATAAAACACAGATTCCAACATCATAAACACTTCGTCAAGGCTGAACGAATTCTGAACCAGTACGGCAATTGGGCAATGTGCATCGGTTTGTTTATCCCGCTTGTGCGATACGTCCTCCCTGTGGTGATTGGGCTGAGCGGCGTTCATTATAGAAAATTTGCTCTTATTTCATATTCCAGTGCTTTGCTCTGGACCATCACCTATTTTACAGCAGGAACTTACTTCGGTGGTCCCATTCTATCTACGCTTCAATTATTCCATTTTTGACCGGATTGAATCACATATATGGAGGAACCCAAATTGAATTCCAATAAACCTTTTTTATTTCTGAAAAGCTTTCTTGAAAGCCCTAAACATGTTGGCAGCATCATACCCAGTTCCCGGTTTCTCGCCAACAAAATGGTGAATCAAGCATCTTGGTTAGAGGCAAAAGCAGTCGCCGAACTCGGATCAGGTACGGGTGCCATCACGCGTTATATTCATCAACAGATACAAGATTCAACTAAAGTCCTATTGTTCGAGATGAACGAAACGATGAGAAATAATCTGCAAACTGCATACCCGGAATTCTCCTGTTATCCAGATGCCGCTAGATTAGTGGAATCCATGAATCAAGAGGGTGTTCAGCAACTGGATTACATTTTTAGCGGGTTACCCTTCTTCAACTTTGAGCCTGAATTAAGAAATACGTTGGTAGACCAGATCTATAAGGCACTCAAACCTGGAGGGTTATTCATCGCCTTTCAATATTCACTTCAAATGAAAAAAACATTATCCGAGCACTTTATCATTGAAAAAATAGAATTAGTGCCATTGAATATCCCTTCTGCGTTCGTTTATGTCTGTCGCAAAAAGGAAACAATTTAAACATCCTGGGCTATCGTTTACACTGATGTTATCCTAATTTTTAAGGAGTGTTGAATTATGAATACCGTTCTCGTTGTTGATGATGAACCCGATATCCGTGATGTCATTCATGTCTATTTACGTAATGAAGGATATCATGTCATTGAAGCAGCCAATGGTGAAGAAGCGCTAAATATTATCAAAACAACATCGGTCCAGCTCGTTATTCTGGATGTTATGATGCCCATTATGGACGGAATCAAAGCCTGCTTCAAAATAAGAGAAGTATCAACGACTCCCATTATTATGCTATCCGCCAAGGAAGAGGACATTGATAAAATTACAGGCCTAACTACTGGGGCTGACGATTACATGGTCAAACCGTTTAATCCATTAGAGTTACTTGCTCGCGTTAAGGCTCAGCTGCGACGTCAAACACTGATCGGAAAACCAGAATCCAATTCACTTATTTTGATCAAGGAACTTGTCATTGATACAAGTAAACATTCCGTAAAGCTAAAAGAAAAGGACATTACACTAACTCCCCTGGAGTTTTCCATTTTGGTGTTACTTGCAAGCCATCCCGGACAAGTATTTAGCTCCGAGAAGATTTATGAGACCGTGTGGAAAGAACCTTACGGGTATTCGGATAATACGGTGATGGTCCATATTCGTAATCTGCGAGAAAAGCTGGAAGTGAATCCACGAGAACCTCAGTATATTAAAACAGTATGGGGAGTGGGTTATAAAATTGATTAGACGATCTAACCCCTTTCAGCGAAATAGAAAGAAAAAAATTCAGATTAACATTTTGATTCGAGTTATTTTGAGTACGATTGCTGCAGCCGGATTTAATAATTTGCTCATTTACCTCTCTATAGAGGTTTTTGAAGCGTGGGGACACGCCTGGTTTCGCAATTCGCTTCCGTATGTCATTACTCCCATTTTTATACTAACGTTTATCTTAACTTTTCTTTTATTAACTCGTCGAATGGTTAAAGATATTATTCGCCTGGAGCAAGGGCTTCAATTCATTTCAGAAGGAAATCTGGACTACCGTGTACCCGTTAATCGACAAGATGAACTTGGACGAGTCGCTTCCAACATTAATCACATGACTGAACAACTGCAGCTACAGATGATCAAGGAGCGCGAGCTGGAGAAATCCAAGATGGACATGATCACGGGTATCTCACATGATCTGCGCACACCGCTTACCAGCATAATCGGGTATATTGAGCTTCTGAGAACAGAATCCTTTCAAGACAAAGCAGAGTATGACCGCTTCATTCAGAACACCTATAACAAAGCAACGCATTTAAAGAAGCTGCTCGATGATTTATTTGAATACACGCGTCTAACCTCAATAGATACCCAATTGGATATGAAAAAGGTTGACCTATATCAACTCTTGGATCAGTTGTTGTTTGAATTTGAACCTTTAGCTCAGGAGAATGGTATCCATATCGAGAAAGAAATTGGTGATGCCCCAGTTATGGCCTGCGTGGATAGTGATAAGATTGCTCGGGCCATCGATAATCTTCTCATGAACGCCCTGAAGTATTCCTTTAAGCCGGGTACGATCCATGTTCGAATGAGTATGCAGCATAACCAAGTTACCATTGAAGTAGAGAATAAAGGCATGCCACTAACGATAGAGCAAAAAAACAGACTGTTTGATCGCTTTTATAAAGTGGATTATTCGAGAAGTAGCGAAGGCATTCAGACGGGGTCTGGTCTGGGTCTCTCGATTGCAAGAAATATTGCGGAGCTACATCAGGGTACTTTAACACTACAACATACACTTAACGTATTTACGTTCCAACTAAGCTTGCCTTCTAACATCCAGTGAAACATCAATAGCATTGTTAATGGAGGATACCGCAATGAAAACATCTGAACCACTTCTTTTCCTGCAAGGATTTCTGAAGAACCCCAAACGCGTAGGCAGTGTCCTCCCCAGTTCCAAATTTCTAGCCCATAAAATTGTCCAGTCTGTACCATGGGATGAGGTTAGAACCGTCGCTGAGCTGGGGCCAGGAACAGGTGCCATCACACGTCTCATGAGAGCACAATTACCGCAATCTGCAACCGTGTTTTTATTTGAAAGAGACCCCAAAATGAGAAGTAATCTGAAGAAAACATATCCTGAATTCATGTTCCATTCGAATGCATCCTATCTATTGAAAAGGATAAATCAAGAATATGTGCATCAGTTAGATAGTATCATTTGCGGACTGCCCTTTTTTAATTTTTCCAGAGAAATGAGGCACAACATTCTGTCACAGATCCATACAGCGCTCCGTCCTGGTGGCACGTTAGTTTTATACCAGTACTCACTTCATATGAAGAAACAATTAGCTGAGTTATTTAAGATTGAGAAGATTCAATTTGTGCCCTTCAGCTTCCCTCCTGTATTTGTGTATATTTGTCGTAAGAAGGACGAGGAAGGACACGGTGAAACGAGAGAATTGGGAGAAACCTGATTGCATTATTACTACAGCACTCAATTGATTTATCCATATCATGTTTTGTTACATTTTCATTTTATGGTTGCCAGCCAATGAAATGCCTCATCTATGTCATGGAATTCTTGAGTTGGATTGGATATGTCCATTCCTGAGAGCATTCGGTTTGCACTTGATTTAGCTATCGCTTTATGGGGAACAATCAGTGCTGAATACGTAATTCCGGCCTCCATTGATCTCAGATACCACTCTTGTGCAACCCATTCTTGGTCATCTGGCGAAATAACGGCCAAGTGACGGCTATCGTATAACGCCTTATTTGTGCGTTTTTGCACCGCTAACTCCAACACTTTATTAAGCGGTATACGATATTGTTCACCTTTCGCAAAGCTCTTCCATTGCAAAACAACTACCTTATTTTCTTCATTCCATGTAACAGTTGCTTGAGGGGAATCATAAAAAATCATTTCGACCAGCTCCTTTTTTTAATATTTAATGTCCTGTCTTGTCTTGGGACGATCTAATCATGCGAGTCATCATCTTACGTGGTAACAAGCGCGGCATAAATGCAATGAATCGATTTCGAGCTCCAGGCATAATTAACGTCTTGCCACGCAAGAAGCCTTGATATCCTTCTTCCGCTACCTGTCCAGCTTCCATGATTGGGCCCTGCAACATCTTCGAGACCCCCATACCCGACCGATCAACAAACCCGGTGGATGTCAGGCCTGGGCACAGTGCCGTCACCGTAACGCCAGTTCCGCTTACTTCATTCTCCAAAGCCTCGGTGAATGATAGTACGTACGCCTTTGTTGCGTAGTATACCGACATCATCGGTCCAGGGAAAAAGCCTACCAATGAAGCCACATTCATCACGCCGCCGTGCCCACGTTCGATCATGCCCGGCAAGAACAGTTTTGTCATGACGGTTAAAGCCGTTATATTCACATCGATCATATTGACTTCTTGTTCCAGATCCGTTTCCATAAACGTCCCGAACAGACCGAAGCCTGCATTATTGACAAGATAGTCAACAACAATGCCCTTTTCCTTCAGCTCATTATAAATCTCCTGTGGTACCCCAGGTGCCGCTACATCTTTGGCAATAACCGTCGTTTGAATACCATACTTTTTCTGATACTCCTGAGCTAGATCCTGTATCTTACCCTCGCTTCGTGCTACCAGCACAATATGATGTCCACCTTTGGCAAACCGATCTGCTAACTCTTTACCGATCCCACCCGATACGCCTGTGATGAGTACTGTCTTCCTCATGTTGTTGCCTGCCTCTCTTTGCTAAAAAATATGCTTCATCTGGAACGTCAATATTAGAATGAACATTCTATAATGTTGAAAAAAATAGACTACCTCAGTATGAGATCCATGGATAGCATCGCTATACGAAGCAGTTTTTCCTTGGTCATCGAAGTCTTGGCCATTACCCTTAACCCAACGCCTACATTATGCAGATATTCCGCCAATACCTCGGCGTTGTACTCCGTAGTGAATTCATTTTCTCGCTGTCCCCACACCATGATGTCCTTGATTAGTTTCTCGGTATTTGCAAACATCTCCTTCGATCGGTTGTTCATGTCGTCATCCCGTGCCGCTAATTCTACCGTCGAATTGACAATAAAGCAGCCTGATGCTGGAGATTCCTCTCCATGAATTAAAGAAGAAAATATAAACTGAAGTGCTTCAGTTGCCGTTTTGGAACGCTTTACGCCTGCTGCAAGGGCGGAGCTGATTTTGCGATCATACAGGTCTACTGACTTTAGAAACAAGGTATGTTTGTCGCCAAATGTGTCATACAAGCTTTTACGATGAATTCCCATATGATTGACCAGATCCGTCATAGACGTCTTCTCATAGCCTTGTTCCCAAAAAAGTTTCATCGCTTTATCCAGTACAACAGACTCTTCGAACTCTTTGCTTCTTGCCATTAGCTTCCCTCCTGTTCAGAAAACGAACATTGAAATAACATGCTCTCGTTAGGCCTTTAAAAGGTAAGAATGACTTTACCCTGGGAGTGACCCGTGGACACTTTAATCAATGCCTTTTCAATGTCATCAAACGTATAGGTTGAATCGATCGAGGGTTTGATTCCTTCTTTTTCTACAAGGGCTGTGATTTCTTGTAATTGACGCCCACTGGAGTGCACGAATATAAAACGATATTCATTTTGATTTTTACGCGCTAAAGAATCCAGGCGTGCACCTACGAGACCAAACAATGCTTTTTTCCACATCGGAAAATGGCTGTCCGCTGCAAAACGATAATTGGGCCCCGCTTTCAAAGAAACTAATTTCCCCTGTGGTTTCAAAATGCTCAGTTCAGCTTTGATTTCATCCGCACCCAAGGTGTCAATCACATAATCGATATCGGACAGGATATCAGCATAATGTTCGGTTTTATAATCAATGAATTGATCTGCTCCGATCGACAATGTACGTGATCTGCCTCTTTCGCTGCCGCTTGTAATCACCGTTAGCCCCATGGACTTGGCCATCGGGATAGCCATCGCACCGAATCCACCGGTTCCTCCAGGTATAAACAGCTTTTTATTTGGTTCAGCTCGGAGTACATCATGCAATGCTTGATACGCGGTCAAGGCAGTAAGGGGTACTGCAGCAGCTTCGATAAAAGACAGATTTTCAGGCATGATGGATAAAGCATCCTCATGTACAGCCGCATATTCAGCAAAAGCACCAATTTTATTTAGTGGCAACCTGGTATAAACCTTATCACCCACTTTAAAATTCAAAACATCATCACCGACAGCTTCAATGACACCAGATAGTTCATTACCTAAAGTTAAAGGTAACGTATAGTCAGCAATCATCCGAACACTACCATTCATATTCAAGATATCCAGCGGATTTACACCCGCAGCTTTCACTTTGACAAGAACCTCATGGCTCTGAATCTGAGGTATCTCAATATTATTGATTTCCACTTGGATTTTTTTGGAGTATTTCCGTATTTGGACTGCTCTCATCATTTATCCACTTCCTTTGCTTATAGACTAAGAACATGGCGCGCAATGTTCAGTTGTACGCCATGTTCCAGGCTTGGCTTTGTGCTAGTGTTGCCCCTCTTGTGACTTTAATTCTTCCAACGTAGGATAGTCCGTGTAACCTTTACTTCCCATTCCAAAAAATGTTGTCGGATCTGCTTCATTCAGTGAAGCACCTTGTTGAAGTCGTTCCACCAAATCTGGATTGGCTAAAGACCATACACCAACTGGTACCAGATCAGCAAGACCTCGATCTAGATCTACACTGAGATCCTCCAAAGTTCTTCCAGCCCGATTGACCAACAATGGATTTTGCCAGATTGAACGAATGTCTTGCAGCAGGTTCTCATCTCCAAGGTGCATCACATGAAGGTAAACCAAGTCCAATTGCGCCAATTCTTGTACAAGGTAGCGATAGAGTTCAGGACCTTGTTCACCATCTTGAATTCCACCCAGCGGTGTCCCTGGCGAAATACGGAAGCCTGTTCGTTCTGCGCCTATTTCCTCCACGATGGCTTTCGTTACTTCAATCGCGAAACGAGCACGATTTTCAATAGACCCGCCATACTCATCTGTGCGTGTATTTGAATTTTCTCCGAAGAACTGATTAATCAAATAGCCATTGGCTCCATGAATTTCGACGCCATCTGCCCCTGCTTCGATCGCTGCAGCTGCTGCTTTTCGGAAATCGGCGATGGTGGTTTGAATATCTTCCTGACTCAATTCCCGTGGAACGGGGATATCCTGCATCCCTGTGGCCGTGAACATTTCCACACCCGGTGCGATTGCAGACGGAGCAACTGGTTGACGATGATGCGGGGTATTGTCCGGATGTGACATGCGGCCAGCATGCATTAGTTGGATGTATACATATCCACCAGCTTCATGCACAGCATCCGTTACCTTTTTCCATCCTTCAATATGCTTGTCGGTGTAGATGCCAGGTGACCATAAGTAACCTTGTCCATCATCAGAAGGTTGTGCACCTTCCGTAATCAGAAGTCCCATGGTTGCACGCTGAGCATAATACAATGCAGCCAGCTCTCCAGGTGTACCATCTTCTTGCGCTCGACTACGTGTCATGGGTGCCATCGCTAGTCGATGGGGCAGTTCCATGTTGCCAATTTTCGTTTTACTCCATATCTTTTCCAATTGAACGCGCTCCTCTTCTTATTTAAGATTTTGTAGATGTATTCTCTGAAAATCTGCTGTATTAATTCAATTCTGAAATCACCGGGTAGATTGCGCCTGTCAGTTGGAACTCATAGTTCTGGTCTACAATTCCTACGACCACTTCATTGTGATCATACAGATTGATCATGAAGCCTGCCATTTCTTTAGCTGTGTGATATTTAGGCATATTCGCTTTGTAATCAAAAGCTTCAGCATCTAGTGATTTTTGTACAAATTCTGTTTCCGTAATCGCTGGTGCAAGTACCTTCGCTTTTAGTTTTGCACCTTTCAGTTCCAGTTCTTTGGCAAGACCTTCTGTGAAGGCACTCACGTAGTATTTGGATGCAGAATAAGTAACACTGCCTACAGCAATGGCATATCCGAGCGCGGAGGAGACGTTAATCAACTGAGTACCTTCGACATTCGCGTAATCTCGCACATACAATGTAGATAGAATGGTCAAGGATTCAATGTTTACACGCAGCATGGTCTCCACTTTATCCAAATTCTGATCAGCAATAAACGAGCCTTCTCCAAGCCCTGCATTATTGATCCAAGTCTCAATTTCATATTCCTTCAAATCGTTATACAGCGTGTACGCCTCTGCGGTAACAGACAAGTCGCTTATATGAACGATAACATTTACTTTAGGGTCGATACCCTGAATAGTCGATTTAAGGTCTTCCAGCTTATCCAATCTTCTAGCTACCAAGATCAAGTTCTTGCCCCGTGCTGCAAATGCCAATGCTGTTTCATATCCGATTCCTGAACTTGCTCCTGTAATTACGGTGTATTTCATCTTATTCTCTCCCTCATATTGTTTAGATTAGTGTGATTTTAGTTTTGAGAACGATCGTTCTTTATTGTGCAAAAAAAAACAGTTAGATCTAACTTGCTGTTAGCATACCATTTCTAGAACGAACAGTAAAGTATTATTTTATATGTAGCAAATGTGCTTGAAACATACTTAAATGAGAATAAAATCATGCTATATAAACCCATTTTTATATCATAAGTTAAGAATTCCTATATCGTTTCATAAGTTCTTTCATTGAATAATCTAATGTCAGGCTGCTGGCCACAAGTATAACCATCAGGGCAATCAGCATTAGGCGAACATGCCTTACCCCGGTTTCGTTTACGAAAGTGATGACTTCACATATTTCCTTCCATCACTAAACATCAACCTTTCCTGACTACGCTAATCTGAATTCGACATCATCCATGCCAGAAATTCTCCAAACGAATCGGATACCTTTTCAACCTCTTCAAATTCAGGTTCACATCCACGGACAATAGCTCCACTGTCGGTTGTTAAGTCAATGGCATAGAAGGAATATCCATCCTCCACAGACATTACGATCGGCAAGTGATGATCCCACCAGGCCGTTATCTCTGACTGCCAAATAGAATCACCCTCTGCTGCCTCCAAACTAAGCATTTCAAATTCATTCCATTGGAATGCGGTCTCCATGCTATTGTTGAACTCAGCCTCACAAATAAACCAGGTTTGTTCATCCGGTGCAACGCATTTTTCAACTACATTTAGAAATTCTAAATATTCATCTGGAAGTCCCTTATATCTTGAAGTAATGCCGCTGTTTAAATGTAACTGTGAACCGGATTTACTCATTATGTCCCAGCCCTTTTTCCCAGCCCAAGTCATAAATTCTCTAAAGTGAGTGTTTCCTTTTCCATTATTCATTTCCAAATTATACAACCGCCCTTCAGCTTAAGAAATAGAAACTATAACACCTATTCGGGATTTGAATGAAAAATCCCTGCTGTGGTGCTTCAAAGAGAAAGACAAAAAGACTGGAAAAATGGCCCAAGAAAAACGGCAACCAGGTTCCAGCCTTTGGTGGTTGGGGGAAAGTTAATTTTAGTTAGAGACAGTTATTTGAGATTTGGACAGGAATTATGTATCGGTTACACCATCCGCTGTCTCATTGCCTCAAACAACAGAATCGTTGCCGCCATTGCCGCATTAAGCGATTCTGCCTGTCCTTGCATCGGAATCGTAATCGCATCATCCACCAAGCGTGCCGTGGAATCCGAGATACCCTTGCCTTCATTGCCAATTACGAGCCATACCGACTGCGTAAAATCATAGCTATAACATGAGTGCTCTGCCTGCAAAGAAGTACTGACCAGCTTCACGCCCGCAGCCTTCGCTTCAGGAAGCAAGGATTCCAATTGGCCCTCCACAATGGGCAAATGAAACAATGACCCCATCGTCGAACGAATCGTCTTCGGGTTATAGACATCAGCACAGCCCGCGCCAAGTACAACCCCAGCTGCTCCAGCTGCATCCGCACTACGAATAATCGTTCCCACATTACCCGGGTCCTGCACCCCATCCAGCACCACGACAAGCCCGCGCGTTCCGGTGATCAGGCTTTCCAGTGGCTCGCTGCCTTTACGTACAATTGCAAATACAGGCTGTGGTGTCATCGTATCCGTACATTTGGCGATAACCGCAGGAGATACGCTGACCCATTCCACACGCTGAAGCGGGTTCTCAAGCCCTGTCAATTCAATCGATACACCTTGCTCTCCATCGAATACGATGCACTCTAGATCTGCTCCAGCGCGCAATGCTTCCTGTACAAGATGAATACCTTCAATCATATATTTATGTTGACGGGTACGATGCTTTTTCTCCAGCAGCTGCGCCCATTCTTTTACACGTGTATTTTGCGGTGATACAATATCCATCTTTCCATCCTTCCCATCTGCATCCATCACTTCGGATACGCAAGCTCCATTTTCGTCAAATGATCCTTGTGACCCACAATGATCAGCACATCTCCAGCTTCGATCCGATCCTCAGCGTACGGCGAGATGTTCATCGAGTTCCCACTGCGGATCGCCATCACGTTACAACCAAAACGTGCCCGGATGTTTAATTCCATCAGGTTTTTACCGATCATTTGCTCGGAGGCTCTCATCTCCAAAATGCTGTAATCCTCAGATAACTCAATGTAATCCAGTATATTAGGCGAGGTTAGATGATGGGCAACGCGCAGTCCCATATCCCGCTCAGGATAGATGACTTTATCTGCGCCAATCTTCTGTAGCACCTTACCATGAAGCTCATTTTGAGCTTTTACGATCAGCACCGGTACGCCCATATCTTTCAATATCAGGGTTGTCAGAATACTCGCCTGAATATCTTCACCAATCGCCACAACGACAACGTCGAAATTCCGTATGCCCAGCGCACGCAGCGCTTCTTCATCTGTTGAATCTGCCGATACCGCATGGGTCACCACATTGGACATTTCCTGAGTCCGCTGCTCGTCCGCATCAATTGCCAGCACGTCGAATCCCATACCGCTCAGTGCATTGGCAACACTTGATCCGAACCGTCCCATGCCAATTACGGCATATTGTTTCTTGGCCATTAGGGTCTTAACCTCCCGCTGCACTTCAGCATGACACATCATTACGGATACCCATGCTAACGTAAATAATCCTTCGTAGTATACCACAAAGCCTGATAAACTTGAATGCGCTCGCGCTTCCCAGGGAACAGTATTAGAGCAGCCGAATATACGAGGAGGGAATTGCGATGCCCATTACATTAAGCCTGCGTGAAGCGATTGTTCATAAAGTTCATGACAAGAGTGATGATCAGCTCCGGGAGATGATTGAAGGTTCAGTAGATGGACCGGAAGCTGCATTACCTGGACTTGGCGCCATTTTCGAGATGATCTGGAAGAACACAGAACCTGCCAAGCAAGAAGAACTGATTCAAATCGCGCAGGAGCATCTGCACACCATTCCCGTCCAACCGCTTAGCTAATCGAAGCAGTGGAGGGTGAGGTAACCATCAAACCGTTTGTTCTGTCTGCAAAAGAAAGCTTTCCCTTATTCGGCTGGATCATACCCGCCTCCAGGTAAGGTGTATAGCAATAGATCCCCCCGCCAATCGGCGGAGGGATCTTATTTTTTGACAAGCTCTATCTCATCGCATGAGCTTGTCACGTTCAACTAATCCTTTTAGTGATTACCGCGCAACACATCTACCTTTACTTAAGGCGCAGTCTCTAGGAATTTAGCTGTAGGATTTTTATCTATAGCCGTTCTCATTGCGTACTCATTTTCGAAGAGCACTACATAATTCCCTTTTTTATCTTTTACAAGCGCAGAGTTAATCCGGAATTTACTTGCGTCCAGATTCTCGTCCACGATCCAGCGAGCGAACTGATAAGGCATGCGCTGCAACTGCACGTCTACCCCATATTCGCCTTTCATCCGGTATTCAAATACCTCGAACTGAAGTTGACCAATTACGCCGAGAATCGTCTCGTCGAAACTTGCTGTCTGGAACACCTGAATCGTTCCTTCCTCCGTCAACTGATCAATTCCTTTTTGGTACTGTTTATGTTTCAACGCATTTTTTACGGTAACTTTAGCGAAAATCTCTGGCGAGAACGTTGGCAATTCTTCAAAGATAACCTCGCTGCCTTGGCTCAATGAATCGCCAATCCGGAAGATACCTGGATCGAACAGACCAATAATATCGCCGGCATACGCCTCTTCTACAATATCCCGGTCTTGTGCCAGGAATTGCTGTGGCTGTGACAACTTGATCTCTTTGCCGACACGGTTATGCTTCACACTCATGCCACGTTGGAACTTGCCTGACACAATACGCAGGAACGCAATACGATCCCGGTGTGCCGGGTTCATGTTCGCCTGAATCTTGAATACATAACCGCTGAATTTCTCATTCGTTGGCTGAATCTCGCCTACTGTACTCCGGCGTGGTTCGGGCTTCGGTGCCAGTTCCAGGAAGTTCTCCAGGAAAGTCTGTACGCCGAAATTGTTGATCGCACTACCGAAGAAAATAGGAGTCAGTTCGCCACGTTGAACTTTCTCCATGTCGAATTGGTCGCCCGCGATATCCAGTAACTCCAGATCCTGACACAATTGATCATGCAGATATTCTCCAGCCATCTCACGGATAATCGGATCTTTGTATCCATCTACCTTTTGTACTTTAATCGTCGAGTGATCGTCCCCTTGGAACAACTCCACCTGATTTTTCATCCGATCATAGACACCACACAGCTCGCGACCTGTACCAATAGGCCAGTTCATTGGAACCGAACGAATACCCAGTACATTTTCAAGTTCTTCCATCAGGTCGAATGGACTTTTACCCTCACGGTCGAGTTTGTTGATGAACGTAAAGATTGGAATGCCACGCTTCGCACACACCTGGAACAACTTGATCGTTTGTGCCTCGACACCTTTTGCCACGTCAATCAACATTACCGCGCTATCGGCAGCCGTCAGTGTACGATACGTATCTTCACTGAAATCCTGGTGACCCGGTGTATCCAGAATGTTGACGCGGTGATCCAGATAATCAAATTGCATAACGGAAGACGTAACCGAGATCCCCCGTTGTTTCTCAATTTCCATCCAGTCACTTGTTGCGTGCTTGCTGGCTTTCCGAGCTTTTACCGTTCCCGCAAGGCGAATCGCGCCCCCGAACAGCAACAGTTTCTCGGTTAATGTAGTTTTACCCGCATCCGGGTGAGAGATAATGGCAAACGTCCGGCGTTTGTCCACTTCCTGTTGAAGAATATCATTTGCAGCTTTGCTCATAGGTTTAATCCCTTTCGTCCGTTCATTCACGTTAATCCGGCATGGCCGGTCCATCATTCAATCTTTATGCAATCCGGCGAGGCCGGTTGATTGTACACGAGTTTTTACGTACTAGCTATTTACACACTAGATTAATTTTACACATTTACAATGGAGTTCATCCTCCTCAAATCTGTGCTTTCATGCATACCGTGAACTGCTTCTTAACCCAACTCTCCTATTGTACCATAATCTGTACCGAAAATAACCGATTACTACAGCAGATTCTTCTCTTTTCATTTGCAAAAAAAAGCACCCTTCAGCCATAATCATGGCATCCAGGTACTCCTCATTCATTTCTCGTTATCGAGTTTAGAAAATCAATGCATCCAGCGCGTATTGTCCGCCACCCGTCAGGGCAAGTGCTACACCAACAACGAGAATCGCGAGATTATATTCAAATCCGTTCTGCGTGGACCAGTATCCGTTCGCTCCATGGACTTTCACAATGGCAATGACCATCGTCAGCGCAATTAGAATGCCACCTACCGGTGTGAGCAGACCCAGAGCCAGCAACAGTCCGCCCCCGAACTCAGCGAGTCCAGCCAGTAACGCCACCAATGCACCGGGTTTCATACCCATCGACTCAAACCAGCCGCCAGTACCCTTGATCCCGTAACCTCCGAACCATCCAAACAGCTTTTGTGCCCCGTGCGCCATGAACGACAATCCAATCACCAAACGAATCAACAACAACCCTAAATCCAACATCATTTTCTTTTCCTCCATTCAATATATACAAAATAGTATTCTTAGATTAAAGATATTATGCTAATTTTTTTTCTCCATGATATCGTTTTGAAACCCCTTCACCTGTTTCACATTTCATCTCATGAATCGTGCACTTATCCGAAAAGTTCATCGGGTTAAGTTGGTCATTTGCGTAACTCTTTATCTCTTGTGTTGAGTATAAGTTATATACTTACTTTTTGTCAATAACTTAATTTAAATATATTTCTCCAGTCGCATTCCCCAATCTTTTCACAGCAAAAGAAGCCCGGAAAGTTCGCTTCATCCGCGTTCTTTCCAAGCCTCTTTAATCATCAATCCATCTTATGAATGAATTACATTAATTGTTGACTTGCCAGATCACACGGTCTTCGTCCTGACCATTCACCGGCCACCAGTGGAATCCATCCTGCTCCAGCAGCTTATCTGTCGCTTCTGGCCCCCAGGTTCCAGCCGGATACGGATTAAGCTCTCCCTGATTCTGTCCCCAGGCTGCTGCAATTCGATCCACAAAAGACCAGGCTGTCGCCACTTCATCCCAACGGGTAAAGTACGTAGAATCCCCTTCTGCTGCATCGTGCAGCAAACGTTCATACGCTTCAGGTGAGTTGATTCCAATCATGCAGCTCTGACAGAAATCCATCGCGAGCGGCTGAATCTCGGAATCTGAGCCTGGTTTCTTGGCATTAATTTTGATATATATGCCTTCCATCGGATTCACCCGAATGACCAGCAGATTCGGTTCCAATTTATACTTTTTTCCAAGGTATACGTTGTTTGGCATCGACTTGAACTCAACTACGATCTCGGTCGTTTTCACCGGAAGACGCTTGCCTGTCCGAATGTAGAATGGCACACCCGCCCAGCGGAAATTATCCACGAATACACGTGCGGCAAAATACGTCTCCGTATTCGAATCCGGGTCAACCTTGTCTTCCTGACGGTAACCGGGAAGCTGCTTGCCTCGGTACTCCCCTTCGGAATACTGTCCTCGCACAACGTTATTGCTTACTTCTTCATCCGAAGTGAATGCCCGCAATGAACGTAATACCTTCACCTTTTCATCCCGAATATCCTCCGGAAATAGGCGACTCGGTGGCTCCATCGCAATCATCGTCAGCATCTGAAGCATATGGTTTTGCCCCATGTCACGCAGTGCGCCAGAGTGATCATAATAACCGCCACGTTCTTCCACGCCTACCGTCTCACCCAGCGTAATCTGAACGTTGGCAATATGTTTGTTGTTCCAGAGCGGTTCGAAAAAAGCATTCCCAAAGCGAATCACTTCGATATTTTGCACCATTTCCTTGCCCAGATAATGGTCAATCCGATAGATTTCCTCTTCACGGAACACTTCACGAATCTGTTCATTCAGATGTTCGGCGGATTGCAGATCATAACCAAATGGTTTTTCAATCACCAATCGGTTCCAGCCCTGACTTTCCAGCATACCGCCGTCCCGCAAACTGTACGAGACACTGCCAAACAACTCCGGTGCCAGCGCCAGATAGAACAACCGATTACCCGGCGTGTTAAACTTCGCTTCCAGATTCTCCGTCTGCGCACGCAGCTCTTTAAACCCTTCCACATTATTGATATCCAGTGCTTTGTATTCAAAATGATCGACAAAAGCGTTCCACTCATCAGGTTCCCCCGCTGGATAGCGGCAGAATTCTTTAATGGATTCATAGATGTCTTCCCGGAATTCTTCTGGGGACCTCGGACGACGAGCTACGCCAATAACCGCAAAGTCTTCGGCAAGCTTGCCTTCGCGGTAAAGACTGTAGATGGCCGGAAACAGCTTCCGGCGGGCCAAATCTCCCGTTGCTCCAAAAATGAAAAATACTGCGCCTGGTGTCTGTACTTCATCTTGCGATTGTTTTTCGACCATGGGCTCCTCTTTCTTCCGGGAAGATAAGCTTCACGCTCTCCCCGAGCTATGTAATGGTGTTATATATGCACGACATACAACCGTCAATTACCAGCAAGTTCCTTCTTGGATGTGATGCCATTTTAGCATATCAACTGAACGGATGCACTATTTCACACTCATTTTTCTGATAAAGATTCTCAACATTCCGTCCATATTCTTAGAAAATCCATCCCTCAATACTCAATAGTTATAACGGGGAAACCTACCGTGATTCGATTGTTCCCTTGTTCACCAACCTGGTGAACTGCGAGCTGCATATTCAACATGTGCGAGCCACTCTTAATCGACAATGGCAGGTCAGATGCCTCATAAGAAACACTAGCACTGGCTACATCTATATAAAGTTCAACGGAGGCAAGATCCACATTTTTGGACAGGTCTTTCTCGATGAGTGCTAACTGCTGACTCGCATCAAATCCAGTAGCATTAGCTGCCATACCTTGTACAGACATATTCCAACTTGCCTTCATCCCTGAGTCTACAAGCAGCTGATCGACCTGTTCATGTAATGTCATTAATGTATTCCGATCCGTGTGTGCATCCCCTGAAATTTGTACGATGGCATAGTAACCATTGTCACCTGTATCGACGACATTGACCAACAAGCCTACACCTCCATTAGCCATGTCGACAACCACTTCACTGCGGTACACATCATGACCTGCCTGGCGTACCCGTACCGGTTGTTCCAGCCCTAAGTGACCAGCCAGTAACACGGCCTGCGCTTGTGCATCTCCCTTGCCTTCTCCTTGCCATTTAATCACCATACGATCCACATTATCAATCACGCTGTCAGCAGTGTCGATTAACTGTTCCAGTTGAGCTGCTTTCGATTCGTTCTTCTCTGCGTATACCTGTGTCACACCAATAAGAATTATGATAGCTATTGCCAAGATACCTGCTGTCATCCAACGATTTAACATTTGAATCCCCCGCTTCTTTCTTGCATTCTATGAATCTATCAACAGCATGCCCCTTTCGCATATTTGCTATACTTCTTCTAAACACAGCAAAAAAAGCCCCACCCACCACTTGCATGGCAGATCAGAGCTTTCCATTCATACTTATAGAGGTTGTTCAAAAAGTCCGCTTTTGATTACGAAGGGTGCCTAGCGGCATCCTCAACATCGAATATGGAATTCAGCCGAAATGTCCGTTGCTCACGTAGCTCGATCTACGCTCCGCTACTCCATTTCTAGCTTTATCCCATCTTCTTGGTACTGAAAACCGACCTTTTTGAACATGCACTTATATATAAATCATCTCTTATCTATAACTTCCGCACATGAAAGCACGGTTCTTTGGCTTGATTATGATATTGCATATGATTCTTCTTACTCTGCGAGTCCGTTTTTATAAGCATAGATCGCGGCCTGTGTTCGGTCGTCTACACCCAATTTTGCGAGTAAGTTTGTAACATGAAACTTGACTGTCTTGATACCAATGATCAGATCATCAGCAATGTCCTGATTCGATTTGCCTTTAGCCAGCAATCGGAGTACATCCATTTCCCGATCCGTCAATTCATCATGCAAAGGAGCTGCTGCCTGTGGCTGCCGGAATCGATTCATCATTTTGGAAGCCACCTGTGACTCCAGAACGGATTGTCCGCGAGCGGCTGCGCGAATTGCATCTGCCACTTCATTGGCTCTTGATGTTTTTAACAGATAACTGAATGCGCCAGCTTCAATGACAGGGTACATTTTTTCATCATCCAGATAACTGGTCAATACGATGACTTTGCACTCCGGATACATTTTGAGTACCTGACGAGTAGCCTCAATGCCATCCATGCCTTCCATGACCAAGTCCATCAGAACCACATCAGGCTTATATTCCTGTGCAAGCCGAATGCCTTCCTCTCCACTACCTGCTTCACCAACAACTTCAATTCCATCTTCGGTATCCAGTACTGCAGCTAGACCAATACGTACCATCTCATGATCATCCACGAGCAATACTTTGATCGACGTTTCCGTCTCCGTTTCGACTTCCGGTTCCATTGACATGTTCTTCCTCGCTTTCATCGCTCATCAAAGGTATCGTAATCTCAATCCGCGTCCCCTTACCTGGCGCTGTTACAAATTGTATGGCCCCGCCAATCTCTGTAACACGTTCACGCATGTTAGCCAGACCGTAGGAAGCCTGTTTATTCTCATCCAGATCGAAGCCTTGCCCATCATCACGAATCAGTACCCGAATCGCATCTGTACGGCGCTGGAGCCGTATCTCCATTTTCTCAGCTTTCGCATGCCGTAACGTATTAGACATAGCCTCCTGAACGATCCGGAACAGATGATTCTCGATGCCTTTGATCAGGTCAATGTCTTCGTCTATTTCGAGTACAATGTCCATGGGTACTTTCGTTTTCAGTTCCATCACCAGATCACGCAGACCTTGTTCGAGATGTTTACCCTCCAGATAGACTGGCCGCAGATGTAACAGTAACGCACGCATCTCGGACTGTGCTACCGAGGCCATTTCCTCAATTAGAGCCACCTGCCGCTGAGCACGTTCAAAATCCTTCTCCATCTTCCGTCCAACGGCCGTTGCTGTCATGGATATCGCAAACAATTGCTGGGATACCGCATCATGCAGTTCTCGTGCCAGCCTCTGCCGCTCTTCCACAATAGCCGTAATTCTGGCTTGTTCGGCAAGCTGTGCATTATGGGTAGACAATCGCTGGAGCGAGGATACCTGATCTTCCCACTTTTTGCCGATTCGTCCGAGTTGCTCACTCAAGCGACCAACATCATCTACACCCAGATCAGGTACAGTACGTGACAGAGAACCCTTCTCCCACTGCAGGAGCGTTTCCCGCAGCAGTTCAAGCCTGCGCTTGACCCGGTAACTCTGATAGAACCCAAAGACCGCACCAATCCCAGTCAGGAGCAGCAATAGAGCCAGACCCGATTGAATCAGATGCCGCCAGCCAGCAAACGGAGCAAGATAACCATATGTATACAATACATACAAAATAACAGCGAGCACAATGAAAACCAGGAGGATCCCTTCACCCATACTTCGGGTTACCATATCGGTATGTCGTTTTGTCTTCATCGGGGTCTCCTCCTTCTCTTCATCTATTTTACTACGGATTACTGATGCTTAGGTCGCCAACAATATAAGAAATGACAAATTTTGCTTTATGTTCACTGGACTCATATCCAGGAGTTCTCCATACTAATTTGTTCATCATGCCGCTATCTTGTTCTCCAAGAAGATTAATCCGGCCGAAAAGAACCGATGCTTCAATCTCCACACCATAATCCTCCGGTAGTGTCAGGCGAACATTCCCCATAACCCCTTGCAGCAGCACAATCGTTTGTTTCTCCTCAGGGATCGAGAGCGACAGATCTGCGTTAACCTCACCCATGGCATGCCACAGGCTCATACTGCGTAACGTCCAGGATGATTGATCCCAGTAGTACCGAGCCATGAAATTCTGTTTCTTCATGACGCCTTCGTCCAGATGAATCTTTTTGTTTTTAGAATAAAAGTAAGCTAAAGAAGCCAGTACAATCAAGAATACAATCATCAAATTATCCAGCAATAACAGTGCCGCACCAATGCCAAGATATCGATAACCTTTGCGAGTATCCCCATTGCGGACTTGAAGCATTCCAACCGTTAACAGAATCAGTGCGGCAGCGGTCAGCAAGTTAATATTCTGATTCAATAACATCATTGCACCAATGAAAATAATAACAACTGCAAGCCACTTACTCTTTTTATTCATCCCCGCCGCACCTCCTCTGTAAGTTAATCTTCTCTTTAATCAACGGAAAAGCCATACCAGGCAATAAAGTCCTGTATGGCTTAACTTTTGTTCTACTAACCGTACATTATACACGATTTATAGAATATCATATTGTCCACCGAGCGAACAGTTATTCTTTTGAAGTTCCGCTCGCTTCATTCTTGGAACCACTGCCCATTTTGTTTTTGAGGGCTTGCAACTGCTGGTCTACTTTGAATTGCTTTTCCACATCTACAGGATTCGTGTACGTGGATGATGTGTTGCGATAAGGTGCACGAGCTACGTCAGCTTCAGCTTCCAGTTGCATGATTTTCTCTTCCATGCGGTGGAATCCTAATGATGCGCCGCCACTTTCGATCGAATGCAAGCTGTTGATGGAAGACATTTGTTTTTTGGCTTTTGCCATTTGTGCACGGGATACGAGTTCATTACGTTTGTTACGCATTTTGTAGAACTCATCTTTCATGTCATGCAACTGTTGCAACAGATCTTTCGCTTGTGCTTCAGACTGTGCATGCAATTCGCTGTACTCCGTAATTTTTTGATCAAAGTAGATTTTCTCTTCCAGCAATTTGCGTGCCACTTCTTCCTGACCGTTGGCCAGAGCAGCTTCTGCTTGGGATTCACGTTGTACCGAAGTACGCTCCGCTTCATCCAGACGTTGTTTCATGCGGCGCTCATTCGCCATTTGTTTGGCAACAGTTACCTCTGCCTCATGAATCTCAGCCTCCATATCACGCAAGTACTGGTTCAACATTACAATCGGGTCCTCTACTTTATCCAACATATCATTTACCGATGCTTTCGTCATATCCTTAATCCGTTTAAATACTCCCATTTTACTTTTCTCCCTTCTCGTAACGAGATAATTTTTGGCGAAGCTCTTCAACTTCTTTTTTCAGTGCTTTTTTCTCAATATCTTTCATCATGGAATCAAGTTCACTTTCTTGCGGTGCTCCTGCTCCGTAGGCATTGTTGTCATAAGAACGCGGACCAGATTGAGGTCTGCCGTTGAATCCAGGGCCGGGACCGAAGTTACCAGGACCTTGTTGGTTGTGATTATTTTGAAAAGGACCTCTTGGTGGCTGGTGATCATAGTTGTTGTATCCTCTGCCAGGACCAGGACCTGGGCCCGGACCGTAGCCATATGGATCATATGGCGGATACGGTTCTTTTGGTACCACCAGTGCTGCAATGAAGTATATTAACAACGACGTGCCGCCAGTTACGAAGATACTGATGACGAAGATGATACGCAGCAGGGTGGAATCCATTCCGATGGTTTCGGAAATTCCGCCGCACAAGCCGGTTAACATCCGGTCACGCGTTGAGCGGTATAATTTGCTCATGTGCTTTCTCCTTTCGTTTACTTGTATCCTCTTACGTTGGAATCATAAGCATATGGATCAACGTGATTGGATTCCTTGGGTACCACCAACGCAGCGATGAAGTAGATCAACAATGATGTACCTCCCGTAGCGAAAATACTGATGAAGAAGATGATACGTAGCAGCG
This sequence comes from Paenibacillus sp. LS1, assembly GCF_026013365.1. Classification (GTDB taxonomy): domain Bacteria; phylum Bacillota; class Bacilli; order Paenibacillales; family Paenibacillaceae; genus Paenibacillus. Next base: position 101,876 of record NZ_JAPDOE010000015.1, read on the forward strand.
TGGTACTCAATCCGAGATTTTCAGAAATGCCGCCGATCAAACCTGTTAGCCTTCGATTACGCGCCGAGCGGTATAATTTATTCATCATGTGACTACTCCTTTCTGTCATTGTTCAATTTCTGTCTTAAGCGCTCCAGCTCCTTATCCAGCGTGGAGGATGACATGCTGCCAGTCACTCCTGAACCATCTTGGCCCATCCGCCGGATATCCCGGAGACTTTGTGCTTCATATTCGAGATCAGAGACTTGGTCATCCAGTCGGTTAAACATACGCGGTACATTCTGACCGTTGTGATTGCCTCTCTGGTTCATACGTTGTTGTAACTGAATCGTCTGCATACGAGCGTAGTAATATTGGCGTTTGCTGTATACATTCTGATATTCAACCTTCAGCTGGTCGATCTGTTCATCCAGCTCCTGTAATGCCGCATAACTTTGTGCATACAATTCATTGTACTGTTCCATTTTTTCCTCGTGGAGGATTTTCTCCTGCAAGGCCAGCTTAGCGAGATGCTCTTCCCCTGCTTTCAGAGCCATGGAAGCCTGTTCTTCCCGTTTGTTCACCATACCTGCTGCCTGATCGGCTTGTTGTTTCATTTGTCTGGTATGGCTTGCATATTGATGACGAAGCTTCTCGGCTTCACCGATGTCTTGGCGGGTCGAGACCAGGAACTGATCAATCAGTTTAACTGGATCCTGACTTTGCTCCAAATGTTCGTTCAGATTGGCTACGGTAATATCCCGCATTCGACGAAATACACTCATTATGTTCTGTCCCTCCTTTTCATAATCGTGAAAGCTTAGTAACGACCACGACGACTGCGGTTATTGTTTAGCATTGAGATACCAAAGATGATTAACCCGATCGCGATGATCGGTCCGATCAACCATGCCAGCTTACCCATCAGTGAGATGATACCGATGATGAGAACAATCCAGCCAAGCATCACATTCCCTCGTTTAACTCCGTAGTATCCAAGTGCAATCATCAGGACCGGAATCAGATAACCCATTAAGTGTCCAAGAAGAGGAGTTAACTTTCCGAAGAGGAGTAGTGCACCCAGCGCAATCAATACAATCGCCCAGCCATTTCCCTTATTCAATCTCATAATTGTTGTTCACCGCCCTTTCCATACGTTCGTTTTAATGTGTTGAGTCATTTGTACGTTTATTTCTTGTTTTTTGTTTCCGTGTTTCTTGTTTAACCTTATGTCCTTATTCTAGGGGATTCCACGACTTTTCAAAACAGACCGTGGACGGTTTTTCATCCTAGACTCAGGTCGGGGATCTAGTTGGACCTTTGACTGTCCCTATATAAGACCATCGTTCCCTCTAAGCTGAATAGCACTCCGGATACCTTCTATTACCCTTATTCAGGCTCCGCTTCACCCGATATGGCACGTTAGAGAGAATGAGGTTCATGTCTCTATTTACGTTCACTCTTCACTTTCGTTTCTCATGATTCCGTTTAGGATAATCAATCGAAGCCGCATTCCAGCTTTTCATAACAAAAGCATTACATATCGATAATCCAGTTCCACCCTCTTTTACCTCAACATAAAATTACTTTTTTATCCAAATAAACAAAATTTAGATTGTTCTATATGTAAGCGTTTACTAAAATAGAAAGTGTTACTATTTCTAATGTCAGGAGTGGAACTGAAACTGTGCGACCCATCAGCTATCTCCATAAAATGATTATCTTCGGGATCCTGTTAAGCACTCTCCCCATTTTGTTAACAGGAATTGCTGCATTTATCTATTCGTCGAACCAAACTGAACTGCATCGTACACAAGCCAACAGGCAGTTGCTGGAACAAATGCAATCCAACGTAGAACACAAACTCGCTACTGTCAGTTATATGCTTGATCAGGCCATTCGATCTCCAGTAACCCTTCGTTCCTTGTCTGCTTCTTCTTCACGTCAAGGAAAAGGACCATTACTTGCCGATAAGCTGCAAAGCGAGTTTCAGAATATGAGGTCGTGGGAACCTTTGCTGGATATCACGTTGGTGAATCAATCTCAGAATTGGCTTATTGACCATGCCGGATTATATCGTAATACAGATTTCCCACTGGCTCTTCCCATGAAGGATTTGATATCAGATACGTTAACCTCTGGATGGCAACTCTCCCCATCATCGGTGTTCAGTAATGATGAGCGTTCACCCGGTACAGGCTGTATTTATCATATTGCCCTTGCGAGATCTATTCCGAATCTGAATACGTCTTCCGATGCTGCCCTGATTGCGGGAATTCCTGCATGCTCTTTGCAAAATACACTAGGAGAAGCCTCCATAGGCAATGCTGCCTCTGGACTGATCATTTTGAATCGGGAACAACGTATCTTGGTGCATCCCGATCCCGTATATATTGGACAACCATTGTCTGCCATTGGATTACAGGATCGGGATACAGAAGCCAACATAACCAAACTATCACCCATTACATTTTCAACAGGTTTTGAAAAACGAGAAGTTAAGATCGCCGATACACATTATTCCCTGACGTACAGCCCTTCTACCTTAAAAGGATGGACTTATGTTTTAATCTCACCTACCAACATTCTGACACAGGAATATATCGATATCGGATTACACACCTTGTATATCAGTATCTTGTTGCTTTTGCTTTCATTACTGCTCGCATGGTTCGGCTCCAAACGAATGCATATTCCGATCCGTACACTTTTAACCCAACTTGGTGACAACCGCCTGTCCAAAGAGGGGAGTACTCTCGCTCAGCAATCACCACAGCTACATGATGAATTCGAACAGATTAGAGCAAGTGTCTCACAATTATCTGCCTCTCGCTCTCAACTGGAGAACACGCTAAATATGCATCTGTTGCAGATTCGCACTCATTTTATGATGAATCTGTTCCAGGGAAAGAGCCCTTTTCATACTCTTCCTGATACTCTGAATGAATACGGCTATACGCGTCAGGTCAATGAATGGCAACAAATTGCTGTTATTACAATTCAGGCCGATCTCGTTAATCATACAAAGTATACTGCTAATGATCGTGACCTTTTGTTGTTCGCTATTCAAAATATATTGGAGGAGACGGTTGTGCATAACCAACAACTGCTTCCGGTTGTGTTGGAACATACAGTAGTCACGGTGTTTGGCACCGTTGAACAGGATCATTTTGTTTTTTCACAGCAGCTATATGTATTAACAGATCAGTTACAACAACAGATTGATAAGATTCTAACTCTTCAGGTCAGTATAGGCTTCAGCCAGCCGCACAACTCCCTATATCAGATCCCCCAGGCTTACACAGAAGCCATGGAAGCATTGAAGCATCGGATGAAGTTGGGGACAGGCATCATCTTTCAATATGAGAACATCGATCATTGCGCTCCCGCTTGGTCCATGACCTACCCGGAATCTTTGGAATATTCGTTGATCCAAGCTATTCAAAGTGCGGAGGAAGTTCAGGCCTCTGCTCTTCTGCAACAACTGCTCGAAGTGATCTTTGGTATGGAGTGTACACCAGAGGAATATCAGGTAGCCCTCACGAGGCTGCTGACGCATATTTTGCAAATGACTCAGGAATCCGGAATACGACTCGGACAGATCTCCCAAGGCCATGGATCAATGTTTCATGAACTTCATGGTTTGCAGTACGCGGCTGAAGTTGAGGATTGGTTTAACCATCAAGTCATCTTGCCTATCATCCGGGTTTTTAAAGCGAGACAGTATGCCCAGTATCAACATATATCTGAGAAAATGATTGCCATGATTCATCAAGATTATGATAAGGATCTGACGCTTGAAGAATGTGCTATGAAGCTTCACTACAATGCCAACTACTTAAGCAGTGTTTTTCGCAAAGAGACAGGCTGTGCATTTAGTGAATACCTGACCAAGTACCGTTTCAACATCGCTAAAAAATGGCTGGACGAAAGTGATCTGACGGTAAAAGATATCGCAGCACGACTTCGGTACAACAATCCGCAAAATTTCATCCGATCATTTCGTAAATGGGAAGGAATCACCCCAGGCCAGTACCGGGAACGTAAGCAGAAAACAGAAGTATCCAATAGGAAGTAGAAAAGGAGCACGATTGTAAGTCGTACTCCTTCGGCCAGCTCGGATACCTCTCCATATGGCTCCCCGAACAAGACTCGGACCTGTGACAACTCGATTAACCGTCGAGTGCTCTACCAACTGAAATATCAGGGAATATGCTTAAGAGATCATTCTCTGAAAACTAGGTATGTGTTTGTTTTCCGTTATCTCGAACATCTCTAAATAAACGAGGGTTTGGTTCAAAGTGGTCGATGAATTAGTGTCTTCAAAAAAGAGGGAGCACATAACCTGCTCCCCCTTCACTTACAACTTCACTTCTGCAATCCTAACTTCATATGTTTCACATGTGTTTCTTTTTGCGCGGGGGTATGATGCTAGCTTGTGCCATCTCAGACATAAGGCTACGTTGTCCCCTCGTTTCCTGATCATCCATAGAACAAGAGTAACAAGCTTATACGATTTATCGCTTATCTTTGGTGAGGACTGTTTTCATATTCGGCTGTTCCAGTTGAATCAGAATTTTACCAAACCTTGCTCCGCGTGAGAAGGTCACCGTACTCTCCTTGTATGTATCCCGGATGTACTTCTCAGCCAGTCTGAGGGAAGCTTCATCTGTTGGTAGCTCATACGTATTAAGCCACTCTGGCAGCTTCTCAATAATCTCTTCCATTGGTACTTCAAATGAGTTAACTTCTCTCGTAATGATCATGGTGTATGAATAACCCTTCAAATACAGCAACTGTTGAATATATCCCATATCACCAGCCTTATATGAAGAAGTTACACCCAGTACATCCTTAAGTTCATCCATTAATGTGTGTTCCTTTTGTCCCGCCATAGTGCTTATATACACATACTTACGAGCACAGTTGATCGCCATCTCAATCGTTTCCCAATCCGACATCGCCGGACACATGGATGCAAATGCAAAGTCATATTTCTTCTCCCAGCCTTTATCCTGAATAGAGATTTCCTCATATCGTTCATTTACGATTTCGATATTGGATTCCAGAGCTGAAGGTATGGTTTCTTTCATAAGGGAGACAAGTAACTCAGAAGGCTCAACTGCGGTTACACTTGCCCCCTTTTCTGCAAAAGGAATAGTGAATATGCCTGAAGCGGCTCCAATGTCCAAAATGGATAAACCCGCGAACTCAACCCCCTGGTTCTCAATCCAGCCCATAATACGCTCAGAACGCTGCTTTCCTTCTTCAGTGAACGACTGTGCATGATAATCTCTGGCCCACCGCTCAAATGCTTCTTCTGTATTAAATGGTGCGCTTTTTTTCTTATATTTTGAACTTCTCGGACGATTCTTCCATGCCTCTTCCCACACAGAAAGGTTAAATAACAGATCGGTATCCGATAGATTTTTTTCATTAGTCACTCTGCTTCACTCCTCTATATTAAAGACTTTACTTATCTACAATATACTTATTGTAAACATACGTCAATCTTTTATTAAGTACAGCTTTCCTTACTATTCAAAATCATTTCTTATAAGACGAATTGTAATATGAAGTGCGACACCTACTGGAAATAAATAAAAAATGGCCCATGGCCGGATTCGTGTAGAATGAAGTCACCACAACACCATTCACACAAGGAGAATCCAACCATGAGCTACAGACATCTTAGCATAATTGAACGTAGCAAGCTAGAAGTCCTCCACAGACAAGGTAGAAGCTCAAGAGCCATTGCGAAAGAACTGGGTAGGCATCCATCGACGATTTGTCGTGAGTTAGATCGGGTGACTTCATCACATCCGTATCAGGCAGAACAAGCTCAGCATGCTTATGAGGAGCGTCGTAAGGCTTCGGTCTCTCCAGGGAGTTGGTCCGATGCCTTGGCTGCTTCACTGGAGGAAAAATTGGAGGCAACGTGGTCTCCGGAACAAATCACCGAACGTTTCCGTATCGAAGGGCGGCATGCAGTCTCTTTCAAAACCATCTATCGCTGGATCTATTCAGGGCGCCTGGTTCGAGGCATATTACAGGTTCTTCGGCATAAGGGGAAGCGTCAGAAACCCGCAGAAACGCGCGGCAAATTCGCCATTGGAAGGACGATTTCAGATCGCCCAAAAGAAGTCCGTTCCCGTGAAACATTTGGGCACTGGGAGTTGGATACCGTTGTATCGGGTCGTGGGAGAAGTAAAGGCTGCGTAGCGACGTTGATTGAACGCAAGACACGTCTATATAACGCTGTTCTCATGCCTGATCGCACCGCTTTGTCGATGGAGATTGCGCTCGGTGTAGCGATCTCACAGTATCCCACGGGAACCTTCCTCACAGCCACGGCTGACCGAGGCAAGGAATTTGCATGCTACGCCCATCTGGAAGCCACCCATAACCTACACGTTTATTTTGCCGATCCGTATTCATCCTGGCAACGCGGTTCCAACGAGAATGCGAATGGATTACTTCGAGAGTTTTTCCCTAAAGGTACCGATCTCGCGAGGGTATATGATGATGATCTCGCTCATTCACTCGACCTAATAAATCACAGACCACGAAAATGCTTGGGTTGGAAGACCGCTCACGAATCTTTCGCAGAAGAACTGTCGCACTTGGTTTGACAATCCGTCATAAAATAAAAATAGCCCTACAGATTGCTTATGCAATCTGTAGGGCTATTCAATATACCGGCGAGAGGACTCGAACCTCCACGGTTTCCCACTCGATTTTGAGTCGAGCGCGTCTGCCATTCCGCCACGCCGGCATATACTGGAGGCGCCACCCAGATTCGAACTGGGGATAAAGCTTTTGCAGAGCTGTGCCTTACCACTTGGCTATGGCGCCATATTTTGGAGCGGACGACGGGAATCGAACCCGCGACCCTCGCCTTGGCAAGGCGATGCTCTACCGCTGAGCCACGTCCGCATAATGGCTGGGGATATAGGATTTGAACCTATGCATGACGGAGTCAAAGTCCGTTGCCTTACCGCTTGGCTAATCCCCAATAAAAAATGAAAAAACAAAGGGGCGATCGAGGGGAATTGAACCCCCGAATGCCGGATCCACAAACCGGTGCGTTAACCACTTCGCCACGACCGCCACAAAAGGTTATGTTTCTAAAAAATTAATTGGCAGGGGCAGCAGGAATTGAACCCACACCAACGGTTTTGGAGACCGTTGTTCTACCTTTAAACTATGCCCCTAAAAACTGGTGGAGGATGATGGATTCGAACCACCGAACCCGTACGGGAGCAGATTTACAGTCTGATGCGTTTGGCCACTTCGCTAATCCTCCAGGATTACATGGTGCCGGCGAGAGGACTTGAACCCCCAACCTACTGATTACAAGTCAGTTGCTCTACCAGTTGAGCTACACCGGCATATTAAATTGTTTTGAAAATGGTGGCTCGGGACGGAATCGAACCGCCGACACGAGGATTTTCAGTCCTCTGCTCTACCGACTGAGCTACCGAGCCATAATAAAGTCTAATCTCATTTCCTTACACTTTATATAGGGCATCAGTGCCATACAGCAGATGTAGTGAACAGTTTGCCTCATGTAAAGATTAAATGGCGGAACCGACGGGATTCGAACCCGCGATCTCCTGCGTGACAGGCAGGCATGTTAGGCCAACTACACCACGGTTCCAAGTCACTTTCTCAAAGGAAAGTATAATTGCGGGGGCAGGATTTGAACCTGCGGCCTTCGGGTTATGAGCCCGACGAGCTACCGGGCTGCTCCACCCCGCGTCGTTATAAAAGTTATATGGTGGAGGCTGAGGGGATCGAACCCCCGACCCTCTGCTTGTAAGGCAGATGCTCTCCCAGCTGAGCTAAGCCTCCGAACAACACATTTATGATCATACCATAATCTTGTTGTAAAAATCAACTTCTTTTTTTGAAGTTATTATGACCCGTAGGGGATTCGAACCCCTGTTACCTCCGTGAAAGGGAGGTGTCTTAACCCCTTGACCAACGGGCCTTAATATTA
>NZ_JAPDOE010000016.1 GCF_026013365.1 Paenibacillus sp. LS1
GGACACACCTTATTTCGCATTAAAACAAACATATGAAATTCTAACGAATCTCAGCAGTCTTATTACCGTCAGAACCTCCGATTTTCTTCGAAAAACCCTGCCAATGGGAGAAATAAAGTGGATACGATTCGTTAGAATTCTATACTGCTGCAAAATCGCCCAATAAGACGTGCTAGGTTCGTTAGACTGTGTTAGTACGACAAGTTGCCTCTGCACGGAGATAAAAAACCAATCCAACGTTTCTCTGGTGACTGAATAACATAACCGGCTAACTGTAGCAAAGAAAGCCACCATCCATCCTGTGCAGGGCAAGAGGGCATCCCATGAAGTTTAAGAACTATGGGATGCCCCTTTGTTTTTTGTCTGTCTACTACTGTCATTCCAACCTGAATAGCCCTGTTATATTACTAATAAGATGACTGCTTATAATTGCTTATAATGTTTTATACTAGCTTCCACCATCAAGATTGCTGGTAGGATACGGCGGTCATCTGACACGGCTCACATACGAACATGTAATACATGCCCTCACCATGCTCCTCAACCTCGCCCCAATCCAGTTGTGCGACGGCTTTCATTCTCGTGGAACAGCTCGGACATGTTGGATAATCCGCATCCTGAACCCATCCCGGATGTCCGCCGACCTGAGATAGCGATGGCTCCATCGCCCACTCACTGGCATGGAATGCATGACGTGATGAAGTCGCAATCTGAAACTGACGACCCGCATCCTGTGCAAGTTTACCATAGTCGTCCAGGTCAATCTCGTCCATTCCCATAGGCATAACATTATGTGAACTCCATAACGGTTCTCCTGCTGCATCCATCTCCATGTAAACTACACCGTAACTGCTACATATCACGCAAGTCTGTATGTGAAGTTGCTGGGTGTGCCAAGAAACGTCCTTCAGAGCTGGATGCTTCACATCCAGACTAATTAAGGTGGTTAACGCACTACCACACCATGGACAGCCATTGTTACTAGGGTTCAGCATCGAGAGTGAATTTCCGGTTAACTCCACGTTAGCTCCTTCATTCTCTTTTACTTTATAGAGTGAATAACTTGGGGTGATGAATAATTCCCTGCGCTGCCCGTCTTTTGTAAGCTCCCAACCAGCTTCAGTGGTGTAATGCTCAGGTGCCACGTACAATTCGCTCGCCCAAGATGGCGGAGATTGTCTCCACTGCCGGAACTGCTGCACAACAACATCATCACCGATATAGGCCAGCATGAGCAATATGTGGTTCCGATTCTCATCATCGGTGTTCACCTGCTGCAAGAGCCGATCACGCGCCTCACCCGAGGCGCTTTTATACAAAATGGCAGGATAATAGATCTCCTGTTCCAGCAGCTCAGAAATTTCGGCAGTCAACGATATATCATGGTAGCAGACCAGATATACCAGAATGTCTTTGCCCGTATCTTCATCACCTGTACGAATCCGTTGCATCGCGTAATCCTTCATCTGATCTTGTTGCTCTACAGACAAAGATAGATATACCTGTTCCTCGGATTGTTCATAGGGTGTATAACGAATTAGTGGATCACGAACCTGAGGTTCGTGCATGATTTTCAAAACTTTTACCGGGTCTGTGATACCCGCATACAAGTTCACATCACGCCGATGTGTTTCAATGTATCTCTGGCGCTCCTCACGCTCCATCACCTGTTTGCAAGGCATGCAATAACCACCCGTTTTCAACGCTGTTGCTGGTAAAATGGTATTTGCACACCCTTCCCGTATACACGGAATTCGTTCTGTCATCTATAGGTACCCCCTCTGCATGTAGTGGCTATCATTGGAGTATATCATAGTAGGAATTGGCCTCCATTTAGAGAACGGATAGTCAATTAGGATGTTATCCGTTCCTGAGTTGCTTCCGTCGTCCCTTTCCCTATAAAACAGGCTGCCGTCAGCCCGATTACCAAGACAAGAGAAAGCATCAGAAACGTGAGCAGATAACTGCCGCTTCGCATGAATTGAATGGAGAGGATTGGTGCAATACTTGTACCGGCAAACAGAATAAACGTATACACTGAAACCGCAATTCCCCGTGACTTACCTCCAAGCTCACCCACCAAAGCTACCAAAGAAGGAACCGACACAGCGATCCCGGTCACAAAAAGTAAACTCATTAGGATAAGCAAAGATAAGTTGGTGAAGAAGCCCATACATGCGAGTCCAACCACCGCCATTGTAAGTCCTAATCGTAGAACCGAACGTACACCGAGTCGCTGAGTTAATTTCCCTGCAAAAGGCGAAACAAGCATGCCCAGTATACCTGCTGCACGAACGTACAAAATCTGCTGCGCACTTAATCCAAATTCAGGCCCGCTCAAATAACTACCAAGGACACTATACATGCTGACAAAGGACATCAGCAGAACCAGAGCCACCACGTAGCTCAACCGTAATTTGGGCTGTTTCAGTACAGTGCCGATCTGTAGAAGAGATTCCCAGATCGAAGTGTCTTTTCCTCGTTTGATCTCATCCCGCGGCAACAGTAACCAGACTACCAATGAAGTTATCAAGTACACAACAGCCAGCAAACAAATAGTGTGTTCCACCCGTATTGCTGACTTATTATGCTGCTAATGATTTGGCCTACAATGCCAGCTACCAGAAATCCGGTACTGATGAATCCGATCGCCGTCACTCTACGATTCGCCGGATACATCTCCACAGCATACGCCAATGCAACCGGAGAAAAAGTGGCCGCAGCTGCCCCCTGTATTCCCCTCAACACAATAATCCAGGCAAAAGAATGTACCAGACCCAGCATGAATGAAACGAACGATAATATGAGCATGCCGATCAAAATCACTCTTTTACATCCATACTTGTCAGATATCGCGCCATACATTAAACACCCTACTGCAAACCCTAGCGAAAATATACTGCCCGCGCCCGAAGCCTGGGTTGGTGTTATTCCAAATTGATCAGCAAACACGGGGATGAGCGGAACTGTAACATATAGACTGGACATGACGACCAGACCGGACCAACATAAAATAATAGTCATGATGAGATAATTTCTGGAGATAGCTCCAGTTTGCATTAATTTCGACATCGTACACCTCTATAAACTTTAGTATCAATCATTTTAGTTAGATAATCTAATTATATATCCAAAAAAATTTATCTCCCCATACCCAGCCTCTTCTCTATGTTTGTATTTAATTTTAATAAAACCTTCTCCAATACGTCCCTTTCATCCGGCTCCAGGTCCTCCACGAGGGATTCACAGGTGGACCAGAACGAAGGTAACACTTTTTCTACCAAGTCCCTACCTTCTGGTGAGATGCGTACATGAACACTACGACGATCCCGGGCACTTGATTCCCGAATAATCCAGTTCCTTTTTTCCAACCAATCCAGCAATGCTGTGACAGATGCCCTGCGAATACCGAGACGTTCTGCCAATGTCGATGGCGTCACTTGCGTGTTCCCCTCATGCAGGGTTAAGAGTAGTAACAGATCAAACTTGCTCTCGGTAATATCATACTGATCCAGATTCAGATCCATGACATCCAGTATGTTATCGCCAAACCAAAGTGAGAGCAAACCTATATAAGCTAACTTTTGATCCGTACCTTTCGTTGCCGTCTTTTGCATCAGTTCTACATAGGGTTCAGGCCCCAACTTAGGGAGTGGTTCTGTTGTATGTTCCCTGTTATTTTTTCCTTTCATCGTGACCTCCGCCAATACTCGTTATATAATTAGATTATCTAACTAAATGTGATTTTATCTCAAATTACGAGAACTTACAAGTTCAAAATAGATCAGTTCATAAAAACACATCTATCCACTGCAAAAAAAGCACGCCACAATGTGACGTGCTTGTCCCTTACTCATATTTCAATACCTGCGTGTCTCATAGAGGAAAATGCGAATCAGTGATGTCCCAACTGGTCCTTGGTGAATTCATAAAAGGCGAGCGCATCTTCACTGCTGGCAAAGCCTGCTTGAGCCATCTTTTCACTGCCGCCACCTTTGCCCTGGTAGGCTCCAAGATTGCCTTTGAAGAAAGGTCCACACGCCCATTCAGGCGGCTGTCCGTTCTGTGCGAGAACGACTTTGGCCTCCGAGATGCTGGCGAACAGTACAAGCCCCTCATGGTCTGCCGTCAGCTTGGTTGCCAGGCTCTGCATATCCTTGAGCGATTTGTCTTCAAAGACTTGAGCAATCACCAGCCCTTGCCGAGCAGCCAGAAGTTCCTCCGCATAATAGGCATCATTGGTTGTTTTCACTGCATTCAGCTCGGTTTGCAGCTGTTTTTGCTCCTGCTCCATTTTCTCAATGCGCTCCAACAATTCGTCCTTGCTTGTCTTTAATTTAACCATGATGCTATTGAGCACGTTTTGTGTGGATGTGAATTCATTCAGCGCTCTTGTTCCACATTTGAAATAAATGCGGGTGCCGCCCTTCACTTTTTCGGTTTTCAGCAGTTTGATGATCCCGATCTCACCTGTCGCCGACACATGCGTTCCGCCGCAGGCGTTATACTCCACACCCTCGATCTCGACAATGCGAATGTCTTCCGTTACCGTAGGCTGCTTCACCAGTGGCAATTGTGCCGCCTCTTCTGCTGTAACCCATGAAGTGTTGATACGAGCATTACGATAGATCTGGCGATTCACCTCTTGTTCAATGGCAGTCCATTGATCCGCTCCCAGTTCAGCCGCCGCCACATCAATCGTGTCATACTCCGTTCCAAGATGGAAACTGAGCGTCATCGCTTCAGTCAACTTCAGCGTGATTGCCGATAACAAATGTTGACCCGTATGCTGCTGCATATGATCGAATCTTCGCTCCCAGTCAATCTCACATTGTACTTCAGTCTGTTCAGGGGCGCGTTCCAGCTTATGCCATACCTCGCCATCTTCGATGTTCACATCCAGAACAGCGATGCCGCCAATTTGCCCCAGGTCACAAGGCTGTCCGCCACCATGCGGGTAAAAAGCAGTCTCCGCCAGCGTGATATATACGCCTTCTTCCTTGTCCACTCTGCCTGTAATCGTTGTATGCCACTCTCTTGTGTAAGCAGAGTCATAATAGATTTTTTGCGTCATTCAATCATCCCGATCCCTTCTCGTTCAAATGGGTTTTCATAATCTCCAGATTACACTATCTGGAACCCTCAAGCCAATTTATGGCATGCAAAATCGCTTTCCATATCCAAAATAACGCTCTGTGAGTGAAAATACCTTTTGAACAAGAAAGAAAATTTTGCAGGAAGATGCTCGGTATTGAATAAAAAAAAGCAGAGTGAATAATCACTCTACTTTCTGAAGACCATTTTAACAAACAACTTTTCATTAAATCTTGTGGTTAATAGATCGCTATCGGTCCATACGGACCATCGATAATTTCAATTTTCGTTTCAAAAATATCTGTTAAAATTTCAGGGTCCATCACTTCTTCTACGGTTCCAAAAGCGGCGATTTGGCCATCTTTCATGGCACATATTCGATCCGAATATTTGGCGGCAAAATTGATATCATGCATCACCGTCAGAATGGTTCTTCCGAATTCATTAGCGGCATATCTCAAATGCTCCATCATCCGAACAGAACGCGCAACATCCAGATTGTTCAAAGGCTCGTCCAAAAGTACATATTCCGTCTCCTGACACAAAACCATGGCGACATAAGCTCTTTGCCTTTGACCACCAGAAAGCTCATCTAAATATCTATTTTCCAGATCAGTTAAGTCTAGAAAATCAATATATTTAGAAATAATAGCTTCATCCTCATCCGTTAATCTTCCCTTAGAATAAGGAAACCGTCCGAATCCGGCAAGTTGTCTAACGGTAAGCCTTGTGACAAAATGATTTTCTTGTCGTAAAACCGTTACAATCTTGGCCAAGTCTTTTGACTTGGTCGTGGAAACATCCATATTGGCAACCGTAATTTGACCTTCGTCCAAATCCAAAAGTCTTCCGATCATCAGAAGTGTCGTCGACTTCCCCGCACCGTTGGGTCCAATCAATGAAGTAAGGCCGGCTTTGGGTATATGAATATTCAAAGGGCCAATCTCTACCTCGGCTGCATAGGACTTTTTGACATTATTGATCTGTATCATAAAGAACCCTTCCTTAAAATCACAATTAAAAATGTTAGTCCGCCAACCAATTCTATAATAATAGAAACAACACCTTGGGCATTGAAAACATGATTCATAATAAAGTATGCACCGGTTAAGATCACAAACCCTATCGCAAGAGCCATTGGGAAAACATATCTGTGATCATAGGTTTGCGCGGCCTGATAACTCAAAATCGCAACTAAAAATCCATAGAATGTTAGTGGTCCCACCAAAGCCGTCGAAATGGCCATCAATATGGAAACCAGGACCAGCGTATAAATCACACTACTTTGATGTTTAGTTCCCAAGGAAGTCGAGACATCCTTACCCAGCGATAACACATTTAACCTCTTGGCATTAGCAAGCAGCAGGATCGCTGCAATGATGACGATAGGAATCGCAATCGGGAAATAGGCAGAATCGGCATTATTCACGGAAGCAAACATTCTTGCCTGCAAAATATCAAACTCGGACGGTGCAAGAAGTCTTCTCATAAATGAAGATACGGATCTCAGCCCGGTCCCAATGATAATACCGACCAAAAGCAGAAGTTGTAAATTGCCGTATTTTCCGGAAAGTAGCCATCCATAAAGAATCAAACACATGATGACCATTGCAGCAACTTGATATAAAAAGGAATCAACACCGCTAAAATTCACAAATACCGTAGCACCAAGGAAAAATATAGTACTCGTATGAATGGTTGAATAGATCGCATCAAAACCTAAAAGGGACGGAGTTATAATTCTGTTATTCGTAATCGATTGAAAAGCAACCGTGGATAAACTTTGGCAAATTGCAGCAATCAGCATTGAAACCAGAGCAACTACCCTTCTTGTAACAACGGGTATAAAAGAAGGTGAGGACACCGGCACGGGATTGTTATAAACCAGTAGTCCAACCGATGCAAAAACGCCCAGAACAATCAATGTGATCAGCAAAATCCAATAACGCTTTTCTTCTTTCTTAGTACGGAAGGCTCTAGCTGATCTTTTTTTAGGACGACGGCTAGAATCGATTTCGATATTTAGTGGATTTCTACTTGCTAAGTCGCTCATCTTACCCTCCTTGTTGACCGCCTTTGTCTTAACAAAATGACAATGAATACGACGGCTCCCACTGTTCCAAGGATCATGGAGACAGGTATTTCAAAAGGCATGATGATGACACGAGACAGGATATCACACACAATGATGCTACCCATCCCTAATAAGCACACCCATGGTAAATTGCTCCTGAGATCGTCACCCCTAAACATGGAAACAATATTGGGGACAATTAACCCTAGAAAAGGCAAGTTCCCAATGACAGCTGCAACGATTCCAACGGCTAGTGAAATAAGCGCAGTACCCAAAAGAATGATCCTGTCATAATTTACGCCAAGACTGGTAGCGACATCTTCCCCTAGTCCGGCTAATGTCAGCCGATCAGCAAAAACAAAAATAAGAATAGTCACCAATACGATGAGCCATAAATATTCATACCTACCAATTTGCACAGATGAGAAGGAGCCTGCAAACCAGCTTTCGATATTTTGAGTCATTTGGAACACAAGCCCAACGAAAGTTGAAAATGCAGAAATGACTGCTCCAAGCATCATTCCAATAATCGGGACAACTAAAGACGAACGGAGTTTAACTTTCTTTAGAAACATAAAAAAAATCATCGTTCCTATAAAAGAAAAAATGATTGCACCAGTCATTCTTAGCGTTAAACTCGGGGCAGGAAAGACCAGATAAATAAACATGATCCCCAGACCTGACCATTCCATTGTTCCTGTTGTCGTAGGTTCCACCAAGCGATTCTGTGTAATAAGTTGCATGACCAGTCCAGCCATTGCCATGGCGGCACCGGTAAGCATTAATGCAACAGTTCTTGGAACACGAGTGATGAAGAACATCTCCATTCCATCGGCTTGTCCTCGTATGTCATAGACTCCAATAAGCAGTGATGTAATGCCTAAAATAATAGTGGCTATAATCGCAATGATAAAAGGTATAGTCCATAGCTTTTTCGGATTATGACGCTGGGGTTGAGAATTCTCAACCCCAGCTAATTTTGGTATTAAATTTTTCTGCACTGCAGCATACTCCTTTTTACTGTTTAGCTAAAGCTTTCGTAAGGTTGTTAATCAACTCCAAGAAAGTTTCGATGGATTCATTGGTGTACGTGTCGTTTGGAGCATAAACGATTTGTTTTTGAGTAATAGCAGTGGTGTTTTGCAGAGCAGGTGAGTTATCAATAACGTCCTGAGCCGGAACGGCACCTTCTTCAGCAGATACAGCTGCATCCCGATCCAGTACGAAAATCCAATCCGGATTGCTTTGGGCGATCGCTTCAACAGAAATATCATCACCTTGATGATCAGAAGAAGATTTGTCCACTTCTAGTGCTGGAACCCAGCCGAAAATGTCATACAATGGTCCCCACACACGTCCAGTAAGAGGAGCCGAGAAACCGATGTTTCCACCAGAAACGACAACACTCATAATTTTATCTTCACCATTATAAGCGGCCTTAGCTTCTTCAATAGCTTTATCAAAATCAGCAATCAGTTGGGCAGCTTCTTCTTGCTTCTCGAAAATTTTCCCTAAATTGGTTGTTGCATCTTTAAGTCCATTCACAAAGTTTTCTCCAGGTGATGCTGTTTCTTCAAGCTCAATATTAAGGTCAATCACTGCTGCATTAGGCACTAATTTTTTGATGTCTTCATAGTAGCCAGCAAATCGTTGACCAACAATGACAAGGTCAGGTTGTATCGAAGCCAATAGTTCAAGATTTGGTTCGCGATGATTCCCAATATTTTGTACCGATTCATCCGCCACATATGGTGAATCCGCAGGCATTACATCCTTCGGCGCTGCTGCTAATTTGACGCCCCAAGTAGACAGAGTCTCAAATGTTCTGTTATCCAGAGCAACGATCTTCGTTGGATTTACAGGCACAGTTACCGTCCCATGAGCATCCGTAATTTCAACAGTTGTAGCTGTAGTTGTAGTTGCAGCATCGGAAGTTGTAGCCTCTGTATTCGCAGTATCCGTCGTAGCAGGTTCATTACTTGAACAAGCTGCCAACACCAAAGTTAAAGCTGCAACCATGATAAACATTAATTTTGAAGAAATAGACTTTCTCATTTAATTTATATCCCCCTAGATTCAGAAAATTTGGATTCCCACGCAGCATACTGTGTTGGATAAACTCAGTATCATATACCTCCTCAGACGTAAATTTAGAAAATAATCTTAACCCCTTTTCACTGTAGTACTGAGTAACAAAAACAACAATTGATAGTGATTATCAATATCAATAGGTTATATTATAACAAGTTAGAAGGCATTTTCAACAACCTAATTGTTTAAATTCATGGCGAAATTATGAACCAAATATTCCATTCTATGTATTTATATGCATAAAATTCGACATTTCAATACAAAAAAAGAAGTATCACTGTGTGATACTTCTTTTGCGATTAACTTATTGAAACTATGACAAGTTCATATCTAATATAGACTCTGCTTGTTTATTCATAACGCTTGAGGGATACGGCATCCCTTTCGCAAACCACCATTCCACGAGTCCTACGTATGCAGATGCAAAAAAATTCAACATAATATCCTCATTTAATCCGTTCCTTCTCCCTTCGACCAACTCCCATCCATTGCGGAAGTCTTCAATAACAAATTCAAGGAATCTGCTGCGGAAGTACGGAGCTCCTTTACCCGATAGAAAAGCTGAAAAGAAACAATAGTTTCTTTCAAAATACTCAAACCAGGTTATTTGGGTTTCATCAGAGGATTCTGGATAGCAAATTATTCGGAGTTCTTTGATGTGTCCTTCAATAAGATTATTCAATAAGTCATATTTATCGTTGTAATGTAGATAGATCGTTTTTCGGTTAACGTTTGCTCTGTCTGCAATTTCTTGCATCGTAATATCATCAAAATCTTTTTCACTCATCAATTCAACAACAGCTTTTTTAATCGCCTCTTGTGACTTCAATATACGCCGATCCACTTTAGACATACGTAACCCCTCACATTTCCATAAATAAACCCCAAAATATTTGTTTTTGTTGCTTATTCCTCAAAAGTTACTTATCTGGTCATTGCAGTAATTCTGTCTTTTATATAATAATACACATGTGATGATTATTCCATACGAGGTAACTAAAAAGAAGGAATCCATACGCCCGATTATCCCGCATCTCGAATCTCGAATCTCGAATCTCGCGACCCGAACCGTCCCTTCCCTGTTCCCTGCGTCTTCTTGGATCGATATTCACCAATGTGCTCATCATCACTCGAGGTTACCGCAGCTGGACACCTCGTTGCAAAAATTCACCTTGTTTACGCTGTTCTGAACATCACTTACCTACCTGTTGAGTTCCTTTTCCTATTTGGCGCACAAATACAGAACTTTCAGATGCTGTAGCTTATGCAATCAGCGAAGATCAAATTTAAGGTTCAATGCTTCGAACTATATGATTAAGCAACTCGGTTTTTTTACCAACGTATTTCAAAAAATATAATTGGAGTGGAGTAGGAGTAATACAATGATATCAAATACATGGAAAATTTATATGCTCGCCGTTGTTAGCTTCCTCGTCGGTACATCGGAGCTTATTATTGCGGGGATTCTGGATAAAGTAGCGGCATCAATAGGAGTCCCTGTTTCGGTGGCGGGGCAGCTAATTACTGTTTTTTCATTGGCATACGCTTTTGGGACACCTGTTATAATGGCTTTAACATCACGAATGGATCGGAGAAATCTACTCATTTATTCTCTTGTCGCATTTGTCATTGGTAATGCCATGACAGCCGTTTTGCCGGGATTTATCTTGCTATTCATCTCGAGGATCGTTCTGGCGCTTAGTACCGGCGTATTTATTGTTACGGCATTAATGGTGGCATCCAAACTCGCTCCGCCTGATAAACAGGGCAGCGGCATTGCAACAGTCGTGATGGGCTTTTCGACCGCACTGGTTGTCGGCGTTCCGCTAGGTAGAGTGGCAGCTTCTATGTACGATTGGAAGTTAATCTTTGCAGGCCTCGGTGTGCTTGGGCTGCTGGCCATTGTCGGGATGTACTTCCTGATTCCAAAGTCGGAAGGAGAAGAGCCAGTGCCGATTGGCAAACAGCTCGCCTTGTTGAAGGAGCCTAGAATCGCCATGGCGTTGCTGATTACTTTCTTCTGGATCGCCGGATATTCAATTGTTTATACGTACATTTCACCGTTCCTGCTCTCAGTTACGGGAATGAGCGAGAAAATCGTAAGTATTGGGCTGTTCGCTTTCGGTATTGCTAGCCTGTTAGGATCCAAGTTCGGGGGTTACAGCTCGGATAAATGGGGTGTATCCCACACGCTCATCGGCAGTTTGCTGGTTCATGCGCTGGCTCTGATCCTTATCTTCATCGGGGCCGTATCGCCAATCGTCATGTTCCCACTGCTCATGTTGTGGTCCTTCTCCGCCTGGACTTCAGGCCCGACTACGCAGTACAATTTGGTTCAGCAGGCACCGGAAGCTTCAGGTATTATGCTCAGCTTGAACAATTCTGTGGTGCAGCTAGCCATGGCTTTCGGTGCAGGCCTCGGTGGAGTTGTCGTGGAGCAAATATCACTCTCTTCCATCAGTTGGATCGGTGCTATTATTGTGTTCCTCGGAGCTGTAACCACAGTTGCATCCTTACGGTTTTCGCGTTCGGGAGCCCTCCAAAAAGGGTAAATTATGAAATACTTCAGATAATCCTATTTACTATACGTCAAAATCAAAAAAAACGAACGAAGGGTCTGCTAAAAGCAGACCCTTCGTTCGTTCATATATTCATACCATTTTACCAGTTCGATGAGAATTGCTAGTTAAAGAACAAAACCAGCGATGACTGCCCCCGCTACATCCGGCCCCTTATACGGCATCTTAAAACCGTTGTTAATGAAGATAGGGTACTTGTTCATACATCAAATAACATAAAATCTACATCACTGTTAATTTTATAGTCTTTTTATCGGATACTTTATATTTCATAGTCATTGACGGTTAAGATGGAGTAATTGATGCATATGTCAGCTTCTTTAGAGAACCACTTAACTCAACTATTCGTATAACATCAAATTACTCAGGTGAGGCCTTTATTATGAACATTGATTGAATATTTTGCTCAAATTACTTAGCCTATACTGCGTTTAACTTGAGTTAAATGTAAGAATAATTAAACGCTAAAATAATAAGGTGTTCGTCATCCTTCCTAATCGGGATAATGAACAGAAAACGCTAATTAATGGAGTCCATCTTTTGGATAATAATAGTACGGTTGCGCCCCTCTTCCTTGGCCTGATACAAGGCACTATCAGCTAAATGGAACAACTCCTCTCCCGATTCGGAGTGCAGTGGATATTCAGCGATGCCAGCTGAAATTGTAACAGAATGATTGATAGGCATAACACTTTCTTCCACCAATCTACGGATTTTTTCAGCAACATCGAATGCAAAATTGGACTCGTATTGTTTCAAAAGTACAACAAACTCTTCCCCACCAAAGCGTGAAGAGATGTCTTCATCTCGCACTGAACTCTGAATTATTTTGGATACTTCCTTTAAAACTTCATCTCCAGCCTGATGACCAAATGAATCATTAATAGACTTAAAACGATCAATATCAAAAACAACAATACAAAATATTATTTCTTCTTGAATCCATTCCTGAATGGCTTCCTCGAAGAATCTGCGGTTTTTCATCCCTGTCAACAAATCCGTTCTTGAATCGTAGACAAGTTGATCTGTTTTATTCCTAAAATTTTTCATCACACCAAGAACTGTACGTGTAATCATATCTGCTTCTCGGTTCCAATGTGATTGAACCACAGGTAATTCCACTTTCCCCTGATCCATTTGATTCACCATCTCAGCAAGTATAACAAAAGGATTAGCTAGCTTGCGGGCTATTCTCAACACAATTAGAGTTAGTATGATAAACGGTATCGAGGTATACAACAGTAACATCCATATATGATGGTTCAGTTGATCGTATACTACTTGAGTTGGAGTTACAACTACGACTCCCCAATCAGTTGATGGCACATTGTGATATCCCGCAAGTGAATCCACACCAGCAAGATTTTTAAAGCGATCTTTTCCTACGCTATTGGTCAGCAGTTTTTGTACTACTTCATCCTTGCTTACATCTTCACCGATACGTTCAGTGCTCGGATGAAACAACAACGTGCCATTTTGATCAACAATAAAAAAATAGGATCCTACACTATTCTTAATTTGACTACCAAAAGACAAATTCAAAATGTTGCTTTCTTGTAAATGGATAGTACCGCCAATCATGCCTATAAAACTTCCTTTTGAGTCTAGAAGAGGTTCGCCAATAAATACAATTCTTTCATTCGTTTTTGGAGCTGGATAAGCTTCCGATATGTAAGGAGCTTGAGACTTGATCGCTGCTTTTGCAGCCTCCGAACTTACATGTCTACCTATTGCTAATGGATAGTAAGGTGACGTTGATAACACGAGCCCCGTCTCATCCGCAAGCGCAACTGAATTAAAAAAGTTACTGCTGTTGCGAACCAAGTCTAACGTTGAATTAAGTCTTTCTGTGTCTGAGTAGTCCAGGGTTTCGACTTGTGTCGCTACATACTTTAGAGCCTCCTGCATAGAGAAAAATAGTGAATCTAGTGCTAGGCTCATCTCAATTGATTTTGAATTATTTTGAGTCAACGTACTATTTATAAGTGATTCTTTCTGAGATGTATAAGAAGAAATCACCATAATTGTCAATGTCATAACAACAGAGAGAGTAACCAACCCCCCAAGTAAAACTGTGAAACTTATTTTTTTGCTATTTCTTACTTTGCTTCGCAGTCTGGATATTGTATTTTGTAAAATCACGTAACGGTCCTCCGTATTTCTGTTACAAGGCATGTACTACTATACTATAAAAAACTTGTTAAGAAAAAATAAAGAATGTATGAAATACAATACATTTATAGCATCATCATGTAGACGAATCCAATTTGTTTGTGCTCAGCTTGTGTAAGAATTTGCTTCTCCAAAATAGACAAAAAGTCGCTATAATAGCGACTTTGAATGTAATAATGTTTGGTATTATGCTTCAAAGTACGAAAGTCAGTTGATAAGATCTTTAACTTTTCGCAGAAGCAAACGTAGAATCCATTAAATCCTCGTTTATATAGACTGTCGACATACGTTTTTGAGATATAGCAGAGCTTCTATATAACCGGGGCAACCTGTATCCATCCAGGGTGAGACCGTCTGTTCCAGTACACCTGTGGAAAGCTTAATCATTCCATCATAGATCCCCATATCATTTATACGTAAAAGGAGCTCCCAACGAAAAAGAGTCACAATCCCTTCATTGTTTTTCTGTGATAGTTCATAAATATATGTTGAAGGTTTATTCACTCGTTTATATCTTCCCCTCTTAGATCGGGCTATTTCATGTACAAGTGTATTTCTCTACATGGATAAAAGCAATCGTTTTTACCTCAATATTATCAAATTCAACACACTAGCATTGATTCTATATGAAATAGTCTAATTTGTGAAGGAACCCTCGCTGTCTGATACGAGGGTCCTGATGTCAACTCTATATGGCCTTCGGAGGACTCTACATCCTATGTATCATTTGGTCATCTAGATTCCACTCCTACCCGTTAAGTTCCATGCCCTTTTTTCTAAACAGCGTATAATTACGGAATGGTACAATCCAATCCAAGAATATACATCTTCGATGTCATAATTTAACCGGAGGTGAAATCGTTTTATGGCTTTTATTCTTAGGTACAACACCACCATGAACGGAGCTATGACCTTTACTGGTAACACCCTAGGTTTAAATAAGGTTGCGAATCAGAACAATCAGGGCACAGCGGGCTCCATTGGTGCTTTTATCACCTTGAACACCGCTTCGCAAGCAGGAAACTTCCCTCTGGGTACGACACTGGATTATACGCAGAATTCGTCTGCAGCAATCCTTAGTTTGCCCTCAGGGTCAACGGTGCTCTATGCCGAACTGATCTGGGCGGGAAGTTATAATTACGGTGGTTCAAACGTCAGCGGGGCGATCCCCAATCCGATTACGTTCATTACACCAGCTGGCACATTCTCCGTTGCACCTGACCCGGCAACTGCAGCCAATACCGCACCTGCAGCTAGTTTCTATGTCAACTCCGCTAACGTCACCACATTAGTTCAGCAAGGTGGCGCGGGTACTTACGTCGCAGCGGGGATTCCCGGTACAGCTGCACCAACGGAAAACAACACGAACTTTGCGGGATGGACACTCGCCGTAGCCTATGCAAGCCCCTTCCTTCCTTCGCGCAACATGAGCATTTTTGTTGGTTCCGAGATCGTTAATGCTACTATTGGTGCAGCAACGGCATCCATTAGCGGCTTTGCTACACCGGTTACCGGAACAGTAACCGGGCGCTTGATGGTTAGCGCAAGCGAAGGCGATCCACAGATCTCGGGTGATCAGGCTCTTTTTGGCCCAACCGCTGATCAATTGGTTGCTATTTCAGGGCCTAACAACCTTGTAAATAACTTTTTTGCTTCCCAGATTAATAATGACCAAGGTGTGCTCAACACCAACGGAACGTTTGGAAACTTGAATAGTAGTCCTGGTACAGCTGTCATTGGTGCCAGACAAGGCTGGGATATCACCAATGTTGATGTTTCCCCCGAACTCATTAATTCTCAGACTTCTGCCGTCATTCGGCTACTTTCCAATCAGGATCAATATTTGGTGAATAGCGTCGGACTCCAGGTGGACGTGAATGCACCCTTCTTTGTGTTCAACAAGAGTTCTAATGTCACTTCAGCCTTTGTTGGCGATACGATCCAATACACGATTACCGCCTCCAACCAGGGAACTGCTTCCGCTACATTAGTGCTTCTGACGGACAGTTTTCCCAGTTCGGGCAGCTTCGTTCCTGGAAGTTTGTCGGTGGATGGTGTTCCGCAGCCGGGGGCAAGTCCGGTTACAGGGCTGAATCTGGGAGTCATCGTTCCCGGTCAGACGATCACAATCGTCTACTCCGTACAAATTGTGTCCCGCCCTTCCGGTTCATCCCAATCGAACGTAGCGAATCTAACCTACAATTTCCAGAGCCTGCCTGGTGGGCCGACTTTCCAAGGAATGTCTCAGTCTAACGGTAATAATGTCACGATTAACAATCGGCCACCGACAGTTCCGAACTATGCCTATACGACAAATGAAAACGTGCCGGTCTCTGCCCAGGTTACAGGAACAGATCCCGATGGTGATCCACTGACGTATTCTCTGAACTCTACGCCTACGAGTGGATCGGTTGTGGTGAACGCCGACGGAACATTCACATACACACCGAATCCTGGATATGTTGGCCCAGATTCCTTCACTGTATTGGTGAGCGATGGCTTGGGAGGAACGGCTGTATCTACCGTAGCCATTACGATTATCAATCGTGTACCTGTTGCCCAAAATTTGAATCTGACAACCAATAAAAACACGCCTGTTAGTGGTCAGGTCACAGCTTCAGACCCGGATGGCGATACCCTGACTTACACACTGAACTCACCACCGGTTAACGGCACGGTCACGGTGAATCCAAACGGCAGCCTGACATACACGCCGAATCCTGGATTTGCAGGAACAGACTCATTCACTGTGATTGTTAGCGATCCGAATGGAGGCACGGCCATTTCTACGGTCACCGTTCAAGTCCTGAATCGCCCGCCAACCACGCAAAATGTTAACCTTACAACTCCGGAAAATATTGCGGTGTTCGGTCAAGTGATCGGTGTTGACCCGGATGGAGATCCATTAACGTACACGTTAAATTCTCAACCAACGAATGGTAGCGTGGTTCTGAATCCGAACGGCACATTTACGTACACACCAAATACCAACTTTATTGGCGTGGATACATTCACTGTGCTCATCAGCGATCCAAGCGGTGGAACCGTCGTATCTACGGTAACAATTACAGTGGTGAACTTGCCACCTACGACGCAGAATGTTAATCTTACCACCCCTGAAAATATACCCGTGTCCAGTCAAGTGATTGCAACGGACCCGAACGGGGATCCACTGACATTTACGCTCAATACTGCACCAGTCAATGGAACTGCAGCTGTCAACCCGAACGGGACGTTTACTTATACGCCTAACCCGGCATTCGTGGGAACGGACTCGTTCACAGTACTGGTAAGTGATGGTCGTGGAGGCACTGCACTCAGTAACGTGACCATTCAGATAACCAATCAACCACCTATTGCACAAAATCAAACGCTGACTACACCTGGTAATACACCCGTATCTGGACAGATTATTGCAACAGACCCGAACGCAGATCCGCTTACCTATGCCCTGAACTCTACTCCGTCCAACGGAAACGCAGTAGTGAATCCAGATGGCAGTTTCACATACACACCTAATCCAGGTTTTGTAGGGACAGATTCGTTTACCGTTATTGTAAGAGACCCCGTAGGAGCTTCAGCCATTGCAACGGTAACGATTAATGTGCAGAACCAGCCACCTGTAACCAGCGATCAGGCACTGTCCACATTGCAGAATACAGCTGTTACGGGGCAAATTATCGCTACCGATCCCAATGCAGACCCTCTGACCTATAGCTTGCTCTCTCCTCCTGGCAATGGTACGGTCACCGTCAATCCAGATGGAAGCTTCTCATATCAACCTGCAACTGGATTTGTTGGTAAGGATACGTTCTCTGTGCTTGTTAGTGACGGGCGTGGGGGCACGGCAGTATCGACCGTAACGGTTACGGTAGCTAATCAACCGCCAGTGGTCACAAATCAAACGCTCTCCACGTTACAAAACGTTCCGGTTAGTGGTCAGGTCGTTGCAACAGACCCGGATGGAGATCAACTCACTTACGCGTTACAATCTCCACCAAGTAATGGTACAGCTGTTGTAAATCCGGATGGCAGTTTCACCTACACACCTGTTACCGGCTTTGTAGGCCTGGATTCCTTCACGGTTCTGGTTAGCGATGGCAAAGGTGGAACAGCGATTGGCTGGATATCTATCAATGTCATTGATCAACCACCTGTAACTCAGGATCTGCAATTATCTACGAATTTCAATACACCGTTGAATGGGCAGATTCCCGCAACCGATCCCGATGGCGACACGCTCACCTATACGGTATCCGTCCCTCCAGCCAATGGGATGCTGGCTCTTGATCCGGCGACGGGAGCATTTACGTATACACCAAACGCAGGCTTCCTCGGCGTAGACCATTTCGCGGTACTGGTCAGTGACGGTAAAGGCGGTACGGCTGTATCCAATGTACAAATCGGCGTACCTGTATCTCCACCTGTAACCTCAGATGTCACTTTGGATACGAATGCCAACGTGCCTGTGGCGGGGCAGATTCCTGCGACAGATCCACAAGGCGAGACGCTCACCTATACCTTGACAACACCACCGCCGAACGGAACCGTCATTTTGGATCCAGCAACCGGAGCCTTCACTTACACGCCGAACCTTGGATTCGTCGGTACCGATACGTTTGTAGTAACTGTGACAAATACTAGCGGCATCCCGGTCACCTCAACGGTATCCGTTAATGTAGATAACCAGCCGCCTGTCGCGCAGAATCTCACTGTGGGCACAGTACAAAACACGCCGGTCAGCGGCCAGATTCCTGCAACCGACCCAGAGGGTAACCCACTCACTTATACCGTTACGGCAACGCCATCACTTGGAACGGTCATCGTCAATCCGGACGGTTCGTTCACCTATACACCGAATACCGGTGTCGTAGGAACGGATACGTTTAGTGTTCTTGTCAGTGATGGTTTAGGCGGCACAGCTACATCCGTTGTTACAGTCAATATCCTTGATCAACCCCCTGTAACGCAGGATGTTCAGATCAGTACGCCAGCCAATACTCCTGTTGCTGGAGCCGTTACAGCAACCGATCCGGATGGAGACACACTTACATTCTCGTTGAATTCAGCCCCAGCGAACGGTACGGTCAGTCTCAACCCTGATGGTACGTTCACGTACACACCTAATCCAGGATACATCGGCACGGATTCGTTCACGGTTCTGGTTAGCGATGGCAAAGGTGGAACAGCACTCTCAGGTGTATTAGTAAATATCTTCAACGAACCGCCTGTGGCGACCGGAACTTCGGTATCAACGCCGCAGAACACGCCAGTGAGTGGAGCTGTGACCGCAACCGATCCTGAAGGACTCACCATCACGTTCACATTGCTTAGCCCTCCGGTGAATGGTACCGTTGTCGTCAATCCGGATGGAACGTTTACCTATACACCTAATTCTGGTTACGTGGGTCAGGATTCATTTAGTGTTCTCGCGAGCGACAGCTTGAGTGGCACCGATACAGCTCCTGTTGTGGTTACGGTTACGAACATCCCACCAATCACAACAGATGTCAGTCTGAGTACCAATATCAATATACCGGTTTCCGGGCAAGTGACGGCTACAGATCCAAGCGGTGATCCACTCACTTTCAGTCTGCTCTCTCCTCCAGCTAATGGCGTAGTTACCGTTAATCCGGATGGAACGTTTACGTATACGCCAAACGCAGGCTTCGGCGGGCAAGATGCCTTCACTGTGTTGGTCAGTGATGACAAAGGCGGTACAGCCGTCTCGACGGTACGCATTCAAGTGAACAATCGGCCGCCTGTCGTACAGAACGAAATTCTGAACACTACACAATCCATCCCAATCAGCAGTATGGTAATTGCCACAGATCCGGATGGTGATCCGCTCACCTATGTACTTGGTAATCCTCCAGTGAGTGGTAACGCAGTCGTGAACCCGGATGGCACATTCACATATACACCGAATGCCGGATTCGTGGGTACAGATTTCTTTACGGTCACCGTTTCGGATACTCGGGGTGGGGTTTCAACCGCAGTCATTACTGTCAATGTGGCCGCTAATGTCCCTATTGTGAACGACCAGACTGTAAGCACCAATAGTAATATACCGGTTTCCGGACAGATTGTAGCTGTCGATCCTGCAGGTCAACTACTTACCATTACAATTCTCTCCCCTCCTGCCAATGGTACAGTAACGGTCAATCCGGACGGACTTTACACGTATACGCCTAATCCAGGTTTTGTGGGCACAGACAGCTTTACGGTTCAAGCGACCGATCCGGGAGGTGGTATCGGCACAGGAACCGTGACCATTATCGTGAATAATGTTCCACCTGTCGCTGTCGGAACAAGCGTGACGACTTTTGAGAATATTCCGGTCTCAGGTGCAGTAACCGCTACGAGCCCAATCGGAAGTCCTTTAACGTTTACCTTGAACTCGTTGCCTGTCAATGGAACGGTGAACGTGAACACCGATGGCACATTCAACTATACACCTAATCCGGGGTACGTAGGTCAAGATACGTTTACGGTTGTTGCCACCGATGCCTTTGGAGGAACAGCAGTGGCCACGGCGATTATTACTGTTGTCAATCAGCCACCTTTAACGCAGGATCAAAATCTGATAGGCACTTTAAACACGCCGCTAAACGGGCAAATTATTGCTTCTGATCCGAGTGGCGATCCACTCACGTATGTATTAGGTTCCTTGCCTACGAATGGAACGGTGAACCTCAATCCGGATGGTACGTTCACTTACACACCAAACACTAATTTTGCCGGCGTGGATTCCTTTACCGTCTGGGTATTCGACATCAATGGTGCAAGTGCCGTATCCACAATAACGATTAATATTCCTATTTTGCCACCAGTGATCAACAGCACACAGTTCACGACCAATGCGGATGCACCTGTCAGTGGACAATTAAATGCAACGAGCCCTGAAGGTATTCCTGTGACGACGCAACTGGCAACCCTCCCGGTTAACGGTACAGTTGTGGTGAATCCGGATGGTACGTTTACGTATCAGCCGAATCAGGCTTTTGTGGGTACGGATACGTTCACCGTTGTTGCAACAGATGCAAACGGCGCAACGACAACAGGAACGGTAACCATTCTTGTCATTGCCGTTCCGCCTGTAGCACCGGATATTTTCTTGATTACACCAATCGATACTGCTGTTTCAGACCGCGTAGATGCAACCGATCCCGACACATCGATATTGATATACACGCTGTACGTACCAATTCCAACAAACGGAACGGCGGTGGTGAATCCGGATGGTACGTTCACTTATACACCAAATGCAGGCTTCACTGGTGTAGACACATTCCCAGTTATCGTTACGGATGCATATGGACTGAATGATATAGCACTAGTAACGGTAACGGTGATTGCAGACGTTCCTATCGCTCCGCCTGTCAATGTGGCAACCACATCGGGGCAAAGCGTGACTGGCACCATTAATGCAACAGACCCTTCTGGACTTGCGCTGACTTTCTCTCTCGGTGCTTCGCCAAATAATGGAACGGCCGTCGTGAATCCAGATGGTACCTTTGTCTATACTCCAAACCCTGGTTTTGTAGGGCAGGATACGTTTACAGTCAATGTCACGAATAGCGCGGGAGCATTGACACTGGTTCCTGTGAATGTAACCGTCGTTTCCGGAATCGGAGGCGGGCCTGTTACTACGAATTTAGGTGTAGGTACCAATCAGGGCCAACCAGTATCAGGTCAGATTCTGGCTACCAGTCCTGATAATTTGCAACTCGCCTATGCTCTGGGGACTCCACCAGCAAACGGTACAGCCATCCTGGACCCTACTGGAGGATTCACTTATACGCCGAACCCTAATTTTACGGGGACCGATACATTCACCGTTGTGGTCACCGATAACTTAGGCCGGAGTGCAACAACAACCATTACCATCGTAGTCTATCCAGTTCCTTCAACGACACCTGTGAATCCGGTGAATCCAGAACAACCCGTAAATCCAGCTGCACCGATAACAATAAATGCTCTACTCAGTACCCTTGCTGGAATACCTGTCAGAAGTGCTGCCCCTGGAGGAGGAACCTCCTACAGTGTGAACTCTGGTCCAAATTATGGCGTACTTATGCTTGGAGCAGAAGGATCATTCGTATATACGCCAAACGCAGGCTTTGTAGGAGCAGATCGTTTCGTTATTCGGTTTATTGATGCCCAGGGAGCGGTGGTCACTTACAACGTAACCATTAATGTGTCTTCTCCAGCCAGTACACCTGGTTCGGGAACAAGTGCTGGTGGTACAGACGGAGCCGGAACGGGAACAGGCACCGGTGGTGCTTCTGAACCTGATACCACGCTTAACTTGAACCTGAAGGGTGAGGAGAACCGAACATTATTCGGAAATCTGGATTCGCTCGGTCTTGGCAAGATCATCCGGGCCAGAGTACTAAAAGCACCTCAACATGGAAAACTCTCACTGAATGACGATGGTTCATTCAATCTGGTTCCTAACGCTAACTATACGGGATGGATTCAGTTTACGATTGTAGTAACAACAGAACCAGGAACAACGTACACGATTCATGTCACAGTCAACATTATTGCCGATGATGAAGAATAACGTTATTTTTTCAACCCGGATTTTTTCTTGCGGCGGATGCCTTTACGTTTAGATGAATTGCGTTTCTTGCCCTTGGACGATGTCTGTCGGCTCCCTCTGCTGCCTTGTTGCGGCACGGGGAGCTTTTCTTCTTTTTCGTTCGCCGGCATATCTTCATCTTCATGGGAAAAAGAGCGAAAATGATCCAGATTGAACGGTTGCTCTGCGTCTTCCTTGACATGATTGGTTGACATTCGTTGTGCCGCCACATAGCCTGGTTCTTCCAAAACTGAGGCCTTAGCTATATCCGCGAACTCGGTATCCGTAATTGGTTTTTTGACAACCAATAGATGATACATGATTTGATGGGCTACATTGAGTTGCGATTGCCGAAGTAACTCAAGCTCCACCTCGTTATACAGTCCATGATAAGCGGGATAATAAAAGAATTCCATTTGAAGTAACCGAAAGTCCACCCCAATGGGCTCGATTAGCCGATGCTTGTGCATCATAATCGCTGGATCATTCGATAGCTCGCTTTCATCCAGAGCTCTTTCTGCAGGACTCGTCGTCCAGTACTTTGGTGAATGTTCGTTGAATTGTTGCTTGAACTGGGGATTTACCATGTGAATGCTGGCATGAGCGTAAGGCGCGACAATACATACGATGGCTTTGTGGCGGCATATTCGGTAGAGATCTTGCATTACCAGGTTCAGATCATTCACATACTGTAAGCTGTGGGAACACATCACCATATTAACACTGTCATTGTCGAGCGGGACCGACATATTGTAATCATGGACGATATCTGTTGTCACATAAGGAATTTTGTCTATTCCAATGCAACCGATGTGTTTATTCTCCCCGCTTCCTAGATCGATTCTCACCCTGCTCACTTCTTTCTGATCAGTTGTTTCTGTAGTTTATTCACGTCAGGACAGCATTGCATAAGTCATTCACCCTATATGCGTCCCTTCAATGTGACAGAGCTGTTCGTCATATAAATAATCATTCGAGGAAGAACTTGTCCAAATAAGCAAGGAAAAAGTCGCTCTAAAGCGACTTTTTCCTTGCTTATTCAATTTTTTTACCTAACAGAAAATAATTCTTCCCGTTAGAAAATGAAAAGACCCTCGCTGTCCGTTACGAGGGTCTTTAGAGATTCCCAAGCAAATGTGTGATTGGGAGGACGATATATAATATTCACACCAACGCCAAAGTATACTAAAAAAGAGCATAACATCCTCAGATTTTTTTATCCTTATACATTATGAATCATCTAAAAGATGATCCGTCTAACTGTGTTTATTATATATTCATGAAATTCGTAAGCGCCTACAGAAAGTCTCTTATTACTATACAATAGCTATTACCCAATCGGTAAAGCGAGCACTTTCTTGTCCCATCCAAGCTTAGAAATTACATGTTTACTTCTAATCCACAGCCTAAAATTGGAAGCTAAAATTAAGAAATCTTTAAAATCACTCAGTTAAATTCTTATGAATGATTTTCCTATTAATTTCTATTTTCATGGGTTTAAAATCCGTTCGCTCATGTTGCTTGAAAATAAGAAGAGCTTATTGTCACAGAAGATAAAAGTGAGAATTGTCAACGATGGGAATAGAGGATTTGACATGAGCTAGTTAGGCAATTAGCTTACAAAGGTCTTTAAGTCATTTTGGCAAATCGAAATCCTACGATAAATAATACAGTTAGGGCGTCGGATCAGAACAATTCTAAAGTGCTATGGATGTAAACAATCAAAAAAGAATTAATTAAACCAAGATTTCTATATAGGATAAAATTTCTGTCACAAATATGCTTTAGATGAAGATATGGTTTTCTAAAAGTAACCAGTACTATATTCAAAATATAAAAAAGCGACATTATACTACAAAGTGAAGTATCACATAGTGATACTTCACTTTGTAGAGGAAACACTCCATAATCCTATATTTTTCATTGAATAATTCGAGGTCTTACGTGTTTGCCGACAACATTAAATAAAACTACCGACAAAATACTATAAAGTTAACAACATCACATTTGAAAGTTGACTGACTCTATCTTATTTCATCGATTCGGACAGCTCTGTGAAAATAACACCCAATGCGTATGCGCCAGCATCAGGGTAGCCCAGACTGCGATCGCCGACAGTACCTGCTCGGCCCATACGTGCCACGATGTCTTCCGTCTTCTTCGCACCTTCAACGGCAGCTGCTGCACCTTTGGCAAATGCGGTTTTGAAGTCATCTCCGGACTCTGCACTTTGCGTCCAGGAATCAGCACACGGAACGAGTGCATCGATCAAAGTCTTGTCGCCTACAACAGCACCACGTCCGAAGGAGCGTTCTCCTGTGGACTGAATTCCTTGCACAGCTGCATGAATCATCTCAGCAAATTCAGCAACGTTCAGCTGCTGTTTACCCCCTACTGCTTTGCCAGCCGCACGGAATGCTGAACCCCAGATCGGGCCGGATGCGCCGCCACAATATTCCATGATAACCAAGGAACATGCATCGAGGAATGAACCGATATCTTTTTTATCTTCGTTAATGATATGATTCCATTCGCGTTTCAACTGGCGGAAGCCTTTTGCCACACTCATACCGAAATCGCCATCACCGGCATGGGAGTCCAGTTCACAGAATGGTACTTCATTCTTGATGATGATCTCACCCATTTTATCGATCAGGTAGACGACATTGTCCAGGGAGAATTGATTGCCTTCGATTACCGCAGCTGATGCATCCGTCTCCACTTCGTAAGATACGGGAGCGTCTTCACCCACAACAGCTTCCAGCGCTTCTGAATAAGCCACTTGTGCTATCGGAGGGCCAGATACTTTAAATGCAGGGGTATCACTTTCCTTGAACAACAATGACTTCAGTTCATCATCCAGTTTCAGGATCGTAACTGATGCACCCGCCATATCAATACTTGTCATGTAGTTGCCTACAAACGTAGTAGCGACCTTCAGACCTGCATGTCCTGCAAGCTCACGTTGAACGGAATTGTTGAGCAAATACAACTCTTGCAAAGGTGTTGCTCCAAAACCATTCACGAGTACTGCTATCTCAGCAGAAGCATCATTGTCCAGCTTCATGTCTACACGCAACGCTTCGACCATGCGGCCTGCCAATTCATCCGCTGATACCAATTTCTCACGGCGAATCCCTGGCTCACCATGAATACCTACACCGAATTCCATCTCATCTTCAGCAATCTCGAATGTAGGCGTGCCTTTGGCAGGTACGGTACAGGATGTGAATCCAAAACCAATACTGCGAACGTTCTGAGCTGCTTTCTCAGCAACAGATTTCACATCTGCCAGACTGCGGCCTTCTTCGGCTGCTGCTCCAGCAATCTTGTGAACCAGTACAGTTCCGGCAACGCCGCGACGCCCAACGGTATACAAGCTGTCTTGTACAGCGATGTCATCCTCAACACGCACATATTGTACCTCGATGCCATCTTCTTCAGCCAGATGCGCTGCATTCTTGAAGTTCATCATGTCGCCGCTGTAGTTCTTGATGATCAAGAGTGTACCTTTATTGCTGGCTGTTGCCTTGATCGCTTGGTACACCTGGATTTGGGAAGGAGATGCGAACACATCTCCACACACTGCTGCATCCAGCATACCTTTCCCCACATAACCTGCGTGAGCTGGTTCATGTCCACTGCCACCGCCACTGATCAGGCTGACTTTATCGGCCTGAATCTCTCTGCGTTTAATGACTTTATATTTTTTCAGAAATTCAAGCTCCGGGTGCGCAAGCGCAATCCCGTTACACATTTCCATAACAACATTTTCTGCTTGGTTAATAATTTTCTTCATTATTTTGCCTCCCGGCGAGCTGCTTTGTACTCACGACCCATGCGGTCAGCGGCTGCAATGGCAGCAGCCACTTCAGGAACGGTGATCGGGAACGGCATCGCGTGAATCGATTCTTCCGGAATACAAGCGATCTCTGCCACTTTCAACAGCTCTTCCTGACTAATCGTGTCTACACCGATATCCGCCAAGCTGATCGGCAGTCCCACTTCGAGACAGAAGTCCATGACTTCATGCAGCTCTTCGGTTGGTGCATTTTCGAGCACGAGTTGTGCGATTGTACCGAAGGATACTTTTTCACCATGGAAGAAGTGATGTGTACCCTCGAGAACAGTCAAACCGTTGTGGATCGCATGTGCTGCCGCCAGACCGCCACTTTCGAATCCAAGACCAGACAACAGAATGTTGGTCTCAACGATGTTTTCCAGTGCTTGAGTCACGACGTTGCTATCACTGGCTACTTTCGCTTTCGCTCCGTCAGTCAGCAGCATTTCATAACACAGTTTTGCCAGTGCAAGTGCCGCATTCGTACCTACTGCAGAAGGTGTATATCCTTCGCGGGAACCCATTGGAAGACTTGCGTTTACACGGGAATAGGATTTCGCTGTTGCTCTTGCTTCGAAGTATGTAGAGAGCGCATCTCCCATACCGGATACGAGGAAACGTGTTGGTGCGTTAGCGATTACCGTTGTATCCACGAGTACCACACTTGGGCTTTGTTTGAAGTAAGCATAGTCATCGAAAGAACCATCCGGTGTGTACAATACAGCCGAGTGACTAGTCGGTGCGTCTGTTGCCGCAATCGTTGGACAGATGATCAGTGCTTCGCCTTCAGCTACACATTTGGCAGCATCAATGGCTTTACCACCACCAAGACCGATGGTAGAGTCACATCCTTTTTCCTTCGCGATCGCTTGCAGACGAGCAACTTCCTCACGGGAACATTCCCCTTTAAAACCGCTTTCAACAAACGTAATATTGAATTTCTCTGCTGTTGCATCTAGCTTCGCTTTTACACGCTGTACATCATCCGGATGTGCAATCAGCAAGGCTGATTCTCCGAAGGATTTAACAAAGTACCCCAGGTTCAACAACTCATCTTCGCCTTGTACATATTTGGTTGGGCTGATAAATGCTTTTCTCATATTAATATATGCCTCCTAAGGATATGAAATAGTGTAGAGATTAGATCAAATTTTAATTTCTTACAATTGACCTTAATATAACGCATGAGCAACAGGTTTACAGTGGACTTTGATAACAAATTATTATAATTTTCAATCGTAAATTTTTGCTTTTTAGCGCAATCATGGTATGTTATTGTCATGAGATGGTTGAATTTTGACCTCCCATTATACATTACCCGTCATCATTACATCTTAATATGTACAACTTGCTAACTTTTAACGGCCTAAATCATGAATCAGGTTAGCTATGGAGGTTTCATCCAATGATTAAAGAATATTTGCATATCAATAAAATTCTCGACCTTAATAAATGGAAGCGTCTACAAGATTCTCTCGCCACAGTTACCAAACTTGCGATCCTCACTGTTGACTATAAAGGCATTCCCATAACCAGTCACAGCAGCTGTCAGGCCTTCTGCCAGAATGTACGCAAAGACCCCGAACTTCTCCCCTACTGCCAAAAATGTGATTCGCGCGGTGGTCTGGAAGCAGTTCGATTAAATGAGCCTTATGTGTATTTATGCCATTTCAATATTATTGATATCGCGATTCCGATCACGATTGATGGCAAATATATCGGCGCCGTCATGGCAGGACAAGTGAAACTCGCCGACGCGGAAAAGGGTAGTGATCTGGAGCAGATTGTTACATCCAAGAACGTGCCCATGCATGCAGCCAAGCTGGAGGAATTGAAGGACGATTACGCCCAGCTACCTGTGATGACCTATGAAGAGATTGTGAAAATCTCCAACATGTTATCCCTGCTCTGCAACTATATTGTAGAAGAAGCGCTCAACAAAAATCTGTTAGTGGAAATGTTCGAGAAAGCGTCAGGAAATCAGGAGTCACTGAACCTCTCCACTATTCTGCCGGGTTACTCCATTCGTAATATCGAGTCGATCAAAAAAGAAATGACCAATGCGATTGCGGATGCCTATCTCAAAAACAGCCCAAGTGATACGGAAAGCTCCAGCCCGGTGCTCCAGCCTGCATTTGAATACATTCACAGTCACAAGAGTGAGCAGGTTTCACTCAAACAAATGGCCGATCTATGCCACCTGAGTCCGAGTTATTTCAGCAGGCTGTTTGCCAAGGAAACCGGTGAGAACTTCACAACCTACCTGGCACGACTCAAAATCAAGTGGGCCAAGCAATTACTGGAGGTCACCGACATGCCTGTCTCACAGATCAGTGATGAGCTGGGATTCAATGAATCGGGATATTTTATCAAAATATTCAAAAAGTTCGAGGAGATTACGCCCGCTCTCTATCGCAAATACATTCAAGAGAAAATGTAAATTCACTGATATCTTTTTCGTATCAAAGATGGGTTTAAAAGATATTTCACCTATTAATCTGCCATTGCTACAATGGAGTCCAGATGACTTAGGGAGGCGCCAAGAATGGAATATCGCAAATTAGGAAACAGTGGATTAACCGTCAGTGAGATTTCACTCGGCAACTGGATTACGCATGGAGCGCAAGTCGAGGATGGAATAGCAGAAGCTTGTGTGCGAGCCGCTTTGGATGCAGGTATTACCACATTCGATACCGCAGACGTATACTCCAATACCAAGGCAGAAACCGTGTTAGGACAGGCTCTTAAGGATGTACGAAGAGAAAGTATTGAACTGTGCACCAAAGTCTGTCACCCCACCGGCTCTGGTCATAATGACCGCGGACTTTCCCGGAAACACATTATGGAAGCCTGTCATGGTTCCTTACGTCGGTTACAGACTGATTATATCGATGTCTATTACGCTCACCGTTATGATTACAATACCCCGCTGGAAGAGACGTTTCTGGCTTTTGCCGATCTGGTGCGTCAGGGCAAAGTGCACTACATTGGCGTAAGTGAATGGAACGCGGATCAGATCGCAAGAGGAGCCGCTTTGGCGCGGGAACTTCATGTGCCCTTCATTGCAAGCCAGCCGCAATATTCAATGTTATGGCGTGTGATTGAGCAAGAAGTCGTACCCGCAAGCGATCAAGCAGGACTGGGACAGATCACATGGTCTCCTCTTGCTCAGGGCATACTATCAGGCAAGTATACGCCTAACGAAGCATTGCCCACCGGATCACGTGCAGCTGGTGAGGCAGGAGCGCCCTTTTTCAATAAATTAGTTGGTCAGTGGTTACGCGAAGATGTTCTTACCGCTGTGCAAGAGCTTGTTCCATTGGCGAAAGAGATCGGGCTAACCCTCCCCCAACTCGCTGTGGCGTGGGTTCTACAACATTCGTATGTTAGTTCCGTGATTATCGGTGCATCCCGACCGGAGCAGGTATTGGAAAATGTAAAGGCCTCCGGTGTGAAACTGGACTCTGAGATCATGACTCGTATTGATGAAACACTGAACCCTTGGATTGAGCGTGATCCAGCCCAGACGGGTTAAACACATTCATCAACAAAGTTCATAAAACGGGATACCACTTCCTGATTCATATCCGTCCGCCATGCCGTATACAACGGTACGGAGGGCGGATTTTCTTGTAATGGAAGGAACACCACGCCCTTCCTTTGGAACACATCCACCGATGACGGAACAATGGAAATCCCCATGCCCGCTGCAACGAGATTCACTATCGTATACATCTGAATTGCTTCCTGCGTAATTCGAGGGTCTACGCCATGTGCTCTACAGTAGTCCAGAACCAGTCGATGAAATGGAGAACCCAGATGTCGTGGGAATAAAATAAAATCTTCATCCGCCAGTTCTCGAATTGAAACTTGAGTCTGAGAAGCCATCGGGTGATGATCTGGCAACACGGCAATCAACGTTTCCATCTGACAGGGACGGAACGAAACATGGCGGGTATCTTCCTGATAGCGCAGAAATCCAATATGGATCTGTCCGTCTTCCAGTGCCTGCAATTGCTGGGACGAAGTCATCTCACGTAATGTCAATTCAATCTGCGGGTACGCAGCGCGAAATTTCCTGAGTACATCCACCATAATGCTCCCCGAAGCCGAATCCACAAACGCCACGGTTATATGCCCGATGATGCCCTGATCTGCCTTTTGTGTAAGCTGAATAGATCGATCAAGTTGGGCCAGGATGAGTCTGGCCTGTTCCAGAAATACGGCACCTGCTGGTGTCAGACGAACCATTTTTCTTGTGCGTTCCAACAACTTTACGCCAAGCTCTTCCTCTAAATTCTGAATCTGCTGGCTCAGCGGTGGTTGCGTCATATTTAATTTTTCCGCTGCACGGTGGAAATGAAGCTCCTCCGCCACGGTGATAAAGTATCTTAACTTTCGGATATCCATACGTATGTTACGCTTCCTTCCGTCTACCCTGTTAATTCATCTGTTCCTGAACCCAGATTGCCGACTCTGCCAGCATCGTCATTAATTCATTAAAGTCCACAGCAATCTCCCGAAGAGGCAGTTCTCCTGCATCGTGGATCAACATCCAAACCTTACCGGAGCTTTGATCCAGTATAGCCATACTTCCTTCACCAAATCCACCAATCGGGAAAGGCTGGAGGCCAACTGGCAGCTCATATTCTTTCTCATATTCACGATATGCCTCCAGAAACTCGGGATAAGCCCAGTCCAGTTCTTTCACGGAATACAAAGCAGGATCGCCGAAGTTACATGCACCGAATTCGAGCAAAAGCGCACGATACGCTGCGGGCAGTTTCACATTATGCTTTTGCTCAAAATCCTCAATGCTCTGTTGCGGTTCAGGAGTGCACCCTTCTCCCATTGTCGTATCATAAGCTTTCGCCAAAAGATCACGAATCGGTTCTAATTCTATCGATGCCACTTGAACTCCCCCTTTAGATACGTGTTTAAAAAGCTCTTTTAGGTACCTTTCGTCACTTAACTATCTATTCCTGCAAAATACGGCTGAATCAGGACTTTCGCCACTGATCAGCCGCTTTGTATTAAGATCCATTCTTACTAATAACTGATAACTTACAACGCAATACCCGTTACCTTCCATTCCAGAATGCCCGTAGAAGCAGCATCACTGGATACCATCTGAAGACGCATTTTCGTAGTGCTCACCGGATCAAAAGTCGTGGTATTGTACGTATCTGCACGAGTCCCACGGCCTTTGGCGTTCTTCACATCACGCCATGTTTTTCCGTCCCAGTATTGAATTTTGTACGAGCGAGGTACGTCGATGCCGCCGTTGTCCTTGAACCAGTACACATCCGTTTGCGATACCGTATACGTACGATCCAGATCATATTGTACCCAATGTGTACCGATCTCTGGCCAGTTCCCATACACCGCCTGTGTGCGGTCGTTGGAATGTGCAGGGTCCAGTCCATCATTCAGCGCAGCAATCGTTTCCCATGGAGAAACATACGATGTTGTCACTTTCGCATTCGCAGCTACATTAACAGGTTGATTGGTGGCTGGCGCAAGCGGGAAACGTGCGGTATCCTTCTTCAACTGGCTCCACGTATATCGCAGTAACCAGGCATCCCAATTCGTGATCGTAGATGAATTGCCTGCCCACATAATCGTTGGCATGGGGAAGCCACCCGGCGGACGATCCGGTACTTCATAGAAATCTGGCATGCCGAAGCCATGTCCAATTTCATGTTCAGTAATTTCAATTTCCGTGTTGTTCACGGTTCTCAAAATGTAATCATCGGAAACCCGCTGCCCCCAGTCTCCGCCAGCACCGCCGCCGAAGTTGGACGTTCCCCACAGGTACATGTCAAACCGCTTGTCCAAACCGCCAGGATAGGCATAGTTCGGATTCGTAAAATGCTCAAATCGCGACAACGCGTTAGGCGCATAGGGCAAGGCTGCCGGGATTTTCGGATCAGACTTGCTCAGCTCATCCACAGTTGTGGTCGTATATATGATTTCATCCGATTGTTTGTCCAGAATCTGTGCCGGATTCGCTACTGCCCAACCGACTACTTTAACAGCAATATCCCCATAAGGCCACCCGTCATAACCCTTCAGATGTTTCGTCCAGTTATTCATTTGCCGGCCCAGCATCTTCTCGATATCCTTACGCTGTTGCAGGGTCACATTCTTGGTCGACTGCCAGCGCACAACATAGTTAATGGTTCCTTGACCTGCAAAAATCTGATCGTAGATCAGGTTCTTCCGATTGACCGATCCTTCCTTGATCATGCGATTGGTGTACACCCACTCAATGGATGATCTCAATTCCGAAGGCATATCGGATAATACAGCAGTGATGGATACGCCAGAATCGGCGGCTTCGGCTGCGTACGCATCTCCAGACCATGCCGTGCTTCCTCCCAGCAGTGTTGCAGATAAGGCGAGTGACATTACAGCTAGCGTACATTTTTGACGTGAAAACATAATCTTCATCCTTTCTCCCCTAATTTCATGGACCGCTCTCGCTTCGCTCCCCATTCCTTGTTTGGAATATATTACCTTTAATATTTTACATGATAAAGAAAATGTTGGAATACATCGGTATACCTGTTTTTGCTACAGGTTCATGCACTTGTTCAAGTTAATCCTGTGATAAAAATCGGACTTTGGACTAATGACATATGCTCGTTCATGAAAGTGTTTTGCATAGGAAGATGTATAAAAGTGCACAAAAATACCCTGTCCAGCATGTGGACAAGGCAGATAAACAACATTAGTTAATTTCGCACATAAAATTCTCTCAGTCTTCTTATCTCACCTGTTTACGCAACTCTTGGTCCAACCATTCCAGTGCTGCACGTAGCTTATCCTGGGGAACTTGCTCATAACGATCTCCACCAGAATATTCGAAAGCACAGCTATTCGCACTCGTCTTGTTCAAATACGAAGTTATTGCAATGTCATGCTGCTTAGCCATTTGCACAAGAATCGGTTCGACTTCGTCCGCAGCCAGCGCAAAGTGAACATGGAACATATTCGATACAGGGACCTCGGGCAATGTATGTATCCCGTGACACGCATTCAGTAGAGAGGCGAGTTCTTGAGCCTGCTCGTAATAAAGCTCCATTTTGCCAATCCGTTCATTGAAATAATACTGGGAACTCAGAATATACGGATACAGGCCGATCAGATCACCGCCGTGCCGCCGTTTCCATACTTTTGACTCTTGCATCACATCCGTGTCTCCAGCCAATATGGCTCCTGCAATACCCCCGATTCCTTTGTAAAAGGACACATACACCGAACAAAACAGACTGCAAATCTCCGCAGGTGTCTTCTGATAATAGGGAGTAATCTCAAACAGGCGCGCCCCGTCCAGATGTAGCTTAATCCCGCGTTCGCGGC
Source organism: Paenibacillus sp. LS1 (assembly GCF_026013365.1). Lineage (GTDB taxonomy): Bacteria > Bacillota > Bacilli > Paenibacillales > Paenibacillaceae > Paenibacillus. The sequence goes on from NZ_JAPDOE010000016.1 coordinate 33,804, forward strand.
AATAGGCCGAGATCGCTTCCAGTTCTTCATACGCTGGCAATTGGCCGCCAATCTCGCGTTGTGGCAGTTCCAACAGCAGACAGGCAATGTCCTGATCGAGCGCTTGTACATCTTCCAGTCGAATCAATCGGTCCTTGTCCGCAAGTAAAATCGATTCAATCTGGTGCAACTCTTTCAGACCGTCTTCCTCATGAATTTCCAGATGACATAGAGGGTGATAAGCTACTCGCTTCACACCTTTGCGGTCACACCAGATCCGTAATGCAATCTGCTGCGCCATCGTTCCGCTCGGGAAAAACACCGCCGATTCCTTGCCGAGAACATCAGCCATCTGCTGCTGAAATTCTTCAATGAGGGGGCCGTTGCCGTAGTGGTCACTGAACAGTTCCCCATCGATCTGCTCCAGTACATCCTGAAGCACCTTCACTTTGCGAATGCCATGACCGCCAACAATAAAGTCTGCCTGACTAAATGCTTCCGCGAGCGTTAATGCAGTATCCTCCAAAATCATTCACTCCTTTATAGTTCTGGTTCTGTGATAATCTGCACCAAAGCGCTCAGCGCACTAGATATATGTTCACCACGGGAATACACAAATCCTACTTCCAACCGGCAATAGGGATCAGGCAAAGACATCACTGCAATCTCGCCTCTTAATTCTGCTTTGGTAACCGAAGATCGTGGCAGCAATGATACGCCGAGCCCGGCAGATACCCCATTCAGGATCGTGTCCAGTGTTCCATATTCCATGACGTTCAGTGAGTGGATACCCTGATCTTTCAGAAAGGATTCCGCCTGAGTCCGATGTGTGCATCCGATCTCAAAAAACAACATCGGCCTGGACAATAGAGCATGCAGCTCATGTGTTCCAGGTTCGGCGACCAGCACCATTTCTTCGTCATACATCTTCATATAGTTCAGCTCAGGATGATCGATTGGGCCATATATTAATGCGCCATGCAATTCATGTTGAATCACCTTCTGGTTCAGTTCATGCGTCCCACCCGTGACAAGCGAATGCTGTACCTCCGGGTAGCTTGAAGTATATTCAGCCAAGAGTGGCGTCAGAAAAGTGGAAGCTGCTGTCTCAATGGCGCCCAAACGAAGTAAGCCTGCTGGTGGGTTCCCCACTTGCGTGGCCTGCTCTGCTTCATATAATAATTGCAAAATTCGATCTGCATACACCAGCAGGTTCTCGCCCGCCGGTGTGAGCGACATCCCCCGATTGGAACGATGAAACAGAGGTACTTGTAGCTGTGTCTCCAACTGTTTGATCCGTGTGGTCACATTGGATTGTACATAATTGAGTGCGAGCGCAGCTTTACTGATACTACCTTCGCGGGCAACCGCCTGAAATATTTTCAAATCACCTGCATCCATACCCTGATCACCTGCTTGTCGTTATATCGGTATTCTGCATCATGCGATTCATGCAAAATACTTATCTATTATTTTCAATGATACTGACAATCATTTTTGTTCATTTTACGTGAATCTGCCCTGTCTGTACAATGAGGCTCAGTAGTGAAGTCTGGCTACATAGACAGGAGGAATATTGAATATGAAAGCTATCGTCCATTCAAACCAGAGCGGCCTTGCAGGTCTTCAATATACAGAATCAACATCTCGGGCACCAAAAGCCGGGGAAGTGCTAATCCAACTAAAATCCGCTGGAATCAACCATCGGGATCTATTCATCATGGCAGCACGCGGAACCCATGACACCCCGCTCATTCCCGGTTCGGATGGGGCAGGTATTATCGTTGAGATCGGCGAAGATGTAAGAGGATTCTCAATAGGAGATGAAGTCATTATCCATCCTACACTCGGTTGGGAACATGCATCTGAAGTGCCCATTGTACCCGATATTGTGGGTGGTCCTACGGATGGAACACTGGCGAAATATATAACGTTGCCTGCTGAAAATGCCCTGCCCAAGCCAGCCCACCTATCCTGGGAGGAAGCAGGCGTATTGTCCCTTTCCGCGCTGACGGCCTATCGCGCCTTATTCACTCGCGGCGTATTGAAGCAAGGTGAACATATCCTCATTCCCGGCATTGGCGGTGGTGTAGCAACCTATGCCCTACTCATGGCGGTAGCCGCTGGTGCCCAGGTGACTGTCACTTCCAGAAGTGAAGCCAAAAGAAATGAGGCACTGCGCTTAGGCGCTACCCATGCATTGGACAGTCATGGCGATTGGCGTTTGCAGAACGATCTGGAACCTGTGGACATGATCTTGGATAGCATCGGACAAGCCATGTTCCCCAAATATTTTGATATAATCAGACCTGGTGCACGGATCGTAATGTATGGTGCAAGCTCGGGGGATGATCTGACCCTACCAATTCGCTCTATCTTCTTCCCACAGGTCAGTCTGATCGGCACCTCTATGGGCAGCCGTGAGGAGTTTGTCCAGATGCTCCAATGGGTGGAGCAACATGACATACATCCTGTAATTGATGGCGTATATCCGTTGCAGGATACAGCGAAAGCATTCGAGCGTATGGAAAAAGGCGAGCAGTTTGGCAATCTGGCTATACGAATTGAATGATGACAGATTGTAGTCCATTTTAAAATAGAACGAATTGAATTGAGTTGGATCATGCGCCAATACAAGACTAGGGTGAATCTTCAAACTCAGGCAAGCTATACGATGATGGATGTCAGCATCCAAGAAATCTTGAAGTTCAAGCTGATTGATCCTGGTTGATGGGTCTGCGACTTTCTAAGGAACACAGTACGTCTTATTCGGCCTCCAGGTCCTCTTTCTAAATTGTAAGGAACTTCAGACACGTTATTTCCCAAAATTCACTAGCAAAACCGCTGCAAACGGTTGTTTATTCGGATATAGCGTGTCTCAGGTTCCTTAGATTTCCGTGGGCGCTTCAAATCCTTGAATAAGACGGCTCAGATTCGTTAGCGCTCGCTCTAGTTTGTTCACGCTATTAATCTTTCAGGAGGTGTGCATACATATGGACAATCGATTGTATTTGGTAGAATTAGTTCGCAAGCTGATGGACGCTGAAGGGACGGAAGCGGAGTTGGATGATATGTTAACGGAGCTACAGCAGCAGGTGCCGCATGCAGAGATCAGCAATCTGATTTACTGGGATGATCGAGACCTGACGCCCGAACAGATTGTGGAAGAAGCGCTGGCTGCCCGTCCTATTCTCCTTCCTCCCCAGTCCTAATTTCAGTCAGGAGGTAAGAATCGGATGTCAGATACAAATCAAAATAGTAATGAACAGCCTGATTTCACTGAATCTAAAGAAGACACTACGCAGCCTGTCCACCTTACCCAAGGTGAAATCAATGCCCTGCAAAAAGCCATTTTGTTTCTCAAGTTTGAATGCGAAGAGACTGAATCTCTGCTCTATTCGGGTAGTCCACTGCTGAACAGCGTACTGGAGAAGGTACGGGATGTCAGCGCATTTGGTGAGTACGCCAAAGAACTCCACTCTCGTCCAAACGAACATGCAGAGGGTTTCATGCGGGCCAAGCTGGAACGTTCTTATGCAGAAGAATTGGCGCCGCGTGAACGAACAGAGGATCAAAAGATCGCAATTCTCAGATCCTGCATGTATCCATATCCGGTTAAATAATCAGTAATCCAAGCTTCCCCCTCCCCAACTTCCATAATTTCGTTATAATGGTAAGCAAGACATCATGCTATTGGAGGAGAATTATGGAAACGGAAGCTCTACGCAATGTGGAACAACTAGCCCTGAAGAAACACAAGATTTACAAACAAAGTTTAATCAGGTACCTTGCACGCTCCATGCTGGCCAGCATGTTTATCGGATTCGGCGTCATCGTGGCGTTTAAGACAGGTAACTTCTTTTATATGGAGCAGTCCCCGTTCACCTATCCGATGGCAGCAATTACGTTTGGCGCGGCCATCATTCTGATCGCCTACGGCGGCGGTGACCTGTTCACGGGCAATACGTTCTATTACACGTATGCGGCGCTGCGCAAGAAGCTGCGTTGGTTTGAAGTCATCAAGCTGTGGATTGCGAGTTATAGTGGTAACCTGATGGGTGCAGCCGTGTTTGCCCTGTTAATTTACCTAACGGGATTATTCGACTCATCTCAGGTGAATGGATTTCTGTTAAGCGTGGTGGAGCACAAGATGGAAGTTCCGACGATGCAGCTTTTTTTCCGGGGAATCTTGTGTAACTGGCTCGTATGTATGGCGTTCTTTGTGCCGATGTTCATGAAGGAGAATGGAGCCAAAATGTTCGCCATGATGCTCTTTGTGTTCTGTTTCTTCATCTCGGGATATGAGCACAGCATCGCCAATATGTGTACGTTCGCGATTGCACTCGTGCTGAACCATCCGGGGACGATCTCATTTGAAGGTGTGATCCACAACTTGGTTCCCGTGACCTTGGGTAATCTGGTGGGCGGTGTGCTGCTGATGGGCTTTATGTATTATGCGGTGAACAAACCGTTTCTGGATGAAGAGACGCATTAAGTTCTGGCAAAAAAAGACTCCCTTTAGCACGTCCGTTGACCATGGCTAATCGGTAAGGAAAACCCAAAACACCCCGGCAACCTTCCCATCTCAGGGAGAAGGTTGCCGGGGTGTTTCTCTATGGGCAGGCTCACGGATAAGCCGCCTGCCCTCCACACTTTTAGCCATGTGTCATCCAGCCACATGGCTCCATGCTGTGGGTCGACAAGCAGGCTGCAATCAGGTACCCCTGCGTCGCCTGCTTGCCGACCCCATCCGTGGCTTAATAGTAATCCCGCCACGGAGTATATTCAATATCGTTGTCGCCGCGCGTGACCACGATCATATTTTCGATTTTGCCCGTATCCTTATTGGTCCGGTAAATCATCGTACGTGTCTCTCCTTCTTCCGGCACAGAGAACAGGAACTTGTCCGCGACGAAGGAAGAACCGAGTCCTGTGGCGTGTTCCGTGAAGGCAGAGCCCGTCTTGCTTGTGAGCAGCAGACCAATGCCGTAGGCTGTAGCCGTTTGGGCCACTTTGCCAAAGAGATGCTCTCCTTGACTGGTCGTGTGCGTTTGCTCCGAATACTTATACTTTTCCGTATCCTTGCTATAGTCCACCACATTGCCCTGTTTATCCAGACTGATGGTGGTCGTTTCGCCCTTGTCGCTTTTCACCTGATACGTACCCACGATGGAATCCTCGGTAATTTTCACCGTCTTGCCCGTATTCGGGTCAGTCTGATAGATTACATCTTCATACTGAAGCCGAATGATGTTCATGCTGGCCTGAATCTGCTGCGCCAGTTCTTCATCACCCACCTCTTTGGCTTTCTTCAGCATTTCCTCATAGTTTTGGTATTTCTCGGCATCCTTCTCATCCCATTCATCCATGTTCTTTGGTGGGCCTGGCGTTTTGTCGAGACTATCGCCTTTATTTTTGCCCATGGTTGATAGCGCCTGCGCTGCGGTCAGCGCCGTCATGATTGCCTGGCTCACCGCCTCTTCATCTGTCGTGCGGAAGCGTTCGGCAATTTTCTTAAGTTCCGACTGAATGGACAGAACCAGTTCCAGAACAGATTTCATCGTGCCTTGAGCTGTTGAATAATCGTTATAGAAGCGTTCCCGCTCCATGCCATCCCAGTTGCTGCGCATGACACTCATCTTGCTATCCAGCGTGGACATGAAGCCCGATAATTGCTGATGTGCCTGAGCAAACTGCCCACTGACCGTCTCCAGTTGTTCCGGTGTCACCTTGATCTGTGTCATCCTGCACACTCCTCATCCTGGTCATTTATATCCCGAGGTTATCCGATGATGCTGTCTCTCGAACAGCACTCCCAGATCTCGACCAACTTGTCATGATCCTGTTCCCGATATGCAACGACTAACCTGTCCAACGTATTCTCCTTTTCTATTAAAAGTAAAAAATTATGTAAAAGCCCGATCCTGAGATCGGACTTATTTAATACATCAAATTTGAAATAACTCTACGTGTATTTTACCATGTCCATCATTCAATCTGTACCCATAATTTCCAAGCTTGAGTCAACGTTCTACTCCCGTTTTTGGATTCCAACGGAAGGTTGCTGCCGATTGGGAAGGCAGTACATATTGAAATGAATCTCCTTCCATAACTACATTAAAGGAAACTTCTACCTCACCCGTGTTAGCTGCAACCAGCACGATCGTTCCATCCGGATTGCGGAAAGCTACGTTCTCGATCTTGCCTTGTTCTTGTGAGGAATCGATCCTTACGGCTCCCGGACGTACATAACGACTGATGTGTCCTAGCGTATAATATTCGACATTTCTAGTGATTTCATCACGCTCCGGGTCAATCGTCACAACCCCACGGCAGTTCTCACAGCCACCGTTCGTGGGACCCCCTTGTGGATTGAGTGCAATGTTCCAGAGCAGCACATTCTTCGCCCAGTTGCGCGGCGCACCAATGATAAGATTGGACATCTGCCAGCTCAGATTCTCGCCAAAATCAGCACTCCACTCCCCACCACTGCATTCGGTAAAATAAATATGTTTGTCCGGGAAGCGATCATGTACTTCCGACATGGCAGATGGATCACCTGCATAACAGTGGAAAGCAGATCCATCGATATAATCAGCAGCCTGCTCATCACCGAGCACCTTGCTGGTATATTCGATCGCCTGATCCCAGTTATGATCATAAGCGATGATTCGCGTATCAAGTCCCGCATCTTGTAGCGCCGGGCCGAAATAATCCCGAATGAACATGGCTTGTTCTTCGGCGCCCATACTCATACTCGGATATTTATCCGAGGTGAACTCCGGTTCATTTTGCAACGTGATCCCGTAGATGGGAATGCCCTTCGCCTGATAAGCTTCGATATATTTCACAAAATATCTCGCGTACGCTTCATACACCTGGGGATCGCTATAATCCAGATACCAGCCGTTAGTGGTCTTCTCCCCATACTTCATCCAAGCCGGGGCCGTCCACGGTGTGCCCAGCACTTTAAGATCCGGTTTCAAACCAGCTACACGCTCCAGCATATTCACAACTTCCTGATCTTTATCGATTGAAAAGTGTTGCATGTCATAATCGGTTCCGGACTCGATATCATCATAGGTATAACTTGAAGCCACTCCTGATTCATCCACAGAATAGTCGGAAGCGCCAATTGTATGACGCACCATATCCATGTTCAGCCCTTCCGTCGTAAAAAGTTCCTTCAGCAGTTGCTCTTGCTGCTCCACTGGAAGCTGATTAATCAGATGTGCTGACGAACCCGTCATCGCTGCGCCAAATCCATCCATGGTCTGATACGTCTTGTCCGGATCAATCTGTATGGTAAACTCGGACGAAGATGTATCTGACTCCTGCGTTGCAGAATCTGAAGTGCTTGTGTCTGCATCATGGTGTTCCGTAATTGGAATAGGCTTCTGTGGTGTAAGCAGATTTTGCTGATCTCCCGTGGTTAACCAGACTTCAGCCGCTGTCTGTTTGTCCGCAATCGGTGGAGGAATGGATTGTTCATTTCGGTTGAGGATAAGCCAGATTCCTGCACCGACACAACAAACAGCGATTAACAGAATGATCCATCGTTTGGGATGCTCTCGCCAGCCCATGTTCATCTCGCTTCACTCTCCTTCCATTGTGAAAAAAGCCGCGGCCATTCGGCCACGACTCATTTTCAATCTCCCTTATTGCACTTTTATTTACCGGATTTGCTTCCGATATTCACACTGCCTGTCAGACGGATATCATCCGATGCACTGCCAACATACACTTGGACTTTACCCTTAGGCATTACCCATTCATGCGATGTTTCATCCCAGTAGGACAATGCGCTGCGATCCAGTTGAATGTTAACCCGTTGTTGCTTGCCTGCCTTCAGATCGACCTTCGCCCAGCCAGCAAGTTGTTTCTCTGGTGTCTCAACTTTGGTTGGCAGATTGCCGACATAGACCTGTACAACTTCTGCACCGGCAACTTTACCGGTATTGCGCAGGTTCAGGGATACTTCTACGGTTTCTTTGTCCCCTTTGCCTGTGTTTTTCACATGCAGATTACGATAATTAAAATCGGTATACGACAGTCCGTGTCCAAAGGCGAACGCCGGTGTCATGCCTTCTTTGTCATATCCTTTGTACCCTACAAAGATACCCTCGGAGTAGTTACCCACCCCATTCACACCTGGGAATTGTTCCGCAGTGGATACAGGGGTCTGTGAATCATCTGATGGGAACGTCACTGGCAACTTACCAGATGGATTCACATCACCGAACAGCACACGTGCTACAGCATTACCTTGTTCCTGACCTGCGTACCAAGCCTGAACGATGGATGGCACTTCTTTTTGCCAGGAGTCCATTTCGACAGCGCGACCACTCATTTGCACCACGATCGTTTTCGGATTGGCTGCCGCTACTTTGCGAATCAGCTGCTCCTGATTATTTGGCAGTTCCAGATCAGAACGGTCTACATAACCTTCACTGTCATACGTACGTGTTACCACGACGGCAACATCTGATTTTTTCGCCAGATCGACTGCTTTTTGCATTTTGATATCCACAGCGTCTTCTGGAGCTTCCCAGCCGAAACGAACCTGTGCGCCCATATCATGATTGGACTGTACCGGGAAATCCGTACGATACTCAATTCGAATATTGTGGGACTCGCCTTCTTTGAACGTGATTTCTTTCTTGGTTGTACTCAGTGTTTCACCTTGATTGTCTACGAGTAACTCATCATCCACATACAGTTTCGCAGAACCAAGACTCGTCAGGGACAGTTTATATTCACCCGTTTGAGGAGCCGTAATTGCCCCTGTCCAACGAGCGGACATTTTGGCATTGAACTTCGTTGGTGTCACTGGAAGCTTGGAAGATTGTGCATTGAAACCTTCATAGTTGTAGAATCCAAGATTCATGTTGACCTGATGATCTGTACGTACCAGAGAAGGGTTACCCTCCATATCTTTATTCGTCCAGTATTCAGCACGCAGACCGTATTCCGCCCGATCTGTACCATAGTCTCTTTCACTTTCCTGAGCATCCCCAGGTGATAAAAGAGTGGAAGGTACGGCCGACGGTCCATTAAATGCATCTCCTGCGGAGATTGGATCGGTTCCGGCTGCATATTTGACATCCACACCGTTACCGGCACGGTTACGAATGCCTTGCAGTGGACTTACGGTATACGTCGGGTTAACCAGACTGCTACCTCCACCAGCAGCCGATGCATTATCTGCATCCGGTCCGATGACAGCGATCGATTTCACATTTTTCTTGGAAAGCGGCAGCGTATTATCGTTGTTTTGCAAAAGAACCATGCTCTCTTCTGCAATTTCACGTGCCTGTTTGCCGTCTTTCTTGGCATTGATTTGTGTATTCGTTACAGGGTTATCGAACAGCCCTTTATCAAACATTTGAAGCAAAATGCGTCTAACCTTCTCATCAATGGTTTGTTCACTGACTTCGCCATTGTTCACGGCCTCCAGCAGTTTATCTCCCCATTTGCCGTAAGGCTCTCCAGGTGTCTCCAGATCCAGACCCGCATTGGCGGACTTGGCTGTGCTGAAGTTTGCACCGTAGTCACTCATGACGAACCCTTCGAAGCCAAACTGATCGCGAAGGACATCCGTCAGCATCTCCTTGTTCTCACAAGCATATGTACCGTTCACCTGGTTAAATGAGCACATGGCCGAACCGAGATCCGCTTTTTCGACCATCGCCTGAAACGGACGTGCATAGACTTCCTGGATGGCACGTTCGCTGGCTGTTGCATTGGTCGTGAAACGCTCCGTCTCCTGGTTGTTCAGGATATAGTGCTTCGCAGTAGCGATAACCGGATTGCTTTGAATCCCGTTCACATACGCTGCACCCATGCCGGAAGCCAGCAATGGATCTTCCCCGAGCGATTCAAAGTTCCGGGAACCCCATGGTGTACGTGCAATGTCCAGCCCAGGACCAAGCACTACATTATGTGTTGTATCATGTGCTTCCTGACCGATCAGATCACCATATTTCTTGGCAAGATCGGTATCCCAGGAAGCCGCAAGCGCGATGGGTGCAGGCAATGCCGTGGACTTTTTGTCCTGCACATCCGGGTTAGCCACACGCACTCCTGCGGGCCCGTCTGCCATCTGTAACGCAGGAATGCCAAGGCGCTCCAATCCATCATTATAGAAACCATAATAGTTATTGACTTTACCGGTTACGAATCCAACTTTCTCCTCCAGCGTCATCTCCTTGAGCAGCAGCTCGGTGCGTTCCTCCGCAGACAAGGATTTGTTCATCCAAGGTCGATTAGCCCCAGATTCCGCCTCCGCGGCGAAGGCGTGTAGCGGCATAGCCGCAACCGCCACGATGATTAATAGCATAAACCATCGTTTGAGGAAAATCAGATTGAGTCTTCTGTTCATGTTGTAAGCTCTCCTTCTCTCTTGATCATTTTTCTTGTGCACATATTGAATACATGTATACAAGGGAATGCAAACTAGCTTGATCCCAGTCTTTCAAGCATTCAGGTCGTCCTGCACATGGCTTCTGAAACTGCAGCCTGCAAGCAAGTCAGCAGATTTCGCTTCCTAACGTTAACCGACCTGATTGTGAATTACATCCCCTTAAATTTGGTAAAAGACCGTTTGGAGCGAGCCTAGTTCTTTGGAATCACCACATTCATAATTCATATAACAAAACAAGAAAACAAATTATTTACATTTCCGTAACTATTTTCGAACAAATTATTTACTTTTAAAAACAGTCGGTTCGACCCACTCCCGATCAACCAATTAATGCAATTAATTATCAGATTAAGGAATATGCCGACACGCTCTGGGTCCTAAGTCTATTTGAAACCGGAACCAATCCGCCCCATTGAAATATCCGAAAATATAAAAGCAACTGAAGTCCCTTTTAACAGGTTCTTCAGCTGCCTTTATGTTGGAATTTCTCCAGATTAACAAATAAAAAACCGCCCTACGGGGCGGTTCAATTCTAGTTCGTTCATTTCTAGTTTTGTAACTGTGCAAGAATCTGCGGGTCCTTAATCTTCTTATCTTCGGCGAGCAACATCACCTTGGACAGAATCTCAGCCGTTCTCGGATCTTCATCGAGGAATGGCAGGAAGATTCGGCCCCGATGCTGACTGTGCACCGGTACGATATGAAGTGCACCTGTGGCCTGTTTGAACACATTACCACTACCCAGATGAACAGCATACTCACCCAATTCACCATCAATCCGTGCGTAGTTCCCATCCAGACGCACATTGTCGATCTTCAGCAGACGCAACGACTCATTCACAATGACGTGACGCATCTCGATTGTTGTCAGGCTGGCTTCCGGATCTACGCCTCCCACATGTGCAACGCTGACCACCAGATCGATATCACGCATGACTTCCGAGAAGAACGTAAGCGGCACATCTTGCAGCGCTACAGGTTTGTAGGTCTTGCGATCATAGAATTGCACCGTCTCCAGCGTTGGTGCCTCGGTATCTGCCGGTGAGAACCAATCCGCCATCGCATAGAGATTCGCGATCAGATTGTGCTCGTAGCTTACCTTCTGCAGACCTTCTTCATAACTGACCGTCCATTGGCGTCCTTTAAGCAGAGCTACTGCTTTTTTCGGTTGAATCTGGTACCCGGCATATCGGCGGGACACCGTACCATTAGCCAATTCGTCCTCGTTAGGAAGATACAGCTCACGGAATACCTGCTTGAATGGCTGACGCTCCTGACGGGTGAACAGATCCCGCTGGAATTCACTCCAGCTTCCGCTCTGATGCAGATGAAGCGGATGAGCAATCAGCAGTTGATCCTGCTCTGTTAATGCCTGGATCGTGCCCTCTGGTCCTGGAGCAAGCAAACCGCTAGACGATACATCGAATCTTCCCGTCTTGTCACCTGACTGGAATACAAGTGTTCTTACCAGCGGATGGATGACTGGATTTTGCATTAGACTGGCTATTTCCTGACGTGTAAAGGATGTTCCAGCAGTCATCGAACGTTCCAGCTCCTGTCGTGCCCGGCGATACTGGTCCACGAGATCCGATTTCAGCTCTTTCAGTTCAGCGATATATCCGTCTTTTTTGAACCGGGCAGGTACAGATTTGAGTGTCTTCCCTTTGCTAACGATAACCATCTCGGGTTGGCCTTCCTCATCAATGACCAATTGAGCTGTGGTGTCAGCATCCAATGCATGAGGTTCAAAGAAAGATTTCATCTCATCCAACTTACGTGCTTCCATGTCCCACATCAGCCGCGTAACATCGGCATAGCCTGCATTACGGGCAAGGTTACCAAGTGCAATCTGCGATACCACACCTTCACTGGCACGGCGCTGTGCACCGAATTGTTTGCTCTGCATCAGAAACTTTTGAATGAAGTCGTATCGCTCACGCAGATCCTGTTCCCGATTTACGGCGAATGGAATCAAACTGTAGGTTAACAAATGATCTTTGTTTCGCTTGTCTGACACGGATTCACGCATGTCGTCCAGACGAAGCTTGCCAAGTGCAGCATCCGCGAACAATTGGGATCTGCGGTGATTGGCTCCCCCGGAAATGTACTTGGCGCAATCGTATAACAGATTGAACCGTTCCTCCCCGACAGCAGCATAGGCCTCTTCGAACCAAGCAATATCAAACGCACCTTCATTGAAGTCTTGTGGTGAGATTGGCGAATAATGGGCCACAATTGTCTCTTTCTCCGCAGTAAAGCGTTCATTGATATGGGCATGGAAGTACCAGGCTGCACTGCGAAGCCCTTCCCATCCTAGATGTTTCGCAACAATTTCCATCCACTGTGGTGCATACATGGCTGCTTCTAGCAATTTCTTCTCATTCACCGGAAACTTCAGGAGTAATTCTCCAAGCCGCTTCTCATCTTCTCCATCTCGTGGATGACAATTCTGAATCAGATAACTGAACGTCTCTTTGCGTATTGTATTGTCTCCATAGCTGTAGATATATCCACGGACAAATGTATCCTGATCCATCGCCGAGACCAGATGTACCCAGTGTTCCATGCCTTCAATTCGATTCAGTTTCATGGCTAGCGTGCTTACCTCTGTAGAGAGCTCTCCCCGAGTCAGCTCAATCTCCAGAATGCGATCGACCACCGCATCTCGCAATTGAACCAGCTCTGGATCACTCGCGATCCCTTCTGTACGAGTGGTTGTTAAGTCCCGAATAAATAACAGACGGTTCCCACCGACCAGCACCTGTCGATATATTTCCTGATCATCAATCAGGTTCATTTGGTACGCGCGCAGGAAATCTTCAAGTGACAGCAAGGACAACGGTTGACTATTTTCTACAAGACTGGCGAACTGGTAAGCCGTCTGGAAGAAACGTTTGAAGCTGTCATCGTCATGGATTTTGCTCCGAACCGTATAATTCCATGGCCCCGTTAGAATGTGCAGCATACCCGATTCCTTCTCCAGTCGCTCGGCAGGCATACTTGCAATAATGGACGCCCACGTTTTCTCTGCGATCTCAAATGTATCCTCCGGATTCGTATCCAAATATGCTGCTGAGATTAGAGAAGTCACCTGATCCTTATACGTTAATGAATCCAGCATCTGCTGTAGCTTTTCGATATCATCCAGAGGATATAGCTGTTCGGTAAACGACTTGCGCCAGCCTTCCATTAACGGAATTTTCTGCATTTCATCATAGTCATACTGTTCACGGAAATAACTGTAATGATCACCCAAATTGCCATTGAACTCCCGGAGCTGTATAACCATGTATAACTGCATCAGTTCCACACTACTAAACCTGGCTTGTTGAATATAGTTCTCCCATACGTCATGAAGAGGAAATTGCTCCAGCTGCTTCATTTCATTGCGCTCTGCATACGGAACCTTTGAGCGAAGGTTCGCTCCAAGTAACAACGTGTCTTTGTAGCCAGCGTAGTACTCCACTTCATACTCATGATCCCTGTGTTCATGCACCAATTCATTGAGCCCCTGCAGGAATGGTCTGATCTTATCCAGAGAGAGCGTAAAGATATCCTTCGGACTGTGGCCTTTGAAGTCACGCTTCTCATCCAGCAATGGCTCACTTCGCTTCGGATCGAATAAACCAAACCCATTTGCGGCCGTATACCGACTTCCCTGATCCGTCAGCTTGTCGAGCAACTTCTGTTCCTTCGCGGTTGGCGTCTCAATCAACTGCGCCAATGGCTGCAATTGCTCCTGCTGATCTGCCCGCTCCGGATCTGCCGCAATCTCGGTCAACAATTCGAGCGCACCCAAACGCTGCAGCTCACTCTTCGCCTGCAAAAGTCGCTTCAGTGAAACCGTCAATTGGTCCACGGGTTGTAGTAACAAAACATGGATGACCTTCTGACGAAGTGAGCCTGTCTTGAGCTTCATCAACACCTCCATCTGTTTCATCTCTTCAACCGTTAACGTGAGTAGCTTCGCTTTGGAGAGCGCACTTTCCCGATTACTGATACTTTTATCAGACAAACTCTCAAACACAAATTGTCTTTGCACCTCATTATCGGGATGCTGAACAAACTGGGACAACAGTTCTCCGCGCAGTTCCGGGCTCAAACGGTCCTTGATTGCGATGACTTCCCCGATCCATTCCGGGTCCATATCATAAGCGGCCAGATATAACATTTTCTTCACTACATCATCTGTATCAATCCGGTAGTGAACATACTCAAGTACACCCGATGGTCCACCTGATCCGCCTTTTGGAATGACAGCCAGCATCTGTTTGAATTGATCAAAGTCCTGACGTCTCAATGCCTTATCTTCAAGCGCAGGCAATGGCCACACGTAGATGCTACGCTGATTCTCTCCATTCTCGAAACTCCAGTTGTACATATACATGGCATCATAGTTGGTCACAATCCAGTGCATCAACTCGGTATCCTGCGCCTCCAGGTAACGACGTGCAATGTGCAAACGAAGCTCTCTGTTCTGGCTGTTAGCCAGTACGTATTGGGCAACAATCTTCTGATATAATTGCCCTTGATCCATAATCTCGATGATCTTGCTCTTCAGTTTATTCTCTTCAATGACCGCTGTCGCCCACAGGCTGATAAAGAGCTTGTTGGCATTCGCTTCCTGCTGCCAGGATTCGCGTACTTCTGGTTGCACAAGCGCCTCATACGCCTGTTCAATGAGCTGTGCGGCAACACGCTGATTGGCTGCTTCTATGCCGATTCCTGTCCATACGGCGAGCGCTCTTACCACCGAACTGAAACGAATCAGGTTGTTGTCGATGATGATTTTTAATATGTAAATATAGGCTTCCAGTGTTCCTTCATCCATCCGCTCCACAATGCTTTGGCGCAGCCCTTCCTGCAACCTTGCTGCAACGAGCAGCTCACCCACCATCTGATAGGCATCTGCCTGATCGCTCATGAATATGCCTTTGATCATTTCATGGGTTAACAGCGCCGTCTGATTGTCACCATATATAATATCGTGCAGTGCCTGCTTCATATCTCCGCCCTCATGATCCAGTTCATACGCGATGCAATCCGGCAGTACCGAACGGATCTCATGCAGATAATCCAGCTTGTACTCACGAAGTGATACATATTCACTCAGGGAGAAATTCTTCATTTCCATTCGGAACAGTCCCATCAGTTTGCGGATGACCTGTGCTACATGCTGCTCCGGATCCGATGTGCGGAAGGGCCTGCGTTCATAGTGGTTACTGTATGGGAAACGAGTCGCACGCTCTGCGATATAACGGAATCGTGCAACCAATGACTCACTCGCCAGATGCTGGACTACATCCAATAGTGGCTGAAATAAGGGGTTCTGCGTTTCAGCAGCCAGCTTTCCAAGCAACTTTTCTGTATTCAAAAACATCTTTTCGTCTCCACGCAAATACGTAGACCCGGCGATCTCCACAACATAGTTTGCCAGCTCAAGCTGTACCCCTGTTAACGACTTTGCTTTTACCTGCAATTCATCCATATACACCTGTACTTGTTCTTCCTGATTCATCCTGTTCTCCTCCTTCATGACTCTCTACCACAGACGTCCGGCAAGCATTGTAAAACGGATAAACACCACGTTATCGCCGTCCTGTATAACCATGGACCTGTCCAGTTCCTGCAATTCTTCATCGTTGAGAAACACTTTATACAACCCATCCTCATAAGCGGTTATAGCTGTCTCCATCGCACCATTCAGATCAGGAGCGCCCTCATTGTATACTGCGCCAAACCCGACTTTTCCCGTCGCCCCCTGTGCCTCAATCTCATCCGGCATCAGGTAGGCGAGGAATTCTGCCTGTTGCTTCTTGTCCTGAAGAGCTTTCACTTGCAGAGCCACCATGTTCTCAATGAGCTGCCTCAGCGTATGAGTTGTTTCCGGAAGTTCGGCAGCTTGTTTGGCAAGTGCCGGCTTGCGCTTACCCAGACTTTTTACCGTTATCCATATGTTCACCGCGTTCCCTCCCTATGTCCTGCTTTATTTGAAGAAGCTTCCATAAGCCCCGATATCTATACCACGATGCGTAATAACCTAAACCCGAAACTGCTGTCGGCCTCAAAATAAAATCAAAAATGCGTACATATGTACCCCTAATGAACATCATAACTAAAATTCAATCCATATTCATGAGTCAATCCTCATGTTTACGTGGAACCACGGAACTATGGCCTACTTGCGTACATATACGCAAAAAAAGCTGCACAGTCTCATATAAATATGGGACTGCGCAGCCGCTAAGCTACGCTTAGAGCAGATTATGACACCTGGTAACCCGTAATCTGTATGAATCATCTCGCCAATCGCAACGGTCGAATGGTTACGGCTGCTGTCTTGAACCCAGGCATCCGGCAGAACGGGTCCAGCTCCGGTCGGGTTGCCCGGTTCACATTCTGAACGCCACCCCAGTGCATCGGTACGAACAAGGTATCCTCCCGAATGGAATCCTTGATTCGCGAACGAACTGTGAAGCTCCCGTACACCGATTGAATCTCGACCCATTCTCCATCGTGAATACGATGACGAGCAGCGGTAGCCGGATGAAGTTCAACGAAGTTCTCCAATTCACGGGCTGCCAGTGCCGGACTACGATGTGTCTGCACTCCTGTAAGATAATGAGGGAGCACACGCCCATTGGTGAGAATTAAGGGAAATTCCGGTGAGATATCATTCCAACCCGGACTTGATTCGAATGTGAATGCCGCTTTGCCGTCCGGGTGAGCGAATCGTTCACCGAACAGTAGTCCTTCTCCCTGATCTTCGAGGGCAGAACACGGCCAGTATACCCCTTTCTCGTTACGCAAACGCTCATAGGTAATGCCATAATAATCAGCGACTCCACCACGACTCGCCACCCGAAGCTCATTAAAGATATCCTCAGCACTGTCATATTCAAAATAAGAATCTTTGCCCAGTTGCGCAGCAATCCGGCATAATATATCCCAATCATCGAGCGTTTCTCCCGGAGCAGGCCGCCCCTGTTCACGCAGCAGAACACGCCCCTCCAGATTGGTCAATGTACCTTCATTCTCCATATAAGATGTAACCGGGAGAACCAGATCAGCCATGCGCGCTGTCTCCGACAGGAACATATCTGCCACGATCAGAAAGTCCAGCTTGCGCAGACCTTCTTCCACCAAACGCACATTGGGATTGGATACGACCGGGTTGGAGCCCATTACGAGCAACGCCCGAATCTCCTGATCATGGACCTTCTCCATCATCTCATAGGCCGAGACCCCTTTACCCGGTAAACTTGCAGGGTCCACGCCCCAGATGGATGCCACATAGGCACGATCAGCTTCATTTTCAATGGAGCGATAGCCCGGCAGCTGGTCAGCCTTTTGCCCATGCTCCCGTCCGCCTTGCCCATTTCCTTGACCTGTGATGGCACCATATCCGCAGCCTTCTCTGCCAATTTTGCCAGTCGCCAGCACGAGGTTCAGAAAGTGCCTGACGGCCATATGCCCATCTGTCTGCTGCTCCACACCACGCGCTGTCATGATCATACCTGTTTTTGCCATACCATAGGCCATCGCCGCCTGACGAATCAGGGCCAGATCCACCCCACATGCTTGTGCCGCCTGTTCGAGCTGCAGATCAGCCAACCCTTGTATTAATTGTTCGTATCCATGCGTTCGTTCGCCTATAAAATGAGGGTCTGCCAATCCTGCATCCATAATCACCTTCAACAGAATATCCGCCAGCAATGCATCCATGCCCGGCTTCACCTGCAAGTGGAGATCGGCAATGGCTGCAGTTGCCGTCTTGCGGGGATCAATAACGATAATGCATGCCCCGTTCTCCTTGGCCTGATTGAAGTAGGGCAAGAGGGTAGGTTGGCATTCCGCAATATTGGTTCCTGCGAGTACAATACAGTCCGCCTTGGGAATATCAGCCAGTCGGAACGTCAATCCACGATCCATCCCGAACACTTTACTGCCAGCTGAAGCCGCAGCTGACATGCAGAACCGTCCATTATAGTCGATATATTTCGTCCCCAATGCAACCCTGGCAAATTTGCCGAGCAGGTAGGCTGTCTCATTGGTCAAAGATCCGCCTCCGTATACTCCGACCGTATCTACTCCGTATGAATTTTTCATTTGCCGAAACCGCTCTGCAATGGTCTGAATGGCTTCGTCCCAGGAACAGGGTTCAAGCTCGCCATTGCGACGAATTAGCGGATGCATTAATCGTTGTCCACTGAGTGCATGCTGATGAGCATTCATGCCCTTCACACACAGCCTGCCCTGAGAGGCTTCATTCGGAACGCCCTGAACCGTATACTCGCCACGACGCTGACCTGCAACAGGTGCAGCCAGTTCTTCAACCGTCATCTTGCATTGCACACTGCAATACGGACACTGGGTTTCCTTTACATAGAGCTTAGAGGCTGTTGGTTTTGAACTCACGGATAATCCCATCTTCCCATCCCCGCCTTTCATCTATATATCAGCATGAAGTGTAGCTGCAAGTTCCTTCTGCAACTGGTCATCCAGCAACGTTTCCCGAATCGACATGAATCCCAATCGCTCCGTCCACGCCCATAACGGCTCATCGTACCAGGCGGTTTGGCGATACCATTGAAGGCAGGCTGATGCCAGTGCGGCCGCTTGCACCTCTGTTTCAGCCACCCCGAGCAAGCCACCTTGCTTGACCGGATGCTCTGCATGACCGCCTGCGTAGATCTCCCATCCAGCTGGTGATGCCAGCAAGCCAATATCCTGCACAAGTGCGCTCACCAATGATCCCGGCCCTGGTGCGACGCCTATATTCACGGGCGACGGCATCGCTGCACCAACCCAACCCGTACGAAGCTGTGCTGCCAAGCCACCCGCATCCCTTGCATAGGATGACAACGGGATCTGATCATCCCAGCGCACCTGAATCTCTTGGATACTCTCGATTTCTTGATCATGTATCGTTTGAGTGGATACCTGCAAGTAATAGTGGATCACTGGGCGACATACCGCGCAGCCAAGCTCCGAACCCCAACCTAGCTTCTGCAGGATCAAAGGTAGGTCTCTCTTGAGAGATATTACAGGTTGATAATCGTGTCTATCCACATGAACTTCACGGGGGCCAACACTGTTATTCAGCAGTTCCTTCAGTTCTGCATGCCCCAGCTCCGTACAACTGCATACAGGCATTGGAGCAGGTTTATCCGGTGTGGCTACTACTCCAGTACCCCCGTTATTTTTCAGGTTATGCGTATGTTTCAACAGAGCAGCCACCATCGGGCGACAGCCACCGCATGAACCTGACGCCTTCGTCTGCTCCTTCACCTGATCTGCCGTTTCGAGACCCTGTTCCTGAATGGCCTTCATTATCGCAGCCTTGGTCACATTGTTGCAGGCACATACGGTCTCCTGAGCCGGTAATGCCGCAGCAGCCATCTCAGCCGGGTCCGGGGCCCCTTCACGCGGAGCCAATTCCGCCACATCCGCACCTCGTTGCACCAGTCCAAGCAATGCCGTCCCTTCGGCTGTATCTCCAAATAAAATGGCTCCACGTACTTTGCCAGCCTGCATCAGCACTTTTTTGTATGTGCCTCGAATACCATCCAGATGTTGAATTGCGGTCTTCATGCCTTCCCCGCTGATCTCACCCGCCGAGAAAACATCAACCCCCGATACCTTCAACTGTGAGTAGGGAATAGATCCTTTGTATTCAGACGTTTCCTGTCCACAGAGCGTACGTGCGAGCACCTTCCCCTGTTCGTATAAGGGGGCCACCAGACCATAACTGATTCCCCGATGTTCGGCACATTCCCCAACTGCGTATATATCCGGTACACTGGTGCGCATATAGTCATCTACCATAATTGCCCGATTGGTGGCGATCCCGCTTCGTCTGGCCAGATCCACATTTGGCCGAATCCCTACAGCGACAATGACAACCTGAGCTTCAAGCTTGGAACCATCTGTGAACAGCAGCCCCTGGGCCTGCGATCGTCCGGTAATTTTCTGCGTATTTTTGGCCAAAAGAAAGGACATGCCCTGGTCTTCAAGCTCCTGCTGGAGCATCACGGCCGCCTTCTGATCGAGCTGTCGATTCATAATGTAAGGTGCATTATGGACCACCATGGCTTCCATACCCAGATGCAGCAACCCGCGTGCAGCCTCCAGTCCAAGCAATCCACCACCAATGACTGCAGCCTTTCGATATACTTTGGAATAGTCAGACATACGCGTACAATCATCAATGGTCCGGAAGGACATGACCCGCTCTTTGTCCATTCCCGGTATCGGTGGGATAAACGGTGAAGACCCTGTTGCCAGAATCAGAACATCATATGTTTCTTTTAGTCCCGATTCAGTCTCTATATATTTTCCACGGGTATCAATTTGGTGTACCGTTTCACCTGTACATAGCCGTATATGATGCTCGGCATACCAGATCCAATCATTGATAATGATATCCTGTAACGAATGCTCCCCCTGCAATACCTTCGATAACATGATCCGATTGTAGTTGGGACGGGGTTCATTGCCGTAAATTACAATCTCATACGTATCAGGCGCCAGTGCGATAATCTCTTCAACACACTTCACTCCAGCCATGCCATTCCCGATAATCACCAGTTTGCTTCTGCTCATGGGCTGCCCCCTATCTCTCTCTCACCTGAAAATAAACAGAAAAATCCCTTCTCCATGATTCGGAAAAGGGCACCGTTGCCTCCGGAATCCACACGCCATTGTGTGGATTCATATAAGATTCAGATTAAGGGAATCTCAATCATATGTCAACTAAATTAACATCATAAATGTGAAATGCGATTTAAAAATGAAATATTTAAAATTACGTGTAATTTTTGTTGACATCTCTATTTTCTCTTGATTATAATTTGAATCAAAATCACAGTGCTGTGATCAACTCAGATGCGGGAACACAATGACGTGTACCGCCTGTCGGCAACGGGGCCGCAAATCGTTCTTATCTGGACGAATTGCGGCCTTTTTCTGCCTCAACAAGCACATAGACAAATCACGAAGATCTCAATTGGATGAGGAGCGATGATGGATGATGGAGAGCAAAAGTTTTTGGAAAAGCGGGCATAAGCCCACCCTCTTCGGGGCGTTTATGTATTTTGACATCAGTTTTATGATATGGGGGATGCTTGGTCCACTCGCAGTTGTTATTGCATTGGATTATCCGATGACTCCGCTGGAAAAGGCCAATCTGGTCGCATTGCCTATTCTCGGCGGCTCCATCCTGCGCCTTGTGCTTGGCTTCATGTCTGATTATATTGGTCCGAAACTGACTGCACAGATTGGGATGCTCGTTACCTTAGTTCCTTTGTTACTCGGCTGGCTATGGGTCGACTCTTTAAGCCAACTGTACGTGGTGGCACTCTTGCTCGGTGTCGCAGGCGCCTCCTTTGCTGCTGCGCTACCTCTAGCAGGCCAATGGTATGGCAAAGAGCATCAGGGTCTGGCCATGGGTATTGCCGGGGCAGGTAACAGCGGAACCGTACTCGCGACGTTGTTTGCCAATCGCTTGGCTACGCATTTTGGCAGCTGGGAAGTTGTATTCGGACTTGCTATTATACCGATCGTTATCGTATTCATTCTCTTTTCTATCTTTGCCAAGAATAGCCCTAACCGGCCTGAACCCAAGAAATTGTCGCAATACGGAAGTCTGCTCAAACAAAAAGATGCTTGGGTATTCTGTGCCTTCTATTGTGTAACCTTTGGTGGTTTCGTTGGATTATGTAACTATCTCACCATCTTCTTCAACACCCAGTATGGACTCTCTCCAGTTCGTGCCGCAGACATTACCACCTTCTGTGTAATCGCCGGCAGTTTCTTCCGGCCTGTTGGGGGATACCTGGCGGACAAAATTGGTGGAACCCGTATGCTAACTTTCCTGTACACAGGAGCTTGTATCATGTTGATCGGTGTATCCTTCATGCCACCACTTCCTGTTGTGGTCGTCATGTTATTCCTCGGCATGATGTGTCTGGGCGCCGGAAATGGCTCGGTGTTCCAACTGGTTCCCCAACGCTTCGGTAACGAGATTGGTCTGATGACAGGCATTGTAGGTGCCGCTGGCGGATTGGGCGGATATGCACTGCCACTGATTCTCGGTCAACTGTATAGCAGCTATCAATCCTATACGCCAGGCTTTGTCATTCTTAGCCTGATTGCAGCAGCTTCCCTAATCCTCGTTCTCTTCATGCAATCTCGCTGGCGTGTAAGCTGGCTGAGCCGAGGTAACAAAGGCATCGCCGAATCGACATCCCTCTCTTCCTGAGGCGCACAACCACTCGGCCGTTAACCAATGGTGCGGTGTATGTGGATGAATCTGGATTAATCTAAGAACAGCGCAGCCCGATGGGGCTACGCTGTTCTTTCTACTTAAGGCTGCTTTTGCTTAAGATGAATACTTTTGAAGAACAATAACCGCATTATGACCGCCAAAACCAAAGGAATTAGACATCCCAATCCGCAACTCTGCTTTTCTTGCCTCGTTTGGTACATAATCCAGATCACATTCAGGGTCCCTCTGCTCCTGATTGATGGTTGGAGGAATGATGCCATGCCGCAGACTTTGAATAAGTGAGATCGCCTCTGCTCCACCTGCTGCACCAAGCATATGTCCCGTCATGGACTTATTCGCTGTGACCGGAATATCATAGGCACCTGTCCCGAAAAGTTGCTTAATCGCTCTTGTCTCAGACAGATCACCTGCTTCCGTACTGGTGGCATGAGCGTTAATTACATCAATGTCCTCAGGTCCAAT
Source organism: Paenibacillus sp. LS1 (assembly GCF_026013365.1). Lineage (GTDB taxonomy): Bacteria > Bacillota > Bacilli > Paenibacillales > Paenibacillaceae > Paenibacillus. The sequence goes on from NZ_JAPDOE010000016.1 coordinate 56,957, forward strand.
CTGAGCTTCTTTCAGTGATGCTTTCATCGCCAGATATGCACCCCGTCCTTCCGGGTGGGTAGCTACCATATGATACGCATCTGAACTGGCACCATATCCTATCACTTCGGCAAGAATATTCGCCCCTCTTGCCAGAGCATGAGACAGTGATTCCACAACCAGAATTCCTGCACCCTCCGCCATGACAAAACCGTCTCTCCCTGCATCAAATGGACGGCTGGCTGCTTGGAACGCTTCATTTCGTGTAGACAACGCTGTCGCATTACCGAAGCTTGCCAGTGACACTTCGGTTACAGCCGCTTCTGTCCCTCCAGCAATAATAACATCGGCTCCGCCATGACGAATTAACCGGAAAGCCTCTCCAATGGCTGTATTGCCAATGGAACAAGCCGTTACTGGTGACAATGTCGGTCCCCAGCAACCAAACCTCATACTGACCATAGCTGCCGCCATATTGGATATCATCATCGGTACCAGTGTTGGGCTGACTCGCGCAGGTCCCCGTTCTGACAGGACCTTGCCTTGTTCCATCAATGTCTGGATGCCGCCTATGCCTGAACCAATATATACACCTACCCGTTCACGGTCCATTTCATCCATCACAAGACCCGATTGTGATACAGCCTGATCCGCAGCAGCAACAGCAAATTGAACGAATCGATCCATACGTCTTGCTTCCTTGCGTCCAAAACGCTCTTCACCATCAAAATCACGGACCACTCCTGCCATTCTGGTTTTGTACGAAGCTGTATCAAAATGTTCTATAGGGGATACACCTGATCTACCCTCAATTAATCCATTCCAGAATGTATCTACATCATTTCCCAAAGGAGAAATGACTCCCATACCTGTAATCACGACTCGTTCCATGTCCATCCTCCTTCAGCGCTGTTGTCTACCTTAACTCTTACGCTCTGCCACTAATAGTGCACTTTTGAATATCCTATTACAAGTTGTCAATTATAATAGTATAATGACTACCATGATAACGAGGATTGAAGGTGATGGATTGAACTACGATGTCAGGTTACAGGCATTGTCCACTTTTCTGAAAACACAGCGTTCCAAAATTTCTCCCGAATCGGTAGGTTTACCCACTGGAAGTCGGAGAAGAACGCCTGGGCTGAGGAGAGAAGAGGTTTCCCAACTGGCAGGAGTGAGTACAACATGGTATACCTGGCTTGAACAAGGTCGGGATATTCAGGTATCCCATTCCGTGTTGGATAACATTGCTTCGGCACTGAGGCTTACTGCAGATGAACGAAAGTATCTGTTTTCGCTCGCCATGGAGCATCATACGGAGCTGCCTATGCTAGAAGAAGAACATGTTCAACTTCACCCTTCCTTGCAGAAAATTTTGCAAGAGCTTCACCACTGTCCTACCGTGATCTCGGATCGGCGTTGTTACATTGTCGGCTGGAATGATGCAGCCCGGCATGTTTTTATGGATTTTGAACAGATTGCCCCCGAACAGCGGAATATGATCAGTCTGTTATTTGATCGAAAGGAGTTTCGCAGGCTCGCGGTGAACTGGGAGGATTTTGTTAGCGGATTTCTGGCAATTTTTCGTGCTTATTATGGCCAGTATGTTGATGATGAATGGTATAATTTATTTTTGGATGACATGATGAACAGACATCCCGATTTTCACACCCTTTGGAAACAAAGCAGTGTTAGCAGTGCCCCGGATGTGTTAATCGAGTTCAGACATTCCAAAGCAGGCAAAATGTTGTTTGATCTGACTTCGTTGCAGGTTCAAGGTAGCTCCGATCTGCGATGCAGTGTCTACACGCCGGCACCAGAGACAGCTACCGAGCGCAAACTGATGCGCCTGATCGAGCGTGAAGCTAACTGATATCTTGGCAATTATTAAATGGAAGTCTCTCCCCTTTTGCCGAGTCATGTTGGAATCTTAACATCCTCCTGTTGCTTGTTTTAATTATCAGGGTATACATTATCAGGTATATTAAGCTAACCCATAGATCTTAGTCCTTCTACACGAAGTGGATTCAGAAAGGAATATCATGACCAAAGTGCTTATCATAGAGGACGACAACATGTTAGGTGATACATTATCCCTGTATTTGCAAGGTGAAGGGTATGATGTTATCCGTGTCGATAACGCAAGAGATGGTCTTCTACAGCTTCAAGCGCGGCCTGATATCCTGCTTCTTGACTTGATGCTCCCTGATTCGGGAGATAAAAATCCTTGCTCTCTCATGCGCCAACATACGGCAATCCCCATCATCGTCATCTCTTCGTTAACCGAAGTCGCGGAGCGGATTCGATCATTAACAGACGGGGCTGATGACTATGTGTGCAAACCTTTCAGCATGCAGGAACTGAAGGCTCGTATTGAGGCTGTATTACGTCGCTACTCCATATTGAACAGTTCTATTGTCACTGAACAGGAAACCGGCATCTCTCTCGACCTGGCCCGCAGAACCGTACTGTTGAATAACCAGCGAGTGGAAATGACGTTCTCCGAATTTGAGATCATGAAGCTGTTTGTCCTCAATCCTGGCAAGGTCTACAGTCGTTATGCCCTGATTGAAGCCATTCGTGGTATTGATGCCTACATTAATGATCGCACCATAGATGTACATATTACCAAGCTTCGCAAAAAAATTGAGGACAATCCGAAAAACCCCCAATATATTCAAACCATCTGGGGGGTTGGATATAAGTTCACACCTTAGAAACAACACATCTTCATTCAGCTCGGTCACCATGGCAGAGACTCGGTAATTTTATCAATCTCCTGTTGTACCATAACCAATACCGAGTTTAGTTCCTCTTCTTCGAATAACGGACGGGACAAGAGCGATTCCAGTTGAAGAACAGGACGTAACAGGTCCACTGCATGCAGATTGGCAGCTACGCCTCGGAGTGAATGAACGCTGCGGATCACAGCAGCAATCTGCTGCTGCTGAAGCTTAATCGTCAGTTTTTTCTGAAACGAGCCATAATCCATTCTGAATTTCGTGAGCGCATATTGCAGAATATGCGGCTTGCCGTCCATCTGCCTAATCGCCTTATCTGCATCAATTCCGCTGATCTCTCGTATGCCTTTCACATCAATCCATGTTTCCAATGTATCTATCATCTGTTGTTCATGAATCGGTTTGGTCAAGATGGCATTCATGCCAACCTCAAAGCAAGTCTCATGATCTATTTGCAGACTATTCGCTGTTAGCGCGATAATGGGCGTACGATCATATTGCCTCATCTTGCGAATGTGTCGCGTTGCATCAATTCCATTCATTTCAGGCATGTACATATCCATTAGAATCAATTCCCATGTTTGTTCGCCCAATTTCTTCAAAACCTCTGTGCCACTGTCTGCCAGCGTCACCTCGAATCCCATATGTTCCAGCATCGCTCGAATGACCAGTTGATTGATTTCTTGGTCCTCAGCGATCAGAATATGCCCTTTGGATTTGAGCAAATAGGGTTCTTCACCTTCTACCCTCCGATGGTTCTCCAGTGGCCCTTCACCTTGAAGTGCAAGTAAAACTTCGAACAACCCCAGACGTGTAATCGGTTTGATCATCATGATATCCGGGCGAAAGGATCTCTCCTCACTCCACAGGGCATTTTCACTAAAGGCATGGGTATAACCCACCATTTGAAATTTGGTTCGATTCAATCGCTTCATGAAATTGTCCCATGACGACCCGTTGACGGTGTCCTTTGCATCCATGTCCATCATTATTAACAGGGAACTTACCCCATCTGCATGAGGAACACACCAATCGCTCTCCATCATATGGTTCAAGGAAGGATACAGCGTTGGCTTCATCCCGAATGAGTAGAGCATCTGCTTCAGACTATCGCCCATCCGTTCATCCTCTTCAATGATAACCACATCATTCACACAATATAGCAAAGGGTATGTTTGCAGAAAAGAACTCTCTTCTTCCGTATCTGCAAGTTCAAATATCAAGTCAAATGAAAACAGACTGTACTCTCCCAGCACACTATCCACACGCAAGTTTCCTCCCAAGGAGGTCACCAGAAGATAACAGATCACCAGCCCAAGTCCAGAACCACCATATGTTCGATACGTCGAAGGTTCCGCTTGAGTAAACGGGACAAAAAGCCGTTCCATTTGTTCAGGTGAGATGCCAATCCCCGTATCCTCTACCTCAAAACGGACCTGAACTTGTTCCGCTTCCAATGAAAGCACCTCTGCCCGCAATGTGACATATCCATGCTCCGTAAATTTAATCGCGTTACTTAGCAGATTCAATAACACCTGTTCAAGTCGGAACGGATCACCAATCACCGTTAACGGCAGATCGGAATCGGTCGTAAAAATCACTTCGATGTCTTTGTGCCCGATGGCCACACCGACCTGATCTGCCACACGCTTGAATACATCCTCTGGTGAAAAAGAGACCTTCTCCAAAGTCAGCTTGCCTGCCTCAATTTTCGAAAAATCAAGAATATCATTCACGAGGGTAAGCAAGGTTTGGGAGGACGCGTTGATCTTACTCAAATAATCTAATTGCTGTGGGGATAAATCTGTCCGTTGAAGCAACAACGAAAAGCTGATAATACCGCTCAGTGGGGTACGAATCTCGTGACTCATGAAGGCAAGAAACTCACTTTTCGCCTGACTCGCTTTGTCGGCCTTAACACGTTTATACTGATCCGAAATATCATGAATAACTGCCTTGATTTTCTCACTTGAGTTAAGCGCTTTATCCGGGTATAGGTGAACTCGAACATGCTGCTCATGACCTTCTCCAACAATAAGACTCAATTCCGTCTCCTGGGCTATATTGTGGTGTAAGGCTTTTTGGAAAATGAACAACCAGTTCTCCGACTGCTCAATGAACAACAATTCTTCAAGCTGACGCCCGATCACTTGCTGCCTGTCGAGACCGATAACATCCAGAAATTTCTGATTAACCGTCACAATACACCTGTTGCTATCCATACCGACAAACCAATCTGCCGACACTCGCTCAAGTGTTCGATATCGCTCTTCGCTCTCTTGAATTCTTCGTTTAACTGCTCTGTGCTCCGTAATATCAAGTCCATATCCCATGACATATTTCACCACACCATCTTCTCGCAGAGGGCGAACTTTCACCAGTGAATAATAACCTTCATGCTCAATCTCGTAAAAAAAAGAGTCCCCTTCCCATGCCCGATTAAACTGCTTTCGCAGAAACTCTACCTTCTCCTGAGGTAAAATGTTCAACGTGCCCATTTTGTAATTTTGCTTCAGACTACTCATATCCAAGCCCAACTGGGAGAGCATCTCTCCTTCAAGCAGAAGATATTCGAATTTCCCGTTCTGTTTATGGATTTTAAACGTAAACCCGGGCTGCATACGAAGCATCTCCAGCATTTCCTGATCCCTTTGAATGACCAATCCCCTGTATCGATGATTTTGGTTCAGATAATACAGGAATAATATAACGGATAGTAGGCAGATACATTGAAAAAGGAGAATCTTCCCCATCACTAGTAGAGAAGCAGAATATGTCTTTAGTACAATCAACTCATACACAGTAATCAGCAGCAATGCTCCGGACAACCACTTCTGCATATATCCCCTGATATACTTAAAGATCAGGCATATAGCTACAACAAATAACACCTCTAACAACGCATACTGCCAATTCTCCAACAAGGGATTACGCCCCATATTAATCCGAAAAATCCACATGAATGCAAAAGTAACGAATGCAGAGCCACTCCCGCCAAAATAAGCGGCGAGCAGATACACACTGGCCCGGAAATTCAACATGGTACCATCACTTAGTACAATCGAGAAATAATATAACGCTGTACCCAACATACTCAGTGCAATGCCAATAATGATCCGAGACGTGATTGAGGATGTACGCGTAGCATTTGTTTGGTTCAGATAGTGATGGATCAGGAAAACAAAGATCAAAATCAGCGTAAAATTTAATACAAGATCGCGTAGCAAATGGTCACCGTCCACAATAGGAATTCAGGAATTCATGCATTCAATGAATGTTGCCGGATTCACGATCGCAGTTCCCCAGTATACAAATCATAGTATGCCAGGCTCCCTTATTCAATCGACGATATTGACCATTTTTTTGAAAATAACAGACCCTTTCAGCTAACATACACTTATCGCTAGATAACGCTTTTTTCTCATGAAAGTTCATCATTAAATATGCTGATATAAAAGAGAGAATCATCCAAATGCACCGATGTAATGGTGACTTGGGCCTCCCACACTTCCTGATTAGCCTTCATCAATTGGGCTACGCCAGACCAGGTCTGGTTTCCTCTCCAGTGGGTATCCATAAGCAATCGGGCAGGCTGACCTACCGTATGCTCCCGTGAGAATCCCGTTTTGGTGACATAGACGGAATTCACATCCAAAATCACACCATCCTCATCTGTGATCATGACCGCATCCGTTAGCAATAAGAAGGCTCTGAGTTCTAGTTGCATGGTTGTCCACTCCCTCTGATGAAAGATGATGTGAAGCCGTCCCTGTCTGTGCGATACTCTCTGTTACAAATCCGCTTAATACTTAAACTGTCTAATGAGCCGTTGCAGCTCTTCAGCCATGGAAGACAGACCTTGTGCCGAGGCAGATATCTGCTCCATTGCTGCCAGTTGCTCCTCTGAGGAAGCGGCCACTTCTTCGGTGGCAGCGGCGTTACCTGAAGCAATGCCTGCCAGCTCATTGGAGACAGCGGATACTTCCTGTACACCTGCTGTGATCTCTTGCGAAGTTGCTGCAATCTCTTCAATCTGCGGTGTCGTTTCCCGCATACTATCCAGAATGCGTTCAAACTTCCGAATCGCCTCTGTGGAGATTTCCATGCCTTCACCAACCTCTGTGGTCACTTTCTCCATCATGCGAACGGAAGCAGCCATATCTTCCTGTATTGCCGTAGTCAGCACGGTAATTTCATTGACCGATTGCCCAGATTGCTCTGCTAGGTTCCGAACCTCTGCTGCCACAACGGCGAATCCATTCCCATGCGTACCTGCACGAGCAGCTTCGATGGATGCATTCAGCGCGAGCAGATTTGTCTGCTTGGCTATATTTCCGATTAACTCCGTGATCGCTGAAATTTGATGTGATCGTTCATATAACGCCTGAATCATCTGATTCGTCTGCGCTACCGTTTCTTGAATCGATTGCATCTGACCCACCGTCTGCTTGACGGTGTCGCCGCCTTCTTCCGCTTGTACGGTTGTATGTTTTGCCAAATCAGCAACTTGTATGGACCGTTCGGCGATTCGTGTAATTCCGATCGTAATTTCATTCATGGCCTGATGGTTATGGTCAATACCTTGGGTCTGCTTCTCCGCACCACTCGCAATTTCCTGAATGGCTCGCGCTACCTGCTCACTGGCTGCACTGGTTGATTCCGCACTCTGAGTCATTTCATCCGATGAGATGACCACCTGACTGGCGCTATTCTCCACATTTTGAATTAACACACGCAGATTGCTCTGCATTTTGCCAAAAGCATCACTCAGTTCACCAATTTCATCATGGCTTGTGGAAGTAATCGTTTGGGTTAGATCCCCTTCGCTCACCTGAATCGCCTGGTCCTTTAACTGACGGATCGGTTTAATGATAGATCGCATCACCAGCCAGATAATCAATATACCCACGACGAGGCAGGACACAATGACGATGATCATTCGATTCAGGATGGGCGCAGCCGCATCCTCTACTTCAGAAGAGAACATGGTGCCAGCGACCTTCCATCCGGTGGATGCATTTGTGGCATAATACATAACTTTATCAACTTGATCCAAGGTATAGTTGAAATTGCCCGATTCATTCGTATACACCTGTGTCCAAAAATCTTCTGTTGCATCTGTTCCAGGTTGTACCGACGGATGATAGATATACTTTTCGCTGGCATCCAGCAGAATTAGATAACCCTGTTCCCCTACTTTAATGCCGCTCACCAAGGTACTGATATTTGACAGATTCAGATCCAGTTGGACCACGCCCGATTGATCATTCAGTGCCTTGGCAATTGTGATGGTGATCTCATTCGTCTCGGCAGAAATATAAGGATCTGTAACAATCACCTGTTCCGGACTTCCCATCGCTTCCGTATACCACGGTCTTACTCGGGGATCGTAATCTTCAGGCATCTCCGCATCGGAGGACATCAGATACACACCCGCTTCCGTTCCCACACCTATGGTGATGATATCGGTGTTCTGCACAGCGTACCCCTTCAATTCATTCACGACCTGAACCTTGGCATCTTCTTGACGCAATTCCTCTGCAAGTGTACTCGCATAGTATTCAATGTGATTGCGCTTGGCATTGATCGACAGATCAATGGTCGCACTGGCAAGGTTCACGTTTTCCATCGCACTATGTAGGATTTGTTTCTCCACTTCATCTTTCGCACTGCTATACGATAAAACGCCAATACTTAACGAAGGAATGGCCAAGAAAGCAATAAAGGACACCACCAGCTTCGTTTTAAAGTTCTTATGCATCTTGTTGAACCAGGTCGATTTGCTATTTTTTCGGGACAAATTTCTCTACCTCTTCCAGATTAATTTATAGTTCTGCTTGATCTACTTATAAGTTGAACTATAGATTATTTACACTTGCCACTCCGATGACAGAACAACCTTCCAATCCCTGTTATCCCCAGATTTTTTGATTTCCCTTCTCATGGGAAAATCCGGTGATAAAGGCGAAGCGTATACTTCCGAAGTAGCTTTCTTGCAGAAAGCTTTTAGCTTCGCTTTTTCAGTTTTTTCTGTCCTCTCCGTTTTCGTGTAAATGATTAGTACAACTTATATAGCTCTCTTTCTAACTCTTTTAGAGTTTAAAAATAGGTCTTACCTCTCGCAAAAGACATTTTTCGCACCAAATAAATTACTTAAATCTCTTAATTTATAATCCTTAAGAACTACTTTCAAACAAATTATACGAAAAAACTATTAAATAAAGTAAATCAACGCTATGACCAAATTGTTAACTTTCTAAACACTTGTTAATAGTCGTGACAGATTCCATAAAAAAAAGATCCAAGCGTTATCGCTTAGATCTAAAAAGCTATTCACATTAAGCTACATATTCTCTATTAAAATGCCGGGATCGCAATATCTGCGTATTTCTCTTCAAAGAAAGCTTTAACCTCTGGACCCGCCATGCGCTTAGCCAGCTTCTGAATGGCTTCGGAGTCTTTGTTGTCCTCACGGGCAACCATAGTAATAGCAAAATGGGAATCATCCTTCTCGGTTAACAATGCATCCTTTTTCGGTGTAAGACCGAGCGGACTGGCATATGCCGGAGTCATGGCTACCAGATCAGCATCATCCATCATACGAGCCAGCATCAACAAGTCCACTTCTTCGAACTTGAAGTTCTTCGTATTCTCGGTGATGTCTGCCTGTGTGGCGTTAAAACCTACGCCCTCTTTCAGCTTAATCAATCCGTTTTGCTCCAGCATTACAAGAGATCGACCAATGTTGGACGGATCGTTCGCAATTGCGATCGTTGCACCTTCTGGCAATTCTTCAATGGATTTGTACTTTTTGGAGTAACCTCCATAGATGGCGTTATAGATAGGTTGTACAGCCACCAGATTGGCATTGTTCGCTTCGTTATATTGGGTCATGTAAGGTACGTGCTGGAAGAAGTTTGCATCCACTTCCTTGTTCGCCAGTGCCGTATTTGGCTGAACGTTATCGGACAGCACGATAACTTCCAGGTTGACGCCATCTTCCTTCAACAGTGGTTTAACAATATCCAGTACGTCTGTCATCGGTGGAATCAACGTGGCTACTTTCAGCGTAACTTCTTGTGTAGCTTGTGTGTCTTCTTTCGTTCCTTCAGCCGCAGGTGTTTCTTCTTTTTGTCCACAAGCAGCTACGACCAGCATCACTGCGAGTAACATAAGCATCATTTTTGCTTTCATTTCATGTCTACCCCTTATCATGTCATCTGTATTGGTCTTTCTAAGTCTTGCTTCCGACTACTGTTCTTAGCCTGCAGCCCTATTCAGGATCTGCGATCCAGCCAGTGGGACAGTCTGCTACCTGTGAATTGGATCATCTGTACCAGGATAATCATAATGATGATCGTAAATACCATAATCTCCGTTTCGAAACGCTGATAACCGTAGCGAATGGCAAAATCACCAACCCCTCCACCACCTACAATGCCCATCACCGTCGAATAGGAGATAAAGCTAATCGTAGCTGTCGTGAGCCCCAGTACGAGACTAGATCGTGCCTCCACGTATAGGAATTTCACCACAAGCTGCATCGTCGATGCCCCCATGGAAGCAGCAGCTTCAACCACTCCCCGCGGTACATCGAGCAACGCTTGTTCCACCAGTCTCGCGTAGTAGGCAATCGCAATGACCGAGAGTGGAACGGTTGCCGCCAGTGTACCGATGGAAGTTCCCACGACAATTCGTGTGAACGGAATCATGAATACAACCAGCAGTAAGAACGGAAACGAACGAATGATGTTAACGATACTGCCGAGTACAAAGGACAATGCTTGATTCTGATACCGTTGTCCTCTCTGGAATAAGTACAGGAGTGTACCCAGAGGTAACCCAATCAGAACAGCTGCCGCAATGGAGATGCCCACCATGACAAAAGTCTCTCCGATCGCCTGCCATATCTCATGCTGATACTTCAGCACAGACTCAGGTAACTTCATGACTTGTCCTCCTGTTCTGCCTTACGGAACCCAAACGAACCTGCCATCCCGTATTCTTCACCCGCAAGCAAGGAGGTCAGCAGATCAGGCTGCGGAGCAGGGATACTGCTCACTTCCGCTTTAGACAACGTACGAACGAGTCTCCCATCCTTCATGACCGATATCCTGTGACATAGTCTACGAGCCACTTCCATCTCATGCGTCACTACGACAATGGTCACGCCCAGCGTTTCATTGATATGACGAAGCACATCCAGGATACCGTTCGTGGTCTGTGGATCAAGCGAAGAGGTCGGTTCATCACAGAGCAGCACATCCGGACGACTGGCAAGTGCTCGTGCAATCGCCACACGCTGCTTCTGTCCTCCGCTGAGCTGAGCAGGATATTGATCTGCCTTGTCTTCCAGTCCAACAAATCGCAGTACCTCAAGTCCACGTTCAACTCGCTGCGCACGAGATATACCCGCAAGCTCCAATGGCATGCAGACATTGCCACTCACCGTTCGGTTACTGACAAGATTGAAGTGTTGAAAGATCATGCCAATGGATCTTCGTGCCTGACGCAGACTACTTTCATTCATCTGGGTCAGGTGCTGCCCATTCACAACAACCTCACCATCATCCGGCTTTTCCAATCCGTTGAGCATCCGCAGAAGTGTAGATTTGCCTGCTCCACTCGATCCAATGATGCCATGTATTTCTCCTTGTCCCACTTCGAGGGACACCGAGCTTAATGCTTCGAATCCCTGATCTGCACGGGAACCGCGCTCGTTATAACGTTTGCTTACACCATATAATGAGATCATGGAGAGTCCTCCCGTGAATGATCATGCATGGTTCTTAAGAACACATGAAGAAAGCCCGCACAGCCGATAACCGGAGCGCGAGCAAGCCTGTTCATTTATAATAAATCAACATCCCTTACGAGACAAGCTTTTAAGGTGAGATTGCCTCTTGCAGGCGGCTGGCTTCATATACACGAAAACGTCCGTTGGACGAACCCACATATACTTCATTTCCGATTCGGTTAATCGTTCCATTCTTCGCATCTAGGTCCCGATGTTCCGGGCTTCCCATCACAACGTCATGTACACGACCTAGCAATGCTCCATTCTTCTTATTCAATACGAGCAGATTCTCGTCCATAGGCAGCAGCAACTGATCATCAATGATCAGATAACTTCCCTGATTCGTTGGATACCTTAGCGTTGCAATCGTATCTTTGGCACTCCAACGCGTCTCCCCCGTTTTATAATCCAAAGCCGCTGGATAGCCGTTCTTAATCACATACAACTGATCCTCTTCCACCAGGCCACGTTCAACCTTGCCCTTGAGCGTCCAGCGTGCTTTGCCTGTCTTGGCATCGTACAGGGTGGTTGTAAAATCTTCATATCTTCCGTAATGATCGCCGTTTTTGTTCTCCCGGATCAACAGCATGCCATCATTCAGCACCTCAAATCTCTGTCCTGCCCGAGCAGGAAATTGTGCAAGTTTCTTGCCCGTGTTCAGATCAAGCAGTAGCCATTGATTATCCAGCGATATCCATCTTTCGGCATTCGTGGTTGCAAAGGGATTCAGACGTTCGATCCCATCAAAATATGGATCATTCCCAAGTTGTTCTATGGTGGATCGTTTGGCCTTCAAGCTCCATGCGGTTCGGCCCGATTGCGGATCGGCTGCAACCAGTTTATTCTTTTCCCAGTACAACACATAAGGGTCATCTGCACTCTTGTTCAATAGTTCATAACCTGTAGTCAGTTTGCGCGTCCACAATGTTTTTCCGTTCGCACTGTCCAGAACCGTCAACCTGCTATTGCTTGAGCCTTCATTTATCGGACTATTCACAACCACGACGTTTTTTGCCGCAGTAATGCCATTCAGACTGAAATTTTGCTTAGGGGTGTACTCCCATGTGACCTTTCCGTTCTTCAAGTTCAGATGACGGATACGCTCCACGTATTTTTTCTTGTCAGGGTCATAATCGCTGTAGATTGTAACGTATTGGCGTCCTGTCTCCAACTCTGCCTGCAATCTTCCAAAACCCCCATTAATCCTCCATAATTTCTGGCCCGAATGTCGGTCAAGAGCATATATGGAGCCTTCGTGGTAATCCCCGCTAAATCCACCGTCATCCCCTTTCATCAGGAGCACGTCATCCGTGGCTGCTTGTAAAAAAGTGTAGTTAATATCCCCCTGGTTCGTCCAAAGCGGTTTCCAAGGGATTGTCGTCGGCAGTGTTGTGCCATAGATTTTTGTTGTGAACCCATATTCATCCGCCCGACTGATGTTCCAATCGGAAACAACAGCATTTCGATTATCCTGTGGTAGATTCCAGCGTGTCCTGACCACCTTGCCATTCTTGTTGAATGTGACCAGATATTGCCCATCTTCCCGCTCATATCTCCAGGTCTGTCCAATACTCATTGAATAACCCGTGTAATTTAGATTGCTTGAACTCTCTTTCCAATCCGGCTCGCCTAACCACTCAGCCACTTGTTTGGAGGTGGTTGCCTTATTCAGCTTAATATCTGTCAGATGGCGTATAACCGAAGTCTGCAGCGATGCCTCCTGATCGAACCAGCCATCAGCGACATTCATTCGATGATCTATATCCTTTTCCTTGATCCAGAGCAGTACAGGGCGATAAGTGGACGATTCCTTATTCCAGATTCGAGGGGCAATGGAGACGCCATACCAGCCATCCCACGCCGCAACAATAACAGCTTTATCTGTTAGCCTTTTCTCAAAAGACCAGGTTGAAGCACTACCCGGGGCCAAATACAGCTTACTGCCCGATTGAAGCGTGAAGCTTTGGGGAGCCGTTTTCGTCATGCTTCTGCTCCCTTTCAGCGCATACCAACTTGGCAGCCAAAAGTCTCCTTGCTCGGATGACTTGACCTGTATCCACTCACCACGAACCGATGCCAGGGTATACTTTTCACTTTTCGTCGTATAGTATTCAATCCTCATCTGGTCAGCAGCCACACTGCCTTCCCTCCTGTTTTTGAACAGAGGGATGTCGGTCATGAGCGTAACAGGTTCACCTTGTTTGTAGACCAACTGTGTTGATGAGGCTTGGGGACTTGCCCCCAAGGCTTGTGGCGTTGTAGCCGAAGCTTGTCCTCCAAGCACGACCATTTTGGAATCCAGGAGCATCCATCCCGTCAACAGCACAGCAGATAATCCAGTCATGGTAATCCATTTGTACCCTGGTCTCTGCCAGTCAGGCCCCGTCTTCACTCTCATTCATCCCCATCCATTAGAAGTTATTTCCATATAGACGCCTGTGATCAGGAAATAGTTACCGTTTACCTTAATATATTTCTCTTCATCTTCCCGTATTACCTCACATCCACCATGGTAGCATGATAAGGAAAAGTGTCCCCCATGTAATAAGCAGCGGTTAAGGTGAGCATATAATAAAATACAAACCACAGATCAGCTCGGGAATAGCCAATCTGAATGTAATACGTTCGGCTCGCTCCATCTGTGAACCCTTTCGCTTCCATCGCTACCGCCATTCGCTGTGCACGGCGAATGCTCTGTGCCAGCAGCGGAATAGCGTAACGCTTGAGTGTACCATACACATTCCAGCGAGAGCCGTGTTGCCTTGTTCCACGAATGCGAATCGCATAACGGAGCGTCTGGAATTCATCCAGCAAAATCGGGATCATGCGCATCGCGGCCAGAAAGCTATAGGCATATTTTGCGGGAAGCCTCCACTGCTGCATCAGGGAATAAAACAGTCTCACAGGCTTGGTCGTAAGACCAAAGAGTAACCCTGCCGCGGCCATAGTCAGCGAGCGAAAACCCAAGTGTAGACCGCGATAGAAACTCTCTTCGGTTATGTGAATCAACCCCCACTTATACCATGTGGTCTCGCCCTTACCAAACATCATCATACCTGTAGACGTGAAGATAAACACCAGAATGAATGGTGATGAGTACAGCATCAATCTATACCACGGGTGGCCTGTCCAGCACAGTAATAGCATCATCGCCACAGCAACGTTGGCCATTACATTCAGATTGTGAATAAGGATAACGAAGACAAACATCAATGTCAGAATAATCATCTTCAAGCCGGGATTGACGGCATGAAGCCAGGTTTCACGGTGAGGAAACGACAGTTGCATCAGATAACCTCCCGTCATCCACCGTCCAGATTCGGGTGCAATATCTTTTTACAATCTCACGGTCATGGGTAACCATAACGATGGCTGTTCCTTCACGCCGCAATTGCTCCAGTTGTGCCAGCATGGCGAACGTATTGCGGGCATCCTGTCCAAATGTAGGTTCATCCAACAGCAAAATACGCTGCTCTCTCACCAGTGCGGAGGCAACACTCAAGCGTCGTTTCTGCCCCATCGATAATTGGTAAGGATGACGCTCGGACAGATCGATTAGCCCAAATTGCTTGAGCATATGCTCAGTCCTGTCATGTCTTTCTTTCGTAGTAAGCGTGCCCCCAAGCAAGGAGAATTCCACTTCTTCCGCGACGGTGTTGGTCACAAATTGAAATTCCGGATTCTGAAATACAAACGCAATTCGATCTGCGAGCTGCTCCGTTTTGCCAGAGAGCTGACCATCCACCTCATAGTGACCTGTCGTTTTCAAAATATTTATCAGGGACAATAAAAACGAACTTTTTCCAGCTCCGTTAGCTCCCACAACACCGACCCAGTCTCCATGCCATACCTTGGCCTGTTCCACCTGAATGGAGGATTTTTTTCCACGCCATCCGGTGAACTGCTGCAAATCTAATGCAGGCTGATGTGGCGATGATACAGGGGATAAGGATGATACGTGAGATACGGGGAATATCCCAATTGTTTCGGATAAACTAGAGGCTTGCTCTGCTTCCAAGCTCGGAAAGCCCTGATCCTCACATGCCCGGTGCTCTCCAGAAATACTTCCTACTTCCTCCTTTGCTGCCTTCTCCTGCTCCCGCTCCTCCCACACGCCCGGATACCAGATTCCATAAGCCTTCAGTTTGTCACGTTCATGCGTGAATACCTGCTGTGCTGGCCCATCTGCCACGATCTTTCCTTCAGGTGATAACACAACGATGCGGTCGACCATATCGACAATCTCATTAATTTTATGTTCAACGATAATTAACGTCTTGTCACTGGCGATCCGTTTGACGGTATCCCACACCTGGGAAGTCCCCTCATCATCCAGCAGTGCAGTGGGTTCATCCAGAAACAACACCTCCGGGTCCATGGCAAGCATCGAAGCGATCGCAAGACGCTGCTTCATCCCCTGAGACATCGATTGGATTAATGTCCGATTTTGTTCAAAGGATAACCCTACCTGATCCAGATAATATTCAATCAGACCCGCCATCTCTTCACGCGTAATATTTCGATTTTCCAGCACAAATGCGATCTCCTCATCCGTATAGGACATACAGAACTGGGTATCCGGGTCTTGAAAGACCACTCCCGCCTTTGTCGGAATCTGGATATCATCACATTTCATCGGGATCTCAACTGAACGTGGTATCAGACCGCTCAATATTTGCAATAACGTCGATTTCCCGGAGCCGCTCGGGCCAAGCAACAGTACTTTCTCTCCTTGACGCACAGAAAGAGACAAGCCTTGAAATACCAAGGCCTTCTCTCCCGGGAACTTGCATCTTAGATTCGTCACACTTACCGCTTGCGAATTCCCTTCCCCGTTCATCTAATCCAGAGCCTCATAATCTTGTTTGGATACTGGTCTGAGCGAACGCGTTACACCGGTCAGTTCCAATGCTTTGGCGAGATAATAAGCGAACACTCCGGCAATCAGAATACTTCCAATGAAGCGGAACCCGATAAATAATGTATAGTTCCACGCCGAGAGTGAATCAATATACCCGTACTGGTAATCCAGCAAGAGTGAAGCCGCCGCTGCACCTATGGCTGCAAGACAGGTGACAAACAGATTGGTTTTGCGATACAAAAATGCAGCGAAGAATATCTCGGCTCCGAGTCCTTGCAACAGACCGTATACAAGTGTGGACATGCCCCATTCACTACCCAGAAAGGCACTTACCGTTGAAGCCGCAACTTCGGCAAGAATCGCCACGCCTGGTTTACGAATGATGACAAATGCAAATGTGCCTGCCATAAACCACATGCCGTAGATCATCTGCTCCGCATGAACGCCGAATGGTTTCATCAGGTCATACGTAGGTCCCCATATCTTGTAAATCACTCCGAACACCACTGCGATCACGATGGTTACCAGAATATCCGTTAGTTTCAATCGTTTGTTGCCTGCTGTTATTGCCATCTTCTCTACTTCCTTCCTCTGCTCCCTGTGGGGGTTGTAAAAGTGTGTGTTCAAAAAGACTGGTTTTCAGTACCAAGAAGATGGGATGAAGCTAGAAATGGAGTAGCGGAGCGTAGGGAAAACTACGTGAGCAACGGACATTTCGGCTGAATTCCATATTCGATGCTGATGATGCCGTCAGGCATCCTTCGTAATCAAAAGCAGACTTTTTGAACAACCTATAAAAGTAAACAAAAAAAGCCTCCCCGGTTCCGGGCAGGCCTTACGCACAGGATACAATCCTCACAACGATGTATGGGATGGATGTCGAAAAGACGGAATATCAATCACTCCCTCTCCGTTGCAGCAGACCAACCACCGTAGCTAAAAGAAGTTATGTTTGTTTTCCCCATTAATTTGCACATTTCACCCTTACACATTGTAAATCCATGTTCTCTACGCTGGCATTACCCAGATCAGATGTACGGTCAGCGGCACAAGGCCACTCTCTCAGCCCAACTTCATTGAGCTCCCGGTTCACTTATTTCATTGCTTCTAATGTACATCAGATGGGTAATTGTGGCAATCTTTTAATATTGCGTGTTTCCAGACTGGCTCGTTTTCCCTGAAGCAAAGCCCTTGAACAGCGTTGGCACTTTGGAATAACGTGTATTTGTGATTTTACCTACAGTGGAGCTGCTATCTGTCCGCAGGATGGAATCCTTTACATTAGAAATGTCAGAGTTGGACACATTCATTGTGACCGCATAGGATGTTCCGCCATTTTGACGCACCAGCTTACCGATATCATCCGCTCTGAAATTTTTAATATTGATCGTACCGGAGGCATTCATCTGGAACACTTTGTCATAGGCCTTGTACGCTGCACCACCCGTGATATTTACAGTCCCTGCAGATTTCAGCGTGAGCGCATCCTCACCGACATCCTTCCAGGTTACATTTTCAATATTGCAGTTGCCATAACAGTGCACGCCATCCGCAGCTGGTGCTTCAATCACAACATTTTTCAACGTAGCTCCTGCTTCCAGTCGGAAAATAGGTTTCTGGTTCTCGGCCTGGCTACCATCTCCTAATGTTTTGGGATCTGCGGCAACACTTTTACCTTTCCCATCATACGTCGTTCCTTTAGGAACAATAATCGTTGTCTTCACAATCTCGGGAGCTGCCGACACCGGAATTGCACCAAATGCAGAAGCAAGCAGACCCACTGACAACAACACCGTCAACATCTTTTTCATAAATAAACATCCTCCCTTATTTGAATTCAATAGGTTCAAGCAGAGACTTGTCTTCATATAACTAAGAGAGAAATCTCTGTCTTCGGAACCTACCCTGATCCTACCAAATGAAGGAATGTTACGAGAATAATCATTAGGTCACGTAACCATTTTCCAGCATAGGACCTGATGTTTCAGCATGTTTTGCGGTATCATGTCTACTTGTTATGTACCGATATCAACTTCGGATATGCTCTATTTACAGCCTCAATAACACAACAAAGACCACATCATCTGTTATAGACAACGTGATCTTATAGAGAGTTAAGTAATTCACTAATATAGTCTAGGCTCCAAATCGCTGACGATACCCGCATTTCCTACACAACTCTTCCACAGCTTCCCGCTTGGAAAAACCATACACCAGATTGTTCGCTCGCTCACCCTCAATAATCTCCGAGAATGATTTCTCGTGCACGTTACCGAGGTTAATGACACCCTCGCCATCGAGACAGCATGGAACCACTGTTCCATCCACAAGCACAGCTGCCTGACCGCGAAGTGCATGGCAAAAACCTTTGCCGTCATCTTCGGGTGCATCCAGACTTGGCCACTGGAACTCATGGTCCTGATTCAGGTATACATTCGGGGCAATTTTGACCCCGCTGCCTGGAACTACTTTTTCCTCAATGCGGAAGTCCAGATTGAATTCACGTTCCAGTACTTCAAGGGTCTCCCGATTTCGATTCATCTGAGCATTCGTGAAGTTATCCTGCGTCAGATTCCACAGTCGGAATGAGATGATGACATTGTGCTTAACAGCCTCGTGTACAAAAGACAGAATATTGCTCAGGTACCCGTCACGGTCAGTTGAACCTTCATGCCCATCGAAGCTGTGCAGGGAGAAGTTCATCTGCCGCAGCGCCGGTTTGCCGAGCAATTTATGCTGAGTCTTGGGCAGCAGTGTACCATTCGTGGTAATGTTCACCTTGAGTCCCTTCGCATGTGCGGAATCGAGCAGCAGATCTATTTTGGGATGCAACAAGGGTTCACCTTTGACATGTAGATAAATATGGTTGGTATGTGGTTTAACTTGATCCAGTATATTGTTGAAGACTTCAGGGTCAATGAATCCTTTGGCACGCTGTGTCTGCGGACAGAAGCTACACGCCAGATTACAGATACTTGTGATCTCAATATATACTTTTTTGAACGTTTTCAACTCGGGTCCCCATTCTGCTTAGGAGGGAGAACAATCCCACCCGCATTTGTGATCCGGCCCATATGCGCCACCACTATTATATCGGGTTAAGGAGCCTAGGTAAATTGTTGAACTGTTTACGGGTTTAAAGATTTATGTCATTATCCTTTGACCCCGCCAACCGTCAGTCCTGAGATAAAAAAGCGTTGGAAGAACAGGAACAGAATCAGAATCGGTACAATCGCAAGCACGGCTCCAGCGATTAGTTCTTCGTAATGATTGCCCAGTGGCGATACGAAAGACGCGAGTCCAATCGGCAGGGTGAATTGTTCGGTTGTCCGAAGCACCACGAGTGGCCAGAGAAAGTTATTCCAACTGTTCATTGCCTGCAGAATGGCTATCGCCCCAAAAGCTGGAGCCATCAACGGCACCATAATGCGGAAGAAGATCCCGAACTCCGTACAACCGTCAATTCGCCCTGCATCCATAAAATCCTTCGGCAAACCTTGGGCAAACTGCCTGAAGAAGAAGATGGGCAAGGGTGCCACGATAAAAGGTAGAATAACGCCCCACACCGTATTGATCAGCTTCAGCTTAATCGTCAGTTCATATAAGGGGAGTAGGATAATCTCCATCGGAATCATCATAACGACCAGCACCAGAGTGAAGATCAGATTCTGGCCCCTGAACCGATAGACCCCCAGCCCATATCCGACCATGGAGGAGAACAGCAGACTTAATACCGTGAATAATGCCGTGATGACAAGACTGTTTTTGTACCATATAAAATAGTTCCCTGCTGCTCCCGTTCCGGTGAAGATCGATTTGTAATTCTCGAAGCTCATTAACGCCCAATCCCATCTAACATTGAGTCCATATCGAAACAGTTCCGTTGCCGGTTTCAGCGAAGCGAGGATTAGCGCATATAACGGAAATAGCATCAAGATACCCAAGATCACGAACAACACCAGTAACAGCAGTGAAGCCACATTCAGTTTGACTCCCCATCTATGCATCAATTCCTAATCCTCCTTCCTGAACATGCCGAGTAAGGTCAGCTGAAGCATGCTGATCACGAGTGTAATCACCAACAGCGTAATGCCAATTGCTGCGCCGAATCCCAGATTGAAATACTGGAAACCTTGTTGGTAGATATACCCCACCATCGTTAACCCGATATTTTGTGGAGACGGTTTGCCTGCCCAGAGCATGTAACTCTCCGTGAACATGGCATATCCGCCATACAAAGTAATCGTCACCACATAGATCGTGATCGGTTTGAGCATCGGCACGGTAATCTTGGTGAATTTGTTCAGCACACCCGCTCCATCGATATCTGCCGCTTCATACAGATCCTTGGGGATGCTCTGCAATGCCGATAGAAAATACAGCATGTTAATCCCGATCCAGCGCCAACCTGCCAGGACAACCAGTGCGACCATCGCAAGGGACGAACTGTACAACCATTGCTGGCTCGGAATACCCAGCAGGTTCAGGATGGAATTCATCAGCGCACCATCCAGCTCGCCGAAGATAAGCCGGAACACAACCCCCGCTACAACAACGGAGGTCAGTGCCGGAATAAACAGAGCAGAGCGGAACACATTACGAGCCATCATGCGACTTGAGTTGAGCAATACAGCAAGCACGAGTGGGATAGGAACCAGCAATAGCAGCGTCCAGAACGTATAACGTGTGCTATTCCACAGTGCTGCACGGAAATCGGCATTCCACAGCTTGCCGTAATGCTCAAGCCCCACAAACTGTACGTCTCCGGGGAGCACCTGCTGGAAACTCATAACCCCGGCTCGAAATAACGGGTAGGCAAAGAAGATGAGAAAAGACAAAATGAACGGTAATACAAACAGATACGGTGCCCATGTTCTGGCACTCATCCGTACTCTCCGCCGTCTGGTGGCGCGTACAGAAACCGTTGTTTCCTTTTGCAGCTGCACTGTGGACCAACCTCCAACCTGGAATGAACCGTATACTCTGTATGAAAGAAATGTAATTGACGTTTAAGCCATTCCTATCTCAACGGGTTAATTCAGCCTGCACATCATTTAATACCTGTTCAGGATCTTTCAGATTAATGAAAATATCTGGCATGGCTTTATTACGTACGGCATCGAACACTTCCGGTGACTTCTCCCGAATATTGACCGGAGCAATCTCGTCTTTTACGCTCAGCAACGTATCGAAGATATCATCCCCGAAGTAATCCGTGTATTTGTTCGATTCCTTCATGGTTGGATCGGTCCATACGTCCGTACGGATCGGGTCAAATCCAAGCTGTTTCCAGATCTGAAGATTACCTTCCTTGGACAGTTTCGCATAAGCAAGGAACTGCTCGGCAAGTTCCACAGCACCGGACTGATTCGTAATGGACGTTGCCGTTCCACCCATACCTGCTGAACGGTTGCCGCCCTCTTCCCATGCCGGCATTGGACGAATGATCATTTTCCCTTTCAGATCCGGAATATGGTCCGTGAACCGATTCATGAACCAGAATGGCATAAATACCGCCGCTGAACTGCCTTGGTCCATATAACCGAAGTATTCTTCCGTATCATGACCCGCCCCAGGAGCGACAGCTGCTACCCCTTCCTTGACCATCTGCTGGAAGAATTTCATCGTCTGCACATTCACAGGCGCGTTCACCGTCACATTACCGTCTGCATCCACCTGATCGGATTTCTGTTGACTGATGGCTGGCCACCAGGACCAGTTGCCGTTACCCTCAAATGTAATCATCGGTTTGCCTGTCTTCGCGAGCACTTGCTTCCCAGCCTGCTCAAAATCACTCCAGGTCTTGATGTCATCTGCATTCACACCGGCCTGATCCAAAATCTCCTGGTTGTAATACATGACAGTTGCACCAACATGATAATCAATACCGTAATACTTGCCTTCCTTGCTGTAGATCTCAACACGGGATTGTACAATGTTATTCAGCTCTGGCTTGATCATGTCTGTCAGATCCACCAGTTGCGGAACGCCTTTCATGAAATTGGGGAATTTACTCTGCTCGATATCTACCAGATCCGGTGCACCTACACCCGATTGCAATGCAAGCAGTAGCTTGGTATGCATATCGTCGTATGGAATCGTGGTTGCTTCCAATTCAATCTGTTGATCTGGATACTCCTGATTCCATTGCTCTGCCATACTTTCATAAAACTTCTGATGCGCATCTACAAAAGTCCAGAAAATGAGTTTGGTCGCTCCCCCCTGTGCGTTTCCTCCAGATGACCCATTGGATGCTTCCTTTGTCGTACTGCATCCACTCAAGACCGCCATCACCGCAAGAATACATACCCCTAACCAAACCAGCATTTTCTTCATGTAAAATCCCCTTCCCAAGGTTGTGATATGAATCGAATGAAGGATAAAACCAATTTCGTAAGCGCTTTATTTTCTATGTTACTTGCTGTATCATAAAAAATAAATGCTCGATGCCAACATGAATTTTAAATATTCCAACCTGTTCGGAGGTGCCTGATTGGACTCACCCATACTTCACTTCATCACCCCGCCCATTCCCTATTTTATCGATTGTGGACGTGCGTATTACGAAGCTGGTGAATATCATATCAGCCGCAGTGACATCGGTGTATTTGATCTCATTGTCGTTACCCGTGGTTCTCTCGCCGTCAACGAGAATGGAACGGAATGGCGACTTCAGGAAGGAGACGCCTTGATTCTGATGCCTGATGGCCACCATTACGGCAGTTCTGCATGTGAAACGGAGACAGAACTGCTCTGGATTCATTTTCAAACCTATGGCAGCTGGAAAGAATCCTCCGATATGGATGAGTGTCTGGCGAATCAGGCCCAGCTCATTGAAACACACAAGAAAAGCGCATATCTGAATCACTGCGATGTATGCTCCATCTTCATTCCGAAACATATGCGAATTTCATCCAAGGAAATGGAGATGCTGGAACACTTTTCACAGCTTGATCAGGAGCCACAGTCCATGCGAAACTGGAAACGACAGGCGAGCTTTCAGCATTTCATGCAGCACTTGGATCGTGGACTATCCTCCCTGTCCGATGTAACGGCCATTCGCATCGCCGAGAAGATTGAATTATATATCCGCCATAACTACTCACTTCCGATCTCTAATCCTTTGCTGCAAAAGGAACTGAATTATCACCCAAACTATCTGGCCCGAAGTATGTTGAAGGTCTACGGCATGACACCGATGGAATATCTGTTACAATTCAGACTCGAACAGGCCAAAAAGCTACTGCTGCAAACCGCCTGGTCCGTCGCTCGCATTGCCGAGGAGATCGGCTTCAATCATGTATCCTATTTTTCTTCCTGCTTCTCCAAAAAAGAAGGCATCTCACCCTCCAACTTCCGTAACAAATTTACCGGTACCGAAAACAAGCCCAATTCGCTTTAAGTCTGTCCAAATTGAGATATCAAAAAAGCGCCCGGTAGGTCGAGATCACGTTGCGCTGCAACGCATATCTCCGAAAAAATCGGGCGCTTCTTCATGTGTAATCCGTAATATTATCAGATGTTGAATATGGGATGCTACCTAGTACCTGTTACGTTACGGTTAACGGCTACATCCATCTAAATTCCACCCTCCACTGGCTCCTCTCCCGTTGCAGCAATGATCGTCACGTTCGCTTGCACCTTCAGTTCCGTACCCTCCACGGCTCCTTCAACCATGAACGTGCCCACCGCTGCTAATTGCTCAGCCGTTATCTCATTCCAGACCACTGCAACGTCCTTTGTTGTACCATCGCTGTACGTCACAGTTACAACGGCAGGTAACGTTGGTATTTCACCCACCACAGCCATCACATCCACACTTTCCACTTCACTAACGCCCAGCTGAAGTGTGTTCTCTTCACTCAGATCCGGCAGGATAACAGCTTCATCCTCCCCATTCAAGGCCAGCGAAGTGCTAGATGCAAGGGTTGCCACTTCAGCTGCGCTCAGTGCACGGCTATAGATGCGGAAGTCATCGATGAGTCCGTTAAAATACGGATCAGGGTATTGTGATTTGCCAATATAGTTACTCTTGGTCTGACCCAGACTGGACGGTTTCAACGTCATATTGTTATTCCGCCCGACTTCTACACCATCCACGTAGATGATTCCCGTGTTGCCTGTCAGTGTAACGGTCACATGTTTCCACACGCCCACTGGGAGACCGGGCACATTAATCGTTTGCTCCTGGCCTGCGGCATTACCTCCAGTGGTGATGGCAAATCTCATATTACTCCCCACCTTCGGTGTCAGGAACATATAGGTTCCCGTCCCTGAACCAAAATCGAAAATGCGGGTAAAATCACTGAGAGCATTCGCCTTCACCCAGGTTGCGATCGTAATAGAATCCGCCCTGCTGACAATGCCCTCAGGCAATTGCACATAACCATCCGTACCGGATAGACTAATTGCCCGGTTCTTTTTGCCTGTTACCCAGGAAGTTGTACCTTTGGCAGTCGCATGGTTGCCACTACCCGAAGAATCCGCAGCAGCCGTGCCTGTGTTCTCATCAAAATTGTACTGTGCCATCTTCTCTGGAAGTGGCGGTGCGGCATTCACGGTCACTTGCACGGTGTCATTTGCCGATAATATCGAATCATTAGCCGTTAAACGGAATGTATACACACCCGCAGCCGAAACGGTTACCTGCGTATACGCTGAAGTTGGCGATGCAAAAGAGACCTGCGCTCCTGCCGGTCCATTCACCAAACTCCATGCCAACGTTAATTGACCACTCGGCAGTCCATCATCAGTAACCGTTCCCTGAAGACGGATCTTGTCAGGCAACGTGATGGAAGAATCCGTTCCTGCATCAACCGTTGGAGCCGCGTTGGCATCCGGCGTCGTAGGCGTAAGCTCCACACTGTAAGACGCTGCTGTACCTGCATCTACCTTCAACGTGTTCACCGGTTGATAGGCATTGAATTTGCCTTTCACCTGACCGTCTACCTTAATCAGATATGTGCCTGTTTTCAGACCTTGGAACGTAATGGACGTCTGGTGTGGCTGGCCTGGTGTCAGATTCTTCATATCCAGCCAGACATAATCCTTGGCTACAGCCAGTTTGGCCCCAGTATACTGGTCTTTGTTCAGTTCAATGTACAGCTTTTCAGTAATCAGATTAAGTCGCTTGAACAATCCATCCAGTGGCGTAATGTTATATTGTCCATTCGTAAGTGTGACATCTGCCCCGTACCCTGTCAGTCCGAAGATCGGGTCCACTGCAATATCTGCACTCAATGTCTGCAATGCACCGAACAAGCCCAGGTCTGCTTCCCCTGTCATCCCGCGCCAGCCATTCAATAACGGTACATTGGCTCCACCGCCAGTTCCATTCGTACCATAGTTGCCTTTCTCGGCCTGATACGTCCAGGAAGCTGCACCAAAATTGTCCGGGTCAGCACTAATCTGTCCCGAGTTAATGGCCCCTACGTTAGCAATCTTCGCGGCATAGGACAAGCGCTGTTGTTCTTCCCGCTTAGTGCCTTCATGGAACCGAATCCAGTCATCCATGGCGTATCCGGCCAGAGAGGTTGTGTACTGGAAGTTAAACCAATTCTCCCCCGTAATCGTTACCGGGTCCGTGTAGTAATACCACACCGGCATGTGTCCACGGGAAGCACGGGTTTTGAGGTTGATTTTGCCCATTATCTCCAATGCTCTACTCTGCTCTGTTACTTGATCCGAATGCAGCTTCGCTAGCGTGTATACAGCTTCTTCGCCTGTATTGTCATAGCTATACTCCGAACCATAAGGATAAGTCGTATTCTTGAAATTTCCGTATTTCGTTCTCATTTTCGTGATAATATCGTTGGCCTCCGTGTCATATCCTTCTTTTTTCAAAGCTTGAATGATATCCGGAGTCGTCAATTCTCCCATCAGCCCGGTGTTCCAGTTGTAGGCGACAGGCCCTTCGTAGAGGGCTTTGAAAATGTTATAAGCGCGCAGCAGATAAGTTTCCTTGTCATGCTTGTAAGTAACAAGGTCAGGGTATAAATCCGCAATTTTATACATGCTGAAGTATGTGTTATACACATGTGGATAAGCATATCCACGGTAGGTAGGTGTTGTATTCGGCTCGGGCATCAGAAAATCGTGAATCAGATAATCTTCATGATGTCCATTCATCAGATTGGTCCAGATCGCTGTTTCCAGATAATCATCCACGGCCCGAATTTCCCGGGCAACGGGTGTCAGGGTGTTCTTTTCAGCCAGAAACTGTCCATGCGTCAGTCCCCAGTCATCTCCCCAACCCCAGTAGCCGTTGAACACATTGCGCTTGGACTTGGTATTCATCATCCAGTCATCAAACACTTTGTCCCGGATATCTCCCGGCAGGTTCCACTGGGTTTTATCCACCATAAAGGTCGAATGATCCTGCAACGCTTTGTCGACGGGATCAATGGCGTAGAATTGCAGTACCGTTTTTTTGCCACTATCATACTCCACAGTCACGTTATTGGGTCCCAGCTGGCTGAACTGCAATTCATAGATTTTATGATCGCCAGGCTTGCTTTCCTTTAACGGTACAACCGTCCCATTAGCATATTGCACTTTGGTAATGGTCTTGGATGTACGCAGATCCACCTTTGCTTTCTGGTTGGTCGGCACGATCATGCCTGGAACTACGGTGACATCAATAAGTCCCGCGTTATACAGTGCATTTTTCGCAGCATGTTCGTCCGCAACAGCCAGGAACTTGAATCCGTATGTCTTGGACTGGCCTGCTTCCAGAACCAGGCTCGTATTTGGCAGATATCCCCGGTTGGTGGATTTGATCACGTTGGAATGAATATAGAAGACGTTCAGCCCTTCAATCCATTTGCCTTCATTTGCCGGATTCCAGGCCCACTTGCTACCCGGATGTTCCTCATTACGCCACCGATCCTGATACTCGAATCCTGCTCCCGTCGTTGCATCTGGAATCAGCATCAGATAAGAACCAATGCCGCTTGGACGGCTGGCCGTAATATAGGAGCTGTTATTGCCAACAAACGAGTGTGTAACAACCCTTGTCTCATAGATCGCATCACCGTAAGTCCACTGTTCATTGAATGGCAAGGGCAGACCGAAATCACCAATCTCCAGCTTCTGGCCGCTCGTATTCTGCACTTCAATCTTCCACAGAATGGATCCATCCGTCTGGGTGGTATAGGTCTCGATCACTTTGAAATTGCGAATCCCCTGGGCATTCGATGCATTGGCATATGTCACCGTCACCTGATTACCGGAATTCGTGATAGTCCGACCATCTGCCGACAGATTGGTCCAGGCTTTGGTCCACGCCCCACCATTCAATCGGTACGTGAACATCAGTTCACCAAGCCACTGGTGGTCTGCTGTATTTTGTTCTGGCGCAACGGTTGCATTCATAACGTATTCCGTCGGAAAAGCATCGCCCTTGATCTTAATGGAAGAAATTTCACCATGACTTCCCGTCTGAAGAATGAGCTTGTCGGTGGACAACTCGTGGGCATACGTTTGATCCGTAGCAAATACAAGCGCAGCCGCCAGGGATAACACTGCGGTCAACATCATTTTAAACCTCATGAACTTGGCCTCCTCTTATGGATTCATTGTTAACGTTCATAGGCTGGTACACGACTTATAGCCGTTCTTCCTTTTGCCGTTTTAACTTCAGCCCCTGTGAATCACCTCCTCTCCATCTTGTTGTTGTCCCTCCCCCACCACTGTTCACCTCAAAATCCGCTAATGCGGGTAACTTAATACGATATAATCCTGCACCGTTATCCGTTTCTTCAAGGCAATACATGAAAGGTCCGCGCTGAATGGCAACTTTACCAAACGTATCTCTGATGTGATCATGTCCAAGCAGGTATGACGCTGCTTCGATCCACTTGGCTACATCACTGTCCTGAAATACCATGCCATAGTGCTCTCCCTCTTCTTCACCCGCAGCAATGCGAAAATTACGGATGGCCCGGCTGGGTTCAGCCCCCTCGATGTGATCATTCAGCGTCTCCCATTGATAGGGGACAACCACGGTCCGCACCAGTTCAACATAATGGGACCAGAATGGATCTTTTATTTTATTTCTCATTGGAACCTCTCCTTGTTCTATTCAACACCCTCATTTTACAAATCATTACAGGTCGATGAAATCATCATTTCCAACTGAAATTTGTATGATTACAACCTCACTCCCAGGATGTGACTCCACCCTCATCTCAAGAAATCCATCATGCTGCCTCTTTACAGTTCATGTTCAAGTGATATATGCTGAACACACAACTGCATATCTTGAACTTTTGCACTAGGGGAGCCCTGCGGCTGAGACGAATAGGACTATTCGGACCCTTTGAACCTGATCTGGATCATACCAGCGGAGGGAAGTGGAGCGGCCTTTTAGTAAGCGGAATTTTTTCATGTATGTGAAGATAAATTGCGGATTTAACTTACAGACCCACTCATTTCTCCGGAAATGGGTGGGTCTTTTTTGTTTCTTTTGCAGAGTACAGCATGCCGTTGTTATTGCAGCAGTCTGGCATCAAGGGGGTGAGAATCAGATGACCAACCATGTAACCATTAAGAACGTTAGCTTCGCTTTTCCCGAAAAAAAGGATTCCCCCGTGCTCGCCAATGTGTCGCTTCAGGTTCAACAAGGAGAATTTGTCTCGCTCATTGGCTCCAGCGGATCAGGTAAAAGCACACTCTTCAAGCTGCTCGCAGGCTTGTATGAGCCAACCGTCGGCACCATCGATATTGCTGATGTACCGCAAGGACAACGGCTCGGACGAGTCGCCTATATGCCGCAGAAAGATCTGCTGTTATCCTGGCGTACCGTCATGGAGAACTGCCTGCTGCCTGCCGAGCTTGCACGAGGCCGACAGGACAAGGACAAACTACGAGCCGATATCATCGCTGGATTGGCAAGGTTCGGCTTGTCCGGTTATGAGCAGGCCTATCCGGATGAGTTATCCGGCGGCATGCGGCAGCGGGTGGCACTGCTGCGTACCTTGCTTACAGGCGGGCAGCTCATGTTGCTGGATGAACCCTTCGGTGCACTCGATGCTTTAACCAAACGAGAAATGCATCGCTGGTTGTTGGAGCTATGGGAGGACTTTGGACAAACCGTGCTGTTCATTACACATGACATCGAAGAAGCCCTGTTGTTAAGTGACCGGATCATTCTGTTAACTTCAGAGGGGCAAGGTCAGCAGTTGAGGGAAACGACGGTTCCTTTGCCACGCCCAAGGCATTCGGACATGATCTACGAACCGGATCTCGTGCAGATGAGACGACAACTGGAGGAACAATTACATGCAAAGCGATAGAGGCGAGGTTAGCGTCTGGACGTGGTGTTCGAAGTGGATGTCGAGGTGGCTTTCCCAATATGGTTTGTTTATTATGCTCATGCTCTTATTACTTGTGATCTGGGAATCAATTGTGCGTATGGGATGGGTGCCTTCCTTCATCATTC
The DNA here is from genome assembly GCF_026013365.1 of Paenibacillus sp. LS1. Classification (GTDB taxonomy): domain Bacteria; phylum Bacillota; class Bacilli; order Paenibacillales; family Paenibacillaceae; genus Paenibacillus. The sequence continues at coordinate 86,779 of NZ_JAPDOE010000016.1, forward strand.
CTGCACCTACTGCCATCGCAGGTTCACTCGTTGAGCATCGTCATCTGCTGCTGACCATACATCTGCCTGCTACCTTTGTGGAGGTTGTTGTTGGTTTTGGCTTGTCCATAGTGACCGGAATTATGCTGGCGACAGGCATGCATATAAACCGATCGATTGAAAAGGCGTTATATCCCTTCATCGTGATCAGTCAGACGATCCCGCTGATTGCTCTGTCCCCGGTATTCATCCTGTGGTTTGGCTACACGTTGTGGAGCAAAGTCGCCGTAGTGTTCCTGATCGCGTTCTTCCCCATTGTGGTCAGTACATACGATGGTCTCCGCCAAGGTGATCCAGAGCAGCGTGAACTACTGCTCACCATGGGTGCCAGCAAGTGGGATATTTTTCGCAAACTCCAGGTTCCGCTGGCACTCCCTTCTTTTTTCTCGGGGCTAAAGATGTCTGTGGTGTACTGCGTGGTTGGTGCAACGATTGGGGAATGGCTTGGTGGCAGCAAAGGTCTCGGATACTTCAGCCGCCGCATGTCCAGCAACATGAACACGGATGCGATGTTTGCCGCTATTGTGCTGTTATCCCTGCTGGGAATCGTTTTGTTTGTACTGATTGCCTGGCTGGAGAAAAGGTTTAGCTTACGGCGTCATGGGAGTAAAAGAAAAGTTGGATAAAAGTTAGAGGGAATTTAGATGTGAATACAAGAGTTACGATCTTCAGAACATACCTTATGCATAATTTCAGCAGCAAACTTCAATCAGTACATTGTCCGTTAACATGCTGCTATTATTCATTTTTTACAAAATAAATCGATGAAATGAGGACCTTCATTTATGAATAACAAAGACATTTACTCCCTGCTTCCCATCATGCTCATTAGCCTTTTCCTGATCGTTAGCGGATGCAGCACCACGAATACTAGCCAAAATACGCCAACAACAGATTCTACAACCAACGAACAACAAACTGACAAGTCTGCAACCGAACCAGCATCAGACGCCAAAGATAAACTGTCCATCATGCTCGACTGGTACCCGAACGCAGTACACTCCTTCATCTATGTGGCTCAGGAAAAAGGATACTTTGCAGACCAAGGTCTCGATGTCGAAATTCAGATGCCTGCGGATACCAATGACTCACTCAAACTTGTTGCTGCTGGAAAAATTGATCTGGCTCTAAGCTACCAGCCCCAAATTTTGCTCGCTCGTGGCGAGAATATTCCTGTACGTTCCATTGCTGCTGTTGTTCGGCACCCCCTAGTGCATCTGTTGACCGAAGCGAATGGCAACGTGAGTTCACCCAAAGACCTTGAAGGAAAGACTGTTGGTTATTCCTCCATTCCTCTGTACGAAGCGATGGTACGCACGATGATCAGCAAGGATGGCGGCAATCCCGACAACATGAATCTGGTCGACGTTGGGTTCGATCTGATTCCTTCGCTGGCTTCCGGACAGGCGGATGCAATTATGGGTGGTTTTATTAACCATGAACAATTGATTTTGGAGAAAGAAGGACATGCCATGAAATCAATTAACCCCATTGATTATGGTGTGCCCGATTATTATGAATTGGTCCTGACTGCAAGTGAAGCTGGCATTGAAGCAAAAAAAGATCAGCTTACCCGGTTCGTCAAAGCGATCCAGGAAGGACAGAAATATGTAACGGAGCATCCAGAAGAAGCCTTGAATATTCTGCTCGCTCATGAGAATGAAACGTCTCCGCTCGACCCGGAGATCGAAACCAAAAGTCTGGCTATTTTACTGCCACTCATGAATGAAGAAGGTCAACCATTTGGTCGGCAGGAAATGGAGTCGTGGGAGAATGTACGTGCATGGCTCGTTGAAAACGAACTGATTCCTGAATCAGTGAAAGCCGAGGATGCTTTTATTAATCTGCAAGGAGAGTAGGTAAAGGCGTGCAAAGTGAATGAAGGAAAAGTGACTGAACGCAAGGGAATGAAGGAAAAGTGACTGAACGCAAGGGAATGAAAGCAAAGTAGCAAAAACGAGGATCTAATGCTCCAAGAATTGCGAAATGGAATTGGCCTGAAGCAAGCATTGGAGGATCAGAATTTATAACAATCCTAAGTGGCTTGATATGCGTTTGACTGGCTTGATGTGCATCTAGGCAGTTTGTATGCGTTTGGGTGGCTTGTTGATATGTATTTGGTAATGTACATTAGCGCTTATCTTCAAGCCCTACTGGGAGCTGAATTGCGCGCCCTAATTATGTGCTCAGAGTAGAACATGGAGCGAGCGCTAACGAATCTGAGGCGTCCTATTCAGGGATTTGGAGCGGTTGCAGAAATCTAAAGAACCTGAACCATGTTATATCAGAATAAATAGCTGTTTGCAGCATTTTGGTCAGGAGATTCTGGGAAATAACGTGTCTGATGTTCCTTACATTTCAAAAGGAGGACCTGACAGCTAAATAAGACGTCCTGTGTTCTTTAGAAACATCGTCTGACCAGTCGTGCCCCGATCGATCGTGCCCCAATCAGTTGGGTATCGACCAGCCTGGACTTCTTCAAGACACTGGTTGGATGCTAACATCCATTACACTATCTCTTGCCTGAGTTTGGAGAAATTCACTCTGTTCACTTTCTGTATTTTGTATCGTTTCGTTTTTTACTGTTTCGTATTTGTACTGTTGTCTATCTGCGAATTTACATTTTATACGGATCCACCTTTTAGCTGTTTCAATCAAGACTGGATCTAGATCAGAATGATTCAATTTGTCCATATCCAGTTCCAACAATCCATTTTTAGTGAGTTATGAAATTGATTTAGATTTTACGTTTCTGCTTTTCCCGCATTAATGCATCTGGCTGTTGTTACACTCTGCGCCCCTACTCAACAAGGAGACTCATATCCTATTATTCTGCTGAATGACTCCAGATATCGGACTTCCGCCGATGGGGTTACTTTATAACAAGGAGGAAATTATATGTCTTATTTGGAACGTGTTCGTACGCAAAATCCGCTGGTACACAATATCACCAACCTTGTCGTTGCTCCCTTTACAGCCAATGGTCTGCTTGCACTCGGTGCGTCCCCTTTTATGGCCTATGCTCATGAAGAGGTCGCTGATGTCGCCAAGATGTCAGGAGCTGTGGTACTCAACATTGGTACACTTGATGACAAAGTCGTTCAGGCGATTCGTCTAGCAGGTCAATCGGCTAATGCACATCATGTGCCTGTGGTGCTTGATCCCGTCGGGGCAGGGGCAACCGCTTATCGTACAGAAACCGTGCAGATGCTCGTTCGTGAGCTTCGCCTCACGGTGCTGCGCGGCAATGTGGCGGAAGTCGCCAATGTCATCGGTGAGAGCTGGAGTATCAAAGGTGTAGACGCAGGATCAGGTGAAGGTGACCGAATCGGAATTGCTGAGCGGGCAGCACAACAACTTGGCTGTGTCGTGGTCATTACCGGGAAAGAAGATATTATTACCGATGGACGATCCACATTCCTCACGAGTAATGGTCATGCCCTGCTCACTCAGGTCACAGGTGCTGGCTGTCTGCTCAGTTCGGTGATTGGTGCATTTACAGCCATAGCGGAATCAGAAGCCGATCTTCTAGGCAGTGTTGTTGAAGCGCTCGCGTTGTATGGTGTAGCAGCTGAACTAGCGGCAGAGCGGACAGCTCATCAGGGACCGGGTAGCTTCCAGATTGAGTTGTTGAATCAACTGGCACAAGTGACACCTGACCTCTTGGCAGAGAACGCACAGATCCGTCAGATCCGAGGAGGTGCAGTATGAGTACTGCTCAAGCACTAACCATTGCAGGCTCTGATAACGGGGGCGGCGCAGGAATTCAGGCCGATCTGAAAACATTTCAGGAGCTTGGGGTATACGGCATGACCGTTATCACCGCTATTGCTGCCCAAAATACAACAGGTGTTCAGGGCGTCTTCCCCATCTCTTACGATGGCATTGCACAGCAATTGGACTCGACCGGTGAAGATTTTCAGCCAACCGCGGTGAAGACTGGCATGCTCTATAGTGCTGAGATTATTCGATTAGTCGCTGAGAAGTGGCAGCAGTACCATTGGTCTAATCTGGTCATCGACCCCGTGATGGTCGCCAAAGGTGGTGCACCCCTGCTCCAGCAGGAAGCGGTACAGGCGCTGGTTACGGAGCTGTTGCCGCATGCCCTGATCACAACACCCAATATTCCGGAAGCGGAACTGCTTACCGAGATGTCTATCACGAATCTGAGTCAGAGGGAAGAAGCTGCAAGACGGATTGTACAGATGGGCTCAACGTATGCTTTGGTCAAAGGTGGTCATGATGAAGGAAGTGGCATGATCGTGGATGTGCTCTACGATGGGCAGTCTTTTCATTACCTGGAGAATGTTCGTGTGGTAACACGTCATACTCACGGAACAGGATGTACATACTCTGCTGCGATTACCGCAGAGTTAGCCAAGGATTCACCTGTTCTGGCTGCTGTCACGACCGCGCGAGCATTCATTCAGGCAGCCATCGAAGATGAGCTGGGGATTGGGGCCGGACATGGGCCAACAAATCATTTTGCGTATCAGCGCAGACAGCGAGGTGAGCAGTGATGCGCCCTTGGGATGCAGAAGCGGTACGACGCGCGATGAAGATGTATTTGGTGATGGGAGGCGTCAATACGACGCAGGACCCGGTGGAAGTGCTGCGCCAGGCCATTGCCGGCGGCATCACGCTGTTCCAGTTCCGCGAAAAGGGAACTGGCGCCCTGGTAGGCGAAGCTCGCATCACGCTTGCGATGCAGCTTCGCCAGGTGTGCAGCCAGCACGGGGTACCGTTCATCGTGAACGATGATGTGGAGCTGGCTGTAGCGGTGGAGGCCGACGGCGTGCATGTCGGCCAGGAAGATGCGGACGCGGCACTGGTACGCGCCCGCATTGGAGATGGGCGGATGCTTGGCGTATCCGCCCACTCTGTGGAAGAGGCGCGCCGTGCCGTGCAGGCGGGCGCCGACTATCTTGGCGTCGGGCCCATGTACCCGACGCGCTCCAAAGCGGATGCCCACGCTGTGCTGGGCCCCGCAGGGGTGACGGAACTGCGCGCCGCAGGCATCGCAGTTCCGATTGTGGGTATCGGCGGCATTACGCCCGATGCCACGGGCGCCGTGATGGCGGCTGGAGCCGACGGCGTAGCCGTCATCTCTGCCATCGCGGGCGCGGCCGACGTGCGCGCAGCGGCTGCGCATTTCGCTGCGGCAGTGCGCGGGATGCAGGCGTAGCCTTGCTTCCCTGCACTGCCAGCCCCGTGGGCTGCACCGCATACATGGTGCAGCTCACAACCATCCGCCCTCCTCTCCATAACAGAGGAGCCTCATAACACCCTGCGGCGTGGCAGAAACCCATGTCTTCGACATAGAAGCACAGCCGCTCCCCTGCAGTGACTGGATGACACAATAATCCAGTCACATCTACTCACCAATCTATAATCAAGATGCAGCTTCCATGCTCGCGTCTTGTTTTTCATTTTCAACTGTTGACTCTCACGTAACGTGACACTGTACAATCGATGTTGTAAGGAGGTTTCTCACATGGCCATGAAGGTAAAAGAAGTTGCCGAACTCGCCTCGATCAGTGTGCGCACACTACATCACTATGATGAGATCGGACTATTAACCCCGGACGAAGTAACTGCTGCCGGGTATCGATTATATTCAGATGCCAACCTGGAACGGTTGCAGCAGATTTTGTTTTTCAAGGAACTCGACTTCTCTCTGAAGGAGATCAAAAACATTATCACCAACCCCTCCTTCGATCCAGAAGAAGCACTAAATATGCACCGACTTATTTTGCTGGAGAAGCGCCAACGCTTGGACCAGATGATTGCTACTATTGATAGAACAGTTCTACACGTGAGAGGAGAAATTAAAATGACAGCCAAAGAACAATTCGAAGGATTTGATTTTAGCCAGAATCCGTATGAACAGGAAGCGCGTGAACGGTGGGGAGACCAAGCCGTAGATCAGGCAAACCAGAAGCTGCACAGTCAGTCGGGCGAGAACCAAAGGGCTCTGTCCGATCAAATGAACGAAATCTACAAACGTCTTGCAGCACTTCGCCACACAGAACCAGCATCTGCGGAAGCACAGGCCGGCATCAAAGAATGGTACATCTGGTTGAACGAAATGGGAAGCTACTCCCCCGAAGCCTTCAGAGGACTTGGTCAGATGTACGTGCACGATGAACGTTTCACACGCAATATTGATCAGTTTGGCGATGGTTTGGCAGCATTCATGCGAGATGCTATGGCTGTATTTGCGGACCAAATCAAATAATATTAACCTGTCTGCGCCCATTGCAGTATTAATCATCTCTATTTCCATATTCAACACCATTGTCATCAAGGGAGACGTTGTAAACGCAACTAAACAATTAAAATATTGAGCCCATACAGTCTCTTGTTGACGTCAATGTTTCCCTTTATAAGTTGAACTCCAGAATAGAATATTTACACTTGCCCTTCCAATGATAGAAAAATATTTAGATCAGAATTATATCCACAATTTCTTGAAACCACTTTTACAATGGTTTAAGTCTGTGGATAAGCATCTGGTTCTGACTAGCTTACTCCATTAGCTTGTAGGCAAACTCTGTTCTTCCAATGCAACTGTCATTTAGAAAGCTTTTAACATTGCTCCTAAAGTTATTTCTATTCTCTACATTCTGGCTTGAAATTGATCCATGCTGTTTCAATAATCATGGACAAGATATCGATATTGCCGGCACTGCCGTTTAATACAAAAGGGACGTACGCCCTCAGGCGTCACGTCCCTTTATGTATCCAAGTAACTCAGCCGCAATGTGAACAAGCCTTACTGATGTTCACTCTGAGTACTTTATGAGTACCTTTTTTATATAAGGCAACTCTTTACTACAATCTCTCTTCCCTTGTTCCTGTCGCAACTATTGCGTTCTGTGTTCTGCATTCCACCATTTATCCGATTAAGCTCTTGGTGCGTGATCCGATGAAGATGCATCTGTAGCCAGACTGGTTCTCGCCATCCGACCAGGAATCTGCCATGCAGATACAATCGCAAGCACAATGAATAATAGATCGATCGGTTGACTGAAGTACTCCTGGAAGGTTTCCACAAACGCACTGATCATCTCGCTATCAAACACGAGTTCCATCACGCTTACATCACCAAACAGTTCAGAAGTAAAATATACCACCGTCAGATATTTGCCTAGCAAAATACCGACGAGAGCAAAAAGTACGGCTATGATCTTATGTACCGTCGCAATTTTTTTGTTCGAGAACAATACAACTGCGTAGCCCGTGAGCGCCCCTATCAAAATGGCAATGAGTCCTACCTCATACTCGGTCATTGCAGCAATTGCTGCCCATACGATGCCTCCCAGAATGGCTGCAATTAAGCCACCAATGATCGGCATCCCGATTTTAATTCCTTGTTTCTCTTCCACGTTGTCTTTCCCTCCTGAGTCATGCTTATGCTTATTTTCCAGAAATCACCTTTCCTATGAAACCATAAAAAGACCTATTTTTCAACAACTTTCTACTTTTAGTGACCATGTATCTATTATGTTAGATAAATATATTAGCATTCATTCCATATTTATTTAAAAAACCGATTTTCCATCTATTCAGAATACATCCTAAGTACTCTCAAGAAACGAAAAACATCCCTTTTAGCAGCCTAATAGCCGTAAAAGAGATGTTTCCCGTTGCTTACATTATATATTTATACTTGAGCTTCCTTAGAAGGCTGAATGACAGCTGCGATCTGTGCCAAAATAGCATCGACTGATGCCGGATCATGCACATCATACTCATCAATGTTCAGACGCAACACTGGACAAGCCGTAAACTGATCAATCCATACCGAATAGCGCTCATGCATGTGCTCCCAGTACGAACGATCCGTTTGAATCTCCATCTCACGTCCGCGCTCCGTAATACGGCTCAAAATCGACGGCAGACTACCTTCCAGATAGATCAGTACGTCCGGATGTGGGAAATAAGGGGTCATCACCATCGCTTCAAACAAACTGCTGTATGTCTCAAAATCGGTAGCAGACATGGTTCCTTGATCCGCATGCATCTGTGCAAATATGCCTGTATCTTCATAGATGGAACGATCCTGTACGAATCCTCCACCCAGTTCAAAAATCTTCTTTTGCTCCTTAAAGCGCTCTGCCAGGAAATAAATCTGCAGATGGAAGCTCCAACGCTCGAAGTCATGATAGAACTTCTCCAAATAAGGATTGTGATCGACTTGCTCCAAAGAGGTCTTGAAATTCAAACGCTGCGCAAGTGCAGCAGTTAACGTGGATTTGCCCACCCCAACCGTACCTGCTACCGTAATTAATGCATTCGCTGGAATGCCATAGTTATTCATATGATATACTCCTTTACCTGATTAACAATCTGCCTGAAGTGTTCAGGATGTTCCACAAAATCGAGTTGCTCCGCATTGACCTTAATGATTACTGGCGGATTTGAGCTATTCGCCAAGTAATCCATGCCTGTTTTGTAATCAACAATTAGTTGTTCCATGTATGCCGGGTCCATGTCCTGCTCAAATGAGCGCCCACGTTTGTTAATGCGGTACATCAACGTATCGAGTTCAGCTTCAATATAGAGCACCAGATTGGGCTTCGGCAGATCATCCGTTAACAGATGATAGATTTGACGGTATTTATCCCGTTTCGTTCCCTTTAAGGTACGATCGGCAAAAATCATGTTTTTATAGATATGGTAGTCCGAAATGACAGGGGTATTCTGCTCCACATAATGAGCGCCCGTGTCTTCCAGTTGTTTAAACCGATTACACAGAAAAAACATTTCCAATTGGAAACTCCACTCGTCGATATCTTGATAAAAGGAAGCCAGAAATGGGTTCTCTTCTACGATTTCTTTAACCAGCGGAAGGTTCAATTCATGGGAAAGCATGGTTGCCAACGTTGTTTTTCCCGCTCCAATTGGACCTTCCACCGCAATAAACGGGGCTGATTTCATCGTGTTCACTGTTCCTCCTCGTGCTTATGCATGTTTCCGTTTTCTATATAGACCTCACCTATTGTATCACAGCTTTAAGGATTGAGACGCCAGTATTTTATGTATAAAACAAGTCAAATCAAAATGAATGACATATATTAAAATAAG
>NZ_JAPDOE010000017.1 GCF_026013365.1 Paenibacillus sp. LS1
ACTCACCCGTCCGCCGCTAAGTATCAAGGAAGCAAGCTTCCTTGATACTCCGCTCGACTTGCATGTATTAGGCATGCCGCCAGCGTTCGTCCTGAGCCAGGATCAAACTCTCCAATAAAGATGAATTTCAGTAGCGCGGTTAAACGTTATGAACATCATCTCAGTATTTGAAAAGAGCGATAAGCTCATTTTGAATCTGACGAGATTAAAAATCTCTTTTTTGCTTCGAAATCATACAGTCCAAAGACTTATATCGATTTCTCAGCATCGATCTTGCAAGCAAGATCGTTACTCACTCGTTGTTCAGTTTTCAAAGATCAAACTTGTTTCACTGCCGAACGTTGTTCTCTTCAGCAACTCTTATATATTATCATGTCCGAACCAACTTTGCAAGCTCTTTTTTTAAGTTTCTTTCGAAGCTTATTTCATTCGCTTACCGCACCGTGTAAACCGTGTTTTCTTGGCCGGAATTAGAATATACCATGTACAGATAAGGAACGCAAGTCTTTTTTCGAAAAAGATTAATTCTTATACAATTAGTATCCTGTAGACCTTTTAACAAGTATCTCCTTATAACCAGCTAAATGATACATCTGCGCACTAACTTTAATGATCGGAGTAATTAACTCAAATACGCAAAAAGGTTTTTCGTATGATCCCTAATCCAATTATAGAGAAACTCATGTTGTACAGAGTACAGACTCATCAGGTTATAGAAACTTATTAACCGATGATTTCATTAGATAAACAACCAACAAATCATAGATCATTATACTCATTCCTTCTTTATAGAAGGAAAACATTTCTGAAATTCGTTTTTCCCAAGAAAAGAATACAAAAAAAGCGAAAGCTCCGGGTCTAATCCCGTGGCTTCCGCTTCTTTCATTTATAAGATAAGAAACTTATCTCAGATAACTTTTTGTTACACCTAACGGACCCTTACTCCCCGCCAATAAATACGTATCGGCAGATTACGATGATCGCCAAGATCCACATGAGCCAGTGAATTTTCACTTTACGCTCTGTAACCAAGTTACTGAACACCGCCAGAATCACATAAGATACGATACCTGCGGAGATCCCGTTTGCGATTCCGCCTGTGAAAGGCATCAATACAATTGTAAGGAACGCTGGGAAAGCTTGCAGGAAATCATCCCACTCGATGCTACGTACTTGACTCATCATAAGCACACCCACGATGATCAATGCGGGAGCTGTTGCAGCGGATGGAACAACCAGCGCAAGCGGCGCGATAAACAGGGCCAAAATGAACAGCAAACCTGTCGTCACGGAAGTCAGTCCTGTACGTCCACCTGCCTCAACACCTGAAGCACTTTCAACGTATGCCGTAATGGTACTTGTACCCAGTGCAGCACCTGCGCTGACACCAACTGCATCGACGAGCATCGCTTTACCGATGGTTTTTTCGCCTTTTTTCTTATCCTTCATAATACCCATACGTGTTGCAGTACCTACCATCGTACCGAACGTGTCGAACAATTCAACGAAGGTAAAGATGAAGATGATCTCAAACAATCCCAGACTGATAGCACCTTTCAAATCCAGTTGTCCAACCGCCAGATCACTGAAGTTAGGCAACCAGCTTGCGCCTGAAAGACCACTCAGATTCGTAACGCCCATCGGAATACCAATCAGCGTTGTTGCTACGATCCCGATCAGCAGAGCGCCTTTGACGCGCATAACCATCAGTATAGCAATAAGGAGCAAACCAATCAGAGCCAGCAATGCATCGTGATGTGTTATAAAGTTACCCAATGACAGGTTAAAACTGCTACCTGGAATCGGCTGACTCAGGTCTGCGTCTGGTGCAACATTAACTGTTACAGCCACGAGATTAGCAAGTTTGAAACCGATAATGGTAATAAAGAGACCGATACCCACCGTAATGGCCATTTTGATCGACTGTGGAACTGCTACAAGCAGCATTTGCCGAATCTTCGTCACGGTCAAAATAATGAACACGATACCGGAAAGGAATACCGCCCCGAGAGCAGCCTGCCATGTAATCGCTCCATTCGAGCTTAGAACGACAGTCATGAAGTACGCATTCAATCCCATACCTGGTGCGAGCGCGATCGGAATATTCACGAACAATCCCATAATAATAGTCATTAATCCGGCGCCGACGGCTGTTGCAAAGAATACTGCATTATCCGACATCCCCGCACCGGTTTGACCCAAGAACAACGTATTCACAAAAAGAATGTACGCCATTGTCATAAACGTAGTGAGACCCGCAACAATCTCCGTTCTAACGTTTGTTCCGTTTTCTTTTAATTTAAAGAAACGATCCATAATTACTAACTCCCCCTTAGAGATGTTGAAGCCATATTGAAAAACGACAAATGACCCTGAAGAAGATTCTTCACCCAGGGTTCAGCTGACAAGGAGAGGCACGATGCCTTTACTAAGAACAAAAAAAATTCTAATGTGCGTGATGTCCCGCAATCATGTAGAATTCCTGTGCTCAGCCTTCTCCTCTTCGTAGCCAGATCATTAGGGTGATCTCGTAGAGACTCCCAGGCCCAATCCCCAGGATTATACGAATAAGTATGCGCTATTTGTTTGTTTCCCATCACTATTTTAGGAGGGCAGTATGTTTTTGTCAATGAGAAAAACGAATATTAATCTCACCCTTTTATAATATCGTTCGTATTATTTAACAGATTGAACCAGTTCAGCGGTTTACAACCCAATTGAATACGCTTTTTCGGATGAATTCTCAAGGGAATATGTTCATTCTGTCAGACTGAAAGATCAGCAAATTAATATAAAAAACTACCCTGATCAAAGGGCAGGAAGGCCTCTGATCAGGGTAGCTTATGTTTTTGATGCGTTTTAGCAATCAGGTGAGTCATGATCTAGGAATAACGATGTCTGGTATTCCTAAAGCATATATTGATTAGGTATATGGAGTAACTTGCGACATGCGCCGGAACTACTTTTTACCGGATCAGTCCTATGTTAATTAAATCTCTGTCTGCGGAGCATCCTGTATCTCTTGTCGATCCTGATTCGTGTTCGTTGTTAAGTCAGAGGATAACTCCTGGTTTCTGGTCTGATCGGAAGAAGCATCCGCTGCCTCTAAGTTCACAAATGGAAAATCTCCCGAACCGGAAGCTAGGTCTTGCACACCTGAACCACATCCTGCCAGCATCACCATCAGAAACGCACTTCCAATGCCCATTTTCCATTTGCTCATATAGTCGGTTTTACGCATACATTCAATTCTCCCTTCAGTAGCCATATAGCTCTTAGTATGTACTTATTGTACAGGCTGGACCTGAAAGGATCATGAAGTGAGCTTTAAAATGGGATGAAATTGGAGAGTTGATGACTGGAGAGCAGTTCCCCAATAAAAGTTTTATCATAATATGAGCAATAAAAAAACTCCCTTCTATTTGCGAAACAACGCAGATAAAAGAGAGTCATTTTTCAATCTATTGTTAATGCTGTATACCCTATTCCCACTCGATTGTTGCAGGTGGTTTCGAAGTTACGTCATAAACGATACGGTTTACGTTATCGACTTCGTTAACGATCCGTACGGAGATTTTCTCAAGCACATCCCAAGGGATACGTGCCCAGTCCGCTGTCATACCGTCGATGGATGTTACGGCACGAATACCTACAGTGTAGGAGTACGTACGTGCATCACCCATAACGCCGACACTCTTCATGTTCGGCAGGGCTGTGAAGTACTGCCAGATTTCGCGGTCAAGACCCGCTTTGGCAATCTCTTCACGCAGAATGTAATCTGAATCACGAACGATGGTAAGTTTCTCTTCAGTAACCTCACCAAGAACACGGATCGCAAGACCCGGACCAGGGAACGGCTGACGGTGAACAATTTCGTCCGGCAGGCCACACTCGGTACCTACTTTACGCACTTCATCCTTAAACAGCGTGCTCAATGGCTCAATCAGTTTGAAGTTCATGTCTTCAGGCAGACCGCCCACGTTGTGGTGGGATTTGATCGTCTGTGCAGTTGCTGTACCACTTTCTACGATGTCCGTATACAGTGTACCTTGCGCCAGGAATGCAAAATCATCGAACTGCTTGGACTCTTCATCAAATACGTAAATAAACTCGTTACCGATGATTTTACGTTTTTGTTCCGGATCATCCACGCCAGCCAGCTTGGACATAAAGCGCTCTTGTGCATCAATTTTGACAACTTTCATGTCGAATTTGCCGACAAACGTCTCCATTACACTTTCCGCTTCGCCTTTACGCAACAGACCGTGGTCGATAAACATACATGTCAGTTGATCACCAATGGCTTTGTGAAGCAAGGCAGCCACAACGGAAGAATCTACACCGCCGCTAAGCGCACACAGTACTTTACTGTCGCCAACTTTTTCACGAATGTCTTTGATCGTGTCATCGATGAATGTCTCCATCGTCCAGTTGCCTTCGCAACCACAAACTTCGAACAGGAAGTTACGAATCATGTCGTTACCGCGAACAGAGTGACGTACTTCCGGATGGAACTGAACAGCATACAATTTACGCTCATCGTCGCTCATGGCAGCGATTGGCGCACTTTCCGTGCCTGCATCCAGTTTGAAACCTGGAGGAAGTGTAACCACGTGGTCACCGTGACTCATCCATACGGTATGTTCGCCTTCAATGCCTTTTGCCAGTGTAGATCCAGCGGCAAACTCAAGGTCTGCTTTACCGTACTCTCGCTTCTCGGAACGTTCTACTTTACCTTCTAGCTGCTGGGCCATAAGCTGCATCCCGTAGCAGATACCGAAGATTGGCAAGCCTAAGTCATAGACAGCCGGGTCCACGTGCGGAGCGTTCTCAGCATATACGCTCGACGGACCACCCGAAAATACGATTCCTTTTGGTGCTATTTCTGCGATCTTTTCCGCCGGTGTATTATACGGCAAAAGCTCGCTGTATACGCCAAGATCCCGGATTCTTCTGGCGATTAACTGATTGTATTGACCCCCGAAGTCAAGGACAACTACAATTTCATTCTGCTTATTCATAACCGTGCCTCCCTCAATTCAATGAAACTAATTATACGCAACGACAAAACATACCGTCAAGGAAAGGCGAAACTCCTTTTTTCGACATTTTAAAACAAGGGTTACCGAATGCCTCTGAATATGAAATTCCGAATAGAAAGCTTGGAAGTAAGATGCTGGTTCATGTGTATGATCGTGGAAAGACGCCTCGTTCGCAGCATAGCGAGAAAGGCGTCTTATATATGGCATGCAACGATCAACAAACACTGCACAGTAAACATAGAATAGAGGCGCCCGTGGTATCATCATCCGTCATCAACCTGCCAAACTGTATCGGAAAGCGATAGCGAGAGTTAAATCATTGCAGGTTGTGTAGCGTCCTTGTTGTAACATCCTTGTGTTACAACGTCTGCATCCGCTGGGCCAGACGAAGTGCCCTGCGCAGGAAGTCCAGACTGTCCGCGCGCAGCGGACGGTCTGGCCCGTACAGCAGCCGTTCCCAGTCGGCTGCAAACCGCGCGATGTCCGCGCCGTCCGCGCCTGCTGCCAAAGCCGGTGACGCTGCATATTCTCGCAGCGTCATGCCCGGCGGCCGCGGGCCGTACCGGCGCGCAAGCACGGCCCAGACCGGAGCGGCGGCGCCTAGCAGCCGCTCGCGGTCTGGAAAGCTGCTGCGTGGCCACGCCAGCAGCAGCCTTATCCGCAGCGCGGGGCGTAGCCGCCGCATGCGGACCAGAGCAGCGGCGCCCAGCAGGGCCGCTGCTACAAGGGCTGCCGCGAGCCATGGCTCCGCGGCAAAAGCCCGTGCGCGGGCGAGCAGCCATGCGCCCGCGTAAGCCACTCCGCCGCTCATATACGGCGGAGTCTCCGCAACAAGCTGTGGCCCGGCGAGCGCTGCGACATCTTCGCCCACGCCTTGCGCCATGGTGAAGCCCGGCGTAGCCTCAAACGGCATCCAGCCTGCACCCGGAAAATACACCTCTACCCAGGAATGTGCATCTCCCTGGGAAATGATGTACTGACCGGGTGTATCCGGGTCAGCTACTCCCGGGCCAAAGCCTTTAACCCAACGTGCGGGAATTCCCTCTGCACGCAGCAGCACAATCATGGCTGTGGAGAAATGATTACAATACCCCTGCCGTGTGACGAATAGAAAATTGTCCACAAAATCTGTTCCTCGCGGTGGCATACGGGTATCTAACGTGTATTCGGCATGAGCAGCCAGATAAGTTTTCACAGCCTGTACAGCGTCATAACGGGTATCACTTCCTTGCATGATTTCCTTGGCAAGACTCTGCACTCGACCCGGAAGTGTCGTAGGCAATTGCAGATATGTCCTCCGAATAGAGGCCGGATCTTTCCCTTTATCCGTTTCCCCAAGTAGACGTAACTGTTCAGGCGATGCCACTGGAACCATGATGTCCGCTGTATAATGTTTAACCGTCTTATCATTCCCGGAGCCTGCGAGCCACAACGTTGCGGAATCTCGATTAGACAGCAAAGAAAGCAGGTTCTTCTGATTATCCTTATTCTTATCCTGAAACGATACGTTAACCGGTATGCCACCGGTAAAAAGTGGATTTGGTCCCCTCCACTCTCGCTGCATCGTGACGGTTTGACGAATGCGACTCCAATAGGTTGGATTCTCCCATCCATCGGTGCGCAGCAATCCGGATGGACTAGCCGTTTCGAAGCTTTGACCAGGATCACTCCAAGTACTACCGTTATAATATGAACGGGTCTCTCCTCGCCAATACGTCACTTCCGGACTTTTCGCCGTAAAAAAGATGGCGTTCCCCTGCACCAAAGGTGCTCCCATGGGCGCATCCGCTGTGCTATATCCCGTGACCGCTGTTGCAGCAGGGATACTATTGTTCTGCGTATAACCTGCCCAGCGGGCTAAGCGTTCACCCATCTGCTCGAGCGATATGCGTTCCGGTTGAGGTATAGAAGCGAACTGACCAGGTAATGCAGAGATAAGTACCATGCCTGCGGAAGCCACAATGGTTACCATACTCCAACGACCATAGGGACTGCCGCGATAACTCGGGGTAGTGACTCCTCCGTTAAGACGAAGTAGCTGAAGCAGCGCCTGAATAAGAAAAATCCATAGGACAGACCGTATCACCGAAGCATACACATCCAGTCCAGCAAAGGATTCAAGCAGAAGCAAATAGAGCAGCGTTGCACTGCCAAACAGCATAACGCTTCGACGCAGCAATACAAGGGATTGCACAGAAGCCATGAGCATGCTCCAGCCGCACATCATGAACAAACCTCTCGTTTCTGTACTAATCGAATGAAATCGCCAGTTATTCATAAAAGTGTCCATATCCGCTGACAGTATTCCCGGGTAAGCAACTGCCCAACGGGCAGGATCACTTCCTCCGTACATCAGACATAGAGCAGCGAGTGCAATGAACAATCGGATTATTGCTCCCGTGACCCAGCCTGTACGAATTAACCCCGCGAGCAGCAAAGCTCCCGTTAATCCCGCCATCACGGACAAGAACCGTTCACTGCCCTGCTGATTCGATGACGTAACAGGATATATCCATTCCAGAGACAGTATGAGTAAAATGGCCGAAATAAAAATTTTGTACAGGACAGGTACTGCAACATGACCTTCATCCTTTACATCGGTTACCATTGTCTGGTTCACAGTTTGATATACAGAATGAGCCGATTCTATATTGACTTCTACGGACTCCCTGTCTACCGCAGTAGAATTCGGTCGATCGTTTCCATTATGCTCCCACATCCGTTACCTCCGCCTTTCCCATTGAAGATAACGCGCTGTCTGTGACCGAATGGATCGGCACCCCGCTGTGACGAAGCTGCTCCAAACTCAAACTGTCATATCCCAATCCATTCATCGACCTATCGGTTGATCCTAACTGGGTCGATTCAGTCAGCTGCACCTCTACGCGGTAACCCAACCCCATTGCAGACATGATCCATTCCCTCAAAGCCTGATCCAGCTTACCTGTGAGAACCACAATACGAGACCCGCTCGCCAATCTATCCAGCATCTCCGTGCGAAGCGAAACCGAGACAGATTCCGCCTTGGATATTCGTGCCCCCGCAAGCTTGTCCAGTCTATGATTCTCATCATCTACATGGAATGGTCCCTGTTGCCTGTGATCTTGTTGGTCATAGCTCTTGTTGCCACCTTCCATCCACAGATGATAAGGAATGTCATCCCGTTCAGCGGTATGAACCCAGCGGGCAGCTGCACGAACCACACGTTCAAAAGCAGGTGAATCCATGATCCCCGCCTGTTTCACGTCATAACCCGACGCGGCTTCATATACAAGGATGCCCAGCGAAGCTAAATCTGTGGTTTCGGGCAAAAAGGTCTGAAGTCGACCTGTTTTGGCTGTGCTTTTCCAATGAACACGTCCCAGCGGGTCCCCCGGCTGATATTCACGGAATTCAGGACTACGGTTTGCCTGGCTGTTTCTCCGTTCAGACAGCGTCCCTTCGATCATGGCTGCAGATTCTACCGAATCCCCCTTCCCCCAAGCCGTTGCTTGAGGAACAACAATCAAGGGCGTGTCGCCTGTGGTCTCTGCGGAGAGCGTATTCCAGCCAAATATATCCCCCCAGTACAATCTTCCTGTATTCCATCTGTAGACTCCTCTGCGTAAACCAGAACATTCATATTGATAGGTAAATTGACGACGTGTTCCCGGAAAAATCAATTTGCGATGAACACCTGCAGGGGTGTTCTCACACAGAACGATCCATAACAATGGAATACGGCATTCGAATTCCAGCTCGACCAGAACCCTTACCCGCTCACCTGCCTCAATCCGGCTCGTGTGCATTTTCCGACGGATATTAATACGCCGTGGTTTGAACCAATGAAGAAGCAGACCTCCTGCGAACATCAAGAAAGCCATAATGGATAGAAATAACGCCGCTTTGCCCCCATGCCACTGATACAAGGAAGCGAAAGCCACCACCAAGGCAGCACTCAAAATCCGTTGTCCCAGCGCATTCATTGCCTACGTCCCCTTCCCTGTGATGCCATTTGTACAGGTACCGGGACCGATGACAATGCTTCTTCAATGACTTGTACTTGCCCCCAAATCTCCGCTCTGTTCTGAGCCTTCAATTGAATACGATGAGAAAGAACAGGCACAGCCACCTCTTTCACATCATCCGGAATGACATATCTGCGTCCTTGAAGGTAAGCATATGACTGCGCCGCAGCCATCCAGGCTAGTGTTCCACGCGGGCTGATGCCCAGTCTTACCGCCGGAAGGCTGCGAGAGGCCACAGCAACTGCCACCAGATACTGTTTGACGACGGGATCAACATGTACCTGTTTGACTTCACGCTGCATAGCTACGACCTCTTCCGCAAGCAGGACGGGACGAAGATCATCAAGCGCTTCTCTATTTTGCATGCGGGTTAACAATTCCAATTCCTGTTCCGGATCGGGATACCCCAGTCCAATCCTCATGATAAATCGATCCAACTGCGCTTCAGGCAGACGGTACGTACCCTCGAACTGTAACGGATTCTGTGTCGCCAGCAGAAAGAAGGGACGTGGCAAGGCATAGGTTGTGCCATCAACCGTAATACGTCGTTCCTCCATTGCCTCCAGGAGGGCAGACTGGGTACGGGGTGAAGCCCGATTTATTTCATCAGCGAGAACGATGTTGGACATGACGGGCCCGGGCCGAAACTTGAATTCAGCTGTATGCGGGTGATAGATTGAAGTGCCCGTTACATCTGCCGGCATCACATCGGACGTGAACTGAATCCGCCCCATAGAGCAATCCAGCGCAGAAGCAACAGCACGAACCAGCATCGTTTTCCCGGTACCCGGCACATCTTCCAGAAGTACATGACCCCCACTAAGCATTGCAGTGAGGACATAACGAATCTCTTGTTTTTTGCCAATAATCACACTTTCAACACGCTTCATAACCCTGTTTAGCAATTCAACTGCATGTTCATGTTCCATTCGGATATAAGCCATTTCTCTTAATCTCCTTCCATCCATCGGCATTCCTGAGCCATAGTAATCTATGATTCAGTGTTGCCCGGAAGTAGAGAGAATAGTCCTGCAAGAATGACTTTCTTCAGATCATTTTATACTTATATATGAAGTTCATTGCCGAAATGGATATGGAAGAACCTGCCTTTACCGTCCACTCTGCTTCATTACTGGTTAAGGAATTCACCCTTAATCCCATCTGCTCCAGTAATTCACGTAACGGAACCCAGATGGTCCCCCCCTGACTATGCACTGCTCCCGTTTCAATTGCCCCCGTCGTTGTCAGTTTTCCGCTCACACTGTCTGCATGAATCGTTCTTTCCTTCCATACAGCTGTGGCTGTCCTTGTTTCAGGGTCCCAGCGAGTGCTGCCTCCGAATTTTTTCATAAACGTACGCAAAGGCACCATGATTCGCTGACCTTCCATGCGAAACTCACCCGGTTGCAGGGTAGCCGCTGCTAATCCCACCTCTACTTTCAGCTTCTTGCTTGCGAGCCACAACGTCGCATTCGCTTCTACATGCTCTGCGATCCAGGCCTTTCCTGGTGCCTTACGCGTCTTATACTTACCATCTGGATGTACACGGAATTGAACCGGTTGATCCGTACTCTTCATCGTGTCAAAACGATATCCGTGATCACGATAATATTTGATAATACCCGGAAGTGCTTTTACCGTTTCAGCATGTGCACCTCCGTCATGCATCAGGACAATGACAGAACGTGCTCCAGCAGGTACTTTGGTCGAATTGCTGAGGATTTCTTTGGCTGGGACACCTTTGCGCTTGGAATCCCCACTGTCGACGTTCCAGTCCATGACCGTGTATCCACCCAGTTGGAGCAAATCAAAATAACTCTGGTCAAAATGACCATAGGTACCGCCAGGTGCTCGCACCAGATCCGGACGAAAGCCGGTTATACGCTCCAGCACTGCCTCTGTCTGCTTGATCTGTTTCCAGAACACTTTGAAATCACTGTACAGCTGTTCATATTGATGATTGAACGTATGATTGCCCAGTGCATGTCCATCCTCCACAAGCGCCCGGATTAGCTCGGGATAACGCTCGGCCTGCTCACCCAATACGAAAAATGTAGCCAGAGCTTGCTCCTTGCGTAAAATATCCAATACTTCACGGGTATGGTTACCCGGTCCGTCGTCAAAACTCAGATAGACTACCTTATCTTGATTCTTCTTTTCTGCCGAGACAGGCTCATCTGAGCCGGCAGCAGAAGAGGCGGCAGCCGTACCTGCATAGGTAGCAAATGCACATAACAATATAGCTATTCGCACTAGAATGACAGACCATTGTCCAGATAAAAACATATGTATAGGTGTTGCGGAGTTTTCCCCTATTTCCTTGATGCTTAATTCCGGTCCCTGTACCATTTACGAATCGACCTCCACCGTCTCTAGTAATTTGCTGATAGACTTCAGCAGTTTTGTTAGAATTATATGGAGGCTTCCTTGAAAAAAGACGCGATTTTGTTTAATAATTTTTCACAATTTGGTATGGAGCGTGATTGATTCTTCGCTTCGGATTAGGTAGCATAATGGACAGGCAGAACGTATTCAAAACACCTTGGAGAGGAAGTATGCTCCCACCCCGTCTTCAGGAGAGTGAAATCTATTGGAATTGCTTGAGAAGATCCAACATTTGTTTGGGTCCTATGGATACAGTGTCTTATTTTTTGGCTTGTTGCTCGAATTCATCGCACTCCCCTTTCCGGGTGAAACGACTATGGCTTACGCAGGGTTTCTCTCCTATAAGGGACATCTGGACTTTGGAATCCTCACCATACTGGCTTTTCTGGGAACGACGATTGGCATGACCATCACTTATTTTATTGGAGCCAAAGCAGGTCTGCCCTTCATAACACGATACGGAAAATGGTTTCTGCTGAAGCAGGACAAACTCGATAAAACGCAAAAGTGGTTTGCCAAGTATGGTAATGCCTTAATCTTCATCGGTTATTTCATTCCGGGAGTAAGACATTTCACTGGATATTTCGCAGGCATAGCCGCTGTTCCCTTTCGTAAATTCGCTCTCTACGCCTATTCAGGCGCGTTGTTCTGGGTAGTACTGTTTCTGGGCATTGGCAAAATATTCGGCCCCCAGTGGAATGCCGTATTCCATCTGGCTCATCAGTATGCAGCATATATCGTGGGAGGCATCGGCTTATTGCTCATCGCAGCCGTGCTTTACCGTTACCGCAAAGCATGGGCAGCGAGATCCGTATCCAAGCCCACCCCTGTTCGACAAAGACAAAAGTAAATTCAAAAGAATGTGTGTCTATAAGTAAGGAGCCGCGTATCATCGCGACTCCTTTTTTTTGCGTTTATCCTAACGGCGTAAGAACTAATCATTCTTTTATGTTTTTGTGATAATCCGAATTCATCCAGGTCATACTAACTTGAAAATATAGGGTGTATAGGGAGGTGAAGGTATGAGCGATGCAACGCAGGACCGTCAAGATCAGAGGCAGATCTCTCCGGATCTGAGCGAAAATACAGAATATTGCAAGCAGGTGATGGGGAACAGCAACGACTTGATGATGCGCCCTTTGCAGTGTCTGCATAAATGGCCTGCCGTCATGTTGTACATCGATGGGTTGGTGGACGTACATATCCTGAATCATTCCATCCTGGAATCCCTGTTAAAGACGCATGAACTGCCGGAATTCTCGGCAGATGATGAGCATCTAAGCTACCTCCAAAATGACATTCTGGCTGCGAGCAATGTAGTATTCGTTGATGACATGGAAGATGTGCTTAATGCTCTCCTATCAGGTTCCGCTATCCTGCTTATCGAAGGGTGTGTACGCGGGTTAAAAATTGACGCGGCTGGTTGGGAAGACCGTGCTGTTGGTGAACCTATCTCACAAACCGTTGTGCGGGGTCCTATGGAGGGCTTCAATGAAAATTTGCGTACGAATACTTCCTTAATTCGCAAAAGGATTCGTGACCCTCATCTCTGGATCGAAGAAAGGGAGATTGGCCGGGTCACCAAAACAAGAGTTGCCGTCTTATATCTGGAACATACCGTCGATCCGGGGGTCGTGAAGGAACTAAGGCGCAGACTCGATGAGATTGATATTGACGGGATTCTGGAAGGCGGGTATATCGAAGAACTTGTACAAGACGAGACAGGCACGCTATTCCCCACCGTTTACAATAGTGAACGTCCAGATACGGTTTGTGCTGCCTTGCTTGAGGGCAGAGTAGCCATCATCGTAGACGGTACACCTTTTGTATTGCTGGTCCCGGCCCTGTTCGTGCATTTCTTCCAATCACCGGAGGATTACTATCAACGGGCCGATATCAGCACATTGATTCGTATGATTCGTTATCTGTCCTTTTTTATCGCTCTACTCGCTCCATCCTTCTATATTGCCATTACCACCTTTCACCAGGAGATGTTGCCCACCAATCTGCTCATTAGTTTGGCAGCTCAACGTGAAGGCGTTCCTTTTCCCGCATTCATTGAAGCCATACTCATGGAATTGACCTATGAAATTTTGCGAGAAGCAGGTATACGTATCCCAAAAACAGTTGGTCAGGCCGTTTCCATTGTCGGAACGCTGGTCATTGGCCAAGCCGCCGTAGATGCAGGGGTTGTTTCGGCTGCCATGGTTATTATCGTTTCCATTACAGCGATATCCAGTTATGTCATTCCAGAGAATGGATTGTCTATCTCTGTCCGAATTCTACGCTTTGTATTGATGATTCTGGCGGCAGCTTTTGGTTTCTACGGTATTCTAATTGTTCTGCTCATTACGGTTACACACCTGTGCAGCTTGCGTTCTTTTGGCGTATCGTATATGTCTCCCTTTGCACCTTTCATTCAGAAAGATCTGAAGGATACTCTGTTTCGTGTACCTTGGTCCCATATGAAAACCCGGCCACTCTCTACGGGTACTCCGAACAAAACCAGACAAGCCAACAAAAAAATGAAGCGTTAATTCGGTAAGGAGAACAACGTATGAACAAGTGCCTCCGATTAATTTTATGCATTGCATTCCTCTTCCCTCTCCTTACCGGATGTTGGGATCGTCAGGAACTCAATGAACTTGGCATTATGCTCGGTCTCGGTGTGGACAAGGATGGAGATTTGATTAAAGTGAGTGCTCAGGTCGTTGTGCCAAATGAGGTCTCCTCCAAAGCTGGGGGTGGAAAAGGTACTCCTGTTACGCAATATCAGGCTTCCGCCCCTACTCTGTTTGAAGCAATTCAAAAGCTGACCGAGACAAGTCCACGCCGCATATTCATGGCGCATATCCGTGTACTGGTATTTGGCGAAGAATATGCCCGCAAAGAGGGAATTTACGATGTTATGGAAGCATTAATGCGGGAACCTACAGTCCGGCCCGATTATTACGTCATGGTTGCTCGAAGTACAACAGCCTCCAAAGTACTGGACGTGCTTACCCCATTGGAAAATATTCCCGCGGAGAAGTTATTTAATTCTCTGGACGTATCCTCCAAAACCTGGTCTCCCACAACAACCGTAACCGGAGACCAATTAATCGAATATATGCTGACTCCCGGAATACAGCCCGTAATCACCGGTGTAGAGGTTATTGGCAATTCAGAGAACAGCGGGAGCAAAGATAATATTGCCACAATCAAGTCTCCAGCCCGTCTGAATTCCACGGGATTAAGCATCTTCAGGAAGGACAAACTGATTGGCTGGTTAACGGAAGATGAATCCAAAGGATACAACTATATCCGTGACAATGTGGTGTCTACTATCAGTCATCTGCCTTGCCGAAAAGGAGGAAATGTGACTTTTAAAGCCCTCCGCACCAAGACTGAACGTAAAGCGAAGGTCGTTGATGACCAGCCTGTGATCCACATCAAAATCAAAAATGTGTCTTCCATCGGTGCAGTAGAGTGCGGAATCAGAATTGGTTCGATGGAAACCCTCAAAGAATTGGAAAAAGACAGTGAGGAACGACTGATAGAGCTGATGGAAAAATCGGTGAATTCAGTGCGGCGAAAATTCCATGCTGACATTTTTGGATTTGGTCAGGAAGTATATCACGCTGATCCTAAATTTTTTAAACAGATTGAGAATGATTGGGATAAATATTTCGAGAATCTGGATGTTAAATATGAAGCCAATGTTCAGATCAAACGTGTAGGTACACTGGATGATTCATTCAAGGATGATTTGAAGGAGTGAGACCGGATGTTGATTACAATTACTGTTATTGTCATAGGAGGACTTGTAGGCATGGTTGATCTTCCGGGTCTCATCCGCCGCAAGGAATGGAGGGAAACAGCCGTGTACAGCGGTATGCTCGTCATTGCCACAGGGTTCAGTGTGATTGCAGCAAACCTGTGGGATTTTCCGAGTCCGCTCTATATCATCATGTGGATCTATGAACCTGTTAATCAATTCTTGGCACGTCTGACGGGAACCTAGAAAAAGGAGAGAACCATTATGCTTGAACAGGGGCGCCTTGGAACAAGACAATTGACCACTCTCACTTTTATGATGGTGGTCGGGGATATGATGCTGATCTACCCCTCAGTCATCACATCCTATGCCAAACAAGACTCCTGGATCTGTGCTTTTATAGGCGTTCCTCTGGGGATGGCATTGATGGCTATGATCCTGAAACTGTGCAGCATGCATCCAGAAAAAAACTTGGTGCAGATGGCACGAAGTATTTTAGGGTTCTGGCCAGGTACTTTCTTTTCCTGCTTCTACCTGTTCTTTTTCATTATTGGTGCTTCCACTCATACGAGAGAAGTCGGCGATTTCATGACCACACAAATCTTTCAGTACACTCCGATCCGCATCATCATTCTGATGTTCGTCATCGTGATTGGCTGGGGAGTATCGCACGGATTAGAGGCGATGGGACGAAGTAGTGAGCTACTGATGCCTGTCGTTATTGTGTTTATTGTGGTCCTTGCTGTCTGCCTGCTTCCTCAGATAGATACCAGCAATTTAAAGCCAGTAAGTGATACGGGTGTGGTCTCTATCTCGCAGGGCATTCTGGTAAGCATTATATATCCCATCGGTGAAGCCGTGCCCATCATGATGATTCTGCCCTACGTTGCCAAGCAAGCTCATCGAACACGGGACGTACTTATTGCAGCAGGCTTAGGCAGTTTGATATTAGCAACGCTTGTTACCATCTCCCTGCTGGTTTTGGGTGCCTTTCTTACGCAACATAACATATATGCTTCTTTTATTTTGTCCCAGAAAATCAGTATTGGGGGCTTTTTTGAACGTATTGAAGCCATTATGGCTTCTTCGTGGCTGATCTCAACGTACTTCAAAGCGATGATATATTTATATGCCTTTATTGTTGGTTGTGCGGAACTGTTTAAGCTTAAGCAGTATCGGATACTTGTACTTCCTGCGTCCATACTCGTTTTCGGATTAGCTAATCTGGTCTCACCAAGCATAACCTTTATCGTGATCGCCATTGTTCCATATTGGGTAGATTGGGATACCACACTGGGGATCATTCTTCCGGGCTGTCTTCTGCTAATACAATTGTTCAAGTCGTCTTACAGAAAATCATCGGTTACTCAAAACAAATCCTCACAGGAATGAATTTTTTGGGGAAGGAGCCTGGCATGGATGGAAAAAGGAACGCTCACGGTTAGACAGTTCACTATGTTGGGTTGATTCTGCCGTTTCCATCAGGTGCTGAAATTAGAAATGAAGCTCATCAATGAATGTCATCCATGCTGATATAGTGAAGGAGAGCGGTGTCTATGTTAATAAATGAAAAAATCACCATTAGGCAATTTGCAGTCCTTACCTTTCTAGTCATGGTCGGGGACATGATTCTACTCTATCCCTCAGTGGTTACTGCTTCGGGTCAGCAGGACGCATGGATCTGTTCTCTTATTGGTCAGCCGATCGGCATATTTATCATGTGGGTGCTATACAAACTCCATCAGACACACCCTGAACTATCCCTTATTGAAATCTGCCAAAAAATACTTGGCCGGTGGGTCGGGGCTGTTTTGTCAGCTGCATACCTATTTTATTTCGCCATAGGCGCTGCCATATGCATCCGTGAAGTCGGTGACTTTATGACCACACAGATCTACCTCCAGACTCCCATCCGGGTCATTCTGATTATCCTTATGTGCGCTTTGGTCTGGGGGCTTATGCATGGCTTGCATACAATAGGAAGTAGCAGTGAACTGCTGACGCCCATCGTTGTTGCCTTTATGATTTTGTTATTTCTCGGGCTAATGCCCAAAGTAAACAGTTCACATCTGCAACCTTATTTGAACACCCCTTGGCTCCATCTGGTTCATTCCATCATTCGGGGAGCATTTACTTCCTTTGGTGAACTCATCGTAATCACCATGGTTCTTCCTTATGTGATGTCCGGGCCTCATATCAAACGTGATATGTTACTAGCTACCTTATGTGGAGGGCTACTTCTAACCACACTATTGCTCATTTCGCTAATGATTTTTGGACCCTTTCTAACCCAGCATGACATCTATATCTCCTATACCCTGTCCCAGAAAATCAATATCGGCAACTTTTTCGAACGAATTGAGGCCTTCATGGCGACCGCTTGGTTAATTGCTACCTATTTCAAAAGCCTGCTGTACATGTTCTCTTTTGTCGTTGGAACAGCTCAGCTATTTCGGTTAAAGACATACAAACCTCTAGTCCTGCCATCAGCGATGTTATTATTCGCGTTAGCTGTCCTGATTTCTCCCAATGTCATCTTCTACACTAATACGATCATGCCTGCTTGGGTAGATTGGGATGTCACTGTTGGTTTTATTATCCCGCTGCTGCTTTTGCTTGTGCATCGGCTTCGCTCTGGCAAGAGCAAGAACAATTCAACCCATCCTAAACGATTGCCCACTTAAAAAGGCTGTGTTCACGGTGAATTCCGCGAAGCACAGCCTTTATTGATGAGACGCTTACGAGTTTTATTTGACACATGTCTAAATCACTACAATGCCTGTACAGCCTCAAGTGCAGCCTCGATATGTCCTTTGACCCGAACTTTGGACCAGTCCTTGATCAATTTCCCCTCTTCATCAATCAGAAAAGTGGAGCGAACCATCCCCATGTACTCCTTGCCATACATTTTCTTCAGCTGCCATACCCCGTATTGCTCGGCTACAACATGCTCTTCATCCGACAACAAGGTGAACGGCAGTCCATACTTGGCAATAAACTTGTCATGTTGTTTCATCGGATCTGTACTGATCCCGAGAATAACGGTGTTCAGTCCTTCAAAGTCAGCATGTCGATCCCGGAAATCACAAGCCTGTTGCGTACAGGACGAGGTCATATCCTTAGGATAAAAATAAAGAAGCACCCGCTGTCCGCGGTAATCCGAGAGCTTCACCGATTCCCCTGTACTGGATGGAAGCTCAAAGTCCGGTGCCAATTCGCCTACAGTTAGCGTCATGTTAGTTCCTCCCTAGTCTCCCCCATGAATTGCTATAGGGCGTTTATTATGATCCTGCTCCGCGATACCGCTTCACGCCATAATTCCACAGCAGCAATCCCATGGAACCAAACACCAGTCCCATCACAGGTGTCAGGAGCGCCATCCGATGCATCTCGGACCTCTCCAGGAACAATGCTGCCGGATAGATGCCCACGAAGGCAAACGGAATGACCCAGGTTAGCAGCACCTGAATGGCACGGTTATAGATCGTTACCGGGTAACGTCCATACCCTTGAATGTTATACATCAATGGCAGAATACCTGTTGGTGCGTCCGAATAAAAGGACAACGAAGTCAGAGTGGTATAAATGCCGGCATAGATCATGACTGAACTGAGTGCCAAAATAATCAATGCAGGGATATGCCACCACTCCAGCACAAGTCCCATCTCTGCTCCGCTAAAGATCATGATGATCAAGCCGATAAACGAGCCCACGAGTGCAGGCGGATCCACATTTTCAAGCAATATCTGGAACAGGTTATGTGCAGGACGTGTCAGAATCCGATCCATCTCACCTTTGACGATGTACCGCTCACTGAATCCCCACAGATTGATAAAACAACTGAAGATGCCATAGGGCACCATAAAATATCCATAAACAAAGAGCACTTCACTCTCACTCCAGCCGCCCAGGTTATCCGTGTGGCGGAAGACCACGAAGATAAAGATCAGGTTGGTCGCCTGGAACAGAAGATCCGATAAGATCTCTACCCAGAAGTCGGCACGGTACGTAAGACGTGTTTTCATGTAGTTTTTCAAATATTCCCAGATCAGACCCATATAGTACATATCTGTTATCCCCCTTGCACGAACAGACGCTTGCGCGCCTTACGCCAGATCAATACCATCGGAAGCAGCAGCACGGCAAACCAGAACACCTGAATACCGAGTACATTCCAGATGGCGGTACCTTCCACTCTTCCAGTGAAAACGGAACCGGGCAGATACGTAATGGCCTGAAAAGGCAATACCTTCATCACAGCAGACATCCAGCCTGGATACAGGCTGATCGGGATGATTAGACCAGAGAACAGATCGACCACGACGCGTTTCATACGCATCATACCTTCATTGTTTTCCACAAAGAATGCCGCCAGGCCCGTTATCACATTAATCTGGGAATTAATGAGGAAACTGAAGAACAGCATGACGAGAAAGCCAATCCAAGCGGACGGTGCCGTAGGCAGTTCAACCGGGAACAGCAGAATAGCGATGAGCATCCCCGGAATCATGAGCAGCAGAAACCGGAAAATGCCTTCGCCCAGACCTTGCATCATTTTGACCATAACGTAATTGATCGGCCTGATGAATTGAATCGCGATGGAGCCATCCCGTATGTCTGCGGCAATCTCTCGATCCAGGTTGTTAAAGTAAAAAGCACGTGCCATCCAGGATACGGCGATATACGTGGTCATCTGCGCTGCCGTGAAGCCGCCAAGTTCACCACTGCTACCGTAAATGGCCTGCCAGGTAAAGTAATACACGCCGATATTCAGCGTATATATCAAAATGCCGGAGTAATAATTCACCCGGTATGCCAGCATCGTTAGAAAACGGATGCGCATAAAATCAATAAATGCACTATTCATCTCAGGATACACCCACCGCTTCTTTCCCTGCTCCCACAATCTCGGGACGCTCGGCGGAACCGGATTGGTATATACTGCGCACAATCTCATCCGTGTTGATCTCGATAATCTGAATATCGGTAATATCGGCCTGTCCAACGACACGTCCGAGTACATCCGAAACATTCAGTTCCAGCGGAATCCATACGGATGCGGACAATTCATTCTCAACCGTCCAACGTACAGGCAACGCTGCAGTCCATTCCTGCATCTGACTGATGTTGTGAGCTGAACCAAATTTGAAGCGGATCTCCCGCTCTTTACCCCACTGGGACTTCAGATGATCCAGACCTCCATCATAGATGATGTTGCCTGCATCAAGCATGATGACCCGGGAACACAGGGCCTCAATGTCCTGTAAATCATGGGTTGTGAGCAAAATAGTCGTTCCATGCTCCTTGTTCATGTCTTTCAGGAAATCCCGAATCTCCGACTTCACGACAATATCCAAGCCAATGGTTGGCTCGTCCAGGAAAACAATACTCGGATTATGCAACAAGGCTGCCACCAACTCACAGCGCATGCGCTGACCGAGACTGAGCTTACGTACTGGACGGCTTAACAGGTCCTGCAGCTGCAATCGCTCAACCAGTTCATCCAGCCGTTTGCGGAAATCGGCCTCTCCGACACGATATACTTTGCGCAATAAATGGAAGGATTCGATAACGCCAATATCCCACCACAATTGACTGCGCTGACCAAAAACAACACCAATATTCTGTACAAACTTCTCCCGTTCCTGATACGGAACATATCCACCAACCGATATTTGCCCTGAAGTAGGCACCAAAATGCCGGTCAACATCTTGATTGTTGTTGATTTACCGGCACCGTTCTCCCCAATATATCCGCATATTTCGCCCTGCGGAATCTGAAATGAAATATCATTTACAGCCAATACCTCCTGGTATTGACGTGCAAACAGGTCTTGGAATGCGCCCTTCAGCCCACCTCGGCTTTTCTGGACGCTAAACGACTTGCGCAAATCTTTGACATCAATCGCCAGCATGATTATACCTCACTTGGATTTTGTTGAAATTGCTTGTAGCCCAAAAAGAAATTATAATGGTATCAGTCAAAATTCAGCAATACCCGAACTCGTTTTTTATTTCATCTCAAATACAAAGGAGAGCTAGCATGACCAGAAAGACGAAGAGAACCATCTGGATTTCTCTTGCCGCCTTCGTGTTAATAGTCGGAGGAGCAGCGGCATACTATTTCGGTTCTATTCTCAATCAGTTGGACGGTTTGGCAAAGGACGGTGACGATTCACCCTTCGCAGGTATCGAAAATGTGGAGAAAGTAAATACTCCTGACCCACCAAAATGGGAAGGCACGGAAACGGTAAATATTCTCGTTATGGGTGTCGATGCACGTGGATTGAAGAAAGGTGAAGTTCCCCGCTCCGACAGCATGATGGTCGTATCGCTTGACCCCCTTACCAAAAAAATTAATCTGTTCTCCATTCTGCGCGACACATACGTCGATATTGACGGGTATGGCAAAGAGCGGATCAACACAGCCATCACCCATGGCCCTAACGCAGCGATGCAAGCTGCCGGTGACCTGCTTGGCATTCCTGTACAGTATTATGTGTATACGGATTTCCAAGGATTCATCAAATTGGTGGATGCCGTTGGCGGTGTCGATTTTGATGTGGAGAAAGACATGCACTATACAAGTAAAGCAGACAATAACGAATACGATATTGATCTCAAAAAAGGGTATCAGCATCTGGACGGCGAGACAGCGCTCATGTACGTTCGTTTCCGTCATGATGCGATGTCGGATTTCGCTCGTTCCGAACGTCAGCGTGAGTTGCTGAAAGCTGTAACAGCGAAAATGCAGTCAACAACTACCATTGCCAAACTGCCTGCCATTCTGGAACAGGTTAATCCTTACGTAGATACGAATCTGACACTCTCCGACATGTGGAAACTTGGTGGCCTCGGATACCAGAGCAGCATGAACGGCAGTGAGCAGATTCCGCCAATGAACTTGCTGAAAGAAGAACGTACAGCAGGTGGTGCGCAAGTATTGACGGTTACGAATGAAGAGAAATTGAAGCAGCATATTCAGGATATTATTCACCCGCCTGCTACAACGGATGATAGTACGACCAGCACCGAAGATAAAACAGCCAGTGGTGACGATCAAAAGTCAGAGCAACCGGCTCAGTAATGTACACATGCAGAGGGCAGCCATTACGCTGCCCTCTCGTTGTGCCCGGCTATAGCTTTATGAGAAAATCATCATATCTTTCTGTAGCTTGTACCTTTATTATATTTTGAATGACGAAAGGAAGTTATCCTATGAATACATCACGTTCCCGTTCCGAACTTCTATACGCAGAAGCACTTGAACATATTGTTGGGGGTGTTAACAGCCCTTCACGCTCGTTCAAAGCCGTTGGTGGCGGTGCACCTGTATTTATGAAAAAAGCCAAAGGGGCCCACTTCTGGGATGTTGATGACAACCGTTATATTGATTATCTCGCCGCTTATGGTCCGATTGTTACAGGACATGCTCACCCTCATATTACACAGGCGATTACGGAAGCTGCTGCAAATGGCGTGCTATATGGTACCCCGACTGAACTTGAGATCAAGCTCGCCAAAATGCTGAAGGAAGCTATTCCTTCCATGGATAAAGTTCGTTTTGTAAACTCCGGTACGGAAGCAGTTATGACCACGATTCGGGTCGCTCGTGCCTACACCAAACGCAACAAAATCGTAAAATTCGCCGGGTGTTACCACGGTCACTCCGATCTGGTGCTTGTAGCTGCCGGTTCGGGCCCGTCTACGCTCGGAATTCCTGACAGTGCGGGAGTTCCGGCCAGTATTGCACAAGAAGTCATTACAGTGCCTTACAATGATCTGGATGGCCTGAAAGATGCTTTGGAGCGTTGGGGTGACGATGTTGCTGCGGTCATGGTTGAGCCGATCGTTGGTAACTTCGGTATGGTTATGCCTGAGCCTGGCTTCCTAGAAGGTCTCTGTGCCATGACAAGAGCTAACGGCTCACTGGTTATCTATGACGAGGTCATTACGGCTTTCCGTTTCCATTACGGTTCTACACAGACGTATGCCGGACTCGATAATCATGCAGAGATTGAACCGGATCTGACGGCTCTTGGTAAAATTATTGGTGGCGGCCTGCCAATCGGTGCTTACGGCGGACGCAAACACGTTATGGAGCAAGTTGCTCCGCTCGGCCCTGCTTATCAGGCGGGAACGATGGCTGGTAACCCTGCATCCATCTCGGCTGGTATCGCATGTCTGGAGGTCCTGCAAGGCGCGGGTGTATATGAAGAGATGGAACGTCTTGCTATCGACCTGACAGCAGGCCTGCAAGCTTCTGCTGACCGTCATGGCATTGCACTAACGATTAACCGGATTCGTGGTGCATTCTCCACCCACTTCTGTGACCATCCGGTTACGAACTACGATCATGCTCAAGACACGGATGGAGAACTGTTTGCTTCCTTCTTCCGTCACATGCTGAACCGTGGCATTAACCTGGCTCCATCCAAATACGAAGCTTGGTTCCTGACCACTGCTCATACAGACGAGGATGTTCAAGCTACATTGGAAGCCGCAGAAGCTTCTTTCAAGGCGATGGCTCAGGAATAGATCGGATTAATTTCATTCATATTTAGCGTATAGGCATTATGATCGAAATTCATGGAAAAGGCGTCCAACAAGTGATCAACTTGTGTGGACGCCTTTTGATGTTTATGGACAACACTCCGATGACAGAGCAGCCTTCCAGCTGAACATTCCGTTTCTTCAGGTTATTTCTGCCTGATCTGAAGTTTCAAAATCTCCTCCCGGATCTTCTGCAGCCCTTCTTCAATTCGCTGCTTCGGCACATTAGAGATGTTCAATCGCAGCATTTGATCCTGATGTACCTGATATGTTCCCTCCGGATAATACCGTTCTGTCGTATCAACGATGACTCCGCGCTTTTGGAGCCGGGACATCAGAACACGAAGCGGCATATCACCCGCCAAAGGCAATACCGTGTGCTCTGCTCCTGTACGAGGGGCGTCCTTAAATGGAGCAAAGTCTGGATATGAGTCCAGTTGCTCATGCACCGTGTGCATCCGGGCAGCATAGCGATTACGAATCACTTTCCTGTGATGAGCAAACATTCCACTGTGGACATAGATTTCCAAAGCCGCTTGAGACAGAACAGAGGTATCGATATCGAGCATTTTTTTGTAAGCACCAAAAGACTGGATTAGAGGTGAGGGCAGAACAGCTACACCAATACGCAGGCCTGGAAACAAAATTTTGGAGTAACTCTTCAGATAGATGACCCGACCTTCCGTATCATAGGACCAGAGCGGGTCCTGTTTCGTATTGTCCTCCAGATCGGCCAGATAATCGTCCTCAACCAGATAGACATCGTACCTCTGTGCAAGCCGGATCAGTCTCTTTTTTTCAGCAACCGTTAACGATATGCCTATCGGATTGTGAAAGCGCGGCATGACATAGAAAAACTTAATATCTCCCTCAGCAAACTGACGTTCAAGCGATTCCCAGTCCAGCCCACTCAAGGCTCGTCTCACACCGGCAATTGGCACATTCAATCCACTCAGTAGGGAGGGCATATTGTGATAAGTCGGTAGTTCCAGCAGTACTTTTCTCTTTCCATTGGGAAAGGGCATCAACGCAAGTACAGCTAGTGCCTGTTGCACACCTGATGTGATAAAGAACTGCTCTGTTCTCGCAAACACCTGATAATCCGCAAACTGCTTCTGCAACAGCATGATAAGCGAAGGTAATCCCTGATCCGTGCCATACATAAATAACTCTGCCTGTTTCTTCTCCATCGCCTGATCCACACAATGACGAAAGTCTGAATAAGGGAACACCCTTGGATCGGGAGCAGCTGAAGCAAAGTCCAACGCTCCCTGCCAGTCCATGTCCTGAGCACCTGTCCCATTCTGTACGGCATAATAACCGGATTGAGGTATGGCATACACCAAATGCCGCTGTTCCAGCCACTCATATGCACGAATAGCCGTGCTTACACTGCATTGATATTGTTCTGCTACAACTCGAACGGCTGGCAGTCGAATGCCTTTATCTGCCCACTGGCGGCGATCCTGCTGCTGCATCTGTTCCTGAATCCATTGCTTTAACGCTTCGGCAATCACTTCGTATTTTCTCAATGCACCCATCCCTCTCCAACAACTGTACCGATACAGTTCAACCTTTTATCTATTGTAGCACGAAGTACCCGGCAGTATATTGAATAAGGCCAGCAGCACACGCCTACGAACCTGATATGTATTAGGACAATCGTAAGATATACACACTATATAACTACTGCATCGGAGGAACATTCATGAACACAGCACGCACTCGGGGATACGCTTATATCGCAGCTGTATTGTACGCGGCTATTATAGGTCTATCTTTTTTATTTGTTAAAATGACTGTCACTGTTGCACATCCCATTGATGTGCTTGCACACCGATTCGCCCTGTCGCTGATCGTTGTCAGCATTCCTGTCATTTTTGGTTGGATTAAAATCCGACTTAGCCTTCGTGATCTGTGGCGAATCATTCCACTGGGACTGTTATCTCCCGTCTTATTTTTTGCCTTTCAAGCCTTTGGGCTCGTATCTTCCAACTCATCGGAAGCCGGTATTATTCAGGCCATGGCCCCTGTATTCACACTCGTTCTCGCTTCAGTTTTCCTGAAGGAACGCACATCCACCACGCAGAAGCTGTTCCTGCTGCTGTCTGTTGCTGGGGTTGTTTTTATTCTCATGATGCGAGGAAGTGTCATGTCAGTGGGTAACCTGAAGGGTATTGCATTATTGCTGCTATCCACAGTCTGTTTTGCAGGTTATGGCGTGCTTGCGAGACCGTTAGCCCAGAAGTATAAACCGATGGAATTAACATGGGTCACACTGATGGTTGGCTGTATTGTATTTAACGCCGCTTCCCTGATCCGGCATGCGTCCAGCGGTTCCATGATGGACTACCTCAAACCACTCGGGGATGCATCCTATCTCGGTGCACTCGCTTATCTGGCGATCCTCTCCACCATGATCACCACACTGCTCGCGAGCTATGCCCTGACCCATCTGGAAGCTTCCCAAATGAGTGTATTCAGCAATCTGTCCACACTCATCTCCATCGTAGGGGGTGCATGGATACTGCATGAACCTGTTAGTGGCTATCACTTTATCGGAGCATTATTGATCATCGCCGGTGTGCTTGGTACCAATATGAGCGGCAGGAAACATAGGCTGGTCAGTGGGATCAAAGCGTAATCCTTTGTGGAAAGATTTGCTTTGTTTCGTTATTTCTACTAACAGTATGAGAAGACTTGATCACGTTAACACTGCTGAGAACAGACCATAAGGGAGAGCGAGGTTCCCCTCAGCATGAAACCAACTAAACCTTCATTTTTGCAAGCTCTAATGCTCATTATGCTAACCGTGGGCCTGATCAGTCACGTGTTGATTATCCCTGCCCTGCTGGCTGCGGCCAAGCGGGATGCATGGATATCGATTCTGGTGTCTGCAGGTCCTTTTCTGCTGTTCACCCTCATGCTTGCTTATGTCTCCCGACACCTTCAGCACCAAACGCTAAATAATTGGCTGACCACACATCTGGGCAAACCAATCGGAATGCTGTTCCGCATTGGCAACAGCCTCTTCTTTTTATCTGTCATCTATTTCACCTTGTTTGATACAACCACATGGGCCAAAACAAATTATTTGCCTGACACGCCAGTCATTGCGACAAGTATAGCCTTGATGGCGGTATGTGGATATACCGCCTATAAAGGCATGCGATCACTGGCCTTCACAGCAGGATTGCTGTTGCCTGTCGTTGTACTGCTTGGCTTTTATGTCGCAATTGTAAATATACAGTACAAGGACTACAGCCGATTGTTGCCTGTGCTTGAACATGGATGGACACCCGTTTTTGAAGGTACACTCTATAGTCTGGCCGGGATGTTCGAACTGCTGTTCATCTGGTTTATTCAGCCTCATCTGAGCTCTCGTATTCGATTATGGCAGTACCTGCTACTTGCATTCATCATGATTGGATTAACACTGGGTCCATTAATTGGGGCGATTGTTGAATTTGATCCGTTTGAAGCAGCCAAGATGCGTTATCCGGCTTATGAGGAGTGGAGAATTGCTTCCTTGGGCAAATACATTGCCCAGACTGACTTTTTTTCCATCTACCAGTGGCTAGCAGGCTCTTTTACACGGATTTCCCTCGCCATGTATATTGTGGTTGAGATTTGGAATATTAAAACCGCCATTAGAAGACAAGCTGCCTGCGGGGCACTAACAGTCTTGTTCATTATGATGATGTTATATCCTATGGATGATATTACTTTTGAATTAATGCTGGTACATTATATTTTCCCGTTGAATGTGTTATATCTGGGCAGCCTTGGCGTCATCGCAACGGTTGTTGCCTGGTTCAGTTCGCGCTCTCAGAGGAGGAAACATCATGGAGCACACACGGATTAACCTAGAGTCCCATGAAGCACTGCTTATCTCACTACAGCAGATGTTCCAGCCTTGTGCCGACGTTGTTGTCCAATCCTACTCCGTTGGTAATCATCATCCGATTGTGCCTGTTATCATGTTATATTGTGAAGGTTTGACCGACATTCAGCAGATTAACAAGTTCATTGTACCTCGTCTTGAACAAAATGAAATAAACGTCAATATTCCCTTACCTGCAGAACTGAGGCTCGTATTGAATCCAATTCAGGATATTACAAATATACCTGATATCAATCAACTCTTGTTCAGTGGACAGCTCATACTGCTCTTCGGTAAAGGTGACCCCGCCTACAGCATGGATATCGCTTCAATCCCGGGCCGTTCTCCGGAAGAATCGGCGATTGAAACCTCCGTGAAGGGACCACGTGACGGGTTCACCGAAGAACTCAGTACCAATATCGCACTGATCCGCAAACGAATGAAGACAGACTCGATGTGTTACGAAAAGTTTGTGAAAGGAAAACGATCACAAACGTCTATTGCGTTATTGTACATTGATGACATCATTAACCCTGACATTCTGAGCGAAGCCCGTAAAAATCTGGATCAGATCGACATTGATGGCGTGATCGGAACGTCTCTTATGGAGAGAAGTATCATGGGTGAAATGAAAAGTATTTTTCCGCTTACGGACAGCACAGAACGTCCGGATTATGTGGTAGATTCTCTGCTTAACGGGCGCTTTGCCGTCTTGTTTGATGGATCTCCGATCGCTACAATCGCACCCACCACCTTATTTAACCAACTCAAGTCACCGGAGGATGAAAGTACCCCTTTCTTTATCGTCACCTTTGAACGGATTCTGCGCATTGCCGGATTGCTGATTGCCTGTTTTTTTCCGGCCTTCTTTATTGGTTTAACCAGCTTCAATGTGGAACAGATTCCACTACCTCTCTTGGCAACCATCGCAGGCACTCGCATCGGTCTGCCCATGCCGGTTACACTGGAAGCTTTTCTGATGATCTTCATGTTCGAACTGTTTAACGAAGCGGGACGCAGGCTCCCCAGGGCTTTAGGTCAGACAGTCAGCGTTGTTGGAGGGCTAATTATCGGGGACGCTGCCATCCGCGCAGGCATTACATCTCCGACCATTATTGTGACTGTTGCGATCTCCGTGATCTCCAGCTATATCCTGGTGAACTCCGTTCTAAGCGGCGTTACCTCCCAGATTCGAATCTATATGCTTCTGGCCTCTTCCGTTCTCGGATTATACGGGTTCATGATCGGGCTATTTGCGCTAATTGTGCATCTGGTTTCTCTGGAATGTTATGGTGTGTCCTATCTGTCGCCCGTGTCCCCATTTATTCGGGGAGATTTCTCCCATTCAGTTTCCATGTTGCCTTCCACACGTCGCAAAAAACGGCCAGCGTCCCTTCATACGGAGGACTCCACTCGAAGAGGAGGAGACTCATGAAGTGCTTTCTACCGGTAATATGTTGGAGCAAAAAAATTGGACTCCCTCTGATCGCCTGTACGCTGACCTTTCTATTGTCAGGATGTTGGGATTCGAAGGAAGTGCAAAGTATCAACTTTATCACGGCATTGGGCATTGATTATGTGAAGGACCACTATGTGGCCTATGCGCAAATGATTGATTTTTCGAGCATTGCCAAACAGGAAGGGCCCACGCCTAGGGAAGAAAGTGACATCTGGATCGGCCAGGGTGAAGGCACAACCATAAATATGGCGGTAAATGACTTGTATCGCAGCTCGCAGCAGCAGACCTTGTGGACACATGTGAAAGCGATCGTATTAACCCAAAATGCAATGGATGGACATCTACAAGATATCTTCGACACCCTCCTGCATTCCGGCCAGCTTCGTTACACCCCTTGGATCTATGGGACAGAAGACGATATGAAGGATCTGCTCTCTTCCTCCGCTCTCCTGAATCAGTCGGCACAGACCATTGAATTGTTTGAGCCCATGAAGCTGTACAGGCAATATTCTGCGTTCGAACCCATTCGGTTGCATCAGTTGCTGGATGGATTTCGCGAGCCTGCCTCGACGATTCTTGTCCCATCGGTTACCAATATTAATCGGACATGGACCTATCAGGATAAGAAGCCTTCACTTGTTCAGATGAATGGATTCTATGTCATCACCAGTGGGCAAAATCAAGGGAAAGTAGATGCCGAGAAGGCCACTGGAGCAAGGTACGTTAACTATGACAAAGTCTATCAGTATCCTCTATACGTTCATCAGGATAATGAAAAGGTACCCTGTCTGTCTCTTATGCTTCGCAACCCACGCACGATCATGCGAGCCAGGAAGGACGGGAATGGAGTACGGTTTGACCTGACTACGACTGTAAAGGGCACTATCATTGAAGATCATGGTAAACCACGGCCTGTCCGTACAATGGAACAAGAAGCGGAGCGGCAAATACAGAGCGAGATTCGCAGTACCTTTCAACAAACACAATCCATGAAAATCGACACCTATGGTCTGGTCGAACACTTGTATCGATACAACTATAAGTTATGGGGTGACCATGCCAACAACCGCGATAACCCACTAGAACAGTTCAAGCTCGGAACCGTGGACGTTCAAGTGAACATCCTTAATGCGAATACCTACAAATACAATCCATCCTCAGAAAAGTAAAGACGGCTCCGTTGCCCTTATCACTCAGGGCTGGAACCGTCTATTTGCATTCTTATTAGCTACTGTCATCTATGCGATGGGAAAAGCAATTACGCTCATTAACGCCAATTCAGGCTGGGTCGTATCCAGACGACTGTACTGCACAATGACCGGAACGTTACTGGATACCGTTATTGCATAAGGTACGCCTGCTGGAATATGTTGACCATCGCTGTGTAGCGATGCTGTACGAATATGCTTCGTTCTTCGACCGGGCACTGTAGCCACAATCTCTTCCAAGGGTTCTCGATCTTCAAAGAAAATCGTGATCTGCAGCTCCGCATCCACTGTGCCCGTATTGAGTACACAGATGCTCTCATGACTCTCCAGTGTGCCGCTGCTCTCCGGCGGGATGTAGCCATCGGGGATGACCCAATAGGTATGGCCTTTCGCCTTGTGCTCTCCGATGAAATCGGAAGCATCTTTTTGGTTTGGTTCAAGTGTCATAAGGTGCTCCTTTCGTCATGCAATAATTAGATTAAAAACGTGGGGGTGCTCGCGGGGCAGTCGCTTCGGCGGGCAGATCGGGCTGTGGACCGCTGTTGGCTCGGGATTTCTATTCATTCCCCCATAGCAGGGGAAATCCCGCTCCAAAGGCGGACGCTTCGCTCCCTCTACCCGATTCCGCCCTCCTCCGCTGCTACGCTCGCCTGTTTTTTAAAAGATTATTGCCTTCGCTCTTTCGCTGGGCAACTTTGCTGGCTCGTTACTTCGTTTAACTGGCTACATCTTTTAAGACCTTCTAAACCCTGAATAACTCGCGGTGCAGACGCTTCTGCGGGCGGATCGGGCTGCGGGCCGCTGTTGGCTCGGGATTTCTATTCAATTCCCCCTCAGCAGGGGAAATCCCGCTCCAAAGGCGGACGCTTCGCTCCCTCTACCCGATTCCGCCCTCCTCCGCTGCTACGCTCGCCTGTTTTTTAAAAAATCATTGCCGCCGCTACTCGCTGGGCAACTTTGTTTCGCTCGTCACTTTGTTTAACTTGCTTAATAATTAAGGACATGAGCTTACCGCAGATACATCTGCAACGGTTGTAATTGCAACTCACGGATGGCTTCTGCCACTTGCTGGGCAAGGCGGCGGGCGCCGCGTTCCTGAAAGTGTGTGTTATCCTCCACGCCTGACGGGAAGGCCACAT
Organism: Paenibacillus sp. LS1; assembly: GCF_026013365.1. GTDB lineage: Bacteria > Bacillota > Bacilli > Paenibacillales > Paenibacillaceae > Paenibacillus. The sequence continues at coordinate 31,434 of NZ_JAPDOE010000017.1, forward strand.
ATTCTCCTGGCAGCCCCCACATAAAGTCTTCCTTACTGCCTTCCACGCCCGCCTGCTCGAACAGAAGACGGCTGCGCTCCGCCAGATCGATCAGCGGAACATCTTCCTCTTCCGCCAGCTCACGCACGGCGATAATGTAATCGCCGTGCGTATCGGTCAATATACCGTCGTCCGCGAAATAGCGCCGATGCACTGGGGTCACGAGCACTGGACGAGCCTTGGCTTCGCGGGCAGCATCGATATACTTTTTCAAATATTCCTTATATGTTATGAATGGGTCGGTCCCACGTTCAGGGTCCGGCTTCTCATCGTTATGTCCAAATTGAATAAACAAAAAATCTTCCGGCTTGATTCGCTCCATAATGGCGCTGAGTCTGCCTTCATTGATAAAACTGCGGGAACTGCGGCCTGACTGGGCGTGATTATCCACTGCCACATCATGTTTGAACTGCGCAGGCAACAGCTGGCCCCAACCACAATACGGATATCCACTTTCCGGTTGATCTGTTACGGTTGAATCCCCGGCAAGAAATACAGTCATGGTCTGATTCGCAAGAGTAATCTCCAAAGCATTAATTCTCGGTGCAGGACCGGAAAATGACAGACGAAGTCTGCCGCCGCGAACAACGACCGAGAATCTCACCTCTGCAAATTGCCCGGGAAGTGTACGAATGGTTGGCAGTACAAGCCTTCCTTCACCCGCTTTCACGTGGGTCACTGTCTCAGCCAATTGATCACCTGCAACAAGTAAAACTTGATAGGTTCCATCGGGAACATCCACGATGAAAGATGCTTTGAGTGGAATACAGAAGCTTGAACGCAATCGGGCAGACATGGTTGTCTGCCCCGAATTGGTATGATGTTGTCTCGTGGAATTCGGCTCATCGTCATCTCCGATGCGTTGTTTCTCATACACCAGAGAACCTGCTTCGAATCCGTATCCTCCACGTTCCTCATATGCGGTTGTTGCAGTTACTTTAAGATAATCCCCTGTCTCATCTGCTCTTCCCGAGTCCGGTCCAAAGTTAAACTTCCAGCTGGTCACGGACACTGCCTGGCCCTCTGCCGCTGCCTCCATGGCAACGGCCTGACTACCCTGAGCTTTATTCAAAAGCGATAACCTCCTTGGTTAACTTTCGTAAACGTTCATTCGGGCGAAGATATGATACAGTGAATCCTGCTTATCCTTTCAATCCACTGGTGCTCATCCCTTGAACAATTTGTTTCTGGAAGATGAAGAACACCGCTACAACCGGAACCAGACTGACGATGGACATGGCGAACATCGCGCCCCAGTTGGAAGCTGATTCGCTATCCAGGAACATTTTCAATGCCATCGACACGGTGTATTTATCAGGCGAGTTCAGGTACAATACCGGACCGAGCAGATCCTCCCATCTCCAGTAGAAGGAGAAGATCGCTGCTGTTGCCAGAGAAGACTTGATCAGTGGCATAATAATCTGAATGTACAATCTGAACTTGTTACATCCGTCGATGGTTGCAGCCTCATCCAACTCCTTCGGAATCGTTCGAATGAACTGTACCATCAGGAAGATGAAGAACGGCATTCCGAAGAATGTAGGGACAACGATTGGCAGAATGGTATTTAACCAGCCCAGCTTCGTAAAGATAATGTATTGAGGGACTAATACCACGTCATGTGGCAACATTAGTGTTAACATCATCAAGGAGAACCAGAATGTGCGTCCCTTGAAGTTAAGTCTGGCAAAACCGAAAGCGATCAGCGATGATGATATCACGGCACCAATGGTAGAAATAACCACGATAACAAGTGAATTGGTGATGTAATCCATGAACGGTCTTCCCGCGGTTCCTTTCCAACCATCCACATAGTTACTCCAGATCCACTCGGTAGGGAACAGGGTATCCGCAGTGACGAAGATTGTACGGCTTTCCTTGAATGAACTGAAGAGCATCCAAAGTACGGGATACAACATCAGGAGGGCAAGCGCTGCAACGAACAGGTGATAAATGGGCCATTTTACATTTCTCCAAACCATCGTTACTTCCCTCCTTCAGATTCATAGAACACCCAGTACTTGGATGTTAAGAATACTGCTACTGTAAGTCCACCAATCATAAGAAGCATGATCCAGGCCATGGCCGAAGCATAACCCATGTTGTTAAACATAAATGCCTGACGGAACAGATACAGAGAGTACAGCATGGTACCATCCATTGGACCGCCTTCTCCTTTGGAGATAATGTAGGCTGGTACGAACGTCATGAATGCACCAATCGTTTGCATAATCATATTGAATAGAACGATCGGGCTAAGGAGCGGCAAGGTAATGCTGAAAAATTTTCGAACAGGATTCGCACCATCTACACCTGCTGCCTCGTACATCTCCGTGGGGATATTCTTGAGACCAGCCAGGAAGATCAGCATGGACGAACCGAACTGCCACACAGACAGTGAGATAAGCATAACCAGGGACGCATTCGGGTCACCAAACCAGCTGATAGGCCCGATCCCAATTGCCGTTAAAGCACTGTTGATAACACCCTCATTACTGAAGAGGTTACGCCACATAATGGATACGGCCACACTACCACCGATAATGGATGGAAGGTAATACAGTGTCCGGTACGTTCCAATCATACGAGAGCCAGTGTTCAGGACCATCGCTACGAAGAGGGCAAAGATCAACCTTAACGGCACCCCTATGAATACATACAGAAACGTGACTTTGACCGAATTCCAGTATTTTGGGTCATCAAAAAACATTTTAGTGTAGTTATCGAGCCCAATCCACCGCGGAGAAGTGAACAAGTTATAACTCGTGAACGACATGTACAGGGAAACAAACATGGGGATGAGCGTAAAGCCCAGGAAGCCAATTATAAACGGGCTTATAAACGCATATCCGGTTAAGTTTCTACGTAGCGATGAATACTGCCTCAATGGAACGTACCTCCTTCATGGATCAGCCTGCTGCCTCAATCCTTGCTTCGGGTTATCTGGACGGGGAAAGGCCCTCGCATTCGCGAGTAGCCCCATTCCCGACCATCCCTGCAGTGGGACGAGCAAGCCATCATTCAACTGTTATTTATTGTTCGCAAGTACAGATTCGGCGTTCTTGCGGAATGTTTCTGCTGCCTGTTCGGGTGTAATTTTGCCAAAGTTCAACTCTTCAACCACATCTGCCAGAGAAGAGATTACTTCAGGTGAACCAACCGGTGGCGGAGAGCTCATTGGTGAAGCTTTAGGCTCCATGGCTGCTACGAATTCAAAGACCTGTTTCGTTGCATCACTCAGCTCAGGTGCGATGGCTTCTTTGATTGCTCCTGAGATTGGTACACCACGCTCACCTTTGATCAGTTTGTTGGCTTCCACGTCATTCACCCAGAAATCGATGAATTTAGCCGCTTCTTCCTTCACTTTGGAGTTTGACGTTACACCCCAGTACATACTTGGTTGCATATAAAGTCCTTTTTCCATATCCGGTCCTGGCATTGGCGCGATATCGAGTGGACGGTTCGCTACCTGTTGCAAGGCTACGAACTGGTTGGACCATTGCCACACGCCAATTCCTTTTTCCTTCACCAGATCCGATTCCTCAATAATACCTTTGGTTTGGTTAGCTACGTCCGGTGTAGGTGCTGCGCCCTGCTCGATCATGCGGCGCATAAGTCCGAAGAACTCCACAAACAACTGGTCATCATCATAGCCAAGCCCTGTTCCTTCTGCATTGTATAGCGACAATCCTTTGGTACGCAGGAAGTAGTGGAAGAAAATATCCGGAGCTACCCCTCCATCCAAATACAGGCCTTTATCTGCGGTTTGTTTACCCAGTGCTTCGTACGATTCCCAAGTCATATTGTCAGGGATTGCATCCACACCTGCTGTTTTAAGCAATGCCGGATCATATTGGAAGCCCAAAACGTTAACACCGGCAGGTACACCGTATTGTTTACCGTTAATTACACCTGTGCTGATAACATTCTCGGACACATCGTCCACTTTGATCTGGTTACCCAGATATGGTGCAAGATCCTCAAGCTGACCATTCTGTGCATATTGGCTGATGTAGGAAATATCCATCTGAACGATGTCAGGCAACTGATTTGCTGCTGCTTGTGGTGCGAGCTTTTTCCAGTAGTCATCAAATGAAGCATATTCCACGTCGATTTTGACATTCGGGTTTTTCGATTTGTACAGGTCGATGACCTTCTGTGTATATTCATGTCGTGCATCGGAGCCCCACCAAGCGATCCGCAAGGTAACCGATCCATCCGAAGAACCCTGTTCGTTTCCTCCACCTGAACTACACGCCGCTGTAAAAACGAGCAATGCAGCCATCATCAGGAATATTGCCTTTTTCACCATGCCAATCTCCCCTTTTATGTTGATATGGTTGTGTGAAGGAGTTATCCTCTCGTTTCTGATAACGCTTTCACAAACTTGTTAATGTCATTTTCGCAAATGTACGACCATAGTTGAATACACAAAACCGTCTTGTTGGTTCAAAAAACAGAGGAGGACAACAGTCCCCCTCTCGGCGCTGTTCGTCCTCCCCAGACATGAATCACATGATTGGTAGTCCATTGTTATATGCCGATCCTACGGAATTCCGTAGGTGTCATACCAGTCCACTTTTTGAACACCTGACTGAAATATTGTGAATTCCCACCGAATCCGAACAATTCAGCAAGCTCGAATACTTTCACATCCCCGCCTCTGCGAATATGGTCACATGCACGTTCAATGCGCAGGCGATTCACGTAGTTGGAAAAATTCTCGCCTGTGACTTTTTTGAAAATCTTGCCCAGGTAATCCGGATTCATATAGAGCATCTGATGGGCGACTCCATTGAGTGAAAGATCCGCCTCTCCAAAATGACGATCCACGATATCCATCATCTTCTCAACAGCTGAAGACTGGCGGCTGATATGGTTTTTGTAATAACCGGAAGTTAATCGGGCTGTACTGCTTGCAACAAAAGATTTCAAACCGGATAACGTATCGATATGCGGCAGTTCTGCCATACGCTGGGTGAATTCCGTTGCCTCCTCAGGTGGACAGACATGAACCATCGCCGAGTAGAGTTGCACTACGTAAGAGCGAGTCACCTCGATTTCCAGCTGCTGACGCGATAATAGATCAAACAGACGATCTACCTCTGCCGCTGTTTCCTCGGTATTGCCCGATTTGATCAACTGACACAGTTGCTCGGCATCCTGCTCTACATGCACCCCGTCGCATTCTCCGGCCAGTACCAGATCATTCTTCGTGATCAGCTTACCTTCACCGATAAAGAAGCGATGGTTCAGATACTGCGATGCCTCACGAAACAACCGCCGGGACTGGATCATTCGATCCGCTTCACTAAGCGCAGCCGTCACTTCCAATTTATATAGTCGGGTAAACGCAGCCCGAACTTCTTCAATGCTCTCCCTCAGTCCAGCCGGATCAGCAGAATCCGCGAGCAGAATCAAGAGTTTGCCTTCGATGGTTGTGCTTAACAGTACATGTGGGAGCAGGTCACTGGCAATGTTTTTGATCGCAAATAAGTGACTGTAATCATGTTCATCCACAATTCGGAACAGCAGTAACCGAACCGCGTTCTCTTCAAGCTCCAGATCGAATAGCTCCTGATAATACTCCAAATCAACTGGCCCATAGGTTCGGTTGGTCATGAACTCCAGCAGAAATTGCTCCTTCACATGCGGAAGCACCCGTTGTAGCCGCTGTTTCATTTCACCAGCAACATTCTCCTTCACTTGGGCATCCTGATGTTCCTGCAACAGTTCAGTTAACGCATCATGGATCTGATTCTCATTGCAGGGCTTGAGCAAATAATGCTTCACACCATATTGCATCGCTCTGCGGGCATATTCGAACTCCTTATAGCCGGATAACATAATGAAGCGTACTCCCGGATATGCTTCGGATGCCTTCTCTATGAGCCCGAGACCATCCAGACCTGGCATGGAAATATCCGTAATGATAATATCGGGTCTAGACTGTCCGATTTTGTCCAATGCTTCGATCCCGTTCCTCGCCGTATCCACCAATTCCGTACCTGCCGCGGCCCAATCGACCACCTGGGAAATCCCCTCCAGAATGACACGTTCATCATCTACGAGCATCACTTTGTACATCGTCATCGTCCTCTCTAATCCAAGGTATGCTGATCGATACTACAGTTCCTGATCCGGGCTTGCTGCTCATCACCATTCCACCTTCATCACCGAAGGTCAGTCTGATTCGTTCCTGGATGTTAGATAACCCAATGCCCTGTCCTCTTGTCTGAATACGTCCTTCATGTAACTGTTCCAGGAATTCCGGTGTCATCCCAGGACCATCATCCTCGACTTCAATAATCACCTTATCTCCCTCTGCTCTCGCTCGGATTCGAATCCGGCAGGGGTCAATACTTGGTTCGAGTGCATAATGTATAGCGTTCTCCACCAGAGGCTGTAATGTTAACTTCGGTATCCGGGCCGTCCCTACCTCTGGGGCAATCTCCATATCGAAATCCAGTCTTTCCTCAAAACGAGTGCGCTGAATCGTCACGTAACTGCGGACAATGTCCAACTCTCTTTCCAGCGTGATCCACTTCTCGGACATGTTCACGGAGCTTCGTAGCAGAAATCCGAGTGCCTCCACCATTTCCGAGATCTGACGTTGCTTCTGTACTTTGGCCAGCCAGTTAATCGATTCAAGCGTGTTGTATAGAAAATGTGGATTAATCTGAGCCTGAAGCGCTTTCAATTCAGTCTCACGAATCACCAGTTGCTTCGCATAATTCTCATCAATCAATTCACGTATTCTTTGAAGCATCATCTTGAATGTACGATGCAGCAGGCCAACCTCATTCTGTGGAGATATCGGGACATTGCCGAGGGCTGCCTCCTCCAGTTTATCCAGATCGCCTTTTTCGATATTACGCATCTTTTTGATCAACTGGGCAATCGGATGGGTAATACTGCGAGAGAATCTCGCTCCAATGATAAGCGCTGCGAGAAAAATCATAATGAAGATGATCGTGACCAACTGCTTGACAAACTGGATCTGTTTAAACATCTGGTCAAACGGGGTTGTGTACAAATAGGTCCAATCCGTATAGGAAGAATGGGCACGGGCAACAAAATGTCTTCCCTGCTCCAACATGGTAATTCCGTAGGGCTGGGTGCGCTTCAATTCAGACTCAATCTCGGCTTCACTGACCGACGATTCAGTTGGATAGATCACTTCTCTTCCATCGGTAATCAGTAGTTGAGAGTCCTCAGCCGGTTCTTGCATCTGATCCTGTACAATTCGGTCCAGACGTACGCGGATAATCAGTGTGCCGAGGTCTTCCAATGTAAATGCCCCGCCTATAAAAGATTTCACCTGTCGGACGGACAAGAGTCGGGACTGTTTATCCCCGCTGGTGTGCCAGGCATTGGAGCCGGAATATTGCTGTCCCAGTGCAACCAATTCCTTTTGCTTCGACTCTGAAATTCCCTCCCGATTGCCTGCGGCCATAACGTTATTATCATTATCGATAAATAGCATGGAATAGACGTACTTTTCGGAACCCGCGTAAGCGACTAACCTGTTGGTAATCTTTTTGCGCAATCCATTTTTCTCGTAACCCGTTTCGACCTTTTTCAGTTGGAGCAGATATTGCTGAAGCGGCTCGTCTGACATCACCTTGAAGGAAAGATTGGAAATTTCACGCAGTTGATTCTCAATGCCTACCGAAGACATATTGAGGACTTGCGAGGATTTCTCATAGATCTGACGGTCATAGATACTGAACACATATCGAAGTACAGACGCATAAAACGTAAAGCTGATTAACATCAAAAGTCCGATGAGAAGAATCGTTTTGTGATGAATCGGCAGTGTTGTGAAAGCGTTCTTAATTTTGCTCATTCTAAGCGCTCCTTTGGCTTGCGAAGGGTGCTGTGATGCTATGGGTCAGTGGTTTTATTGTAAGTTATTTTCATATTTACACATCCATGGTCATCTGACAAGATATATTTATGCAACATTTTAGGTCACTAGAGAAGGTATACAGTTGAAAATGTATCTTGAGAAAGCAAAAAGCAGCCTACTCATTCAAAGAGCAGACTGCTTTTTGCTTTCTCAATTAAACCTGGGTTTTATTTTTTCACAAGTAATCGTTAACTTGGCTAATCATTAATTGATTAGTTGAGCAAAGCGCATAAGTCTCATCAACATCACCGTACTCTGTGCTCGCGTTGCATTCTCCTGAGGCGCGAAGGTTCCCCCGTTCATTCCCATGACGATCCCTGTTTCTACCAGTCGAGCTACGGCGTCAGAAGACCAGTTCGAGATATTCGATGCATCTGTAAATGAAGGAGCAGCACCTGTCAGTTGGTCATTAGGAAGTTTCATCAAGTTCAATGCCCTATCCAGCATCGTAGCCATCTGCTCCCGAGTAATCTGACCATCCGGGTGGAATGACCCATCTGCGAAACCATTAACCAACCCCTTACTTCCTGCAGTTATGAGTGCATTGGCATACCACTGTTCCGAATCCACATCATTAAAAGCGGAAGGCAATTCGGTTTTTACGCTACCTCCGGATAATCCCATGGCACGTACAAGCATGGCTGTGAATTCAGCACGAGTAATCGGTTGTTCAGGTGCAAAGCTTCCATCAGGCCGCCCATCAACAATCAGCTTGTTGGCCATCTGCTGAATATCTTCTCCAGCCCAGTGTTGCTGCACATCGTTGAATACCTTATTCATACTGATAATCGTATAATCACCGCCCTGAGTAGACAATATCTCAGCTTGTGTGGCTGTAAAAACAGCAGGTACGAAATGAAGCTGCCCATTCGTATCAATTCTAACTACTGTGATCTGGTTTGGGTTAAGCCCAGCAGGGATCAGGATAGACTTATGCAAGTAATCGTTCGAACCATCCTCTGCATCTTGCCCATTGATATCGATAGACAACGTGATTGGCTGTTTCAATACTACCCTTGCTTCCATCGTTTGCGCCACACGTTCTACACGTGCCTGTGCCTCTTTGGAGCCTTCCATGATGGAAACAGTTAACGCAGAGTCTGACTTCCGATCAGCCAGATTATTCAATGGAATAGATATACGATTACCATTCACTGTTATCTGGAGTTTAGCCTTGGCATCAGCTTTAACCTTTGACTGTAACGGCTGCACAGGAATCTCTAGCTTGACCGCTGTACCTAACCCGTTGATGACAATCCTCGCTTCCGAAGAGTTAGTGTTCATGTTCATCACATCCGTTAATCCTTGAGCCGTTAAAATCAAACGAACGACAGGCTGACCATTAGCTGACGTCTCATCTACTCTGCGTGCGGATACTTCTTTACCGTTAATCAACACGGTGAATTGACTCTGTTGCCCATCCGCAGGAGTAACCACCGGAGTTGATGAGGGTGATGATGGAACAGAAGGTGAAGGTAACGATGGAGTTGGTGGCTGTGGCGTAATTTTGACTGTCCAGTGTGCGTACAGCGTTACATCCCCCTCCACCACATCGCTTCCAAAGTTCCATTTGGTGGTTGGATCTGTCGGAGCTATGTACCATCCTGCCAAGGTATACCCTACTCGCGTTGGGGTCGGGCTCGGCTCACTCGCTTTCACTCCATACGCCACTGTCTCTGTGGTCGCGGTTCCCGCTCCGCTGTAGTTCGCGTCATACGTCACGGTGTAATTGTTCACCGTCCAGTGTGCGTACAACGTCACATTGCCCGCCACCGTATTACTCCCAAAGTTCCACTGGGTTGCTGGATCTGTCGGATCTGTGTACCAGCCTACAAAGGTATGACCTGCTCGCGTTGGGCTTGGGTTCGGTTCTTGAGCGAGTCCACCATCCCTCACGATATTTTTCGAAAAAACGTTACCCTGTCCATCCATAAAATTGACCCTGTATGCCACCTCAATAGTAACCGGCTTGGATGTATTCATTTTGAACTCACTGCCCGATTTTGGGATATAATCTGCTGTAAATGTATGCACTCCGAGTCCCAGAGTAGAGGAGTCCAATGAATACTCCGCTTTGCAGTTAGCAAGTTCTACCTGTGTCAACGTTGAGCCGCTTGATTTAAACACGATATCCCCGTCCAAATCCTCTATAGGACTCCTCATGGTTACATTCAAGTTAACTGTTTCATTCATCCCAACCTTATTGTCAGTAACGTTGAGATCTACACCTGGGGTATAGGTAATTTCTTTTAACTCTTCAAAAGTCACTTGTGTGGTGTTATTAGCTTGCCCTTTTAAGATAACCAAACCATTATTTTCATCTACAATAATTTCTTTAATATAACGTGCACCTGAAAAGACCTTATGATTAATCAAAGTCCCCTTTTGGTTATACACTGCAACGTAGAACAACATGTCGTTATTTATGTCGCTAAAGATCCAATACGTAAGGTCTCCCCACTTAATTACTGGACAACTTGGTGAACTTGCTTCGGTAGTAGGATCTGAACAAACGACCTTCGCTACATCAGGTTTTACCAGTTGGTTGCCTTCTGTTTCTGGACGCATTTCAACTGAAGGTACACCTTCAAACATCATTTGTCCCGCCGCATGTATGGGCAGAACTGGCCAAGTAAAACACACCAGAATGAATGCCATCATGCTTAGCATCAATTTCTTAATAACGCGCATGTTTCCCCTCTTCTCTCGTGAATTTTCCATGTAACCCCATCAAATATGTCTACACTATGATTTTACACAATAATAAGGCTTTTCCTCCTCTTATACTACCTACATTATAGGATCGCTCTGAACAACTTCTGAACAAAAAGGACAACACGTTGAGTCGGTCAGAGAAACTTCCGATATCCTTTTTGCCCTCCCATCTTCACAGGCCATTTTACTCGGTAATTTTCAGAAAAATGCATAAAAAAAACAACCTGCACATACGTAGCAGATTGTTCTTCATTACATTCGTATTCGAAACTTATGGATTAACAAAAACGGTTTTCAACTTCGCTATATATTGCACGTCAAAGCCAAGACCTTCAGCTACCATGGCAAGCGGTACATATGTTTTGGACTCTTTGCCTACCTTATTCAGGAATGCAGGTGTATCCACGGTAACGGAAGCTCCGTTGACCTGCACAGCATTGGCACCAATTTTTACAGCAACCTTCCGGTCTCCGTATGTAATCGTTGCAGTTGAGGTTTTGTTATCCCACACCGTAGTAGCACCGACAGCGTTCACGATATCTTGGATTGCCACAAAGTTTTTGCCGTTACGGATAATCGGTTTGTACGGTGTATTCAATGTTTTGCCACTCACAATAATGTTCATCGGTTCACCTGTCGCAGGTGCAGTCAGCTTGGTGAAGTCACCCCAGATCGTTTTGGCAAATACTTCGGCAATGGCTGCATATCCGAATTGATTCGGGTGGAAATCACGATTTTTGATCATATGTGTCATGGTGCCCTCGCCGCCAACAAATTCCTTAGCCACGTGTGCCACTTTGACATCGGTACCCTGAGCCGAGAATTGTGCTGCAATACCATCAATGGTTTGTGTGAAGCCTTGGGATGCCTCCATGAGTTTGGCATAAAGAGCTTTGCCCGCTACTTCTGGCATCGGTTGATACTGGTCAGCGATGACAATTTTAGCTGTCGGGTTAATCTCATGGATATCATTAATCGTTGCACTAACATTGGCTGTATATGTGGTGAGTAATTCTTTTACCTTCTCTTGCAGTTCCTGATCACTAAGTTTGTCTGCTGTACCAAGCAACTCCGATACATCATTTCCCCCGATGGTGATTGCAACCAGATTCGCCTGCGCTATACTCTCGCGAATTGCAGCTGTATTGGCTCCAATCTGTCCCGCTCTTGGATCGGGAAGACTTGGTTGAATGGCTTCAGAAGTCAGCGTTTTGCCATCCTTAATTGCAGTAGTGAAGTTTTTCAGGCCACTGGTTTTCAATCCAGCAATCCCGTAGTTGTCCACCTGTGTACGTCCATGCAGCAAACCCTGCTCCTGCAGACGTTCTACATAACCATAAGGCAGCTCTTTGGTGTTGGGCTCATAACCTACGGTTATGGAGTCTCCCAAGGTAACAATGCGAAACTCCTTCGTTACGGCTACGGCGTCTTTCTTGGCAGTCAGTGATGCCTCGTTAGTACCTGCTGGCAATCCGCCAGTCTTAACGTCTGCAGCGTGTGCAGGCAATGCAGACGACGTGAAGAGCAGCATCCCTGCCAGCATGCTGGCTGTTAAACCAGCAGCTGTATTTTCCCATATACGTTTACGCTTCATTCGGGGTAACACTCCTTCTTCTAATCTATAATTACACTATTGTATAGTACATCGGTCATTCCAATGACATAGGTTGGTGTTACTCTATTCTATCATTTTAAAGTAGGCGTTGTCCTCTCTGCTGAGAACACACATGAAATAACAGACTCCCTGATGGGGAGCCTGTTATTGGTTAAGCTCAGCTATGACGTTCTGTGATTAATTAAGATTGCGGCTTATGAGTCTTCAGAATTCGAATGATCCGTGTCGCTCTCCGATTTGTTCCCGGCAGCTCGCTCCAGATATCGATCATAACGATCGTCCACTTCGCGTGCCATCTTCCGGTACTTTAACGTTTCCTCGACGATTGGATCACGTTCCGTCTGAATCCGCACTTCATATTTGGGAGGAATCAGCTGGCGTTCCCGCTGATCGGTGTCGCCGGACTCTTCCATGTCCCCTTCCGTCAGCATATCACTGAGCCGTCGTTCCAGTTCTTTGGATTCATCCATTGTTTTCGCTCCTTTAATTAAAGTCATACATGCGTACCTATACTATTGTACTTTCACTTCGTGTACAGAATCATCTTCCGATCGCTGTTATCCCCAGATTTCTTTGATTCCCTTTTCCAAGGGAGAAATCAGGTGATAAAGGCGAGCACTTCGTTTCTTCAGATGCTTTCTGTCCCCCTCCGTTAATGTACAATTAAAAGTAAAGCATGGATGAGTTGAATAAACTCACTCTAACCCAGTAGCCTTTGCTTCCTTCAACACACCTGTTAATGCATCATGGATTTTACCATTGCTGGCAACGACATGATTCACGGACAGTTGGTAAGGCGTTCCGATAGTATCGGTCACCTTACCGCCGGATTCTTCAACCAGCAGCGCACCTGCGGCTATATCCCACGGTTTCAGTCCAACTTCGGTGTAGGCGCTGAGACGTCCTGCGGCCACATACGCCAGATGAAGGGCCGCAGATCCGCCCGCACGCAAGTTACGAACTTGCGGAGCAAGAGCCTGCACAGCGGCCATGTTCAGTGGCAACGCAAAGGTTGTGTCTGCCGGGAATCCAACCGCAATCAGGCTCTGAGCCAGTTCCTTTTCACCAGATACAAGCATCCGGTTTCCGTGGACGTAAGCTCCTTTCCCTTTTTCCGCAACAAACAGTTCATCACGGGAAGGGTCGTATATTACGCCGACAATGACTTCACCATTGTGAGCCAATGCGATGGACACCGAATAAAACGGGAATCCGTGTACAAAGTTCGTCGTTCCATCCACCGGATCAACAATCCAGAGGAACTCTTCTTCCTCTGCTTCTTTCAGTGCTTTTGCCGATGCTTCCGGTCCCGGTTCGACGCCTTCTTCACCCAGAATGGCATGGTGGGGAAAATGCGTGAGAATCAGGCGGCGGATCATCTGCTCCGCTCCTTTATCCACTTCGGTCACCAGATCCTGGGGTGAATATTTGGTGCCAAGTTCAGCTACCGTCCCAAGACGGCTTTTGATCCATTCGCCAGCTTTGGAAGCTGCATTAATGGCAACGGCAGTATAGCTTTTGCTTGTCACGACATAAGGTATCTTTTCCTTCTCATTCAAAGCGTTCACTCTACTTTCTATATCAATCTACGAAAAGTTGAAATACTTGTTAAAAGTATACGCCCCACAGGTCGTAAAGTTTCTCGTTGCCCAGGCCCCTTTTGGCTCTAAGGATGAATGATGACGGTAGACTCGTCCACCCACTCCACACCCTCTTCGTGATAGAATGCCAGCTTCTGCATCAGTTGCACAAGTGCCTCATCTTTGCGTTTGGCCTCGATCATCACGTCAATCCTTGGGGTATCTGCTGCGATATGACGCAAGAAGTCGAGCACAGGCTCTACTTCTACACCATCAGCATGACCTCGCAAATCCTTCTCGCTCTTCGGACTGGACACATGGATTTTGGGTGGCAATGGCTGATCAGCTGGTGAATCTGCCTGCGCGAGCGGTGACTGCCAGGTCTTCAGGATATCAGGCCACAGATCCCATGGCTGTTCTCCCTCATTATTGACCCACTGGTGATGAATATCTAGCACCATGGGCAATCCCAAGCGCTGGCACACGGCTAGTGTCTCGGCCGCATTGAACGTTTTGTCATCATTTTCGAGTGTCAGTCGCTCCTGAATATCCCGATCCAGCTTCAAAAAGTTTTCTTCAAAACGAAGCGCCGCCGAAGGCTTGTCCCCGTACGCACCACCAATATGTATATTGTTCTTGGCAGTGGCATTCAGCCCCATAGCATCCAGCATCCGAACATGATGACGAAGGTCGCGAATCGAGTTGTGCAAAACTTGCTCGCGGGGAGTACTAAGTACAGTAAAATGATCCGGATGAAAGGACACACGCATATGATTTGCCTTCACAAAATCACCAATGGCCGCAAAGTCCTGCTTCAGTGCCGGGAACGGGTCCCAGTCATTCAAGTCCTCGTGTGTCGCCAGTGGAATCAATTTGGAAGAGAAGCGATATACATGAATATGGCTGCCTTTGTTGTGCCTGAGCAAACGTAATGTATTGTGCAGGTTCTCGGCTGCAATCCGTTCGAGCTTGCGGATGGCTGCTTCCCTGTCATCGATTTTGTTGAAACTGGACATGGTCATGGTCCGGGAAGGTGAGGCATTCTCAACAAGCACGGACATTGCCACATAACCAAAACGTACGAGCATGAATTTCTTCCTCTCTGTTAGGGCGGATAACCCGCACGGCATATTCAGCCGTCAGGATGTACCGTCACTGTATATAACCAAGTTTTACCCTAAAAGAGTGACCATAATCGTATTCTGGCAAATCAGTCCTTCCGCCCCACACTCACAATCATAACAACTATTCCTGTGCCTGCTCTCCAAAGAACATCTCATCCGCAAGTGCGGTCTGGATACGTGATTCTTCCTCCGTCAATTTACGGATCAGTTGCATCTCCACTTCGGTTACCTCTTGCCCCTGGAAGTTGATCTCTGCAATGGAAACCACGATCTTCACGATGGCTACAGCCACGTTATCCGGTGTATAAGCAATGACTTTCTGACCGGTAGGAAATACCCGGAAGCCCTGTTTAACCATTTTGCCGCGACCGTATTCAAGCAGTTCGAACAGCTCCTGCTCACTCTTGAATTTGCATACGGAATTGAATTCAGTCTGAAATCCCATGCATACCCCTCCTGATCTTGTCGTTTTCGTCTACGCCTGTACGCCGTTCTCGTAATTCAGTGCCTGCTTGCGGTTGTAACGCTCCAGTGCCAGCTCAATCATGCGATCCAGTAGCTCGGCATACGAAACACCGGTCTCACGCCACAAAAGTGGATACATGCTGTACGGTGTGAACCCAGGCATGGTGTTGACTTCATTAATAAGTAATGCGCCATCCGTTTTCCGAATGAAGAAGTCTGCACGGGAAATACCGTTACCTTCAATCGCACGGAACGCCTGTAACGCTGCTTCGCGAATGCGATCTGCTGCCTCAGGGTCTAGTGGAGCTGGAATCAGCATCTGGGATTGACCATCAATATACTTGGCTGCATAGTCGTAGTATTCACCGGAGGATACAATCTCCCCAGGAACGGAAGCCATAGGCTCGTCATTGCCGAGGACGCTAACCTCAACCTCGCGTGCTTCAACGAACTCCTCAATGACGACCTTCGTGTCGTACCGAAGTGCGAACTCGACAGCTGTTTTCAACTCATCGCGGTTACGCGCTTTGGAGATGCCTACGCTGGAGCCCAGATTTGCCGGTTTGATAAAACAAGGATACCCCAGCTGATCTTCGACCTGTACGATCATTTCGTGCTCCGTCTGCTTCCATTGTGTAGCGTTAAAATACGTAAAGGCACATTGGTCAATGCCAGCCTGTGCGAACAGCTTCTTCATGACCACTTTGTCCATGCCACCAGCTGAAGCGAGTACACCTGCACCTACATATGGCATATCCGCCATCTCGAACATGCCCTGAATGGTGCCATCTTCACCAAACGTACCATGCAGCAGAGGGAACATGACGTCCAGCGCTTCCGCTCCGCCATACAAACGGCCAAACAGTGCGTTCAGCGCATCCTGAGTTCCGCCTGCCGATTGCTCCAGCTTCAGATCTTCAATCTGCGCGAACGGCGCATGCATGACAGGTCCTTTTTTCCACGTCCCCTGCTTGGAGATATAAAAAGGAACCAGTTCATACTTCTCATAATCAAATGCGTTTGTTACAGCAAACGCCGTCTGCAGCGACACCTCGTGCTCGCCCGATTTTCCGCCGTACACGACGCCTACTTTTAATTTATCCATACTCATGCGTAACCTCCGATTATCTGTGCCTGATGCTGTCATCCTTGCATGCTCAGCACCCTTGTTATTCTGCTTGCGTTACATGGTCTTATTTTACACGGAACTGGATGTCTGCGTCACCGCATCCCGAAAATCTTTCGTCATTAAAACTCATCTGCAATATGAAAAAGCCGGTATACCGTCCGCTCCGTCCAAGCGTAAGAATCCCGGTAATCCCAATATCGGTGACGGCTGCTAACCGTATGTGCATTAACAAGCGGCATACCGCCCGCATCAAATGCGGTTACAACGGTGCTATGCTGATATCGTCCATCTCCATCCCAATCATAGAGAATAACATCTCCCAGCATCAGTTGCTCCGGACGATCTACGACTGTCGCAGTCAGACCCCAGCTGCTGCCTGATAAATAACGCTCCAGACTATTGGAAACCGCCCAGCTGTAACTCCACATTTCGGAGCCGTTCATATACCCTTTATACCACCAGCCAGCTTCTCTTCTACCAGTATAGTGGATGGGTGCGCCCCCTGCAAAGATACATTGGGACACGTAATTGGTGCAATCCACATCAAATTCCTCAAATGCCGGATTCCCCGCATTCCACCATCGATCCGCATAGGCAACCGCCAAATCTCTGCGATAAGCTTGCTGCCTCGAGCTTCTGCCTTGACCCAAAACTTCCCGATTCAATAGTGGCCGATTCATCGCCTGTACAAAATCGGCCTGTTGAAAAGGACGCCCTTCCCCAACGGGGCGATGCTCTGGTACTTCCCGCTCAACCCGTCCAATGATCCATCCACCACTCTGCCGCAGAAAGGTTAGCCGCTCTCGCTCAATTCGGTCCTCCCGATGGGTGATCCCGCTCTTTTCGTAGAATAGCCTGCTGTACAATTGTACATCCACCACCGCTTCTTCCTGTCCATCCATAAGCGTACGCACAAGCTTGGCGCTAGTCTCGCTGCGAAGAGGCACGGCGCGCCGCTTACGGTACCATTCGTCCAGCCTTGCCATACGCTCTCCCCGTTCCACCACGAAGTCAGGATCAGTAACGATCCGTTCGCTGGTCTGTGGACGGTAGTCGATCTCACAGCGATTGTACTGGTTCACGTAAGTATATAAGGCACTCTTCCATTCCCGTTCCAAGCCTATGTCCCCCTTTGGCATGAGTAATGTCTGGGATATCTCATTGCATATATAAACTCCTACTATTCATATGAGAGGGTCTTCGGTTGTATGTACACAGCTCGGGATGAAGACTCTAAATTCGGCAAATACAGGTGCATGATATATCTTATTCCTCCTCGCTTCACGAAAACGCCTTCATTGGTTCAAAAGCTTGATTGAACAGGTAAAAAGCCCTTTACGTACGGAGGTGAAAACGGTATACTTAAAACTAAAGTTATGATTATGAAATTACGTTTCACCTGATGAAACTAACGAACGAGAACACGGAACGATGAAGGCCTGTTCTTCACCTAAATGAACGTTTTCTTCATCTCACCGACACATCCCAAGGAGGTACATGTATGTCAGCAAAGAATCATTTCTCCGCCGCTCGCAGTCTTGAGGTTGGAGGCAAGTCTTACCGCTACTACAGTCTCGATGCTCTTCAGGAAGGCGGCCACGGCGATCTTTCCAGGCTCCCTTTCTCCATTAAAGTGTTGCTTGAAGCAGCAATTCGTCAATTCGACGGACGTGCCATTACCGAAGAACACGTAAAACAACTGACCGGCTGGGCAGATGGCCGTGACAATAACAAGGAAATTCCATTCATCCCTGCACGTATCGTTCTGCAGGATTTCACCGGGGTACCGGTTGTCGTTGACCTCGCTGCAATGCGTGATACTGTGAAAAAAGCAGGCGGCGACCCGAAACAGATCAACCCGCTCGTACCCGTCGATCTCGTTATCGACCACTCCGTTATGGTTGATGCTTTCGGCACCAACGATGCACTTGATTACAATATCCAAGTCGAGTTCGAGCGTAATGAAGAGCGTTACCGCTTCTTGCGTTGGGCACAAACGGCATTCAACAACTTCCGTGCTGTTCCACCATCCACAGGTATCGTTCACCAGGTTAACCTGGAGTATCTGGCTTCCGTGGCAGCAACGAAAACGGTGGACGGCGAGACCGTTGTATTCCCGGATTCCCTCGTAGGTACAGACTCCCACACCACCATGATCAACGGTCTTGGCGTTGTTGGTTGGGGTGTTGGTGGAATCGAGGCTGAAGCAGGCATGCTGGGTCAACCGCTTTATTTTGTAACACCGGACGTTATCGGTTTCAAACTGACAGGCAGCCTGAGTGAAGGCGCAACAGCAACGGATCTGGCACTGACCGTTACCCAATTGCTTCGTAAAAAAGGCGTTGTTGGTAAATTCGTTGAGTTCTACGGACCAGGTCTTGCCAACATCGGTCTGGCTGACCGTGCAACAGTAGCCAACATGGCACCAGAGTACGGCGCTACCATCGGTTTCTTCCCTGTCGATAGTGAAACGTTGAACTATCTGCGCAGCACTGGTCGTCCTGACGAACAGGTTGAATTGGTTGAAGCTTACTACAAAGCTCAAGGCATGTTCCGTACTTCCAGCACCGTTGATCCTGAATTCACAGATGTGATTGAACTGGATCTTGGCTCTGTTGTACCAAGTCTTGCAGGACCAAAACGTCCACAGGATCGCATCGAGCTGACACAAATGAAAGAAAGCTTCAACAGCATCATTCGCACACCTGTAGATAAAGGCGGCTACGGACTGAGCGATGAGAAAATCGAACAAACCGTACCTGTGAAGCACCCGAACGGTTCCAGCAGTGAACTGAAAGCAGGCGCTGTTGTGATCGCAGCGATCACAAGTTGCACGAACACCTCGAATCCAAGTGTTATGGTCGGAGCGGGACTGCTGGCGAAAAAAGCAGTTGAACGCGGCTTGACCAAACCAGGATATGTGAAAAGCAGTCTGACACCAGGTTCCCTTGTTGTTACCGAGTACCTGGAAAAAGCAGGCCTGATCACGTACCTCGACAAACTCGGATTCAACGTTGCCGGCTACGGTTGTGCAACATGCATCGGTAACTCCGGCCCACTGCCGGACGAAGTGAGCGAAGCTATTGCTGAGAACGATATGACCGTAGCGGCTGTATTGTCCGGTAACCGTAACTTCGAAGGCCGTGTGCATGCACAGGTTAAAGCCAACTACCTGGCATCACCACCACTCGTTGTGGCATATGCACTTGCGGGTACCGTGAATATTGACTTTGAAACCGATCCAATCGGTTATGATACGAACAATGAGCCTGTGTTCCTGAAAGACCTCTGGCCTACTTCCGAGGAAATCAAGGATACCATCGCTAGTTCCCTGAACGCTCAGATGTTCCGCAACAAGTACGAGAACGTATTTACAGCTAACGAGCGTTGGAATGCAATCTCTGTACCGGAAGGTGAATTGTACGAGTGGGATCCGAATTCCACGTACATTCAGAATCCTCCGTTCTTCCAAGAGCTTGGCGACACGTTGAACGATATTGCAGATATCCGTTCTGCACGCGTGATGGCATTGCTTGCGGATTCCGTAACAACGGACCACATCTCTCCAGCAGGTAATATTGCAGCATCCAGCCCGGCTGGACTGTACCTGAAAGAGCATGGCGTAGAGCGCAAAGACTTCAACTCCTACGGTTCACGCCGTGGTAACCATGAAGTAATGATGCGTGGTACATTTGCCAATATTCGTATTCGTAACCAGGTGGCTCCGGGCACCGAGGGCGGTATTACGAAGTACCTGCCAACGGACGAAGAAATGTCCATCTACGATGCTTCCATGAAGTATCAGGATGAAGGACAGAACCTGATCGTCATCGCTGGTAAAGAATATGGTACAGGAAGCTCCCGTGACTGGGCGGCAAAAGGAACATTCCTGCTCGGCGTCAAAGCCGTTATCGCAGAAAGTTTCGAGCGGATTCACCGTAGTAACCTGGTCGGCATGGGCGTAATGCCATTGCAATTCCAGGAAGGTCACGGCTGGTCCAGCCTCGGCCTGAACGGACGTGAAACGTATGACATTACTGGCCTCAGCAATGATGTGAAGCCAGGACAAGAGTTGAAAGTGACCGTAACTCGTGAAGACGGTACACAGTTCGACTTCCCTGTTATCGCTCGTCTGGACAGCATGGTTGACGTGGATTACTACCATAACGGCGGTATCCTGCAAACTGTATTGCGTCAAATGATGAAAAAAGCTTAATGATATAAATCATTAATGTGATGAAGTTATACAAAAGCTCCCTGCCACGTGCAATCAGCACGTAGCAGGGAGCTTTTTATTTAACTGTCGATATGCATCATCAATTTAATTATGAGTAGGTTCTTATCACTTAAAACTCAAAATTTAATCCAACTTCTGAATCATCAGGTGGTTCAGGAATACGATATACACCTCTGCAATTTAATTTCTCCACGTTGATCCAGTCCACAAAATCATCCGCCCCGTAACTACGAATAAAGTGAGCATATTCCGTATTTCCCTCATGATCAATAGACTCGATATACAGGGTGAATGGGTGCTTATACTCTAGACTCTGCAAAAAATCGATAAATTCTCCTCTCCACTCGCCAATTTTTCCTGCATATTGATTGGGAACGTAATAGTAGAACACATCGAAGTGATATACAACAATTTTCATTAACATTTACAAGCCTCCTAGAACTTACAGATCACAGTTTAGAGTTTTAAGATCTCCATACCTTCTCTCAGTTGTTCCGACACAGCGGTATAGTACTCAATGCTATCCACAAGTTCGCGTTCAGTCTTATGTATAAGATAATAGGAATATTTCTGCATCAACTCATGCTCGTTTAACTCAACAGGGAGATAAATAATCTCAACATCATTCGAATCGAAATAATGACGATATCCTCTCTCCGATTGTCCCACTTTCATGACTGTTTTTATCACCAGCAACTCATCACGTGTACAAGCTCTTATCAGATCAGTTCTTTTCTGTTCTAAATCACGCACTACTACTTCATCGTAGTGATTATTCGTAGCTTCAGCAATTTCGGTTTCAATTTGCATAATGGCTCTCATGGTTCCTGCTAGTTCTTTAGCTAATGAATACAATGTATGTCCTCCTTTTTGGTAAGGAATAGGTACTAACGGCATCATCTCTACTCTACCTCATTGGCGATGTTACTCGCAAAGTTCACTGATCCCATCCTAAATTGGATACCTTATGAAACAGCAAAAAACTCCCCGTAACGTGCAGTCTGCACAATGATGGGGAGCAGTGGTGGTTTCAGTATGTGTGTGTCCTCCGTTACTTCAAGGGCAACTTCCTTCTAATGCCCAATGCCATTTCTTACACATGACTTTCCTTAGAATTTAACTTCTTCGTCGTCACGCGGGATTCTCCTCCCACCAACACCTTTTTCAGACCCATAGCCATGGTGAAAACAATATATCCCATCAAGCCGCCGAGCGTATTAAGCATCAGATCATCCACATCAAATATGCCCATACCCGTCACTAACTGTGTCACTTCATAGCCCATACTTAGCAGCAGAGATAACAGTAACACCTTTATTCCAGAGAATAATTTGTTGCCCGTTAACACAGGAATGAAGATGCCCAATGGGATAAAGGCCAGTATATTGCCTACCAGATGGATTGCGGTGCCCGGACGATGTAACGACAGACTGTTCCAGTCTCGTGAGATTTCCTGAAACGGCGTCAGGTTGACGGTTCGCGTATGGATCAGATCCGGTTGTTGTAAGAACGCCATCAGTCGATCCTTCACGATGCCAAAGTCGACTGGATTTCCTTTGAACAGAATCAGCTTCGTCAGTAGATATACATAGATAATGAACACGGCAATCCAAAGGATATAATTTTTGCTTTTCTTCTGGTTGTTATGCTTCATGTTGTTTTGCCTCCTTTGCGTTGCCCTGTTATTTCTTTACAGTGACAATGACGCCATCCATGTTATCACCCGATATTTCAGTGTGGCCTTGCTCAGGTATGTAAACGGTCATATCTTGGGCGGCCCTATAATAGCGGATATGGTACTCCTCACCCTCTACCTCCACAGTAATGTTCTCTTTCTCTTTTAGCAAATCCAGATACTGTTCCAGCACCAGATTATTCTTATACATGACAGCACTGTGCGGCAGCCCTACATATCGAAAATGCCATGGTTCATACTGTATACCCGTGATGCGCACTTTATCCTTCGGGTAACGCAAAATAAATCCGTGTTTCCATGCATTCTTCTCCAGCCAGGCACCCTCTGGTGCCTCATTCATGGCAGCCAAGCTGGAACCGACATCCAGGGATAATCCGAGATTGTGCTCACTGTGTCCCGCAGGAAGTGCATAGTCTGAACCCTTTTCCCGATAAAGCTCGTCCTGCTTTTCAAAGTCCCTGTACCCACTGCTGACGAGAAAATATCGGACTCCCTCTTCGCCTGCTGCTTCAACCATCCTCTGAAACTCCTGCGCCACCTGCCGGGATAACCTGATTTTCTGGTCCATGATTCCATAGCCACGAAGCAGATCATCCTCATGTGCCACATATACAATATCGGATTTAACCCCTTCGGGGTGAACGGGGTATTGCTTATCAACCAGTAACAAGTTCCCCTTATGTACCTGATCCTGAATATTTCCCGTGACGGATACCGTATAACCTGCGGGATTTTCACGCGTATTCTGAATCTCGATGGGTAACTCATTTTTCTGCTGAATCCATCCCGGTGATTGCGTAACGATATATCCGATCAAAATAATACATATCAAAAAGCCCCACTTCTTCATGCTTGTTCCTCCTTTTACCTCATACATCAAGGATAGACAACACAAGTTAAAGAAAAAGCAGGGCAATTTTAAAGTTTTTCTTAAATTTGACGTGAATCTTATTGGAATATGGGCAAACGAACTTCGAATAACGTCCGTACCACATCGCTCTTGGCCGAGATCGTACCGTCATGCTGCTCAACTATATTGCGAGCGATAAACAGGCCGAGTCCTGTCCCACCCTCCTGAGGAGTCCGGGCACGATCTCCGGTATAATACATATCGAAGATATGCGGTAATTCTTCTTGACGAATATGTCCACCGTAATTGATCACCTGAATGATGATCTGCTCTGCATCACGATATCCATTAATATCCACGTACATGCCATCCTTGCCGTGCCGTGCAGCGTTAATCAGCAGATTCTCGAACACACGAGCCAGCAACTCGCCATCACCGGAGATGGTAAGTTCAGTTTCTATTTTTAATCGGGCGACTAGTTGGTTCTTCTCAAATACAGGATAGAGTTCTTCGTTCATCTGCTTCAGCAGCTCACTAAGATCCAGCTGTGTCTTGTTTATAGGCAGCATGCCATAGTTCATACGGGTGATTTCAAACAAATCATCAATCAGCTTCTCCAGACGCTGCGATTTGGTGAATGCAATTGACGTAAAGTGCCTAATCTGTTCCTCCGTCAGCTGATCATCCTTCATGAGCAGATCCAAATATCCAAGCACAGACGTCAGCGGTGTTCGCAAATCATGCGCCAAATTGACAACTAGCTGATCCTTACTATTTTCAGCAAAATCCCCTCGTTCCACCGCTTCCCGTAGCTTCTCACTTGCCAGATTTACATCCTCCGCAATCGTACCTAATTCGTCCTTGGAGGAGATCTGCACACGATGCTGAAAGTCCCCATTGGCCAAATGCCTGATCCCTGCAGAAATGTCCTTGAAATACGTCGCGTAGGGCTTGGTAAACCAGAAGAAAAATAGAATAGCCAGCGGGATAAATAAGATCAGGAAGAAATAGATATCTCCGATACTTCTCATAAAATGACGATATTCAGCGAGCTGATCTTCTGCACGGACACCCGAATAATAGGCTTGCATAAGCTTGTAAACTCCATAGGTGATTGCGCCCGAGGCAAGCATGCTCAACCCTAACAACATAATCATGGTTGTACGAAAACTTCTTCGTCGTTTAGTCATTAAACGTGTACCCCACACCCCAGATGGTTTTGATAAACTTGTTCTTGTTCACATCTTCTCCCAGCTTTTTGCGCAGGGTCCGAATATGGACCATCACGGTATTCCCGCTCTCGTAATAGGCTTCTCCCCACACCTGTTCAAAAATGTTTTCTGCACTGAACACCTGTTTGGGGTGACTCGCGAGCAGATACAGAATGTCGAACTCCTTCGGTGTTAGTTCCACTGCTTTGCCGTAAAGTGTAACGCGATGTTGATCCGGCGTGATGATGAGCCCGCCCTTCTCCAGAATGGAGCGCTGAACAGGCACAGACTGGCTGAATTGCAGAGAACGACGCAACTGAGAATTAACCCGGGCAACAAGCTCCATCGGATTAAACGGTTTGGTCATATAATCATCCGCACCCATCACGAGTCCCGTAATTTTGTCCATATCTGACGTTTTGGCACTCAGGAAAATGATCGGTAAATGATGCTGCTCCCGAATTTTACGGGTCACCTCATACCCGTCCATACCAGGCATCATAATGTCGAGAATCGCCAAATCTATCGCTTGGGTCTGAACGGCTTGTACCGCCGCCTTCCCATCAAAGGCCTTAACGGTGTGATATCCTTCTTTTTGTAAATGTAAAGCAACCAGATCAGCGATCTCAACTTCATCGTCTGCGATCAGAATCGTAATTCGCTTCATTGCTTATTCCACTCCTATGTGTGATGCTCAACAATATAACATATTTGAATCCAACAGATAAACCAATGAAAGGAATCCATACATATGAAACTGGAGCGTTTATTAGCCATCGTGGTGTTGCTAATCAATCGTGGACGGGTACAAGCCAAAGACTTGGCAGATATGTTTGAAGTATCGATCCGGACCATCTATCGGGACATCGACACATTGGGCCAAGCTGGCATTCCGGTGGTAACGTATCAGGGGGCAAGCGGTGGCATTGGTCTGGCAGAGGGATACCGCCTGGATCGAAACGTATTAACAGACAAAGACCTCGCTTCCATAGTCACCGCCTTACGCAGTGTATCCACTTCTCATGCCAATGCGGCCCGTGAGCTTCTGGTAGAAAAACTCAGCAGTATCGTGCCTGAAGCCAAGAATGATGATTTTCAGGCCAATACCAATCGCTTCATCGTCGATTATTCAACCTGGACGCATCCCGAAGCCCTGCAAATCAAGCTTCAGCTTATCGAGCAGGGCATGGATCAATTACGCCCCGTCACCTTTACCTACTGCAGTGCGGAAGGTACCCAGACTCATCGAACTGCCGATCCTCATACCATCGTACTCAAGAAGCACTCCTATTACTTGTATGCCTTTTGTCACAAGCGAAATCAATTTCGCATGTTCAAACTCGTACGCATGCAAGATGTCACACTGGCTGATGTGCGCTTCGAGCGTAAAGTAATTAACCCACAGGACAGACCCTGGCAGCAGGAATGGACTCGTCCAGACAATCAGGCTGGGTTAACCTTGAAATTCCATGCTCGCGTCCGTCATATTGCGGAAGAATGGTTTGGGATCGAGAACGTCATCCCTGATGGGACTGGGTATTATATCAGCCAGGTCGCTTTTCCCGACGATTCCTGGTTATATGGGTTCATTCTGGGCTTTGGCGCAGATGTTGAAGTATTGGAACCCCAGCATATTCGAGATGAGATTTGCCGTATCGCCGAGCAAATTGTACAAAATTATATCCTCCCAACTCAAACCTGACAGACAGCTGTCCAGTTCCTCCCCGTATACTTCAGATATATTCAATCTGTACATAACCAAGGAGGAACTAATCATGAACGTCACTGTATGTCAAAGCTGCGGAATGCCACTCACAACCCCTGCCCAATTCGGAACGGAAGCAGATGGAAGCACAACCCGCGAATACTGCATCTATTGTTACAAAGAGGGCAAGTTCGAGCAGCCCGGTATTTCACTCGAAGGCATGACAGAGATGTGCACTGCCATTCTGAAGGACGAGGGCATGGACGAAGAATCGGCTCGTTCGATGCTGCGTAACCAGCTTCCTTTTTTGAAACGTTGGCGCACGAATACAACGGATCAGCATGCAGAATCTCTGGCTGAAAACTCTACCACTTCTGCTATACCAGGTCAGGTTACAATCAATCCATCGTTATCTGCTCAGCCCGTTCGTTATGTCACACTCCCAGGCAAACGTCTGGCCGGCATATCCGCCCGCACAACCAATGCCATTGAGATCAGTGGCAAAGGCTGTATTCAGGGTCTCTGGAACAAATATTTTGCCTCAGAGCACCTCCCTGCACCCGAAGCTGCTCGCTATGGCTGTTACGCGGATTACACGGATGGCATTACCGGAGAGTACACCATACTAGTGGGGCATGAGGTCAGCTCCGATGAAACATTACCTGAAGGATTGAATGATATTCTGCTCCCTCCTGCGACTTACGCCGTATTCACTTCCAGAAAAGGACCGATGGCAGAAGTTGTTGGCGAAGCTTGGGGAGCCGTGTGGGCATGGGACAAACAAAGCGATCGTACGTTCACAGGAGATTTCGAATTGTATGATGAACGCAGCTTGAATCCCGAAAGTGTACAAGTGGATATATATATCACCGTTCGCCAAAGTAGATAAAGACAATACTATGCATCTCAAACAGGGTCAAAGCATCCTCACATCCTTCTTCATATCACGCAAGCTGCCGGGTTCGCTCGGCGGTTTTTTTGATGTTTATCCCATGATACAACCGCCTATAGTACCAAGTTAGTTAGCACGTAGCCTACCTATTCAACCAGACAATATGCCTCATATGCGGGTACCATTGACTTCCTTAAAATTGGGACTATTCACATAACAACCAATTCGATCCTCCCATATCAAGCCTCTCAAATCAGGTCCTTTCCTCCTGAATTTCCCTAAAAACGTTTACATCTCCTTAAAACCGGGTAAAATCACTACAATCCAATTGGAATTACATTCTAAAGTCATCTATTTCGTCTAACAAGTCATATGTACCTATATGCGCACCTGGCAACATAACCAGTCGAAATACATAATTCAAAAAAATGCATCAAAGGAGGAACCAAGATGATCCGCATGCCTATTCAGCAAATGATCCCGTACCACCACCAATATCCGCGCAACACGGCGACCACTGCTCCTAAAAAGGAGAATGAGAACACTCAAGGTCTATCCTTTCATGAAATTTTACAGCAAAAAATGGCGAAGAAGAATGCTTCTCCTTCCCTTCGATAAAATGGACACCTGACCTTATTCGAGTCCGGTTATCAACCGTCTTTCCGCAGCTTGGCGGAAGGGCGGTTATTGGCGTTGAGCAATAAACGACTGTACAGTCCTCAGTCATGTTTCTATAATGGGTTAAATATCTACGAGATCCATGACATATACGAACTGTAAAGGGGATTTAGCACATGATCACCATTGGTTGTTTTCACGCTCATTATTCCAACATCGCTTTAATTGAAGAGACGCTTGCTCCTTATGAAGTTGAATTGGTCCATTACGTCGATCCAGGTCTGGACCGTCTTAAACATGACGCTGACTTTTCCGAGGTCGTTATTCACGAGAAGGTAGCCCAGACGCTCCAATGGATCGCTGAGTGTCATGCCAATGCCATTCTGGTTACGTGTACCCTGTTTGCGACAGTATTGGAGCAGGAAGCCAAACAGGTCACCGTGCCGGTGATTGGCATAGATGATCCGCTATTGCAGGAAATGCGGAGAGTATCGGGAGAGTTCATCATCGTGTTCACCAACCCGGCAACCGTTGAAGGAACGATGGTACGGGTGAATCAGGCGTTACAGCAACAGCATGAGCAAGGGGATGAGACTGTGCAATTACACGTCGCCAAGGTATCTCAGACCGAAGCGGTGTGCATCCCGGGGACATTTGAGTTGATTATGCGTGGAGATCAGAAAGGGTACCTCGAAGCGGTACGTGAAGGCTTACAACAGATTGCTGAACAGTATCCGGGTAAAAGGGTAATCGCAGCCCAGCTTTCTATGGCTCCCGCTGCCGCACAGGTTACAATAGATCGCGGTATTCCGATCCATAGCCCGCTCTCATCACTTGCGACGTATTTGGAGGAGAATTTGGGCGTGGCCCGACAGTAGTTGGGTATTTGGAGTGAAATATTACAATTACTAAAAATATGTGAAACCAATATATTGGCTCCTTTTGCAAAATAAAAATGCTCTCGAAGAAGAGCATTTCAAATGGTATAATCACTTTGTACAGCCAATTTGTGGTGGGAAATAGGCTTGCCTCCAGTGGGAGGTGATCCTATGAACTTCTCTTTTAACGACGTAATCGTGTTCGCGATGTTAATTATTGCGCTCCTGACATACATCGATCGTAAAAAGAAGTGACCCGCCACAGGTTGACGGCCTGACGGGTCACTTCATCTGAACTTGCTGCACTCGGAGGAATACCCACCGCAAATGCTGTGCAGGAGTAGCCATTGGCCTGGCTACTCTTATTGTTGTTTACTTACATTCATTTTATTAAACATCTGCTATACATTCAACCATAATGCTGATAAAAAGTATCAAGAAGCTGTTCAATAACACGAAGAAAACCATAAGATCGCAGCATTCTCACTTTCAAACGATTTCAGACTGCCCAGCTTACGCTGTACTGATGCTTAGGAGCGTGTCCGATATTCCTCTGCCTTTTCCTGCATGCCCGCTGCTACAGCCTCATTCTCGGACAAGCCTTTATCCGCCGCAAAGGCACGAATGTCCTGCGTGATGCGCATGCTACAGAACTTCGGTCCGCACATGGAGCAGAAATGAGCTTCTTTGGCGCCTTCTGCCGGCAGCGTCTCATCATGGTAGGACAGCGCCCGTTCCGGGTCCAGCGAAAGGTTGAACTGGTCACGCCAGCGGAACTCGAAGCGTGCCTTGGACAATGCATCATCCCGGCGCTGGGCACGTGGATGGCCTTTCGCCAGATCGGCGGCATGAGCTGCGATCTTGTAGGCAATAACCCCTTCGCGCACATCATCCTTGTTGGGCAGGCCCAGATGTTCTTTTGGCGTAACATAACAGAGCATCGACGTGCCGAACCAGCCAATCATGGCCGCCCCAATGGCGGACGTGATGTGATCGTATCCTGGCGCAATGTCGGTCGTTAGCGGCCCAAGTGTGTAGAACGGTGCTTCTTTACAGATCTCCATCTGCAAGTCCACATTCTCCTTGATCTTATGCATCGGCACATGCCCCGGACCTTCGATCATCACCTGCACATCATGCTTCCATGCGATCTGCGTCAGTTCCCCGAGCGTAGCCAGTTCCGCCATCTGAGCTTCGTCATTGGCATCGTAGATACTGCCTGGACGAAGTCCATCTCCCAGCGAAAACGCCACATCATACCTTTTCATAATCTCGCAGATTTCTTCAAAATGGGTGTACAAAAAATTCTCCTGATGATGCGCAAGGCACCATGCCGCCATTATGGACCCGCCTCGAGACACTATGCCTGTCATCCGCTTGGCCGTCATCGGGATATAACGCAACAGCACGCCTGCATGAATCGTAAAGTAGTCCACGCCCTGCTCTGCCTGCTCAATGAGCGTGTCACGGTACAATTGCCAGGTCAGCGCTTCCGCTTCGCCATTCACCTTCTCTAGCGCCTGATATAGCGGTACCGTGCCAATCGGCACAGGTGAATTACGGATGATCCATTCCCGGGTGGTATGAATGTCTTTGCCTGTGGACAGATCCATCACCGTATCCGATCCCCAACGTACCGCCCAGGTCATCTTCTCCACCTCTTCCTCGATGGAGGAAGATACGGCAGAGTTACCAATATTGGCATTGATCTTCACGTGAAAATGACGACCGATCAACATCGGCTCACTCTCCGGGTGATTGATGTTGGATGGCAGAATGGCCCGTCCACTCGCCAGCTCCTGCCGCACAAATTCCGGTTCCACGCCTTCACGGATAGCGGCGAACTCCATCTCTGCCGTAATGACTCCCTGCCTCGCATAGTGCATCTGGGTCACGCAACGTCCGGTCTGTGCCCGCAGTGGTTTGCCTCGTAATCCAGGGTACTCTTCAGCTCCGGCTCTCTTCCCGCCAGCCTTCTGGCCGTTATCTTCCGGTTTAACCGTGCGTCCCTGATAAGCTTCTACATCGCCACGCTCTGTGATCCAGCGAGTGCGCAGGGCTGGTAGACCTGCGCGGATATCCGCATGAAATGTGGGATCGGTCATGGGGCCGCTCGTATCGTAGACACGCAGCGGTTCGTTATGCTCCACCCCTTGGGGAGTATTCGTGTCATGAAGGGCTATCTCACGCTCCGGAACAGCAATGTCCGGCCGTGAGCCCTGAATGTAAACTTTACGGCTACCCGGAAAGGGCTGAACCCGTCCGGCCGCGCTTGTTTCCTTTTCCACCTGCTGACCGTTATGTTCCTGTTCCATCGCTTGTTGTCCCGTTTGATTTCCTGTACTCATGTTCCCTTGTCTCCTCCTCAGTGTTCGTTCGCTTGGTTTGGTTGGTATGATCATTAGCTTGGTTACGTACCTGTCCCAAATCATGCGCAATGCAGAGAAGAAAGAGCGATCCTACGCCAGACCAGAGGAGACATCATTCATGTACAGTTAACAACAGAACGGAGGTTACCACAGATCATGGATCTATGGTGACCTCTCTCTTCAGCCTGATCCACTTTCGCAGGTTACTGAAAAAGAAGTCCGCGGGGTGCACACGATATCGCCCGTTCACTGTATATAAAAAAGCCGGTCCCCGAAGGAACCGACTTTTAATGTCCATCACCAATAATGCACCTTCATGCAGCTCCTTAACGGAGACTGCAAGGGTCACATCATGTAGTGTTTGTGGTCATATCGCCGATTACTTCCCTACGCTGGTATGATCCAGATCAGGTGCAAAGGGTCCGGAATCTCATGCGATTCCGTCTCAGTCCGGACAATTCGGACTCCCCCAGTAACGTTAACAAGTTACGGCATACACACGCCGCAATTCATATTCAATGAAGCTGGCCCCGATGGGCCGTCCATAACAGATTAGCGCAACCGGAACATAAAAACAACCTTTATATTCCAAAAGATCAAACTCCATTGGAGACGAACCTTACATCAACATCAGGATAACATGAGCCCCATCTGCGTAGCCGATTCCTTTAATACAGGTGCATATTCATGCAAAGTCTCCTGTGAAAGTCGACTGACAGGTCCCGATACCGAGAGGGCAGCAGCAATATTGCCTCTGCGATCCATAATCGGTACCGATACCGCGGCAGCCCCCGGCTCACGTTCCTCATAACTTGTGGCATATCCGTTATCCCGGATGTCTCCCATCTGCGCCAAATACACCGCCGGATCAATAAACACCGGCCATTCCGGTCCATTCATCAGTTCTTCACGATCCTCGTCCGTGGCAAAAGCCATCAGGACTTTGCTGGAAGCCCCCACAGACAACGGGAGTCTAACGCCAACAGGAGCGACACGGCGGATCGCCTGATCACTTTGCACCGCCTGAATCCGAATCCGTTCACTGCCATCACGCAGATACAGACTTACCGTCTCCCCCAATCGATCTCTCAGTCGCTCCATCGCAGGCAGCAATAGAATAGCCGGATCATCACTGCGGGACATATGAGCTGACAGCTCCCAGATTCGGATGCCAAGTCGGTACTTCTCCGTTGCCGCATCCCGGATCACGAACCCTCGATCCTCCAGCGTCGCCATCAGGCGATGCACTGTACTTTTGTGCAAACCAATCTGGCTGGCAATCTCGGTGAGTCCCAGATCACTGCGTGTGGTAAAGCATAATAATATATCCAGCGCCCGTTCCACAGCCCGGACGGTTAACTTACGATCTTCCATGGCATAATGCCCTCCTCATGTTTCATCACATGAAACTTGGTTACATAAATTATATGAGAAACGGTCTCATCTGTAAACCAAAAAGAGCCAAATTCAGAACAGGCCAACGTGTAAATTCTTCCTTTTTATAAGACTTAATCCCCTGTAATTTGCACACTAAGGTAATGTTACCCATATATCTTAAGAACTATATAACAATTGCGTAACAAATGCCCTCAATCAATTGACTTTGACTATATTGGAACATACGATAAAGATATATTACATTAAGATATCGCTCTGAAGCAGGCTCTGAAATAAACGCAATTCTCTTTTCATGTCGTTGTTATCTTCAACTGAACTTCAAAGGAGGGGCATTCATGTATCCAACATCCCAGAGCGAAGCCCCGCTGCAAACAAAAGTGTCCGATCTGCCCTCTTCGCTATCACCGAGGCTGATTCGGTTCAAACATATTATCGTAGCGTTGCTGCTCTCCGTTGTATTTTTTCTACTGTTTTGTTTTATTGCACTGCATGGTTATATCGCATGGGTATTATCCAATCCAACGGTAGCGCCGGTCTTCTCCAATCCGATGCAAGCCAAGAACATGAAGTACGAAGATATCACGTTCCCGGCAGCAGATGGCAGCCGGACGATGCAGGGATGGTATATTCCGGCTGACAATGCCGCGAGCAAAACGATTATCTTCAGTCACGGCTACGGTGCCAACCGGGAAGAAACATGGGTACCCATGTATGATCTGGCCCACTATGCCCATCAACTCGGATTCAACGTAGTGATGTTCGATTATGGTTTCGCCTCCCAAGTGAACAAAGCTGTAGCTACAGGTGGCAAAGCTGAGTCACAGCAATTGCTGGGTGCGATCCAGTTTGCCAAGCAGCGCGGTGCACAGGAACTGGTTGTCTGGGGCTTCTCCATGGGTGCCGGTACAGCGCTACAAACCGGGCTGATTACGAAGGAAGTGGATGCGATGATCCTGGACAGTGCGTTCCTGCTGGAGCCAGACACGCTGTACCACAACATTCACAACCAGATCGATCTCCCGCGTCAGCCTACACTGGAGATCATGAAACTGTTGTTCCCTGTTCTGAATGGTACCGGATTGCAACAGATTCCATATCAGGAAGTGAAAAAAGAGGACTATCCGTTCCCGATCTTCTTCATCCATGGTACAGAGGACGAGAAAGCCCCTTACCCGATTGCAGAGCAGCTCGCTGCCAACCAGACTAATCTGTATTCGGACGTATGGATTGTCCAGGACGCACATCATGAACTTATTTTCCGAGAGCATCCGAAAGAATACCTGCGCCGTGTCTCAACTTTCCTGAGTCATGTAACGAAGACAAGCAGTGACGATGTGGAAAACACCAATAGTGGACAATAACCAAATTTTAATCATTAAACTTTTCGTTGATTCCAGAGCCCTCAGGGGCTCTTTTTTTTGCACTCATAGGACAACAGGCTCGCGGAATATACTCTTGGGACGCATGAACAGACGGTCTGAACGCATAGATCATTTGTCGGATTAGTTTGCCTGTATGAACTATTTTTACATGTTGGAATTCATCTGAAGGAGGTCTCGCGTATATGAACTGGTATGAATATGGTCACCTGCTGCCTCTGCGGATATTGGAGGAAATTCGTTTCTGGAAGGAGCAGGAGAAAGAGCATACGCTCGTTATTCGTGCACTCGTTCCTGATCTGGAGCCCGCATACGTCAAGGTATTGGAGGAATGGGAGGCTATCTTTGCAAACAGCGAGCGAGTAGCGAATCAGATTTTAAAACAACTATTGCCCGCAACCCATCCACCCGCTCCTTACATCATCCGTTGTATCGATCAACTTGTGGTCGCAGCTCGTCAGCAATCGAGAGAGTTCATCAAACAGCTGTATGTTCT
Organism: Paenibacillus sp. LS1; assembly: GCF_026013365.1. GTDB lineage: Bacteria > Bacillota > Bacilli > Paenibacillales > Paenibacillaceae > Paenibacillus. The sequence continues at coordinate 65,742 of NZ_JAPDOE010000017.1, forward strand.
TCTGGAGCAAAGTACTGCTGTGCAAGCTGTTCCGCTTGCCAAAGTGCTCATTCTGCATTTTATCCGCGAATCGGAGTACTTTCTGGGTGTATTGGATACACTCGGTCAACCTGGCATCTTGCGAGAAACGGATTCGGAACCGTCAATTTTTCTAGAAAACGCGTTGCATACGTCAGGGTCTGGAAGTGTCCATCGCCAAGCCTCAGAAGCTCCCGCTTCCCCAGAGGGAAATGGAAATGCACCCGCTGCTTCGGCTCAGATCCAATCCGCAGCAGCTCAGACTTCACCCAGTGGAAGTGCTCCGAGCCAGCCTGTCTCTACCTCACCTCAGGTCAAAGAAAAGCCAGTGCCCATTGGTGGGCACACACTCCCGCCCCTCCCCTATGCGTACAATGCGCTGGAGCCGCATATTGATGAGCTGACGATGCGTATCCATCATGACAAACACCATCAATCCTACGTGGATGGACTAAATGTAGCGGAGAAGAAGCTGGCGGAATCTCGAAAAAAGAATAACTTTGAACTCATAAAGCATTGGGAACGTGAACTTGCCTTTAACGGGGCAGGCCACTATCTTCATACGATCTTCTGGACGATTATGAACCCTGCTGGCGGCGGTAAACCTTCCGGCATGCTCGCAGAGCAGATTAAGCGCGATTTCGGCAGTTATGAAGCGTTTAAGAATCAATTCACGGAAGCCGCGAACAAAGTGGAAGGCAGCGGCTGGGCGATGCTTGTCTGGAGCCCGAGAGCTCACCGTTTGGAGATTTTGCAGGCGGAAAAACACCAGAACCTGTCCCAGTCCGACATCGTTCCTCTCCTGCCACTGGATGTATGGGAACACGCCTACTATCTGAAGCATCAGAACGAACGTAAAAAGTATATTGAAGACTGGTGGAATGTCGTCTACTGGCCAGCTGTAGCTGAGCGGTACGAAACTGCACGCAAGCTGTTGTGGCCGCCTTATTAAGCTTGGGATTAGATGGTTTAGAAAAAAAGAGATATCTCCAGCCGAATGACTGAAAGATATCTCTTTTGGGTTGATACAAAAAAGCAAGCCTCCTGTAAAAAGAGACTTGCTTGTATTTTGAGAGACTTCCTGTCCTATTTCTAAATGCTCACTTAAGAAGCACAGCCCTCGCACGCCACATAGTTGTCGCCAACCTGTTTGCTAATGGAGATCAGATCGCCCAGCTTGATATCAGACTCATCTGTAAACTCCAGATCAGCTATACGTGCAACGATCAGTGCAGCAGCCTCTTCCTTGCTTGTTGCCATTTGGCTGAACTCGGATTTTTCGCCTGTTGATACAACCTCATATAAATACGTATATCTCAATGTGTCCATCCTAACACTCTCCTTCCGAAATCACATCATATCATCTCTATTAACCAATTCCAAGCCCTAGCAAAAAATGCTAATCGTAGCGCAGCTTCATCTGCTCAGCTGTCAGGCGTACTTCTTCAGATCCAACACTAAGCACCCTGCTGGTCTCCGCCTGCGGATAGCGATTGCGCAGTGTTCGAACCAGAGCAGCAGTATATGCCGCAGCAGAAGGTACACCTACCAATTCTTTCAGACTTGCCATCGTGCCAGGCTGAACATCGGGATATCCATCACTCGCCCCACCTGCGGCATGCTGATAAAATCGACGTACATCTGCTGCCAAATGATCTCCCAAACCTTCCACAATGATAAAAGCAGTAATGATATACGCCTTGGCTTGCCTGCGCTGGGCAATACCACAGAATTTCAGACCACCTACACTGACATCATAATCCCCCGGGCAAAATGCACCCTGAACTTCGCCTGTCTGCGCCTGATTCGACCACGGCGTTAGCGACTCGGCAATAATTGAAGCCATCTCCCGGAAATCATCATGAATATTGATGGCATGTCCGGGATTAGGCAGGATCAGCGAAACATTGACCACCCCTGGGTTCAGGGGTACGGCCGCTCCACCGGAAGGACGAACACAGACCGCTGTACCTTGGCTTCTGATCTGTTCCATCGCTTCTACAGCCTGTGGCAACCTGCGGTCGCGCAAACCCGCTACAAAGGCATCTGGGTGTCTCCATATATGTGCAACAGGCAGATGCCCTGCTCCAACCCGCCGACACATGACTTCTTCCCATGCAAAAGCTTCAAGCACACTGCTGCTTTGTCGCATGAGCGGTGTCTCCCAGATTTGCAGACGCAATGTAGTATGTTGATCTGCTTGTGGTCCCTTTTCCGGCTGAACCGGTTGATCTGATTGGGAAGGTACACTCATCGTTCCATTACCTCCGGCTAACGAATTCGTATGTATTCAGTATATAGGAATGACAACGCCATATATAAATAAGCCGGTTCCCCAGGGAACACGGCTTATTTATATCACATCCAATGGCTTCAGAAACTGCTGTTTCCAAAACCAAAGGAAGCTGCTCATCCGGCTTGTCCGACGAGTGGACATACCTGATCTTAGTCTTTCACCAGTGACAAGAACTCAGCACGTTGTGCCGGATTCTCACGGAAAGAACCACGTACAGCAGACGTTACCGTCTTGCTTCCCGGTTTCTTCACGCCGCGGGAACACATGCACAAGTGCTCGCCTTCCACGACGACCATAACTCCGTGAGGCTCAACGGCCTCTGTCAGAATGTCAGCGATCTGTGAAGTAATGCGCTCCTGAACCTGCAGGCGACGCGTTACCGCTTCGACCAGACGAGCCATTTTGCTCAGACCGACGATCTTGCCGCTTGGTACATAGCCAATGTGCACCTTGCCGAAGAACGGCGCCATATGGTGCTCACATTGACTGTAGTAGACAATATCCTTAACGATAACCAGTTCTTCATGATTCTCGTCAAACGTGACACCGAGCACATCGCGCGGGTCTACTTCATATCCACCAAAAATTTCTTCATACATTCGGGTCACACGTGCAGGCGTTTCAAGCAGCCCTTCACGTGTACTATCTTCTCCGATCAACTTCAGGATCTGCTCTACATGATACTCGATCTTCTCCCGATTGTCGGATACTTTTGAATTCATATAATCTTTAACGCCAGCCACTGCCGAACGCCTCCTTTCAAACCACTACTGTAAGAGGTTGTTCAAAAAGTCCGACCCAACTTTTTGAACGCGCACTTTAAGCAGTCACTCACTGCTATTATTTTCGGCGGCCCGAACTTTTACGCGCAGGATGTTGTTGCGGCTGAGGCATTTTCGCTCCTGGCTGCTGGTTCTTCATCATCTGCTGGGCACGCTGCATTTGCTTGCCATTCAGGTTGTAGCCCATTTGCTTCGCCATTTTCTGAAGCATGTCCGGATTGCTTTGCATTTTCTCAAGTTGTTTACGCAAGTAGAACACCCCGATGAAAAATCCCCCGACCAGACCAACAACCAATGTAATAATCGGTATTACAATATCCATCTCTTAGACACCTCTGTATGCATTCTAAAAAGCCTGATAATCCGTGTCACTCCATGATGTTCAACGTTCACGTTGCAAACCTGACACAGACCGGATTTCCTGAAAGTATCATAGCATTTCCGCACGTCTTGAGCAAACGGATTTTCCAGTTTAACTGCCTGCACGCTAACTCATGACAGCTTCAATGAAAACGGTTGTATGCTGAGCCAGATCAATTTCAACCACATCCAGAGAATAACGTGTACTACCACGCGCCACCCTGATTACAGGTCTGCCTGGCAATCCCCGATGCTGACGCACAATGACTCCTGTCTCTTTGGTAGACAGTCGTACAGCTGTGCCATTGGGATACACGGATACACTCTTATTGAACTCAATCAGAATGTCCCGATCCAGCTTGGTACCAGACAGCGCCATCATCTCTTCACAAGCTTCATGTGGCAACAGACTGTCTCTCGATAACCCATTAATGAGATTATCATAGATGTTAGCCGCACTAACGATTCTTGCAAACAGATGGATATCATTTCCCTTGATACCCCTGGGCATGCCTGTACCGTCCACATGTTCATGATGTTGCAGCGCTGTATGAGCAACCAACAGACTGAACTCCCGTTTGTTCTTAATCACTTCGAATCCACGCCACGTGTGATGCAGCGAAGTATTGGCGGCAGAACTACTGCCGGGAGCTTCCCCAACTTTTCCAATATCATGTAACAGTGCTCCCACAGCAAGATCCTTCAGTTGATTGTAGTTGAGTCCCATATTCATACCGATAACCGAAGACAACAAACACACATTCATTGCATGAACATACTGAGCATTGTCTTTGGTGCGAATATCGGTGAGCTGCACAAGCAGTTCACGCCCGTTCAGTACATCGTTCAGCAACTTATCTATACTGAGGGCGACCTTTCTGGGACTCCAATCCTTCCCGGAACGAACCGCTTCGAGTGTAACACTCATTTCGTTAATTATTGCCCGTTTCGTGGTTTCATCCAGAATGTCTTCTGTATCCACGTCTTTGTACGCTTCATCCTGGATGTATAGCATGGTCACGCCAATACGCTTCAGCGTATTGACCATATATACGGTGAGCTGGACTCCGGCAGATAACAGTACCGTACCGTTACTGGAATATACCGTCTTGCCCAGAAGCTCCCCCGCTTCCACGCTCTCCACGTTTACATACTTCATGAACGTCCCCCGCTCTTACGATTGCTGCTCCAATGCGAGCAATTGCTCCTTGGTTTGCAGACCGCCTACATAACCCACCAGGGTGCCGTCTTTACCGCTGATGCGGTGACAGGGAATAATAATCGGAATCGGATTCTTGCTAATGGCGTCCAGAACTGCACGAACAGCCTTGGGCCTGCCGATGATTTCCGCAACCTGTTGGTGTGATGAGGCCTCTCCATAAGATATATCGGACAGAACTTGCCATACTTGTAGCTGGAATGGTGTTCCAAGCCGATCAAGCTGCAAATCGAACGTTTTTCTCTCCCCTGCAAAATACTGCTGTAACTGCTTTGCAGTTTCGCTGAGCTTCTCTTCATTCTTCTCATATCGATACTCGCCAATCCAGGTACGGGCCCATTGTTGCAAGTGAGCTTCACGTACGTGAAAGGCACCAAAATCAATATGACACAGTCCTTCATCGGTAGCGCATAACGTGAGTGTACCAATCGGTGTCAGTACCTCATCGTAATATACAGGCTTACCATGAAGCCCCGTAACTGCTGAAGGTTTCCACGCTGCGGCTTCCGGTTTGGCAGGCTGTGCAGACTGCTCATTCCCCGGTTCGGTCGCTGCTTCCATTTTCAGTTCCTGCTGTAACGCCTGTAAAGCATTATGCTCTTTCTGTTCCTCTGGCTGCTTCTCACTCACTTGCCCAGCCTGTGGCTGTTTGGGTAAGGTCTCGGACGAATTCAGTCGCTCCTCGGCCTTCTGCAGCATGCTTAGTACGTTCCCATCTTGTTCGTTAGCGGCAGCTTCCCCAATTGCTCTCATGGCGTCTTCTCCTCCAATTCTGCTTAACGCCCAGGCTGCGGTTCCCCGCAACTCGGGGCGCGGATCACGTTTTAATACTTCTGTAAGTTTAGGTACAGCACTTTTGTCTTTGAAATTGCCCAGGGCAATAACGGCGTTGCGTTGAATCGGCTTCTTGCCCCGCCAGGCGGCAGAACTCTGACCGAAACGTTCCTTGAATTCCCGGTTGCCAATATCCAGTAACGGCAGCAACAGAGGTTTCACAATCTCCGGATCGGGATGAAACTCGGGATGGTGATCCCAGTTCTTGCCCCGGTTCTTCGGACAAACAATCTGACACGTATCACAACCGTATAGACGGTTGCCAATTTTCAGCATAAATTCTTCATCCACGAACCCTTTCGTCTGGGTTACAAACGAAATACACCGCTGTGAATTCAACTGTCCCGGACCCACTAATGCTCCTGTTGGACAGGCATCGATACATTTCGTACATTCACCACAGTCCTCGGTCACAGGGGTGTCCGGCTGAAACGGAATATTGGTCACCAGTTCGCCAAGGAAAATCCATGAACCAAATTTAGGTGAGATAATCGCACAGTTTTTGGCGCTAAAACCAATCCCCGCACGCTGGGACACCGCACGATCCACCAGTGCTCCAGTGTCTACCATGCTTTCGATCATGGCTTCAGGTACACGTTCCTTTATAAAATTGACCAACTTGTCCATCGCTGTACGCAGAACCTGATGATAATCCTGACCCCACGCGGAGCGGGCAAAAATCCCCCGGTAGGCTCCCGGCTCCGACTTCGGCGGATTCACCATCTTGGATGGATAGGCCACAGCTATCGCTATGAGTGAAGCAGGCTCACCATCCTTCAACTCGGGACGAACCCTTTTCTCAAGATCAGGCTCTTCGAATCCGGACTCGTACCCTTTCGCCCGATGCTGTTCCAGTATGGATTTTAGCGTTACGAAGGGTTCTGCCGAAGCGAATCCGATATCATCAATGCCCAGTCCGGGGCCAGCTGCCTTGATCTCCTGCTTTAACTTTTCCCATACGGAGGCTGCATGTGCTGCCCCGGTCTGTACGCTCGTCATTTCTCTTTCCTCTCTTCTTCCGACACTTATTCCGTAAATAGTGAACGCCCGCCTCACGTAAGAGGACAGGCGTTAATTTCTATATATGCCTTGCATACTTGAATTCAAACGGAACGAGTCTATATGTTTTAACGCAAAATGCGCTCTGAAGTTGTTGTCCTGTAATCATTTTACAATTTCTTCAACTCAGAGAATGGCCAGAAAATAAATTCAGCCTTGCCTACAATTTCATCAGATGTGATACTGCCAAATACTCGGCTATCCTTACTTTTCCCTTCATGACGATTATCCCCCATCACGAAGAAATGATCCGGCTCCAGTGTAATTGGGCCAAAATCCGGGTCTTGCACTTCAATATCAGTATACGTTTCCGCTTGCTGCTCGCCGTTCACATATAGATGGTGATCCTTAACTTCAATTGTATCTCCCGGAAGTCCAATGATCCGTTTCACCAGAAAATCCTTCTTCTCCACGCCTTCACTTGGATCACGAAGTACAATCACATCGGATCGGGAAGGTGTACCCAGATGATATACAATTTTGTTCACGAAAAGGCGATCTCGCTCAACCAGTGTCGGTTGCATGGACTGTCCCTTAACCATCGACAGGTTGAATACAAACAGGTTCAGCAGCATCATGATTACAAAAGCAACAACTATCGTTTTGACCCAGTCCCACAGCTCGGATACCCAGGATTTCCCCGGTTGTTCAGGCTTTGGCGGTTCGTTATGTTCCTCGGAAGTCACATGTTCCATTGAAAGGTTATTGGAATTCAAAGGGACACCTCGTTTATCAATTAGTTGAATTAAACGTGTAGAATGGGTGTTCATACTCCCTTTCAGTCTACTTCATTTGGGAGAGTGAAACAATTGGTTATGAGCACCAACACCTTGAATACCGTGAATATAGCCGGGTTAGGCGCAGTGATCTAATCGAATTCAGAAACACCGAAGCGTGTTCCCAAAATGCGAAAACAGGAGGAATATTTCGTGAAAAACGCTCATATAAATAGAAAGGCACATCCCTCACGTTCTTACACGCTAAGAGATATGCCTAATATGAAATGAACATCTTTTTTATTTCTTTTTAAACATGCAAACTAAGCTTTGGACAAAATACTAAGAGTCTGGAAAGCGCTCATAATCTGATTGGCACCGTAACCCATTGCTTCATATAGAGGCATGGCTACTTTGTTGTGCTCATCACCCGCCACCCATACTTGGCTGACTTTACGCTGCTGGAACCGTTGTTCCATGGCCTCGACAAGTGTTTTGCCGACTCCGCGGCGACGATAGTCTGGATGGACCGCAATACGATAGATGCAACCCTGATTGTGATCAATCGTACCGATCAAAGCGCCGACGAGGTCTCCCTCTTCTTCCGCAACCATGATCAGGTCAGAATCCCATGACAATTGACGGGCAAACGGGCCCATCGTGTTCTCATAACACTCTTCCGATAGTGCAACCTGGAGAAGCTCCGTCATCTGGCTTGCATCACTCAACTGAAAGGAACGAACGTGCATGTCTTAAATCTCCCTTTTCGTTAGCTTAGATGAGGTTTTTTACAAAAAGGAATTCCCTTTTACCAAAAACCCAATGTTCATATAATGACAAAAAACGAGAAAATACCGCTTCTTCGTCAATTAAACCATACTTTACTCCATAAAACACGCATTTTCTTTTGAAAGCGCTTAATTGTAATCGTTTACATCGATAAACGTCATAATTTTGCTTTTATTTCTATTAATTTCACATAAAAATATTCATAAAGGGTAAAATATGTTTGTTATCTCTGGCCCATCATTAGATCAACGCCTCGGGGGACTTAATAAACAAAAATGTTGCTTAATTAGCCCGAATGCGGTTTAATATTAGTGGCAAGGGTATTATTACATATGTACCTGTTCAAAAAACTTAAAATCTCAGGAGGTATTTCATTATGACTTTTCAATTACCAGCACTTCCTTACGCTAACGACGCACTGGAACCACATATCGATGCAAAAACGATGGAAATCCACCACGATCGCCATCACAATACTTATGTAACCAACTTGAACGCAGCTCTGGAAAGCGCTCCTGAACTGCAAGAAAAAAGCTTGGAAGATCTGATTGCTAACCTTGACAGCGTACCAGAAGGCATCCGCACAGCGGTTCGCAACAATGGTGGTGGACATGCTAACCACAGCCTGTTCTGGGAAATCATCGGACCTAACGGCGGCGGCGCTCCTACAGGCGATATCGCAGCAGCTATCGATAGCGAACTGGGTGGCTATGACAAATTCAAAGAAGATTTCGCTAAAGCAGCTACAACTCGCTTCGGTTCCGGCTGGGCTTGGCTCGTAGTTGGTAAAGATGGCAAGTTGTCCATCACTAGCACACCTAACCAAGACAGCCCTCTCTTCGAAGGTCTGACTCCGGTTCTGGGTCTGGATGTATGGGAGCACGCTTACTACCTGAACTACCAAAACAAACGTCCTGACTACATCGCCGCTTTCTGGAATGTAATCAACTGGGATGAAGTGAACAAACGTTACGCTTCTGCAAAATAAGATTGTTAGCATGCAACAGTTAACATAAAAAGAGAGCCTGATTCGGTCATCGTGACCGTGATCAGGCTCTCTTTTTGCTATCGCTATAGTTATTCGTTAGCTCCCCATTTAATCATTCACTTGATCATACGCCCCGGCAAAATAACTGCTGATCAGCTTCAGAAAGATATTAGGGAATGCCATCTTGTCCATATCTTCCGGACCGATCCAGCGGTAGGTCAAGCCATCGCCTTTACCTGTCAATGTCAGCGTGCTCAGCGCGGGGTCACTGACGTCAGATGTTGCCAACAGCTCTCCATCGTTAAGCGATGTTGAGATGTTCTGTGCATGAGGAATGCCTGGCTGCGATAAATGCGTTGTGCCTGAATCAGGTGACACAGCTGATGATGAGGCTGCATCCTCCCTTGCTGCCGCCTGTGCATCGTAGGCGGCTCTGGCTTCCAATGCGATCAGCGGAAGCTCACTGCTCTGGTCCTGCTCGGTACACTTGTACACCTGCAGGCTCCAGACAATGTGGCTGAACACATGCTCCGCATGGGTAGCCAGCCCTTCCGGGCGGGCAGCGAAGCCTTCCGCCCATAGACTGCCGGCCAGCAATGCCATGGCCGGCTCATCCGCCAGCGGCGCCGCCTTCTTGCTGGCTGCGGCGGGCGCCGCCAGCACATGCGGCAGCTCCCACATGCGGGCCAATAGGCCCGTGTCTGGGCGCTGGCGCACAAGCACTTGGCCGCGATGATCACCGCGGCCCTCCACAATCGCGACCAGCCGCTGCTCAGGGCGCGGCGGCTTCGCCTTGGTCTTGACCGGCAGTGTAAGCTCTCTCCCGGCGATACGGCCGGAACATTGCTCCATGACCGGGCAAGTCAGGCAATGCGGCGCTTTGGGCGTGCACACCAGCGCGCCAAGCTCCATCAGCGCCTGATTGAAATCACGCGCCCGCCCTTCCGGAATGAGCTCTCCTGCGAGCTCTTCCATCAACACCCGGGTGCTGCCCTTCATAATGTCCTCATCGATGAGGAAGTATCGGGACAGGACCCGCATGACATTGCCATCTACCGCAGGCTGCGGCTGGTTGAAGGCAATGCTGAGGATGGCCCCGGCAGTATACGGGCCCACCCCTTTTAATGCAAAGACAGCCTGCTTGTCCTGCGGCATCTCGCCTCCATGCAGCTCCATGACTTGTCTCGCAGCCGTCTGAAGATTACGGGCACGGGAGTAATAGCCGAGACCCTCCCAATTTTTCAGGACATCCTCCTCCGGCGCCTCCGCCAACGCCTGCACGGTCGGGAAATTCCCAATAAAACGATTAAAATAAGGAATCACCGTATCGACCCGTGTCTGCTGAAGCATAATCTCCGATACCCAAGTGAAATACGGATTGTTGTGGCGACGCCACGGCAAATCCCGTCGGTTGATCATATACCAGTCCAGCAAATTTACGCTGAAATGTAGTTTCTGTTCCTGTAAACCCATATTTCCGTCCTCTCCTATTGCCAAGCTAACTACTTTTCCAGCTGTTCTACGATCGCAAAGGCCGCTGCCAATTCCGTCTGATGCGTAATACTCAAATGAATGTCATATTGTTTGTCGTATGGCAACTGCAGTCGTTCCCAAGCCTGACTGGACAGCGATGCCACCGGACGTCCTGTCTCATCAGGCAGCACTTCAATGTCAGTGAAACCCATAATGCCACCAATTCCGCAGCCAAACGCCTTGGACACCGCTTCTTTCGCTGCAAATCGACCGGATACAAACTCCGTCATCCGTTTCCCCCGCTCTGCCGCGATTTCCCGCTCTGCTGGCGTTAAAATTCGTTTTATAAAAGCTTCCGCATAGCGACCGGACAGCAGCTTGCGCATACGTCCAATCTCCAGCACATCATTGCCTATACCATATATCATCAACGCTTCACCCGCTTAATCTTTTATACTGTAAAAGATCTCCATTCAATCACATGATCCGTAACTCTCCGAACACGTATTCTATTGTAGCAGGAGGGACGTCCAGAAGCGAGTACCTATCCGCATTCCCATTTATGCTAAAATATGAATCAGGAATCGTCTGAAACTCTTAGGAGGTTTGAATAATGCCTATAACTTTTGAATTGCCCACTGACGTAGATGCTATCATTCGCGGGGACTTTTTCCCTGCACAACAACCCGCTCAAGGGGTCATCATTCTGGCTCACGGATACAAAGGCTTCAAAGACTGGGGCATGTTCCCCTATGCAGCTTCACAGCTAAGCAAGACGCATCATGTGCTAACCTTCAATTTCTCTCACAACGGTATTGGCGAATATCTGGAGCAATTCTCTGAACTTGAAAAGTTCGCAGTGAATACGTACAGCCGGGAGCTTGCTGATCTGACCCTAGTACTCGATCATGTAGCTACACAACCTGAACTCGCTGGACTTCCTGTATACCTGGTTGGACATAGCCGCGGTGCTGGCGTAAGTCTCGTCTATGCATTGGACCACCCCGAACAGGTAGCAGGTGTAATCTCCTGGAATGGTGTAACCAATCTGGATCTCTTCACAACGGAGCAAAAAGAAGAAATGCGTACGCATGGTCGCAGCCATGTCGTTAACGGACGTACAGGCCAGCAGATGCCACTGGATGTGTCTATTCTGGAAGACCTGGACAAGCATAGCAAACGTTACGCTATCATTGACCGCTTGGCTTCTTCACCTGTGCGAGTCGCACTCATTCAGGGAACAGAAGATCCACAGCGTCTGCGTGACGGTTCTGCCGCACTAGTTCAAGCCCGTCCTGATATCCCATGGCACCAGATTAATGAGGGAAACCACACCTTTAATACCGTACACCCATTCAAAGAAACCACTCCGCAACTGGAACAAGCCATCAGCCAAACCCTGCAACAGATCAAGACATGGAGTAACTAACTCATCTTCACCATTAGTAGTCATCTGAAATTGGGCTGTGTTCTCACTCCACACAACAAAAAGAGTCACTGCTCACGCAGTGACTCTTTTCGCATTCCCTAAGGGGGACGATATTTCAAATGTTGGTGTTAACAGCTTATAACATCATGCTCATCCAAACGTATTAGATACCCGGAATGGCATTGCGTTTGTGATGTGTGCGCGTATAGAACGCTTCAAGGCGCTCTTGTGCAGCCGGATCGATCTGCTTGCCTTCGAGATAGTCGCTGTTCGCTTCATACGAAATTCCCAGCTCATCTTCGTCCGTCTGACCTTCCCATAGTCCTGCAGATGGTGCCTTGTCCAAAATAGCTTGTGGAACGTTAAGATATGCTGCCAGCTGGCGTACCTGACGTTTGTTCAGGGTGCTCAGTGGTGTAATATCCACAGCACCGTCGCCCCATTTGGTATAGAATCCCGTGATGGCTTCGGATGCGTGATCCGTACCTACAACGAGCAGGTTTTCTTCAAACGAAAGCGCATATTGCATAACCATACGAGTTCTCGCCTTAACATTACCTTTACCTTGGTGAGTCATATGGCGTGGACTGCCCAAGGATTTGAAACCTTGCTCCACTTCCAGCGCAATCTCGTTAACTGCATCTTCGATATTGGTTTCCACGACATGCTTCAGATCGTATGCTTTCGCTACAGCGTAGCTGTGGTCGATATCGGCTTGTTCACCATAAGGTTGGAATACACCAAGAGTTTTGTACTCTTGATTGTTTTCTTGTGTAAGCTCGTCCGTCGCTTGTTTGCAAAGCGCCGTAGCCACTGCACTGTCAATACCGCCGCTGATCGCAATCAGCAAGCCCTTGGCACCTGCATTTTTCACATATGTCTTCAGAAAATCAACACGCTTGCGTACTTCCTCTTCCTCATTAATGCTTGGTTTAACCTTCAATTCAGCGATGATCTGTTGTTGCAAACTCATCGTTCACACACCCCGTTTCTAAATGAATGAAATTTGATGTCCAGCTTGAAAGGTCCGAATGGTTCAATAACCTTATCTATCCAAAATGAAACGCCCCGGCATCGGTGATCCGAAAGGCGGGGCGTTCTATTGGAGCGAATTAACGGCAGTAACGGTCAAATGCACTTTTGAGATCAGCCGCAATATCCTCTGCAGAACGGTCTTCCACTTGATGACGCTCGATAAAATGAACGAGTTCTCCGTCTTTCATCAGAGCGATGGACGGTGAAGATGGAGGATACGGTGCAAAGAATTCACGTGCTTTTGCAGTTGCTTCTTTGTCCTGACCAGCAAATACAGTGTACAGGTGATCCGGTGTAATATCGTGCTGAAGTGCTTGGGACACACCTGGGCGACATTGACCCGCGGCACATCCGCAGACAGAGTTAATGACAACCAGCGCTGTTCCTTTTGCATCCGGAAGACTTGCTTCCACTTCTTCAGGAGTACGCAACTCCTGGATTCCTAGACGAGTTAAATCATCCCGCATCGGTTGAACCATATCTTTCATGTATTGATCAAATGACATTGACATTCGGTTTCACTCCTTATAAATGGTTGTTCTATAATCTCGTTAGAATTAGAGGCGAATAGCTATCCAAAACAACGTTACACTCATATCGAAAATTATGGATGTAATGATGTGCTATTCCTATTATACATCCATAAGCAATGAAAGCAAGATTCAGAAACCGCCTGCGGAAAGGCTTCTTCCATAATATTATGTCTCATCGTCTGGCAAAATATGCTGAGTGCCTATTGTTCAAATGCCACTTTGAAGGTAGTCCCCTGACCTTCCTCCGATTCCACGGTAATGGTTCCGTTATGTCGTTCCACAATACTTAGACACATGGACAATCCGAGTCCGGTTCCCTTAGCTTTTGTCGTGTAAAAGGGTTCAAATAGCTTCTCCTTCTTCACCCTCGGTATACCCGGCCCTGTGTCACGTACACACAGCTCCACCTTGTCATCTACCATCCGCGTCTCCAGCGTAAGCACGCCTTTCTCATTCATGGCTTCCATCCCGTTACGGGCCAGGTTTAACACCACCTGTTTGATCTCCTTTGAATTGAGATTCAACTTCGGCACATCATGGGCGAGCATGAGTTCGATGCTCTGACCACGCAGGTTCGCATCCGCCCATAACAATGGACTCAGTTCATGAATGATATCATGCAGCTGGGATTCCTCTTTCTCCGCAATGCGATTCTGAGCCAGAGACAAGAAATCATTAATGATACTGTTCGCCCTGTCCAGCTCTTCCAGAACGATCCGGTAATAGTGATCCAGAGATTCCGGACTCTTTTCCTGCATGAGTTGAAGAAAGCCCCTGACAACCGCCATTGGATTGCGCACCTCATGCGTAATGCTTGCAGCCATCTGCCCTACCAGACTGAGACGATCCACATTATCCAGCTCACTTCGCAACATCTCAAGCTCCGTGATATCCTGAATAATCAGCATGGCCCCCGTAACTTCTCTTGCAGTCTCTGTTGAAAAGGCATAGATCGGCACGGTTCGGGACTGAAATACGTGTGCACCGTAACGAACGGTCAACCCACTAATCTCACCATGAACGACGGCTCTGCGAATGCTTTTATCCATCTTGTCCGCCTGACCTTGTTCAACAAATTGACTTGCAGGCTGTCCGATAAGATCAGGCGTGGAGGTACAAGGTAACTGATCTCTCGCTGTTTGTTCCATCATCTCATTGACGAACATGACCGTGCCTTCTTTATCTACAGTGGCAATGGAGAGAGGAACTGCATTCAGAATCTGATGAAGTTTCTCCGTTTCCGTTATGTATTGGTGGTGAACTTCCGAGAGATGCTGCTCCAGCCCACGATAATGTTTCATCCGTTCCAGCCATAGCAGACTCAGACTTCCCGCAACAATGGCTCCAGCAGTATATCCAAGTGCTGTGAATATCATGTAGGTCGCAGAGTATGTGGAGTCATTCTGATGGAATGCGATCCACAACAGACTCGTTACAATCAGTTCCATTGCAATCAGGGTGATCAGGATCGTCATTTTGCGCGAAGGTGTATTATGCTTGAATCGTTTGGCAGACAACCATACAATAGGATAGAGAAGAATGCCCGTATGAAGGAGAAATCCGTACAGATCATAGGGATGCGCAAAAAGAAAATAGAAGAGAATATGTAGAATGGACAGCGTTAAGCCTATAGCGGACTTACAATACAAAATAACAAGTATCACAGGTACGATGCTTAATGATATGGGTACAGCCACTGGACTCGCATAAAGTGCAAACAGCAAACACAGTAGCATGCTCGCGACACTTGTCACAGCAAAACCAGGTTGTATCGTTCCGGCATGTTCCATTTTGGCAATAGCCCGCCTGGAGAGACCCAGATGGAATAAGGGAATCAGGAATACCGCCGACCCTGCCAGCAGTACTTGTAAAAGAATGTCCTTTAACGCAACCACAACGTCATCTCCTCCTCTGCCTGCACATTCCCTCATGTATTTCTGATTAAAACATAGGCGACAGTATATTACAATATATCCCTTAAGACTGCATAATAGAACTTCTCCTAACTCCATTATATTTCAGAAAAAGGCAGGAGTAGACACGTTTTACGTAAAACAGACAAAATCAATGAAAAAAGAGGGTAATAACGTATGTATGATGTCATTGTAATTGGTGGAGGATCTGCGGGCCTGATGGCTTGCGTTGCAGCTGCCGAGCATGGAGCCTCCGTGCTTCTGCTGGATAAAGGAGATCAACTGGGTCGTAAACTCGGCATCTCTGGCGGAGGTCGATGCAATGTAACCAATGCCAAGGAAACGGATGAACTCATCCGGCATATTCCGGGTAATGGCCGCTTTTTATATAGTTCATTTCAGAATCTGGACAACCTGGGGATCATGCGTTTCTTCGAGAATCTCGGAATTGCCCTGAAAGAAGAAGACAACGGCAGAATGTTCCCTGTAACCGATAAAGCGAAAACAGTCGTGGATGCGCTGGTTGGCAAGATTGTCTCCCTCGGCGTTGAGATTCGCACCAAAGAACCGGTCAAGGAAATTATTCAGAATGGTCAGCAGGTACAGGGTGTTAAATTGATATCTGGTAAAACCATTCTTGGGCGCTCTGTCATCATCGCTACCGGCGGCAAATCCGTACCTCAAACCGGATCAACCGGAGATGGTTATCCCTGGGCCGAAGCTGCCGGTCATACGATTACAGAGTTATATCCAACTGAAGTGCCTATTGTGTCTGGGGAGAGTTGGATTCAATCCAAAGAATTGCAAGGTTTATCCTTGAGGGATGTCGCTTTATCTGTTATCGATGCCAAAGGAAAACCCGTGATCTCCCATCGCGGGGATATGATCTTCACGCATTTTGGGGTGTCTGGGCCAGTTGCACTGCGTTGCAGCCAGTTTATACGCAAGGTTCAGATGAAGTCTGGAAATCCACAGGTCATTATGAGCATTGATCTGTTTCCTGAGCTGTCCGCTGGTGCATTGGAAACCCAGGTTCAACAGGTATTGGAACAAGAATCCCGCAAGGCTGTCAAAAACATATTGAAAACATGGGTTCCCGAACGCATGATTCCCTTAATGATGAAACGCGCGGAGATCAGCGATGACCTCACGTTCCACCATTTCCCCAAAGGCATGTTAAGCAATTTGTGCGGGCTAATGAAGGCTTTTACCTTCCGTGCAGACGGAACAAGATCGCTCAAAGAAGCCTTCGTTACTGGGGGAGGAATCCACTTAAAGGAGATATACCCAAAAACAATGGAATCCAAGCTGCTGCCTGGACTATTCTTTTGCGGTGAAGTTTTGGATATTCACGGCTACACTGGAGGGTATAATATTACCGCTGCATTCTCCACAGGATACACGGCTGGCATGCATGCGGCAGAATATAAACACGCCACATCATAATAGGTATTACACACTTCATACACATGACGAATTGCTTCAGATGTCAAAAACCCCGATATCCACTATCTGTGGAATACCGGGGTTTTCAGCATTGTTCCATTTTAGTAAAGGCGGATCGAACCACTCTTAGCTTGTAATTTTTGCATTCTATGCTTTCACACTGCCTGAGAATCCATCCGCCGAATCATCGTATGCCGGGTCCTCGCTATAGTTATGTCTGCCTTGCTCCGTCTGGCTTCCCTGGTTTTGGCTCGCATAACCCTCATTCCAGTCCTCATTCACGAGATGAGCCGGAATCGATATATTCTGAAACTGATCCAGCTCTTCCGTTTGCGAGGCAAATACGGCACTTCCTCCATGAGATTGTACAATCTCTACGGCAGACTGAGGATCTTGGCGATCTGTGGGGATGTACAATTCCAGTGGGCCGGACTGATACGGCTTATATCCCAATTCCTCCAAGGTTGCCCTTGCGGCATTCAACGCTGAACCGTCTGAAAAATGCACCTGTAGTTCGCTATTATCCATCATCGTCTCTTCCTCCTTGCTACAGCTAATCTCTCATCGTCCATAGATGAGATTCTTCTTCTATAGCATGGGCAGATATAGGGCACGATATGCTCTGATTTAGAAAGGAATTCCTTTAGGCCCGGGTCAACCGAACCCATCCGGCAATAGATAACACACAGAGTCCAAAGGCCATCGCACCTGCGGCTGTTAGAATACCGACGATCCAGCCGAGCCAGGCCAATCCCAGCGCGAATCCCATAAGAATACCAATCGGGATGAACAACATCCGTACCATCATTGAACCTGCACGATGCAGCTCCTCCGAGTCATACGTTATGAGCTGAACATAGTCCGACGTTGCAAACACATCCCAGGAACGATAAAACATTACCGACAACATGATGATTAACAACGCACACACAATGACATTGACCGGAAAAGGTGGTAACGCGACTGCTGCGATAGATAGTCCGCCAAGCTGCAAATACAATTTCATCGTAGCTGAGTTTCGGAAAAATGCCTTGAACGCAATCTCCGCTGTCCGATTCGCGATGGAACGATTGCGCAGCAATTTACGCGGTTTGCGGAAGATAATAGAACGTGTTCTTGGGGCTTGGGGCTTTGGGCTTGCTCACCGCCCTACTTAACATTAGAGCTGTAAGCTGCAGCCTGCTCCGCAGATCCTCCCGCACATCCCCTTCAAATGTTCCCTTCATCAACAGCCTCATCTGTCCGACAGTAATCAGAAGAAGCATGATCACCACGATACCTAATATGATTTTCCACGTCTGCCCATGCATCCATGATGTCGCATGAATGGTCATGTAACCTATGCCAATGACGAGAGGAATCATCTGAATCCAGCGTCGCCATCCTGTAAGTCGAACCTTTGTCATATGTAGTGTTATGGCTTGGAATGAAGCTATTGCACCGAACCAGACGGCCATAAGTACAATCTGGAGATTCGACATCTCATAGGCACGGGACCACAGAGGTGCAGTTAGTGCTGTAACCAAGATCATTTTGCCCACATGTTGCAGACAGGCGCGGTAGAGCCCTTGCCTCATTAACGTGCGCATCCACAACGGCCTTGATTTCAGAAACAATACATCCGCTTCCTCCACAAATATCAACACACCCCCAGTAAGCATAACGATATCAATCAACCCGGTCAGCACGGGAAGCGGTAACCCTGTTGCCCATGCAGGCAGCGGTTTGGTCCACAGACTTGTGTACCACCCAA
This sequence comes from Paenibacillus sp. LS1, assembly GCF_026013365.1. Lineage (GTDB taxonomy): Bacteria > Bacillota > Bacilli > Paenibacillales > Paenibacillaceae > Paenibacillus. The sequence goes on from NZ_JAPDOE010000017.1 coordinate 84,385, forward strand.
TCAGATAGAGCAGACCCGGAACAAGCAGGTATACCCACACCGTCCAATCCACTACGAGTTTAAGATTTTTCATTTGTTCCCTGAAATGCTCTTGGCGTCTTCGTCTGTATAAACGAAATGGTGTATAACGCTGGGAAGTTTCCATTCTCACTCACCCTCCTTCTATCTAAGACGTCAGTATATCGAAACAGTCAAACAAGGAGGCTTCCGGCAATCCTGCGACTTCACGGATTTCATCCAATGTTCCCTCGGCAGCAGATCTGCCCGAAGCAATCAGAATAAACCGGTCGCAGATTCGTTCAGCGGTATCCAGTACATGCGTAGACATAAGTACACCCGCGCCGCGGCGACGTTCATCATCTAGCAATTTTAGAAAATCCTTGGTTGCACGAGGGTCCAATCCGATGAACGGCTCGTCCACGATATAGATATCCGGCGAAGACAGAAATCCGATCATCAACATCATTTTCTGCCGCATGCCCTTCGAAAAACTGGCTGGAAGATCATTCCGAACGTGGTCCATACCGAAACGAACTAACAGCTCCTCCGCTCTGGCAACAAAAGCTTCTTCCTCCATTTCATATGCCGCTGCCGCCAGGTCCAGATGTTCCCATAAGGTCATATATTCATAAAACACAGGTTGCTCCGGGATATAAGCATAGCGACCCTCTCCCCCGATCGTCACTTCATAGTTCGCATGTTCCAGCAGACCCAGTAGCGTTTTGATCGTGGTACTTTTGCCCGCACCATTAGGTCCGATAATACCCACCAGCTCTCCTCGCGCCACATTCATTCGAATATTGCGTATGGTTGATTGTCCTGGCTCGTATCCTGCTTCTGTAATATGTACGTCTAATATAGACTCGTGTGCTTCCGTGCTTTTATATTCCGTTCCCATATCATTCACTCCCTGTTCTAATCAGGCGTTTAGTTCATTCTTTAGTTTTATTGTAATCGAGTTACGGGCTGTTTGTTTGATCATTTTGAGCATTTCTATATAGATGGCAAATAAACAAAGCAATAAATCATAGAAATGTATGATTTATTGCTTTGTTTATTATTCTTCGTTTTCGGTACCACAGTATGTACGAATAATCGAGACTAGTTCTTCAAATGTGTACTTGTGGTTCACCATATTGGTAAAGTCCTCAGCAAAAGTTTGATCCATTTTAAGATACACATTGTTATAACGCAGAAAGATCACTAATGCGGTAAAAGCCGTTCTTTTGTTAGCATTATGAAAAGGATGGTTTTGGCCCAAAGATTGAAAGATCGCAGCAGATTTTTCATACACAGTTGGGTAGGCTTCGTTACCAAAAGCTGATGATTGTGCTCTTACAACCGCAGATTCAAGCAGACCAGAATCTTTAACTCCAATCTGCTCTCCAGGACTGTAACGCTTAATCATAGCGACGTTGATCGCAATAACCTCTTGAATGCTCAAATACCGGGTCATAATCATCTATCCTTGAGACCTTTCAGGGTTTGATCATATTCACCCATCACATCAGCCAATGTATCCATAAAATCACTACTGATTCCGTTAGGCAAATTAACTTTTGCAGACTTTTTAATAATAATCTCCCCATTGGACTGATTTACCTCAATTTGAACCATATCGCCTTGCTCAAGACCAATTTGTTTGAAGGCATCTGTCATTGTTAATCCAAGACTATTACCGAATTTCGTTACTTTTCGTTCCATCTCATTCACCCTATTCATTCATTTCTCCTCCTTAGTTATACTATTTAACTGTTATAACAATTATACTGAAACTTTTGTCCATTTGCATATTATTTCGGATTAAGAAATGCAAAAAGAAGCAGGGGTTCCGGAGCCCCTGCTTCTTCATATTACAATGAAAGCTCATATTACCGATTTGTCTCCACCACGGAAGTAGTTTCACTCTCTGCATCTGCATCCAGGTTCAGACCCAGATCCAGTGCTCCACGGCTTTCGCTCGCATAGCTGCTGTTGACGTTACGCTCACGGTCATTCACGCTGTTATTGCGTTCGGTTTGAGTCATCGTTGCACTTTCACCTTCCACTTTCGCGTTCAGACCTAGATCCAGTGCGCCGCGGCTTTCGCTCGCAGTGCTGCTGTTGACGTTATGCTCACGGTCATTCACGCTGTTGTTGCGTTCGGTTTGAGTCATCGTTGCACTTTCACCTTCCA
>NZ_JAPDOE010000018.1 GCF_026013365.1 Paenibacillus sp. LS1
TGGTGGTGGTTTTTATTTGTTTATAAGGATTAAATATAATGAGCAGAAGCTCTAACATGATCGTTATTGGAAGGTAACATTTTTGTTACGGATAACAGCGGCAAAACCAGTATAATAGGACTATGTTAAATATGCTAAAAGTACCTGACCACAGAGCTGGAATGTGCAGCTGTGAAAAGGAGGGTGTGTGTGTTAAGTTGGCGGAGACTTGGACTACAATCATTTCTGTTGCTTTGTCTGGCTGTTGTTATGGCAGGATGCGGTGAAGCTTCAGGAGCTGTATGGACTTCATATGAAGGTGCGGTTAACGAGAAGAGTTTTCCGGTACCTAAAGTAGCGAATAAATCTGACCAGTCCGAAAACAATTCGGATATGGATTATGTACGATATACGCTGTCTGGTATTAGTGAAAGTACTAGCTTGCCTGAGGTATATCTAGACGAGATTAAAAGCTGGGGTTGGACAGAGAGGCAAGCCAAGGGTACATCCAATGAATCCAGTACCTTGCGTGTATTTGCAAAGGAAGGACATACTGTGCATTTAGCAGTACATGATGGTTCCTTTACACTAATGGTTCCTAGAAATGATGCTACTCAAACGACAGTTAAATCATTGGCTGAAGATGATTGAGCTGTTGCGGTAAGGCTGAATATGAATAATTAACGCTGTGATGTTCCTTATATAGTAAAGCTCCCGTGTAATTGATCGGGGGCTTTTTTGTTATTTTGCGAAGTAGGCTTTAGTAGTGATAGGAGAAACGCTCGCTCGCGTAAAGCACAGTAGAGGGTATAAGAGGTACAAAGGGAATAGAGCGAATGGAGTAGACCTTCTCGTACACGGATAGACGGTATGTGTGCTTGAGCTATGGGGGATTGCCGAGCTACTGGTGGAAACAGCTTAACGAGAGAAAGGGGGATAGAGAATGAGACTGAGTCAGAGATCGCTTAAAGGCGTAAGAACTAGGAGATAAATGGGATTGTAAGATATGGAGCAACAGGTGAAAAGAAGGAGAAGAATGGAGACTGGCGTGGGGATAACTCATTTAACTATACCCATGCTGTGGATAATGGATGAGAAGGGAACAACAAATAAAGGTTATCCACAGTGGATAACCTTTATTTGAGCAAGTGATGCTGAGTCAGCTGAACGATACGACAATCCTGTTTTGTATCAGAATATCCAAAGAACTCAGCCATTATGTATTACTGGTAAATGAGGTACATGTTCTATTGAATGAATGAAGGGCAATTATTGCAGATAGTATGAGACATCTTGTTCATTCAATTTGATGAGTCCATCTTTGCGCTCGCGGGAGAGGACCATTACAACATATAAGCGAGGGCCCAACAACCACAGATGCCAGAAGATCAGCGAGAGGGTGAAGGACAATGGCGACCATATCAAACATACTGTAATGATACATAGCCCAATCCAGCTCATGTTTAGGTGTACCCGGACAAACATACGGAAGCTGAAATGCTGATCAGGGATATAGCCTAACCAGGGCATACGCAGATTCCAGCGCCAGCGTTTGGCATAAGAGGTACGGACCAGAAGTAATATGGTTCTTGCGATGACATAATGAATCCAGATGGTAATTGGGCCTGCCAGCACAAAAAAGAAAAGGCCAGTCCAGGAGAATGCGAGTAGATTGAATATGAGCATGATGACCGGCAGACACAGATAGCTGTAGATGACACTGCGGGCGATAGCCTTTTTTTTCAGAAGCCGGTATTGATAAAATGTTGCCTTATTCTCCGGTTCGGCGATCATACGATTATATATCCTCCTTCGGATTCACGTTTGTGTGAGGTAGGTATTCGTTTTTTTACACGTGTAAAAGGGAATGAATCATGTATGTATATATGAACCTTGTATCTCACGCCATGACGATTGTACAAGATATTGAGATTCAACGGAGCTTATCTCAGTATACTCCCGAATGCACGGACTGTCAGGCTTTGATATCGTTATCATGTATTATATATCGGCTGAGAATCCAAGTTTTTTTAAGGAAATTGAATATAAGTTTGAGGCAGACCAAGGGATACGTGATTTAGAGGGAAGTGCGATGGAGTGCAGGATAACGGTGTAGACATAAGCAGGTGAATGTTCTTGTAGGAAAATGAATGTATTTTTCGGTACAGACACCCACGAGGGGGTGGGCGAATATATATATTTTATAGAAAGAAAGCACTATGAAAATGTTTAAAATAATAGAAACTGTGCAATACTGATAGTAAACGTAAAACAAGGTGGGATGGTTCATGGAAGAACATGCCGAACACACATGTATTATCTGCGAGCAAAGAAAAAGAGAAGGCATTTTTATTGTATCTGAATTCATATGTGACACTTGTGAAGCAGAAATGGTTCATACCGATGCGCAGGATGCCAAGTACAATTATTTTATCAATCAGATGAAACAGATTTGGGTACAAAAGAACGCATAATCAATGTTGCTATAGAAGTAGAAGCTAAGCATCGCATTGCAATGATGCTGATGTGTATAGAGGCCCAATGGGCCTTTTTCTGTTTTTAAGAGGAGAGATTGTCTTGTCTGCCATCTTAGGAAGGCGTATGCTGATATAATGATATAGGAAATTTGCAGTAACGTGTGTGAAGATGGGGAAGAAGGGCGTTGCTTAGATTAGGATGCATTTTGGAACGCATCGGGCGCACATAATATATGTACAGGATGGTTATTTCATGGATCACAAAAATAAAGCAAGTAGAGCCCCTTTATATGAAGCGTTGCTTGCGTATCGTGATTCGAAGCAGCGTTCTTTTCATGTGCCTGGGCATAAGAATGGACAAGCTTACCGACAGTTGGTGGAAGAAGCAGAAACGGGACAACCTCCTATTAAGGATATCGTTAATGAGGAATACCAGCAAAACGGAGAGACTCAGAGGGATGTAGGAAAGAATGCTAACCATAGGGTAGAGCGTTTCAGTTCGGTGGATGAACATGGGACTGATCTGGAGAGTGGGGAACGTTCTGGCGATGAAGGGGCTTGTTCGGAAATAGAACTGGTACCAGTGCGTTCATTTCTGGAGATGATGGAGATCGATGTTACGGAGATTACGGGCACCGACGATTTGCATCATCCAGAAGGTGTGATCCAGGAAGCGCAGGAGCTTGCGGCAGATTGTTTTGGTGCTGAGGAGAGTTTCTTTCTTGTGGGAGGTAGTACAGCAGGTAATCTGTCCTTACTGCTCACCGTGTGTGATGAGCCAAACAGTATTGTACTGGTGCAAAGGAATGTGCACAAATCCGTTATTCACGGGTTAATGCTGGCTGGCGCAAGAGCTGTATTTCTGGAGCCGTGGGTTGATCCTGCGTCTGGACTTGCGGTCATGCCGTCGGTGGAGACGGTTCAGGATGCTGTCCAGTCTTATCCTGAGGCAAAGGGCGTATTGGTCACTTTGCCCAATTATTACGGCATGGGCGCTGATCTGACGCCCATAGCCGAGGTATGCCACGCCGCTGGCATGCCATTGCTCGTGGATGAAGCGCATGGCGCGCATTATGGGCAGCATCCGGAGCTGCCTGTCTCTGCACTGTCATGCGGAGCAGACGGTGTCGTGCAGTCGACACATAAGATGCTGACGGCCTTCACCATGGGTGCCATGCTGCACATTCAGGGACCACGGTTAAATCGGTCCCTGTTAAGGCAGCGCCTGGCCATGGTGCAAAGCTCAAGCCCATCATACCCGGTGATGGCTTCGCTTGATCTGGCGCGCCGCCTGCTGCATGTGCAGGGCGCGAACACATTCACGGCGGGGCTCGCCGCCGTGAATGCCTTTAAGCGCGGCCTTGCGGAGCTGCCGCGCTTCCAGTTGCTGCAGCCTGCACAGCCGCTGCAGCAAGAACCGCCAGCCGGAACAGCGAAGCCGGCTGGCCTTCCCGTGTCCGCTGCGCAGCAGACACGGGAAGGCCTGACCGCGGCGGCAATGCCAGCTGCCGCGGGGTATACCGCTCAGGACCCATTCAAGGCCGTCATCTATGACGGCACAGGGGTGCTGAGCGGTTATGGGCTACAGCAGCAGCTGGAAGCATGCGGCTGTGTGCCTGAGATGAGCGACGAACGGTACGTCGTCTTGCTCTTCAGCCTGGGCTCAACGGTGCAAGATGCTCAGCACCTGTTGCAGGCTTTACACCACATCGGCTCTGCCAATGGGCATGAGCAGGTCCAATCCAATGAAGAGCCGTCACATCAGCTTGCGAAAGGTTCTGCACATTATATTTCCACGTGGAACAATTTACAAGAAAACACTCGCTTCTCGGAACCGATCTCCTTTACAATACAACCGATTGTGGAGACGGATGCGATCAATGTGCCGATAGAAGAAAGTGCGGGCTGTCGATCAGCTGAGATGGTTGTTCCATACCCTCCAGGGATTCCGCTTGTATATCCGGGGGAACGCCTAAGTCCATCGATGGTGGCACGTATACAACTCCTGCGGGATGAGGGTGCAAAGTTTCATGGGGTATCAGATGCATCTCTACAGGTATTGAAGGTCATGAAAGATTGAAGAGAACATGAAATATCTGAATGTATTCACCCGTAGGTAGTCTATATGACCAATACGGATAGCGATACCCGACCCTACACATGTGAGGGTCTCTTGGTCATTAATCTACTTGCTAGGATGGTGTCTTCAAACTCAGGCATGCAATACGTTGAAGGATGTCAGTGTCCAACATCTTGAAGTCCAGGCTGCTGATCCTGGCGAATTGTCCAGACGATTTTCTAAGGAACCGAGGACGTCTTATTGAGTCTTCGAGTCCTCCTTTTATTTTGTAAGGAACCTGAGACACGTTGTTTACCAGATTCACCTAACAAACACGCTGTAAACGGCTGGTTATTCCAATATAGCGTGTTACAGATTCCTTAGATTGTTGCGGGCGCTTCAAATCGCTGAATAAGACGTCACAGGTTCGTTAGCGCTCCCGTTCCATGCTCTGCTCCAGACACGTTTAGTTACGTTCCGGCTTTCGGCAGGTTTGAAGACACGCTCTGGTTCAACTTACAAAGATAGACATAAGAAAGAAGGGGCCACTTTGGGTATTCCGCTAAAAAAATATACAGGAATAGTCCTGCAAGTTTTGTTGATGTACGGTTTTTATTGGATTGGAAACTTGATTCAAGCTCTATTACATTTGCCGTTAACAGGTAGTATTGTGGGCATGCTGGTATTGTTTATCGCCATTCAACTGGGATGGATCAAAATGAGCTGGGGAGAAGAAGGGTCAACGTGGCTTCAGTCGCATTTGCAATTATTATTCATCCCGCCTACTGTGGGCATTATTAATCATTTTGATTTTTTTAGAGCGAACACCTTGTTATTGGTTCTGGGTTTGATCATTAGCACATTAATCACATGTCTGATATCTGCCAAATTAAGCGAGTGGCTCATGACATGGAGATCGTCTCATGCAGGTAAAAAGGAGGCGATCCCTTGTCAGCATTCATCCTCGGAATTGGAATGATTGCGCTAACCATCGCTGTATATATTCCAGCCACTCGTCTATATAAAAGGCTGAAATGGCCGATCCTTATGCCTGTACTCACAACGACTGCCATCCTGATTCTGATCTTGGTGCTTTCCGGTATAAAGCTGGATACGTACATGCTAGGTGGAAAATGGATACAGGAGCTTTTGGGCCCAGCAGTCGTATCGCTCGCTTTTCCCTTGTCCAGACATCTGCATGTGCTGAAGCAAAATATCATTCCAATTGTGGGTGGAACGATCGGAGGCAGTATTACAGGTATAGCCACAGGGGCTTTAATCGCCATTCTGCTTGGGTATCCTAAAGAGATGGTCATCGCTTTATTACCAAAATCCGTGACAACTCCTGTGGCTATTCAACTTGCAGATCAGGTTGGAGGCAATGCCTCGTTTACATCGCTGTTTGTAATGATTGCAGGTTTCTCAGGGATATTACTAGGGCCGATGCTCTTGAAATGGGCCAAGGTTCGCAGTAAACATGCCTATGGAATTGGACTGGGTTCAGCATCTCATGCCCTTGGCATGGCAAGGTCTTTCGAATATGGAGAGAATGCGGTAGCGCTCAGCTCGGTATCCATGATTGTCAGTGCTATTGCCGGATCCATCATGCTTCCATTATGGGTATGGATCATATACGGTTGAACGCTTTACTTTGTTGTTCATGTTGGAGTAACCGCTGACCTATAGTATTATAGAAAGAAACAAGCTTGTATGATCTTGGTGTTATTAATACGTACCGATATAGCTGTAGCTATACACCTCTGGGCGGGGGATATCATATCTTGTAGCAAGAGGGTCTAAGCATATTCAATTACAGCAGCAATAGATGCAATTATCGACATAGAAAGCAGGGAAGCATATGCAGGGCAGAGGTAAATTCATTACGCTGGAAGGGGGAGAGGGTTCCGGTAAAACGACGATGATCGGTAGAGTAGGTTCTTATTTTGAAGAACGGGGTATACCTTACGTAGTTACGCGAGAGCCTGGCGGGATTGAGATTGCGGAGAAAATACGTTCCATTATCCTGGACCCTCTTCATACGGCAATGGATGCTCGAACCGAAGCGCTATTGTATGCAGCCGCACGTAGTCAGCATCTGGCGGAGAAGGTAGAGCCTGCACTGAAAGCTGGAAAAGCAGTCATCTGTGACCGATTTGTCGATAGCAGTCTGGTCTATCAAGGATACGCTCGTGGACTCGGGATAGAGAATGTATGGGCCATTAATCGCTTTGCAATTGGTGATCTCATGCCGGATGTGACCTTATATCTGGACATCGAGCCCGAAGTGGGGCTTGCCCGTATTGACGCTCATGATGGCCGCGAAGTGAACCGTCTGGATCTGGAAAACCTGGAGTTTCATCGTAAAGTGCGAGAGGGTTACTTCCTATTAAAAGAGCAGTTCCCGGAACGAATCAGGGTTATCGATGCTTCCATGAAGCAGGAGGATGTCTTGGCAGCAATGATTTTGTCGCTGGAGACAGGGATTTTGAAGGATTTTGACGAGTAATTGTCTAATATATAGACAGGGCATTTGATAAAGGTGCTTATTCTAAAGGAGGTTATGCAGGATGAAACTGATTGTTGCGATTATACAGGATAAAGACAGCAACCGATTATCCAGCGCATTGGTCAAAGCAAACTTTCGGGCAACGAAGCTTGCCAGTACGGGTGGATTTTTGAAGGCAGGCAACACGACGTTTATGATCGGTGTCGATGATGGTCAAGTCGAGTCCGTAATGAACGTCATTCGCAGCAGCTGTAAGGTTCGTGAACAGCTCGTGACTCCGGTCACACCGATGAGTGGAACAACCGACTCTTACCTGCCGCTACCTGTTGAAGTTCAAGTAGGTGGAGCGACTGTATTTGTTCTCCCAGTAGATCGCTTCGAACATTTCTAATTAAACCTTTTGCATGGATCCCATGAGGGTCTTTCATTATCGATAGTATGTTGAAAACGATGGATGCAAGAAGATTTATACAAAGTTCGTGCGTGCTGCTGCTGGAACACCTTTCTTGATCAGAAGAATGGGCACACTCTTTCCGAATGAGCATTTCCTGGCTGGGGAATGCTCATTCGGAAAGAGGTTGACTACAAACAAAGAAGACCTTGATGGTGATGTGTATCTACCATTATATATAGAGTGTGATCAGCATCAGCATATATAAAGCCTCATCCTCACGCACAGGCGCAACGCGCACTGTGCTGATGGGCGATTAGCTAACTATGATAGAAAGCGGGCGTATCCATGAAAATCAATCCTGGATTCAGACCGATTCAGAGCGGGATCAGTTCTACTGATTCAGGTTCCAAACCGGTTCAATCCAAAAATTTCTCTGATATGATGAACCACCAGGGTGAACGAGCCTCACAAGCTGAACTGAATCGCCGGTTTAGTGAAATCCAGCTTCAGGGTGATCGCTTGGCACGTTCCATGACGATTCGTGAACTGAAGGCGTATAAGCAACTTGTTAAAAGGTTCCTGGAAGAGACCGTTCGTCGCGGTGTATCCATGAAAGAGACAAGGGGTTGGGATCGTCGTGGTAGAGGCAAGCGGTACAAGCTGATTGATGAAATTGACTCCGCTCTGTTATCCATGGCTGATGAACTGCTGGATACAGAAGAAGGAAAAATCTCTCTATTACAACAAGTAGGCGAAATTCGGGGGATGCTTATTAATTTAAGCTTCTGAGGAGGAAGTATGTCCTTTCAACAGATTATGGGTCAACAAGCGGCCAAGCAAATGTTACAGAGCAGTTTGAGACGTCAGGCCATAAGCCATGCGTATTTGTTTAGCGGGCCATCCGGAAGCGGGCAACGGAAGACGGCAATTACCTTTGCCAAAGCAATTTTCTGTACAGAGCTTGAAGATGACGCGTGCGGGCAGTGTCTTGAATGTCGTAAGGTGGAACATGGTAACCATCCGGATCTAACCATGCTTGCACCAGATGGAAACAACATTAAAATAGATCAAATCCGGGATCTGCAGCGTATCTTTTCATATCGATCTGAGGCAGGCCATCCCAAAGTATATATTATAGAACAAGCCGAGAAAATGACGGTGCAGGCAGCGAACAGTCTGCTGAAGTTTCTGGAGGAACCACAGGTTCCCGCAGTCGGCATCCTGATTACAGATAATGGACAGGCCATGTTGCCTACGATCCGTTCACGCTCCCAATTGGTGCCGTTCAGTGCACTGAATCCGGAGGAGATGTTACAATCTCTGATTGAAGAAGGGCACCCTGCCAATCTGGCTCGCTCTGCCGTCCATTTAGCGTCAGGATTGGAAGCATGTAGAGAAATTCTCCAGCAGAATTGGTTTGCAGAAATTAGAAACGTAATGTTACAATTAGGGAAGGAGTCCCTGGGTAGAGGAAGTACATCATTGATCTCTGCACAGCAGAAGCTTTTTAAAACCGGACTCTCTGAACACCTGGACATGTTACTTAGTTTGTTCCATCTATGGTTTAGGGACATGCTGTATGTTCAGTACGATAGGCATGAACATATCGTTTTTATAGATCAGTTAGACATGCTATCTCAGTTGGCACATACCCGCAGCACAGAGCAGTGGGTCTCCTATATGGATATGGCCGCGGCATGCAGAAAAAAATTGCGTTTCAACGTCAATGGCCAGCTTTGTCTGGAGCAATTTTTGATCGGTTTGGCATAAGACTGGGAGAAGGCAGCGTTAGCTCCAATCATATGCAAACGGTTATAACTTCGGCCGGGTTCCCTAAGAAGACAGGGCTTCAGACGAAGTGGGGTTGGCTTACAAGGGGGTTAATTTTTTGTACAGTGTAGTGGGTGTCCGTTTCAAAAAAGCGGGCAAAATTTATTACTTCGATCCCCTGGACCTTCCCATTGAGAAAGAAAACTGCGTTATCGTGGAGACAGCGCGGGGGGTTGAGTACGGTAAGGTTGTCGTAGGTAAGAAGGAAGTGGGCGAGTCCGATGTGGTGTTGCCGCTGAAGAAAGTCATCCGCGTTGCGGGCGAGACAGATGCCCGTGTGGTTGATGAGAACAAGCGTGCAGCCAAAGAAGCATTCGGTACTTGTTTAAATAAAATCAAAGACCATGGCCTCAAAATGAAGCTGGTTGATGTGGAATTTACGTTTGATCGCAATAAAATTATATTTTATTTTACAGCTGAAGGAAGAGTTGATTTCCGGGAGCTGGTCAAGGATCTGGCAAGTATTTTCCGGACACGAATCGAGCTGAGACAGATTGGTGTACGTGATGAAGCGAAGATGCTTGGCGGAATCGGACCTTGCGGCCGTGTGTTGTGTTGTTCTTCCTGGCTGGGAGACTTTGAGCCGGTATCAATCAAGATGGCTAAAGATCAGAGCCTGTCACTGAATCCGACGAAAATTTCAGGGTTGTGCGGAAGACTCATGTGCTGTCTGAAATTTGAGCATGATAACTATGAAAGTGTGAGAGAAGAACTTCCGGCTGTAGGCAAATTGGTCGTCACCTCATTGGGTGAAGGAAAAGTTGTCGGAATTAATGCCGGTAGCCGCACAGTCCATGTTCAACTGTTCGACATCAGTAAAGTCAAAGAACTTCCGCTGGATGACGTCGTTATCAAGTAAACCATAAAGGTTGCTTCGGGGTGGAAACTTGGAAAAGAAAAATCTGTTTACGCACATTCATGAAATGGAAACCCAATTGGGTCAGTTGCACGGTGATTTAGGAGAGTTAAAAATGATTGTGAAGGAGCTGCTTGAGGATAATCAGCGGCTTACCATCGAGAATGAGCAGTTACGCAAGCTGCTCAAGCGTGAAGCTCCGGCAGATCTGCCGATCTCCTCAGCACTCGCTCCTGTAGCAAGACCAGCAGGTCCGGCTACAGGTGAAGATGTTGTGGGTGAAGGTTATGATAACCTGGCCCGGTTGTATCACGAAGGCTTCCATATCTGCAACGTCTATTATGGACATCTGCGGACGGAAGGCGATTGTCTGTTCTGCCTGTCTTTTTTGAATAAATGAAGTGACCGTAGGGATCCCCTACGGTTTTTTTTCAAGGTTACAAACCTAAACTTAACGAACATGAGATATAGAGTACCGGAGGATGAGCGTAACATATGAAAGCAAATGAAGTAGTGTTACATGAGTCAGAGCGGATTGATGATCTGCTCTCTCATGATCTGAGAATCATTCAAAGTGATGAAGTATTCAGTTTTTCGATGGATGCGGTATTGTTGGCTCGGTTTGCTTCCGTACCTAAACGGGGACGTGTGCTTGATTTGTGTACGGGTAACGGGGTGGTTCCCATTCTACTTACAACGCGTACGCAGGCTAGTCTGGAAGGAATTGAGATTCAGCCACGTTTGGCTGATATGGCGCGTCGCAGTGTGCAATTAAATGAACTGGATGAGTCGATTATGATTCGTGAAGGTGATTTGCGAGAACTGGTGAAAGAAACGGGTCACGCTGTCTATGATGCAATAACGGTTAATCCCCCATACATGCCTCTGAATGGAAGTGATCTCAAGATGAACACACATCAGGCTATGGCACGTCATGAGATCGGATGTACCCTGGAAGAAGTGATTCAGGCTTGCAGTCGACTTGTACGTAATGGCGGCAAAGTATCGATGGTTCATCGTCCACAGCGTCTTGCAGAGATTATCTCGCTCATGCGCGAATATAAGCTGGAGCCCAAACGGATTCGGATGGTACATCCCCGTGCTCATCTGGAAGCCAACATGGTATTAATTGAAGGCATGAAAGATGGTAAACCCGAAGTAAGGATGCTTCCTCCACTCATTGTCTACAATGAAGAGGGGAAATACTGCGAAGAGATTATGGATATTTACTATGGTCAGCAACATGCTGAGCGCACAACGAAGGGAGGACTTTAGATGACTTTGCATATTCAGAAAAGCTATGTAGACCAGCCTGAAGGCTCGGGCAAGCTGTATCTGGTTGGAACACCCATTGGTAATCTGGAGGACATGACCTTCCGGGCCATCAAGACTTTGCAGAGCTGTGACATCATCGCAGCAGAGGATACACGCCAGACCCGAAAGCTGCTTACCCATTTTGAAATTACACCGTCGATGTTGTTTAGTTATCACGAGCATAATAAGGGAGCAAGTGGCCCTGAACTGATACGCTATATAATAGAAGGAAAAAATCTGGCACTCGTCAGTGATGCCGGTCTGCCAGCCATTTCAGACCCTGGTTCCGACCTTGTACAGCTTGCGCTGGAAGCCGGAGTAACGGTCATTCCCATCCCTGGACCCAATGCTGCGTTGTCTGCTCTGATCGTGTCCGGATTACCGACGGAGCGTTTTACATTCGGCGGTTTTTTGCCGCGGGAGAAAAAGGACATGCGAAAAGTGCTGGAGGCTTTTGACGAATCCAACGGGACTTTGTTATTTTATGAATCACCTCACCGTATTCGAAAAACATTAGTCCATCTCGAAGAAATTCTGGGTGATCGCTCGATTGTCCTGGCTCGTGAACTAACCAAGCGTCATGAGGAATTCGCAAGGGGCAGTGTAAAGGAATGCATAGACTGGCTTGAAGAGCATCCACCTCTTGGTGAGTACTGTTTGCTGGTAGAAGGCATTAGGGAAGAGGAGCGTAAGGCTGAGCGCGAAGCATGGTGGCAGCTCATGTCGCTTGCGGATCATGTCAGTCATTATGAGGGTGAAGGACATAACCGCAAAGATGCGATGAAAAAAACGGCAACCGATCGTGGTCTGACGAAGCGGGATGTATATAATGCGTTAATCGAGTAGCTGATTTAACCGAATATCTTCTGTCATGGGGAACATAACCTGAAAAGAACCTTATTCCCAACCTTAGTGGAATCTTAAGAAAGCAGAGCGGTTCAAAAGATCCAAATAAAATTCACCGCTCTCTCTCGGCTCGCGTGTGACAGCCCCATTTTGGGTAATGCAACCCATAACAGGGCAAAAAAAATACCTTCCACGGTGGGGTTCACACCGGGAAGGCCATTAAGGAATATTAAAAAGGTTAGAAATAACAATTTAGATAAGTCCAGTATACCTGGTTTTTCTTATTTTGTCACAGGTGCAGGGATTTCGGAAATACATTCGTTACAAACAATTTTACCTTTGAAGTAAGTAACGTTCTCTGCATTACCACAGAAGATACAAGCAGGCTCGTATTTTTTCAACATGATGCGCTCGCCGTCAACATAGATTTCCAGAGCATCTTTTTCACCAATACCGAGCGTACGGCGCAATTCAATTGGAATAACTACCCGTCCCAGTTCGTCCACTTTTCTTACAATACCTGTTGATTTCATCATTATAATCAGTGCTCCTCTCAGCTAACTATCATTGTCATTATTCGACATTATTTTATGTTTTATGATACTCATCATACCAACGATTCCCAAAACAGTCAACCTTAAAATTAGCTTAAAATTAAGGCTGTTTTTCACAAGGTTACTGGTGGTAAGGGATTGAAAGCTGTTTTTCGTATTTAAACATCAATGTCAGCTTTGTCGATTTGGAAAACGACAAAACTACGTTATTCGACAAAGTTCGTCATGTTGTGTCGAATCTTTGATGAATTGTAGAGATCAAAGCGTTAATATAAAGAGAAATTAAAGGAGTGAGTCGACATGGAACAACGTTTAACGGAAGAGAAAGTGTTTAAAGATCCGGTACATAATTACATTCACGTGCAAGATCCAGTTATATGGGAGTTAATCAACACCCCCGAATTTCAGCGTTTACGCCGGATTCGGCAGTTGGGGACTTCTTATCTTACCTTTCATGGAGCAGAGCATAGTCGATTCTCACACTCACTGGGTGTTTATGAGATTACGCGCAAGATCATCTCTCAATTTGAAAGAAGTCATTATTCGGATTGGCCGAAGGAAGAAAAGATTGTAGCTCTGTGCGCAGCTTTACTTCATGATCTTGGGCATGGGCCATTCTCTCACTCCATAGAAGAAGCTTTTGACATGAATCACGAAGATTGGACTTGTCGCATCATTACAGGTGATACCGAAGTAGGGGCGATCTTAAGACGGTATGCTCCTGATTTTCCTGAGAAAGTGGCTTCTGTGATTCAAAAAACGTATGAGCAGCCGATTGTGGTCAATCTGGTGACCAGCCCTCTTGATGCGGACCGAATGGATTATTTGCTCAGGGATGCTTATTTTACAGGAGTAAATTACGGAACAATCGACCTTGATCGTATCCTTCGTATGCTGCGCCCTTATCATGGACGAATTGTAGTCAAAGATTCAGGTATGCATGCTGTGGAGGATTACTTAATGTCTCGATATCAGATGTATTGGCAGATTTACTTCCATCCGGTAACCCGCAGTTCCGAAATTATATTGCGGCAAATATTCAAGCGAGCGAAAACACTTATACAGGATGGTTTTCAATTCCGCTTCATGATCGATCCACTACCTCAATTATTTGAAGGAGAACTATCGGTAGAGGAATATCTGCAGTTGGATGAAGCTTTAATACAGACGGCATTTACGCAGTGGCGCAAGGAGGACGATGCTGTTCTGAGTGAGTTATGCGAACGTTTTATGGATCGCAAGTTATATAAGTATGTAGAGCTTGAACAGACCGACTTGACAATGATGGAAGAGATTCGGGAAGCATTTGTTCAGGCTGGTCTCAATCCCGAATATGATCTTGAAATTGATTTTCCATCGGATAATCCGTATGATGTGTTTCGTCCGGATGAATCCACGGATAAGCAGATTCTTCTGCTCGATCGACAGGACAAGTTACATGAGTTGTCAGAAGTATCCGACATTGTCCGTTCCATCAGTGGGATGCATCGGGGAAAACATCATTTGTATTACCCGCAAAACAAGGTGGATGCGATTATTCACGAATTACCGTCCCATATACGCCCCTATTTCTTGTAATGATGAAGGTAACACTTGGTGAAGAATTTCGAGTTCAAAAGACTTTCTAAAAGAGCTATTTTTCATGATACAGTAATCTGCTTTAATGGGGAGTATATGTAGATCGACATAATTTTGTAAAAGATAATAGATGCAGTCATCATAAGTAGCAATATATAGATCTAAATATCCGTGTATATTCTATATATTGTAGTTTGTGAAGAAAAGAGTGTAAGAATGGAAATCCAAGTATTTTTATAAAATTTTCTTTATGAATGATTTAAATATTGGATTTTATAAATTAAATTACCAAAAGAAGATAGTCGTTAGTTCGACATGAAGGGAGATACAAACATGATGCTGTTCGACACACACACACATCTGGATGCACCACAATTCGACGAGGACCGCGAGGACATGATTCAACGTGCCGTGGACGCGGGGGTTGGTCGCATGATCAACATTGGTTTTAACCGAGAGACGATTCCAACCACAATGAAACTGGCCGAAACATATGACTTTATATATGCAGCAGTAGGGTGGCATCCGGTAGACGCGATCACGATGCAGGAGGGCGATCTGGAGTGGATTGCATCATTATGCAAGCATGAAAAAGTGGTTGCGATCGGTGAGATTGGATTGGATTATCACTGGGATACTTCACCGAAGGAAGTGCAACATCGCGTATTACGACAACAAATTGCTTTGGCGCGTGAAGTGAATATGCCGATTGTCATCCACAATCGGGATGCGCACGAAGATATTATAAGAATTTTGCGTGAAGAGAAGGCGGGCGAGGTTGGTGGTGTGATGCACTCATTCTCTGGCAGCTGGGAAACAGCAAAAAGTTGTCTCGATATGGGCTTCCATCTGTCCTTCGGTGGTCCAATCACATTCAAAAATGCCAAGCAGCCAAAAGAGGTCCTGGAGAAGGTTCCTATGGACCGGTTTTTCATTGAAACAGATGCGCCATATCTGACACCTCATCCGTACCGTGGAAAACGAAATGAGACAGCGCATGTACGTCTGGTTGCAGAGGCAGCTGCGGAAATTAAAGGCATTTCGGTAGAGGAAATTGCTGCAATAACAACCAAAAATGCCATGGAACGATTTGGCATTCGTTAAAAAAACGAGTAAATCAGGTGAAATAGAGAGTTAAGCGGAGTTAATTTGCTCTTTGATCCAAATAAATCAAGAATATTACAATATTTTAACCAAATATTCAGAAAAACGTACTTGATCAATGCTTTACAACATGCATCAAAACAGGATATCATCTTTTCAGTGAATTGTTGTGCGGAAAATTGGACAGATGTTCGGGGGATGAACAAAGGGACACTTTCCGAGGAAACAACATTACTTTCATGAATCAGTCTCGCTGAGTCTCCGTTAACGGAGAGCGGGGGAACCAATAGGGCTTAAACATCGGTGTATTTGGCCGATGCGCATCGTTCGCTGACCCAAAAGCAGCGAAAAGATCTGCGAAGCCGTATTTGATTTCTTCTTTGGGTCTCGGGGTGAATTCAAGGGCGTCCGCCATGAGCGGGTGACCCAAGATAGGGCGGCTCTCTTTCGCCCGAACCCGACAGCTAACCTCGCAAGCGGAAAAAGAGAGGCAACCTCGTGCATGAATTTCCGATATTCAAAATCATTCGGAAGCCACGAAAGAGTTCCTCTTACACTCTTTCTTTGGCTTTTTTGTTTTTGAATAAAAGAAATGTTGTCATCATACGGTAGGTATTCAGGAGGATGACATCATGTTGCGAAGATTGATTCATGGTGCAGAACCGGTCATTTGGTCCGATCTGTGTTCTGTAGAAAATTTGGTATAGTCACGTCAAAGACATCATGCATTACTTTAGACGACGAGGCTATGAAGGAGGACGGAGAAGTGGGCACATTCCAACCAGAAGAGACCCATGAGTCACGATCATCCAGTAAGTCTTTCGCGTTGCGGTGGAAGCATGAGAACATGCGTCAAATGGCATTGATCGCGATTTTCTCAATTGCGCTTACAATCATGATCTTGTTAGTCGTTTACGGTCAGGCCGGGAAACAAATTTCACTGGTTATTGATGGCAAAGCTCAGGTGGTAGAGACTCGTACAGGAATGCTTCAGGAAATGCTGGAGGAGCAGTCAATCACAGTCAGCCCTCACGATAAGGTATCCATGTCCATGAACGGGGCGATTACAGATGGAGACCGAATCGTTATTGAGCGGGCCGTTCCAGTTAACATTACGGCAGACGGAGACACCAAGACTCTGTATACAACCGATTCATCGGTACAAGAGGCAATTCAAAAATCAGGTATTCAAGTTGCAAGTAATGACAAAGTGTATCCGGCGCTTGGAACTACAGTCAAAGCGGATATGAAAATCCGTGTAGTGCGGGTAACAAAGCGTACAGTGGATGTAGAACAACCGATCGCTTATAAAGTGATCAAAACGGCTGACCCTAGCTTGTACAAAGGGGATAACCGTGTCGTTGTAAGCGGCAAAGAAGGCACACTCGTACAGCATATCGAAAAGGTATTTCAGGATGGAGAATTGGTCTCCAAAAAAATGGTCGGCAAATCTGTCGCGAATAATCGTGTAGATAAAGTGATTGCTGTCGGTACCAAAGCAAAACCGGTCGTAAAAGAGCCTGAGATTCAAACCGTATCGGCTCAGACTTCAACTTCAACAACGAAACAGGCAACAACAACGAACTCGAAGAAAACCTCTGCCTCGGGCAGCAAAGTGATTACCGTATCCGGGACTTCTTTTAAATACTCCAAAGTACTTAAGAATGTATCCATGACTGCCTACTCTTCCGAAGAGCCTGGCATTGGCACTAAAACAGCTTCTGGTACTCGTGTAACGGAAGGGCGCACCATCGCGGTTGATCCCAAAGTCATTCCAATTGGCTGGTGGGTATATATCGAAGGTCTGGGCTTCCGTCGGGCGGAAGATACAGGCGGTGCCATTAAAGGCAACAAAATTGATGTATATTATGACAGTGTGAAGCATGCCCTGAATTTTGGACGCAAGAAAGGCAAGACGGTCTACGTGATCGGTCCGGTGAAGCCAGAAGCGAACTAAAATCGTTTTACTTTGAAATGGGAATGCTATAAAATAGTTGCATGAATGATTCATGCGGAATATGCGGCGGAGGGGTCTGAATTCAGTCTCCCCCGCCGTTTGGCAGAGAAGAGGATATTCCTCTTCTTTTTGCGTTAGAAAGGAAGAAATGGAACATGATAAAAGAAGTCATTGTGGTGGAAGGCCGTGACGATACGGTAGCCATCCGTCGGGCCGTGGAAGCCGATACGATAGAAACGGGTGGATCAGCCATCAACCAACGCATTCTGAAGCGAATAGCGCTTGCTCAGGAGAGACGGGGAGTCATCGTATTGACAGATCCGGATCATGCCGGCGAACGCATTCGTAAAATTATTGCGAATAAAGTCCCTGGCTGCAAGCATGCCTTCATTCCAGAAGCAGATGCGACGCGCAAAGGGGACATTGGGGTGGAGAATGCCTCACCGGAGGCGATTCGGCACGCGCTGGAACGCGTACATACTTCATACGAAGGTGCTCCGAGTCTGATCGATTGGGAGGACCTGATCGTGGCAGGGCTTATCGTGCATCCTCAGGCTGCTGCACGTCGCATGGAGATGGGCAATCTGCTGGGCATTGGATATTGTAATGGTAAGCAGTTCCACAAACGTCTCAGTGTATTTCAGATTACACGGGAAGAGTTCTCTACAGCATTAGCGCAAATTGAACGTGAAGGATTGTGAGCATATGAAGGACATGGAAGAGACGATAGAAATTGCAACGCCCAAGAGAACCAAAGAGATTATTCAAAGACACGGATTTTCATTCAAGAAAAGTCTAGGTCAGAACTTTCTGATCGATCAAAATATACTGAACAAAATCGTTAATGCAGCCGATTTAGACGAGTCCAAGGGCGCGTTGGAGATTGGGCCAGGTATTGGGGCTCTTACGGAGCGTTTGGCTCGGGTAGCCGGTCCTGTCACAGCCGTAGAGATTGATCAGCGCTTGATCCCAATCCTGGGGGAAGTGATGCAGCCTTATTCAAATGTACGTGTTCATCATGGGGATGTGCTGAAGCTTGATCTGGCTGAGTTGTTTAATACGGATTTTGCATCCGTGGACAAAGTTAGTGTCGTGGCTAACCTGCCTTACTATGTAACGACCCCAATCATGATGAAACTGCTGGAAGAGAAGCTGCCGGTAGACAGCATCGTTGTCATGATTCAAAAAGAAGTGGCTGAACGCATGGCTGCTGCACCAGGATCGAAAGATTACGGAAGTCTGAGCATCGCAGTTCAGTACTACAGTATGCCGGAACTTGTGTGTATTGTGCCTCCTACGGTCTTCATTCCGCAACCTAACGTGGAGTCGGCTGTCATTAAGCTGAAGGTGCGTGAGCAACCGCCCGTGGAAATTCCGGATGAAGCACATTACTTCGAAGTGGTACAGGCTTCTTTTGCCCAGCGGAGAAAAACAATCTCGAACAATCTGAAGGCACGCTTCTTCACGAAGGAGAACCGGGAACAGGCAGATATTCTGCTGGAGCAGGCAGGTATTCAACCGTCCCGACGCGGAGAGACGTTAAGTCTGCAGGAGTATGCTACACTTAGCACCGTGATGTGGGAAGCAGGGGTACGCGCCGCGCTGTAAAATTCGAATGAACCAAACCGGGTCTCTGCCCATACGATGGGGTAGAGGTGATTACGTTGATGAATATCGGAGACTTGGTCGTTCGGAAGTCATACGGCGGCGATGTGACTTTTCGGGTGGAAGGCCTCCAGTTGGATGCTGCGGTCATTAAAGGGACTGAGTTCCGGCTGATTGCTGATTCCCCGGTGGACGATTTGATACAGGTTCCCTACGAACCGCAAAGCGCCAAGACCAGACAGGCGCATATTAAAGCACATCAGACCCTGTCCCGCCTGCAGCAGAATCGCATGGAACAGGCTGAGCGGAATCGTGAAGGTCTGGTGCAGGATTGGTCTGCCCAGCAGGAACCGGCTTATTTTGAGATGCCTGGCAAGGTGCTTCATCTGGATGGAGATCCGAATTATTTGAAAAAAAGTATGGATCTCTATGAGCAACTTCGTGTTCCCGCAGAGGGACAATATGTCCATGAATCGGCAATGGCAGATACCTTATACCGTTTATTACCCAAAGTACGTCCCGATATCGTGGTCATTACGGGTCATGATGGGGTACTTAAGACACGCCAGCCTTATGACTTATATAGTCTTGGTAGCTACAAGAACTCGCAAAATTTTGTGGCGGCCATTCAGGTGGCCAGACAATATGAACGTCATCTGGATGCACTCACCATTGTGGCAGGGGCCTGTCAGTCTCATTTCGAGGCATTGCTGCGCGCTGGAGCGAACTTTGCCAGCTCTCCGGGCAGAATTCTCATTCATGCACTTGATCCAGTCTATGTGGCAGCCAAGGCCTCCTTCACATCTGTTAGGGATACCGTCAACATGAACGATGTTCTGCACAATACCATCAGTGGTAGCCAGGGTGTGGGTGGTGTGGAGACACGGGGGAGTTACCGGGTAGGTCTGCCGGGATTAAATGATTTATCTACGCTAAAAGTGAACCCATCGGCAGTCTGATGTAGGCCATTTAAAGTCCCAATTTGGGGCTTTTTTTGTTTTCAAAAAAATTCATTGACAACAACTTTTTGATGCTGATATAATAATTAGTTTTGATTTGACAATGACTGTAAAATCCGGTATAATGGACAAGAAAAGAGGTGGTCGTCGACAATGGCTAAAAACACGCTGTTGGATATCAAACGCAATCTCGACGCACATATAGGTCAGAAAATTATGTTGCGGGCTAATGGTGGCCGCCGTAAGACCATTGAGCGTACGGGTGTATTGGAAGAAACGTACCCTTCTGTTTTTATCGTTAAGCTTGATGAAGAGCAAGAAACCTTCAAGCGAGTATCTTATAGTTATGCGGATATACTTACGGAATCGGTGGAAGTCATGGTCTTTGACCCGGGCAGCCAGACGCATAGCTCCTACATGGAGACGTAAGTATCGTTTTACAGGCGATTCGCCCCACTGGGCGGATCGCTTTTTTGTTTTTTACTAAACCACCAGCCCATCTCCAAAGGTAAACCATACATACGCAGGAATGAGCGAGGAATGGTCGCGGCATACTATTTGGACAGGTGAAGGAACAGTTTCTAAGCAAATGCAGGAGCTGAACTTGGCCTGGTGGCAAAATGTCCAAAACGTGAACGAACTCATCACATCATGAAGGATACTTTGGAGGAGGATGGTTCATGAGTCGGAGAAGAAGAAGTGTCATGTCAGAGGATCTGAAGAATGAGCTGGCGAAAGACCTGGGTTTCTATGATACGGTGCAACAGGAAGGCTGGGGCGGAATTAAAGCCAAGGATGCAGGAAACATGGTAAAACGTGCAATTCAACTTGCTGAACAGGCTGCGCGCAAATCTTAATCCGTTTCAAGCAGACTGAAAAGCGGGGAAATCCGTCAGGAATAACCCCGCTTTTTCCCCTTAGATGCGGAATACAAATGACTTGACAGCCCCATTTTGATATAATATGTTAAGTTGTCTTAGGGAAAAGGTGAGGACGGGTGAACGCCTTGAAAATTTACGAAAAAGCGCCTGCTAAAATTAATTTGATGCTGGACGTTTTACATAAAAGAAGCGATGGATTCCATGAAGTTGAAATGATCATGACCATGGTCGATCTGGCTGATCGGCTGGAAATGTCGGAGCTGCCGCGAGATACCATTTTCATCTCCAGTCAGGCGGGATATATCCCGCTGGATGAGAAGAATCTGGCTTTTCAGGCAGCCAGACTTATCAAAGAGCGCTATAACGTGCGTACCGGCGTCCATATTCATCTGGATAAAAAGATTCCAGTTGCAGCCGGACTTGCAGGGGGTAGCAGTGATGCAGCAGCAGCGTTGCGTGGATTAAACCGTCTGTGGCGGCTGAATATACCGGATCACGAACTTCAGGAGCTTGGGGCTGAACTCGGTTCGGATGTTCCATTTTGTATCACAGGAGGGACTGCACTCGCTACAGGACGTGGTGAGAAATTGACTCCCATACCTAATCCGCCGCAATGCTGGGTGATTCTGGCCAAGCCTCCGATCAATGTGTCTACAGCCGATGTGTACGGACGATTCCGCAGTGACAAGATCGTTCGTCATCCGAGTGCGGCCAAAATGGAGCAGGCTATCCGTAACCAATCATTTACGGAAGTATGTGACCAGATGGGCAATGTACTTGAAGATGTAACCTTGAAGCTGTATCCGGAAGTTCAGCATCTGAAGGATGCCATGATTCGTCTGGGTGCAGACGGTGTGTTAATGTCCGGTAGCGGTCCAACGGTATTCGGTCTGGTTTCCAAAGAATCCAAGGTTGCCCGGATATACAATGGTCTGCGCGGCTTCTGCAAAGAAGTCTACGCTGTACGTATGTTGACGTAAAATTCGCTTTTATAATGTACAAACACGTATAAAGGTGGTATATTTTTAAATAATTATTCGGATTTGGATGTTTCCGTGATCGTGAGGATGGATCTCTGTGAAGAAGTTAAAACGAAGCGCAAGGCTGGTTGAAATGACGCAATACTTATTGTCCAGACCGCATACGGTTATTCCGTTGACCACATTTGCCGAACGCTATGGAGCCGCGAAGTCTTCGATTAGTGAAGATTTGGCGATTATCAAGGAAGTGTTCGAAGAAGGTGGGTCAGGAGAACTGCATACACTGGCTGGAGCAGCCGGGGGAGTAAGATGGATTCCGAAGGTGTCTCGAGAACTGGCACTGGCATTCGCGGAGCGACTGTCGACCCAGCTCGCGCAGCCTGATCGGATCTTGCCTGGAGAATACCTGTACATGTCCGATTTGCTTGGACAACCCGCATTGATGAATGAAGCCGGCAAGATCTTTGCAACGGCCTTTGGTAATATGAATATTGATGTGGTTATGACGGTAGAAACCAAAGGAATCCCACTGGCTTATGCGACCGGAGCCCAGCTCAACCTGCCTGTCGTGCTCGTACGCAGGGACCATCAGGCTACAGAAGGATCGGCCGTAAGTATCAATTATGTATCTGGGTCCCATAAAAGTCTGCATACCATGTCCCTGTCCCGCAGGGCGATGCGTGAGCATTCCAGAGTACTCATTGTGGATGACTTCATGAAGGCCGGGGGTACGGTGCAAGGAATGATCGATCTTTTGGCCGAGTTTAATGCTACGGTAGCCGGGGTAGGGGTACTGGTTGAATCTGGTTCTGTAGATTCAGAGGAACGCCTGCTAACGGATTACGTCTCTCTGGCGAAGCTGACAGCGGTTGATGCCAAGAGCAGACACATTTCCGTCAAGCCTGGTAACTATTTCGACCTGTAGAAAGATGACGAATTTTGTGTCGGTAAAGGTTCTTTTCCATCGACCTGGCACTAACGTTGTCGAATTGTGTATTAAATAAAAAAATTCCTGAAATTAGGAAATTTTTGTGGTTATAAAAAGAAGGAGTTCGTATAGGCTGTGTGGAATTATACACCAAGTTCTGATGGAAAAAGGTGGTGAACACACACATGCAAATTACGGATGTCAGACTCCGCCGTGTTAACTCGGAGGGGAGAATGAAGGCTATCGCATCCATTACCATCGATAACGAATTCGTCGTTCATGACATTCGTGTCATTGATGGTAACAACGGAATGTTTGTTGCTATGCCGAGCAAGCGTACTCCTGACGGAGAGTTCCGTGATATCGCCCACCCGATCTCTTCCGGTACTCGTGAGAAGATTCAGGCAGCAGTTTTGACTGAATATGATCGTGCAGCAACTGAGGAAGAAGTCATTGAAGAAGGTGCCTGAGAACATTATTGGGGTTCGAAGGAAAAGAGAGCCATGTCTTATGGCTCTCTTTTCTTTTTGACCGGAATAAGATATATTCAGTATTGAGTTATTAGCAGAGAACAAAAAGCGCATCGTGCGCTTGGTGGCAGGGCGGCATCTTAGGAATCATTGGGATTCGGTTAAGCTCGCAGGTACACGGCGTATACATATAGGTCACGATTCGTTGGTGTCCGCGTTGTTACGTGTGATTACAGAGACAGCAGGCGATGAACAGGACCGGCTTGAAGCCGGCTGAACGATACTCATTGGATATAGATAAGTAATGCAATTCAATGGGATTTTCAGAACAGGAGGTCGTTAATTTTGAAACGAATGGCAATCGTTCTTGCCGCAGGGCAAGGGAAACGAATGAAATCAAAATTGTACAAAGTACTGCATCCCGTATGCGGTAAACCTATGGTTGGACATGTGCTGGATGCAGCACTCAGCGCAGGCGTTGAACGCAGTGTAGTTGTAGTCGGTCATGGTGCCGAAGCGGTGCAGTCATTTTTGGGTTCCAGAGCGGATTATGCACTTCAGGCAGAACAACTGGGTACAGGTCATGCAGTGAAGCAGGTTAAATCCTTGCTTGGCGGTGAAACTGGCTCTACAATTGTGGTCTGTGGTGATACACCACTTGTGACCAGTGAGACGTTGGAAGGTCTGATGAAGCTGCATGAGAGCAGCGGAGCAGCAGCCACAGTTCTTACGGCTCAGTTGGACAATCCCAAAGGCTATGGCCGCGTCATTCGCGGAGAAGATGGGTCTGTACAACGGATTGTGGAACAAAAGGATTGCACAGAGCAGGAAGATGCTGTGAATGAGATTAACACGGGCACATACTGTTTTGATAATGCAAAATTGTTCGCAGCCCTGGAAAAAGTGACGAACCAGAACGCTCAGGGAGAGTATTATCTCACAGACGTGGTTGGCATTTTCCGCAATGATGGAGAAGTCGTTGAAGCTTACATGTCAGATGACATCGCAGAATCCATCGGGGTTAACGACAGACTCGCACTTTCACAAGCCGAAGCCTTTATGCGGGAACGTCTTGCCGTACGCCATATGTTGAACGGTGTTACGATCATTGATCCGTCATCGACATATATCGGAGCGGATGTTACGATTGGAGCAGATACGGTATTGTATCCGGGGACGATCCTCAAAGGCACAACTTCCATTGGTGAAGCATGCCATATTGGTCCTCAGGCAGATGTGGAAGACAGCGTTATTCAGGACGGAGTTACGATTAAACATTCGGTAGTATCCAATGCCGAGGTTGGTTCTGATGCAACGGTAGGTCCATTTGCTAATTTGCGTCCAGGGACTAAACTGGGTCGCAACGTAAAAATTGGTGACTTTGTTGAAGTGAAAAATGCTACAATTGACGAAGGTTCCAAAGTATCTCATCTCAGCTATATTGGGGATGCCAAAGTAGGGAAAAACGTAAATGTTGGATGCGGGGCAATAACTGTCAATTATGATGGTTATAATAAAGCTGTGACAACGATTGAAGATGATGCTTTTGTAGGCAGCAACGTCAATCTGATTGCACCGATTACGGTAGGAAAAGGCGCTTATGTGGTTGCTGGCTCCACCGTTACCCATTCCGTTCCCGAGAATGATCTGGCCATTGCTCGTCCACGTCAGGAGAATAAACCTGGTTATGCGGAGAAGATTCGCGGACGTGCCAAAGCCAAGAAACAAAATGCCAAACCCCAATAAGGGGTTTTGATAACAGAATTGCCTCCCGAAGACCGGGAGGTGCCGACATGTCGCAGACGCTTATTGATTCCAATGAACCAGCACGGAGGGTTTTTATTTTATGACTTATTTTGATTCGAAATTAAAAATATTTACTTGCAATTCTAACCCCAAGCTCGCCCATCAAATTGCTGATTATATCGGGATTCCTATGGGTGAATCTCACACAACCAGCTTCAGCGATGGCGAGATTCAAGTGAAACTCTCCGAGAGTGTTCGGGGTTGTCACGTCTACATCGTGCAGTCCACTTGCTTGCCGGTTAATGACAACCTGATGGAAATGCTCGTTATGATTGATGCACTTAAACGGGCATCTGCCAAGACGATTAACGTCGTTATTCCTTACTATGGCTATGCAAGACAGGATCGCAAGGCACGTTCGCGTGACCCAATTACGGCGAAACTGGTTGCCAACCTGATCGAAAAAGCGGGTGCAACCCGTGTTATCGCGATGGACTTGCATGCAATGCAGATTCAGGGATTCTTCGACATTCCGGTCGACCATTTGCTCGGCGTGCCGATTCTGGCTCAATATTTCCGGTCGAAACAGATCGAAAATCCAGTTGTCGTGTCACCTGACCACGGTGGCGTAGTACGTGCACGTAAACTGGCTGATTTCCTGAATGCACCTCTTGCGATTATCGACAAACGTCGTCCTGAGCCGAATGTGAGCGAAGTGATGAACATTATCGGTAACATCGAGGGTAAAACAGCCATTCTGATCGATGACATTATTGACACGGCGGGAACGATTGTACTGGGAGCGAATGCTCTGATGGAAGGCGGCGTGAAAGAAGTATACGCGTGCTGTACTCACCCGGTATTGTCGGGACCTGCGATGGAACGTTTGGAGAATGCACCATTGAAGGAAGTCATCGTAACGGATACGATTCCTATTACGCATGCGAATCCGACAAGCAAACTCAAAGTGTTGTCTGTAGCGCCTTTGCTCGGAGAAGCAATTATCCGGGTTCATGAGGAATTGTCAATCAGCAAGCTGTTTGAAATTGAATAAGGATGTCTGCATAAAGTAGTAGAGGGGTTACGTTTTCCGGTTCAATGGAAAATGTAACCCCTGTCGGCGTGCCGTTTTATTAAAAATGAAACAGACGCTGGGCAGTCCATATAATTTGAACTACTAATTTACACAATAACGGAGAGGGCAGAAAAGATCTGAAGAAGTGAAGCGTTCGCCTTTATCACCGGATTTTCCCTTTGAAAAGGGAATCAAAAAATCTGGGGATAACAGCGATCGGAAGATGTTTCTGCACGTGCAGTGATCCAGTGTAAAATGGTTCGTTCATCTTATATGGTTAATACCCGGGGCGGGAGATAAATCGGAAACGACGCCGGTGAAAGAGCGTGTCGGCAATCTCGACGAATTGATTATCGAAACGAGTGATGAGACCAATCTCAATATGGGTGTCGCGGTCGTATACCTGTACAGGTACGTGATATTCGAGATGATAGATAAAATCGCTATGTTGAGTCAGTTGTCCGTTGTCTTCGCGCAAAACCCGCTCACCTTCCTGGGTTGATAAAATAATAACTGTGAATACTACAGTAAATTCGGATCTTT
This sequence comes from Paenibacillus sp. LS1, assembly GCF_026013365.1. Lineage (GTDB taxonomy): Bacteria > Bacillota > Bacilli > Paenibacillales > Paenibacillaceae > Paenibacillus. The sequence continues at coordinate 26,642 of NZ_JAPDOE010000018.1, forward strand.
ACTTTCCTGATATTATATGAAATATAACATTCGAAGTCTATGCCTCACCTCAGGCTAATCCGAAGGAGGGAACAAGATGAAGTGGATTGTCGGACTTGGAAATCCAGGCTCGAACTATGCCAAAACCCGTCATAATATCGGTTTTATGGCACTGGATCGGTTGGCTGATCGTCATAGTATCTCCATTACACAGAGTAAATGTAAGGCGCTGATTGGAGAAGGCAACATTGGCGGTGTGAAAACAGTGCTGATCAAACCGATGACCTTTATGAATTTGTCTGGTGAATCGGTTCGAGCGTATATGGATTTTTATAAAGTTAGTCTTGAAGATCTGATTGTTGTGTACGACGACATGGATACAGAGATTGGCAAAGTTAGATTGCGTTACCAAGGCAGTGCAGGTGGACATAATGGGATCAAGTCCATTATTCAGCATACCGGTACACAGCAGTTTAACCGGGTACGAATGGGAATATCCCGGCCTGAACCAGGACATGCCATTGTCGATTATGTACTATCGACATTTATGAAGAAAGAAAAAGAAGCCCTTGATCAGACCATTGAGCAAACATGTGATGCTCTGGAGCATAGCTTGACTCATACGTTCGAACAAACAATGGCGAAGTTTAACGGTTAATTCTGTAAGACATACTGGTAAAATGATCATAAAAGACGGGTTCGATTCAGCCATACTGGACATACTGGATGTATAAACCATGTTCAGGAGGCATAAACATGTCAGTGAATTACGTATGTCGGCATTGCCGTACCTTTATTGGACGAATCGATTCAGCCCGGATAACGGAAGTAGAGCTCGGCTTTCATTTCTTGACCCCCGACGAGCGGAGGGATATAATAGCGTATAATTCCGGTGGTGACATTACCGTTCGGATTACATGTGATTACTGTAAGGAAGCCCTGGAGCACAATCCAGAGCTTAGTCTGCTCGCGAGTCCGCTTCAGTAGACATCGCCTGTAACAGGATCGAATGACAGTTGAGGGCGGTTGCGTAATAACGCTCCACCTTTTATAGCCTTGGCAGCCTGCTGAGGCTTCTTTTCAGTTGGAATGAAAGCCAGCGCTATTTCCAAATCAGGCTCAGCTACATCAACAGATGTGGCAATGTTGCGAGTAATCATTTATGATGAAACAGGACAAAAAGGAATTTGTATCCATTTTAATAGTGATGCTACGCGTATGCGTGAGATAATCAAGTAAGTTATAAGAGAGGTGCCCCTTTTGTTACAAGCACTTATACAAGCTTTTTCCAAAGATCCGGACTTCGGGTCCATTACAGCCGGAATCAAGTCCGGCATGAAAGAGCAATTGGTTTCGGGTCTATCCGGCTCGGCGCGTCAGATTATGCTGGCTGCTCTGCATCAGGAAATGAACCGACCATTGCTCGTAGTAACACACAATATGTTTGCAGCTCAAAAAATTGCAGAAGATTTACAGGAAGCGCTTTCACCTGATCAGGTGTTAATCTATCCTGCCAACGAACTTGTCGCTGCTGAAGCTGCTGTTTCCAGTCCGGAAACATTGGGTCAGCGTATTGATGTGTTGGTCCGCTGCGCCCAGGGATTCAGGGGCGTTGTTGTTATTCCCTTTTCTGGCGTAAGACGTTATGTCCCGCTTCCGGAAGTGATGGCCAATGCTCAAATTTTGATTAAACAGGGCAACACACTTCAACTGGATTCCTTCCTGCTGGAGATGGTAAAGCTCGGATATGAGCGTGTGGAGCGCGTAGAATCTCGTGGGGAGATGAGTGTACGCGGAGGAATCATCGACTTCTATCCGGTTACTTCATCGATCGCGTATCGAGTGGAGTTATTTGATGATGAGATCGACTCCATTCGGACGTTCGACCCCGCGGATCAGCGTTCGATTGAACGGATTGAAGAAATTACGGTTCTGCCATGCAAGGAGTTAATCGCAGATCGTGAACGGATGGAAAAGGCTGCCGATGCAGCTGCCATTTTGCTCGAGCAACAGTTGGAGAAAATGACGGACCGGCAGGCGAAGCTGCATCTTCGTGAAGAAATTCACCGGGAGATCGAGCTTTTGCGGGAACACGTGTATTTCTCCGAAATGTACAAATATATTTCTCCGCTCTATCCGGAGAACAAAACGATCTACGACTATATGCCAGAAGATACCCTGCTGGTTCTTGATGAGCCTGCCAGACTATCGGAGACATCGAAACAGCTGGACCGTGATGAATCAGAGTGGAATCTGCATTTGATGCAAAACGGAAAAACACTTCCGGATCTTCCATTATCCGCAGACGGTGATGAACTCTTGTATGAGCGTCCATTCCAGACGCTGTTTATGTCGATCTTTTTGCGTCAGGTTCCACACACCCAACCACAGAACATTCTGAACTTCATCAGTCGTGGCATGCAGGATTTCCATGGACAGATGAACGTACTGAAGGCAGAGATGGAGCGTTGGCAGAAGGCCGGAGTTCAAGTGCTCATGCTGGCGAACGGTGGGGAACGACTGGATCGGATGCGCCGCGTTCTGATGGACTATGATATTCCGGAGCCAGAGATGCTGATTGGTAACTTGCAAACCGGATTTGAAATGCCGTCCATTCATTTGGCTGTCGTGACTGAGGGCGAGATGTTCTCGCAAAAACAGCGTAAAGTGCGCAAACCGATTCGAAATGTAGACAACGCGGAACGGATCAAATCCTACAGTGAGCTAAAAGTGGGCGATTATGTCGTTCACCAGAACCACGGGATTGGTAAGTACCTCGGAATCGGCACCCTTGAGGTTGGCGGCATTCATAAAGACTACATGCATATTCTCTATGCCGGTGGAGACAAACTGTCTGTACCTATTGAACAGATCGATCTGATTCAGAAGTATGTAGGTTCGGAAGAGAAAGAGCCTAAAATATACAAGCTGGGCGGTAATGAGTGGACACGGGTTAAAAATAAAGTCCGCACATCCGTACAGGATATTGCTGATGATCTGATCAAGCTGTATGCAGAGCGTCAGACGTCCAAAGGGTTTGGGTTCGACAAGGATTCTGCCGAACAGCAGGAGTTTGAGGACATGTTCCCTTATGATGAGACACGTGATCAGGTGCGTGCGATCGAAGAAATCAAGAAGGACATGGAACAAAACCGTCCAATGGACCGTTTATTGTGTGGGGATGTTGGTTACGGCAAAACCGAGGTGGCTATTCGTGCTGCGTTTAAAGCAGCTATTGAAGGCAAACAGGTGGCTGTACTCGTTCCGACAACGATTTTGGCACAGCAGCATTTTGAGACATTCCGTGAGCGTTTCTCCGGTTACCCGTTCAACATTCATGTGCTTAGCCGTTTCCGCTCGCGTAAAGAGCAGAATGAAACTGCCAAAGGCATCAAGGCAGGCACCGTGGATATTGTCATCGGGACGCATCGACTGCTGTCGCAGGATCTGGTGTTCAAGGACCTGGGACTGCTCATTGTCGACGAAGAACAGCGTTTCGGAGTAACTCATAAGGAAAAATTGAAGAAGCTGAAAACCAATGTGGACGTGCTAACGCTGACGGCAACGCCGATTCCGCGCACGCTTCATATGTCCATGCTGGGTGTACGTGATCTGTCCGTTATCGAGACTCCGCCAGAGAATCGCTTCCCGGTGCAGACCTATGTGGTTGAACACAGTCAGGCGCTTGTCCGCGAAGCGATTGAGCGTGAGCTTGCTCGTGGCGGTCAGGTGTATTACCTCTACAACCGTGTTCAAGGAATTCAGGAGATGGCAGCCGAAATTTCTGAACTTGTGCCTGAAGCCAAGGTTGGTGTGGGTCATGGTCAGATGTCGGAAACAGAACTGGAGAAGACGATTCTGGACTTCCTGGATGGTGAATATGACGTGCTTGTGAGCACAAGTATCATCGAGACCGGGGTAGATATTCCGAACGTAAACACACTGATCGTACATGATGCGGATAAAATGGGGCTTTCCCAGCTGTATCAGCTGCGCGGCCGGGTGGGTCGTTCCAACCGTATTGCATATGCCTATTTTACGTACCAACGGGATAAAGTGCTTACTGAAGTTGCCGAAAAACGTCTGCAATCGATCAAAGAATTCACCGAACTGGGCTCGGGATTCAAAATCGCCATGCGTGACTTGTCGATTCGTGGGGCGGGAAATCTGCTAGGAGCAGAGCAGCATGGCTTCATCGCTTCCGTCGGATTCGATCTGTATTCCCAGATGCTCGCGGAGGAGATCAACAAACGCAAAGTTACGATGCTTGGCGAGGAGCCGGTACCTTCCGACCAGTGGAACACAACCCTGGATCTCAGTATTGATGCTTACTTGCCGTCCGATTATATCTATGACAGTATTCAGAAGATTGAGATCTACAAAAAAGTGGCGGTCATTGCATCCTTCGACGATGCGATGGAGTTGGAAGACGAATTGGTTGACCGGTTCGGTGATCTTCCGGAGGCCGTTATCAACTTGCTGGCTGTTGCGCGGATGAAAGTATATGGAAAAATCTACGGTATTGAGTCCATTTCCCAACGTGGTGAGGACATTACCGTGAAGTTCTATGAAGGTCGCGAGCATGCCTTTGAACTCTCGAAAATCGCGCACATTGGAAATCAGTTCGAAAGACGTGTACAATTTGAACAAGGACCCCATATGCTGATTCACGCTAAAGGCAAGGGGCTTGGGGATAAGCAACTGATGGAGCTGGTAGAGAAAATTCTGGAGTCCATGAAGACTGCTTTTAAATCAAAGGGGGAACTAAAAGATGTTACCAAAGTATAAAAAAGTAGGAAAAGTACTGTCTGTGAGCATGGTCGCAGTACTATCCTTATCATTGCTTGCTGCATGCGGCAAGAAGGAAGAAGCGAAAGCACCGGAATCGACAGATACGAGTGCTGTAGTCGCTACGTATGATGGTGGTACCATTACAGCCAATGAATTCGACATGGAACAACGCGTTATGAAATTCCTTTATCCGGAATATGCACAAATGATGGATATGGACGATTTCAAAGAGTATCTGGTGAAACAGGAAGTTGCTTATGAATACCTGAGCGGCAAAGCAAGTGAAGAAGCGAAAACAGCGGGTGCCAAAACAGCAACCGAGCAATTCGATAAAATGAAAGCTTCTGTTCAGGCAGATCAATGGACTGAGATGCTGAAAGCTCAGAACCTGACTGACCAGAACATCAAAGATTATATGACACGCATCATGACAGTAATCAAAGACAAGGAAACTGGCGTTACGGAAGATGCGATCAAGGCTGAGTTTGAGAAAAACAAAGATCAGTTTACAACGGCTTCCGTTCGTCACGTGCTGATTAACTTCACAGATCCAAAAACGCAAAAAGAGCGTAAAAAAGAAGATGCACTGAAAATTGCAAAAGAAGTAAAAACCAAATTGGATGGCGGAGCTGATTTTGCTGAAATTGCAAAAGAATACTCCGAAGATCCAGGTTCTGCTGAAAAAGGTGGACTGTATGAAGAAACACCTGTAGGCAGCTGGGTAGATGCGTTTAAAGAAGCTGCAAAAACATTGCCACTGAACAAAATCAGTGATCCGGTTGAAACGGAGTACGGTTACCACATCATGAAAGTGGAAGCTCGTACAGAAGCAGACTTCACTAAATTGACGGCTGAGCAAAAAGAAAGTCTGAAGAGCCAATTGGCAGCTGCTGAGATCGATACGTTCATGCAAAATGAATTGGACAAAATCGTAAAAGAAGTTAACCTGCCAAAAACAGAAAAAGCTGAAGAAGGTACGACTGAAGGCACAACAGGTACAGGAACTGAAGGAGAGCAAACAACCGAACCAAAAACGGATGACTCCACAGGTACAGATACCAAGACTGACCAAGGTACAACTGGAACAGATAAAGATGCAACGACAGACGAAGGTACAAGCAGTAAGTAATATGGCTGTTAGCATACGTTCAGGGGTAAATCCGCCCGAATGAATGCCTTGTACAACAGTAAATATGGACAACCATACAGAGAAGCAAGGGGAGGACTTTGGACCTCCTTCTTGCTTCTTCTTGTATATATTCAAGCCGTATGGGTATATGGTCGCCTTCTTCGAAAGTTACACAACTATATTCTCCGATGTATGTATAAGGAAATGGGAACAGATGAATACTATGGTCAAGATATCACACTAAACGTTCTGGGACTTTCCTCTACCCATTAAGGAACAGTAGTTGAAAAATCTTCTCGAGAAAGTGGGGCAACATGTGAAATGAAAGCTACTGGTATTGTCCGCCGTATAGATGACCTTGGTCGTGTGGTCATTCCAAAAGAAATCCGCCGTACGTTACGTATTCGTGAAGGGGATCCACTGGAAATTTTCGTGGACCGTGATGGAGAAGTTATTCTTAAAAAATATTCGCCGATTGGCGAGCTTGGTGATTTTGCCAAAGAATATGCAGAATCCCTGTATGAGAGTACAGGACATGTAACCATGATCTCCGACCGGGATACCATTATCACGGTGGCAGGGGGCTCCAAGAAAGAGTATTTGGACAAGCAGGTAGGTCAACTGTTGGAGGGCTGTATGGAAAACAGAAAGACCATTTTGGAAACAAACAATGGTTCTTATGAACTTAGCAAAGATCATGACGAGACGTTATCTTCTTTTGTTATTGCGCCGATTATCTCGGGTGGTGACCCCATCGGAACGGTTATCCTTTTCAATAAGGATGAATCGGTGAAGATGTCTCAGATGGAAGTGAAGATGTCTGAGACGGCTGCTGGTTTCCTTGGCAAGCAAATGGAACAATAGTCAGCAGATCAACTCCTGGTGCCCTGATTTGGGCATACGGGAGTTTTTGCTTTTTAAGGGACAAGGCGTTGATTCAGATGATTGTCACGGGGGTGGGTTAGTCTGTGTGCCTTCAGGCAGGTATAATAACAAGGTATGCTTAATTGAACGCAGGGACATACGCAGGAGGGAATTATGAAACAGCCGTCTACAGGCTCAAGGTTGCTACAGGGTGCATTTGTACTTGGGCTTGCCGCCATTATCTCTAAAATCATTGGTGCTTTTCAGAAGATTCCGTTGCAGAATCTGGGGGGAGACGGAGTTTTTGGCATTTACAATACGGTGTATCCGTTATATATGCTTATTGTTACGGTTGCTGCGGCAGGGCTACCGCTGGCCGTATCCAAATTCGTAGCAGAACAGAATGCACTCGGAAGACCGGACGAGAGCAGAAGGATTATCCGATTATCTTCCGTGCTGCTCGGGGGAATAGGACTTGTTATGGTGCTCTTGATGTATGCAGGTGCGCCGCTGATCGCCGATCTGATCGGCAACCGACATGTCGTTCCTTCGATTCGCGCAGCTTCATGGGCGTTATTGTTCGTACCGATGATGACAGGGCTGCGTGGATATTTTCAGGGATTACAGCAGATGGTGCCGACAGCGGTATCGCAGGTGGTGGAGCAGACGATACGTGTCACCGTCATGATTGTTCTGCTGCTTTGGCTGATGAGGCGGGATGCTTCGCTTGAAACTATCGCTGCTGGCGCCATGATGGGCTCCGTTGCCGGCGGAATGGTTGGGCTATTAGTCATGTTAGGGTACATGGTCCGACATCGGCGGAAAGGTAAGGAAGTGGTCACCGGACAATTGGATTTGGAATGGAGCAGCAGAGGTGAAGAGGCTGGAGCAGACATGCATAAGCGTCAGAAGCATAGGCCGGTTACGCCCCAGTTGAAAACGGTGAGTGCTATTACCCCCGCTCTGGCAGAACGATCACGATCCAATGGTGAGTGGATCAGGACGTTGCTCATGTATGCTATTCCGGTCTGTCTCGGGTCGCTGGCCGTACCACTGATGAATCTGGTGGATACCTTCACTGTGCCCCGGTTGCTGCGGGGGGAAGGACTGGATGAGATCCAGTCGATGGTTTCCTTCGGCATCTACAACCGTGGATTGCCGCTGGTTCAACTGGTGACGATGCTGGCTACGTCACTGTCTGTGCTGTTTATTCCGGCGATGGCGGAAGCCCGGTTAAAGGGCGGGCCAGAAGCCGTCCGGCAGCAAGCAGGCCTCGCGCTGCGCTGGTTCTGGTTGATCGGCCTGGCGGCATCCGCAGGTCTGGCGGTGCTGGCGGAGCCGATTAACCGCATGCTGTACGGAGATGCCGCAGGCACCGAAGCACTGCGGTACATGGCGCTGACGGCTGCAGGCAGCACCGTCAGCATTATTGCGGCGGCGCTGCTGCAAGGCCTCGGCGCCGTGCGCGCACCCGCGTTCAGCATGCTGGCCGCCGCAGGCGTCAAGGTGCTGCTGAACGTCATGTTTGTGCCGGCGCTGGGCATCAGCGGCGCGGCCCTGGCAGGCGCAGTCGCCTACATGCTGGCGGCTGGCCTGAATGTGGCGCTGCTGGCGCGACTTGTCGCCCTGCGCCCTGCCCCTGGCGCCGTCCTGGCGAAGCCGGCGCTGGTGATCGCCGCCATGAGTCTGGCGGCGGTAGGCACGGCCTGGGCCGCCGAAGCCGTGCTTGGCGGCATGGGTATCGCGGCCGACCGCAGGCTGGCCGCGATGGGCGTGAGCCTGCTGGGCATTGCCGCAGGCTCGGCCGTGTTCTTGCTGGCGGCGGCCCGGACAGGGCTACTGACCGCCGCGGAGCTGGCGGCCGTGCCCAAGTTGGGGCCTCGCCTTGCCAAGCTGCTGCGCAGACTGCGTGTGCTGCGCTAGCTCCATGCTCACGGTGCTTCTGCCTCCAGCACCCCAAATATGCAATTATAGAATATCGAATGATTCTGGTATAATACGTGTAATTAGTCCTGTTCAGATATGATGAATTTGTGAGCCTGGACAGGATAGTCCGGATGGAGGTTTACGTAATGAGTGCAGCTATAACCGTAGTAGGTCTTGGATCTGGAGATGCAGACCAACTGACCGTAGGTATTATCAAAAAAATGAAACATGCAGCTACGCTGTATGTACGCACCCTGGATCATCCTGTGTTGAATGATCTGAAGCAAGAGGGACTGGAGATGACCTCATTTGATGCCATCTATGAGGCGAAGTCCTCCTTCCCCGAAGTGTATGATGAGATCGCAAACCAACTGATAGAGGCCGCTCGCAAGGGTGAGGCTGGAACCGAGATTGTGTATGCTGTACCCGGTCATCCCATGGTGGCAGAAGCAAGTGTACGTCTGCTCAAAGAACGTTGCCCACAGATGGGTATTTCACTGCGTGTCATGGGTGGAGAGAGCTTCCTGGACGAAGCCTTTATACGACTTGGATTTGACCCGATCGAAGGCTTTCAACTCCTGGATGCCAGCAGTCTGAACACGGAACTGGTACAACCACAGCTACATACGTTGATCGGACAAGTCTACGATGTGTTCACTGCCTCGGATGTGAAGCTATGCCTGATGGAAGTTTACCCGGACGATTATCCCGTATTTGTGGGTCATGCGTTGGGTGTACAGGGTCAGGAAGTTATTCACAAGATTCCGCTACACGAACTGGACCGAATCGAAGGGTACGGCAATCTGTCACTGATCTATGTACCGAAGAACACCGATGATGCCTTGCGTCGTCGATCTTTTGCACGTTTGCATGAGATTGTAAACATTCTTCGCAGTCCAGGTGGCTGTCCATGGGATCAGGAGCAGACACATCAGTCCATTCGCAAAAACCTGATTGAAGAGACCTATGAAGTTGTTGAGACGATTGATGAGGATGACCCTGACCATATGAAAGAAGAGCTGGGTGATCTGTTGCTGCAGATTTTATTGCATTCCCAGATGGAAGAAGAAGTTGGTACATTCAATGTGTATGATGTCATCGAAGGTTTGAATGATAAGCTGATTTTCCGTCATCCACATGTGTTTGGTGATAATCAGGCAGAAGACGCGAATGAAGCTCTTCAGAACTGGGAACAGATGAAGGCAGAGGAGAAAAAACGCAAGGGCCTAGATCAACAGAAGGTTTCCGTGCTGGACGGCATACCGCGTGATTTACCTGCATTGATGAAGGGATACAAGCTACAGAAGAAAGCAGCCAAAGTGGGCTTTGACTGGGATGATGTTGAAGGTGTGTTTGCCAAGATCGAGGAAGAGCTGGCGGAGTTGAAAGAAGCGGTGCAACAAGGTCAGTCTGCGGAAGAACGGAAGCTCGAGCTGGGTGACTTATTATTCGCAGCCGCGAACGTTGCAAGATTCATCGATACGGATCCGGAAGAGGCACTCGCTGCGACCAACCGCAAGTTCGTTGGGCGGTTCCAGTATATCGAAGAGCGTCTGCGTGAACAGGGAAGAACACCAGCAGATAGCAATGTAGAAGAGATGGAGCAATTCTGGCAGGATGCGAAGAAAGCAGGATTATAAGGGGTTCAATTTTCTGGAAAATACCGATAAACCTTATTCCATCATGCTATGCAGTGTGTTATGATATACGAACATGTGTTCATCTGTGTAAACTGGAGTTGGTGTTTAGCGACGGATGGTTTCGCGTACTGGTCTTAGACTGTCCCCTGCGGACCATCGACAAAAAGCTAAAAAAAGTCGCGGACCAAGGCAGGATTTCAGATACCAAGCCAGAATACATGTGTAGTAACCTAACGCGAACCCAGCGGCAATAACCTATTGCTCAGGCTCGCAGATACTTTTTTTTCAATTTGGGAGGCTTTTAAAAATGAACAAAACAGATCTGATTAACAACATTTCAACCAAAAGTGGTTTGACTAAAAAAGACGTTGAGTCCGTATTGAACGGCTTTTTGGGAGAAATTACAGATGCACTTGCCAGCGGAGACAAAGTACAATTGATCGGCTTTGGCACTTTTGAGACCCGCAAACGTTCCGGTCGTACCGGACGTAACCCACAAACAGGGAATGAAATTGTGATTCCTGAGTCCACTGTTCCTGCATTCAAAGCAGGCAACAAACTTAAAGAAGCCGTAAAATAATGCGTCTTGATAAATTCCTGAAGGTCTCCCGGCTAATTAAACGCCGTACTGTGGCCAAGGACGTCTCTGAACAGGGACGTGTTCTGATAAACGGACGTGAAGCGAAGCCCAGCGCCGCTGTTAAAGTAGGCGATGAGCTGACGGTTCAGTTCGGTCAGAAACTGGTCACGGTGAAGGTGGAACGAATTGCCGAGAGCACCAAGAAGGATGAGGCGAGCAGCCTCTACACCTTGGTTAAGGAAGAGCCGATCGCCAAGGATAACGGGATGAACTGGTAACAGTACACCTGGTATGATTGAATATTCATTCAATGCAAGTTGAATCGAAACGTCCTCCTGTAACCGGGAAGGGCGTTTTTGTTTTATTAGATGTCGTGTTATTTGTTCAACAACGCTGGTTCTATTCCAACCTTCTCATCCATAAGCTAGGTGTAAGAAGGAGGGGTACATGCCATGGTTGAGCACGGTAAGGCCAAACAGCATCATCTGAGCATGCAGAATCGGAAACTGCTGGATCTGACAGGTGTCTCCAATGTGGAGAGCTTCGACAGTGAGGAATTTTTGCTGCAAACTGAACTTGGGCATCTGACCATCCGAGGGCACAATTTACATATCAAAAATCTGAGCCTGGAGGAAGGTCTGTTATCCATTGAAGGCACAGTCAGTTCACTCCAATATCTGGACCCCGGTTCCCAGTCCAAAAACAGTAAAGGCCTGTTTGGCAAGATGTTCCGATGAGTCCGGATACTCAATGGATCACATTGATGTGGATGCTTACTTCGGGGGTCGTGATGGGAATGGCCTACGACAGTTACCGGGTACTGTCCGGACAGCTGCGGTTTCCGAGATGGAGCATCCACACACTCGATCTGTTGTACTGGGTTGCTTCCGCGCTGTTCGTTTTTCGGATGATATATGCCGGAAACCACGGACAGCTGCGGTTTTATGTCTTTTTGGGGCTGATTATAGGGGTTTGCTTCTATTTTTGGCTTTTAAGTGTTACAACCCAGCGTTTTGTGGTAATGTTAATTAAACTCGCAAGAACGCTGATTCATTGGTGTGGACGTATCCTTAACATCCTGATCGTTATGCCGGCTAAGGGGATTTATAAGTTAATTCGCGTATTATTCGGTTTTGTAATTGCGATACTATTATTCCTGGGCAGGCTGGTGCTGCAATGTTTGGTACCTTTCGGCAAGTTGTTCCGCTGGATGTTTAGGCCGCTCCTGAAACATTGGGTAACGCCGCATTGGATGATCCGTGTGGGTACAAGAATTGCAGCGATGTGGAAACGCTGGTTTTAAGGAGGTCCGTAATGGGTAAAACACCTGTGGGCAGATCAAAGGCTCCAACTAACCAAGGAAAATCTGCCGGTGCACGAAGGCGCCTCATGCTTTGGATGACGTTTATGATTGTATTTGTAATATGGGCAGGATATACATTCCTTGTGCAGAATGCACAAATTTCGGACAAGAGTTCTCATCTGGCTACTCAGCAAGCTTCAAAGGAAGATACGTTGAAGAAGCTGGAACAGTTGAAGTACGAAGTCAGCCGGTTGAATGACCCCGAATACATAGGACAGCTGGCACGGAAAAAAGGATATTATCTTCCTGAGGAAACGCCGATCCAGGTTGAAGAGTCAGGGAACTGATGGAATTCGGTCCATTACCGAGCTAGGTTTGTTATCCGTGTGTCTGAAGCCGTTAAACCGGAAAAAATAGGCTCTCTGATGGGGTAGTGTTCAGTTGACCTTGGTTTACGGCATAAGGTATAATTACATTAGCGCAGCATTGATTTTGGCATTCAAAAAATCGGGTTGTATATTTTTAAGGGAGGATCATTTTATTCTATGGCAATTGAAGTGGGCACCAAGTTAGAGGGCAAGGTGACAGGAATCACGCATTTTGGAGCATTTGTGGATCTGTCAGGAGGTGTCACGGGTCTCGTTCACATCTCGGAAATCGCCGACAATTACGTCAAAGATGTCAACGACCACCTGAAGCTGAATGACCTCGTTACAGTGAAGGTTATCAACGTTGACAAGGATGGCAAGATCGGACTTTCCATTAAGCAAGCTGTTGACAAACCGGTTGAGCAACAAACACAATCCAGACCCCCGAGAGCTCCTAGACCGGAACGCAGTGGAGGAGATCGCGAACGATTCAGCGGCGGAGGCCCAAGTGGTGGCCAAGGTCGTGGTGGCGGTGGCGGTGGATTTAACCGTGGTGACCGCGGAGGCCGTTCTTTCAAGCCCGCAGCAGGCAAACCTTCATTTGAGGATAAAATGTCACGCTTCCTGAAAGATAGTGAAGAGCGGATCTCTTCGCTTAAGAAGAACACAGAAGGCAAACGCGGAGGCCGCGGAGCCAAGCGTGTGTAATCTGTCTCAACCTGATCTAAACATATAAGAAAAACCGTTAGCCCGTGGGCTAACGGTTTTTTTGCGTTTACTTTCAACTTTCACAGATAAGTAGTTGAATAGCTTTTTTTGTAAGGTGAAGCTCCATATCCCCAGTTTTTCTGCATGGCAAAATGGAACGATAAGAACATTTGTCGTCTACCATTTTTTACCGACAGGTTTCCGTGGCATTCCACAGCTATCCTGCTCAAATGATGGCGAGACCAAACCATCCTTGGTTCAAAATCAGACATTCCCCTTGTCGGAAACAAGTAGGAGAATGAATGAAACCACAATAAGGCCGGGGGTTTCGCACCACCGCGCCAAGCTCGTTTCTTTTGTCGTAAACTTTTTGGACCCTGCCCACCTATTCTGACAAACTACGTCTTCTAATCTATCTATAATCAGAACCATCGAGAACGAAACACGAAAATTCAAATTAATCGAATGGGGTGCCTTGAGGATGATGGAAAAGTGGAATGTCATTCAATTTCCGGGAATGAAAGCAGGTAAAGGAGGTATGGAAGCTCGGGAGGAGCTGTCGGTACGTCTGAAACAATGGCTTGGCTCCCGCAAGGCTGTCCAAATGGTTGCTTCCCGCAAATGGGTACTGCTGCTTACGTTTATGGGGTTCCTGCTCGGAAAGGCCATGATTCTTAATGAATTATCACCCTTTGCCATTGCTTACTTCGCTGTAATTGCATTCATGCGCAGGGATTACATCATTCCGGTAGGTGCCGCGCTACTCGCAGGTAGTCTCTTTGCACCGTTTCCAGTACCGCTCATTGTTGCATCGGAGATCGCCATCTTCTATCTGCTCTTCCGTGGACTGGAGTCATATGATCGTGCTGAATTATCTTATGCACCAACGATGGTGTTTACCACTACATTTATGGTCAAGTTATTCGCGGTTGTGATTGGACCATCCTTCAGCTGGTACGCCATGCTGATGCTCACGATGGATTCGGTACTAAGCTTCGTGCTCACCCTTGTTTTTATACAAGCCATACCGATCTTCACCTATCGCAAAAAAAAGTTCAACCTAAAGAACGAGGAGATCCTCTGCCTGATCATATTGCTCGCTTCCGTCATGACGGGAGCCGTAGGTTGGACAATCCAGTCCTTGTCCGTCGAGCATATGCTCTCCCGTTATCTCATTCTAATCTTTGCACTGGTGGGCGGAGCCCCCCTCGGAGCCTCGGTTGGGGTCATTACCGGCTTGATTCTGAGTCTGGCTGACATGTCAGCGGTGTATCAGATGAGCCTGCTTGCTTTTGCCGGGATGCTGGCGGGTATGCTTCGAGAGGGTAAACGTGCAGCGGTTGCACTGGGCATGCTGCTGGGTTCGTCCATTCTTTCGATATATCTGGGCGGACCAGGCGATGTGATGAACTCATTATGGGAGACATGTGCAGCTATCGTTCTGTTTATGTTGACACCGAAGAGCCTGCTGACGGCGATATCCAAATATGTACCAGGCACGCAGGATCATACGAAGTCCCAGCATGAGTATGCCAAACGGATACGGGATATCACTGCAGAGCGTGTAACGCGGTTCTCGCAAGTATTCCGTCAATTGTCACGCAGCTTTGATCAGATGTCCGGTGCGGGGGAGCCGGTACAGAAAGAAGGTGGAATGGATCATTTCATGAATGCAGTTGCCGAGGGCGCATGTGCAAGCTGCTTCAAGCGTACACAATGCTGGGATGCGAAGTTTATTCAAACCTACAAATATATGACGGATGTGATGAGTACGATTGAAGGGAACCCGGAGATTTCAGGCAAGCAGATTCCAGTGGACTGGAACAGGGTGTGTGCGAAACCGGAAGAGGTCCTTGAAGTCATGCGTGCCCAGTATGGGTTGCATCAACATAACATGCAATGGAAGCGCCAGATAATCGATAGCCGGCAGCTGGTTGCAGAGCAATTGTCCGGTGTATCTCAGGTCATGGAGGACCTGGCCAAAGAAATTCAGCGGGAAAGCGAGGAGATGGTACAACAGGAGGAGCAGATCCGGGACGCACTGGAGTCACTGGGCCTGTCCATTCACTCTATCGAGATCATCAATCTGGAAGCGGGCAATGTAGAGATTGAGATTGTGCATGCATATACACGGGGATTCGATGAGTGCCGGAAAATGATAGCTCCGCTGATCTCGGATGTATTGGACGAGCATATTGCCGTCTTGCATGAGACCATGACCGACCCTCGTCAGGGACTAGCGACCGTTACGTTTGGTTCAGCCAAAACGTTCGAGGTAACCACCGGTGTTGCTGCTGCTGCCAAAGGGGGAGATGTGATGTCAGGCGACAGCTTCAGTACGGTTGAGTTAGGCAACGGTACATTCGCGGTGGCGCTCAGTGATGGAATGGGCAATGGGGAACGGGCGCGCATGGAGAGCAGCGCAGCTCTGAATATTCTGGAACAGTTGCTACAGTCGGGTATGGACGAGAAATTGGCGATCAAATCGGTGAACTCCGTTCTGATGTTGCGCTCACCTGAAGAGATGTATGCCACAGTTGATATGGCGCTGATTGATGAGTATACGGCGGAGACCACATTTATGAAAATCGGATCTACACCAAGCTTTATCAAACGTGGACAGGAGGTTATTCAAGTTTCGGCCAGTAATTTGCCAATCGGTATTATTAAGGATATCGAAGTGGATCTGGTGACGGTACAGCTGCAACCGGGGGATATCCTCATTATGATGACGGATGGCATCTATGATGCGCCGGGGTATGCGGTGAACAAAGAGCTATGGATGAAGCGGCTTATTCAAGAGATTGATACAGATGATCCGCAAGATTTGGCCGATTGCCTGCTTGAGAGTGTCATCAGATATCAGCAGCATGAAATTTTGGATGATATGACCGTGGTTGTTGGAAAAGTAGAGCATTTCCGCCCTGAATGGGCCACACTACGTGTGCCTGGCATCAACCGGATGGAGCGTCCACGGACCGTCAGTTAATTGCATATTCTTCTGTTTGAAGTCTCTTCATTCTGGCAATGCTAGTCATAGAGTTGGAGAGTAATGAATAACGGAGGGATATCGGATGAAGCAAATCTTGTTGATCACCGACGGTTGTTCCAATGTAGGACCAAGTCCGGTGCTGGCAGCGGCCGAAGCGCAGGAAGAGGGGATTACGGTTAATGTGGTGGGTGTGATTGATTATGGAACCATAGGTGAGCTGGGTAGCCGGGAGATTGAGGATATTGCCAGAGCCGGAGGTGGAATTAGCCAAATTGTAGGTACACGGCAGCTTGCCCATACCATGCAGATGATGACAAGGAAAACGGTGGTTCAGACCATTCAGCAGGCGGTTAATAGAGAGTTAACACAAATTTTGGGAGAGAAGGAGCCCAAAACGGTAACGGATCTGGAGCCTGCACAACGCGCCAAGGTCGTGGAAGTAATGGATGATATGGCTGAGACTACAGCGTTGCAGGTAATATTGCTGATTGACGTCAGTGCCAGCATGAAGCCCAAACTGGCTGCGGTAGAAGAAGGCATTCGCGATTTAATGTTAAGTTTGCAGGCGCGTATTGGTCAGAGCAAGCTTTCCGTGTTTCATTTTCCTGGGCGACACAGTGGAGAAGATGCGGTAATGGATATTGACTGGACAACGGATCCCGGCCGTGTTCGGTCCCTGTTTGGACGTTTGCAGATGAAGGGTGCAACGCCGACAGGTCCTGCAATTCAGAAGGTGATTGATTTTTACCGTTATGGTACACTGGAGGAACAGCAGGAAATAGAAGGGAACTATCGCATTGAAAGAGAAGGGATGCTCGGTGACAACGTTGTCTGACGCCTCTTTCCCGCCAGGAACAGTGGTTACAGGGAAATGGAATCGCAGTCGTTACACGATTCGGAAGCTACTGGGCAAAGGAGCCAATGGCATCGTTTTTCTTGTCCAACGGGGTGAAAATGGCAAACACTACGCGCTAAAAATGGGATTTGATCCGGTTGATCTGCAATCGGAAGTCAATGTGCTCAAATCTTTTCAACTACAGCGTAATCATGAGGCCCTTCGGCAGAGCGGCATTCCTTCCTATCTTAAAGATGTGGATGATTATGCCGTTCGTGGCCGGGATATTCCTTTTTATGTGATGCGTTACGTTCGAGGTGAGGCTCTTCATCACTTCATTCGGCGTCAGGGGACAGACTGGACACTTCTGGTTGGACTTAGACTCTTGCAGAAGCTGGCACAATTGCATCAGGCTGGATGGGTGTTTGGTGATCTCAAACCTCAGAATGTGCTGGTATCCGATTATGGGCAGGTGGAATTGATCGACTACGGCGGAGTTACGTCGATTGGTCGAAGCGTCAAGCAGTTCACCGAATGGTATGATCGAGGTTTCTGGAATGCAGGTAGTCGTACAGCAGATGGTACCTATGATGTATTTGCTTTTGCATTATTGTTGATTCATGTACTTGAAGCAGACGCGCTCAAGGCACTTGCAGCCGAAGGGTTGCCGCAACTGCGAAGTGTGAATCAGCTCGTAGCGCTGGTGGAGCGCAGTGAACGACTGGGTCCTTTTCGCAATTGGACGATACAGGCCTTACGAGGTCAGTTTCGTGATGCAGGCCATGCGGCACAAGGATGGAAGGAAATGATGGCACGCCCCACGCCTCTTCGTCGTCGTTCCAAAAGTACAACACCGCGCTGGCTTAAGAACGCATTTGCTGTATCTGTTATATTACTTATTGGGGTGCTCATCTATGCACTACGTTTCTGATCTGTGAGGGTGCATATACATAACGCAAGGAATGAGGAACAGGTATGGAGGCTTTACGCTGGAACATGCTGGTGAATAACGTGCTGGATGCAGCGGAAGAGCATCAGTTATGGGTTCCCGGGGATCGGATTGTCGTCGCAGTATCGGGCGGGCCGGACTCGGTGGCTTTTTTGCATATCATGCACGAGATCAGCAAGCGGCATGTGCCACTTGAATTGATCTGTGCCCACGTGCATCATGGCTTCCGTAGTGAATCTGATGATGAAGCGGAGAAAATGATGGAACTGGCACAGCAGCTTGGGATTGCTTTTGAATGGATCAAGGCCGATGTTCCTTCATATATGGAGCTAACGGGTCAAGGACCACAGGAAGCGGCCCGCAACAAGCGATATGCCTTTCTGCACGAAGTGGCTGCCAAATATAATGCGGCAAGCATCGCTTTGGCACATCATGCGGATGATCAGGCAGAGACGGTCATGCTTCATTTGCTTCGTGGAACCGGCTTGTCGGGACTCTCAGGAATGAAGTTTAAAAGGCGAGAAAAAAATGTGGAACTTATTCGTCCATGCCTTCGTATAAACAAGACAGACCTTGTAGAAGCTTGTAATACCCAGGGTTTTATGTATTTCAATGATGAGAGCAACTCCCTGCGTAAATATCGGCGCAATGCCATTCGCTTGGATGTGCTTCCTTTTTTGGGGCAGTATAATGGACAACTCACGCCGTCATTGAATCGGCTTGCCGAAATTGTGGGTGATGAAGACGATTTCATGGAGCAGAGTGCATATGACGCATACAGGTGTCTAGTGCAGGTGAACGGCGGAAGGCAAACCTTTGAGGTGCCTTCCTTCTTGAAGTTACATGTCGCTTTACAACGAAGGTTGATTAAACTAATATTGAATTATCTGCCTTTGGACAGTGATTTTGTCGACTTTACCCGTATAGAAACCATTCGTCGCAAGGTCATGGAGACCCATGTGACGACCTGGAGCCTGGATATAGGACAGACACTCGCCTGCACTCGGGAGTATAATCTGATTTCTTTTGGCATACGGACAGACGTACAGGATCAATCTTACGAGTATCGTCTTGCGCAATGGAGTGGAACTTATGAGCTTTCACTCACCCAAATTAACCGGTATATTCGGTTGGTGTCGGTGAGTCCCGAGGACTATCATGTACCAGAATCGGCGGATCAAGCCGCGTTTGATGCGGATCAACTGCTTATGCCGCTGGTTGTGCGTTCACGGTTACCTGGAGATACCATGAAAGTGATGGGATTAAACGGAAGCAAAAAGGTGAAAAATATTTTCATCGATGAGAAAATCCCCCCATCTGTCCGTCCACGTATTCCTGTGGTATGTGATGGAGCAGGTCATATCATCTGGTTACCGGGTGTTCGACGGTCCAATGTGGCTCCTGTCAGGGAGGGCACTTCCGCAATCCTGTACATGACTGTAGGCGATTCAGCGATTCAGGGGTAGTGGTTATGGTTCAGGTAAGGCTTTCATAGTATAACTTAGGAGGTTCGCACAGTTGCAGAACGACATTCAGGAAGTATTGATCAGTGAAGAAGAAATTCAGAGTAAAGTCAAGGAATTAGGCGCAACACTAAGTGCCGAATATGCAAACCGCAATCCTTTGGTCATTTGTGTACTCAAGGGTGCGTTTATATTTATGGCTGATTTGGTTAAAAACATAACGGTACCTGTTGAAATGGATTTTATGGCGGTATCCAGTTATGGCGCTTCCACCAAGTCATCAGGTGTTGTCAAAATCATTAAGGATCTGGATGTATCCGTTGAAGGACGGGAAGTCCTGATTGTCGAAGATATTATCGACAGCGGACTTACACTCAGCTATCTGATTGAACTGCTAGAAAACCGCGGTGCCGAATCGGTGCGTGTGGTTACGCTGTTCGACAAGCCTTCAGGCCGTAAAGTGGAGTTGGAAGCTCATTACACAGGCTTTGACATTCCTGACGCGTTCATCGTTGGTTACGGTTTGGATTTTGCCGAGAAGTACCGGAACCTGCCCTATATCGGGATTTTGAAGCCGGAAGTCTACAGTAGCTAATATCCTGCCCGACCCAAGCCTTGAGCTGTTCTTGGCTTCTGTTGAGAAGCCATGTCGGGCTATGTTAAAATAATTAAAGTGTCTCGAGAGGAGGTAGGGGATGAATCGGTTCATCCGGAATTCTGGTTTTTATTTGATTCTTTTTTTAGTTGTGGTGGGGATAGTCCAGTTCGTCAGCAATGGCGGCGAAGCCACCGATAATCCTAGATATGATCAGTTGCGCACAGCGATCAAAGCCAACAATGTCTCTGAATTGACGGTTCAATTCAACGGTCAAACGTACCTCGTGACCGGTCAATACAAGAAGGCACCTGATGGCGCCAAATCAGAAAATTTCTCAACGTATATTCCTCCTACGGATGAGGCAATTAGTGAACTTGTAGCTGCAAGTGAAACTAACAATTTCCAATATCATCAGGAGCCAATGAAAGGTGACAGCATCTGGTTGACGTTGCTGACTTCCTTTATTCCTTTGATCATTATGTTCCTGCTGTTCTTCTTCCTGTTTAATCAGGCTCAAGGCGGCGGCGGTAAAGTAATGAACTTTGGTAAAAGCCGTGCTCGTCTCTATAACGAAGAGAAGAAACGGGTTACATTCGAAGATGTTGCGGGTGCTGACGAAGAGAAACAGGAACTTGTTGAGGTTGTAGACTTCCTCAAGGATCCTCGGAAATTCGCAGCAGTAGGTGCACGGATTCCTAAGGGCGTATTGCTCGTAGGGCCTCCAGGTACCGGTAAAACATTGCTCGCTCGTGCCGTAGCCGGTGAAGCGGGTGTACCATTCTTCACTATTTCAGGTTCCGACTTCGTGGAAATGTTTGTCGGTGTCGGTGCATCACGTGTACGTGATTTGTTTGAAAATGCGAAGAAAAATGCGCCATGTATCATCTTTATCGATGAGATTGATGCTGTAGGACGTCAGCGTGGTGCTGGTCTCGGTGGTGGTCACGATGAACGTGAGCAAACACTCAACCAGTTGCTCGTTGAGATGGACGGATTCGGAGTTAACGAAGGGATTATCATCATAGCTGCAACGAACCGTGCAGATATTTTGGACCCTGCCTTGCTTCGTCCGGGACGTTTTGACCGTCAAATTACGGTTGACCGCCCTGATGTAAAAGGCCGTGAAGCTGTCCTGAAAGTACATTCCCGTAATAAACCACTGACCAAAGATGTGAAGATGGATATTATCGCGAAACGTACAACAGGCTTCTCTGGTGCAGATCTGGAAAACCTCTTGAACGAAGCGGCATTGCTTGCAGCACGCCGTAACCGTAAAGATATTTCCATGAAGGAAGTTGACGAAGCGATTGACCGTGTCATCGTAGGTACGGAGAAGAAAAGCCGTGTCATCAGTGACCGCGAAAAACGAATCGTTGCTTATCACGAAGCAGGTCATACCATTGTAGGATACTTCCTCGAACATGCTGATATGGTACATAAAGTGACCATTATTCCGCGCGGACGTGCGGGTGGATATGTAATCATGTTGCCAAAAGAAGACCGTATGTTGGTTACCAAGCAAGAACTGTTGGATAAAGTAACCGGACTCCTCGGAGGTCGTGTAGCTGAAGAATTGTTCATCGGAGAAATTGGTACTGGTGCATACAGTGACTTCCAGCAAGCGACAGGTATTGTTCGCAGCATGGTTATGGAATACGGTATGAGTGAGAAATTGGGACCTATGCAATTCGGAAGTTCACAAGGACAGGTATTCCTTGGTCGGGATATCGGTCATGAACAGAATTACTCGGATTCCATTGCTTACGAGATTGATCAGGAAATGCAACGTTTTATCAATGACTGTTATGAGAAGTGTAAGGACTTGCTTGTTAAACATTCAAAAGAGATGCACCTGATCGCTCAAACTTTGCTTGAGGTAGAGACTTTGGAAATGGATCAGATCAAGCAATTGATCGAGACAGGTTCTTTGACGCCAAAAGCAGAGAATGACAATGATGGTGAAGGTACGCCAACTGAAGGCGGAGAGCCAATCATCGATAACATTGGTGATGTGCGTGTCCGCATTCAAGGTAAAGATGAAACGCCTGAGCCACCAGCCGGAGATATTCCGAACGAAGCTCCGAATCTGGAAAAGGGTAATAACAATAACCCGGATGATGGCGGAACGAAGCCAACGTCTTAATGCATAATACATCTGGCTAGGACAGCAGGTGAGATCAGGAGAGCCCTCGGGCTCTCTTTTTTTGTCCATTATTTTAAAAGAGGATAGATAAAGATAAACGGGAGTTAGATGGCGAACCAGTTAGCAAACGGGTGGTTACGGCGCTGTTCTGGGCCTTTTTCATTTATTGACAGAGTCGTGAACGTTGTGTAAATTAGTTGTTAAACCGCTTGTGATTCGTTTCTCAAGCGAAGATAACGACTTAGGTTAGCCCTACGAAACAGCGCATGACGCTGTCCCGATAAAGGAGAGGATCACAGGTGGAAGCTCTGGCTTTAGAGCGCAAGGCTGAGATGAACCGCGAGCTGCGTGAGCGGCTTATGGAGTTGAAGAAGGAACGTAATGCCATTATTCTTGCCCATTATTACCAGCGTGACGAGGTACAGGAGGTTGCTGACTTCCGTGGAGATTCGTTTCTATTAGCCCAGAAGGCAGCACAAACAGATGCAGATGTGATCGTATTCTGTGGTGTTCACTTTATGGGTGAAAGCGCTAAAATTCTGGCACCGAACAAAACAGTTATTATCCCGGATGAGCGTGCGGGTTGCCCGATGGCAGATATGGTGAATGTGGATGGACTACGCAAATTGAAAGCACAACACCCTAATGCCAAGGTAGTTACGTATATCAATTCCTCGGCTGAGATCAAAGCAGAGACTGACATCTGTTGTACATCAGCGAATGCAGTTCGAGTTATTCAATCGGTAGATTCCGACGAAATTATCTGGGTGCCGGATAAAAACCTGGGACATTATGTGCAGCAGCATACAGACAAGAAAATGATTATCTGGGAAGGTTACTGCAACACGCATGATATGCTCACAGTCAAAGATGTGGTGGAGATGAGAGCCAAGCATCCAAATGCAGAGTTTGTTGTCCATCCAGAGTGTCGCCCTGAGGTTGTAGAAATGGGTGATTTTGTAGGCAGCACAACAGCTATTCTGGAGTATTGCAAAAATTCATCAGCGAAGGAATTTATCGTAGGTACCGAAGATGGTACCGGATATCAGCTTCGTTTGGATAGTCCGGATAAACAGTTCCATTTTGCGACCAAGTTCCTCGTATGTCCCAACATGAAGGTGAACAACTTGAAGAAACTGGTGAAATGCCTGGAAACGATGAAGCCGCAGATCTATGTGCCACCAGCCGTTGCCGACAAAGCCAGAGAATCACTAGAGCGCATGTTGTTGGTGAAGTAGGATGCGCTACTCTTGCTCCAAGACAGGTGAATAACATGATACCGCAATATTTAGTTGATTTTGATCTGTCTGCGCTACCGATGGTAGAGACGGATGTACTGGTTATAGGCTCAGGGATTGCTGGTTTGTTCACCGCCATTAAGGCAAGTGAACAACAACGTGTATTAATGATCACGAAGAAGTCATTACTTGAAAGTAACACCAGGTATGCGCAGGGAGGCATCGCTGCGGTTATTGCTGAAGATGATTCACCTGCTTACCACTTGCAGGACACACTCGTTGCAGGAGCGGGCTTATGCCGCTCCGAGGCGGTAGAGGTATTGGTGAATGAGGGTCCGGACGGAGTGAAGGAACTAATTCGTCTGGGTACATTGTTTGACCTGGAGAACGGCGAGTTGGCGTTGACGCAGGAAGGTGCGCATAGCCACCGCCGTATTTTGCATGCCAACGGGGATGCAACGGGATATGAGATTGTACGTGCGCTTGCGGTCGAAGTGAATGAACATCCCGGGATTGAAGTATGGGATGAGCATTTTGTTATTGACCTGATTACGGATCGAGATCGAGGGGAATGTGTCGGCGCCCTGATTCAGAAAGAAGATGGATCGCAAGTGTTTGTGAAGGCACAGGCAACCGTTCTCTGCTCTGGTGGGGCAGGACAATTGTACCGATACACGACGAATCCGGATGTAGCTACTGCCGATGGTGTAGCCATGGCCTACCGGGCTGGGGCTGTCGTTCGTGACATGGAATTTATCCAGTTCCACCCGACCTCTCTTTGTTACCCGGGGGCACCACGTTTCCTTGTGTCAGAAGCCGTACGCGGCGAAGGCGCATATTTACGAAATGTGAAGGGCGAACGCTTCATGGATCGATATCATGCTCAGCTTGAACTGGCCCCGCGCGATATCGTGGCACGAGCGATTGTTAGTGAGATGGAGTCCACCAACAGCACCTTTGTGTATTTGGACATTACACATGAACAGCCAGAGATGATCAAGCATCGTTTCCCAACCATATATGAGACTTGTATGCGTTATGGATTGGACATGACAACGGACTGGATTCCCGTTGCACCTGCTGCCCATTACATGATGGGCGGAGTGAAAACGGATCTTAGTGGAGAGAGCAGCATCTCCCGGTTATTCGCTTGTGGTGAGGTATCTTCTACAGGAGTGCATGGAGCTAACCGTCTGGCAAGCAACTCCTTGTCTGAAGCAATTGTATTTGGCCAGAGAATTGTTGAGCGCATTCAATCACTTTCTCCGCTTGGTTCATTACAAATAAGAGGAACTGCGACTTCACCTATGGACATGAATAGTAAAATCATGAAAGAGCAAAAGCCGATATCCGAAAGACGCTTACGACTACAGAAAATGATGGTTCGTCAGGTAGGCTTGCGCCGGAATGGTGAGAACCTGCAGAAGGCTATGGACAAGCTGCAACAGGAATTGCAATTTTTTGATCAGACACTCACCCATAAGGAAGAGCTGGAGTACGCCAACCTTCTGACCTGTGCCTGGTTAGTTACCAGCGGAGCATTACACCGCGAGGAAAGTCGGGGAGCTCACTATCGTGAGGATTTCCCGGCACGTGATGATGTCGTGTGGCAGAAGCATAGTCTGCAGCAGCGAGAACAAGCGATTGTGGAGGAATTGATGTCATGATACTGAACGGATATAATGAGGGACTTATCGAATCAATCAAAAACTGGCTTCGTGAAGATGTTGGCGCAGGTGACGTTACAACAAGTGTAACGATCCCAGCAGGTAACCAATCCAAGGCCATTATACATGCTAAAGATAATGGTATCATTGCAGGCATGACCGTAGCTGAACTCGTATTTCAGGTAGTCGATCCTGAACTTGTATTTACACCGAAGGTAACAGACGGAGACAAGGTCACGCATGGAACGATTTTAGCAGAGGTAGAGGGAAGTACACACTCACTGCTTACGGGTGAGCGACTGGCACTTAACTTGCTGCAACGTATGTCGGGAATAGCTACGCGTACGCGTGCCTATATGGACGTGCTGGATGGTCTTGAGACAAGGCTCGTGGATACACGTAAGACAACACCGGGTCACCGGTTACTTGAGAAATACGCGGTGCGCGTGGGTGGAGGAGCGAATCATCGGTTTGGACTCTACGATGCTGTTATGATTAAGGATAACCACATTAAGGGTGCAGGAGGAATTACGGAAGCGGTACAGCGAGCACGAACCGTTATTCCGCATACGATGACGATTGAAGTGGAGACTGAGAATCTGGAGCAGGTGAGAGAAGCCTTGCAAGCCGGGGCAGATATCATTATGCTGGATAACATGCATCCAGATCGGATGCGTGAAGCGGTTGAACTCATTCGTGAGCAGGCTCCGCATGTGAAGGTTGAAGCATCAGGTAACGTCTCTCTCCAGACCATTCGTGGAATTGCAGAGAGCGGTGTGGATGTAATTTCGGTTGGCAGGTTAACCTATTCCTTTGAGAGCCTGGATATCAGCCTGGATTTAAATGAAAAGAAAGAGGGGTGAACCTCTTTGATTCTAGTAGTAGACGTGGGGAACAGCAATATGGTGCTCGGCGTATATCAAGGCCGGGAATTGCTGCACCACTTTCGTCTGAGTACATCACGTCAGTCAACAGTGGATGAATACGGCGTATTGATTTATAATTTATTTCATATGTCCGGCATCAGGGCAAGTGACATCGAAGGTGTCATCATCTCATCTGTGGTTCCTCCACTGGTGAATGTAATCGAAGCGATGTGTGAGAAATATGTAGGCAAAAAACCGTTACTCGTTGGGCCTGGTATCAAAACCGGCCTGAACCTGCGATACGAGAATCCACGTGAGGTGGGTGCAGATCGCATTGTTAATGCAGTGGCAGCCGTTGAGAAGTATGGCGGCCCTCTCGTCGTCGTCGATTTTGGTACTGCAACGACCTTTGACTGTATTGACGAGAAAGGTCATTACCTGGGGGGAGCTATTGTACCTGGTATTCACATTGCCACCGAAGCGCTCTATGAGCGGGCATCCAAGCTGCCTCGTATTGAGCTGGAGAAACCCAAGAAGGTCATTGGGCGTAATACTATTCATGCGATGCAAGCGGGCATTATCTATGGCTATGCAGGACAGGTAGATGGTATTGTGGAGCGTATTCGTGAAGAAATGGGAGCTAAACCCAGAGTCATTGCAACGGGTGGTCTTGCTACACTAATTGCGGAAGAAACCCGTAGTATAGAGGAAGTTGATCCGCTGCTTACGCTTGAAGGGCTGCGTATTATATATGAGCGGAACCGGGAAAGGTGAGCATAGAGACGGCATACAGCGGGCTGAGATTACAGCTTAAGTGTTGTGCCGTTTTTTCTGTGTTACTACTATAAATGGCGATACGCCAAAGGAGGCTGAATGACTTGGAAAACAACAACAAGCATGACCGGTTAATTCGTGGTACAGCAATGAATGGAAAGGTAAGAGCCTTTGCTATCCAGACGACACAACTGGTTGAGGAACTACGCAGAAGACATGATACGTTTCCCACGGCTACAGCTGCCATGGGGCGTACAGTTACAACAGCAGCTATTATGGGTGCGATGCTCAAGGGTGAAGAGAAGTTAACGATACAAGTCAACGGTGATGGCCCCATTGGACAGATCGTAGCTGATGCCAATGCGAAAGGCGAGGTTCGGGGTTATGTTTCTAATCCACATGTACATCTGCCAAGCAATAGTGTGGGAAAACTGGACGTTGCAGGCGCAGTTGGAACCGAAGGCTTCATCAACATAACGAAGGATTTGGGACTGAAAGAACCATACCGCGGCAGTGTGCCTATTATTTCAGGAGAACTGGGCGAAGACTTTACGTACTATTTTGCCCAATCGGAGCAGACTCCTTCTGCTGTAGGCGTTGGTGTGCTCGTTGATACGGATAATTCCGTTATTGTCTCAGGTGGATTCATTATGCAGCTGTTGCCGGGATTGACAGATCCAGAGATCACGGCGATCGAAAACGCCATTAGTACGTTGCCGCCAGTGACGACTTTGCTGGAGCAGGGGCTTGAGTTGGAAGAGTTGCTTCGCCGATTGTTGCCAGATGTACAAGTGATGGAAGGACTGGATATACATTTTAGCTGTGAGTGTTCACGTGAGCGGGTAGAGAAGACGCTGATCAGCCTGGGCCAAACGGAGATGGAGCAATTAATTGAAGAAGAGGGCCAGGCTGAAGTGGTCTGCCAATTCTGTAATGAAGCCTATGACTTTAACAAAGAACAACTTGAGACCATCCTAGAGCAAGCCAAGAACTGATCTATGCGGGGACGGGATGCGGAATGACAAGACAGGAAAAAGGGTTGTGGACGGCTGTAATTGTCTTGACGCTGGGCATGCTGGTTATGGGAACGGTGATGGCTATGCATGGTCTCAGACAGGGCAAAGACGAGGCAGATGCCTCCCATGATGCCAATACGGAAGAAGGAAGCACCGTAGCGACGATCAACGGAGAAGTCATCACGGACAAAGAGTGGAGCGATGCGCTGAAACGACGTTACGGTAGTGAGTTATTACTCCAGATGCTAAACCGTAAAGCAGTATATGCCGAAGCAATTGAACGTAAGCTGATTGTCACGCCCCAAGAGATTGCAAGAGAACTTGCGGCCGCGATGGATGGGTACGATTCAGAGAAATCGTATTTTGACGAAATGAAGTCGCAGTTGGGTCTGTCGAAACAGGAGCTTGAATTGGAAGCTGGCTATAGGCTACTGCTTGAGAAAATTGCAACGATCGGCATACAGATCAAGGATGCAGATATCGAGCATTACTGGACTGAACACCGTGAGGATTACGTTTCCCCCGAAAAGTATGACTTGTCCATCATCGTAGTGAAGGAAGAGGAGGAAGCCGATTCCTTACTGGATGCGTTGGAGAAGGGGGAAGACTTTGAAGAAGCTGCTCGGAGGCAATCGACAGACAGCTTCTCTCGTGATGCTGGTGGCAGGCTGGGATGGATTGAGCGGAATGATCCATTCCAGCCAGAAGAAATCCTTCAACTCGCTGCCGGGCTGGATGTGGGCGATATTGCTGGTTCAGTTCGAGTGGAAGAGGGCTATGCTATTATCAGACTTAATGATAAAGAAGAACGCCAGGTGCAGTCGGCCGAAGAGGTCCATGAGGAGATTCGAATGCAACTGGCTCTGAGTCAGGCCGATCCGTTGCCGCAGGTAGAGCAAATGCTGCGCAATAAGTATGAGGCCGTGATCCTGTCCGAGATTCCTGCCTCCTGAATTCAATGGAAAAGATTGTATCGTACTGCTTCATCTTGATAAAAATACTCTGTCTGCGGTCTTAGGGCCGAAGGCAGAGTATTTTTTTTGAGTACTCATATTGACAATAAGGGTTATCGTTGATAAGATGAAAATAATAAATACCTACTCGTTTACTCGGATATAAAAGATTTATTTATGAACAAAGAAACTTTCGGAAACCTCCGCCCTGTCTAGAAACTTAGTAGTAAGGGATAGGATTAACAGGATTTCCGCAGTTCTTCTATAACATCCAGAGGCTATCGGCCGCACAGTATAGGTTAACAGGACTCAAGTTTTATTCATCCACTAAGGAGGGCATTCATATGGCTAAAGTAGTTAATAACGTAACAGAACTCATCGGAGGTACTCCGCTTGTTCGTCTGAACCGTATCGTACCTGAAGGCAGTGCTGAAGTATTCGTGAAGCTGGAGTACCAGAATCCAGGTTCAAGCGTGAAAGACCGTATCGCAATTAGCATTGTGGAAGAAGCGGAAAAAGAAGGCAAGTTGAAACCGGGTGATACCATTATCGAAGCAACAAGTGGTAACACGGGAATCGGACTCGCGATGGTGGCTGCAGCCAAAGGCTACAAGTCCGTTATTGTAATGCCTGAGACGATGAGCTTGGAGCGTCGCAACTTGCTTCGTGCGTATGGTGCTGAGCTTGTGCTTACACCTGGAGCCGAAGGTATGAATGGTGCTGTTAAAAAAGCCGAAGAACTGCTGAAAGAAAACCCATCCTATTTCATGGCTGAGCAATTTAAAAATAAAGCCAACGTGAAGATCCACCGTGAAACGACTGGCCCTGAGATTGTGGACGCGATCCAATCTGTGGGCGGTACGTTGGATGCTTTCGTTGCGGGAATTGGTACAGGCGGAACAATTACAGGTACAGGTGAAGTGCTGAAAGAAGCTTTCGCTGGTATTAAAATTGTTGCGGTTGAGCCAGCAGCTTCGCCAATTCTGGCGGGCGGCAAACCAGGACCACATAAGATCCAGGGGATTGGTGCCAACTTTATCCCTGAGATTCTGGATCAGGAAATCTATGATGAGATCATTCACATTGAGAATGATGATGCATTCGAGACGGCTCGTCAGGTAGCGAAGGAAGAGGGCATTCTGTCCGGTATTTCTTCCGGTGCGGCGATCCGAGCAGGTCTTCAGGTTGCGAAACAGTTGGGTGAAGGCAAGCGCGTTGTCGTAATCGTTCCAAGTAACGGTGAACGTTACCTCAGCACACCTCTTTACAACTTCGAAGGCTAAGTCTACAAATGACAAAACCAATCCTCCTTGCCCGTATGACGGGTAGGGAGGATTTTTGGCGTAATGCTTTTAAAAGGGGCGGCGCTTTAGTATACTATCAGACAATAGAACTAGCGACAGATGGAGGGCGGCACACCGCAATGACACACCTGATGACAACATACGCCGACTGGACGGAGTGGGCTGGACAAGGCTGGACCATGATGCCCTATATCATGAAGTCGGATGAGGGACCGTATCATGGCGGTTTACCGTTATCGTGGGAGGCAGCCTGGCAGCAGGCGTCACCATACGCAATTGTGCTGGAGAATGGCAAAGGCGGGAGATATACATTTCTGGGGCTAGACCCCGTATCTGTTATTTCCGGCAAGGGTCAAAAAGCGGTTATTCATGATGTGACGCAAGGGACCACCTCGACAGACAGCGGCAAGCCGCTTGATGTATTGAAGAGATGGACAGCACCTTATAGCGCACCTAAGGTTAATGGGGCCCCAGACTTTGGGGGTGGCTACGCAGGTTATCTCAGTTATGATGTAGCAAGATCGTTGGAGAAGCTTCCAGCTTTGGCTGAAGATAACCCGGCTCTGCCGGATTATTGGTGGATGCGTTTTGAAGAAATATGGGCGTACGACCATCAGCAACAGGCGCTTTTCTGCATGGTTCACCTGGCTATAGAGCCTAACCAGAACGAAGCCGATATCCGTAGCCTATATGCAGCGGCAGAAGCGCGAGCGACAGCGATGCAGCAACGATGGCTTCATATTATGGGGTTTGCACAGGCCGAAGAACAACAGCAGGCACTGGAACGCCGTAATAGGCAGGTCAATCGCGCACCGCAGCCTGAAGATGCGGAAAGGGAGTCCGAAGGGTGGGAAACCTCCTTTCCGCAGGAGGACTTTGAACAGGCTGTACGCACGGTACAGGAATATATCAGGCAAGGTGATGTGTTCCAGGTGAATCTGTCCTTGAGGCAGGAAAAGCAGCTTCATTCGAGCGCTGAGCATATTTATGAATGGCTGCGTCTTGTGAATCCATCACCGTATATGGGTATGCTGCGTAGCCCAGACTTCCAACTGGTAAGCGGATCTCCCGAACTTCTGGTCAAAGTGGAGAATGGCAAAGTCAGTGCACGTCCCATCGCAGGGACCCGAAGAAGGGGACGGGATGAAGCAGAGGATAAAGCTATGGCAGATGAACTGCTCAGCAGTGAGAAGGAACGGGCGGAGCATATTATGCTCGTCGATCTGGAACGTAATGATATCGGACGGATTGCGGCCTATGGTTCGGTTCATGTGCCTGAATTGATGACCATCGAGAAGTATTCCCATGTCATGCATCTCGTTTCCCAAGTGGAAGGCAGGCTGGCAGAAGGTTTATCCGTATTTGATGTGATTGCTGCGACATTCCCGGGTGGGACGATTACAGGAGCGCCCAAAGTTCGCACCATGGAGATTATCGAGGAGCTTGAGCCTGTGCGGCGTGGACCATATACGGGTTCCATTGGGTGGATGGATTACAGTGGAAATATGGAATTGAACATCGTCATTCGTACGCTTGCTATCAAGGACGGTATTGGTTATGTACAGGCGGGTGCAGGTATTGTTATTGATTCCGATCCATATCGGGAATACAAGGAATGCCGCAACAAGGCAAGAGCAATGATGAGAGCTGTGAATTACAGCGAAGAGGCGGAAGAGGACAGAGCTGTCGAACAAGAACAAGCGAAACGAACGGAAGCTGTTAAACTAAACTAAAATAAAATGAAGCAACCGTCACTTGTGTTGACGGAAGATGAGGAGGAGCAGGCATATGATACTGGTTATCGATAATTACGATTCCTTCACGTACAACCTGGTTCAATATCTGGGTGAACTCGGTGAGACGGTGGAAGTTCGCCGCAACGATGAGATTGATTTGGCAGGCATAGAGGCACTGGCACCTGATCATATTCTGATCTCTCCAGGTCCGTGTACACCGAATGAAGCGGGCATCAGCCTGGCAGTCATCGATCACTTCAAGGGAAGCATCCCGATCTTTGGAGTGTGTCTGGGACATCAGTCTATTGGACAAGCGTTTGGCGGTAATGTCATTCGTGCGGAGCGCATGATGCACGGCAAAACATCCGAGATGCACCATAATGGAACATCGGTATTTGCCGGATTGCCATCTCCATTCACAGCTACCCGTTATCATTCCCTGATTGTGGAGCGCAGCAGCTTGCCTGACTGTCTGGAGATTACAGCGGAGACCGCCGAAGGTGAGATTATGGGTCTGCGTCACAAAGAATATGCGATTGAAGGGGTTCAATTCCACCCGGAATCCATTATTACAGATCACGGTCACCAGATGCTTCGCAATTTCCTGTCCCAACAGGTGAGGGTATAACATGCAATATGCCGCGATAAACGGAGAGTTGGTTCATATGGCGGCAGCCGTGGTTCCTGTAACGGATCACGGCTTTTTGTACGGACTTGGGTTGTTTGAGACGTTTCGGACCTATCAGGGGGTCCCTTATCTTCTGGAACGGCATCTGGAGCGGATGGCTTCGGGGTGTGAGGAACTGGGCATTCCTTTTACAACGACTGCGGCAGAGGTGACAGATTGGATTCAACGCTTGATGGATGCGAACGGACTTCAGGATGCGTATGTGCGATACACGGTATCAGCCGGTGAAGCACCGCTAGGCTTACCTTCTGGTGATTATTCGAAGCCGAATCATATTGTACTGGCAAAAGCATTACCTCAACCTTCTCCCTCTTTATATGAGAGCGGCAAAATGCTTCAACGGTTGTCTACACCTCGCAACACGCCTGAAGGAGAAGTGCGGTTCAAGTCGCTCCATTACATGAACAGCATTCTGGCGAAACGGGAGCTGAACCGGTACGGGCAGTATGTGCAGGGGGCAGAAGGGCTACAATTAACTCGTGATGGTCATGTCGCTGAGGGCATTGTTAGCAATGTATGTTGGGTACGGGAAAATGTACTCTACACGCCAGCGCTCTCAACCGGCATTCTGCCGGGTATCACGAGAGCTGTGGTACTTGAGATCGCCATGCAGCAAGGAATTCCCTGCATAGAAACGCTAGCGGCTTGGGAGGATCTCCTGCAAGCCGATGAAATATTTTTAACCGGCTCGGTGGCGGAACTGGTTCCTGTTACGACTCTGCGGGATCAGGAAGGAATCGAAACGATAATCAGCAACGGACATATAGGCCCGGTTACAGCAGTCCTTCTGGGTATGTACCGGCAGAAAGCGGGGTATACTTCATGACACTTACACCTGTCATCTATGAACGGAACTATGCATGGGGGCCAGCTGAGTTGAAGCTGGGTACAAGAACACAGATCATGGGCATTCTTAACGTCACGCCTGACTCGTTCTCGGATGGTGGACGTTATACCAACGTGGAGCGGGCGGTGGCCCATGCCAAGCAGATGATGGAGGACGGGGCGGACCTGATTGATATCGGTGGGGAGTCCACTAGACCTGGTTCAGATGTCGTGGGCGCCGATGAAGAGCTTAGCCGGATCATTCCGGTTATCGAAGCATTACATCAGCAAGCCCCGCACATTCCAATATCGGTAGACACGTATAAGGCTAATGTTGCGCGTCAAGCTATTCTAGCGGGTGCCCATATCATTAATGATGTGTGGGGTGCCAAGGCAGACCTAGATATGGCCCGCACGGCAGCAGAGCTCGGGTGTCCCATCATTCTGATGCATAATCGGCAGTATCGGAATTACACCGATTATCTGAGTGATGTCGTCAGCGATTTGCAGGAGAGCATACAGATTGCGTTAACAGCTGGAGTGAAAGCAGATCAGATTATTCTGGACCCGGGCATTGGTTTTGTGAAGGATCTGAAGGAAAATCTGGCGCTCATGTCATCGCTCGGTTTACTCAATGAAATGGGATATCCCGTGTTGCTAGCCACTTCACGCAAAAGATTCATCCAGAACACCCTGGATGTCACTGCGGATGATGCGTTGGAAGGAACGGCTGCGACCGTTGCATTTGGCATCGCCCAAGGCTGCCAGATGGTTCGGGTTCATGATGTGAAGCCGATTCGGCGGACGGCAGACATGTGTGATGCTATGTTATATGCGTCTCCGGGTATACGGAGGAAATAATGCTGGCGGGTCCCTGGTGACCCGTCCATTAGAAGCGCAGCGTTTTTCAAAGGCGAAGCTAAGGTATAACTTCAAATAGATGAAAATTTCAATATATATAGAGGGCAGGCGGATCGTATGGATAGAATGGTATTGCACCGTATGGAGTATTACGGATATCATGGCGTTTTTGCAGAAGAACGGAAGCTTGGGCAGCGGTACTATATTGATCTGGAGATTGATATGGACCTGAGTGAGGCTGGACGTAACGATGATCTGACCAAAACGATCAACTATGCGGAGATTCATGAGCTGGTAAAACAGATTGTTGAGAATAAATCATTCCAGTTAATTGAAGCTTTGGGCGAACATATTGCATCTTCTTTACTAGACACTTATACTATTATCAATGCATTGACAGTCAAGGTGACGAAGCCACATCCGCCATTCGATATTCATTTTGAGGGCGTAACGGTAGAGCTTCGCCGCACAAGAAAGTGAGAACCGATCATGATTGCACATTCGACCTCTGAATCTTCAGAGGCTTATATTGCTTTAGGGGCCAATTTGGGTGACCGTGAACAGACGCTGCTTGAAGCATTGTCTTTGCTGGATGAACACCCCCATATATCCGTTCTGCGCTGTTCTGCGCTATATGAGACGGAACCCGTAGGATATGTAGATCAGCCTGCTTTTCTGAATATGGCAGTCGCCGTACAGGCGATGCTGACACCGGAGCAGTTGCTTACGGAATTATTGGATATCGAGAACCGACTCGGTCGTGTTCGTGATATTCGCTGGGGACCACGCACCGTTGATCTGGATCTGCTCTGGATGCATGATGAGACGCGAGATACCGAATTGCTTCAATTGCCTCATCCCCGTATGGGTGAGCGGGCTTTTGTGCTGGTACCGCTGTCGGATATCGTACCAGAGGGCGAGGAATCAGGTCTATATACCTTTGTACACTCATCGTTGTCTGTACTGGATGGAAAGGATGGAATACAGCTTTGGAAAACATGCAATTGGCCAATCGAATCCGGGCATTCCGGAAGCTGAAAGGTTTAACACAACATGAACTTGCTGCCGAGACCGGCATCTCGCTGGCCATTCTGGGAACTATTGAGCGGGGGAACCGTAAGGTAACACAGCAAGAGCTGGATCGAATTGCCGGAGTACTGGCGATCAGTATCGAGGAGTTACAGGGCAAGTAGGACCGTTTCGTTTTCGTCATGCTACAACAACAAAGACATCGATCGAACTTAATATCGTGATATATACAGAATTAAAAAAGGAGTGGAACGACTACCGTGCTTAACATTGGTGGCATTGAAATGAAAAACCAGGTCGTACTTGCGCCGATGGCTGGCGTATGTAATCCGGCTTTTCGTTTGATCGCAAAAGAATTCGGAACAGGCCTCGTATGCGCGGAGATGGTGAGTGGCAAAGCCATTGTCCATGGCAACCAGCGTACACGTGAGATGTTGTTTGTAGATGAGCGTGAGAAACCGCTGAGCCTTCAGATTTTTGGGGGAGATCGTGATTCCCTCGTAGAAGCAGCCAAAATCGTGGACAAAGAAACGAATGCAGACATCATCGACATTAACATGGGATGCCCTGTGCCAAAAGTGACGAAATGTGATGCAGGTGCACGTTGGTTGCTTGATCCGAACAAAATCTATGAGATGGTATCCGCTGTCGTGGACGCGGTCGAAAAGCCGGTGACGGTCAAGATGCGTATCGGCTGGGATAATGAGCATATCTTCGCAGTTGAAAATGCGCTCGCGGTTGAACGCGCTGGCGGGCAGGCGGTAAGTGTACACGGTCGTACGCGTGAGCAACTCTATACAGGCACAGCTGACTGGTCACACATCAAAGATGTAAAAGAGGCTGTCTCTATTCCGGTGATCGGCAATGGTGATGTCCATACACCAGAGGATGCACGCCGTATGCTGGATGAAACGGGTTGTGACGGAGTTATGATCGGGCGTGCCGCCTTGGGTAACCCGTGGATGCTGTATCGTACCATTCAATACTTAAGCACGGGTAAATTGCTTCCTGACCCGAATGGTGAAGAGAAGATTCGTGTTGCCATCCTGCATATGGATCGCCTGATCGCACTGAAGAACGAGACGGTTGCTGTACGCGAGATGCGCAAACATCTGGCTTGGTATTTGAAAGGCTTGAAAGGATCTGCCCGCATCAAGGATGTTATTATGGAAGGAACCAAGCGGGATGAGATGGTACAGATTCTGGAGAACTTTGTGGATCAGCTGAAAAGCGAAGGTAATTTGGAGTCTGAACCGGTAATCGCCGGAAATGCATCTTAATTGTAAACGCAGCTGTAAAACGTTTACAGCTATAGGGGGCGTAACATTGACTTTTCGAGATCGTTCCCCTATAATTTCTCAGTATAAAATTCGCCATGTGCGTTAATAAGGCTATAGCATCAGGAGGAATATTCTATTTCTCTGGAGAACTTCATATAGTTTTGAAGATGTATGCGAGCGGAGCTCTGTAACAAGCACTGATTCCGTTGCCGTACAATCAAATTATTCCCATGACAGGAGAATCGGTTGAGATGAGCGACAAGGAAGTTATCCTTACACCAGAAGGACTCAAGAAGCTGGAAGAAGAATTGGAAACATTGAAATCAGTGAAGCGCCGCGAAGTGGCTGAACGGATTAAGGTAGCCATCGGGTATGGAGATATCAGTGAAAACTCTGAATACGAAGACGCGAAGAATGAGCAAGCTTTCATTGAAGGACGTATAATCACGTTGGAGAAATTGCTTCGTAACGCGCGGATTATTAACAGCGACGAGATCGATACCGATGCCGTAAGCGTGGGTGCAACCGTCACTGTAGAAGATCTGGAGTTTGGCGACATCACAGAATATACAATTGTAGGTACAGCGGAGGCAGATCCGCTTCAGAACAAGATATCGAATGAGAGCCCTGTAGGTAAATCGATTCTCGGCAAGAAAAAAGGTACAGTTGTTGATGTAAGTGTGCCTGCTGGCGTAATTCAATATAAAATTATAGACATTAAAAAGCTATAGCAACGAAGCAGTTGGGCACGGTAAACAAAAGCTTCCTTAGGGAAGCTTTTTCAACATTAGAGGAAAAACGTCCTCTCGCGATGCCTGCAATGTAAATAAGGAGATGAATACAGATCATGACGGATGAAGTCTTGAATCAGGAAACCGAACTTAGCGAGCTTTTACAAATTCGCCGTGACAAATTGGACGAGCTCCGCAAATTGGGAATCGACCCTTTTGGCCAAAAATACGTACGTACCGAAGAAGCCGGCTCCATTCTGAAGAAGTATGAAGAACTGACCAAGGAAGAGCTGGAAGAGAAGCACATCGAAGTCAGTATTGCCGGACGGATTATGGCGAAGCGGGGAATGGGTAAAGCAAGCTTCGCACATATTCAGGACCTGAGCGGCAGAATCCAGATCTATGTTCGTCAGGATACCGTGCCTGAAGACAAGTATGCGGCATTCAGCCTGTTGGACCTTGGTGATATCGTTGGGGTAACAGGTGTGATCTTTAAGACCAAAACAGGTGAAACTTCTGTCAAAGTTAAAGATCTTGAAGTGCTGTCGAAATCGCTCTATCCGCTTCCGGATAAATTCCATGGTCTCACGGACGTTGAACTACGTTACCGCCAGCGTTACGTTGATCTGATTATGAGCCCGGACGTACAACAAACGTTCATCACACGTTCCAAAATCATTCAATCGATGCGTCGTTACCTGGATTCCCTTGGATATCTGGAAGTGGAAACACCTACGTTGCATACCATCGCTGGGGGAGCCGCAGCACGTCCGTTCATCACGCATCACAATGCGCTGGATATGGAACTGTACATGCGTATCGCGATTGAGCTTCACCTGAAACGTCTGATTGTTGGCGGACTGGAGAAGGTATATGAGATCGGCCGTGTGTATCGGAACGAAGGGATGTCCACACGTCATAATCCGGAGTTCACGATGATTGAATTGTATGAGGCATATGCCGACTACAAAGATATCATGCATTTGACGGAAAATCTGGTTGCTCATATCGCACAGGAAGTACTGGGTACGCAAGTGATCCAGTATGGCGATTATGAAGTGGATCTTAAGCCGCAGTGGCGCCGTGTTACAATGGTGGATGCAGTTAAGGAAGTTGTGGGCGTAGACTTCTCTGTACACATGACGGATGAGGAAGCACACA
This sequence comes from Paenibacillus sp. LS1, assembly GCF_026013365.1. Classification (GTDB taxonomy): domain Bacteria; phylum Bacillota; class Bacilli; order Paenibacillales; family Paenibacillaceae; genus Paenibacillus. The sequence goes on from NZ_JAPDOE010000018.1 coordinate 65,039, forward strand.
GCTTGGCGAAGGAGCATAAGGTTCCAGTTGAGAAGCATATGACATTCGGTCATATTCTGAACGCGTTCTTCGAAGAGTTTGTAGAAGAAACGTTGATTCAACCGACATTCATTATGGGACATCCTCTTGAAATTTCACCGCTGGCGAAGAAAAACGATGTGGACCCACGCTTCACGGATCGCTTCGAGTTGTTCATCGTTGGACGCGAGCATGCTAATGCCTTCACAGAGCTGAATGATCCAATCGATCAGCGTCAGCGCTTTGAAGCACAGATGCTGGAGAAGGAACATGGGAACGACGAAGCTCATGAGATGGATGACGACTTCATCCGTGCGCTCGAATATGGTATGCCACCAACAGGCGGACTGGGAATCGGGATTGATCGTCTGATCATGCTGCTTACCAACTCCCCGTCGATTCGTGACGTACTGCTCTTCCCGCACATGCGTCCTCGTACACAAGATTAAATAAGGAACGCAGTATACGTTCATAATAGAAGAGGAACCTGCCATTCAGTATCATGCTGGGGCAAGTTCCTCTTTAGGTTTACATAGGCGGATTTTTATTAAGTTTAACCTGTTCGTATTTTGTTAAAAGAGGTGCCCTTCATGAAGTTCAGGCTTCACTTTGCCAAATTCCTATCCCCTCCGTTAATCTTGGTCGGTGGCTTTCTGCTTATTATTGCGATTGGAACGGTGCTTCTCATGTTGCCTATCTCCAACCAAAGCGGTGAGCATTTGGCGTTTATTGATGCTCTCTTTACATCAACCTCTGCCGCATGTGTGACTGGACTAGTCGTTGTGGATGTTGGGACGACGTTTAATTTGTTTGGTCAGATCGTCATTATGGTATTAATGCAGCTCGGTGGGCTCGGCTTCATGACCATGGCTACCCTTTTTGCGCTAGTATTGGGCAAGCGAATCTCGCTCAAGGACAGGCTGTTGCTCAAAGAAGCCATTAATGCAGACAGTATGGAAGGGATTGTACGCATTATCCGCAAGGTGTTAATTTTCTCCTTTACCATTGAAGGGGTGGCTGCTGTCATACTGGCGTTGCGCTGGGCAACGGAGATGCCGTTTGGTCAGGCCGTATACTATGGAATATTCCACTCTGTTTCATTGTTTAATAATGGCGGCTTTGATTTGTTCGGCAACAGCTTTCAATACTACACCGGAGACTGGATTTTCAATCTGACCGCTTCTGTACTCGTTGTCTCTGGTGGACTCGGCTTCGTTGTATTGAATGATCTGTTTGAGTATCGCAAACGCCGTCGTCTATCCCTACAGTCCAAACTGGTGCTGTCTGTGTCAGGAGCATTGATTGGAATAGGAGCGATTGTACTGTTTGTTTTTGAATTCACCAATGGACACACACTGGCTTCACTCACCTGGAGCGAGAAGATCTATGCGTCCTTCTTCCAGTCTGTCTCTACACGTTCGTCCGGAACAAGTACCATCGATATCACGGAGATGAGGCAGGCTACCCAATTCTTCTTCATCCTGCTGATGTTTATTGGGGCATCCCCGGGATCGACTGGGGGCGGAATCAAGACGACTACATTCCTGATCATGATCGGTGCGGTGTATGCCATGATTCGGGGGAATAAGGATATCGTGTTTTTCCGCCAACGTGTTCCGAAGGAACTGCTTATGAGGGCATTGACCATTATTATGGTTTCGCTGATCATATTCATGATTGTGGTGATGCTTCTGCTTACGACAGAGGATGCGCCATTTCTTTCACTGATGTTTGAAGCTGCATCCGCAATCGGTACGGTGGGGCTTTCGGTGGGAGTAACTGATGAGTTGACCAATTGGGGAAAAATCATTATCACCTTTACCATGTTTGTAGGTCGGATTGGACCATTAACCATCGCGTATGCCCTTCGTCCGCGCAAAGAGAAGAAACTGTATCGTCATCCGGAGGGCCGGATCATTATCGGATAAAAAGAAAAACCGTCAGACATTCAGAACTAACTCCTGTGATCGTAACAGGCTTTAGTCACAACGAATGTACTGCGGTTTTTTTTGTTTAACGACACAAGGAAGCAAGATGCAAGGTGAGAATATCGTCCATGAGCTTGGCATTCATCTGATTGGGTCTAAGCACAGTATGTATACCCAAGCCATCCACCAGTGCATACAATCTCTCGATCTCCAGTTCTTTGTCCAGATCAGGTCTGGAGAGATCAAGCTTAATCAGGTAAGTGATAACAGAGCCTACAGCTTGTCTGAGTTCATCATACACTGTATCGGCCAGTTCCTTGAGCGTGGAATCCGTTTTGGATCTGGCTGTAAAAGCGTACCATACCTCCATTTCAGCAAGTTTTTCTTCCGTGTTTGGTAAGAATTCAAGCAATAGGCATTTCATATTGTCCATGGGAGAGCCAGTGAAGGACATTTGTTGGACTCGACGGGATACCCGTTCGGATACCAGATTCATGGCATATAGTAGTAGTTCCGACTGAGTGGAAAAGTAGTGACGCATCGAACCGACCGAAATTCCAGCTTCTTCAGCGATATTCCGAACAGAGGCCTGTTCCATGCCATCTCTTCGTATAATACGCCAAGCTGCCTCGGCTACAAGCATACGTTGTTTATCATGATCAACAATTTTAGGCATATGAAGATTATATCACTGTTGATTATTATAATACAAATGTGCTAAATTGTATTTAATACATTTGTATTATAAAAGGAGGGGATAATAAATGATTGGTTATTTCATTATAGGATGTGAGATTGCCTTCTGGGTGTTTGTGTTTGCGGGTCTGAGTGTCAGGTATCTCCTTGGCATGAAGCGGTTAGGCATTGGTTTGTTAATGGCAACACCGATTGTGGATCTGTTATTGCTGGTAGCTACAGTGATGGATCTTCAGCGCGGAGCTACAGCGGGCGTGATTCATGGTATTGCCGCGGTGTATATAGGAGTAAGCATTGCTTATGGTCATCAGATGATCGCTTGGGCAGATCGATACTTCCTATATTGGTTCAAAGGAGGAGAGAATCCTCGTAGCAGCAAGTTATATGGCAGAGAACATGCAAGTCGTGAACGTAATGGATGGTTTAGACATTTTTTGGCTTGGGCTATAGGCGGCGCATTTCTATTCGTGATGATATGGTGGATTGGTGATGCTGAGCGAACAGCCGTCTTCTATAATTTGATTAAAGTGTGGGGAATCATCCTCGTTATCGATTTTCTGATAAGCTTTAGCTATAGTATATGGCCGCGAAAGGTTCCAGTCCGAAATGTTAAATAATAAAAAAAACAAATGGACGTGCATACAAATAGGCTAAATTGGGAGAATACAATATGTACGTCCACAACTAGAACGATAGTTTAAATTCAAAAAAAGACTTGCAATCGAAATCTGTACATGGTATATTCTAATTCCGGCCAAGAAAACACGGTTTACACGGTGCGGCAAGCGAAACAAAGAAGCTTCGAAAGAAACTTAAAAAAAGAGCTTGCAAAGTTGGTTCGGATGTGATAAGATATAAAAGTTGCTGAAGAGAACAGCCTTCGGTAACGAAACAAGTTTGATCTTTGAAAACTGAACAACGAGTGAGTAACGATCTTGCTTGCAAGATCGACGCTGAGAAATCGGTACAAGTCTTCGGGT
>NZ_JAPDOE010000019.1 GCF_026013365.1 Paenibacillus sp. LS1
TTCGTTTTGCGATGAAATTTACGGACAAAACCGCAGCGTAGTGTCTACTTTTTTGACATAGGTCCATGATGTTTCTTACAATTTAAAAAGAGGACCAAATGGCTAAATAAGACGCCCTGAGTTCCTTAGAAAATCATCTACCCATTTGCCGAAATCATCCAAATTAGATTTCAAGATGTTATAAACGCGCTGAAATCCATCATCATATATCTTCCCTGAACTGAAGTTGAAGACACATCCTATAGAGACTTACCGTTTACGCTATAACAGAAAGTGTAGAACCAATCCAATACAACAAAGTGCACTCTCTGCCCTTGAATTCCCTATAGGAAAGAGGAGGAAATAAGGGGGCCATAGTGATTGAAGATGGCACCGCAATCGAAATAACAAAGTTACTAAGCCCCTTAATAGTTAAGCGAACCGTTACGCTAAAACGGAGAACGCAAACCAATATGAAGTAACAAGCTAAAAGCTGAGGAAGATCCTACTACACTAAAAATTACAGGATTTAGGATGTCCTTCTTAGTTGAATTAAACGTTTACACGATAACGGAGAGGGCAGAAGAAATCTGAAGAAGCGAAGCGCTAGCCTTTATCCCCGGATTTCCCCTCTAGGGAAATAATCAAAAAATCCGGGGGTAACAGCGATCGGAAGATTATTCTGTCCGCGCAGTGGCCGAGTGTAAACCTATGTGTTCAGCGTTTGACATTGAAATCTAGAGGAGATGAAACAGGATGAGCGAAACCAAAGAAACCGTACTGGAGCAGGAAGAGCAGATCGTCGAAGCCGGCGTGCACAATTTTAGCAAAGAGGATGAATGGATCAAACCGGAAGATCCGCTGCTGAATGAGCGGTTGGAGTGGTTCAAGGATCAGAAGCTGGGGCTGATGATGCACTGGGGTCCTTATTCCCAGCTTGGTCTCGTGGAATCCTGGGCACTGAGCGACGAGGATGGCGATTGGTCGCGCGATGACATCGACTGGACGGACGACATGGAAGACTTCAAGCGGGAGTATTTCGATCTAAACAAAACCTTCAATCCGATTCGCTTCCAGCCTGAGGAGTGGGCTCAGATGGCGGCAGATAACGGGTTCAAATATTTCCTGTTCACCACCAAGCACCATGACGGTTTCTGCATGTGGGATACCAAGACGACGGATTACCGGATTACGGGCAAGGACACGCCTTTTCATACCCATAAGTATGCGGACATCTGTCGAGCCCTATTTGACGCTTTCCGGGCCAAAGGACTCGGCATCTCAGCGTATTTCTCCAAAGCGGACTGGCATACCCCGTATTACTGGGCACCGGGCATGGAGCGTGGACGGCATATGTGGCGCGGCCCTTCGTATGATCCCCATAAGTATCCATGGCTGTGGGAGAAATTCGTAGATTTCACACATGAGCAGATCATGGAGTTGCTGACGAATTACGGGCGGATCGAATGTCTGTGGCTGGATGCCGGCTGGGTGCGCGAAGGTCGCCATGGTCAGGATATCAGGCTCGGAGAAGTTGTGGATCGGGCGCGTCAGACCACACAACCTTGGCTTCTTTCCGCAGATCGCACCGTGGGTGGGCCGTATGAGAATATCGTTACCCCCGAGCAGACCATACCGGAACATCCGATGAACATTCCATGGGAAAGCTGTATTACTGTGGGGAACTCCTTTGCTTTCGGATTTGATGATCAGTATAAAACGGGAAGACAGCTGGCACATATTCTACTTGAAGTTGTGTCCAAGGGCGGTAACCTGGCGCTGAATGTAGGTCCACAACCCGATGGGCGTCTGCCAAAAGGGGCAATTCGAGGCATCAAGGGCCTCGGTGAATGGTTGGGTACTCATGGAGAAGGGGTCTATGGAACCCGGATCTGTGGGCCATATTTTACGAAAGATTGGGCTTTCACTCAGAAAGAAGAGATCAACACCGTATATGCCTTCCGAATATACCGAAACGAGAATGAGATCGTACAACCACAGTTAATCATTCCTTATCTGGAAAAGGTAGAGCGGATCGAACTCATTGGTAGCGATGACGTACTTTCGTATCAGCATACAGAAGACGGACTTCTCGTGGAACTGCCACAATCCGCCGCAACCAGTGAAGCACCCATCACACATACGTTCAGAATGGTCACAAGCGCATAGAACCACATAGAACGTCATGTCAATTCCGGGGGAGATATCGCAGCCTCCGGGATTTTTTTATTCATACATAAGGAACACGATTCCCAATAGAAACAGCTCGCAATCGCTTGTCACACAAGGGTTTATGGAATAAAGAGAAGTCGGAGAAAATTGCAAATTGATGAAAGTTTATGGTTCGAGGTACTATCAAATCAAGAAAGCGTTACCTGATATGAATGTTCACATAATATTTGCTTACCAAGGGAAAGAGAACAGAAAAAAGGATGTTTAAGGGATGTAAATGTAATGTATTATTACACTTGAGGTGTAGAAGGAGTGACGCAAATGAGTCGAGCTACGGAAAGCATACCCGCCAAGATGGAACTCCAACAGAGGAAACATGTGGAGCCCAAGCGGCAGCATCCATTCATCAGAAGCCTCAAGAAGCACTGGGAGCTCTACCTGCTCGTGCTGCCCCCGGTGTTGTATCTGTTGATCTTCAAGTACATTCCTATGGTAGGTGTCCAGATCGCCTTCAAGGATTTCAGCGTGGTCAAAGGAATCTGGGGAAGCCCTTGGGTTGGATTCAAACATTTTGAAGCCTTCTTCCAATCTCCAAACTTCTGGCTACTGATTAAGAACACGATAGGCATTAGCTTCTATTCCTTAATCGCCGGTTTCCCTATTCCGATCCTTCTGGCGCTGGCGCTGAACGAGATTCGAACGGGTTATTTTAAGAAGACCGTGCAGATGGTCACCTACGCTCCGCATTTTATCTCCACCGTTGTTATGGTATCCATTATCATTCTGATGCTCTCCCCGCATGTGGGCGTGGTAGACAAGCTGTTCACACTGCTCGGATTTCCGATGACGAACTTCATGGGCATTCCGGAATACTTCAAATCGATCTATGTCTGGTCAGGTGTGTGGCAGGGCATGGGATATTCATCAATTATATATATCGCAGCGCTTGCTGGTGTTGATCCATCTCTCTATGAAGCAGCGAAGATGGATGGCGCATCAAGGCTTCGGAAAATATGGCACATCGACCTCCCATCGCTCGTTCCAGTCACCGTCATCATGCTAATTCTGAGTCTGGGCAGCATTATGGGCGTGGGCTTCGAGAAAATATACCTGATGCAGAATCCGCTCAACACAAGCGCTTCAGAGGTCATCTCCACGTATGTGTACAAGGTGGGTCTGATCGGGGCGAATTTCAGCTTCTCCTCGGCAGTAGGGTTCTTCAACTCCATTATCAACCTGATCCTGCTGGTTATCGTCAACGGCATATCACGCAAAGTATCCCAGAACAGCTTGTGGTAAAGGAGGAGCTTATCCATGTTCAACCTGATTAATCGTAACCGGATCAAGGACCCGCTCGGTGACCGTATTTTCATGACATTCAACTACATCTTTCTGTTCGCCATACTGCTAACGGTGTTTTACCCTCTCTTGTATATCATCAGTTCTTCGTTCAGCTCTTCACGAGCCGTGACATCCGGTCAGGTGTGGCTGTTCCCGGTAGATTTTAACATCAAGGCGTACATCTCCATTTTCAAAAGCCAACAGCTTATGCTCGGTTTCTATAACACGATCATCTATACCGTGGTGGGCACGTTCATTAACGTGGTGCTGACCGTGATGCTGGCGTATCCCTTGTCACGCAAGTCGTTCTACGGACGAGGAGCTATCATCATTTTCATGATGATCACAATGTTCTTTGATGGCGGTCTGATTCCCACCTACCTGCTGATGAAGGACTTGCACCTGCTCGATACACGATGGGCGATGTGGCTGCCCGGGGCGCTCGCGGTGTTCCAGGTCATCGTGGCGAGAACGTTCTTCCAATCTTCCATCCCGGAAGAGCTTGGTGAGGCCGCGGAAATGGACGGTTGTCGGGATATCCGGTATCTGATCAGCGTAGTTCTTCCCTTATCGAAGCCCATTCTGGCCGTCATGACACTCATGTATGCCGTAGGCCACTGGAATGCGTACTTTGATGCACTGATCTACCTGCGTTCCGAGAAGTTATTCCCGTTACAATACGTGCTTCGCAATCTGCTCATCCTGAACGCGGCTGATCCGGCGATGCTCGCCAATACCAGCCAACAGATGCGGGATCAAGGGTTCGAGCAGGTGTTGAAATATGCACTGATCGTTGTGGCGAGTATTCCAATTCTGATCATGTATCCATTTGTACAGAAGTATTTTGTTAAAGGTGTCATGGTTGGTTCCCTGAAAGGTTAATCCTTGTGAGTTAAGCCCGGTTGCCTCTTGAAAGGAGGTGGAAGGAACACGCCAGCTTCCGGGGTCGATTTTATACACGTGCAGTACTACCAATGGTTTGCCGTTATGAACAAAAAGGAGGAGTCAGATTGAGAAAATCTTGGATTTCGATGTTGTTTCTGGTCTTTGCTTCGATGGCTTTGTTGTCCGCATGCAGTTCATCCGAGGAATCGGGTGGGAGTAGCGACGGTAGCGGGGAGAGCGGTGGTCCTGTAACCATGACTTTCTTTGCTCCGCAAGGCAAAGCGTCTATGGAAGAGAATGAATTCACCCAATTTATCGAAGACAAGTTCGACGTTACCCTGAAATGGGATCTGGCCCCAACGGACGCCTTGCAGGATCGCAGACAATTACTGCTGGCCAGTGGTGATTATCCCGAAGTGTTTCTTCACGGCAAGTTCACCACCTCAGACCTTCAAACCTATGGAAAACAGGGCGTGTTCCTTCCGCTACAGGATCTGATTCAGGAGTATGGTCCGAATCTGACCAAGATTATGGAAGAGAAGCCATACTTCAAAGAAGCCATCACGGCACCGGATGGTAACATCTATGCGCTGCCGATCTTCAATGAATGTTATCACTGTACGTATGCACAGAAATACTGGATCAACACGGAGTGGCTCGATAATTTGGGTCTGAAAATGCCAACCACAACAGATGAATTGTATACCGTTCTGAAGGCGTTTAAGACACAAGATCCGAACGGTAACGGGAAAGCGGACGAGATTCCACTCACGGGTGCACCGAACAAGTATGTATGGAATGGCAACATTGATGCCTACCTGATGAATAGCTTTATCTATAATGATAACGACAAGTACCTGATCGTGAACGATGGCAAGGTGAGTTTTGCCGCCAATCAGGAAGGGTGGAAGAAAGGGCTGGAATACATGAACAAGCTGTATGCGGATGGCTTGATTGATCCAGCTTCCTTCACACAGAATGATCAGGCGATCGGACAGCTGGGTAACAAAGAGGGCGATGAAGTGGTCGGCTCCATTACAACAGCGCTGGTCAGTTATCTCGTGAATACCTATGACAAAGACATCACCCGTCACCAGCACTGGGAGATCGTTCCTCCATTGAAAGGGCCGGATGGGGTGCAGACGACAGGCGCCACGCAGAGCGTAGGTGAGTTTGAGTTTGCCATCACCAACAAAGCGACAGAAGCACAGCAGATTGCCGCCATCAAAATTGTGGACTACATGTTCAGTGAAGAAGGTGCGCTGTACGCGGAGTATGGTCCAACTGAAGGTAAGGGATGGAAGAAGGCAGATGCCGATGAGAAAAACATCAATGGCGAGCCGGCCAAATACAGCTACTACAACCTGCCTGAGCGTGATCCAAACGTTGTTGTGAACGAGAGCTGGTCACAGATCGGAGCACATGACTTGTCCAACACGTTCCGTAATCTGTTTGCCGAAGGACAGAATCCATTAGAAGCAGAGGGCTACGGTACACGTTTGGCTCAAGCAACCAATGTGTATGAACCTTATGCACCAAAAGAAGTATATCCTGCGAACGTATTTATCCGTCCAGAGGATACGGAATCAGCTGCACAACTGACTACGGCCATTAAGGATTATGTGCAGACGAATATGGCACAGTTCATTATTGGTAGCAAGAGCATTGATAAGGAATGGGATTCGTATGTCAAAGGCTTCGACGGTCTTGGGCTGAGTAATTACCTTGAGATCTACCAGCGTGCCATTGAGAAGAATCAATAATTGAAGGATTCAATATAGAGGCTGTCCCGTCTGTCACCCGTGACCGGGACGGTCTTCTCCTATGACAACCCCACGTCATCCGATATAATGTACTGTATATTTATGGAAAATTAGCGATCAGCACAACTATTTGTCGTCATTCAGCATGAACAGTAACGGTGGGGGGATCTCGGAGATGAACAACAATTGGTTTAGGCGTCTGCTGTTATCGTATCTGCCTGTTTTCTTTATTGTGACGACCATTCTATTCTTTATTTTCTTTCAGGTGTTCAATGAACAGAATCGTAGAGAAGCGCTGAAGGCCAATGAATTCCTTGCCTCACAGGTCACGCAATATCTAGACAACTCCCTGCGTTCCATCGACTTCAAGGTACTGCGTGAGATTTTGACCAACCCTAACTTGAAGAATTATTTCTCGGTATCTGGCAGCGAAGATGTGTATGCCGGCATTCAGGCGGTCCAGGTGGTTGATGAATTGAAAATAGAGTATCCGCTGATCGATTCGATATATCTCGTTCGATATGGAGATGGCACGGTCTTCAGTAACGGGAAGGCTGTTCCGATTGAAGAGTTCCCGGATGCAGACTTCATTGCAGATAGCCGGTCAAGGGATGAACAGAAATGGGTAGGAGCACGAGCGTTCCGGGCTTTTCCTTCGCAAGCGACGGAGCAGGTGATTACGATTGTGCGAAGTGTAGGGAACGGTAAAGGACTTGTGGTCACGAACGTAGATCTTAGTACCTTGAGAAAATCCATCATGCAGATGTATGATCCGGAATTTACGTTCGTGAACATCTTCAACCGATCAGGCGGCAATCTGTGGGATAGCAGCATGCCCGAAGGGGTTACAGCTTCCAATAAAACCACTTCGGGAGAGGTCTTCTCCGAATTTACATCGAGCTATAGCGGTTGGAAGGTGCAGACGGGTCTTAATAATGGGAAAATCGTCAAATTGGCTCTGCAATTTTATAATATCTGGTTTGCCTTTGCGGTAGTGGTTGTGTTGATTGGCGTGGTGTGGGTGATCTACGTAACCCGCAGAAATTACAAGCCGATTCAGCAGATTGTCACGTTAATTCAAACCGTCTCTTCGCAGAAGCAATCGGGGCTGAACTATGGCAAAGAGAATGAGTTCCGATTCATCCATACGACGCTGGAACGCATGATTGATCAGACGAAGCAATATCAGGAGGAGCATGAAGAGAATCTGATTTTGCAGAAAAAAATGTTCTTTCAGGAACTCTTGGAAGGAACACGAGATTATACGGGCAGCGAGCTGACAGCCGAGATGAAGAAGTTCAAACTGCCTGGGCTGGAACATCGTTGGGCCGTCATGGTAGTCGAGATGGATCGGTATGATGCATTTGTGACGGAGTATCATGATCAGGACCAATCCCTCCTGAAATTCGTGTTATCCAGTATTCTGCAGGAGAGTGCACGTCATGAAGGAACGGATGTATGGGCTGAATGGATCTCTGATCAGCGCCTGTACGCCATCCTCTGGATGCCGGAAATGGAACAGGCCGAGGAGACCGAGCATCGATTGCTCGCTGGTTATCTGGACAGAATCGATCAGTATCTGAACTTCACTGTGACCATTGGTGTTGGTCGGGTCGCTGTCGATATTCGGGGACTGAGAGCTTCATTGAAAGAAGCTGTGCACGCGCTGGAGTATAAGGCCGTACTAGGGATGAATCGCATCATTCCGTGTAGTGATGTGCCGAATTCGACCAATGATGTATATGAGTTCCTGAAGACCATCTCACTGCTGGTACAGGCGATGCGTTTATCGGACGATGTTTGGGAAAAGCATTTTGAAAGACTGTTTGATCAAATCAGTGAGTCCGTTCTGTCCCGTCAGGAGATTATGAATACGATCCAATTGTTATTTCAACATTACAATCGGGAATTTGCCGAACTTCCACGGGAGTATCAGGAGTCGTGGGCTGCTATATTCACCCCACTTCTGCCAAGGCTTGAGGGCTGGGAGACGTTAGACGATCTGCGTGAACTGTGCTGGGAAGGGTTCAGGGAACTGGCACTTCAGATGCAGACGCTGCATTGTTCCCGAAAACACAGATCACATATTTTGGAGATTCGCAAATACATCGAAGAGCATTACAACAATCCCGATCTGTCACTGAACTACCTTAGTGATCTATTCGATATTAATCCGAAGTATCTGAGCAAGCTTTTCAAGGATGAGATTGGGGAGAAGTTTGTGGATCTGCTCATTAGTCATCGTATCGAAAAAGCCAAGCTGCTCATGCAGGAGACGGATAAGGCTATTCAGGAGATCAGTGAGGAAGTGGGATACACGAACTATAATTCCTTCAACCGAGCTTTCAAGAACGTGGTGGGTGTGGCACCAAGTGACTACCGCAAAGCCATGTGATGTAAGTGCACGCGCCTAACTAATTCCGAACGCATAAGGAGAATGTGCATATGGACTATAAAGATGCTTCGCTTCCCATTCACGAACGGGTTCAGGATCTGATCGGACGAATGACAACGGCAGAGAAGATCGGACAACTCATTCAGCCGATGGGCTGGAAGACGTATGACAAATTAGCTGATGGTACAGTAAAGGTGACAGAAGAGTTCAAAGCGGACATGGAACAGGGCGGTGTCGGTTCTCTGTACGGTGTGCTTCGAGCCGATCCATGGACCGAAGTGACACTGGAAACGGGGCTGACCCCACGGCAGGGAGCTGTTGCCACGAATGTCATTCAGCAGTATGCCATGGAGAATTCCCGGCTGGGCATTCCCATTTTGTTCGGAGAAGAGTGTTCCCACGGGCATATGGCGATTGGGGCGACAGTATTTCCGGTACCGTTAACGGTGGGCAGCACATGGAATATGGAGTTATACCGCAAAATGTGTGAAGCCATCGCTGTAGAGACCCGGAGTCAGGGGGGAGCGGCAACGTATTCCCCGGTGCTTGATGTCGTACGTGACCCGAGATGGGGACGGACAGAGGAATGTTTTGCCGAAGATCCATATTTAATCGGTGAATTTGCAGTAGAAGCGATGAAGGGAATCCAGGGTGATCGCCTAGATTCCAACCGGACGATTGTCGCGACACTCAAGCATTTTGCGGCTTATGGCAGCTCGGAGGGTGGGCGGAATGCAGCACCTGTGCACATGGGATTACGTGAATTGCATGAAATAGATCTGTTGCCGTTCAAAAAGGCAGTGGAAGCCGGGGCTTGCTCCGTCATGACCGCTTATAACGAGATTGATGGTGTGCCTTGTACGTCCAGTACGTATCTGTTGAATGACCTTCTGCGCGAGCAGTGGGGATTTGATGGATTCGTCATTACTGATTTTGGCGCCATTCAGATGCTGGTCCATGGACATAACACCGCTGAGGACGGGGAGCAGGCCGTAGCACAGTCCCTTCGGGCAGGGGTAGACATGGAGATGTCCGGGTACATGTATCGCAAACATCTCGGTCAGGCGCTGGAGCAGGGATTGATCGAAGAGAAAGATCTGGACTTGGCTGTGTGGCGGGTGCTGGAGATGAAATTCAGACTCGGGTTATTCGAAGAGCCTTTCGTAGATCCTGACTTTGCCGAACAAGTCATCGGATCCGAGGATCATATTCAGCTGGCGAGGGAAGTTGCACAAGAGGGGATTGTTTTACTGAAAAATGAGGGAAATACTCTTCCGCTTGCCAAAACAGGTACAAAGCTGGCTGTCATTGGTCCAAACGCGAACCATATCTATAACCAGCTTGGGGACTATACCTCGCCACAGCCGAGAGAACAGATCGTCACCGTACTGGATGGCATTACGCGCAAGCTTGGCGCGGATTCGGGTCAGGTGCTGTACGCACCTGGTTGTCGGATAAAAGGTGATTCCAGAGAGGGCTTTGCACAAGCGCTCGCCTGTGCGGAACAGGCTGATGTCATCGTGATGGTGATGGGCGGGTCCAGCGCCCGCGATTTTGGTGAAGGTACCATAGACTTGCGGACAGGTGCTTCAGTGGTGACCGATGATCCATGGAACGACATGGAGTGTGGCGAGGGCATTGACCGGGCTTCCCTGAATCTCATGGGTGTTCAATTGGAGCTGGTGCAGGAAGTACATAAGCTGGGAAAACCCGTTATCGTAGTGTATATTAACGGCCGCCCCATTGCTGAACCTTGGATTGATGAGCATGTCCATGCCATTTTGGAAGCGTGGTACCCCGGACAGGAAGGGGGTAACGCGATTGCGGATATTCTGTTTGGCGATGTGAATCCATCGGGCCGCCTTACCGTCTCCATTCCCAAGCATGTTGGGCAACTTCCGGTCTACTATTATGCCAAACGCACTCGTGGCAGACGGTATTTGGAGATGGATTTGGCGCCGCAGTATCCGTTCGGATATGGACTGAGCTATACCAAATTCAAATACGAGAATGTAAGAGTAATACCAGACGTAATTGGGCCGGATGATGAAGCACAGGTGATGGTTGAAGTCACCAATACTGGAGCGGTATCGGGAAGCGAGGTTGTGCAGTTATACATCACGGATGTGTCGGCTTCGGTTACGCGGGCTGAAATGTCACTGAAAGGTTTTCGTAAAATCCATCTGGAACCAGGACAGACCCAGACCGTTACATTCCCTGTGCAAAAAGAACATCTCGCACTGATCGACTCCCGTCTCCAGTCTGTCGTAGAACCGGGTGAATTCAGGCTCATGGTTGGCCGCAATTCTATGGATTGGACCGCCTGCAGTCTGCACATCCAGAAGGTGGGGGTGGAGGTATGATTCGAATTCAGCGATTCATCGAAGATCTGAAGAAGCGGCAATGGCTGGATACGATCGAGCTTCCAGCGTGGGAGATGCAGAGGGCCAGATACATTCGGCCAGGGGAATACGATTATGAGCAGGGATATGAAAATGAAGATGAGCAGGCAGACAAGGCCATGCAAAGCTTGAATCCGCTGAACAGCGTACACGGCACGACGTATTTTCTGAGTAATCGTGTGGAGATTCCGGCGGAATGGCAAGATCAAGCTGTTGGGCTAATCTTCGAGGCTGGAGGAGAAGGGCTGCTGAAGGTGAATGGCTTACCTTATCATGGACTGGACCGGAACCATGGGTTCGTACCCCTGCCGAGAAGTCGGGTAGGTGATACGCCGCAGTTGGAGATTGAACTTTACGATCCGATTCCCGAGCCGCATGATCCACTCAACCGACAAGCTGTTATTCAGCCGCCTATTCAGGGCATTCGGGCAGCATTGGTTCATGTTAATCAGCCACTGCAGAGCCTAATGTACAGCGTTACGGTACTCGCCGAGTCGCTCCGGGCATATAACGAGAAGGAACCTAAGCGGATGGCACTTGTTCAAGCCATTCATCAGGTGATGGATGACATGTACAATGACCCGAACCGCTGGAGTGATGCAGTATGGATACAGAACTTCGAACATGCACTGGCACAGTCGGTACAACAGGAAGACCCGGAGGAGTATCGAAGTGGCTTCATGCATCTGGTTGGACAATCCCACATTGATATTGCCTGGCTATGGCCTGTACGTGAGACGGTTCGCAAGTCCAGTCGCACGTTTTCGACCATGTGCACCTTGATGGACACGTACCCGGATTTCGTGTATTCCCAGAGCCAGCCACAGTTATATGCCTTCGTGAAGGACCATTACCCGGAGTTGTATGAGCGAGTTAAAGCCCGTATTGCTGAAGGACGCTGGGAATTGGTCGGAGGCATGTGGGTCGAGCCGGATCTGAATATTCCGAGTGGCGAGTCGTTAGTTCGGCAGATTCTGTATGGACAGAACTTCTATCAGGAGGAGTTTGGCAAACGCTCCAACATCGAGTGGCTGCCGGATACCTTTGGCTACTGTGCTTCCTTACCGCAGATGCTGAAGCTCGCGAATATTCCTTATTTTATGACCACGAAGCTGAATTGGAATGACACCAATGCGTTTCCGTATGACCTCTTCGAATGGGTAGGCATTGATGGTACTTCGGTGCTTGCGTATCTGAACCATGGGGTGAATGAACATACACGTCCCAAAGATGTGGATGAACACTGGCAATCATACAAACAGAAGGATGTGCACCCTGAGCAAATGTTGCTTTACGGACATGGCGATGGTGGTGGTGGCGTAACCAATGAGATGGTAGAGTTTGCGGAGCGATCCCACTTGATGGTGGGGCAGCCAATCAGCAAATTCAGCACGGCAGGGGCTTTTTTTGAAGACATATCGTTAAATCATCCGACGTTGCCGAAATGGCACGGGGACCTGTACCTGGAGCTACATCGCGGAACCTATACGACTCATGCAAGGAACAAACGCAGCAACCGAAAGGCAGAGGTACTGTATCGGGAAGCGGAGATCTGGGGGCAATTTGCCGGAGCTTGCGCCGCACACACGAAGAATGATCTGGATGAAGGTTGGAAGTTGATCATGCTCAACCAATTCCATGACATTATTCCGGGAACGTCGATTCCAGAAGTTTACGTAACGTCCACCGAGGAATACACGAAGGTATTTGCACTGGGTACATCTGCACTACGGGAAACGCTGGATACCCTTACGGAGAACATTGCAACAGATGAAGTCGATGGTCTTCCCTACATTATATTCAACAGCCTTGGCTGGAAACGTGGAGAAAATATCACCATTACAGGCGATGCCCACATCGCCGGGATGGCTGTATTCGATCGTCAAGGAAACCATCTGGCCTGTGATCTTGAACAAAAGGAAGACAAGTTTACGCTGCTCGTGCATGTTCCATCGATTCCTGCTTTTGGGTATACAACCATATGGCTGCGCGAGGCATCGGATGTTATCCTTCCATTAAGGGGAGAAGAATCTTTCCCTTCCACATGGGAAACCGAATTCTACACCCTTGAGTTCAATGACTTGGGAGAGATCACGAGGTGGTATGACAAAACGGTAGGACGCGATTGGCTGAAGCCCGGTGATCGGGCGAATGAGTGGCAGTTTTTCCACGACAAACCGACGTACTGGGATGCTTGGGATATCGATCCACGGTTTGAATCCCAGCGAGCTGGTGCGGTGCAGTTGATCTCCAGAGAGGTTGTACAGCGCGGGACTACGCGAGATGTACTGCGTTTTGTCTGGAAGCTGAATCAATCGGAGATCAGCCAGGATATCATTTTGCATCGTCACCAGCGGCGTGTTGATTTCCATACAAAAGTGAAGTGGAATGAAAGTCATAAGCTGCTCAAGGTGGCCTTTCCAGTGGATCTGGTGGCAGCCAAAGCAGCCTATGAAATTCCGTTTGGAGCGTTGGAGCGTCCAACTCATAACAACACCAGTTGGGAGCAGGCGCAGTTCGAGGTCTGCGGGCATCGTTGGGCGGATATCTCGGAGGGAAACAGCGGTGTGAGTTTGCTGAATGATTGCAAGTACGGGTATGACATCAAGGATCGGACGATCCGCCTGTCCCTGCTTCGTGCCCCGAAATGGCCTGATGAACATGCCGATCAGGGCGATCATGAATTCACGTATTCGATCCTGCCCCACCAGGGCGATTGGCGACAAGCCGCCGTCGTTCGCCGGGCGATGGAGCTTAATCATCCTGTGGAGGTTGTTGCAGCGAGTCAGTCTTCCGGTCACTTGCCAGCTGAACATGCTTGGGTTCAGTTCCACAGTGAGCATGTCATTCTGGATGCAATTAAGCCTGCGGAAGACGGCTCGGGAACGGTGCTGCGTTTCTACGAATCATCAGGAGGTCGGGAAACGGTGCAGGTTCAGTGGGCTGAGAAGGAAATCAAGGCATCCATCATTAATCTGTTAGAGGATGAGATCCATCCGTTGGTTTGTCCGAACGGAGCATTCGAACTGACATTCAAACCGTATGAGATTAAGTCGGTGAAACTTGTTCCAGTGAATCCAAATACGTAATCTTCAGGAGGTATGACATGAAATTAACGAATAAGATTGGTGTCATCGTGGATAGCTTTGGCGTAGGTGTACGGGAAGGGTTGAACAAGGCCAAAGACGTAGGTGCAGAAGGTGTGCAGATCTATGCCGTCAAGGGAGAGATGGCCCCTGAAAATTTGTCGCCTGCGGCGCGCAAGGAGCTAAAGAGTTACATTGATTCTCTAGGTCTCGAAATTTCAGCATTGGTTGGCGATTTGGGCGGACATGGGTTTCAGGTCAAGGAAGATAATCCGTGGAAAGTGGAGAAGTCGAAGCGAATCGTGGATCTGGCTCTCGATCTGGGCACCAACATCGTCACCACACATATCGGTATTGTTCCACACGACCCTTCATCGGAAGTTTATGCAACGCTGCATGCTGCTTGTGAGGAACTGGGCCAATACGCCAAAAGTGTTGGCGCATACTTTGCCATTGAGACAGGACCGGAAACGGCTGCTGATTTGAAAAGATTCCTGGATACACTGTCGACCAACGGAGTATCGGTGAATTTTGACCCGGCGAATATGGTGATGGTGACTGGAGATGATCCGGCGCAGGGCGTTCGTCTGCTTAAGGATTACATCGTACATACCCATGTGAAGGATGGTGTGCGGCTGAAGGAAGTTGACCCACGAGACGTATACGGAGCGGTCGGTTATGCCCCTATGGATCACGAAAAGATTGCCGAGATGGTCTCTTCCGGAACATTCTTCCGCGAGGTTCCTCTGGGCGAAGGTGGCGTTGATTTTGACGGATACTTTGCAGCGCTTCAGGAGATTGGTTACACCGGTTATCTGACGATTGAACGCGAGGTTGGTCATCAGCCGGAGGAGGATATTCGCAAGGCGGTTCGATTTATCCAACAATATCGATAGGGAGCTGATAAGATGAAAGTGGGCCTGAGCACGTATAGCTTGTTGAACGATTTGAATTCGGGTGAGATGACGGTGCTGGATGTAATCGACTGGATTGCGGCGAACGGCGGCGAGCATATGGAGATGGTGCCTTACGGTTATACCGTGGAGGATAATCACGACCTGGCGGATGCAATTCGGGAACGGGCAGCGTCTGTGGGTATTGAACTGTCCAACTACTCGATGCCAGCGAATTTCGTGCAGGAGACGGAAGAGGCGTTTGCAGAAGAGATGGCTCGGGTCAAAAGGCATGTGGATGTCGTATACCGGATGGGTGTAAAACATCTGCGTCATGACGTCACGGCGTTTACCCTGCCGAAGGAGAAGATGACCATCACCTGGTTCGAGCAAAATCTGCCGCTGATGGTGCGGGGAAGCCAGATCATTGCGGACTATGCTGCGCAGTTTGGTATCACTACAACCATTGAAAATCACGGCTTCAGCGTGCAGGCCAGTGACCGGGTGCAGCGTGTGCTGCATGCTGTGGATCGTCCGAACTTCAAAACAACACTCGATATTGGCAATTTCATGTGCGTGGATGAGAATCCGATCATCGGCGTCATGAAAAATCTGCCGTACGCTTCCCTGGTCCACTTCAAAGATTTCTACTTCCGTCCTTATGATGAGCATCCGGGTGAGGGTGAATGGTTCACGACAGCCTACGGTAACTTCCTGCGAGGGGCCATCGTTGGACAAGGGGACATTCCAATTCGTAAAATTGTAAAGCTAATCAAAGACTCCGGCTATGATGGCAACATTACGGTGGAGTTCGAAGGCATGGAGGAATGTAAATCCGCATCCAAAATTGCTATGGACAACCTGCGCCGCTTCTGGAAAGAGGCGTAAGAACACTATAGAGATGTAATCAAGAGCCACGTTCAAAAGTGGCTCTTTTTGTCATACTGCAGCAAGTGATTAAGCCTATCAGAATATGGTTCTGCGCAAGGATTAAGTTACGAGCATCACAAGTGTGGTATAATGAATATATTCAGCCTGATAATAACTGGCTATGGATAGGAGAGGTCGCTGATCTATGCAGGTATTCGAGGACTGGAATCAGAAAGTAAAGAAGACGTTTAATGCTACGAACCCCGAGGTAGTATTGACGGTATCGGAAGCTGGAAGTTTGCTCGGCTTGACCAAAGACCAGATGAAACTGTACGTGGACAAGAACAAACTAACGAAGGTCCCGATCATGAGAAGTGTTCACCGATACCTCTTATTGAAAAGTGAAATAGATAACATCGTTCAAGCTCGATAACTTCATAGGATTGAACACAACCATTTTACCGACAGGATTCGGGAGAGTGGTCTTTTTTTTATCGGAAAGGGGACAGAACGTGCTGAATAAAGTGTCAAATTGGTTCTATCAACGGGTCAATTGGAAATGGGTTGTAGCTGCGGTTGTTGTATTTTCCTGTTTCATTGCATTTATTCTGCCCTGGCAGGCGGCAAAGTCGGAGGAGGCCACAGGTGGCGGACAGTCCCCGGACTCCTCTTTTTTGTACACAGCGAATGATCTTTATCAGATGGCTGAGCAGTATGGTGAAGCAGGGCGGAGCGCCTATATTCAGGCACGATTCACATTTGACCTCATATGGCCCTTGGCCTATCTATTTCTATTAGTTGTTCTGTTATCCGTACTCTATCGCGTGCTTCCGGTAAAGAGTCGCTGGCGCTGGGTGAATCTGGTTCCGGTCTTAGGTTGGGCTATGGATATGCTTGAAAATATAGGTGCATCCCTGATTATGTATCGCTATCCTGAACGTACGCCTGTGCTTGCTGAACTCACTCCGATATTTACCTTGTTGAAATGGTGTCTGATCTATGCCAGTTTTGCAGCACTGGTTCCGGGTGTTCTGATCACGGTTCTCTACTATATGCGCAAGCGCAAGCAGTAGTGGAGAGAGGGATGGATTCAGAATATGTTGGTAACCCTAATCATGTAAAGGTCCACAGAGATAAGTGCCGAAATATACGCTTGTCAAAGGACAACCTGTTCATATATACTCATGTCGCAAGTGACGTGAATCGTATAATTACAAGAGCCAAGGAGATGAAGAACGCATGTCGATCAGCTTGAATGTGTATCTTATAACAGACGGTAATGGACGGGAAGCGGTAGATTTTTATCAAAAGGCATTTGGAGCGGAAGTGCTCGCACTTCAAACGTTTGGCGAAGGTCCATCCGACCCTAATCATCCGATCCCGCCTGAAGCGAAAGACCGTATAATGCATGCTTCTTTGCAGATTGGCAGCTCGGTATTGATGTTGTCCGACACATTTCCAGGCATGCCGTACACTGTAGGTAATCATGTTAGTATTACTGTGAACACGGATACTGTGGATGAAGCCAAAGCAATTTTCACCCAACTGGAAGATGGCGGCGTAGTGGAAATGGCGATACAAGAGACGTTCTGGAGTCCAGCCTACGGCACGGTTGTCGACAAATTCGGTGTACATTTTCAGGTTAATGCTACGCCGGGACAAGCTTAAGAGCGTACTCTTCGCTAATATAGCCTACAAATGGCAAAAACCTCCGCGATCTGCTTTGAGCAGTTGTGGAGGTTTTTTTGTGCTAATTTTTGTAGTGATTCGTGATTAATCTTCCTTGATTAGTCTTCCTTCTGAATCTTGGAAGGGTTGTTGATTTTATAGGGAACCGGGTTACGTGTCAGCTTCTTCTTGATGATTTTCGCTTCAAACGTGATAACGTCTCCCACTTCGAGTTCCTGTTTCTTAACCGTAGCACTGTGGCTGGACCAGGCTTCCCCAACATCGATGACATCTGGCTCCGTGATGGTAACTGCTTCATAGATGATGACTTCATCATCATTGTCAGAGAAGTGATTCGGTACGGTGGTGAACTCTTTGACAACGGCACTCATCTTCACTTTGCCTTCTGGCAGATCAATCTTGAGGGTCTTGGCTTTACTCGCTGTTTTGGCTTTAGGTTTGGCTTCACTGGATGCCCCGGTTTGAGGTCCAACATACTCTTCTACGAGCCCATCCGGATCACCCTTCAGCCCCGAGGAGAATTCATCTGTGTCCGTGTCGTCCGAATCATCCAGATCGGCAGGGACTTCATCCAGGTTAGCCAGGGTATCAGGAGCTGGCGTAACATCAGCAGGGGTACCTGGTGCGACTGTATCCGAAGTTGAGGGTTCTGTGCTTCGATCTGACCCGGCTGTGCCTATGCTTCTGGCACTGTAACTGGACGCTTGCATTTCCTTCAGATACGATGGGTGAATACAATGCTTTTGTCCATTATCCAGTTGAATAACAGCTGCCATGTGATCGACATATCCAATGATGGTGCAGGGCATGTTCAATCCGTTTCCTTTATAATAGAACGTTTTGAGTTTGGTCGCTTTACCGGAAAGCAGGCCCCACTCCTGACATTTCTCAATCAGCTCGTCTTCGTTATCCAGCGCAATAAAATCCTGCGGTTCAATCATAAACGCGTATGTCATATGGAATTTCCGCCCTTCCAATCCATTCTTCATGTTCATCGTTTCCAAATTACAACCAGTGTATCACAAATGAGCATTTTGCATAAATCGAAACGCCGAAATCTGTACCCGGAGACGAAGATTATCAAAGCCTGCTCACAGACGCCTATGCTATAATTTGATCAGAATATAAGGTGGGAAGATATAGCCCTGATATACATATTTCAGGAAGGGAAGATCTGTATGGAAAAAAAGGTGAATCATCAAGCCGTATGGCTTGCTATAGGTACTGCCATGGGAGTCAGTGTTGGTACGGCTACGCAGCAACTTGGACTGGGAATTGCTTTTGGCATGGCACTGGGCATTGTGATCGGCTCGGTGGTTAGCAAACGTGCAGGTTCAGACTCGGAAGATATGCTCAGCGAACATGTCCGTGAATTGCATAAACCAGATGACTGGGAAGAAGCGCTTCATCGCTCGCAGGATCATCCGGTGCTTATCCTGAAACACAGCACAACTTGTCCGACCAGTGCGAGAGCGTACAGAGAGTTTATGGCGTTTGTGGGCACCAATGCATCAGATCCCAAACAACCCATGGATTACCGCATCGTCAAAGTGATTGAAAATCGCTCGTTATCCCGTCACATTGCGGAAGAGACAGAGGTTCATCATGAGTCACCACAGGTGCTTCTGCTCGATCAGGGGCAAGTTGTCAATCATACCTCCCATGGCAAAATCACAAAAAAGAGATTATTGCAGTGGGCACAGAATCCGTTTGGATAAATAGTACACCTTCATAGACCCGTTCTTTTCAGCCCCTAGCTGAGGAGAGCGGGTCTTTTTTTACGCTTTTTTTACACCCATAGAAGCATTTCTTTACCCCTTTTTTACAGTGTTTCGTATTACGATTTTACATGTAGCAGGTGCAGAGAACGGTAGAGAGAGGGAGGAAGGGCGCATGGTGAATGATGCCACGATGATTGGATTGGTTGTGCTGCTGTTTGCGGTGTTTTGGGGATTCGTGAAATTCTGCGAGAAGGCTTGAGGCTAGAAAGGGGGAAGCCAGATGATCGTCATCGGCATGATTGTGCTCGCACTGGTGATTTATCTCGGTTATGTGTTGGTGAAGCCGGAGAAATTCTGATGCTGACGATGTGCGTAATGCGGGAACAAGGGAACGTCGACTAGGGAGGAAATGCGGATATGGGTATCGGTGTAGTGCAAGTAGCGGTGACGCTACTGATCATCCTGCTGCTGGTGAAGCCGGTGGGAAAATATGTAGTGAATGTGTTCGATGGACAGCGAACGGGGCTGGATCGGATTTTTGGCGGACCGGAGCGACTGCTCTATCGAGTGATGGGCGTACGCGAGAATGAGTCCATGGGGTGGAAAAAGTACCTCACGGCGGTTCTCCTCTCGAACTTTGTAATGTTGGTATTGATGTTTCTGGTGCTGCGACTGCAAAAATATTTACCGCTCAATCCAGATGGGATCGGCAATATGCCAGCGGCGCAGGCATTTAATACGGCCGTATCGTTCATGACCAACACGAACTGGCAGTCGTATACGGGCGAGAACGCCCTGTCGTACCTGTCACAGATGTTGGCAGTGACGTTTCCGATGTTTACGTCGGCAGCGACGGGATTTGCAGTGGCTATTGCATTCATTCGCGGACTGGTAGGCCGCCGGGATGAACTGGGGAACTTTTACGTCGACCTTGTACGGTCGATTACACGTATTTTTTTACCGCTGAGTTTCATTGTGGCCCTGTTCCTCGTGTTCCAGGGTGTGCCTCAGACACTCGCGGGAGCGGTGAACGCTACCACGCTGGAAGGCGCGCAGCAGACCATTACACGTGGGCTGGTCGCCTCATTGGAGTCGATCAAACATATTGGCACCAACGGCGGTGGCTGGTTTGGAACCAATGCTGCACATCCATTCGAGAATCCGACGGCCCTGAGCAATCTGGTGCATATCGTCTGCATGATGCTGCTGCCAACGGCACTGGTATACGCCTTCGGCCTGATGGTCAATAACCGGAAGCAGGGTTGGGCATTGTTCGCGGCGATGAGTTTTCTTTTCCTTGTGATGTTGACCACCGTATTTGTCTCCGAATATCGCGGTGTACCTGCGCTGGATGCAGTGGGTCTTCAGGGGAATATGGAGGGGAAAGAGGTCAGGTTCGGCATACCGGAATCGGCTTTATTTACAGCGGTCACGACGGCGGCTACAACAGGTTCGGTCAACAATATGCATGAGTCGCTCACTCCACTTGGAGGCATGGTATCACTGGCTCAGATGATGCTTAATAACGTGTTTGGTGGCAAAGGGGTAGGACTGATCAACGGACTGTTGTATGTGATTCTGGCTGTGTTTATCTGTGGATTGATGGTGGGACGCACACCTGAGTTTCTGGGCAAAAAAATCGAGGGCAAAGAAGTGAAGCTCGCATCCATCGCCTTGCTCATTCATCCTTTGATTATTCTGGCGCCAACGGCACTCGCGCTTATGCGGCCCGAAGCCATTGCGTCCATCTCAAACGGGAGCATGCATGGCTTGACCGAGGTTCTCTATGCTTTTGCCTCGGGTGCAGCCAATAATGGATCGGCCTTTGCCGGACTGAATGCCAATACAGACTTTTATAACATCGCGATTGGTATCGTTATGCTGCTGGGAAGGTACGTTTCGATGATCGCCATGCTGGCTATTGCGGGTTCACTTGCTACGAAACGGGTTGTGCCAGTAACTACAGGTACGCTACGTACACACACACCTCTGTTTGCTGGCATTCTGGTCATGATGATCGTTGTTGTCGGCGCACTCACATTCTTCCCTTCACTTGCTCTTGGACCGATTGCAGAGCATCTGGCAATGATTCAATGATGGTTATGACAAGGAAACCACAGATGGATCAGCACAAGGACGTAACGTATGGAGGTGGCAGTGCACGATGAATGCAGTCGAACGAAAGAAGGAGCAGACGATGCAACAGATGGATACAGAAATGTTCAAAAATAAGGCCAACGAGCCGGATAACAACCGCGGTAATATTCAACGTGATCCCGGATCAAAACGGTCGTTAAGCAAGGATATGATAGTTCAGGCTTCAATCGATGCGTTCAAAAAGTTAAATCCGGTGATCATGATCAAAAATCCGGTCATGTTTATTGTCGAGATTGGTACATTCATTACGCTCTTATTGAGCATCAATCCAGATCTCTTCACCGCATCCGAGGCTGGGCGCGGGTACAACATTGCCGTGTTTTTCATTCTGTTGTTCACGCTGC
Organism: Paenibacillus sp. LS1; assembly: GCF_026013365.1. Taxonomy (GTDB): domain Bacteria; phylum Bacillota; class Bacilli; order Paenibacillales; family Paenibacillaceae; genus Paenibacillus. The sequence continues at coordinate 21,698 of NZ_JAPDOE010000019.1, forward strand.
TGTTCGCTAACTTCGCGGAGGCACTTGCAGAAGGTAGAGGCAAGGCGCAGGCGGATACGTTACGCAAGACGAAGTCGGACACGATGGCCAATCTGGTACAAAAGGATGGGACAATCCGGCAAGTGTCTTCGACCCAGTTGAAAAAAGGCGATATGGTCCGTGTGGAAGTCGGTGAACTGATCCCGACGGACGGTGAGATTATGGAAGGCCTGGCCTCCATTGATGAATCGGCTATTACAGGAGAATCCGCCCCGGTCATCAAGGAAGCAGGAGGTGATTTCTCCTCGGTTACCGGAGGTACACGCGTCGTGTCCGATTACATCGTCATGCGTGTTCAGACCGATCCGGGTGAGTCATTCCTTGACCGGATGATCTCTCTGGTTGAGGGTGCACAGCGCCAGAAAACACCTAATGAAATCGCGCTGACCACCCTGCTCGCCGTATTAACCCTGATCTTCTTAATCGTCATTCTGACGATGGTTCCGATGGCAAATTACCTGGGTATTCGACTGGATCTGGCCACCCTAATCGCACTGCTCGTCTGCCTGATCCCAACCACCATTGGTGGATTGCTATCCGCCATTGGTATTGCCGGAATGGACCGTGTTACGCAGTTCAATGTGCTCGCCATGTCGGGTAAAGCGGTGGAAGCGGCAGGGGATATCGATACGTTGATATTGGACAAAACGGGAACGATCACATACGGAAACCGCATGGCATCTGAGTTCATTCCCGTTCAGGGCATTACTTCGTCAGAGATGACGCAAGCTGCTTTACAGGCTTCTGTGCGAGATGAGACCCCAGAAGGGCGTTCTGTTGTGGAATTGGCAGGCAAACAAGGCCAGAGTTGGTCTGAGACGGAGTATGCAAATGCGGAAAATGTGGAGTTCACGGCAGAGACCCGGATGTCCGGTCTCAATCTGATCAGCGGAATGAAGATCCGCAAAGGTGCGGTGGATGCGATCAAAAGATATATTGCTTCTGAAGGAGGACGTATACCGGGAGATTTGGATGAGATTGCAAATCGTATTGCGAAGGCCGGAGGTACACCGCTTGCTGTGGCCATCGATGAGCGAATCTACGGTGTGATCTATCTGAAAGACACTGTGAAGCCGGGGCTGAAAGAGAAGTTCGCTGAGATGCGCGCCATGGGCATCAAGACCATTATGTGTACAGGCGACAATCCGCTGACCGCAGCAACCATAGCGCTGGAAGCGGGTGTGGATGATTTTATTGCCGAAGCGAAGCCCGAGGACAAGATTGCGGCGATCAAAAAAGAGCAGCAGGAGGGCAAGCTCGTCGCCATGACGGGCGACGGTACCAACGATGCTCCTGCTTTGGCGCAGGCCGATGTGGGCCTGGCGATGAATTCGGGCACCATGGCGGCCAAGGAAGCGGCCAACATGATTGACTTGGACTCTGACCCGACCAAGCTATTGTCGGTAGTCTCCATTGGCAAGCAGCTGCTGATTACACGCGGCGCACTTACAACCTTTTCGATATCCAATGATATCGCGAAATATTTTGCCATCATTCCAGCCATGTTCATTCTCGCCATGCCGCAGCTTCAGGCGCTTAATGTTATGAATCTGGCTTCACCGCAGTCTGCGATTCTGTCGGCACTTATCTTCAACGCCATTATCATTCCACTACTCATTCCCATCGCGATGAAAGGGGTCAAGTACCGGGCGATGTCAGCTGAACGGCTGCTTGGTCGCAATGTGTTCATCTATGGCGTAGGTGGTGTGATTGTACCTTTCATCGGCATTAAGCTGATTGACATGGTACTGTCGGGGATTGTTTAACGAGATAACAACGCTTATCAAAATTAATCTTTTATCCTAATGAATTCAGGAAGTGATCTGTATGAACATGTTCTTGCCCGCTGTACGGCTATCCGTTGTGCTTATGTTGATATGCGGCTTAATCTACCCGCTTGTAACAACTGGTGCAGCCCAACTTCTCTTTCCTGCGGAGGCGAACGGTAGTCTGATTACGCAAGATGAGAAAATCATCGGCTCGTCCCTGCTGGCGCAGGATTTCCAATCGCCGGGGCTGTTCCAGCCCCGGGCTTCAAATGCCGGTTATGACCCAACGGCTTCAGCCGGTTCGAATCGCGCCGTAGCTTCGGAGGAATATATCGGCGAGATGAAGGAAAAGATGGCTCAGCTCCAGCAGGAAAATCCGGGATTGAAGCAGATCCCTGCTGATCTCGTGACGGGTTCAGGCTCTGGACTTGATCCGGATCTCTCTCCCGAAGCCGCTGAGGCACAGATCCCACGCATTAGCAAAGCTACGGGGCTTAGTAAACAGCAGCTTGTGCAACTTGTAAATGAGCATACGGAAGGTCGTCAGATGGGTATATTCGGGGAACCGCGTGTGAATGTAACGGCTCTGAATCTGGCGCTGACAGCAGAAATGAACTAACGAACATATTAGCCTGCTCACGATATATCGGGAGGGGCTTTCTCCATTTTTATCTTCACATTAACAAGAAAGGGGGAGAGGGACGGATGGAAGACAGCTTCAAGCGCAAATCACCAGAAGAGATGCTGAAGATGATTACGAAGCTGCAGCAGGGTACGCTCAAAATCTACATCGGCCCAGTCAGCGGATCGGGCAAAACGTATCACATGTTACGAGAAGGGAATACGTTGCGCGAGCAGGGCATTGATGTTGTCATCTGCGCGGTCTCCACAATGCGCAGACCGGAAACGGTGGAACAGCTTGGCGCACTCGAACGGATTCCAAGCATTCACTGGTTACGCGAGATTGATGATGTAGAGATGAAGGATCTGAACTTGGATGCACTACTGGCGCGTAATCCGGAGGTTGTGCTGGTGGATGGTTTGGCACACCGCAACAGAGAAGACGCTCGGTATGCTACCCGGCTGGAGGACATTCAGTTTTTGCTCCGAAACAACATCAGTGTCATGACGACGGTGAATGTGTATGAGCTGGAAGGGTATACCGAGCTGGCACGAAAACTTACGGGTATCGCAGCAGAACATACGGTACCTGCGGATACACTGGAACTTGCGGATGAAGTCAAGCTGATTGACGTCACGCCGGAAACCATACTGAGTCGTCTGGCAGAAGGTCATCTGAAGGGGCATGAGGGAGAAGCTGTATTTCGTCAAGGCAATCTGGGTATTCTGCGCGAACTGGCCCTGAGGTTGGTTGCAGAAGGGGTGAATGAATCCCTGCGTGAGCATCGGGAGGAGATGGGAATTACCGTCACAACAGGCATCATGGAACGGATTCTGGTGTCCACGCAATATCATTGGAACGGCTCGATCTATATCAGGCGTGGACAACAGATTGCCAAACGGTTGAATGGTGATCTGTGCGCCGTGGTTTTTCGGAATATGAAGCAGCCATTAACCAAGGAGGCAGCCGTATTTCGGCGCAATATGATCAAGCTGGTAGAGAAGTTTGACGGCCATATGGAGGAGCTATCTATATTACACCGTCGCAACATTCCATCTACGCTGGCGCGTTACGCCATGGAGCACCAGATTACCCGGATTGTGATGGGGCACTCCCGGCGCACGCGCTGGCAGGAACTTTGGCAGGGTTCCGTTGTGAACTCGCTGCTACGCAGATTACGTGGTGTCGACCTGTTTCTGGTTGCTGATCGAGCGGCTCGGGAGGGTGAACGTGTGGTTCCGGCTAAGGTTAACGATGTAGAGTCGCTGACATACCGCAGACTAAGCGAACAGGAAATGAAGGAACAGATTGGTCAGATTCAGCGTGGCACATTCAAAATATATATCGGAGCCGCACCCGGTGTAGGCAAAACCTACATGATGCTGCGGGAAGGCAATGATTTGCTCCGTAAGGGCATCGATGTGCAGATCGGCTTGCTGGAGACCCATGGGCGGGCGGAAACCGTGGAGCAGATGGGTCACCTATCTGTGATCCCTCGTGTGCAGCGAGTGTATCAGGGGGCTCGGCTGGAAGAGATGGACACGGAGGGCATTCTGCGTCTTTGTCCGGAAGTGGTGCTTGTGGATGAACTGGCGCATACGAATGTACCTGGAAGTGTCCGGCAAAAGCGTTATGAAGATGTCCTGCTCCTGCTGAATGCAGGCATCTCGGTGATTACCACAATGAATGTACAGCATCTCGAAAGTCTGAATGATGCCGTTGAACATATTACCGGAGTTCGTGTCCGCGAGACTGTACCCGATCGGATCATTCAGATGGCGGATGAGGTGCAGTTGATTGATGTGGCCCCTCAGGCCTTGCGGCAGCGCATGAGGGAGGGTAAAATCTATGCAACTGCCAAGGTCGAGCAAGCCCTTGCGAATTTCTTCAAAATCGGCAATCTGATTGCCTTGCGTGAACTTGCTCTGCGTGAGCTGGCGGACGATGTCGATGAACGGCTTGAAGCACAGCAGGCCAAAATTGCACTTCGGGGACCTTGGCGCAGACAGGAAGCGGTCTTTGTATGTGTAAGCAGTGATCGTCATGCCGAGCGGCTGATCCGGCGTGGATTCCGTATGGCTTATCGTCTAAAAGCCATCTGGCATGTACACCATATCCACATCGGTGAGTCCATGAGTGACGAAGTGAAGTGCCATCTGGAAGCCTTGGAACAGCTGACGATTCGGCTTGGCGGTCAATTTCACATCCACCACAGTCCAAAGCTGCGGGATGTACCTGGGATATTGGCAAGAAAAGCATCGGAGGCGCGAGCAACCCAGCTGGTGGTCGGGCAGGCAAGACGGGTGTGGTGGCTGAATGGTTACCGCGGCTCGGGCTCAGTGGTCAACCGACTTGTACGATTGTCGCGGCATCTGGATGTATTGATCGTTGCAGATTATGATTATGAACTGAGCGGGATGTGAATGATTTTGTCTGAACGAATAAAAAAAGAAACGCGGGCATCCCATGGGAAACGGGTTCCGGCATATGTATGGGTGACCCTTGGGGTGACGCTATTAACCTTGCTGCTTCATGCCATCGGCATAAGTGGTGATCTGGTTAATGTAGCGCTTATATATCTGTTTCCCGTACTGATGAGTGCTGTGTATTGGGGAATGGGGCCAGCTGTATATGCCGCTAGTTTTAGCGTCATTATGTTTGACTTCTTTTTTGTACCGCCATATTTGAGCTTTACGGTTGAGGACTTGAGATATCTCATCTCCTTTGTCGTGTATCTTGCGGTGGCAATACTGACAGCAAGTCTTGCAGGTCGGTTGCGACAACAACTGGAGATGGTAAAAGCACGCGAGGCTACGACTAACTCCCTGTACGCATTGAGTCGTCAGATGACAGCCATTACGGATCTGAATACGTTGCTGGTTAACATTGCAACCCAAGTATCGCTTACCCTGGGTAAGCCGGCGGCTGTGTATCTTCCGGATGGACAGGGGGACCTGCTGGTTACAAGCTCTTCCGCATCCGCATTAGAAGGGGAAAAGGATGGCTGGGGAGATGGAAAGTCGGAGATTGCCATTGCCAAATGGGTGTATCATCACGGACAGATCGCCGGTAAGGGATCATCGACTTTGCGGGAATCTCCCGGACTTTACGTGCCGTTACGCACAGAGGAGCAGATTCATGGCGTGCTCGCCGTGAGCATGGACGCTGGCGAGGTTCATGAGCAGCAAGAACAGCTTCGTTTACTGGAAGCATGCGGAGGTCTCGCCGCAGGTGCCATTGCCCGAGTGAAGCTGGCGGAAGAGGCCCGTTTGGCGCAGATCACTGCTGAATCAGAGCGTATACGTACCGCACTGTTGGACTCTGTCTCTCATGAGTTGCGTACACCCCTAACTGCCATCATCGGCTCGGCTACAGGATTGTTGGAGAATGATACGCTTTTTACATCCAAGGATCGGAGAGAATTAACTGGCAACATTCGGGATGGAGCCTTGCGCATGAATCGTCTCGTCACGAATCTGCTGGGTATGGTTCGGCTGGAGAGCGGCATGTTGCAATTGAATCGGAAATGGTGTGACGTGGGGGACATGATCAGCGTTGTACTGACACAGGTTCGGGAATTCAGTCCGTATCGCCACATTCAAGTTGAACTGCCTGATGAACCGGCGTTCATTTACGGAGATGAAGTATTGCTGGAGCAGGTGCTGGTCAACATCGTCAGTAACGCCATCAAATATTCGCCTGAAGAGAGCCAGATTGTTATCACTGTGACGAGTGATAAGAGTCCAAGTCAATTGACGATCGTGGTAGCTGATCAAGGCATCGGTATACCGGAAGTGGAAAGAACACGTATATTCGATAAGTTCTATCGCTCGGAGTCCACTCAGCATGTTACAGGAACGGGGCTTGGTCTGGCGATCTGCAAAGGCATTGTGGAGGTCCACGGAGGTACCATTGTGGCAGAGCCGAATCCGGGCGGGGGAACGAGAATGCGCATAAATATCCCCATGGAGGCTCACGGACCGCGTTTTCCCTATTCAGAACAAGGAGAGGTTGAAGAATAACATGAATGCACCACTAGGGGCTCGCATATTGGTGATCGATGATGAGCCGCAAATTCGCAAATTGCTCAAGGTCACCCTACAGGCGCACCAATTCGAACTCCACGAGTGTGGGGATGGCGAAGAGGGCGTCATTCAGGCCAGTATTGTACATCCGGATCTGATCATCCTTGATCTTGGTTTGCCGGGCATGTCTGGCATGGAAGTACTTCGCCGGATTCGCGAATGGTCACAAGTACCGATTATCGTGCTGACAGCGAAGGATCAGGAGGGAGACAAAATTGCCGCGCTGGATGGTGGTGCAGATGATTATGTGACCAAACCATTCGGAATGGGTGAGTTGGTCGCACGTATTCGGGTGGCGCTGCGTCATGTAGCCAAAACGACGGATGAGCCGATACTGCGCTTCGGATCACTGACGGTTGATCTGGCCCAAAGGCAAGTGGAACTGGAGGGTACTTTGGTCAAATTAACCCCAACGGAATATGAGATGCTGAAGGTGCTTGCCTCGAATGCGGGGAAGATCATCACCCAGCGTCAGCTTTTGCAGCAAGTATGGGGAGGGCATCATCATGAGTCTGACAGCCATTACCTTCGGGTATATGTGGGGCATCTGCGCAAGAAATTAAATGAAGATCCGACAAATCCTCGATATATTCAGACGGAGCCTGGCATTGGTTATCGCTTCTTGCTTTCTGCCGAATAAGGTTCAAGGGAGCGGGGCGTTTCTTATCAAATGAATGCGATGCACGCTTTAGTGGGTGAGCGCTACGGAACGAACAAAACACCGTCCCCTTTAGCAGAAAAGGAAACGGTGCTTTTGTATTATGACGTGTATTTTGGCAACCAGTCGCCGTGAGCTTCAATCAACTCATCACACATCGCTACGATATCATCGATAGACAGCTCCGCAGCTGTGTGTGGATCAAGCATGGCGGCATGATAGATATGTTCTTTTTTGCCAGTGATTGCTGCTTCAATCGTCAGCAGTTGCGTGTTGATGTTTGTCCGGTTCAATGCCGCGAGTTGTGGAGGCAGATCCCCAATATACGTAGGGCTGATCCCTGATCCATCCACCAGACAAGGTACCTCGACACATGCCTCGCGCGGCAGGTTCGTAATCAGTCCGTTGTTCATGACGTTACCGCCAATTTTGTAAGGTTGGTTCGTCTCCATAGCCTCCATAATATGCGACGCGTATTCCCGGCTACGGGTATGTTCAATATTTTCGCTGGCAAACAGCCTGGTACGCATCTCTTTCCAGCCTTCAATCTGGTTCACACACCGGCGTGGATACTCATCCAGTGGAATGTTGAAGCGTTCGATTAGCTCCGGGTAATTACGTTTGATGAAATAAGGGTGGTACTCGGCATTGTGCTCGGAGGATTCCGTTACATAATAGCCAAAACGCTGCATCAGCTCAAAACGAACCATGTCGTCATGCTGTTCCTTCTGTTTTTCTTTCGCCAAACGTTTAATCTCGGGGTACAGATCCTGCCCGTCTTTTGTAACTTCGAGCAGCCACGCCATGTGGTTGATACCTGCAATTTTGGCTACGACGCCTGTCTGATCGATCCCCAGTGCATCGAACATATGCGGCACACATACCTGCACACTATGACACAATCCTACGGTTTTGATCCCACCATGAACGTTCATGACGTTGGTAAGTACAGCCATCGGGTTGGTATAGTTCAGGAACCAGGCATCCGGACATACTTCTTGCATATCCCGGGCGAAATCCAACATGACTGGAATCGTCCGCAGATTACGGAAAATTCCACCGATGCCGAGTGTATCTGCAATCGTTTGACGTAGTCCGTATTTTTTCGGAATCTCGAAGTCCGTAATGGTACATGGATCATATCCACCGACCTGAATGGCGTTGATGACATATTTGGCTCCACGCAGCGCTTCTTTGCGATCATGATATACGTTAATGACACAACGACTTCCAATCGAACGGGCCAGACTGGTCAGCAATCGCTCGGAGTCGCTCAAACGTTCAGCATCGATATCAAACAATGCCAGCTCAAAATCCTGCAGTGCTTCAGTCATCATGACATCACCCAATACATTTTTAACAAAGACGGTGCTTCCTGCACCGAGAAACGTAATTTTGTTCATCTTAAGTTCAGCCTCCCTGAAAAATGTTGTACCCCAACTATAGGCCGATCCGGCTTATATAACTATGGCTCAACCCCTCTCAAACATGGCATAATCCCATTTTTGTTTCCGTTTTCAACTAATATTTATCTACTTTAGCTGTTATAATTTAATTAGGTATATAGATGGTGATCCGCAAAAGGAAGTAAGGAGGGAGGGCATAGCGTGAGTCCAATTGAGATGAATGTGGTTCCCACGGGCTGGACACAGATGGAGCTAGTTTTGTTGTTTTTTGGGTGGGAGGCATGTGATCCTGCACATTATTGGGGACCGGGTGTACGTGATTCCTATGTTGTGCACTACATCCATGAAGGACGGGGCACCGTGTACATGGGGGATCGGGAGTACAAGCTGAATCGGGGACAGGGCTTTGTGATTCTTCCAGATACACTTATTCATTATGAGGCAGATCCGCAGGAGCCCTGGACGTATTCGTGGTTTGGATTCAAGGGCGTACAAGCCAAAGCATTCATGCAACGTGCCCAGTTAAGTCCAGAGCGACCAGTGTATGATGCCCATGATACGAATACGATGGAACACTTGTATACGGAGATGGTTCAGGCTTCTACACGTCCGGGAGGTGATGTGATGAACCAGAGTCTCTTGTACCGCTTGATGGCAGAATTAATCTCCTCTTCTCCTGTGGAGGAGGAAATAGGACAGCTCCTTTCGAGCAAAGAGACGTACATCCGACAGGCAGTTCAGTTTATGGAGAACAGGTACAGCCAGCGAACCTCCATTCTGGATATTGCACAAGCTGTGGGGCTGGATCGCACGTATCTATCGGGTTTGTTTAAGGAGCGCTATGGCATGTCGCTACAGTCCTTTTTCCTGGAGTACCGCATGAATCGAGCTGCTGAACTTCTACAGAATCCAGGGCTGTCGGTCAGTGAAGTGGCACATTCAGTTGGCTATACGGACCCATTATTGTTTTCGAAGATGTTTAAGCGAGTGACCGGTGTATCTCCAAAGGGTTCGAGAAATCGAGATTAGCCGCATCTAGTGTTTCAAATTTAAAAGAAAAGTTTTGATCATTAATCGTTGTCCCGCTATACTGATACAGAAGTGTAATTGAATATGTGGAACTTGGTGCTTTGCCCGTCAGGGTGGAAGCTTAATAGGGAAGTCCGGTGTGATACCGGCGCGGTCCCGCCACTGTAACAGAGGAGTCAGGTAGCGATAAATCCACTGGTTTAAGCCGGGAAGGAGCTGCAAGTGACGATGATTCTGGAGCCAGGAGACCTGCCAGGTTTAACAAACACAGTAGTACCCTACGGGAGATAGGAAGGTGTTTAGAGAGCATGATTTTTTCTGAAAATCTGTTTATTTAAGGCGTCCTCATCCAGTAACACGGAGAGGGACGCTTTTTTTGATATGTAGGAGAACATCATGGCGCATACATAAAGTTTTGGGGAAGGACGTTTGAGCACTTGAGCAGATATATCGTTAAACGATTAGTACAACTGGTAGCCGTATTGTTCGGCATCACGTTCCTGACATTCCTGCTAACCTATCTGTCTCCTGGAGATCCAGCCAGACTTATGCTCATGTCTACAGGTGTAACGCCATCGGATGAGCTGGTCAGGCAGGTGAGGTCGGAGCTTGGATTGGATGAGCCCTTTCTCTATCGATACGGGACATGGCTGGGACAGGTGGTGACCGGAGACTTTGGTACATCATATAAATACAATCGTCCAGTACTGGACGTGCTCATGGCACGGCTCCCGGCAACGCTTTGGCTAACAGGAAGCGCCATGCTTCTGGTAATACTTGTTTCCTTTCCATTGGGGATGCTGTCGGCTGTCTATCGTAACAAATGGCTTGATCACGTCATTCGTCTGTTCTCTTTTGCCGGATTATCGATGCCCAGCTTCTGGTTGGGTATGTTGCTCATGTTGGTCTTCGGTGTACAGCTGAAGCTGCTACCAGTGATGGGCAATGCCGGCTGGAACAGTCTGATTCTGCCCGCATGTACACTCGCGATTCCACTTGTTGCCCAGTACAGCAGACAGATTCGTACGGTCCTACTTGAGGAGACAAGCCAGAACTATGTGATCGGAGCAAGATCCAGAGGTGTGAAGGAGTCGATCATTATTTTACGTCATATTCTCCCTAATGCTCTGCTGCCGATCGTTACCCTTATGGGCATGACGACAGGTGCCTTGTTAGGTGGTGCAGCGATTGTGGAAAGTTTATTTGTGTGGCCGGGTGTCGGACAGATGGCCGTGGATGCGATTTTTACACGGGATTATCCTCTAATTCAGGGGTATGTCATCTGGATGGCGATCATATATGTCACGCTGAATCTGCTGGTTGACGTATGGACACATCTTCGTGATCCTCGAATCCGACTGGATGTGGATGTATAGATGATGAGAGCCTTCAGACTTGTATTACTGCAAAATCGTTGGTTCACATTCCTGCTGTCTCTAACCGTCTTCTGGATAATTCTCGCCATGGTTGCACCGCAACTTGCACCACACGATCCACTAGCAACGAACTTTGCCAAAGTGTTGCAGCCATCCAGCGTCGAATATCCCCTTGGAACCGATCAGCTTGGCCGCTGTGTATTGTCACGTCTTCTGTACGGGGCACGAACCTCGTTGCTGCTAACCTTTATGATGATTGGTATTGTGTTCGTACTAGGTGTAGCAATTGGGGTCATCGCCGGATTTGCGCGGGGATTGACGGATACGGTGCTTATGCGGCTGTCTGATACATTAATGGCGTTTCCCGGCCTTATTTTTGCGATCGCTGTGGTAGGCATGCTTGGACCGGGATTGTTCAATACGGTGCTGGCACTGTCGGTTGTCTGGTGGGCGAAATATGCACGGATGGCCAGAAGCCTGGTGATTTCCCTTCAGCAAAAGGAATATGTCGCTGCCGCTGCTTTCAGCGGAGCACGTAAGATCCAGATCATTGGCAGGACGATCCTGCCCAATATGATGTCTCCACTCATCGTCATGGCGATGATGGATGTGGGGGGGATGATGCTGTCCATCTCGGGGTTGTCGTTTCTCGGGCTTGGCGCGCAGCCACCGAACCCCGAGTGGGGGGCCATGTTAAATGAAGGCAGAAGATATCTCCAGACTGCGCCTTGGTTGTTGATTTATCCGGGCCTGGCGATATTTAGCACCGTTATTATTTTTAATTTACTGGGAGACAGCCTGCGAGATGTACTTGATCCCAAGAAAAATACAGCTTAACTGGAGGAACCAGAATGAAGAGGAATTTACAAAAATCAATCCTGCTCACCATCGTATCCGTGTTCGTTGTGTTCTTGCTTGCAGCTTGTAGCACCACGAATAATCCATCGACCTCGTCGGATGCAACGGAGAAGTCGGCGGCTGCGGACAATGGTACGACAAGTGCACCAACGCATCTGAATGTGGCCCTGTTCTGGCTGGGAAGCAACCTGGACCCGGCAGAAGAATGGAACGGCTGGACACTTACGCGTGCAGCGATTGGTGAGACACTGATTCAGTTTGACGAGAATATGAAGCTGGTTCCTAAAATTGCAGATACCTGGGAACGTGTGGATGATACGACTTGGCATTTTCATATTCGAGAGGGTGTAACCTTCCATAACGGAAACAAAGTAACCGCCGACGCGGTGAAAAAATCGATCGAACGCTCCATTGAGTTAAATGAAAGAGGACAAGCAACGGTGCCAGTTGCGTCGATGACTGCTGAAGGACAAGATCTGACGATCAAGACGACAGAGCCTTACGCATCCTTGCTTGGCAATATTGCCGAGCCGCTGTTTATCATCGTGGATACTAGCGCAGATACATCCAAATTCAAGAGCGAGCCGATTGCTACCGGGCCATTTATGGTGACGGGTTATACGCCGGATCAGGAGATCCAGGTGAAAAAGTATGACGGGTATTGGGGCGGCGCGGCAGATGTCGACACATTGACGTTGAAATACATCAAGGATGACAGCACACGTGCTCTTGCTCTGCAATCTGGTGAGATTGATGTAGCAAGTAACGTGGGACGCAGCAGTCTGGCATTATTCCAGGACAAGAGTCAATATACCATTGATGAAATTCCAAGCCTGCGCACCCAGTTCGTATGGTTCAACACGACCAATCCGCTGCTGAGTGATCCGGAGGTTCGCCGGGCGATTTCATATGGTATTGATCGGGAGATGTACGCAAATACGCTGGTGGGCGGTCAGGCAGCCAAAGGACCATTCACCTCAGCTCTGCCTTTTGGCTATGATAAGATCACAGGATATGATTACGAACCGGAGAAAGCCAAACAGCTGCTGGATGGGGCTGGCTTCAAGGATGAAGATGGCGATGGCATTCGTGAAAAAGATGGCAAGAAGCTGTCGCTGCAACTGATTCTTAACTCCGCTTACGAGTCCGATTCAATTGTGGCTGCTGCGATGCAGTCCCAGCTTAAGGAGATCGGTGTTCAATTGGAGATGACCTCTTATGAGGATCTAACCGATCATCAGAAGAGCGGAAATTACGATCTTGCTTTAACAAGTATCAATACAGGCATCACGGGTGACCCGCAATATATTCTGGATTTCTACTTTATGACGGGCGCGGAATGGAATGTGGGCGGATATAGCAATCCGAAGCTCGATGAGGTAATTACTCGCCTTCACTCCGAGTTTGATGTGGAGAAAAGGTATGCCTTCGCAGCAGAGGCCCAGCAGATGATTCTGGATGATGCAGCCTATATGTTTTTGACCTATACCCCGATTAATATTGTGAGTAAAAGTACCGTGCAAGGTGCGACGATGTATCCTATCGACTTTTATCTGCTGGATCGTAATATTAAGGTTGGGCAGTAATGAAGCCCCTGCTTAGTGTCAATAACCTTTCCGTAACCTACAAGGGTGATTCTCTGGCTCTACGGGACTTGTCCTTCTCCATGAATAAGGGGGAGATTATCGGGATTGTAGGTGAAAGTGGCAGCGGAAAGTCGACCCTTATTCGGGCTTTGCTTGGCCTGTTACCAGAAGGTGGTCGATACACCGGTGGAGAGATTTTTTTTCAGGAAAAAATGCTTCTACGTGACTCGCGATTGGATTGGGCTGGAGTGCGCGGGAAGCGGATTACCATGGTGTTTCAGGACAGTGGATCGTATCTTAATCCGATTCGCAGCATCGGCAGTCAGTATATCGAAGCGATTCGTACTCATTTCACCGTGTCCAGAAAAGCAGCTCAGATCATGGCTGTGAATATGCTCATGGACATGGGATTGGATGATCCGGAACGAATCATGCGTGCCTATCCCTCGCAGCTTAGTGGGGGGATGAAACAACGAACGGCGATAGCTATGGCGGTTACGATGGAACCTGAACTTTTACTTGCAGATGAGCCGACAAGTGCATTGGATGTGACAACACAGAATGAAGTGATGAACCGATTGAGCGAGCTTCGTTCCCGCCAGGGGACAGGCATGATCATCGTTACGCATAACATTGCCGTTGCAGCTCATATGGCGGACCGAATTGGTGTTATGCAGGGTGGTACATTGGTTGAAATGGGAGATACTTTCCGCGTCATATCCGATCCTCGGCATGAGTACACTCGCAAGCTGCTGAGTGCTGTACCTGAATTGGAGGGAAATGTTCATGACTCATGAGGAGTTAGCGATTCTGGAACTAAGAAACTTGTGCAAAACCTACGAGTTAAAGGGACATAGGGCAGTTGATGCGCTGAAAGCTGTTCATTTGGAGCTATATCCGGGGGAGTGTCTGGGAATTGTCGGGGAGAGTGGTAGCGGGAAGAGCACACTGGCTAGATGTATAACCCATTTGGAGCGAGTGACTTCAGGACAGATTCACTATCGACAGCAGGATATTACCCGATTGAACGGAAAGGCGCTACGGCAGCAACGAAAACAGATCCAGATGGTATTCCAGGAGCCTTCCGCTATCTTTAATCCACGAATGAAGATTGGAGCTTTTATTCGGGAGCCACTCATGAATTATAAAATAATGAAGGGCCAGCAAGCGGAACAGGAAGTGCTCAGGCTGTTGGAACGGGTGGGGTTGCCGACTGCTGCTGCGGATAAGTATCCGCATGAACTGAGCGGCGGAGAGCAGCAGAGAGCAGTCATTGCCCGTGCGATTGGAGTAGAGCCAGACATCATCCTGTTCGATGAAGCCACCTCCGCACTGGATGTTTCCATCCAGCAACAGATCCTGGATCTGTTGGTAGAGCTGAGAAAGGATACAGGAATCTCATCTATTTTCATATCGCATGATCTGGCGGTGGTGCAACAGGTTAGTGATCGAATTGCCGTGATGTACCAAGGCGAGGTGGTCGAAGTCGTGGAGAGTTCCCAGCTGACCAGCTCAGCGAATCATCCCTACACCCGTAGCCTGATGGCTTCGGTGTTGTCCGTGAGGGAAATGAAGCATAGGATGCGGGTACAGAATCTAGAAGAGGAACAAGAACAGGAACAAGGGCAGATGGGGGTTCTTCAAGAAAGTCTGTCAGGATAACTCGATGTGCGGTTCGGTAGAAGTTTAAGTCAGGTTATAAAAAGATAATTACAAAAAAATGGGTTCCCCAGGAAGTCTATAGATGACTTTCAGGGGAACCTTTTTGTTGTGTAAAAGGCACGTTGTGTACAGTTGGGACGTGATACAGAAATACAGCAATAGCTTGTGAATGCTTCATCGTATGTCGTTTAATACACCTATATCAATCAGTACACCGGCTGCATAGTATTTTATCTGACACTTCGTAGCTATTTCATCACACAATTATTGATTGCTTTATTGGGTTATTATCGCTATAAATACAGTCAGTCTTATTTTGGAGAGGTACACCGCATAAGACTCTTCTGTCCACATGTAGTTGTCTACATCTGCCTAGTCAGTTGTATTGACTTGGGTGATTCAAACTAGTGTGGTACTTGGGATTGGAAATCGTTCCGGCTGGACTGATCAGCATGGTAAAAGACAATATCGCCATCCTTCAGCGGCCAGGTTCTACCTTGGCTGTCAGTTGGCGTGTTGTTGAAACCTTCCATCTGCCATTGATTCATCAGCGGTGCATGAATGTATTGCAGATGGGGCGCCTCTGTATTTCCATTCCGCAGGCTCTCCATGTTGAAGCTGACTACGATATAGCCATTCTTTAGAAAAATCTTCGATTTCTCATCCAGCTGATTTTGTCTGGCGAGGGGTTCGAGATCCGTACCTTTTGGTACGGCATATACATCGGCCGGCAAGCTGTACTCCCCGTACCAACGCTGGATTGCTGCATTGGCCCGGTCCACGTTGACCCCGGAAGGAATGCCCGTTTTAGGTCCGATGAGTGTCCGAATTGGAGCAGACAGGATCATCCAGTCATAACGACCTATCCATGTTTTTTGATGAGAAGTCTGATCGACCAGGCGAACCATATGTTCTGCCAACGTACGCTGGTTGCGTTCTTCCGCTGTCAGTTCATAAGTATACTGATAACGCGCTGTATCGCCTAACTCTGTACCGGGTACATTTCGAAGACGTGAGTTCAGGACAACAAAGCGTTTCTCCAGATCCTGAGCCGATCCGATACGGATTAGGCGTTCCTGGCCTCGATGGTAGTACAGATCCACTTCTTGCCGGGAGGACCCGTCTTTACTCACAAAAGCAAAAGTGGGTGTAATTCGAATACCATCCTGTTTGCCAAACATATTGCCCTTGGTCTTCAGATCGAACTTGAAATGGTACCCTGTCTTCACAGTCGCGTTAGCGAATCCCTGCACCGGATGGCTTCCTGGTCGGATGGGCAATACAAATGGAGCCAGATTACCTCGTGGATCACCATCAATGCTATTCATCCCAGTCCAGTAGCTATAGCCTGTTGGTTCGGGACTGCCCAATCGCTTGCGAAATACATTTTCCCAGTTGTAATCGGAGATATCAGTGACGTGAAAATCATATAACCTTCCGATGACATCTACGGGTACGGTGTCCGCTGCAACATGATGTGCCAAATTGGTATTGGCATCCTGTTGCTCAGTAAAGTTTGCAGGTGCATTCTCTGCAATATTGCGGAATGCAATGTGATACTTGCCTTCGTCTACCCATACAGGGAGATAGAATGTGGTGTCCAGTTTATTGACCGGAATATCGACCCATGTCTTGGCAGGGATAAACTGACTCCGGTCAGCGTTATAGACATCAAACGGGAATTGCACCTGTTTGATTCGAAAATATTTGGCATAGTCCCGATTTCCATAACCGGGATAACTTGTTGCGTCCAAGTGCTGTCCCGCTGTAGGGATTCGCACAATGAACGGGCGTTCCAGAATGAGTGCAGCGCTGGTTGGGTCCGGTACGGTTTTCTGATTATGCGGCTGATCATCCGACACCCAGGCGTAGTTGACGACAGGAGTATGCACTGTGACGGTGTTGATGCCGTTAATCGGCAATATTTTGTTGGCGCCGCCATTCACGTTACCCGGTAGAAGATCATAATAGATCTCACCCGAGCTTGTGGTGTTTGCTTTATTCAGCAGGGATTTGCTGATCATGTTGCCGGGTTTGTACAGCACATCACGACCTATCGTCGTTGGATTAGGAATGTTGGATGGCGTGGGGCCATCTTTGGTTGTTTCTACATCATTCATAATGGTTGTGCTGTTGAATTTCACTAGATCATTATTCACTTTACTTTGAGGTGTATTGGACTCAGCCATTCCTTTTAACCGTGATGTATCATCAGGCACACTGGGAGGAAGGTTCAAGCCACCTGTTAATTTAGGTGGAGTATATGAGATTGAAGTGGTTTGCCCTGGTCGTACATGGCTTTCTACGGATTCATCATTTTTAGATTCCAGTGTTGGTGGTGTGTATCCTGTTGGACTCATCGTAACGGTCTCTCCGGGCAAAGCGTAATTGCTCATGGTTGCTTTAGCGATCTTATATACTTCCAGATTGTTAATTTTCCAGTAGGAGTAGTCTCTTGTGATTTGGAAAGTGTATGGCTTGGGTACCGTGTCATTCGCGGGTACAGGCGGTCCTGGTGTACAACCATCATCATCACATATTTCTGGTCCAGGTACCGTCCATTCTCTGTCGTAAGAGATTGTGATATTACAGTTGTATGTAACTTTACCGCTCATTTTGGCCCAGGCTTGTTTAAACAGGTAATTGTCAGCAAAGGCATTCGTGTAGAGTGATTCAGAAGTAGGGATTCCTTTCAACACATTGAATGTCTCATTATCTCTGTTATCTGACTTAATTACACCGTTGGCACTTGGATCAAGATCATTCATACTCATGATGGTTCCAGCAGAAGGTGGACCAATTGTTGGAGTGCAACCTCCACCACCGCCTCCGTTACCGTCGCCCCCGCCAGTACCTGGATTCTCTTCAACACCGATGTTTGTTGTGGTAGTTAACTCAAATCCATCTTTCTTCCACAGTACGGTTATTGTTGTAGTTCCCCTACTGACAGCTCGGACTAACCCAGAATTACTAACGGTAGCGACACCAGGATTGGATGATTCCCATGTAGTTGTACCACCGCTACCGGTGTTAACATTGGTCTCCGCACCAAAGTTTCCATCTCCGTTTTTGGTTTTAACAGTTGCATTAAGTTGTTTGGACTGGTTCAAGTTAAGTTGTCCGCCAGCGGTAAGGTTGATCTCTTTGGTTATTTCAGCCAATGCCTTCCAATAAAGATCAGTTCTGAAAATGTAGTCCGCTGACCATTTCGGAGGGTTATACTCTCTTGAAGCAGTAGGGGCGATTGCGCCCCCAATTTGCATTTGGAATTTGGTGCTCAATCCATCGAATTCATCTACAGAAATCAAAATTGGATCTCCAATTCTATAATAGCTAGTGTTGTCCATGTAGTGCGGTTTCTTTGATCTTTCAGTTATTGTAGATGAAGGGGGCTGCTCATTGTTTTTATCCTTGTACTCTGTTGGTTTGTATACATCTTTATCGAGATCTAATTGTACACATACTCTGGATGATCTAGGTAGGTTAGTTGAACTATCATTAAGTAAATCAATGCCGTTACACCGACCTTCTACCCTCCAATCCAAATTATCGAGTTGAAAGATGTAGATACCAAGATTTGTTTTTGCTTCGCCTTCAAGAGGAATAACTTTCTTCTGGGACTTTGCTGGTCCTGAGGGTTCCATGTGAAATGGTTTAACTTCTTCTTTAGTGCCTGGCCCCCCGCCAGCTTCAATCGTTGAAAAGGGGGCTAATAATGCACTTATTGTAAAGGCTACTACAAGAAATCGACTTAAATTACTTTTTAATGCCAAAATCATCCCATCCTTATTTATTATCGATCACACTAAATGTAACTCCCTCTTTAGTTGTGAGGGTAATTGCAGAAATCAGAGCTTTATCGAAATGTAGTAGTCCATCTCCCCAGAATACAGGATCTTTGACAGTGAAAACTCCTTTACTTTTTAGAAATTCAATATTAGTCGGTATTCCAAATGAAGCACTAGTTTTTGTTTTTGGGGAAAGAAGAGGATCAACAGCACTTGAGTTTAATAGACTTCCAGCTTGTAACTGATTCATAGATGAACTTTTAATATTTAATTCAAATTCGACAAATGAGTGATAGGCACCTCGTAAAGTTGTAATAACTCCTTCATCAACAAATACGGGATAATAAATGCTCCGTTTTGCTCCTACTGCATAAGGACTAACAACAATCCAATTGTGGATTTTGAGATCGGAATAATTTGTTAGTGTTACGAGATTTTTATTTCTTATTTTTGAAAAATCCTCTGTTACAGAATCATAGTCAATGTTAGGATTAACCTTTTTCTCAGGTGTTTTTTTGTACGATGGCGCAATAATACTCAAATTCGTACCGGTCAAACCCACTGCTCGCAGCTCATTTAAACCTTGAAAATCGCCAGGTTTTGTCTTGGCAACTGCTGCATAACGGGCAATCAACACAGCAACTTCCGCCCGAGTGGTGGTACGATCAACGCCAAATGTTTTATCGTTTGCTACACTCATTAGTCCCGTTCCCAGGGCAACGGCTACTGCATTTTTTTGAGCGCTTGCGAGTTTACCTGTGAAATATTCCTTTGCAGGCACAACGGTGTTTGTCACATCAGAGAGTGCTTGTTTGTATTCAGGATCAACCACGGTTAATCCTTGTGTCAACCACGTTGCCATTTCGCCTCGTTGAAGAGCACTTTGTGCATCCAGTTTCCCCTTGTAATTAGAAGGGCTGATAAAACCTTTCGCTATAGCAATAGAGACACCGCTTTTTGCCCACTCGGGTATGTCCGTGAAATTGTTTTGTTCTTGTGTTGATGCATTAGGCTGGTCGGATAGACGTCCCAGGATACTTGCCATTTCAGCTTTGGTGACAGGTGAGCTTGGTTTAAATGTCCCGTCGGCATATCCCTTGAAATACCCTTGTTCTACGGCCGAATTAATTGCTGAAGATGCCCAGTGTGTAGCCGGAACGTCTTTGAATTTAGTTGTGGCTTGTGCGGCTTCTACAGAACCCCCAACGCCTCCAACGCCTCCAACACCTACGATACCCCCTGTTAATAAAGCCAATGCCGTTACGCCGGAAATCATCATTTTTCTCATGAAACTTACTCCTCTCATTTGTGAATTTCTCTCCTTGATATGTACTGTTCAGGCTACTAGATACTAAATTTGTAATAATAATCAATATTCTACCATGTATAACTAGGCTGTTGGTATGATTTATCAACAAAATTCCTCCTCTGCATAGAACTCTTACTGCTTCTCCAGACCTATATTCCCTCCAAAAAACACAAAAAAAGGCCACGAATCCGTAGATTCATAGCCTTATGCTTTAAGGTCTCCAACATATGTAGTTCCTTCAATAGTCAATTCAATAATCAATACATCAAGAATACTCGATTTCCAAACATTTGAAAAGCCCATATTCTTCGAACTCAAAATAAACTCAGGCTATCGGTGTTCCATTTGGCAATGGACTATCCGATGTGAGCAAGACAACATCGCCTTCACCAGGCACGCCACCGAGCACGAGTACTTCAGAGACAAAACCGGCAATCTGCCGGGGTGGGAAATTAACTACAGCAACGACCTGTTTGCCGATCATCATTTCAGGCGTATAGCGTTGGGTAATCTGAGCACTGGAACGTTTCAGGCCAAGTGGTCCGAAGTCGATCGTCATTTTAATAGCGGGAATGCGAGCCTTCGGAAAGGGTTCAGCTTCCACCACTGTACCAACCCGGATGTCATGTTGCATGAACTCTTCAAAAGTAGCCATAGGGGTAGATCTCCTTTCAACTATTGGGAACTATTATAAATGAAAAATCAACAAAAAATCCAGATTACGCTGTATCGTAACCTGGATTTCTGTTGTGGTGCTTTGCAGCTAGTTAAGCCCCATTCCAATTCTCTCCGGTGAGGTATTTCTCGGTGAGGATGGATAACATTTGAATGCCTACTTCATTATGTCCGCCTTCTGGAATAATGATATCGGCATACTTTTTGGATGGCTCAATAAAAGCATCGTGCATCGGTTTTACCGTTTCGAGGTATTGTTTGTATACGGATTGAATCGTGCGTCCGCGTTCTTCAATATCTCGCAGTACTCTCCGCAAAATCCGCACGTCGGAATCAGTATCAACAAATACTTTGATGTCCATCAGACTGCGCAGATGTTCGTCGATCAGCACATGCAATCCTTCTACAATGACAATATGGTTCGGTGCCAGTTCAACCGTCTCATTGGCAGCACGGTTATCTATGGTGAAGTCATATACGGGAGCATACGCCGCTTGGCCTTTTTTCAACAGGGTGAGATGCTCAATCAACAGATCATTATCGAATGCAAACGGGTGATCGTAATTGGTGAGTCGACGTTGCTCAGGTGTGAGCTGCGACTGGTCTTTGTAATAATTGTCTTGGGATATAAATGTGACCTTACCTGATCCCAGACGGTCTATGACGGAGCGAGCTACCGTCGTTTTACCGGAGCCGGTTCCTCCGGCGATACCAATAATGAGCATGGTTGTTCCATAAGCCTCCCTAGAATGGCAGCATAATCATGGATAAAGAGCACGAATCAACAATCGATTCAGCACCTTTACCCACTTGTCTGTCTGTGAATACACAATTCCTTCATTGTACCATAGCGCATTACTTTTTTCATCTGCTATGCAGAGGCATGTATTCCCTGATAAAGGAGGATTGACATTCTTGTGAACAGGCCTATAATAATACATATATTCATAACACGGACTGTTACTGGGCGAACCAGGCATGACCGAATTCGATTATTTAACTGTAATCGCTTTCGGTCTTTTTTTATTTTCATCGGGGGGTGAGGACATTGAAGGTTATTAAGAAAGTGAATAACAACGTGGCGATTGCCATTAATGATAACAATGAAGAAGTATTTGTCGTAGGTAAAGGGGTAGGATTTCTGAAAACGCCCTATGAGCTGACGGAGACGGACTTGGTGGAGAAAATTTTCGTAGCACCGAAGAATATCCGTATGTATGACCTACTGAACAGCATTCCGATTGAGGATATTTATCTCGCGGAGGAAGTGATCAAGCTGGGCAGTCAGATTCTGAATAAACAGTTTAATCCGAACCTGCTTCTCACCCTATCCGACCATATCAGTTTTGCGTTAACCCGAACCAGAGAAGGGATCAGTATCAAAAATCCGCTGGAATGGGAAGTGCGAACACTCTATCCGGACGAGACACGGGTGGGGGAGGCTGCGCTGAAGCTGATTCAGGAAAAAATGCATATCACTCTGCCGACAGCCGAAACGACGCTGATTGCTCTGCACTTTGTTAATGCACAGGTCGGCTCCGGAGAGATGACGGATACCACCAAGGTAACCACAGTCACGGGCGAGATCCTATCGGTGATCAAATATGCTCTCAAAATTGATTTTCAGGAAGACTCCATTCACTTTATGCGATTTGCTACACATATCAGATATTTCATCATGCGGCAGATGAGCGGTAAGTCGCTCAAAGACGAGAATGAATCGCTATTCCTGATGGTGAAGGAGAAGTTTCCGAAGGAACTTGCTTGTGTGGAGAAGATTGCTGATTTCTTGAAAAACAATTACGGCTGGACCTGTTCAGATGATGAAAAGTTATATCTGATTCTGCATATCCAACGATTAATCTCGAACTAACCAAATAATCCATATTGGACTGTTACTGATTCGATCAGGCATGACCAAGCGTAGGGAATGACGATTCCCCGGCTTGGTCATTTTTTATATAACTATTTCAGTAGATGTAGAGGAGAAGGGTCATGAACAACAAAGATTTGGCTAAAAACGTACTTGATCTTGTTGGCGGCGAGCAAAATATATCGGGTCTGACGCACTGTGCAACTCGTTTGAGATTCGTATTGAAGGATGATAACAAAGCAGACCTCAAGGCGCTGGATCAGCTTGAAGGCGTACTCAAGGCACAAAATTCCGGTGGACAGATTCAGGTTGTCATCGGTGCAAAGGTAGATGCAGTCTACAGTGAAGTGAGGAATCTGACTTCTGACCAGATTGGCGAGCTTTCGGAGTCTACAGACAGTGGACCGAAAAAGAGACGCAACCCCGTCAATGTCGTGCTTGAAACCATCGCAGGTATATTCACCCCTGTTCTGCCAGCACTTGTTGGTTGCGGGATGATCAAGTGTTTGGCTACTGTAATAACTGCAATGGGATACCTGGAAGGCTCCGGTTTCCTGACGATCATTAACATGATTGGGGACTGTATTTTCTACTTCATGCCGTTCTTCCTGGCTGTTAGTGCAGCAAACCGATTCAAAACCAATCCCTATTTGGCGGTAGCTCTTGCTGCGGGATTAATGCATCCAACCATTTTGAACGCTGCGGCTCAGATTGCTGAGACGGGTGTGAATAGCATTGATTTTCTCGGCATGCCGATTCTGTTGATGAAATATTCCTCTTCCGTCATTCCAATCATTCTGGCTGTATGGATTATGAGTTATGTGTATCCGATCGTCAATCGGGTGATTCCCAAGTTTCTGCAGGTCTTGCTCACCCCAATGATTGTTTTGTTCATTATGATTCCACTGGAATTAATCGTGCTTGGCCCAGTAGGATCATATATCGGTGACTGGTTGACCAATGGCATCAACTCATTGTTCTCCACTGCAGGTGTTCTTGCTGGTGCGATTCTTGGATTTTTCAAACCGATTATGGTCATGTTCGGTATGCACTATGCCATCATGCCGATTCAGGTTCAACAAGTGGCTACACTGGGTGCAACCGTGCTGTTACCAACAGCACTGGCAGCGAATTTGGCTCAGGCTGGAGCAGCCTTCGGTGTGTTTGTACTAACGAAGAGTAAAACGATGAAATCAGCCGCTGCTTCAAGTGGATTCACCGCGTTGTTCGGGATTACCGAACCGGCAATCTATGGTGTAACGCTGAAATACAAACGTCCCTTTTTCGCAGGTTGCCTGGCAGGTGGATTAGTCGGTGGATTCTACAGCTTGGTGCATACAACAGCGAATGCAATTTCACTTCCAGGTGTATTGGCAATTGGCACGTATACCTCTGATCGCTACATGTATGTCGTTATTGGTTGTATTGCCGCAGTTGTACTCGGGTTTGTGTTCACGCTGTTGGCTGGCATCAAGGAAGATACAGATGGAAATAAATCGAAGCAGCAAGCTACGAATAAAGTAAATAGCAATCAGACAATCGTTGCCTCAGAGGTAACTCCAACATCCGTATCATCACAGACATCCACGTCTTCTGACATGCTTATCGTTAGTCCAATGACAGGGGAGATTAAACCCATCTCTGAAGTAGAAGATCAGGCATTTGCCCAAGAGTTAATGGGTAAAGGCATTGCAATCGTTCCGACAGATGGCAAGGTATACGCTCCATTTGACGGAGTAGTCGAGGCGCTTTATCGCACCAAACACGCCATCGGTTTGAAGGCAGCGAATGGTGTTGAGATCCTGATTCATATCGGGGTGGATACGGTCAGCCTGAAAGGGAAATATTTTAACGCCCATATCGAACAGGGACAGACAATCCAGGCTGGGGATTTATTAGTAGAGTTTGATCCAGAAGGCATTACGTCAGCAGGCTATAATACCATTACATCGATTGTGGTAACCAACATGCAACAGTATGGAGACGTACTGACCACAGCGACCAGCGGCCCAATCCGGGAGAGCGAAGCTTTAATTAAGCTGATCCCATAAAACCTGAAATAAGACCTTAATAACACGTAATAACAGGAGGAAACTAAAATGACGAATTCCAATTTTCCAAAAGATTTTTTATGGGGCGGTGCACTATCTGCCTGTCAGGCGGAAGGTGCTTATAATGTCGACGGCAAGAGTCTGACCATTCCAGAAGTGATGAAGTTTAACGAGAAGAACGACCGCAAAGTGACCAAGCAGATCAGAGTGAATTGGGAGATGATTGAAGAGGCCAGGAATGACCCGGATACCGTGAAATATCCGAAGCGCCGGGGGATCGATTTTTATCATAACTTCCGTGAGGATATCGCCATGTTTGCCGAGATGGGATTCAAAGTATTTCGTTATTCCATTTCATGGGCCAGAGTTTTTCCAGGTGGCGACGATGCCGCTCCGAACGAAAAGGCACTAGAGTTCTATGATCAGGTGATTGATGAATGTCTAAAACAGGGCATGGAGCCCCTGATTACCATCAGCCACTTTGATACGCCAATTGTACTGATGGACAAGTTCGGAGGATGGTATAACCGCAAATTAATCGATCTGTATGTGAACTATTGTGATGTACTGTTTAATCGCTACAAGGGCAAAGTGAAATATTGGGTGACGTTCAACGAGATCAACATGAGCGTGAAAGCATCGGCCAAGACGCTGGGAATCATTGATTATGATGCTGCCAATTATGAGGAAATGCTGTTCCAGGGGCTGCATCATCAATTTGTAGCTGCGTCCAGAGCAACCAAGATAGCACATGAGATTGATCCGAATAACCAGATCGGAAGTATGGTCGCTTATTTTACAACGTATCCTTACACTTGCAAGCCGGAGGATGCACTTCAGATGCAGCAGGATGATCAGATGAAAAATCAGTTCTATCTCGATGTGCTCAATAAAGGCGAGTACCCTTACTATAGTAAAACGTATTTCAAAAACAAGGAGATCCAGTTGAATATCGAGGATGGCGATCTGGATAGCATTCGCGCACACACGGCTGATTTTGTAGGGATGTCGTATTACAACTCGATGATTTCCAGCAGTGATACAGAGCAGCTCGAACTAACAGCAGGCAATGTACACAGTGTATATAAAAACCCGCATCTGCCCGCTAACGAGTGGGGCTGGCAGATTGATCCCATTGGCCTGCGGTATACGCTTAATCTCGTCTATGATCGGTATCAAAAGCCTGTCTTCATTTTGGAGAACAGCTCGGGCTTCTACGACAAGCTGAATGAAGATGGAACGATCAACGATCCATACCGGATTGATTTCCTGAGCAAACATATCGAACAGATGGGACTCGCCATTGCGGATGGCGTCGAGGTGTTGGGATACACGATGTGGGGACCCATCGACATGATTAGTTCAGGGACCTCCGAGATGAGCAAACGGTACGGATTTATCTATGTGGATCAGGATGACTATGGCAATGGTACGCTCGAAAGATATCGTAAGGATTCGTTCTTCTGGTATCAGAATGTGATCCGTACCAACGGAGCAGAATTGTAATAGAGCATGAATATTCTGGATCGTATCAAAAAAATCCCCGGCGGCTTGCTGATTGTTCCTATGCTGGCCGCCGCGGTCATCAACACGGTGTTTCCATCGTTTTTTCAGATCGGGGATCCAACAACAGCGCTGTTTACTTCGAAAGGTACCATGGTGCTGATCGGCATGATTTTACTGATATCAGGAACACAGCTTAACTTGTCACAGCTTCTGGTGACCTTGAAGAGAGCAGGGGTGCTCTGTATTTCACGCATCCTCATCAGCTGCCTGTTCGGCTGGGCGTTTGTACACTTTTTTGGCATAAGTGGGGTTGGTGGAGTTTCTGCGGTAGCCTTCATTGCCGTTCTGACCAGTTGTAATCCGGGACTATATCTGGCCTTGATGAACACGTATGGAGATGATGTGGATCGTGCTGCGTTTGGCATTCTGAATCTGATCGCCGTACCCGTTATTCCGGTTCTGATATTGAATTCGGCGAGCGGTGTTGGTATTGATTACCTTAGTGTCCTTGCTACACTAGTACCTTTTTTCATCGGCATACTTCTTGGTAACCTGGATATCAACATACAGAAGATGTTCGCTCCGGGAACACTGATTCTGCTGCCTTTTTTAGGTACAAGCTTTGGGTCAAATATTGATTTGCGTATTGCATTTCAATCCAGTCTATCCGGTTTGTTGGTCACAGTGTTATTTTTGCTGATCTGCATGCTGCCGCTCATTGGGATCGATCGAACGATATTAAGACGTCCCGGTTACGCAGCGGCTGCGACATGTTCGGTTGCTGGATTGTCCATGGTCGTGCCATCGATGGCTGCCGAATTCAATCCGGCGTATGCACCTTATGTAGATACAGCTATCGCTCAGATTGCATTTGCTGTGATCCTGACGTCGGTGACCGTTCCTTATATTGTGAAGCGTTTGGCTGGAGGAACAGCGACGGAAGCTTCTGCTTCGACAAATCACTAGAAAAAAACAGCATGTGTTCTGTCAGGTCATGACGGATCACATGCTGTTTTGCTTTGTACATCTATATTTTACAGACCCAGCAGTTGTTTAACACTTTCCGCTACGGCTTTGCTAGATTGCGGATTCTGTCCTGTGACCACGCGGCCATCTGTTGTGACATAAGAGCTGAAGGCAGCTGCTTTATCGTATTGTGCAGCACGTTCTCTCAAAGCATCTTCCAATAGGAAAGGAACATACTCGGTTTGTTGAGCCAATGCTTCTTCTTCATTCGTAAAGCCGGAAACGGTTTTGTCGTTGATCAAAAGCAGACCGTTGGACAGCTTCACGTTCAGCAGGGCTGTAACTCCGTGGCACACGCCGGATACAACGCCACCTTTTTCATAGATATCACGAGAAAGCTCTTGAAGTTCGGAATTGTCCGGGAAATCCCACATCGTACCGTGACCCCCTGTGAAATAGATTGCATCGTAGTCACTCGCGTTTACTTCGCTAGGTTTCAACGTATTTTTCAATTGGTTCATGAACGTTTCGTTTTCGAAATAGGCTTTGGTGCTCTCATCCAGAGAGTCGCCCAGACTTTTCGGATCAAGAGGTACGTTACCACCTTTAGGGCTAACCAGATCGATCTGAACATTTTCGTTTTGATCAAACTCTTCAATAAAGTGCGTTGCTTCGCTCAGCCACAAGCCGGTAGGCTCGTCCTTCGTTGCGTATTTATCCACATTTGTTAGAACAACCAGTATCTTTTTCATATAAAAACCTCCCGTAAAGTATATATCATTAATCTATATTTAATATCACAAAATTAAATTGTGTAAAATCTATAATTAAATATAACATAACCATTTTCTAAAGTAAAATTATGAGCTTATTGGTGCTCACCAAATTTAACTTTTCATGCGAAGGAGAAGGAGCAAAGTGGTGGTAAGTATGCCTCTTAAGAATGCACGTTTACTTATTATGCCCGACTTAATTTACTCATATTGTAAGCGGAGGTAGGCGTGTGTAAGGGATCTCGAAATTAATTCAAATTTGAAGTTAATTTGATTGAACAACTAGTACTTTTGATTTAGAATGACGGAAGATACCAACTTAAAAACTGGTACATATTACATATGGACTCGGAGGAACAGTCATGAAACGTTCAGGTAAATTTTTCGCTTCATCCGTAGTTGCTGCTTTCGCTGCAGTATCTATCGTCTCTTCAGCTTCAGCGAGCACAGTTTCCGTCTCCAATATCTCTGGCGTAACACCTATCAACTTTAGCAGTATGGATATCGAAACCGCTTTGATGATGGTCCAACAAGAACGTACCAAATTATTGGATGCTCAACTGCAAATGCAAATTCAGGAGGTACAGAAACGTAATCAACAGATCGCGGATTTGAACTCTCAATTGCAGATCGCCCAGCAAAACGGGGATGAAGCAGCTGTTCAAAAGCTGAAAGGCCAAATTGATGCTGCGAGCAATTCCCAACAGATGGACATGCTTCGTCTGCAATCTATGTCCAACAAGCGCAATGAAGCGTTTGATATCATGACGAACTTTGTCAAAAAAATGCAGGATTCAAGATCATCTATCATCGGTAACATGCGTTAAGAACGGATGATTAACTGCAGCAACACAAAAAGAGCGAAGCCGGAATTCAGATTCCGAAACTTCGCTCTTTTTGTATTTCTCATTTATTTGATTTCTCTGAAATCCGGGTTTGGCTTGTACTGTAAATCTTCTACCAAGTTAGCCCGACCAGTCACGACGCCGAGTGAACAGGTCTTTCAGCTCATCCGTCGACAATTCCGTAATCCAATTCTCGGAGCTTGTGATGATGTTATCGCTGAGCTGCTGTTTGCTCTCCAACATCTCGTCGATCCGCTCCTCTAATGTGCCAAGAGAGATGAACTTATGCACCTGAACATCTTTGGTCTGACCCATCCGATAAGCCCGGTCGGTGGCTTGATTCTCAACAGCCGGGTTCCACCAGCGGTC
Source organism: Paenibacillus sp. LS1 (assembly GCF_026013365.1). Lineage (GTDB taxonomy): Bacteria > Bacillota > Bacilli > Paenibacillales > Paenibacillaceae > Paenibacillus. Next base: position 50,943 of record NZ_JAPDOE010000019.1, read on the forward strand.
AAAATGGAAGACATGGTTGGCTGCGGTCAGATTCAATCCCACACCGCCTGCCTTGATGGACAGAATGAAGACGGACGGCTGTTTGTCCTCAGGTAGTGTGCGGGATTGGAATTCCTCAATCATACGATCGCGCCCTGTTTTGGACGTACCTCCGTGCAGATATAGCACAGGCTCCTGCAACTCCTGACGCAGTACCTGTTGCAGCATCTGACCCATCCCGATGTATTGGGTGAAAATCAGGCATCGCTCGCCCTCGTCCCTTAATTCACGGACAAGTTCCATCAGTCGTTCTAGCTTCGCGGAGCGACTAATCAGCATCGCCATATCTTGCGGACTGTACACGTCATAAGCAGATGTCAGTGCACCGTCTTCGGGAAGTTCCTCCGGCAAAGCTTCTTTTGTTAACAGCAGAGGGTGATCACACAACTGTTTAAGCTGGGTTAACGCCGATAGAATTGCACCTTTACGCTTGATGCCTTCCAGTTCTTTCATTTTATCCATCAGGGCCTGCACGGACTGGTCATACAATGCACTTTGCTCGCCCGTAAGGTGAATGTAAGTCTTCATCTCGTTTTTGTCCGGCAGATCAAGCTGGATATTCGGATCTTTTTTCTTGCGGCGCAGCATGAACGGTTTCACTAATTGCTGCAAATCCTGCATTCGTTGCTCATCCTTATCTTTCTCTATGGCACTGATAAAACGAGTCTGGAATGCCTGGGCACTGCCCAGATATCCTGGATTGGTAAAATCATAGATCGACCACAGCTCGGACAACCGATTCTCGATTGGTGTGCCTGTCATGGCAATGCGGTGTTTCGCCGGGAAACTGCGAACAGCCAGGGACTGTTTGGTCTGAGCATTCTTAATATTCTGCGCTTCATCGAGACAGATGCATGACCACGTATAAGTCTGCAACATTTCCTGATCTAGTGTAGCCGTAGCAAAGGACGTAATGATAATGTCCACCTGCTCCGTCTGCTCCCGGAATTCATCTCCGCTTAATCGGCGTGCTCCGTAATGCAGGCTGACATTAATGGAGGGTGCGAAGCGGCTAATCTCTTTTTGCCAGTTGCCCAGTACCGAGGTTGGGCAGATCAGAAGTACCGGGGCTTTTCCCGGCTTACGTGGTTCATGATCCTTGATGTGTAACAGATACGTGATGAACTGAATGGTTTTCCCGAGACCCATATCATCGGCAAGACATGCCCCAAGTCCGAATCTGCGCAGGAAACCAAGCCATGCAAAACCTTCCTTCTGATACGATCGCAGCTCGGCATGAAGCCCTGTCGGAATGGACAGGGAAGGTGCGCCGCCTTGTCCGCCCCCGAGTTGTGCAATAACCCGGTTCAGGTGCTCATTCAGCTCTACTTCCAGCCGAATGTTCTGATCATCCTGTGGTTGCTGCTCTTCCTCGGTTTGTTGTCCTTCCTTCCATTTCTGGTTGCGATATTCCCGTTGCTCATTGTGCAGCAGATGCAGGTGCAGAATATCCTGGAATGAGAGTCCCTGTTCCCGATCTACACCGCCCATGGCACGGCGTATCTGTTCCAGCAGGTCGGGATCAAGTGGAACCCACTCTCCGCGGAAGCGAACCAATCGTTCATTACGGGCAACAAGGTCGGCGAATTCATCTTCGCTAAGATCCGTGTCACCAATCGCAATGCGCCAGTCAAAATGAATAATCGAGTCCAGTCCAAAGAACGACTGTCCCCGTTCACTGCCTTCCTCCGGCTGCACCTTAGCACGCAGCTTTGGTTTCTTCTTACGGGCTGCTTCCCACCAACCTGGAAGTAGGACTTGCCAGCCCGCCGCCAGTAACCTGCCGCTATCCTGCGTCAGAAACTGCCAGGCTTCCTGATCTCCCAAAGGATCACTCAGCACATCCCGCCTGCCGCTAATGGAGCTTCCGAGACGCGGCAGATGTGCACGCAGTTGATCCAGCCATCCGGAGGAGCGATCCAGAATGAACGGTGTCCATACCTCGGGCCACTCCCCTTCAAGCCTGCCCCGTGAATCCAGCATGACGGGCACCAATACTGCAGCATCCAACTTGTTCTGCAATACCAGTCGCAGCCGCCAAGATGGCTCATCCTCGTCCGGCTCCTGCAATTGCAGCATGGGCCTGAATGGTGCGGCATCTGCTTTCCAGCCAATGGATACGAGCCAGGACTGTGCGTCCATTCCGGCTGTCTTAGGAAGAGTCCCACGCTCTGGGAACAACTGCGGGAATTCACGCCGCAAATCCGTCGCAGCTTCCTCCGAACTGTACCAGCGTTGGAATACGAAGGCAGAGTAGGTCGCCCCAAGTCCTTCGGCATAACTCTCGTCGGTCTGTTGAATCGCCTTGGTAAGCAATGCCCGCTCCTGCTTTTTCAAGCTATCCGGGTCCCAGGTCCACTGAAGCTGTCCTGTACGGTAGGCCTCGAAGCTAGGTACGTATTTGCGTTTTTCGATAGATGCTGCGAGCGCGGGAGCCAATCGAATCAGATGTTCAGCCTGTTCATCCCATTTCCATTCAATATGAAGCAGGGTATGCATCTCGGCAAAGAAGGGAATCACTTCTTCCGCAGGCAGAACAACCAGCTCAATCTCCTCAATCTGCCGAACTTCCAGTTCGGTACCGTAGAAGGAAGGCGCATGCCAAGCGAACAATCGCTGCTTAAGCGACTGTCCCGGTACAAAGTGGTGTGTGTTGAGTGCTCCGTAAAACAATGCATCGCCATATCCAGTTAAAGCGACGTGAACCTCAATCGTTTCAGTGTAAGGATGAATTAAGCTCATGAGATCAGTTTACCTTTCCGAAGCTCTTCCTGCAGGGCGCGCAGCCGACTGTTACGAACGGCGAGTGTGGTGATGAATTGCTCCCAGTGCGCTTCTTGCTTCAACTTTTTATAGATTTTGGACAGACGTTTCAGCAGTTTCACCGCTGCTTTGTATCCGTCCCTGTTTTTGTGTCCGATATAACGCTCCACTGCCTGATGATAGAAGGGAAGCAGCAGCTCAGGTGCATCTTTTTCGATTGGTTGCAGCATCGCTACGCGGAATTCGAGAGGTTCCGTTCCCGTACTCAGCTGAAAATCAATCCATCTGCGCCACTGTCCACGCGAATGCATAGCATCCTCGTAGGCGGGGCGGGAGTGGGGAAGCATACTGACAAGCGTGTCCCACATACGGTTCTCTGCATCGGGCAGATGTTGAATGGCCGTATCCCATAGATGCATGTAATCATTCAAAGGTGTATTGCGCCGATTCGCCAGCAGGGGGCCAAGTTGTACCAACCAATCGCCAAGCCGCTTCCACTCAGCCGAATCTGCGAGTACATGGAGAAAATGCAACAGTTGTTCTGGCGGGAAACCGTAGGCCGAGCTTCCATGGATGAGTCGCTGCCATGCCTGATCATCTTGCCCCAGATGGAAGTGCATCCAGCTCTGCGCGAGTATGAGTGGTAGGGGCAGTGTTACGGCTTTGCCTGGTCTATCACTACTACTTCCATTACTTTGAGTGCTACCCAAGACACTCCCACCTGACTGTGAAGGTGGCGAAGCGGCGGTTATATTGCGTTCTATATCATCTAAGATGACCTGTTCCGACACTAACATGTCCCGCGACCCTTGAAGTTCAGGTACGATCCAGTTCAACCACAGTTGTCGATAGATCGGAGTGAAGAACATCATGCTGGCTGTCTCAGGCATCATCTGTTTGCGTAAATAAGCTGAGGTTTCGGCCAGTCTGTTCCAAAGTTGTTCAAGCTTGTTTCCCTTTAGACCTGTCAGGTCTAAAGGATGGTTAAAGATCCGCTCAATGTCTTTCTGAAGTGCATCCACCGCGAGCTGGGCAGGGTAGCTCAAGTACACGGGGGTATGCGTGATGGAGTTACGAGCCGGAGGCACACAGAATCGGATGAGGTGCAGCTGCACATGTAGTTCAAAAAGTTGGTCCATTGCAGCGTTCAGCCTTGGTTTAATGGCATACAGCTCGTCCGTTGCTTCCTGTACGTAGGATGTGCTTGCTGTGCCAGTCCCCAGCCGTCTCAGACAGGAGTGGAATAGTTCGTGCCATTCCGCAATTTCGAGATCAGCAAGCTCTGTTGCACGCTCCTTAATCTGGCTGTATTGGTTGTCCGGAATGTCCATATCCTGCTGTTCATCGGCTTCTGTGTAACTGGATAGTCCTGCGGACATGGCCCCGATGGGTTTGGTCGTTTGTTTGAGTGCGGTACTGGAGTGTGCATTCACAATGGCATGGACAGGTCGCTCCAGTTGCTCGGCATAACTCATCAATACAGCAGTCATATGTTTGCATACGGAACTCACCGGACAGGTACAATGACTGGTAGACAGAGATTGCATGCTCAGGGTGACCTCATATTCTTCCGATCCTTGTACAACGGCCGAGATCCCTTGTTGTTCGGAATAGGTTAATGGTCCGACACGTTTCTGTTTATAATATTGGAATCCGCGCATGATCGTTAGGTTATTAAAATGCTCCGCAACCTGCCTGATCAACTGTTGCCACTGCGCATCATCCATTCTCACGTTATTGGGTATGTTCATCATTCCATCTCCTGGGGTAAACATAGGTTCAGTAATCACCACGTCTATGACGTTATGGTGTGAATTTGATGTATCCATCATATCAGTTATGAGCCAATCCGTGCATGGGTTATGAAGAATTTGAAGTTATTTTAGACCAACAAGAATCAGGATGAACACGTCGGTTCTGATAGCGGACGGAATGCATGATTGCCCCATATTGTGTATGCTTATGGTATGTATTCCTTTCAGGAACGATGCAGGCCGGGGAACGGCTATACTACAAACAACAGGAGAGAGCATATGAAAATACTTACGTTAAATACACACGCTTGGGCGGAAGAAGATCAACTGAACAAGATCAGTCAGCTGGCTGATTTTATCAATACACATCAATTTGACGTAATTTCCATGCAAGAGGTTAACCAGTCCATGCAGGAAGCGGCGCTTTCTGAAGAAGAACTGAAGATGTATTATGCTACTGAACCCGATGCAGTGATTAAAAAAGACAACTATGCCTATGTTCTGCTCAAGCAGCTGACAGAGCAATATTACTGGACGTGGATTCCCGCTCATGTTGGGTTCCAAAAATACGATGAAGGACTGGCGATCCTTAGCCGGACGCCGATTACCCAGGCTTTTGGAGAATACGTGTCGCACATGCGGGATTATAACAATTACCGTACACGCAAGATTGTGGGAATCCAAACGGTCGTTGAAGATGAAGCAACCTGGTTTGTGAATGGACACTATAACTGGTGGGATGATGCGCAGGAACCTTTCAAGGGACAATGGGAGATGACGGAGAGCAAGCTTGCCCCCTACATGGATCAGCCGTTATATATGATGGGTGATTTCAATAATGTCGCGGAAGTACGTAATGAAGGCTATGATTATATGATGAGCAAAGGCTGGAACGACCTGTATACCACAGCATTGCAAAAGGATGATGGAGCAACCGTGGTCAAGGCCATAGCCGGCTGGGCAGACAACAAACGCGATCTGCGGATCGACTATATTTTCTCTAATCGTCCAATCCAGGCCAAGTCTTCCACCGTGGTCTTGAACGGTAAAAACGGGCCGGTCGTGTCCGACCATTTTGGCGTCGCTGTAGAAATATAATAGTCATTTGACTATAAGTGGGATATCACCTCAAATACGAAACAAAGCCTCCGCTGACTTCCTGTAAAGGGAAGTGTAGCCGGAGGCTTTTCACATTCTAAATCATTTGCTATGTACATTTCATATGGTTTGTTCTTTCTGTTGTGGAACTGTATTGTTATTCGAGCGCCAGCATCTGATGTACAAACTTTTTCAGATTCGCGCTTGTCTCACTAAGCTGTTCGATACTTTCCATGAATTCGGTAACAAGCTTGGCCTGATCCACTGTTGCGGTTGTAATCTGACCAATCTCCTGCTCCATATGTTTCATGGAATCCTGCACACTACCGAGGGATGTTTCGATATCAGCCGCTGCTTGTTTTGTATGATCGGACAGCTTGCGTACTTCACTGGCAACTACACCGAATCCGGCTCCCTGATCGCCCACACGAGCCGCCTCAATCATGGCGTTCAGTCCAAGGAGGTTGGTTTGTTCCGATACTTCACGAATGACGTTTGTTACTTTAGATACACTGACGGAGTTCTCTGAAGCTTTTTTGGAGTTGCGCAGAATCTCTTCCGAGGTCGCGGTAAGTTCCTCCGAATGTGCTGCGATCTGCTGAATGCCGCCGACGAGCGCATTAATGGTCGTTTCATTTTCGCGGATCAGCGTTTCCAGTGTCATGTGACTATCCAGTGCGTAGTTCACACCCAATATACCCACGACCTGATCGTTTTCCTTAATGGGAATAAGAATGGCGTCGAAGGGTCTGCCTTGCAGATCACCAGGCATGCGTGCCACGGTACGTGAATCCTTGTTGGTGAGCATTTTGAAATTTTTATAATCATCATGCAGCTCATCCCCAACCTTCACGCCAATCTCCAGACTTTTTGCTTCGGAAAAATACAATACTTTCTCATGATCATTAATGGATATGGATATGTCGTCGCGGAACATTTGACTAACAAAAGGCATAGCATTTACCAGAGATTCAAGAGTATTCAATGTTCATCTTTCCTTCCCGATACAAAAAGTGGAATTTTTCAGCCTACTATCTATATCGGTAACGTTTTCTCGTTTTTAAACCATTGTTGAAATTTAAGTTAACCTGGAGAGAAAAAGTGACTACATCCAATAAAATTGTAAGCGTAATCAAAAATCTGTAGCCACCACCGAACATGTCAGTTATACTGGGATTATTATTCGGCTATTCAGAAGATCACAAAGGGACATACCTATTTTCCGGTAAGGGGATTACCTACCTAGGTTAAGCGCTATACTTTATTGCTATATATCAGTTTGGTGCTCCAGTGTGGATGGTATGAATGAAATGATATAAGACTTTATTTCAATGGGAGAGGGATGTGTGCCATCGATGACGACCTATTTCAGTGAACCGCAGAGCATGTATTATCGATTTGGAGAAGATCAGGATCAGGTGCTGAAGGTACTGGCCGAGAGATATATTGGAGCCAATGCACAGGCTGATTTTGTATATCGGGTATTCCAGAAGTCTGGTATTTTGCAAAATGAAAAAGGGCTTTATGATCTGAATTTAGGTAAACGCTTTCCTGATGCACCTAAAGACCATATATCCTATGCAGCTGCGCTGGTATGGGGGGACGAGGACCGAAACCTGGATGTACTGGTCCGCTGTTATGGGCCTGTTCGTTTCTATTTCAATGAGCAGATGGTCTATCGCTCAACCGTAATGGATGAGATTAGTCCAGACGCAACGGTGAAGCTCAGCATCGATATCAAGCCTGGTTGGAACACCATTTGGCTGGAAATGAAAAACACGCCTGCCGGCTTTGGCTGCCAGTTTGGATCAGATGAAGGTAAAGTGCGCATTTTGAATGTATTTGCTCCATTCCAGGAGAGACAGGGACAAGCCGGATGGGTGTTCTCCCAACCGAACCGAACCGCGAGTAAACAACCGGACCTATTGGGAAAAGAAGCAGATTACAGTTTGAAGTGGCTGCCTGAGACAGGCTGGTCTGATGAGGATGAGACCAAGCCAGCTCTGGAAAGAATATACGGGCATCTTCCTGGACGGCACGCTTATGCTTGGACTCACCTGAACAATACCGATTCAACCGGGAGTCCGGTGCGACTGTCAGGTCAATCTTCCGGTTCTCTGAGTATATGGATTAGCGGCAAGCCTGTGGCGCAAGTGAAGGAAGCGGGTCCGTTCGAGGTGGATGTACCAGCCTCTTTTGGACGGAGTGACCTGCTTGTTCGGAGTGAATGCAATGATACGGCGGGACCTTGGCATTTTAATTTGAACGCAACCGTTTCGGGTAAGCCGCTTTCACTGGAACTTCCTCAGCGTGTGCATGGTGCTAATGGAGAGTCTTGGTTATATGTTGGACCTTTTGAATCGGAGGTTGAACCGGACTTGGGGGATCTGACCCGAACGGACCGAGTGTACCAAACGGGGCTGGAACAGACGTACTGGCGTTTAGATCGACCAGATGCATGGATCAGACCTTATTATGAAAACGCCATGTTAAGCAATAAATGGACAGTGGGCAGTGTGACCAATTATGGTCGCTGGGATTATCCATTGGGTGTCACAGTATATGGTCTATTACGGACGGGGCGTTATCTGCAGAGACCAGATATTACGCGTTATGCGGCTGAGCATGTGCAGGCATGTACCCAGATGTACGAGTACTCATTATGGGATCGGGAGCAGTATGGTTTCCCGGCAGTCAATCAACAATTGGTCATGCTGAAAATGCTGGATAACTGCGGTTCTTTTGGTTCAGCCATGATGGAAGCGTATTCAGATTGTCATGAACCGACGTTTCTTCCGATTGCTGAACGGATTGCGGATTTCATGCTTTCCCGCCTGGAGCGGCAGGAGGATGGTGCGTTTTATCGCACATGCGTAGGGGAGTATGCCGAGAATACCATGTGGGCCGACGACCTCTATATGAGCACGCCGTTTCTTGTTCGTTATGCCCGGGTGACCGGAAACTCATCCGCACTGGATGAAGCCGCCAGACAATTTTTATTGTATCGAAAATATCTGTTCATTCCTGAGTTCAAGATTATGTCTCACGTATATGATTTCAAATACGGACAGGCAACTCAAATTCCATGGGGACGGGGGAACGGCTGGACACTGTTTTCCTTGACAGAGGTATTGGAAGCTTTGCCTGCGGAGCATCCTGAGCGCCCGGCTCTAATTGATTTCTTCAACGAGCTGTGTGAAGGGTACGCGGCACTTCAAGAGGAAAGTGGGTTGTGGCATCAGGTGTTGAATGATCCGAAGACGTATGAAGAAGCCTCCTGCACGGCGATGTTTGCCTATGGTTTTGCGAGAGGTGTACGCTTTGGCTGGTTCAAAGACCCTGAAGTTTACGTCACAGCTGCCGAGCGGGCTTGGAAGGGACTTATCTGCAAAGCGATTGATCGTCAAGGGAACGTTCATGGGGTGTGCAGCGGATCGAGATATGCGTTTACGGCAGAGTATTATGATCAGGACTTGCGTACCGTCACCAATGACAATCACGGAATTGGCATTATGATGCTGGCAGGAACTGAAGTGGCAAAAATGAAGAAACATCTGGCTGAACACAGGGTGTCTTCACCTGCAGTCTCACATTCCTGACAGACCATACTTAATATGAAACGCAATGGTGATGACGGCTGATCGTCGCGCTTCTTCCAACGAGTCTGAGGCCGTAAAAGAGCTGTCATGGCCTGATTTTCATACTATCTTTACCATACCAACCCGTTAACTTCTGCTCTACGTACTACATTTGTATACCCGTAATCATATCTGATACGGGAACATCACCGCCGGGAATGTCATTCCCGGTGGTTTTTGATTCCGATAACTCCTTACTTTTTTGACAGGAAAGCTTACTTTTGTTTATGTCATATGCAGCAATGGATCGATACAATAGGTTTTGTAAGCGATTTCATATATGCGAGAAGGGGAGGAAATTCATTTATGATGATTACGAAAAAGTGGGTAACCCTGTTCTGCCTGTCCCTGTTATTGTTCGCTACAGCCTGTTCTGGAGGGGCAACCGATACACCCGCTACTTCTGGTGAAGCAAGTGAAGGTGAAGGAGACTCTTCAGGCAAGATTGAACTACGCATGACCTGGTGGGGATCACAGACTAGACATGATCTGACAACCAAAGTCATCCAATTGTTTGAAGAGAAACATCCGGGTATTACCATTAAGCCTGAATATTCCGGTTGGGACGGTTATTTTGACAAGTTGACTACACAGGTAGCTGGCTCAAATGCACCGGATATCATCCAGATGGATTACGCTTTTCTGACTGACTTTGCCCGGCGTGGTGCCTTGCTTGACCTGACCCCGTTTGCAGAGAGTAAAGACCTGCGGACAGAGGATCATGATCAGAGCATGATTACAGCCGGTTCGATTGACGATAAATTATATGCGATTACCCTCGGAGTTAACGCACCAGGTGTCATCTATGATGCTACCGTATTTCAGGAATTAGGTATCGAAGAACCGCAAGAGAGCTGGACATGGAAGGATTTCGGGGATATTGCGACGAAGATCGCCGCAGCCAAAGGTGAGGGATTCTATGGATCTGCAGACATTTCCGGTACAACCAACATGTTCGAGGTGTTTATCCGGCAATCCGGGAAAGGATTGTTCGACGGTGGGACGATGACTGCTACCAGCGAGGAGCTTCAACAATGGTTCGATATGTGGGGCTCACTACGCGAGAATGGTGGAGTGACCACAGCTGAGATCACGGCATCCACAACGAATGCGTTGGAGACACGTCCAATCTCACTGGGTACAGCTGCCATGGATTTTGCATGGTCTAATCAATTGCTGACATTCCAGCAGGTGAACAAAAACCAGGATCATAAGCTTGGCATACAAGTGCTTCCGCATGGTGTTAACGAGCAGCAAATTGGCGAATACCTGAAGCCAGGCCAGTTCCTCTCCGGTTATGGCAAAACCAAACATCCGAAGGAAGTTGCCATGTTCATCGATTTCATGGTGAATGATCCAGAAGCAACCGCTATTCTTGGTTCTGAACGTGGTGTGCCAGTTAACTCAAGCATTCGTGAGCAGATGCAGCCAACGCTGCCGGAAGCGGAGCAAACCATTTTTCAATTTATCGACACCGTATCGAAGCATTCCAGTGAGATTGACCCACCATACCCGCAAGGATTTGCTGAAGTGGACACGAGTTTCAAGAGCGCAAGCGAGCAGATCGCCTTCGGTCAAGGCAGTACTCCAGATGTCATTGCCCAGTTTATTGAAGGAGCCAAGGCTACGCTTGCATCGAGTCAATAAACCATTGAAATCGTTCCAGACTTCTAATTCTGCGGGGAGGTTGCGAAGATGACTACATCTCAGGTCAGTCAAGCCCGAATCGAGAGTGTAGCTACCCGGCGGGTCAAACGGAGATATGCGCATAATGGAGCCGCTCTTCTGTTTCTCGCCCCATGGCTTGTCGGGTTGTTATTTCTCACCTTGGGTCCCATGTTGGTATCGTTATACATTTCGTTCACCGATTACAGTATCCTGGCCGCCCCTTCCTGGGTCGGTCTGGATAACTACACCACCATGTTTACGTCCGATAAACTGTTCACCAAATCACTCCAGGTAACGTTCACATATGTCGCTGTATCCGTACCGGTCAAATTGATCTTCGCGTTGCTTGTAGCGATGTTGCTCAACAAAGGGATTCGAGGGCTTGGTATTTACCGAACGGTGTATTACATCCCGACATTGCTTGGAGGTAGCGTGGCGATTGCGATGTTGTGGCGTAAAATGCTGGGTGGGGACGGGCTGCTTAATAGTGTTCTTGCCATGGTAGGAATTAAGGCACCCGATTGGGTTGCCAATCCGAAGTATGCACTGTACTCCATCGTGCTGTTATCCGTGTGGCAGTTTGGATCATCGATGATTATTTTCCTGGCAGGATTAAAGCAGATTCCACCCGAGTATGATGAGGCCTCGGCGGTAGATGGTGCAGGTCCTCTGCGGAGATTCTTCTATATAACGTTGCCGATTCTGTCACCCGTCATCTTCTTCAATCTCGTCATGCAGCTGATTACGTCCTTTCAATCGTTCACGCAGGCTTTCGTCATCAGTAACGGCAGCGGAGGGCCAGTGAATTCAACCTTAATGTACTCTCTGTATCTGTACAAAAAAGGATTCTCATTCTTTCAGATGGGCTATGCTTCCGCGATGGCCTGGGTGCTGGTGATCCTGATTGGCGTATTTACATTGCTCGTATTCCGCAGTAGCAAGCTGTGGGTGCACTATGAGGATGGTGGAAAATCATGATTGGACAACGGAACTCTACAGCGTGGGTCGTCGGCAAACATGTGTTGATCTCAGGCATCGCCTTTGTCATGCTCTATCCAATTCTCTGGATGCTCGGTAGCTCGTTCAAACCGGGACATATGATCTTTACAGAGACCTGGTTCTGGCCACAGGAATGGAATTGGCAAAATTACATGAATGGCTGGTCGGGAATTCAGGGTAATCCGTTCTCCCGTTTCCTGACCAACTCTGTCATCCTGTCGCTGGGCGCCGTGCTGGGCAATGTGATTTCCTGCTCTATGGCGGCGTATGCCTTCGCCCGACTGAATTTTCGTTTCAAAGCCATCTGCTTCGGTCTGATGCTCATGACGATCATGCTGCCACATCATGTGACGCTGATCCCGCAGTATATTCTTTTCAACCACTTGGAGTGGGTGAATACGTATCTGCCGCTGGTGGTGCCGAAATGGCTGGCTACTGACGCATTCTTCATTTTTCTCATGGTGCAGTTCTTCCGAGGGTTGCCCAAAGAGCTGGATGAAGCGGCCACTATTGATGGATGCGGTCCTGTGAAAATATACACCAAAATCATCATTCCACTGGCTTTCCCAGCATTAGTCACTACGATGATCTTTACGTTCTTGTGGACATGGGACGACTTCTTCAGTCAGTTGATCTACCTGAGTGACGTGAGCAAATATACAGTGCCGTTAGGTCTACGCCTGTTCCTTGATTCCAGCTCTCAATCCGATTGGGGTCCGATGTTTGCGATGTCGGTGTTGTCGCTAGTGCCATGTTTTATTGTTTTTATCGTGTGTCAAAAGTACTTCGTGGAAGGAATCGCAACCTCTGGACTCAAAGGGTAATTCCAAGACGAAACGAGTTGATTTTCGCATGCGGAAAGGAAGATGGTCTTCATATATTAATCAAAAGCTGCAACAAAGCAAGCTCTCCACATTGATGGTGACTTGCTTTATTGCGTTTAACCTGTTACTCGTCTCGGTGATCGTCTGGCTGGCATATCAGTCCTTCTCAGCGGTCACCTTTGCCGAGATTAGCAAAGCACGCCTGGCTCTTCTGAACGAGAGCACACGCCGGGGATTTGATTTCATCACAGGGGTAACCGGAACAGCCTATGCTTTGGCAAGCAATCGGGAGCTGTCCAGTTTGCTCGAAACGATGGAGACCGGAAGACTTTCGCAGATTCATCAACGGCGGGAAGTATCCCGTATATTGGATCATACTCTGGTCGTCAGTGAAGGCATTACTTCTATAGAGTTGTACACGGATGCATTTAACGGTGTAGCTGTTACCATGCCTGATCGCATCTTCCCGGTAGACACCATTTCCGGCGACTCCTGGTTCGATGCATTGGAGCAGGCAGATGCGGCATGGGTACCTTTGCGCGAGAATGAATCTGGTCAATCACTAATTGGGTATGCCCAGCGAATCTTTGACAGCCGAGGGGGTACGGTAGCCTATGTGCTCATTCGACTGAGTCGCACAGACATTGTACGCAGATTTTCGGATATGCCCATGGTATTGGAAGGCAAGGTACTGCTGGTGGATACGGCTGGCAATGTCGTCATGCAAATGGGTGAAGCTGACCCCATCGAGGGATCTAAGTGGCCAGATGACCCCGCTACAAGTGGTGAGGGTGAATACTCTTCTTCTATTATAGATAGTGCATGGATTCAGGAACATGTCCAACCAGGTGCAGACGGATACGAAGTAGTTTCCGGACAATCCGGAGGTGCACAATTGGTGTTGTACTCCAGGCCAGCCATGCTTCAGTGGCGTCTGGTGCAGACTATTCCTGTTCATATGCTGTTATCCCCGGTCAGACACGCAGGGTGGCAGATTCTTTGCATTGCAGTGTTGGGGTTGTTATGCTCGGCAATACTTGCATATTTGTTCGTGCGGCGGATTATTCGTCCTCTGCGCCAACTGATCAAACGGATGAGACAATTGGAGAAAGGGGATTTTGATACTCGGGTACAACTGTCATTCACAGAGGAATATGCCCATTTGGCGTATGGATTCAATCACATGGCTTCACAGCTCACGACGCTGATGGAACAGGTGAAGGATGAGAGCCGTGCTAAGCGGGAAGCCCAGACGGGCTTGCTTGAGGCCCAGATCAAACCCCATTTTCTATACAACACCCTCGACATGATCCACTGGCGTGCGCTCGATTACGAAGCTAAGGATATCAGTCGTATGATTGTGCAGCTCAGTAAGCTGTTACGGATCGGACTGAGTGGGGGGAGATTGTTTATCCGGGTTCGTGATGAGTTGGAGCATGCCCGGTGTTACGTCAACATACAGTCGGAGCGACTACCTTTCTCCATTCAATATCAGGAGCAGATCGATCCGCGCATTCGCGGTTGTTATATTCCCAAGATTATCTTACAGCCCTTTATTGAAAATGCCGTTATGCACGGACATCCGGAAGAAGGCACACTTCGAATTCAGGTGCATATGCATGAGGCGGAAAGCTCTCAACCAGATATCGTCATTCGTATCACGGATAATGGCCAAGGCTTGCCAGAGGGTTGGAAACTCGAAGCGACGTGTGGCATCGGTGTACGGAATGTTCATCAGCGAATTCAGCTCTATTGCGGGAAGCGATATGGCGTTCAACTGAGGGATGGAGAGTCGGGTGGCGTGGAAGTGACGATTACACTCCCCCGTATTGAGACCGATGAGCAATTAAATCTGTGGCTGGACGGTGAAAAAGGATGAAGACCATCATGCTTGTAGATGACGATCCGCATATTGTAAAGGCACTAACGGAACATATTGACTGGCCTTCCCTGGGCCTCAGCATTGCAGGTACTGCTTCGAATGGCTTGGATGCACTTGATCTTTTTCACCGCATGCATCCCGATCTTGTTATGACTGACGTTTATCTACCGGGGATGACCGGGCTTGAGATTACTCAGACGTTGCGACGTGATCATCCCCACTTGCCGATCATCATTCTTAGTGGGTATGACGAATTCGAGAACGCCCGGGCAGCCATGCGCTGGGGGGTGAATCACTTTTTGCTGAAGCCGGCAGAAGTTGAGGAGATTGAGTCTGTGCTGCGTGAGGTGCTACTGGAACAAGATGTGCGAGAGCGGCATGAGCGACTGGAGCAGACGTACAAGCAGGAGGTTGGACGGGTACTTCCGTATTTGCGCAAACAATTTCTTCACGAACTGCTGACCACGCGATATCGGGCAGACGAGCTGCCTAAAGAGCGCATGGACTATATAGGCATTCATATGTCCTCACAGACACGCGCCATTAGTCTGCAACTGAATCGCCCCGTATTTTTGACACGAATGAAAGAACGGGATTGGCAGCTTCTCCGCTATGGGGCGGCCGATATTATTCAGGAGACGGTGAAGGAGCAAGCGGCGCGCATGAATGGTCAGGTAGAGATCGTTGATTATTCGGATCAGGTATTTGTGTTGCTTCTATTAGGAGATAAAGATCATCTGGAGGAATGTCTGCCACTTGTGGAGAGGATGATCGATCAGATCTTTACGTATCTGAAAATTGAAGTGAGTGCTGGAATTGGGAGATCCAAGAGTCACCCCTGTGAGGTGATAGATTCTTATCTAGAGAGCAGGGAAGCGGTGGAAACTGCAGAGTTTCAAGGTGGAAGTCGTATCTACCACTATGAAGCGTCTGAGGATACAGAACCAAGTGTGACCGATTATTCAGTATTGCTTCGTCAATGGAATGAGGCTTGGGCGGATATTAGACCTGATCTGGCGGAAGAGGTATGGCATCATATTTGCCTTTTGCTGAAAGAGGGGAAATGTGTTGGCATACAGGATGTACAGGTGGTGGCCGTCAGTCTGTTTGACACGTTGATTCATAGCTGGAACCGACTTCACCCGATGTTACCCCCGCCGCTGGCGATGAGTGATTTTTTGCGTGAAATTCAATCGAAATATGCGTTGCATGATCTGGTAAGCTGGATGGATCGTATTATCTGCAACTGGCTAGAACAGATCCGCAAGGAGATGGGCGAGAAGAAAACCAATAAACTGATAGAGCAGGTGAAACAGTATGTGGAGCTGCATTACGCTGAAGAGATCAGTTTTGAAGCGATTGCCAAGGGGCTATTCGTGCATCCGAAGTATCTGAGTCAACTTTTCAAAAGGGTGACCGGGGAGAATTTCGTGAGTTATTTGAACGGGTACCGGATTCAGCGAGCGTTGGAACTGTTGCAGTCGGGACATTACATGGTATATGAGGTGAGTGAGATGACGGGGTTCCGTAATGCCACGTATTTCAGTCAGGTATTCAAGATGCTTACGGGCAAGAGTCCGTCTGAGGTGGGGTAGAGCAGTAGAGAGTATAGAATATTTAATTAAAGTGGAATAGGCGGAATAGTTCTTATGATTATCGAACAACAGGAATATTACATTAAAGGAGTATCTTACTCGATTAGATCAGCAGCAGATAAGGATGCAGAGGCCTTGTCTTCACTTCGTGTACAACTGGACGGAGAAACCGAGAATATGGATCGTGAAGAGGGCGAGGCGTATATCGACCCAGCCGGGTTTAGGCGTATCATCCATGTGGACACCGAGAAGTCGCGGAATCTGTTCCTCGTTGCTGCAGTAGCGGGCGAGATTGTGGGATACTCCCGATGTGAAGGTACAGAGTTGAAGAGATTTAGCCATAAGGTTGAGTTCGGCGTGTGTGTAGCCAGAGAGTTCTGGGGACATGGGATTGGCAAGCACTTGTTGAAACAGTCGATGGAATGGGCAGACCAGATTGGTGTAGAGAAGATGACGTTGACCGTACTGGCATCCAACGAAAAGGCAATTGAGTTATATCAAAAGAGTGGCTTCGGGATCGAAGGTGTTTTGAAAAGTGATCGACGACACACAGATGGACAGTATTACGATACGATAGTGATGGGCAGGTTCAAAGCGTAACAAGTATAGAAGTGAAGACCATAATCTATCAATACCACTGAAGAGTGAGTACAATTACTATATTCGATATCTAAATAGTAGATAGCATTGTTCTCCAATATGATATTGTGTTTCTTATTATATAGAACGTAATGATGCTGATCGGTTCTTTTCGTAACCTATATTGAGACAGAATAGACTGGCGAGTGTATGTAGGGTATAGTCAGTTGATATTGCCATCGAGAAGAATAGTTTGAAAAGAGATTATATCAAGTAAACGAGAAATTCATTGATGGGATATTTTACAAGTAGTAATTATGTTGTGTATATGGTATATTCTATTTCCGGCCAAAAAAACACGAGAAACATAGTGCCGCAAGCAAAATAAATAAGCTTCGAAAGAAACTTAAAAAAAGAGCTTGCAAAGTTGGTTTGGAAGTGTTATGATATAAAAGTTGCTGAGGAGAACGACACTTGGTAACAAAACAAGTTTGATCTTTGAAAACTGAACAACGAGTGAGTAAACATTCTGCTTGCAGAATGAATGCGAAAGTTTGAGACAAGCCTTGGCTTGAATCGACTGGAGCAC